>NZ_KB899694.1 GCF_000378385.1 Paenibacillus daejeonensis DSM 15491 | reverse complement strand
CCTTTCTTGGTGGTTTCGTCACTCCCGAGAATACCCTTCTTTTTTATGCTTTGGATAGACTCCAAATCATGGTACACAAACTACTGTATATCATCTTAAATTGCAGTCTGTACCGACAAAAGTACACTTAATTTCACTGCATTACCCTAATTACTTCCATTTCCGAACTAATTAGTTGTACTTTTGTCCTTAAGGGCACACTACTGACGAATATGGTGGATAATAGATGCACTTTTGTCGTTGTGGCCAGCTTGTGCAGTGGGGGAGTGTGATGGTGGTGGCGATGGTGATGGTGGTGGTGGTGATGCTGTGTGATACTAACGGATGCTGGATTTGGTTGGATTCCAAACGTATCTCTCCCCTCTTCCCCCTCCAATCCATGCGCTAAGTGCAAAAATACAACTATTTCAAACTAATCGGCTATATTCCCTTCTCCTAGTTGCAAAAATATACTTAGCGGCTCCATAACCTCCTAATAGTTACCAACTCGAGACAAATTAACTGTACTTTTGCACTTAAGGATGGATCGCTCTGTTTTGCAGGCAATGTTAATTGTATTTACGCACTTAGGGATAGGATGTCGTTTCGAGTATGGCGGATGTAGTGGGCGTGGTGAGAGTGGTGGGTGTGGTGGGTGTGGTGATCCAAAGAAGAGTAGACCGTGGGTTTGTCTGGCAGGTGTATCAGAGGGAAAGTAGCTAGTGGGTGGTGAGCCTGATGTAGCGGTCGTAAAGTTAGACAGTGGGTCATGGGGCAGATATCCGAGGCAGAGTGAACAGTTGGCGGTGAGTAAGGTTTATCGAGGCAGAGTAGATAGTAAGTAGTCAGTCTGGTGTAGTGGGGACGGAATAAGCAGCACCAATCAGCCCCGATTATGCATGTAGTAGCTACGTTGGTAGGCTCGGGAAAGGAGTACAAAGAAAGGTTAGTTGAGGGGATCTGGAGCGACCTGCAGCTTCAGGGCGAGTTGACTGGGGTGCAGCGGGGGTGGAAGTAACGTGGTTTCATGGATGGTATCGCACGCCCGCAACCCCAATTGCAGCAACAAAAAACCCACAATCATCAGATCGTGGGTTTATCGTGCTTGGCGACGTCCTACTCTTCCAGGACCCTGCGGTCCAAGTACCATCGGCGCTGAAGGGCTTAACGGTCGTGTTCGGGATGGGAACGCG
>NZ_KB899693.1 GCF_000378385.1 Paenibacillus daejeonensis DSM 15491 | reverse complement strand
CTCCAGTACCGGAGTAGCCAGGACAACGGGGTTACCTACACGGACTGGATTCCAATTGGCGAACAAGGCGCAACAGGTCCGACCGGGGCTGGTGAGACTGGAGCTCCTGGTGCGACGGGTCCCCAAGGCAATACCGGTGCGGATGGCGGTACGGGTAACACCGGAGCCACGGGTTTGGATGGGGCTGCGGGTGTTACAGGGGCGACAGGTCTTCAAGGTGCCACCGGATATACGGGTGCGACTGGGGTTCAAGGTGCGACAGGCGTCACTGGCATGACGGGAACGACCGGTATCCGAGGTGTGACTGGCGTCACGGGTATGACGGGTGTGACCGGTATCCAAGGTGTGACAGGCGTCACCGGTTATACGGGTGCGACTGGGGTTCAAGGTGCGACGGGCGTCACCGGTTATACGGGTGCGACTGGGGTTCAAGGTGCGACGGGCGTCACGGGTATGACGGGAGCGACCGGTGTGCAAGGTGCGACTGGTGTCACCGGCATGACGGGTGTGACCGGTATCCAAGGTGCGACGGGTGTCACCGGCATGACGGGTGTGACCGGTATCCAAGGTGCGACGGGCGTCACCGGCATGACAGGTGCCACCGGTGTTCAAGGTGCGACTGGCTCCACCGGCATGACGGGTGCGACAGGTCTCCAAGGTGTGACTGGCGTCACCGGTATCCAAGGTGCGACGGGCGTTACGGGTATGACGGGTGCGACCGGTGTGCAAGGTGCGACTGGTTTCACCGGCATGACGGGTGCGACAGGTCTCCAAGGTGTGACAGGCGTCACCGGTATGACGGGTGTGAGCGGTATCCAAGGTGCAACTGGCGTCACGGGTCTGACAGGAGCGACCGGTATCCAAGGCGCTACGGGTGTCACAGGTCTAACAGGTGCGACTGGAGTTCAAGGTGCCACCGGCGTCACGGGTCTGACAGGAGCCACTGGAGTTCAAGGTGCTACGGGTGTCACAGGTATGACAGGTGCGACCGGTATCCAAGGCGCTACGGGTGCAACTGGAACAATGCAATTTCCTCGCGTGTATGCTGGGAGTAATGCAGAGGTGACAATCATTAACGCGCTTACCAATCAAGTTGTATCCACCCTACCCGTTACGAATCCCACCTACAACGGTGCCGTTGCCGTTGATACTCTACGGCATAAGCTTTACTTCGCTGATGGCTCCAACGTCTTTCAAGTGGATGGGATTAGTGATCAGATTACTGCAACCTTTACATTCACGGGGCAACCCCGGGGAATGTCCGTTAATACGATTACCAATACCCTCTATGTAACCAACTGGTCAACTGGTAGCTCGAACATTTGGTCAGTCGATATTGATAATGAAACAATCGCGACACTAACCGTGAGTTCTACAGCCAATTCACAACCTATTCAAGTTGTTGTCAACCCTTTTAACAATACGGTGTGTACCTTACACGATGCTGGTCATATGATTACAACTTATGATGTCGCTACAGATACAATTGTTCAAACCATTACATTGCCAAACAGCAGTAGACCTCACGGATTAGTAGTGGATACTTTCAGGAATCGAATTTGGGTAGCTTACTTTAGTCTAAATTATGTACATGAATTAAATTTGACTACCGGCGCAGTAGTCTCAACAATTACGACAACCAATAATAACGCTAATCTTGCAGCAAACTTAATTACAAACAAACTGTTTGCTGTTACTACAGCCAACAGCAATGTCTACATTATTGATGGGGCCTCCGGATCAGTTACAACTGTTGCTACAGGTGGAAGCTCGAATGATTTGCCCTCAGTTAGCGTAAATCCTATCACGGTTAGCGACATTCCTTACATCCCGGTCTTTGTGCCTGCTCGTACTCTTGGTGCCGTAGCTGTCATCGATCAAAATACTAATACGTTAGTAAAAACAATTCCGGTTACAGGCCAACCACTATGGACTGCATTTGACCCATTTACGAATTAAATGAAAGAAAGTTAAAGGATATGATTTGGAGAAGTGCAAGGTTTTCGCCTGCACTTCTCTTCCAGTTTTTCTTAATAAGGAGGCACACGATGATAACCATATCTCTGTGTATGATCGTCAAGAATGAAGAGCACACACTGAATCGATGTCTCGAGTCGGTGAAGGGAATTCCTGACGAGATTATTATCGTAGATACAGGCTCGACGGATCGGACAAAAGAAATAGCGAAGATATGGACAGATCACGTGCACGATTATAAATGGAATGATGATTTCGCTGCGGCCCGGAATGTTTCCTTTGATTATGCTACCCAGCAATTCATTCTATGGCTGGACGCTGATGATATTCTAAGCACAGATGATAGAACCAAACTGCTGCAGCTCAAAGAAACCCTTCCCGATCATGTGGATGCAGTGACCATGATTTACGCCATTCCTCAAGATGCAAATCGAGGGATTGTATCCTATACGGTTCGGACACGACTGGTCAGACGTGAGAAGCAGTTTCGGTGGAAAGGTGTCGTTCATGAAGACCTGACCTTGGATGGGTCCTATCAATATCATCAATCAGACATTGCAGTTACACATACCAAGATAGTCGCGAGCTCTGCTGAAGGGCCATCTCGACGTAACCTGGAAATATATGAAAGCCACTTAGAGCGCGGGTACGACCTGACGATATCTGATCGGTTTCACTATGCAAGGGAATGCCAAGTTCATAAATTGTATGAGCGTGCAATTGAAAACTATGAAGTGTGCATGAATCATCCGGAAGTAACGTTGGAGAACCAGGTATTCGCCATGCATAAGCTCGCCACGTGTTATGTGCAAGCAGGGCAACCACACAAAGAGCTGGAATTAACACTCCAGTCACTGACCAAAGACGTCCCCTACCCTGCTTTTAGCTGTCGGATGGGCGAACACTTCCTCAAACAAGGTCATATCGAGGCCGCTATTTATTGGTATCGGATGGCCTATATGCAACCTCTGGAAGACAGATATGCCTTCTCAGTCGTAGATACCGCTTACCACACGTGGCTTCCTCATCAACAATTGGCCTTATGTTACGATGCACTAGGCGATTCCAAAAAAGCTGGCCATCATCGGCAGTGGGCTGAATTTCATCACATGGGAAAGATGCAAGCTCCGTAGGGATGCCTCCTTAACGTACAGATTACTACGCATATAGTAAAATTATTAATAATTAGGACAGCTATCCGTTTCCAATACTGAGCTTAGAACATAGTTTGGATTATCTTGTGTATAAGGAGGACTACACATGTCCAATCCAAACCTTCCCAACATTACCCCTACTATTTCATTATCTCGTGATGACGTTGTGAACTTGCTCTTCTCCTCGATTGCGATGGAAGAACTGGGCTTGGCCCACATTATTAACGCCGAGGGTGAAAAAATTCAGTATGCTCTTGGCACCCTTGCGGGGGTCAGCGGTCCGGCTGCCACGTTGGATCAAATCCTGCAGGTGAATCAGAGTGCGCAGTCGATGCTCGATACGGTGTTCCGCCAGGAAATGATGCTGGATTCGAAATTGAAGACTGCATCGAATCTGCCTACCCTGGCAGGTCCGGCCGGAGCAACGGGAGCCACTGGTGCACCCGGCGAGCCGGGTGGGGTATTAAGCGTCAATGGCCAGACCGGCGAAGTCGTGTTAAGTGCTGATGATGGGGTCTTCCCCATCAACAATGAAGAGCCCTCGGGCAGCAACCTGGATAACTATACAACAGCGGGGGTGTACAGCTCGGATGATCCGAATGGCCC
>NZ_KB899692.1 GCF_000378385.1 Paenibacillus daejeonensis DSM 15491 | reverse complement strand
AGCTTCGAAGGCTTCATGAACCGCCCAAGCAGCCTCAATGCGTATACGTATGTGGAGAATAACCCGCTGCGCTTTACGGATCCGATGGGGATGTGCGTCACCTTTTCTGATGACGTAGAAGAGTTTCTTGAATGCAGTGAGAGGGCCTTTAGAGAAGTTGGAAATATAATGTACGAAGATCTCACGGACGCTTGGGAATTAGGATTAAGTTTTGGAGAAGCGGCTCTGAATTATGGCGGTCGAGGTACTGGCAATGTGAAATCTGGCTTTAATTTGATTAAAAATGGACGCTCCTTGTGGGTATCGACAAAGGACTCTGTTAAATCCACCATAGATCGTGTTAAAAGGGTATTTGGTGGTGGGGGGACAGGCAGCAATTCAAATAAGATATTTAGTGCAAAAGGAAATCCTGATTTGCGTGCAACCAGACGACCTTCATTTGATAATTGGATGGAAAACGGAGTTCGAGTTAATGGACAAGATTTTAAAGTAAATCCTCATGCCTATAATAGTTTGTTTAAATCCGGTAGAAAGGATATTATGCCTGATGATATAACCACAGCTCTTGGAACAAAACCAACACCAGGTAATCCTGGGAGTGTTGTGTACTCTAACCCTTCAACTGGAACAAAAGTGTATGTTAACCCTACATCTAAAGAAATTGTAGGTGTCCAGCCAGGAAGTTTTAGAGATTAGAAGGGAGTAATCTGGTGTTAAAGCTTATTAAAATTAAAAAGTTGATTGAAAATTTGGAAATCAGCTGTACTTATTCTCCTTCTGTTCAAACGTATAACTTAACGACAAGATTTATGACTGATGAATCCAAGCCAATTCAACTAGCAGGAGGCGGTTGTATCTGGTTAGCGGCTGACGGGGCAATTGGAGAAATAGAGTTTATTTTTCCTAAAATAGTGCAAAAACCAAATGAAATTAGAGCAAATCAATATGTCATTGGAATACCTGCTTTTGAATTGACAACTCCAAAATATGATAATAGTTTCATTCAGGTTTTGGAAGAAGGTATCATAATTTGGCTTAATGAACAAGCGGAAATTGAATTATCGATACGATCTGAGCATATTGAATTTCTAATTTCAAATAATCAACTGTGTGGAGTACTGATAAAAGATGTAACAATTATTTTGTAGTTTTACTAGTAATTATTTCGAGAGTAGGTAATCGATTTGCTTTTAGCTGATAGTTTAGAGAGCGGTAAGCAAGCAGCAAAGGATGTGCCGAACTGGGCGAAAGGGATTCAATTGGCGCCATTTAAAGGCACGTAGAGTGTTACCTTTTCGCTTATATGCTTGCAGTATAACTGTAAAACTCCAATTCGGCTTAAGAGCGCTAACATTGGCCGGGGAGGCCGATCAAGAATTGCTTTAAAATAAGTATCATTAAAACTTGTTTCATATGTTCGGAAACGTATTCCGCTGACAATTGCCTTATGTACTAGGAAAAGAGCCTCTGCCGCTGTAACGGCAAAGACTCTCTAGGACACAAAAAGGCTGTGGATTCCAATTTCACTTGGTGAAGATAAATTGTTTCGTGAATTACGTTATGATTTAATGAATTTTTACATGAATAAGTAGGGTGGGGCTAGTAAACCTTGAGAGAATTATGCCTCTCAAGGTTTTTAGTTCGGGTAGGAAAGGGTATCTAGGGACAGGTAAAGCCGATGGCCTTTTGACGTGATACTGTTCTTGGCCCAAGCCGCTATGGGAAAGCCCGGTCAACCTACCAAACCCGTGATAACGATGCGCCGTAACCAGCGTCTCGGTCAGAGTCAGCTTATGATTAGATACCAACATGATTTACCTGGTTTTCAGCACTTTACGACCAGCGGTGCAACCGCCTGACGAAACAAGAGGCAACCACCCCCGTTAAGATTCTAGATTAAACGATGAGGAACATAAACATCATACATAAATCCTTTTACAGGAGAACGAGGCGGTAAGAGTATTGGTACGCATATTCCATCAGGGAAGTGAAATCTATGAAAAGAGATAAACTTTTGGAAATATTGAAAGAGTCAACTGCAACAGATGCAGAAATAGATGACGCAGTAATTGAATTAGGATTGAATTTTCAAGATGCTGAGACAGTGGACACTTTAATACGATTGTCCAATGACAGTAACTATGATGAGATGATCATAGCTAGCTGTGGTGAGTATTTAGGTCATATTTGGTTAACTACGCAGCAAATTAATTATGAAAAATTATCTCATCTAAAAGGCATTGCCTTGTCAGAGGCTCTTTCCCAAATTAAAGCGCAACGCCCTGACTGGTATGAAACATATTTGGAACTGTATCCTCAATCAAAGTAGCTTGAGTTTATACTCTCGTTTAGGGCTTTTTTTAGTGGGGCTACCCAGTGCCAAATCGACCCATCATTCAAATAAAAGATGTAGTAAATACCCCTGTGACCAGAACACAAGATAGTGAAGATGGGATTCGTTATGTCAGAGATGTGACTATGGATAGACCAATTGGGACTGACAAATTTAATAAATTTAAGCCTACTTCTAGAATGACTATATTAACTGTTAAGCACGGAAATTTAGTTGAGGTTTCTCCAGGAGTTATAAAATAAGTTTTGGGAGGTGTGGATACTGAAACTTATTGGAAGTAAAACAGAACAAGAAATAAGAAATCAATTGATAATCTCAAGGAAATCATTGTTTGAAGAAGATGGTAATATCAGGCTGGTAGACGCTCTTAAAAAAGAATTTTCTGAATTAAAATCGGCGTATATTCTTCAATGGATACCTGAACAGGTAGAGGATTTTTATAAAGTATTAATCAACGAATCTTTGGTGATAAATATTGAGTTAAGTAGAGACCAAGACTCAGTTCCTATTATCATAAAAATGCTAGTTTCAGAGTATAAAAAAGGTTTAAGCAAAATTAACCAAATAAAATTACAAGTAGCACTTGATTTAGTTAAAAAGGACTTGAATTAATTTCGTAATAAAATATACTCTGGCGAGTATTGGGACGCGACCACCGAACTGCAATACCTGCGCACTCGCTGGTATGATCCGGGCCTGGGACGCTTCATCCAAGAGGACAGCTTCGAAGGCTTCATGAACCGCCCAAGCAGCCTCAATGCGTATACGTATGTGGAGAATAACCCGCTGAGGTATACGGATCCGATGGGGATGTGTGTACATTTGGACAATTTTACTGACTTTTGGGATTGCACTTTAGACCTAGCCCCAGGAATCGGTAATGTTAAAGGCGGCGCACAAGCAATATTTGGCGAAAACTTGGTTACAGGGGAAGAGTTAAGCACAAGTGAGCGTATTTGGGAAAGTGTAAGTGCCCTTCCTTTCGGGAACTGGATTAAAAAAGGAAGGAAATTGCTTGGGTTTGGAAAAAAATCCAAGGGGACGGGACATGCTAACGAATCACCTGCATTGAAAGATAATCCATATAAACCCAATTCAGTTGCGAAAAGAAATAAACCTGACTATAGAGCCAATCCGGCTCATGATGGCAGAAATCCAAATAAAACACTTGAACCAAGTGATGCCCAGAGTGTGTACACAAACAATTCAGTACGTGGAGGTATGGGCACATGGTACGGAGTAGGAAAAGACGGGAATATCTATCAGTATTTTAGTGATAATGCAGGTGGAGTTCACTTTGCAGGTACAATTTCAAAAGAAAAGCTCCTCAATGATATTCGTAAGCAATTGGGAGTTGTATATTGATGTAAAGGACGTGATATAGTTTGATAATCGGGAACCCCTCAACTTTTGCTGTGGAATATGAATTAGAACCCAATTACGAAGGAGTTTGTCTTTTAGGTAAATTCTGTTATTGGGTCCAAGGCGAACAAATTGGTGAATATGCTCTAGGTACTTCTTTGAGAGATGTACTTTTTCAAATCGAGACATTTGTTCGTGACAACGGCAATAGGTTTGGGCAATCGATAATTCATTTAAATACGCAAGATTTTTTTAATAAATTGAATGATGCTCTTTATGGAACTTCTGACAATTTACAGGCAACTGAAGAACAGTGGGCAAGATTCAACGTATGTCCTTCAATTGACGTATTCAGCAACTGGAAGATTTTTCTCGTTCAAGAGTCAACTCATTCTCGACTTATATTAAAAAATATCTCGCAACAAAGAGTATCAGAAGTGCGTCTGCAATTTAATGAATTTGAGAACGTGATACGAGAAGTCTATGAAAAGATCAATAACCTGTATGAAAATGCAATGACTTCAGAAACATAAGAGAAGGTTAGCATTCGTGAATATCATGTTCTTTTAAACACTGTGTTGGTTTTGAAGATTTACAATAGCTCAGTGGTCCACTACCTCTTAAGTAGTGGACTTTTTTAATCCCTATCCAGTACTGATTGAATCGAGCGTGTAAAAAGTAGTTTGATGATCGATCCATTCGGCGAACTGTATACGTACACGTATAACCAAGACAACCAGCTGACAGGCGTTAGCGCTTCGGGCACCCAAGAGGCGGCCTACAGCTACCGCGATAGCTTGCCGATCGAGGACTTGAACTACCT
>NZ_KB899691.1 GCF_000378385.1 Paenibacillus daejeonensis DSM 15491 | reverse complement strand
GGTCCCTATCTGTCGTGGGCGTAGGAAATTTGAGAGGAGCTGTCCTTAGTACGAGAGGACCGGGATGGACGTACCGCTGGTGTACCAGTTGTTCCGCCAGGAGCACCGCTGGGTAGCTATGTACGGACGGGATAAACGCTGAAAGCATCTAAGCGTGAAGCCCCCCTCAAGATGAGATTTCCCAGTATGTAAGACCCCTGGTAGACGACCAGGTTGATAGGTCCGGGGTGGAAGTGCAGTAATGCATGCAGCTGACGGATACTAATCGGTCGAGGGCTTATCCTAATATAACTCAGCTAAGATACACCATGCTTGATTCGCATCCAGTTTTTAAGGTGCAATGCCTTAAGAATTGCTTTTTTACGACGCGGGGTGGAGCAGCCCGGTAGCTCGTCGGGCTCATAACCCGAAGGCCGCAGGTTCAAATCCTGCCCCCGCAACCAATTTCTTCGATACATACATATCGAAATACTCTGGAGCTGTGGTGTAGCGGTTAACATGCCTGCCTGTCACGCAGGAGATCGCGGGTTCGATCCCCGTCAGCTCCGCCATTTTTACAATTTGGTTGTTTGTTTCAAAGTATGCGGTCGTGGCGGAATTGGCAGACGCGCTAGATTCAGGTTCTAGTGGTGTAACAGCCGTGGAGGTTCGAGTCCTCTCGACCGCACCATACTTTGCGGAAGTGGCTCAGCGGTAGAGCATCGCCTTGCCAAGGCGAGGGTCGCGGGTTCGATTCCCGTCTTCCGCTCCATCTTTTCGGGATGTAGCTCAGCTTGGTAGAGCACCTGGTTTGGGACCAGGGGGTCGCATGTTCAAATCGTGTCATCCCGACCATCTATATTTTCAATGCGGGTGTAGTTCAATGGTAGAACCTCAGCCTTCCAAGCTGATGGCGTGGGTTCGATTCCCATCACCCGCTCCACTTTTTAAAAGCCGAGACTCCTTGTGGCACAAGGGGTCTTTTATTTTTGTCTTCGACAATTGGGCGGGCCACTTTTGTTTATGGGGCAGTTCATGGGGCAAATTTCAATTTTTCGGGATTTAAATCTTCTAATGGAGCTATCGCTGCACGACTTATGGTATCTGACTCATGAACGTATCTATCGGTAGTTTCCATTTTGGAGTGCCGTAGAAATTTTTGTATCGTCCTTTGGTCCGCACCATGTTCACGTAGCAGCGTACCCGCTGTATGTCGAAGACCATGGAGTTTAATGTGAGGCAAGTTATTTCGGTTCAGAAATTTGGCCCATGTCTTAGTTGCTGTCCCTGGATAATACATTACCCCGTTCCCGCTATGGAAGATATATTGTTTACCTTCACCCTGCCATTTCGGACAAGCTAATTTTTCTTTTTTCCACTCTCGCTCAAAACTTTTTAACTCGTCCATATACCATCGGGGCATCGGAACCCATCCCTCTGACTCGACGGTCTTCACTTCACGTTCTTCCTTCTTTCCCTCACCGTCGATGCTGATCTGCTTATCAATCCAAATTGCCGAACTTTCATAGCTTATGTCAGGCCATTCCACGGCTAAAAATTCACCCCTTCTATAGCCGCCCATCATCACCCCGGTAAAATAAAGCCTCCACCCATTGGGGAGATTGTAGAGTGCTAACAAGAGCTTTGCTACCTCAGATTGTGAATAGTTTTTTTTAACACCCCTCATCGCTTTTTTTTCCTTCTTCCCTAAACTGGGACGCTTTACACCGGCAATGGGATTTGATTTAATTACTCCCCATTCATGGGCGAAGTCAAATATTGATTTTGTCGCCTTGTAAATATTTAGCTTTGAATTGGTAGCTAGTGGCTTTCCGTCTTTTAAGCTTTTCATGTCGGCGAACCATTCAACCAACTGTAAGGTTGTAATTTCATTTATCCAAGTGTCACCAAATTCAGGGTCAAGCCTTGCGTCGATGATTTTTTGTGTATTGTATAGCGTCTCGCCGCTCATATTTTCGATAGCATATCCCTTTTTCCATACGGGGACAAACTGTGAGAAAGTTACTTGATTGGCCTTACTCCTCTTTTTTCCTTGATCCTCATATTGACCTGTTACGACAAGTTCACTCCACTTAGCTTCCTGAACGGCCAGCCAATCATTTTTCTTTTTATCAGATCTTGACCGCTCGATCTCTGGGGGCATTTCTACTGTAATCGATCGTTTTGGTCTTGTGGCCTTTGATGGGTCACGTTCAACAATTTTGTATTTGTTACTACCTAAATGTTCCGACCAAGCCATGGTAATTACCCTCTCTATAATGTATTTTACTTACCTTATTTATTCCAGCAACACCCCCTTTAAGGAACGTATGTTTGGTTTTGTGGCATGATTTAATAACCTGTCATCGCTTTGAGGTCACAGGTAAAAACTATGCATTTCAACGGGCACATGATTTCGCTGCAAAACATCTAGGAAAGATTCTCCAGTCAGCACCGGATCGTTAGCGATTAGCAATTCCACAGCAAACATACTTGCCTCTCGCTCATATCGGCCCTTGCAGAAGAGTGAATTCTCATCTAACCAAAATCGGTTTATTCCAGGATGGAGAATAGCATGAGCAAGTTCATGCGCACAGATAAACCTTCTCCAATATTCATCCAAACCCTCATGTATGATGATGTACTTCCTACGCATAGTGCGCCTGAACATTCCACGTGTCGATGTGCCTAAATCCATAAACCATACTTCTATATTTAAATACTCCGCCAAGATGAATGGATCATTAGTTTTGTATTTGCGGAGAAGCCTTCGGATAACACGACTGAACTCCATGTTGTCTACCCACCTTCTTTGTTCTTCCGCCCATACGTTTTTTTGTTTTTCTCTTTAGCATCCCAGAAAATTGCTTCCATCACCCGTTTTACCTTCTCGCGATCCTCAGCATCGAAAGGTATTCCATCAAACATAAGTTCACCATCATCTTCAAGCATACGTTTGAAATCTCTTTTATCTTTCGATGTAGCCCATTCGGGTATGGATGACTGGTGACTATCGCTAGAACGACCAAGAAGATAGTCAACGCTCACTCCAAAAATTTCCGCTATACGAGAAGCCATTTCGGCACTCAGTGTACGAGTTTCTCTTTCAATTCCATAAAGGAATTGAGGAGATATTTTTAATTGGTCCGCCAGATCGGGGCCGCTAACTTTTCTTTGATTCCTTATTTCACGGATTCTATTCATACAAGAGTTCCCCTTCAACTATTTGTTACAAACAGTTTATCAACAAATAGTTTATTTATCAAGGAACAAATAGTTTAAAAACTACGATATTTGAAGAAATATTAAGCAAATAGGATAAAGTATAGACCTTATTCTCCTATTTGTTTAAATTCAGTCCATTTTGCTCGATTTTGCTATTTGTTTAAATGAAACTATTTGTTTAATATTTAGACATGGAAAACAACAAATAGTTAAAGGGGTGATACAGTGAGTATTTCGGCCATGATTAAAAAGACAATGAATGAACAGGGAGTCAAGGCTTCCGACATTGCTAAACAAACGGGTTACACCTCGCAATATCTTCATGGCTTGCTTGAGGGTAGCCGCCGATGGAATGAAACAACCCTTAGTAAAACGTGCGATGCCTTAGGGCTTGAAGTAAAACTCGTTCCAATTAAATCGGGGACTGATAAAAAATGAATACCGCCGACTTCATCGAAGCAATGCGTACCGAGATTAAGGATCAACTCCGCGAGGAAATTTTAAAAGATCTTCAACCGGAGCTTGAAAGGATGATCTACAACAACGTTTTTGACTTCAACGAAGCCTGCCGTTATCTCAAGGTTTCAGAGTCTACCCTCCGCAGGATGGTGCGTGATGGAGAGGTTCCTTATTTCAGGCAGAGAGGAAATCTTTTTTTTCGCCAAACAGCGCTGCATGAATCAATTATTAAAAAAGAAAGGAGCCCCACCCATGACTGACCAAAAAAAGCTGCCAGGGCAGGCGGGGGAAGCGGCTGCTCTCAGCTTGAGCCTGATTTGGCTCTCGGAGAAAGTGATTCAGATCGGGCTTGACGCGCCGTACTCGGTAACGGTTATGACACAAAGCGGGGCAGGAGTCAATGTCTGGATCAATAAGCGGTTAGAGAGCGGCAAGTTCGCCCTGGTGGTCCAGTATCTCCACTTGGAGCGGTCGGAAGCACTGCTCCAGCAGGCGATCGAGGACGTGGAGGCAATTTTGCAAGGCACATATAAGGAGGTTGATCCCATTGGGCAAACAATCGGTAGCAACGCAGGATTTTAGTCAGACCTGTTTGAGGGAGTTAATCAATGAGGGCAAGGTCGAGCTGACGGATAACGGATATCAGCTGACGGAGCGGGGGCGGGCGGCAGTGATGCCGGAGCTCAGGCGATACGAGCACCGCCCGGCCATGGCCATGATGATTGAGCTGCACGTACTTAACCAGCATCAACATTCAGTGTGGTAGCTATGATAGATGATCGGGTGCTGGACAGGCTAGGAGATTACTTTGTCACTCATCGCGTGGGTGCTTGCTATCGGTTGACATTCGGCCAATTCGTAGAGATGGAGCAGGCTGGCACTTGGCAGCCGCACATGGGCAACAAACACTATGATTTT
>NZ_KB899690.1 GCF_000378385.1 Paenibacillus daejeonensis DSM 15491 | reverse complement strand
GATTGCTACCCAGATGCGCCGCAATTTCGTCTACACTCTTACGTTTAGCTAAGATCGCTTCAAGAAATAACACCGCTGTCTTCCCAAGAAACAACTTTTTCCCATACCGATCCGACAACCAAGCTTTTGCGGATCGATCCATAATGCCCAGCACTTGACTCAACACGTTTCGCTTCGTTATGCTAACCATAGAGGTTCCTTTCCGTCTTGTCTTCCTAACATTACGGTAAAGGAACCTCTCTCTTTTGTAAAATTTCCCTTCGGGCTAACATGTGAACTTCTTTGCAAGATTACTGGTGTCTGGTTCGGCTAACGGCCATATATGCACTTATCTGCTCCAGATGGGGTGTGATTGGGCTGACTATACGTGAATAACTGCGCTCACGTCCGTTAGAATTCCAAACCGATGATTTTTGTTCAAATAGCTGCGCTGGTGGCCGTTAGAGTCAAGGTGATGTGCTGACGCTACCCATGTGTGTACCCGCTATGACCGTACGTCAGCTTGAGCAATCGCGGTTCATGCTTCTCGATGAAGTGCGATAAATTACAATCGAGAACAAGATTCCGATGACGCTCTTGATTTGCTCTTGCTGTGCTAGAGTTGCTCGTCGCTCTATACTTGCTAACTCACGCTGTGCTCGACTTGCCGAGTACCGGCCAAGCAGTCCGCGACCACGATACGCCTCCAGATCCATAGGCCCCGTATACTGCATGCCGCGGGCAGCCTGCCAGATGCACTGTCCACTGACTTCGCCCGCTCAACTCAAAAAAGCTCTCCAGCACCGTTACACCTCTGCCAGAAAGCCTCGCTCGTTTAAACCTGCCACCTATGCTCGTCCAACCCGGTAACTAAGCGTGTCTAAGTTTCATTCCTTGCCGTCCCCCAGAGCGCGGTTCCTCAGAGCCCATCCCATCAGAGCACCGTCCACCAGAACACAGCCCCCCGGAGCGCAGTCCCTCAGAACACTAACCATCAGGAGCAACTGCTCCTTCATCCCCAATGAAACCAACTCTAATCCGCCAAGGTTTGATTTCTTCGAGTCTTGGTGTTTTTTATTCGCTCACTCTGGGTACTTTATACTATATAACCTGCAAATTTTTACCGTTTCCGTACAGGCCCCGTCGAATCGCGCGGTAACAGTCGGGTCGGGAGAAGAATCTCCTGGTAGACTTCGTCCGGGTTATCCATGCGCCACATCAGCTGGTGGAGCGCCTTGCGCGCGAACTGGCCGATGTCGATCTCCATGGTGGTCAGCTTAGGATGGCACATATCCGAGAAATGCGTATGGTCGAAGCCGCAGATGGAGATGTCCTCCGGGATGCTCTTGCCTGTGGTGCGCAGGGCATTGCAGACATAATAGGCAAACCCGTCATTCATTCCGAACCAGGCCGTGGGTGTATCGCCCGCTTGCTGCAACACATGCTGAATCGCTGATGCTTCCTCAGGGACATGGACATACATAAGCGACTCCGACGGTTTAATACCTTGTTCCCGGAGCGCCAGCAGATAGCCTTCGTACCGTTCCTGATAACTGGGAGACGCGTCCACATTGCCGATGATCCCGATCTCCGTATGTCCCAGATCCAGCAGATGCTTCACCGCCATGTAGGCGCCAAACCGGTTGTTGGTCAGAATAGCATCCGTATGGAGAAGCGGGTGATGATGGTCAATTAGCACGGTGGGCACGCGCTCGCTCAGAATGCGTTCAATATAAGGTGTGCTGATATGAGACAACACGAGCAGACCGTCCACCTCGTTATCCGCCAGAAAAGCGGGGAGCGTTAGCTCATCACGCATGGCTGGCGAGATCGATTGAATCTGCAGATTGAGATTATGCTTCTGCGCTTCCCGTTCGACATCAATATAGATCTTGCCAAAAAAATTCTCCATCGAAAACGCATACTCCGAAGCGATCAGACCAATCCGCCGAGTCGGTGCGGCTTTTCGTTCCGAGATCTTCCCTTTATAATTGTAGCCCATCTCCTGGGCGGTCTTCACAATCAAGCGGCGGGTCTCCTCGCTGACCCCGTCCTTGCCGGTCAAGGCTTGTGACACGGAGTTCTTCGAGAGCTGCAGACGATCCGCAATATCTTGCATCACAATTTTCTTGTGCATCCTTACACAAACCCTTTCCATTCCGATATTTGTAACGTTACAAAACATAATACAGGTTATATTTTTAATTGTAAAGTGCTTCTAAACGTTGACAGCGTTATCAATACTCGATATAATGCAGATGTAATCAAAAAGTAACGTTACATTACAGTAATTATGAATTACAAATATAGAGAAAACGGAGGTCTTTCACTTGAAAAAACGTTACTCCACCACCGCTGTCCTGTTGCTATCCTCTTCGCTTGTCTTGGCAGCATGTGGAAACAACAGCAATCCAGGTACCAACGGGGGCGAGACCGGACAATCGTCTGGTGATAAAGTCGAGGTTCGTCTGGCCACTTGGGCTGGTAATGAGGAAGCCAATGAGCTGCAGGCAATTATTGATGAGCTGAATGCCAATTCGACAACGTATACCCTTGTTCAGGATTCGAATCCGGCAGAGTATGACACACGCATTATTACGCAGTTGTCGGGCAATTCCGGTCCGGATCTGTTCTGGATTAGCGCACAGCGAGCGGCGCAATTCTCGGCTCAAGGCGCAATGCTGGACATTACAGATCGTCTGGAAGCTTCGGATCATCCGGCTGCCCAGATGGACGATTATTATGAGGCTTCTCTTCAACCCTTCACGCACGAGGGGCAACAGTTCGGCCTGCCTTGGCTGCAGCAGCCAATCATGATGTACGTCAACAAAGGACTGTTCGATGAGGCAGAGCTGAGCTACCCGGATGAGAACTGGACCTGGGAGGATTTTTCAGCAGCTATGACTGCTCTAACTAAGGATGGTAATGGCAACAACCCTGGTGATGATGGCTTTAATGCCAGCAATACGGTCCAGTGGGGCTTCACGTTGAACGGCTGGCCGCCAATCCAGATGTTCGTCTGGCAAAATGGTGGAGAAGTGCTGACCGAGGATGGTGAATCGCCGATTGATTCACCTGAAGCGACGGAGGCGATGCAGTTCTACGCCGAATTGTTGAACGGTCCGTTGACTCCTTCCCAGTCGCTCATTCGAGACCGCGGATTCGATACGATGTTCCGCAATGGTCAAGTTGCCATGTTCATGGGTGGCGCGGCTGATGATCTCGATTCTACTGTAGAGAATGTCGAAGCCTTCATGGTACCTGCAGGCCCAGATGGTACGCATGCTACCTTCGCTGATGTACTGGGTATGGGGATTAACTCCAAGACAAACAATCCCGATGCGGCATTTGATGCGCTCGTCGACCTGACGGATGCGATTCACCACTGGAAGATCATGCCTCCGCGTGTGTCGCTAGGTGATCTAGAGACGTTGCAGGAAATGCATCCGCAGAAAGCGCAGTCCCTGGAGGCGATTATTGCATCCATGGAATATGCACGTCCGTATCTGTACTCCGAGCAATACCCGAACTGGGACAATGTATTCACAACGCAGCTAATCGATCCGATGGTCAACTCGGGTGCCGATCCGCTCGACTTGATCCCGCAGGTCAAGCCACTGCTGGAGAATGCAATGCAATAATTTGATGGTTACAGCATAGGGAGGCACCATTCGTGCCTCCCTGTTGCTTGAATGAAACGAGCTGAGACCTAGCGTGCTGCCAAGCAAACTGGCATCGTGAGTGTTCCATTAAGCTTAATGGGCGAAGGCAGCCGTTTCACCTTAATTAGGACCGCTTTTTGGTATCCGGCCCCGCAAGGTAAAGGGAAGGCGGGGATTTCATTGGGCGAGGTGAGAATTGCATGAATAATTATATGGGGACGCTTGTCCGTTGGGGCGTATTGCCGGTCTTACTGCTAGGCATCGGCTTTGTGATTTATTTTATCGCCACGCGTTTGAGATGGAGCAAGCGGCAGGCGATCGGTCTGGCGTTGATATCGCCTTGGATCGTCGGTTTTCTCGTATTTACGTTGTACCCCTTATTTAACTCGCTGTACCTCAGCTTTACGCAATCGAGCATTTTCGGCGGGAGCCGCTGGATCGGTCTCGATAACTACGTGAAGCTGTTCACGACGGATGTGGAGTTCTGGCCGTCGATTCGAATTACACTGCTCTATGCGTTGCTGTCCCTACCCCTCGGTGTCGTTGGCGCCCTGCTGGTAGCGATGCTGTTGAATAACAAGCTGAAGGGCATTGGGACGTTCCGGACCATCTACTTCCTGCCGGCGGTCATGCCGGAGGTGGCGGTAGCCTTGATCTGGCGTTGGATGTTCAACAGCGAGACGGGCATTATCAACTTCGCGATGTCTCCAGCCTTTAACTTGTTCGGCTTGGATACACCCAATTGGTTCGGGGATCCGAACTACGTGCTGCCGGCCTTCATTATTATGAGTCTATGGGGCATTTTCGGCGTGAACACGGTCGTCTTCCTCGCTGGACTACAAGGTGTGCCACGCTCTCTCTATGAGGCGGCGGAGATTGATGGCGCAGGTGCATTTACGAAGTTTAAAAATATTACGGTACCCCAGATTTCACCGGTTATTCTGCTGCAGGTCATCATGGGGATGATCGGAGCGCTGCAGATCTTTACCGTTGCCATGTTTGTACGACCGACCACAGGTGCGGGCAAATTCATGAATCAGCTCGTCTATGAGCGTGGCTTCACGCAAATGGCGATGGGCGAAGCATCCGCAATCGCATGGGTGCTGTTCCTGATCATTCTGGTGATGACGCTGCTGGTCTTCCGGTCCAGCCCGGCATGGGTACACTACGAGTCGGACGTCAAGCGCTAGGGAGGAGGAGATAACGATGTCGAACAGCACAACAAGTCAGTCGTCCTCTACACAAGCTGGAGGTTCAAAAGGACTCAAACGACTGCTTATTTATATCGTGATTACTTTGCTGGCGGTTGTTATTCTGGTCCCCTTCTTCTGGATGATCTCAACCGCGCTGCAGGCGGACGGCGATATCTTCGCATGGCCGCCACAGTTTATACCGGATCCGCCGCAATGGAACAATTTCGCCGAAGCCTGGACGGCAAGGCCGTTCACCCTATATCTAACCAATACCGTGTTCATCGTCGTACTCGGCTTGACCGCCGAACTCGTCAGCTCGACCGTGGTTGCGTACGGGTTTGCCAGATTTCGCTTTCCAGGGAGTACCTTTATTTTCCTGGTCTTGCTGGCCACAATGATGCTACCCTTTCATGTAACGCTGATTCCAACCTTCCTGATCTGGCAGCAGCTGGGTCTGGTCGGTGAGTTTGACCCGATGGTGTTGCGGGCCTGGACAGCGTGGGGGCCATTCTATATTTTCCTGCTCCGTCAATTCTTCATGACGCTTCCCCGGGAGCTGGACGATGCAGCAGAGATGGATGGCGCGAATTTCTTCCAAACGTTCTATTATGTGATGCTGCCTCAGATTAAACCAGCGCTGCTGGCCGTGGGGATCTTCGCATTCCGGGGCTACTGGAACGACTTCCTGGGCCCGTTGGTGTACCTCACCGACAGCAAATTGTACACGATGAATCTGGGGATGTACTTCTTCATGGGCGGGATCAACGAGGCGCCGCAATGGAACTATCTGATGGCCATGTCCACCCTGGTGGCACTGCCAGTCATCATCTTGTTCTTCGCTGCGCAACGCTACTTTATTGAAGGCATTACGTTCACGGGGATCAAGGACTAAGGTGGAAACTAGATACGCTACAAATGTAACGGCCACCAAGGCAGCTATTTCGCTCAAAATGGATAGTTTAGAAACGTAACGGCCATATAAGCCGCTATTGCACCTATCGGGACCTAATTTCTCGTGTTTTCACTATAATAAGCGCACTCATGGCCGTTAGATGTGGGAGAGCCGCAAAAAATAGGAAATAAGCGCCACTGTGGCCGTTAGAGCGACAGCCCCGCGAGGGGAGAGTGTGGCACCTATAGACGTTCTAAATGTAACGGCCACCACGGCAGCTATTTCGCTCAAAATGGATAGTTTAGAAACGTAACGGCCATATAGTGACTGTCTATCAACTATGAATAAATGAGAATATGTGCGGAAATATCGAAAAACAGGCATGGAAGAGGTCTTCAGGTAGTCTAGGTTTGAGGAGGTTGGTGCGTGGGTTTTGGCTCAAATTGCATGTCTAATTAACCCCGAACCGGGAGGCGAAAAGCGCCTGGAGACCCTTTTGAGGTTGACGACGATGCCGGCAAGATGCGCTTTAATTGCAGCTGCTTCTTTGCTGCAGGTCCACACCTTACCCAGACCGCAATGGTTCTTGAGCTCATTGTTCT
>NZ_KB899689.1 GCF_000378385.1 Paenibacillus daejeonensis DSM 15491 | reverse complement strand
CAGTCTGACCAATATGGACGCGGCGGAGAAGATCGTTTACCTAGAGGTGACAACCTACAACGAGCGTTTTGAGAGCCGCGTCATCCGTGGATTTAATGATGCTCTGGTGAAGGAGAAACTCCAGGCGCTCTTTGAGGAGCGTTATCCGACAAGGGAGGAGGAAACCTAAACCACCCTTCGGGCTCCCGCGCCTTCGCTTGGGCTACACTCGTCTATCTATTTCAACACCTAATTACACGCCACTCGTTGGGAGTTGTTCCCTGCTTACACAAACTTCTTGACGCTACCGGTTTCACCCCTAGATCTAAGAAATAACGGAAAATATACTCCATAATTCTACGTTAACAGCCCATTGGGGGTATAAGCGTACATACTCAAAAAATGAGTGGTTCAGTGCACAGATAAGGCGTTGCGCTTTAACTACTACCCTTTCTTTTCAAAACCGTATGGATAAGAATCAAAATCGCAATTAAGAAAAAAAGAAGTATTTTGACAGTTGTTACTTCCATAAAATTACTATACCGTTCTGAAGCCCAATTTGCACGTGCCGATTTGAAATCCCCCCGTCAATCTGTTATAATGTTGCCAACATGCAAACGCAGTGAAGGGACCAGTAGACAGGTACACGCGTTATCAGAGAGCTCCGGTAGCTGAGAAGGAGTAAGGCGAACCTGATCGAACAAAGACCCTGAGCGGCACATTGGAATCTGCGTTAAGCGGAGGATGGTGTGACAGGAGCTCCTGTTATAGAGCTAGAGTATACGCGACGCTTGGCGAGGCCGTACTTGAAGAGGCGGATATGGCAACATATCGGCGAATCCGGGTGGTACCACGAGAATGTTAATCTCGTCCCTGAGACAGTTGTCTTGGGGATGAGATTTTTTGGTTTTTACAGGCTTCCGGGCCGCAGACAGTAGAATATGGTCGATTCGGGGCATACGGTACATCAAGCGAAGCAATCGGGCTAACAGTAAGCGAATAGAGGAAAGGATGGGAGAGACAGTATGACAGCAAAATTGAGAGCAGGTATCGTCGGAGGAACAGGCATGGTAGGGCAACGGTTCGTCCAATTGTTGGATGGGCATCCGTGGTTTGAGGTCACTGCAATTGCGGCGAGCCGTAATTCGGCAGGCAAAACCTATGAGGAATCAGTACAAGGACGTTGGAAGCTCGACACGCCAATTCCGGATGCGGTAAAAGGGATCATCGTGCAAGATGCAGCCGAAGTCGAAGCGGTCGCAGGCGGGGTGGATTTCATTCTTTGTGCTGTAGATATGAAGAAGGACGAGATCAAAGCGCTGGAAGAGGCCTATGCCAAAACCGGTACGCCAGTAGTTTCCAACAACTCGGCTCACCGCTGGACGCCGGATGTACCGATGGTCATTCCAGAAATCAATCCAGGGCACCTGGATATTATCGAAACGCAGCGCAAGCGGCTGGGCACATCGACTGGCTTCATCGCTGTTAAGCCGAACTGCTCGATTCAGAGCTACGTACCAGCGCTGCACGCGCTGCAAGAGTTCAAGCCGACCACTGTAGTCGCATCAACGTACCAAGCCATTTCGGGTGCAGGCAAAAACTTCACCGACTGGCCGGAAATGCTCGACAACGTGATCCCGTACATCGGTGGGGAAGAAGAAAAAAGCGAGCAGGAGCCGCTGCGAATCTGGGGTAGCATTGATGGGGAGCAGATCGTCAAAGCCAACTCACCGCAGATCACGACTCAGTGTATCCGTGTGCCAGTAACTGATGGACACTTGGCGACAGTCTTTGTGAACTTCGAGAACAAGCCGTCCAAAGAAGAAATTCTGAACCGCTGGCAGGCCTACCGAGGCCGTCCGCAGGAGCTGGAGCTGCCAAGCGCGCCAAAGCAGTTTATCACGTACTTCGAGGAAGAAAACCGTCCGCAAACTAAGCTGGACCGCGACATCGAAGGCGGCATGGGCGTATCTGCTGGCCGTCTGCGTGAAGACTCGCTGTACGATTTCAAATTCGTTGGCCTTTCGCACAACACCTTGCGTGGTGCTGCTGGCGGTGCCGTCTTGATTGCCGAGCTGCTCAAAGCAGAAGGCTACATTACTGCGAAGTAAGTTATACAAATAAGCTGCACAATACAAAACGGGTCGCCCTGAGGCGACCCGTTTTTGCTTAAATGAAAAAAATATATAGGTTTCGTCTATAGATCAGCTTTTCAGTCTCCAGAATGAAACTTGCGAAGCCGCATGCTATCGAAGCCAGTTTTGCTTTGCAAAACTCTTAGGGGCAGCCGTTTTACCTTGATGTTTGGCTGTTAGGTTGGAAAAGGGCTGTATAGAGCTGAAATAAGTGCCGTGGCGGTCGTTAGCGTAAGGAAGTAAGTTAGGTGTGACGGCTGGGGCAATGACGGCTTGCTGTGCTAACTTGCTAAGCATCCTATTCCAACCAATCTCGACTATTGTATACGACACGCTCTTCTTCATCTAAGCCTATAATGTCGAGGGTTTGAAATGACTCGTCAGCCATATAAAACCATACTCGCGCCACCTCAGTCGTCATCATCTCGGTTGAGTTCCCATTAACCAGGATATGCTCAATCGAGGGATTGCTAACGACGCCATACGCCACATACACATCCAGCTCATCAAACTCTGCAGCTGTATAGCTCAAACCATGGACATCATGTGAATCCACCATGCCCAGCAAGTGGAGTTGATTCCGATCCGCTTCCCCTAAAGCTAGACCGAGCTGCTGCTCCGTTGTCCAATAAAAGGCTGCCTCAAGATTTTCGTGGGACTCCATATAGAGCACTCGATCATAGGAGGGGATGGCAGAAGAAATTCGCTTTTCAATAGACGGTACTGCCGTAGAGTAGAAATAGAGCATCACAGCACCAATCCCCACCAGCAGGCCCAGGCTAAGTGTTACGGGTAGTCTTCTCATAGCCACCTCCTAATCCGAGACGTCGCTATAGCTAGTTTCCCGAGTTCTATCCGCCCCGCGAAGACCGATACCGAACCGAGCCCGCGGCATCCCTGCCCTGGATTTCCTCCGAAGCGGGACGCTCTTCAAAGAAACAATACCACAACGCTGTTTCGTCCAGTTTGAATGTGTCGCAAGGAGTGTCATTCACGTATACCTGCGTCACGGATGGATTTCCAATCGCACCATAGAGAAAGTAATCGCCAGTGGACGCCAAAGTACGTGAGGCAGACATTGATCCATGACGAGACGGAAGGGCTGTATTGCCGAGTCGGTGCGCTTCTTTATTAACAGAGGGCTCTAGCAAGCCTACACCCAGCCAGCCCTCTTGATCCTTATAGAATCCGATCTCTATACCGTCATGCGTATCCAGATGCACAAAACGGTTAAACGAAGAGTCGAGCTTCGGAATTTGACGCTCCAGGGAAGGGACAGGAGCAAAATGCTGGTTCACATAAAAGCCAGCAGTCAGCAGGACGCCGAATATGACAACCGTGATCAAGAAATTGCGCATAGTCTCATCCTCTCTGCTCGCCTCTCTGCTTGTCGTATCGAGGACCGCGCTATAGCATTCTCCTAATAAAGTAATACACCGCGATGCCGAGCATCGCCAAGATGAAGAAAAGTCCACCAATCATAATAAAAATATTTGTCCAAACAAAATGCATTCGTAATCACCTCAAACCTAAGAGTCCTCTTTAACCCTACTATACCTGTTGGTACGCGACAACCTTTTCAGACAGATTTATCCTCAGAAAAGCTGTGCAAAAGGTTTCCTATGACCTGAAGTAACGCTATACTAGACGTAATCGAAGGCGCCTTGTTGAGGGCTGCCTACCAAAGGAACGTGAACGGATATGGTCAAAGCAGTGGATTTTACCTCCTAAAATAATGCCATTACAATTTTAGGAGGTTAACCATGAAATTTCACCCCATAAACTTGAACAAGTGGGCCCGCGCGCCCTATTACAACCACTACATGCAGCATGTACGCTGCACCTTTAGCATGACAGCCGAACTCGATCTTACCACGCTTTTGACAGAGGTTCGGGCAAGGGGTATCAAGCTGTACCCGGTTTTGATTCATATGCTGGCTACTGTCGTCAATCGCCATCAGGCGTTTCGGACATGGCTGGATGATGAGGGGCGGCTTGGGTATTGGGAACAGGTATGGCCCGCCTATACGGTGTTTCATGAGGAGGATCAGACATTTTCGTCGATCTGGACACCATACGAGGAGTCATTTCCGGCGTTTTACGAGAGCTACCAGCATGATACGAGGACATACGGCAATGTACGCAAGCTGGCAGCCAAGCCGGATGAACCGCCGCATACGTTTCCGGTATCGAGCATTACCTGGGTGAATTTCACCAGCTTCAATCTCAATATCCACAATGAAGGGCTGTTCCTGCGTCCGATCTTCACGATGGGGCAGTATGCCGAGCACAATGGAGCCACGCGGCTGCCGCTGTCCATTCAGCTTCACCATGCGGTATGCGACGGCTATCACGCTGGCCTGTTGTACCGGGAGCTGCAGGAGAGAGCGGATCAGTGCAGGGAATGGCTACCGTAAATTTAAACCAAACGAAGCTCCGGAGTCACATCCGGAGCTTCTTCCACACGGATTATTGTTCGAACTCGGACTGTTGAAGAATGGCCGAAGCGGCAGTCCATCCGGGTCATTCGTACACAGTCCTCCCGTTAGTTAACCTTCCTTGTTCTTGTAGATCCACACAGAGATTCCATACGATAGAAGATAAACAAGCAAGGATACAGCCACCAGACTGATCGAGAAGATCCGGTCATAGCTGGGGGCATCCGCACCCACGAAGAGCAGCAGGCCCATTGAGACCAGGAAGAACATACCCAGGCCGAAGCCGACGCTCATCAGGGTGATTTGATCGGACTTCTCGGTCCCCCACCAGAAGGTGAGTGGGTACGACAATGCCCCCATACAGAGGACGATGCCGATCGCGCGCAGCGAGAAGTTATAGAAGGTATCGGCCGAAGGGGAATCGATAAAGAATGTCGTCCCAAAAAACAACCCATAGGCAATAAGCGTGCCTGTCGCAAGAAGCAGCAGCAGCCAAATGTAATGGCTCCTTACCAGCTGGCTGCGTCTTAGCGGCAGCGTAAAAACAAATTTGTTCCATCCGGACATCGCATCATGCTTCAATACTTCAAAAGCCGGCTGGATCATCAGAATGAAGGGGACAAATGCAGCGGCTCGAAGGGCGATCGACTGTTGGGCAAGATGAAGCCCAAGGCTGACGAACACCGTGAGGAGCAGGGCGTTCCGGATACTTTTATCCGTAGAATAGTAATGGTTGAGCAGAAGTCCTCTCATTTGGTCTCACCTCGCATAAGCAACAGAGTTACCTCGTCCACGGAGAACGGTCTCCGGTTGAACGTTGCAGGCAATGTGTCAATCGGCGTGACAAGGACATCAATTCCGTCATCCTTCTTGCGATAGGCCGCTACAATCTCTTGAGGAACAGACTGATATTCTTCCGGGGTGCACGTCAAGATCGCGTAATCGGATACGAGCGAATCTTTGGAGACGTTGAGCAGAATTTCCCCGTTTTTGATGAAAATCAGCCGATCCGCCACTTTTTCAATATCACTCGTAATATGCGAGGACATTAACACGCCGCGATCTTTATCCTTCACTACATCCAGCAACACCTCAAGAATCTCCTCCCTGCCCACCGGGTCCAGCCCGGCCGTTGCTTCATCTAGGATAAACACCTTCGCCTCATGGGAGAGGGCCACGGCCAGGGAGAGCTTCATCGACATTCCCCTTGAGAAATGCTCGATATTCTTATCCGTCGGCAACCGGAAGCGCTCCAGATATCCGCGATATTGACTTGCATCCCACCTCTGGTAGATGTGGCTGAGCACGTGGCCTAACTGGACCGCATTCAAATTTTTGGAGAAGTTCATATTGTCGAAGACCACGCCCAAGTCCTCTTTTGCCGCTACCTGATCCCGATCAACTTCCTTGCCAAGCATGCGAATAACACCGTCGTCCTTCTTCAACGTGCCGATAATGGTCCCCATCGTGGTTGTTTTACCTGCGCCGTTCTCGCCGATGAACCCGACAATAGAGCCATAGGGAATGGAGAAGGAGATTCCCTTCAAGGCAAAGGAAGAGTTCGTGAACCGCTTCGTTACATCTTCTAATTCGAGAATGGATGACATGAAGTAAGCCTCCTTGCATACATGAATTATTTTCTGGAAAAAATATACACTATTACATCCTTTAGTGCCGCAAGCACAATGGCCACAACCATAACCGCTGTTACAAAGTTAAAGAACAGAAAATCGTAAGGAGCGAACCAGGTGGTGAACAGTTCATCAGGCAAGGCATCCATAATCGATCGGGCGAAATTGCCTTGCTCTCTTAGGTTCGGGTATAAAGCGAAGAAGTCCATCGTTAGAAAAATCAACTGTACGAGTAGAAACACCAGCACGGTCGTTACCCAAGACTTCAGTCGACTGGAGGGAGTCGCTGTGGGGTCTCCCATACGAATCACTTCCTTTCGTTGGATAGGGTATAGTCAACTGCTGCGTATGAGATAAGGATAGAGGAGATCATCAATCGCTGCCTTAAAAACCCCGCCAAAAGAGGGAGAATGGCCTTGAATGGAGCCAGAGAGGAATAAAAAAAGCCTTGCGCATAGGCAAGGCTAGAAGGTATAAGCACGTTTCCTTAGCATATAGAGGGCCAATAGAGCAAAGACTCCAGCTAGGAAAATGAAATAAAAGAAGGGGTAAACGAAGGCTGCTCCAGGTGCCTCTACGATATTCTCCAGACCTTCGGCAAACACGTGATTGGGGAGAAGCTTCATCAGAAACGACCATTCATGATTCGACAGCAGACGATTGATTATTTCCAGGGCAATAAAAATGATGATGATTGGTGTCCCCCAGAAACTAACCTCGATCGTATTCTTGGACAAGGCTCCGAGAAGTGCGCCGAGGGAGAGCATCATCAGGACGCACGGAATGCTATACAGCACGACCAGGATACTGAAGAAAAGGCTCACGCCACCAAGCCACGCAATGACAAAGCAGGACGCAAGCGTGATTACGCAGGCAAGCAGAGCTTTGACACTAAGAAGACTTGTCAGCTTATAGCCCTGTTGATGAAGGAGGCGCCAGGTGCGTTGCTCCTTTTCCTGGACCAGCAGAAAGCCCATCATAAACAAAGGCAGGAACATGAGGGTAAAGATAATTAGAAAGCTCCAGGAAGGCGATCGGTCTTGAAAAAACAAAGAGGCCAAACCTGAAAATGGAATAAATAGCAAAACGAGGGCCTGGCCATTGGAACGCAGATCATGCATTTCTTTGTAGAGTAATGTGCGGAATTGTTGTCTTGTCATAAGGCCCCCTACATCTGCAGCATTTCTTTGAGTGTGGCGTAATTTCCTTTGGATAGCGGTACAGTAGTGCGCTTGCGGTCATCCAGGCTCAGGCTGTAGCTGTTCTTGCTCCATACGATGATCTCCCGGACCCGCTGCAGATTGACGAGATAAGACCGATGACAACGAAAGAAGCCCAATGGACTCAGGCGCTGCTCCAATTCCTTCAGTGGAATGGGGGTATCGAACGTTTCACTGTTCACATACAGTTTGGACTGGCCCTCGCTGCTCTCCACATAATCGATCTCCAGCGGGTCGAACAAAATGATTTTGTCCTCGGCCTTGGCGGTGATCTTCTGGAGCTTGAACGGCGTGGCAGCTGGCTGGGAAAGGACATCCTCGGCCTGGTCTGTCTGTTCGGCCTTGTCTGCTTGGTCTAGCGCATCGCTTAAGGCATGAAGGCCGCGCTCGTTCAAGCGGTAGGGCTTGCCTAGCTGTATTGCCTCCTCCAGCGAGGTGCTGGTCACGATGACATGGCGGTCCGACAAGTGCGCCAACAAGGTGAAAAACGCCTGCTTGGTCTGACGATCCGCATGAAGAATCGGCTGGTCAAACAGACAGACCGGACTTGGCATGACAAGGCTCCGTGCATAATGAAGGCGTCGATGCTCTTGGCCTGTCAGATGCTTGATCCGTTTGTCGGCCACTGGGGCAAGGTCACAGATTTCCAATATATTGCTTTCGTCCGCTCGCTGACCTGAGAGCTTGCTCCAGAACCGGATCTGCTGCCGCGGCGTCAATCGCGCATAGAGCCCGTCCGACTGCAGGTACACAAACGGCACTTGGATCGCCTGCTGTCCGGAGGAGGCGAGCAACGAGGACGCGTTTTTTAGAAACGAGCTATAAAAGGGCTCCAGCCACTCGATATCACTTTGTATGGCGATGGGCTTGCCTGGCTCAATGGCAACATCAATATCAGGCAGCAGCACCGTATTACCTTTAATGATAGAAGACATTTGGATCGTTAAGGACATGGTAAGACTCCTTGATTTGAGTTATGGGACGGTCATTGCATGTATGCTCTATGGACTAGTGTATCGGCATTTTGGCAGATAGACAAATCTTTCAATCGGAACCGGCGCCGATACAAGCTATAATAGAAGCATAACGGTCCGTCTCCGGACAGGGAATGGTACGAGTGGGGACGGTCATTGCGAGTGGGGAAGGGATTGGAAAATGAAAGACGAACAGGCTTTTTTGGATGTGGTACGTAAGGAAGCGGGCGTGGAGCTGAACGCGATTCAGCATCAGGCCGTCACGACAACAGAGGGACCGCTGCTGCTGCTTGCCGTACCGGGCTCAGGCAAAACAACAACGATGATTATGCGAATCGGCTATCTAATCCAGGTGAAGGGGGCTTCTCCCGAGCGGATCAAAGCTGTCACGTTCAGCCGGGCATCCGCGCAGGATATGAAGGATCGCTACGGACGATTGTTCCCGGGCATGATGCCGCCCGCCTTTTCAACGATTCACAGTCTGACCTACGAGATCGTGCGGGAGCATCTACGCCGGCTGCGGCAGCCCTTCCAGCTCATTGAAGGAGAAGGGAAGGACGGCGAAGGGGAGACCTCGGCAGACGGGGTGCCGCTTCAGAAGCGGGCGATGCTGCGCGAGCTCTACCGCCGTCTCACGAGCAATGTGCTGGCTGAGGATCAGATGGAGGAAGTGACGGCCTACATCAGCGCGGTTAAGAACCGGATGCTGTCGCGCGAGCACTGGTCGCAGGTGAAGACCGATGTGCCACAGGCTGATGAGCTGCTGCAAGCCTATGAGACATTCAAGGAATCAGGCTACATCAAACGGCTCATGGACTATGACGATATGCTGACCATTGGCGAGCAGGCGTTGGCCGAGGATGAAGCGCTGCTGCGCCGCTACCAGGAGCGTTATGACTATATCCTCACGGACGAAAGTCAGGACACCTCGCTGGTCCAGCATGCGATCATGGCGCGGTTGTCTGCGAAGCATCGCAATCTGTGCGTCGTCGGTGACGATGACCAGAGTATCTATAGCTGGCGCGGGGCGGAGCCTTCGTATTTGCTGAGGTTCCGTGACATCTACCCGGAAGCCCAGATTCTCTATATGGAGCAGAACTACCGCTCCTCCCAGGAAATCGTCGAGACGGCTGCCCGCTTCATCGAGCGCAACCGGCAGCGCTACCCCAAGCGGATGCATACAGCCAACCCGTCCGCAGAGCCGATCCGCATCCATCAGCTGGGCGATCCGTATGAGCAAGCACGTTACGTGGTCCAGCAGGTGCAGCAGGCTGAGAATTTGGCGGAAACAGCGGTGTTGTACCGGAACAATGCCTCATCAATCCTGCTGATGCACGAGCTGGACTTGGCGGGTGTGCCGTTCTATATGAAGGATCGGGATAACCGTTTCTTCTCCCACTGGGTGACCCAGGATATTCTGAACTTTATGCGCATGACCTTCACCGACCGGCGTCCGGAGCTGCTGGAGCGCATTCATCTGCGGATGAGCGGGTATATCAGCAAGCATCAGATGGCGGTGCTGCGGCAGATTGATAACGGCGAATCCGTCTTCGACAACCTGCTGACGCATGTGCAGCTCAAGGATTATCAGCCCAAGCTGCTGGAGGAAGCGAGAGATACGTTTCGGGAAATGAAAGGCATGCCGCCCTTGTCAGCCATCCGGGTGATCCGCGGCCGGCTCGGCTACGACAAGGCACTGGAGACGATGTGCAAAAGGTTGGGCTACCGCAAGGACTTTTTGCTGGCCATGCTGGGTACGCTGGAGGAGATTGCCGGAACCCAGGAGACGATGGAGGCCTTTGCGGCGCGGCTTCAGCACTTGCAGTCGGCGCTCGGAGCATCCAGGGCAAGAAGGGGCGGACAGGCGGTGACGTTGTCGACCTTTCATAGCGCCAAGGGTTTGGAATTCGAGCGGGTATACATGGTCGATCTGATCGAGGGCGTCGTGCCGTCAAGCGCGGACCGGGAAAGCGAGGACCTGATGGAGGAGGCCGCCCGCTTGTTCTACGTGGGCATGACCCGGGCCAAGCGGCATCTGGAGCTGCTCCTGTACCGCCGCAACGAGGAGACGAAGACGGAGGAGTCCGGCTTCGTGTCGCGGGTACGGGGGATTCAAAATCCGCAGGCGGAGGTGCCGGGCGGCGGCGTGCGCGTATCGGGGCGTAGCGGCAAGACGGAGGAGCTGCCTCCCATTGGACCGCGTACGATAACAGACGGTTCGGAGCTCTCGGTTGGCATGGAGCTGAAGCACCGCCTGATCGGCCGCGGCGAGGTGACGAGCCTGGAGGGCGACACCGTGGAGATCACCTTCTCCAGCGGCCCCCGCAAGCTGTCGGTCCAGATCTGCCTGGAGAAGCGCCTACTGGAGCGGCTGGGGTAAGGGAGAGCATGAAAAAAAGGAGATGAGTCAGGTATGACATTGCAAACGGTTAGAGGTCAAGTGAATGCGGAGCAAGCGGGAGTAATCTTGGAGCACGAGCATGTGCTTGTAGGATTCGTGGAAGAAGGACGCCTATCGCCCGACGATTATGACCGGGATGAAGTGGTCTCTCGTATTGCACCATTGCTGCTTCAATTAAAAGCAGCAGGCTGTAACACAATGGTCGACTGGGCTTTCAGGAACAGGTTGCCCTGCTGAAAGGATTGTCGGCTATCGGGGTCCAACATCGAGTGCTGTTGTCGCAAGATACGGGCTGGTATACGGTTGGAGAACCTGGCGGTGGAACAATTCGGTCCTATCATCTCATGTTTCAGGACTTTTTTCCTGCAGCAGCGGCGGATGGCGTACCAGTGGAATGGCTGCAAAAATGCGTTACGAGCCATGCCTTTGAGGCGATGAGCATCAGGAACTGAAGCCTAGAACAGCCACAGCTCCTGGTAGGAATGTCCAGAGCTGTGGCTTGAGATTAAGACGGGTTGATTTCAGGTCTATCGACAATTATACTAATAAGTAATTAACTTATCTATTTACATAACTGTAAAGGAGGCTGGGTCAATGACGGAGGGTGCGAGCGAGCTGATTGAAGCGTATTGGCGAATGCACCGCAAGGAGCATGATGCCAAGGCACACGCGGCCACAGATCACAAAATTAATGAGACCCGGCTGTTGATGCTGCTCAAACGCGTGCATCCCGAGGGGATGAAGGTGAATGAGCTGAGCCGGGCGATGCATGTGACATCGCCCTTTGTCACGCAGTTGTTAAATCAAATGGAAGAAGGCAACTTGATCGTCCGCAGACGGGATACCCAGGACCGCCGCATGGTGCAGATCGGGTTAACCGAGCAAGGGCTGGAGGCTGCGGCGGGCGTGCATGATTTTTTTCACAAGCTATTTGCAGGATTGGCCGAACGGCTCGGACCCGAGGATAGCTACAAGCTGGCGGAGTTAATGCATAAAGCCATGGATTATATGGAAGAGACGCTTTCCAAGAAGGGGTGAGGAGCTTGCTTCAACTGTTCCGTTATCTGAAGCCGTATACCCGGCAGATTTCGTTAATTATTGTTGCTATTTTTGCCGCCATTATGTTGGAGCTTTATTTGCCCACCCTGATGGCGAACCTGGTTGATGTCGGCATCGTGAACGATGACATGCCCTATATTTATCGTACTGGTGGATGGATGCTCGTCTGCGCATTGCTGGCAGCGGTGATGACCGTGACCGTATCGTATCTGACCTCGCGGGTATCCTCTGGCTTTGGCCGGGATGTGCGCCGTCGTCTGTTCGTTCAGGTCGAAGGACTGTCCATGCAGGAGTTCGAAAAATTCGGACCCGCCTCGCTCATCACCCGCACGACGAATGATATCCGGCAGGTGCAGGATGTGGTGAATATGATGCTGGGGATGATGACCCGTGCGCCGATTATGATGGTTGGCGGTCTCATTCTCGCCATCTCTCGGGATGCGCAGCTCTCGTTAATATTTCTGGCGTCCCTGCCGATTCTGGCGGGAGCGATCATGCTAATCGTTCGCTTCGCCGTTCCCTTGTTCGGGGCGCTCCAGAAGAAGACTGATCGCCTCAATCTGATTCTCCGCGAATCCTTGATTGGCGTCCGTGTCATCCGGGCCTTTAACCGGGTGGACGATGAGAAGCGGCGTTTCAATGTAGCCAATGAAGACTACCGGGATACCGGAATCAAGGTCAACCGGCTGCTCGCTTACATGTTCCCCGTTATGCTCATCGTGATGAACTTTACGAGCATCTCTATTATCTACTTTGGCGGTATTCGCGTAGATCAAGGTACTATGCAGATCGGGAATATGATGGCCTTCCTGCAGTACGCGATGATGATTCTGATGTCGCTGATTATGCTATCGATGGCACTCGTTATGATCCCCCGGGCCCAAGCCTCGGCCAAGCGGATTAACGAAGTGCTGCAGCTGCAATCCTCCATCCGTGATGCCGCTACGACTGACAAGGGAAGCGGACGGGGAGCGTCCCTGGTGTTCAAGGACGTGACCTTCCGTTACGAGGGCGCTGCAAGGCCAGTGCTGGATGCCATCTCCTTTGAAGCCCAGGCTGGCGAGACGACAGCGATTATCGGAAGTACGGGCGCGGGCAAAACCACCCTGCTGCAGATGATTCCCCGGTTCTATGATGCGGAGTCGGGCAGCGTGCAGATCGGGGGTACCGATGTCCGGCAGCTGCCGTTGAAGGAGCTGCGAGAGTCGATCGGTTACGTCCCGCAAAAAGCTTCCCTCTTCCGGGGCACGATTGAGGACAATGTTCGATTCGGCAATGAGGGAATGACAGAAGAGCAGGTACGGCATGCGCTGACGATTGCTCAGGCGGCTGACTTCGTTGACACGCGCGAGGGCGGTTTGGCCAGTGAGGTCAGTCAGGGCGGGGGCAATCTCTCGGGCGGCCAGAAGCAGAGGCTCTCGATTGCCCGCGCATTGGCAAGGAAGACAGATATCTATCTGTTCGACGACAGCTTCTCGGCGCTCGACTACAAGACCGATGCCCGGCTCAGGGCAGCTCTGAAGGATGAGCTGCGGGAAGCCGTCGTACTCATCGTCGCCCAACGGATCAGCACGGTGGTCGATGCCGACCAAATTATTGTGCTGAACGAAGGCAAGGTCGCTGGCATTGGTACGCATGACGAACTCCTGGCTACCAATGAGGTCTATCAGGAAATCGTCGCATCCCAGCAGACAAAGGAGGAGAGCGCATGAGTGGACCAAGAGGACATGGCCCCGGGGCAGCCGCGATGATGCCTGGGCAGAAGCCCAAGGACGCGAAGAAAACGCTGCGTCGTCTGTTGGGGTACTTGAAGCCTATGCAGCTGCGGCTGATTACCATTGCGTTTCTTGCCTTGCTTGGGACGCTGTTCAACGTCATCAGTCCCAAGCTGTTAGGGGATGCAACCACGTCCCTGTACGAGAGCTTTATGACCGGGACCAATGTGGATTTTGATTTTATAAACCGGATCCTGATTCTATTGGCAGTCCTGTACCTGGCTTCCGCATTCTTTACCTTTCTGCAGCAGTTTATTATGGCGGGGGTAGCGCAGACGACGATTGCGGGTCTTCGTAAAGAGGTAAACGAGAAGCTCTCGCGCATGCCTCTACGATATTTTGACAAGCATTCGCATGGTGACCTGTTGAGTCGGGCCGTCAATGACATCGACAATATTAATAACTCGCTGCAGCAAGCGCTGATGCAGATTATTACCTCGGTCATCACAGTGATTGGTATCATCGTCATGATGCTCTGGATCAGTCCGTGGCTGACCTTGGTGACGCTGCTCACCTTGCCGCTTAGTGCAATTATTATCCGCTTTATCGCTTCCCGTTCGCAGAAGCAGTTTATCCGGCAGCAGACCGAGCTCGGAGGCGTTAACGGCCATATCGAGGAAATGTACAGTGGTCACCAGGTAGTCAAAGCTTATGGTTACGAGGATCGGGCGGTAGAAACCTTTGATGAAATGAATGACAAATTGTATCAGGCCAACTGGCGGGCGCAGTTCTTCTCGGGACTGATGATGCCGCTGATGATGTTCGTGAGCAATTTGGGTTATGTCGTCGTGACAATTGTCGGTGCGATACTGGTGTTGGGTGGAAGTATTCCTCTTGGTGGCGTGCAGGCCTTCATCCAGTACACCCAGCAATTGAACCAGCCGCTCATCCAGGCTGCCGGTATTGCGAATATGATTCAAACGGCACTGGCCTCTGCAGAGCGTGTATTCACGCTGCTCGATGAAGAGGAAGAGCCGCGCGAGACGCCGGCTACTCTCAAGCCGGGCAGTGTCGACGGACGAGTGACGTTCCGGGATGTTAGCTTCGGCTACGAAGCAGGCAAGCCGATCATCCGCGGTCTGAATCTGGCAGCGGAAGAAGGGCAGACGATTGCGATCGTCGGACCTACCGGAGCCGGCAAAACAACCATGATCAACCTGCTGATGCGATTTTACGAAATTGATGGCGGTAGTCTGCAAATAGGGGAGACGGATTACCGGAAGATGAGCCGGGAGCAGGTGCGCGGCGAATATGCGATGGTAATTCAGGATACATGGCTGTTTAACGGCACGATTCGCGACAATATTGCTTATGGCAAGGAAGGCGCAACGGAGGACGAAGTTATCGCGGCGGCGCAGGCAGCATATGCGGATGATTTCATCCGTAAGCTGCCGGATGGCTATGACACGGTGCTGGGTGAGGATGCGACCAATATTTCGCAGGGCCAGCGTCAGCTGCTGACAATCGCTCGGGCCATCATTTCCGATCCGCGGATTCTTATCCTGGATGAGGCGACGAGTAGTGTCGATACGCGTACGGAGATGAATATTCAGAAGGCGATGAAGGCCATTATGAAGGGCCGCACCAGCTTCGTCATTGCCCATCGCTTGTCGACCATCAAGGATGCGGATCTCATCCTGGTGATGAACCAAGGAGAAATCATCGAGCAGGGCACGCATCAGGAGCTGTTGGCTCAGGAAGGCTTCTATGCCGATCTCTACAACAGCCAGTTCTCGGAGCCGGATACGGCTTAAGAAGAATGGAACCTTTGACGCACGGCCGTGGCCGTCGATCGACGACCGCCTTCATGCCGGATGTTGCGGTGTGGGGGCGGTTTTGATTATGAGCAGGGCAGGGGAGAAGCAGAATGACACAAGGGAATGAAGAGAATTATCGAGAACGGTTGAGCGGGGATTGTGAACGGTGCTTCGGGTTGTGCTGTATCGCTTTGCCATTTGCCAAATCTGCGGATTTTGCCATGGACAAGTCGTCCGGCTCTCCGTGCAAAAACCTGCGGGAGGATTACCGTTGCGGGATCCACACGGCGCTGCGTGACCGGGGCTTCCGGGGCTGCACGGTCTATGATTGCCATGGTGCAGGACAGCATATCTCTCAGATCACTTATGCTGGCCGCGATCCGCTGTCTCATCCGGAGCAGGCAAGCGAGATGTACGAGCTGCTGCCGGTGATGCAGCAGCTGCACGAGATGCTGTTGTTTCTCGAGGAGGCGCTTAGGCTGCCGGCTGCTGCTGAGCTGACGAGCGAGCTGCGCGAACGGCTCGCTGCAATCCAGGCGCTGAGGCTGCTGCCGCCGAATGAGGTGCTGGAGCTGGACATTCCGGCTCACCGTGCCACGGTAGGGCCTGTGCTGCTGCGCGTCAGCGAGCTGGTGCGTGCAGCAGCACCTCGCGATGGCGGAGCAAGCGGCGGGCGCAGCGGAGAACGTAGCAGCGGCAAGGCTGGCGGAGGTGGCCGCCAGGGATTGAAGCGGCGCGGGCAGGGAGCTCAGGGGGAAGCGCCGGGCGCCCGCAGCGGTGATTACATCGGCGCTAAGTTGAGAGGCGCTGACCTGCGAGGCGCCAACCTGCGGGGGGCGCTCATGCTTGCTGCGGACCTGCGGAACGCAGATCTGCGTTCGGCCGATTGGATTGGCGCGGATCTTCGGGATGCGGATCTGCGTGGCGCCGACTTATCCGGCAGTGTTTTCCTGACGCGGATGCAGCTACGCTCCGCCAAGGGCGACGCTCGCACACGCTTGCCCGCTGGCCTGGAACGGCCATCACACTGGGACTGATTTAGCAAGCTAGGGGTTGCCAAACCTGCCATGATTCGTTATTGTGGGATGAAGACGATTGAAGATAAATGTTCGGAGGGATATGCCATTCAGATCAGAAGTAGCACAACGGCCGACATCCCACGGCTTGTCGATGTGTGGGAACGCTGCTCCCAGATTTCTCATGCCTTTATCCCGGCCTCGTATTGGGAAGGCCAGCGGGAGGCGATGGCCCAGCAGTATCTGCCGGCAGCGGAGTCCTATGTCTTGGAATCAGACGGAGAAGCATCGGGCTTCATCTCATTGATGGACACGCGCGTTGCCGCGCTGTTCGTCGACGAGGCGCAGCAAGGCAAGGGCTACGGTAAGGCGTTACTGAACCACGCCAAATCTTTGCGTTCCCAATTGAACCTGCAGGTCTATCAGAAAAACGAGTCAGCCGTCCGTTTTTATAAGCTGCAAGGCTTCGACATTACCGAGGAATGCGCGGACCCCCATACCGGCGAGCAAGAGTTCGTCATGGTCTGGGCACGTTCCTCCTAGCATCGCTAACGGCTGCTGCCGTCCCAAGCCCCGCCGGTTGAGCCGACCCGGCGGGGCTTGGCGTATCTTGCTCCGGGCGCTGCTGCGTCCGGGAATGATTTATCGCATCAAACATACACTATTCAAGGATTAGACTCGTTAATGGTTTAACCCGAAAGGAAACTTGCTGCTATGCCTATACTTCTCTTCGTAATAGCCATCATCCTGGCTTCACTTAATATGCGTCCAGTCATCACATCCGTTCCTCCTCTGCTCGGTGAGTTCCAGACCGAGCTGGGCATGAGCGGGCTTGCTGTCAGTCTACTAACTTCGCTGCCGGTTCTGTGCATGGGCGTTTTTGCCCCGCTGGCCGTGACACTCGGACGCCGTCTCGGAGTGGAACGCGCGATTCTTGGCGCCATGGTGCTCATAGGCGTGTCCACTGCAATACGCGCTTTTGCAGGCTCCTCGACCTTGCTCATCCTGACTGCGTTTCTCTCAGGCGTCGGCATTGGTATTGCGGGACCGCTGCTGTCCGGTTTCATCCGTCAGCGCTTCGCTAACGGTTCGCTGCTAATCAGCGTGTATTCCGCTTCACTCGTCCTGGGTGCGGCGCTGGCTGCTGCCTTCTCTGTGCCGCTCTACGAATGGCTGGGCGGTTCCTGGCAGAACGCACTGGCGAGTTGGGGACTGCTGGCCGCCGCAGCCGTGCTCTGCTGGGGGCTGGTTGCCGCCCGTCCGGCACCTGTCTCACCAGGGACGGCCGGCTATCGGTTGCCGCTCGGGGACAAAAAGGCCTGGCTTTTGACGCTAATGTTTGGTTTGATGGCGAGTATCTTCTACTCGATGACCGCCTGGTTGGCGCCGATTGCCGAATCGATGGGCTACACCAAGCAGGAGGGTGGCTTAATCCTGACCGTCTTCACATTGATTCAGCTGCCGATGAGCTTCTTGATCGGTTGGCTGGCGGCACGCTATCAGCGGCTGGCGATGTGGCTGGTGTTGTGCAGTATCAGTGAGCTGATCGGCCTAGCCCTGCTGTTGGGCGGTGCTTCACCGCTTGTCAGCGGACTGCTGATCGGCATCGGTGCCGGAGGCTTGTTCCCGCTGGCTCTGCTGCTGCCGTTCATTGTGACCCGTCGGCCGGAGGAGGTCAGCTCCTGGTCCGCATTGAACCAGGGCGGCGGCTACGTCTTGGGGGCGGCGGGTCCGCTGCTTGTTGGCCGAGCGCTGGATTGGACCGGCAACTTCCAACTGGCGCTGTATGGCCTGATGGGTGCCGTGCTGGTGATGATGACACTGCAGATCATTGTCGGCAGCAGTCTGCAGGCGAAGATTACAATGAAGCCCGGCAAGTGAGCATGCACGTTTGATTGAAGCAGGACCCGCAAGACTTTAGTAAGAAAAGCGCTCCCGGAGCGCTTTTTTTCTTTGCCCGCCATCCGTCTGCTGTAACACACTTTTCTTCCTCTATTGGATCGCAAGTCCGCCACCCGCCGGCAGTAGCGCACCATTCTTCCTCTATTCGCTCGTAGATCCACCAACCGTGCGCTGTAACACACCTTTCTTCCTTTATTTGCTCATAGATCCACCGACAGGCGTTTTTCGTGATCCGCACCCGCTCCTTCCGCCGCACGTCATGAATAGGAGCCTTCCCTATGATACAATGGGGGGTACAAGAAATATTGAGCCGTTCAGCGATCAATGGTTTGGGAGGATGCCATGCGACAATTTCCTGCACATATTACGTTCTGCTATCCCTGGCGCTCTTATCAGCAGCGCATCTTGGACCAATTGGAACAGCATCTACGAACCAGACATCTGCATCTTGTAGCCCCGCCTGGCTCAGGCAAGACTGTTCTGGGTCTGGAGGTCATGCTGCGGATGAATCAGCCGACGCTTATCGTTGCGCCGACACTCACCATCAAGCAGCAATGGGCGGACCGGTTTACCGAGCTATTCCTGCAGACGAAGGAACGGCCAGACTGGCTGTCGACCTCGCTCAAGCAGCCGGGCTTCGTTACTGTGACGACGTATCAGGCGCTTCATAGTCTGTACAAGAATGAAGCTGACGGGGCAGACGAAGGGGCGGATGCCGAGGTTTCCGCGGACGGAGAACTGGAGCAGCCCTCCGAGGATGAGGACCTCGCGCCGGACGCGCTGTCAGCGATCCGGCAGATGGGTTTCCGGACACTCATCCTTGACGAAGCACATCATTTGCGGACCGCATGGTGGCGCAGTACGCTAAAGTTCCGCAAGGAGCTGGAGCGACCGGCGCTCATTGCACTGACTGCAACGCCCCCCTATGATGTACAGCCCCGGGAGTGGCAGCGCTACGAAGAGCTCTGCGGACCGATTGACGCTGAGATCAGTGTTCCCGAGCTGGTGCGTGAGGGGGAGCTGTGCCCGCATCAGGATTATATTTATCTCTCTACTCCGGATGAGTCCGAGGCCGGACCGCTGCGAGCCTTCCGTGCCGAAACGTCCCGGCTGCGGGATGAACTGCTGCAGCAGCAGGAACTGATCCGCCAACTGGCGGAGCATCCTTGGATCCGCGAGCCAGAGCAGCATCTGGAGGCAATCTTGGCTGCACCGGCCTACTACTCCAGCATAGCCATCTTCCTGCGAGCAACCGGCCGTCCGGAGTGGGAGGGAGCACTGCAGATTTTAGGCATGAAGGCCAAGCAGATGCCAGCGCTGGATGAGGAATGGCTGGAAGAGCTGCTGACCGGCGTACTATACCAGGATGAGCAGATTGATACAGACCACGCAGAGCTGAAGACGCTTGCCAAGCAGTTGAACAGGATGGGGGCGGTTGAGCGTCGCAAGGTGTATCTTCGCTCTACGCCATCCTTTGACCGTTCCCTCGTTCATAGTGCTTCCAAGCTGAGCAGTATCGAGCGAATCGTTGGTTTTGAGAAGGAGCAGTTGGGGCCGCAGCTGCGGATGGTCATTCTTTCGGATTACATCCGCCGAGAGGATATGCCGAAATCACCGGAGGACATGCAGCCGTTAAGCCGGCTGGGTGTCGTCCCGGTCTTCGAGCTGATTCGCCGACGGGCGGGAGGACTGGAGCCCGCAATTCTGACCGGGTCGCTGGTCGTGCTGCCGCTATCGGCGCTTCCGGTTGCTCAGGAATGTGCTGCTGCACTGGGGTTGCAGTTGCATACCCGACCGCTTCCTCATGATCCTGCCTACCTTGCGCTGGAGGTTAGGGACGCCAATCGTTCTCAGATGGTGGCGATAATGACGGAGGTATTTACCCGGGGGGGCGTCCACATCCTCATTGGCACGGCGGCCTTGCTCGGCGAGGGGTGGGATGCGCCAAGCATCAATTCGCTGATTTTGGCCTCCTATGTGGGATCATTCATGCTCTCCAACCAGATGAGGGGGCGCGCCATTCGCACGGAGCGGGGGAATCCCGGTAAGGCATCGGCGATCTGGCATCTCGCCTGTGTGGATTCAGGGATCCGGGGCGGCGGGCAGGATCTGGAAGCTTTGGGTAGAAGGTTCCGCTCCTTAGTCGGCTTGTCCATCGACGGAGAGACGATCGAATCGGGAATCGCGCGTATGGGCATGGACCAAGAGGCATATCCGCCTGAGCGGATCGCCCAGCTGAACTGGGACACGCTGGAGCGGGCCAAGCGGCGAGGCCAACTGCATGAGAAGTGGCTGGCTGCAATCGCACTGGGCGGCGGAATGGCTGAGGAACTGTTGGCGTTAGATGACCTGGCGCCCCGTCCCCTTATCTATGGGGAGACCATCAAGGCGCTGCTCATTACTGCCTTGGGTACCTTTATCGGAGTCATACTGGAGCTGCTATCCGAGTATCGGCTGCTCCAATCAGATATGCCGTGGTGGCTAACCTTGCTGCTGGCTCTCAGCCTGGGTGTTCTGATAGGCGGATTCTGGCTCGTCCGCGCAGCTCGGCTCGCAATCCGGCACCGTTCGCTGGAGTCCAGCATGCGCCAGGTGGGCTGGACGGTATACGCGACGCTGTATGATATGGAGCTCGTGCAGGAGGAACCAAGCTTGCAGCGTATCGGGATTGAAGAACAGGATGGCGTTTTTGCTTGTTGGCTGAAGGGTGGTACAACCCAAGAGCAGACGGTGTTCCTTGAGGCGCTGCGCCAGGTGCTGGAGCCGATCGACAATCCGCGTTATCTGCTCTACCGGGAATCACGGGGACCGCTGGGCAAAAGACGGGATTACCATGCCCTGCCCGAAGTGGTTGGCCGCCGCAAAATCCATGCCGAGCAGTTTCTGGCCCATTGGCAGAAAAAGGTGGATCCAGCCGCGCTAGTCTACACTCGGACGCCGGAGGGGCGCCGAGTTCTTCTCACTGCAAGGGGCCGGGCGATGTCCGCCCATTTCCAGACCAAGTCCGAGCGAATCAGTGCGTGGCGCTGACGCTCGGCCTATTCTGAGCCAGATGATGCCAATGTCATCTGGCTTTTTGTTTGATGTAGATAACGTGCGCCCGCCACCCGCCAGCAATAAGGCACCTTTCTTCCTCTATTTGCCGATAGATCCACCACCCGAGCGCTGTAACACACCATTCTTCCTCTATTTGCTCATAGATCCCAGAAACCTTGCAAACAATTTAACATGCAAGGACGAAAAGTGTTCAATCAAAGGCCTCATGTTCCATGCAGTTGGAGGCATCGTACTCTTTTGTAGTTACGCCCGCATGGAGTGGTCTTTGTTACTACCGCACGAGCAGTAACTTTAAATGGACACACCTCAAATAAGCTAGGAGAACAAGACTTTTTTTAGTTAGTTATGCAATTAAAAACCTCATCACTTGGTTCTAATAGAAGAGTAACCGACGCTTGGGATACCGTTTGGGATGAATACGGGGACGGCCTCCT
>NZ_KB899688.1 GCF_000378385.1 Paenibacillus daejeonensis DSM 15491 | reverse complement strand
CCAGCGCGTTCGTTTCGTTGATTTTCAAAACAAAAAGGCTGGACGGCAAACCTAACGGTTTCTCGCCCAACCTTTTTGTTTGGGGACTTATAGGATAGCTGCTGTTTGTGTGTTTCAACCTCTACTTACTCGACGTAGCCCGCAGACGGGCGACCTCGGCGTTGATGTTTTCTTCGAGCGTGCGCAGGGCGGTATTGACGTCTGTGCCGTCGAGGGCGAGGGATTGGTAGGCATCGGTGACATACTGGGCAACCTTCGACTCGTATTCGTGAGGCTTATGAAGCTGGACGCCCCGGGCTTTGAAGATATTATCGATTTTCTTGCCCTGAAGATCCGGTACATCCGCGCCGAATTGCCGGTCTATCGCATCGTTGTTGATGGAAGGCAGTCGTCCGTTGCGCGAGAGGATAGTCTGGACTTCATCCGAGAGGATATTGGCAATGACCTGGAATGCTTCGTCCTTGTATTTGCTCTGGCTGGAGATGTAGAGGGAATGAATATTGACTTCCTTGCTGTGGCCCAGCGCTTCTGGAAAATTAGGCACCGGCGCAATATCCCAATTGATCGGATCGCCTGCCTGACGGAGTTCTTCCAGCGTGCCTACCATATTGGCGATATAGCTTGGACGCATAGCCAGGACGCGTTCAGTGATAAAGGCATCTTTGTTATAGAGGTAGGTCTCTCCTTGCACCGTGCCGGGTACATCGAATACTTGCTTCTGGAACTCAAAAACCTTTTTCCACTCCGGCGTATTCACGACCGCTTCTCCGGTCTCGGGATCCAGCGTACCAAGGGCAAGGCTGCTTTGAAGATGGGCGGGGCCAGACGCGACTTCCAAACCGATATATTGGACACCGTTGTCGTTGCGGGTCAGCTGTCGGCCGAGCTCCAGTGCTTCATCCCAGGTCATCTGCTCGTCGGAGGGGTAGGGTACGCCGAACTTGTCGAAAATGTCCTTATTATAGTAGAGAATGGTGTCGTTATCGTTGAAGGGAAGGGCATGCAGGCTGTCGCCGTTCTCGCTGTAGTCGGTAATCGAGGCAAGGATATGCGGTTTGATCCGGTTCACATCAAAATCATACTTATCAATCAGCTCGTCCAGCCGATAATCCAGATTAAGTTCCTGTAGCTGATAATAGGTACCGACGCTGGCGTAGATAATATCAGGTATCTGACCAGCGGCTATGAGCTCAGGCAGGCGCGTGCCCTGAGGCGGGACTATACGTTCAATGGTGAGGTGCGGGAATTTCTTTTTTGTCGGTTCCTCGACCATGAGCCTGAATTCTGTGTCTGAGAGGTTGATACCATTGACGAAAAAGGTCAGCGTGACAGGCTCTGGTGTCGCATCGTTTTCTCCAGTTTGGCCCTGTTGTACAGGCTGACCTTCACCGGCCCCACCCGTTGGCGTGTTAACCGGGCCCTGACCGCAGCCTGCTGCAATAACCATCAGGCTAAGCAAGGATAGAGCATGGACAGATTTCATTTTGAACACATGAATCCACTCCTTTTTCGATTTGTCGAAACACAAATAAAGCCATCCAGAAGCTGCTCCACAAAGGAACAGAGGTCCAGATGACTGGTCAATGCCACCACTCATTAATCATAGTGGTACAGTTGGATTTGTGCTTTAATTTAGCACGAAAGATTTTCCCTGTCAACAATAAAATCTCTGTCTAGGAGACTTTAAATTATAGTTGTCAACTCGGGATACTCATGCTATAGTGATGAAAAGCAATAATATCGCTTGGAATAATAGGTATTGAGCATTCAACCGTTCAAACGGAGATGCGCTTCCTGTACATGGGGAGCGCATTTTATTTTTCGATCAGGAGGGAACCAACGTGGCTCGAATCGTGAATAACATTACCGAATTAATCGGGGATACCCCGCTCGTTCGCTTGAACAAAATCGTTCCAGAGGATAGCGCGGAAATTTATGTGAAGTTGGAGTTTTTTAATCCAGGCAGCAGTGTTAAAGACCGGATTGCTATCAGTATCATCGAGGAGGCGGAGCGGGAGGGAAAGCTGAAGCCCGGCTCTACCATCATTGAAGCGACGAGTGGCAACACCGGAATTGGCATCGCACTGGTGGCGGCGGCCAGAGGCTATCGGGCGATTCTGGTGATGCCCGAGACGATGAGTCTGGAGCGTCGCAACCTGCTGAGAGCGTATGGCGCGGAGCTGATCCTGACACCTGGACCTGAAGGCATGAAGGGGGCGATCCGGGTAGCCAAGGAGCTGCTGGATAGTCATCCAGATTATTTCCCGGCCCAACAGTTTGATAATCAAGCCAACGTCAAGATCCACCGGGAGACCACAGGTCCCGAAATCGTGGATGCCATTCGGACATTGGATGGCCAATTGGACGGTTTCGTAGCCGGCATCGGCACTGGCGGGACCATCACTGGTGCTGGTGAGATTCTCCGCAAGGCTTTCCCCGACATTCGTATTGCTGCCGTTGAGCCGGCCGCCTCGCCGGTTCTCTCCGGCGGCAGTCCGAGTCCGCACAAGATTCAGGGTATCGGAGCCGGCTTCGTGCCGTCCATCCTGGACCCGGACATTTATAATGAAGTCATTCAGGTCACCAACGAAGAATCATTCGAAACTGCGCGGCTTGCTGCCAGACAAGAAGGGATTCTTGGCGGCATCTCATCGGGAGCAGCCATTCATGCGGCACTCCGTTTGGCGAAGGAATTGGGCCCAGGCAAAAGAGTCGTTGCTGTCATCCCGAGTAATGGGGAACGCTACTTGTCTACGGTCCTCTATGCCGAGGAACAGCAGGCCTAATCTTATCTGATTTTTCCAAAATATTTCAAGTCGACTGGACCTCCAGAGACATGCTTTCCATGACGGAAACCATGTCTCTTTTATTTTACTATAGAAAGGTTTGATTAATAATGGCTTATACACTGGAACTTGGAGCTGCGGCTCCGGATTTTTCATTGCTTGCGACAGACGGCCAAACTTACAGCCTGGCAGACTTTGCTGATGCCCGAGCGCTCGTGGTCTGGTTTACATGCAATCATTGTCCGTTTGTGAAAGGCTCCGATGAGGTGACTCGTGCCTCTGCCGAGAAATTTGGTCCGCAAGGCGTAGCTTTTGTGGCCATTAATTCCAACAGCGCGACGTCGTATCCGGATGATTCCTATGAGAAGATGGTAGAGCGGGTCGATGAGCACAAATTCCCGTGGACCTATCTGCATGATGCCGAGCAAGACGTTGCGCTAGCATACGGTGCGCTGCGCACGCCGCACTTCTATGTATTCGATGCCGACCGCAAGCTGATCTATACCGGCCGGGCTGTTGATTCACCCAAGGATGCAGAGAAAATCACCAGTTACGATCTGGACAATGCCCTGGAGGACTATCTGGCTGGCCGCGAGCTCGCGGTGCCGCTCACTAATCCGCTCGGTTGCAACATCAAGTGGGAGGGCAAGGACAAGCGCTGGATGCCGGAAGAGGCCTGCGACTTAGTGCTGAACTAGTAGAAGCGTTCCCGAAATGACGGTCATTGGGGTCGCTATGAGGAGAGGGGGCTTCCGATCGCTGTTGTCCCCAGATTTCTTCTATTCAAACCGCTTTTGCGGTTGAAATCCGGGGACAAAGGCGAACATTTCATTTCTCCAGCCTCCCTCTCCTCTTCGCTCTCCCACACCGGCATAATCTTCTGAAACGCTCTACTAGGTTTCATTGAATGGTATTAGGACAAGGACATTCGCAGGCCGAGCGAATCCGCTTGGCCGCATGTCCTTTTTTATTGTTTTAACCAACTAAACCTATGCGAATATAAATATTTCGACCGATAAGAGGAGAATGAGAACGATGAAAAGAGCAGGTCTTCTGGCCCTATCGCTATCTATCATCTTGACAGCCATGACCGCTTGCAGCGGCGGGACATCACCAAGCGAAGGAGGCCAAGGAACCGGGACGACCGGTACGCAGAATGAAACGAAGACCTCGGATGGGACTGGCAGCAGCCAAGGCAATGAAGAGCCGGTGACGCTCAAGGTGCTGCGGGCTGGAATTACGGTGACCAAGGATGAATTTGAGAAAACACTGGTGCAGCAGACAAAAGAGGCCTTTCCTCATGTGACACTGGAGTGGGTAGAGGCCCCGGAGGATGTAGAGCTGGAGCCGCTGATTACGTCAGGTGAAGTGCCAGATATTATGTTTGTGTCTACGACATCGATTGCAACGACGCTGGCTGACCTGGATTTGGCGGAGAATCTTGGACCCTACATTGAACAACACAACGTGGATTTGAGCAGGCTGAAGCCGGCCGTTCTGGATATGCTGGAGAAATATTCGCCGGAGGAGGGGCTAGCGGCAATTCCGTTCTCTGTCAACCTGCCGGTCATTTTCTATAACAAAGATATCTTCGACAAGTTCGGAGCGTCCTACCCGCCGGATGAGCAGATGACCTGGAATCAAGCCATTGAGATTGGCAAGCCGGTTACCCGCAGCGACGGTGGGGTGGACTATATCGGAATCGACTTGTTCGGATCCAGCAATATCGCCACAGGACTTGATCTGTTTATCATTGATCCCGAGACCGGGACTCCCAATGTGACGACACCGCAGTGGGTCCAGGTGTTCGAGCAGCTTCAGAAAAGCTATGAAGTGCCGGGTTATATCGGGGCGGATGGCCGCTACCAATATGCCAATGACGACGATATTTTCTTCAATGAGCAAAATGTAGCTATGGTAGCCTACAACCTGGCGCATTTGCTGGGACCGCTGGAGGAGCTGCGTCAGCAGGGCGTTGAGATGAATTGGGACTTCGCTCCATTCCCCAACTTCGAAGAGAACCTGGGCACGGGCAAGGCGGTCAACGTCCACTCGCTGGTTGTCACCAAAGCTAGTGAGCATAAGGACCTGGCATTCCAGGTTATCGCCAATCTGCTGACCGACGAATCACAGCTGGCCTTGTCCAAGGCCGGTCGTGTACCGACCGTGGAGGGCGCACAGTTCGAGGACGTGTTCGGCCAGGATATCCCGGTGCTGGAGGGCAAGACAGTAGACAATTTGTTCAAAGCGCCGCCTCGCCCGGTCATCAAGCCACACAAGTTCGAGAGCAAGGTCCGCAAATTCCTCGCCGAGGCGGAGAAGAGCATCGCCGTAGACGGCGTCGACGTCAATACGGCGCTCCGTGTCGCTCAAGAGGCAATTGAGAAGGAACTGGTCACCTTAAACAACACAAGCAAGTAGTCACAAGGTAAGCGGGGTCGTCGCCGGACGCGCGGCGATCCTTTGTATTTTATTTGGGGGTGGCGGAGTATGGCGAGCATCTCGATCCAGCATTTGTATAAGCAATACGGCAAGGACAAACAGCTTGTCGTCAATGACTTTCATCTTGATATCCGCGACAAGGAATTTCTTGTGTTCGTGGGCCCCTCCGGCTGCGGCAAGTCGACCACGCTGCGGATGATTGCCGGGCTGGAGGATATTAGTGAAGGCGAGGTCTATATCGGCGAGCAGCTCGTCAATCAATTGCCGCCCAAAGATCGCGATATTGCGATGGTATTCCAGAATTATGCGTTGTATCCGAACATGACCGTATACGAGAATATCGCGTTCGGTTTGCGGTTGCGCAAGCAGGCGCGCCATGAAATTGACCTCGCCGTACGCCGGGCCGCCCGGGTGCTGGAGATTGAGCCTTATCTGGATCGCAAGCCCAAGGAGCTCTCCGGCGGACAGCGGCAGCGGGTAGCTCTCGGCCGTGCGATTGTCCGTAATCCGAAGGTATTCCTCATGGATGAGCCGCTCTCCAACCTGGACGCCAAGCTCCGCGTTCAGATGCGGATGGAGCTGATCAAGCTGCATAAGACACTGGGCGCGACCTTCATCTATGTAACGCATGATCAGATCGAAGCCATGACGATGGCAGACCGGATCGTTGTCATGAAGGATGGCGTCATCCAGCAGATCGATACGCCGGAGACGATTTACCAGAAGCCGGGCAATACCTTCGTAGCCAGCTTCATCGGCTCGCCGCAGATTAATTTTATTGAGGGCAAAATTACCGAGGAAGCGGGCGGCGGGCTCGCATTCTCAACCTCACGATTTGCTCTTCGCATACCCAGTGATGCGGCAGAGCTGCTGCGCAAGCACCGCAAGATCGAGCGTCGCGTGACACTCGGCATCCGGCCGGAGCATATTGGTCCGGAAGGGCTGTACTCGGACTCGGTATTCACCGGTATTTACAAGATCGATGAATTGATGGGAGCAGACCGGTTCCTGCACTTGGATATCGGTCAGCAGAAGCCGCTCGTTGTGCGGGTTGAAGCGCATTACCGGTGTGAAGAGAATGAGCGGCTGCGGCTGGTCATCGATATGTCCAAGGCGCTGTTCTTTGATGCCGACAGCGGAGAGCGGCTGACCTAAGGTCAGCAAGAGAGGAGAGCTACGCATATGCTGCGAAATCATGGAACTAAGCGGGTCCTGTCCCTCGTCCTGCTCGCACTGGCTGCTGCGCTGGTGCTGGCGGGAATTCTACTCACCGGCGCTGCTGGCGGCGGGGCGCGGCCCTCGGGCGTCTACGAGCCGAGCACAGCGCTGGCGGGCTTCGAGGAATGGGAGGACCGCTCCATCGCGGAGGCGGAGCTGGAGCCCTATTACGCCAAGGTGCTGGCCGGGTGGGAAGAGGCAGGTGTGCCCAAGGCGGCAACGCGTATCTCGATCCCAGCGGGGAGCCCTGCTGCGGTTTCGGATGCTACGACGTTGCAGACAGGCAGCTACGAAGGTAAGGATGACGTACTGATCTGGGAGTCTAAGGATACGCATTGGGTAGAGTATGAGGTGCAGGTCGAAGAGGAAGGACTCTATGAAATGCATTTGCAGTATCATCCGCTGATGGGGGATGGCTACACCCGGCCGATCGTACTGGATGTATCGATCGACGGGGTGCGTCCGTTCCGGGAGTCCTCGGCCATTACTCTGTACCGCCTCTGGCAGGATCAAGGGGAGATCAAAACCAATGATGACGGAGACGAGATCCGACCGGTTGCCCAGGACATCTCCACATGGATGACGCATCCGCTTGTCGATTCCGGCGCCAACTATGCGGAGCCGTTCCTGTGGCATCTCACCTCCGGCACGCACACGCTGCGCCTGGAGGGATATGAACCAGTTGCGCTGGCTGAGCTCTCGCTCGAAGCGCCGCGGGAGATTCCGTCTTATACGGAGGTGCTGGCGTCGACACCGCAAGCAGATTCGGCCACGGGCGATCCGCTGATCATTCAGGCGGAGGCCATGACGTGGAAGAACGATCCTTCGGTCGTCGTCATGTGGGACCGCGATTGGCGTACCGTGCCAAGAGCGAAGGGGCGCATTACCTACAATACGATGGGCGGTGTGCGCTGGGACTGGCCCAATCAGGAGGTCGGCTGGACCTTTGAGGTACCGGAAAGCGGCTATTACAAGATTGGCCTGCGTTCCCTGCAGAACCGATTTTCACAAAAGGCGTCCTTCCGTACCATCCGCATCGACGGGGAAGTGCCGTTCCGTGAGCTGTTAACCTACCGCTTCCCGTATAGCTCGAACTGGCAGGGACTTGTCCTCACAGATAGCGACGGCGAGCCGTTCCACTTCTATCTGGAGGAGGGCGAGCATACGCTATCGATCGCGCTCACGCACGCTACGGTAAGCCCGATTGTCCGTGGCATTGAGAACCTGAGCGCACTGCTCCGGGATATCGAGCAGGATCTCAGTTCACTCACAAGCGGGCAGAGCGACCGTAACCGGACGTGGCGGATTGATCGTGATCTGCCGGGGTTGACCGATCAGATGGAACTGGCGGCGGCCAATCTTGAAGTGCTGGCTGCAGAGATGGAGACGGTGAACGGCCGCAAGGACAGCGCCAGCGAAGGCTTCCGCTCGTCGGCCGGGGACCTGCGCAGCCTGCTCCGGCTGCCTGATGAGATTCCGTATCATATCGACGAGATTGCCTCCATTACGGAGAAGATCAACAATTTCGTCGTCAACATGCACAAGCAGCCGCTTCAGCTCGATGAGCTCTATATCGCACCGGCAGACGCAGAGCTGCCATCGATGACGGCTACCCTGACGGATAAGGCAGCGGGACTGGCAGCGAATTTTGCCTATTCGTTCAACACCCGTCAGAGTCTCGGCGAGATGGACGACAATGTGCTCAACGTGTGGGTGCTGCGGGGCCGTGATTACGTCACCCAACTGCAGGACATCGTGGACGAGACCTTCACGCCGATGACCGGCATCAAGGTCAAGGTCAATTTGCTGCCAAATCCGCAGCTGCTCGTGATGTCTAATGCGGCTGGACTGCAGCCCGACGTGGCGCTTGGGTTGAACCAGGATCTGCCGGTTGATTATGCCATTCGCGGCAGTGTGCACGACCTGAGCCGCTTTGAAGACTTTCCGGACGTCTACGAGCGCTACAGCCCGGGCTCCTGGCAGGCACTCTACTATGACAAGGGATACTACGCAGTGCCGGAAACCCAGTCGTTCCAGGTCCTCTATTACCGCAAGGATATTATGCGAGAGCTGGGGATGGAGATTCCGCAGACCTGGCAGGAGGTCTACGATCTGCTCCCCACACTGCAGCAGAATTTTATGAATTTTTATATCGATCCCAACGAGTTCCTGCCATTTATCTCGCAGAATGGCGTCGATTTCTACACACCGGACGGCTTCGCCACCGGACTGGATACGCCAGAGGGCTTCGCGGCCTTCAAGCAATGGACCGACCTGTTCAACATGTACGCGCTGGAGAAGCAGGTGCCGAGTTTCTATCAGCATTTCCGCAGCGGCAAGATGCCGATTGGCATCTCGGATTACAACATGTATGTCCAATTGGCAGCGGCGGCTCCGGAATTAAATGGGCGATGGGGCATCGCGCTCATCCCCGGCGTGGAGCAGCCGAACGGCGAGATCAAGCGATGGGCGGGCGGTCAGCAGACGACAGGTGTGGTTTTCGAGGCTTCCCGTAAAAAGGATGAAGCATGGGAATTTCTTAAATGGTGGATTTCCACGGATACACAGGTTCGCTACGGCTCTGACCTGGAAGCTATCAACGGTGTCTCGTTCCGCTGGAATACGGCGAACATTGAAGCGTTCGTACGACTGCCATGGAAGCGGGAGGATGCCAATATTATTCTGCAACAGTGGGCCTGGTACAAAGAGAAGGAAAATCCGCCCGGCGGGTACTTCATGGGCCGCGAGTTGACCAATGCCTGGGTACGTTCTGTGATCGACGGCATGAATTACCGGGCTTCACTGGAGACGGCAATTCTGGACATCAACCGGGAGCTGCGCCGCAAGCAGCAGGAATTTGGATTTGTCGACAGTGAGGGCCGGGCAATCAAGACCTTGGACTTCCCGATTGTCACGGAGCCATGGGATGAGGTGAACCAGTATGTCAAGTAAAGCAGGGGCAGCAGCGGCCAAAGAGAACCGAAAGCGGCAAACGATCGCAAGAGCAGGCCTTGCGGCAGCACCGGGCAGATCCGTGGCACTCGAGTATCCCGTCAAGGCTGAGCCTGGCCGTCTCCGGTTGTTGCTCCGGCAGATGTGGGAATACCGGATCAGCTATCTGTTCATTGCACCGTTCATGCTCTGCTTCATCGCTTTTATTGTCGTGCCTGTACTGGCGGCCGTAGGGCTCAGCTTCACGTATTTTAATGCCATCGAAGCGCCGCGGTTCATCGGCTGGCAGAACTTCCAGTACCTTATCTCGCAGGATCTGCTGTTCCTCAAGCATGCGCTGCCCAATACGTTCAAGTTCGCGGTCATTGTCGGACCTGGCGGCTACATCGCTGCCTTCCTGCTGGCCTGGCTGATCTCGCAGCTCCCGTCGCGTTCGCGCAAATGGTTCGCGCTGGCGATGTATACGCCGTCGCTCACCATCGGCATTGCTATGTCTATCGTCTGGCTGCCCATGCTCACGGGTGACCGAATCGGTTATCTCAACAGCGTACTGCTGCGTCTGGGCTGGATTGATACGCCCCAGCTATGGGTCACCGATCCAAGTTATCTGATGAACTCCATGATTGGCGTCACCCTCTGGTCGAGTATGGGGGTGGGCTTCCTGGCGATGCTGGCAGGCATCCTCAACGTGAACAAGGATTACTACGAGGCGGCCCGAATCGATGGCATGAAAAGCCGGCTGCAGGAAATCTGGTACATCACCATCCCGTCGATGAAGCCGCAGATGCTGTTCGGCGCGGTGATGGCAATTGTCACCACCTTCAAAACCGGCGCCATCGGCGTGGAGCTATCAGGGGTCAATCCAACCCCTGCTTACTCCGGGCATCTCATTATTAACCATATCGACGATTTCGGATTCATCCGGTTCGAGATGGGCTATGCGGCAGCGATTTCCGTCTTTCTGCTGGCCTTGATGTATGTATCCAACAAGCTAAGCTGGGGCCTGTTCGGCTCGAAGGGAGATGAGTGAGATGGCCCGCCCATGGCAAGCCCTGACGAAGCGGCGCGGCGGCTCACGACTGACGCGGATGGACGGTTTCCAGAAGCTACTCACCTTGCTGCTAATCGTGTTGTCCGTGTTCATGCTGCTGCCGATCGTCTATATTTTCAACCATGCGTTCAAGCCCTATCATGAGCTGTTCGTCTACCCGCCGACCTTCCTCGTGAATGAGCCATCACTGCAAAATGTCAACGAGCTGCTGGCCGTCACCGCCCGTTCCACGGTGCCAATGATTCGTTATATGTTCAACAGTGTTTTCACCTCGGTACTGGCCGTCGTCTTCGTTACGGGTGTCAGCGCACTCTGCGCCTATCCCTTATCCAAGCACCGGTTTCCCGGCTCCGGGTTCGTCTTTGCTGCTATCCTGCTGACCCTCATGTTTGCACCGGAGGTCGTGCAGATTCCACGTTATCTCGTGGTTAGTGGACTGGGAATCATGAACACGTACTTTGCCCATTTGCTGCCGCTGATGGCGATGCCAATCGGTGTATTCCTGCTCAAGCAGTTTGTCGATCAGATCCCAGATTCCCTGCTGGAGGCCGCGCGCATCGATGGAGCCAATGAGTTTATTGTCTTCCTGAGAATCGTCATCCCGGTTTGTATGCCGGCAGTAGCTACTGTAGCCATCCTGGCTTTTCAGAACTCCTGGGGCAATATCGAAACGTCGGCCTTGTTCATGCTGGACGATGAGATGAAGAGCTTTGCCTTCTTCCTCTCCACCTTGACCAACAATCTGGCTAACAATGTAGCGATGCAGGGAGCGGCAGCGGTAGCTTCACTCATTATGTTCGTGCCGAACCTGATCGTGTTCGTCATCTTGCAGAGCAAAGTCATCACGACGATGGCGCATTCCGGGATCAAATAAGAAGGAGGGAGACGAGATGATCAAGCGACTTGCGCAGCGCGCAGGAAGGCTGACAGCTGCGCTTGCCGTTGCCATTGCGCTGCTACAGCCTGCGAGCGCCTATGCAGATGTGCCTTATCTGACGTTCTACAAGGACCAATACGATCAACAATATCAGATGCAGACCGCTTACCGGCCGGCCGGTGCGCTGGGACGGGAGCTGTTCATCGCCGATCCCGGGGCACCGGATCAACAGCTTCATTCGCCGCTGAATCAGCCGCAGGATCTGTATATTGACGACAAGGATGAGATCTATATTGCGGATACAGGCAACAACCGGATTGTCCACCTGAACCCGCATGGCGAGCTCATCCGCATCCTGGATTTTCCCGAGGACCCGCTGAATCGGCCGCAGGGACTGTTCATTCACGACAATGGCGACCTCTATATCGCCGATACAGGCAATAACCGGGTGGTGCGGGCAAGCAGCCAGGGGGAAGTATTGAGGACGTTCCAGCGGCCCGAGTCCAAGCTGATTCCCGATGCCTTCAAGTACGATCCGGTCAAGCTGGTGGTCGACAAGCGGGGATTTCTGTACATCGCTACGCTTGGCGGGTACCAGGGACTGCTGCAGTTGGACCCGCAGGGGGAGTTCCAGGGCTTCTTCGGGGCTAACCAGACGAGCATCTCTTTCGTCGACAGCGTCAAACGGTTGATCTATACCCGGGAAATGTATGAGCGGGAGATCAGCAAGCTGCCGGGCTCGATTACTAGTGTCGATCAGGGCGGCGAGGGCTTCATCTATACGGTCACCCGGGAAGTGCAGACGGGTCAGCTCAAGAAGCTTAATATTGCCGGGCTTGATCAGCTCTCCGGTAAAGGCGAGTTCTCCGATTCATTGGGGGGCGGCAGCTACGGGGAAACGATTCATGATCCGTCTGTCGTCCGCCAGGTTCAGCCTCAGCTGAATGATCTGACCGTCGATAGTGACGGGAATATTACGGTTGTAGACAGCCGTCTGAATGTCGTCAGCCAGTATGATGACAACGGCAATCTGCTCTTCTTCTGGGGAGGGGCAGCAGGCGACACAACGACTAAATTGGGATTGGTGAAGACGCCGTCCGCCATTGCCAATGACTCCAATAACGATTTGTACATTCTCGACAGTGAGAATAACGTTGTGCAGAAATACGAGGTTACCGAGTTTGGCGCGCTGGTGCATCAGGCCAACCGGCTCACTCAGGATGGGCGTTATGAGGAGAGTGAACCCCTGTGGCAAGAGGTCTATCGTCAAAATGCGTATTACGCCCCCGCCGTTCTTGGTTTGGCGAAGGCGTCCTATAAACGGGGAGACTATGATGGCGCGCAGCGGCTGTTCGCTGCGACGGGCTGGGCTCAGGGCTTCTCGGATTCGTTCTGGCAGAACCGGCTGCAATGGTTTCAGAGCCAATTCGGCTCGTTCATGAACGCCGGGTTAATCCTGGTTGTTGGAGGACTGGTGATACGGCGGACCAGTCGGCGTCTGGGATGGTCAGGGCGGCTGCGCGAATTCAGACAAGGTATTACCGGGTTACCCGCGCAGCTTGGTTTTGTCTCGCACCTCGTCAAACAGCCGCTGGACGCATTTTATGGCATTCGCCATGAAGGTAAAGCAAGTAGTCTGAGCGGCTCCTTGATCCTGCTGCTCGCGCTGGCTTCCTACGGGTATTTCCGCTCGGGAACCAATTTTATCTACAACCCGGCCATCATCGTCGATCCCAGTGTTGCCACGCCGCTTATTCAGTTCAGTGTTGTCTGGCTCGGCTTTGTGCTGGCGAGCTATCTCGTGGGGTCGCTCAATCAAGGCGAGGGCCGCTTCCGGGACGTTTACACGGCAAGTGCTTATGCCATGTTTCCCTTTATTCTTGTTGGGGTGCCGCTGACCCTGCTCTCTGGCGTCATGACGCTGAATGAATCGGCGATTTATCACTTTTTGGCCTATGCCCTATATGGCTGGACAGGATTACTGCTGTTCTGGAAGGTGCAGGGCGTGCAAAATTTCAGTGTTGGCGAGACCGTGAAGCACCTGGTATTGACCGTGTTAACGATGTTCATTATGGCGATTTTGATTTTTATTACGTTCAGTCTGACTAGCGAGCTCGTGAGCTTCGTGTATTCGATTTACCAGGAGGTGGCGATCCGATGAGCACGCGTGTGAAATCGGTGATGGGGCTGTCGGGTGCCGCAATCCTGCTCTTACTAAGCCTGTTCTGGCTGACGGGCAGCGATTCGTCCTCCGCAGGCGAAGATGCGCAGTCCACAAATACAGAGGCGACAACCTCGCAAGAGGAAGCTGTGGTCTTCACACCGACTTCTTCTGGGATCGAACCGCGTTTACCGGATGAGGCGGCCTTTATCGAGGTGGCTCAGTCTGCGGAGCTGCGGTTGCTGGCAGACCCCGAGACTGGTCATTTCCAGGTGGAGAGCCGGAACGGCGGGGGGCTGTGGCGTTCGTATCCTGAGCCATCAACCTGGGAAAGCGAAGCTTCCGGTGGTGTCTGGCGGAGCAATCTGCTGTCACCGATTATGCTGGAATATATCGATGCTTCCAGCTCCAAGTCTCAGACCAAATTGACCAATTGGATGGAAGAGCGCGGCGGGCTTGCATTCGAGCAGGTGGAGGGCGGCTTCCGGGTGACATTTGATCTGCCGGTATCGGGGATCCGGGTGCCGTTGGAGGTCCGTCTGGGTGATGACTACGTCGCGGTAACCGTTAAGGACAGCGGCCTGGAGGAGGGGGCGCTCAGTCTGCTCAACCTCAAGGCCTATCCGCAGTTCGGAGCCCAGCCTTCGACGGATCGCGATGGATATCTGCTGCTGCCGGACGGCCCCGGGGCGCTTGCACGGTTTGATGAGAACCGTAGCAACGACAAATCGATCTACCGCGAGGCCGTCTACGGCGACGATCTATCCTTTTATAATGAAGAAACCAATCGCAGCGAGGTCAAAATGCCTGTGTTCGGACTCAAGTCGGGCAATCAGTCCTTCCTTGGCGTCATAACGGAGGGCGAGGAGTATGCCAAGCTGTTCGCTGCACCTGCTGGCGCACTGGGGATCAGCAACTGGGTTACGGCGGAATGGCAATACCGGATCAAGTTCTTCCAGAGCACGGATCGGCGCGGCCAAGAGGGCTTCTACACGTTCAGTAAAGACCGGTTCGAAGCATCTGCCCGCACCGTCCGTTATTATCTGCTGGAGGGCGAGGCGATCGACTATCCCGCGATGGCGGGCAAATATCGGTCGTATCTCACGGAGGATCGTGGTGTGCAGCGGCTGGAAGCGCAAGACGACGGCATTCCGTTCTATGCGGATTTAATCGCTGCTGATTTGCAGCAAGGCGTCCTGTGGGATGACTACATTATCGGGACGACAACCGGGCAGGCCCAAGAGATGCTGGATGAATTAAGCGCAGCGGGCATCTCCCGCATTACGACGATTTACCATGGCTGGCAGCGGTATGGCTACAGCTCGTACGGCGGCGTGCTGCCCGCAGATCGGCGGATCGGCGGCAACCAGGGCCTGCAGGAACTGGCAGAAACCGCGCGCGGGCATGGCGGCCAACTGCTGCTCGGTGTCAACTATTCGCTGAACAACAGCCGCCGCGGCGGCTTCTGGAGTCTGAACGACGGACTGCGCAATCTCTCCGGCACGTTGCTCTACGAGCGGCTACCCGGCAAGGATGAACGCGTGCCGATCGTCAGTCCGCGCTATGCGGTGCGGGAGGCGGAGGCAGACCTGCAGGCTTATGCGGAGCTGGGCATCGACGGGATCCTCCATACCGGGGGGATTGGGCGCGCGCTCACCACTGATTTCAACAGCCGCAACCGCGCCTCACGGACCGACGTGCTGAACGCTCAGCGTGGTCTGCTCGAGGCGACATCGCAGCAGCTCGGAGTCGCAGCCGCGGAAGATGCTTCGTTCTATGCGCTTCCGTCTGTCACCCATATTCACCGGATGCCGGACGATTATTCGTATGACATTTTCGTTGACGAAGCGGTGCCATTTGCCCAGATTGCCTTGCACGGACTGGTCACCTACACCTCGGAGTGGGGCAATCTGCGCGACGAGTACAAGACCGATTTCCTGCGCAGCGTGGAATATGGCGCTTATCCCGCTTATGTGTTCACTGCTGCGCCTTCTGAAGACTTCAAGAAAGCCTACTCGATCTGGTACTACAGCATGCACTACAAGGATTGGCTGGAGACGGCCGCCGAGCAATATACCCGTCTGAATGAAGCGCTGCGCGACGTGCAGGATGTCTTTATCGTCGATCACGGGACACTTGCTCCCGGGGTCAAACGCACGGAGTATGAGAACGGCCACGAAATCATCGTCAACTACACTACGGAGCCCTATCGAGGCGAGGGTTATCAGGTCGAGCCACAGGACTTTGTAATTCGGAAAGGAGGCGGACAGCCGTCATGAGCATCGAACTTGAACCTGCACGCCCCCTCCCGAAGCAGAATGGCGGCAATCGTAAACTGGGCTTGGCCGCGCGAATCCGTCGCAATGCTGCGCTGCAGCGCAAGCTGGAAGGCTCGTTGTTCATCGCGCCATGGGTCTTCGGCTTTCTGGTGTTTGTCGCCTTCCCCTTGGTGTATTCACTGTACATGAGCTTCCATCAGGTCCGCATCACGGTCACAGGTGTTCAGACGACACCCGTCGGTCTCGCCTATTACCGCGAGATTTTGTTCGCGGACGGCGGCTTGCTCTACGACGATCTGATGCCCTTCCTGCGGGAAGCGCTCGTGATGATCCCGATCATTCTCGTGTTCTCGCTCATGATCGCGATTCTGCTCAATATGAAATTCGCCGGACGCACGATGTTCCGGGTCATCTTCTTCCTGCCGGTCATCTTTGCCTCGGGGCAGATTATCACCGAATTCATGAATCAGGGTGAAGGCTCGCTGGGCGTCATCTCATCGCTGCGTATCGACTATATGCTGGCCCGCTATCTCCCCGCGTCCTGGGCAGGGCCGATCAGCAATGTCATCGGTTCCTTCGTGCTTGTCCTCTGGTATTCGGGCGTGCAGATTCTGATCTTCCTGGCAGGGCGGCAGACGATTGCCCGCAGCGTCTACGAGGCGGCTCGTATCGATGGGGCGGACCCGTGGAGCACCTTCTGGAAGATTACGCTGCCGGGAATGGTGCCGTTCATTTTCCTGAACCTGATCTATACGATTGTTGATCTGTTCACGTACCCGTCCAATCCAATTATCAGTAAGGTCACAACGGAGAACTACGGCGTCTCCAGTGCGCTGGCCTGGATTTATTTTATGATCGTTTTGCTGTTCGTTGGGTTGGCACTTTTGATTTATTCTCGTGTGAACCGCTCACTATCGCCAACTCGTTAAGAAAGATCGGTGCTTATTGGACTTCCGTTGAGGGGGCGCTGCGAGGGAAGAGGGGGCTTGCGATCGCTGTTGTCCCCAGATTTCTTGTTTTTAACCGCATAGCGGTTGAAATCCGGGGACAAAGGCGAACACTCCGTTTCTCCAGCCTCCCTCTTCCCCTCCGCTAATGCAACGTCGTTCATTCAAGCGCCAGACTTTATTAACTCGCAAAAGTAAAATACAGACAACAGTTCAGAAATGTTTAAAGGAGGACCACCATGATTAGATCGTCGCTTGGCAGACTGGGCTTGTTCAAGACCAAGGCGGAGGAAGCTGCTTCCGGGCAGCGTCTCACGGCCTCGCACCGTGCGGCGGGGAGGCGGCGTTCGGACTTCTCGCTCCGCGCCGTGCGCTCGAGGCTGTTCGGGCTGGAGGCGGACAAAGGGCTGCTGTTTCGCATCATCCTGTATATATTGCTGATCGATGTGGCATTCATCTACCTGAAGCCGGTCATCTACATGGTGACGACGATGGTCAAGGCGGCCCCCGATCTGCTGGACCCTGCCGTCATCTGGGTGCCAACGGCGATTTATGGCGGTCATCTGGCGGAGGCACTGCAGATGCTGAATTATGCCCGCAGCTTCGGTATCAGCTTGTCGGTCGCGACGCTTTCGGCGGTCTTTCAGGTGTTCTCTTGCGCGGTGGCGGGGTACGCATTTGCCCGGTTGGAGTTTCCGCTTAAGAAGCTGTGGTTCGGTGCGTTGTTGTTTACGTTTATCATGCCGCCCCAGGTAACCATTCTGCCATCGATTCTGCTGTTCAAGGAACTGGGCTGGATCAATACATTCCTTCCGATGATCGTGCCGACGCTGTTCGGTCATGGCCTCAAAGGCGCGTTGTTCGTCCTTATTTTCCGCCAGTTCTTCTCGACACTGCCCAAGGAGATGGAGGAAGCGGCGCGTATTGACGGGGCAGGCTCGCTGCGGATTTTCTTCCGGGTCATGCTGCCGATTTCACGTTCAGCGATCGTGGTGGTCTTCCTGTTCTCGTTTGTCTGGGCCTGGAATGACGCGTACTTCCCGTCCATGTATATGTTCGGAGCCCAGGACGTCCCGTTGTCGGTAGGCCTGTCCAAGTTGAATGCACAGCTGGCGATGGAAGCGCAGGAGGGCGGGCTGCGGGCGTTTCTGGAGCCAGTGAAGATGGCGGCCTCCTTTTTAATCATTCTGCCACTATTGGTTCTATATGCTTTCACGCAGCGCTGGTTTGTAGAGGGTGTGGAACGTACGGGTCTGGTGGAATAATTCGCGAATGGAAGTGATGAAAGGTTGGATTCTCAGCGAATACTGGCCGATTTTTTCAAAAAAACCTGGCCTTACTATGTGTTATCAATCAGCCTGCACCTTGTGGCAAGCGTCGTACAGGTGAATTTTCCACGTGTGCTGGGGAATTTCACCGATGAGCTCAAGGACGGTCTGCTTACCGTCGACGGGATCCTTCGGTATAGCTGGATCCTCCTGGCCATCGGCGCGGGATATGCCTTGATTGGCGGGTTCGCCCAATACCTGGTCATGTGGACGGGGCGCTTCTTCGAGTTTATGAACCGGCGCAAGCTCTACCTCCACTTCACGACACTCAGCGAGCGTTTCTACTCGCGCAATGGCGTCGGCAAGCTGCTTAGTTATTTCATGAATGACGTGACCGCGGTGCGGGAGTCCATCTCGATGGGCGTCAACCAGACGGCGGGCGCTTCGATGCTGCTCATTTCCACGGTGGTCATGCTGCTGCTCACGGATGTGCCATTCTATCTGGTGGCCGCGAGTATTTTTCCGCTGCTGCTCATTCCGGTTGTCGTTGCCTGGTTCGGGCCGATGATCAAGAAGCGGTCGATGCAGGTGCAGGAGGCGCTCGGCACGATGACAGAGTCGGCAGAGGAACAGTTCGGCGGGATCCGTGTGACCAAAAAGTTCGCCGTGGAGGACGTGATGAATGCCCGTTTCGGCGAGACCGTTGACCGGATCCGCGACCGTCAGCTGCGGCTGGTGCGGGTTTCTTCGTTCTTCCAGTCATTGATTCCCTTTCTAGGTGCAGCTTCGCTTATCATTGCGCTGTCGGTTGGCGGCTATCTGACGATTCGCGGGGATATTACGCTGGGCAGCTTTGTCGCGCTTACGCTCTATGTACGCATGCTCATGAATCCACTGCAGCAGATCGGCAATGTCATTAATGTCATCCAGCGGGCGCGGGCGTCCCTGGAGCGGCTGAATGATCTGCTCGCCAAGCAGGCGGATATTCGTGAGATGGAAGCAGCGGCTGAACTGGAGCTGGAAGAGGCAGCTATTGAGCTGCGTGACCTGTCATATGCCTATGAAGAAGAGGAACGTGGCGAAGGGAAGCCGGCCAAGGGCAGATTGGCCCTGCAGGACATTAATTTGCGGGTGCCTGCAGGTTCGACCCTGGGCATTATCGGTCGTACCGGCAGCGGCAAGACGACACTGATGAAGCTGATGCTGCGGACTTACGATCCGCCGCCAGACACCGTCTTCATCGGCGGTGAGGACATCCGCAAACTTAGCCTCAAGAGTTTGCGGGAAGGGATTGCTTATGTGCCACAGGACGGTTTCCTGTTCAGCTCAACGATCCGGGAGAACATTGCCTTCTACAAACGCGATGCCGAGCTCGCCGAAGTAGAAGCAGCTGCACAATTGGCAAGGGTGTATGACAATATCGTTGCCTTCCCTGACAAGTTCGAGACGCGGCTCGGCGAACGCGGCGTCACGCTCTCCGGCGGCCAGCGCCAGCGGACCAGTCTGGCACGGGGACTGATCAAGGACGCCCCAATCCTGATCCTCGATGACAGCGTCAGTGCTGTCGACGCCGTAACGGAGACAGCGATCATGGAAACGATCCGTGACATCCGGGAAGACAAGACAACCATTATAATCGCGCATCGGATCAGTGCAATTAAGCACGCCGATCACATCATCGTCATGGATGGCGGTGCCATTGTTCAGCGGGGGGCCCATGAGACGCTGCTGGCTGAAGATGGGTTATACCGTACACTCCATGACCTACAGGAAGAGGGGACGCTGCAGCATGGCACAGGCAATTAACAATTGGCAGATGGACCAGAAGGCCGACCTGCATGCCCCGCAGGCCAAACCCAAGTATATCTCCACCTTCAAAGCACTGTCCGGCTATATTCGGGAGCATCGGCTAACGTTTGCCGGATTCATCCTTTGTACACTGATCGCCATTACCGCCGAATTACTCCAACCCTATCTCGTAAAAATTGCTATCGATGACAACCTGATGGCGGGCCACAATGATTACCGAGGCTTGCTGATCATCTGTGGCATCTACCTGGCGCTCTCGCTCTCGAGCTTCCTGTTCAGCTATTTGCAGAACAATCTGCTGCAGAAGGCGGGGCAGAGCATTGTTGCCAGCATCCGCAAGCGGCTGTTTAACCACATTGCCAAGCTGCCGATGTCTTACTTTGACCGGGTGCCGAGCGGCAGTTTGATTACCCACGTCTCCAGTGATACGGAAGCCATCAATCAGTTTTTTAACCAGGTCGTCCTCAGTCTGTTCCGGGACGGCTTGACGCTGGTATTCATCCTGGTGCTTATGTTCGAGCTGGACCCGCAGTTGACCCTGTACTGTCTGATCCTGGTGCCGGTTATTGCAGGGATCGCTATCGCTTTCCGCTCCTTCATGCGTAACACATACCAGATGGCCCGGACGCGGCTGTCCCGTCTTGTGTCCTTCGTTGCGGAGAATCTGTCCGGCATGAATCTTATTCAGGTATTCCATCAGCAGGAGGAGCAGAAGAAGCAGTTCCGCGAGCGCAATGACGCCTACTTCAAGGCGAATGTCCGAGAGATCCGGACCAATGTCGTCTTCAACCGGACCTTCGAAATTCTTAATAATATTGCGATTGCGCTGATTGTCTGGTTCGGCGGCCGATCGGTGCTGGGCGCGGAGCTGGAGTTCGGCGTGCTGTATGCCTTTATTACGTATATCCGCATGTTCTTCCAGCCGATTAACACGATTACCCAGCAGTGGAATACGCTGCAGTCGGCAACCGTGGCCATTAACCGAGTGTGGAGCATCTTCGCTATTCAGCCCGAAATCGATGACAAGCCAGCTGCCGACAAGGTAGAGCGTCAGGCCATCCGGGGGCGAATCGACTTTGACGGTGTTTCGTTCGGGTATGGCGATGGGGAGCCGGTCATTCGCGACCTGAACCTGCACATCAGACCGGGCGAGCTGGTGGGCATTGTCGGGACGACGGGTGCAGGCAAAAGCTCGCTGATCAGCCTGCTGTGCCGGTTCTATGATGTTCGCGAAGGGAGCATCCGCATCGACGGCCATGATGTACGCGACCTGAGGCAGCAGGACCTGCATCGGATCGTCGGGCTGGTGCAGCAAGAGCCGTACTTGTACTCGGGCACTGTCCTGGACAATGTTCGGATGTTCGATCCGTCCATCTCGCGCGAGGAGGTCCTGCGGGCCTGCCAGTTCATTGGCGCGGATGTCATCATCGAGCGAATGCAGGATGGCTACGATACCCGGCTGTCTGAGCGGGGCAGTGGACTCTCGGCAGGTGAGCGGCAGCTCATCTCCTTTGCCCGAATCCTCGTCTTCCAGCCGAAGATTCTCATTCTCGATGAGGCCACAGCTAACCTCGATTCCCATACCGAGCAGCTGATCCAGCAGGCGCTGCATCTCGTCTCTGCTGGCCGGACGACGCTGGTCATTGCCCACCGGCTCTCGACCATTATGGGCGCCGACCGCATCCTCGTCATGAGCCGCGGCGAGATCGTCGAGCAGGGCACCCATCAGCAGCTGTTGGACGCCCGAGGCTACTATGAGGAGCTGTATCGTCATGCGCAGGGGCAGCAAGGGAGCAGCCGCACAGCTGATGCAGCGATAAGATAACGCCTGGCAAGCCATAGCCTCACGCATTGTTGCGTGAGGTTTTCTTTTGTACATCATGGGGCACCTGGCTGCCCTTCGAAGTGGGAGAAGGAGGTCGAAGGATGGACACGATGACTGTTTCAACCTCGGCAAACTTGGGTAATAGAGCGGTGGGCAATCAGGCGCTCCCCGCCCAATTCGCAAGAAAATACATATGTACACCTACTACTATCATAGCGGGAGGCTTGAACCGGTGGATGGATGGGAATCAATGGTGCTGTTCGTTTCATTCTGCGTCACGATCTGCTTTATAGGCTTGTGGTATTACAAAATTGTGCGATTGTGGCCGCTCTCATACAATAAGACCGGTCGTCTCATCCTCGGTCTTTTACCTGTCTTGGCATTTATCATCATCATCAGGATCCTGCTGACAATGGCTTCTTTTGATGTCGTGAATGACGGGTTGTATATTTCGATGTATCTATTCCTGGGCTTCTTGTGCCTCGCCCTCGGCAGTATGCTGCTCAGGAAGGTATTCGACCTCTCATGGGACGACGATGCCCTGCAGCGGGGAAATCGGGCAAGTCTGGCGGCGTATGCCGGAGCATTTCTGGGAATGACGATGATCTACACCGGGGCCAATATCGGCGATGGACCGGGCTGGTGGACCGTCATTGTGGCAGGTAGTCTGGGTTTTGCATCATGGATGGTGCTGGCTGCACAATTTAACAAATATGCTCATGTGAGCGAGCAGATCACGGTAGACAGAGACCTTGCCAGCGGCATCCGCTTTGGCGGCTACCTGCTCGCCAGTGGTATTATCCTGGGTCGCGCATCCGCTGGCGACTGGACCTCCTGGTGGATGACCATCGTTGAATTTTTGGCTGGCTTTCCCGTGCTGCTGCTGGCGCTGTGGGCGCTGCAGGTGGAGCGTTCGCAGGCGAACCGCTCTACTAGCAGGGGGAGTCGCCACGACCAGACACTGCCGACAGCGCTCATCTGGGCAGTGCTGTATGTGGCCTTCGCAGTTCTCGCTGTCATGCTGCTGCCAGCGATTCCCGGCAGCCCGATTCCTACGTTCGCCGAGGTACGGTAATGGAAGGGATACGTCTTGCTGCCATTCCTTCCGAGCACTATGCTGATTACCGGTATAAGGTGATCTTTGACGCCTACAAATGGGATCCGCAGGTGGAGGATTCCAACACGATTGCCCGGCATGCGCTGCTACTAAGCCGAGAGACCGCGGATGAGCTGGAGCGCCAAGTTGAACGACTGGCATGGGAGACAGTACAGATGGAAGAGGCACTCATGCACCGGCTGCCCTTCGCGAAGCAGCTTGGCCTGCCCCGGCAGATCCGGCATGCGCTGGAGCGGCTACACGGATATGAAGCAAGCCGGCATGTTCGGCTGATGCGGTTTGATTTTCATCCGACGCCAGGCGGCTGGGCAATCTCGGAGGTGAACAGCGATGTGCCCGGCGGGCTGGCGGAAGCTTCCGTACTGCCTGGCGTGGCCGCGCGTTATTTCCCGGGCTATGAATCCCGTCATGACATCGCCGATGGTCTGATCGACGGTTTCCGGGAGAGAATCGGCGAAGCAGGCACGCTGGCACTCGTGCATGCCACATCGTATTCCGATGACCGTCAGGTGATGGAATTCCTCGGCGACCGCTTCCAGGCGCGTGGTTATCAGACCGTGATGGCGGCTCCGGATCATATAGCTTGGCAGGGTAAGCAGGCGTATAGCATCGTTGAAGGGGAGGAGGGCAAGCTTGACGGCATCCTCCGCTTTTATCCTCTGGAGTGGCTGGCCAATCTGCCCCGGCGTTCGGGTTGGAAGGGCTTCTATGACGGAGAAACGCCAGCGTGCAATCATCCAATTGCCATGCTGACCCAGTCCAAGCGTCTGCCGCTCATCTGGGATGAGCTGGGCGTGGACCTGACCGCGTGGAAGCAGGCACTTCCCGAGACAAGGGACCCCCGGGAAATCAAACGGCTGGGTGAGGACTGGATCTACAAACCGGCTCTTGGACGGGTCGGCGAGGGGATTCTAATCAGGGAAGCCGTGACGGCTAAAGAAAGCAAGAAAATTGAACGTTCCGCCCACTGGCAAGCGGGCAAGTGGATTGCTCAGCGCCGCTTTGCCAGTCAGCCCTTGAACGGAGGGGAGCAGGGGGAGTACCACTTGTGTATCGGGGTGTTTACCGTGAATGGAAAATGCGCGGGCTTTTACGGGAGAATCAGCCCCTATGCTCGGATAGATCACAAAGCGATCGACATCCCCGTGTTGGTCGAGAAGGAAGGGAAATCGCATGCTGGATAAAATAAGTGCCTATAAAAGCTGGGCTCCGCCTGGGGTTGTCTGGACGCAATGGGCAAAGCCTGTCCTTTTCATGCGTCCGCCGGATACGGACTGGATCGCACTCGCTGAGCTGCGTATTACCTACGTGGAGCGAGCACAGCATAATACGATGCTGATTGTTGATCTGCCGGAGATGGCAGGGGTGGAGGAGGGACTGGCTCTGGCCCGCATGGGCTACCGGCCTGTGCCGCTCTATAACGGGGTTCGTAGTCCCAAGCCCAATGCAGCTGTGGTTCGGGTGGAGAGACTGGTCAAGGCGCTGTACCATGGTGCCGAACTCCTTGGTGGTCTTGGGCTATCACCAACCGCACCGCCCGTATTTCTGTTGGATAGCAACCGTATGCAAGGCACGGGCAGACGTCCCGGTCAGTTCGATAACCGCTGGTGCGTGCTACCTCAGGATATGCCTTCTGCTGCCTTCCTGCGCAAACAAGGCATTGAGCGGGTTATCCTGCGTGCTAACACGGTGGAAAATGATCTGTCGCATATCCTCAAACGCTACCAGGAGCAGGGCATCAAAATCTATCAGTCTCGCGGAGGAGAGACCCCTAAAGAGACCACCATTACCAAGCCGCCTCTGTACCGAACCATCGGCTACCGCTTAAAGGCTTTGATGGGGCTGACACGTAACAGTGCAGGTGGCTTCGGTGGCAAGATTCCCGACCCGTCGACCAGCACCGGTACCAGATACGGTTAAACCTCTTATTTGCCCGCCCTCGTGGCGGGCTTTTTTGCGTGAGACTTTGCAGGGATCACTCTTTAGCCGGCTTAGCAATCTCCGACCACTTAACGGCAGGGCGAGGCGGGGTGGGTGTGGGGTGTGGTGGAAAGGGGAGGTATGCTGTGCTCAAGCGGTTGAAATCCGGGGCACTATTGCACCTTGTTAAGGAGATGGTTCCTGGTCTGCCTGTCCAGAGGTTGCGCTAACGGCCACCAGCGCACTTATTTGAGCTTTTTTGCCAGAAACCTTGCAAACAATTTAACATGCAAGGACGAAAAGTGTTCAATCAAAGGCCTCATGTTCCATGCAGTTGGAGGCATCGTACTCTTTTGTAGTTACGCCCGCATGGAGTGGTCTTTGTTACTACCGCACGAGCAGTAACTTTAAATGGACACACCTCAAATAAGCTAGGAGAACAAGACTTTTTTTAGTTAGTTATGCAATTAAAAACCTCATCACTTGGTTCTAATAGAAGAGTAACCGACGCTTGGGATACCGTTTGGGATGAATAC
>NZ_KB899687.1 GCF_000378385.1 Paenibacillus daejeonensis DSM 15491 | reverse complement strand
TGAACAGTCTGACCAATATGGACGCGGCGGAGAAGATCGTTTACCTAGAGGTGACAACCTACAACGAGCGTTTTGAGAGCCGCGTCATCCGTGGATTTAATGATGCTCTGGTGAAGGAGAAACTCCAGGCGCTCTTTGAGGAGCGTTATCCGACAAGGGAGGAGGAAACCTAAACCACCCTTCGGGCTCCCGCGCCTTCGCTTGGGCTACACTCGTCTATCTATTTCAACACCTAATTACACGCCACTCGTTGGGAGTTGTTCCCTGCTTACACAAACTTCTTGACGCTACCGGTTATCTGATGAATTGCAGCGAATAGCGGAAAATAGAAGCCAAGTTTTTGATTTCACACGCGATACAGACCCTTTAGCGGAAATAATGCTCCCTATTATTTGAGATCGTAGCGCAACTCCTCTTTTTCCAAGGTCGATCCGTGATTGCACGCTTTCTTTTCGCACCTGAGACAACGGCCCCCGTCCATGGATTAACAGACGGAGGCCATTTTCGAGTCAGCGCAGGTTGTGCCTATTCTTTTACCGCGTTATACCACTCGTTGACTTCCTCAGTGATCGTATCGCCTGCGGAGGACTTCCAGGTTTCCACAAACCGGTCGAATTCATCGATCGGCAGTTCGCCGTAGATGATTTTGATGAAAGTCTCCAGCTCCTGGGTGTTCAGATACTCCCCGCGGGATTTCATCGTTCGGGTCGGTGCACCTGTGAAACGCTCCGGCATCGAAGCCTCCCGGCTATTCAGGTTGACATTGGCCACCTGCAGACGTGTCTCATCCGAGAAACGGCTATGGTAGCGCTCCAGGTTGTTGCGCGGCTCGTTGCCTTCCGCGAGCCAGCCCAGTGCCTCCATGGCGGAGGATGGGATCCGCGCGCCCTCATAAGTAATGGTGTACTTTTGCGGAATCACACGGCCGCCCGGAATGTCATTCGTGTCATAGCTGGCTTCGCCATCGACCAGCACATAGTCATATCCTTCGGCGAACTGATATTCGAATTCGCTGCCCTCTTGTAGCGTAGCGAAGTTATCGAACAGATAGTTCTGGTAGACGAAGAACGCCTCCGGGTGCGGAGCATCCTTGTTAATTAGGACCGCACCACGGAAATTAAGCGTCCCCTGGCGGCCCGCCTGCCCGTCAGGGCCAGTTGGCACCGGATAGGCCTGGAATGATGCGCCTTCAACATTGACCATCAAATCCTTCAGCGGCGTTCGATCCATCCAGTACGGTCCGGCAATTATACCGGCACGGCCAGATGTGAACAGCTCGGCAGCTTTGGTCTCATCATGTAGGCCTGCTTCTCGGTGGATGTAGCCCTTGCTCACCCATTCGTTCAGCTTTTGCAATGCGTCCTTGGCTCCAGGTTGGATCGACCCATAGGCCAGTGAACCGTCTTCGGCTAGATTCCACTGTTGTGGAATAGTGCCATAGGCCCCAAACACCCAGCTGGCCGTTGCCTGGGCAGGCTTCAGGGAATCCCGCATCCCGAGCGCAAGCCCATACGTATCGGCTTGTCCATTACCATCCGGATCTTGCGTGACAAAAGCATCCATGACGGCCTCCAGCTCATCCAGCGTCTCCGGCGCTTCCAGCCCCAGGTTGTCCAGCCAGTCCTGACGGATGAACAGAACCGTATCATTGTTCCAGGAATACTCCGGAATCGGGATACCATAGGCGCCATCCTCACGCATAAATGGATACCACATGGTGGGATCCTCGTTCACCGCCTGCTTATACGCGTCGGAGGCATAGCGCTCCCACATCTCACCGACCTCCATGAACTTGCCGGAGTCGATCAGGTCATTAGCCAGCTGCACGTCATCGATCGCGAGCACATCCGGCATTTTCTCATTCGCCGAGAGCGCCAGGCGCATCCTTGTATTGAATGCTGTGTTCTGTGTCGTCGATGTCCAGAGATAGTTCAAGTTAATCCCGAATCGCTCCAGCGCCCACTCCGTGTGGACATTATTCTCCATCGTCTCGCCGTTCTTGAACGTCATGGACGGGGAGACTGCAGCCACTGTCGTCATGTCAATCGGCGGATCGTACTTGCCGTCCGCAAACGGGGCCGAGTACGAGATGCCTCCTTCGCCGACTTCCTGTTCATTATTCGTGCTTCCAGGCACTGGTGCAGGGTCAGCCGGACCGGAGTTGCTGCAAGCCGCCCCGAACGCAAGGACCATAGACATGGAGAGAAGCAGATGATTGCGCCATACTTTTGTTTTCATGATGAACAATCCCCCTAGTATAATTGCTGCAAAAGGCCGAAGAGGCACGGAATCGAATCTGGTCAACGCTTGTCTAGCAGAAAGCGACTTCGGAAGCATACGCTGCGAAGCGCTCGCCTGAAAGCTTTTCGCAGAAAAGCTAGCTTCGAAAGCATCCGCTGTCCCCGGATTTCTACCGCTACAGCGGTTAAATAATCAAGAAATCTGGGGACAACAGCGATCGGAAGATCGATCCGTGACCGTAGGCCGCCTTTCGCAGCAGCCTCATAATTAATCAGTGGGGCTTGTGAAGGGTTATTCCTTCACCGAGCCCATGACAATCCCTTTGACAAAAAATCGTTGCAGGAACGGGTAGACCAACAGAATGGGTGCCGCCCCGATAAACACCTGGGAGGCTCGGACCGTGCGATCCGACAACAATTCCATATCCTCTGCGCTGACATTGAGCTGGTTCATATCCTGCTGAACGATGATCGTCTGCAGGAAGGTGGCCAGCGGATAGTTCCGCGTATCCGTCATATAGATCATGCCGTCGAACCAGGAGTTCCAGTGCCAGACCATCGTGAATAGTGAGATCGTGGCAATCGCTGGCAGCGAGATCGGCAGATAAATGCTAAATACGGTACGGAAGTGGCCTGCACCATCGATGTAAGCCGCCTCCTCCAATGCCTTGGGTACACTGACACGGAAGAAATTAAGCAGTAGGATCATATTAAAGATATTAATCGCTTGCGGCAAGATCAACGCCCATAGGGAGTTAATCAACCCCAGCTTCTGCACCAGAATATAGGTTGGAATCAAGCCGGCGTTCAGCAGCATGGTGAAGACGAAAAACCACATGTAGAACGTCCGGCCGCGAAAATCCTGATTTTCCTTGGATAAAGCATAGGCTGCCAGCACCATCAGAGCCATCGAGAACAAGGTACCGAGCACGGTCCGTGTCACACCCGTTCCGAGTGCCCGCAGGAAGTTGGCATTGCCAAAGGTCTGCTCGTAGGCGTCTGTTGTAAAATTCACGGGCCACATCTTCACCAGGTTGGCGGAGGCTGCAGCCGGTCCGCTGAACGATACTGCCAGAATATGAATCAATGGCGCAATGCACAGAAAGGACAAGAACGCGAGCAAGAGCATATTGATGATCGTAAATACGCGATAAGATGTCGAGATATGATGCACGGTATACGCTCCCCTCAGAAGATTCGGTAATTGGCGAATTTGTAGGCCATGCGATAGGCCGCAACAATCAGCACGAAGCTGATGATGGACTTGAACATGCCGACCGCCGTACCAAAGCTGTAATCTCCGCTCAGCAAGCCGATCCTGTACACGTACGTATCGATAATGTCACCTTTTTGATAGACCAGCGGATTATACAAGTTGAAGATTTGGTCAAAGCCTGCGTTGAGAATGTTGCCCAGCGACAGCGTGCCTACAACAATTGTGATCGGTATCATGCCGGGAATGGTAATATAGAGCGCTTGCTTGAACCGGTTGGCGCCATCGATCAGTGAGGCTTCATAGAGACTAGGGTCAATTCCTGCGAGAGCAGCCAAGAAGACGATGGTCGAGAAACCGAAGTCCTTCCACACATCACTCACAATGACCGTGAACCGGAACCAGTCGCCATCCCCCAGGAAGAAAATCGGCTCGATCGGCAGCAGGCTGGTGAGCACCTGATTAATGAGGCCGCCATCAGTTGACAGCATATCAATCAGAATGCCGCCCAGGATAACCCAGGACAGGAAGTGCGGCAGGTAGACAAACGATTGTACGAACCGCTTGAAGACCATGATGCGTACTTCATTGAGCAATAGGGCAAATACGAATGGCACCAGCAGCTGGAAGACGATCTTGAAGCTGGAGATCAGGAACGTATTCCAGATCACCTGACGGGCCTGTGGAATCTCGATAATCTTGCGGAACTGCTCCAGCCCGATGAAGGGCGAATCGAAATACCCGAGCCAGGGCTTGAATTCCTGGAAGGCCATAATCAAGCCTGGCAGTGGCGCATACTGAAAAATCAACACGAGTACAAAAGCCGGGAACACCAACAGATGCAACGGCCAATTGCGTTGTAGATTCCACTTCGGCTTCGCCGGCCGCACAGGTGTACGAACAGGTAGCTGGTCCGCTGGTTGCTGTGGGTCCTTCTTCTTCATCGGGCGCCTCCTTGGCCACTGAACCGGCGGACCCGCAGCAGCGCCTGTTCCCGGTGACCCATGAACCGCTCCAGCTCACACAAGCGCGCAGCATACTCACCGATCATGGCGCTGGCTTCTGGGGTACACCGCTGATACGTACAGGTCTTCAGGAATTTGCCCACCCATAGTCCGCCGGTATATCTAGCTGCTCCCTTGGTCGGTAGCGTATGATTCGTCCCGATGACCTTGTCGCCATAAGCGACATTGGTCTCCGGTCCGAGGAAGAGCGCGCCGAAGTTGCGCATGTGCTTCAGAAAATAGGACGGGTCCTTCGTCAGTACCTCCACGTGCTCATACGCCAGCTTATCTGCTTCGACCAGCGCCTCCGCCTCATCCTTCACGACAATGACGATGCCGTAGTCCCGCCAGGAAACCGATGCGACATCGGCAGTCGGCAGTGTCTGAAGCTGACGCTCGATCTCTACCAGCGTCTCCTGGGCCAGCGCTTCCGAGGTCGTGATTAGCGCCCCCGGCGAGGTCGGGCCATGCTCCCCCTGGCCGAGCAGATCGGTGGCGATCATCTCTGCATCCGCTGTCTCGTCGGCGATCACCAGCGTCTCGGTCGGTCCGGCGAGCAGATCAATGCCGACGCGGCCGAACAGCTGGCGCTTGGCCTCCGCCACATAGGCGTTGCCGGGTCCAACCAGCATGTCTACCGGCTGGATCGTCTCCGTGCCAATGGCCATAGCCGCCAGTGCCTGAACCCCGCCCAGGATATAGATCTCGTCCGCACCGGCCATCACCATGGCACAGATGGTTGCCGCCGGCAGCTCGCCATCAATCGGCGGCGTGCAGGCCACAACCCGCTCGACGCCAGCCACCTTGGCCGTAAGGATACTCATGTGGGCCGAGGCGACCATCGGGTAGCGGCCCCCAGGGATATAGCAGCCGACACTGCCGACCGGAATGTTCTTGTGTCCCAGAACCACGCCGGGCAGTGTCTCGACCTCGACATCACGGATGGCCTCACGCTGATGCCCGGCAAAGCGCCGGATCTGCTCTTGGGCGAAGGCGATGTCCGTCTTCACCTCCTCGGGTACTGACGCCACAATCTCGGCCAGCTGGGCTTCGTCCAGCCGGAAGCTCCCGCTTGGCGTACTCCACTTGTCCAGCCGGAGGGCATAATCGCGGACGGCCTCATCGCCGCGACGCTCCACCTCTGCGATCATGGCCTGGACCGTGGCCGTAATATCCAGCTGCTCAGCGCGCAGCTCCTGCACGGTCCTGCCTCTCTTGATGAATGTTGCCATGTGATGGTTACCCCCTTTTGCTTGCTTCCTTTATTACTCATGTGTTGCCACGTATACACCGCAGTACTCGCTCAGATGTGCCAGGCGGATCGTCAGCTTCAACCCTCCGTCAGGCAGCGGCTCCGTCTGTTCCAGAGTGGCTCCCCCGTCCTCGCGCAGCGGCTGGAACCTCTCCACCTTATCGCAGGACAGCTCCAGCTCAATCACGATATCCTGGACAGGTACGACCTCATGAACGGGTCTCACAGGTGCCGCAGTGGTATTCACGACATGCAGCAGGTAGCCGCCAGCCGTCCGGTTCAGCATCAACTGCACACTGCCAGGCGCATCGCTGCGCACCAGCCGACGCTCGCCCAGCAGTGCATCGAAGGCATTGCCCAGGATGGCACTGAAGTCGGCGTGCCCGTGGGACCAGACCTGCTTGTCGACGCCGTAGGGATAGTAGATCGCCCGACCTTCCCCGTATCGGTGATCCACACAGGTCGGGAACTCGGTCTCGAATTGCTTGGGCCATGCCCGCTCCGGCGATTGTGGGAAAATCTGGGGCACATAACTGATCGGCGTATCCGCCCCTCCTCCCTCCAGCGGCTGAACCAGCAGGTTGGTGCCCCAGTTAGCAAGCAACTGCGTATCCTCGAAGCCCTTAGTGAGCGGGTGGCTGGCACGTACCATTTGATAGCCATAATGGGAGGCCTCCTTACGAAGTCCCTTGTATGTCACGCCGAGCACATCGCCCAGTCCCAGATCCTCCCGCTCACGCCCATGCTCGTCATAGAGCGAGGTCTCATGCGTCACGAGGACTTGTCCGCCCTCCCGCACATAAGTGCGGATGAGCTCCAGCTCGGGGTCGGACAGACAGGCACCGTTCGGAATGACCAGGCACCGTACCTCCCGCAGCGCCTCCTCCGTCAGATGCAGGTCGAGCAGGAAGCGGTACTGCAGCTTGTTGCGGATCAGCACCTGCTCCATGCCCATGAGATGGGTAATGTAGGCGTCCTTCTCCCGGTCACCGCTACCGAACCGGTTGTTGCTGGTCCGTGAGTAGTAGATCGCCACATCCGCCATCGGTGTCTGCCCGTGCAGCAACGCCTCCTGCTCTTCCATGTAGGCGTATACATCTTTGCACAGATAAGCATTGCGCCGATCGAAGGTTACGCCGGGATGCATGCCGTTGAACAGGCTGTTCCAGAGTGACCCGCCCGCGCTGACCGCCTGCCAGAGCCAGATCCGAGTCTCAGCGGCCGGCGAGGAAATATACCGCAGCTCATTATTGGTACCCAGATGGCCGAACAGCATGATCGGCACCTTCTCCGGCTCCAGCGCCCTCAGAAACTTGGTCAACATCGCTGGTGCACTGAGCGGCTGATGGTTGGCCGTGAACAGCGGCGTCACGAGGAAGTCAAAATCATCTTTCACTTGATACAGATCCGAGCTGGTGCTGGCATATTGGTTGTAGAACAAGCCGAAGATTTCGGCACAATAAATTTTCTCTTCGCCGAAGGCTTTGACAACCTCCCGAAATTCCCCAAAATGCCGGTTCAGACTCTCCGCCTTCCATTCGCGGTATTCCTCGTAGCGGGTGTCGCTGAACTCCCCGCCAACGGGAATGTCCTTGTCCTTATCCTGCCTATACTGCTTGCGACAGGTATGGCAATAGCAGGCTCCGAGCTGAAACGGCGAATTCTCCCAGATCCCGTCCAAGTCGTAGCGCTCCAGGAGCAGCTTGGCCATCCGGAAGGCATGACCATTGCGGTAATGGCTCAAGTAACAGGCGGCGTATAAAGGATTAGGATTCTTGGGTGATGCCGCCCACTGCACCGGCTGTCCCTCGGCGTCAACCGTGAACCAGTCTGGGTACAAGTCATAGATCCGCTTGTCCACGCCCCGGTAATCGACGCGGGCGATGACCTTGATCCCCCGGCGATGGCAGGCTGCCGTCAAATCCCGGAGAATGTCCTCCTCCTTCATGAACGGATTGGGATTGGCCGTCTCCAGCTCATGGCGGAAAAAATCCACGACGCCTCCGGCGTTAATCACAATGCAGTTCGCATGAATGTCTTCAAGATAGCTCGCTACGGATTCGGCGTCATAGCCGACTACATCCGGCTCCCGCAGCACGGTCTGCAGGATGCGTAATTGCTTTTGATACCAAGGTTTGTTGTCCATTGTATCCTCCATTATTCAGAATGTGTGTCCTGTATTCGTGCTCTGTGTCTTATGGTAAAGGCTCCTGCCGCCGAATAACATGATGCGTTTTTAACATACCTGTTCTAATTTCAATCCATTGTCTTCCGTCCTCTAGGTGACCTGCGGGGCACGTGATAAAATGGGGGCAAGTGAATCATGGAGGTTGTGAGTGTGCCATACAAGATCAGTTTTTTTCGCAAAATCGTTATTCTGGTGTTCCTGATGCTGACCCCAGTCATTATTGTATACACTTACTCGTATCAGATTAGCGTTGACGTGGTAGAGACGGAGATCGAGAATGCGAGTATGCGCCAACTGAACTTCTTCCTGAGTCAGGTGGAAAATAACGCTGCCCAGTTGACCATGCACTCCGTGCTGCTCAGCCGGGAATCGGGCATACGGGAAGTGGGCCGTCTGCATGAGGCGGCAAGCTTCGTGGAGCGAATGATGACCATCAAAGCGATTGAGGACAAGCTGGCTCTCTTCAGCAGCTCCAGCCCCTGGACCAATCATATCTCCGTCTACTCCCCAGGCTCGGACACGGTGCTCTCCACCATTTCCACCTCTGGCTACCGCATGGCGGTTCCCGAGGAGAAACAGATTACACGGTGGACCTACACGAACCAGGAAGACAGCTTACAGGACCGCTTCACTTGGTACGTCGCGGATCCACCCGTCGCGCGCAGTAATCCAGAGACGGCTAATATGATCGTTGAGGTCAGCTTCGCTACCGGTAATCTGGTAGACATGCTGGATGAATTCATGACCAGTCGTCAGGGCAATCCGTTTTTTTATGCGCGTGGGCAAGAACCGATTATGAACAGCCAGGGGAATCCCGACACCATCCGGCAGCTGGCGGATAAGCTGGATACCCTGCCACTTGCAGCTGCTGAGCAGACACAGATGGCCATCCAAGGCGAGAATTACCTCGTTAGCTACCTGCCCTCAACCAGTCTGGACTGGTATTTGGTCGACTTTGTCCCGCTAGAGAAAGTGCTGCAGCCGATCAATACCAACCGCAATTTTTTCTATGCCGTCATTATCATTCTGCTGATCCTGGGAATTGGTTTATCGTCTGTCATCTACCGCAATGTTCAGCTGCCCATCCGCGAGCTCATGAACAACGTGCAGAAGCTGAAGCGGGGCAACTATTCGGCGCGCCTTGCGACCCGGCCCAACAATGAATTTCATTTTTTGTTTACGCGCTTCAATGAGATGGCCGAGCAGATTCAACAGCTGATTGAAAATGTCTATACCGAAAAAATCCGCTCGCGCGAAGCGACCGTCAAGCAGCTGCAATCGCAGATTAATCCGCACTTCTTCTATAATTGTCTTTCTTCATCGTCAGCATGTCACGGCTGGGCCAGAATAAGGCGGTGGAAGCGATGGCCACCAATCTGGGGGATTACTTCCGGTATACGACCCGTGTGGAAAATCAGACCTCGACGATCCGGGAGGAGCTTGGGTTGGTACGAAACTATCTGGTGATCCAACAGCTCCGTCAACAGATCGAATACGAAATTCGAGTACCGGACGAGCTGCTGGATCTGCCCCTGCCCCGCTTGGCCCTGCAGCCGCTGGTGGAGAATGCGATCATTCACGGCTTGGAGCTGCTCGAGGATACGACGGGGCGGATTCTGATCAGCGGCTTCGTCTTCCGGGAAGAATCCGTGCATCTGACGGTGGAGGACAATGGCATTGGCATGGATGAGACGGCCTTGGAAGAGCTGCGGCACAAGTCAACCGAATCACTGACAGAGGAGATGGGCTGCGGGGTCTGGAATGTCCATCAGCGCATGATCTATACGTACGGCGGCCAGTCGGGCCTGATCATGAGCCGCTCCATTCTGGGGGGACTCAAGGCTGAGCTGGTGATGTACAAGAATGGAGGATCTCATGTTTGAGCTGCTAATTGTGGATAATGAGAAGTTTGTCGTCGAAAATCTGGCCCTGACCTACCCGTGGCCGGACCTGCGCATCGGCACGGTGCACAAGGCCTACTCAGCCAAAGAAGCGCTGGCGATCATCCAGGCCAGGACAATCCATGTCGTCATCTCGGATATCCGGATGCCTGGCATGGACGGGTTGGAGCTGATTGACAAGATTCGCGAGCTGTCGCCACGCACCAAGTGCCTGCTGCTATCGGGATATTCTGATTTTCAGTACGCCCAGCGTGCGGTGTCATCGCAGGTGGAATCCTACCTGCTCAAGCCGGTCAAAGAGGAAGAGCTGCTGGGGACGGTGCGGGGCATTATTGAACAGATCGAGTCGGAGTGGCAGGCGGTCGTCTCCAGCCAGCGCACGCTCTACACCCTGAACGAGCATCTGCCACTATTGCGGGGGACGCTGTTGAACGAGCTGCTGCACGGCAGCTCCGTCTCGCTGCCCGTGCTGCGCAAGAAACTGGAAACGTACCGGCTCTCGGTGGCGCCGATGCAGCGGTTTGCCATGCTGCTGGTACGGCTGGAGGGCGGCTTCTCTGGCTACGATGACCATAGTCGGTCACTGCTGGAGTTCGCTATCGCCAACATTAGCGAGGAAGTATTCGGTCCGCATTTTGCCCTCTGGCAGGGCAAGGATATGCACGGTAATCTGGTCTTTGTCATTACCGAACGGGAAGCGGCTGCCGGGCCGGGTGGGAGGAATGAGGAGCTGAGCGGGTCCAGTACGAGCGCGGCGAGTATCGGTTTGGGCGGGACGAGTGCCAGTCCGGGCGGAGCGAGTGCAGGTTTGAGCGGGGTGAGTGCCAGTCCGGGCGGAGCGAGTGCAGGTTTGAGCGCGGCGAGTGCCAGTCCGGGCGGGGTCAGTGCAGGTTTGAGCGGGGTGAGTGCTAGTCCGGGCGGGGTGGATGCAGGTTTGAGCGGGATGAGTGCCACTCCGGGCGGGGTGGATGCAGAGCCTGGCGGAGCGGAAGGCCAGCGGATTCGGACCATGCTGGAGAAATATACGTTGCAGGTGCAGGAGAACGTCGCTGCCTACCTCAAAGCCGGCATCACCGCCTTAATCAGCGACTGGGGCGTCTTCCCCACCGATATTTACACGTTGTATCAGAAGTCGGTCGCGCTGCTCCGCAGTCATCCCGAGTGCGCTGATGGCTTCTTCATTAACGGTATCAGCGCTGTGCCGACAGAAGAGCTGCAGCCATTGCGTTCCGTACAGGAGCCGCCTCTACTCATGCATCTGTTGGAGGCCGGACGCTGGGAAGCGGCAGAGTACAAGCTGGGCGAGATCATCGAGGAAGTCCGGGGCAAGCAGAGTCACGTAGCCGAATACCACAAGGTGGTTGCACTGCTGATCAGCTTCTCCACGGCCAGTATGATTCATAAACAGGGCCAGACGCTGTCCGAATTCTCGGCGGCCGTCCTAGAGGATCCCAGCCACAAGATCTATCGGAGCCTCGACAGCCTTCACGAGTGGGGACTCTCGGCGATCCGGGCCATCCGTGACAGTGCGGTCAAGGACGCCAAGGGCAGTCCACGCGCCATTATCCAGCGGATCACCCAGTTCGTCCAGGAGCACTTGGAGCACGACGTCTCGCTGCAGACGATCGCTGACCACGTCTACCTCCATCCAGCCTACATTAGCAAAATCTACAAACTGGAAACGGGTGAAGGTTTGAGCGACTACATCTATCGGCTGCGTATGGAGAAAGCCGCACACCTGCTGAGCCAGACGAACGCCAGAGTACAGGACATCGGCCGCATGATCGGCTACCAGAATCCCTCCCACTTCTCCCGCGTCTTCCGCAAATACTACGAGCTCTCTCCCGAAGACTACCGTGAGAACACAAGCGTCCGGCCATGAGCCGGACGTAAGGGGTAGTTGTGATGGGGATACGGAAGCCGGAGGTATGGACTTGCGAGGTGCCGTGACCCAACAGGCGGCGGGGCTGCACATATAGAAAGTTTACTTGGAGGTAGCTCCGACGGGTCCGGCGGGGGCTGCAAGTACAGAAACTTTACTTAGAGAAGGCCGAGACCCAACAGACGACGCTCCAACGAAAAAAACTCTACTTAGAGGCGGCTGAGACCCACCAGACGACGCTCCAACGAAAGAAACTTTACTTAGAGGCGGCCGAGCCCCACCAAACGACGCTCCAACGAAAGAAACTTTACTTAGAGACGGCTGAGACCCAACGAGCGGCGCTCCAACGAAAGAAACTTTACTTAGAGACGGCCGGGACCCAACAGACGACGCTCCAACGAAAGAAACTTTACTTAGAGGCGGCCGGGACCCAACAGACGGCGCTCCAACGAAAGAAACTTTACTTAGAGAAGGCCGAGACCCAACAGACGACGCTCCAACGAAAAAAACTCTACTTAGAGGCGGCTGAGACCCACCAGACGACGCTCCAACGAAAGAAACTTTACTTAGAGGCGGCCGAGCCCCACCAAACGACGCTCCAACGAAAGAAACTTTACTTAGAGACGGCTGAGACCCAACGAGCGGCGCTCCAACGAAAGAAACTTTACTTAGAGACGGCCGGGACCCAACAGACGACGCTCCAACGAAAGAAACTTTACTTAGAGGCGGCCGGGACCCAACAGACGGCGCTCCAACGAAAGAAACTTTACTTAGGAGGCGACTGCGGCGCGGCGCAGTTGGCAGCCGGGCAGGCGGCGCTGCTGGCAGTCCATCAGGCCGGCGACACAGCTGGGGCGCAGCTGTTAGCCCAGCGGTCGTACGGCGTGGCGTGTCTGGGGGCGGCGCACCTGGGACGCGACAGGCCCCTGCGGCATAGCGGATGACGTGGCCTGAGACGCAGCGGAGACCGCGGCCTGCCCCGGCAGCTGCTCAGCTGCCGGGGGAGCCGACGGCGCTCCAGCCCTCATTTATCGTTCCGATTCCGATAGCCGCCCGGGGTCATGCCGACGACTTTTTTGAAGACGCGATTGAATGAGACGGCGTGGACATAACCGACCTGGGCAGCAATGTCGGGGATCAGATCATCCGTGGAGAGCAGCAGGCGCTTCGCTTGCTCGACCCGCACGTCGGTCAGATAGTTCACAAACTTGACCCCGAGCTGTTCCTTGAAGATAAAGCTAATGTACTTGGGGTTGGTATGGAATACCTCCCCCAGATGCGTCAATGAAATATCGGGGTTAGTATAGTGCTCATCAATATAGGAGCGAATCTGCTCGACGATGGGCGCGTATTGCTTGGCCTCACGCGATGCTCGGAGCTGCGCTTCAAAGGAACAGAGTGCTGCCAGAAATGACGTTCTCACTTTATCCAAACTCTCGAATTCGGCAAACGCATCATTCATGATCGGCATCGTTTCCTTCTTCCACAAGTGCAAATACTCCTCCGGCAGCTCCATCATCTCACGATAGAAGGTATTCAGTAGCAAATTCACGATCGTAATCGTATCATCCTTGCTCATATTGCCTACCCGCAATGCACGGAACAGTTCATTGAACACGTCCTCCCACTGCGGTTCCCCCATACGGTACATTCGGGTGACTTCACGGATTTCGACCAAGAATTCATGGATCGGCGCATGCAGCGCATCATTGATGACCTGCTCATAGACGATGACCTGATTGGCCCCGCTAATAATTTTCTTCTCCAGCGCTTCCTCCGCCTGTCCGTAGGCGACGAGAATATGCTCGGACGCATCCACACTATTGCCCAAGCCAATCGTGACCGTATACTTCAAATGCTGCTGTACCCATTCGCGATACCGCTCGAGCATGTCGATCACAACCGAGGTATGGTCAGGATTATCGTCCAGAAACAAAATGCCCATATGACTGCCTTCCAGCCATTCCACCCAGATGGACAACTTCACGGAAGCTGCCATTTCCCTGGCGACATTCCCCATAGCAAACTTAAGCAGATTTTTGTCGCGCTGATGATACTCTGTGCTAAATTGTGAATAGTGGTCAATTTCCACCAAAGCAATACGAAAGCCGTTCGATCCCGAAGGCAGGTGAAAATGCTCCAGCTCTGCTCGCCATTCCTCCGTTTTCACGATGCGATTCCCTTGCAGGACATCATGAAAAAACACGCGTCGGCGCAGCATCAAATCTTCTTCATGCGTTTTCTCGTAGTCAATCGATTGCTGAATTAAATTGTCGATAGCCACCTCAATAATTTGCAATTCATGATTGCTTTTTGATGGAAGCCCGTCATTTTTTAGCAGCGTTACGGCTTTCAATCGATTCATGATCGTCCCGATCGGCTTGTAATTCATCCGGATCGCGAATATGAACCAGAGTGTTCCAACGACAATCGAGAGTATCCCCACGGATACGCTGGTGATAATCGTGTTATCTGAATAATCAGCGAACTTGAAGGGTGCGCTGCCACTGCGAATGGTCCAATTGGTGTAACTCGACTGAAGCTCTGTGAGCACCTTCAGGTTCTGCTCTGTGGGCTGGGGATAGAACGCTTGGCCCCCGGTATCATACAATTCAATCAGGCTCACATTTGAACTCGAGCTTGGTTTGAGAATCGGCTCCAAGGAAGCAACTTTCACATTCACAACCAATAGACCCAGCTCCCCATTAGTGAACGGAACTCTCTTGACCAAGGAAACCACCTTCTCCGTCCTTCCCTGAAACGATGGATCATGATACATGCGGGGATTCGTCCACGTCTCGGTCTCATTGCTCTCCAATTGCTCCTGTAGAAACTCGGCATCGGTAAAGGTGGTCAAGGGGATTCGAAGGGTATTGGTCAGGACAATATCGTCCGTCTTGCGATAGAGGTAGACCGAATGGATAAATGGGTTAATAATGGTCCAGCTGCGTATCGTTTCCGAGGCTTCACTCTCCTCCTGTACTCTGTTCTTGCCCGCATAGAAATATCGGATTAACTTGGCATTATTACTCAGATCCTTAATGACAAGATTATCGATATCTTGCAAGGAATAATCCACCAGCTGCAACAGACGCTCGGTCGCCAGCTCATTGACTTGCTCCGTGGATTGCTTGGCCATCTCCGTCAGCGAGAAGAAGGTGATATAGGCCAGAAATGAGGTGATTAAGAGAAAGATCGGCACGTAAGAGATCAGTTGTCGGACAAACCAGCGTTGATTCATGAGATCCCCTCTTCACGTTGTGATGGTCAGCGGATGGAATAGTATTCGTCGGTTAGGATCACACGGTCTTGTTGGTCGGTAAACCATGCGTCATAGTACGCATCGACCTTCTCGCCGCCTGCTTCGATCCAGGCCTGCTGCGCATCCTGCATGGCTTGATCCACCGAATAGAGAGGATCCGTAATAACTCGATAATAGATCGCGGTTAACGCTGCTGCCCCGTCCGCATTAGCCAACTGAAGCTCCTGCGACAAGGTCGGCCAGTTCCAGATTGGAAAGGCAAACTCCCTGTCTGGATTCAGAGCATGCTGCTCCGCTTCCGCCTCTAGCGACATATATTTGTGGTCGATCTCATAGCCGCTATTCAAGGAGGCTGCCAACGAATTGCATTCCCCGAGAATCACACGTGCGGAGAGCATGTACAGGTCAAGCGTCCACGACAGCTCACGCGTGTACTTCTCCGAATTCATATACTGATAACAGCCCTGTTCATTGCGCTGATGATGCTCGCCCTCCATCCCATATCGCAGAGTCGTCAAGACCTCCTTGGAATACATGAAATCCAGGTATTGAATGACGGCCTCAGGATTAGCTGCCTGCTTGTTAATGGCTCCAACGAATTGCACAGGCGCTTTTGCCAGCGGATTGAAGTGTCCGAAGGGGCCCTCAGGCAGCGGAATGGCAATCAGGTCGGCGGTTGGCACTTCCTTCTTGAGCCTTTGCAGGAGCGGATAGACGTCCTCGATGCCGCTGCTTGCCCAATACATGCCCAGCTTTCCGGTGACAAAATCCAGCTTCGCTTTTTCCCCATCTTTATCTGTCAGAAAATCAGGATCGATCACGCCGCTTTGGTACAGCTGTTTCTCATAAGCCAGCGCAGCCTTGGCCTGGTCCCACGCACGTACCACATGGCCCTCTTCCACGACATAGCCCACATTGCGGAACATCATATCTAGTGGGCGAATGCCTCCTGCGATTTTGCCATCCAATAAGGGTCCCAGTCCTGTAAAATTAATGCCTAGCGTATCCTGTAGTCCGTTCTTGTCCGGATCCTTATATGTAAACGCCTTCAAAACCTCGAGTAGCTCAAGCTCTGTCCGCGGTACAGCCAAGTTTAACGCCTGCAGCCAATCGTTACGGATCACTAATGCATGATTAGTCTTCAAGCCCGTAATTTGCGCAAGCAAATACATGTTACCATCCGATTCAGTAGCCAATTTACGGACTAACGGGTAATCCTCCAGCAGCTTCTTATACTCTGTACTATAGCGGTCGATCAGATCTCCAATGGGGATGACTTGCTCGTCGGATACCAATTGGGATAGAAAAGAGGAGTCATAGTCTATGATTAAATCCGGCGCATTCCCTGACCCGAACAAAATGTTGTACTTCTGAACTGAATCGCCCCGCGGTATGGGAACAAATTTCACCTTCACCGGACTATGCTCATTAATCCAACGCGTCCATCGATTATTCTCGACCGTGCCTTCTTCCGCTGGAATATTGCCCCGGTCGTAGATGCCTACCGTAATTTCTGGTCGCTCGATTTCCTCAGATAATTGCTGGTTTAGCGGTGCGCAAGACGTTAGCAATACGATAGTCAGGATAGTAATAATCACGAGCCTGCTCGGAGTCATTGATGATTTCATCCTGCTCCCCCTCCTGTCGCACCCCATTTTAGCAGAATCGAAATGTAAGAAACAATACACTTTTTGTCGAATGAACTTCTATTTTCGAAAAAAAAGAACAGGGATCATTCGAACGTGTCGAGGCTGATCCCTATTCGATTCTCAAGTATCCTTAGCCTCCAGCCAAGGCGGCTTCATATTCTTTGGCAATCGTCTCTCCACCGGAGCTCCACCATTTGTCCATTTCTTTCTTCCACTGCGCCTCATCGATGCGTCCCATTACAAATTTCACGTCCGCATCCTTGATGATTTGCTCCAGCTCTACTCCTCGCTCGGTGAAGGTATCGGAGATCAAGGGATTCGCCGGGTTATTGACGACATAGTTTTTGTTGTTCTCTGTCACTTCCAGCTCTTTCAAGAGCAGCGGGTTCACATTGCCTTCGGTTTTGATGGGCTCCAGATCCACGGCGCGCATCGGCCATTTGTAAGGGAAGCCAACCTCGTTATCGAACGCTTCTTGATCGACCATTTCATATTTTCCATCCACGATCTTGGAGTGCTCACCCTCAATGCCCCAGGACAGAAGATCCGCCATTTCCTGATCGGCCAGCTGGTCAAAATACGTAAGAATTCGCTTCAAGTCATCCTCTGTCTTCACGCTTGTTTTCGGAAACATCAGGATGCCGTTGGAGCCCATGGCGCCAGCAACAAATTCCCCTTTGTCTGTACCCAGAATGCTAAAGAAGCTCACCTTCGCATCTGGAACCGTAGCCATAACTCGCGCTTCGTAGGAGAGCGCTACATTCGTTGTATTGTAGATGACTCCTGCCTTGCTGTTCTCAAATTCGCCTTCCATTTGCGGACGGTCCATAATCGAGAAATCCGGGTGGATGAGCTGCTCATCATACAAGCGTTTTTGGAACTTGAGGCCCTCCAGATATTCGGGCTTGAATACATCGCGAACAAAGCTGCCATCCTCCACGCTCCATACGTTCGGCGCGCCCATGAACACAGCATACGCCTGTGGTTCTGGACCAGAGCCACCGATGGCGCCCATACTCATGCCGTACGTATCATCCTTGCCGTTGCCATCCGGATCTTGCTCCTTGAAGGCCTTCAGCATGGTGTAGAATTCCTCAAGTGTCTTGGGCTCTTCCAGTCCTACCTTCGCTAGCCAATCTGCGCGGTAGATGAAGGCATTCCGGGCAATCGGACGCTCGCGCGGAAGACCATAGACTTTGCCGTCATAAGCGACATTTTCAAAAATCGTATCATTCAGCTTGGACAGGTTAGGGAACTCCTGAATATAAGGCGAGATATCCCAGAACACATCATTTTTGAAGGCAGATAATAAGTAAGATTGCTTCGGCGCGCCGTAGCTAGCCACGACCATCGGCATATCGCCAGAGGCGATCAAGACCGACAGTTTATCCTGGTATTGTGCTCCCGGCGTATACTGCAACTCGAGCGACGTATTGGTGTACTCCTCGATGGCCTTCTGCACAGGGTTATCCGGCTTCGGAATATCCTTCCCATCGAAATTCAGCGACATCGTAATCTTGAACGGTTGCTCTGGCTCCGTAACGTCAGGCTTCTGCTCGGTATTCGTAGATGGAGCAGGCGGATCATTGGTTGTTCCCCCGGTTGTCGGCGTATTTGTCGATGAGCATCCCGAACCAATGAGCGTCATTGCGAGCAGAATCGATATGGACACCTGACCCCGTTTTTTCCCAAGCTTTGTTCTCACCATGCTGTTTCTAACCTCCTCATAATGGTTGAATCCTATATGGAGACTCCAGGCTCGTTAACCCTTAACCGAACCCAGAAGGACACCCTTGGCGAAATGTTTCTGCAAAAAGGGATACACACACAAGATCGGAACCGTCGAAACGATAATGACGGCCATGCGGACGGATTGACCATAGAACGATACATTCTCGCCCATGGAAGCCGAGTCGCCAATACTCCCGGATGCCTGAACCACCACCTGCTGCAGCAGCACCTGGACCGGCCACTTGTTGGAATCATTGATATAGATAATGGCGCTGAAATATTGGTTCCATAAGCCCACGGCGTAGAACAGTCCAAACGCTGCCATCGCGGGCAGGGATAAGGGCAGCACGACACGGAAGAAAATCCCCACCTCATGACAACCGTCGATCTCTGCCGCTTCCTTCAGTTCGTCCGGGACGTTCTGGAAGAAGTCCTTCATCACGATGAGATAGAATCCGCTCAGCAAGCCCGGAATCATCAATGCCCAGTAGGTATCAATCATGCCCACGGCACGGACGACAAAGTAGGTCGGGATCATGCCCCCGCTGAACAAGATGGTGAACAGCACTAGCATGAGCACCGGTTGACGACCAGGCACCTTGCGATTGGAAAGGGCGTAGGCCATGAACGAGGTGACAACCAGACTGAGGACGGAGCCCAGCACGGTGATGTAAATGCTGACGCCCATACTGCGGATAAACTTGTCGGTCGATAGAATGTAACGGTAGGCATCCAATGTAAATTCCGTCGGAAATACGGTCTCGTTCGCGGAAAACGAATTGACGAGCACATAGATAAATGGAAGAATCGCAAATGCGGATGCCAGACCCAAAATCGTGTAAATCAGAATATCGGCCAGCCGTGATAAAAAGCCCTCATGAATTGGCATCAGTAAATTCCCTCTTCTCCGAATTTCTTGGCAAGCTTATTCGCCAGCCACACCAGTACAAGACCGATGACCGACTTGAACAATCCAACAGCCGCACTGTAGCTGAACTGGCCCTGCTGAATCCCCACGCGGAACACGTAGGTATCGAACACTTCGCCAACCTCCCGGTTGAGCGGGTTCAGCATCAGGTAGATCTGCTCAAAGCCCAGATCCATGAAATTCCCCAGCCGCAGGATCAGCAGAATAATGATGACACTGCGAATCGAAGGAAGCGTGATATGCCACATCATCCGCATCCGAGATGCCCCGTCGATTTTGGCCGCTTCGTACAGACTCATATTGACCCCGGCAAGCGCCGCCAGCAGAATAATCGTGCCCCAGCCGCCATCCTTCCAGATAATCTGCAGCATAATGATGGGCCGAAACCAATCCGTGCTATATAAGAAATCGATCCGCCCTTGCCCGATCAGCTGGCCCGCTTGATTGATCAGGCCTTCCGACCCCATCAGCAGATAGGTAATGCCAGCGACGACAACCCAAGAGAGAAAATGCGGAATATAGACGAGCGTTTGAACGAATCGCTTATAGGTTTCATGGCGAACCTCGTTTAGTATCAGAGCCAATACAATCGTAATAGGAAAGTAAATGGCTAGGTTGTAAAAGGCCAGGAGAAAGGTATTGCGGAACAGCTTCCAGAAATCGACGGATTGGAACAGCCGCTCAAAATGCTTAAAGCCGACCCAATCACTCTTCAACATCCCCAGTGAAGGCTGATAATCCTGAAAGGACATGAGCACGCCCCACATCGGCGCGATCTTGAAGATCAGAAAATAAAGAATGCCCGGGATCATAAAGACGTAATACCATCTTGCTTTCCATGCCCTTTTTCGTAAGGAGGAGCTTGGGAAGGGGGCTTTGCCGGGTGTCCCCTTCTCTACTGCTATTGCTCCAGTTTTCATCCAACCGTCACCTCGAATCTGTAGTCTTGCTTGCATTGAGGTCATTGTATAGGCCGCAGCCGCAGCGAATCCAGAGACATGTTTCTGCCCAGATACAGAATTCAATGGACACCCGAATCCGCATCAGACATACATAAATCAAGAACAATCCTTTTTCTATTGTGTGGGCGCGCAGGCTGCGCGGAAGGAATAGGGAACGTTGGGAGCGTGCGGAGGTTACTGTGGGTGCGAGGTGGTTGTGGAGGAAATAGAGGAACAAAAGTGCGTTACAGCTGACGGATGGTGGTTGTGCGAGGAAATAGAGGAAGAATGGTGCGTTACAGCGGGCGGCAGTTGGGGGTTCGAGTAAATAGAGGAAGAAAAGTGCGTTGCAGCGGGCTGATGGTGGTCTGATGTGCAAATAGAGGAAGATTGGTGCGTTACAGCTGGCTGATGGTGGTGGGTGCCGTGTACGCGGTGACTATGCTCGAGAGATATGCGGTGTATGGGCTCAGATGTGGGTACGAACTCGATTTTTCATATACATTTAACGAAAATGACGCCAAAAACCTAAATAAACTCGAAATTTCATATACATTCAGCGATTTTCACTATTTTTCCTGAAATAAGCTTGAAATTTCATATTCGTTAGACTGTAGCTTAGAGCGTCGGGTGGTTTAGTGGAGCTCTAGAGGAATAAAAGTCCGTTACAGCGGGCGCGTGGCGGGGATGCGAGCAAATAGAGGAATAAAAGTCCGTTACAGTGGGCGCGTGGCGGGGATGCGAGCAAATAGAGGAACAAATGTCCGTTACAGCGGGCGCGTGGCGGGGATGCGAGCAAATAGAGGAACAAATGTCCGTTACAGTAGGCGCGTGGCAGGATGCGAGCAAATAGAGGAACAAATGTCCGTTACAGTAGGCGCGTGGCGGGGATGCGAGCAAATAGAGGAACAAATGTCCGTTACAGCGGGCGCGTGGCGGGGATGCGAGCAAATAGAGGAACAAATGTCCGTTACAGCGGGCGCGTGGCGGGGATGCGAGCAAACCAAGAACCAGCTACTCCAAACCAGGTAAAGAAAAAGAAGAGGACCGGATCGGCCCCCTTCTTCCTCACGTTACTGCTGCTGCGTCATGTATTCGTATAGCTTCAAGATGAGCGTCACCGCTTCTGCGCGGGTGGCGTTGGCCTGCGGAACGAACTGATTATTCCCCCGGCCCTGCACGAATCCCAGGTCCACCGCCTCCGCGATGGATGGGTGTGCCCACGCTGGAATCTGGTTCGCATCGGCAAAGCTGGTCGTCTTGGCCGGGTCATCCACCTCTCCCAGCGTCCGCATGACCATCACAGCCAGCTCAGCACGGGTAATCTGTCTCGCCGCACGGAACGTTAGATCTTCGTAGCCAGTGACAATGCCCGCTGCAACGGCTGCTGTGATCTCCGGCACGGCCCAAGCCGGAATCTCTGACAGATCCGCGAACTCGAGCGGTTGGCCCTCCACTAACGACATCGGAATCGCGCGGACGAGCATCGCCGTAAACTCGGCTCTGGTAATGAAGGCCTGCGGCCGGAAGGTCCCGTCCGGGTAACCGTCCACCAGACCAAGTGTCGCTGCCTTCATTATATTGTTCTCCGCCCAATGCCCGGCAATGTCAGGGAACACTTCAATTTCCACAACCTGCTGAGTAACCTCCACGTCCATTCGAGCGTCGGTTGTAGGCTCCGTAGCCTGAACAGCTGAATTGACCAGCTTGACTCGTTTGAGCTCGATTGGCGCCTTGCCTGCTGCAATTGTTGTAAACGTTAGCTCAGCCAGCTGCACCTTACCATTTTCTCCATTGACTCGGCCAACCTTCGTATGAGCAAAGACCAGCCTGTCGTCTTCCTCGTGCGCCGGGACGGAGAATCCCGCGATGGCCGTTGTGGCGCGTTCAAACTTCAACCTGCTCTTGTCATACGTGAACTGAATTTCAAAGCCGTACATATCCTTCAGATGATCGCCCGTAATGGTGACCCGCACCTCTTGCCCTACTTCGGAGCTTGTTGCAGATGCACTGATTGCAAACACAGGCTGGGGGTCTGCTGCAGCGACTAGTGTACTAAAGGATAGAAGCATTATCAAACTCAGCATACTTGCGATAGCTCTCTTCATCATCATCGTTTACTCCTGCCAATCAAAAATCATGCGGGCGACCAGAACGAGATCGACAATATCAATGACACCGTCATTGTTAAGATCGGATGTCTTCACCGCATCCCAATCCGGATCTGCTGACGTTTTGCCATAAGATTTCGCTACCAATGCCAGATCGCCAACACTGATCCGATTATCTTGATTGAAATCGCCAGGAATATGGATAATGACCAATGCTTTGAAGGTATCTACAGCCTGCCGCAGCTCAGTAGCTGCTTGATTCAGCTGAGCTTGAGAGGATGAAGGATTGTCGGCGATTGCAATGGCTTTGTCAATAGCTGCTTGCAGTGTCGCTTTGGAGCCCACTGGATATTGACCGACCAATCGGCCTTCTGTTGCACTATCATGCAGCTCTTGCGCTTCCTCGATGAGCGCTGCCAGTGTCTCCTTCTGAATGGCGACCACATGCAGACTGTGCGAGGCTCCCGCAATGGCAAGCTCCACAGCATCGCTGTCTGCCAGCAACACATCCGAAGCCGTAATCTGCACATCGCCAGATGTCGCATCCCGCTTGGCTTTGAATTGGAGCTTCATCAGCTCTCCCTCAGGTGCAGTCTGCCGCTCTCCCAGGAAGACGTTGAGGATTCGGATTACACCCGGCTGCTCATCATCGTAATCAACGACAAGCAATTCGTCATCCAGTGAGACCGGCGCTACGAACTCCAGCTTGTGATGATCGTAGGTGACCGTTGTATCTAATGCAAGCGCGCTTCCTTCATAATGAGCCAGACCGTAGGTCAGATCAAAGGCATCACCTGCGGTTACAGTTGCCGGACCAGTCAGGGCAGTTCCTGCATGTGCATCCGGCACAAAGGCTTCCAACAACGAGGCAGCCTTGGCATCCACTGTTGCTTGCGTGGCCTCTGGACTGGCAGCCAATACCCAGCCTTCATCGATCAGAAGCAGAAGGGCCCGCCATTCCTCTTCGGAATAGTTTTCTCTGACCGGGGTCTTCGATAATAGCGTAATCAGTTCAGCCTTATCAACATATGGGACTAGTGCAACTTCATCGAGATACAGCGTACTTGTCTCCGAGTCGCTGAATACAATTTTGAGTGTTGCAAAATCAACGGCTGGTGCTTCATACGTAAAGATCGCGTCCACTTGGGACCATCTCATCGCTTCCAGATTGCTCCGTTCAGCGACCGTAGTGGTCGAGACGACTTTGCCATCGGCATCAAGCGCTACGAGTTGGATCGTTCCTTTTGCATCCTTGGTGGTAGGCATAAAGAAACCATTCACTTTGTATTTTGCACCTGGCGTAAGCTTGCCGGTAATGACCTGGGACGCCCCATTGACTGGCTCTTCCCGGTTCGCAATACTGATGGAATAGGCCGTCGTTTGATTCGCTGCTGTAACAGGGGCCGAGTAGTTTTGAACGTTGGTACGCTCAAGTGTCGTCCCGGATGTACCGTATGCCCGCTCCCACGATGTTCCCGGTACAGCTTCGAAGCTGCCATTGACCAGAAGCGAAGCGGAAGGATGAACCGTCTGGTTGAATTCAAAGCGGTCAATGTTGAATAGGGCGTTGTCTTTGCCTCGGAATACCATATAGACGTCACGGATACCATACGCCGCATTATCTCCCGTATCGACTTGGATGGAATAAGCCTGATACTGCTCTCCGTTACGATTGCCCGGAACCGTGAAGGTCCCTACAATTTTGCCCGTCTTGGGATCATCAACACGAACCTCAATGATGCCGCCGTTCAGAGAGGCTAGAATCGCGTTCATCCCCAGAATGTGACGTCTGACAATGCCGCCATTCGCCGAACCGTCTGCAAAATTCACATTGGCAAACCGGATGTAGTCTCCGTTCCCTACCCCAGACAAGGCGCTGCCTTCGCCACGAGGAACGGTGCTGAATTCAGCCGATGCGCCATCATGATCCTCCGCCTCCAGTGTGGAGAAGATATCCCGCATGTGATTCAGGCCGGGGAGGTTATTCTCTTTCTCAGGAACAAAGGTAATGACACTATTCGATGGAAGCTTCGCCGTGAAAGCGCCTTCTACAATCTCAATTGGGTCCAAGCGCTTTTGGTTCTCGCTGGCCGTGGTGCGATAACCGACGACGGCTTTTGTGCCGGCCGGGAAGTCATTCAGTTGGAATGTGATCTCCTGCTCGGTTGCTCCGCTGTTTACGGCAACAATGGAAAATTCATTATTGACCGGATTTTTATAAGCTGTAATATTCGTGCCTGTCACTGGAACCCGGGTTGCGCCAATCCGGACATCATTGGGTTTAACAAACCGCGAGAAGTTCCCAAAGGTATAGAACCGCTTGAACACCCGGTATTCGCCTGTGACGGTTGAGCCGTTACCCTGCGGGGAACCCGTATGTGCCAGTCGAATGAGATCGGAGCCGTCGGAGCCGTTATTGGCCATCGGCCACCACCAGATGAAGGCACTGAAGGCAGGATCGCTTGTAAACATATGGGTCAGCAGATTTCCCCAATAGACGCCATCGGTAATGGTCTGGTTGGCATACGTCTGGGTGTTCACATTGGCAGAGGAATTGCTGTTCTGCGTCATGTACTCCGTCTGCCATAACGTGAAGTTTCTCAGGAATTCAGGATAGTTTCCTCCTGTACCTGTGGAGGTCATCGGACCGTTATTGAAGCTGGAGGTCCCGTAGAGATGCGTCGAGAAGACATCGATATATTGACTGGAGGCCGGGTCCTCCAGCATCGAACGGAAGAAGTTGACGGAGGCACCCAGGTTGGTCCCCTCGGGAGCTACGATTTTTGGAGGATCTACATTCAGTGCGGCGAATGCTCCTTCATCGATCGTCTTTTTGAGAGTAGGGCCTAAGTAATTTTGCATAAAATCCTTGTACTCTGCTGCTGTAATTACGAAACCGGAGTAAGAAGCATGCGCCGCCTCCGATTCATTAGCCGGTCCGATATGCGTAATTGGAATCCCGAACTCCCGCTTGTAGCCCAGTGCATATTGAACCAGATAATCCGCATAGTTCTGATAATGCTCGGGTCTCAGCTTCGCTCCATTCTGACCGAGCACACTATTGTTGGTTTTCATCCAATACGGAGGGGTCCAGGCATTCGCATAAAAGGTTTCCACGCCGTAGGCCATGGCTTCTTTCATAATCCAGACCTGGGCGGAGTCGAAGTCAGCTTTCTTGGATTCCCAATCCGGTTGATCCCAGACAAAGCCGCCATCCTTCTCCGGCCAGATAGAGTCACTCGGACCGTCGTAGAAACGATTGCCCCATTCGGCCTTGGTCTCCGGGTTGATGATGCCCCCATCTCCAATGATGACCCGAACAATTTCAAGCCCAATGCCTTTCTCATCGCTGAACATCAGATCCAGCAATTCTCTGCCCCGTACGGGGTCCTCGTCATAGATTTGCTTGATCCCATCTGCCTTGTTGAAGGCATACGCGCCTCCAAGACCATCCATTACCTGCTTTTCGTCCTTCCAATCAATTACGCTGACTGTTGTGGCCGCTTCAACTTCAGGTGCAGGCAGCCAGCCCGCAATCAAGGCAAGACTGAGACACAGACCCATGACCCGATTCCGATTCTTTTTGAACAACGCCTATCGCTCCCCTGCTAAGGATTAACTACACTCGTAGCGTAGCAAAGCGAAAAGTTGACGTATACAGACATTAATCGCTAAGCAATCAATTCTACTATGCACCCTTTCCTAACGATATTTTTACACCTGACAAACAAATTTCTGGTACAAACATATTTCTTACCGCTCGGTCTCACACCCTAGCATAGCCCCAAGAAAAAGGCACAGCCCGCTCGGTTAAGAGTTGACTGTGCCTTTGGTTTTGTTCAGCGGTTCACTTCTCGTATTTCAAAAACGGATCCGGGATGCGCAGCACCTGCGCCTCGGCATCGCTGGTGCCAGCGTAGAGCTCGGCCGTGCCGTCCCCGCGCCGCTTCAGACCACCGCTGAACACGACGTCCACCAGGTCGGGACGCTTGGTCGGGCCCGGCTGAAAATCCTGCCGCTCCGCGATGATCTCCATCGGCGTGTTGATCCCCGTCCCCGGTTCAACTGCGAACACCATAGGGTAATAGTGGCGGTTCCCCGATTCGTCAAAGCTGGCGATATGCCCGAGTACGCCCAGCTTGCCATTGGCCAGCCGGTGGATCTCGTTGGCGCCGCCCCACTCCTCGATAATGAACTGGTCGAATACCGGTGCCTCATCTACCGCTTCAATGGATAACTCCGCCAAACTGCCCACTTCCGTGTAGCCGATCTGTCCCCGGCCGCCCTTGGCGCCCTGTGGTCGGGTGAATACGCCGATTCGGCCGCCATCCAGTTCGACGATTCGCAGATCCTTCATGAAGTCCGGCCCTTGAAAGAACGGCTTGAGCTGCGCGATGGTTGCTCCCTTCATCATCACTGTGCGCCAGCCGAGATGGCCCGCACGCTCCGGGTGTGGGAATGTCTGCACCCCCCCGACGACCAGTTCGTCGCCAATGCGAGTGAAGAAGGGGTCCTGCAGGGCAAACACCGGCGCTCCGGGACGCGGCTCCCATACCTCGCCCCGCTGCACGAAGAAATGAATCTCCGACATTTCACTATCCCGTTCTTCCACGCGTCCAGGGATGACCCATTCCCCATCATCCTTAATGGGTCCTGCAATATTATAAACGTCTTTGCCGTGCACCCCGACCATCTGCAGCTTGGCAGCCTCCAGCGGCTTGCCGCCCTCACTCCGATAATCCGCGAGCAGTTCCTCTACCGTCTGCAATTCACTAGCTGTCTGTCGCATCCGATTCATCCAGTCCTTTCTGTCGAGTCTGGTGTAGTTGTTCCATCACTTCCTTGAGGCTGAACGACACCGCCGCCATCGTGTCGTCCGAAGCGCCGTAGTACATGATGATCTCATCACCTTTCACGACTGCACCGCAGGCGAAGACCACGTTAGCGAAAAACCCGCTCGTCTCATATTCCGCCTCCGGCACCATGAGCGGTTGCTCCATTCGGGCCAGGACACGGTCGGGCTGTTCCAGGTCCAATAAAGCCGCTCCCATGGCATAATTATGCTGATCATCCGCGCCGTGATACAGAATCAGCCAGCCTTCTTCGGTTTTAATCGGTACGCATCCGGCACCGATTCGGGCGCTGTCCCACAGGCCCGTCCGCAGGCCCATCTGGAAACGGTGATCACCCCAGTGGATCAGGTCTGGCGAGGCGGCCACCCACATCTCCGGCGAACCCAGTCCCTCCGGCACCGGGCGGTGCAGCATCCAGTACTTGCCGCCGATCTTCTCCGGGAAGATGGCCACGTCCTTGTTGGTCGGAGCCAGGATCAGCCCCTCCCGCTTATACGTCTGCAGATCGGGACTGCTCATCAAGCCGACGGCCACACCTTTTTCCGAGACGGCGCTATAGGTGATATAGTACTTGTCCTCTATCAGAGTAACACGCGGGTCCTCAATGCCCCACGCCTCCATCCGACCTTCCGGCAGCACCGTCGGCGACGGATCAACCTCAAATTGTATGCCATCCCGACTGCGTGCGACCCGCAGATGCGAGATCGAGGTCAGATACAAGGTATTACCCTCCTGGTCACTGACGACACGCGGATCGCTGAAGTCTAGCGCGGCATCCTCCCGGTCCAGTGCCACAATCGTCATCGGCTGCGCCTGACGCTCTTCGGCTGTGCCTTCGGTATTCAAAACGGGGATGAGGACATGCTGCGGATCCGTCTGCTGCGGCCGTTCTGCGACCCGCAGCAACATGACGGTCTCTCCCTGCACCTGGTGCACACCAGCGTTGAAGACGCCCAGCACCTCCCAGTCCGGATAGGACGGGGTGACGTCCTTCGGAGCGATGAGCGGATTCGCGGCAGCGCGCACTAGCTTAATGCTCTGTTCTGTAGTCAATATGGCTCCTCCTATCTAATACATTGTCTGACAGCCACGCGTGGTGCCGAGGGGCGTGGCGCGGTAGTACGGCTCGGTGCCACTCGGTGCCACTCGGTGACAATCCACGTGCTGAAAGGCGTGGCCCGTAAGCCGGGGTTACCTCGTTCCCACTCGGCGATAATCCACGCGCCGAAGCGTGGGAGCGGCGCGGGCGTGGCGCCCTAATCCGCTCGCCGAGGGCGTGGCGCGGGGCTGTCGCTCTAACGGCCACAGTGGCGCTTATTTCCTCATTTTTGCAGCGCTCCCACTTCTAACGGCCATGAGTGCGCTTATTATAGTGAAAACACGAGAAATTAGGTCCCAATAGGTGCAATAGCGGCTTATATGTGACTGTCGATTTAATGTGAATAACTGCAAGCAAGAGTCTCATTCGCTATAATAGAGAAAAATCACCAACTTAGGAGTGAAGCTCAATGAAAACGAGTGTCCGTTACAAAACCTTTGACCAACTAAGCATTGCAGATCATATGGTCTATTCGAGGTTACCCCGGCACCCGTTTTGGAGCGCGATCGAAGAAAAGATTGATTTCACCTTTGCTGATGCACTATGCGCTTTTCTCTACTCAGGGCGTGGACAGCATCCCTACGCCCCTTCGTTGAAACTCAAAATTCA
>NZ_KB899686.1 GCF_000378385.1 Paenibacillus daejeonensis DSM 15491 | reverse complement strand
ATGAAACCCGTCCGGACCATCAAGCGAACGGAGAGCCCTGTGCTCTCCTATAGCTTTGAGTATCAAACCATCGGAGCGTCTTACGCCGCTTGCGAGATTGCCTATATAGATACCGGAGATAAAGGGAAAAAGACGACGATCAAGGGAAGCTATCGAATCCCGGGAGCATCTGGACCCACGCTCAAGCTGAACGAGCGGATCAAGTCGGTGGCTGAAGGTATCCGGAAGGCCCGCAATGAGCTGCGCCAGCGGAACAAGCAGGCCCAAATTGCCAGATTGGAGATGATCGGCGATTATGCCTTGGCGCAGGGCTGCACGGTACAGTTGCAGGGCTTTGGACAATTCGACGACAAGTATTTTATCGAGGTGGCCACGCACACGGTCGACGGCAGCGGGTATCGGACGCAAATTGAGCTCAGAAAGGTGTTGGGTTACTGATGCGTAATCAAATACGAGTGGGGACTGTCTCGACCAGGAGTGAGGAGAGGCAGGCCGTCAAGGTTGTCATTGAGGACCAGGAGGATCTCGTCACTGACTGGCTGCAGATCATCTATCCGCCGGTACGAGTGATTACGGATTCGCCAGTTGCTGTCAGGATGGAGGTCCAACTGCCTGCAGTAGGGGAGACGGTGCTTTGCGTATTTCTCAGCTCGGGCCTGGAGACAGGATACTGCCTTGGACGGGTGGGAGGCACATGATTGGATCGTTTGGCCCGCTCATTTTTACCGTGTCGGACAAAACCGTCCGGACCTTTACCGACTTCAGCCGCAGCAGCTCTGCCCGTTGGGCGACGCATGAGATTTACGGCCGGTACCCACGGCCGCAGTACATCGGTCCCGGACAGGACGAGATCACGTTTGGGATGCGCTTTGACGTTTCCATGGGCGTAAAACCCCGGAATGAGCTTTCCAAACTGACGGAGTATTGCCGGACAGGCCGGACAGAGAAGCTGATCATCGGAGGCGTACCGATGGGTGCGGGCAAGTGGTACATCGAGACGGTTGGCCAAGAGTGGCAGAAATTTGACGGCAAGGGGACGCTGCTTGTCGCGGCCGTCGATGTGACGCTTAAAGAATATGTATAAGGCAGGTGATGGTAATGGAACATGTGGTGACGGGCGCCCCGGCAGCAGTTAATTTTGGAGCAGCGGGTCTGGAAGCCGTCCTGCAGAACGTCCGGACGATCATATCTACGGTGCAGGGGACCGTGCCGCTGGATCGTGGCTTCGGGCTTTCTCAGACCGGTCTTGATGCGCCGATGGAGATCGCCCAGGCTCGCATGACGGCCGAGGTCGTGGATGCGTTACAGCTCCTAGAGCCGCGGGTTGAGGTGCTGGAGATCACCTATACGCATATTGGCCTGGAGGGTCGGCTGATCCCGCAGGTCAGGATCCGCCTGGGAGAAGGAGTGGTTCTATGAGCAATCTTTTTAATCTGCCCGACATTCAGTTTGTTGGGACTGATCCGGAGGAGATCCGGAACCACATTATCACGGTTTACGAGGCGATGAGCGGGCGGCGCTTGTTTCCTGGCGACCCGGTGCGGTTGTTTTTGATGGCAATGGCCAACGTCATTATCCAGCAGCGTGTGCTGATCAACGACTCAGCCAAGCAAAACCTGCTGCGGTACGCGCGCGGCCCCATGCTCGATCACCTGGGAGCGCTGGTGGAGACGGTGCGGCTGCCAGAGGGTGCTGCCCGGACGACGATGCAATTCGATCTTTCTGCGCCTCTCCTGCAAACGGCGATTATCCCGCAGGGGACCCGGACGAGCCCAGGGGGAGAACTTTATTTTGCTACGATGGAGCCCGTGGAGATCCCGCCGGGCATCTTGTCGATACAGGTCACCTCCATATGCCTGGAGGCCGGTGAGATTGGGAACGGGTATGTACCGGGCCAGATCAATATCTTGGTTGACCCGCTCCCCTACGTGGCCAGCGTGGCCAACGTGACGGAGAGCGCGGGAGGGACTGACGTCGAGGCGGACGACCCCTATCGTGAGCGTATTTATACGTCGCCGGAGCGGTTTTCCGTCGCTGGCCCTCGCGGTGCCTACGAGTATTGGGCGCGTACGGCCAGCCCGGGTATTGCTGACGTCCTGGTCTATTCTCCCGCGCCGGTGGAGGTGGAGATCCGCGTACTTATGTCCGGAGGAGAGTTGCCGACACCTGATATCCTGTCTGCCGTTGATGAGGTGGTCAATGACCAGCGCATTCGCCCGCTCACGGATAAGGTGACGGTCCTGGCTCCGGACGAAATCACGTATGAAATCAACCTGACGTATTGGATCGCGGAGGGCAACGCAACATCATCCGTGGCCATCCAGGCAACAGTGCAGCAGGCAGTTACTGATTATGTGCTGTGGCAAAAGTCGCGGATCGGGCGAGACATCAACCCGAGTGAGTTGAGCCGCCGGGTTATGAATGCCGGTGCGCTCCGGGTGGAGATTGCGTCCCCCGTCTTTACCGCCGTGGATGAGACAGACGTCGCCATCGCTGGCGGCATCACCGTGACGTATGGAGGGCTAGAGGATGATTAATGTGGAGCAAATACGACTGATTGATCTCATCCCGCCTAACCTCCGCTCAGATCCCAACGTGCGTGCTGCAGCGGAGGCGCTGGATAGTGAGCTAGAACAGATTACCGCATTGACTCCAAGGCTGACGCTCCTGGCCAACATTGATCAGCTCGATGAGAGCTTGATTGATGAGTTGGCTTGGCAACTGCACGTGGATTTCTACGATCCGGAGCTGCCGCTCGAGCAAAAGCAGGACCTCGTCCGGTTTAGCCTGCGCTGGCATAAGCGCAAAGGGACGCCATCGGCCGTCAATGAGCTCATCTCCACGATCTTCGGTAGCGGAACGGTGGTGGAGTGGTATGAATACGGTGGGGAGCCGGGCTACTTCCGAGTGCGTACAAGCGACCCATCGGCAAATGCCGATCGAGCAGCGCAATTTCTGGCCGCAATCAACTCCGTTAAAAATGAACGGAGCTGGCTTGAAGCGATCGAAATCACAACCGAAGGTTTCATGAATCTGCGGTTCGGGATCGCAGCTCACATCGGCAAACATTTAACAGCAAGGCAGGTGGTATAAGCATGGCTAATTTTACGAATATCCAGATAACCAACCGAGGACGCGCGCTGCAGGCCAAGGCGCAGGCGGGGGCGCAGCTCGTTTTCACCCGCTTCCGGATTGGTAGCGGTCAAATGAGCGGTCAGCAGATTGCAGATATGACCAATCTGATCCAACCGGTCATGTGGCTGACACTCAATAAGTCGCAGCCCTCCAGCACGGGACGCCACACGATCGGCGCGCCGTTTACTAATACCGGCGTGACTACGGGTTTTTATTTTAGGGAGTGGGGCTTGTTCGCGCAGGATCCGGACATCGGTGAGATACTCTATTGCTATGGAAACGTTGGCGCAGGAGCTGAATACATCCCTGCAGGGGGCGGATCGGAGATCATCGAGCAGCAGCTTGATATGATTGTCATCATCGGCAATGCGACAACTGTAAACGCCGTGATCGATGAGTCACTTGCCTTTGTGTCTCTGAGGGATTTCCAGCAAGGTATGGAGACCAAGGTCGATAAGGTGGCTGGTAAGAAACTGTCCACTGAGGACTATACGACAGCCGAGAAGACTAAGTTGGGCGGCATCGCTACCGGCGCCCAGGTCAACACTGTAACCAGCGTCGCCGGCAAGACGGGGGCGGTCGCGCTGGTCAAGGCTGACGTTGGCCTGGGCAATGTCGACAACGTCCAGCAAGCTCCTCTTACACACGTCGGAGCTGGCGGGCCGGCACATGCTGCCGCGACGGCTTCGGTAGCAGGGTTTTTGTCTGCAGCAGACAAAGACAAGCTAGACAAGTCCACCAGCTCCAGCACGGCCAACTCGCTCATGCAGCGCGACGCTAACGGTCAGACCAACGTGAGCGCGCCCACAGCAAACAGCCACGTCGCCCGTAAGCAGGACGTGGATGCGGTGTCAACAACAGTTAATCAGATCGGGGACTATATCCAAGCACAATACATTCTAGCTGGCGGGGGATCCATCCTATGGAACAATTTGCACTTTACTTGGTCAGCTAGATTTATTGTGCTTCCTATGGACAAGGCAATCAACCCTGCAGGTTATCTTAATATAGAACTTCCCCCGGCTGGGACTGTCATACCGGGTATCGGAAGCTCTGCATCTGTTACAGTAGTTGCTGACTTGGGCATTCCGCTTAACCCGACAGATTGGCACACGCTGTATGCTGTCCATACTCCTGGATCCATAACAGCTACGCTCATGATTGCAGATTATGCGGCACTTACTGCGGGGATGATTACCCCTAATATGATTTTGATAGCTGCAATCAACGCCGATACTTTCGCCCTCAAACTTGGCACTGGACAAGTTATGCCCTCGGGGACGAGTATTGTCAATGGGAACCCGTCTGTCGACTCAACACGAGTAGTGCAAAATCCGAGTCATCGTTTTGTCAGCGACAATGAAAAGACGACGTGGAACGCTAAGGCGGGCACGTCGGTGGTAACAACGAATGGGAATGGGTTGATGAGTGCAGGGGACAAGGTCAAGCTTGATGGCGTCGCTGCGGGTGCGAACAACTATGTCCATCCCGCCACCCATCCGGCCTCGATCATCACGCAGGACGCCAACAACCGTTTTGTATCCGACGCAGAGAAGGCGGCTTGGAATGCAGGAGCAATCAATGTTGATCAGGATTTAAGAACAACGGCAAGTCCGACATTTGTGAGTACAACATTTAGTCAACCTAGCGGCACACCACCTTTTTCAGTTGACTCTACAACTGTAATTCCCAGTTTGAACGCCGACATGCTGGATGGTGTACATGCGTCTTCATTTGCCCGTTTGGCATCCCCAACATTTACTGGTAATCCAACGGGACCGACACCAGTAGCCGGAACGAATAGCACAAGATTGGCGACCACTGCATTCGTGCAAAGTGCAGTGGCGGCAATCCCTCCCCCTGCTCCAAAATTCTCAATTGTCATTTTGCAAGAAGGTGACGAAGATAGAGCGATAGGCGCAAATGTCTTATATAATATCTTAACCGGTATGTTCGGTACGCCCACTGTACACGGTGATTCAGCAGCATTTATGAGCACCAATGGTTTTAACATACCGAGGGCCGGACGATACATGATTTCAGGATATGTGACGCTTAATGGCACGTGGGCGGTGAACGATACTATCACAATAGAATTGGATTCTGGGTTTGAGGGTGGAATAAGTGCAATGCCGAAATTAGTTAATTTTGTGGTTCCATATGATGGTATGCGTACTTATGTACTTTTCTTTTCGAGGATAGTTTCAACTAACCCATTAGGCGGCCGGAGAATTCTTCTAAGGTCACCGAAAGCTTGCACCATGGTTGCTAACATTCAGGGCAGGAACAACCGCTTGGAAATAGCAGAACTATAGAATAGAACAAGAATCCTGAACCATAGCAAATTCAGTTAAGATACCTGAGAACAAGAAGCAGAAATAACAGGACCTCGCATTCGCGGGGTCTTTTAATTTGGTAAGGGGGAACTCATGGAGGGCGGTGAGGGTGTGAATTTGATCAGTCAGGAGACAGCAGAGCGGATCCAGGCAATGGAGATGCAACTGCAGCAATATCAAGCAGAGATGCTCAAAGCTTCAACCGAGGCATTGGCCGTCCAAGCGCGGATTGATTTGCTAGAAAAAAATAGTGCCAGGCACGCTGAGGAGCTCCGAGAGTTGAAGGAGCTTTCCAGGAGCCTGCAGCAACAGTATGACCGCCTGGGCGAAAAAATCGACAAACTAGAGAGCAAGCTGTTCAGCTGGATGCAGCAGATGCAGCGTGACAATGCGGACTTGATCAAATCTGCCCAGCAGGACAGTTCGGAGGAGCGTCAGACCACGCTGAAATCATGGATGACCTTCCTGCAATACGTCCTTGGCGGGACAATTTTCATTATTGTAGCCTACGTCTTCGGGGTCAACTTTATAAGGTAGGAGTGATTAGAGTGGAATGGAAAGTTATCGAGGAGTTGCTGGATCCCCAGCTCGGCATTGTATTAGTGGTGTGCTGGATCCTCGGCGGGATGCTTAAGGTAACGCCGCACGTCCCTAACTGGAGCATCGTCTACATTGTGACTGGTATCGCCATTTTGTTAGCTGTCATGCTGCTGGGTAACAGCACTTTGTCTTACCTGCAGGGCTTCCTGTGCGGGGCCGTGGCGGTCTACGGCTATGAGCTGGTGAAGCAGGGAGCGAGAGGAGTGCAGTCGAATGAAGGGGATCGTTGACCTGCGTGGCAAACTGCCGGTACACAAGACCAAGCGTTATGCTCAGCGTTTGTTGTCGGCCATCCGATCCCTGGCCATTCACAATTCGTTGACGCTATCTGGTTCCCCGTTGGCCTTTGCTAATTATCATGTGTTCACCAACAACTGGGCAGCCATCGGATATACGTACGTAATTGGGCAGGATGGTACCGTCTATCAGTGCCTGGACTGGACGCAAGTCGGTGCTCACGTGGGCAACAGCAACAAGCACGCGCTTGGGATCTGCTTGGTCGGCGACTTCAGGACACAAAAGCCGACAGCAGCGCAGTATCAGGCCGCAATCAATCTCGTGTGGTACCTGCAGTCGCAGATCCCGTCGGCAAAAGAGGTCAAAGGGCACAGCGAGTATCCCGGATACAGCTGGAAAGCCTGCCCGGTTATCAGCATGAGCAAGTTTCGTGCTGATGTCGCCGCACCTGCAACAATCGCGCCGCAGTATCCAGCAGCTCGCGTCCTGGTCAACGAAAAGCCGGTGGCCAATGGTCTGCTGATCGACAACCGCGCCTTTGCTCCGCTGCGGTCAGCTGGTGAGGCGGCCGGGGCAGTCGTAGGCTGGAACAACGTCACCAAGACGGCCAGCATCAACGGAAAGCCGGTCTACGGCCAGCTTATCGACGGTGTGACTTATGTAGCCCTGCGGGCAGTCGCCGACGTCCTGGGCGGTACCGCAGCCTGGGACGGGGAGACGAAGACGGCATCTATATTTGTTGCATAAAAATGCCCCCTCATTTTATGGTAAGGGGGCTGTGATGGATGAGAGGTGATATATCATTCTATTCATCAAAAGATAAAAGGGGAACCTTGATTAATAAATATTTGTTTGTTGCCCTCACTGACTTTCGTCGGTGGGGGCTTTTTTGTTATATACTAGGGAATCCGCTACTCTTTTTAACATTTCCAAGTCAACGGGCTTAGAAACTCCGATAATATACTCCAAATCTTTTTTCACGAACTGTATCATATTTGCAACCATGTGGGAGCTGCTTAAGTAAAAAGCCGTTTCACCACTAGCTAATTTAATTTCTTTGTAATCACCGGATTGTGACAATCTCATTTCTTTTTTAGCAGGATAAACCATTACGTTCATCATCTGATATGTGTGTGTGTTATAGTACGTCACTGTAACATTTTCTTGGTCTTCACTATATGAAGCTCTCAAACTTTCGCCTTTAAATGGAATGTACTTCGGCAACAAAACTTTTTTTGAAAATTTGTCTTCAAAACTTTTCACGGGTCCTAATATTGGGTGACCGTCATCGATTGGGCTTTGGTCGGCTTTAATTGCAGGAGTGAACTGCCCAGAAAAAACGATCGTCATGATAAGACACAATTTAATTAACATTTTATTACCCCCTTGCTTTGTAGTTTCGTGTATTTTTAGCAAACCCAACTGATTCTATCCTAACAAAAAACCGACCCGCTAAGGTCGGCTATTTGCGTTTTCGTGGCTTTTCAACAAGTCGGCACCGCCCGGCCAACTCATCATCAATAAGCTGATCCCAGCCGTCGGAAGTGAGCAGAATCATCGGGACCAGCAGCTTATCACCGTAGACAGCGTAATCCAAGTGTCGCAGACCTTTCATTGGCTCACCGTCTTGCCTTGCCAGTTGGCCGCTAGGATCAGCGTCATGACATTCTTTTGCGTCTCGTTTTCCCACCCGGCTAGCCACTCGATGGTTCGGCGCTCAGCGGCCGTCAGGTCGCGGCTGATTGCCTGCTGGATTGCTTCGATGTTCATGTCCATCCCTCCATTAAGGCCCCGAAGGGCCGTGTTATTTATTCAGCGATACTTCGCAGGAAGTCGATACAGGAGCGCTTTTCCTCGTCTGACAGCCAGCGTGTGTTTTCGATGTCCTTAACGTGGCGTTCGATATCTTCCACGCTCCGTATCCATTCGGCTCCGCCTAGCCCGTGGACGTTGACACTGGATACCGACCCGATGTCGGTTACGTATTCTTTACCGTAGTCTGCGATGACGATCCTTCCGCCGCTTGCTGCATCCAATTCAACTTCTCTAAATCCGTTCTCATTCGTGCGCACTACCATCCCATTCCCTCCCTGCGTAAGCCCGCCGGCTATTTTTTTCGTGGAATTGTCCGTCCCAAGGCGATACAACTGATAATTATAGATGCCACAGATAAGTAATAAGTTAATACCTCCATCGTTTCTATCCCTCCAGGAGGGGCCAGAAGCCCCAGTATTATTTGCAGATCGTTTGGCCCCTAAAGCAATTGCCCATGTATCGCCATTCACCGGCTACCTTTACGGCCGTTGGGTAGGTCGCCCGCCAGTGCCCTTCAGCATCCGGCCTGTGGGTGTAGGGCTCACCTAGCTGCACAAGGTCGGCTTGTTGAGTTGCGGGTGGCATAACGTTAATCCAGCCCTCTACTTCCTCCGGTGTCATGATGTCACCGATGTTCATATTCATCCCTCCAAGGGGAGGGCCCGGAGGCCCTTGTTTAGATTTTTACGAGATCGGCCCGGAGAAGCAGTTCAAGCGACTTTTCCAGACCCGCGCGCTCATCTTCCAGTGACTTTCGCCATTGATCGGAGGAGACGATCTTCAGCATCTCTTCGACCCGTTCCTGCCGGTGTACAACCGCTCGCATCAAAGCAGAGCGCATGTCCTCGGTCATCGACAGCTTATATCCAAATTGTTGTTCTGACATTTGTCTGTATCCTCCATTTTGTGTTAGGATGGAGGAGGGAGCGCTAACTCCCTCCGTTTTACTAGGACTGCTTACGTTGACGCGTCATTTCGGCGTGTCTGTCGTAAGCCCGTTGTTCGTCATCGGTGAGTTGGTATCTCTCGATGACTTCCAAGCTTTTTGACCGGAACACTTCCCGTTTCATGCGCCCCAGTGCCATCTGTTCGCGCATGCTCCGTAGGAGGTGTTCTCTTTTTTGCATTTTTTCAAATGCTCGGCTTGTCAGTTTGTCCATTCTCTTTCACCCTCTCCGGAAGTTGTTCTTGTTTGACTTCCTAAATATATTATAAGCGATGTCAAACATAAAGTCAAACATTTTATTTGACTTCTCTTATATAATATCCTAGAATACAAATATATTGATTGGGAGGAAGGGTGTTAAGATGGCTATAACATATAAACCTTTGTGGCGGCAGTTGGTGAATAAAGGGATGACAAAGACGGAGTTTAGGATACAAGCAGAGATCTCGACATCTACCCTGGCGAAAATGGGGAAGGATGAATATGTGGCGTTAAAGATTATCGACGACATTTGCAACACTCTTGATTGCCAGGTGTCGGAGGTTATTGAGCATATTAAGGAGCCAACGGAATAATCCGGATGGCTCTTTTTTCTTCTTGATTTACGAACGAGCGTTCGGTTAAAATTATAGAAACAAACGTTCGGGAGGGCTGGTCGTGATCGAGAAATGGGCAGGCGAGACAGCGGAGATTATATACTTGGATCGGCATGGCCAGCTTAGTCAGCGAGTGGTTGAGATACGGAGTGTGAGGGATGGGCGGGCAAGGGTGTACTGCCACAAGGCTGGTGCGCAGCGGGTGCTGATTGTGGCCAATGTCCTGTCTGCTAGGAGAAAGGGGAAGACTCATGGTAAAGAAGCTTGAGGGGAATGGTCTTTGGGAGTCGAGCCGGATGATACTGCCGGAGCATCGATCCAAGCACCAGGAGCAGCGGCGTCAGTTAAAGCGGCGTAATCGTATTGAACTGGATGAGCAAGAGATTGAGCAGATCCAGCAGCGCTTGCTGGAGTCCCAGGAGCACAAGACGGCAGTAAAGGTTAGAGTCTACCATCCGTATGAGCAGCAGTTAGTAACGGGTCATGTCGAGCGGATCCACGTCCAGCGGCAGCGTATCCTTGTTGCAGGTTACTGGATCGGGATGGCGGACATCGAGTCAGTGGAGCCATGCTGAGCGACAACGCTCGCAAACTACTGCGGGTCCTATTTAACAGCAACCGACATGATCCAGCTAAAATGGATTACCTGGAACTGTTGCGAATGTCCCAGCGGGATATGGAGACGATCATGGATGCACTGGCTGAGCTGCAGCAGTCCGACTACATAGAGTGGGATCGGGACGCCGGGGTAGCCAGAGTTATCTATGCTTTTGAGCCTTGCCCCAATAATTGACGAAATAAATATCGATGAGCCCCGGCTGCTGCCGGGGCTTTTGTTGTCATGGGATTACATTATTTTCCCATTCCAACCGATAATGATGATAAAATGTATCCATTAATTATCGGAGGTAATACAATGAAGAAAATAATGTTGCTTCTGGCGGCTTCCGTTTCGCTCAGTGCATGCTCAAGCGGGGGCGGAGATTTTGCTCCCGACAAATTTTCGGCTGCTGACATGTGCGTTGTCAAGTTGTCGAATGAAGAGGAAAAAATTTGCTATGGAATGGATCGGTTGGAAGCGGAAGAGATCGCTGGACCGGGAGAGGCAACTATAATAGGTTCAATAGAATACGAATCAGGACTAGATATCAAGTATCGCGATGATATAGTAGCACTGATACGAATGACGGCAGATTCTAAAGGAGTTTATAGAACGGCAAGAGGAAGCGAGGTATGGGATAAGAAAAGTGAAATCATCGATTTGTACGGAAAAAAGCATCCTTGGAATGAAAGTGAGAAAAATCTTGAATATGTCTATGATATTCAAGAAAATAAATTTTTAGATAGAACGTCTGGAGAGACGATTATGGATGAACAAACGCATCAATTCTCGGCTACATTTAATGACCGTGGAGAAGCTGAAACAATTATGCTCCTTGATAGAAAAATGGCCATGTTGTTGAAATAAGTTTGGTAAAAAAATCTAAACCCTAGCGAGAGCCAGGGCTTAGAAAAGAATGAAAGTTAATGGGGCAGTGATGGGGCAGATTTTTTTTTTTGCTCAGACTTAGTTAGACAACATAGGATTGTAAAGGGAATCATTTTTGTTAATTTACTAAGCATTTTAATGGTTCTGACAGTTGTAGATACAGCTAGATTTCAGCCTTCCAAGCTGATGGCGTGGGTTCGATTCCCATCACCCGCTCCACTTAATTAAATTTAATCCCTTGCGCTGCAGGGGATTTTTTGTTGTGAAAATAGGTATTAATGGAATATCAGAAACATAACGGAAGGACATCTCGTTGTATCTATTCATGAGTTACCTGGCAGCTTGGGGATGGCTCTAACGCTTGTGAGGAGAGTGTCGATTAATACTGTATCGGTTATCGCGCATCACTCAGGATTCATGTTTTGCTGTAACGGACACCACAGCACCTATTAGGCCTTAAACATGCCATTTGCAATTCTAACGGACAGGAAAGCCGTTATTCACGCGTTTTCAGCCAAAATGTCTAGTTTTAGAGCAAATAAGTGCGTCTGTGGCCGTTAGCTTTTTAAACGTCCATTTTCTTTACGATTAAGCGCTCTGGTGGCCGTTAGCACATTCTCCCTTGGGGTCAGCTAATGAATCGACGCTCTCGTGAGCAGCACTTAGCGGTCCAATTGGGCTCGAGCGCGGCTGTAACGCTTGCCACGAAGTCTTAGAAGCGAAAGCCAGTTCATTTTGTATGCGGTCAAACCACATTAAATGATGGCATGTTCATAAATTCAATTTTGCTACCTTAATTCAATCGCCTCTTCTTTGGTGCTATTATTATAGAGTGTGACGTGGGGCTAGATATCCTATCAGGCCCTTTCCTAATGAAGTTAGGTATGGGGAGGAGACATTCAATGTTCTTGGAAGAGATACGCGGCATCGGTACAAGAGAGAGGCATGCCCGCCTGCTGCTGGACAGTTATGATCGGCTTATTGGCAAACCATTGTTATCGCTAGCTCCAGACCAGAATGCGGCAGAGGCGCTTGAACGGACACACCTGGTCGTTTTATCTCACGATACTGCACCCGACCCCGTCCTAAACTATGGCAATCCGAGAGCCTTGGAGCTGTGGGAGATGTCATGGGAGAGCTTCACCAGTACACCCTCTCGTCTGACCGCTGAGCCCTTGGAGAGAGAGGCACGCGAGCAGTTTCTTCAGCAGGTACATACCCGCGGTTTCGTGGACGATTATACGGGCATTCGGATTGCCAAGAGCGGGCGGCGCTTTTACATTCAACAGGCTACGGTGTGGAACCTGATTGACGAGCAGGGACGGCGCTGGGGGCAGGCTGCTGCCTTTCCCGAGTATACCTACTTGACGGAATAGTCTCGGCGTATATTCCCTAACTCATCTGCACAACCTACCTTTACCACATAAAGGAGGGTGATTGTATGATGAACCATCGCTTGACTTGGACGGTAGCGAGCCTGACCTTGGCCGCAGCGCTTGTCCTGCCTGGATGTACGCAACAAAATACGACGGAGAACCCTAACAATACCAACACACCTGGCAATACGGTCCAACAGCAAGGCAGACGCGCAACGGAAGACATGCGAGAGATGGGCCGTGATGTTGGACGGGACATGGGAATACAGCCTACGGACAAAGTTCGTGAGATGGGCGAAAGTGCAAAAACCGATATGAAAAAAGCAGAGCACGCAGCAGCGGTAGCTCGTAAAGTTCCTGGCGTAACCAGAGCAACGGCAGTTGTCCATAACAAGGATATCGTTGTTGGCTTGGACGTCGAGGGCAACGACCAGCAGACCGTCCGCGCCAAGGAGCAAGAAGTGAAGCGGATGATTCAGAAGGAGCACGCAAGCTATAAAGTGCATGTTACTTCCGATAAGGACCTGCATGGCAGAATTCAGACGCTGCATGGCAACGCGATGAATGGCGGTCCTGTCGAAGAGTTTACCCATGATGTGGGAATGGTTGTTCGTGACATTGCAAATGCCATAGCTGCACCATTCCGTTAAAACCGGCTTGACGAATCGGGGGGAAACCCCCGTTTTTACTTTGCCCGGAAGGAGTGATTCGTGTGCGGCGGGCAATGGTAGTGCTGCTGATTATCAGCGCCGTTTTTCTCAATGGGTTTGATGGGCCATCCCTCAAGAAGGACCGGTTCTATTATGAGAAGAAGGGGGAAATCGTCTGGGAGGTCCCGATGCAGGAAAAAAAGGTTGCTCTTACCTTTGATGATGGACCCTATCCCCCCAGTACGGAGCCGATTCTCGACCTTTTGAAGTCTCATGGCGCAAAGGCAACGTTTTTTGTGGTTGGCAATCGAATTCGGCGTTATCCGGAGTTGATCCTGCGTGAGCAGCGGGAGGGACACGAGATCGCCAATCATACGTATAATCACAAGTATTTCAACCGACACTCAGATTCAACAATGCTTCAGGACGAGATTGTTAAAACCGAAGCGCATCTGCAAGAGATGGACATCGAGAAGCCCAAGCTCTTCCGGCCGCCAGGCGGCTACTATAATGAGGCGATGGTCCGGAAGGTTCGCTCGCTTGGGTATACGACAGTGCTATGGTCTTGGCATCAAGACACCAAGGATTGGCGCAAGCCAGGCGTACAAGCGATTGTGGACCGGGTGATGAACCATGTGCGCAACGGTGATATTATCCTCTTCCACGATTATGTCCCAGGCTCAATGGAAACGGTAGAAGCGCTCAAGCTGATTTTGCCGGCTCTTAACGAACAAGGGTATCAATGTGTTACCGTCACCGAGCTTTTGCACAGCCGCAATAGTCTACCAATCGATACCACGGAGTAGGCAAGGCGATTGGCAGTTGCTATCTGGACATAAGTAAGGCATGCTAAGGTCAGGGGATACGCTCCTGACTTTTTTGTATTTGATGGAGGCTTGAGGATGAGAGCAAGCTTATACGACAACGGATTGCTCCAGCATGACTGGCATCCGCACATCTTCGCTTATTATTTTAAACATTGGCAGGGCTACGAGATGGCCTTTCACCATCACCATTCTACGGAGATCATGTATATCATCCAAGGTGGCTGTCAGATCGAAGTTCAGCGGGCGGACCGATCTGTGGATCGCCTAACCTTGAAGAAAGGCGACTTCATCTTGTTGGACGCCGAGGTGTCGCACCGACTCCTGGTAGAGCAAGGCTGCCGGATGCTCAATGTGGAATTTGGCTTTGCCCCCGCGTCAGAGGCAGCACCTTCCGTGCGGGCAATGACAGGAGACGAGCTGTCGAAGCTCTGGCAGCGTCAGCGAAGCTATTGGCTGCTGACGGATCAGGATGAAGTGTATGCGATCTTGAAAGGTATGGTCTTAGAGCTAGATAATCAGGCTTCGGGGCAGGGCACGCTTATTCATTTGCTATTCTCACAGCTGCTGATTCGTCTGGCCCGTCTGCTTGCGGAAGCCGAGAGCAGCGAATACCAGCAGATGGAGCATTATGTGAAGCTCAGTATCGAGTATCTGCATCACAATTATGACCAAGATATTCAGGTGAAAGATGTGGCCTCGGCGGTCAGTCTGCACCCGGGCTATGTGCAGCGGATTTTTAAGCAGCAAACGGGGCGGACGATAAACGAATATCTGACCTCGCTGCGAATGGACAAAGCCAAAATGCTGCTGTCCCGGACTGACATTCCGATCATTGAAATCTCCGACTATATCGGACTCAACAGTCGCCAGTATTTCCATGCTTTATTCAAAAAGCATAGCGGGATGACACCTATGGACTACCGCCGCTCCACCGCCTCTGAAAGCCGCCATTATCCTAAATCAGGTGACGATAGTTGACAGTAGTCTGATGATCTAGTGAGGATATTGATAACGCTTCCCTCCAATGCCTTGTTATACTAGGCTCATACCAGCAGTCATACTAATAGCTGATTTGGAGGGAATATCATGTCATTCAAAGTTGCTTTTATCGGTGCGGGCAGTATCGGATTCACAAGAGGCATTCTGCGGGATCTATTGTCTGTACCGGCTTTTCATGAGATTGAGGTTGCATTTACGGACATCAATGCACAGAATCTCGAGATGGTTACGGAGCTGTGCCAGCGGGATATTCGGGAGAATGGCTTGTCGATCAAGATTCAAGCGACCACGGACCGCCGCGAAGCACTTAAAGACGCCAAGTACGTGCTCTGTACGATCCGGGTAGGCGGTCTGGAAGCGTTCGCTACCGATGTAGACATTCCGCTCAAATACGGGGTCGATCAATGTGTAGGCGACACACTCTGCGCAGGGGGCATCATGTACGGTCAGCGGGGCATCGCCGAGATGCTCAATATCTGTAAAGATATCCGCGAGGTCGCGCATCCGGATGTGCTGCTGCTCAACTATGCTAATCCAATGGCGATGCTCACTTGGGCATGCAATAAATACGGCGGCGTGCGCACGGTCGGCCTGTGCCACGGGGTGCAGCACGGACACAAGCAGATCGCTGACGTTTACGGCCTGGAGAAAAAAGATGTGGACATCATCTGCGCGGGCATCAATCATCAGACCTGGTACATCCAGATTCGTCATAATGGCAAAGATCTGACCGAGGGGCTCCTGGAGGCTTTTGAAAATCATGAAGACTTCAGCCGCACGGAAAAGGTCCGGATCGACATGCTGCGCCGGTTCGGCTACTATAGCACGGAATCGAATGGGCACCTGAGTGAGTATGTGCCTTGGTACCGCAAGCGGCCAGAAGAGATTACGGACTGGATCGATCTGGGCAGCTGGATCAACGGCGAGACCGGCGGGTATCTGAGAGTTTGCACCGAAGGACGCAATTGGTTTGAGACGGATTTTCCAAACTGGCTGAAGGATCCGGCCTTTGAATTCAAATCCGAGCTGCGCGGGTATGAGCATGGGTCGTACATTATCGAATCGCTTGAGACGGGCAGCGTGTACCGTGGGCACTTCAATGTGGAGAACCGCGGCGTCATTAGCAATCTGCCGGATGATGCGATTATTGAAGCACCAGGTTATGTAGATGGCAATGGCATCTCGATGCCGCACGTCGGCGACCTGCCGCTCGGTCCAGCTGCCGTCTGTAATGTCAGTATCTCCGTGCAGCGGCTTGCGGTGGAAGCGGCAGTGAAGGGTGACGATAAGCTGCTGCGTCAGGCCTTCATGATGGACCCGCTCGTCGGCGCAGTGTGCAATCCGAAGGAAATCTGGCAGATGGTCGACGAAATGCTGGTTGCGCAGGAGCAGTGGCTGCCTCAATACAGCTCAGCCATTGCAGCAGCAAAAGAGCGCCTGGCTGCCGGCAACCTGATTCCGACCCGCGATTACCAAGGCGCGGCGCGTCTGAAGGTGAAGTCTATCGAGGAGATGCAAGCCAATCGCGAGGCAACCAACAAGGTCGTCGGTGACTCTGACAAAGGCAAGAACCGCACCGTGAAGCAATAGCTGCACGTGCAGGAATAGAAGTGAACAAAGCGCCATGCTCTCCCTGAGAGCTATGGCGCTTCGTTGCGTGTGCTGGGTGGGGGCATTTGACGTGGAGACGCGGCAAGCCCATTTAGGCCGGCGCCTGTGAGCGTGCTCTGATTAAGGCTGTCTGGATTGGAGGCGTATCAACGCAAGCTCAGCGCATCAGTCATCATTCATGTGCGTGAGAATAAACGCCTTGCGGTATTGCGTGGGCGTCAGGCCCTCGTAGCGCTTGAAGAGCTTGATGAATTGCTTGTCATCCTCCAGGCCGACCCGGTCGGCGACTTCCTTGATATTGAGCGGCGTACGTGAGAGCAGATCCTTGGCCCGGTCGAGCTTGAGGCGATGAATATAGGCCAGCATATTGATGCCCATTCTGCGCTTGAACATACGCGAGAGATAATCCTTGTTATAAGTGAAGCGTTCGGCGACCCGTTCGACAGTGAGCTGCTTGTCCCCGGCATGCAGCCTAAGCCACTCCAGCATACGGGGGAAGCTGTGGTCGAGTGTTTGCTCCTCCGCCATCTGGAGCTGCTGTACATACTGCTGCGACAATTCAATCAGGAGCGAGGTGAGAAAATAATCCGCCGACCGCGGGTGGTGATACCGCCCGGTTCCGACATGGAGCAGCTGCTGTGCAAGGATATGCAGGCGGGCAGGTATCGGAGTAGACAGATAGGCGGGAATGAGGAGCGCGTCGCCTGCGGCAGACGGCTGTTCCTTATCTATTGCCTCCTCCTCTGCAAGGAGACTAGGCTCGACGGGACACTGGAAGTGAAACCAATAAAATGACAGGTTGGCAGGCGAAGGCCGATACCCCCGGTGATGCTCATCCGGCTGCAGCAGCAGCGCGTCGCCCGGTGCCAATTCGTAGAGCCGGTCACCGATCTGAAAGTACATGACCTCCGAGATGCCAAGGATCAGCTCATAGCTGTCAATCGTCCGCTCGCGATGCACCCAGGTTCCGGTCGAGAGGAACTGGCCTCCAGAGAGATAGGTGAGTGGCTCAACTAGTGGCAGTTGAAGAATAGCGATAGGAACCGCTCCTTTCGTTGAGCAATTCATTAACGAGGTCATTTTTGAACACCTAAAATACATCATAGCATACTGACAGCGTTCCCGCCCATCTGGTAAAGTGAAGGCATTCCAGTACAGGAGCGTGAAACGAGATGACCCAGTCCAACCAATTATTGCAACCCGACGTGCAAGGACTTCCCCTTAAGAACGTTCAGATTCGAGACGAATTCTGGTCTTCGTATGAAGCCCTTGTTAAAGATACCGTCATCCCTTACCAGTGGGAGGCGCTGCATGACCGGATTCAGGGCGCAGAGCCCAGCTATGCGATCCGCAACTTCCGGATTGCGGCTGGTCTGGAGGAGGGCGAGTATGGGGGCATGGTGTTCCAGGATAGCGACGTAGCCAAATGGCTGGAAGCCGTCGGCTATGCGCTGGCGCTGCATCCGGATGCCGAGCTGGAGCGTCAGGCGGATGAGACGATTGATTTGATCGAGGCGGCGCAGTTGCCGGACGGATACCTGAATACCTTTTACACCGTGAAGGAACCAGGGAACCGCTGGACCAACCTGCTCGACTGCCATGAGATGTATTGCGCCGGTCATATGATCGAGGCCGCTGTTGCGTATTACGAAGGCACGGGCAAGCGTAAGCTGCTGGATGTGGTGTGCCGCTTCGCGGATCATATCGATGAGCGGTTCGGACCGGAGCCTGGCAAGCTGCGGGGCTATGACGGTCATCAGGAGGTGGAGCTGGCTCTGGTCAAGCTGTACCGGGTAACAGGCGAGAAGCGTTATCTGAAGCTAGCAGAGTTCTTCATTGATGAGCGTGGAGCCGAGCCTCATTTCTTCGTCGAGGAGTGGGAGAAGCGGGGTCGCACCGGACACTGGACCAAAGGCCCGTCCGGCCATCCCAATCTGGCGTATCACCAGGCCCATCAGCCTGTGAGAGAGCAATCCGTGGCCGTAGGGCATTCGGTGCGGGCGGTCTATATGTACACAGCGATGGCGGACCTGGCGCTTCTGAACCGGGACGAAGCCCTGTTAGAAGCCTGCCGCAAGCTGTGGGACAACACCGTTCACAAGCAAATGTATATCACCGGCAGTATTGGCTCCACGTTCCATGGGGAGGCATTCACGTTCGATTATGATCTGCCCAACGACACCAACTACTCCGAGACTTGCGCTTCCGTTGGTCTGATCTTCTGGGCCAAGCGGATGCTGCAGCTGGAAGCCAAGGGTGAATATGCAGACGTGATGGAGCGTGCGCTCTACAATACCGTCATTGCTGGTATGGCAGCGGACGGCAAGCATTACTTCTATGTCAATCCGATGGAGGTCTGGCCGGAAGCCAGTGACAAGAACCCGGGCCGCCGTCACGTGAAGGCCGTGCGTCAGGCCTGGTATGGCTGCTCCTGCTGCCCTCCCAATGTTGCGCGCCTGATTGCATCGCTGGGCGAGTACATTTACACTGCCTCCCAGGACACGGTTTACGCGCATCTGTACATCGGCAATGAAGCCACCGTATCGCTGGATCAAGGCAGCGTCCGGCTGCGGATGGAGAGTGGTTACCCTTGGAACGGCGCAGTGAAGCTGACGGTCGAGCCAGAGCAAGCGGGCACGTTCACCATCGCTTGCCGGGTACCGGGCTGGTCAGAGGGCATGAAGCTGACCGTGAATGGCGAGCAAGTTCAAGCGGAAGTGAGAGATGGATATGCATATGTGACGCGGAGCTGGCAAGCAGGCGACACGATCGTCCTGGATGCGGAGATGAAGCCGGTCCGGCTGTACGCGCATCCGCGGCTGAGAGCGAACAGCGGCAAGGTATCTCTGCAACGAGGACCGCTCGTCTATTGTCTGGAAGAGCAGGACAATCAGGAGGTACTGGCGTCGGTCATTCTGCCTCGCGAAGCGGAGCTAACGGAGCAGACAGAGCCGATGCTGGGCGGATCGTTGGTGACGCTGAGCGCAGAAGGCGTAGCAGAGACCGTGTCCGATTGGGACGACCGGCAGCTGTACAGGCAGGAGCCGAAGCAGACCGAGCGTCTGTCACTCAAGGCGGTGCCTTACTATGCTTGGGGCAACCGGCAGCCGGGCGAGATGCAGGTCTGGATTCGCACGCAATAATCTGAGCTGGTTTCCGACCTAAGCAAGATAATAGAGTGAAGGCGACAGGATGCGGGGATAGGCAGGGGAACGCTTTCATGATAGGCTTGTAAGAAGCGAATGTACAGGAGGCGTGATAGACCTATGTTAAAAGGAATCCCGGCGATTGTGTCGCCTGAGCTGTTGAAAATTCTGATGGAAATGGGACATGGCGACGAAATCGTCCTGGGGGACGGCAATTTCCCGGCGGCTAGCCATGCGCAGCGTCTGGTGCGTGCCGACGGGCATGCGATTCCCGATCTGCTGGATGCGGTCCTCAAGTTGTTCCCGCTCGATCCTTATGCGGAGCGGGCGGTGGCGCTGATGGAGGTCGTGCCAGGCGATACGGTAGAGACGCCGATCTGGGACGAGTATCACCGCATCGTCAGTCAGCATGAGCCGGAGCGGACGGACTTCGAGCATGTCGAGCGTTTCGCGTTCTATGAGCGGGCCAAGCAGGCCTATGCCATCGTCGCAACGGGCGAGAGTGCATTGTATGCTAACATTATCTTGAAGAAGGGCGTCATTAAGCCTGACTGAGCTTGAGTAGTAGTGCAATCATGAGATGAAGCAAAAAGAATTAGCAAAAGAGGAGCACCGTCCCTCACCGGGATGGCGCTCCTCTTCTATGTGTAACGGCTTCTTATTTAGGTCTGTGGCAAGGAAAACCGGAACAGGTAGGTCTGCTCATACTGCGCCTTCAATTGATCTTGAACGGAGTGGAAAAACTCGCTTTCGCCGCCGAGCGCAACAAACCCGCGCGGCACTCTGCGCATCAGCTCAGCCTGAAAACCGAGTGTGGTAAAGGCAGAGGCAATATCGTCCAAGGTGTGAAGATGCGCGGTGAGCGAAGTATGCTCTTCGATTCCGGCCTTGAAGAACACGGCACTCGGATTGTCCGAGAGATCGGTATAGGTGACATAATAGACGCCGCCCGGTCGCAACGATTGCTTCACCTTATGGGCATGTTCCGGCAGGTCTCCGATTAGATAGATGACCGACAGACAGAACCCCAGATCAAACCGTGTAGCTAACGCTTCCGGGGAACCCGTAGCCACATAGGTCAGCGGCAATTTTCCCTTGCGCTCATTGGCCAGTTGTATGGACGCCGTGCCCAGATCAATGCCTACACCGGAGCGGAACGGCTTTCTGGCATGCAGATGGCGCAAGAAGCCGCCACGGTTGCAGCCGAAGTCCAGCACAGTTGCGTCGGTTAGGTCATCTTCCCGGATCAGCCCGATGATTTCTTCCCACATCGGCGCATGCTCGGCTTCCATCGTTTCCTCCGCTTCGGCATGAGACCACCAGACGTCGTATAGCGGGTCGTTACCTGCCATGTTTGCCAACACTCCTTGCTTTCATTTTATTATCTATGGAACGTTCGACTATTTCACCTGCTCGGGATAAAAGCCTTTGGCCAGCGTTTCTACCGTATACGCCATCCGGTTGCCCGGCAGCACACTTTCGAGCGAAATGGCGACAAATCGTTCCTGCTGCACACTCTCAAGCTGCGAGAGAGCGGGGTCTGCTTTGATAGCCTCAATCTTGTGCTCCAGCGACGGGGAGTCATAATCGTGAATGACAATGACGTCGGGGTCGCGCTTCAACACTTCTTCATAACTGACGGTGGTCCACTGCTGATCCTGGATATCGTCGAACACATTGACGCCGCCAGCATATTCGATCAGCAACGTTTCAAAATTTGTTCCACCCGCTGTGAAGACGCCATCGCCGCCGCTATCGTAAACGAGAACTTTTACAGGTTCAAGGCCATCGACCTGATCTTGTACAGCCGCGATTCGTGCCTCCTGATCGGCGATAAAGGCTTCGGCCTTGTCCTCGATCTCAAATATGGCCCCCAGATCACGGATCTCCTGATACATCTCCTCCAGCGAAGAAGCGCTGTTCATATAGGTTGTCATCTGCAGCGAAGCCAGCTCCTCGATGTCCAGCCCCTCGCTGCCAAACTCCCAATCGATGCCATAGATGAAATCGGCACCACTGGCAATCACAGCCTCGCGCGTGGCGGAGCCGTAGGTCAATTCAGGGACTCTGTCGTAGTCATCCGCATACTCAGGGAGAGCGCCGCGGCTGTGATTATCCAGACTGTTGCCGACGATCAGATCCGTAAGTCCAAGCGCGACAAACAGCTCCGTCGCATTCGGTCCCAGGGTCAGGACGTTCTCTGGTTTTACTGTAATCGTAATTTCGCGCCCGTAATTGTCCAGTATCAGCTCATTATAGGAGGTGTCTGGCTGAGAGGGCTCGGTCGCTTGCTCCTCATTGCCTGTTGGTGATGAACCACAGCCTGCGAGCAGGCTGGATGCCAACAGGACGCTCATCCAACCGCCAATCCATTGTTTTTTCACAGTTGTAATCTCCTTAGTTCTGTAGGCTGTCCGGTACATACGTAATGGATAGTTTGCCTGTCACCGGGTGAAGCGTCACGTCGGCATGCACGCCATATACGTCACGGATCATCTCCGGGGTTAGCACATCTTCAGGGGTACCGGTTGTATATAATCGGCCGTCTCGCAACACATACAGGCGGTCGCAATAGAGGGCGGCCAGATTGAGATCATGAATGGCAGACAGCACCGTGATCTTCAAGCTCTTGATGAGATCGAACATTTGCAGCTGGTAATAGATGTCCAGATGATTCGTCGGCTCGTCCATTATGAGAAACTCGGTTTGCTGGGCCAACACCCTTGCCAGCAGCACCCGCTGCTTCTCGCCGCCGGACAGGTTACTGTAGCTGCGCCGGCTTTTGTCCGCCAGACCCGTCTGCTGCAGGGCGGCTTGTACGATCACTTTGTCTTCCTGGGTATCGCCGTCGAACAGCCCTTTGTGCGGGCTGCGTCCCATGGCGACAATATCCGCCACTTTAAAGTCAAACGGCACCGCCTGCTCCTGACCGACAACGCCCAGCTTGGTGGCGGCTTTTTTGTTATTCATCCGCAGCAGATCCTCGCCATCGAGGAGCAGCAGACCCGCGTTGGGCTTGAGGGCGCGGTACAAATTTTTCAACACCGTGGATTTGCCGCTGCCGTTGGGCCCCAGGATCCCGACGAATTCTCCGTTCCCGACATGAAGCCGGATATTCTCCAGAATCGGATCGTCGTCATACGAGAAACTGAGCTGCTCCACTTGTAATCTCATGTGATCCCCTTTCATTCGCGCGACCTCCGCTTCAACAGCCAGATAAAAAAGGGTCCGCCTACAAGTGAGGTCAGGAGACCGATCGGAAGCTCCTGTGGGGCGATGACCATACGGGCGACGACATCAGCCCAGACGACGAGGATACCGCCGAGCAAGGCGCTGACGATAAGGACACGCTTGTGATCTGACCCGACGAGCAGCCGCGTAAGATGTGGCACCATCAGCCCAATGAAGCCAATCGCCCCGCTGACCGCAATGGTGACGCCAGCGAGTAGGGAGGCGACGAGGATCAGCAGCTTTTGCATCCGATTCACATTGTAGCCCAAGGTGCCGGCGGTCTCGTCGCCCAGGGTCAAGGCGTTCAGCGACCGGTATGAAATCATAAGCGCGGTGATGCAGCATACCATGACAATGAGCGGCAGGGTAAGGTACGCCCATTTGGCGCCAGCCAGGCTGCCAGACATCCAAAAGGCTGCGCTGTGCAAGCCGAGCGCATTGGGAGCGCTGAGCGTAATGATGTTCGTTATCGAGTCCATGATCATCGCAATGACGACACCGGAGAGCAGCAATTGGGTGATGTGAATTCGTCCCTTGACTCTGGAAATCGCATAGACGATGATGATCGTCGCGGCAGCGCCCAGAAAGGCACTGATGGAGAGCACGTAGGTGCCCAGAAAGGCAAACACGCCAAACAGCATGCCGAGCGTGGCGGTGGCTGCAGCGCCAGAGGAGACCCCTAGCAAAAACGGGTCAGCCAGCGCATTGCGGACAAGCGCCTGCATGGCAACGCCAGTGACTGCCAGCGAAGCACCGACGATCATGCCGAGCAGAACGCGGGGCATCCGCAGGGTCCAGACGATATTTTCCTCCAACTGCGTCCAATCCCGATCGACAGAGGAAGCCAGCAGAGACAGCTTGCTCGCCACGATCTTGGCAACCGTAACGGCATGGACTGACACCGGGCCAAGCCCAACAGCGAGGATGATGGATGCCAACGCGAGAAGCAGCAAGGCGGGAACAATGACGGTCATATTTGGTTCATCTGGATGAAAGATCGAACGCACGCGTGCGGCAAAGCCAGACTTCTTCAACAGATAATCGCTCCTGAATCGTAACACGTTTTTGGATAATAGTAACACAATCTAGTGATTTTGCCTATATGCCGGGTTGGAAGATGAAGCGGGATTCGCTAGAATGGAGAGAGATCAGATGAGCTGTGAGTGGAGTTCACGAGTAGGAGAAGAGGAGGTTGGGACGATGCGAAGCAAGGAAGACATGATGGACTTGTGGCTGGGATATGCGCAGCAGGATGAGCGGATCCGGCTGGTGACATTGGAAGGCTCGCGAACGAACCGCAATATTGCGAGCGATGCGTTTCAGGATTACGACTTGTCTTTTTTTGTGACTGATCTGTCGTCCTTCAAGGCAGACGATGCCTGGCTGGACGCATTCGGTCAGCGAATCATGATGCAGAAGCCGGAGGACATGGAGCTGTTCCCGCCCGAGCTGGGCAATTGGTTCTCGTACCTGATGCTGTTTGAGGATGGCAATAAGGTGGACCTGACGTTGATTCCGCTGGAGGAGACGGAGGCGTATGTTGAGGCGAGCGACGGTCTGGTCGAGGTGCTCCTGGACAAGGATGGACGGATCGACCGCGAGATTGTGCCGACGGATCAGCGCTATTGGATCGAGCAACCAACGGCGCGCGCGTTCGACGACTGCTGCAACGAATTCTGGTTCGTGTTCACCTACGTCGTCAAGGGGTTGGCACGCGGTGAAATTCTGTATGCGATCGACCACCTGAGCGGCATTGCCCGGCCCAACCTGCTGCGGATGATGGCCTGGCGAATCGGTGCGGAGCGGGGCTATACCTTCAGTGTGGGCAAAAACTACAAATTCATCGACCGCTACCTGCCGCCGGAGGATTGGCAGACGTTGCTCGCCACCTACTCGCAAGAGGGCGTCCCGCAGATGTGGGAGGCTCAAAGAACCTGCTGCGCCCTATTCCGTAAGTACTCCCGCGAGGTTGCGTCGGCGCTGGGCTACACGTACCCGGATTACGACGAGCGGGTGACGGGCTATATGGAGGGGATTTATGAGAAAAGTAACCGGAGAACGGAGTAGTCCGCTGCTGTTCAAATTCTAACGGCCACCACAGCCGCTATTTCGCCTGAAATCGGTACGTTGAGATTGTAACGGCCATATAAGCAGCTATTGTACTTATAGACGCCGCTTTCTCAGTGTTTTTGTCATAATAGGCGCACCTGTGGCCGTTAGAGTTCCAAACCCCTCAAAAAAGCACAAATAAGCGCCTATGTGGCCGTTAGCGCAGCTCGGCGCTGGTTGATGCAAGGTCGGCACAAGACGAGGGCCAAAGTCCGCGAAGTTAGCGCAAGATAAAGGAAGTCAGCTCTCCGGCTGGCTTCCTTTTTTGCGTGCGTGCTCGCGGTAGGAGCCAGGGGTGCGGGAGACGACTTTTTTGAACAGCATGGAGAAGTACTTGTCGTTCTCGTAGCCGACCATGGCGGCAATCTCGTAGACGGGCTTGTCGGTCTGCAGCAGCAGACGCTTAGCCTCGTCGATCCGGCGGGTGATCATGTAGTTGATCGGCGAGTCGCCGAGGTCTTTTTTGAATAGATGGGACAGGTAATGCTGACTGACGTACAGGGTATCGGCAATATCCTTAAGTGTCAGACTCTTGGTATAGTTGCGGTCGATGAACGCCTTGGTGCGCAGGGTAATCTCGCTTTTGCCGGTGAAATCATGATAGGAATGCTTGACGTCGACGATCCGGTAGATGAGCGTGATGAGCGACATCAGCAGGTTCTGGGTGAGGGTCTCGTAGCCGAGCACCTGAGCGTTGCACTCCTCCAGAATCTCGCTAAGGTAACTCTCAATTTTGTAAGCATACTTGTCCGCTGGAATCACAGGATCGATGGACGGCGGCAACAGATGACCGGCGGGAACCCCGTCGATATGCAGGCTGCTCACACCACAGTAGAAAATTCGAAGCGGCGACTCTACCGAGGAACGCTCCTCATGCGCCACACCGGCGTTGTACAGAATAATATCCCCCTGGCGGACGGGATAGAGCTTGTCGTCGATGATGAATTCTCCCGCACCTTCCGAGACATATAGAATCTCACAATAGTCCTGGTGCGCCTCGCGCGGGGTATGAAAATGCCGTTCATCGAGCAGCTGGCCTGCGAAGAGCAGCTCCGGCGGATGAAGGAACCGGAAACGGTCAGTTTTAATATGGGGAATCTCGATTTTGGGCATGCCTTCGTCCTCCGCTGCAATGGATATCCTCATTATAGCGCACCTCCAGCGGCTTCGCATCTGCGGCGTCAGGGTTAGTTTGTTGCTATTTGATGCATGGAAGACAGCAGAATAGTAGGTTAACGGAAAGGGGGAGGAACGGTAGAATAGGGAGCATATCAGAAATACGAGGAGGCGCAATGACATGAATGTAAGCGATAACAGATGGAAGCTCGGGTTCCCCAAAATCGGTATTCGGCCGACAATCGACGGTAGACGCAGAGGCGTAAGGGAGTCGCTGGAAGACCAAACGATGAATATGGCCAAAGCGGTTGCTGCTCTGCTTAGCGAGACGATTCGTTATCCGGATGGTTCGGCAGTGGAATGCGTCATCTCCGACACCTGTATCGGCGGGGTTGCTGAAGCGGCTGCATCGGCAGAGAAGTTCCGCAGAGAAGGCGTGGGTGTCTCAATCACGGTTACGCCATGCTGGTGTTATGGTACGGAAACGATGGATATGGACCCGATGCTGCCTAAAGCCATCTGGGGCTTCAATGGCACGGAGCGTCCTGGTGCTGTCTATCTGGCTGCCGTCCTGTCGGGCCACGCGCAAAAAGGGCTGCCGGCATTTGGTATCTACGGTCATGACGTTCAAGACTCAGGCGACACATCGATTCCTGGGGATGTTCAGGAAAAGCTGCTGCGATTCGCGCGGGCAGGCCTGGCTGTAGCGCTGATGCGCGGCAAGTCCTATCTGGCTGTCGGCTCTGTATCGATGGGCATCGCGGGATCGGTTATTAATGAAGAGCTGTTCCAGAACTACCTGGGCATGCGCAACGAATATGTCGATATGTCCGAGCTGACGCGGCGAATTGAGGAAGAAATCTTCGATCCGGAAGAGTACGAGCTGGCCATGAACTGGGTGAAGGAAAACTGCTCGGAAGGCCCGGATAACAATCCGGAGCGGCTGCAGTCCTCCCGGGAGAAGAAGGACAAGGATTGGGAGACGAATGTCAAAATGTCGCTCATCATCCGCGATCTGATGGTCGGCAATCCCAAGCTGGATGAGCTGGGCTTTGGAGAAGAAGCGCTGGGGCATAACGCCATCGTTTCGGGCTTCCAAGGCCAGCGACAATGGACGGATCATTTCCCGAATGGGGACTTCCCGGAAGCGATCCTCAACTCGTCGTTTGACTGGAATGGCAAGCGTGCGCCGTATTTGGTGGCGACCGAGAACGACAGCTTGAACGGCGTGGCGATGCTCTTCGGCTACCTGCTGACCAATACGGCACAAATCTTCGCTGACGTTCGGACCTACTGGAGCCCGGATGCGGTGAAGCGGGTGACGGGTCACGAGCTGAGCGGTCATGCCAAGGGCGGCATTCTCCATCTGATCAACTCCGGTCCGGCGGCACTGGACGGTACAGGTGAGCAGAGTCGGGACGGACAGCCGGTCTTGAAGCCATACTGGGAGATCACGGACGAAGAAGTCGATGCCTGTCTGAAGGCGACGTCCTGGCGGCCGGCTTCCGCGGAATATTTCCGGGGCGGCGGGTATTCCTCGGACTTCCTGACGCGCGGCGGCATGCCGGTAACGATGTCGAGGCTGAATCTGGTGAAAGGTCTGGGGCCGGTGCTGCAGATTGCACAAGGCTACACCGTGGACCTGACGGAGGAAGTGCATGACACGCTCGACAAGCGGACGGACCCAACCTGGCCGACTACGTGGTTCGCACCAGTGCTGACAGGCAGTGGCGCTTTCACGGATGCCTACTCGGTTATGGACAACTGGGGCTCCAACCACGGCTCGATCTCATACGGCCATATCGGCTCCGACCTGATCACACTGGCCTCCATCTTGCGGATTCCGGTCAGTATGCACAATGTACCAGATGGCGAGGTCTTCCGTCCACGGGCGTGGGGCAACTTCGGCACCTCCGATCCGGAAGGCGCGGATTTCCGCGCTTGCAACACCTTCGGACCGCTCTACAAATAAGCTAAGTGATGGGTAAAGGAGGGGCTGCGCTTGAGTCACCGACCACTTAACCTGCTGGCCGCCGATTACGGCGCCAGCAGCGGCCGGGTCATGCTCGGCCAGTTCGATGGCCGCAAGCTGGCGTTGTCAGAGGTCCACCGGTTCGCCAACGAGCCGGTGCAGCTGAACGATACGCTGTATTGGGATTTTCTGCGCTTGTTTCATGAATTGAAGACAGGCATCCGCGCTTTCCGCCAGCAGGGCCAAGGGGCGCCGGATGCCATAGCGATCGATACATGGGGCGTAGATTACGGTTTGGTAGATGGCAAGGGCCGTTTGGTCCAGCACCCTGTTCACTACCGGGACAGCCGCACGGATGGTGTGATGGAGCAGGTGTTCCGTCAATTTCCGGAGGCGGAGTTGTTCGGAGCGACAGGTATTCAGCCGCTCCAATTCAACACGATCTTCCAGTTGTACGCGAGCAGGGAAGCCAGGCAGGCTGAGAGAGCAGGTGATGATGTGAAGCTGTTGTTCATGCCGGATCTGTTCCGCTACTACCTGACAGGCGAACGAACTACGGAGTACACGATCGCCAGCACTAGCGGTTTGCTCGATCCGCGACAGCGGAGCTGGTCGGCAGGGACTCTGGAGCGGATGAGCCTGCCGCGTAGTCTGTTCACGGAGCTGATCGAGCCGGGCACCCGATGCGGCGGCTTGACGGATGCGTTGCAGGAAGAGCTGCGGCTGCCAGCGGTCCCGGTCGTTGCTACGGCATCGCATGACACGGCCTCAGCCGTGGCTGCTGTGCCAGCCCGGCATGACCAAGCGGTGTTCATCAGCTGCGGTACCTGGTCACTGATGGGCGTGGAAACCGATCAGCCGGTGATGACGGAGCAGGCAAGGGCCTGGTCGTTTACCAATGAGGCAGGCGCATTTCGCAAGATTCGACTGCTGAAGAATATTATGGGCCTGTGGCTGCTGCAGGAGTGCAAGCGGCAATGGGAGCTGGACGGGGAGTCCATCAGCTACCCGGAGATGGTCGAACTGGCCAGAGGTCTGGATCGGAGTGAGAGCTACATCGATCCCGAAGATGCCGGTTTCCTGGCCCCCGGCGGGATGCCGCAGCGCATCCAGGCGTACTGCGAGCGCACGGGGCAGCGCGTCCCGCAGAGCAAGGCGGAGCTGATCCGCTGTGTGCTGGAGAGCCTGGCGCTGAAGTTCAGGCAGACCTTGGGCGAGATTGAGCAGTTGCTCGGTATTCGGGCACCGCAGCTCTATATGGTCGGCGGCGGCATTCAGAACACGCTGCTCTGTCAGCTGACGGCGGACAGCACGGGCATTCCGGTCGTTGCCGGTCCCGTCGAAGCGACAGCAGCCGGCAACCTATTGCTGCAGGCCAAGGCGCTGGGCGAGATCGGCACGTTGCAAGAGCTTCGCCAAGTGGTGGCGGATTCTTTTTCACCGGACGTGTATGAGCCACAGCCGAGCGACTACTGGGATGATGCCTACGCGCGTTATCTGCGGGTGAGCCGGGTGGGAGAGTAGCAGAAAAGGACTGAACGTAGTTGTTGCGTCACCGACGGACTGGCTACTCGGCTATCAGCTGAACGTAGTATGGATAGTCGCGGAAATAAGGAATGAGCAAACTGCAAGAATGGAAGGGAGCAACTCGCATGTCGGAGGCTAGCATCAGAGAAGAGTTATCGTTATACGCAAGGAAGACGGTAGAGAAGGGTCTGGTTGTAGGACCAGGCGGTAACATCAGCGCACGGTGGGAGGAGGATATGTACCTGTCGCCCAGCGGTTTTGCGCTGGAGGACATCGAGCCGGAGCAATGGGTAAAGGTGCATATTCCAACCGGTGAGGTGGCGGCTGGTTCGGTCCGTCCTTCGTCAGAGGTGCTAATGCATCTCTTCTGCTACAGGGTGAACGATGCGGTCAAGGCGATTGTACACACGCATCCGGTCTATTCGATTGCGCTCACCACCATCAGCCAGGAGCTGCCGATGCTGTTCCCGGATCAGGCGGCACTGGTCGGCGACGTCGCGTTTGTCCCGTATGTCGTACCGACGACAGATGTGCTGGCGAACCTGGTCGCGGAGAAGGCGGTCGATCACAACTCGATTCTGCTCTGCAACCACGGTCTGGTGACAACGGGCAAAAATCTGCGCGAAGCCTACTACCGCACACAGGTGGTAGAGGACAGCGCCAAAATTTATATGCTCGCCAGTGCGGTGAGACCGCCGCGCACACTGACCGAGGCTGAATACAAGGAAATTCAAGCGCTCGAGAGCGAGGCTTATCGAGTGCAGCTGCTGCAGCAGATGAAGTAGACGTAAAGTGGTCGTACGACCCCCGTCATGCCGCAGGACCCCGAGTGCTGGGAGCTGCGCGCGTAAAGAAGCGCGATGCCAACATGAAACAACCCGCCTTCGTTCTAAGGAACGAGAAAGGCGGGTTGTTTGCTTTAACCGTTGATTTTCAGACGGATTACATTCCAGGAAGCTTTGCCGAGCTGTGCGGTCACGCTGCCGCCGTCGATCGTGGCGGAACCGCGGTTGTGCGGCTTCACATGATCTGGCTGCTCTTCGGTATTCACAGCATTGAGATCCTCATGCTCCAGCACAAGATGCTCGATGAGGGAGCAAGAGCCGAAGCTGCGCAAATCTACGCTCAGCGGCAAGGCCTCCTCGAGGTGGCGGTTTACAGCGAAGACCGTCACTTCGTTCTTTTCCTCATTATGAATTGCGATGGCTTCCAGGTAAGGAACGTCCGTAATGTCCTTGGTGTCATATTTCGGCGAGGTTACCAATGGTACCAGTGCCTTGCCACGACCGTACACGGATGCGTGCAGGTATGGATAGTAAATAGTTTGTTTCCAAGCGCCGCCGCCATTGGAGGTCATGATTGGAGCGATGACGTTCACCAGCTGTGCCATACATGCCATTTTGACCCGGTCGGCACGCTTCAACATGCTGATAATCATACAGCCAACCAGTAGCGCATCCTCATGATTGTAGATGTCTTCCAGCTGTGGAGGCGCAACCTGCCAACGCTCCATTTTTGAATCCTGCTCGTTGGAGTGATACCAGACATTCCACTCGTCGAAGGAAAGCATCATATCTTTTTTGCTGCGTTTTTTTGCTTTTACATAGTCGCTTGTCGAGATGACCGTGTGGATGAATTGATCCATCAGCACTGAACGCGCAAGGAAAGATGCCGAATCTTTCTCGCGATTGCCGTAATATTGATGCAGCGAGATGTAGTCGACATGATCATACGTGTGATCCAGTACAGTCGATTCCCATTCCGGGAAAGAAGGCATGCCGATATGGGAGCTGCCACAAGCAACAAGCTCGATCGTAGGATCGACCCACTTCATGACTTTGGCGGTTTCTACGGCAACACGGCCGTATTCTTCAGCAGTCTTGTGACCAATCTGCCAAGGACCGTCCATCTCATTGCCCAGACACCAAGTCTTGATGTTGTGCGGGTCCTTGTAGCCATGCTTGGCGCGCAGGTCACTGAGATAGGTGCCGGATGGATGGTTCGTATACTCGAGCAGTTCTCTAGCTTCGTTAGGACCACGTGTACCGAGGTTGACCGCCATCATCGCTTCGGTGCCCGCCTTGCGGCACCAGTCCAGGAATTCATTCGTGCCAAATGTGTTAGGCTCGATCGTGCCCCACGCCAGCTCCAGGCGGCGCTTACGCTCCTCAACCGGGCCTACGCCGTCTTCCCAGTTATAGCCGGAGACGAAGTTGCCGCCGGGGTAGCGAACAATCGGCACCTGCAGGGCCTGAATCAGCTCCAGCACGTCCTGACGGAAACCGTCTTCATTGGCAGACGGATGGTCAGGCTCGTAGATCCCGCCATATACGGCACGGCCGAGATGTTCGATAAACGAACCATAGATACGCTTGTCTACCTCGCCAATTACAAAATCCTTGTCCACAATCATCGTAGCTTTGTTAGTCATGATAGATGAGAACCTCCATTGGATTAATAAAATTATTAATCAATATGCTTTTATATTAATCATATCCTTATTTAAACATGAATTCGCTATGAAAACAACCTGAAAATAATCCTGGATATAAGACTAAAGAACCAAATTTAACCTCTCGTTAACACGATCCTGCAGTTAAGATAATAGGAGGGCGCTACATTATAGGGGAACTTGTTAATCGGGTTAGGGGGAATGCAGCATGCCGAGCGTTATGGAAATCGAGAGGAGCAAGCCGAGCCTTCATCAGGAAACGTCTGCTTCGCACGGAGCATCACCTGTCACAGAGGTATCGTATCGTCAAAAAGACGGCTATCCAGCTAATCATCCAGCCGATCGGGTGCTAAGCCAATTTGTCAGACAGAGTCCAGTTGTCTCACCTGTCTTTACTTGCCGGGAGGTCGTTCGTGTATTCGATGAGTTTGCAGATGCCGAATGTATTACGGTCGCTACTGAGGAAGGGCAGCCCGTTGGGCTGGTGATGCGTGACCGCTTTTTCAGGCAGCTAAGCAGGCGATTTGGTACAGAGTTGTATTACGAAAAGTCAATCAAGCATCTGATGACGGAATCTCCGCTATGTATCGATATTTCGTCTTCGGCGCAGCTGTTAATAGAAGAAGCGCTGTCGAGGGAAGACAAAACACTGTATGACTGTGTTCTGGTTACGGACAGCAGCCGGATTGCCGGAATTCTGACGGTGTCGGATCTGCTCGGAATTTCGCGTGTGCTGCAGCGAGAAGCTACCCAATCCCAAGCCCGTACCATCCGGGGGGCGGAAGCGCGTATGCAGGAAATTAATCAGGTAGTCGTGGCGGTGCGGACATCGGCAGAGGAGGGGGGAGCTGTATCGGAGCAAATGGTAGACCTGACGCTCCAAGGCAAGCAGCAGTTGGATCAGGTAACGACTGCCTTCCAGCGATTGACTGAGCAGACAGATGCACAGGAAAATCAGGCCATCGAGCTGCAGGCACGTGCGGGGGAGATTGGCAGTGTCTCGCGTGTCATTCGCGAACTGGCCGATCAGTGCAACCTGTTGGCGGTCAATGCCACCATTGAGGCTGCGCGTGCAGGGGAGCATGGCAGAGGCTTCGCCGTTGTCGCCGATGAAGTCCGGAAGCTCGCTGCTGAGACCAAGAAGTCCGCTGACGAGATTAACCAGATGATCAAGTCGATTCTTGAGGCGGTTGTGCACACCGTTGAGCTCGTCCACAATGTACGCTCCGAGTCCCAGGCCAGCGCGGGCTATGTGGATCAAGCGGCGGATATGTTCGAGAAGCTGTTCGTAGCCGCGGCAGACAACCGGAAGAGCAGTAAGGAAATGACGTCGCTGTCAATCAAGGCGCATGAACAGTCGGACAAGGTCATCCGGGAGATGGACCACCTGCTGGCCGAGATCACGCATGACTCGCAGGTGGAGTAGCGGAGGGGAGTGAGAGATTGCTTCTATATATAGAAGCATTACATATAGGAGCATTACGAGTATAGAAGCAATACGAATATAGAAGCTTTATGAATAGAAGCTGTAGGAACAGAATCTATACAAGCTGTGCGAATAGAAGCTATACAAATAGAAACTATACGAAAAGCGTAATGAAAAAAGGCGCCGGTCCCGTACCGGCGCTTTTATTATTTGCGTGCCCAGAGGCACGCATCTTCTAGCCGGTGAAAGTCCGGTCGCGGGAGGGGCCAAGCCCCCGCGTAGCTAGGATACTTGCGTAAGGCGAAATTTTTTCGTAAAAGCGTATCGACAAAAGTACCTGTCGGAGACAGGGCAAGCGACAGACCAGGCCGTAACATAAAGTGAATCTTGCCGCGTCGTCAAAAAGGCCTCGCAAGAGGGAAAAGAGGAAGTCGAGTCCCGATACAATGGACGAAGACCATGGAAGTTGCTAAGAACTTGGAGCAGCAACGAAGAATCCTCCGGCGTATGGAGAACGGCATGGGGTGAAAGAGGATGCAGTGAACTGGGGAGGCCCTCCCCTGCACGAAAAAAAAAATCGTAAAGAGGTACTCTATAAACTTGAAAAGTGAAGGGAGTGGCCTGCAGGAAGGGAGTCCGAGGGGCTCGTAGTACTGATGAACGCAGGACAACACAACCTGCGGGAGGAAAGGGGCCCTGCTTTGTTCACGTTTCTTAAGGAGGTACGAATCAGTGAATGCCAAACGGCTAACAACACCAAAGGAAAACGTTCAACAACTCCAAGAGAAACTAGGTCATGCGGCCAAGGAAAACAAGAAGCGTA
>NZ_KB899685.1 GCF_000378385.1 Paenibacillus daejeonensis DSM 15491 | reverse complement strand
CCTCCTGCTCGATCAGTCGACTTAGGAAGCTGAGATCCGTCTCCTGCGACTGGTCGAGACGGTCATAGGTGATGTCGTCCGTTTCAAACAGCAGCTTCATGCCCGCAGTCTGGGCGATGCGCGTGGCGATCTGCTTCAGCGTCACCTTCTCCCAGGCTTTGGTCCGCGGCTCATCTTTGAGTCTTGAGTTACCAGGGAAGGAAGCAGCCTGGATCGTCACTGCGTCCGGCGGACCGCCCAGCGACACCGTGTCCACATCAAAGGTGCCACACTGCAGCGTCCGCTTGGTTACGCCAGAATACCAGTGCAGCAGATCCACCGACGCCTTGATGCGCTCACCCCGCTGTGGCAGCCACGGCCCCCTCCATTTGCCCTCCCGGTCCTCCAACTCGATCCGGAGATCATCTGCCCGCCCGTTGCCCGCATCTGTATAGCTCAGAGACATCAAAAAAGGCGCGATATCCCGAGAGATATCCACGCCTTGATACACGATTACCGGTATTGCTTGTCTTATGGCCATCACTGCCCCCTCTTCCATGGCGGCAGCTCGTCATCGATGATCTCCGCCTCCGCTGGAATTCGGAGCCGAATGCCCGCCGAAAAGATGACGACCCGCAGGTGCGCGGGGTTGAGCTGCATTAGCTCCGTCATCTGCCGACTGCTGCCGTATAGCTTGTGACATATGCCGTCCCAGGTGTCACCCTGCAGAGTGATATACTCAGCCATGGAAACTCAACCTCCGATCCTCCTGCGCCAGGCGACGCATATATAGTTTGAACTGCTCATAGGTCGGCTGCACGGCCTGGGCAACACGATCCACATCCCCCTGGCTGCCACCGGGTACGGTGATGACCGGAGCAAAGGTAATCGTTGTGCCGCCTGCATCGCCCTGCGATTGGGAGAACGCACTCTCCATTAGTTGAGTCGCGGCCTCCATCAGACGCTGATTGGGCGACTCATGGACTTGCAGCTCCAATGGTCCGGCACTGCTGGCTTGTACCTCAAAGTCTTTTGGACGGTTGCTGCTCTCCAACAGCTCCTGAATTTGTGGATCCAACGTGTGTTGGACCAAAAGCTCGCGCGGTACCTCCGAATAGACGGGATAGTTATCGGCTGCTCCCGCGTCGGGTCGGCTGCCGTCTGGATTACGACCCATCAGGCGGTTCGTCTCATCGAGCAGCCTCTGCGATCGAGGTTTGTTGTTTAGTGGGATGGCCATCTCTGGACCAGCCTCGCCAAAGATGGAAGCTTGGTCCGCGTATCCACCATCGGCATACTGTCGATCAAAGATGCTCGTATCCAGCTTTGGCCCACCAGGCCCCCAGCCACCAATCTGACTATAAACCATCCTGAAATTAATGGTCTTCTCAGATGGCATCAGTTCCATCTGTTGGTTCAGATCGGACACAGCCTGCAGCGCGGAAGCAAATCGCGTCTGCTCCTCCGTTGTCAAGTTTTTAAAATTGTCGGCCTGTTGCTGGAGCGTGGTTCCGAGGTCAAGCTCAATCAACTCTTTTTGAGAGTTGTAGAGTTCTTCATAACTAGCTCTTGCAGTTGCAAGATCCTCTGTCTTGGAGATGTAGTCATCCCATGCAGCTATTCGTCGTGCAATCAAGTCATCTGTAGCGCCGTCCAACATGCCAGGACCAAGATGAGCAAAACTCTTCCCTACAGCCTCACCAACTTCATTAGCCTTGATACGAAGATTTTCAAGTTGTACGGCTCTTTCGTCTGTTGGTTCAGCTTTCAATATATTTTGGAGTTGTGCCTGAAAGTCTTTAAATGCGGGAACGGCTGCATCCAATGCTTCCTTCTGTTCAAGGAGCACCTCCGACTGTTCTTGAAGCTTGGAGATCTCCTTTTCCAATTTAGGCAAGTTCCGCTCTTGTTCAAGTACTTCCCTTTCCCGCTTCAATCTGGCCAATTCTTGTTCTGCGGTCACTTCTTGCTTCAACAAATCCTGTTTTTCTCTGGTTAATCCATTTTCAATTTCGTATTGCGTAACTGTGTTCGGATGGAGAGCGTGAAGCTCGGCAGTGATTTCCGCGAGACGTTCCTGTTCTGTGGTTAAATCTCTAGAAGCATCAGTATTATTCCGAACAACGTCATCCAAGCGTCTATATTCTTCGACCAAGGAGTTTGTGGAGTCCGCCTTCTTTGCCACTTCATCGTACTGCCGATTAGCCTCCTGGAGGCTCTCACCCATGTTGATTAGTGCATCACGTGCCTCTTCCTGGTGCTTTTTATAGGCCAGGACTCCAGTAGTCAGTAGGCCAACAGCCCCGACGGCCAAGCCCACCGGGTTGGTGAAGAAGCCGAGGGTGGATCCAAACTTACCAAGTAGCGTATTTGCACCGCCGACGCCACGCCCGGCCTTCCCCGCCGCATTCTCGACCTGGAAGAAGCTACTAGCAATGGACAAAGCATTCTTACCAATCAATGCGGCCGGAGTTGCCAGGGCCAGAAACTTGATCAGATCCTTGTTGTCGACTGCCCAATCGGCCAAGCGCTCGAGGGTCGGCATGAGATCTTCCGCGATCGGTAGCACCAGCTCCGTCATAAGTTGTCGGCCCAAGCTCTGCCAGTCCTTGCCAATGGTATCAAAGCGGATCGCCTCGATCTCCTCCATGGTCTGCTTTGTCATGTCGAACTGGCTCCGGGCGGTGCCCATCGCCTGAATGACCGATGCCTCGACATCCTCAAACTGCGTGCCAAACAACGCGACGCCGATCTGATTCCGTGCGAGCGGATCCTCGATTTCTTGTAGCTTGGTGATCACCATCTGCATGGCGTCGCTGCCCTTGACCGATCCAGAGGACAGCCCCTCCAAGATGTTGGCACCTTCACCCATAATACTGCCGAGGATGGTGAACGTATCGCTAGCCTGCTTACCGCCCTTCTTCAGCTTGCCGAGCATGATGTCCGCTGTCTCGTTACCGACCTTGCTGACGAGCTCCATATACTGCGTGGACTTCTTCCCACCCTTAGTGAGAGCGTCCGTCCATTCGACGATGTTATCTGGCGCAAACAACTCAGCTAGGGCGTCATACGTGGCGTCGCTGCCGTCCTTCAAGCGGATATTGAACTCTTTAACCGAGTCGCCTACCTTGTCCAAGTTAAAAGCCCCCGCCTCAAGGCCAGCGCCGAAGATGTCGAACATCTCATTTGCCGTAAAACCGAGCGCGGCGAACTGCGGCGCATATTCATTGGCCGAGTCCAGGAGCTCATTGGACTTGTTCAAGCCCTGCTGGGCGCCCTGGGCCAGGAGGTTGAATGACTCCGTCGACGTGATGCCGAAGTTTTTCATCATGGTGTCGCTAGCTTTGACCGACTCCTTGATGTCCTCGCCAAACACCTCACGGAAGACCATCGCCTCGCGGCTCATGTTCTCCAGCTCATCACCGGTAAGCTTACTGACCTGGCGAACAGTGGCGATTGAGTTGGAGATGTCAGCAAAGCCTTCCCCAAGTGGTATTTCGTAGAGATCCTTTGCTATCTGCTCCATCTCAGCCATTTCGGCCTTGCTGACGCCGGTTGAGGCTTCGAGCTGGGCCATTGAATCGTCAAACTCCAAAATGGTAGAGCCAATGTTTTTGATACTGTCCTCGACGCCTTGGACGATGGCGAAAGCTCCGGAATACTCCGCAACGCGCTTGAGTGTATCGCCAAAATTTCGGCTACCCTTCTCGGCGTTGCGGATTTCGCGATCGAATTGCTCTACTTCACGGGACATCTTGCCAAAGTTCCCCGATCGGGAGAGCTCGCGCAGCTCCCGATCGATGTTCTCAAGTCCGTCTGCAGCTTGGCCGAACGAACGCTTGAAGGATGATTCCAGCTCGGCATCCAGTTTAAACGATACCTCGTATTCTCTACCTCTTCCTGCCACGGCTCGGATCCTCCTTCCGTCGCTTATTCATCCGCACGATCCAGTCCGTCAGCTCGCGCAGAGGCAAAGAGAGGAAGTACGGGATCGGCGTGTACGTCATCATGGCCAGCGATGCGGCCAGGTCGCGCACGTCGACACCGCCGGCAAAGCCTAGCTGAGCAAAAAACGCTGAGCCCTCAGCGTGACCATAGAGAATTCTTTTGCCGGTAACGCGCGGATTAATTCCACCGGCACCTTGGCGGCGCGGGCCACAACGTAAGCCTGGTACTCCTTGTTGGCATCTTTAAAGAGCATGGACGCCCCTTCCTGCTGCATGTACTGCCGTTCGCAGGAGATGATGTCCTCCCCTGTCAGGCGATCAAAATCGAGATCCAGCTCTTTCACTTCCTCGCCTTCAAACGACCACGCCCGCCGCAGCTTGTAGATGCTGGTGGCGGGTGCTTCGATTGTCACGCCTTCTTCTGGTACCGGTTGTCCTGTATTCATTCTTTAATCCCTCACAGTCCCAATTGATTTCGCATTTGCGCCAATGCGTCAAATCCGTCAACGCGGTAGATGAAATTGTACTTGTCCAACTCAAGCAGTTCGCGGTTGTCGATCGCAATTTTGAGGTACGTGACCTCCAACTCGTTACTGCTACCCATCGTGGATGATGGTTGCATGTTGCCAATCGTGCCGCCTTTAGGCACAGCCTTCACGGTCACCTTTACTGACTGGGAGCGGTATGACCCGTTAGCCGAGTCGTACACCTGGATAGCGCCCCGGAAGTCCAGGGCATGTGAACGCTGCTGCAGCAAACGAATCGTGCTCTGCTGGACGGTGCGCCAGTTGAGTGTAACGGTCAAGCTGCCGAAGTGGCCGATCGTCGGGCTATCGACTTCACCGGCAATGCCGGCGCCAGAAACGGTGTCCGTCATTGCTTCCAGCGTCGGCAGCACGATGTCGCTCACACCAAGGTACTCTGAACCCTCGCGGTACACCGTAAAGTTAGTTAATCTTTCTGGAATTTGCATGGTTGTCTATTCCCTCCTTACGCTGCAAACAGCGCGCTAAGATATGCCGGGTCGTACTCGACGATAAATTCGATCGATCGCGCCGGCGACGGTGGCGTGACGTAGACATGCAACCGGATGATGCCGTCCATCAGATCCGTCTGCGGGTTTTCGGACAGGTTGAACTCCACACGTCCACCCAGGATCGCGCCTTGTGCAGCCAGGCCGTTAAGCCACAGATTAACGCTGTCGGTGATGGCCTCGACCAGACGCGGCGTGATCGGCGCGTCCAGACGCTGCCAGTAGGTCAGGATCAGCGTGTTGCGGATCCAGTCCATCATGCGGCGGACAGGGATAAATGCATCCTTGGGATCCGTGGTGCCCGGATAGGCTGCTGTCCGGTTGCCCCACGCCTTCCACCCGCCTAGAAAGTTGAGTGCGGTGACAATGCCTTCCCCGTTAAGGTAGGCTGCTTGCTCCGGACCGAGGAACATTGGTGTGCCGTCGGCCAGCACCGCCGCATCCGCCCGCAAGGACTGATTGGACGGGGATACATACGGGATATCGCCATTGGCTGCATCCGTGGCCGCCAACACACCCGCCACCTGCGTGGACAGATGGAACGTCCGATCCCCGAGCTTAACCATCGGGTACGCTGCAATCTGTGCCGGCGACGAATAGCTGTTGTCGGCTTTCCAGGCCGGGGCATCGCTGTAATTCATGTCGGCGGCGAGGTCCACAATCGCCGTAGCCCGGAACAATCCATTAATGTTGCCTGCCTTGGCCACCATGACGGCCGCAACGCCTGGGTCATCAGAATAGCCTGGCGCCAGGACCATCCCCGGCAGCAAACGGAAGCGTGGGAAGACCTGGTTGACCAGCTCCAATCCCGTTGGCTGGCCGCTGCCATCGATGCCACCAATGATATCGGCAGCCGTCACCGCATCCGGATCCAGCTCCTCGTAATCGACGGTCAGCGTCGCCGAGCTGCCAGTGATCGCTCCGCCGGTGATACGCTGGATGACGAGCTGGCCATCCCCATCGTAGTCCAAATCGTAATCGGTACCGAGGACATAGGTTGTCTCGCCGTCAGCAGATTTAACTGCTACGGACGAGCTCAAAATCCCTTGTGCAGTCACAACAGCAAGGTTATTAACCATCGCCACATCCTCACCAGTGCGCGCTGTCTTGTCCGTCGCGGGATCCAGGACGTTAATCAGCACAATCGGAGACATCGAAAACAGGGCGAAATGGGAATAAATCATTTCGCTCAGTGTAAACCTCCAGTCGTGGCTATAACCGAAAGCAGCCACCGCCTCATCGTAGGAAAAGCAGAGTACCGGCTCATTGACCGGCGCCGTCGCTCGTTGCGACAGGTTGACCGGCGCGGTACCGATGACAACCGGCACGGATCCGGTAGAGGCGGGCGGCGTGAGAGCCGTTGGCCGCTCAATGACAGACACCCCATGTTTGTAGGCCATTAAATTGTCACTCCTTCGAGGATCCGGTACGCCTTGTGCTCATGCGTTCCCTTCACCTGGATTTTTTCTTGCGTTTTGGACAGCTCCGCGATCGGCACAAGCAGCGTGCGGATCTCCGGATGCTGCTCGATCAGCGGGGCGACGTGCGCCGGAATCCCACCGCGGAAGACGGCATACTGCTGCAAATGCCCCCGGCCAACGTTAGGGCCGGTATAAATGAGCTGATCCAACTGCTTTTTCGCCGGTACCGCTGCTGGTTCCGCTGCTGGTTCCGGCGTGGGGGCTGTCACTGGGACAGACTCAGCCTGCCTTCGTTCCGCCCTAGATTTTTGCCCTTTCGTTTCTTCCTTCGTTTCATCTGGTCCATTGGCTTCCATGCAAATCAACTCCTTGTATTTGTTCGGTGACACTCTGGACGGACCAACGCGTCACCGCCTGGCCAACCCACAATGGATAAGGCTGACCGTCTGGGATGTCCCAGTTGTATGGCTTCTCCAGCCGGTACCGCTGGTCAATCAGCGGTTGTTGCTGCAGCGCCATCCGGACGTGCTCCATCAAATTAAGCAGATCGTAATTTCCGTCCGGATGTATGAAACCAGCCTCGTCCATCGTGCCGGGATGGTACACGCCAAAACTTAGATGCACGTGGACTGTGGAGCCAGTTACATCTTTCGGCTCGCTCTCCGGATCCTCTCCATCCATGATGCGAGCAACAATATAAGGAAAATCAATCTTTTCCTCCTTGCGCGGATCCTTAAACGGGAGGTACCAATCAAACACGCGCGGCACCGTGTAGCGCCCACCGTCCGCCTGTGCAGCCGCATAGTCTGCGACCGCCACCTGCAGATAGGCGACAAGCGCACGCAATAACATAGCTGCTGTCATCCTTACATCCTCCCCAGCACGCGGCCGACCTCATGGTCGATCCGTTCCGCCATGCGCCGCTGCGCCTCTGTCTGCAGGTGCTCGGCAACGCCTGGCTCGCTGAGCATGACGGGGATCGCTGGACCAAACAACTGATTGATCGGCGTCCGCTTCTTGCCGGCACGCTCAAATACCCCGAGGTGTCCGCTGCGCATTTCCGCAACAAACGCACCGGGGATCGGCTTCTTCCCACTCTTTTTCTTCACCGCAGCCCTCAGCACCCGGGGTTGTTTCCGGGGCGCCTTGGACGGCGTTGTCTTGAATTTGATCAGCGGAATGCTCGGCCCGCGCGAGGTGAAGATCATCTCTAGGCGGGCCGCGCTCGCTTTCGTGATTCGGATCGTCTGCCGCACGTCTCCCGCCTTGACGTGGTAGATCTCCCTCACCTTCTTGACCGCTTCTGTCCGGACGCCCTGGGCGACCCGGTTCATGGCAGCGCTAAAGGCTTTCGGAATGTTGTTTTGAACAAACTTCAATGCGACCGTAGCCTGCTTGAATTCCTTGCGAGTTGACGAAAATTTGATCATGTCTGGTTGCCCTCCAGCGTGACGCTTAGGATTCCCATGTCATGGCCAACCTGAACGACCAGGTACGGCGAATCATCAACCCTCATCATCTGGCCTTCGACCGGTATATAGCCCAAATCCGCCATCCGGACAAACAGAACCAGACGATTGATGTAAGTCCCCTCAGCCATGACCTGTGATCTCTTATTAATCAGATCCTGGTCGATGACGACCATGGTTGGAACACCATCGATATCGTGCAGCTCACCGAACTCGTTAGGATTGAGAAACGTCGTTAGATTGTCCAGCTGCGTCTGGAGCTTGAAGTTCATCTTCTGCAGCCTCCTTCAGCCAGTCCTCCAGCAGCTTAACCGCGCCTTTACGAGGCTCCGGTTTGCGGGAGAGCTCCTTCTGCAGTAACTGCTCCACGTCCTCCACATAAGGATCTGCCTCGAGGAGCTTAGTCAGCTCGGCGACGGTCTTCTCCGGCTCCCCGCCTGCTGGCGGCGTAACCGGGGCAGCACCTGCAGGAGGTTGGACAACAGCTTCTGCTGGTGGTAGGTCAATCGCCTGGATTGCCTTTGATGTTAGGAGGCGCTGGGCCTCCTCTTCCGTCAGACCGACTACATACTCGCCAGATGGGAACAGGCGGCCGCTATGCTGGACATGATGAATCGCTTTGTATTGCATGGATGAGTCCTCCTCTCAGGATTAGATGACCTTGGCGACGTACCAACCGGCGACATTGGCAGGTACAGCCAGCGGACGGGATAACATTTGCAACCATCTTTGCGCGGGCTCCACGCTCACCCAGGATTGAGGTGTAACCTTGCCGCGAACCCTAGCGAACTGTTCCGTTCTAGGGTCCATAATGACATTGGCGCCATAGTGGAAGGTGAATTTTTCACGCGAGGAAAGGATGGCGATCATTCCCTCGGGAATGAACGGCTTCTCTGTTCCGTCGTCGTCGGTATATTTGCCAATATAGCTGTACACGCTCAAGCCAACATCTTTCAAATAACCGTGATAGGTTACACCATCCGGGAGCAGCGTAGTGTCAATGTTGCCCACATCAACGCCTTTATTGTCAGCCAGCTGGAGGATAGCCGGGTGACGCATCAGCGCAACAGCCGCATCGTAATCGGCCAGAACAATATCCGGTGTCGGTGCATCACCGTCCAAAATCGCTTTACGACGTTCGGCCAAGAAGGCAATCGGGTCAGAGGCCGGGTTGGTCCAAAGATCCGTACCGGAGAGAGTAATGATATTGGTGAAATCGTAATCGATGACTTGGCTCACACCCTCACCAATCTGTGTCACCCTACCCGTAAACATCAGTGATGCTGCCTGCTCGACCAAACGACGAGTAATTGTGTCGTTGAGCTCAATAATGTCCCGAGCCAATAGCCGACGCGCGCGAACCTCTGGAGGCTCTGGGTTGATTAAGCTATCACCAGCACTACGGACTTGCAGGTCGATCGCCGTGATCGGGCGAGAAGGCTTGATCAAGGCTGGCTTGTATTGATTGGCCTCAAATCCGCCCCGCAGGACGACTTTGCCAGGCTGCAACTCCGATACGTAAGGCGCGATCGGCTTCTTACCTTTGAAAGTCTGAATTTCCACGTATTCAGTGTCGAACGGCTCTCCGTCCTCAAAAAATTTGTCCAGGATGTATGTGCTTGGGCGCGGCAATTGCCCGACCACCTTAAGCAGTGTCGGGAACGCATAAATATCTTTGTATGCCATCGTGTTTGTCTCCTCCTTATCCTACTACTCGTTTTGTGTGCAGGCCGACGTTGCGCATGGCAAGCTCGTGCATGTCGACGGTGTCGGTGCCGCCAAAGATCAGCGCGTCGCGGTTGAACTCGCCGCTCGTGAAGGCGGTCGCCCGCACGTCCTCCGTCGTTGCATCAACCTCCGGATCGGCCAGAATGCCGAACGGCGTCTCGGAGCCGTCGGTCGCTGTCGAATCGACCACGTCCACAATCCATGTGCCGTCCTCTTCTTGATCAACCACTCCCAGCACGGTCCCGCGCTCACGGATCCCGCCGGCCTTTACAATAACAGAGACCGTGATAAACGGCCCCACCATGCCGGCAATCAGCTTGTCATATCCATCTACCACATACTTAGGCATTCTTGCGACCTCCCTTTAGGCTCATCTGATTTTTGACCTCATCGGCCAAGGCATCTGCCTCTTTATTAATTTCCGCCTGTGCTTTGGCTTGAGCCGTCTGCTGCGCATCTGGAGCCTCATCTGCTGGTACTTCATGCGCGCCGCTTGCCTGGCTGTCTGCCTGGCGGTTCTGGCCAGTAGCCGTCACACGCTCCATCGATGCCTTGACAATATCCATGGCAGCCTGCGCGGCTGTACCGCCGGATTCGATTGCTTTGGACACAATGTCAGCTGCACCCGGAGCGTTGGCCAACGCCTGCAGCTCCGTGATGCGCAAGCGCTCCGCTTGGATGCCCTCTGTCTGAGCCGCTTTAAAAATGTCGGGGTGCTTGGCCTTCAATTCTGCTAAATCCTTCACGTCTTCCTCTCCTTCCCCGCTCGCAAGCGGCGGCTCAATGGCCGGTTCGTCGTCTTGATTTTCGTCTGCCGTGTCTTCCGGCAGCACGGGAATGCTCGCAAACGCGCGCATATCAAAGCGTTGGCTCCCGAATGTGGCGATCCCATTTTTAATGGAGGCCGATACCTTGGCTTTGCGGTCCACCTCATCGGCAAAACCGATCTCGACGGCCTCATCAGCCGTCATCCAGGTCGTCGCATCCAGCATCGTCTTCAATTGCTCCTCGTCCTTGCCCGTGCGATCCTTGTACACATTGATGCAAGATGCTTGCACCTTATCCAGGAGATCAGCCGCAGCTCGGAAGTCTTTTGCCTCACCCATGGCAACCGTCCAAGGATTATGGATCATTACCATTGCACCGGCACCCATGATGATCGTATCACCTGCCAGCATAATCACGGAGGCAGCGGAAGCCGCTAATCCGTCGACTTTCACGGTGATATGGGCCTTATGGTCGCTCAGATATTGATAGATGGCCATCCCTGCAAAGACACTTCCACCTGGGCTGTTAATCCGGACAAGGATCTCATCCACGTTGCCCATTCGCTTTAGTGCATTCATTACGCCTTTGGGCGACACAGAATCATACCACCAGGACTCCTCATCCTCGATTGGGGCATAAATCGTCAGCTCCGCAGCGTTGTTACTAACTTTTTTCGCGTTAAATATTGGAGTCGTCTTCCTCGTCATTGTCGGTGGCATTTGTTTGTTCACCTCCTTCCAGGCTTATGCTGTATTGTTGTCGGACCTGCTGCTCATATGCCAGCTGCCGGATGTTGCTCTCGTACTCGGTACCGGTTAGCTCCGCGGCCTCCCGTTGATGCGAGCTGTAGCCGTGCTTCACGCGTAGGATTGCCGCATTGACCTCTTTGACCGGGTCGAGCTGACCTTGTGACGGACCATGCCACTCCGCCCGCGTGTAAGCTTTAAAAAGCGCGGGATCGTCGAAGATGCCAGGCGCATCGATACGGCCCTTAATAACCCCCTCGACAAACCACTCTTCATAGATGGGCTGGCAAAAGTCAGCTGACATCCATGATCGACGCATGCGGAACATCTTCCAGGCTTCCAAAAATGCAGCCCGGCTGGCTGAATAACTGGACGTGAAGCTTTTCATCATCATTTCCGGAGGCAATTCAAGCGCTGACCCAATTTGCCGGAGAATGGCGTTAACGAACGGGTCGAACCCGGAGTTGGGCCGGCCTGGGTTGGCAATCGTCGCCTTCTCCCCTGGCTGCAGGAACTGCACCGCCCCGTTCCCCATCTTCAGATCTGAATCATGGCCAACCGGCAGCGGCTCTCCCGTCGGATTAGCAGGCTCCCCGACCGGCGCCAGGCCAAACGGATCGCCATCCTCTTGTTCCGTCTCGATGAAGACAGTGAACATCCCGGAAATAACCGCAGCCATCAGCTCCGCGTTGGTGTAACGCTCGAGCTGCTTGAGCGATTCGATGACCGGTGCAAGCATCGGCACGCCACGGCGCTGCTCCGGACGCTCTGGCTCAAACAGATGCAGCACATTGCGCCTGCCGCTCTTGTCTCCAAGGACCTGCACCCGGCGCCACTTGTTCGGTAAGAAGTCCCGGCTGCCCGGGTGTCGATCAGAGAACCAGTACGCCGCGACCATGCCGTCGGCATCGACTTCAACCCCACTGCGGATCTTGCCGCTCTGCTGCTGCTCGGCCTGTTCGGTCGGCGTACTGCAGCGGTCAGCCTCCAGGATCCTCACCCGCAAGTCATAGGTCGCGTGCTTGCGGGGGAGCAGCGGTAGCAGCGCAAAGGTGTCACCGCTCATAATCCAGGAGAGGTAGGCGAGCTGCTGCAGCTCATAAAAGTTCAGCATGCCGCTGGCGTCGCAGTCCTTTGATTCGGCCCATAAGGCGAATTCCCGCTCAATCTGGGCCTTCAGACGCTTGGCCTGATCTTCCGATAGGCGCAAAAAATCGGCATCGAAGGCGGGTTTGAGCCGCAATCCGGTGCCGATTATGTTGGTTCGCAAGGTTTTCAATGCTCCGTTGGCCAGTGATCCGCCCATGTACAGGTCACGTGCTCTCGGACGGAGGTCCTCCAGGTTCTGGTGAATATCCTCTTCCGCGTCGCCAGCCATCGGGTTCCAGGCCGCAAGCGATTTTTTGCGGCGGCTGGCCCCGTGATCGCCATAGCCCTGGTTATACACGGCGGGGTAAGATCGTCCGATCTTGCCGGACGTCTGGGCCATCATATATCCAGCGGAACGTACCGGCGGACCCGGCTACGCGGCGGCAGCCCTTGCTTGCAGCGTATGATTCCGTCGATGATGCCTTGCCAATACTTAATTTGCTGCATAACTTCCTTCAGATTGGCCCGGGTTAGCGAGCGCGTGCCGATCGTGTAGGACTGACCGGTCGAGATGGCCAGCTCGCAGGCGAGCCAGGCATTAAGGTGCGTCGTGGCCACTTCAAGCGTGTATTTCATTCCTTTCACCTCCCTTCTATACGCTGCTGGTAGTGCCTCGACGCCGCTTCGGCTTACGGTCAGCCTGCGACGATGGCTTCGGCGGCGGCAACTCGGCGTCCAGGTTCGGCTGCAGGATCTCAATGGCGGCTCGATTGTAGACCGCCAAGTCGAGCGGCTCGTTCCGTTCGCGGACTTTGACCCATACATGATAGGGTGAACCCGCTTTGTATCGCGTGTGCAATGCCTCCGCCGTCAATCCCTCGAAATACTGCCGCTCATAGCCTCTGTTTTTCTCCGGAGTTGTCAATGGGAAATGGCAATATCCCTTCGTCTTGTTGCCTTGATCATCCACTGGCGGCTGACGCACGGCGCTCATGACCTTTGTTTTGCCCTCATGCACGCCCAAACGGACAACGGTCGCATTGTATCGGTTCTTGGACGACGTGCCGGCAATCAGAGGCAAGTAAGTCCCGTCTCCTGGATTCTCCCCGCGAATTGCGAACAAGCGGCGACCGTGGCGCTCCTTGCAAAACTTATAAACCTCATTTGTGAAGTGGCCGCCGGAGTCCATGCAGCTGATCGCGATTGGAAAGGTGCGGCCGCCCGCGTCGCTCCAGGTGCGCTGAAGGAACTCGTCCAGATCAGCCCAAACCTGTGGCTGCTTCAGATCGCCATAGATGACGTGGTATTGAATACGCCAGTTCTCATGACCGACGCCCCAGCCCTGGACCTCGACCTCAAACCGGTTGTCCTGGGTGTCAACCGCTGCCGTCAGCACCTTCACGCCGTCCGGCACGTCCGCATGGTAGAGCTCGCGGCGGTTGAGCAGTATCTCCTCGTCCAGTTGCTCTCCCTTCTCTTCCCAGGTCTCGGCCATGGCGGTATTAATCCAGGTCTTGAGCGCCTCGGTGCCTGCTGCGTTGGCCTCCTTCCAGTTATGGACGATCGTCTCCCAACTAGTGAAGGTGCTGGCCAGCTCGTTCAGATGAAACCCGCGCGTCGTCGAGTGGCTGCGCTGAGCGATCCACCGGCCCGTCTGCTCGTGATTTGCCTTCCACTCTTGCTCTGAGTGGAGGAAGCCGCAGGAGCTGCAGCGCATCTCCGCCTTGGTCGTCTTTTTGTCTTCCTCATCGTATTCGTAGACGATGTTTTTCCACTTCAGGGGTTGATAATCTTCGCAAGTTGGGCAGGGCAAGCACCATTCTTCCTTAGTGCTGTCCTCGTAAAACTTCTCAATGCGCGAGATCCCCTTGATCGTCGGAGTTGAGACAAGGATCCGCTTCCTGTTGCTGAAGGTGGTCGTCCGCTTGGTGACCAAAGAGACCGGGTCGCCCTCCGTACCTGCAGATAACGGGTACCGGTCAATCTCATCACAAAGTACGACGCGGATCGGACGGGACGCCAAAGAGGCCGGCGAGTTAGCGCCAGCCAGTGCGATCTGCCCGCCCGGAAACGACTTCCGGAGGACCGTATTCCCGCTATCCCTGCTCTTGGGTGAGCGAATCTTGTCCCGCAGCTTCGGCGAGTCCCGATACATCGGCGCCAAGCGGTCCTTGGAAAAATCCTGCGCCATGATTAGCGTCGGCTGCACGAACATCATCGGTGCCGGGTCGTGGTCGCTGAAGTACCCAACCGCGTTGAGCTCCAATTCCGTCTTGCCGACCTGCGAGCTCCACATCAGCACGATCGTTTCATACCGCGAATCAGAGATCGCGTTCATCGGTTCTCGCTGGAAAGGTGCCCGGCTGGTCCGCCACGGCCCAGGCTCTGCAGATGATTCACTGGAGAGGATCCGGTACCGGTCCGCCCATTCCGAGACATTCAGCTTCGCCGGCGGTGCGACGACCCGAACGATCTCGCGGAAGAGGTTACGTGTCTGCTGAAGAGTCTCGCTCATCACTCGCACCCTCTTTGTAATCAGTTGGATCGTAATCGGACAGCGTGATAAGCGCGACTCGGATCTCACCGTCCAGAACACCGTTGATTGCCTGCACATCGCTCAGATAAGCGACCCGCGGCGCGATTTTCATCGGTAGAGCAAGCATCCGCGCCCGAAAATTAAGCAGCATATCGGTCACTGTGGCCCGGACGTCCTCTGCCCGGTGTAGCTCGCCGCGCTTCACAGCCAGATCCAGCATCGCATCTTCCTTCCGGATTCGAGTCAGCTCTGCCTGTTCATCCCGTAATCGGGGACGAGTGTCCTCTTCACGACCGCCAGATGCGTGATCTATATAAGCCTGGACCGCTTCAGACAAGATATACTTGCCGCGGCCTACACGTTTTAGAATCCCATCACCCGTTAACTGATTGATCCAGCGCGGTGTTTTACCGATAATGGCCGCCAGCTCTGCCGTAGAAACCTCACGTTCATGCATTTTTGGTGATGGAGCCATTTTTTTTGTTGTTTTCGCCATAACTCCTACCTCAGTTCCGATTTTTCCGTTTTCCTAGCCCTAGCGCCGTTTTTTACTTCTATTGAAGGAATGCAATTAAATCGCCGATAAAGACGATCTGTGATAGGAATCGGAAGTTTTTTTCAGAAATCAAAACTAACGCGATTTCGGGGTCGCCAGCACCCGTGGGCCCGCTCGACCCCCAGAAGGACCCGCAATGACACAATTCGACACGCCCTCCAGCCCTCTCTCCTGCCTCTCGAAGGTTATCAGCCGACTCATGACAGCAGCTTTCTCCTCAGCACTCACAGGCCCAACGCAATGATGTACGACAGGCTGCAGGCGATCCAGGGTAGACAGACCAGCTCTCAACGTATGACTCTGTCCTAAAGCTCGATGTATTCCAGACCTATGGAGGATTGGTAGGCGTCGCTTCATGGCCATTCGAATCTCTCCCTTCATCTTTGACAGGCTTACCTTTATCGAAGAAAGAAGGAATGCCATTCTCCTTCAGGCTGTAAATATGGGATAGCTGCAGGTATGCAATACAGAGTTTCATATCACGATGCAGATACTTCCTCGCACGCTTTACAAAATGAAAAGCCAAAATCGAATAATACAATCGAAGCAGTTCATTCTTGGCATGAGATTTGAAATCCAAATTCGAAATCGAAAACACCTCCCCTATGTAACTCCTTCTTCTTTCGCGGAGCCAGAAAAAACGACGCCGACAAAAAGAGCGCCACCCAGGAAAATGAGTGACGCTCGTCGTATGAGATATTTCGAATCAAACATGCTGCTACTACTATCTGAACCCCGTTAAACTGAATGAAACACTTGAAAACCGGATAACCCGTAAAAGCACACGGGACGCTAGCGCTCCGTGTAAAAGTCTCTCGCTGAGCTCGTATGTTAGTTAAAGGCCATGTACTTAGTAACTAAAGAGCATAGAAGTGATAAATGCATTATACAGATGCCCTTGATAGTTTGCCAAGTCTTGAAATACAGCTTTTCATTCAATAAATCGTGACATAGCTCTGTTTTTTTTAATTTTTCACAACCAGATAAACAATTCTAAACTCTGTTCACGTGCGTATTCTGTAATTTGTACGGAGAACTACTAATTTTCTTATTATCCTTATTCATACTTTTTCTGATTTTTTCAAGTGTGATATCATCAAATCCTTCTGGAAATTTCTCAGACACCATCTTGACGAGATCGCTTGCATTCAGATAGTTGTATGTGTTCGAATCTATAGTACGTTCCTTCTCGAGGTCATTGAGTCTTAAATTAATATTGCGTGTATACATGAGAAGTTCATTAAGAACATCATCAGTTGAACTAATCGGCTCAGAAGGTGCATTCTCAGGAGTATTATTAAGAATTTCAGAGAAACTAGTCTCGAATTGTGGCCAATAGGTATCGAAAACTTGCTCGAGCACTTTTTCTTTTAAAGCTTTATCTTGTAATGAAGCATTCAAAGTTCTCACCAGTTGCCACATTCCATCTCGATTTGGTTCTGTAAGATTAAATTGAGCCAACGGATCTCTAACGTCTTTATTTTCAAGATCAACTAAAAGGACGATTATCCTACTTGTAGCAAGTCCTTTTGCTAGTGCCCCTGCTTCAAACATAATCCATGGTCTTTCCTTATTTTCTTTCGTCAGAATGACTATACCCACACTTGTGTCCTTGAGCTGGTTATTGATTTCTGAAAACCAAATAGCTCCCCGATCGATATCCTTAGTAGACATCCATGGATCAATTGCCTGTATCACGCATTGAAGCCATGAATCTAACAAGTCACCAACCGCTTTACTCCTTCCACCTGACCAGCTTATAAAGATTTTCAAGTCTCATCTCCCCCCAACCCAATAATACACTGATTACCATATTTCAACAATATGATATATGAGGGGGATTTTTAAAATTCACAGCAAACGACTTTTCAGTTCGATTGCCTTAAGCTTTTTCTCCTGAATGCGGGTCAGCGCCTCTTCAAGTCGAATCACGTCCTCGATGCGTCGAAATGACGTTTCCTCGATGGACGTGGTTACTAGGGCTTCGCGGCTTACGATTGTAGCCTTGCTAGTGCCATCAGCTCGGGGAATTGCATTCCTAACCGTCCGGAGCTCCTGCAGCACGCGACGCTGATTGTCCGAAAGGCCATCAGATGCTCGTTTGACACGCTGCATCATCCGACGCTCACGAACCGTGAACAGGACAATTGACTCCTCGACCAGCTGGAGTGGATCCGTGGCCATGTCGGTGAGCAACTCCAGCTCATCCGGATCAAGGGTGTCAAACCAGATAGCCTCATGCTCTCCTGTTCGCAGCGCGTGCTTGTTCCCGACAGGGCCACCTCTGCCACCACGGTTGCCCAGGGCGTTCCGGCTACCCAATGGCGGACCTCGCCGCGGTCTAGTGTTGGTGGGTGTTTCAGTCGTGTTGTTCAATCTGCCACCTCCCAGCGGTTATAGATCATCCTTCTGCAGCTCAATGTCCAGCTCGATGAGCTTGCGGAGATCGTCGACCGTGTTGATTTCGATGCGGTTCTCTTGGAAATCCCGAACCCAACGAGTAATGGCTGCCTTCACGATTTTTCGATACTGTTCCTTGGAATCTAAAATGCCGTTAATGACCTCTATTTCATGTTGCGTCAATAAATCTTCATTTTTTGTTCCCATTGTGGTTACCTCGACTTTCCATTATGATGGAAAACGAGATAGCGGATATCTGCAAAAAGCCGTGCACGGCGGGCCGCTATCTCAGCCGGGGCAACCTGGTTAGGGGGAGAGGCGTTCGAGCGCCTCTCTTTTTTATTGCTCGGGAACTCTGTGAAGCAGGACCGGCTCGGTACCGGTCGCCTGGGCGAATCGCTCCTTGATAACGTCACAGAAGCGCGGATCCAGCTCGAGAAGCCGGCATTCCCGGCCCATCTGGTCACACGTCATCAGTGTAGATCCGGAGCCTCCGAAAAAATCCACGATTACATCATCCTTCTGGCTGCTGTTACCGATCGGAATGGCCAGCAACGGCAGCGGCTTCTGCGTGGGATGTACATACGCATTGACGTTCCCGCGGGACACTTCCCACACCGTCGATGGCTCGGGCTCATCCAGCCCGGAGCGCCATACCGTCGATTGCCGGCGATCGCCATACCAGGCGGGCGACTTACCGCGAATATGGGCATAGAAGACCGGCTCATGCTGCCAGCGGTACTGAGACCAGCCGAAGGAAAATGCATTCTTTACCCAAACACAATGGCTACGGCTCACAATGCCGGCATCGTTCATGGCATTTTCAAACTCTCGCTGATAAGAGGTTGGATGGAAAACATAGATGGCCGCGGTCGGCATCATGATGCTGGCGTACCGTTCGAAGATCGCATGCAGGAAATCCTTGAACTCTTGTTTGCCCATGTTGTCGTTCATAATCTTACCCCGACCATCGGCCGCCAAGCGCTCCGAATCACTCTCAATTGCGACGTTGTACGGCGGGTCTGTGACAACCAGCGCCGCCCTGGCGCCGACCATGAGAAACGCGACATCTTCCTCCTTGGTAGCATCGCCACAAACGAGCCGATGCCGGCCGAGTTGCCAGACGTCGCCGAGTTGTGTCTCGGGCTGCTTGATGTTGTCGAGCGCACGCTGCACGTCGAAATCATCCTCAATTACCGGATCCTCAATCTGGATATCCTGGCCAAGTACACTGAGCGCCTCGGCAGCTTCTTCCGCGCTAAAGCCGGTCAGCTCCAGGCCGCCACCTTCTGCGCTGAGCTCCTGCAGCAAAGTGGCCAGCGCCTCATCGTCCCATCGCCCTTCGACCTTGTTGAGTGCCAGGTTGAGCAGCTGCTCCTGGCGATCATCCAGCGCCACGACTGAGACGGTCACCTCTGTGTCCCCACGATTACGCAGGATCTTCAATCGTTGATGCCCGCCGACCATGTTCCCGGTACGCTCATTCCAAACTATCGGTGCGACATAGCCAAAAGCCTCAATACTCTCACGCAGCTGCTCATACTCCGGATCTCCAGGCTGCAGGTCTACGCGCGGGTGATAAGCTGCAGAGTTGATCTGCTCAATGGGGATGGTCACTATACGCATAATGATTCAGCTCCTATAATTAAGTTGGATTTATATCAATAAAAAAAAGCACCCGTAAGGATGCTTTCAAGGATATTCTATTTACGCTTCCCAGAGATTTGAATTTTTCCAATGCATAACACCAATAGCATCTTCAAATCTATTATACTGGGACGACCAAGATATGCTTACACCCGGACCATTATTAAAATCCAATGTGCCATTAACTCCTCCCCACTTGTGAAAATAAGTTCCAGAAAGACCTGTTACTCTATTTGCTCCGTTGTTAGGATGCTCCGCTAAAACATCAACTTGTCCATACCCTACATGTTTATTTACAAAACATTGGCCAGTTATTGTAGGATCAGGGAAAGACGATTTGATATCATATTTCCAACCAATCCCTTCCCCTGGCTTATACCCGTCATTCGTAGTAGCATCCACTAGTCGTTTAGAACAGATAGTATTGTACATGTTATTAGTTCCAGATGCAGTATATCTGAGTTTTGCAGTATCATCCAATGCTACAAGACCATGTGTCCATGCCATTCCAAACTTATCAGTAAGTGTGAAAGTAGGAGCTTGATTCCATGTCCAGTTAAATGTAAGTCTGAATTTATTAATACCAGATGTATTGTATGGCATTTGATATCCTACAATGCTTTTAGTCCATGTTGATGCTGTGTTAGCAGTGCTACTCTTAGAAGCGTTCAAGGCCGCATTGTAAGATTGAAGAAAATTCGGTGATGCATTTTCATCCTCAGTACCAGTGGATGTTTGGACAAGAGTTACAACTGCTTTCACTTCATAAAGCTCGATCTTTTCCTCTTCTGGCATATCATCAAGATAACTTTGAGGCACACCTTGATTTAAGAAATAGGCATCCATTGTTTCAACGCTAGGAGTAGGCTCTGTAACATCGGTTAACTCAATCGACTCCGCAGCTGATACAACAGACATGCTTACTGACAACAATGCAGCCCCCAACAGTGACACAAAAAATTTTCCCATTCTCATTCCCTTTAATTCCCTCCCATGATATGATGTAACCAAAAAGAAGTCTACCACATATTGGTTAGGAGGTAAATAGATTTGTTTGCAATATCTTCCTACGTAACCTTTTTCTTAGTTCCAGTTCTATCTTTTGTATTTATGTACATAGTTTTGGAAAACAAAAAACGAAATAGGGCTTTAGCTTCATTTTGTTTTGCAATAATAGTTTGGAATTTATCAATTCTACTTATGGCTTTCCAAGAATAAATTTTTCATAGAGGTGCTGTCCCATATATAATTCTAAATTATCGAAACTAGTAGATTTCAACGACGCTTTTCTACTCCAGCATCGAGTAGAGGTATGGGACGGCGAACGTTTGGAAAATTACGGCGGCCCGATTGAGCGACACATCAAGGATGCAGTACGGATTAACGGGATGTACTATGTTAAAAACCAATATCAGTTCTACATTCGGCGGGATGGCTGATTGCCTTCCTGTCTGACAATATCATAATAACACGGTTTTTCGGCCTGCAACGGACATTGAGCGGACATAAAGCGGACATAAAGCGGACATTTTCTCAATTCAGCAAAAAAAGACTACTCGTCACTAAGAACGAGTAGCCCGAGAGAGGTGGCTAGACGATACATGGCCACCGATTTAATTCTTCTATAGTGGCGTGGAGTGTAACCTAGCTCCTCCGCTACATCCATATCCAACACGTCATCGTCCATCATATATCTCATATTAATTAGGTTCTGATGCCGCTTGCCAAGTCGATCTATCGCTTTTAATGCACGTTCAACATGTCGCCGCCGGCGCTCTGGTTCATCAACGTTGGTGCTGGCTATGTCCCCCGTTTGGTCACTGGTAACGTTGGTGTTGCTGCGGGGGATGCTGCTGTAGGAAGCAGTGACACTCGCTTCTTCCGGAATGTACTCCGTGACGCTATACTCCCGGGCCTGCAGGAGATACTTCTCGACCGCTGCCCGGGTTTCCGCCTCGTCCACCTTATATATGTCCTGTCTGATTTGCATGTTACCCCCACCGCTTTCGTTATGATAATATAGTGGTGGGTAATTACTATGAGGATCCCCCGCATCTTTGGTCGGACGGCGGGGGGTCTTTTTTATTCTCTTTTTTGCTGTGCTATAGGTTGTTCAGCATCTCCAATAGCGGAGCTCTCTTTTTTTAGTTCTCGCAGAAAAGCGCTGGTCTTGTCCATCTGGTCAATTGCGGCCTGCGCAGCCTCAGCGCCTACTGCAAGAAGATCTTGTAATCGCTGAATTTCTGCATCTTTCTCAGCTAACTGAATATGGAGATCAATAAAAGGGAGATCGTCTTCTTCAATGGCACCGCACGCACTCATTCCAGGAACCAGAACTCCCAGATAGGGTCCGCGTTCGATGATTTGAAACCCTCCACCAAATAGCAAAGGAATTGATCTCGCCATAACAACTGCACCTTTTTTCGGTCCTTTTTCAATGTCGCGCAAAATCAAGATTTTCATTCTCGCCGTGCCCCTTTCACATAATCGACTACTTTCTCCAACTCGAAGCCTTGGAGTAGCAATTGCTCCACGTATTCGTATTGAATCCCTTGATCGTGCCAGGCTTCGACGTGTTCACTTGCTTCGAGATAAGGAATGTCCGCGATCTTAGCGAGCCTGGCTGTCCTGCGCTCCATTTCGATTTCCTTTATTTTAATCTCGCCAGATAATTGCTTTGCCCATTGAGGTCCGTATATTTCAGCCAACCTTTTCAAAATCGAGGTTTTATTCGAGTCGGTCATCTCCTCGCGCCTCCTTCTCCCTCCTCCCCCCGACCACCACGGCCGAGAAGGCGATTAACGCAAGCAGGACGACAACCGCCACGATGATCCAGATCATGACTCTCCCGCCTCCTTCAACGGGCACCATCTCTTCGCGGTTTTTAGCGTCAAGGGGCTTTCATACCCCATAGCCCCGAATCCGACGAAGGAATTATTTGTTACTCTCCTGACTTTCGGGTGCTCACAATAGTATTTCTTCCGCCCGAGTCGGCGTTGCTGCGTCTGCATTCTGCCGATCTGCTTGCAGTGATTGCAATTTTTACACCGGGGAGCCTTATCTGCATTGTTCATGACTCGACCGCCTCCTTAGCCTGGACCGGCATCTCGTTCCATTCCCGTCCGTCCAGCAGCCTTCCGGCTGCCTTCTTACCAATGCGGCAGACTGCCGTGTCCGGGTCAAAGTTATACCACTCCTTGCCCTTAATTCCGGGCTCGTTGCAGCGCAGCGGATGGATCTGCACCCACTCTCCCCACTGTTTAAAGTAGAATGGCACCTCTGCCACGATGCATTGATCTCGAATCTCACGTGCCCAGTCCAGGTGCATTGGTCGAGCATGGGGACCGGACTCGCCACCAACTACCACCCAATTAATTCTCTGAGAAGGAAGGAGGAATGTCTTTATAAATCGATTATTATAAGATCCGCTGAGTACGTTCACTGCTTCCCCATTGTATTCAATGCTCGATAAGTCAACCGATCCTAACAACGGTTCACAGCTCAGCCATCGAACAGCGGCAGGCGTCTGCAAAAGTAGCGGGATCCTCTCATCGGCAGTTGCCTGGTCCTCCACGCTCACGCCAAGCCACACGTTCGGGAGTGGCCACTCTGGCCATTTGGGGAGCGTACTGCCGGGAGGAGCGATGTTTGCCGCGTCCTCCGGACTGATCCACCCGTGCTGCTCCATCCAAGGCGCAATGTCTACCAGCTTATCAATGCCGTGCGGTAAATAAGATTTCGTCATGTACTCCAGCATCCGATCAGGCCGCTTGGTCAGGATCTGAAACGTATGCCTGGACGCCAAGGCCATCACAGCGAAAACCTGGTCGATGTAGTCGAACGGCACATCCTCATGGAAAAGGTCGCTCATGCTGTTGACGAAAATGAGCCGCGGCCTTTGCCAGCGGAGCGGCTGGTCCAGGACCTCTGGAACGAGACGGACTTGGCCAGACCAACGCCCATCCTCGATCGTCCCCTCATACGGCTGGCCAGGACCGGAGAACCGGTTGGCCACGCTCTCGGCGTAGCAGTTCCGGCAGCCGGCGCTGACCTTGGAGCATCCCCGCAATGGATTCCAAGTCGCCTCCGTCCACTGGATTTTAGTTTTATCACCCATCAGCTCACCGCTTTCTGGCCAGCTGACGCTTCGATGTAACGGGCATTATGGTACTCGAAGAATCGCTGAGCCGGCTCGGTGAGATCCTGGCCTGGCAGCAGCTCGCCCATGTCGGCCGTAATGAAAGCGACCATCTGCTGCAGCAGCTCAAACATCCGGAGCATGATGTCGCCGCGCTCGATGACGGCGGGCTCTACGCTCTTATTAAATGTCTCGATGAGCTCATAGATCATCGCTCGCTGCACGTTGGGTCCGTCCGCTGGGATGACAGGCAAGCGCAGCTGGATGAACCCGGTGGCCTGTTTCTGTAGGTCGATATTGGCGAGGTACACGTCCTCGAACTTAGCCTCCAGGCGTTTGTACTCCGCCTGCAGCTCAAGCAATTTCTGATGCGAAGGATCGACAGTCACTGCATCAACACGGAGCCGGTCGACCTCTGCCTCCAGATCAGCGATCCGGCTGTTTCGGTCTGCAACCTTGGACCTCAAATCCGCGATTACACGATCTCGCTCAGAGAGCGAAGCGGCGAAATCATCCGCCTGCTGCATGCATCGGCCGTGGGCCTCGCGCTCTTGCTGCAGCTCTTCACGGAGAAGCTCGTTTCCTGCCTTCAGAGCATCGACCCGATCCATATACGTTTTATCCTCTTGAGCAGCCGAGGCCGCAGCCGCCTCTTCAACCGGGACAGATGGCTCCGGTGCAGCTCTGGTCTTGCTTGCTGCGTAAAGCTCAAGCTCGCGCTCCTCCGCGTCAATCTCCTTAATTCCCCACTGCTTGAGGTAGTCATAGCCCTTGGCACCAGAAAGCCCCATGCTTTTCAGTGCAGAACTTCGCTTCTCGCCGTTCAGCCGCCTGTCAAGGTACTGTTCTTTCGTAACCGCCTCAGTCATATCCGTCCGCTTCCTCTCAGGTTTAGTTTGTTTATGCAGGCCCCATTCTCGGAGCTGTTTTCGATACTCGTTTGGGTCGTTGTTGAAGAATTTAAGGCAGATGTCGGCTTCTGTCAGGCCCAAGCCTCTGGCCTTCTGAAAATCCTCTTTGGTCATTGTCCGTTCCCATCGCTTGACCTGCGGACCGGCTGTCCGTTTGTTGTAGGCAGCGAGTTCCTCCGGGCTCATCGTATACTCCCGCATTATCTTCCCTCCAGGAAAGCCCGCCGGAGAGCGGCGGGCTTGTTTGTTATGCTCCGTATTGCTTGCTTACGAGTTCCTTGTATTTCTTCCACTCCGAGGATACCTTGCTCGAGCTGACGCCCAGATTCTGAGCAATATTCATCCATGTCTCGCCGGCTTTGCGGCGTTCTAGGAAGGTCGGGAAGTCATAGGGAATCTCATCATACTTAGGACGATCGCGCAGGATAATAGCTTCGATCTCGTCCTTGCTCAGCTCGACCGGCTGCTTATCCTCCTGCGGTCCCTCCGGTGGCTGGCTATCGGACTGAGGCTCATTCCCCTGCAGGACTTCTTGCTCCCAATCGGAGAGCTCATCGTCGTCATGATCCACGTCCGATGGTGGAGTTTGATCTTCGCCCTGGTCGGTAGCGTCCTCGAGCTCAATGTCGTCACCCGAATCAGTAGGTTCCTGGTGCTGGCCAGCGTCGTCACATTCCTGGAGCGACTCGCCCGGTTCCTCCGCATTGAAACCTTCCGGATCCGGGCTTCCCTGCTCCTGCACTGGCGTGTTAGGCTGCGTCTTCTTCCACTCCGCCCATTTGGCGGCCAGCGGGGCGACCCGGGATCGATACTCGTCGATCAAATCAACGACTTGGCCGGATTTCATTTCGTTCTCCTGAGCGATCTTCAGGTAGGTGTCCCCATCGTGCAGCTGCGTTACCCAGGCGTGGAATGGGTAGTCCAAATCTTCATACGTTGGCGAGAGTAACTCCATAATAAAGGCGTCTACTGTCTCTTTGCTGATCTCCTCGGGGACCTCTGTAATAGGCTCTGATGGATGCGGGATGCCCAGATCCAGCTCAGCCTGCTCACCTTCCGGCTTGACCTCAGAAACGACGCCCTGCTGATCAACGGTATAATGCCGAATGGGCTCTTTTGTCTTGACGTAAACGGGCACTGAGTACCTAACCGATTCAGAATCGACAACGATCGAGACGCGGCTGTCGAGCAGGGCAGCAAGCTTGTCAATTTTGCCGTAAAGCTCATCGTCCGAAACCTCTAGGACGATCTCTTTAACGCCCTTCGGCTTGAGGTTAATTTTCTTAAGGTTTGCTCTGAAATCTGTATATGCCATGTAGATCACACTCCAATTTGTCTGATTTTTACCTCTATGCGAGGTCTGAAGCTGTAACGCTTGCGGGCGTAGGCGTCAACGACTTGGCTATCATCTACCCACATAACGCCTTTCAGTGCATCCTTAACGCCTTTCAAATAGTTGTCTGCATCCGGCTTTGTGATGGGGTACACCAAGCCTGCCTCCGCGTTCGCTGCCTTTCGCTTACTAAAACTCTTTGGCATTGATCGGTAAGCGGTGACCATCACTCCGAGAGGTCCTTCAAGCAGTTTAGGTGGCGCGTGTTCTGCAGCAGCTAGTCGAACATAATCCTTGTAATCACGACTCTTTTTCGGATCATACATTTTGACGAAACCGGTCTGCGTGGACGCTTTCGGCCTGCCTTGTGCGACCGGCTCCCCGTACACAACAAACTCTATCTTCACCTTTGCACGCTCCTTTCTCACTGATGTATTCGGGTGGCAACGTGTATACTTCTCCAATCACCCGACCCCAATTGTTGAAAATGATTTGTCGATGCTTCGTCTGGTACAACGCATCGATTGGCTTTTGCATCAAGCCATCCCCTTTCCCCGGTTCATATCCGGGATCTTGCTGCCCGACTTCTCCGCCGGCTCTTCCGGATAGGGACTTGTGCTGTAGTGAGTGCGGTCCAGGTTAACAAACTTATTGAATTGTTTCAGGAACGCCAGTTCCACAGTGCCGACCGGACCGTTCCGCTGCTTCGAGATGATAATCTCAATGACGTTCTTCTTGTCCGACTCCTTGTCGTAGTAGTCGTCACGATAGAGGAACGAGACGATATCGGCGTCCTGTTCGATCGATCCGGACTCGCGCAGGTCGGACATCATCGGGCGCTTGTCCTGGCGCTGTTCGACGCCGCGGCTCAGCTGTGACAGGGCGATGACCGGGACCTCCAACTCGCGGGCAAGTTGCTTCAGCGTACGCGAGATCTCGGATACTTCCTCCTGCCGGTTGGCACCGCGGCGGCCACGGCCCTGGATCAGCTGCAGGTAGTCGATCAGGATCATTCCGAGCCCCTGCTCCTTCTTGAGCCGCCGGCACTTGGCGCGGATCTCATGCACGGTGATGCCAGGCGTATCGTCGATAAACATTGCGGCATCGGACAGTTGGCCAACAGCCATGGTCATTCGCTCCCAATCATCGCCCTCAAATGCACCAGATCGCATACGGTTCGCATCAACCTGTCCTTCAGCGCATATCATTCGCTTTACCAGTTGCGCCTTCGACATCTCCAGAGAAAAGATGGCCACCGTCTCGCGGGCACGCACACTTACATTCTGGGCGATGTTGAGCGCAAAGGCTGTCTTACCGACTGAAGGACGCGCAGCGACAATGATTAAATCATTGCGTTGGAAGCCAGATGTCATCTTATCGAGATCGATAAACCCTGATGCGATACCAGTGACACCCTGGTTGTTGTCTTTGGCAATGTAGAGCTGCTCGGCCTCATCCATGACCTGTACCAAGACCTCTTTGACTGGTGAAAACTCCGTTGCAGGCGCCACTTGGTCGGAGAGTTTGGACAGCGCCTTGTCGGCTTTGGCCAAGAAGTCGGCGACGTCCTGCTCGCTGGCCGCGTTGTTGACCAGGCTGAGCGCCGTCTCGATCGACTGACGCCGTAAGTGCATCTCAAAGACCCGTCTAGCGTAAAACTCGATGTTTATCGTGTCGGCCACGCCGCTCATCAGGCCGGCCAAGTACGTCACGCCGCCGACCTGCAGGAGCTCCTCCGTGTCCTGCAGCCGAGAGGTGACCGACACCGTGTCGATCGGGATCTCGGCCTCAGCTATGTGCCGCATGGCCCGGAAGATGCGGCCGTGAGCCGTCTCGTAAAATTCACCGCCCTGCAGGATCTCCTCGATCACGACAAAGGCATTCGGATCAATCAGGGCCGCGCCGATCACTGCTTGCTCAGCCTGCAGATCGTGGGGGATCTCGATTTCAGGTACCTCAAACGCCCTCATTGCCAGCCCCCTTGATCAGCTTGCGCATGTTTTCCCAGTATCCCGGGGGCGGCGGCTCGTCCAACTGACGCCAGCCCTCTAATCGCTCTAAGTGAACGGCAGCGGCCTGCTTGCTTCGCTGGCTGTCGATCTGGTCCCCCAAGCGTCCGCGAATATCTGATATTCCTGGCGGCCAGCGGTTGGTTTTGATGTGATGAACCACATTTTCAAGTGCAGCTTCAAAGGGAAAATCCTTCATGTACCGAAGGTGCCTGTCGATCTCCTCATCGCTGTCATCAAAGTTGGGATACTCTGACTTGATCTCGATGAACAACTCAATGACATCAGCTCTGTCCACGCGCTCTCTCCTCCCTTGCCTTCTGACGAAGCGCCTCAATCGAATCCTGTTTTTTGACTGTCGACCGGCTGCGCTTCTGTTTTGGCTGTTCCTTCACCGCAAGTGGATTATCCTCGGCGTTCTTCCAGGCATCTGCAATCGCATGCTCGTAATACAAAAAGCTTGAAGGGGCTTGGAAAGTAGATCCCTCACGCTTGCGCTTTTCCTCGAGGAGGAGCTCCATAGTTCGAATGGTAAAGGGTACCGGCATCCCCCCGGAGACCATCCTACCCATGGCTTCACGTTCGCGTGGTCGAATATGGATATCTAACTTGCCATGCAATTTGCAATAAGCATCAACGATCTGAATGAGTCCGTTGCGAAAATCCGTTTCGCTAGTAGTAGTAGTAGTAATAGCTTTTAAATCTTTAAGATCTTTTAGATCGGACACATTTGTCCGATCACTGGACGTTTCGGCGGAATGATCGGACACTTTTGTCTGATCATTTTGTGAGTGATCGGACATATCTGTCTGATCACTCGCTTCATTTTGGTTATGATCGGACATATCTGTCTGATCATTTTCAGACTGATCGGACACTTTTGTCTGATCACTTGGGACCCTGACCTTTCTCTTCCCAACCAAATTCTTCTTCGATTTGCGAACAGTTAGTATCAAACCACGAGCCGTTCGAGTGATCCTTAGATAGCCTTCGTTTTTGAGTGTTTCCAGCCATCGGCTGACCGTCTTCTCGCTAACGTCAAAATTGTCACCGATATCTGACAGCTGAAGCGGCTTATTCCCCAGGACGATGCCCCAGACAACTCCTTCCTTTTCGTCTTCCGCTGTCGTGGAGCTGACGCACCACAGGAATAACCAAATCGCGCTGCCTATACGTTTGTAGTGTTCTGGATCCAACAGACCGGAGTACATCGGAAAAGGATAGCTGTCTTGAGGCATTGAAAACATCCCCTAAGTCTGAATTAACGCCGTGCTTCGCGGGACATCGCGAACATCTGAACGTCCATGCGGCCGGCTTGGCCGTGATAGATCATCATTCCGGCGGTGACACCTTTACCGACTTGTTGAATCGCACTGGAGAGGATGTCGGGCATCTTCTCGTCCGTTGCTGCTGCCCTCGCAATCTGGACACCAAGCCCTCGGGACATTTCGTCCAGCAAAGCCTGGGCTTGTTCTGGTCCCTTAGCGAGCGCCTCGTCCATCCATTGCTGAATAATCGTCATCTTGCTCATATCGATCTCTCCCTCATAATTTTCTGTTGCCATTCCTTCGAGAGCCGGCAGCGGGAAGCATGAATCTCATAGAAGCGCCGGCCCAATGAAAACGAGACGAATTTTTTAGTAGACGTCTCGTAATAGAAACCATTCAAGTTTGGCGCCGTCACAGCGCCGGCATTTCAACCGGCATAACGGAGATTGACGGGTATTAGCTCGGCGTGCTCAGGCGCCCAGGCCGGCGGGCCATACTTGCTGACATAGGCCAGCTTATTAACCCACTCATCAACCGGCTTTCTCTCGTGCATAGCCTTGAGCAGCTCCCAGGCACCGATGACGTCATTGAGCGCTCGGTGCGCCCCAGTGAGCGTAATGCCGTAGCGTTCGGTCATGTCTGTCAACTTGTGCGGGAAAGTGTGCCGGTCACGCGCGATCGTGCATGTATCAATAAAATGATTGCTGAAGGTTGGACGACCGGATCGATGCAGCCAGTGATGAAGGAAGGAAAGGTCAAACGCCGCATTATGAGCGACAAGAAGGCTGTTCCTGGCCATGTTGCGCAGGATTTTGAATGCCAGGTCCTCCTGCATACCGTTGGCGACGTCCGCAGATGTCAGGCCGGTAATCTCGGTAATCTTGGCCGGTAGCTCGCCGTCGAACTGAATGAGCGTCTGAAATTGGCTTACGATCTGGCCATCGATGCAGCGGATCGCTGCCAACTCAATTACGCGGTCAGTAGCAGGGTTAAGGCCCGTAGTCTCAAAATCAAAAACAGTAATATCATTAAGCATTGGATCGACTCCTGTCGTCTCGCAGCCAGATGATGCGCTGCTCGTAATTAGCTTTTCGCACGGTCCATCCAGGATAGCCGCGCTCGAAGTAAGCTCTAATCTCTCGCTTGAATGCCTCCGGGTCATCGTGGAACAGCGCCCAGATCCGCTCACCCACCCCAGAGCGAGTAAGTGGAACGCCAAACTCGTCATAGATCGGCTCTGTCATCGCTTGGCCACATGGACCACAGCGGCTGTTACTTCCTGCACCTCGCGCTTGAAGCGTTCTTCGTCGCTGTTGCCGTCCGACAGATGCAGCAACCAGATCTCCTCAACCTTGGAGATGTCGTTTGCCCTCAGGAAGTCCTTGACGTGGTCCAGGCCGAAATGAGAGCGAAGCAGCCGATGCATCTGTGCCGGATGGAGCTGACCAGTCTCGACACGCTCCTGGACGATGTCCAAAGCATAATTGCACTCGACCATCAGGTGAGTCAGACCAGCGAACTGGTACCGGCAATAATAGCTGTCGGTGAGGAAAAGCAACTTGTCTACGTCCCGGTTGGCCAGCAGGAAGCCCAAGGGTTCGGCAGCGTCGTGCTCGACGTCGAACGGCAGAATCGTCCATGTGCCAATCTGGAAAGACTTGTGTGCCTGGATAGCGCGTAGCCGATGACCGGATAAGCCCAGGGCATCCGCCGTCCCTTGCCCGGTGTAGACCTTGACACCTGCTCGCATCAAATCCTTGATTGCCTTGCTATGGTCGCCGTGGTCATGAGTGACCAGGCAGCCGGCCAGCTGGGTCACCTGGAAGGAGAGCGCCCGCTGCAGCTCCTTGTACGGCAACCCGGCCTCCAGGAGCAGCGTGGTATGCCCGTCCGTGATTCGGTAGGCATTGCCGGCACTGCTGCTTCCCAGTGGCAGGATCTCAATCACTCGAAGTCGAGATCCATTTCATCCGGATTTGGTGGCATCGTATCTGCTGCGGGCTTCTTCTGGTCGCTGCCTTCATTGGATGCCGGCGGCTGTTCCGGATCGGATGCCGGTTCAGGATCGTCGTCCTGCCCCTCCGGCGTCACATCGATTCGCTGACGGTTGCCGTGCTCGCCGATCTCATCCTCGACCGACTGGACGGCGTACTCCTGCTCAAGCTGGCTCAAACGGAGATAATCATCGTCGATCTTCTGACTATCAATTGTGATATCGTTGTATGCGGCACGGATGACGGTCTTGAGGCACATCTGATCGTACCAGCCCTCGACCTTCTCTTTGCCCGTCTTTTTGTTCCTTCCGGTTTTTTCATCCTTCGTCCATACATCCTTCTCCCCACCCCAGAACTCCGGAGCAGCAGACTTAGGACGTCGTTTGAGGATCTCCTCAATGCTGAGCATGACAAGCTTATTTTTGTGCGGTGCTTGCGAAAATGAGTGGTAATAAAACCCACCAATGATTTCACCGCGCTTGAATGGGTTGGTGATATCGAACTCATAGGCCTCCACATCATTGCGCGCGTCGCGCTTGATCGGGAAGAACTTGTCCGTCGAGTAAACCAACTCGACTATCACTTTGTCTGGAACATCCAGACCATATTTGACCGCCTTGAGCTCCATGCCGCGGTACCCCTCGACAAACCCAATATCATACTGGCCGGTCTTGTTATTCTTGAAGGGGACCATATTGATGTGATTTTTCTGAGCGGGGTCAAAACCTACTCGAGCATAGGTGACAACGTCCCTGGCCAGCTTCTCCATGTTGATATTCTGCCAAGTCATTGGAGTCGCGTCACGGTACTTCTCGGTCTTGGCCAAACGCCGCTCCTCACCTATCTTGAGGGCTGCATCCAACGATATAAAATAGTTCTGCGCCAGGCGCTTCTGGAACTGGGTCAGGGCGACCTCGCTCACACCGCTGGAAAATTGCTTCACAACCATATTCATAAAACGCTCGGACTGAGTCAGCTCCTTCTTAGCGAGAGCCTTCTCCGGCTGGGCTTCTTGCTGCTGTTGCTGATCTTGTGGTTCTCCCATGTTGCACCTCCGTTAATGATTGCTTTTGAATCTCAGCTTCTTGTCGTCCTCGGAAACGATCAATCGTACGACCTGCGAGTCTGTAGGCTGCAATTTGGTCACCGACTCGGCGTTGTCCACAAAGATCGGTGCCGTCACCCCGTAGTGCTCGCAGAGCGTGTTGATGATATCGATACCGACATTGTTCTGGGCAGCCTTGTTCAGCCCGCCATCGTAAGGTACGCCCTTGTAAAGCGTGTCGCAGACCTCTTTGATCCCGCCGTTGATTTGTTCTTCAAACAGTCGGAACCGGGCAAGCCTGAACTTGGAATCAATCCGGGACTGCAGCAGGCTGACCTTCGTCCTGATGAACTCCTCCGTGAGGAACAACTCGTGCTGCTGACGCTCGTACTCTGCAGCCAAGTTACCCTCCTGGACCTCGAGCTCATCAATCCGGTTTTGTTGCCGATTGGCCTGCTCGAACTTCGCCAGGTCGGCCTCGTATGTCCGGATCTCAACCTGCAGGTTATCAATGACGCCCTGGATCCGATGTTGTTCCTGCTGCGTACTCTCCCGCAGCTCTTTGATCTGAGCTGCGATGCGGTCTGCCTCAGTCGACAACTTGCGGTACTCCGGATCCTTACTTGGATCCTGGACACCACCGCGCAGGCGCTCGAGCTCGGCATCGGCCGCCTTAGCCTGCTCCTGCAGCTGCAACTGATCCCGGAATGCTTGGAGCTCCGAACGATACCTCGTGACATCAGCTCGCAGGCGCTCCGCCTCTTCTTTGACCGCATGGCCTCGGGATTTAATTCCCGTCAGCTTCTCCGACTTGCGCCGGTTGAACTCCGCCAGAGCTGCAGCGTGTGCCTTATCCCTATCTGCCTCCGGGAGCAGTTGACCACAAGCAGAGCAGTTATCATCGTTCGTATGCTCGAATGGCTCTGCCTTGGCAGCCGCAAACTGCTCAGCCATCTGGGAGCGTTCGGCATCCAGGGCCGCGATACGTTGCTCACCGGTCTTGATTTTGTACTCCCGATCATCAATGGAACGACGCAGCTCATCCACCCGGCGATGCATACTAGCGACGTGGTCGCGCTGCTTAGCAATCTCCTCGAGCACATCCGACTGTAGGCGACGCTTAATGTCGATCATCTGGCCATCAATGTGCTGCCATTGATTCTTAAGCTCCATGACTCGACCGCCGGACTGAACGGCCATCAGCTCCAACTGTCGCTCTGTGACCTGGCCGCGCAGGGAAGCTATGTCCTCCTGCAGCAGTTCCTCACTCAGCTCAGACACATCCGGCATGCTGCGCTGCACCTCGCTGATCCGGATCGGGATATCCCCGATCTCTCCGTTGATTCGCTTGAGGGCAGCGGTGACGATCTTTTTATGGTCCTCGACCGACCGCTCTTGCAGAATCTTCTCGAGCGGCCGCAACTCCTTTTTGCTGTGCAAAATCTCTGCATCGGGGATCTCCCCACAGATCTCCATTAGGATCCGGCGGCGGTCATCCTTTTTCAAAGCCTCGTTGAAGTAGGTCGGGCTGGTAATGAGTTTGAACCGCTCCTCCGGGATGATGGCAGTTACCTGCGCCTCATACTCACCCTTTTTGACCGGCACACCGTCGAGATGGTAAGTGGTCTCATGGCCGTCATACGTGGCCTTGATGGATCCGCGCTTCTTAACCCACTTCTCGGCATACACGCGTCGGAAGGTCTTTTGCCGGCCATCGATTGACAGAAGCCCCTCGACCTCGTGCTCCAGCTTGTGCTGACGGACATTGCCGGACTCGTCCAGCTCTTTGATTTCAAAGGACTGCTCAGTCCGATTGGCGCTGTCCTTACCGAACAGCAGCCAGGTGAATGCATCGAAGATGGTTGTCTTGCCAGTAGCGTTGTCCCCGTAAACGTCAAGATCCGAGGCGCCCGTCGTAATGACGAGCTCTCGGAATCCTTTGAAATTGCGGAGCGTCAGGCGCTCCAATATGATTTTCCTCATGTGCTCACCTGGATTAGGCCAGCAACCGCCCGGTATGCCTTAAACTGAATCTGTAGGCGTTCAAGACGGGATACAGCGTTTTTCAGCTGCAGCTCACAACCGGAAAGCAATTCCCTCTCGTGGCCAGTGAATTGTCGTGCCTGGGCTGCCCTGGTCTCAGCGTTCTTGCCATCCAGTTTGTTATGAAGGAGCAATGAATCTTCTTTTTCTTGAAGCAGGTCCTTAGCCTCAAGCAACTTTTCATGCGCAGCCAAGACTGCCTCCTGAGCGGTGGCAATTTCATCTGGCAGTAACAGCAGACGCTCCACCAATTCTTTCTTTGTCATAACGGCCTCCTTGTCGCCCCCACCATACCGTGATATGATGAGGGCATCCATAGTTTGGTGTAGCCCTCTCGCGAAGGGCTATTTTTCGTTTCTACACTTTATTCAGTTGTCAAAGAGCAACGCGGCCAAAGCCACGGCGGCTACCCGCGACGCCTCCCGGCGTTTCGTCCGCTCCGCTGCGGACTCGTCAGGCGGTCAAATACCGGCTTCTCTGGCGAGCTGCCGAATTGCATCGCGGCTGTACATCTTACCACCAAAGCTGACCAGGTCCTCCTGGCTGCCTGTGATGACGCAGCCAGGTTGGTACTTCTTAAGGATGATCCGCTCACCATCCGTGAAGATTTCCAACCCGTCCTCTTCGGTAATCCCCATCGTACGACGCAACTCCATGGGAATAACGAATCTCCCCAACTGGTCCAGTTTCCGAACGATACCAAGTGATTTCATATTCAGTTCTCCCTTGTACTCCTCCGCCCCGTGCGGTATGATAGGAGCAATCTTATTTTTTAAAGCCTTGATGTAGCCGTCCTAGCCGACGGCTATTTTGCTGTCTGCGGAAGCATGTGCATCCGCGATCTCGCGCTCGATCTCTGCCACCAACGTTCTCAGTTCCTGCTGCGCATCCTTATCGCCAAGCCTGGCCGCGCTCCGGTAAAGAGCCGTCAGCTCGCCGATCCGCTGGCGTGCTGCCTCAAAATCATAGTGTTTGTTGCCCATGTGCGGCTGCCAAGTGCCAGCCTGCTCCATCTCTACGAATTGGCCGAATGTCAACCGATAGCAAGCACCCACGCGATGAGTGACAAAGTAATCTCCTAGCCTGTCCAGCACCCGATCATCTATCATAGCTACCACACTGAATGTTGATGCTGGTTAAGTACGTGCAGCTCAATCATCATGGCCATGGCCGGGCGGTGCTCGTATCGCCTGAGCTCCGGCATCACTGCCGCCCGCCCCCGCTCCGTCAGCTGATATCCGTTATCCGTCAGCTCGACCTTGCCCTC
>NZ_KB899684.1 GCF_000378385.1 Paenibacillus daejeonensis DSM 15491 | reverse complement strand
AATTTCGTCTACACTCTTACGTTTAGCTAAGATCGCTTCAAGAAATAACACCGCTGTCTTCCCAAGAAACAACTTTTTCCCATACCGATCCGACAACCAAGCTTTTGCAGATCGATCCATAATGCCCAGCACTTGACTCAACACGTTTCGCTTCGTTATGCTAACCATAGAGGTTCCTTTCCGTCTTGTCTTCCTAACATTACGGTAAAGGAACCTCTCTCTTTTGTAAAATTTCCCTTCGGGCTAACATGTGAACTTCTTTGCAAGATTACCGCAATTCTCCCGCAGAAATCCGCACTTCCTACGCTTTTTGTTTGTTTTTCGTGTTTTTGATCCTCATGTTCAGAGACAATAAAAAAAAGCAGGGGCGCACCCTGCTTTTTGCTTAGACCGATCGATTAGTTAGATACAAAGTAGGCAACAACCAGTGCCAGAATGAAAAACCCAGCTGCCAGAACAACGGTCAGACGCTGCAAAAACAGATCCAATCCGCGTGCCTTTTGCTTGCCGAACAGATGCTCAGCGCCACCGGAGATCGCTCCAGCCAGACCAGCACTCTTACCCTTCTGCAGGAGGACAACCGCAATCAAACCCACCGCGAAAATAACCAAAATGATCTTGAAGACTTGTTCCACAATTCCACCTCCTGCTTAAGTAAGCTTGCAAGGTCCACAGCGCAGAAGCCTCTGGACAAGATAACTTTATAAAAAACACCTTTATATAGTCTATCATAACTAATGCCTGTTGACAATATGAGCGAAGCTTTCTGCATCAACGGATTTTTTTGATGACACTGAGCACGAACCGTGCCGCCGGACCCATCAGGCCGCGGCAATTCAGACTACCGATCATATACACGTCACAAGACGGATGATAGAGCGCAAATGATCCGGTCGACCCCAGGTGCCCGTAGGTTCGGAGATCTTTGGCAAAAGGGAGAAGTCGAAGTCTCATAAGCCCCAGGCCGCTATCCACACCCACCCAAAGCCGATTCCAAGTCTGCATGCGCGCATACGTTGCTTCCGAGACTAGCCGATTCTGCTGCAAAGCCTTCATAAATATTAGCAAGTCCTCCGTAGTACTGACGGTCTGCCCGCTGGCATAATTACTGCTGAAGCTCTTATACACCTGCACATCAATCACTTGCTTGCCCAAAGAGACCGTTGCTACCGGGTATTCGCTCTCGGCCGCCGGTTCGGAGAAATGCAGTAAATAGGTATGCTTCATGCCCAACGGTTCGAAAATCTGTTCATGCAGACATACATGATAAGGCTTGTCGGTCACGCGCTCGATAATCAGCCCCAGCAGGTTATACCCGGTATTGGAGTAATGCCCTCTGCGACCCGGACGCCGTACCGGCGGTAAATGTGCCTTGGTCCATCTAACCGTCTCTTCCGGACTCATACTGGCCTCTGGATGCTGCAATAGCTGATCGACAAAAGACGGCGCCTTCCTCGGTTTATCTTCATAGTAATCCGCCAGACCCGACGTGTGGGTCAGCAGGTGCTCGATGCAAAGGGTCCCGCTGTAGTCATGGCCTTTGAACACGTGAAGCCCCTCTATCAGATCTGGCTCCAGATAACGAGCAATCTCATCCTCATAACGGAGCTTGCCTTGCTCCACCAGTTGCGCAATTAAGATCCCGGTGAACATCTTCCCCACACTCGCGGTGTGAAAAGGCTGATCCGGGTACGTCGGCGGCTGATCCAGCGGTCCGAAGGCAGTTTTAAGATGAAGCTGTCTGGATTCAGAATGAATGAGCAGCTGCGCATTATGTACTCCAGCATGGCGACGGCACAGGAACTCCCAGGACTGGCTGAGTTCGATCTGCTGTTTGTCGTCGATGACTCCCACCTCCCATAATATTAGGTTTCCCCTTACTCTCTCCCCATGTTTACGCCCAGTTCTGGAAAAGGTTTCATGCGAGCATGACGGACTCCAGCGCTCAAACGTCCATCTACTGATTCCCGGGCGGGCAGGGCATACTATTCAAAAATGGTGTGAAAGGAGTGAGCATCTATGGCACGAAGGCGGAAAAGACACTACGTGGTCCCCGGTGCGGAACAGGCGATGCAGGAATTTAAAGCAGAAGTGATGAAAAACGAGGGCTATACAGTGGACGCATCCCGTCCAGACGATGTCAAATACGAAGTCGCCGGCAAGCTCGGCATTCCGTTGAAGCAAGGCGATAACGGGGATCTAACCACAGAATCCGCTGGTCATATCGGTGGCAAAATCGGCGGCTCCATGGTCCGCGAAATGATCCGCCTCGCCCAAGAGGGCCTGGCTCGGAAACAGTAGGAATGTAGGACGCTAGTGAGAATGAAACTGTATGAAAACCCGTCAGCAGCCCCCGTGAGTCCACACATGCGGGGCTGCTGGCTGTTGTGGCTTCTCCGTTATCATTACAAGGACTCAAGACTGTTACAAACCAGCCTCCTCCTCGCTTGCCCTCACACTTTAACTCGAATACATATTCGCTTGAAGCTCGCTCCTCTCTTAACGCTCTTCCAGTAACGCACACCAAAGCCAGACAATGATTTTGGAGGTGAGCAATCGGCGCGTCCGGACCCTGTAAGGCAAGAAACTTTCGTTCGAGGCGGGCAAGCGGCGCGGATAGGCGCTGCAAGGCAAGAAACTTTCGTTAGAGCTCGGCAGACGACGCAGATCGGTGCTGTAAGGCAAGAAACTTTTGTTGGAGGTGGACGTGCGGCGCGTGCGGATGCTGTAAGGAAAGAAACTTTCGTTGGAGCTCGGCAGGCGGCGCGTACGGACGCTGTAAGGCAAGAAAAGAAACTTTCGTTGGAGGCGGGCAAGCGGCGCATGATGGCGCTGTAAGGCAAGAAACTTTCGTTGGAGGCAGGCAAGCGGTGCGTACGGACGCTGTAAGGCAAGAAAATTTCGCTGGAGGCAGGCAAGCGGTGCGGGCGGGCGCTGTAAGGCAAGAAACTTTCGTTGGAGGCGGGCAAGTGGTGCGTGCGGACGCTGTAAGGCAAGAAACTTTCGTTGGAGGCGGGCAAGTGGTGCGTGCGGACGCTGTAAGGCAAGAAACTTTCGTTGGAGGCAGGCAAGCGGTGCGTACGGACGCTGTAAGGCAAGAAAATTTCGTTGGAGATGGACGTGTGGCGCGTACGGACGCTGCAAGGCAAGAAACTTTCGTTCGAGGCGGGCAAGCGGTGCGGGCGGGCGCTGCAAGGCAAGAAACTTTCGTTGGAGGCGGGCAAGCGGCGCATGATGGCGCTGTAAGGCAAGAAACTTTCGTTGGAGGCGGGCAAGTGGTGCGTGCGGGCGCTGTAAGGCAAGAAACTTTCGTTGGAGGCGGGCAAGTGGTGCGGGCGGACGCTGTAAGGCAAGAAACTTTCGTTGGAGGCGGGCGGCGCTGTAAGGCAAGAACTTTCGTTGGAAGAGGACAAGCGGCGCGTGTAGGCGCTGCTGTAAGGCATGATGTTCAACACCTCCTGCACCACCAGCTAGCCAACATGCAGCCCCAAAATAAAAAGGAGATGGCCGCAGCCATCTCCTCTACTCAAACTCTAAGCTTATCTATGCAAGCTTACAGCGTGTCTTACTTTTTGAAGTTTTTCAGGTTGTAGAACGCGGAAGCACCAGCGTAGATCGCTGTCGAACCCAGTTGGTCCTCGATGCGGAGCAATTGGTTGTACTTCGCCACGCGGTCGGTACGGGAAGGAGCACCCGTTTTGATCTGACCCGCGTTTGTTGCTACAGCGATGTCAGCGATTGTGCTGTCTTCGCTCTCGCCGGAACGGTGAGAGATAACAGCGGTGTAGCTAGCACGCTTCGCCATTTCGATCGCGTCAAACGTCTCCGTCAGCGAGCCGATTTGGTTGACTTTAACGAGGATTGAGTTGCCTACGCCTTGCTCGATACCTTTGGACAGACGCTCGGTGTTGGTTACGAACAAGTCGTCGCCTACGAGTTGGACTTTGCCGCCCAGCTTGTCCGTCAGCAGCTTCCAACCTTCCCAATCGTCCTCGGCGATGCCGTCTTCGATGGTGATGATTGGGTACTTGTCAACCAGACCAGCCAGGTAGTCTACGAACTCAGCAGAAGTGAACGAACGGCCTTCGCCTTCGAGATGGTATTTGCCATCCTTGAAGAACTCAGTGGAAGCCACGTCCATGCCCAGGTAGATGTCTTCGCCAGCTTTGTAGCCTGCGCGCTCGATCGCCGAGATGATGGTCGTGATTGCTTCTTCGTTGGAGCCCAGGTTTGGTGCAAAGCCGCCCTCGTCGCCTACAGCAGTGTTCAGACCTTTTTCTTGCAGAACAGCTTTGAGGCTATGGAAGATTTCAGCGCCGATACGCAGTGCTTCTTTGAAGCTCTCTGCGCCAACTGGCAGTACCATGAACTCTTGCACGTCGATGTTGTTGTCGGCATGCTCGCCACCGTTGACGATGTTCATCATTGGTACTGGCAGAGTTTTGGCGTTGAATCCGCCCAGGTACGTGTACAAAGGAACGTCCAGCGCGTCAGCAGCTGCACGAGCGACAGCCATCGACACAGCCAGGATGGCGTTAGCGCCAAGTTTCCCTTTATTCGGCGTTCCGTCGAGCTCGATCATGGCACGGTCGATCGCAACTTGATCCAGCGAGTCGAGTCCGATAATTTCCGGGGCAATAATCGTGTTTACGTTCTCGACAGCTTTCAGCACGCCTTTACCCAGGTAGCGGGATTTGTCGCCGTCACGCAGTTCAACCGCTTCAAAAGCACCAGTGGATGCGCCGGATGGCACGATCGCACGGCCTTTGCCGCCGGACTCAAGGGCTACTTCTACTTCTACAGTTGGGTTGCCGCGGGAGTCCAGCACTTCGCGTGCGTATACATCAGTAATGATAGACATGAAACATGAACACTCCTTTTATGGTTGGTAGTCTGCTCTATTATACCCTCTAGAAGCTCAGGGCAAAAGACCCTCAGAGACCCCACGCCACAATCAGCCTCGGCGATACTCGCCATAAGCCGCTATTGCAGGGATCTCCGCGAATCTAAACGTTAGATTAACCTCGTTTGATCAGCGTGGAGCCCGTCATTTCTGCCGGCTTGTCCAGCGCCATCAGGTCCAGCACGGTTGGCGCCAGATCTGCGAGAATGCCGTCTTCGCGTAGCTGTGCCGAAGCATCGGTCACGATGACCGGCACCGGGTTGGTGGTGTGCGCCGTGAACGGACGGTTCACGTCGTCCAGCACCAGATCTGCGTTGCCGTGGTCCGCCGTGATGATGGCCACGCCGCCTTTGGCCAGTACAGCCTCGACGACTTGCCCCATGCACTCGTCCGTCACTTCAACCGCCTTGATCGTTGGCTCCAGCATGCCGGAGTGGCCGACCATATCAGGGTTCGCGAAGTTTAGAATGATGACATCATGGTTCTCGGCTTCAATTTCTTTGACCGCTGCTGCTGCGACTTCATACGCACTCATCTCCGGCTGCAGGTCATAGGTTGCGACCTTCGGCGAATTGATGAGAATGCGCGTCTCGCCTGGCAGCTCAACATCGCGGCCGCCGCTGAAGAAGAACGTAACATGCGGGTATTTCTCGGTCTCGGCAATCCGCAGCTGCTTCTTGCCGTTTTGTACGAGCACCTCGCCCAGCGTGTTGTCCAGGTTCTTCGGGGAGTAAGCGACATAGCCGCCCACTGTCTCGGAGAACAGGGTCAGGCAGACGAAGCACAAGTTCTTCGGCTGGCGCTCTCCGCGATCAAAATCGCGGAAGTCACTGTTGGTGAACACGTTGGACAGCTGAATTGCACGGTCTGGGCGGAAGTTGAAGAAGATAACCGAATCCTCAGATTCCACCAAACCAACAGGCTGTCCGTCCACACCAACGATAACCGAAGGCTCGACGAACTCGTCGAATACCGACTTCTCGTACGACTCCACAACCGCCTGCACCGGATCGGTGTAGGTTGGTCCTTCGCCATAGACCATCGCCCGGTAGGACTTCTCGACGCGATCCCAGCGCTTGTCACGGTCCATCGCATAGTACCGGCCTTGAACAGTCGCGACCTTGCCTACGCCCGTCTCTTCGATCTTGGCCTGCAATGCCTCCAGATAGCCACGAGCACTGTCTGGCTGAACATCCCGGCCATCCAGGAAGCAGTGGATGTACACATCATTTAATTGCTCTTGTTTCGCCAGCTCCAGGAGCGCGAATAGATGCGCAATGTGACTGTGTACGCCGCCGTCGGAGAGCAGGCCGTACAGATGCAGCTTTTTGCCGTTCTGCTTGGCATGCTTGACCGCACCCAGCAGAGTCTCGTTCGCGAAGAATTCCTTGTCGCGAATGGACTTGGTAATACGGGTCAGATCCTGATAAACGATCCGGCCCGCGCCGATGTTCAGATGGCCGACCTCGGAGTTGCCCATCTGGCCTTCCGGCAGACCGACCGCTTCGCCGCAAGCGGTCAGCGTGGCATGCGGATAGTTCGCCAGATAGCGGTCATAATTAGGCTTCTTGGCTTGCGCTACCGCATTACCATGCGATTCACCGCGCAGGCCGAAGCCGTCCATGATGATCAGTGCAACTGGTCCTGAAACAGCCATCTTACTTGGCCCCCTCGATCAGTTGAATGTACGAGGCAGGCTCCAGGCTTGCGCCACCGACGAGTGCGCCGTCGATGTTGGCTTGGCCCATATACTCGGCGATGTTGCCAGGCTTCACGCTGCCGCCGTATTGAATGCGAACCGCGTCTGCAGTAGCTGCATCGTACAGGTCAGCAATCACGCTGCGGATATAGGCAATCACGTCCTCTGCATCTGCAGAAGTCGAGGATTTGCCTGTTCCGATGGCCCAGATTGGCTCATAAGCCACAACAACCTGTGCCGCCTGCTCTGCATTCAGACCTTTGAAGGCTTCCGTTGTCTGCACTTTGCAGACGTCCTTCGTTTGATCCGCTTCACGCTCTTCCAGCTTCTCGCCTACACAGACGATGGGCAGCAGGTCGTGTTTGAACGCAGCATGGACTTTCTTGTTGACGATTTCGTCAGTTTCACCGAAGTACGCACGACGCTCGGAATGACCGAGGATGACATACTTCACGCCCAGCTCCTTCAGCATCACGCCACTGATCTCGCCAGTGTACGCACCATTGTCCTCGAAATGCACATTTTGCGCACCGATAGCAATTGTCGTACCTTGAGCAGCCTCGACCAGCGCGGGCAGCGCGATATAAGGCGCGCAGATGACGCTTTCTACGCCGTCGATCTCCGCTTTGCCCTTCACGTCTGCGAAGAACGATTTGGCTTCGGAGATGGTTTTGAACATTTTCCAGTTGCCTGCAATGATTGGTTGTCTCACTGTGTGTTCACGTCCTCTCGAAAAATTCTCCAGCTGCAATTGCAGCCGATCTTACTTGTCGTTCAGTGCCTCTACGCCTGGCAGCTTCTTGCCTTCCATGAACTCCAACGAAGCGCCGCCGCCTGTCGAGATGTGGTCCATACGATCCGCCAGACCAAATTTCTCTGCAGCTGCAGCCGAGTCGCCGCCACCAATAACCGTGTAGCCGGAAGTCTCTGCGCAAGCTTGAGCAACTGCACGTGTACCGTGGGAGAATGGCTCGATTTCAAAAACGCCCATGGGTCCGTTCCATACGACCAGCTTGGAGTTTTTGATCACCTCAGCATATTTCGCACGTGTCTTCGGTCCGATGTCGATACCTTCCCAGTCCGCAGGGATGCTGTCGATGCCGACTTCCTGAGTGTTCGCGTCTGCGCTGAAATCGTCAGTTACGATGATGTCCTCAGGCAGCAAGAAATTTTTGCCCAGCTCCTTGGCTTTATCGATGAAGCCTTTCGCCAGGTCCAGTTTCTCGTTGTCCACAAGCGATTTGCCGATCTCGTGGCCTTGTGCTTTGAAGAATGTGTAGGACAGGCCGCCGCCGATCAGGACGTTGTCAGCGATCTCGAGCATTTTGTTGATGACGTCGATTTTGTCCTTAACCTTGGAACCACCAACGATTGCTGTGAACGGACGGTCTGGGTTCGACAGGGCTTTACCCAGTACTTCCAACTCTTTCTCCATCAGCAGACCGGATACCGCAGGCAGGTGCTCAGCGATACCAGCTGTCGAAGCATGCGCACGGTGCGCTGCGCCGAACGCGTCGTTCACGTACAGGTCAGCCAGCTCAGCCAACTGCTTCGCGAACTCCGAATCGTTCTTCTCTTCGCCCGCATTGAAACGCAGGTTCTCAAGCAACAGAACATCGCCAGCTTGCAGCTTCTCAGCTTGCTCCTTAACGTCTGCGCCAACTGTCTCGTCCGCTTTTGCTACCGATTTGCCCAGCAGCTCGGACAGACGCTCAGCCGCAACATTCAAGCGCAGCTCTTCGACCACTTTACCGTCTGGACGACCCATGTGGCTGGCCAGAATAACCGAAGCACCGTTTTCGATCAAGTACTTGATCGTTGGCAGCGTTTCGCGGATTCTGGTGTCGTCTGTAATTTTACCATTTTCCACGGGCACATTAAAATCCACGCGTACAAATACGCGTTTGCCTTGCACTTCTACGTCTTTTACACTCTTCTTGTTCATCGTGACGCCTCCTTCAAGGTATATGCCCACTTCCATGCCTAAAACTAGCAGTAGCCCCGAATTTGCGGGGGCAAACCGGGACTACCATCAATCGGTTCCCTCGGGGGAACCGCTCATTCAATCAGGTTCCCTTAGGTCCCTGTCATTCCAATGGTTCTCTCGGAGAACCCACCACGCACTTAAGGAGCCAGGTCTCGAAGAGACCGAAGCTTTGCCTTTCCGCTCTGCCCCGCACGGGAGCGTGTCCCGCAGGGACGACAAGCGGCTTGTTCAACCTAAGTATCGTGCCTCCTGAAGCCCGGCAGTCCCCTCGTGGTTACTTCCGGGGGTCCAGGGGGCGGCGCCCCTTGGAGCCCCCCTTTGGGATAAAGGGGGGTTGGGGGGAATCCGAAAAAAATCTATTTTTTACAGACCTTTTTTAGCAATATAAGCAGCCAAGTCAACGACACGGTTCGAGTAGCCCCACTCGTTGTCATACCAAGAAACCACTTTAACCATGTTGCCTTCAACAACCATAGTCGACAGAGCGTCGATGGTGGAGGAAGCTGGGTCACCGTTGTAGTCGCTCGATACAAGCGGCTCGTCGGAGTAGTTCAGGATGCCTTTCAGTGGGCCTTCTGCAGCTTCTTTCAGAGCAGCATTAACTTCTTCAACAGTTACGTCGGATTTAACTTCAGCAACCAGGTCAGTTACGGAAACGTTAGGCGTAGGAACGCGCATAGCCATACCGTTCAGTTTGCCTTTCAGCTCAGGCAGAACCAGGGATACCGCTTTTGCAGCGCCAGTGGAAGAAGGAATGATGTTCTCGGCAGCAGCACGCGCACGACGAAGGTCTTTGTGCGGTACGTCGAGTACAGCTTGGTCGTTAGTGTAGGAGTGAATCGTAGTCATCATGCCTTTAACGATGCCGAACTTGTCGTTGAGGACTTTAGCGAACGGCGCCAGGCAGTTAGTTGTACAAGAAGCGTTGGAGATGATTGTGTGTGCAGCTGGGTCGTACTTGTCTTCGTTAACGCCCATAACTACAGTGATGTCTTCGTTCGTAGCAGGAGCGGAGATGATAACTTTCTTCGCGCCGCCTTTCAGGTGAAGCTCAGCTTTTTCTTTAGCTGTGAAAATTCCGGTGGACTCAACAACGATCTCAACGCCATGCTCGCCCCAAGGCAGGTTGCCAGGGTCACGCTCTGCGAAAACTTTGATTTCAACGCCGTCAACAACCAGCGCGCCTTCTTTAGCTTCAACTTTAGCGTCGAGTGTACCGTGAGTTGTATCGTATTTCAACAGATGGGCCAGCGTGCTAGTATTCGTCAGATCGTTAACAGCCACGATTTGCACGTCGGGATTGTTCAGCGCTGCACGGAATACGTTACGGCCGATGCGGCCAAATCCATTAATACCTACTTTAACCATTGTTTTTGCCTCCTAGAATTAGGTGTAGTGGTGGTGCTATATCTAAAGATGCCACAGCCGATGAGGGCTGACCGCATCATGATATCCTGATTATTACCCTTATAAAGGGTGTTCAAAAAGCCCGCTTTTGATCACAGGTTCGCTTTGGATCACGAAGTAGTTCAGAGAAGCGAATTTAATTATTGCTTGTGAGGTGCTTCGTTCGCTTCCATGTGACGGACAATTTCCTCCGCCGCCGCTTCATCTGTGACCAAGACATCATCATGGCCAAAATGCATCACGGCGGCGATCGCCTCGCCCTTGCTCCGGCCGCCGGCGATCCCGATGACCACTTCGGTCGACTGGATCTCCTCCAGCCTTAGTCCCGCGGTCTTCATCCGGTGAACGACCTGGCCGCGTCGGTCAAAATAGAAACCGAACGCCTCCGCCAGCGCGCCTTCTTCCTTCATCGCTGCGGTGACGGCCTCGTCAACCCGGCGGCGACGCGCCATCACCATCGCATCACCGATGCCATGCACGACCATGCGTGCACTGCGGATGACTTCTACAATCTCGCGAATGTTGGGCTCCTGCATCAGGGACGTGTACGCATCATCACTGAGATGATCAGGCACATGAAGCAGGCGATACTGGGCGCCGGTTCGCTTGGCCATGGTCGAGACGATCGTGTTGGCCTGATAATCCAGGCTCTCACCAAGTCCGCCCCGCGCCGGCACAAAACGGATGCCTCGCAATGGCGTTGGCGAGACCAACTGATTGGCCACATAGGCCATCGTGGTGCCGCCCGTCACGGCGATGACATCGCCAGGCTGCATGAACTTCAGCATGGCCTGGCAGCCCGCGCGCCCAAGCTCTCGCTTCGCCTGCTCGGAGGAATCCGAATCGCCAGGAACAATTGCGACATGTCGCAATCCGAAGTATTGGCGAATGCGCTCCTCCAACTCCGAGAGGCCGAACAGCTCGCTCACAATGGGTTCAATTTCCTCCACCAGTCGCTGTCCCGAATCGCTGATCCGCACCCCGGACGCCTGCACATCGAGGAGGCCGAGCGCTTTTAGCTCATCAATCTCGGCACGCATGGTCCGCTCACTCATCTGGAGCGAGCCTGCGAGCGCCCGTCGGCCGATCGTATGGGATTGCTTCACCTGCTGGAGGATGGAGTATCGTTTTTTGAAGATATCCAACATGTCCGGCAGAAGCTGCTGCTGCAATTCGATGATTTTGCGCATCTTGCACCTTCACTCCTGTGGCCCCGGTCGTGGCTGCGCCAGCCCTTTACCCTGACGCCTCCGGTTGGACGTTTTATGTCCCGGCATATCATTTTTAGTCCCACACTTATTGTATCGAATATTCCTCCCGCTTGCAAGACTTGACATGATGATGTAATCAGGCTTCCGCTACTGCCTGCTTTTGGGACCGCTTCCGTTTCCTCTGCTGCTTGCTGTCCTGATCTGTCCGGCATACGCATCAACTCTAACGAAACGACATCACCTTATTCGCTACTTTTAAGCCGTTTTTTGTTTCTAACGAAACGTCATATCGCTATCTGCCCCATTTTGCTCGTGTTCCGTTTCCTTCAGCCGCAATAGTGATCTGTAGTTTCGTTAGCCTCATAATCGGACGCTCTTACCTCAATTAACGATATCCAGTTTCGTCCCTTCTCCCTCCCAGCACGCCAGGCCAATCTCATGGTCCAAGCCCATGCCCATGCAACACGTCCACCCCATCGTTCATCTTAGATCGTTCACCAGCAATAGCCCACAACTTATCTGAATTATCTTTCTTCGGTCAGGCCCTTGCTTTTTGAAGCGTTATCCCATATAATAAATCTCGCTATCCTCCATCTGTGGAGGGCAGAATAACCATCATGCGCCCGTGGTCCAATGGATATGACGTAGGCCTCCGGAGCCTGAGATCGAGGTTCGATTCCTCGCGGGCGCGCCATTTTTATACGCAACGAACAACTGAGATGACCGCGAGGTCGCTTTTTTTTTATTGATGTTTGACTATCTTTGACTTTTGTTTAAGGATGAATTATGATAATACTATCAATTCAAGTTCAGAAAGTTCGGTGTTCAGCACCAAGAAGGTTGGAGGCAGGAGGAAATGAGGAGCGGAGCGTAGGTGAACCTACGTGAGCACCGGAAGTTCCGACTGCATTCAAGATTCGACGCCGAATCAACTTCTCGAGATACTTCGTGATTAACAGCGGACTTTATGAACAACCTTATCAAGGAAACCACTATACGTTTGGAGGGAGCTCGATTGGATATGAATTTCGTACCTATGGTTATTGAACAGAGCAATCGCGGGGAACGCGCCTATGATATTTATTCCCGCCTGCTGAAGGACCGCATCATCTTCCTCGGTAGCGGCGTCAATGATGTCGTTGCTAACTCGATTATCGCCCAGATGCTGTTCCTGGCCGCCGACGATCCGGAGAAGGATATTAGCTTGTACATTAACTCTCCAGGCGGATCGATTACGGCTGGCATGGCAATCTTTGATACGATGCAATACATCAAGCCGGATGTCTCCACCATTTGTGTAGGGATGGCCGCATCGATGGGGGCTTTCCTGCTTGCAGCAGGGGCCAAGGGCAAGCGGTACGCGTTGCCGAACAGCGAGGTTATGATCCATCAGCCGCTGGGCGGGGCCGAAGGCCAAGCCAGCGACATTGAGATCCGCGCCAAGCGTATCCTGAAGATGCGTGACAAGCTCAACCATATTCTTGCCGAACGTACGGGCCAACCGCTCGAGCGCATCGAGAAAGACACCGATCGCGACTACTTCATGAGCGCTGAAGAAGCAGCCAACTATGGCCTCGTAGACAAAGTTATCGAACGCATCTAACGCCGCTAATCCCGGCGAAACCGTCAGCTCCGCATCCCGCGGGGCTGACCTTTTTTATGCAGCTCTTTACCACAATAGTATGGATCTGTCAACAAAAATTCAAACCTCTGAATTGCGGAAGACGCACTATCCATTTCATGGTAAGATGTTCTACAAGCAAACCTCCCATATTCATACAACTCTAGGCTTGTTTTTGAAACCAATTAATGGAGTGCATTTCTATGAGAATATCGAATCCTTTTCTGACGATGCGCAACTTTATAAAGTCCAGCGAACCCTACGCCCAGCACGGCTCCACGGCCTCTGTGGATGCGCCGGTCCGCTTGTTCCCAGACCGCTCCGCCGACGCTGCTTCGGCTGGCTTTAAGGACAAGACTCTGCTCCTGAAGCCACTGAATGATAAACATTTGCTGGAAGTCTACCGCGAAGCCAAGGCGATGCGCCTATCCGACGATTTCATCCGTCTGATCGAGCATGCCCTGGACCAACGGGGGATACTGCGCCAAGAGCTGCAACAGCAGCGCTAGTCATCTGTACATGAGGAAGAGACCGTAACCTTCGGGGGTTGCGGTCTCTTTTTTTGTCATTCCTTTTCTCTGTAACCAAAAGAGGCATGCTCCAGTTCACCCTGGGTGTGGTGAATTGGAGTATGCCTCCTGTGGCGCTGAGCAGGGAAACAACGACATGAACGACACGCCGATCTCGCAGCCCAGACATGCTTATAACTGGCAAAAAAGCCCCTCAAGGGAGCCCTTCACGCGATGCCTGACGGCAGCTCTGGAGGGCCGCCTATTGGTTCTCCAGCTCTTCCTTGCTCACTAAGGTGACTAAAGCGGTTACAGCTTGCTCTGCGTCCGAACCTTCTGCACTAATGTGAACTTCGGTACCCGAGCTGATCGCTAAGCTCATAATCCCCATGATGGATTTGGCATTCACTTTTTTGTCGTCTTTCTCTACAAACACTTCCGAAGAGAACTTGTTCGCTTCTTGCACGAAAAGTGCTGCCGGTCTAGCATGAAGACCTGTCTTCAATCGAACGACCACCGGATGCCTTGTCATTAAAACCATACCCCCTATAACATATTACAATCCTAATTGATTAATTGGCATTGTTAGATGCTGCATCGTGCCTGTTTCCAAGCCTTTTCACACTATTATAGCATTATAACACTGATCGCACTAGGTTGAAAAGTTCAGCCGTTTCTTATTTTTTCTGCGAGCTCGTCGAGCTTGCGCAGACGGTGATTTACGCCGGATTTACTGACTTTGCCCTTGAGCAGATCACCGACCTCTTTGAGGTTGATATCAGGATGCTGCAGCCGGATTCTCGCCACTTCCTGCAGCTTCTCTGGCAAAGTGTCCAACCCCAGCTCCCGCTCGATCAGCCGAATGTTGTCAATCTGCCGTACCGCGGCGCCAATCGTCTTGTTGAGGTTGGCAGTCTCGCAGTTGACGATACGGTTGACGGAGTTGCGCATGTCCCGCATGATGCGTACATCCTCGAACTTGAACAGCGCCTGGTGGGCCCCTATCATGTTGAGCAGCTCAATAATCTTCTCGCCTTCCTTGATATAGAAGATGAAGCCCTTCTTGCGCTCGATGCAGCGCGCGTTGAGACTGAAGCGATTAGCCAGCTGTACCATCGCCTTGCAGTGCTCCTCGTACATACAGGCAATCTCCAGATGATAGGAGGAGCCCTCCGGGTTATTCACCGAACCACCGGCCAGGAAGGCGCCTCGCAGGTACGCACGTTTGCAGCAAGACTTGCGGATCATTTCCTTGTCGATGCCCTGATTGAACATGAAGCCCTCGGAGACAATACGCAGCTCCTGAAGGATCTCCTGCGCCCGTAGCGGCACGCGGACAATATAGACATTGTTCTTCTTGAGCCGCATCTTCTTGCGCACCAGCAGCTCCGTATGCACGGCAAACAGCTTTTTGATCAGCGAATAGATCCGCCTTGCAATTGCGGCATTCTCGGTGGACACATCAAGGATAACCTTGCGGTTGGCCACATTGACCGACCCGTTCATCCGGATGAGCGCAGACAGCTCGGCTTTTTCGCAGCAAGCGTCGGCTTCCACCATTGTCAGTTCTTTTTTTGTTTGGGCCGCAAAGGACAAGGTCCTCACCTCTTTCGTAACATCCAGTCTTCCACAAGCTGATGAATATGATGACTCAATCGTTCTGCATCGTGACGCAGATAGGTATGAAAATAAACCAGCCGGTCGGCAATGACCTTGTATCCGTCCCGCCTTACATCATCCAGGTCCAGCTTCACCGGCTTGGCGCCTTGCTCGGCGTACCGCTGCTGGATTTCTGGAGGAATCTCGCTATTGTTAACAATGACATAATCGAATAAATGATGGCCGATATGGTCGCGCACTGCCGCAAGATGATCGCCCACGCTATACCCGTCCGTCTCGCCCGGCTGCGTCATCACATTGCACACATATAGCTTGATGGCATCTGATTGCTCAATCGTCTGCGCCAGGCGCGGCACCAACAGATTCGGCAGGATGCTCGTATAGAGGCTGCCAGGGCCCACTAGAATCGCATCTGCCTCTTGCAGGGCCACAACCGCATCCTCTAGCGGCTCAACATCTGGCGGCTCAATGGCAATTCGTTTGATCCGCTTGTTGGCCTTGGTAATAGACGATTCGCCAGTGACGTACGTGCCGTCGCTCATCAGTGCCTTGAGGACGATGGCCTGATCTGCAGCAGGCAGCACGCGCCCGCGTACAGCGAGAACGCGGCTCAGCTCGCGAATTCCAGATACGAAATCACCGGAGATGTCTGTCATCGCCGCCAACATCAGGTTGCCCAGAGAATGCCCGGCTAATCCGGCGCCATTGTGGAACCGGTAGTTCAGCATTTCCTCCAGGAGCGGCTCAACGTCGGCAAGTGCGCTCAGCACATTGCGGATATCGCCTGGCGGTGGAATCTGCAGCTCTTGCCGCAGAATGCCGGAGCTGCCGCCGTCATCGGCCACCGTGACGATAGCCGTAATGTCGAGCGGTTTTTCCTTCAGTCCGCGCAGCATGACAGACAATCCCGTTCCGCCGCCAATCACGACGATCCGTGGCTTGGCTTTTGGTTTTGGCTTGGGAGCCATCGCTTCACCTCGCTAGCTGTTAATGTCGGTCTCGTTCGGCATCGCGATGGCTGACCCGTACCACCTCGGTCTCGCTGCTGCCGAGCATCCGTCCCAGGTATTCAGCAATAGCAACCGAGCGGTGCTTCCCGCCCGTACAGCCAATACCAATGACCACCTGGCTCTTGCCTTCCTTGCTGTACAGCGGAATCAGATAATTCAGCATATCCAGGAGCTTGCTGAGGAAGGTCTGGGTTTCCGGCCACTTCATCACATAATCATAGACTTCGGTGTGCTGACCGGTATTGGGACGTAGATGCTCCACATAATGCGGGTTAGGCAGGAAACGCACATCAAATATCAAATCCGCATCAATCGGCACGCCATACTTAAACCCGAAGGAAGTGACGTTGACCGAGATGCTGGATTGTTCATGATTGGTAAATCGAGAAACAATCCGCTCCTTGAGCTGTGCTGGCTTGAGGTTGCTTGTATCAATAACCTGTGTCGCCCAGCCCTTCAGGTCAGCCAGCAGGTGGCGCTCATGACGAATCCCTTCGAGCGGCAGCCCGCCCTCGGCCAGCGGATGGCGGCGGCGGCTTTCCTTGTAGCGTTGAACCAATACGCCGTCTGTTGCATCCAGGAACAGAATTTCATACCCGATGGTGTAGTGGTCCTTGATATAGTTCAACGACTCGGACAATGCGGTGAAAAACTCCCGTCCGCGCAAGTCAATGACAAGCGCGACCTTGCCGATCTTGCCTTTGGACGACTCGATCAGCTCGGCGAATTTCGGGATTAGCACTGGGGGGAGATTATCGACACAGAAAAAGCCGAGGTCCTCCAGACTCTGGACCGCGATCGTCTTGCCCGCGCCGGACATGCCCGTGATGATCAGCAGTTTGGCCATGGGTTCGCCGGTCATAGTACATTCCTCCTGCCAGAGTACCCAGCGACCCGGCTGGCCGCTGGGTACAGCGTTACCTTGCGACTAAGCCTGCAGCGCCTACCACGCCTGCATTGTTGCCCAGTACCGCAGGGACAATCTCGACACCTTCTTGCGCTTTATCCGGGGTCAGCTTGGCGAACACTTCACGCATTTGCTCGAACAAGTACTCGCCCGCCTTGGAGACTCCGCCGCCAATGATGAAGCGTTGCGGATTCAAGACAACGGCAACCGTAGAGATCGACTTACCCAAATAGTATGCGGCACGATTGACAATGCGAATCGCCACCTCGTCGCCCGCTTTTGCCGCATCCACAACATCCTTGGCCATAATATTCTCCACACTGCTCAGCGACGTACGATCTCCCCGCTCTACCGCGTCCTTAGCCATACGAATAATTCCGGTAGCGGACGAGACGGTCTCCAGACAGCCCATCTTGCCACAGCCGCATTGGATCGCTTCCAGATCCGGTACGATGTTGATATGACCCAGCTCGCCAGCCATGCCTGCGAAGCCTTCCACGATTTTACCACCGATGATGATGCCGCCGCCTACGCCAGTGCCCAGAGTGTAGCACACGACATTCGGGATGCCTTTGCCTGCACCGGACCAGGCTTCGCCGAGCGCTGCTACATTTGCATCATTGTTAATTTCAACTGGCTTGCCCAGCTTCTCCTGCATAATCTTCTTGACGTGCACGTCCCGCAGGTCCAGATTGGCAGAGAACGTTACAATGCCATTAGGAATATCCAGGAACCCAGCGATTCCAACACCAACGCCTTGGACATCGTCCCAGCTATGCGGGGATTGCTCGACAATTGCACGTGCATAAGTTGCCATATTGTTCAGGATGGCGTCCGAGCCCTCGCCCGTCGGTCCTTCATACGTTTCCAGCAATGTTCCTTCTTCGTTGCAGATTCCGGTCTTAATCGTGGTTCCGCCGACATCGACACCCACATAAATCTTCTCCGACATGAAATAGGCCACCTCTATTAATTTTGTAGTTCTGTTCACAAAAGGCCAACTTCTGATTAGGCTTCTGTACCCACTATAAGCCAGTAGGGCCCTCCGGTCAAGAAACCCGGACCACCACGGGCTTTTTGCAAAAGAAGGGGGCGTACCCGCCCGTCATCAGCGGATTCGCCCCCTTCGCATTCCCTATGCAGATGCAAGGTTACAGGGTCTGGCTCCAGTCATGCACCATGCTGCCCTCCAGGAACTTCTCGCAGTCCAGTGCCGCCATACAGCCGCTGCCAGCAGCCGTAATGGCCTGACGATACTTATGGTCCTGCACATCCCCGCAAGCAAAGATACCCGGTACATTGGTCTCGGTCGTGCCCGGCTTGACGACGATGTAGCCTGTTTCGTCCGTTTCAAGCTGGCCTTCCAGGAACTTGGTATTCGGCGTATGGCCGATCGCAACGAACAAACCGTTGGTCTCGATGGTCTCATCCTCACCTGTCTCATTGTTGCGGACCTTCAGCGCCGTTACGCCAAGCGGACCTGCATCAACTTCAACCGGCGTCTTGTTCAGCTGCCAGCTAATTTTCGGATTCTCACGCGCGCGGTCCTGCATAATCTTGGACGCACGGAGCTCATCGCGGCGATGCACGAGTACAACTTCGGACGCGAAGCGCGTCAGGAAGTTCGCTTCCTCCATGGCCGAGTCTCCGCCGCCAACCACGATAATCTTCTTCTCGCGGAAGAAGAAACCGTCACAGGTCGCACACGTGCTGACGCCGCGGCCGACATTATCGCGTTCGCCGGGAATGCCCATATATTTAGCCGAAGCGCCAGTAGAGATAATCAGCGTCTCTGCTTGCAGTTCGCCATGTCCCTCCACTTGCAAGGTAAACGGGCGCTTCGAGGTATCTACCTTGTTCACCCAGCCGGTCTTGAACTCGGCGCCAAAACGCTCGGCTTGCTTGCGCATATTGGCCATGAGCTCAGGACCCATGATGCCGTCAGGGAAGCCGGGGAAATTCTCCACTTCCGTGGTGGTCGTCAGCTGGCCGCCAGGCTCCGGTCCTTCGATAATGAGCGGGTTCATGTTGGCGCGCGCCAAGTAGATCGCGGCGGTCAGTCCCGCGGGTCCTGTTCCGATAATAATTGATTTGTACATGTCTGATGACCTCCTGACGTAATGTGCTTGTTTTATTTCCCTTTGAGCTCGTCAAAGGCCGGAAAGATGCTCTGCATCTTCTTCTTGATCTCGCACGTCTCATCGATCCAACGGGCATATTTGCTGACGGTGGAAATCGATGTGCCGTAGCGCTCAGAAACTTCGTGATAGGAAATTGTGCGCCGGTGCATTTTGGCTGTCAAATACTCCAGTGCCGCAGCCCACGGCTCGACCCGATTGATCTTCGGAACCTCCGGGTACAGACGAGAGAGGAACTCAACCCATAGGGTCAGCAAATCATGCTGCTGAATCATATCGTACTGCTTGTTCATACGGGTCAGTGCCGTCTCCAACACTTCCTGCCACTTGGGCATCCAAACGGGTAGCCGCGATGGCATGCGATTGGCATCGACTGTTGTCGACTCGCCTTCCAATATGGCATCGAGTGCCTCATGGACACCAATCGTCCGCAGCACGAAGATGGCGATTCGTTTCAGATAATCTTCTTCGTCTGGCTCCATCAGGAATTCGCGGAGCGCATCCTTGACCTCGTTGTCCGCAATCATGCCGAGCGCCTGGATCACTTGCAGCTTGGTATGACGATCTCCGTGGCGCAGCGCCCAGAAGAACGAAGAGCGTACCAGCGGATCCCGCTTCAGATGATCGGGCAGATTGCCCGCCGTTGACTTCTCCCAGAGCCGGAACTGCTCCTCGAAGGGAAGATGGTAATGATAACTGGAAGGTGACGGCTCTTCGCCGCGTCGGATGCTCGGGAGCTGGTCCAGATAATAACGCGGAATCCGAGATTCCGGGTCCAGCTTGGCAGCTTGCCGCCACAGCCGTTCCGCCTCGTCGTACCGCTTGAGGTTCACCGCAGCTACAGCCCCGTAATGATAGAGGCACGGGTCCTGCTGCAGCTGAATATCCTTGAGCAGCCGCTGGAAATGGCGGAAAGCGGCCTCATGCTCCCCTAATATGCCCATCGTCGTCGCCAGCTTAAACACATGCTCCTGATGGAACGGGAACGTCTTGCGCAGCTGCTCCACGAGCGGCGCCAGTTCTTCCTGCTGCTCGGCATGCTGGTGAAAAATCGCCAGATTGCAGAGCGCATGCAGGTTGCCCGGTTCGATCTGCAGCACGTCATGCGTGGCCGCCATTCCTTTGTCGAACATGCCCATATAGTAGTAAGCCAAGGCGAGGTTGTTGCGCGCAGCGAGAAAGTCCGGCCGTTTCTTGACCATCTTCTCCAGCATCCGCACCGCTTCGACAAACTTGCCCTCCTCCAGCAGCTTGCGTGCCTCATCGTGCTCCTGCAGGCTTTCCCGGGATTTGATGACCGCTTGCCGCGGCGGCCGCTCCAGCTCATAGAGCAGCAGCTCCATCATTTCCTCCGACTCATCGAGAAATTGCCCCTCTTCGTCTTCCTCCAGGTACTTCACCAATGCGTCCTCAGCCGATTCGTACTGCTCCATGTTGGCATAGTTGTTCGCCATATAGAAATGGCACTCGGTCATCGACGGCTCCAGCTCGGTCAAAATATGGGTCAGAATCTGGTTGGATTCCTCGTATTGCCCCATCTCCGACAGAATGCCGGCCATATTGCAATGGTTTACCGGATTGTCCGGCTCGTACTCCACCGCCCGCCGGAAATACTTCAGTGCCTTGTCATAATGGAATCGATCCAGAGAGCGTACCGCCCGTTCGAAAAAAAAGGTCGCATCCAGCTGAATAGGAATTACCTTTGAAGGGCCGCCCGCTGCTAGCCGTTTCTTCTCTTTCATCTGCAAGACACCTCCCGGCCTTCGAATTTGGTACGATTATACCATAGCTTACCCCTGCAATACACCTGACATTGCACACCGCCAAAAGATCGTCCGTGCACGGATTGTCCGAAGTCAGCAGATGATTTGCAGCCACGCCAAACAGCAAGCATGGTCCATGCTTGCTGCCTGAGTATCTTGCCCTATATGCCCGCGTTCTTGAACAGCGTACTGATCGAGCCGCCTTGCATAATGATACGTGTAGCCTCGGCCAGCATAGGCGCGACAGACAACACTTTGAACCGATCGGAATGGGTCTCCGGCAAAGCGATGGAGTCCGTAACGACGACTTCCTTGATATGCGGATGGTCCAAACGCTGCAGCGCCGGTCCCGAGAACAATGGATGCGTCGCACACACATAGATGTCCTCTGCACCGCGCTCCTTCAGCCCCTCAACGACATTGACAATGGTTGTGCCGGTATCGATCAAGTCCTCGATGATGATCGGGGTCTGACCTTCAACATCGCCAATGACATGCGTGATGACCGATTCGTTGTGCGCCGGGCGCTTCTTGATCATAATTGCGAATGGAGAGTCCAGGTAATTGGCCAGCTTCTCCGCAGTGGAGGCTCGTCCGGCATCCGGCGACACGACAACCGGATTCTTGATGTCCTTGGCCTTGAGATAGTCGCTCAGGATATCCAGCGCCGTCAGATGGTCCACCGGGATGTTGAAGAAGCCCTGAATCGCCGGTGCATGCAGATCGATCGTGATGACGCGGTCCGCGCCAACGGTTGTCAGCACATCTGCTACCATTTTGGCCGAGATGGGCTCGCGTGGCGCTGCCTTGCGTTCCTGACGGGCATAGCCGTAGTAAGGCACGATGATGTTGACCGTGCGGGCCGAAGCACGCTTGGCCGCGTCGATCATCACCAGCAGTTCGACGAAGTTCTCGTTGATCGGATGGGAAAACGACTGCACGATGAATACATCGCAATTACGGATCGTTTCTTCATAGTGGACGTAGACCTCGCCGCTCTTAAAGCGCGAAATCTTGATCTTGCCGAGCGACTGCCCCAGCTCCGCGCAGATCCTTTCGGCCAGCTGCTGGTTCGAAGAACCAGAGAAAATACGCAACTTATCGCTAAACATGATACCCTCCTGAGCGTTTGAACCATTTTATTCTTACGAGTACTGATATGGCTTGACCGTACTATTGTTCACTGTCTATTATACATACAATCGGCGAATTTTCAAAAGCGGATCATCTCACGCTGGCGCTGCCGAAATGTGGCAAGCTCCGTGAAGCCCAGCTCCTTCAGCAGCGCGCGCGCCTGATCCAGGTATTGACCCAGCCGCTCGGGTTGATGCGCGTCCGATCCAATCGTCAGCGGCAACCCGATCTCTCGGGCATAGGTCAGCATCCGACGGGATGGAAACATCTCCTCACACGGCGTACGCAGGCCTGAGGCATTGAGCTCAATCGCCAGATCGTGCCGCTTCACCGTATCCAGCGCAGCCCGCTCCAGCTCGGTTACATCCTCCGAAGGCTTGAAGCCGAACCGCTTCACTACATCGATATGTCCGATGTAATCGTAGAAGCCAGTTGCTGCTGCTTTTTGTATCGCGTCATAATACTGCTCGTAGACCTGCAGCGGATTGCGGCCTTCCCAGCCCGCCGTCTGACGGAAGTCCGTAATATCCCACTCTCCGAGGAAATGGACCGAGCCGATCACATAGTCCCAAGGGTATCGGTTCACGATAGCCTCGATCTGGCGCTCCCAGCCCTCGATATAGTCGCCCTCCAGACCGATACGCACATCAATCTGGCCGCTATATTTGGCCTTTAACTCAAAGCATTCCTCGACATAGTTATCCAGCTCCGCCATGGGCATGGCCATCTCCGGGTAGTAGGTCGCCGGATCAACGTGCAGCAGCGGCATATGATCGGACAGACCAATTTGATCGAGTCCGATCGCAATGCCTTGCTTCACATAGTCCTCCAACTCGCCAACCGCATGGCCGCAACGGGCGTGATGGGTATGATAATCAATCAACATGGCTGATGCCCTCCTCGTTCGCGACCTTCCCCTCATTTCGCTCTTAACAGGCCTTCGAGCGCTGAGCACCGGAAGCTGTGCGTCCTGAATTAGCCCGCTAGCGCATCTTGTTGGTCGTCGGCTTACCGTGCCGTTGACCCAGCTCACGCATCACGTCATCGAGCGACAGTCCGCGCTCGCGCATCAGCACCATCAGGTGGAAGAACAGATCGCTCATCTCGCTGCGCAGCTCATCGTTATCCTGATTCTTCGAGGCAATCACGACTTCCGTCGCTTCTTCGCCGACTTTCTTCAGAATCTTGTCGACGCCTTTATCGAACAGATACGTTGTGTAGGCACCCGCCGGCCGCTCAGCATACCGCTGGGCAATCGTTGTCTCCAACTGATTGAGCATCGCAAAGCGGTCTTCTGCCTCACGCGGGTCGTTAGCTGCTCCAGGCACTTCAATCTCACCAAAGAAGCAGCTGTACCGCCCCGTATGGCAAGCCGCACCGTTCTGGTCCACCCGAACCAGCAGCGTGTCTCCGTCACAATCGTAATGCATAGACCGGATTTTCTGGGTATGGCCCGAAGTGGCGCCCTTATGCCATAGCTCCGCACGCGAACGGCTCCAGAACCAAGTTTCGCCAGAGTCGATAGAGCGCCCAAGTGATTCATCATTCATATAGGCCATCATGAGGACCTCTTTGCTCACCGCGTCCTGTACAATCGCCGGCACCAGTCCATCAGCATTCCAGCTGATGCGGGCCAGCAGCTCCTCCCGATTGGTACTCATCGTACCTCCACTCCCTTCTGCAGCAGATCATCCTTGACCTGTCGAATCGTAAGCTCCTTATAATGGAAGATGGTCGCCGCCAATCCTGCATCGGCGCGTCCTTCCTCGAACACCTCGGCAAAATGCTCAATCTTGCCGGCACCGCCGGAAGCAATAATCGGAATCGACAACGTCGAGGAGACCGCCTGCGTCAAGCGGATGTCAAAGCCATCCTTGGTGCCGTCCGCGTCCATGCTCGTGAGCAGGATCTCGCCAGCCCCCAGCTTCTCCACTTCCTTGGCCCAGGTCAGTGCCCGGATACCGGTCGCATTGCGTCCACCGTGGGTGTACACTTCCCACTCGTCCCACTCGCTGTTATACTTCGCGTCGATCGCAACCACGATGCATTGCGAGCCGAACTTGCGAGCACCCTCGGACACCAGTGCGGGATTACGGATTGCAGCGGTGTTGATGCCGATTTTGTCCGCACCTGCGCGCAGCAGCCGCTTCATATCATCCACGTGACCGATGCCGCCACCCACAGTGAATGGGATGGTAATCTCGCCTGCGGTCCGCTGCACCACATCCACCATCGTCGCCCGTCCTTCGTGGGAGGCCGAGATGTCGAGGAACACCAGCTCATCTGCCCCTTCGATATCGTACGTCGCTGCCAGCTCCACCGGATCGCCCGCATCACGCAGATTCACAAAATTAACGCCCTTGACCACCCGCCCATCCTTCACGTCCAGGCAGGGAATAATACGTTTCGCTAACATCGATTCACCTCCAGGTTTTGCGTAGCAAAACCACTTCATAAGCACAAACCCAAGCTCTGCGCTGCAAAACCTCTTCTTGCGACCCCCTTGGGCCTAACTCTGACGCCAACTGCGCTAACCAGCCAATCGGCGAATCCAAGTAACATTTGTCACCTAAATCCACCATCCGAGCACCAAACCGTCCATCCAAGTAACTTTTGTTACCTAAATCCACCATCCGGGCACCAGAACACCAATCCAAGTAACATTTGTCACCTAAATCCACCATTCGAGCACCAGACCGCCATTCCAAGTAACATTTGTCACTTAAAACCACCGTTCAAGCGCCATACCGCCATTCCAAGTAACATTTGTCACTTAAAACCACCGTTCAAGCGCCATACCGCCATTCCAAGTAACATTTGTCACTTAAATCCACCATCCGAGCACCATACCGCCATTCCAAGTAACATTTGTCACTTAAAACCACCGTTTGAGCACCATACCGCCATTCCAAGTAACATTTGTTACTTAAGATCGCCTTGGTCTCAATGCGGTTGCGCATCCTAATGCCGTTTGGCAGTTATTTCGGCGCATTCTGCACCAACACGCCTATTCAGCTGCCATTTGGCAGTTATTCCGGCACTTTGTGCAGCATTGCCCTAATCCTACCGCTTTTTAGCAGTTATTTCGGCTTTTGATTCTCTCTACCTACTATTCAACCTGCCTTTTCAGTAAGCCTTTGAAAAAGTGGAGGAGAGGCACGGAATCGAATCTGGTCCACCTTTCTGAAAGAAAGCGACATCGGGAGCATATGCTGCGAAGCGCTCGCCTGAAAGCTTTTCGCAGAAAAGCTAGCTTCGGAAGCATACGCTGTCCCCGAATTTCAACCGCTAGAGCGGTTAAAAATCAAAGAAATCCGGGGACAACAGCGATCGGAAGATCGATCCGTGACTTGCAGGCTTTCTTTTTCAACTCTCCCTACCTTAAAGGCAGCTACTTCACCGCAACCTGCGGGCTACCCGTAAGCGCCAAGAAATTGTCGAGCAGCTGCATACCGAGCTCGCCGCTTTTCTCCGGGTGGAACTGCATGCCATACACATTGCCCCGGCCAACAATCGCCGTGACATCCTGGTAGTAGTCCGTTGTAGCCAACAGATCCGCGGGCTCAGCCGGCTTGGCGTGGAAGGAGTGTACGAAGTACACATGCCCTTCCGTCAGCCCCTCGAACAGCGGACTCGCCTGGCGAAACGCCAGTCGGTTCCAGCCCATATGCGGCACCTTGTAGTCGCCCCGGAACCGAACCACCTCGCCGGGCAGCAGGTCCAGGCCAGTATTATCGCCATGCTCCTCACCCTTGCTGAAGAGCAGCTGCATACCCAGGCAGATACCCAGCAGCGGCTTGCCCGACTCCGCATAGAAGCGTGTGACTTCATCCAGACCGGTATTGCGCAGGTTCTGCATCGCATCGCCGAAGGCACCCACGCCCGGCAGAATCGCGCCTTCGGCGTCCAGAATCTCCTTGGGATCCGCGCTGACCCGCACTTCGTAACCGAGCCGTTCCACGGCTTTGCTCACGCTATGCAGATTGCCCATTCCGTAGTCGATAATCGCGATCATCTACAGCACCCCTTTCGTTGAAGGCACTCCTTGTACGCGAGGATCAATCGTGGTCGCTTCATCAATCGCGCGTCCAAGCGCTTTGAAGATCGCCTCGATCATGTGGTGCGTGTTGTGGCCATAGTGTACAATAACGTGCAACGTCATCCGCGACTCCAGCGCCAGCTTCCACAGGAATTCGTGTACCAGTTCCGTGCTGAAGCTGCCGACCTGCTGCGAAGGGTATTCCGCCCGGTATTCAAAATGCGGCCGGTTGCTCACGTCGACGATAACCTGCGCCAGTGCTTCATCCATTGGGACAAACACGCTCGCATACCGCTTGATGCCACGCTTGTCGCCCAGCGCTTCACGCAGCGTCTGCCCGAGGCAGATGCCGATGTCCTCGACGGTGTGATGATCGTCGATATCGATATCGCCCTGCGCATCGACCTTGAGGTCGAATTGGCCATGCTTGGTGAACAGGTCCAGCATATGATTCAGGAACGGCACGCCGGTCTCCAGATTGGAGATGCCTGTGCCGTCTACGTTAAAAGACAGTTTAATATCCGTTTCATTCGTCTTGCGCGCGACCTCAGCCACGCGACCGTTCTGCTCGGTCATCGGAATCCCTGCTTTCTTAAAAAGGTATACTGCCGCTCAGCCTATCAGCCCCGCTCCTGCCGCAATCGCAGCTCAATGGCGCGGGCATGGCCTTCCAGCCCTTCGTGGCGGGCCAGCGTCATGATGGCTTCACCGTTCTGCATCAGTGCTTCCTTGCTGTAGTGAATCAGACTGGACTTCTTCAGGAAGTCATCCACATTAACCGGCGAGGAAAAACGCGCGGTGCCATTGGTAGGCAGGATGTGATTCGGTCCTGCAAAATAATCCCCTACCGGCTCCGAACTGTACGGACCGAGGAAAATCGCCCCGGCATTCTCGATGCTGCCCAGCAGCTGCATCGGATCGGCCGTCATGACCTCCAGATGCTCTGGTGCCATCTGGTTGATGACTCGGACGCCTTCTGCCAAGGAGTCAACGAGCAATACCGCGCCGTAGCTGTCAATCGACTTACGCGCAATCGCCTCGCGCGGCAGCGTCGCCAGTTGACGCTCGACCTCGGCGGCCACCGCTTCGCCCAGTTGGCGCGAAGGGGTGACAAGCACAGCCGAGGCCATCTCATCATGCTCCGCCTGCGACAGCAGATCGGCAGCTACATAGCCCGGATCGGCCGTCTCGTCCGCCAGCACGGCAATCTCGCTCGGTCCGGCAATGCTGTCGATATCGACGACGCCGAAGACCGCCCGCTTCGCCAGCGCAACGTAGATGTTGCCTGGGCCCGTAATTTTATCGACCGGCGGAATACTCGCCGTCCCGTAGGCCAATGCGGCTACGGCTTGCGCACCGCCAACCCGGTAGATCTCCTGTACGCCTGCCTCTGCAGCCGTCACCAGGATATACGGGTTGATGCCGGGCTCACCGCCCGTTGCCGGTGGTGTCACCATGACGATCTCGGGTACGCCTGCCACCTGTGCCGGGATGACGTTCATCAGCACGGAGGAGGGATACGCCGCTTTTCCCCCGGGCACATAGACGCCCACCCGTCGCAGCGGCCGGATGATCTGTCCGAGCAGCGTACCATCAGGCTGCAGATCCATCCATGTATTGCGCTTCTGCTTCTCATGGAAGGCGCGGATGTTGTCCGCAGCCGCGCGGATCGCAACGAGGAAGTCGTCTTCGACCTCTTGATATGCAGCCTGAATCTCCTCCTGGGTCACGCGCAGAGAGGCAGCCTCCAGCTTCATCCGGTCATGCTCTTCCGTGTAGCGAAGCAGCGCCGCATCGCCCTCGTTGCGGACGTCGGTCACGATCTGATCGACGGATGCGTTTTGCTCGGCAGACCCGTATTCGACCTCACGGCTCAAATTGAACTCGCTTGCTGGCATGATCCGCATGCCCATCTCCCCCTTCTATCTTGCCTTGCTTAGGCCTGCAACTGCTTCTCCGATATCGTACGCTGCAGCCTGTCGCAGAGGCTCTGAATCGCGTCATTTTTCATCCGGTAGCTCACCCGGTTCGCAATCAGCCGGCTGGTGATGCCGAAGATGCTCTCCATCTCCACCAAGCCGTTTTCCTTGAGCGTCTGACCCGTTTCTACCATATCGACAATACGGTCGGCCAGCCCAATCAGCGGTGCCAGCTCGATCGAGCCATTCAGCTTGATTACTTCGACCTGCTGACCCTGCTCCCGGAAATACTGCGAGGCTACATTCGGATACTTGGTAGCAACCCGTGGATGAATCGATGGCTGCCAGTCCGGCAGACCGATGACCGACATCCGGCATTTGGCGATACCCAAGTCCAGCAGCTCGTAGACATCCTTGTTCTCTTCCATCAACACATCCTTGCCCACAATCCCGATGTCTGCCACACCGTACTCCACATAGGTCGGGACATCGACCGGCTTAGCCATGATGAAGGACATGCCTACCTCAGGAATTTCAATAATCAGCTTGCGCGTATCGTCAAAATCGCTCGGGATCGGCAGTCCCGCTTCCCGGAACAGCTTGGAGGCCTGCTTGTAGATGCGGCCCTTGGGCATAGCAACCTTCAGCAATTCTTGCTCTTTCATTGACTCGCGCCTCCCTTCGTCCGGCTGTCCAGTCGCAGCACTTCATCATAATTGTTCTCTGCAGGCTGCCACGTCGTCCAGTCGTCAACTCTGGCCGTGACAGCAACTTCTCCGGCTTGCCGGCGCTCCTGTGCGACCGTCAACGCGTCAACACGGCTTGCATCGTCATAGCCGATCAGGACGCGCCGACGTACCGCATCCACGTCGCCTTCCACCAAATCCAGGATGCGCGTCGTTTTCACAGCAAACCCGGTTGCTGGCGCTGGTCTTCCGAACTGCTGCAACAGATTGTCGTAACGTCCGCCACTCACAACAGGGAAACCCAGGTCAGCGGCATAGCCTTCAAACGTCATGCCCGTGTAGTAGGAGAAATCACCGATCATGGTCAAATCGATCAGCACCTGCTCGCGCACGCCGTACGCCTCGAGTACCTCCCAAATCTTGCAGAGATGTCGGATCGAGGCTTGTGCCGTTTCATTCACACTCAGCTGCAGCGCCTGCTCGCACACTTCGTTGCCGCCGCGCAGCCGGAGGATCGCCTCCAGCTCTTTGCGGGCCGGCTCAGGCAGTTCAAGCTGCGTCAGACGCTCCCGGTATCCAACGTAGTCCCGACCCAGCAGACAGGCTTTGAGTTGCTCCTGAGCCTCCTGCTGCCCGCTCAGCATCTCTTCGAACAAGCCATTCAGGAATCCGACATGCCCGATCGCGATTTTGAACCGGCTCACACCCGCTGCCTGCAGCGAAGCGATCGCAAGCGCCACCATCTCGGCATCAGCTTCCGGTGAGGCGTCGCCAACGAGTTCTACCCCCGTCTGGAAGAACTCTGCCTCACGACCGGCCTCTTCTTCAATGGAACGGAACACATTGGAATGATAAGACAAGCGTAGTGGAAACGGCGTTTCCTTCAATAGCGAAGAAACTACGCGAGCGATCGGCGCAGTCATATCCGAGCGCAGGACGAGCGTCGTCCCCCGGTTATTGAGCAGCTTGAACAGCTTCTGATCGGACGTCGAGCTGGCGACACCGACCGTATCGTAATATTCCATCGTTGGCGTAATGATCTGCTCATAGCCCCAACTAGCCATACAATCCAATACTTGGCGCTCCACGGTCCGCAGCTTGGCAACGGCGTGTGGCAGGTAATCCTTGGCACCAATCGGTTTCTCGAACACTTTAGGTTTTGACACTCTATTCACCTTCAATTTGCTTTAGTTTGTTAACGTGCTACCATACTACCAAAATAAAGAGTTTAGACGTAATATTATCATGAATAACAGGCTCCGTCAACCGCATTCCGCCCTGTCAGACCCGCCTGGCACAGCCCAAAGAGGCCGCCTGGCAGGACATTGTCCTGCAAACCGCCTGCTTGGACCTCCACGCCTTGAAGAGGTACTCTTATAATCGATTTTCTAGCCCGTCGACGCCGCTTATCCGCGTTCAGCGCTCTGGACGATCCTCTTCCGCACCGGCTTCACTCTCGGAAACCTCCCGCTCGGCCATCGCGGTCTCATTGGTACCAATCACCTGCATGGGATTCCCTCCCACAAAGGCGTAAGCCGGAACATCCTTGTGCACCAGCGATCCCGCGGAGACGATGGCATGATCGCCGATAGTAACACCCGGGAGAATCGTCGTATTGGCACCGATCATGACATGTTCACCAATCTGCACATCGCCCAGCCGATACTCCCGAATCAGATATTCATGGGTAAGTATTGTCGTGTTGTAACCGATGATACTGTTATCACCAACCCGGATTCGTTCCGGAAAAAACACATCGACCATCACCATCAAGGCAAACGCGGTATGCCGTCCTACCTGCATGCCAAGTATCCGGCGATAAATCCAATTCTTAACCGGCAGCACCGGACAATAACGAGCGATCTGGATAGCGATGAAATTGCGGACGGCCTTCCATGGGCTAACGGTGCGGTACACCTGCCAGAGCGCGTTTGGCCCGTCTACCGGATAGCGTTCAACGTTTCTCAGGGCGTCTCCCGCTCCAATCCGACCAGCGTGAGCAGCTCGCGCATGTCATGGATGATGTAATCTGCTCCGGCCTCCCGCAACTTTTCCTCGCCCTTGAGCGACCAAGCTACGCCTACTGATTTGACTCCGGCTGCAGCGGCCGACTGAATGTCGACGATGCTGTCGCCGACCATCAGCGCTGTCCCAGGCAGGACGCCAAGCTTCTCCAGTGCCAGCTCAACGGGCTGCGGGTCCGGCTTTGGACGGTCTACATCATCCAGCGTGACAATGGCGCTCATATACTCGCGAATGCCTACATGCTTCAGTCCACGCTCGGTCGTCATCTGCATTTTGGTCGTCACAACCCCCAGAGCAAGTCCTGCCTGGTGCAGCTGCTCCAGTACCTCTGGCACATACGGGAAGGGACGCACCAGATCGTCGTGCAGCTGCAGATTAATCTTCCGGTACGCTCCAATCAGCTCCGCAACATCTTCAATTCCCGAGAATTGCTGCAGTTGCACCGCCAGCGGCAACCCCATGCTTGGAATGATATGCTCACGGGTGAAGTCTGCAGGTACGATATCCTTTAACGCATGCAGGAACGATTGAATAATCAACTCGTTGGTGTCCAGAATCGTACCGTCCAGATCAAATAATACCGTTTGATAGTTTGCCATGCCGTTCTCCTTGTCATTACGCAATACGTAGTTGCTATTTTTTGTCCTTGTTGTCCTCTACAGGGTTATTCTTCTTCCCTGCTGTAGTGGACTCGTCTGCTGGCTCTTCACCAATGTCCTCCAGAACGGTCATCACTTCATTCTTCTCCATCGTCACGAGTGGATCTGCTTCGCGAGCATCCGTAACGACCTCGTCCGATTCATGCGTAACGGTCGTACCGTCCGACTTGGACGAAACAATCGGATCCAGATAGCGCTGCGAAGCTGCTCCTGTCGCTCTCCGGATTGTAATGAGGGCAATACACACCAGGATGATAATCAGTGCCAGCAGCTGAGAGATCCGGACATTGCCATACGCTGGGTCCAATGCCCCCGGAGTGAATACGCCCGTCATAGGTGACCACAGTCCCTGAATGAACGAGACGAGCCACTCCGGTCCTTTGAAGGCCAAGCTATCTGTACGCAGTCCTTCAATGAAGAAACGCCCGATCGAATACCAGATAAAATAGGAGAAGAGCAGCTCGCCCGACCGCAGAAAGCGCTGGCGACGCAGCACGAACAGCACGAGCAGTCCGACGAAGCTCCAAGCCGACTCATACAGGAAGGTCGGGTGCCGGAACATCCCGTCGATGAACATCTGATCCACAATCCAGGATGGCAGATGCAGTGTATCACGCAGGAAGGATTGTCCGACAGGTTCGCCGTATGCTTCCTGATTCATGAAGTTGCCCCAGCGGCCAATCATCTGGCCAATCAATAGCGATGGGGCACAGATATCGGCGATTCGCCAGAAGTTATATCCTTTGTAACGGAAATAAAAGAACCCGCAGATCAATGCACCGATCAGCGCCCCATAGATGGCGATACCACCGTTCCAAATCTTAAAGACATCCACCCAATTGTCTTTGTACTCATCCCATTTGAAGGCGACATAGTAAATTCGGGCACCGATAATTGCCGAAGGGACACCGAGCAGCAGCAAGTCCATGAAGAATTCCGGCTTAATGCCAAAACGCTTGCCTTCCTGCACAGCGAGCAACAGGCCGGCCAATGCGGCCGCGCCCAATATGATTCCATACCAGTTCACAGTAAGCGGCCCCAGTTCAAAGGCGACCGGATTGAGACTCAGCAGACTCGTCAGATTCATTCTCCCCTAAGCTCCTTTATTCGTAATCGTCGATATCGTCTGCGATGGTCTCTGTAAGTTTGTTGGTAAACTGCAGCGCAGCATTGTAACCCATACGTTTTAGACGATAATTCATCGCAGCCACCTCGATGATAACGGCGAGGTTACGGCCAGGTCTGACCGGTACTGTAATCAGTGGTACGTCGGTATCAATAATACGCGTCGTTTCTTCATCCAGGCCGAGCCGGTCATACTGCTTCTCCTGCTGCCAATTCTCCAGCTTGATTACAACGCTAATCCGTTTGCTGCTCAATACCGCACCCGCTCCGAACAAGGTCATGACATTGATGATGCCGAGCCCTCGAATCTCCAGCAAATGACGGATCAACTCCGGCGCCGCTCCATGCAGCTGGCCGTCCGACATCTGCCGGATCTCCACCGCATCATCGGCAACCAGTCGATGTCCGCGCTTGACGAGCTCCAGCGCCGTCTCGCTCTTCCCGATGCCGCTGCTGCCTGTAATCAGCATGCCGATGCCATAGATGTCTACCAATACCCCATGAATGGTTGCAGTCGGGGCCAGTTTCTTCTCCAGGAAATTCGTAATTCGGCTGATCAAGCTTGTTGTTGCTACGCCGCTGCGCAGCACCGGGATCTTCTTATCCTCTGCCCGGTCCAATAGCTCCTGAGGCGCACTCAGTCCTCTGGTAACGATGATACAAGGCGTCTCAGGGTCGCATAGCCGTTCCAGACGGTCTACCCGCTCCTCCGTATCCAGCGTCTCCAGGAAAGCCAATTCCGTCCGCCCTAGAATCTGTACGCGCTCATTGGGATGATAGTGAAAGTACCCTGCCATCTCCAGTCCTGGACGGTACAAGTCGTCTACCGTTATGCCTCTTTTCAGTCCGTCTTCGCCTGCGAGCAGCTCCAGCTGGAATTGCTGGACGAGCTCCGACACCTTCACTCTTTTGGGCATGTCTTGGCCTCCTTACGTCCGGCCTCCTGCCGGCTATCGCATGTATTGCACTCTAGACTCAATGTATCCATCGTATAGGAATTAGACGCCGAAAGCAACCAGCCCTGCCGCTTCAGAACCATAATAAAATAGCCCCACAAAGTGAGTCTTGGCTTCGAAAGCGTACTCCGATACAGTGCGGGGGCCCGAAAACATAAAACAGCCGCCCGGAAATCCGGACAGCTGTTGGTTATAAATAAAGGGGGGAATTAGCTTTCGAATACGTTCAGCTCAGTTGTCAGGTCGAACATGTGAACTTTGTTCATGTCGATCGCCAGTTTGACGTTGATACCGTCAGTTACTGTGGAGCGGCCGTCTACACGAGCGATAACTGTCTCTGTACCCAGACCGTTCAGGTAGAGATACTTCTCATGACCCAAGTTCTCGGATACTTCCACGTGTGCGTTAACTACGCTGTTCGGGGAAGCTTCGATGAAGACTGGCTCATCATGGAAGTCCTCAGGACGAATGCCCATGATTGCTTCTTTGCCGACAAGACCTTTTTCACGAACGATTTGTGCTCTGCCTTCTGTAAGAGCAACATCGATACCCGTTGTTTTGAAACGGATGGCTCCGCCTTGCTCAGACAGTGTACCTTTGATGAAGTTCATCGAAGGCGCGCCGATGAAGCCGGCTACGAACATGTTAACTGGACGGTTGTACAGCTCTTCAGGAGAAGCTGTTTGTTGGATGAAACCGTCTTTCATAACAACGATACGGTCACCCATTGTCATGGCTTCGATCTGGTCATGCGTTACATAGATTGTAGTAGTCTCAAGACGCTTCGTCAGTTTACTGATCTCGGCGCGCATTTGACCACGAAGTTTAGCATCCAAGTTGGAGAGCGGCTCATCCATGAGGAATACTTGCGGCTCACGAACGATCGCGCGGCCCAAGGCGACACGCTGACGCTGACCACCGGAGAGTGCCTTCGGCTTACGGTCGAGCAAATGCTCAATATCAAGAATTTTGGCAGCATCGCGAACGCGCTTGTCGATGTCTGCTTTTTTGAATTTACGGAGTTTCAAACCAAATGCCATGTTCTGATAAACGTTCATGTGCGGGTACAAAGCGTAAGATTGGAATACCATCGCAATATCGCGGTCTTTTGGAGCTACGTCATTAACAAGACGCTCACCGATGAACAGTTTACCTTCGGAAATTTCTTCGAGACCGGCAATCATCCGCAGTGTTGTCGATTTCCCGCAACCGGAAGGTCCAACCAGTACGAGAAACTCCTTGTCCTTGATGTCCAAGTTGAAGTCTGTAACCGAAGCCGTTTCGGAACCGGGATATTTTTTAAAAATGTGCTCTAAGCGTACGCCTGCCATTTTGTTTCCCCCTAAACATTTGGTTTACTTGTTACTTTCTATCTTAGCTTAGTCCTCCACAGATGACTATGCACATACTTTACAAAAAAACTACTTTCTTTTCGTCACTTTATACAATAGCAATATAATCTTTACTAATACGGCGTCCCGGAACATGCGAACATCCAATCCGGTCTCCTGCTTCAGCTTGTCCAGTCTGTACAATAGTGTATTGCGGTGAATATACAGCTTCTTGGCGGTCTCGCTAACGTTGCAGTCCAATCGGAAGAAGGTTTCCAGCGTCATGAGAATCTCCGGCTCCAGCAGCACATCGGAGCGGTTCAGCAGCTGCTCCATATACTCGGCCCGGCGGGACTCCGGTATACTCCCAAGCAAGCGCTCCAGGTGAAGCATCCACGGCAGATGAACATTCTCTCCGACATGGAACTTACGCCCGAGGAACACCGTCTCCCTCAGCAATGATGTCGTTTCCACAATGGCCTTGGCCGGCCCGATGGGCTCTCCCACGGCCAGATGACACTCGCCCACCCACTCGCTTGCCAGCATGCCATGCAGACCCGAGCACATGGATGCCAATAATTCGCGCGGGGTTTCTTCATCGCCTTCACTGCGGTCTTCATTCTCTGCATCGCTCAGCAGCGACATCGGTCCTAGAATTAGCCATTCCTGCTCCTTCAACGGAATCAACATGACTTCTTCAATGAAAAAGGAATTCAGCAGTTTCTCCAGCTCGGCATACGTGTTGCGCAGCCGTTCATGCTCGCTCACCAGAAGGAAGGGAATCATATCCGAGAACAGGCGTCCGCCAAACGTCATCGCCTCCGGGACCTCGTTGTCCAATCGGCCCTGCTCCAACTGATCCGTAATCCATACGCCCAACTCTACGGCCTGCCGCTCAGCCTCCTGAGCTGCATGAGGAATGGATGGCTTCACCGGCTTCATATTCTCAATCGTCCAGCCAACCAGACGACGTTCGATCTCGGAGAGCGCATCCGCCTCCAGCTCAATGACCTCCACGTGCGCCCGTTCCATCCGGACTGCGTACCATATCCGTCCGCCAGCAACATTCAGGCTCGCTCCGGGCACGGCCTCCAGAGGCGTTAGAGCGCCTTGCTCGAGACTCGCGTTGTTCCATTCCTGCAGATCAATTCTCAAAACACGCAACGGGCTGTTCAGGATCTGCTCCAGTTGCTCTTTCCACTGCGCAGTGCTCATGCTATGCTGTGCTCCTATCCGCATTGCTCATGAATGCCCTTTTACAGACATTGTATCATAATTGAATGACCAGATTAAACAGCACCGGACGGGACGCCCGAGGATGAAGAAGGAATAAGGAAGGAAATTGTCGTTCCCTCATCGACCATGCTGTGAATCGTTAGTCCCCTGCCGTACCGCTGTTTTAACCTGCGATCTGTGTTGTAGAGACCAATGCCGCCCGCCGGAGGCTGGTCGCTTCCCAGCACACGCTCAATCTGCTCTTCGGTAATGCCTTTGCCGTCATCGCTAATCTCAAGCCTCGTTCCCTCTTCACATCGCTTTGCCTTGATTCGTACGGTACCACCTCGCGAGCGCTGCATCACGCCGTGGCGAACCGCATTCTCAACAAGCGGCTGGAGCGTAAGTGGCGGCAAGCTGATCCCAGCCGCATCTTCCGTGTCCATCTCCACTTTCAACCGTTCCCCGAATCGCTCTTGCTCGATATAGAGATAGGCCTCTACGAGCTCCAATTCATGCGATAGAGGCACGAGTTCTTTCGTGTTCAAGAAGTTAAAACTGATCCGCAGGTAAGAAGCAAATGCATCGACGAGCCGCTGCATCTTCTGAAGGTCAATATCACTCAGCGCCATAATGGAGTTCAACGTATTGAACAGAAAATGCGGCTGGATCTGTGCTTGCAGGTAGGCGGCTTCCATTCTCAGCGTATCGTGCACCGATTGCTTGAGTGCTGTCAGCGAGAGAACCCGGTAGCGAAGCTCCATCGCATCTACCGGCTTGGTAACATAATCATTGGCTCCTGCCTGAAAGCCGGCTGCAATGTCCTCTGGCTGACTGCGGGCGGTGAGCAGCAGAATCGGCAGCTCGAAGAGTCGGAATCGCGCTCTCGCCAGACGGGTCAGCTCGTAGCCGGACATCTCTGGCATCATGACATCGGCAATCAGCAGATCCCATGGCTCTGCAGCCAACAGACGTACCGCTTCTCTGGCCGATCTTGTCGTATGCACCACACACCGTTCAGTTGCCAGGAGGCCAACCATGACTTTGAGATTGACAGGATCATCATCCACCGCCAAAATTCTGAGCGACCGGTCTGACTCCGGTATGCTGTCTACGCCATGTCCCCTCCGGTCGAACATAGGAACCAGCTGCTGAGGAGTCAGGTCCTCTGCATGATATTCCGACATCTCCGTCACGGCAGTGGTGGCTTCCGCCACGCTTCCTTCAGCGGCTAGTGGCAATCGAACCGAAAACACGGAGCCTTCCCCCGGTTTTGAACGCACGGAGAGTTCGCCGTCATGCAGCTCCACCAATTGATGGACAATATGCAAGCCTAACCCGATGCCACCACTGGACATCCCCGGAACGCCTTGCTCATATCTCCCGAATATTCGTTGCTGCAGCTCAGGGGTCATGCCTTCGCCGGTGTCTGCTATCCTAAGTAAAGCCTGACCGTTATCTTGCTCTGCGGTTACCGTGATCGCCCCACGATCCGTATATTTGAGCGCATTATGAAGCAGGTTAAACAGAATTTGAACAACCCTTTTCTCATCTGCATAGACAGGAGGAAAATCTGCACTTATGTTCATCCGCAATTCAACGGGCCGGTCCTCCAGCATAAAGGACAGCATATCCATAACCCCCGAGGCTGCTGATTGAAGCAGTACGGGCTCCCGTTGCAGGACGATCCTGCGCTCTTGTAGTCTCACAGCATCCAGGAGATCTCCAACCATATGCGACATGCGACGGCTGAGCGTCACCAGCAATTCCATATCCTTGCGGCTTTGCTCACGCATGACGTTCTTTTCCTTATCCACCACTGCCTGTGCAATGTTCATAATGCCGTGCAGCGGTGTTCTCAGCTCATGCGACGTGTTAGCAAGGAACTCATCCTTTTGTTTATCTGCCAGCTTCAGTTGTTCATTCAGTCTGACATTTTCCTCCCAGTTGCGGAAGTACCGCTTAAACCAATAGGCGGAGAATCCGACCAGTGCTGCGATGATATCCACCGGGTAGTAAATCCCTCGCACCTGCTCCTGATTGACGAATACACCCCAGCCGGCGCTGGAGATAATACTGAGCCCCGCCAATAAGAGATATATGGAGTCATCCACCTGCCGGATTACCATCCTAACAATCAGGAATATTACCCAGATCAGTGGCAGCAAGTACAAGAAAAGCATCGGGCGTAAGTGAATGTAAATATGATAGATCGTACTGGCTTCGCTGACCATAACAACTCCGCTGAACAGAAGCAGGATGGCAAAATAGCTATAGAACAATCGTCCGGGGCGGGTATTAGAGAAGCTAAAGGTTAAGAGCAGCATAAAAAAGCTTAACCACGTGTAGGCCAATAATCGAATCTTGAGTGTCCAAGTATAGTTGGCCGACAGCCACAAGGACAGCAGAAAATCGTGGTCCGATATGATGGATAAACCCACTGCGATTAACAAACCAAAAAACAGCAAGAAAGAAACGCCCTTGCGATTAAATAAAAACAGGATTCCGGCATACAACGCATGCAGAAGCATAACAACAAAGGCAATTAACTGAAAGCCAATGGAGTACATCCGCTCGGTGTCGATTGTTGCCTGGCTGCCAAATCGGATGGGCCGGACAATTCCACCCCGGTCCGGATGATCATAGTTGGCCACACGAACGAGAACTTCAATGGCCGTCCCTTCGTTTAGAATACTCGCAGTGTAGGATAAGTTCTCCGGCCGATAGGTCTCTGGAGAATCGGCCACTTGTCCAAACATCCCTTCTGCCACACCGTTGATTTCCAGCTGAGATGAAGCTTGAATATTCTGTACCCAAAGTCCGTAAGGCTCAGTAAAGTGGGGGTTCACCTGGATCTGCAAGCGATAGGTACCATATCCATATGAATTTTCTCTCGGCTCCGTCCAGCCAGCCTGCCAGTCTCCAGGCACATCCAAATAAACGGGCTGCGGCGCGTCTGGCGCCTGAAGCTGCTCAGCAGTCATTAACTGATCGGGATAAAACGCCCATTCGCCATCCAAATGAATAGAGGATTCCTGATCAAAAGCCCACTCGCTCAGATCGAGGACCCCCTGTTGTACAAAGGGCTGATCCGGCAGTTTATTACTTGTATACCATAGGAGACGCAAACCTCCCAAAATGAGAATGAAGAGGAGCAGCAAGGTCACATTTCGTAGCAAGGATTGTTTTTTCGACATCATGTCATGTAGATTCGACAACCTCCGCACAAACCCTTTTTGCATACAAAAAAAGCCGTTCCTGCGGCTTGGCCGTGGAAACAGCTTGAATGTGATAAAACATGGTGAGCCATGAAGGGCTCGAACCTTCGACACCCTGATTAAAAGTCAGGTGCTCTACCAACTGAGCTAATGGCTCCCGTGAAGGAAAAAAACTGGTGGAGGATGATGGATTCGAACCACCGAACTCAGAGAGAGCAGATTTACAGTCTGCCGCGTTTAGCCACTTCGCTAATCCTCCATAAACAAATGGTGGCTCGGGACGGAATCGAACCGCCGACACGAGGATTTTCAGTCCTCTGCTCTACCGACTGAGCTACCGAGCCTTATAAGTGCAAAAAAATGGCGGAGCTGACGGGGATCGAACCCGCGATCTCCTGCGTGACAGGCAGGCATGTTAACCGCTACACCACAGCTCCATGAACGAAAAAAAAGCAAAAAAAATATGGTGGACGCTGAGGGGATCGAACCCCCGACCCTCTGCTTGTAAGGCAGATGCTCTCCCAGCTGAGCTAAGCGTCCTTATGTAGTTGGTAGCGGCAGAGGGGATCGAACCCCCGACCTCACGGGTATGAACCGTACGCTCTAGCCAGCTGAGCTATGCCGCCACATTACATAGACTGCTCGTCCAAACGAACAGAAAAAACAGAGTTTGCACTCTGAAAACTGGATGCGAATCAAGCATGGTGTATCATTAGCTGAGTTGTATTAGGATAAGCCCTCGACCGATTAGTATCCGTCAGCTGCATGCATTGCTGCACTTCCACCCCGGACCTATCAACCTGGTCGTCTACCAGGGGTCTTACATACTGGGAAATCTCATCTTGAGGGGGGCTTCACGCTTAGATGCTTTCAGCGTTTATCCCGTCCGTACATAGCTACCCAGCGGTGCTCCTGGCGGAACAACTGGTACACCAGCGGTACGTCCATCCCGGTCCTCTCGTACTAAGGACAGCTCCTCTCAAATTTCCTACGCCCACGACAGATAGGGACCGAACTGTCTCACGACGTTCTGAACCCAGCTCGCG
>NZ_KB899683.1 GCF_000378385.1 Paenibacillus daejeonensis DSM 15491 | reverse complement strand
GAGGGCAAGGTCGAGCTGACGGATAACGGATATCAGCTGACGGAGCGGGGGCGGGCGGCAGTGATGCCGGAGCTCAGGCGATACGAGCACCGCCCGGCCATGGCCATGATGATTGAGCTGCACGTACTTAACCAGCATCAGCATTCAGTGTGGTAGCTATGATAGATGATCGGGTGCTGGACAGGCTAGGAGATTACTTTGTCACTCATCGCGTGGGTGCTTGCTATCGGTTGACATTCGGCCAATTCGTAGAGATGGAGCAGGCTGGCACTTGGCAGCCGCACATGGGCAACAAACACTATGATTTTGAGGCAGCACGCCAGCGGATCGGCGAGCTGACGGCTCTTTACCGGAGCGCGGCCAGGCTTGGCGATAAGGATGCGCAGCAGGAACTGAGAACGTTGGTGGCAGAGATCGAGCGTGAGATCGCGGATGCACATGCTTCCGCAGACAGCAAAATAGCCGTCGGCTAGGACGGCTAAATCAAGGACTTACAAAATTTGATTGCTCCTATGATACCACGCGGCGTGGGGGAGCACAAGGGAGAACTGAATATGAAAGCAACTGGTATAGTTCGCAAAATCGATGAGCTGGGTCGTGTGGTCATCCCGAAAGAGATTCGTCGTTCTTTTAACATTGCTGAAGGAGACCCGATTGAGTTTTTTGTCGATGGGGATCAGAGAATCATCCTTAAGAAGTATCAGCCCGGCTGCGTCATCACCGGAAGCCTGGAGGACCTGGTCAGCTTTGGTGGCAAGATGTACAGCCGCGATGCGATCCGGCAGCTTGCTAGGGCAGCCGCTGAGTCCTGACCGCCTGACGAGTCCGCAGCGGAGCGGACGAAACGCCGGGAGGCGTCGCGGGTAACCGCCGTGGCTTTGGCCACGTTGCTCTTTGAAAATTGAATAGGCTCTATGAGTGGTGGCGGAAAAGGGATCGCAACGCCTGTGCGGTAGAAGTAGGGTGCAAATCCCGGCGTTTAAGTTGCTGGCCTGAGCCTGCTATAAAATCCAATTCGGCTTTGCGGTGAAGTCTGGTCCGGGCATTGAGCCTACCGGCGACCAACGAACAACTACGTGCAAACCGTAGCGGGGTGCAAATCCCCGCCCACTCAACTACATAAGGGAGGAGGATGGAGTTTGGGTGAAGCAGCTGATGCAGTGTTGGAAGGACTGTTTTGCCAGTGCTGCGGGGAACTGATTGACGGCGATGAGCCGGGATACCCCCGGAACTGTGATGATTGTTGAAATAAAAAATAGCCCTTCGCGAGAGGGCTACTTTAAACCATGAACTGCTCCTAGCATACCACGGTATGCCTAGGGCGACAAGGAGGAACCCATGTTTAGAGAATTGCTAGAAGCACTTCAGCCAACAAGAACGGTAGTTCTTTGCAAGATCGAGGAGCCGGTGCTGTCACAGCTGCGCATGCTGGGGAAGGGTCTCATGTTAAATGAGCTAAACTCAAAGGCTGCAGTAGCGGAACATATGTTCAAGATGATTGAAATCGCTGATGCTGATCAACTGTTTAAGGACGGTGATTCGTTTTACAAATCGTTGAAGGTTCCATATTTCACAAGCCCAAGGGGAAAAGAGTTGCTAGAAGAGAACGAGCGACTTACTAAGGAAAGGCAGCAGAAGATGGAGGCGTATCTGCACAGCAAGGATATCTCTCCAGGCCGTGAAGTCACTTTTAATCTTCAGGCTGGTCAGCTCACCGAGGAGGTGCCCCGATGACCATGACCAAGAATGAGCTTGTCGCGAGACTGTTGTCGTTGCCGGATGAAATCGAAACTGCTCAGGTGGATGTTCTGGCTATGCATCAACAGGTGCTTGAAGCTAAGGATCTGCTTCAAGAAAAAGAAGATTCATTGCTCCTTCATAACAAACTGGATGGAAAAAATGCTGAGACCAGGGCAGCACAGGCACGACAATTCACTGGCCACGAGAGGGAATTGCTTTCCGGCTGTGAGCTGCAGTTGAAAAACACTGTATCCCGTCTTGAGCGCCTGCAGATCCAGTTTAAGGCATACCGGGCAGTTGCTGGCCTTATCCAGGTGACGCCATGAAGCAAATCGTACTGGAGCGCTTGACGCTTCGAAATTTTAAGGGATTCCGAGAGCTCGTCGTTACGACGGGCGCCTCGGATCTTGACGTTTACGGGGATAACGCCACTGGCAAGACGACCATCTTCGATGCCTTCACTTGGTCACTTTTTGGCAAGGATAGCCTGAATCGAGCTGACTTTGAAATTCAGGAGCTGGACGAGATCGGCCGTATCCGGCAGCGAAAACTGGAGCACGAGGTCGAGTGTGTTCTAACAGTCGACGGGCGACCGAAGACCTTCCGGCGAGTCTTCAAGGAGAAATGGGTCAAGAAGCGTGGATCCATCAAGGCCACCTATAGTGGCCACGAGACAATTTACCATCTCGACGGCGTGCCGGTCAATAAAAGCGAGTATGAGGCTGAGGTGACCTCCATCATTCCGGAGGAGTTGTTTAAACTCATCACCAACCCATCATATTTCAACGAGGTCCTTAGAAAAGACGACCGTCGCCGGATCCTCATGGAGATCTGCGGGGAGATCCCCGACGTCGAGATTCTGCACAGTAAAAAGGAGCTGCAGCCGCTCGAGAAGATCCTGCAAGAGCGGTCGGTCGAGGATCATAAAAAGATCGTCGCCGCCGCCCTTAAGCGGATAAATGGAGAGATCGAACAGATCCCAATCCGGATCAGCGAAGCTCAGCGTAGCGTGCCTAATGTGTCTGAGCTGAGTGAGGAACTGCTGCAGGAGGACATCGCGTCCCTGCGCGGCCAGGTCACGGAGCGTCAATTGGAGCTGATGGCCGTCCAATCAGGTGGCCGCGTCCAGGAGCTGAAGCACCAATGGACCCAATTGGATGGGCAGATGGTCGATATCAAACGTCGCCTGCAGTCGGATGTGCTCGATGAGATTGCCAAGCAGCGCGATCATGTCGCTGTCCTGCACCGCCAGCTCGATGAGCTTCGGCGGTCAGCGGATGACCGTCAGTACAAGATCCGAACAAACGAGCAGCGCATCACTGCTCTGGATGCGGAGCGCAAGCAGTTGGCCGATCAGTTTGCAGCTGTCAAAGCAGAGCCCTTTGAGCATACCGAGAGCGACAGCTGCGCGGCCTGCGGACAGCTGTTGCCAGAGGACCTCCGACAGGAGGCACATGCCAAGGCGCTGGCAGAGGCCAACCGTCGCAAGGCAGAGCGGCTGACGAGCATCCAGTCCCGGGGTCGTGCAGTCAAGACGGAGGCGGATCGGTTGAGCGAGGAGGTCATCCAGCACAGGGAGGAGTTACAGGCCAACACGGCCAAGGTCCAGCCCCTACAGGAGCAGGCTAAGGCGGCGGAAGTCGAGCTCGAGCGCCTGCGCGGTGGTGTCCAGGATCCAAACAAGGATCCAGAGTACCGCCGGCTGTCCGCAGAGGCCGATGGTATCGCCGCTCAGATCAAGGGGCTGCGGGAGAGCACTCGGCAGGAGCAAGAAAGACTGCAAGGCGTCATCGACAACCTGCAGGCCGAGATTCAGACGTATGAGGCCGACCTGGCCAAGTTCGAACAGGCGGCCAAGCAGCTGGAGCGGATCGCCGAGCTCGAGGAGCAGGAGACGAAGCTGGCTGCCGAGTACGAGCGCCAGCAGCATGAGCTGTTTCTAGCAGAGGAGTTTATCCGGACGAAGGTCAGCCTGCTGCAGTCCCGCATCGATTCCAAGTTCCGTTTGGCTCGGTTCCGGCTGTTTGAGGAACAGATCAACGGCGGGATCAAAGAGGTCTGCGACACGCTGTATAAGGGCGTGCCGTACGATGGCGGGCTGAACAAAGCTGCCCAGAACAATGTCGGTATCGATATCATCAACACACTTTGTGAGCATTACGGGGTCACGGCACCGATCTTTGTAGACAACGCCGAGTCTGTTACCAAACTGCAACCTACAGACTCGCAGGTCGTGCGCTTAATTGTTTCAGAGGACGACAAAAGGCTCCGTTTCATCAGCAGGGAGGCGATCTAATGAAATGTCCACAATGTAGTAACACCGAGATCCAGAGCACGGATAAGTTTTGTAAGGTTTGCGGTCTTAAATTTGGTGAACCACTGACTTGCATCGGATGTGATAAGCATCCGGACGAGATCGAGGAGTACATTGAGGCGGCTGAGCTTAACGACATGACCCCCGTTGAATACGTGCTGGAGGAGGAAGGTACGTACAACGGGTTTGAGCCGGAACGCTTTTACTGCACAGAGTGCTACATCAAAGCGGGCATGCCGCTGAATGGAGGCCAAGAATGAGCGAAGAAGAGAAGCAACAGCAGCAGTATAAGGCTCTCGCTAAGAAGGAACTGACCCAATCAGAGCGCTTCATGAATATGGTTGTGGCGCAGTTCTCGGCGGGCGTGAGTGAAGTGGCTTTGACTCAGTTCCAGAAACGCCTGGCTCAGAATTACTTTATCTCCCTGGACTCCACGCTCAGAGCCGCGGAGGAGAAGCGACTTGCAAAGTCGGAGAGAAACCGAGATGCGACTCCGGTGACCTGGCAGAACATCAACATGGAGAAACTGGCCCGGGATGTTGTGACCTACGCGCGAGTAGGCTTCGATCCTGCCCAGAAGAACCATATCAACATGGTTCCCTTTAAAAATAAAAGAACCGGCCAATATGATATTGGTTTTGTCGAGGGCTACCGCGGCATGGAGCTCAAGGCGGTCAAATATGGTCTGGATGTTCCAGACAAAGTGATAGTCGAGTTGGTTTACTCGACGGACAAGTTCTTCCCCATCAAGCGCGACGCTCGAAACGAGGTTGAGGGCTATCATTTTGAAATCACTAACGCATTCAAACGCGGTGAGATAGTTGGCGGGTTCTATTATCACTCATTTTCACAGGCGCCACACAAAAACAAGCTGGTCATGCTTAGCATCGAGGAAATCCTTAAGCGACGACCCAAACATGCGTCCCCTGAGTTTTGGGGCGGTGAAAAGGACGTTTGGGAGAAGGACGAAGATACCGGAAGAAACAAGAAGACGGGCAAGGAGAAGGTAGAGGGCTGGTACGATCAGATGTGCTTGAAGACGGTAATTCGGGCTGCCTACAACGATATCACGATTGACAGCCAGAAGATTGATGACGATTACCTCCGCCTGAGCCAGCTTGAGCAGGAGTACAACATCCAGTCCGTAGAGGACGAGATCGGAGAGAATGGCAACCGGCAGCGGATTGATATCACGCCGGAGGGTGAGGACGATGACCCGGAACCCGCGTCCGATCCGGAGCCGCCGCCAGCATCCGATAAAGGCAGCGATCAGAAGAAGCCCGCAGCAGATGCGCCGCCACCAAATCCGGATGAAATGGATCTCGACTTCGAGTGATTGAGATCCTGCCACTGGGAAGCAGCAGCGCCGGCAATGCCTACCGAATCACGGACGGGCATACCACGCTGCTCCTGGAGGCTGGGTTGCCGTATAAGGAGCTGCAGCGGGCGCTCTCCTTCCAGGTGACCCAGCTTGCCGGTTGCCTGGTTACACATGATCACGGCGATCACAGCAAGGCCATCAAGGACCTGATGCGAGCAGGCGTCCGGATTTATACCGGACAAGGGACAGCGGACGCCCTGGGGCTGTCCAGTCATCGGCTGCATACCGTGCAGGCTCACAAGTCATTTCGAATCGGCACCTGGACGATCCTGCCGTTTGACGTGGAGCATGATGCGGCGGAGCCCCTGGGCTTCCTGCTGGCCAACCGTGACGGGGACAAGCTGCTCTTTTTGACGGACAGCTATTACTGCCGATACCGGTTCGGTGGCCTGACTCACTTGATGGTCGAGTGCAATTACGCCCTGGACATCGTCCAGGAGCGTGTCGAGGCTGGCCAGCTCCATCCGGCGCAGATGCACCGGCTGCTCCGATCGCACTTTGGCTTGGATCACGTAAAGGATTTTCTACGAGCCAACGACGTATCTAAGGTCCAAGAGATATGGCTGCTGCATCTTTCGGACGGCAACAGCGACGAGGAGCGTTTCCGGCGCGAGGTGCAGGAGGTCACCGGGGCAGTGGTCCGGGTGGCCAAGCGATGACAGAGCCAATTTATGACGAGTTCGGTGTGCCGCTGACTCGCTCCGGCGTGAGCGAGCGGATTTGGGCGCTGTACCACACCGACCCAGAGGCGTTTAAGCGCGAGGTCAAAGAGTACTTTGCACGTGGTTACGAGGGCTGGAGCGTACGCAAGGCAAATTACCAGCAGCGCATCATATGGCTGCGAGACGATAGGAGTCGATCCAATGCTTGATGATATTACTGTTTTTGATTTTGAGACTACGGGCCTTAACCCTGCTACTGACCGCGTCATTGAGTTGGCAGCGATCCGCTGCATCGATGGCCAGATCGTAAGCCAATTTCAAACGCTCGTACAGTTCGACGGCGAGCTACCGGCCAAGATTACTGAGATTACGGGCCTGACAAATGCGGACGTGGCCGAGGGGATGCCGGAGGATCTGGCATTCAAGATTCTGCGCAACCTGGCCAAGGGTAGCCTGCTGGTTGCGCATAACGCGACCTTCGACATGGCGTTCCTCCATTACTGGCTGCAACGTTCCGGTCGTCCAACCTTCAGCAATCATTTTATTGATACCTGTACGATCGCGCGTGACCGGCACACTTTCCCGCACAAGTTGACAGACATGACCGAGCGCTACGGCATTACGCTCACTGGGGCGCACCGAGCGCTCAATGACGTCATCGGTGCCTGGGAGCTGCTCAAGGCTATGCACGAGAGAGAGCCGGTTGATGAGTGGGTTAACAAGCTGGCCTATGTCAGCAAGTACGGTCCGCCGGCATGGGCGCCTGAGCACGCCGAGCTAATACCCGTCAACCTACGTTATGCCGGTTGAAATGGTGGCGCTGTGACGGCGCCAAACTTGAATGGTTTCTATTACGAGACGTCTACTAAAAAATTCGTCTCGTTTTCATTGGGGCGGCGCTTCTACGAGATTCATGCTTCCCGCTGCCGGCTCTCGAAGGAATGGCAACAGAAAATTATGAGGGAGAGATCGATATGAGCAAGATGACGATGATGCAGCACTGGATGGATGAAGCGATGGCTCAGGGGCCTGAACAAGCCAAGGCGCTGCTGGAGGATATGGCGAAGGGCCTTGGTATCCAGGTTACAAGACTGGCAGCAAAGGAAGAACAAATGCCTGAGCTGCTTTCAGACACGATTAAGCAAGTAGCTTCTGGCGTCACGGCCGGAATGATTGTCCATCACGGACAGGTCGGTCACATGCACGTACAGATGTATTCTGTTCGCGAGTCCCAGCGCTAATCAAGATATAGGGGATGTTTGTATGTCTCAAGACAGCTATCCTTTTCCGATGTACTCCGGACTCCTGGATCCCAAACATTATAAGAACATAGGCAGCGCAATATGGTTATTCCTGTGGTGCGTCAGCTCCACGACGAAGGATGTCGAAAAGGATGGAGTATCTTGGGGCATCGTCCTCGGGAATAAGCCTATCAAGCGTGAGGAGATCTCAGCGAAGTTTGATGTTACCGAAAGAACTGTTCAACGTTGGATCGACACTTTAGAGCAAGAAGGCTACATCAAAATTACGAGAGCTCCCTATGGGATGATTTTCTCAGTCAGAAACTCGAAAAAGTTCCCTGATCGTTCGGACAAAAATGTCCACTCTCTGGACAAAAATGTCCAGTCTCTACCCCAAGAGAGTGGACAAAAATGTCCAGTCTCCCAAACAGAGTGGACAGAAATGTCCAGTCTCTCGGACAAAAATGTCCACTCTAATAAAGATATTACAGTAGATATTACAAAAGAAGAGGTGGAGGTGGTAGACGAAGCTGATATGACGAAACAGATACAAGACATTGGAAATCACTTCTTGAAGCGTAGAGGTAGAGGGCTCGAATTGAGCTTGACCGACTACGAAGAAGTAAAGCAGCTGGTGGCTGATGGGGTGCCGTCCCCATTTATTAAGACCTGCATTGATCATTGCTTTGACAATTTCAGGCCACGCCACAAACGTGACAGTATTCGGAGCATATCGTTCATCATCCCTCGCATTTATGATGCTTGGGAGGTACAACGATCGTCCAAAGCCATAACCGGTGCGGTGCCGCACGTGCCGGTCGCCCCTGGCTCTCCGAAACGCACTAAACAGCAACAGCAACAGTTTGATGAGCTGGATCGGCTCATTGCAGAGGAGGAGATGAAGCGTGGAACTGATTGAGGTCGCTAAGCTTTACAAGCACATCAAGAAGCATTTCCCCTTCTTCGATGCCACAACCGACAAAGTCCGTGAGGACCACGAGCGCTATCTCAAGTCCTTCCCAGCAGAGGTAGCCTGGTCTAATATCGATCACCATATTCAAGTTGAGATCGTAACCCCAGGGATCGCACATATCCGCGGCCGCCTGGGCGATCAGATCGACAGCCAACGGAGCAAGCAGGCAGCTGCCGATCATTTGAATCGACTGGAGAGCTGGCGACAACTTGACCAGCCTCCGCCGCCAAACTACTGGCAAAACATTCGCAAGATGATTAAGGGGGCAGGCAATGCTGACGATTGAGGATCTGCCCCAGATTGATATCCCCCGCGATCTGCAAGCCGAGGAGGCAGTGATTGGGTCTGCCTTACTTGACCCTGATGCATTTGCTGTGATCGAGGAGATCCTGCAGGGCGGGGAGTTCTACGAACCAGCTCATGGCCGGATTTTCCGCGTCATGCGGCACCTGACCGAATCAGAGATTCCAATCGATTTGGTTTCGGTCACTTCCAGGCTCCAGGACACGGAGGAACTCAACAAGGTTGGTGGAGTGACGTACTTGTCAACCCTCCTAAACGGAGTGGCCACAACCAAAAACGTCGATTTTTACGCTAGACGGGTGGCGGACGTGTACCTACGACGGCAAGCGATTGAGATGGCGCTCAGCCTGGTCAATGATGCTGCTAGCCAGCAGGACGTCTCCGACTTCTTGGTCAAGGCGGACAAGAAAATGTCCAAGCTCTCCGAGCAAGCCGTGCCTGCGACGGAATTTACGCCGGTCAAAGAGGTCTTGGTGGAGGTCATGGATGAGGCCGAGCGGCTTTACATTGCCAAAGACAACAATCAGGGCATCACCGGCATTCCTTCAGGGTTTGCGGACCTCGACAAAATGACGTCCGGTTTCCAGCGTAATGATTTAATCATTGTTGCTGCCCGACCTTCGGTGGGCAAGACAGCCTTCGCGCTCAACGTCGCTCAGAATGTCAGCATTCGTGTAGGCGAGACACTGGCTATATTTTCGCTGGAGATGTCCAAGGCGCAACTGGTTAAGCGGATGATCTGCGCGGAAGGCATGGTTGATGCGAGCCGTATGCGATCGGGAGCTTTTGAGGGTGAGGATTGGGAGAAGATGGCTCAGGCTGTTGGCCAACTATCCGACGCTGCTATGTTCATTGACGATACGCCGGGAATCACCGTCCACGAGATCCGCGCTAAGTGTCGGCGGCTCAAGAAGGAGCAGGGACTTGGCATGATCCTGATCGACTACCTGCAGCTGATCCAGGGGCGCGGCCGTCGCGGCGCTAACCGGCAGGAAGAGGTTTCCGAGATCTCACGGACGTTGAAGCAGCTTGCCCGTGAGCTGGAAGTACCGGTCATCGCCCTGTCGCAGTTGAGCCGCGGCGTCGAGCAGCGTCAGGACAAGCGCCCGATGATGTCTGATTTGCGCGAGTCCGGATCTATTGAGCAGGATGCAGATATCGTATCCTTCCTGTACCGTGACGACTACTACGACAAAGAGTCGGATAAGAAAAATGTCATCGAAATTATCATTGCCAAGCAGCGGAACGGTCCGGTTGGCACGGTAGAGCTTGCGTTCCTGAAACAATTCAACAAGTTTGTTAACCTGGACCGCACTCACTACAGCACAACTCCCCAGCCGGAAGAGCCGGCGGAGAAGTCAGGTAGCCGGATCCCGGACATGCACCGCGGAAAGGGGAAGGCCTGATGAAAAAGCCGATTGATGCATTATTCCAGACCAAGCGACGGGAAATTATCTTCGACCGTGGCCGGGTGATCGGAGAGGTCTACACCCTGCCGCCAGAGAGCGTCAAAACCCCCTCAACAAATAACGACGGAGGGCAAGACGATGAAACTCCTGGGCATTGACCACGGAACCAATCATGCCGGTTGGGCGACGATGCAGAATGGACGCCTCACAGGCTATGGCCTGCGGAATTATACCAAGATAGAGATGCCCATAGTGCTTGATGCTATTTACCAGGACTCATATCGGATGATAAAGCAGGAAAGTCCAGATTTCGTTGTCCTGGAAAGGCCGGTTCATTTTCGGAATTCGGGAATCGTCATTGCTCTGGTCGGTGCCTATTCGATGGTGACGCTCGCTGCGCTCCATCTCGATGTAAAGGTCGAGAGCATTCGACCTACCGAGCTAAAAATGCAGACTGGAAAGGGAAACGCCGACAAGGAGACGGTCGCCCTGGAGATGGCCATGACCTACGACATTGACATTGATTCGATTGCCATTCCAGTTCACTACACCAAGAGTTGTCCCAAAGGCAAGTACAAGGTGGGTGATATCAAGGATCATTTGTTTGATCCCGCCGATGCTATAGCCCTTTGCTCAGCATTCCACAAAAAACAATCAGGAGCGTGATCAGCATGGCATACACAGATTTTCGAGCCAACCTCAAAAAAATTAACCTCAAGCCTAAGGGTGTCAAAGAGATCGTCTTGGAGGTCTCGGACGATGAGCTTTACGGAAAAATTGACAAGCTCGCCGCATTGCTCGACAGCCGCGTCTCGATCGCTGTCGATTCCGAGTCGGTCAGGTATTCAGTCCCAGTCCACGCTAAGACCAAGGAGCCTATCCACAAGTACGACGTCGATCATCAAGGAGTCGTCACCAAGGTCGTGCCGGAAGGTGAGCAAGCTGAGCTGGATCTGGGCATTCCGCATCCGTCCGAGCCGATCACGGAGATCCCCGAAGAAATCAGCAAGGAAACCGTTGACGCCTTTATCATGGAGTTGCTTGCCCCTAGCTATAACGATCTGGATTATCCGTTTGTCGCTTGGATCCTGCAGCTAAATGATGGCCACACATACCTCAAGATTGCTCAGGATAACGAGATGCCTTCCGGTAAGCTCATTGAGTTAATTGATGAGTACCGTTCCCGGGTTGCTCCGCTGGCTGCCAAATGGGCCGAGTGGAAGAAGACGCAGCCTGTTGCACCGGCACAGCAGCAAACGGATCCGGAAGGTTCCAATGCGGAGGAACCGGGCGAGTCGCTCCAGGAAGGTGACGACGCTGGCCAGCACCAGGAACCTACTGATTCGGGTGACGACATCGAGCTCGAGGACGGCGAGGATACCGACCAGGGCGAAGATCAAACTCCACCATCGGACGTGGAACATGACGACGATGAGCTCTCCGATTGGGAGCAAGAAGTCCTGCAGGGGAATGAGCCTCAGTCCGATAGTCAGCCACCGGAGCCACCGCAGGAGGATAAGCAGCCGGTCGAGCTGAGCAAGGACGAGATCGAAGCTATTATCCTTCGCGATCGTCCTAAGTATGATGAGATTCCCTACGACTTCCCAGCCTTCCTGGAGCGCCGCAAAGCCGGCGAGACATGGATGAATATTGCTCAGAATCTGGGCGTCAGTTCAAGTAAAGTGTCGTCTGAATGGAAGAAATACAAGGAACTCGTAAGCAAGCAATACGGAGCATAACACACAAGCCCGCCGCTCTCCGGCGGGCTTTACTACAAACGTAAAGGGTTGATTATCATGGCGCCAGAATCGCGCGCGGAGGTTGTGCATGCAATCAGCGACTTGCTGGACAGCCATTGCAAAGTTTGTGAGGCCAAGACGGAGCATCACCGTAAATATGGCGGGAATACTTCGTTTATCACGCATCATTGCTCCAAGTGTCCAATCGGGATCGAGCTAGCTGATCTAGGCAAAAGGCTTGGAAATCACGTTAGATCACGTAAGAAAATCAGCCAAGATGAACAAAGCAATTCTGCGAAGCTGCCAGATCGGGACACTCTTCTCTCCCTGCTGGCTGCCGGGAAGACACTGATTCAGATCGAAGACGAACTTGATTTAACTATAGGGTCTCTCAACTACAGGGTGGATAAGTGGGGGCTGCGCGGAATTACTCCTGCCGAGGCTGCTGGAATGCTTGAAGAACCTTCCGTCCCCCGGGAAACCAAACGTGAAAGGAAGAAAACGACCATGGAAAAGACGATAACCAAAGAGCAGTACCTTGCCCGTCGCCTTGATGGGGAGAAACGGACAAATATTGTTCGTTCAATGGGTGTCCCAACACAGAAAGCCTATAACATGCTGAAGGAGTGGGGCATCAAGGAGATTGACGCGGAGGAGCGCGAGCTGGAGATCTACGCTGCCGGCCTGGCCAAGGCTACACCGGAGCCTATCCCCGCCCCTGTTTCTGATGGAGCTGATCTTGCGGGGCAATTAGAGCCGCAGCAAGATGACCTGGCTCTCCTGCAGGAGGAGCTGCAACAGGAGCGTGAGGCTCACGGTAGATGCATGCAGCAGGCCGACGACTTTGCTGCTTCACTCTCCGATCGTGATCGTCTGGTTGCTGAGCTGAGGTCCAAGGTTGCAGATCGCGACAGCCGGATCGCCGACCTGGAGGCAGAGGTCGACCGGCTACGTGTTGATGCCGTGACTGCCGATTCTTCAGATCAGAGATTGCTTGAGCTGCAGGCGGAGTACAAACGCTTGGAGGCTAAATTCCAGGACGTGTACCTCGCCAATATCGACCTGCAGAAGCAGGCCGCCGGATTCATCCAGCTGCGTTTGCCTGTCATCCCAGCGGACGGACCCAACGTGCAGCGAGCGATGATCTATGAGCTTATCGAGACACTTAATAAGAGTGTAGAGCCCGCCGTCATCGAGCGCGGGGACATCATGCTCCGGATGTTTGAGCTACTGCAGCAGATGGTAGCCTTCGTTACCGCTGACATGGCTGAGCTTCTTCCAGGGCAGGATCTAACTGTGCCAGCTCAGCGCTTCTTCGAATATCACAATGCCAGATACATCCAAGCTACAGCTGTTCAGAAAGAGGTGTCGTGATGAGGAACACACTCGGGGATCTGAACAATCACCTTTTCGCCCAACTGGAACGCTTGTCAGATGAGGATCTGTCCGGAGAGAAGTTGACGGAGGAAATCAACAGAGCTAAGGCTGTGACCGGGGTTGCTTCTCAAATCATTGCCAATGGCTCGCTGGTTCTGGATTCGATCAAGCTGGCTGATGACAAAATTAATGCCAACACAGCGATTCCGAAGATGCTGGAGGGATAGCCATGTTTCGATTTTCTCCGGAACAGCGCGATTTTATTAAAACCCATATCAAGGGCAGAACAGTGCCAGAGCTTACGATAATCTTCAATAAACACTTTGGAACGGAGCTTAAGCAATCGCAAATGCGAGCATTCAAAACGAATAACCGACTGACGAATGGCGTCGATTCGACATTTAAAAAGGGTTCCGTGCCTGCGAACAAAGGAAAAAAAGGAATGACGACCGGTGGCGTGGCAACCCAGTTTAAGAAAGGAAACAAGCCGCACAATTATAAGCCTGTTGGATCCGAAAGGGTGAACGGCGACGATTACGTAGATATAAAGATTGCTGATCCAAACAAATGGCGTGGAAAGCATCTGATCCTTTGGGAGAAGCACAACGAGAGACCAGTCCCAAAAGGTCATGCAGTAATTTTCGGGGATGGGGACCGGCGTAATTTTGCGCCGGGCAACCTCCTGCTTGTGTCCCGTAGCCAGTTGGCTATCCTCAACAAAAAAGGGCTCATCCAGGGCAGTGCTGAGCTGACAAAGACGGGGATCATCATGGCTGATATTTACAGCAAGATCGGACAACGAAGAAATAAGCGAAAATCATAACCTGAGAGGATGCGTGGTATGAAGGCCATAGCTGAGACATCACATAAAGTCGAAATTGAACGCGTGTCTGATAACCGGGTTGAGCAGATGAAATCATATTTTGTCAGCTTGAGAGATAATCAGGAACATGATCCCTACTTCATCCATACATTGCAGCACGTGCTAGCTGGCTACCATGCGGCCTGGGACGAGGTCGAGCGGCTCCGCGAGCAGCTGGCAGAGGGGGCGGAGGCGGCGCAGCGCGCCATCGAGCAACTGAAGCAGGCGTCGGAGGTCTTACGGGCGCTTAAACAAGACAATCCGATAATGACACAGGCCCGACGCTACATCGCGGGCCAGCAAGGGCCGGAGGCGAGCGAGTCATGATCTGGATCATCTTGGCTGCCATCGCAGCGATCGGTCTGGTGGCTATCTCGGGCGCCTGGTAGGGAGCCGGAAGCCCAAATGCCCGTATTGCAAGTCTCAGCATATCAATGTAAGTCTGAGCAGGTAAAAGTGATGTGCATGACATGCAGGCAATTTTGTTCAGCTGAGAAATGAAAAAGAACAAGCCAACCAGAAATCTTTCTGGTTGGCTATATAGACTGAAGATGTAGTGGCCATATAATTTTCAATTTTGTTACCATGTCACATAGTAATTTACTTTCTTTTTGCCAAAGTTCACAGCAGCATCGTAATTTGTGTGTCCTGGAGAACTCCCGACGCCGAAGTAGATATCAAACCAGGCTGACGACAGCCCTCGGTTTAAATAAACATCACCCATATCAGAGACAAGAAATGTACTTTTAAACCCTCCGGGGGTAGAAACACCATTACCACCTACTGTAATTATTGCACCATAAGGGAATTTCAAACCTGAGTTTGGACTGCCTCCGATCTTGGGATGAACGGCCGCTGTCACATATTGGCTCGGTGTAGTGCCTGAGTAAGTCAAAGATCCTGAAGGGGCCACATAAGCTGTCACATCTTGGTTAAAATATGTTTCTGTTGTAGCATTTGCTAGGCTTATTGGAATTAAGGTAACACTCAAGGCAATAAGAGCGACTGCGAAGCTTTTTATTTTTTTCATTATATACCTCCTGATTAATGTAAGAGTTTTATTCTCGCTTCTATACTTATTTCATAACTTGAAGAGAAGTAGGGTTAATAGATTCTCCTGTTTGTCCATTAAAATATAGTTTTTTTAACAGGCCTTCTTTGTCAGCTCCTACAACTTCTATTAGATCAAAGTCAATACCTCTAGATAATATAAAGTGGTATCCAGTTGCCCAGCCTTTAGCAGGCATTAAATCGCTTTGTACTTTTTGTATAAGTGCTGAACTGTCAAATTTAATCGCATCTATTGAATCAATTACTTCATTAATGCTTGTCATGTCAGTAGTGGGTATTGTATTAATAATTTCTCTATCGTGAAGCGTGTAGATGATTGATTTTGGAGATCCAGGTACAGCAAAAATCATGTTCCAATATCTTCTTTTGCCGTCGATTCCTTGTTCAGGACCAAAATCGCTATCTACACTAGAGATTAGATATAATTTAGCTTTTGGATCCCAGTGATTTGCTTTTGAAAGTCCTATCTTGTACGCGTCTAGCAAACTAATTTCAAAATGCTCATCATTGTGAATACCGGCCTGTTCGCTATCAGTCTTATAGAGCCAAATTCCATATGTTATTACCGTGATCATAGCTACAGAAATGAATAACAATACATGTTTCCTATATTTTTCTGACAGTAGGTATTCACACTCCTTCTCGCTTTGATATTTTAAGATTCAGGGTAACGGTGTGTATGCAAAGTATATAGAATTTATACCTAAAATTGGTATGGGTATTTGTATCGATAATATCGACAATTTATTTCGGGATGTTTATGTGTCGAAATTTCGTAAAAAAAAGTATTCCCGCGATAAATGTTATTGGTTATACCTCTAGAGCTATTAACTAACGAAAAGAGCCCCCACACCTTGGCCGGCCCGTGGGGGCTGTTCATTCATTTAAACCCACCACTATAATATCATAACGAAAGCGGTGGGGGTAACATGCAAAACAAACAGGACATCTACAAGGTAGACGAGGCGGCTACCCGGGCAGCGGTCGAGAAGTATCTCCTGCAGGCCAGGGAGTATGCCATTACTGAATACATCCCAGAGGAAGCGAGTGTCACAGCTTCCTACAGCAGCATGCCCCGCAGCAACACCAACGTTACCAGTGACCAAACAGGAGAAATAGCCAGTACTAACGTTGATGAACCAGAGCGGCGGCGGCAGCATGTCCAGCGTGCAAACCAAGCAATTAATAGGCTTGGTGCCAGGCAGAGATCTCTGATCAGTATGCGATACATGGACGATGATAACGTTTTGGATATCGACGTTGCTTGTGAAATGGACATGAGCCCTCGGCACTATAGACGCATTAAATCACTGGCACTCTATCGGCTAGCCACAACTCTAGGACTGATCGTCATAAGTGACGATTAGTCTCTTTTTTTGCAGATATAATCAAAATGCAAATTATGAAATTCAATTTTCTTCATCGCTATCCTTATTTATAACAATAAACAAAAAAATTATAAAACAAATTTTAATGCTTGAATTAGCCTTTTTATTCGTATATAGTAATCTTGTGGTTTTGTCTAGGAAGATTATTCCTAAATGGAAACTGCATTTTTTTTGTGAAGGGAGAGAAATTTTTTAATTGAATTTAGAATAATTGATAAGGGAGAGATCAAATTATGAAAAAGCGAGTTTTGTTGATAACAATTTGCGGGTTGTTATTATCTTCAGTCGTTGCGTTTGCGCAAATAAGGTTATATCACAATATCGGATTTGGAAACTCGGCAAAAAATTTAGTTGTCTGGAAAGATGCATCTGTATCCACTTACGGATACAATTTATTTACAGATAACGGTATGTCCGGTTGGAAGAATATTTCTTCAAACTTAGATTTCACAGTATCAACAGCTTCTACCCCTCCAACTTACTTTAGTGTTCCGATTTATGTAGGTCAAACAATTCCTGGTTGGGATGTCACTGGTGTTGTGGATTATCACACTTATCAATTTTGGGGATGGAGCGAAGTAACTGAAGATGCCTATAGGGATAGAGCACGTATACGCATGGATCACACAAATTTACAAAGAGCTCAGTACTCTCAAAGACAGTATATTTTTACTCATGAATTCGGTCATGCCTTTGGTCTCTTCCACAATAATGGTGCAGGCGTTGCGTCTGTAATGAGAGATCATACGGTGAATTTTAGTCATAACACTCCTCAAGCTGCTGATAGAGCGACTATAAGAGCAAAGTACGGAAATTAAAATTAAGGAGGGACTTTTATGAAATCTAAAAAAACAATAATTACTACCTTTGTAGCAGTAGCATTGCTAGTTTCAGGATATATATACGCCGATAGTAAAGTAATCAGTTCAAATATAAGTGCATTTTCTTTTTATCATAGTACATTGGATGAATTGGAAGATCGTACTGAATTAATTGTCAGCGGTAGCCCTATATCTAGTAAGAATCACGTAACTTACGATGAAGAAGGATTTAAAGATGAATCATTTACAATTACTGATTTCAAAATTGAGAAGGTGTATAAAAACAACTTGAAAAATGGCTTAAATATCGATGATGTAATAAAAGTTGCTGAGCCGATTTACATTGTGGATAGAGGACTAGTGCCTGGGAAAATTGAATTTTCACCAGAGGGATATAATAAAATGGATGGTGAAAGTAGATATTTATTAGTATTAAGACCGGATTTAACATATCCTGATCTTAATGTAATTGTCGGTACAAACCAAGGTATCTACAATATTGATAATGATGCAAACATAATGAGTAGAACTGACAATGCCGTTGGATTTAAACAGGAACTCATAGAAAAGTACGGAGTAGAATAATATGAAGAACCCACGCTCCAGCGTGGGTTTTTTATTTTTATTTTGTAGTAACAGACTTACCAAAGGGACATTATGCATAATGAAACCAATCTAATATCAAGTCAATGTTGCAGAATCTTTAGTAGCATATGGTGATCTCGAAGTTGGACGAGTTGGAGAGCTGCAGACACCATGTTGAGTATAAAAAAAATGCTATTGATCGCCTGGGCGCCAGATAGAGGCATTTGATCTGCATGCGCTACATGGACGACGACGTTCTCGATTTGGACGTTGCGGCTAAACTATATATGAGGTTGAGACACTATCGCCGGATTAAATCGGTAGCCATTTTCCGCCTAGCCACATCATTGAGAACTGCTTGTTCTTATGGACGAGTAGTCCATTTTTTATAATCTTTATCTACTCTTTACCCATTGGCCTTGGGCATTATAACTATTTGAATTGGGGTATCCAGCAGCGTTCCACATCGCATCAAAAGCAGGCTTAATGACTATTGATAGTTCATTAATATCTGTTGGATAGGATTCTATAAGAACTTCGGGTAACAATAAATCTTGTTCTTCAATGAAAATATGATTAGGTCTAAAATATGATTGAGGTGTAACAAAATTGAAGCCCTTAACACCCAGCAAACTTATCATAATAACTAAAGGTGGACTTATTCCAAAATTCGGGAGGGCATTTAGATATCGCATAACCTTATCGAGAATTTGTTCTTCAATGTATGGTGCTGGGAGAATTTTGTTGCCATTCTCCTCTTCACGAAGGATACCTCCAGACTCAACTGATTCTATCACACCTCGTCTGTTCAAATGGACATACGTATGTGGAGCATTATCCCCTGGCCATGCTGAAAACGTTATAAAACCTTCGAAATTATACTTATAGTCTAGTCCAGTCGTAAAGAAGGGCCATAGGTTTGAAGAGTGATCAGGAGCTATGGATAAATCAATCGATTCCTCTCCAAATGAACTGAAAGGCACTAAATGTACTGCGAGTATAGAATTATTGAACTTTAATTCTGTGTATCCAGCATTATTTTTTAATTTTGAAATACGAGAAACACGTAGATCACGTACTTTTTCCGAAACGCCGGCTGAAGCAAGAAAAGCGGAGCGAATTTCTGTTATATCCATTGGATGTTTTCCTGCAGAGTTTCTTGTATAAAACCTTTGAGTTCCACCCATGTGAACCATATGAGGGGAGTTGAGACTGTTAGGAATTCTGATTAACAAAATATACTGACCTGACTCTAATATTATTGCTTTTATTTGAATACCAAAAATACGAGGTTGAATGTTTGCTCTGATTATATCTTCCATTTGTCTTATAAGGGTGTCAGGGTTGTCAATGGAAACACCCAATAACTCATCGGGTCTGCCGGTTGGTTGATTGTTGTTGCGAATCTCCGATATGCCATATATTAACTCACCTCCGCCAGAGTTCGCGAACGCGGAAACATCATATAAAAATTCGCGTCTATCATCACCTGTATTTCCAGGTAATTGCTCTTTATAATCAAGGACACGACTTTCTTGGACTTGAGAATTAATGAGTTGTTGGATATCGGCTTCATTAATTTGATCTATTAGCTTACCTATAAGTGACAAGATTAGCACCCTTTCCAAATTAGTGATTTTTGTATATTGACACAAGTAAATGGCCGCTTTATGGCCGCTCTATGTCCGTCCACGTGCAAAAAACCATGTTATGATGTTATTGTCCGGTAGCTGAGCTGAACACCTGGAACGCCAATGCGAGCAGCGTTATTGCAGTGGCTGCAGCAGCTACTCTGCCGATAATCGGCTTCGTTATGTAATACATGAGCTTCATTCCTCCTGTAGTATATAGAACTGGTATTGGCTCTTAACGTAATAGACACCGTTGATCCGTGCCGCGTCCTTGATGTGTCGCTCGATCTGGCCGCCGTAGTCTTCCAGTCTATTGCCGTCCCAAACTTCCACCTGTAGCTGGCGGAGGAAAGCATCATTGATGTCGGCGGAAGTTTGGAGCTGTACCTTTTTCATTAAAGCCACCTCATGCTTTTTATTTACTGAGAGGAATACAGCGGAATGCAAACTGTCCAAACAATTATAGCGAAACATAAGGCAGCAGTAATTTTAAATCTCTTATCCTGAAGTAAAATTAACATAAAAATGAATGACACAATTGGAATCACAAAAACGGCAACCCAAGAAAAGATCCCTACCAACTACATTTCCTCCTTTTAATACGTTGAAGTCGCGGATGAATGAAGAATCTTTCTTTCCATCCGATCCACCTCTTACTATTCATATCACATATTGTCTGATATTGGTAGGCGGTGTATGATAATAGTGAGGAGAGTGATAGAATGCTGTCTAAGGCAGAAAGGGTAATTTTAGCAAATCAATATGAGATTATGAAAGCGTTGGACTCTGAAGCTTCAGATTACTACGAATCGAAAATTGCAATTCTCCGCGGGGGCTATTCTCGTTATTATGGAGAAATACTTGATACTGTTGATGACGATTTTCCAGAGGAGATCAGTGATGAAGTAGTAAATATCCTTAGGATGTTTAGATCCTTATTATTCTCTTACCAGGATTTGAGTGATGAAGAGAAGTCTGATGTTCTTCAACGTAAAATCTCTTTCAAAGGATTTGATGGTAACGAAGAAGGGGATCACTATAACTTTTGCAAATATTTGTTGAATGATGCTGATAGCTTTCATGAACTACAAACTTCCAAAGGTTACAATAGCCATAGAAATACACTTCCGGGGTATAGAAGAATGCTTCGCAAGTGGGAAGAACTCAAGAAGAAAGACAATTTAAGCTTTAACGATATCAATCATATTGTTGAAAACTAAAGTTTGTAGGCGCTTATATTACAATGTTTAATGCTGAAAGGCGGTTCAAAAGTGTAATTGATAAGATGGATTCATCTGGCTCCCCCGGGGAATGTAGGACCTTCGAAATATATGATTACGAGAAGTAACATGGAAAGCACCTGCGGGTGCTTTTTTCTTTGCAATAATTCCAACTTAATTCAAGGAGTGAATGATTATGCGCATCGTGACCATACCCATTGAACAGATTAACGCTGCAGCCTACCACCCACGTGCGGACCTGCAGCCTGGCGATCCAGAGTACGAGCAGTTGAGCGAGAGCATCGAGGCGTTTGGGTATGTCGCCCCGATCATATGGAATGAGCGCACCGGCAACATGGTCGGCGGACATCAGCGGCTGAAGATCCTGCGTGCGCGTGGGGACACAGAGGTAGCTGTATCGGTGGTTGCACTGGATGAGCGACAAGAGCAGCTGCTCAACTTGGCACTCAACAAGGTCCAGGGAAGCTGGAATGATGAGTCGTTGGCCAGCTTGCTACAAGAACTGATGGAGACTGGCGATGACGTCGAGTTGTCCGGATTTAAAGATGAGGACATCAAACTTCTGCTCTCTGAATTTACGGAACCACCTGCGGATCAGCTCGGCGACTTTAAGAACAAAGAACTGGATGTCGCTGATTTTGACGAATCAAAGTTCGACTGTAAATGCCCGCGGTGCGGATTCGTGTTTAACAGGGATGATCAGTCATGAAGCGTCCATCTTGGAACTGGCGCCTGAGTGACTTGGCCAAGGTCAAAAAGAATGACTTGAAGGTGTTCAGCTGCTTCTCTTGTGGTGGCGGATCGACAATGGGATACAAACTTGCCGGGTATACGGTGTTGGGGAACGTCGAGATTGACCCGCAGATGATGAAAATCTATCAACAGAATCATAACCCTCGTTTCCCTTTTATGATGCCGATTCAGGGGTTCTTGAAGCTGCCTGATGAGGAAATCCCCTCAGAGCTTTTTGATTTGGACGTGCTGGACGGTTCCCCACCCTGCAGCGTCTTTTCTGTTTCAGGGGATCGAGAGGACAAGTGGGGGAGTGAGTTTGCCTTCCGCGAAGGCCAGGCGGTGCAAAGACTGGATGATCTTTTCTTCGATTATCTTGACGTGGCAGACCGGTTGCGGCCCAAGGTCATCGTTGCGGAAAATGTGAAAGGGATGATCCTGGGTAACGCCCGTGGCTATGTGAGCCTGATCTTATCCCGTTTTAAAGAGATGGGATACAGAGCGCAGCTTTTCCTTCTCAACTCGGCCACAATGGGCGTCCCGCAAAAGCGTGAGCGAATCTTTTTCATTGCTGTGCGTGAGGATCTCAACGTGCCGCCGTTGCAGCTGGATTTCAATGAGGATTTGATTTTTTATGGGGATGTTCGTAGTGGCGAAGGCAAGCTGCTCAATCTGGATAAAGAAACGTTCAAACGGTGGTCCAGGAAGCGCCCGGCTGATTTGAGCATGGGGGATATAACGGAGCGTGAGAAGGGCAGGGCGAGTGACTTCAATACAATCATCTTGAAGAACAACAAGGTTCCCAACACGCTTGCCAGCTCATCGTGGTTTCTTCGTTCCGACGAACCATGCAGGATCAGCGACATGGATTCGATCCGGATCCAGACGTTCCCAGAGGATTACGACTTCATGGATGCTGGCGTCTCCTATGTCTGTGGGATGAGCGTCCCACCCTTGATGATGCACCGAATTGCAGAGCAAATCCATCTGCAGTGGTTCCCAAAATAAAAAGAGAGGCGCGACAACGCCTCTCCCACTCACCAGGTTGCCCCGGCTGAGATAGCGGCCCGCCGTGCACGGCTTTTTGCGAATATCCGCTATCTCGTTTTCCATCATACTGGAAAGTCGAGGGAACCACAATGGGAACAAAAAGTGACGATTTATTGTTGAAGCATGAAATAGAGGTTATCAACGGCATTATTGATTCCAAGGAACAATATCGCAAAATCGTAAAGGCAGCCATTACTCGGTGGGTTCGGGATTTTCAAGAGAACCGCATCGAGATCAACACGGTCGACGATCTCCGCAAGCTCATTGAGCTCGACATCAAGCTGCAGAAGGATAATTTTTAACGCTTTTTGTATTATTATCATTGATCCATTCCGCAGAGGGCTATAAGGCCCCCTTTGGAATGGGTCAAAATATTATATTCTGACCCACATGAAAACAACTTTTGCTCCCATAAACTCGAAGGAGAAATAGACAGTTGTCATGTGGCACACTCCTATTCAGTTATTTGCTTGCACCTTTTCAATATATGCAACTAACCATCAAAGAATGTGTATGGAGGTGGCAGATTGAACAACACGACGGAAGCATCCACCAACACGAAACGGCGGCGAGGGCCACCATTAGGAAGCAGAAACGCCCTGGGCAACCGCGGCGGCAAAGGCGGCCCTGCCGGAAACAAGCACGCACTGCGGACAGGAGAGCATGAGACCATATGGTTCGACACGCTCGATTCGGATGAGCTGGATCTGTTGCCCGATCTGGTGACGGATCCGCTTCGGATGGTCGAGGAGGCAATCGTCTTATTCACGATCCGCGAGCGAAGGATGATGCAGCGTATCAAGCGAGCAGCTGACGGTCTCTCCGACAAACAGCGCCGCGTGCTGCAGGGGCTCCGGACGGTCAAGGATGCGATTCCGCGATCGGACGGCACTGGTAAGGTTACCGTTGTCACCCGCGACGCACTGGTCACAACGTCCATTGAGGAGACGACCTTCAGGCGAATAGAGGACGTGATTCGACTCGAGGAGGCGCTGACCCGCATCCAGGAGAAGAAGTTGAAGGCAATTGATTTAAAGGCCAAGTTACTTTAAGAGCGTTCTTTTTCAACTTCATCAATGATAACTAAATGCTTCTTTCTTAAAGACGCACGTTCGTGAGCGAATCCAAAGTGAATAATAGCACATAATGTTGTACCAGCAACGAGCGTAAGGAAGTTTCCTGATTGAGAGATTATAGTATTGAATGCGGAAATAATCATGCTTACATCGTCAACCCATCTTTGTAGATCAACTTTTAGCTCATCATTTTCATATACAGCTAACAATGAACTTAGAAGGGCTGCAATAACTGCAATTAAAGCTATCCCTGTAGTAAAGAGCAACTTGGCTAGCGCATCAATAGTTTTTTCGAATACGCTACCTTCGTTCAATGACCTTACACCAATCTTTACGAGCATGAAATCTGCTTTGCTTAGTTCTTTATAAGCTAAAATGAGCCTATGCTCTGTTATGTAGAACGGACTTTTAGAGGATGTGATAGTTAAAGGTTTGTTAAGCATTTTTTTGTTATCAGATGACTTGTGTAATTCATATACAAAAAACAAAAAAATTACAATGGCTCCAACAACCCAATAAATCCAATTTGCGATCATTTTGACCCACCTTTCGTCTGTTGATATTTATCGGAGTTTGCCACGGAAACTTAATATCTAAAACAAAGAGAAATTGAGTTATAATGAACAAATTTACATCTGGTGGCTATTTTCTTATTAAAACGACTGAACATTATAGTTGCAAAGGTTATGTGTAGCTGAGTATAATGCTCTTGTCTCTTCTATGTTCTAAAGTTACTTAGTACGTATGCTTTTAAACACGAGCGCAGCAATGTGCGCGCCTGAGACGATTTATGTGATTAATCAAAATTAAGATCAACCACCACCTCCCGCATCTTTTAAACACCGCCTTTGTCACATAGTACGTATACAGTAAATCCTATATGCAGAGTCACTCATGATTGTTGGGTGACTCTTTTTTGTTGTCATTTATTCAGGAAGGATGGTGATTACGATATGACGATTGCTTTCTTTGCGAAGGCAGGCATGCACATCAATGATTGGGTGAAGGTGAAGCTGACTGATGCCGGCATTGAGATCCTACGACAGCAGCATGAAATGCTTCACCATCGGCTCATGCAGCAGACTGGCAGGACAAGCCAACCATCCAACCTGCGTACGGATGAAGACGGCTATGCATCGTTTCAGCTGTGGGATCTGATGGCACGCTTCGGTCCGTTCATTGGATTGACCAAGGCTGAGCCATTCGAGGGAGAGTTGATTGTCCTGGGTGCATCGTTTATTGATGATGGGGTCAAGCGTACCATCGATACATCACCAGCTGCAGCAGAGCGGCCAAGGCCCCCGACCTACACCGCTGAGCCTGGCACGTTCCACTGTTCACGTTGCGATCGTAAGACGCGTAACCATCGCTTCTGTGCTGAGCGTGGCTGTGTCGAGCAATCACCTCGTGGTTGGTATCACGAGGACGCTGGAGGCACTTCGAAGCCGTCTATTGTGGAGTGGGGATGTACCGTTCGGGCAATCCTTGACCGGCTCTGCCGAGGGCCCACGGGTCCTTCTGGGGGTCCGGGCGAGGTACGGGTGCTGGCGACCCCGAAAACGGTCTAGTTTTTATTTTGAAAAATTTCTTCCTGTTCCTCTACCAGAGACAGGAAAAAATACAGATTGGATCTGTACCTTCATTAGAAGCTATTTCGGCTTTTTTCGTTGCAGTGTCAGTCAAAAGAGGAGGTGAGGGAACGGCGATGGCAAAGAAGACTGAGGAACAGCAGCCGCTATCTGAGCTGGTTATCAAACAGACGGAGCTTGCTGCCATCGTCGGTAAAACGCCGCGGTGGATCCGGCAAATGACTAGCGAGGGTATCCTTAAGCAGGTCAGCCGGGGCAAGTACGTGCTGTCGGATGCGGTCCAGGCGTATATCGAACACGCAGAGGGCGGCAGACTGGAGGACAACCGGCCACGCCTAAAGGATGAGCAAACGGAGCTGACGCGCATCAAGAAGGAGATAGCGGATCTTGAGCTGAGCCAGTTGCGCGGGGATCTTCACAAGGCGGAGGACGTGGAGAAGTTTGTATCAAACATGATTCTATCCGTCAAAACCAAGCTGCAGTCGATTCCGACCAGGCTGGCTCCGCAACTGGAGAATGAATCAACCAATGTGATCGAGGCGGCCATCCGGCGGGAGATCAACGCGGCGCTCAAGGGACTGGCGGCCTATGATCCAACTGGAGCGAGTGACGGATAATGGTCCAACCTCACACACAAAGCCTGTTCAGCAAAATGATGAAGCTCTGGGAGCCGCTACCGGAGCTGACGATCTCCACATGGGCTGACGAAAACCGTATCCTGACGACCGTGACGAGTGCGGAGCCTGGACCGTGGCGGACGGATCGCGCGCCATTCCAACGCGAAATCATGGATTCCATTAACGACCCGGACACAGAAGAAGCGGTCATCATGGCCAGTGCGCAGCTGGTCAAGACAGAATTTCTGCTGAATGCGATCGGATTTTACATTGACCGGGATCCTTCGCCGATTATGCTCATGCTGCCAAACGAAAGCTTGATCGACTACTTCTCGAAAAAACGGCTTGCCACCATGATCGACGCAACGCCAGTCCTGCGAAATAAGGTCAGCGAGGCCAAGAGCCGGGACAGCAGCAACACGATCGCGGAGAAAAGCTTCCCGGGTGGATATATTGCGATCGTTGGAGCGAACTCGGCGGCGTCGCTGTCCAGTCGTCCGATCCGGATCCTGTTGTGCGATGAGGTGGACCGGTACCCCGTCTCTGCTGGCAAGGAGGGCGACCCGATCGCGCTGGCCATGCAACGGACCGAGACATTTTACAACCGCAAGCATGTATTCGTTTCGACGCCGACAATTAAGGAAGCGTCGCGCATCGAACAGCTTTACAATGACAGCACCATGGAGCGTTGGAATCTGCCCTGCCCCAGCTGCGAGGAATTGCAGCCGATCGAGTGGAAGCGAATGAAATTCACCTATGAGAAGACCGACTCAGGCGAGTTCCTTGTCACCGAGGCCCTGCATGCCTGCAAGCATTGCGGGGCCATGCACGCTGAGAAGGACTGGAAGCGCGGTACCGGCAAGTGGATTGCACAGAAGAAGCACACATCACGCCGCGGCTTCCACCTGAACCGGCTGATCAGCCCATGGTCCACCTGGCGGGACGTCGTGCGATCGTTCCTCATAGCCAAACGCGACGGCGTGGAGACGTTGAAGGTCTGGACAAACACCGTCCTTGGCGAAACGTGGGAAGCTGAAGGCGAGAAGCTCGAGGAGCAAGTCCTGCTGGATCGCTGCGAAGAGTACCCGGCTGAGGTGCCGGATGAAGTGCGCGTCCTAACGGCGGCCGTCGACGTTCAAGGCAACCGTCTCGAGGTCGAGGTGATCGGATGGGGGGCGGGAAAAGAATCATGGGGCATCGTGTACCATGTGATCCCCGGGAATCCTCGGCATCCGCAAGTGTGGAAGGATCTCGACGCGTTCCTCGCCAGGACTTGGAGCAACCAGGACGGTCGCGGCTTTGGTATTGCGATTACGTGCATCGATTCGGGTGGCCACCACACGCAGGAGGTCTACCGGTTCTGTGCTGCCAGGGAAGGCCGGCGCATATATGCCATCAAGGGCCAGGGCTCCGATAAGGGTGAATACATCCCATTACTGAACGGACACACCAGAACCCCCCGGGAACGGGCGGTTCTTTTTCGTTTGGGTGTCGACGAAGGCAAGGCCAAGGTGTTCGACAGTCTGCAGGCCACGATGGACAGCCCTGGCCACTGTCATTTTCCATTGGGCCGTGGCTACAACCTGGATTATTTTCTTGGTCTGACTGCGGAGAAAAAGGAGAAGCACAAGCGAATGGGCGTCACCTACTTCCGGTGGGTCAAGATTCGCGAGCGAAACGAGCCGTTTGACTTGCGGGTCTATAACACGGCAGCGCTTGAGATCCTCAATCCTCAGTTGGACGTTCCGGTCGAACCTGCGGTGCCGCCGTCAGCTGCGCCACGGAAGAAGCGACGCCCGCAGTACACAAAAAAAGCGAATGTGTGGTGATGAAAAGTGCGATGTGATCCAAGGCAACTGAAACGATGGAAGGAAGAACTGGCTGGCGTGATCTTGCGGCTGGCTCAATACCTGGCTGCTGAGCAAGCCATCCTCACCGGCGCCCAGGAGTACCGGATCGGCTCCCGGTCACTCCGGCGAGTTGATCTGAAAATGATCCTCGATGAAGCGGACCGGTTGCGCAAGCGCCGTGACGAGCTGGAACGCGCCATAGCAACGTGCCGGAGTCCAAGCAAACGGACGGCATTCCGTGTGATTCCGCGTGATCTTTGAGAGGGGGGATGTGACTTGTGAATTTTATTGATCGTACCATAGCCTATTTTGCCCCTAATCGGGCTCTGAGGCGTGCCGGTGCCAGGGCCAAAATGAACATGCTGCAGCAATTTTCAAACAGCGGCTACAGTCATAACGGTGCGAGTCGGCGCAAGAAGTCCATGCAGGGATGGGACAGCAGCAGCCGCAGCCCGCAGGAGGACATTGGCCAGAATTTGCAGTTGCTCCGCGAGCGCAGCCGCGACTTGTACATGAGCGGCGGCATCGGGGCGGCGGCGCTGAAGAAGAACCAGTCGAACGTGCTGGGATCTGGCCTCACACTCAAGAGCCAGTTGAACCATCGGATGCTCGGCTTGACACCAGAGCAGGCGAAGGAGTGGGAAGACAAGGTCGAATTTGAGTTTGGACTGTGGGCCAGTAGCAAGATTGACCACACGGGTCTGAATGACTTTTACGATGCGCAGCGGATCGCCCTCACCGGTTGGCTAATGAACGGCGACTCGCTGGCGATGGTCAAGTACGCGGACACTCCGGAGCTGCTGAACCCTTACCGGCTTCGTCTGCATCTCATTGAGGCGGATCGGCTGAACAATCCGGACTCCATTAGTTCACCGTCATCCCTTGTGCATGGGGACGTGCAGCAGATTACCCACGTCGAACTGCCGGGAGGCGGAACCATCCAAAACGGGGTGGAGATGGACCCATCCGGGAAGGTCATTGCCTACTGGATCAGCAATCAATATCCGCAGTCTGGATTGATGTCCCGCAAGCCAATGGATTGGGCGCGTGTCGATGCGATGAATCCGGTAAGTGGTCTGCCGAACATGCTGTTCATCATGGACGCCGAGCGGGCAGAGCAGTACCGCGGCGTTCCGTACTTGGCGCCGGTGATTGAGCAGGTTAAGCAGATGAACCGGTACACGGAAGCGGAGATCTCCGCAGCCATCATTAACAGCTTCTTCACCGCGTTCATTAAGACGTCGTCTCCCGAAGCAGGCAACCCGTTAGGCGAAGCCATTGATGAAGAGGATCGCCTACAACTATCGTTAGAGGAGCGGCTGTTGAGCTACGAATTGGGTCCAGGGACGATCAACGTCCTGGGGGAAGGCGAGGACGTTGCGTTTGGTGAGCCGAAGCACCCTATATCCGGGTTCGATTCCTTCACGAAGTCGATGGCTCAGCTCGCTGGCGCATCGCTGGACATGCCTTATGAGGTAATGCTCAGCGTATTCAACAGCAGCTATTCCGCAAGCCGAGCGGCGTTGCTGCAGGCATGGCGGTCATTCCGGGATCGTAGGGACTGGTTTTCTCATGACTTCTGCCAACCCGTCTACGAGACGTTTCTCTTTGAGGCAGTTGCGACCGGCCGCATCAAGGCACCGGGTTTCTTCCGCGATCCGATTCGTCGGAAGCTCTGGAGCCAGGCGATTTGGGTCGGCCCGAGCCCTGGTCAGATCGATCCGCTCAAGGAAGTCCTGGCGGCCGAGAAGAAGATTGCCAACGGCTTCTCCACGCATGAGAAGGAAACGAGTGAGCTGACCGGCATGGACTGGGACAGCAACGTCGAGATTCTGCGGCGGGAGTGGGAAGCCCGCAAAGATTTGCCGCGTTCTGATGGCAGTTTACCAAGTGAAGGAGGTGATAATGAAAATGCCGACGAGAATCGAAGTTAGAGGGGTCATCATCCCGAACGATTATCAGTGGGTGTATGACCTGTTTGAATGGGATGCGACGAGTCCCGGAAAGGTAGGACGTGCGCTTGCTACGGCCAACGGTGATGAGCTGGAGGTCATCATTAATTCAAACGGTGGAGATGTGTTCTCGGGATCTGAGATATACACCATGCTGAAGGATTATCCGGCGAACGTCGTCGTGAAAATTGTTGGCGTTGCGGCCAGCGCGGCCAGCGTCGCCGCGATGGGTGGCGATACGGTCATGATTACGCCGCCTGGCCAACTGATGATTCACAATGCGAGCACAGAGACCCGGGGTGACAAGCGGGACCATCAACATACGGCGGAGATGCTAAAAACCGTCGATGCGGGTATCGCTAATGCATACCGTCTCAAAACAGGGATGTCGCAGCAGGAGCTGACCACGTTGATGAACAAAGAGACGTGGATGAGCGCCCAGGATGCACTGAAATACAAGTTTGCCGATGAGGTCATGTTTGATCCGGAGAACCAGCTGAGTGCAGTCGCGGCGGTTACTGGAGACATGATTCCATTGGAGGTCCTTGAAAAAATCAGGACCCAATTTGCCAATTTTAAAACAGAAGGAGTGGGTAGTAAAATGCCAGGAGAAATCCAAAATCAAGGTGGGACTCAGCAAGCGACTAACCAGCAGCAATCCCAACCACAGGCACAACAACCGGCCCAGCAGCCAACTCAACAACAATCGCAGGCGAGCAATGTTTCCCAGCCGGATGTTGTCGCTCAGGAGCGCGCCCGCTTGAAAGCAATCGATGAGATTGCAGTCGGGATCGATCCGGACCTCGTCAATGAAGCCAAGTATGGTGACAATCCGATGTCTGCAGAACAATTGGCCTTCCGTGCGATGAAGGAAGGAAAAATGCTGAACACGGGAACCTTTGACGCAGCGATCCAAGCGAACAAAGCTGCCGGCACTGACAACGTCAAGGCGCAAACCAATGAGCAACAGCAAGGTCAGGACAAGGAGTTCGACACCGACAATCTCAAAGACGTGAATGCGATGATGCGTATGTTCGCGGGCCAATCGCAGGCTACACGTCAACAACAAATGGGGGGGCAATAAGCTATGGCAGATTTCAAAACGCAGAATTACAGCAGCATTGAGGTTCATCCGCTGTTCGCCGGAACAGAGGTTTCATATCTGACGACCTCTGGCACGGTAGCAGCTGGCCAAGGTGTGCTTCTCCGTGGGGCGGTGCTCGGCCGGGTGACGGAGGACGATGAATACAAGTTGGTAGACGGCACGGCGACCGACGGCAGCGAGGTGGCGCTCGTTGTCCTTTCCGAGGAAGTCGATACCACCGACGAGGCCGTCGAAGCCGTCTTCTATAAGCGAGGCCTGTTTCGTTACCAGTCGCTCTATGTAGCGGATGGTGACGAGGTCGTCAATCACCAGCAAGAGCTCGAAGCCGTCAGCATCTACTTCAAAACGGATTACTAAGAGAGGGGACCAACCATGAAAATTAAGCAAAGCCAACTGATGAACCGTGCTGGCGCCCGTCGCCCGCAAAACATTGCTACGACTCAAGGCGGGGACTTCAACATTTACGAGCCGCAGTCCACAATGCCGGCGTTCCAGCGCCGTATGCCGGTGACAACCTGGATTCGGGACACGTTTTTTCCGGGTGTTCATACCTTCCCTACCAAGCATGTGTTGATGGACTTCTATAAAAATCGGCAGCGGGTCGCGCCGTATGTGGCTGAGAACTCCAAGTCCATCAATATCAAGCGCGACGGCTTCCGGACAGATATCTACACCGCTCCCTTCATCAACATTTCGCGTCCGTATGATGTCGATCTGCTGCAAAATCGGCAGTTTGCCGAGCAAGTATTCAACAGCCCAACGACGCCACAAGATCGCGCAATTGCATTGATGCAGCGCGATTATAACGAGCTCGACGACATGATTACCCGCCGGGAGGAGCTTCAGGTCGCGGAGCTTCTTCAAACGGGTATTGTCACAATCACAGGGTATGTGGATGACACTGCTACTGTGGTACGCACGGATCGCATCGACTATGGCTTCGAGAATATCATCAACCTGACGGGCACGTCACAATGGGATGGGGCGAACCCCAATATGCTTGGTGATCTCGACGAAGCAGCCGCACTCGTGCGGTCGGCGGGCTACAACCCCGACTTTGCGATGTTTGGCAAAAATGCGGCATGGAACTTCTTGCAAGACGAGAAAATCCTGAAGCTGATGGACTATCGCCGGGCTGATTTTGGTAGCCTCGCGCCGGATGAGCGGTTGGTCAACGGTAATGGGTATACCTACCTGGGCCGTCTGCGCAAGCCGGGCATCGATCTGTTCCAGTATGACGCCTTTTACTATGACGACACGACGGAAGACCTGCATCCCTACATTGATCCGGACCGTGTTGTCGTCGGTTCGCGCAACCTGGGCGAAATGCTGTACGGAGCCATCACGCAGATCCCGGAAAACTCGGACAACTTCGTTACGTATGAGGGTTCGCGTGTGCCCAAGGTGACCATCGATCGTAACTCCGATACCAAGTCCCTGCTGCTCAAGTCTCGTCCGGTACCACTTCCATACGACGTGGCAGCATGGGCAGTCATCAATACCAAAGTCAAGCCGTAGGAGGGATAACATGTATCAAGTAATCAAAGGAATCGTGAAGCATGAGGGGGCCTCCTATCGGAAAGGCTCCCTTTTTGATGCTCCTCATCGTGACGTTGGACACTTGCTGAAGGATCGTTACATCCAGAAGTACGAGCCGCTGGTTGAGGAAGGGGATTCCGATACATTCGATGAGGAGTTGGAATTCTTGCCAACGCCAGATGTGTTCGCGAAGCTGTCTGCAGCCAAGCAGCGCGAAATGCTGAAGGATGCCGAGCTTGAGCCTGCAGGTAATGCGGATGAGCGTGTGTCGCAATACACGCTCTATTACGCGACTGTGGGTGAGGAAGATGGGGTTTAAAGAGCAAGTCGCCCTGGATAATCTCGCCGTTTTCGTCAATCCGGAAGAATTCGGCGAGCTGCACGATTTGGATGGAATCATGGTGTTGTGCGTCCTGGATGAGGATGCCTTCATCGACCGGGCCAATGACTATGAGGAAGGTGTGTTCCGTAACCGCATGGTCCTCTATGTCAATCTCTCTGAGCTTGGATATGTGCCGGAATATGATCAAATGATTGTCGTCAACGGGTCGCCCTACATGGTTAGGCTGGTCAAGAATGAGATGGGCATGTTGACCGTCACGCTGGAGGGGAACCAGACATGATCAAGTTCTCCTCGACGCGCAAGGAGTTTAAGCAGGCTACGGTCGCATTGAAGTTTGTTCAAAACAACATTCCAAAAGCCTTCAGCGCTGCAATGAACCGGGTCTCCCAAGGCGTCCGGACAGAAGCGGTCAAGAAGGTTCGGGAGATCTACCATGTCAAAGCCGGAGACGTGCGGCAGACGATCCGCATCACCAAGGCCAGCGCGGCCCGCCTGGAGATGATCTTCACCTCGCGTGGACCGAGCATCCCGCTGATCAAGTTTAAGACGACGCCATCCAAGGTGCCCCGGAAGCAACCCCGTGTGCTCCGGGCAGCCGTCAAGAAAAAGAGTGGAAAGAAGCCGATCCCCGGTGCGTTTGTTGCGGAAATGCGTAGCGGACACCTCGGGGTATTTGAGCGTGCCGGCAAGAAGCGGACGCCCATTAATCAGTTATTTGGTCCGGCGATCCCCGTCATGCTCAGCGAGCCAGGCGTTGCCGAGCACCTGCAGACAGAAGCGCAGCGGCGCATGGCGGAACGGATCGACCATGAGGTCGGCCGCGTGCTGGGGAGGATGTAACGATGACAGCAGCTATGTTATTGCGGGCGCTTGTCGCCTATTTGAAGGTGGCGGTTTCAGACTATGCGGCCGCGCAGGCGGACGGTGGGCGCTACACGGTGCCGCGTGTGTTTGATTGGTACCTCCCGTTTAAGGATCCGCGCAAAGAGGAAAAGATTGATTTTCCTTACATCGTCGCTCGCATCATGGACGGCGAGGATCCGGAGAGGGAGCCACAGGATGCTACGGGTTCCACGGTCCACGTGCACCTAAGCTTTGGCGTGTATCATCCCGGCACGGTGGACGAGGCTGGTTTCATCCATCCGGACGGAAATTACGATCTGCTTAATTTGATGGAACACGTCCGGATGGCTCTGCAGCAGCAGCCGCTGCTTGATCAGCGGTACCGGCTGGAGAAGCCATACAACTGGGACATCCCAGACGGTCAGCCTTATCCATTGTGGGTTGGCCAGGCGGTGACGCGTTGGTCCGTCCAGAGTGTCACCGAACAAATACAAGGAGTTGATTTGCATGGAAGCCAATGGACCAGATGAAACGAAGGAAGAAACGAAAGGGCAAAAATCTAGGGCGGAACGAAGGCAGGCTGAGTCTGTCCCAGTGACAGCCCCCACGCCGGAACCAGCAGCGGAACCAGCAGCGGTACCGGCGAAAAAGCAGTTGGATCAGCTCATTTATACCGGCCCTAACGTTGGCCGGGGGCATTTGCAGCAGTATGCCGTCTTCCGCGGTGGGATTCCGGCGCACGTCGCCCCGCTGATCGAGCAGCATCCGGAGATCCGCACGCTGCTTGTGCCGATCGCGGAGCTGTCCAAAACGCAAGAAAAAATCCAGGTGAAGGGAACGCATGAGCACAAGGCGTACCGGATCCTCGAAGGAGTGACAATTTAATGGCCTACAACCATGGGGTGTCTGTCATTGAGCGGCCAACGGCTCTCACGCCGCCCGCCTCTACCGGATCCGTGCCGGTTGTCATCGGTACCGCGCCGGTCAACCTGTCGCAACGAGCGACGGCGCCGGTCAATGAGCCGGTACTCTGCTTTTCCTACGATGAGGCGGTGGCTGCTTTCGGTTATAGCAACGACTGGCGTTTTACCTTGAGCGAGGTGATCTATTCCCACTTTGCTCTTTTTGCGATGTCCCCGATCGTGCTAATTAACGTCCTGGATCCGGCAACGGACAAGACGGCGCTCACCGGTGAGAGTGTGTCGATGGTGAACAACCTTGCTGTCGTGGCTGCACAAGGGATCTTGGGCTCATCTGTGGCTGTGAAATCCGCAGATGGTGAGACGACTTACGTCCTGGGTACGGATTATGATTTGGATTACGACGGGGATGGCCAGCTCGTCATTCAGCGTATCACCGGTGGAGCAATCACTGGCAGCTCGGCTACGCTGACAGTCGATTACGAGGAGCTGGATCCGGATGCGGTAACATCTGCCGATATCATTGGCGGCATCGATGGCAGCGGCCAGCCGACGGGATTGGAACTGGTAAACCAGGTCTTCCCACGCTTCCGTTTGCTGCCGGGGATGGTCTTGGCGCCAGGCTATTCTGATGATCCAGGCGTTGCGGCCGTCATGGTGGCCAAGGCAGGCAACATTAATGGATTGTTCCGGGCTACGGCGATTGTGGACCTCGCCGCCGACATGAATTACAGCGATGCTCCAGCCTGGAAAGCCGACAACAGCTATTCGTCGCCGGCGCAGATTGCAGCGTACCCGATGGTTAAGCTCGGGGATTGGACGTTCCATCTGTCCACGCAGGTGGCTGGTGTGTTGGCGGCCACGGATGCGGCCAATGGCGATATCCCGTATGTCTCCCCGTCCAATCAGTCCTTGCGGGCGGATGCGGCGGTGCTGGCCGACGGCACACCAATGTTCCTCGGTCCGGAGCAAGCAGCCTACCTTAACGGGGAAGGCATTGTCACCGCGCTCAACTTTCTAGGCGGGTGGAAGGCGTGGGGCAACCGGACAGCAGCCTATCCAGGCACCACGGATCCCAAGGATGCATTTATCCCTGTTCGCCGCATGATGGACTGGATCCGCAACACGCTGATCCTGACCTACTGGCAGCGTCTTGACGCACCGATCACGCCACGTCTGATTGAAGCCATCACTGACAGCGTCAACTTGTGGCTTAACGGCCTGGCTGCGCAAGGTGCGATCCTGGGTGGCCGCGTGGAGTTTAACCTGTCGGAAAACCCGCAGACAGACCTGATGGATGGCATCATCCGGTTGCATGTCTACGTCACGCCGCCATCGCCGGCACGCTCGATCGAGTTCATCGTTGAGTACGATCCGGCCTATCTGAGCGCCCTGTTCGCAGGGTAAGGAGGAAGAAAAAAACATGCAAATTCCAGAGAGATTATCCAATTTCACGGTGTATCGCGAGGGCTCCGAGTACCTCGGCGTGAGCGATATCGTGCTGCCGACACTCGAGTCCATGACCGACACGGTCTCCGGCGCTGGCATTGCAGGCGAAGTCGATAGCCCAACAATCGGCCACTTCGGGAGTATTACCGTTACGCTTAACTGGCGCACGGTCCAGCAGAGCACGATCCGTTTGCTGCAGCAGCGATCGCACGCCCTGGACTTCCGGGGCGCGGTCCAGGTGTATGACTCCGCCAGCGGGACGTACCGCTCGCAGGCTGTTAAAGTGACAGTCAAGGCCGTGCCCAAAGGCGGCACGATTGGGAATATGCAACCGTCGTCGACAATGGGCAGCAGTAACGAGCTCGAGGTCACGTACCTCAAGATCACCATTGATGGCCGCGAGCTGCTCGAGTTGGACAAGTACAATTTTATCTACCGGGTCGACGGCTTTGATGCGCTCGCGCAGATGCGCCAACAACTTGGATTGTGAGGGGAGACCAAACGATGACAGATCAAGTAAAAACCGAAGAGGATGTAACCACCGAAACGCCCGCCACCAGCATCTACACGCTGCGGCGGGCGTGGTCGTTTGAAGGCGGGGAAGTGAAAGATCTAAATCTTGATTTTGATCGGTTGACAGGGGAGGACATCATCTCCTGCGAGCGACAGTACATGCAACTGGAAGGTGCGTCAATGCTCTTTAAGGATGCTAACAAGGAGTATCAGGCTTATGTAGCGGCCCGTGCTGCTAAGGTACCCGTCGAGTTGATCCGCGCATTGCCGGCAAAAGATTTCTCCATGGTGACCTTGAGGGCTCAGCGTTTTTTGCTCGGATAGGATTAAATGGCCAGGTCGACGTGCGCGACCTGGCCGCATCGCTGGCCATGATGACGTACACGCCGATCCCGTACTTCCTTTCTTTGCCTCTGCGCGAGCTGACGGACTGGATCGTGCGGATGAATAAGCGACGGAAGGAGGATCCGAGCCGTGGCAGGAAGAGGTAGAGAATACGAGGTATCCTTCAAACTGGACGCCGAGCTGGAATCATCCTTCAAGCGCTCGTTCGGCCAAGCGGCCGATGGGCTGGAGAACATCGATCGGGAGCTGCGGGAGCTCTCCCGATCAGGAAACTTTGGCAAGATGTCCCGGGAAGTAGAGCAATTTGATCGCGAAATCCGAAACGCCGAGAAGGGTAGTCGAAATTTTGGCGATACACTCAAGCGCGTTGCGGAGTATTCCGGAGCTTTCGCCATCGTTCAAGGCGTGGAGGATAGTATCAAAAACATCGGCTCTGCCATTTTGGAGTTTGACGATTCAATGGCCCAGCTCGAAGCCTCAACCGGCGTCAGCAAGGCCGAAATGGCCGAGATGGAGCAGATAGCAAAGGATCTCTACGAAATACCTCTTGGGGAAGGCTTTGCTGACATTTCCAACTCGATCGCCACTGTTCGCCAGGTAAGTAAGCTCACCGGTGATGAGCTGGAGAACATGAGCCGTGAGGCGATGGTCTTTCGCGAGGTGTTCGGCGAGGACATTAAGGAGTCGGTGAAGGCGTCCGACACCATGATGAAAAACTTTGGCATTACGTCGACGGAGTCATTCAATTTGCTGGCTCAGGGTGCTCAGCAGGGATTGAACAAGTCCAATGAGCTCCTGGACTCGGCCAATGAATATGCACCGCAGTTCGCTGCACTTGGTTTCACGGCCAATGAAATGTTCGACATCTTCGCAGCTGGCCTTGACGCGGGGGCGTTCAACTTGGACAAGGTTGGTGACTCGGTTAAAGAGTTCAATATCCGCTTGAAGGACGGCAGCGACGCCACGTATGACGCCCTAGCTGAGCTGTTTGCGCCAGATAACATCGTCGAGTGGACTGACGCTCTCACCAAGGGCGGGAAGAAGTCCACGCAGTATCTGGAGCTCGTCAGCAAGGTTGGCAAGGAGACGGCCGACATCATGGTTGGCAAGCTCAAAAAGGGCGGTAAGCAGGCTAGCGATACCTTTACCATCCTGGGCAGCATCATGGGCGAAGGAGCCAACATCCTGGAGGGTCTGTCCTCCGGATCGGTCAAGGGTAGCGATGCCATGCAGATGGTTATTACCAAGCTGCAGGAGATCGAGGATCCACTGGCGCGTAATCAGATCGGCGTCGCGTTGTTTGGTACACAGTTTGAGGATGTGGAGCAGGCAGTCATCAATTCAATGGGGAGCGCGCGTAGTCAGTTTGATATGACCAAGGCGACCATGGAGGAGATCGAGGCGATCCGCTTTGATACCATTGGCAAGGATTGGCAGAGCTTGGGTCGGCAGCTTATGACGGAGCTGGTGCTTCCGATCGCGGAGGATCTCATGCCAACTCTTGAGCGTTTGGCTGATTGGGCTGTCGACAACAAGGATCTCATCAAGTTTCTGGCCCTGGCCACACCTGCAGCGCTGATCGGAAAAAATGCCTTGTCCATTGCAAGTGGCTTCTTCCAGGTTGAGAATGCGGCGGGCAAGGCCGGGAGGGGCGTTGGCGGGGCAACCACAACGCTTGGTAAGTTTGGGACCGCGCTCGGCTTTTTCACTAATCCCGTTGGGATCGCAGTCGGAGCGGTTGGTCTGTTGACGGCGGGTGTCCTCGCATACAAGGAGCACCAAGATAAGGCGCGCGAAGCTCTATTAAATATGGATGAATCTTTAAATGAAGCATTCAGAGATTTTTCGGCAGTCAGTGAACAACGAGACCGGACAGCAGAACTCACGACAGAATATGATCGTTTGAACGCAAAGATTAAAGACTCAGCTACCCCAGCTGTTGAATTGGAAGAGGCTCGACGGAAAATACAACTCGTTGAACAGGAACTTATTGCCCTTAACCCTGAAATACTGAGGGCGGAAGACGCTAAATCGGACCGCTTTCGTGAACAAATAGACTTGGCAAACGAACTGCAGGATGTTCGATGGAAAATGGAAAAACGTGATCTTGAAAAAGAGGTCATGGACGGTCAGTATAAGCTTCCTCAATTGCAAAATGAATACGAAAAGCTTATTGCTGAACATGCCAAATACGAAGAGTCTTATGCACAAGCCCAAGAAGCGTTTTTACAATACAGCAAGTTCGTAGAGCGGCAGCAAGACATAATTGCAACAAGTTCATCAGATGTGGAACAGGCTGAAAGGCTTAGGGATCTAGCCCGTGAAATAAGCGAAGCCACGGGACATGACTATAGTGGGAACTGGGCGAATCTCGCAGTTGAAATGAAGTCATTATATGAGTCGAGCGATAAATTTTACAACAAAATGACTGATGCTGAATCCGATATAGATGATGCTTTAGCCAGCTTCCAAGCAATATATGATTCCCAGCAAGCTCTCATTGAGTTAGACTTGGGCGGGACTCTGGAAGACCAGGCAGCAAAGTTTCATACTTTGACGGAAGCTGAGAAAACGAGGTTTAATGAGGCGTTTGTCTCCTTATCTAATCTGAAAACGGAATTAAACATGCTCCCTACAGAGAAGACAGTGAACGTTACTGTCGCATACCAGAATCTTGGCATTTCGCCACATATGACACTACCTAAAGCGAAGGGATATGCCGAGGGAGGCATTGCAAGCGAGCCGTCTATTTTTGGTGAGGCTGGCCCAGAGATGGCCATCCCACTAGACGACAGGCCGCGTTCCCACTGGCTGCTGGATGAGACGAACCGCCTGATGGGTCGTAACCCAGACGGCAGCCGACCCGACGCGGGAGCAGTCGATAACTATCCCGTCTATTCGGAGGTACCGCGCGAGCTTTGGGTCCAACACACGTTGGATCCGCAGATTCAGGAGCTTCTGGAGAGCAACAATCGTCTAAGTGACTTCGGGGTACAATCCACGGATGTTGGACCAATGGAGCTGCAAGTCAATGAGTCGCCTAACCAGCGTCTGTTGGAGGCTGCGACTCAGCTGATGGAGAGTGCGTTCTCCCCAACACGGGGGGATGCCGGAAATACAACAATCACCTTTGCCCCGGTCATCACCGTACCCGGTGGCAGCCAGGGGGATGTGGATCGTGTAGCCCAGGCCGTGCAACCGACCTATGAGCAGTTCAAACTATATATGCGTCGCCTGGCGCAAGAGGATCGGAGGTTGAGTTTCCATGGCTGAGTATATCACTCTGCAGGGTGACACCTGGGACGGCATATGTCACAAGCTATACGGCAGCAGTCGGCAGATGACGGAGCTGATGCAGCTCAATCCCGCGCACCTGCGGGTCGTCATCTTTTCGGCGGGTGTTCGGCTCCGGATTCCGGCGGAGGCGGAGATCATTGATGACGAGCTGCCGCCGTGGAAGAGGGGGCAGTGATGGCCATAAGACAAGCAATACCGGTAATTGTTTATCAAGGCGTGGATATCTCTCTGGATATCGCGCCTTTTTTGATGTCTCTGAGCTATACAGATGCGGGCAACGGGCGGGCAGATGATCTCCGGATCGAGTTGGAGGACCGGGAGGGCAAATGGAGGGGGCCGTGGCTGCCACAGCGGGGTGAGCGCATCAAGGCGTCGGTGGATCTGCTGCACTGGTATTCTGGCGTAACCAAGCGGACGCTGCAGTGTGGCACCTTTGATGTGGACACGGTGTCGCTGGGCGGTCCGCCGGACGCAGTGACGATCCAGGCTGCTTCCTTCCCTGGTAACTCAAGGCTCAAAGATGAGCCGCGGACCAAAGCCTGGGAGAAGGTGACGCTGAAGCAGATCGCCACGCGCATCGCCCAGACTGCGGGCATGAAGCTGCTGTTTGAAACGGACGACATCACCTATGACCGTCTCGACCAGTCGCAGGAGACGGATCTCAGCTTCCTAAGTCGACTGATCGAGCAGGAGG
>NZ_KB899682.1 GCF_000378385.1 Paenibacillus daejeonensis DSM 15491 | reverse complement strand
CAAATGTGACGTCACACACAACAAAAAGTAGAAATAACTGCGCTCATGGCCGTTAGAATCTCAGACAGCCGATTTTGAGCCAAATAACTGCTGTGGTGGCCGTTAGAGCGAGGGCAAAAGGCGGTGGGTGGCGGCAGAGGGGTTGGGGTTGGGGTTGGGGTTGGGGTTGGGGTTGGGGTTGGGGTTGGGGTTGGGGTTGGGGTTGGGGTTGGGGTTGGTGAGGGCGCAAGGGCAGGTATGGGTGCCATCCGACCCGCCGTCATGCTGCCGGGCATCGTGCGCCGGGGCTTACGCGGGTATGGGTACAGGAGCACTGTATGCAGACAGCACCATTCAGCATATTCCCCCTCTTATAGCTACATTGAATGGTTTTGTTGACAGCACCCTTCATCCGTTTCACCATACAACTCGAACATTAGCACGAGGATAAGCACTCGTGTCAGCACCTCCACGTGCCCAGCCACCGCCCCCTCGCCCCACGCCAAATCAGGCGCAGCCTCCATAAGGGCCACGTCTGTCATACCAATCGTGTGTGCTATTCTACCGTCCAGCCACCGCCCCACTCGCCACACGCCAAAACAGGCGCAGCCCCCATAAGGGCCACGCCTGTCATACCAATCGTGTGTTATTCCACCGTCCAGGCGTCGCCTTCGTCGGTGAGCGTGTAGCCCAGCTCCTGCAGGAACTGGATTGGCATGTAGGCCCGCTCGCCGATGGAGATGAGCTCTGCCTCCAACTCGCCGAACACCGCCATGTAGCCGCGCTCCAGCATGAGCTGGTTATTCTCCGGCGCGGAGCCCGGATCGCCAGCGCTGCCGGCCGCCGCTTCCCCTTCGGTGATCGTGAAGGTGCGGGCCACCTTATCCCACGCCGTATCGTAACCATGCGCCTTCAAGGCGTCAAGGTCGATATAGTTGCGGTCACGGTAGTTCACCACCGGATAGCTGGCGTCCTCCCAGACGACCGAGCCTACGGTCTCACTGAAGCGGACGAATTCACTGCGGAGCGGCTTGCCCAGCCGCGTGCTGCGGTTGACCTCGCCGTTCTCCAGCGCCAGCTCGCCCTCCACGAGCACGTATTCGATGCCTGCGGATTCCAGCTCCGGCTGTTCGACCGTCGAACGGTCGATAATCGTATCGAAGTCGAAGATCACGATGTCTGCATCCATGCCCGCAGCCAAGCGACCCTTCTTCTGCAGCGACGGCGACTGCTTCTCCAGACGCTGCGCCGGCATGAGCGTCAGCTTGGCGATCATCTCGGGAAGGTCCATGATCTGATCTTCACGGACATACTTGCCCACCGACCGGGCAAAGGTCCCCGATGCCCGCGGATGGTTGTTATGTCCAGGCTCAAGAATCGCATCACTGCCGATCATCACCGACGGATGCTGGAACGAGAGCACAACATCCTCCTCAGGAATTGCGTACGCAACTGCCAGCTTACCTTCTTTCTGGTACTGCCGGAATGTTTGCTCGGTCAGTCGCTCACTCGTTCCAGCAATCTGTAGATCGTTATAAGAGATGCGGAACCGCTCCTGCCATCCCTCGTCGAAACGGGCGGAATTCAGGTACGTGCCCCAGAAGTTGTATGGATAGATACACGCAGTCACATCAATACCCTCAGCCAGCGCTTCATCGATCATCGCGAGCGATTCAGGCATCGAGAAGGTGCCGCCGGTGCTGTTGATGTGGTCGATATGTACAGCCGCGCCACTCTCCCGGCCATAATTGATAATCTCCCGCATCGTATCGAAGTTATCTCCATCGCCGCCTTCCATACTGGAGTAGCGTCCATGGAAGAAGACCGGTACATTGTATTCATGCGCCAAATGCATGAACGGCATCACTTCCTCTACCGTAATACCGGGCACATACTCGAAGCTGAAGGACAGGGCCAGTGAACCGTTGTTCAGCGCTTCCTCTGCCTGCTTCAACATCTCGGCCGTATGCTCCGGCTTGGCAGCCTCATACCGTCCAAGCTTGAATTGATTACGTGCCTGCGTGTAGAAATACGACGCGCCAAAATGCACCGGCGGGCGGTCCCGCTCATAGTGAGCATACCAGCTGTTGTGCGTGGTCGTGCCACCGTGCATGGCATTGTTCGTCGTTACCCCGTCAGCGATTTTGTTCCAGACGCCAAGCGGGTTGGGATCGTACGACAGGTTGTCAATGAAGCCCGGCGTTACCACCAGACCGGTCGCGTCGATCACTCGCTCGCCTTGCAGCGACTCCGAAGTCACGACTCCAATCGTGTTGCCTGTGATGCCGATGTTCATGCCTTCTTTGTCCAGGTTGTTCTCAGGATTGATAACCCGGCCATTGGAGATGACGATGTCATACACCTGCGACAGCTGCGCTGCCGTCGCTTCTTCCTCGCCATCCCACTCCTCGACCGGCTCGGCCGTTTCCCCGCCATTACCCTTGTTGCCCTTGCCCTCATTGCCCTCGGCGACTGTATCCGGACCATTGCCTGGGCTGTCCGAGCCTCCGAACAGCGACTGTGTCATATAGATGCCAGCTGCTACAACCAGCAAGACCGCAATCGCCAGAAACACGCGCATGGGCCGGTTGCCCGAACCCATGGGTCTTTTTCTGTTAACCATCTAATACCTCCTAGAATACCGGTGCTGAAAAGGGACCCTGCCTCTCGCGAGTCCCTCTCATGTACCTTGCTGCTACGTTAGGGAAAACACGTCCACCGTGCCAGCTATACCAGCTTCGCCGGGCCTTCCGGCTCCTTGCCAATCACCGCCGCAGGCTCCTGGACAATATCCGACTCTGCGATAATCTTCTCACAATAATCAATAATATCACTGCGGCGCACAATGCCGATAAAACGATTCATATCGTCAACAACCGGCACGAAGTTCTGCACCTTGGCCAGCGAGATCAGATCCTTCATATTCGCGTTGATCTGCACCGTCCGGATATCCTTGCCCAGCGGCACTTCCGAGAGCTTCACCCGATGTACCTGATCGAAGGTCAGCTCGGGGTGATTCTTCATATACCAGAGCAGGTCACCCTCTGTGACCGTACCCGTGTAGCCGCCATCCCGATCCAGGATCGGCACAGCCGTATACCTATGATGCTCCATCCGCTCCAGCGTCTGCCGCAGGGTCACTTCCTGGGTCAGGCAGACGACTTCTTGTTTCGGCAATAGAAAAAATGCGATGTTCATACCTCTTTGCCACTCCGTTTCTTCTCATGTCCATAGACGCCAGGAGAAGCGGATGCGCGGCCGTTCAGGCGGCGGGGGAGGCTGTCCCGCCCTGCCTCACGTATTGATCGGGCAGGGGCAGCTCATTCTTCGGGATTGAGCCGTCCAGCCAGCTGCTGATCCAGCCTTTGGCCTTCTCTAAGTCCGCCTCATCCAGATCGAACAGCCAGGCCCCACCCCGGCCAATCGCGCCTTCTCCTTGTAACGTATGACTGTATATCGTTCGATGACCCGCTTGCAGCATCGACTTGCCTAGACTCACAATCTCCTGTGGCGTCAGATCCGTAGCGAAATTGTCGCCCATAATCTCAATCAGCTCCGGCACTCTGCCCCACTGACCGACGCCAGTTGCCTTGTCCAGCATCGACTGGATAAAGGTCTGATGACGAACCGTCCGACTCATATCGCCGCCGGCATCTTCCCGATAGCGCACATAATTCAGGGCGTCCTGTCCATTATATAAGTCTTGCCCCGCTTTGACCACAAACTTCTCGTGATTTGGGTCTTTATTCACCAGATCTTCTTCGATTGGCAGCGCAATGCCGCCCATGGCATCAATCACATGACGGAAGCCTTCAAAATTGATACTGGCGTAATAATCGACAGAGGACCCGAACAGCTCTTCCACCGTCTCCAGCGCCATCTTGGCACCGCCAAAGGCGTAGGCATGATTAATCTTGTCCTTGCGGTTTTTGCCTACAATCTCTACATCAGAATCCCGAGGGATGGAGATCATCAGCATCGACCCATCCTTGGGCCGCACGACAGTATAGATCATCGTATCCGACCGGCCATGCTCCTTGTCCCGCTGATCCACGCCCATCAGCAGCAGCGAGAAGGGCTCGCGTGCTTCAGCTTCCTCCTTCACAGGCTTGGGCTTGCGACCTTCCAGCGGCTTGTGCGACTCCTCCAGACTCTGCTCGATTTTATCGGCCCATAGCAGGTCAAAACCCCACATGGCCAATGTGGTTCGATTGAAGTATGCGGTTGTCGCAACGAGCAAGACAAACGAAGCAAGGGCGATCAGCCATTTACGTTTTCGGGATTGCATACGGGATGCTCCACTCCATTCCTCTTTATCTAATTAAACTCTTTCCTATTTTAATAAACGATACACCTCGACACGAAGTTACAAATGAATACAGATTTAGGCGGGCTCGCAAAAGGAATACTTGATCCGGGTATCGAATAGGGTAGCGATAGGATTCGGTGGGAAAGGAGGAGGGATACTTATGCAGGAACCGCATGTGCCGGCCTCGTCAACAGGATTGGATCCCAAGGTAGCCGGGCTGCTCTGCTATCTGGGCATTTTTGTGACCGGCATTATCTTCCTGGTTATTGAGAAAAACAGCCGCTTTGTTAAATTTCACGCCATGCAGTCGATCATCTTGTTCGGCGGTTTATTCGTTCTGACCACGATTTTCAATATGATTCCTTTTATCGGCTGGCTCGTCAATGTGCTCTTGGTGCCGCTGACCTTCATCGCTTGGATCTTGATGATGCTAATGGCGCTGCGCGGCAGCTGGTTCAAGATACCTTATGTAGGCGATATCGCTGAACAACAGGCAGGACGTTATTAACAGCTACATTATCATTCTACCCGCCGACATCTATCCACATGTGGATAACAAGGCCGGTTTTCGTTTATCCCCATGTGGATAAGCTGTCTGTGCACGCCAAAGGGTGGTTATCCCCAGTTTGGGATAGCCACCCTTTGGCGTTTTGGCATTTCTTCTATTTATTAAGTAGCTTCAGAGATTTATTCGCCCTTCACAGGCGCTCAGCTACGGTTCTAAGCACCAAACTGATCATATACCCTCTAAGGGGCCGCGAATAAAATTAAAAACAGCACGCACAACCCTGAGGGGTCATGCGTGCTGTTCGCTGTGAATCAGACTATTCCGTAGTGTAAGGCAGCAATGCAACTTGACGCGAACGTTTGATCGCAGTAGTCAGCATACGCTGGTATCTTGCACTAGTTCCAGTTACACGACGTGGCAAGATTTTGCCGCGCTCGCTGATGAACTTGCGGAGCAAGTCTGTTTCTTTATAGTCAATGTGCTTGATCTTGTTGGCTGTAAAATAACATACTTTGCGACGCTTGTTGCGTCCGCCTTTACGGAACTTGCGCTCTGGGCGCTCGCCGCCGTCTTCTCTTGGTTTAAAGCTCATTCGTCTCCATCGTCCTTTCCTTTAGAATGGCAAATCATCTTCGGAGATATCGATAGGCCGTCCATCATCTGAGAACGGATCGTTGTTGCGTGAATTATTCCCGGACCGGCCTCCGCCGCCCCCGTAAGAGCTGCCTCCACCGGACGAGTTGCCGCCTGAGCCGGATCCACCGTAGTTTCCTCCGCCTCCGCTGTTGCCACCGCTACCGCCACTGTTGCTATACTCCTCACGCTGTCCGCCTCCGCCGCCTTCACGGTTGGACTCCAGGAACCGGACATTGTCCGCGATGACTTCGGTCACATAGACACGTCTGCCTTCGTTGTTCTCGTAGTTCCGCACTTGAATACGACCTTCGACTGCCGCCAAGCGGCCTTTGCGCAGGTAGTTCGCACAGGTCTCAGCGAGTTGACGCCAAGTTACGATCGGGATAAAATCCGCTTCCCGCTCGCCTTGCCCCGTAGTAAATGGTCTGTCCACTGCCAGCGTAAACTGAGTCACAGCCACACCGGATGGGGTATAGCGCATCTCGGGATCCTTGGTGAGTCTCCCTATAAGAATAACACGGTTCAACACCTTATCGCCTCCAATCGAACATCCTCACGTACTTAGGCAACAACATCTCTGACGACCAGGAATCGAATGATCTCATCCTGAATCTTCATGACGCGATCCAATTCATTGACAACGTCTGGCGTTGCGTTGAAATGAACCAGGACATAAATACCGTCACGAATCTTGTTGATCTCATACGCAAGACGGCGTTTGCCGATGACGTCGGTTTTGGAGACTTCCCCACCACCGTTTTCGATGATGCCATTGTACTTGTCGACGATTGCTTGAACAGCTTCCTGTTCAACCTCGGGACGAATAATATACATCACTTCGTATTTGCGCATTGTTTTCACCTCCTTCTGGACTGAGCGGCCCTCTCAATGGAGAGAGCAAGGAGCGATTTTACTCGCATGCCATATTTCGCACCAAGGTATTATACCAAATGAGCCTAGGCTTTTGCAAGCATTAATACATTCGGCAAAACGTCCACTCTATCTGCTATACTCTGCATCGCATGAACGTCCATGCCGCTGCGCACACTAAGGTCGTATGACGTCCGCGCTGCTAATGGCGTAAATGGACAACTCATCCGAATTGTGGAGGTGAGCAGTATGGGCGAATGGACCGAGTTTAATCCAGGCGACAGCGCGCCGAACAACGGCAAGTACATCGAGGTCGGCGATAATGACTACCACATGGGGATCCAAAACCCGCATCAGATCGAACTGGAAAAGGGCCAGCGGTTCCCTGAAACCTCGAAGAAGGACCGCAAGTGGGTTAAAATGAAACGCAATTAACGTATGGTCTGCATAATCAATAGCAACTCTGCACATCCTAAGTTCGGACGGTGCTCCATGAGAGGTGTGGTTCCGTTGGACCTGTATGGCGAAACAACCGCAAGTGAAGACGTAACGGTGATGCACTGAATTCAAGGCGATGTGATAAGGATCCCGGTCCTGAGCACAGCTCCATCGAATGGAAGCGATGGGCGCAATGAAGGATAGTCAGACTGAAGCAGTTCACGACCCGACTACGCACCGTCCACCGAAAAGCGCTTCGTTGTCCGTGAGGACAGCGGAGCGCTTTTTTTCTTGGGCAACAAAGAAAAAAGCGTTACAGCAGATCACCCGCGGGTGGCCGGGCAAAAACAAACTAAAAATCCCCTACGCGCAGGGCGTAGAGGATGTCGGTTGAAAAGTCATGTGTCTCGGAACTTCCTAAGGAAGAATGGCGGAAAGGGTGGGATTCGAACCCACGCACGGCCTGAACCGCCTAGCTGATTTCGAGTCAGCCCCCTTGGGCCTCTTGGGTACCTTTCCATGTCGGACACAAAGGTTAGTATATCACAACTCGTCCATACTGCGCAACTGGAAAATGACCGGGTACCGGAGCCATCCAGCCCTTACACAGAACCGGATTCCCCAGGGTTGCCCTCTTCCGTTGTCTGGTCTGCTTTGGAACGCAGCACCTTCTTCAGGTTCTTCTCAAACTTGGCCCGCGGAATTAATACACTATGCTTGCAGCCCACGCATTTGATGCGGATATCCATCCCCATTCGGATGATCTCCATTTCATTGGTACCACAGGGATGCTGCTTCTTCATCTGTACAACATCCCCGAGCTCAAACTGTTTGCGTTCCACCCGTTATCCTCCCTTTTCTTCGCCTAAGCCCGTTCGGCCTCCGCCGTCCGGATATCCAATGCGCGTCTGATCGCAGAATTGATCTTCGTCGCGATGTCTCCATGAGTGTTGGGCCGGCACTCTGCGATAATTCGCAGCGTTGTTCCGCCAGTCGTGATCTGCTGAACACCCAGCACCTGCGGTTCGCCCAAGAGATTCACATCCTCAATCTCTTTGACGGTTGTCTGCAGCAGTTGGGTGACTTCCTCTACATTGTCGCCAACCGGAATGACGATATCCACAACTGCCAAAGAATTGCGCAACGAGTAGTTGGTGACCTCATTAATAGAACCGTTAGGGATGATATGCAACTCCCCCGTCCAGCTTAGCAAACGGGTAGAACGCAGACCAATCATCTCGACCGTCCCTTTGAAGCTGCCCGTCTGAATCGTATCCCCTACTGCGAACTGATCCTCCAGGATAATGAAGAAGCCCGTGATAATATCCTTCACCAAGCTCTGGGCCCCGAAACCGATGGCCAGCCCGATCACGCCTGCCCCTGCCAGGAGCGGCCCCAGATTAATATTAAATTCAGAAAGAATCAGCAGCACGCTCACAAAATGAATGACATACGACACCACATTTTTGAGAAGCTTACCTAGTGTCCGCATGCGTCTGGTTTGCACAGCCAGTCGTTTGGACTCCCGGTTAATAAAGGAGGCATTAATCGCTTTGTTGGCAATCCAGATGACAATCCAGCTAATGAGGAGAATAAAAGCAACCCGGATCAGTGCTGTCCCGATATCCGCCCACATCTCCTCATCGCTTAGCCAACCCAAGATGTGATCATTGATCGTTTGCAGCTGAGTTGAAAGCATCCACCATCTCTCCCTATGGCTGAATCTCCTCTATGATTAGCCTGTTTTGTTAGACTGCATCGTAGCCATCGTCTGTCTTGCGAAACAGTCCTCTAATCTCCACTTGCTCCTCCGTAATGATTCGTTCGACCTCCGTCTGATCCTCATCGGGAAAGTGGATACACAGCGCACATCCGGCAGTAATTTCTTTGGGGGTAGGGGCCAGATCAATCTCGATCTCGGCATATTCCAGCAGCATCTCTGCCCGGAGTGCCTGCTGAGTAGAATCGAATGCGATCAGCATTGCAGCCGTCCTTCCTGGCCGCCTGGGCCTGCGTTATAATCATTCATCCTTTATGAAGCAGCTCGATGCTTCTTCACAAAGGATCATTCAAAAAGTTCGCTTTTCAGCACCGAGAAGGTTGGACGCAGGAGAAAATGAGGAGCGGAGCGTAGTTAAGGCTACGTGAGCACCGGAAGTTTCACATGCGTTCAAGATTCGATGCCGAATCTGCTTCTCAGAGTTGCTTCGTGATCAAAAGTGAACTTTTTGAATTACTACTTCTAGTATAAAACGGCTGGCCTGTCCATATACTAGTAACACACTACCCAGCCGGAGGGATTCTATGAAGCTAGCAGCGACAAACGATCTGCCACTGAAGATCGCCTACACCGAGCCTAATGTCCAGTCCATCCTCACCGACCGTTTGACCTCTCAGCTCAGTCTGCTGCCTCGCGACAGGCACATTGCCATCGTCTGCATCGGCACGGACCGATCTACTGGAGACGCGCTTGGTCCTCTCGTCGGCTCGGCATTATCACGGTCACGGAGCCCGCTCTTCCAGGTCTATGGCACGCTTGAGAACCCCGTCCATGCCCTGAATCTCCAAGACACCCTGGACGAGATTGGACGTACACATCCTCGCTCTTACATCATTGGCATTGATGCTTGTCTCGGTCAAGTCTCCAGTATCGGCTGCATCCAGCTCGGACAAGGACCCGTTCGTCCCGGTGCCGGAGTCAACAAGGAACTTCCACCTGTCGGTGAAATGCATATGACCGGTATTGTGAATGTCGGTGGATTCATGGAATACTTTGTCCTCCAGAATACGAGACTGCATCTGGTCATGCAAATGGCCGATTTGATTGCCGGCAGCCTCCTGCACAGCATTCTCTCCATTCGACGTACATCTATGACTGCTGCAACGCAAGAGTAATCGCTTGTTTCTCCTCTGGCGTCAAGGCATAGGGTGATTCTCCGCCAGTCAGCGGCTTAGCATAGACATACGTCTCGTCCCTGCTGTGCAAGCCGCTCAGAACAACTCCGTCCTGCTGGGCGTTAATGAGTGCCAGAGAGAAGCTCATGTCATTGCCTTGCTCTGCAAATGCATTATACCGGTGAAAACCAACATGTCCCTTGAACTGTCCGAACGCTTGGGCAATCGCCTTGATTTCCGATTCTTGCAGCTGCTGGCGGTCCCGCAGACCAGCCATCCGATCCTGAATATCCGTTAATACCCCTTCCAGATTATCGATGCCCGCCCCATCCATCATGCGCCGATACTGTTTCTTTACCCGATTAAACTTAAGAGTCAACACAAAGTTCCATACGACCAACATAAACAACGTTACTGCGATGAAGAATCCACCGATCTGATATACCGTGATGTCTTCCATGGTTATCCTCGCTTCCCCAAATTCCTTGAATCAATAATGCAGACTGATCTCACGCACCGCCGAGACCAAAGCCTCTACCTCTTCCTTTGTTGTAAAACAGCCGACGCTCGCTCTCACCGCTCCCGTGTCGCTCGTTCCGGCGCATTGATGTGCCTGCGGCGTACAATGAAACCCTGAACGTACAGCTATCCCATAATGCTGGTCTAATATGAATGCTGTCTCTGACGGGTCGGCCTGTCCAACCAAAAAGGAGACGATGCCTGTCCGCGGTTGTCCCGCATGCGGACCGAGCAGGCGTACCCCGTTGATACGTGACAGTCCCTCTATCATCAGCTGAGACAGCTGCCATTCATGTTCATAGATTCGGCTTACCGACTGTTCCCGCACGAAGGCAACACCAGCCCGGAGACCACCTAGTCCCGGTGTGTTCTGTGTGCCCGCCTCGTACCTGTCAGGGCGGATGCTCGGCTGGTCCGGCGCCTCCGACTGGCTGCCTGTCCCACCATGCATATGGGGCTCCAGATCGACCTCTGGGCTTATGTATAATCCACCTGTCCCCTGTGGTCCCAGTAGCCCCTTATGCCCCGGAAACGCCAGCATATCAATCCCCATCCCCCGAACATCAATGTCTAACAGCCCCGCACTTTGCGCGGCATCGACCAAGAGTCGGAGATTATGACTTCGGGCAATATCCCCGAGATCGGCGATCGGGAGAATACTACCAAGCAGATTCGAGCTATGATTGGCTACAATCAACGTCGTATTGGGACGAATCGCTTCCCTCACGCGTGAAGCATCGAGGTGCCCCTCGCTATCTGTCTCTATATATGCAACTTCTATACCTCGCGTGCGCTTAAGGTATTCCAACGGACGTCTTACCGAGTTATGTTCTACTGCAGTGGCAATGACGTGGTCACCTGTTTTGAGATACCCTTTAATCGCAAGATTGAGCGCCCCTGTTGTATTCAAGCTGAATGCGATGTCGTTCGGATTTTTTATTTTGAACAACCCAGCCAATTGTTTACGCGTATCGAATAACACTCGACTGGCTTTAACTGCCATTTGGTGACTCCCTCTACCCGGGTTGGCCGCCTCTTCCTGCATGGCTTTCATGACTGCCTCCAGTACCTCCGGCGGCTTGGGCCACGAGGTTGCTGCGTGATCCAGATAGATCAGCTCTTTGTCATGTTTCATATGCAACACGACCCTTCCTTGTCCCTCTTTTCCGCTTGGGACATTCATCTTTTACAACGGGGCCAGATACCCCACCTTTATTGACGACTGAAAGACGCGATGGGTTCAACACCCACTTTTGACGACAAAAAAAAGAAAAAGAAAAGCATACCTTAGTTTAATCTTTCCGCAGAAAGAAAACAACTCAGGCATGCCATTAGGGAAGTGACTTAAGCCAATCTTTCCAACAGTTCCAACAAGCGTTCCAGATCCTGCTTATTATAGTACAACAGCTCAATTCGCCCTTTATCTTTTTGCTGTTTAATCTTCACGGTTGTCTTAAATCGTTCACGCAGGCTTTCCTCGATATTCTCTAGGTAGGGATCTCGTTTTTTGTTTTTCGTAGCGCGAGCAGATGGATCATCCTTCTTTTGACCCAAAGCCTGAATCGCTTCCTCCAGGTCGCGTACACTCCACTCTTGTTCCAGAGCCAATTGCGCCAACTCTTTCTTGCGAGCATCCTCCTTCACGCCAGCCAGCGCCCTGGCATGACCCATTGATAATGTTCCACGTGAAACATTATCTTTGATCTCCGCAGGCAGTGAAAGCAATCTCACAAAGTTCGCAATGTGCGAGCGAGACTTGCCGACTTTTAAGGAAAGTTCTTCCTGAGTTAGATCAAACTTGTCAAGAAGAGCTTGGTAGGCGATTGCGATTTCAATCGCATTCAGATCCTCGCGTTGCAAGTTCTCGATGAGTGCAATTTCCATTACCTGCTGGTCAGTGAATGACCGGACTACCGCTGGCACCGTATTGGAACCGATCAGCTTGGAGGCGCGAAACCGGCGTTCTCCAGCGATAATCTCATACCCTTTTAGAACACTCCGTACAATAATAGGCTGGATGACGCCATGCTGCTTTATGGACTCCGCCAATTCTTTGATTGAATCATCATCGAATGTTTTGCGGGGTTGATAGGGATTGGGACGCAACTGCGTCAGTTGAATATCAATGACCTTGTCATCATCATTAACAGAAAGGGACGGGATGAGAGCATCCAGCCCTCTACCTAGCCGCTTGCTCATAGGTTATCACTTCCTTCGCCAATTCAAGATAGACCTCCGCCCCTTTGGATCTGGGGTCATACGTGATAATGGACTGACCGTGAGAAGGCGCTTCGCTCAGACGGACATTCCGGGGAATGATCGTTTGATAGACCTTTTGCTGAAAATACTTCTTCACCTCTTCAATGACCTGCATACCTAGATTGGTACGCGCATCGAACATGGTCAGGAGTACGCCCTCGATCTGCAGCGTTGTATTCAGATGCTTCTGAACCAGTCTGACGGTATTCAACAGCTGGCTGAGTCCCTCCAGCGCGTAATATTCACATTGAATCGGGATGATGACCGAATCCGCTGCAGTCAGGGAATTGATCGTCAGTATACCCAGCGAAGGCGGGCAATCGATCAGTATATAATCAAACATGTGCTTTACTTGCTGTAGCGATTTCTTAAGCCGCACTTCGCGGGAGATGGTCGGGACCAGCTCAATCTCAGCACCTGCCAATTGAATCGTAGCCGGAATTATCGTCAGATTGGGGATATTCGTCTCAACCATTGCATCCTTGGGATGGACTTCATTGATAAGCACATCATAGATGCAATTCGTGACGTCGCCCTTGTTAACCCCGATGCCGCTTGTCGTGTTGCCCTGAGGGTCGATATCGACCAACAGCACACGCCTACCCAACGAGGCCAATGAAGCTCCCAGGTTGACAGATGTCGTCGTTTTTCCGACGCCACCCTTCTGGTTCGTAATTGCAATGATTTTGGACAAACCGGCTCACCTCAAATCTTTCTATATAATCGCTTCGTCTGGCAAGTTGCAAGTTGTATGAATATTCTTGTAAATCGAGCAAGCCGTCCTTGGGCAGGACGGCAAGTTCATGCATGATTCATCCGGCAGCAGCTCATTAATGCTTAGGAATACGAATGACAATCTCGTAATGATCCTCGGCATCCTTTTCATCCGTTTTTATTTTGAGTCCGGAACCTGATACCATCTCAATCGACTGTCTAATCGTATTGACGGCCAGCCGGACATCCTTCGTAAAGGAAATTCGTTTGGACTTCTTGATTTTGCTGGATTCTTTGAAGAAAGCTACACGCGCTTCCGTCTGTTTTACATTGAGCTCCTTTGTAAGTACATCCTCCAGCACTTTGAGCTGCAATTCTTCCGTATCCAGCGACAGCAGCGCACGAGCATGACGTTCCGTAATCTTGCGCTCAATTAATGCATTCTTCACCGGTTCAGACAAATTCAGCAGTCTAATCTTGTTCGCGATTGTAGACTGGCTTTTGCCGAGTCGCTGCGCAAGACTTTCCTGTGTCAGATGATGAAGGTCAATCAGCTTTTGGTAAGCATACGCTTCCTCAATTGCCGTCAATCCTTCACGCTGCAAATTCTCGATCAGGGCGATCGATGCTGCTTGACTATCATTGAATTCACGGACAATGCCGGGAATCGTATCCATTCCCAATTTTTTAACCGCACGGAAGCGCCGTTCCCCGGCAATAATCTCGTAACGGTCATTGCGCATGCGCACTACAATCGGTTGGATAACACCATGTGTCTTAATGGTCTGGAGCAGTTCATCGATTCGTTCGTCATCAAATATCGTGCGTGGTTGATAGGGACTGGGATCAATCTCCTGAATGGGAAGCTGCTTCACTTCGTCCTGATTGGAGACATTGGTCGAACGGTCCCCCAGTCCAAATAAACGCGAGAATTGTTCTTTCATAAGGTTGATTACCACCCAATTTCATGATTCCGACTATTACGGAGGTTCACAGATTAAACTATGCAATTATGATTATCAACGCATCGTTGCTTCCGCAAAGTGAATGAATGATGTTAACGAAGACAGCAAAAAACTTGTCCTACTCACGGATGAACGGATTTTGAGAAGCCTATATAAATCTTATCCTCTACAGACACCTCGCGATAACAAGCTGAATACATCATTTCGCCAATCACTTTACATTCTCCTGCTTGACGAAGGTGATTAGCAAAAATTAAAAGTGTTTCACGTGGAACAACATTCCAATCCGCAAAACACCCCTATCCGCGCTTTTACTCACAGATAGGGGCATGTATTAGAATTGCAGCTTTATTTTGTTGGTCACCGGTCGCAGGACAATCACAGAATGCTTCACATCGACAGACGATACGTCTTGTAATTTAACCTTATAGTCATAACCGTTATATATATAACCAATCTGATTGGATGTTGCCTGTATACCCGGCTCCTCGGGGGTCTGCCCCCACGTCATCCGCAAACCCCAGTTCGCTTCATCATTTTGGCTAGAGACCGTAATGCAGCTTTCCTCAAACTGCATCGTCAAGATTGATCCATCTTCCAGTTTCATCGTCACAGCAAGTTCCCCGGAGACTGACTCATCCGTCGAGAGTTCTCGTATAGCTAAGAGTGATTCAGTACCCGTTGCGTCATAAACAATCGGATAAATTCCTGAAACCGTCTGTTCGTCGCTCCATTGGGCACCGTCCACAATCGGCAGCGTATCATACCTGCTGTTCCGATCTTCGCATACGTCGTTCATGTAACGCTCCTCATACGTTTCATCAAACAGGTGGATATCTCGGATTCGCAGCGTCCCTTCCTTTCTCAACAGATTAACGCGGTAGAAACGTGAGCAATACCAGATGGATTGATGGCCTTCGTCTCTCCAGTCCGTCAATGCGCTGATGGAGGAAGCAGGAGTCAGGGGATATCGGCGTCGGAACCATCTGCCCGACTCCGCCAATGTGACCACCGTGAGTTTATCCGCAGCCTGCATCTCGACCAATTGGTCGATCTGGTCGATGAAACCATCCTTGATTTGCTGCCAACCAAACGAGTTCTCCTGGCCTACCTGGGCATAGCCAAAGGAGACCTGTTCAGGTCTGAAATTCACTTCAAAAAACCATCGCACCCACTCTGGTATGCCGCCTCCCCCTTCATCGCCGGAATACACCGGTTCGAGGGTAATGACACTTTGACCATTTGACCCCAGCTTCGCTTCGTATTGGTAGATCGGATCGCTACCCAGCATTCGAAAGATAGGCACCGGAATTTGACTGTCTATCGTTTGTGCTGGCATGAATCCATTGCGTCGGCTGGCATAATAAGCTTGGTTATAATAGCCGCCCCACAGGGTATAGCCATCCGTGCCCCATTGATCTTTGCAATTGCAAGAAGCGGTGATCTGATACTTGTCGGACAAGTAGCTTAGCAGGTGCGCGTCAATGAACCAGGACCCTACCGACTGAGGGTAATAGCCAAATTTCTCATAGAATTCTGCCATGACTACATCAGCCAGACGCTCTCGCTCCTCCGGGGTGTAACCCACAGAAAACCCAACATGCGCATGCCAGTCCCAAGGGTAGCGTCCCCGCCAAGGTATACCTGCTTTCTCTGCCATGGGCTGGACAACCTCGAACCAAATACCGATTTCTTGCAAGGGGTCCGTTTCGTACAACAGCATGTCCGTAAATCTCGAGTCAATCAGGGCATCATATTGCAGCAGCCAGGTGGCGGGTAGGTTATGCTTTTGCACAATGGACAGCTGTTCACGAACCGGCTCCACCAAGTCCACTTCTTCCCTCGGTTCAATCCCCCGGATGAAATTAATAATATTGACTTGATTCAACATTCATCACTCCGATTCTCTTATTCCCCGATAACAGCTGGCTCATCTTCGTAAACATTACGTGGCAGACTCCGCTTGATGTCTACCGTAATCTGTCCTGCTGGGGTTTCACTGTACGCCTTATATTGCTCATTGAATTCAGCGATTGTCTCCTCATCGTGACCGCGGACCTTCATCTCATTTAGAAACTGGTTATACGCATTATCGAACATCTGTTCATTCTCGGCGAGTAGAAGTCTTGCATAATATTGAAGGCGAATATCGTTTTGAACAGGGCTATACTTTTCCACAGCACCGCCAATGGTCGGACGAATTCGGCTTGTCGCCGGGATCAGATCGAAGGTTCCCTGTTCGCGGTTAATCTCTTCTGCCTTGTAGAGCATGGCATTGTTGGCTGGCCAAGGCGGCTCCAACGTTTTAATATGCGTGTTTCCTACACTAGCCAGGTGCTTCCACCACCAGAAGCCGTGTTGTGTGACACTGGCCATGCCTCCCGAGCCGCCGCCCCAAAAATCAGGTCCGCGGAATACCTCGTCATTGACCACCACAACACCGTCCTCCCATGTAAAGGCCCCCATCTCCTCCGTACCATATTCCATCAGGATGAAGGCCTCTTCCGTCTGCATCCAGTCGATCGCCTTCATCAGAGCGTCCGGATTGCTGATATCCGCCCGGAGTCCGGTTCCATTGCTTCCGAACGGATTGAAGTTGGCATATTGGGCCAATTGTGCACCTTCATTAACCGGCAGGTAGGTCGGGCTGAACCAATTGTCCGGAAATCCTTGTTCTTCCAGTGTTTTAATCGGGGTAGAAATAGGAATGTCATTGCTCTGCATCAGAGAAAGGTTGGGATTGTCCCAGCCAGCGAATAACATCGCGCCAAAACGCAAATTGTTCACCTTTTCCACGAACAGATCCTTCTTGTGGAAGGAGGTTTCCGGGTCAAGCAGACCTTCCAGATGCATGCGATTCAACCAACGGAAGGCTTCCTTGAATTCCGGCATTTGATAATCGGCAACAACCGTCCCATCCTCCTGCTCATTCCATCCATTACCACTGCTGCGTACGCCGAACATCGACATGACGACTTCCAGACCTGCGAAGTTCTCGCCTCCGAGCGAGAGGGGGATGATGGGCCGTCCTTGTGAATCCTGCTGACCCTTGGCGGCTTGCAAATACTGCTCAAACCCTTCAAGCGTCCGTAGGTCGTCCCTGGATATCCCTATTTCTTCCAGTATGGTATCATTCACCCACAACCCTTGGGCATTTCCCTGCCAGGCAGAGGGCTCATCAACATAGGGCTCATAATTAGATGGAACAAAATAAATACTGCCGTCCGACGCGCGCCAATTATCGATAATTCGCTTATCGATCTTGGCCAGATTCGGATACTCGCTCTCATTCTCGAAGTAGTCGTCCAACGGGAGCAAGCGGTTCTCGTCAATCAAGCGGGACCAGAGGACACTGTCCGAAGGCAGAACAATAGCATCCGGAAAATTACCACCTACCAGCTTGAGGTTGATCTGCTGGGCAAGGTCGCCGCCATTACCGATCTCGACGGTTTCCCATTGAACGCCAGAGCGCTGCAGCACTTCCTGGGTAATCCTGCCGTCCAGATTCACGGGTGTTGTGAGTGCAGGAACGTAAAGGGAATAAGAAGGCACCGTCTCCGTATCTCCCTGAGTCCTCTCTGTACTGTTTCCTTGATTCGTGCAAGCTGCCAGTGCTGCTGCTGTCAGGACCAAGACTGCGGTGCGCAGCACGCGTCTCATTTTTTTATTGGCACTCATCGTTTATCCCCCTATTTTCAAATGCTTGCTGCTCTATTCTTTCACCGAGCCAATCAACACGCCCTTGACGAAATATTTCTGCAAAAATGGGTAAATAAACAAAATGGGCAAAATGGTTACTACCGTTGTAGCCATCCTTACGGATTTGGATGTAACGGCATCCGGGTTGTACATGCTTGCTTCACGTGCCTGGTTAAACTGCGTAGAACTGATCATGTTGCTTGCTTCCACCGTACTCATCACACGCTGCAGGTAGGTTGGCAGCGGCTGGAGCGAGATATCCTGCACGAAAAATGCGCCTGTAAACCAATCATTCCAATGTCCGACAGCCGTGAATAAGCCCAAGGCCGCCAGCAGTGGCTTGGAGAACGGCAGCACCACGCTGAAGTAGATACGTGTGTAGCCAGCGCCGTCGATCTTCATCGATTCGATTACGCTCTCCGGTATGTTGTTCTGAAATGAAGTCTTCATGACGAACATATTCCATACGCTGAAGAGACTCGGAAAAATATAGACCCAAAAATTATTGATGAGACCCAAGTTGACTAGCTGAATATAGAACGGAATGAGTCCGCCGCTAAACAGCATAATGAACAAGAAAACAAACAACAGCTTGTTGCGACCGGGCAGTTCCTTGCGCGACAACGGATAGGCAACCATGGAGGTTATCAGCAACGATAATATCGTGCCGATGACCGTACGGCTGACGGTGATCCAGAAGGCATTAATGACTGTCGCATCTCCTAGAATGACGCGAAAGTTATCCAAAGTGAACGATCTTGGCCACCAGTAAATGCCGCCCAACGCGGCGTCCCTGCCCTCATTCACAGACAAGATGAAAATATACCATAAGGGGTAGGCGCACAAGAATGCAAAAAGGGTAAGGAAAAGGCCGTTGCACAGCGTAAATATGCGGTCTCCCGGCGACATGCGATTTACCATAATCCATCCCCGCCTAACCGTTTGGAGATTGAGTTGGTAACAAGCAGCAGGATCATCGATATGACGCTCATGACCAATCCGATAGCCGTCGTCATCGAATATTGGGCCTGCCCGATGCCGAGTCTCAATACATAGGTGTCGATGACCTCTGCTACAGCAATATTGGCCGGATTAATCATCGCGTAGATCTGGTCGATGCCGACACTGAGCAATCCGGGAATCGTCAGGATGAGCACAATCGAGATGATGGGTACGATGGCAGGTAGCGTAATATACCTCATCTGTGTAAATCGTCCCGCTCCGTCTACTAAAGCGGCTTCGTACAGAACCGGATTAATACTCGATATCGCCGCCAGATACAAGATCGTTCCCCAACCCAGCTCTTTCCACATACTACTTAGGATAAAAACCGGTCTGAACCATGATTCGCTGCCCATGAAGGCGATAGGATTGACCCCCAGACTCCGTAGAATGGAGTTCGCCGCGCCGCTGTCGATGGATAGAAAAGCGTCCAGAAAGCCAACCACCACAATCCAGGATATGAAGTGGGGCAAATAGCTGAAGGATTGAACCGTCCGCTTGAAAGCAAAATTACGAACCTCGTTAATCAGCAAAGCAAGGACAATGGTCGTCGGGAAGACGAATAGCAATCTCAGCATGGTCAATAAAAAGGTATTACCTGTAGCCCTCCAAAAATCGGAGCTGGCCGTGAATTCCTTGAAATTTTGGAGCCCAACCCACGAGCTTCCCCAGATCCCATCCCGAAAGCTGTAATCTTTGAACGCCATCTGCAAGCCTAGAATGGGAATATAATTGAACAGGATAATTAATACGAGTCCCGGCAGGAGAAACATATACAAGGGCACTAGACCTTTTTTCTTGATGCTAGACAAGCGATGTAGGATGGTGAGCAACCTCCCTTCAGGAATCGGACTGTAAGCCAGCCTTATCGAAATCACATGCGCAATGTGTAAATTAAGTATAATCCTCGCATCTAAGCGCTTACAATAATCGTATGACACGATTACTTACACTCTGGCACGATCTTTACTTAACCAACAAAAAAAGCGCCCCTCCCGCTTCTGCAACGGGTACAAGACGCCCTATCCTTATTTATACTAATCCGAATGGCCAGTGCCAATGCCGATATAAGACCGATACTGTTTTGGCGTATATCCGGTTACTTTTTTAAATACGGTATTAAAATACCCTATATTTTGGTACCCAACGCGTTGTGCTACTTCGTACAGCTTTAATTGGGGAAGCTGCAGCAGCTCCTTCGCTTTGTTCACCCGAATCTGAATCAATTGGTCGGTAAAGGAGACCCCCAATTCCGTTCGAAACAATTCACCTACGTAGTTCGGACTTAAGAAGACATGCTCAGCCACATCGCGTAGCGACAGGTTGTCATCATAATGTTCGTGCATGTATTCCAGCGCGTGCTGAATCATCATTTGTGTCGGGCTTTTTTTGCGTTCAGCCACGAATTCGCAGCAGCGGGTCACCATCCGAACCGTCTCCCGCATCAGCTCATAGTCACTCGGGCATTCGAGCATCTCCTCCCACAGCTCCTTCTCTGACCCGATCTGGCTGCCGATATCGCCGATCTCCCCTGCAACCCGACTGGCTGCGCTCACCAGGTGCATACAGAGACTTCTTAGCTGCGCCCCATCCATACGCGCATCCTTTGCCAGCCTGCGCATAATCTCGCCCAGTAATCCCAGGCTCGTCTGGCTATCTCCTACCCCCAACCCTTCCAAAAATTCTTGAATCAGGTCCTCGATGCTTTTGACAGCAGAAGCTGTCTTATCCTCCGAGTTCTCCCAAATGTACAGTTTTTGTTCCTGGCTGATCAATCGCTGGTTGACCGCTCGCTGTGCCAGTCGAAAACTGTCGCATATGTGGCCCGGCCCCGTCACCTCTGGACCGAGACCGGCATAGAGGCTGCCCCCATACAAGTCCTGATTATCCCTTCGGAGAGACGCCATGACGGCCTCTGCCCCTTGTCGCAGCACGACAGGTGAGATATCCTGCAGAATCAAGACCAAATGGCCGCGCTGGGTAGTCATCGAAGCTGCAAGCACGTTGCCCAGGCCAGACGCAGCGACATCACAGATCGATGTGAGTAACCCTTGGTGCTCTTGCTGCGGCATGGGATTCCGAGTGTTCATCTCAACGAGTAGGACCATGACGCGGTAGGTTTGACTCTGCTTGAACAAGTTTAGACTGGACGCCCGGGACACCAGCTCCTCCTCCGTCAGAATCAAGCCGTGAAGCAATTCCTGCAGAAACTTGTCGCGGGCCATCGGTTTGAAGGTATCCAGCTGGACCTTCAAGCGCTGCTCTTCCTCACTTTTCGCCCACGCCGCTTGAATCGAAGAGTTGATGTCATACAAAATCCCTTCCAGTTCATCGAATAGCACCGGCTTGACCAAAAATGCATCGACACCAAGACCGACAGCCGTTCGTGCGTACTCGAACTCCTCGTAACCGGTAATCATAATGACATGTAACTGCGGATTCAGGGTTCGCATGATGGCCGACAATTGCAGCCCATCCATGCCCAGCATTCGGATATCGGTAATCAGCACATCTGGCGGCTCTGCATGTGCCATCTTTATCGCTTCCTCTGCCGCTTCCGCTTCGCCGCTCACCCGCATGCCGTACCGTTGCCAGTCCACATGCCGGATGATTGACTTTCGTTGTCTTTCCTCATCGTCCACCACGAATACCTTGATTTCCATATGCCGTCCCTCCTCATCGTGCTCCGATCCTGGTCCAGCGTCAGAAGGACTGTGGGATCTTCAACCGAATCGTCGTCCCGCTTCCAGGGGAGCTTATCATATCCATGCGGAAAGATTCGCCGTAATGCCTTCTTAGCCGCTCGTGGACATTGTATAAGCCAAAGCCGCCGTCATCCCCCGCTTGCCTTACTCGACGGTCTCGCACGCGCATCTCTGCCTGCAGTGTAAGAAGTGTATCTGGCGCCATCCCGACCCCGTCATCCGTTATTTCGATATCCAGGTAATCGGTCGCCAGTCTGGCTCGAATGAGAATACAGCCTCGACCGCCGCTATGCTTGAAAGCATGCTGCAACGCATTCTCTACAATCGGCTGTAACGTAATCTTGATGATTCGGCAGTCCAACACCTCATCTTCAATCTCCCATACCGTCTCCAATCTGCCGGGATAGCGCCAATTGTGAATCTCCAAGTAAGCGCGTACATGATCAAGTTCATCTCTCATGGACAATTTGTCGCCGCCCCGGTTGAGCGCCAAACGGAAGAACTTGGCGAGCGCATCGATGGTACCGCTAATTTCTGTCGATTTTACATCCATTGCCATACTTTTGACAAGTGCCAGCGTGTTGTACAGAAAATGTGGGTTGATCTGAGCCTGCAGCAGTCGAAGCTTCTCCATTTCCACCGCAACACGAGCTTCCGCACTTTCCTTCAGCGAATGATTCAACCGAATCGTCATACTGTTGAACTCCTCTTCCACATCAGCAAGCTCGTCCTGGCCATGGACGATTGTGCTCAACCCCAGATCGCCATCCCGGACCTTCCGCATCTGGCGGATCAAGGCATTCAGGCGGCCCGTGACCCTCGTCCCGAAGCCCATCAAGACTGTTAGAGTCAGTACCACGAACAGCACGCTGACCGCAATAGCAGCACTCCGAACCAGCCTCAGCTGCTGCCACAGCTCTTCCTGCTTGACGACGGTAATGATCTTCCAACCCAATCGATTGGTTTCAAACATCACCATACTCTGCTCTCCTTCTAGCTTGGCAGAGAAAGAGCCTTTATCCGCCTCGAATACCTGACGGTAAGCGGGAAGGTCGCTCATATTAAAACCCGAGGGCTGATTTTTGTATCGTATGAGGGATCTTCCGTTCTGATCTGTAATCATGACATTGCCGTTTTTGAATGCCAGCGGATTGAATAATTGACTGAACAGCGCCTGATTGGTCACTTCCACATGCACAATGCCAAACCTTTCATTCGTAAGGTAATCCACCAGCCATTTGCTCAAATGCAATGCAGGCTGCGGCTCGGTCCCCTCCCAGTTGAAATGCCAGTAAAAGTGCTTATCCGCCACTTCCATCGGCTGAAACCAGGCCGTATGATCGGCTTGTTCCATATTCATGACAACCCCGCCATCCGCAAGCAATGAGGGGTTGGTTTTGTAGAACTGAACCTTGCGCATGGGAAAATAAGTGCGAATGCGATCGGTGACGGCGTTGAGCTGCTGAAGCGACATGACCACATCCTCTAGCGAATCGTACTCCTGTGTTAACGTGGTAGTAATGCGGGGATCAAGTGCCAATTGCATCACGATATTTTGATAACCTGTGATACGGTACTCGATGTTCTCATTCAGCTGGTACATAACCTTCTCCAGGATTTCACGACTTTCATTTTGCGCCAGCTGAAGGCTTTTGGAGAACAAAAAATAGCCGGTACCCAGTACCGGCACAATAAGAAAGACAACAATGAGAATCATAAGCCGCTGTAACAGTCTGACCCTGCGCCAATGTTTTAATAACATAGGAGTCCCCCTTGCTGTCTATAGCAATGGTTGCTTCACTGGCGTTCCTGCCTTGCGCGGGTAAGCACGTGGTGTAGCAGCCAGCTTGTCTATAAGAATGACGTGCCGCTCTGATTGCTCCAATGGCAGCTGCATGGGCACGATTCGTCTAACCTTGCCTTTAAGCTCACGCAAACTCCGACCGGCCTCTTCCAGCTCTTCCGCCGGGTCGGTACCCTTCATGGCTGCGAATAGGCCACCCGTGCGGGCAAAGGGCAGACACAATTCATTCAGCGCTGCCAGTCTTGCAACCGCCCGTGCCGTAACGAGATCGTAACGATCCCGATGCTCCTTTTGCCGCGCGATATCCTCGGCTCGGCCATGTACACAAGTAACACCCTCCAGGCCCAGCTCTGCAGCAACATGCTGCAGAAACTGTATCCTTTTGTTCAGCGAATCTACGATGGTCACTTTCAAGTGAGGAAAACAGATTTTGAGCGGCAGACTTGGAAACCCTGCTCCTGAGCCGATGTCCGCAAGGGATGAGGTTGCGCTCATATCAGTCACAAAGGACAAGGCCACCGAATCATAAAAGTGCTTTTCGTACACCGCATCCCGTTCGGTGATGCCCGTCAGGTTCATCCGCTCATTCCACTCCACCAGGAGCTGGAAGTAACGATTAAACTGCTCCAGCTGCCGGTCATCTACGGTGAGACCTTTTGCCGCCAGAAGCGCGGCAAAGCTATCATTATTCATCGCTACTCCTTACCCCCGTGCCGCAACAACGCGATTATAGTGCTCCAGATAGACCAGCAGAATAGAGATATCTGCCGGCGTCACGCCAGCGATCCGTGAAGCCTGACCGATCGAAAGCGGACGGATCTCCGAGAGCTTCTGCCTCGACTCGGACGAAAGGTTGTGCACATCCTGGTATTCAATATCATCCGGGATCTTCTTCTTCTCCATCTTGCCCATTCGCTCAACCTGAATCAGCTGCTTCTCAATATAGCCGGCATACTTGATCTGAATCTCGACCTGCTCCTTCATCTCCTCGGTCAGCGGCAACGGCGACGGACATACCCGTTCCACTTGAGCATAGGACAATTCAGGACGTCGTAGCAACGACAAGGCGTCGATGACTTGTGACAGTGGTGAAGATCCACCTTCAGCCAGCATCGCTTGTGCGTTCTCATCTTCTGGGCGTACCCGCTCCGCTTTGAGACGCTTCACCTCTTGCTCAACGAGATCCTTCTTCTGCAGGAACCGCTCATATCGCGCCTCGGAGATCAACCCGATCTCATGACCGATTGGCGTCAGACGCATATCGGCATTGTCGTGACGGAGCAGCAATCGATACTCTGCACGGGAGGTGAGCAGACGATAGGGATCATTGGTGCCCTTGGTCACCAAATCATCAATCATAACGCCGATGTACCCTTGGGAACGGTCGATGATGACCGGCTCTTTGCCAAGCACCTTGCGCGCCGCATTAATGCCAGCGATAATACCCTGTCCGGCTGCCTCCTCATACCCTGAGGTTCCATTAATCTGTCCGGCCGTGAACAGGCCTGGTACGCGCTTGGTCTCCAGCGTAGGCCAGAGCTGAGTTGGTACTACCGCATCATATTCAATGGCATAGCCGGTTCGCATCATCTCTACCTTCTCCATGCCAGGAATCGAGCGCAGAATGTCGAGTTGCACATCCTCCGGCATACTTGTCGACAGACCTTGTACATAATACTCGGAGGTGTTCTTGCCTTCCGGCTCTAGGAAAATCTGATGCTTGGGCTTGTCGGCGAAGCGGACAATCTTATCTTCAATGGACGGACAATAGCGCGGTCCCGTCCCTTCAATGGCACCGGAGAACATCGGCGCTCGATGAAGATTATCATTAATGATCTGATGGGTCTGCTCGGTTGTATAGGTCAGCCAGCAAGGCAGCTGCTCATTGTCCGAAAATTCCGTTTCATAGGAGAAAAACTTCGGTTGTGGGTCGCCAGGCTGAATCTCCGTCTTGTCAAAGTCGATCGTGTCGCCGTGGACGCGCGGTGGCGTGCCTGTCTTGAATCGTGCCAGCTCAAACCCCAAGCCGCGGAGACATTCCGAGAGCTTGATCGAAGGCTGCTGATTATTGGGTCCACTCTCATAGATCAGCTCGCCCATAATCACCTTGCCGCGCAGGTACGTACCGGTTGTGACAACGACGGCACGGCCGCGGTAGACGGCTCCCGTTTTTGTAATAACACCCGTACAGGCGCCATCCTCCACGATAAGCTCCTCTACCATGCCCTGACGGAGGGTCAAGCCCGGCGTTTCCTCAATTGTCTGCTTCAGCGTATGCTGATACAGGAACTTATCCGCTTGCGCGCGCAAGGCATGGACAGCCGGACCTTTGCCCGTATTAAGCATTCGCATCTGAATAAAGGTCTTGTCGATATTCCGCCCCATCTCTCCGCCGAGCGCATCGATTTCACGTACGACGTGCCCCTTGGCTGGCCCCCCAATCGAAGGGTTGCAGGGCATAAAGGCGACCATATCGAGATTAATCGTGAGCAGCAGCGTCTCGCAGCCCATCCGGGCTGCAGCAAGCGCAGCTTCGGCACCGGCATGACCGGCGCCAACAACGATTACATCAAATTGACCTGCATCGTAACTCATGGCGTTCTCGCCTCACTTTCCTAGACAAAATTGGGAGAAAATCTGATCGATCAAGGAGTCCCCGGCCGAATCGCCAAGGATCTCCCCCAGCCGCTCCCATGCGGTCCGGACGTCGATCTGTATAATATCAATCGGGATACCACTCTCTGTGGCATCTACCGCATCTTCGAGCGACTGCATCGCCTGCTTGAGCAGAGCAATATGGCGGGCGTTGCTGACATAGGTGTGATCCGTCGTCTCCAGTTGGCCACTGAAGAACAATTCCGAGATCGCCTTCTCCAGCTGTTCCTGTCCTTGCTCCTGCAGCACAGACATCTTCACCAATGCTGCCGACGGCACGAGCCGGGAGATTTCCTCCGGATCGAGCTGACCTGGCAGATCAGTCTTATTCATTATAACAACAACCTGGCGTCCGTGCAGGGATTCCATCAGTTCCCTCTCGTCTTCATGCAGAGGTTCGGCTTGGTTGAGCACGAGCAGGATCAGATCAGCCTCTTGCAAGGCACCGCGGGATCGCTCCACCCCAATCCGCTCGACAACATCGGCGGTTTCACGAAGACCTGCGGTATCCAGCAGCTTGAGCGGAATTCCACCCACCGTCACGAATTCTTCGATGACGTCGCGCGTGGTGCCGGGGATGTCGGTGACAATGGCCCGGTTGTCCTGCGCCAGCGCGTTGAGTAGCGAGGATTTGCCGACATTGGGACGCCCGACAATAACGGTCGTGATGCCCTCCCTTAGAATCTTGCCCTCCGATGCTGTCTTGAGCAGTCGCTGGATCTCCTCAATTAACGGAAAGCATTGCTCTTTAATGTAGAGATTTGTCATCTCCTCGACATCATGCTCGGGATAATCAATGTTTACTTCGATATGCGCCAGCAGCTCAATGACGGTCTGCCGCAGCTCACGGATTAGCCGGGAGAGCTTGCCATCTACTTGCTTAAGCGCAATAGAGAACGCCTTGTCCGATTTGGACCGGATCAGGTCCATAACTGCCTCGGCCTGCGCCAGATCGATGCGTCCATTGACAAACGCTCGGCGAGTGAACTCTCCTGGCTCTGCCAAGCGCACTCCCTCTTGCTGAAGCACCAGATCCAACACTTTTTTGACGGATATCACACCGCCATGCGTACTGATTTCGACAACGTCCTCGGCAGTGAAAGACCGCGGTCCGATCATGATCGTTACGAGTACTTCCTCGATTTTTTCACCGCTGCGGGGATCGAAAATATGTCCATAATGAACGGTATGGGAGGGTGCTGTTCGAATGTCAGCTTTGGTCCGGAACAACTGGTGTACGGTCTTCACCGCATCTGGTCCGCTCACACGAATCAAGGCAATGCCTCCCTCGCCTACAGCAGTCGAAATGGCAGCAATCGTGTCTTGCAGCACAATCATTCACCACCTTGTTTTGGAGTTAAATTTTAATAGACCGCCTGCCCTTATGCGGGAGACGGTCATCTTAGTTTGAATACGTAGCTTAATCAAGGCTTCAGAGCAATGACGACACGCCGATGGGGCTCGTCCCCTTTGCTGTGCGTGCGCACCCGGTCATGCTGCTGCAACCTGGAGTGGATGACCTTCCGTTCATGAGCGGACATCGGCTCCAGCACCACTTCCTTGCGGGTGCGGATGACGCGTCCGGCCAGTCGGTCAGCCAGGTCCTCCAAGGTTTTGCGTCTGCGCTGTCGAAAATTCTCGGCATCAAGCACCAGTCGAAAATGGCTGTCGGTGTATCGATTGGCCACGATATTGGCCAGATATTGCAAGGCGTCGAGGGTTTGTCCGCGCCGTCCGATCATCATTCCCAGCTCGTCCCCACCGGACATAGCCAGCACGAGACCTTCGCGGGTCTTCTGATATTCGACGCTGACGTCAATCCCCATTGCGCGCGCGACTTCCCGCAGGAAGCGTTCGGCTTCCTCCGCCGGATCGGGAATGGCCTCCAGTTCAACCTGGGCATCCTTGGCTCCGAACCATCCGAACAAACCTTTGGAAGGTTGCTCCAGAACAGTAATACGGACACGATCCTCTGTTAATTGCAATTGCGATAACCCGTTGTGTACAGCATCTTCTACTGTTTTCCCTGATGCGACGAGTTTTTTCACTTGGCAGGAACCTCCTTGCCCTTGTCAGCATTACGTACATATAGGAAATAGTTTTGAATGATGGTGTAAATGTTACTGTATACCCAATAGAGCGGCAGCGCGGCTGGGAACGAAATCGCCATGACAAAGATCAATACCGGGAAAATCAGCATGATCGCTTGCAAGGGATTGTTCGGCTGCTGCGGCATCATCTTCGTTTGAAGATAGGTCGTAATGGCAGCTATAATCGGCAGGATGTAATAAGGATCCGTCTGACCAAGCTGCAACCAGAGGAATGTATGCTCCCGGATCTGGTCGTTGCCGTAGATGGCATTGTACAACGCGATGAAGATTGGCATCTGAATCAAGAGCGGCAAACAACCGGCTAGCGGATTTACTTGGTGCTGCTGGAACAGCTTCATCGTCTCTTCTTGCTGTTTCTTCGGATCATCCTTGTACTTGTCCTTGATCTTCTTCATCTCAGGCTGCAGCGCCTGCATTGCCTTGGAGCTCTTATACTGCTTCAATGTAAGCGGCAGAATAATCGTTCGCACGATGATGGTAAGCATCAGGATGGATAATCCGTACGAGCCCTGGAACCAGTTAGCAAATGTGTCCAGCATGAGCGCAAAATAATACACGACATTGCGCTCCCAGAAGTTGCCTTGCAGCAGATCTTCTGTTTTCGTCGTATGATCGGCCGGCACACAGCCTGCCAGGAAGACGACGAACAGCAGCATGGTAAGAACCAGCAGCCATCTTTTCTTTGTCATCCGAGACAACATCAAAACTCCTCTCTAAGGAAGCAACTTGCAAAATAAACTATACCATATATTGTACAACAAAGAAACAGCCCGGACATCCGCCGAATCGGCTCCTTTTCAGGATGGCGGACGGGGCGGACGGGGCGGACGGGGCTTCAGCAGATTCGCTTTTTTCAGGACATGCATGACGCTCTTCTCGAGCTCCTGGGAGCTCATCCGAACCGACGGCTTGCGCGCGATCAGGATCAGATCGGTATGTTCGGCGATGCGATCCGCATTCAGTCGGACGATTTCCTTGAGCACCCGGCGCATCCGGTTGCGGAAGACCGCGTTGCCCAGTTTCTTGCTCACCGATACGCCCAGCCTGAACTGCGGGATATCAGACTTCTTCGACCAGTAGACCACCAACTGGCTGTTGGCAAATGAACGGCCGCCACGGTAAACCCGGCTGAAGTCCTTCCTGTTACGTAGACGCAGTTTTCTATGCACGAGCGCTTTCCTCCGTACTCTGATACTTCTTATCGATTCGAGCCAGACGGCATGATCGTCATGGCACTGCTAAAAATTTTAAAAAAAAGACCACTTGGCGGTGGTCTTCGAGTTTACGCGCTCAATACTTTACGGCCCTTCTGGCGACGGGCGCTCAATACTTTGCGGCCGTTTTTGGAACTCATCCGTTTACGGAAGCCATGCACTTTTTTGCGCTTGCTTACATTCGGTCTGAATGTCGGTCTCATTCTGCTGCACCTCCCTGACACAATCTATAATGAACATTTTCCGTTGAAAACCATCAGAAAAAACGCCTTTTTCCATTTAACCATGTCACCCACCAAAAGTCAATGCAAATTATAAGTCGTCCGTTGATCTAACCTACCCTTCCTCCAGCCTGCCCCATCTGGCTGCTCCTCATACGACAGATCCGGACACGCCTCCCACGATCTCACCCGTCCTTTGATCGTTATCCACAGTTCGACGCGGGATGCAATTTTTCGCCAGGGTGTCTTGTCGTTCTCCTTCCATTCGACGGTTTATAGCAACCTGTGTATAATTTTTTCGGAGATTTCCACAGCTGTTGTCGAATCTTAACAAGATATAAACAATATCTAGTGTTGTAGATAACTTTTATACACAACCTATTGTAATTGTGGATAATATCCGAAATCGCATTGAAATCAAGGGTTAATTTTGCTATGATAGATTTGTTTTCGTTGTGGATGACGGTAGTTAATCCCCATATTTATCAACACCCTGTGGATAACATTGTGAACAATTGTTGTTCCCTTCTTATAACTTCTGCGCCACATCTCTTAACAATGTGGATAGTTGAAGTCCAAACGCGACATGTTTCACCATAAATTATGGTGTTACCTACTACTTGATGAGCTCTCCGCCATCCGTCAGGGATGAGCGGAGTCGTTTTTGCACGACGCTTTTGCCGTCGTATGCTTGTTTCCCTCCTTCATAACTTCGACATGCTGAGAGTGGACTGACCGGATAAGGAGTGACCGTCTGTGGATAACCATACCCACGAAATGTGGCAGCAAGTGTTATCGATTATCCAAACCAAATTAAGCAAACCGAGCTTCGACACCTGGTTCAAGGCGACCAAGGCGTCGTTTCTTAGTGATGACATGGTGGTCATCTCGGCGCCGACGACTTTCGCTGCGGAGTGGCTGGAGGGGCGTTATACCAAACTGGTGCGGACAACATTATATGAATATTTGGGGCGCGAGGTGGATATCAAGTTCGTCATTGAAGAAAACAAACCCCCTGAGCCTGCCGTCGTCCAGCCTTATATCATTCAAGAGACGCCGCAGGTGCAGGAAGAGCCGTTTTCCCACATGCTTAACCCCAAATACACCTTTGACACCTTTGTCATCGGAGCCAACAACCGGTTTGCCCATGCGGCATCGCTGGCTGTTGCCGAAGCGCCGGCCAAAGCGTACAATCCCCTGTTTCTATACGGGGGCGTAGGACTCGGCAAGACGCATCTTATGCATGCAATCGGGCATTATATTATGGATCACAATCCCAGCACACGCGTGCTGTATATTTCCTCCGAGAAGTTCACCAACGAGTTCATTAATGCGATCCGGGACAACCGCGGCGAGAGCTTTCGGATCAAATACCGCAATATCGACGTGCTGCTGATCGATGATATCCAGTTTCTCGCTGGCAAGGAGCAGACTCAGGAGGAATTTTTCCATACCTTTAATGCACTGCACGAGGAACGCAAGCAGATCATTATCTCCTCCGACCGACCGCCCAAGGAGATTCCAACACTCGAAGAGCGGCTCAGATCCCGCTTCGAATGGGGACTGATTACGGATATTCAACCGCCTGACCTGGAGACGCGGATTGCGATTCTGCGCAAGAAGGCCAAGGCCGAGAACCTGGATATTCCGAATGAGGCCATGGTGTATATCGCAAGTCAGATCGATACGAATATCCGGGAGCTGGAAGGCGCCCTCATCCGTGTCGTCGCCTACTCCTCGCTCATTAATGAGGATATCTCTTCTCATCTAGCTGCAGAGGCACTCAAGGATATTATTCCTTCCAGCCGGCCCAAGATGATCACCATCCAGGATATTCAGCAAAAGGTCGGTGAATTCTATGGCCTTAAACTGGAGGATTTTAAAGCGCGAAAGCGCACCAAAGCCGTTGCCTTCCCGCGGCAGATTGCGATGTACATTGCCAGGGAAGTTACTGACTATTCCTTACCCAAGATCGGCGAAGCTTTTGGCGGGCGCGACCATACCACGGTCATCCATGCGCACGAGAAAATCTATCAGCAGCTCAAGCTGGACCAGGAGCTATACAAAATCGTTCAAAATTTGACCGAAAAGATCAAAACCAATACGTAGTCATACCAAAACAACCGACGAGCGCATGCAGACGGTTGTGAATAACACCTATTAAGTTTTATAATTCAAGCAAGCCTATGCACACGCTATACACATGTGGATAAGCTTGCTTGATCAACGTTTTGTCCACTTATTCACATATTCAGTGTCCCTACTACTACGACTACTAGTTTTTAAGATCTAATAACATCTATACAAGCAGCATCGGCAAGCCGATTCATGCCCTGCCCAATCCCCAATGGTCTTAGGAGTGAAACCATGAAATTAATGATCCTGAAAAACGAACTGAACGAAGCGATTCAGCAAGTGGCCAAAGCGAGTTCTTCCAGACCGGCCATTCCAATCCTTGGCGGTATCAAGATGGATGTAACCCACCAAGGCGTGACGCTCACTGCAAGTGATACTGATATATCTATTCAAAGCTTCATTCCGGTAGAACTCGGTGACAAAGTTGCTGCACGCATCGACAAACCAGGCAGCGTCGTATTGCCTGCCAAGTTCTTTGTGGAGATTATTAAGAAGCTACCAGCCAATGAAGTAGAGATTGAAGTGCAACAGCAGTTCCAAACGATGATCCGCTCTGGTTCCACCGACATCCAAATGGTCGGCCTGGATCCGGAGGAATTCCCGGTTCTGCCAGCCATTGAGCTGCATGAGGCCTTCACAATGTCAGGCGATCTCCTCAAGATGATGATTCGTCAGACAACCATTGCTGCTTCCACCAACGAACAGACCCCTGTTCTAACTGGTGTGCTCTGGAATCTGCATGACGGACAATTCAAATTCGTTGCCACCGACCGGCACCGGCTGGCCAGCCGTACCGCGCAGGTGGACACCGACTCGGAGCACCGCTTTGCGAACATTGTCGTTGCAGCTCGAACACTTGGCGAGCTGTCCAGGCTCATTCCCGACCAGAACGCTCAAGTCGAGATCGTCGTTACCGACAATCAGATCCTGTTCAAGGTGGGGCGGGTCCTGTTCTATTCCAGATTGCTCGATGGCACCTATCCCGACACAACCAAGATCATTCCGCAAGCGTATAAAACCGAACTGGTACTTGATACCAAAACGCTAATTGAAGCGATCGACCGGGCGTACCTGATGTCCAGAGAAGAACGGACCAATATTGTCCGCTTGATGACACTCGATGACGGCAGCATTGAGATCTCATCGAGCTCCTCTGAGCTGGGCCGCGTAACCGAACAGCTGACGCCTGTATCCTACGAAGGCGAACCGCTGCGGATTGCGTTCAATTCCAAATATATGCTCGATACACTCAAGGTTCTGGACAGTGAGCAGCTGTTCATCGGCTTCAACGGCGCCATGAGCCCCATCACGATCAAGCCAAATGACCATGACCATAGTCTGCATCTGATCCTTCCCTACCGTACAACCAGTTAAGTTCGCTTTTGATCACGAAGTGATTCAGGATGCGGATGCGACATCGAATCTTGAATTCAGGTGAAACTTCCGGTGCTCACGTAGCCTTAACTACGCTCCGCTCCTCAGTTCCACCTGTCTCCAACCTTCTCGGTGCTCATAACCGAATTTTTGATCTGCATCAAAAGGGAGGATTCCACATGAAAGACATTCAAATCTCGACCGACTATATCGCGCTCGGCCAGTTCCTCAAGCTGGCCGACTGCATCGATACCGGCGGCCAGGCCAAATTCTTCCTCCAGGAACATGAGATTCTCATTAACGGAGAGGCAGACAACCGCCGCGGCCGCAAGCTGTATCCCGGGGATCGCATCGAGATCGCCGGTTACGGCGCGTTCACAGTCGGCAAGCGATGAACGCCCTGCGAAGCGCTGCGGGCAGTTCTCAGGAGGCCATCGAAGCGTGCGACTAAAAAACATTAATTTACAGAATTACCGGAATTATGAAGCGTTAGAGCTCGATACGGGACATGCTGTCAATTTGTTCGTCGGACCTAATGCCCAGGGCAAAACCAATCTGCTGGAGGCAATCTTTGCTCTGGCGCTCACCAAGTCCCACCGGACCAACAAGGATAAGGAACTGATCGGATGGCAGGGAGATACGGCCCGGATCCGGGGCGAGGTGGAGAAGAAGTACGGCAACGTTCAATTGGATCTGAGCTATTCCTCGCAGGGAAAAAAAGCAAGAATCAACGGGCTGGAGCAGCGCAAGCTGAGCGATTTTGTTGGCACCCTCAATGTGGTCATGTTCGCTCCGGAGGATTTGGAAATTGTCAAAGGTACACCGGGCGTCAGGCGGCGGTTTCTCGACATGGAGATCGGGCAGGTCCAGCCCGGGTATTTGTATACGCTCCAGCAGTACGGCAAAGTGCTGGTTCAGCGCAACAATTACCTTAAATCTGCCTTCGGCGGTTCCGTGCAGGAAGCCATGCTGGAGGTCTGGAATACCCAGTTGGCCGAGCATGGTGTTAAAATGATGAAAAAAAGGCAAACCTTTATTCATAAGCTGCAGCGCTGGACCGAGCAGATTCATACCGGAATCACCAGCGGCGGCGAGGAGCTGCAGATCCAGTACCGGCCTTCCTTTGAGGTGGATGCCTCCCAAGATGAATCTGTTTTATTTGATCAATTTATGATAAAGTTATCACAGGTTAGAGATCAGGAGCTGCGCAGAGGCATGACGATGATCGGTCCGCACCGCGATGATCTGGCGTTCTTCATCAATGGCAAGGAAGCCCAGGTCTATGGCTCGCAAGGCCAGCAGCGGACGACTGCATTATCTCTTAAGCTGGCAGAGATTGAACTGATCCACGAGGAGATCGGAGAGTATCCCCTGCTGCTCCTGGACGATGTGTTATCAGAGCTCGACCAGAATCGGCAGAATCAATTGATTGCGACCTTTCAAGGCAAGGTTCAGACCTTTATCACAACGACAGGACTGGAGAGCGTCGAGGTGCACAAGCTCCATGACGCCGGCGTATACCATGTGAAGGAAGGGCAGGTCGCCAGGTAATGGCGGCATCCGCTTACAATCACAAAGTTAGGTAAAGGGGTGGATCGGATGTACATCCATTTGGGCGGCGAAAAAATCATTCGGGCCATGGAGCTCGTGGCGATTTTTGACATCTCGATCGAGCAATCCTCCAAATTGTCAAAGCAATTTGTTGCGGGTGCTCGCAAGCGCAAAAACGTAGAAGTGATCGGCGAAGAGGAATCCAAATCGATCGTCGTCACCAAGCAAAAAATATATTATTCACCCATATCATCCTCCACGCTGAAGAAGCGCGCGCATCATTTCGCAGCGAATTAGGCAGGGAATCAGGTGTGAGCAGTCGAGAGGAGTAGTGGAAGAAGCATGTCATCTAATCAACATACGTATGATGAGAGTCAGATACAGGTTCTGGAGGGACTGGAGGCGGTCCGCAAGCGTCCCGGGATGTATATCGGCTCTACCAGCGTCAAGGGTCTGCACCATCTGGTGTGGGAGGTCGTAGACAACAGTATTGACGAGGCGCTGGCTGGTTATTGTACCCGGATTGAGGTCATCATTCATGAAGACAACCGGATCACCGTCATCGATAACGGACGCGGGATCCCGGTTGGCGAGCATGCGAAGATGAAGAAGTCCGTCCTGGAGGTTGTAATGACCGTGCTGCATGCCGGCGGCAAGTTCGGCGGCGAAGGGTACAAAGTGTCCGGTGGTCTGCACGGCGTTGGTGTCTCCGTCGTCAATGCGCTCTCTTCGCATTTGGTTGTCAAGGTGAGCCGCGACGGTAGTGTCTATCAGCAAGAGTATGGCCGCGGGGTGCCACAGTACGATGTCAAGGTCGTGGGTGAGAGTGATACGACGGGTACGACAATTACCTTCCAGCCGGATTCCGATATTTTTACCGAAACGACAGTCTACGATTATGACACGCTGCAGTCGAGAATTCGCGAGCTTGCTTTCCTGAACAAAGGAATCGAAATTTCGCTGCATGACGAACGTACCGATTCGGGACAAACGTTCATCTACGAGGGCGGTATCAAGGAATTTGTCATGTATTTAAACCGCAACCGTGAGGCCCTGCACGAACAACCAATTTATGTAGAAGGCAATCGAGACAACATTCATGTGGAGATCGCGCTGCAATACAATGACAGCTATACAGAGAGTATCTACTCTTTTGCCAATAATATTAATACGCATGAAGGCGGCACGCACGAATCCGGCTTTAAAAGCGCTCTGACGCGCATCATCAACGATTATGCTCGTAAGGCGGGCATGATTCGTGACAACGACTCCAACCTCTCCGGCGATGACGTCCGTGAAGGCTTGACAGCGATTATCTCGGTTAAGATTCCGGATCCTCAGTTCGAAGGACAGACCAAGACCAAGCTGGGCAACAGTGAGGTACGCGGTATAGTCGAATCGTTGTTTGCCGAGAAGCTGCAGGAGTTCATGGAAGAGAATCCCTCGGTCTCCCGCAAAGTACTGGAGAAGGCGCTGTCTGCTGCGCGGGCTCGGGAAGCTGCCCGTAAGGCCAGAGAGCTGACACGCCGCAAGAGCGCGCTGGAGGTCAGTTCGCTGCCGGGCAAGCTGGCGGACTGCTCATCCAAGGATGCCTCGATCAGTGAACTGTACATTGTCGAAGGTGACTCTGCTGGTGGTTCGGCCAAACAGGGCCGGGACCGGCACTTTCAGGCCATTCTGCCATTGCGTGGAAAAATCCTGAACGTCGAAAAGGCGCGACTGGACCGGATCCTCGGCAATGCTGAGATTCGAGCCATCATCACGGCGCTCGGTACCGGCATCAGCGATGATTTTGACATCCTGAAGGCACGTTATCACAAAATTATTATTATGACCGATGCGGATGTTGACGGCGCCCATATCCGGACGCTGCTGCTGACGTTCTTCTACCGCTACATGAGCGAGATCATCGAAGCCGGGTACATCTACATCGCACAGCCGCCGCTCTTCAAGCTGGAGCGTGGTAAAGTGGTCCGTTATGCCCAATCGGAAGCGGAGCGGGAGCAGATCATGGCTGAGTTTGGCGAAGGCGCCAAAGTTAACGTACAACGCTACAAAGGCCTGGGCGAGATGAATGCGACCCAACTGTGGGAGACAACCATGGATCCGGAGAGCCGGAGCATGCTGCAGGTGACGATCGAGGATGCAATCGAAGCCGATACCGTCTTCGATACACTTATGGGCGATAACGTTGAGCCGCGACGCGATTTTATTCAGAGCAACGCCAAGTATGTCAAAAACCTGGACGTCTAGCACGATCCATACAGCCTGTTTTTCACCACGCTTTGTAGAGCGATGGCGGAAAGCAGGCTTTTTTTGACAGGTATAGGTCATTTGGCATGTCGAACAGGAGAAAATAATGTAGAATTTACCAAATATTCATGAACTTTTGTAGTTTTAAAACATTATTGTTGGGATAACTCCGTCATTTGTAGTAAGATAAAGGGTGAGCCACGATGGTTGAGGGACAAAAGACGTGCTTCATCGTTAGGAGGACTCATATGACAACCTTGCAAACGAAAATGAGCGCGGCAGGCGAATACCTGCTTACCCGTTGTGACGAGTTGGCTGACCAAGTAACTGAAAGACAATATAAAATGCAGCCGGAACTCGAAGATCGATTCGGTCCGGCGGGATATAAGAAAACAAGGCAGGATACGCTGTATAATATCCGCTATCTGTCGCAGAGTATCCAAATCCAGAGTCCGCTGCTCTTCGCCAGTTATATTACTTGGCTGAAGGTTCTTCTGGAAGGATACAAGATTACGTCCGACGATCTGCTGGTCAATCTCCGCTGTCTGCAGCAAGTCATGGCAGAGCAGCTGGAGGCGCAGATGATGGAGGTCATTAATCCATACATTGAGCAGGCACTACAGCAAATTGTAGGCCCACTGGAGCCGGAGGAGTCTCACCTGTCGCGAAGCGGATTGCGTCAGGAAGCTGAGAATTATACCAACCTCCTGCTGGGCGGGGACCGCACGGGTGCCAGCCAACTGATTATGGACTTGGTGAAACGCCAGGTGCCGATTATGGACATTTACTTGCATATTTTTCAGCAGGGGCAATATGAGATTGGTCGCCTGTGGCAGACCAACAAAATTTCAGTAGCGCAAGAGCATTATTTTACGGCAGCGACCCAGTCGATTATGTCGCAGCTGTATCCGTATATTTTCTCGAATACACCGACAGGTCCGCGCATGGTGGCAGCTTGCGTAGGCGAGGAGCTGCATGAGATTGGATTGCGCATGCTGTCCGATATGTTCGAGATGCATGGATGGGATACGTACTACACCGGGGCTAATGTCCCGGCGAAGGCTATTATCGATACGTTAGTCGAAAGGCAAGCCGATGTGCTGGCGTTGTCTGTGACGATGACCTATCATGTGACATTAGCCAAAGAGCTGATTGCCACGATTCGTGAGCATGAAGCCTGCAAAGGAGTGAAAATCCTGGTCGGGGGACTTCCCTTCAACATTGATCGGGAGCTGTGGAGGAGTGTCGGAGCCGATGGCTATGCTCCTGACGCCAAGGTGGCGATTGAGACCGCCAACGAATTGTTGGTGAGCAAATAGATAAGGAACAGATTGTAGGGGGATGAGCGGTGAGCGAGGATCAGGGACAAGTCATTGCCTTATTATGCGGTACCGATGGCGCTATCATAGAGATCATTCGAGACGATCTTCAAATCACCGACCAACTGGATCCCAGACACAGCTTCCGCTCGGTGATGGATGAACTGAATGCCCACAAGTTCAAGGAGTTTCTTACGGAGCTGCAGAATCAGCAAGCCGTGTTCAACTGGGAAGTCAATCTCAACACTGGACACGGCAACCAACTGTTCTACTTTAACGGCGGGATGTTCGAAGAACGTGCCCTGGTCGTGGGATCGACGTACCACACCAATTTTTCATTTTTTTACGATGAATTGATGAAGATTAACAACCAGCAGATGGTCTCGCTACGGGAAACAATTAAGAAGCTGTCGCAGGAAATGGTGTTCAAAATGGAGCAGGAGCTCAAAAATTACGATGAGTTCTCCGCTTTGAACAATGAACTGGTGTCCCTGCAGCGCAAGCTGGCCAAGACGAACATGGAACTGAAGCTGGCCAAAGAAAATGCGGAGCAGGCGAACCGGACCAAAAGCATCTTCCTGGCCACCATGAGTCATGAAATCCGCACCCCGATGAACGGCATCATTGCCAGCGCTGAATTGCTCACTTACTCCCCGCTTAATGAGTCGCAGCAGCAAACGGTATCGGTTATTCTCGATTCGGGGCAGCTGCTGCTCAGCATCATCAATGATATTCTCGACCTTTCCAAGATTGAGGCCGGTGAGATGAAGCTGGAAGAGCAAATCTTTCATCTTCATACCATGATTAACAATGTGACGGAGCTGCTCCAGACCCGGGCCAAGGAACAGGGAGATCGCCTGACCTTCTACCTGGATCCTCAGATTCACGAATATCTGGTGGGAGACGCCAATCGGCTGAGCCAGATTCTGATCAACTTTGTGGGCAATGCCATCAAATTTACATCGGACGGCCAGATCGATATCCGTTTCTTCTTGCTGGCTGACACCGGGACGCGGCAGAATATTCGTTTTGAAGTGAAGGATACCGGCATTGGCATTGATGAGGAGAGCTGCAAGAAGCTGTTTCAGCCGTTCTTCCAGGTGGATCAATCGTTTGCTACGAAGAACAGTTCGACTGGCCTGGGGCTGTCCATCTCCAAGCGTCTAGTGGAAATGATGAACGGAACGATAGGGGTTATCAGCGAAAAAGGCAGCGGTTCGACCTTCTGGGTAGAGGTGGAGCTGGACAAGGCAAAAACGGAGGGACGCGAGGAAGTCCGCGAGGTTAGCGGCAATGTCCAGCAGTTAAAGCGCAAAGACCTGTCGACGCGGATACTGCTGGCTGAAGACAATGCGGTTAACCAGCGCATCTCCATGCTGCAGCTGCAGCAGCTCGGGTTCACGAATATTACCCTGGCTACCAATGGCGAGGAAGCCATCCTGCAATGGCAGGAACACCGACCGGGCCTGATTCTGATGGATAATCAGATGCCTGAGCGCAATGGCTTCGAAGCGACGCAGATGATTCGTGAGCTGGAGCGGGTAGAGCCAGGCAACGTCCGGGTACCGATTATCTCGATAACGGCCAATGCTATGAAGGGCGACAGGGAGCGTGCGCTGGAAGCAGGCATGGACGACTATCTCACCAAGCCTGTACAGCTTAGCAAGCTTAAGGAAATACTGAACCGCTGGCTGCCGGATCAGGAGCTCTCAGCAGAGGACCGTCTGCAGGAAGAAATGAATGAGCTGCTGCACCGGCCTACGATTAAGGAGATTGTCGCGCAACCATGGACCGAGGACGACCGTGACATTCTCAAGCAATTGATTAGTATGTATGAGCTGGAGACCCCGTCCAAGCTGGGAGATCTCAAACGGCATATCCTGGAGGCGGAGTACGAGAAGGCGGAGCAACTGGCGCACCATATCAAATCCTCCAGTGTCAGTATTGGCATGTCTGCCCTGGCTGAGGTCCTGGCCGATATCGAGCGGCTGGCAAGCTTGCGCCAAGAGTCCGGGTACGAGGAGCCGTTGCAGCGATTGGAATCTTTGTTCAGCCAATCCTGCCAAGCCTTTTACCGTATGATTGAAGAATAGTCGGTTCGAGACCTCGGAGCGATAAAAGGATGGAAGTCCCTGTGAAAGGGACTTCTTTTTTTGATTATGGACGTGGCAAGCGTTAGAACCGGGAAGGCGTGCGGTAAGACCTCAGCATCTTCCCGGTTCGTCTCACACATTTGTTGTTGCCCTAGGAGGTCTGCTTGCGCCGGAATCGTCCGTAGGCCAAGCCATACCGGTACACCTTGCGGAAGACGCTGCGGTCCTTCAGCTTGCGAAAGATGTAGGGATCCGGCTTCGTATTGACCTCCAGTATCCAAGGCCGCAGCTGCGTATCCAGGGCGACATCAATACCAATCTCCTTCAACCCCGGGTAGGAGGACTGCAAGCGGCGGGCCACCTGTACGCCAAGCTTCTCCAGTCGAGCTGCATAGCTGCGGTGCTCTGCCTGAGGGAGGTGAGTCGCCATGAGCTCGCCGAATGCCATGGGGGTCCCGCCGCTATGATAATTGGTGACGATTTTGCCGGGATGGGCGAGCCGTCCGATAATGCCTGTTGTCTCCCACTGCCCGCGAGGACTCTTCTGCACCATGACACGAAGGTCGAAGCGACGTTTACGGTGCCGCAGCAGATGAATGCCCCGTTGGACCAGGTACGTGCGTTTACCGGTCAGCTGCCTCAGACTCTGATAGAGTGCGTCATACGATTCAAAGGTCCGGACCCGTGTTCCTTCCTGATAGCGGTAGCTAGAGCTGCCGATTGCTTCAACCCGAATGACGCCGATGCCAAAAGTTCCGCTATCCGGCTTAACATAGACCATGCCATGCTGGTTTAGCATAGCCGAGAGCGAATCATGGGACAGTTTGCGGGTGAGCGGGATATGAGCTGCAATTGAATCATCTGCGAGCAGTACGCTAGTTTTGCTCCATTTGCTTACGACACGCTGAATGGCCAACGATGGTTCCACCTTTCGGTTCAAATACTGAAAATATTATTCCTGGAGGGTGCACACTTCCGAAGCAAGGAATGGTATAATAAAGTTTAGTGCGACAGTCACGAATGACCGGCTGCCGGGCACAGGTGACCACATAGAGCTTCCTTCTATCCTATGATCTACTGGGGACAAGAGGAGCGGCGGATACCTAGCTGCGGCGGAAGGTTTAATTGTGCCGTGAAAGAGAAATGAATAGAATAACAGGTATAATCGCGAGGCGGCGGCTACTGTACAAGAGGTGGGTTGCCGCTTACGCTAGGATATGTCAGGAGGTTAAGCATGGCCGAAGAGCATTTGAATTCCCAGATACGCGATCGTGATATCGGCGTAGAGATGAGAGATTCCTTCATGGATTATGCCATGAGTATCATCGTCAGCCGTGCCCTTCCCGATGTCAGGGATGGCCTCAAGCCGGTACACAGACGGATTCTGTACGCGATGTCGGAGCTCGGGATGTCGCCGGACAAGCCTTACAAGAAATCTGCACGGATCGTCGGCGAAGTCATCGGCAAATATCATCCGCACGGAGACTCTGCTGTCTATGAGACCATGGTGCGGATGGCGCAAGATTTCTCGCTCCGTTATATGTTGGTCGACGGGCATGGCAACTTTGGCTCGATCGATGGTGACATGGCGGCGGCGATGCGGTATACAGAAGCACGCTTGTCCAAGATCGCAATGGAGATGCTGCGCGATATCAACAAGGAGACGATTGATTTCGTCCCGAACTATGACGGGGAAGAACAGGAGCCTGCTGTCCTGCCTGCCCGGTTCCCCAACCTGTTGGTTAACGGGGTTTCGGGGATTGCGGTCGGGATGGCGACCAATATTCCGCCGCATAACCTTGTTGAGGTGATCGACGGCGTCCAGGCGCTGATTGAGAACCCGGATATCAGCTCGCTTGAACTGATGGAGTACGTTAAGGGACCGGATTTCCCGACGGCTGCCATTGTCATGGGCAAGGAAGGCATCCGTCAGGCCTATTCAACTGGACGTGGCTCGGTGACGATGCGGGCACGTGCTACGATTGAAGAGAATGGCAACAAGGCGCGGATTATCGTTCATGAGATTCCTTACCAGGTGAACAAAGCACGGCTGGTGGAGAAAATCGCAGAGCTGGTCCGCGAGAAGAAAATCGATGGGATTACCGATCTGCGGGATGAGAGCGACCGCAACGGCATGCGGATCGTCATCGAGCTGCGGCGCGATGTCAATCCCAATGTCGTTCTGAATAATCTATACAAACAGACCCAGATGCAATCGAACTTCGGTATTAACATGATTGCGCTGGTAAACGGCGAGCCCAAGGTGCTCAACCTCAGAGATATGCTGCATTACTACGTGGAGCATCAGGTTGAAGTCATTCGCAGACGGACCGAGTTTGAACTGAAAAAGGCGGAGGCCCGTGCGCATATTCTCGAAGGTTTGCGGATTGCGCTCGATCATCTCGACGAGGTCATTCAGCTCATCCGGGCATCGCAGACAGCTGACGAAGCTCGTGAAGGCCTGATCACTCGGTTTGAGCTGAGCTACGAACAAGCTCAGGCGATCTTGGACATGCGTCTCCAGCGTCTGACCGGTTTGGAGCGGGACAAGATCGAAGCCGAGTATGCCGAGTTGCTGCGTCGCATCGCAGAGCTCAAGGCGATCTTGGCGGATCAACAGCTTGTGCTGCAGATCATCAGCGAAGAGCTGAATGAGATCAAAGAGCGCTTCGGAGACGAGCGGCGCACCGAGCTGACCTTGAGCGATGAGGAAATCATGGACGAGGATCTGATTCCGCAGGAGGACGTGATCGTTACGATCACTCACTCGGGATATGTGAAACGTCTACCGGTGACTACCTATCGCAGCCAGAAGCGGGGCGGACGGGGCGTAATTGGTATGGAGACCAAGGATGACGACTATGTCGAGCATCTGTACGTCACCAATACGCATCACTTCCTGCTGTTCTTCACGAACAAAGGCAAGGTCTATCGACTGAAGGCTTACGAGATTCCAGATCTCAGCCGTACGGCCCGCGGTACACCAATCATCAACCTGATCCAGATTGAACAGGGAGAGATGGTTAATGCGGTAATTCCGGTGCCAGCTTTCGATGCGGATCATTATCTCTTCTTTGCTACCCAGCAGGGGATTGTCAAGAAGACGCCGCTTGAGGACTATGCGAACATCCGGAAGGTCGGACTGATTGCGATCTCGCTGCGCGAGGATGATGATCTGATCGGGGTCAAGCTGACGGACGGCAAGCAAGAGATTATCATGGGTACAGCTCAGGGTATGTCGATTCGTTATCCGGAATCGGATGTTCGCCCAATGGGACGTTCAGCGACTGGTGTCAAAGGCATTAGCCTGGATGAGGGCGACAGCGTCATCGCGATGGATGTTATCGTACCTGATCAATGTGTCTTGATTGTGACCTCCAAAGGCTATGGCAAGCGGACGCCGATTCCTGAGTATCGGACGCAGAGCCGGGGTGGTAAAGGGATCAAGACGCTCAATGTTACGGATAAGAACGGTCCAATCGTAGCCTTGAAGGTTGTAGAGAATGAAGAGGATCTGATGATCATGACTTCTTCAGGTACCATGATTCGTACAAGCATGTCAGGGATCTCTACGATGGGACGTAATACGCAGGGGGTAAGACTCATCAATATTCGTGATGAGGATGCAGTAGCCACCGTTACGCGTGTCGCCCGCAGTGAGAACAACGAAGAATTAGAAGCTACGCTGGAGGCGCTTGAGGCAGCCGAAGGCAATGAAGGTAACGAGACACCGCCCGAGCAATAACGGGGCGGTGTTTCCCGGTTATCCCGGGCCATACTGGCAATGGACTTAGGAGGGACAGGCATGCCCAGTATTCATCTGTCACAAGTAAAGCTTGGCGACAAAATTACGCAGGACGTCCAGACGCCGCTAGGCGGGATTTTGTTTCATAAAGGAAAGGTCGTTACCATTCGGGAAGTCGAAATCCTGAATGCCTTTCTCATTCCAAGCGTCCAGATCGAAGCACGTGAAGGGGCTATGGAGCAGGTGGGGACAATTCCTGCTGAAGGTACTCCCGTCAAGGAGAAGACGTCTCTGCACAAGGAATATGACGCACTGCTGGAGCTGCTGAAGACGATCTACCGCCAGTTCACGACAGGGCAAAGTCTCCCGATTCTGGAGATCCGGACGAGGCTGGAGGCGCTCTTGCAGCATATTAAGGAGTATAATGTCCTTACCTTTCTGCCACAAGTGGCTGCTGAGGAGGATTATATCTTCCATAACAGTCTCATGTCGGCGATGACCTCCTATTTATTGGCCCAGTGGGTAGGACTGCCTCAGCGCGATTGGATGCAGGTAGCCATGGCCGGGTTATTCCACGATATCGGTAATGTCAAAATCGACAAAGGACTCCTGCAAAAGCCTTCCTCTCTGACGTTAGAGGAGATTGAGGAGATGAAGCAGCACACCGTACATGGTTACCAGCTGCTGAAGACCGTCCCGGCTATTAATGAGGGCGTTAAGCTCACAGCTCTGCAGCACCATGAGAAGGTGGACGGCAGCGGCTATCCGCTGGGTGTGACTGGAGAGCATATTCATCCTTACGCCCGGATTGTTGCGATCGCAGACATTTTCCATGCCATGACTCTTAAACGCAGCTATCGCAAAGCAGCTTCTCCTTACATTGTAATGGAGCAAATCCAGAAGGAGTCCTTTGGCAAGCTGGATCCGACGTATGTACAGATGTTTATTGAGAAGGCCACCCAATTCCATAACGGGATGATCGTGCGGCTAAGTGATGAACGGATTGGGGAGATTGTCTTCTCTGATCGTACGTATCCTACACGCCCATGGGTATCCATTCAGGGGAATATCGTTAACCTGACGACAGAGCGGCAACTGTACATTCAGGAGATATTGCAGCACGGGTAATCGGTTAGAAAAAAACTGTTGACTTCCTGTATCGGCGCGTGATATATTATTTCTTGCCGCTTTTGGCGGTGGGATGATCACGAAAGTCGATCAGGAAGTTTTTTTTAAAAAAAAGCTTGCATAAACGATCGGCACTGTGATATAGTATAAGAGTTGCAGCTGAGAGATACGGCGGCAACGACAACGAAAGAAAATGTGTTCTTTGAAAACTGAACAACGAGCGAAATGTCCTGTAACTCTTCGGAGTTGCAGATAGCAATACCAGCAAGAAATGAGCTATTCAGCTTTCTATCATGGAGAGTTTGATCCTGGCTCAGGACGAACGCTGGCGGCGTGCCTAATACATGCAAGTCGAGCGGAGTTTCAGAGAAGCTTGCTTCTCTGAAACTTAGCGGCGGACGGGTGAGTAACACGTAGGCAACCTGCCTGCAAGCCT
>NZ_KB899681.1 GCF_000378385.1 Paenibacillus daejeonensis DSM 15491 | reverse complement strand
TGCGCTCCAACGAAAGTTTCTTTCGCTGCAGAGCGTCGGGCCGCCGCATGGTGCACTCCAACGAAAGTTTCGTTTCGCTGCAGAGCGTCGGGCCGCCGTATGATGCGCTCCAACGAAAGTTTCTTTCGCTGCAGAGCGTCGGGCCGCCGCATGGTGCGCTGCAACGAAAGTTTCTTTCGTTGCAGAGCGTCGGGCCGCCGCATGGTGCGCTGCAACGAAAGTTTCTTTCGTTGCAGAGCGTCGGGCCGCCGCATGGTGCGCTCCAACGAAAGTTTCTTTCGCTGCACAGCGTCCGGCCGCCGCATGGTGCGCTCCAACGAAAGTTTCTTTCGCTGCAGAGCGTCGGGCCGTCGTATGGTGCACTCCAGCGAAAGTTTCTTTCGTTGCAGAGCGTCCCGCCGCCGCATGGTGCGCTCCAACGAAAGTTTCTTTCGGTGCGCATCGTCCGGCCGTCGTATGATGCACTTCAACGAAAGTTTCTTTCGCTGCACAGCGTCCTGCCGCCATATGGTGCGCTCCAACGAAAGTTTCTTTCGCTGCAGAGCGTCCCGCCGCCGCATGGTGCACTCCAGCGAAAGTTTCTTTCGTTGCAGAGCGTCCGGCCGTCGTATGATGCGCTCCAACGAAAGTTTCTTACTCTGCAGAGCGTCCCGCCGCCGCATGGTGCACTCCAACGAAAGTTTCTTTCGTTGCAGATCGTCCCACCGCCGCATGGTGCACTCCAACGAAAGTTTCTTTCGCTGCAGAGCGTGCCACTGCACCCCGTCACACCACACGCCACCGCCACGCCACCGCCACACCGCCTCACGCCACCACAATACAGCGTGGGTACTGCCTCAGCGAGCGCCCGTGCCTAATTAAGTCTTCTCGACGCCGAAGAGTCCGCCTTTGACGCCGAAGGCGCCGTCTTCCTTGCCGAAGGCCAGCTTGCCGAGGCGTTTGGACTTCTCGATGGCAAGGGTCATGATGCCGGCCTCGATCTCCAGACCTTTGGTCTGGCCAATCTCCAGCGAGACTTCCCAGTCCCCGAACTTGCCGCTGTCGTCCTTCTCCACGCTGATGTTGAGCGAGAAGTCCATTGTGCTGCTGAGCGCAATTTTGTTGGAGAGCTCGTCCGTGTCGAGATCTTCTTTGGTAAACCAACTGCGAATCGTTTCGTTAACCTCATCATTGTCCTGCAACTTGGAGGCGAAGCTCTCGCCCCAGGCATCGAACTGAGGCACGACGTACAGCGTATCTGTAGCCATATCCGCTACGCCGCCTGCATGACTGGCTTTTTGTTTATCCTTCTTCGCGTTCTGGGCCTCACCGACCAGGTTTTTCAATAGACCGGAGGCCGGTGTCACAATCTTGGCTAACGTGGTGGCCCACCCCGTCGTTTCTTCGCCGAACTCGAAGGGAATGCCAGCTTTGATGGCAACCTCGATCTCCCGGAGCGTTCCATCCATCCAGGCCAGCTCCAGCTCGACCCCGAAATCGACGCCGGTCCCCATGATCTCAACCGACAAGGAGCTTTCCAGTTCGAGAGTGCGGCGCTTGGAGCCGGAGGCAAGGGCAGCGGCTTTATCGGCCAGCTTGGTCGTATCCGTCGCATCGCCGAACAGCGCCGAGCGCTTGCCAATTGCTTCCTTGTCGTAACGGTTAAGCCGCTTGTGGCCGAGTGCAATATCCGCTTCGAATACTCCGGCGTTCACCTCTGCGGCCAATTGGCTGGTCATGCCCACATCGACATGATTGTCTTCATTGGTCATCTCCTGCTGCTCGATCATGGCCGCCCACAGCTCGGCTTCCTCCAGCTTGCTCTTGCCCGACTTGCCGCCATGGCCCCATAGCGCGTCGGCCGCGCCTTCGGAGAACATCCGCATCTGCCGGTACATGCCGTAGGACATCAGATTCACAGCGCTGTGCGAATGACTGCCTTGGGCGGCCAGGAAGAAGCCGATCCGCGCGTTGGCATCCAGACCGAAGCCGCCGAAGCCAGCGCCGATATTCACCTCGGACTCAAGGGAGAGTTCGCCTTCTTCTTTTTCGGCCTCGGCTCCCAGAGAGATCAGGAAGTAGGCGCCAGCCTGAATCGGGATTTTCAGCTCGAATTCAAGTGAAGCGGAATCCCCGGCTGCCGGTACCGCCAAGTCGATGATAGAGGCAACCTTGGCGAAGCCCTTGTTCAGCGAGTCCTCTTCAATGACGTATTTGATGGCCTTGCCCGCAATATCATCAATCGTGACCTGGTCGCCGACCTTGGTGACCAGCTCATCCTGCTTCACCAGATCCGGTCCGGCACCCGTCTCCTTGTCACCCTTGGTCACCTTACGGGCTTCCTGCTCGGCTTTCGGCATGACGATCTTGTAGAGCTCGGCGGCTTTGGTCTGGGCTCCCGCCCGGGAAGCCTTGGCGATTTTGTCTGCTGCATCCTTATGGCTTCTGGCTACGCTATAAGCGGAGGTCTGAGCAGCTTCCTTCAGTTCCTTTGTCGTCTGATCCTTCGGCAACACCTGCTTGATGATCTCATCGGCATGGGTTCCCATAACCTTATCGACCGAGCCCTTGGAGGTACGATGAGCCTCCGATTTGGCGAGCATGCCGTAGTATTGCTTGCCGACGGCGCCCTTGCCGCTGGTGAGGCTGTTAGTGTCCAACTGATTGTCAATGTCGGTTCGGGCCTGGGCACGTCCGGCTTCCTTGAGCTTATCGCGAAAAATATTAAGTTCATCCGATCTGCGGAATGCGCCTCTTCCTACACCAAGCTTGAGCAAGACCACCTGGCGAATCGGGTCCGCCAGCTTGCTGGTGTAGATGTTATCAATCGTGGCCTGGTCGAACAGGCTGCTCTCCAGTCCTTCGCGCAGCGCGGCTTCCTCCGTACCGAGTGTCTTGATATCGATATGAGTGCTGACCGATGACAAATCGCCCTGCATGTCCAGAAGAATGACACTCTTACTATTATTCAGCGTAATATCGCCAATCCGCTCGGCCTCGCTTGCCGTCTCCCTGTCCGCCGCTTTCGTAGCTGCATCAATTTGCTTTTGCAGTGGTGTACTAGCTTTGGGGGCAACAGTGGCGAATCCCGCCTTCGCCTTGTTCAGCAGTCTGGTTTTGTGACTAGTGTCCAGTTGGGGGGCTGCGGTGGAACTGGCATATTTTTTTAACGTATCCCCTAGCACATTTTTGGAGTCGACCAGTTTCTCGGCTTGGGTCCTGGCATCTTTCTTCTGCTGGTCACTGGCTGTGGTGCTCTCGTCCACTTGCTTTTGCACGGCAGCAATGGCTGCGTTTCTCAGCTGTTCACGAAGGGCAGCGGTCTGCTTGTCCCGGGTGACGAATTCTGTGAGCTCTGTGGCGGTAGCGGTCTGCAGCTTCTGGAAGTACTTGTTGGCCAGACTGTCGGCAGTCAAGTCCTTCTGCAGATTAAGGTCTGTCTCGCGCAGCTGATCCTCAGTGGGGCCGCTCGGTGCGGGTGGTGTGCTGCCGCCACTTCCGGGGGAGGCTTGACTGCGAGCCAGGTTCCGATTGCCGAATGCCCGCTGCAGCGTATTACGCAGATCTGAGGGGGATTGGGTCTGTCCGCTCTGAACGGGTGGTGTCGTCTGGGACTGGGGCTGCGGAGCATTCTGCCGGTCCTGGTCCGAGGGTTTCTTCGAACTGGAAAAGAGAGAAGGGAACGGGGCCATGCGCTGTCCTCCTAGCGAGAGTATCGTACCGTAAATCAATCTGTCCTGATTATACATGAGAGTCCTGGGACTGTGTTGACATTTTTTTCATGAGTCGCGCGGAATCGACATTTTTTTTACACATTGGCAGGGGAAAGAGGATGGGATGTAGAATAAACAAAACTTTAGGAATTCTTTAGAATTGAAACGGTACTTTTGTCATGGGTCCATGCAGCGGCAGCAAATCACACAATGCCGAACGCGGTGCGATCGCAGGAGGGCACGGGATGACACGTACATATGCGAAGCTGCCGCCAGTCGGCTCGAATTCGGATAAGCAAGCAGAGGAGAAAATCATGCGACCTGCAGCTGCCCAAGAGGCTGACTCCGAAGACATGCAATCGACAACATTGCAGCGCGCAATCGGCAACAAGGCGATGCGACGGATGGCGCAATCGGTGGCCGTCTCGGGCTCCGGTCCGTTGCTGCCGCGCGAGCCCAAGTATGCGCGCTATGCGCGCTGGCTGCTCTCGCACGTAGAGGCGGACGGCCGCCAGGAGCTGCTGCGCCGCTTCTATGCTCTGACCATGCCGCAGAAGCGGGCAGCCTTGCTGAATACATTAGGCAAGCCCGCGTTGCAGAGCGAGCAATATACACTTGATCTGGACTTGTTCGAACGGCGTGTGAAGGAGCTTAAGCATGTCGAGCTGCGGCACGGCGAGTCCGAGAAGGAGGCGGATGAACGCGAACGTGGAGCGGAGCCCGTGCAGGTCAGCTTTAACCCGTCAGGGCTGCTCCATCCGTATCGGGAGATTCTGCTATGGCTCAATTACAAGGCAGGCAAGCAGGACCAAACGATGCTAATGCAGCGCTTCGGGCAGCTGTCTGCGGCTCAAAAGCAGCTGGCCATGCACCGGATGATTCGTTATCGCAATCTTACCGTCCGGTCCTTCACCGGTCAGATGACCTTGCCTCTTCTGGAGCGGGAATGGGTAGACTGGGCGGCGGTGCAGGACGGGATGCAGCTGGCGGAACGATTGGTTCCCGGCGGTCCCACAGCAGGAAAGTCTCCACAGAGTGAACCCCGAAGCGGCGAGGAGCGGGCGTCGGACGGTGATCTGGAGGAGATTGGAACCGGCGGGCTGCCAGCCGCCTTGCTCTCGCTCCTTGGTCTTGCGGGTGGGGGAGAGGATGCTGCTGCGTCAGCAGACGCAGGGCGTTCAACGGAAGGCATCACGAAGGAGCAAGGGACCGGATCGGCCAGCGAGGGGCGGCAAGACCCGGATGGCGCCAAGCCTGAGGCCACGAAGGCCAGCGATGCCGGGCTGGCGATGCTGGCGGGCAGGAGCGGCGAATATTGGACAAGACTGCTGCTCGGTATCAAAGGTTCGTTGGCCGTAACGGCAATTGTTGAGCGCTACCGGAGCGGTAGTCCCGACAAGGAGGCGGTCGTCGACCGTTATCTGAGTCTCGGCCCCTATCCTCAAGCGCGGCGCAACAAGCAGCGGGCCAAGCGGTTGAAGACGGCAGGATTTGGATCCGCTGCCGACTGCTTTGCTTTTCTAATGCGAGGCTTCGCTGCGTTTCTTGCCCGCGGGGCCAAGGAAGGCAAGGACAAAGCATTCCGTCAAGCGCTCAAGCAGCTGGCGATTCCGGATGGGACAGAGGAGCAACAGGCGGCGGCGCTGATTGCTGCACGACTTGGCTAGACTATATCGACAAGCAAGGTGGAAGACATAAGTGGCAGCGCGTTTGCAGGCTTTTTTTAACCTCAGGTTCGAGGATCGCCGGAAGATCATGGTGATGGGTGTCGTATTTCTGCTGGCAGGGATCTCGGAGATGGTCAATTATACGGCGTATATGGGGATTTTCAACAGCAGGGTCGGGACGCAGTTCCTGCCGATCATGTATATCATCGAAGCGCTGCTGCTGCCGCTGGAAGGCTGGCTATTGTCGTATATGTCCCAACGGGTGCCCAAGCGGCGTCTGATGATTACCCTTTATCTGCTATTTGTAGGAATCGGTTTGACCGGAGGTGCCGTGCTGCTTCTGTTTCGTTTGACGGGTATGGAATGGTCCTTCTTCTATTTTATCCTGTTTTTGCTGTCCAGCTTCGTTGTGAGGCAGCAGACACTCCTGATGTGGAGCACGGCTTTTGACCTCTGCCCAACCCAGCAAGCCAAGCGAGTCATGCCCGTCTTCGTATTGCTTGCCATCATTGGCGGCATCGTGGCCGGTATTCTCTCCCGGGGGCTGGCCCCGCTGATTGGAGCGGAGCTGCTCTACCTGCTGAGCGCGGTCATTCTGCTGCTCGGCTTCCCCAACTTTCGCAGTGCCCTCAAGCAATACCTGCTGCCCTCGGCACTAGCTCCGGAGGAAGAAGGCGAGGACTTAAGCGCGGTTAGTCGGTCGATGAAGCTCATGCTGAAGTCTCCGTTCTTGCTCGTGGTGCTTGGGGTCATGACGCTGATGCCAGCGGTTTATTACATCATGGAATATCAATACTTCACCGCAGCCCAGACCGTGTTTCAGACGGAAGAGGAGCTGACGGCCTTCTACGGTCTGATGGTGATCGTGTTATTTTGCGGTGCGTTTGTGCTGCAGTTGTTTTCCGCCCGGCTGATGGCTTGGCTCGGTGCCAGCAATATGGTGCTGGCCATGACGGCGGTGTTTTTCCTCAGTTTTGTTGTGGTAGCCCCTCTGGCGGGCACGGCTAGCGCCTTGTTCGCCGTCTCCCTTGGCTACTGCCTTACCTATTTACTGCTTTTTTATTTCGCTGAACCCAGTTTCCAATTGTTCTTCAAAATGTATCCGCAGCAGCAGCGCGACGGGCTGCGTTTCACAGCACAGAGCGTGTCCGCCTCGGCTGGCATCTTGCTTGGCTCGGGTGTCTCGCTGCTGCACTCCCGATTTGGCTGGAGTCTCTCGGGTCAAGCTCTAGTAGGTCTGATGATGGCGGGCGGCCTGGTCGTACTGGCCTGGTTCATCCGCAGGCTCTACATGCAGCAGCTGTTGCATTACCTGCACGCCGCCTCCGGTTCAATCAGGAACCGGTATCAGGACTTCGTGACTTCGCTGCGCAGTCAGGATGCCAGGAAAGCGCTGATTGCCAGGCTGGAGGCATCGAACCGGCAGACCCAGCGGATGACGCTGGAGTGGCTGGCGGAGGAGCCGGATGCGGCTGCAGCCGATACGCTACTCAGGTTCGCTGCCCGCCACGAAGGCGATGTGCGAGCACTGGCGCTCGCTGCCGTTCATGCCGATGGCTGGCGGGAGATGGCTGCAGGGTGGGCCCGCGAATGGCTGCAGGACCCCGATGAGGGTGTGCGGGCCGTGGTGGTCCGCCAGCTGACCGGCTCGGGGCGGCCGGACAGAGCGGAATGGCTGCAGGCGGCCTACCGTGATCCGGCACTGCCGGTGCGGCTAGAGGCGCTGCGCGTATGGGAGCAGGTCGAGGAGCTGGAGTCGGATCTGAGGCAGCTGCTACAGGAAGGCGGCGAGCATGCGCTGGCGGCTTGCCGGCTCATCGGGGAGCGAAGGCTGACGTCCATGCTCTACGATGTGATGCTGTGCATGCTCGATCCGTCCATGGCGCTCAAATACGAAGCGGTCCGTACCATCGGCAAAATCGGAGACAGCGACATTGTGACGAGTCTGATGGATATGCTGGTCGGAGCGGACCGGGAGATGAGTCGCATTATTGAGGAGGCGCTCCAGGAAGCAGGAAAGGTCGCTGACCTCAAGCGGTTCATCGATTCGCCCAATGAGGATATCTGGCGGGCGGCTGTACTTACGGTCAATGTCATCGGTACGGATGCAGAGATTGCTGAGCTGGTAGCGCCGGCCTGTATCCGCAAGCTGATGGAGCTGTGTGCGGGCAACCGGATCCTGGAGAGCATCGAAGAAGCAGGCCAGGAAGCGTGGACGCAGTTGGCCCGGCAGCGGCGCAACGAGGTGAACCGCATGCTGCTGGATACGATCTGGACGATCATGATTCGTTATGGCGACGAGCGCTCTATTCCTCAGCTACGGCAAGCGATCGAGCAGGGGGCCGAGGAGGCCCGCGACCATGGGCTCGAGATTTTATCCGAAGGCATGAACCATCCACGACTGGCGGGCGCGCTCCTGCTCTATTACCAGAGTATCCAGCAGGGAGCGGCCAAGCGGGCGGAGGTGCGTGCGGCGCTGGAGAGTACGCTTGATTTTGCGCATACGCTACCGACGGATCCGTGGCTGCAGGCCATCTTCGTCAAGGTTGGCGCAATGGAGGGGGATACGGAATTGGCACAGACCTGGGAATATTTGAACGCGCTCGACAAAATCGTATTTTTGAAGCAGGTCCCTCTTTTTCACGAAATCTCTGTAGAGGAACTGGGGCGGATCGCCAGTATTGCTGAGGAGCAGTCGTACCAGGAAGGGGATTACCTGTTGCGTCAAGGAGAGAGTGGGGGCTCGCTGGTGATGATTGTTGATGGGCAAGTGGAACTGAGCGGTGTTAATGATGAAGGCGTGGAGGGCAGTCTCGCACTGCTCGGACCGCGTCAGACCTTCGGCGAAGCCGGATTGTTCGATCAACATCCCTCTGTCGTATCTGCGCAAGCGCTGCTGGGTGAAGTGCGTGTATTGGAAATTGCTGGCGAGGAAGCCGCCAAGCTGGTCCGTCTGTACCCCGATATTGGAGTCGGCTTGCTGCGGTCGGTGAGCCAGCGTCTGCGTAATTTGGAGCATCTGCTGCTGAAGCTAAGCTAATACGCACTTTTACGAAAGGAGCCCGGATACGGTGAATCGAATCGAACTGTGCATCACGGCTTCGCTGGCGGAGTGGGAGCGGCTGGGGGAGCGTATCCGGGCGTTTTGCTTAAGCCAGGGCATCCCGGAAGAGGATACAGGTCGCATCCTGCTGGCCTGTGAGGAATGGATCGTCAATATTATTAGACATGGATATGGGGAGGGTGCAGCCGGGTCAGTCCAGATTACGCTGGAGCTTACAGAACACAAGCAGCCAGAGCCGGATACGTTGGAAAACTTGGATCAGGGCAGCGGGGTTCGCAGGCTGATTGTGACCATTACAGATGAGGCGCAGTCTTTTGACCCACTGCAGCATCCTGATCCTGATCTGACGCTGCCGCTCGAGCAGAGAGCGCTTGGTGGTCTGGGAATCTGGTTGATGAAGCAGTCGATGAATCAAGTGGTATACGAACGCAAGGAAGAGCGAAATGTGCTGCGCATGGTGAAAAGCTGTAGGGCGGAATAATGGCTGTAACCAGGCGGATAGAGCAGCAGGATCGAGAGGAGGTATAGGGCATGGAAATGACAGTGCAGCAGATAGAGGAGGTGACAGTTGTCACCTGGAGGGGGCGGCTCGACAGCGCCTCGATGGCACAGACGGAGCAGGCGTTCTTGCGCTTGTGGGACGAAGGCTGCCGCCGCATCGTTTTCCGGCTGGACGAGCTGGAGTACGTGAGCAGTGCAGGTCTGCGCGTCATGCTGCTCACCGTCAAGAAAAGCCGGGCGGATGGCGGAAGCGTTGGTTTCTGCCTGCTGCGAGATACAGTGCGTGAGGTGCTGGATATCTCCGGTTTCGCCCAGATCTTCCCGCTGTTTGATACGCTGGAGGCGGCACTAGCCCATGTCTCTGCACAAGGGGAGGGCTAAGATGAGCAGAAAGGCATGGCTGTCTACGGCGCTGGCCGGGGCTGCTGCGGGGGCGGGCATGCTCCTGGCGAGAGAGCGCAGGCGCTCATCTCAGCTGCTGGCGATCAGCCTGCGGTTAAACTCCACGCTTCGCCGCGGAGAGCTGCTCCAGATCATCATGGAGACTGCGGAGGAGGCGCTGGATGCCGAAGCTTCTTCCATCATCATGGTTGATGCAAGCACGGGCGAACTATATTTTGAGGTTGCTACCGGGGAGCGGGGCGGCGAGGTGAAGCAGATCCGGCTGCAGCCAGGGGAAGGGATCGCCGGGAGCGTGGCGGCCAGCGGCCAATCCGTTAGAATCGCTGATGCCGCACGCGATGCCCGCTGGTCCAGCCGGGTCTCGAACCGCGTAGGCATGCCTACGCGCAGCATGCTCTGTGTGCCGGTCCGCTCCGGCGAGCGGACGCTGGGGGTATTGCAGGTCATCAACCGCAAAGGTGGCGGTGCGTTCTCCCAGGCTCAGCTGCGGCTGTTGGAGGACATCGCTGCTCCGGTGGCGATTGCGCTGGAAAATATGCTGCTCTACGAAGCGCTGGAGCAGTCGATGCTCCAGCTGCGCGAAACCACGGCGGCCAAGGAGCGGCTGGAGAGCGAGCTCAAGATTGCCAGAGAGATCCAGAGCAGCTATCTGCCCGGCTCTTCCTGGCGGATGCCGGGAGTCGAGCTGAACGCTTCCCTTGAGCCTGCCCGTGAGGTGGGGGGCGATTTCTATCATTACCAGGAGCTTGGCGATGGGCGGTTGCTTATCTGTTTGGGCGACGTTTCAGATAAGGGCATGCCTGCGGCGCTGTTCATGTCAGGACTCATGATCTGGATTCGGGCGAAGGCGAATGGTTCTCTCAAACCATCCCAAATCGTCGCTCACATCAATCGGGAGATCAGCAGCGAAGAGTCGACCATGTTCGCGACGATGTTCCTCGGCATCCTGGATACGGCGAGTGGCGAGCTGCAATATTGCGATGCTGGCCACTGTCCGGCGTATGTCGTTGGTCAACAGGGAGCAAACGCTCTGACAGGACACAAAAATCTTCCGATCGGTATATTCGCGGACGCGGATTATGCCGATAACCATATTAGGCTCTCGGCGGGTGAGTCGCTCGTGCTCTACACGGATGGCATTACAGAAGCCGAGGATTCGGCAGGTCATTGGTTCGGGGCCGAACGTCTGGCAGAACAATTGTCGCATTCGGTCGGTTGTTCTGCGGAAGAGATCGTGTTTCGGTTATCGGAAACCATCGAGTTGTTTGCCGCTGGCATGCCGCAGCATGATGATCAAGCGCTCATGGTGTTAAATTATGGCTGACGACGCAAAAATTGTTGGAATAGGTCGAAAGAACTGTTGCGCCTATGAGTATTTAGAACGACAATGGAAAGAAGTAGCATTCGGGGGAGTGAGCTTGGAATGACACAGACGCAAGAGGCTTCTCCGTATCCGAATTTGTCGGAATATCTGTTTGATGAATGGATCAGGCTGGATGTGGTTCTGGAGATTGAAATGCAGCGGATGATGCAACATCCGGAGGAGCTGGACGGATCAGCTGGCGCCTTCCGCGGCATGTATCTGTCGGACACGGAAGCCAAGGCGCTGCTGGACGATGATGAACCCTATCTGATGCTGACAGCGGAACAGACATATCTGCTGGATCAACTGGAGGAACGGATTCGGCTGCGGTTAGAATCGACCTCTGAACGCGAGGTGCCGCTGCTGCGGCTGCAGGCAGTCCTGGGCTTGACAGAGCAGGATTCGCGAATGCTGCTTGCGGCGCTCGCACCTCATGCCAATCGCAAGTACATAAGACTGTATGGCTATCTGCAGGATGATATGTCCAGCCAGCATCTGACACTCGATCTGATGCTGCGACTAAGCAGCCGTAGTCCTGGGGAGCGCAAGCGGTTGCTGGAACGTTGGGCACAGACGCGCGGCGCGCTCCGGGGGCTATTCGCGGAGATGACGTCCGCGCAGACGAGGAAGGACGTATCGATGCTGTCAGAGCCGCTGGTGCTGCGACCCCGGGCAGTCAGCTTCCTGCTGGATCTCCCTTGGCGGGTACAGGATACCCTCACTGGACTGACCCACTATGGGCTGGAGAGCAATCGCTTACTGGAGCCTCCCCTTATACAGGATCAGTTGCGGCAGCGGATGCGCGATTATGCGCGTGATCGTGCGGAGTATCCGGTTCACTGGAATCTGCACGGCCCTTCCGGCAGCGGTAAGACCTTCCAGGCCAGACACCTCTGCGCCGACCTCGGCTGCGCGCTGCTGGAGTGGGATCTTGCACAGGCTGCACAGGAACCGGACAGGCTGCGCGACGAACTGGCGCAGATGCTTCTCGAAGCCCGGCTCCAAGACGCCATTCCGGCATTCCGTTGTACAGCCTCCGATAATCGGATCCACCTGCTGCTCCAAGAGCTGAACGATTGGTCGGGGGATGTGTTCTGGCTGAGTGATGCGGCGCTCAAAGCGCCGGTGCGGCCGCCGGGATCGGTCTGGCTGGACATCCCGCTTGCCCTCCCGGATATGCTCGATAGTGTACGGTTATGGGAGCAGCTGACGCCGTCGCTGCTCGCTGTGGACGAACGGGAGATCGCGCTGCTGGCGGGCAAGTTCCGCTTCACGCCAGGACAGATCAAGGCCACGACCGAATATGCGCTGCAGCTGTCGGATTGGCGGCAGGCCAGCGGTGAAGGCGGCAGCGCAGGAGACTGGCTCCAGACGGCTGCCTATAGCTTGCTGCGGCATCGCCTGAGTGACAAGGCCGTCAAGATGGAGTCCCGGCTGGATTGGAATGATCTCATTCTGCCGGCGGATGCGATGCAGCTGCTCCGGCAGGCGTGTAACCGCCTGGTGCACCGCCACACGGTGCTCAGTCAGTGGGGATTTGACCGCCTGCTGCCCTACGGCAGGGGCATCAGCATGCTGTTCACCGGTCCGCCGGGAACGGGTAAGACGATGTCCGCGCTGGTCATGTCCAAGGAGCTCCGGGCCGAGCTGTACCGGATTGATCTCTCTCGCGTGGTGAGCAAGTATATCGGGGAGACCGAGAAGAACCTAAGCGAGATTTTCGAACAGGCCGGACAGAGCGGGGCCATCCTGTTCTTCGACGAGGCGGACTCGCTGTTCGGCAAGCGCTCTGAGGTCAAGGATGCTCACGACAAATACGCCAACATGGAAACCTCCTACCTCCTTCAGAAGATGGAAGAATACGATGGCATCACTATTCTCGCAACCAACTTTTCTCAGAACCTCGATGATGCGTTTGTACGAAGAATTCAATATATTATCCGCTTTCCCTTTCCTGATAGCGACCATCGTGAGCGCCTGTGGCGCTCGGCCATTCCGCAAGCGATGCCAGCCGGGGAGATCGATTACGCTTTCCTCGCGGAGACGTTCGAGCTCACAGGCGCACCGATCAAGAACATTGTCCTCTCGGCCGCGTTCCTGTCTGCCGAGGCGGGGGAGCCGCTGTCGATGCAACGACTGTTGGAGAGCGTCATTCAAGAATACAAGAAGACGGGCAAGCTGCTGATGAAGGACCGATTCGGTCCCTACGCGCAGTATTGGAAGGGGTGATCCGCTGTGGCGGACTATAGCTTGGTCGCCGACACGGGCCTGTCCCTGATCAAGATGCTGCGGGAAGGGCTGGTGCCCGATCTCGTGCCGCATACCGATGGGATCGGGCTGGCGCATCCGCAAGACAAGGGTGACATGAATCTCAGTCTGTATCTGTATGACATCAAAGAAAATATGGATGTGCGAAGCAGTGACATGATCGATCAGGGCGACCGGCTGCGGTATCCGCCGATGGCGCTCGATTTGTTCTATCTGGTTACCGCCCACTCCAGCTCGGATGTACTGACTAGGGCTATTGACGAGCAGCGGATCATCGGTAAAACGATGCAGCTGCTGCACGATCATAATATATTGCAAGACGACGATCTGGTGGGCGCGCTCAAGGGCAGCGGAGATAGCATCCGGATCGTGAGAGAAGAGCTGCCGCTCGATACGCTGATGGGCCTGTTTCCCAATGGGCCGTACAAGCTGTCGCTCGGCTGCCGGGTAGGCCCCGTCTTCCTCGAATCCACTCGCACCAAGCCGGTCTCCCGTGTCCGCGAACGCCAGTTCAACCTGAAGCGCAAGTAAGCTGGTGGCGGAGGCATGAAGAGCAGGCACCAACCATGTAGCACTGATCGACGGCTTGAATCAAGTGAGCGTTCAAGACGCTTGGTGTTTGGCACCGAGCTCTGAACAACCATTAAGGGCCCGATCTTGCATATTTTAAAGTCACGAAAGGAGGAACCGATTTCACAACTACGCGGCCCATTTGCGTATTCTGTGAGTCGGGCGACAACAATGGCCGAATATTTTTCGCCAGGGGTTTATGTGGAGGAATTTGATAGTGCCGGACAGCCGCTCTCAGGCGTCAGCACAAGTGTCGCTGGCTTTCTCGGCGTAGCCGAGCGCGGACCGTCCGAAGGATTGCCGCTGCTGGTAACCAACATGAACGAGTTCAGAAAAACGTTTGGCTCCCACTTGTCCGATAAGCAGTTCGGAACCTACCGGTATCTTGCGTATGCGGTAGAGCAGTATTTTGTAAACGGAGGTTCCAGCGCCTACATCATGCGGGTTGTGCCTGCCGATGCAGCTGTCGCCGTCAGCGATGATCCCCTGTTCGCTATCGAGGCCCGCAATCCGGGAGCCTGGGGCAATCAGATCAAAGTGATTATCGAATCTGCGAGCAAAGCCAAAACACAGGTGTTCGAAGACCTGGGCGGCAACAAGTACCGCGTCAAGAACAGCTCGGGCTTCAACGTCGGCGACGTTGTCAATTTCTCCAACGGAGAAGCGGTAACCTCAGCTAATGTGGTGCAGGTGCTGGACGACATCCTCGAATTGGATGACGCACTCCCAGAGGACCCGGTTGATGTGGGACTGCTGCCAGTCAAGGTGCTGAGCACAGCTGAATTCACCGTCAACGTCGCTTACGGCTCCGAGTCGGAGACGTTTGAATCCTGCTCCTTCAATGCAGGTGCAGCCAACTATGTCGACACCGTACTAACCAAGTCGGAACTGATCTCGGTAACGGCTGACAGCAAGGCCAAGCTGACCAAGCTGTTCAAGAAGGACGCGGCGCCATACATCATCGTGCTTGCTGGTGGTTCCGACGGCAGTCTGAGCGGACTTGATGCTTCCTCATACATGGGCGAGGACAACGGCCCTGGCAAACGGACAGGCATCCAGGCCTTTGTAGACAACGATCAAGTGAGCATCATGGCCGTACCGGGCGTGACCGATCCTTCGGTACAGCTCTCGCTGGTTGCACATTGTGAGGGACTAGGCAGCCGCTTCGCCGTGCTGGACATCCCGCGCGAGAAGACCAAAATCCAGGATGTGCTCACCCACCGCGAGCTGTTCGACTCGAGCTATGCGGCCTTGTACAACCCTTGGCTGCAGGTATTTGATCCGCTCGAGAAACGCAACATCTTCGTTCCGCCATCCGGATCGGTTGCTGGCGTCTATGCCCGCAGTGACAGTACGCGCGGCGTCGAGAAGGCTCCGGCAAACGAAGTCATCCGTGGCGTGACCGGATTGGACGTGCAATACAACAGAGGCGAGCAGGACGTGCTGAATCCCAAAGGCGTCAACCTGATCCGCAGCTTCTCGGGACAAGGCATCCGCATCTGGGGAGCGCGCACGACATCCTCGAATGCCCTCTGGAAATACATTAATATTCGCCGCCTGTTCATCTTCGTGGAGGAATCGATCAAGTCGGGCACCAACTGGGTCGTCTTCGAACCGAACGACGAGCGGTTGTGGGCACGCGTGCATCGTACGATTGATGCCTTCCTCACCCGTGTATGGCGTGGTGGAGCGTTGATGGGATCATCTCCGTCGGAGGCGTTCTATATCGACATCAGCCGCAGCACCATGACCCAGGATGATATCGACAACGGCCGTCTGGTCTGCATCATCGGCATCGCACCGGTCAAACCGGCAGAGTTCGTGGTCTTCCGCATTACGCAGAAAACGAATGAGCAATAGTTAGGTGTGTAATTAAAGGCTTACTTTTTGAACTACCTTTTTTGAACTACCTTACAGGTGAAAGGAAGTTAGAATATGGCGGGCGAACGCAATGATCCATATCGCAAGTTTAGGTTTAGGGTCGAAGTAGAGGGCATCGAGCAGGCAGGCTTCAGCGAAGTCTCCGGCTTCGACGCCTCGCTGGATGTGATTGAATACCGGGAGGGCACGGACGTGATTACGCCGCGCAAACTGCCTGGATTGGCGAAGTACGGCAACATTTCTCTGAAATGGGGCGCTACCGATTCACTGGACCTGTTCGAGTGGGTCCAGGAGTGTATCGTTGAGGGTACCATTGAGCGTAAAACGGTAACGATCATCGGTATTAATGAAGAAGGCGAGGACGTCGCAACCTGGCAGGTCATCGAAGCTTGGCCTACCAAGTACACGGCGCCTGACTTCAACGCAACGGCTTCCGAGGTAGCAATCGAGCTGCTGGAGCTCGCGCATGAAGGTATGCTTCGTACACAATAATCAATGATGTGGATGATCGAGCTGCCACTCGTATCATCCACGGATGAACCGAAGGTTTGATGCAACTGCTGGCCGCGCTGTCGCAAGCGCGGCTGCATGTAGCAAAACGACGTCGTTTGTTGCGGTTAACACCTACCACAGACGTTTAACCGCCCAAACTGTTTGTTCCTGCAACGTTCCAGACTGCCTAACGCGCAGATGTGAGACTGTCGGTGACTTTATTTTTACCTCGGATGCCGGGTGCGAGAAGTCTGTTATTCACTCCATTACCCTCGTGTTGTGGACGTTAAACAGAAAAACTTTTAGTTTTTGACAGTCTCAGATGTGCTCGTTAGAAAAATGGCCGAAGAGGCATGGAATCGAATCTGGAGAAGCGTAGCGCTCGCCTTTGTCCCCGGATTTCAACCGCTACAGCGGTTAAAAATTCAAGAAATCTGGGGACAACAGCGATCGTAAGATCGATCCATGACCGTAGGCCACTTTTTTCATAATAGCTTGGCTGGATACAAAATGAATGCTTGAGGAGAGTGTCTTATGTCTTTTAGAACCGAATATGAATTTGAGCTGCCCCGCGGCTATGTGGATGAGAGCGGCAACCTGCACCGGCGCGGCATCATGCGGCTGGCGACAGCTGCCGATGAGATCTTGCCCATGCGTGATCCACGCGTTCAGCAGAACCCCGGCTACCTGACCATTATTTTGCTGGCCCGGGTCATTACCAAGCTGGGTGACTTGCGCGCTGTCGATACCAAAACCATCGAAAAGCTATTTACGGCCGATCTGGCCTTCCTTCAGAATTTCTACCGCGAGATCAACGAGACCGAGCAGCTCAGCGTCAAGGCGATCTGTCCCAAGTGTGATCATGAGCATGAGGTGGATGTGTCTTTTTTGCAACCGGCGGGGGAAATGTAACGCTCTATCCGGAAGAACGGCTCTACGAGGAAACCGGATTTATCGCGTACTATTTCCATTGGCCGCATGACGAGATTATGAATATGGAGCACAAGGAGCGGCGGCGCTGGTGTGAGGAAATTTCGCGCATCAATCGCAAGATGAACGATGAGCCGGACCGCAAAAATCCATTCGATTTTTAAAATGTAAGAGTACAAGAAGTCGGCGAACAGACGCCGGGCGGAGGAAGCAACATGTCGAGCCGTAATTCCCAACAACGTTCCCATGTCGTGGGCGCCTATCGATTCATGGTTGAACTGGACGGCATGCTGGTCGCGGGGTTCTCTGAGGTTAGCGGACTGTCCGTGGAAACTGAGGTTTACGAGCATGCCGAAGGCGGGCTCAATCAGTATGTACACCGGCTGCCGGGGCGAACGCGTCTGACCCCGCTAGTTCTGCGAAGAGGCATGACACTGACCAACGAGTTATGGAACTGGTACAGCCAGGTCCTACAGGGCAAGATTGTCCGCAAGAGCGGATCCATCATTTTATATGACGAGCTGGAGCAGGAGTTTCGCCGTTGGAATTTCTATGAAGCCTATCCCACCAAATGGTCGGGCCCAGACTTCAACGCCTCCAGCAGCGAGGTCGCACTAGAAGCTATTGAACTAACACATAACGGCTTCAAGGTATTGTAAGAAAGGGGGGAAGTCAGATGAAGAAAAAGCAGCCTCAGCCTATCAATAATATAGCCTTGATCGACCCGCAATTCGCGAGTCGCCTGACAGGCAAATACGGCTGGCTGGTCAACCGCTCGGTTCGCGGAGCGGGCTTTGTCTACCTGACTCCTTCCACGCGGGCTGCGAATGGGCGGGGCACCCGGGACTTGCATATTCGTCTGCAAACCAATTATGCCAACTACTATCTCAAGCTGCTGCAAACCTTCCAACTGGAAGCTCCTAGATCGCGGGAATCGCAATCTGCGAAGCAAGTGACTGTACGGGCCAATGCCGCGCCCTTGACTGCTCAGGCAGATACGGCAGCGGTCGCTCAAGTTAGAAAACGTGCCCAGCTAGAGGCAGCAGAGCTGCGGCAAGCGGTCCGCACGCTTACAACGGAGACAGCCCGGCTGGAGGCGCTTCGCCGGACTACACGTCCGATAGCGAACCAACATGCGCCAATGCATCAACGTCCATCAACTTCATCTGCTGCAGATCGACAGGCTACGGGCACTATTCGAGAGAGCGGGACAGAAGCATCTCGGACATTCATCGCTGAACCAAAGCCGCTGGTTGAGCAACGTATGATTAGCAGGCAAGAACGGCTGTTGCGCACGACAGAACGTACCATTCGAGTGAGCTATGAGCGGTTGACACGTCTTCAGACGCTGGTGCAATATGTGCGTCGGCCGATTCCTTCTGAAAGGAGCGGGAGCTTCCCCTCTGGTAATCATGGGTCTGGTCGGGAGCCGGGACGCAGCTCCATCTTCACCCGACAGACGGACAGCAAGACGCAGGCGGCGGATACGGCTCAGCGCCAGCTGCGAGACCGGCTGCCAGCTTCAGGAACGATCCACAGGGATCAGGCTGTCCGCAGGCCGGGGACTGCATCTTCGCGGCAGGCGGTATTTGTTCATCGCGATCTGCGGATGGCTGCCTGGCCGCGCGGTCGCCGTGCACGACAGGAGGCAGCTGATACCGCTGCCGCACCTGGTCTAACTGCGCGCAGAGTGTCTGGTTCGCCGCAACCTGCGCGATTGAAAGAGGTGGTATTGCCAGCTCCCACGGCCCGCCCAACGGCAGCGGTTCGCCTGCTTCCCGGGCGACAGCTGCTTCCAGCTGCCACCGGTGGAGCCTCGGCGACTGTACGGCGCAGCACGGGAACTGGCACGGAGCCGTACCGGCCAGGCGAGAGCCTGGCCTCACAAGGCACAGTGCGTCAGTCCTCACGCTTGGACGGAACGGTGAACATCGTGGAGACGCCTGACGAGGTGACCTCGCGTTTGCGGCAGCAGGCAACGGCACCTCGTCAGAACGAGAGGGATTTGGCGTTCGTTACCAGCCTCCGCAGCGCGGGAAGATGGTCAGCACCAGCTGGTGGTTACTCACAACTAGCTGATTCCGTCAGGTCCAGACTGTTAGCGAGCCGGTTGTCCGACATGGTACGCATCATTGCCCTGCCCTCCCGGAGCCGTCCCATAGGCAGTCTGCAGACTGAAAAACCCACAACAGCCGCTCGCTCCCGAGAGACAGGACGCGGCAGAAGACAGGCCGCCACGCTCATTTATTCCACAAGGGAAAGAGGAGGCGCAGCGGCCCGCTCGGATCAGCAGCAGCCTGGATTCATGCGGTCACGAAGCAAGCAGACTACGCGTGCGAGCAACGAATCGCCTACTGCCTCGACGACGAAGCCTGAGCGCCAGAATGGCGTTGCACAGCCTGGGAAGGGCACGTCCGAGACGCATCCTTCCCCAAAACATGGTGGCGCTTCGGGTCCAGTCGTGCATGGAAGCGGGCAGCAACCGGGTATGGCCTCATCGACCCCTTCGATTGCTGACGAGGCACGACTCAGGCAGGGACCTGTGAAGCCTGATGAGCGGCGGACAGAACGCGCTGTCCAGCAGGCAGAACTTAAGCCAGGTCAGGGAATTAGCGACAGAAGCATGCTGGTCAGCAGCAGTGGGCGCATCCGGAATTGGCTCCTGCGTACAGTGGCAGGTTCGGTCCCGGCTCCGCGTTTGCAGGGCTTTGCAGCTGCTCCTGCTATACAAGAGCATGCCAAGCAACTGACAGGCGGCAGAGGATTGCTGCAACGCTTGCAGGTTTCGTCCGAGAAGGCAGCTCTTCACGCGCAGGAGCGGCGAGAGCAGACAAAAGCTGGCCGCACGATACCGAATCCGCTGCCCGGCTCCAAGTCGACGGCTGCTTACATTGCGGCTCGCGGCGCTCTGCGCGTCACGCATCGGCGGACTGTTGCTCCCGGTCCGCCACAGCCAGCAAGGTCTGGAAATAGGGTCAACGGGGCAGCCTCCAGTTCCCCGCAGCGTGAATCACGAACATTTGGTGCCCAATCTGCGGTTGGGAGTGCTGGAAATGGTGGAAACAGCAGGTCTTCGGCAACCGGAAGTCAGCAGCAGGGGCCAGGGTTGGGGCGTTCCGGCGGCCTGACTACCGGTCAGGCTCCAGAACCGCAAGCGAGAGCTGTAGTGATGGCTACCGCTAGAACTTTAGCTCCTGCGAATTTGTCCCCAAGATCGGCAGGCAGTTCAATCGGTCAGGCATCGGCCGCCCTGCCGTTCCATCGCGTGGCGGATCGCTCAGTTGAATCTATCGGATCGGCCTGGCTAGGCGATCCCTTGCTGCTGAATTTCTCGCTTGCTGAGCGACTCATCCACAAACAGGCCTCCATGCAGGGTGCCCGCAACGGTGCTAAGGGAGGCTCGGCAATGGAACGGCTATCCGGTCGCACGGTTACGAGCCATACGGGCATACAGTCAGGGGCTGTCGGTCGCGGGACCTCAGCCCGGGCGGTCCAACATGAGAGCGCCAAGCCGGGCCCATCGGTTGGAGGAGCCACTGTGGACGGCAATCAAGTGTCAGCATCCCGGTCGACGGTGCAAGCGGCATCCGTTGTCTCCCGGGCAGGCAATGCGCCGGGCACGCCGTTTGGCGGTCGCCGCCTCTCTGGAGCACTGGCTCTGGTCGCAGCCCGGCTAGCTCGGTGGCAGGCACCACGAACAATCACCAATACGAGGCTGACGAGTCAGGCGATACCCTCCAGTCGCACTCCGGGTCAGCCCGAATCAGCCACGCGGCCAGTCGCTCATGTGACCGCGCGAAGCGCTGGGGTTCCGACCACTGTTCATAGTCGAACCCCTGGACCGATGACTGCGGCGGCAGAGAATACCGCTGCCGGATCGATCATGGCTCGGGAGAGCAAGGTCGCGCAGGTGCAGACGTCCACTGCCGTTACGCCTTCGCAGCAGCGAGTGGAGGCAGAGGCTGTGCGCCAGCCGCGACCGGCACGGCCTGTCTTACAGGCGGTGCGGCGCAGTCCGGCTCTCTCCCAACGTCAGAATACAGGCACAGGGGCGCTGAGTACTCGGGGGCATCTGCCTGCGACTACAACTCCGTCGCGACCCGCTCTGCAGGCCATGCGCCGCAGTCCGGTGCTGTCCCAGCGCGTGGAATCCAGAGCTGGTGGGAGAACGGGGCAAGAGCATGTGTCTGCAGCAGCACCTTCCGAGCAGCAGCGTAGGGGGGCGGAGATTGTACGCCAACCGCAGTCGCCACGGCCCGCCTTGCAGGCCATGCGCCGTAGTCCAGCCATGTCCCTGCAACAGGGGTCTGGCACTGGTGTGACCGCAAGGCGTACGACAGCGCAGCCCGTCTCCAGGTCGCACAACTTCCGTTCGGCCATCGCGCCGCCACTTACAGGAGCAGTGAGCTCGGCGCGAAACCAGACGGAGCAGATGCTTGTCCGCTCTCAATCCGGCCTTGTTCCGCTCCAGGTCGCCACGCCGCCGCTTACCGGACATACCGTTCGCGCGGCGCGAATCGCGGAATCGGTTACGGCTCGTGCGGCGCGGCAGCTGCCGGCACTGCTCTACAAAGAGGAGACTGCCGATCGGCAACTTTCCTCAGCCTCCAGCCGCCCGTCGGAAAGGCGTCCGCGCGCAGCAGCTCGGGCCGTGCCGCTCGAATTCGCCGTGCGCAGCCGGGCCGCAGCCGCTGGTCAAGCAGAGCAGGACCGGGTAGTCCGCCAGTCGCTCAGTCGGCTGGAGGGTGAAATGAAAGAGCTCCGAACGAAGCCGGCTACTCCAGCCGTCGACGTCAAGGCCATGACGGATCAGATGTACCGGGAGATCACCCGCCGTATGCGGTTTGAACAGCAGCGAAGGGGATTGTAGGGGGGAGGCATCCCCCTGACAGTCACGGTTTTACATCTGCTTTTATAACGGACACCACAGCAGCTATTTGATCCACGACCAACCTAAGCAGCGTTAACGGTCAAGAACAGCAATTCTGGCCATACAGCTAATAAGCCAACATTTCCGAGGAAATAACTGCTCCTTGACCGCCAGCCGTATGCTGTCCGGTTTTGCCATGAGATAGCTGCCGTAGTGTCCGTTAAGCGAGACCTAGGAACGAGAAATCCCGTTTCATGAAGCATCATTAAGACGTAACAGATTGCAAGAAAGAAATGCAGCGGGAGGTTAGTGAGCATGGCGCTGAAAAAAGCACTGATTATGATTGAGCGCGGATCGACCCCGGAACGGGTCGAGGTGTTGTTCAACCCCAGCGAATATCAACTGGAATCGTCCAACAGCTATTCGTGGCAGACGATTCCCGGCTTGTCACAGCCCATTGCCCAGTTCGTGAGTGGTGAGGCGACGACGTTATCGATGGATTTATTTTTCGACTCCTATGAGGCTGGCAAGGATGTACGGACGCATACAGCCAAGATTACCGGCTTGCTCGATGTAGACAAGGATTTGCACGCTCCGCCACTCTGCAAGTTCATCTGGGGATCGCTGCAGTTCCGCGGTGTGGCTGAAAAAGTATCCCAGAATTTCACGATGTTTCTGGATTCCGGCATCCCGGTTCGGGCAACGCTGAATGTCACCTTCAAAGCTGTGCAGAGCATACAGGATCAGTTCAAGCAGATTCCGCGCCAATCTGCGGACCGGACCAAGCAGCGGACGATCAAGCAGGGCGATCAGCTCTGGCAGATTGCGGCGGAGGAATATGAGGATCCCGGCTTGTGGCGGGAAATTGCCCGTGCCAACAGCATCGAGGACCCCAAGCGGCTGGAGCCCGGCAGTGTAATCAAAATTCCCCGCCTCTACGGATAGGATGAGTATGCGATGAGTAACATCAAGCTGAGCAGCGACAAGTTCACCTTTGACCAGTTGGAAACCAAATACCGCAACTTCATAGCGCCAGGCTTCAAGCTGTTTATCAACAACAAGGATGCCGTCCGCGAAGGGATGGCGATTACCGAGGTGCAGGTGGAAACGACCACCTCCCCGGCGTCCGATACGGTCAGCTTTGTAGTCGCCAATGCCTATAATCCGGTAAGCCGCGATTTTGAATGGCTGGATCAATTGCTTGTTCCGGGCAAGCCGCTCGAGGTACATCTCGGGTATACGGACAGGCTGGAGCCGCTGTTTTTTGGCTACATCACGGCGGTGAATATTGATTTCTCCAGTGGCGAGGCGCCGACGATTGGCGTGACGGGAATGGACCTGTCCTTCAAAATGATGCGCGGCAGCAAGGCGACGACCTGGGCCAATAAGAAAATTACGGACGTTGCCAAGGAGATTGGTCAGACTCACGGAGCGACCAGCTTTGTCATTGATGCGACGTCCAGCACAATTGCCAGCCTTCCGAAGAAGCCGGTGAATGACTATCAGTTTTTGTTGAATCTGGCCAAGGGGCTCAATTATGAATTTTTCGTTGTCGGCAAGACCATGTACTTCCGCAAGAAAAATCAACAGAAATCACCGCTGATGACGATGTCCTGGGGCAAGCATCTGACGCGGGTGCATCTGGAGCAGAATCTGGCGGATCAAGTGACGGAGGTCAAAGTGCGTGGATGGGATCCCAAAACCCAAAAGGTGATTGAGGGCTCGTCGACCTCGGTGAATAAGATCGGTTCAGGGACTAGGACGGGAGCGGACCTGCTCAAGACAATGGGAAGCTTTGATGAAACGCTGTACTTGAATGTCGCTGACGTGCAGGAGGCCCAGCAAAAGGCAGAGGCCGTCATGAACGAGCGTGCCATGCAGCTGGTCACCGGCAGTGCGGAGTGCATCGGGCTGCCCGAAATTCGCGCCGGTCGCTATGTACGGTTGGACGGACTGGGCCAGCGGCTCAACCAGCCGTACTACGTTCAGAGTGCTTCGCATTCAATCGATGGGTCCGGATACTGGACACGCTTTAGCATACAGGGAAATGTGGTGTAGCAAATGTACGACTCGTTTTCGAATGTGAATGATCAACTCATGGGAATTGTTCATGGTGTCTACGTTGGCGTGGTGACGGACAATCGGGACCCGGAGAAGCTGGGCCGCGTCAAGGTCAAGATACCCGTAATGGACGACACCAACGCGCTCGACTGGGCGCGCGTGACGACAATGATGGCTGGCGGCAAGCGGGGCATGTTTTTTGTGCCGGAGGTGAACGATGAGGTGCTGATTGCTTTTCAGATGGGAGATATTAGCCGTCCCATTGTTATCGGCAGTCTGTGGAACACCAAGGACAAGCCGCCTCATGATATGGATGACAAGAACAATATCCGCAAGATGACTTCCCGTGCCGGACATCAGCTTGAATTCGACGATACCGATCAGGGCGGCCAGGTGCGCATTAAGACCAATAAAGGCTCGCATCTGACCTTAAACGATAAAGAGGACACGATCCAGCTCAACGACAAAAACGGCCAGATGACGATAACGATCAAAGGCGGCAGCCAGGTCGAGATCAAGGCGGGCTCCAATAAAATCACGCTGACGCAGCAGGGCGACGTGAAAATTGAGAGCCAAAAGGCGGTATCGATCAAATCCACCCAGGTGACGCTGGAGGCGACGGCTGCGCTCAAGCTCAAGGGCGGCGCCTCCCTCGATCTGCAATCCGACGGCCTCGTCAACATCAAGGGCTCGATGGTGAAGATCAACTAACGAGAAGAAACGGATGGTGGGGAAGCTGGTAGGTCCATGCGTTCATCGACGTCTATCATGCTGCCGGTGTACTATTCAACCGATCCCCGTGTACTTGGAGCTGTAAGCTGCAAATGGTGGAGGGTGAACGACAAGAGGCGAATGGTGGACCGGGAACAGTGAGTGGTGATTAGCAAAGAACGCACTGCTCAGCGACCGCCGTCTCCGCTAACGGCCACCAGTGCAGCTATTTGGTGGAAAAACGGGCTCACTTTGCGCTAACGGCCACCAGCGCGGTTATTGGCCCGAAGAATGGTCCAAATCGGTGAAAAAGATGTAAATAGCAGCTCATATGGCCGTTAGATTTTCAAACAAGGCAATTTAGGCAAAATAGCGGCTGTGGTGGCCGTTAGAGCTAATGGAGGCGACGGCACTATCAGTTGGCGGTCTAGTTGGCTGGGTGTAGCTTAATAAAGGTAACGTTGCAGCATTCGAACGAGAGAGTTGGCGTGCTATAGCGGAAGAAAGGTGCGTTGCAGAGGTTGATCGAGTGTGTCAGCGTGCTATAGCGGAAGAAGGTGCATTGCAGCGTTCGGCCATGCGAGCTGGCGAACTGCAGCGGATATCGCAATCATTATGCGGGGGAGGTTAGGCGTGTGTCCAAGGCGTTTTTGGGGAAGGGCTGGAAGTTTCCGATTGAGGTCGATCCGGCCACCGGCCGCATTAAGCAGGTGCAGCACGAGGAGGATATCGCCGAGGCGATCCGCATCATCATCTGGACGCCCAAGGGGGAGCGCATCATGCGGCCCGACTATGGGTGCGGCATCGAGCGTTTCCTCTTCGAGGGCAATGATGACGCTACACTGCATCTGATCGAAGCCGAGATTCGCGAGGCGATTCAGCGCTGGGAGCCGCGAGTGCATGAGGTGGAGGTTCGCGTCGAACGGGACGTGGCCACACCCGAGAAGCTGCTGATCCATGTGCAGTATGAGGTGCGCCACACGAACAATTTGTACAATCAGGTCTATCCGTACTATTTATTCGAAGGATCAAATTAACGAGTCGGGGAGAATGGCATGAAGGAGCAACGAGCGGGAGGGACGCAGCTAGACCATCCTTACCCGGTTATCGATACGCGCACGCAGCAACTACTTATTGAACAACTGAAAAAGATGGCGCCCTTCTACGCGCCGGAATGGCGGTTCAGTCCCGAGGATCCGGACCCTGGTACGGCGCTCGCGCTCATGTTTACGCATTTGCTCGAAGGCAATATCCGGCGTCTGAATCAGGTACCGTTCAAAAGCTTTCTTGCCTTCCTCAACCAGTTTCATGTGGAGCTGGCGCCAGCCAAGCCCGCCCTTGCCCAGGTGACGTTTTACCTGACGGAAGGGACGCGGGAGCCTGTGGTGGTCGAGCGTGGTACGCAGCTGGCAGCCCAGCTGCCAGGGGAGCCGGAGCCGATCGTCTTCGAGACCGCGCAGACGCTGTTGCTGACAACAGCCCGTCTGCTCGACCTGGTAGCGGTCAGTCCGCGCAGTGACCGGATTGTACGCCTAGCCACCGAAGGCGACCTGAGCAGGCTGTCGGCCAGTAACCAGGGGATCGCGCTATTCGGCAGCGAAGGCGAGAATGAGCAGGAGCATGTCATGTATATTCGCCATGACTTCCTGTTCTGGGTGGAGCATCCCGCCTACATCGAGATTCGCTTTCAGAACTCGCAGCACGCCTCAGCTGCCGCAGAAGCAGTGGAGAAGCTAGCCGACGCCTCGAAGGTTGTCTGGGAGTACCTGAGCGAGCAAGGCTGGACAGCATTTGATCGAGTTTACCGGCACGAGGCGACCATCCGGCTGATCAAGCTCTACCATGGACGGCTGGTAGAATCGCAGCTCGGTGAGGTCAACGGCCGTTGGATTCGCTGCCGGGCATTGTCTCTGCATGAGCGTGACGGGGATCCGCAGCTTGGCAGAATGCAGTTCAATGGTATGCGGCTCAGCACTCATTTTGCAGCAGCGAATGATGAGGCGGGGATCGCTCCGAACCGTTTATACTTCAACGATATCCAAATCGATGCAGCGCATGGCTGTCAGCCGTTCGGCACGTATTTTGCTCCCTTCGGGCTGTTCTATATCGCGGGCCAGGAACCGTTCTCCAAGCGTGGTGCGAGCATCACACTGTCTTTTCGACTTGGCTTTGCCCCTACCCGTCTCATGCCGGACCGCCCACCGCAGATCAACTGGAAGATGGTGATGAAGCGGCAGGACGTTGACAAGGTTGAAGAACCGGACCCGGTTACCATTACGAGCGTAGCGTGGGAATATTGGAACGGCTATGCCTGGATTATCCTGCCCGTAGAGGACAAGGACCGCAGTCTGTTCAGCGAGCCTTGGGAGGGCGAGGAAGAGCGTATGGTAACCTTCCGCTGTCCGGCTGATCTCGAGCCAATCGTTGTGAATGCCGAGGAAAATTTCTGGATTCGCGCGCGAATTGTACATATTCATAATGCTTATTCTCCCAATGCGATCTACTTCACGCCAGTGCTCTCCGACTTGCGTATCCGCTACGGCTACGATGAGCCAATGCATGCCCCGCAGACGCTGTTTACCTTTAATAATCTTGAGGTCGCTGACCGGACAGCGGAGGTACGAACAGGCAGTGATGTTTTCCGGCCGTTCATCGGTCTGGAAGGCAAGCACCCGGCGGTCTGGATCGGCTTTGATATGCCGCCGGAACGCGGTCCGATTCAACTGTACCTGCTGCTCAAACAACGACACGTCACAAGTGAAGACGTACCGTTCATGGAATGGGAGTACCTGCGCAGCGTCGGCAACTCCACAGTTTGGGCACCGCTGGTCGTCGCTGACGATACGAACGGACTGACCCGCAGCGGCTACATCCAATTTGCGGGACCGCGGGATTTTGCCATGGATACCCGCTTCGGCACCCAGCGCTGTTGGATTCGCGTAGTGAACCTGGATGCCCGGTATGACCGGGAGCTCGATGGTCGGAGGCTGCCCCGGATTCTGGATGCGGCGCTCAATACCACCCAGGTTATTCAGCAGAAGAAGCTCACTGATGAATTCCCCGAGCGTGTCGAGCATTACGATACGTTGGGTGACGAACTGAGCGAATACTACCAATTGTCCGAGACGCCGGTGCTTGCCATTGACGTCTGGGCCGACGAGACGGATACGCTGACGATCGATGAGCTGCAGCGTCTGGCCACGGAGCGACCGGGCTCAGTCGAGACGGTGCGCGACTCGGCGGGAGAACTGCTCAAGGCATGGGTCCGTTATGAGGAGGTTCCCCAGTTTTTGCGATCGCGTCAGGGGGACAGGCATTTCATGATCGACCGGGCTTCCGGCAGACTGCGCCTGATCGCAAGCGGTCATCGTCATCCAAGGAATCGCCGTACCAGCGAGGATGCGCTGCGCGTGACCTACACGACAGGGGGCGGGCAGAAGGGCAATGTTCCTGCTGGAACGATTACCTCCCTGCAGAGCGCCATTGCTTTTGTCGATCGGGTAATCAATCGCTTCCCGGCTGCAGGTGGTTGTGATGCGGGTACGCTGGAGGAAGCGACTACCCGGGGACCCAAGCTGTTTACCCATCGCAACCGAGCGGTGACCGCGGCGGATTTCGAATGGTTGGCACGGGAGGCCCATCCCAATGTTGCCAAGGTGAAATGTCTGCCTGGCCGCAATGTGCGGATGGAACGGTCGCCGGGCGCGGTGTCCATCGTCGTGCTGCCCAAGTCGGGTATTGGTGATGGCGCGCATTTTCAGGAGCTGAAGCGCAACATTGAGCGTTATTTGCTGGAGAAGGCGGCGTCAACGATTGCATTCCCAGGAGGCTTGCAGGTGATGGAGCCAGCTTTGTTGCAGATTGGGGTTAAAGCAACCGTATGGGTACGGAGTATGGAAGATATCGTTCCAACGGAGCGGGCTATTCTGATCAAGCTGCGGTCGTTTCTCGATCCAATCCACGGCAATAGCGACGGCAAGGGCTGGAATATTGGGCAGATCGTACATCAGTCAATGTTCTACGCCCTGCTGAAGTCCATCGGCCCCGTCATCCACATTCCACAGCTGCTAATTGAAGCGGTCAAAGTGGAAAACGGAGACGCATCAGAGCTAAGTCCAGACAGGCTTTCCGAAATCCTGCACGGCGTAGTCGTCTCTGGAGAGCACCGGATTAATGTTGAGGTGAAGAAGTAAGGCCGAGATATCAGGCTGCCCTCGAGATGCCGAAGTGGCACGGAATCGAATCTGGTCAATGCTTTCTGGAAGAAAGCGACTTCGGGAGCATATGCTGCGAAGCGCTCGCCCGAAAGCTTTTCGCAGAAAAGCTAGCTTCGAAAGCATATGCTTCCCCGGATTTCAACCGCTAGGGCGGTTACGAATCAAGAAATCTGGGGACAACAGCGATCGGAAGATCGATCCGTGACCGAAGGCTCCTTTTTGAGGGCAGTCTGAAATATCAATGAGAAAGGGGGCGCACCTATGCTGCCATTACCGAATTTGGACGATCGCAGCTTCGAGGAGCTGGTCCGGGAAGCAAGAGATTTGATTCCGGGCATCTTGGCTGATTGGACGGATGAGAACGCCCATGATCCCGGGATCACCCTCCTGGAGATGCTGGCATGGCATATTGAAATGCAGCAGTTCCGTCTGGACCGCCTCACAGTGAGCCATGAGCGCAAATTCCTGAAGCTGCTGGGCGAGCAGCCTCGCGACCGTACGCCAGCGATGACATCGGTCAGCTTCTCCAATGCGGCCCGACCCATGCTTCTGCCAACCGGCACCTTGCTGCGGGTGGGCGAGCTGCCGTTTGAGACCATCCGTCCGGTTACGGTGCTGCCGGACATGCTCAAACAGGTGTATGTCCATACGTCGGAAGGCGAGCTTGCCGTGACCGACGATCTGGAGCTTGGCAGTGCCCCCTTCTATCCGTTTGGCGAGGAGGGGGAGATTGGCGCCAGTATGCTGATCGTGTTCGGTGAGCCCCTGCCGCTGCAGACGCCGCTGTCGCTCTGGTTCGAGCTGACGGATCAGGAGCCGACGGTACGCATACCGCCGCGTTACAAACATTTTGTCCCTTCGAGTACCACAGTGTGGAGCTATTGGCTGGAGCAAGCGGACGGCAGCGGCAGCTGGGAGCCGTTGCCACTGGAGCGCGACGAATCGTACAGCTTTCACCAGAGCGGGCCAATTCTGTTTCAGCTTCCCCAGACGGAGGGCCAGGCCACGAAGCTGCGCGTCGAAATGACCGGAGGGGAGTACCACGATCCGCCACGTATTCGACGTCTGATTTGGAATGAGGTCTTTGCCGAACAAGGGGAATCTCTCTGTTACGCCAAGACTTTTGCCGCGTCTGATCTCGAGTCGGAGGAAGCGACAGGCAAGCTTGTTGCGCCGCTGACCCATGCCTTGTTTCAACAGGGGCGGCTGACGCTCCAGCGAACCGAAGATGGCACGCTATGGCGGGACATCGCTCCCGGAACGTATGACCTGAATCTCCGTGATAACCAGGCCGTGCTGCACATCGATTCGGAGCTTGCTGTGTCCGAGGCGGGAGGCGTGCGTCTCATTGCGGTTTCGGATGGGTTCCTGGACCACTGGCTGCTGGGCAGCGGTACGGGCATATCTGGTCAGCGATTGCCGCTTCCGGTCGAGGATGTGATGGCAGACCGGCTGCTGCTGCAGGTCGGGTATTGGAATCCTGAAGAAGGGGAGATGATCTGGACCGACTGGGAGCGCAAGCCTGACTTCGACGAGTCGGGTCCGGACAGCCGGCATTATGTCGTTGATGTGCAGGATGGCGTCCTCTTGTTCTCGGATGGGGAGCATGGCATGGTCCCGCCGGCTTCGGCGCTGCCGAACATACGTCTGATCGGTTGCCGGACCGGCATCGGCGAAGGGGGCAATGTGAAGGAGAATATCGTGCAGAAAATCGAGCTGCATGGTCAGGTCCTTCATGTGACGAACCTGTATCCCGCTTACGGCGGCGCAGAGGCGGAGACGATGAAGGAAGCGATGCTGCGCACCAGACTTAGCCTATTGCAGCCCAAATGCGGCATCACGGCCGAGGATCTCGAAGCGCGAGTATATGAAATTCCGGGCCTGCGCATTGCCAAGGTCAAAACCATTCCAGGCTATTACCCCAAGCTTGCACGGTACCCCGAGGAACGTGCAGTCGGTAAGATTTCTATAGTTGTGGTGCCTTACAGCAAGAAGCAGCTGCCCAAGCCGAGCGAGGGATTCATTGAGACGATTGGCCGTCACTTGGAGCCCTATCGTCTGCTAACGACCGATTTTCACATCATTCCGCCGGAGTATGTCAAGGTCACTGTCCGTGCCACGATTGTTGTGGATCTGCGCTACCAGGGCCGTGATCATGCTGTGGGCGAGGCGCTTACCCGGTGGTTGCAGCCTTACGGGGATACGCACACGAGTGGCTGGACTTTTGGTCATCCCATCTACAAAAGCGACATCTACGACATCATCCATCAGGTACCGGGGGTCCATTACATCCAGGATCTGTGGCTGATGGCGGAAGGGCGCGATGTGCACACGGATGAAGGTGGCGATATCCGAATTCCGCCCAATGCCCTCGTGATTTCCGGCGAGCATGATATCGACTTTATTACAACAATGGGATAAGGGGGGAGAGCATTGACAGGCGCACAGTTTTTTTCATTCCGTCAACCGTCCGACTGGGACAGGGGCGCATCGTTTCATCTGGAGCGCCGTCCGGAAGGCTTGTCCATTCGCCGGGAGAAGGTACATCGGCAAATGGCGAGACGGCATTTTAATCCGCCTCAGCTCAGCTCTCCCATCATGGATACGGTGGTTGACCGCAATGGCAGATGGTACATGCTCGATGAGAAGGGGATCTTCTGGCGGGCAGAGCTGAGCAGTAATCATGCCGAGGCGATCACGACCTGGAATGGCGCTCAGTGGGACAGCTGGGCAAGGATGGCTGTGACCGAGGATATGATTATCGTACTGCAGCAGGGTGAATCGTCGATGCTGCAAGCGATGTCCGCCGATAGCTCGCAGATCAAATGGGTTCGCGATACCTGGCGGGATGAATCGTTTCTGGGGATCACGATGGCGGCAGCAGATGACAACAGTCTCTGGCTGCTCGCCTCGGTGGCTTCGGCCCCTTCACTTCAACTGCTCCAGATTGGGGCTACTGGCCGGGAGCAGGCGACGATTGAGCTGCCGATCGATAATCAGATCTATATTGCAGATATTTTTCAGGAACGATTCGAGTTGTCGATGGGACCTGACCAGCGCTGCTGGCTGCTGGACAGGGTAACCTCCCGCGTCATAGCGATCGATCTCAAGGAAGGGATTGCAGTGCTAACTGGTGAGGAGGCCCTGTCCCCCAGCGGGGAGACGTTGTCTGTGTGTGACGGCGGACCGGATGGCTTCTGGGCGCTGATGCGCAGTATGGAAGGCGTGCACAAGCTATTGCGATACGGACTGACCGGAGAGGTCTTGGAGCGGGCGCTGCTGGGTAACGGCAAAGGCGCGAAAATCATGGCTTCACGGCATGGCATCGAGCTGTGGGACCCGCAGGAGCGTTATCTGTACAGTATGCAGCCTGTATCGGAGACAGCAAGCTGGCGTGAGTTCGGTCGCCGGATTGGCGTCTGGGTAAGCGGTGCGCTGGACAGCGGTCAATTGGAGACAGAGTGGCACAAGATTCAGGTAGAGGCCGCGACTGTAGGGGACACGCAGTATAATATCCGCACCTACGCTTCTGACCAAGAAGAGCTGATCATTGGCCTGAGCAAGGTCCGTCTGGATGACTACCTCGCAGACGAGAGCCTCAGTCCCAGTGAGAAGTTTGCGGCGCTAGCCGGGCTGTGGTCCAAGCCGCTCCGCGATGCAGAGGATGCGCTGCTGTTCGAGGCTAAGGGTCGGTATTTGTGGATTTATCTCGAAATGGTTGGCTCTGAGCATCATGCACCCGTCATTCAGAGTATGAAAGTGCATTTTCCGCGGGAGTCGTATCTGCGTTATTTGCCCGCCATCTATGAGCATCAAGCCTCCTCGCGGGCCTTTCTATCCCGCTACCTCAGCCTATTCCAGACGATGCTGGAGGACATGGATCGCAAGATCGCCGATATGCCGCGTTCCCTGGAAGCCTCCCATGCCAGCGGCGCCAGCTTGAAATGGCTGCTCGGCTGGATCGGCATCGACGCGGAGGACTTCTGGACAGAGGATCAGCTGCGCCAGCTCCTGCTGCATGCCCCCACACTGTACAGCATGCGTGGCACGCGGTTTGCGATGGAGCTGCTGCTGACTATTTTTACAGGTGAAAAGCCGATTATCCTGGAGTACGAACAGGTGCGACCGCTCAAGGAGAACCCTGAGCTGGGCGAGGTGAGCGATCATCTGTACGCGGCCGATCCCCATACGTTTAATGTGCTCGTTAAGGCAGAGCATGTCGAGACGGACGTCAAGCGGGCGGCCCTTCAGCAGCTGATTGATGCGTTCAAGCCGGTTTTTTCCAGTTGCAAGCTGGTGATCCTGCAGCCGTGGGTGTATATGGACCTGCATTCCTATTTGGGCATGAACACGGTTCTATCAGAGCCGACGCTGTTGACGCTGGACGGGCAGAAGTCGATGCCGCATCACACAATTACCATCGATACCGGACATGATAACCGGATGGATCAGCATACCCGATTAGAACTAGACTCACGCCTAGAATAGAAGAGGTGCGTTCAAAAAGTCCGCTGTTAATCACGTGCTGAACACCGACCTTTTTGAACGTGGAATAAGTTGAGAGAGAGGTCCTACGATGAACAGATCAAGGTATATTCCATTTGAACGCAATCGTTATTTCTACGGGAAGCTGCTGACCGTACGGGATTTCATGTCTGAGCAGACGTATGTCACCGACAAAAAGCGGCTGTCCAACCGGCTGCTGTTCGGCAGCGGCGTCATTGCCGGACTGCAGGTTGTCGCGGTCGACGACAAGTCGCTGTCGATTGAGACTGGCGCAGCGCTGGATCAGCTGGGCCGGGAGATTGTCGTTCCTTCGCCGCTGACGCTCAAGCTGTCCAATATGGAAGGCTTCAAAAACAACGACTATGCCAAGAACGTTTACCTGTGCATTGCTTATGACGAGAAGGGCAAGGAGCCGGTCCACACGGTGGCTGGGGCGACGGGGCGCAAAGAGGAAGTCAGTGAGCATAACCGGATTCTGGAGACGTTCCGTCTGTTCGTCCGTGAAACGCCGCCAGCGCCATCTAGCCTAGAGTACGACCATCTGGTGGAGGATACGTCAATCTGGTACGACGATGGCCAGGTGCGAATCTTGCAGACGGTGCCGCGTTATGTCTTGCCAGGTCAGGTGTTTGAGCTGAAGCTGACGGTCGAGCGCACCCTGCAGACCTCGCATATTGAGTTTGAATACGAGCCGATCTGGCAGGGCATTGAGGCGGCGGAAGAGCTGCCGGAGGGCAAGATTACCTTCTCCGAGCCAACGGATGGCGGCAGCTCCAGCTATGTGCGCCGATTCCTGCTGCGTGCTGCTGCTGAGGGCGAGAGCGAAGGGCTGCAGTTGGAAGCGAAGTCCGGCTCTGTGCGGCTAGTAATCGGCGATCGGATGATCTATGATCTCTCCAATATCCGCCAGAGCATCGCATGTAGTGAAGAGCCGGTGGCGGAGCGGATTCTACGCGCCTACTACAGCCGTTCGCTGGATCGGGCGATCGAATCTCCCGCTGAGCCGTGTGTGTATCTGGCGAAGATCAACCTGCTGCAGATGGGGGCCACCTACGTTATCGAAAGCGTAGAGCCCCTGCCGTTCCAGGAGTACGTCATTAATCCGACGATGCTGTACAAATTGCTGGCTGGCTCCGGGGCGTCTGAGCCTCCTGCTTCACCGGTCGCACGGATGCCGGAGCTCGAGGCGAGCCGCGAGCCTGCGCCGCTCTCGGTATTTCCCGACATCAAGGAAGAGTTTGCCCGGCTATACCCAGAGGAGCAGGAAGCGCCAGAGGATACGGTTCGTACCGGCATTGTCGAGGTGTCGATTGTTCCGGAAGAGAAGAAGAAATGGTACCAGCGCCGCCGCAAGAACTTCTTCTCCGAGGAGATTGAGCACGGTCTAGGTGCAGGGGTTGTCCTGATGCAAGCGGGCCTCTCGGATGAGCAAGAGGAGTTGGACATTCATCTACCAACCATGTGGAACCGGAGCAACGCCGTCTATTACGGTCCGCAGGAGATGTTTGCAGGCAGCGAATATGACGGCAATTATCCCAAGCATGCGCTGGGCTTCGTAATGTATCCCAAAAAGGGAAGCTTCCGCATCGGCGTGCACCTGCAGGAAAAAACGGAACGCACCAAGCTGCGCATCCGCTGGTGGGCCTTCAAGGAGCCGACCCACTCTGCCCAGGCCCGGGAGAAAGCCGAGGAGGAGCTGCGAGCGGCCGATCAGGCCGCAGCCGCTGGCGGCAAGAAAGGGTAGCGCGAGTTGGACTGAAAGACATATGCAGATCAAGCTACAAATGCAACGCCAAGGAGCCGGATACTCCCACACTGGGAGGATGCCGGCGTCTTGGCGTATTTTGATTGGGATCTCGTCTCAAACGAACCTGTGCTCGATTATCCAGCGCTGAGTATGGTGCGAGCGGACGCTGCAACGAAAGAAAGTTTACTTGGAGCGCTGAATATGATGCGAGCGGACGCTGTAACGAAAGAAAGTTTACTTGGAGTGCTGAATAAGGTGTGAGCGGGTTGCTGCAACGAAAGAAAGTTTACTTGGAGTGCTGCGAATGGTGCGTGTGGGCTGCTGTAACGAAAGAAAGTTTACTTGGAGCGCTGAATATAGTGCGTGCGGACGCTGTAACGAAAGAAAGTTTACTTGGAGCGCTGAATATGGTGTGAGCGGGTTGCTGCAACGAAAGAAAGTTTACTTGGAGAGATGCGAATGGTGTGAGCGGACGCTGTAACGAAAGAAAGTTTACTTGGAGCGCTGAATATGGTGCGTGCGGACGCTGTAACGAAAGAAAGTTTACTTGGAGTGCTGAATATGGTGCGTGCGGACGCTGTAACGAAAGAAAGTTTACTTGGAGCGCTGCGAATGGTGCGTGTGGGCTGCTGCAACGAAAGAAAGTATACTTGGAGTGCTGCGCATGGTGTGAGCGGGCTGCTGTAACGAAAGAAAGTTTACTTGGAGCGCTGCGCATGGTGCGAGCGGGCTGCTGCAACGAAAGAAAGTTTACTTAGAGCGCTGCGCATGGTGTGAGCGAGCGTGCTGCGAGTAAATGAGAGGGGCTGCACAGCGAGTCAGTGTTACTGACTTCTGCACAGCCCCTTTAAATGGCATGAGCAGCTCATGCCAGCTATCCGTGTTCCTTCGGCTAAGGCACCAAGATGAGCAAGCCGGACTGTGGCTTGTCCTCGCCGTTGACGGCGATGGTGAAGGCTGCGTCGCCCCACGCGTAGACGCGTGCCGACCGAGGGCCGGAGCGGGCCACGGGCGAGTTCTCCTGGGCAGCCAGCTCCTCCAGATCCGCATACAGCTGCTCCAATAGCGGGCCGGGCGTCCACTGGATCTGGCGGATGACGACATCATCAGCCTCCGGGGATTCCGGCTCAGCCGTCAGGATCATACCCAGTGCGGGGTATTTCAAGGTCATCATGAGCAGCTCGGGCTCCGGCTCCGGTGCCGGAGGGGCTACTGGTGCTGCGGGTGTCTCTGGTGCCAGCGTCCCCAGTTCGCCTTCCGTCACCTCGCCATTAGCCGCATCTCCTGCACCAGCCGTCTCGCCGGACAAGTCCGCGGAGAACACAGGAGCCTCCACCTCAGGAGGATCCGCGTAGACGCTCTCGGTACTGGAGGGCTTGTCCAGGAGCTGCTCAATTTGGGCTAGCGACAGATTGAGGAAGCCCTGTGGTGCCAGATAGCCTGCCTGGAAATCACCACGATAGATCAGGGTGATACCATCCTTCAGCCAGGTCGCATTCCCGTTCAGGCGGCCTTGCTTGAACATGCCGGTATACTCCAGCAGTCCTTCTGCGTTGTACAGCTCCCCTTCGCCATGATAGCGGCCTTGCTGAATACCACCGGCATACACGGTATTGCCGAGCTCATCATAGAGGGTACCTGCCCCGTGGTACTGTCCCGAGAGGAAGCCGCCGGTGTACTTGACGGTGCCGGTATCATAATACTCGGTCCCTTCGCCGGTGAGTCGGCCATTAACAAACTGACCTTCATATTGCACTATTCCGCCCTCGAAGAACGCTTTGCCGGCGCCAAAATAATTGCCCGCCATGAAAGCTCCGGTATAGATCGGTTGTTCCAGCTCGTTGTACAAGGTACCGTTGCCGCCATATTGACCATTCTCGAATTCGCCTTCATACAGGAGCTTCCCGTTTTCGGAATAGCTGCGTCCCTTGCCGCCGGGCAGACCTGCCAGGAATTCCCCCTGATGGCGAATGGTTCCGTCAGCATAGTACAAAATGCCTTGCCCGCTGTAGGCACCGCCCGTGAGCGCCCCCGCATACACGAGTCGACCTTGCGAATCATACTGGCTTCCCTGTGCGAGCTGTCCGCCTGCAAAGGTGCCTTCCTCAGCAAGACTGCCATCCGTCCGGTACAGCTTCCCGGCTCCTTCGTACACTCCGCCAGCAAATCGACCCTCATAGATGAGCGGATGATCGCCTTCTTCGCTGTAGAGCTTGCCTTCACCCTCGTATTTGCCTGCTGCAAATGCGCCTTGATAGAGCAGCGCACCATCGCTGCCGTAGAGCTTGCCCTCGCCATCGTACAAGCCGTTTTTCAGATTGCCCTGGTAGATCAACTGCTTATTCTCGTTATACACATTGGCCGCACCACTGAAGTTGGGAGCAGGTGCATTGCTCGCCGCTGTAATGGATGGTGTGCGGTTGAACCATTTGTTAACGAATTTGGGTGGTTTAATGAACACGAAGAAATACAGAATAAGCACCACGAGAATGACAATGACGATTAATTTTTTGGATATGTAATAATTGCCGATGGGGACATAGCTGGCTTTGGTAATCTCTTTTTGACCGAGGATGTCCTTGATTTTGCGGCGGATCCACTTGGCAAGCAGTTTCGGCCAGTTCTTGGCGCGTTTGAGCGGCATGAGGACTTTGCGCTTCAGCGGCCCGATAATGGGGTTGATGATTTTCTCAATCAAAGAATTCGTCTCCTTAGGGGGCAAATGGGTCGTGTTGCTACGGTACCTGTACGGTCATCTGGCCGGGATTCACGACCTGAATGACGCCACCCCAATTGCACATGCATTTGGAGGTATTATTTAATGCGGGCATATTGCCGATTAATACAGTAGGACTTCCCGGCGCCCAAGGGGCGGCTGTAACTGGGACGCAAGGCATGGGGGTCAGCACGCCGAGAGCAGCAGCTGTCGCGGATGCCACCGTTGGATTGGCCATGGAATTGCACATGCCAAATGGCATGATATTAACCATCGGCTTGTTGTCCATGATGTTGGCGGCAGGACTGGTAGCCATCGTACGATTGGCTGGCAGAACCATCAGTGTACCGGGCGCGACGCCGAAGCTGCACTGCAAGGTGGCCCCGCTGCATACGAGCTGTCCCATCGAAATCATCTCCACAAGTTTTGCATTAATTCTACTATTTCTACCAGCATCCTTCAATAAATATATCGCCAAAATCAGACAAATATATTTTAGGAAAAAGGTCCCATCTATTAAGCTTTGTTGTAGAATAGAAGAAAGCACATTGAACGGGTGAGGAGAGTTCCCTTGAAATCCAAATTATTGTTGTTGCTGATGGCGACAGCCGTCGTCGTAGCGCTGCTGGTCGGCCTGAAGGATTATCGCTCGCTTAACCCTTTTGTGACGACCCAGAACTATGCGAATCTATCGAAGGTCTATACCGATGCTTCAGGCTCGCATTATACGATCGCAGACTCGAAGACGGTCATCCGCAAGGTTGACGAGTCGGACAAGCTGTCCTTTCAATATCCGGTTAGCGAGTTGGCTCTGCCGGATACGATACAGCTGTTTGAGAGCATCACGGTCGATCAGAGCGGGAATGTCTATGCGCTCGTCACCGATCTTGATTCCTATGGACTACGAGTTCTAGGTGAGCGAATCGCTCGGATCAGACCGGACGGTAAATCCTCCTCCATTCTCTACGACACCGCTTATACGGCGGAAGACAACCTGTTCCGCGTCGGGCGTCTGCAGTCGCTGACCTTATGGGAGAACAGGCTGTATGTCCTGCGAAAGGAAGCCAATACTGCCCAAGTGCTGGGGTTTGATCTGGACACTGCAGGCGTGCAGGAGCCAACGGAGGAGCGCTCGGTCTCCATCGGTCAGGACCGTTACCTCAATGAAATGACAGGGGCGGGAGCAAATCGTTTGCTCTATACGACGAAACGCGGGCTGCTGCGGGTCAGCGAGCCGGGGGGAGAGCGACTGATTTATCCCGCCTCAGACACTCCGGTTCTTAATTTCCCGGTGAGCATCGTGAGTGATGGACAGGACAACGCGTATTATATTGATCATCATGAGCAGGCGGTGATGCGGACCAGTCTTTCCTCGGGAGACACGCAGATCTGGCTTGCGCTTGACCAGCTGGCGGCCCATGACGGAGGGACCGAGTGGGAGGAATTCACCAGCATCGCCTATACAGAGAGCGGCCTGACAGTAGTCGCGGCGGATCAATTGCTCCGGATTGCAGACGATGGCACGATTCTGGCAACGCAGAGTGGCTATGCATACCCATGGAGCACCATCGCCATGCGAATTGTATACTGGGCGCTGCTGCTGGCGCTGGCGGGTGTCAGTATCGGGCTGCTGCGATTTGGTTACGTGCATGTGCTCCGGCGCAAGGTATCCCTGCTGCTGAAGCTGCTGGCCGTTTTCGTGCCGATGGTGCTGCTATCGATGCTGGCGCTTTTCTATTCGGTCTACCAGTCCTTCTCCGGAGAGATGAAGGAGGATACGTTCCGTCAGCTCCAGCTGCTCGCCAGCAACGGCAAGTACCTCGTAGGGCAAGAGCACCTGGAGCGCCTGAATTCGCCTCGTGATTATGGCGGCGAGGATTATACTCTAATCAAGACACGGCTGAGCGAGATGTTCACGCAGACCGGTGGAGACAGGGACGGGTTATACAATACGATTTACCGGTACATGGATGGCGGGCTGTACCTGATTATGGACGACGACAACAGCCTGACGATGTTCCAGCCCTTCGGACTTAATGAAGATAACCTGCGTGTGTTAGAGCAAGGCGAGACCGTAGTCGGCACCTGGGCTGATGCACACGGGGAATGGATGTATGCGCTCGGACCCCTCTATAACACGGCCGGTGAAATCGTCGGTATTTACGAAACCGGCAAGGATATGGCCTTCGTCTATGCGAACAACCGCAGCATCTTCTCCGACGTGCTGACCATCTTCGTTATCGTAAGCATTGCTCTGCTAATCGTGGTAACGCTCATTTCGATCTACTTGTTGTCCTCGATCCGCAAGCTGCGCCGCAATGTCAATCTGATTGCCAGCGGCGAATGGGATGTGCGGGTGGATATCAATACCAGTGACGAGGTAGGCGAATTGGGCGAACGCTTCAACATGATGGCCAGCTCCATTAATCAATATCTCGGCGAGGTTACCAAGCTGAGTAACTCGTATTTCCGTTTTGTACCGGAGCAGTTCCTCAAGGTGCTGGGCAAGACCAATATGACCCAGATCCATCTGGGGGAGCAGCAGAATAAAAAAATGACGATTCTGATCTGCAGCATGCGCGGGTTTGATACGTTCTCTGCCAAGCTGTCGACAGAAGAAACGTTCGGCTTCATTAATTCCTTCCTGAAGCGGTTCGGGCCGATTATTCGTGAGCACGGCGGCTTTATCAGCCGTTACCAGGGGCCAGGCATGCTGACGATGTTCCAGGGCGATGCGGGCGCGGCAGTCCATGCAGCGATTCAAATCCGGCGAACGTTGGCGGTCTATAATGCCCAGCGACAAAGTGTCGGGTACGAACCGATCGAAATTAACATTTCGCTCCATTATGGCGATGTTATGCTCGGCATCATCGGTGAGGAACAGCGGATCGAAAGCAGCGTCGTGTCCAGTCATGTTGCGATGGCCCTGGAGCTGGAGAAGACGGCGGAGAAGCTGGGCTGCAATATTGTCATCACCCAGGAGGCGCTGAGCTCGATCCGACACGAGGCAATTGGTGCTTACCGCAAGCTGGGAGCGCTGGAGATGATCGGCCGCTCAGAGACTGTAGAGCTGTATGACCTGTACGAGGGAGACCCCGAAGCACTCAAGCGTTTGAAGCATGAGTCAAAAGCAGCATTCGAGAAATCCATTCAATGGTTCCGCACCGGCAAGTTCTACGATGCCCGTGAAGGCTTCGTGGAGGTGGTGCGACGCAATCGCTATGATCTGGCGGCCAAGCTGTACTTCTTCGAGAGCGACCGCCTCTACCAAGAGGGCACCGCGAGCGACTGGAATCATTCGATGAAAGTGATTTAGTAGAACGAATCCCATAGAAAGAATGGATCGGCCTACTATATGAGGCACTCAAAGGGAGGATGCGGGTCATGGAGCAAGCGCTCAGACAGGGGTCCAAGCTGCGCATGGTAGAAACGATTGAGGAGGCGTCCGCGGTATCCGCGTTCCTGCTGGGGCCGGACTGCTTTGATGATCAGCGGTTCACGCCCGGGGAGGAGGAGCAGCTGAAGCTTCTTCCTCTTCAGAGCATTGGGCAGTCACACATGAATTGCTGGTACGAGGAGGACAACGGCACCGTCATCTCGGCTATAATTTTCGTGGAAAATGAGCACCGCAGCGGCGGGTATCGTCTGGATTACTTTGGCGTACACCGTAGTCACCGGCACCAGAAGCTCGGCTGGAAGATGATTGATACGATGATTCGTTATTGCACGGGCAGTGGGGGCCGTTACATCGAGACCTTTACCTGCGACCTCGCGCCATACCAGTCTGCGAGACAACTATTTGAGCGCAATGGTTTCACCTTTATCTGCCACCTGCCCGACTACTACTATCCTGGCGAAGGCAAGCTGGTATATATGAAGATGCTGTAGATGAGAGGCGCTGAGCGAATCAGTGCCTTTTGATGTTATAATGGACTACAGCATGACAAGAACTACGCAAGGAGGAACACATGAAGTACATTCAAGACTGGTTTGAAGGCATGGGCTTGGCGCCCGATACGTCGTCGATACTTACGCAAGTGGTGATGGCGGCGGTGATCGCACTGCTCAGTATTCTGGCGAATTTCATTGCCAAACGGGTTGTTCTCCGAATCATTACCCATTACGTGAAAAACAACCGCTACACTTGGGATAACTATATGCTTGAGCGCAAAGTGTTTCACAAGCTGTCTCACATCGTCCCGGCTCTCATCATTTATTTTAGCTCATCGTTGTTTCCTGCTTATGAGACCGCCATCGAAAAAGGTGTTGCCATCTACATGACAGTAGTTGTGCTGATGGTAGTGAGTGCATTCCTGAATGCGATTAACGATATTTATGCCACCTTCGAGGTTTCCAAATCGCGGCCGATTCGCGGCTATTTGCAGGTGTTGAAGATCCTTTTCTTTATCGTCGGGGGGATTCTGCTTATCTCCAATCTGATCGGTCAGAGTCCGCTTATCCTGCTCAGCGGCATCGGAGCACTGTCAGCTGTCATTATGCTGATCTTCAAGGATTCGATTCTCGGTCTTGTGGCCGGCGTACAGTTGTCTACCAACGATATGGTGCGGGTAGGGGACTGGATCGAGATGCCCAAGTATGGGACAGACGGCGATGTCATTGATATTTCGTTGAATACGGTCAAGGTACGGAACTGGGACATGACCATTACCACAATTCCCACGTATGCGTTGATCTCAGATTCCTTCAAAAACTGGCGGGGCATGCAGAGCTCCGGGGGCCGGCGGATCAAGCGGTCGGTGTATCTGGATATGAACAGTATCCGCATTTGTGATCAAGAGATGCTCGATAAGCTGCGCAAAATCCACTTTCTGGAGGAGCATATTGCCCAGAAGGAGCGGGAGATCGAAGCGTATAACACGGAGCATGAGATTGACCGCTCCAATCTCGTGAACGGAAGGGCACTGACCAATGTTGGCTTGTTCCGCACCTATATCCAATGCTATCTCCAGCATCATCCGCAGATTCATCAAGGCATGCTCTGCATCGTGCGGCAGCTGCAGCCGGAAGAATCCGGACTGCCTATGGAGATTTACGCGTTCACCAATGACATCCGCTGGGTGGCGTACGAAGGCGCGCAGTCCGATATTTTTGATCATCTGCTCGCGGTTGCGCCAGAATTCGGACTCCGGGTCTTCCAGAACCCGACGGGTCATGACATGAAGAATATGCTGCAGCAGCCGGAAACGGATCGCGGGTTGGCCTAATCTTGATGATGCTATTGGGACAGAAGCTGTCCAGCATGTCAGTGGAATCTGACGGCTGGGCAGCTTCTTTTTGGCTTAGAGAGAAACTTCATTATTTACTAACAAAGTTCAGCTATAATCGGATTGAAAATCCGCAATGCGGAGGTTGTAAGAGTAGAAGGATAAGGACGGGGACGAGATGAACGTATTGACAAAAGTGACAAACCCGGCGGCATTTCTCATGTCGCGGCTCAAGTATGGGCAGAAATTTTTGGTCATTGGCCTGGCCCTGGTCATTCCAATGCTCCTGCTGGTATGGCTGTGGCTGGTCAACCTTCAGGAGGAAATTAGTGTCATCGCATCGGAGCGCGATGGGGTGGTATATGTGGAGTCCCTGATGCCGCTTATGCTGGAGCTGCAGCAACACCGGGGACTAGCCAACGGATATCTCAGTGGCAATGAGGAGTCGGGAAGCCGCCTTCAAGAGCGGGCAGATGCCATTCAGACAGCGATGGCTAACGTCGATGCCATGGAAGCTAAGTATGGCGCCGTATTAGAGACTGGGGAGATCTGGTCGCGTTTCAAAGCCGGCTGGGGGACATTGCAAGGCGAGTTGGATACCATGACGGCTGGAGAGAGCTTTGAGCAGCATTCGTTGCTGGTGCAGACGATTATGGATCAAATCCGTCAGGCTGCGGATCAGTCCGGACTGACCTTGAACGCCGAGCTTGATACCTATTACATGATGGACCTGGTGGTGAACCGTCTTCCTGTTCTTATCGAAGTTATTGCACATACGAGAGGAACCGTTAACGGCATCCTGGCTCGCGATGGCCTGACGGATGATGAACAAGTAGGTCTGATGCTGTCTCATCGCATGCTGCTCAATGAATTAGAGGGAGCAGAGAAAGGCATGACAACTGTCTCTGAGATGAATGCTACGGTAGATGCAAAGATTGTTGAAGAGGGCTCGACGATGGTGGAAGTGACTCGCGCCTATGCAGCCAAGCTGGATGATCAAGTGATTCAAGCTACTGCGTTTACACTAGACCCTCTCGCTTTCTTTGATGAGGGGACAGCGACGATTCAACTGGCAAGTACATTGTTCGACCATGCGTCGAAGGAGCTGTATCGCTTACTTGACGAGTGGCACCAGGATCTCGTCTTTAGCCGCAATTTGCTGGTAGCCCTCGTTATAGCTTCGCTTCTGCTGGTTGCCATGCTTTACGTTGGATTTTACCGGAATACGATGTCATCCATCCGGCAGCTTCAACAGGAAGCAGAGCGAATGGCTGGCGGTGATCTGAACAGTCGGGTGGAGCTGCGCACCAAGGACGAGTTGTCATGGATTGGCGATTCCTTCAACGCCATGTCGCGTTCGCTGAACGATCTGTTGCTGCGCAATCAGGAGATCTCGGAGCAACTGGCGTCGTCGTCCCAGCAGTTGTCTGCCGTATCCATTGATTCTTCGCAGGTGATGCGTCATATGGCGACATCTGTGGGAGAAATCGCGGAGGGCGCAGACCAGCAGCTCAAGAGCGCAGAAGAGAATGCAACCGCGCTGCAAGAGATGGCCATGGCAATTAACCGAATCGCGGAAGCGGCGTCTCACGTCTCAGAATCCTCAAGCGAAGCAGTAGATGGTGCGGAAGCAGGCGTGGGAAGGTTGGAGGAAGCTGTCTCCCAGATGCAACGAATTCAGGAGTCGGTTCGCGTCTCCAGCGAGAAAATCCAGACGCTTGGCGAACGTTCACAGCGTATTGGCGAAATCGGGTCGGTTATTATGGATATTTCGTCGCAAACGCAGCTGCTGTCACTCAACGCCAATATTGAAGCGGCAAGAGCGGGCGAGTTCGGCCGGGGATTTGCGGTCGTAGCTGGTGAGGTGTCCAAGCTCTCGGAGCAGACCCGGGCATCCGTGCAGACCATCACGTCGATCGTCACAGAAATCCGGGAACTCTCGGATGAGGTCCGCGCTTCCATTACTTCAACCCGGACGGAGTCAGAGCGCGGCTTGCAGTCCATCGATGCAGCCGATGAAGCAATCGTCTCGATCCGCCAGGCGATACAACAAGTATCCGGTCAAATTCAGGAAGTATCGTCTGCTGCGCAGGAGCTATCTGCAGGGACGGAGGAAGTGGCAGCCACATTTGCCGACAGTATGGAGCATACCCGGCAGACCTCTCAGGAAACGGTCAATCTGGCTGCGGCTTCTGAGCAGCAGCTGGCCTCCATGGAACAGGTACAGGCGTCTGCAGAGGCACAGAGCAGCCTGGCGCAACAGCTGCATGATGAGTTATCTCGATTCAAGCTCGTGCGCCAAGCGAAGGATAAGGAATAAGATGCTGGTTGTCTTGCATGGTTGCAGGCGATAGGATAGGAAGAGAAGGATGGCGTGTGGTGTTCAGGGAGCCGATTTGCACACTAAGCCTGGTCGTATTCAAAGCCACGGACCTTGGCGAATACCATCGTATCCCGCAATGATCCGCCTGGATTTACCGTTTCGCTGCGGAGTATACCCTCAAGGGTAAAGCCTGCACGTTCTGCAACGCTTGCGCTCCGGGTGTTGCGGGCATCGCAGCGAATTTCCACACGGTTCGCCTGAAGCTCTCGAATGGCAAAGTCCGTAATGGCGTGAACGGCTTCGGTGATGTAGCCTTGCTTCTCATAAGAGCTACGCACCCAATACCCGATCTCGAACCTGCGTGCCGGCCAGTCGATACGATGAAGGCCGCTGCTGCCGACGATCTGTTCAGTTTCTTTGTGCACCAGCAGCAGCCGGAGGTCCTTACGCTCCAGATATAGGAGCCTCGCCTGACGCAGATCCGCTTCGGTTTCGTCGACGGTGGGGAGATGATGGGCCCAGGGCATCCAGGGACGCAGCGATTCCATGCTTTCTGCGACAGCTGCATTCACTGCGGCTCCGTCTCCCCATTGGGGGGCGCGGATAACCATACGTTCACTTTCGAAGCGATCAGGCAAGTCCAGCAGAATCGGCTTGGTCTTGGTCAGCCCCATATGAATCACTCCCAGAAAATATTTCCATTTACAATACCACAGGAGTCAACAGGGGAGCAAGAAAAAAGTGAAGGACGTGATTGGACGATGGAAGCATAGACAGTATTGCAGGAGCTGGAAGCGCTTGGAAAGGAACGGACGAAGAAAATCTACCTGTCCAATGGCGCACAAGAGCCTCTCTTCGGGGTGGCTACAGGGGCGATGAAGCCACTGGCCAAGCAAATGAAGATCGACCAGGCACTGGCAGAGCAGCTGTATGCGACGGGCAACTACGATGCCATGTATTTCGCAGGTATCATTGCTGACCCCAAGGCGATGACGGCCGAGGATTACGACCGTTGGATGGATGAGGCCTACTTCTATATGATATCGGATTTCATTGTGGCCGTTACGTTGGCGGAAGCGGATATTGCCCAGGACGTAGCGGACCGCTGGATCGCGAGTGATGAGGAGCTTCGCATGTCCGGAGGGTGGAGCTGCTATTGCTGGCTGCTCGGCAGCCGCCCCGACCATGAGTTCTCGCCTGATAAGCTGGCAGCGATGCTGGAGACGATACAGGCCGAGATTCACGACGCGCCGCCACGGACACAATCCGCAATGAACAACTTCGTCTACACTGTGGCCATGTCTTATGTGCCACTGTACGAGCAGGCGGTGGCGGCTGCAGAGGCGATTGGGCCAGTCGAGATGCAGCGCGAAGGCAAGAAAAGCAGCACCCTGCATGCGGCCGAGATGATCCGAAAGGCGCTGGAGCGCGGCAAGCCGGGCTTTAAGCGGAAGTATGTAAGGTGCTAGAACACCAGTGTTTTCTATTAGATAAGCCTGGCCTGGAATCAGCTGGACTGACTTCAAGCCAGGCTTTTTTTTGGCGTGCGCTACTCTAACGGAGCGGTTGTTCGTATCCATTCCGAGGGTGGATAAAGTGAAACACAAAAAAATAATGTTAAAATTATGGAGTAAAAACTATAATTTTCAAGGTACAAATGAATACGCTTTCAAACTATAATTCAACTGAGGAGGTGGTCAAGCTTATTCCTATGTTCACCAGGTCAAGTCACGCACACCCAAGAGACCCGCAGATAGGCAACCGTAAGGTCAGGATTTTCAAAAAAATCGTGTAGGAGGCCAAAACATGTTTGCGTGGAAAAAGAAAGTGGTGTCTGTAGTTCTTGCGGCTACAATGAGTCTCAGTATGCTAGCGGCAAGTGCCAGTGCGACGGATTATTGGCAAAATTGGACGGATGGCGGCGGTACAGTCAATGCCGTTAATGGGTCAGGAGGGAATTATAGCGTCAATTGGTACAATACCGGGAATTTCGTCGTGGGTAAGGGCTGGAACAACGGCACACCAAATCGTGTGGTCAACTATAACGCGGGGGTGTGGGCGCCATCAGGTAACGGCTATCTGACGTTCTACGGCTGGACAAGAAATTCACTCATCGAATACTATGTCGTCGACAGCTGGGGCACCTACAGGCCGACGGGGACACACCGGGGGACGGTGACGAGCGACGGCGGGACGTATGATATTTACCAGACGATGCGCTACAACGCGCCTTCAATCGACGGAACGCAGACGTTCGCTCAGTACTGGAGTGTTCGTCAGTCCAAGCGGCCGACAGGCAGCAACGTGAGAATTACCTTTAATAATCACGTGAATGCCTGGGCAAGTCGGGGCATGCATCTGGGCAACAACTGGTCGTATCAGGTCATGGCGACTGAGGGGTATCAGAGCAGCGGAAGCTCCAACGTCACGGTGTGGTAACCATTCAGCGGATAAGCGCTTAAGGCGTGTCCGTATGCGTTATTTGTTCAAGACTGCCGGCCTGGCCGCCGGCAGTCTTGTCTGCTTCCGCCGCTAGTTACTAGCTTAAACGACTTTAAGGAGATTTGTCTATGAAAAAACTACGCCTGGTGCTAATTTTGGCTGTCTTGACCGTCGCCATCGCGGCTTGTTCGCAGGAGCGGGTAGACGTAGTGGATACTACGGGGCCCGGCGAGGACCTGGAAAGCGACGATTTGGTATTCGTAGAGGGAGGCGCTGCAATAGGCTCACAATCGGGGAGTGGTGGCAGCGACGTCTTGGCGGATTTTTATATTGGCAAATTTGAAGTGACACAAGCTCAGTGGAAAGCTGTGATGGGCAGCAACCCGTCTGCCTTCCCGGGGGACGAACGGCCTGTCGAAATGATCAGCTGGTATGATGTCATCGAATATTGCAACAAGCGGAGTGTGAACGAAGGGCTGGAGCCCTATTACACCATCGACAAGGCAAGCAAGGATGCGGAAAATCGCAATGAACACGATACGTTGAAATGGACGGTGACGATTAACGAAGGGGCCAATGGCTACCGGCTGCCGACGGAAGCGGAATGGGAGTATGCCGCGTCAGGGGGACAGCAGAGCCAGCAGTACACCTATAGCGGGGGCGAGGATGCGAATGAAGTGGCCTGGTACTGGATCAATGCCGGTGATCGTACGTTAAGCGGAAGCTGGAATTGGCCGGCCATTGAGAACAATAAAAACCGGACGCATGACGTGGGAGGCAAAAAGGCGAATGAGCTGGGCATCCACGACATGTCCGGCAACGTCAGGGAATGGTGCTGGGATTGGCATGTCGATGAGGAGAGCGATGGCGGTGTATGGCGGGTCGTGAAGGGGGGCGGCTGGATGGGGGACGTCAGCAACAACGAGGTGTCATTCCGCGGCAAGTTTGATCCTAACGGCTACGGTCCCGATCAGGGCTTTCGGGTGAGCCGGAATGCTTGAGAGGCATGCTAGCGAATCTTCCAAGACAGCCGAACTTGGGCCGGTTGCCTTGGGAGACCTGCTGGTAAGCAGCATTTTTGTTTTAACGGCCACCACAGCCGCTATTTCGCCCGAATGGGCCACAATAAAAACGTAACGGCCATATAGTGACTGTCTATCAACTATGAATAAATGAGAATATGTGCGGAAATATCGAAAAACAGGCATGGAAGAGGTCTTCAGGTAGTCTAGGTTTGAGGAGGTTGGTGCGTGGGTTTTGGCTCAAATTGCATGTCTAATTAACCCCGAACCGGGAGGCGAAAAGCGCCTGGAGACCCTTTTGAGGTTGACGACGATGCCGGCAAGATGCGCTTTAATTGCAGCTGCTTCTTTGCTGCAGGTCCACACCTTACCCAGACCGCAATGGTTCTTGAGCTCATTGTTCT
>NZ_KB899680.1 GCF_000378385.1 Paenibacillus daejeonensis DSM 15491 | reverse complement strand
TCATACGGCGGCCGGACGCTGTGCAGCGAAAGAAACTTTCGTTGAAGCGCATCATACGGCGGCCGGACGCTGTGCAGCGAAAGAAACTTTCGTTGGAGCGCACCATGCGGCGGCCGGACGGCGGCTTCGCAAGCTGGGCGTACTGGGTGCATCGTAAGTAGAGTAATGTTAGGCTTGTGCTAGGAATGTACGGTAACGGAAAGGAGCATGCCCGATGAGCGCATCCGATGGCGCCAACCAGATTCGTACCCGCTTCCCCTTCAGCTTCATTACTCTGGAGGGCGAAGAATTGCCAGTAGAGTTGACACACCTCGCCTGGGAGGATGGGGAACCAGAAGGCGGCGGGAACAGCGCCCCTCCCTCCTGCGAAATAACGTTTGAAGTGGGCGGAGTACTCGCCACAGAAATTCTGGCAAAGGAACGGTTCCACTTGTTCGCTGAGCTGGTTAATGCCGAGCCTCTGTTCGAGACAGAGGAACCGGTTGTTGTCCGCGCGAAGCTGCGCCCAAGCTACGCCAAGCTAGTCGCTGCAGGTGGCGGAGACAGCGAGACGGTGCTGGCCGCCCTGCTCCCGGATGCCAGCGAGCATGCAGTGCTGCGGCAATCCGAGAGCTGGCTGGCGCTGGAGATGATGCAGCAAATTTCGCTACCCGACCCGCTCGCCGACCAGGGAACCGTACGGCACGGGCTGCGGACCGCCTGGCTCAAGGCCGGGAACTGCCAGCCTTCTGGCGCTGAATCAGGTCCATCCGGTACAACAGACGTGGCTACCATGGCCCTGCTCCAATCTCAGCTGGATCAGCTGAATTTGCGTTACGAAGCCTTCTCCCCAAGTATCCTGCAGCTTGACCTGACCACGGAGGCTGGCAGCTGGCGCATGCTGATTCATGCCAGCGAGGACGCTGGCGCGTATAGTGTTTACTCGGTTTTTCCCGAATCAGTGCCGACGAGTAAGCACGCAGCCGTCGCTGTTCAACTGATGAACCTGAATTACAACCATACGGGCGGAGCTTTTGAACTGGATGCAGAAGACGGGGAGCTCCGCTACCGTACCACAGTTCCAGCCGCGGCTGCAGCGAGCGTGGATACGCTGGTGGAGGTGCTCGAGGCGCATCGGCGGATCATGAGCCTCTCTCTATCCGTGGACGGCGACTGGTCGAAGCTAGTGTAATTCATAAGGAACAAGCCGCAACCTGTGTGCGTAGCACGGGTTGCGGCTTGTTTTTGTGTGGATCTGCTTAGCTTCCCCGAGCCAGTAAGCTCTGCAGCAGTTGCGCAGCTTCGGCGCGGGTGGCCAAGCCCTGCGGCAGCATCCGGCCATCCGGGTAACCCGACAGAATTCCCGCCTGCTGCATAGCATACACAGCCTCCCTGGCCCAGAGACTGACGGAGGCTCTATCACTAAATTCAGCTGTTCCCCCGGAATCCGCAGGCAGTGCCAGAGCCCGCCACAGCATGACCGCGATTTCCTCCCGGGTGATGCGGTCGTCCGGCCGGAAGCGACCATCCGCGTCCCCCTTCACGATGCCTGCCGCCTGCAACGCGGCGATATAACCATTGGCCCAGCTATCCCCTGCAACATCTTGGAAATCGTGACCTGCCTCCGACTGCAGACCGAGCGCTCTTGCGACCAAGGCAGCGAATTCGGCACGGGTTACGGGGCGTGCCGGCTCAAACGCTGACGGCGTAACGCCCGTCACAATATGCCGGGCCGCCAGCCGCTTCACTGCTTCTGCGGCCCAATGGCCAGCTGGCAGATCATTAAACCGTTTATCGTAAGCAATCAGTCCATAGACCCCGCCTCCGGCAATCTCCGTCGTCCAGCTCTCTGATTCACAGCTCCCCGTGCGATAGCTAATTCTTCCTTGCTCCGCGAGATCGTAGATGCCGCCAAGTCGGCATACCGTTCCATCGGCAAGCGTCCCACTCAACCGGAGAAGTACAGGGGCTGCATAAGGATTTATAGCCTGGAAGGGACCTGCTGCTGTGCGAACGCCAATCTCAAGCGCTAAGGCAGGACCAAGTGGCGTAAGTATGGCATGCTCGCGTGCGCCTGTCTGCAAGAGTCCCGGAGCCCCATCCGTCTCCCCCATACGGATGACGAGAACCGCTTCATCTCCAGCGCTTGCTTGCCCGGCAGCCTGGATCAGCACCTCGTGTGGAATACGAAGCTCGTACACATCCCCCCGCACGACCAGCGAGCGGCGCGTTTGGCTTCCCGCTGGCATCAAGGCGCCAAGCGGTACGGCTACTTGCCAGACACCGTCCCGGACTTCGACCCGGTAGGAACCGTTGACCAGACCTGGATTTGCTACAAATTGCTCGTCAGCCTCTTCCATTACCGGCGGCTCGACTGGCCGATCCGGGCCCGGAGGCAGCTGTGGCCAAGACTCTCCTCCCGTGCTCCCCCCCTCAATCTGAAGACTGCCGATGGGGTAACTGCCATCTGCCAGACGACCTTCGTTGGCGAGCAGAATTCCTGGTTGACCGCTATCAGGGTCCAGAATCGCCACAGCCAGCGTATATTGCCCTGCAGCCGTACCGGCAGGAATCGGCAAGCCCCCCGCTACTTCTGTTCTGCCCGGCAGCCAGTCCCGGACATCTGCATCCCCGACTATACTTCGGGCGACCGGATGACCATTATGGTCCACCAGCCGCAGCTCCAGCGGCCACTCATAATAAAATGGCGCCACACCCTTGTTGTTCCACAGCATCGATACAGATAGCTGCTGTCCAGGCCGTGCCTTGGCCTCATACTTGGCGGCTTCGAGCACAAACCGGTAGCCCATGGTACGCATCATCGCATCCAGGTTGCGCTGCAGATCAGAATCTACAGGCACATCCGTCGGCGAACTCGGACCAAGCCACGACGTATGACTCTCACGTGCCTGGCGCAGCGATTCCATGATCGCTCCGTCTGTCAGCCACTTCTCCGGGTTCCCCTCGGCAAATTCGCCGCCGGAGAAGGAGGTCTTCCAGAAGTCAGGCATCGCGGACGCCGCCTGTTGCTCGGCTGGATCGTCGCCCGGCTCGACAAATTCGCCAATGCCGCCCCAGCCGTTCTGAATCCAGCCCAGCCATTCGTTGGTGGAGGAGCGGATGCCGAACACATCGTTGAACAAGCCAAGCGCTTCCTTCTGTGCGATGGGGAACGGCTTGCGCATGCCAATCTTCACATTGCTGAACGTATCCAGGTAATGCTGCACGTACTGGTCCGACACACCAAGGTTCGGGAAAACCCCTGAGCCCGACGGCCACGTGTGCCACTCTCCCCAATGCCCCAGGCTACCCAGCTGGATATAAGCGATACGCGGATCCTCATTGTAGCGCGCAGCAAGAGCGGCCACTACCCGTTTATGCTCGGCAATCAGCAGCTCGCTGTTGTAATTGGGACTGAAGCCGGCACCGATCTCCACCGTATCGTACCAGGTGCCCGGATTCCCTTCTTCCGCAAGTAGCGCATACAGCCAATCCGGGATGTCCATGTGCGACGGGTCCGTGGTCGGCAAGTCGAGCACCAGGCGGAGATTCATCCGAATGCCTTGATTCTCCCAATAATTAAATTGATATTTCTCCTCGATCGCCGCCCAATTGATCTCCCCCCGAACAGGCTCCAGCTCCCGCCAGGTTATTCCCGCATAGACGAGACGATGCGGCTGCGCGTACGCTTCACCTGTCGGCTGGCGATTGGCCCAGCCGACCCAGCCCATATAGGGATTATTCAGCACGCCAAAATACTCCTTCGGATAGCTAACCCCATCAGCGTCAGGCCAGTCGACCTCTCCCTCCGCTGCCAGCGCTTCGCCTCCAGCCTCAGGCAGCTCCAGCATGCCGCGGCCCACGTAACCCAAGCGAATGTCAGATTGCGGAGTGGCCCCGATATCCTCCAGATAAACGTACATCTCCGCACTCTCGCTCGTGACCTCCTCATGTGCGAGTCCGCGCCTAACCCACGCTCCGCTGTCATAAGCATACAGGATGCCATCCTCGACCTTGTAATCCATGCCAGCTCCCGGCCATGGAGTATCCTGGTCCCCCGTCGCGGAATTGCTGTCGCTATCGATATAATAGACATTGTCGAGATTTAGCTGCTGCCCCTGCACCAGCGTATACAGCCGCCGCTCGTCCCGGAGCACACGCAGCTCAGACTGACGGCCCGTCGGCACTGCGCCAGGCGCAACATCCGCCCAATCCGCATCGTCGCCATCAATAACAATATTCGCGGATGCAGATTTGAGCTGCAGGGTTGCCGGGTCGCCGGACGGATCGGGGCCAGCCTGCGTGTTGCTCAGGAATGCCAGGTTGACACTTGCCGCATCGCCCAGCCCAAGGGCAGCCAGCGGCAGCGTCCACTCAATGATTTTGTCAGTCCCGGTCCCAGTCCGTGCATAATCAAAAGCAGTCTCCGTATCGGTCCAGGCCCAGCCGCCATCTGCGGTACTGCGGTAGAGCAGTCCGGACTGCACAAGATAATCCGAGCCCAAGGTATTCGGCCACGCCCATGAGACGCTGCCGGTAGCAGGGTTCCGGTCCGTATCAAGCAGCAGATGCTCCCAGAGGCCCGCCTCGAATTCGTTGGTATCAAGACTTCCACGCATAAGCATGCTGAGCATGCCGCCACTGACATGAGCATAAACCTTGGTCGCCTCGTCAGCCGTCGTAAAGAGGGGTTGCACCCCTTCCCATTCCGAGGGATCGCCGTCCGCCTCAATGGCAATAGACAACGCAAGCGGCAGCACAGCCGGATCCCCCAGCGCAGCCGGAGCAGCCAGCGTATTGGAGAGAAACGCCACATTGACAGTCGCAGGCGCCTCCACGCCTAATGTCTCCAATGGAATGGCCCACTCGATGACCTTATTGGCTCCTGCACCGGAGCGCTCATAAAGAAACATCGCTCCCGTGTCCTCCCAGCTCCAGCCACCGTCAGCCGTACTGCGGAACAAGCTGCCGAACTGTACCAGATAGTCCGAACCCAGCGTATCCGCCCATGCCCAGGAAGAGGCACCGGTTGCCGGGTCGCGGTCCGTATCGAGCAGGAGGTGCTCCCAGAGGCCATCCGCAAACTCATTCGTATCCACCTGTCCCTGGATGAGCATATACAGGGTGCGGTCATACACGTTAGCGGTTACGGTAGTGGATCCATCCGCAGTGACCATAAGTGGCGCAAGTCCCGCCCAGTCGGCAGCATCCCCATCCACAGTAATAGGTCTTCCGGCAGCAACAGGAGTTGCCCCAGCGGCTTGATCGACGGCCAGCATCAGACCGCCTAGCTCAGGCAGCATGCTCGCCCCGTTGACGGCATAACCGATACGCAGATTGGCCGGTTCACCAAGGCCGAGGTCGCTACGCGATAATCGGAGCTCTGTAAATCCCTGCCCCGCACCGATCTCTGCCGCCCCGGCCGTCACCCAGTTATCCGATTCGTACCTGTAGAGCACCCCCTGCTCCACTCTGTAATCCACACCGCCGCCATTGCTCCAGAGCGCACTATCCCAGCCTGTCTGGGCGTTATTGTCACTGTCAATATACAGCACACCGCCATCAATCGCCCCGGCCACGTACACATTCAATGATTCCTCCGTTTGCACGGCCTTTAATGCGCGCAGCTGATTACTGGAGACGGCTGAATTGTAAGGCGTCCCAACCCATTCCTCCGGCTTACCCGAGAACGGCGCTTGCAAGCCAGCAGGCGCTGCATCAACTGGCGCCGGTGCGGCAACTCCCAACAAAGAGACGAGAACCGTACCAGCGAGGAGCGCCGATGTAAATTTAACCATGAGCCTTCCCTCCCACCCTTTTTTTGGCGCAAATATAAGGCAATAATATAATCATCCGTTCTTGCGCCTATCTTTACATTTCCGCCTAAACCGTAAAAATCCTGCTTGAAATATGTAATTTTTGCTCTATAATCTCTAATTAAGAACGCAAAATGTTATTATATTTGCGCCAAAATATCTGGAGGTGTCTGATGAACAGCAACCCTATGATTCAGAAAGACCTGCCCCGCCCGTCCATTGGTCATGGAGCCATAACGCTGCGCCTGCTGTTAGCCTTTTTGCTGGCTGCGGGAAGCGTGAGCAGTTGGGCCAGCCTCTCCCCTGCGGCTTCAGCCGCCACCTTTTACCCTGCCGAGCTGAACAGTCCGCTCAATAATCCATTCAAGGGCTGGGCGCCTCCAGCCACTGGGGGACCGTACGCACAGCCGCACAAGCTTGTCTATGCCGGTATCACCTGGAAAGAGCTCGAGCCAACCAAAGGCGTCTTCAACTGGGCCGGTATCGAAAGCAAATTCAAGTTCAGTTACTGGCGGAGCCAAGGCGTGCGCATCGTCTTCCGGCTGCTGCTGGACAATCCCACCGGCACCCCTCACCGGGACATTCCTGACTGGCTGTATAACGAAATGACTGCCCAGGGAGGATCGGCAGGCACCGCTTATCAGGATCAGACTGGCGGTATGGGTACTGGCAATAACACTGGCTTCTCCCCCAACTACAGCTCCCCCATCCTGATCGCTCGGCATAAGGTGCTGCTTGATGCGATTGCAGCCCGCTATTATACACAAGACGCCCCCATTGCTTTTGTCCAGATCGGCTCACTTGGCCATTGGGGAGAATTCCACACTTGGCCGTATGTCGGTCCCAATAATGAACCGAATTATACCGGTGCCTTCCCGCCCAATGCCATCTCCAACCAATACATCCAGCATTACATTGATGCATTCGGCAACAAATCCGACCGTATACAGGTGATGATTCGCCGCAGCGTACAACTCGCTTCCACGCATGGGCTCGGGATGTTCAACGACATGTTCGGCGATCAACCCAGCTTCGATTCCTCCTGGGGCTGGTACACAGGCACACAGAACGGCTACTGGGATGATATCGGACAGTTGCAGCCGGCGTATGCGAATTTCTGGAACAATGCCATCTCCGCTGGAGAGTTCTACGGCGGTGTAGGTGGCCTGCAGGCCAGTCTGACCAGCGGCGCCGGATTCACGGAAACCCTGCGGCAAACCGAGCTCAGCAAGCCGAGCTGGCTGGGACCGAATGCACCAGCTTCCTATGCGGTGGGCGGTCCGCTACAGGCCAATATGGATACACTCAAAAAACGCATGGGCTACCATCTGGTCGTCAAACAAGTGACGCACAATGATTCTGCAGTACGCGGCACTTCATTGTCCGTAGCGCTTAATGTTGAGAACAAAGGCGTCCAGCACTTCCCGTTCAACTGGCCGGTTGAGCTGCAGATCCGCAGCGGCTCCACTGTTCATGCCAGAGTTGTCACCGGCATTCAGCTGAAGAATTGGAAGACAGGCTCGTACACCCACACAGGCTCCATCACTTTGCCATCCACACTGCCAGCAGGCACTTACACCGTTGCTCTCGCCATTCTCGACCCGGCGACCAATACACCTGCAGTGGACTTTGCAAATACCGGCCGCACAGCTGACGGCGCCTTCCCTGTGAGCACCATCAACGTCACGACAGGCTCCAGCGGCGGCACGTCAATCACCGTGGACGGCTCCGCCTCCGATTGGAGCGGCCTTCCCACCCTCGCTACCGGAAGCACATCGGTAGCTACGCTGAAGGGCACGCGGGTCGGCTCCACCCTCTACCTGCTTGTACAGGGCAGTGGTCTGACCGATTCCGGTGCGTTCTATATCAATAGCGACAATAATGCGGCCACCGGATATAACGCGGCGGGCTGGCCGAACAGCGGCGCCGATTATTTGCTGGAGAACAATGTGCTCTACTCCTACACTGGCACGGGCAACAACTGGTCCTGGAACCAGGTAGCGGTACTCGGGACCGGACAATATGCCAAAAACGCCTCTGTGGTGGAGATTGGTCTCCCCCTGTCGGCAATTGGCGCCAGCCCCGGCCAGACGCTCCGCTTCGGTTACATCCGGGGCGGTTCAGCGACGGAGCGTCTGCCTGGACAGAACAGCACCTTGCCGGCGCTTGGGCTGTAGCGCAAAACAACAAGTACAGCTCTCCCCGCTGCATCCCAAATGCAGCCCCAACAGAAAGAGCCCTCTGGCCGGTTCACACTGGCCAGAGGGCTCTTCATTATGCTCGTTAGGCTGATGGTTGTCCATTGGACGAGTGACGGTAGACCATCTGGTACGGAATGGTCATCCGCACTGGCAACGTATACTGGCGGTCCAGATAATCCAGCAGCAGCTTGACGGCGTATCTGCCCATCTCCAGCTTGGGGACGTGGATCGTCGTCAGCGGCGGCGAGGTAAATTCGGAGATCTCGATATTATCGACGCCCACGAATGCCATGTCCTCGGGAATGCGCAGGCCGCGCTCCGCAGCCGCTCGCATCGCCGCTATCGCCATCATATCACTGGCCGCAAAAATCGCCGTCGGCACATCCCCGCCATGTTCAAAAGCCTGCTTCGTCAGCTCATAGCTGAGCGCAACATCCCACTTCACATCCAGGATCCAATGATCCTGCAGGGGAAGCCCCGCCTCGCTCATCGCACGCTGATAGCCCAGAAACCGCTTTTCCTGCCGGAACGGATCGTTCAGCTCAGAACCGCCGAGATAACCGATTCGCCGATGACCCTGTCCAATCAGGTAGTGCACAGCCTCCCTTGCCGCAGCTTCCCGGTCGTAGGTGACCACAGGAATATCAGGATCCGAGAGATCAACGCCGACAACAGCCCTAACATGCTGCTTGATCCAGCGATACGCCCCGGCATCTATCCGTTCGACAACGATCATCCCGTCGATCTGATGCTCCTTCACCAGTGTCTGCAGCGAAGGAATATCGGTAGGACTGTCAATACTATGTATGAATTCCAGCCGGAGGCCGGATGCGTTTAATGCCTGCTCAATCCCCTCCAGAATGACAGAGAAGTACGGATTGTTATATTTGTTCTGAGGTGCAGCAACGACACAACCGATCCGCACCGCCGGACTGGCATCGCGCCTCTTCTCGGCACGGGTAACTTTGTAGCCCAGCCGCTCGGCCGTTTCCCAGATCCGTTTGCGCGTCTCCTCGCTTACTGAACGTGTGGAGTCATGCTTCAAGACCCGCGAGACCGTCGAGATCGAGACGCCAACTTGTGCTGCAATATCCTTTAATCTAGCCATCCCCTGTTCCTTTCCATTCCTGACCGGAATCTCAATCTGCCACACAAGTTTCTTCACTACCCTGAAAATTTGCGGCAAATTTAATTGTAATTCTCCGGCTGGGGTTTAGTCAAGAAAATGCACGAATGGCGCAGATGGACAAGCGGAAAAAGCGGAAAAAGCCGACCACCGCCAGTACAGCGGAGATCGGCTTTTTGGGGTCAATCAGAATGGGCCAGCATGTTATTTACTCGCTAGAAACTCCTCCAGCTGCCGCTGGACTTCAGCAACATACTCATCGATTCCCGCAGCTTTCAGCTTCTCAAGCGCCTTCGGATATGCTGTCTCAAAATCCACAAAGCCGGAGCGGACTGCGGCCATGTCTTTGCCCGCTACTTCCCGCAGCTGGGCCTCAATGCCTTTAACATTCTCATTATTGAAGCGGAACCCTAGAGCGTCAGAGAGCACAGCCTGCTCATCCCAGCTCTTGTAGTTGTCGATCGACGCCTGCTCGACATCCGGTGCAAACAGCTGGTAGTGCTGGTTCCGGAACATCCACTCATAGAAGAACTCGCTCGCTGTCAGCTTGTTGATACGGCCGTCTACAACCTCGTAATCCTGACCCTCTACCCCATACAGCGCAAACAGATAGTTCTCCTCGGACTGGTACAGCCAGTTGACGAACTTCATTGCCCCTTCCGGATTCGGAGCGGTTACGGGAATGGCCAGCACCTCCCCGCCTGTCGAGGTGATGTAGCGCGGCTTATCCTCCGCAAGCAAGTACGATTGCAGTACCGCATTCGGTGCATTGGCCTTGACCGCACTGCTAATCTCCATCTCCTTGCCCAACGAGCCTTCGACCCACAGAAACAGACCGGTCTGCATGCGCGAATCGCGCTCGTTATACTTGATGGTCAGATCTTCCGAGTACAGCCCTGCATCATACATGCCGTGGTTGAACTTCGCAACGTCCTGAAAGGCCTGCGTTTCAAAATAACTGTACGCCTGTTTGCTTTCTTCGCCAAAGACGACAAGATCCTCCGCAGCAATCCAATTGAATTGTTCTTCGGCAAAATAACGGGTTAACGGCTTGAAAATAATATCGGCCGGCCCTTTTAGCTCCGGGAACTGCTCTGCCGCCTTGGCGGCAAAGGTCTTGAGGTCCTCAGCCGTCTTGAGATCCGACATCCCCACCTGCTCCAGAATATCCTGTCGCACCGTAACTAGCTGGTACATCGCCGAGGATGGGGCATAGGCCGAAGGAATTCCATACGTCTCACCACCAATGACTGCACCCTGCAGTTGCTCTTCAGGCAGCACCTTCAGCATATCCTGACCATACTCCTGGATCAGGTCATCAAGCGGCCGGGCCTGCTTCTTGTTGACGATAGCCGCCAGGTCAGGCAAGCCGTCCCAGTACAGGTCGATCGGCTCATTGGCAGCAAGCATGATATCCTTCTGCTCCCAGTATTGCGCCCACGGGACAAATACCAATTCTACCTTCAACCCCAGATCGGCAGCCATCCGCTCCGCAAACTCATTGTCCAGAAACTCAGACATCCGGTCTGTCTCTTCCCCCGGATAGAGAATGGTCATCGTTTCGAGCTTGCCCGTTGTTCCGGCGCCTCCCTCACCGCCTCCGTTGTCGCTGCAGCCCCCGATAATCATCGCCGCTGCCAGTAGCCCTGCTGTCGTCTTCCACGCCTTTCCTTTGCCCATCGTAATCCTCCCCTTCTAGGTATCTATTGTGTAAAAGCCTGTAAGGCTCCATACCAAAAAACCACTATTCCTTAAGCGCTCCCGTCATGATACCCTGCACGAAGTACTTCTGGATGAAGGGGTACAAGAAGATAATCGGACCGATGGTGATGACCGTCACGGCCATTTTAACCGTCTCCGCAGGCAGCGTAATCGCACCTGCCGCTCCGGAGGGAATCCGCCCCGAGCTGATGGCATTGACATTGGACAGAATGTTGTACAGATAGTATTGTAGCGGGAACAAGTCCCGGTCGGTAATAAAAATCAGGGCATGCCACCAGTCATTCCAATACTGCAGCGCGTACATCAGGCCAATCGTTAGCAGCGGCGTCTTGCTAAGCGGTATCGCGATTTGCCAGAAAATCCGGAAATGACCGGCGCCGTCAATCTCAGCTGCTTCATAGAGGGATGGGGAGATCGCCGACATGTACGTACGCAGCAGAAACATATTCCACACATTGAAGATGGCGGGTAGAATCAGGGCCAGCAGACTATTTTTAAGGCCATAGTAATTGACACTCACCATATACCAGGGAATCAGACCCGCCGAGAAAATGATCGTGAAGTTGCTGATAAACGCTAGCACATTGCGGTACCTCAGCTTGCGAATCGAAATGGCGAAGGCGATCATGCTTGTAATCAGCAGGGCCCCAAGCGTACCTGCAACTGTGACGAGAATCGTGACACCATACGATCTGAGAATGCGGGAACCGCTATTGAGAAAAATATAATTGTACGTATCCAGACTGAAGGCCTGCGGCAAAATCGAATATCCGTTGCGCGCAATCTCCCGCTCCGACGAGAAGGATACGCTGACCGTCATGAGCAGCGGGTACAAGCATGCGACCGCAAAGAGGGCAATGCCCAGGTAAGCCAAGGCTGTCACCAGCCGATCACCCGTCCATCCGTGCTTGGTCATCAGAACAATCCCTCTCCATCGTTAATTTTCTTCGCCGTCTGATTCGCCAGAATGACGAGGATCAGCCCCATGACAGACTGGAACAATCCAATTGCCGTAGCATACGAGAAGCCTAGCGTCCTCATGGACTGGTACACATACGTATCGATAACCGACACTTCATCAATTAGGACCGGATTGTTGCCGACAATCCCGTAAACCATGCCGAAGTCGCCATAGAAGATGCGCCCCACACTCATGAGGGTCAGAATAATGATGGTCGGCTTCAGCATCGGCAAGGTCAAATACAGGATCCGCTGAAACTTGGTTGCCCCATCCACCTTGGCCGACTCATACAAACTCCCGTCAAAATTGGCCATCGCCGCCAGGTAGATGATGGAGCTGTAGCCGCTCCACTTCCACACACTCGAAGCAATAATGATTACCTTCCAATATTGAGGCTCGGAATACCAGCGAATCGGATCCATACCGAACAGCTCCAGCACACGGTTTGCTACACCGACGTCGGTGGAGAAAATCCCGTATACAATCGCGCCGACAACGACCCAGGAGATAAAGTAAGGAAAGAACATCATGCTCTGGGTCATTTTTTTGAAGGCGACGCCCCGCACCTCATGCAGCAGAATGGCAAGCGTAACAGGGACCAGGATGCCAAGGATAATACCCCAGAAGTTGATAAACAGCGTATTGTACGTGACCTTCCACCCCATACCGCCTGTATCAAAGAAAAACTTGAAGTTATCCAATCCTACAAAAGCACTGCCGAAGATCCCGTCCACCACATTGAAATCCGTAAACGCCATCCAGATGCCGGCAAATGGGATGTAACTAAACAGGAGCAGCATCAACATGGCAGGGACACTCATCAAGTACAATACGCGGTGCCGCTTAAGCTCATAGATAACGCCCCGTTTGGTTCGTGGCTGGGTCTGCACCTGTGTTTGCTCCACCATCGGATCCATTGCTTCACGCCCTCTCCATGATCGGAAGCGTTGCTGCCGCGAGCTCCCTGCGCAGCTCCTCCTTCAGTTGATCCATTTCCATCGTCTCCCCCGTCACCCGTGCCCGTTCTGCTGCATAGGCCATTATGTGGCTCTCGACCGAACGGTCGATGGAGGAGCGGCTCATCTCGCCTGCTTCCTTGCTGCTGAGAATCTCCAGAAAATCATTCATCAGACCGGCATCCCCGCCGTTATGTCCACCGGCAACCGCCGCTGGCCGCACGATAGTCTGCTCGACCCGATCCGCGGCATTGGAGGCGAAGCGGGTGATTTCGATCCGGTTCTGGCTATCATCGCCGTGAATTTCGCCATGCTCGCACATGATCTTGATCGTGCGGTACATTTTGTTGGTGAAGCCGCTGAGATTGAAGGTGACGGTGACGCCGTTCTTGAACTCAATTAACGAGACCTGATTATCACACACATCATTGTCGCACCGATATACACACCGGCCGTACGGGCTAGTCTCGAGCGCCCGGAGCAGACCTTCTTCCGACTGGTCCGGCGAGACGACGGTGGCTGGCCACTGGCCCCGAATCGGCAGATACGCCTTCACTGCATCAAACCGGCATTCCGTTGCCGCCGGACAGCCCAGACAGCGGTCCGTACTCCCCTCCGGTGCATTCTCTTCCTTGAAATAGGCAAGGCCGCCGTAGGAAGAAATCCGCTTGGCCTCACTATCAACCAGCCAAGCCAGAATATCCATGTCGTGACAGGATTTCTGCATGACCAGTGGACTTGCCAGATCCTGTCTACGCCAGTTCCCCCGCACGAAAGAATGAGCCATATGATAATTCCCGATATTCTCGTCATGCTGAATGGTAATCACGCGGCCCAATTCTCCGCTGTCGATAATCCGTTTGATCTCGGCGAAGAACGTCGTGTAGCGCAAGACATGACACACAATGACACGACAGCCCGTTTCGTTGGCCTTGCGCTGGATATCCAACGTCTCCTGGGGGCTGGGCGAGATCGGCTTCTCGAGGAGGATATCGTAGCCCAGCTCCAGGGCGTCCATGGCTTGCTTATAGTGATCTCGGTCCATTGAAGAAATAATGACGGCGTCGCAGATCTTGCCCAACTGGTAAAAGTCTTCTACCGCAGCAAATTGCCTCTCTGGAGGAATACCATAGGCGACAGCAGCCGCTTGCCGCCTCCCGGGATCCGGCTCAATTACAGCGACAATGGTCGCTTGCGGATGGGCATAGTCGGCGTAGATCACGCCTCGCTGCCCCGCTCCAATCAATGCTAAGTTCAATGTGTTTCCCCCTTGATGTCTTGTGGTCCAGCAGCGTCTCCAATGACTTCCTCCGCCGTTGGAACCTGCGGATCTTCAAGCGGATAATAGCCTTCGGGATAATACGTATCCCATATATTCACCAGCTGGTCCGCCTCATCGGCGATCGTCAATGTACCGGCATCGTAATATCCGTCTTCCGCCTGCCCTTCAATGCCGAGCGGGATCACGCGTCGATCACTGCCGAACAATCCGATATGCACGCGGTACCTTCCTGCAGTTAAATTCGGCAAGCGCAGCATCTCGTTATGCACGATATCACCGATGAGCCACTGCTGCGGATGGGCAGCCAGCGTCAGTTCACACGAATCATCGGACCCGCTCAGCCGCAGCTTCATGACGCCAGGACGGTAGAGGCCCGCCGTGCCCGTGTTCACCAGCCATAGCCGGAGGGGCAAGGTCCCGCCGCTCGCCACTTGCTCCGGATAAGTAAGCCTGCGCAATTCCAGCCGGCTGCCCAGACCCAGCGGCAGATTGGCCAGACTGACATGCCAGCGCCGGATATCGCGAAGCAGCGCCTGCGAGCACGTGGTATTCGTTATATCCAGGACCACTGGCTGTCGCTTCCAGACATGGTGCAGCCTAGCTCTGGCCATCGCTTCACAGCAGCCCAGACGGTTGTCCTCGCTGCAGCGGATGAACAGGCCGAAGTCCAGTCCGCGCTGCCGCCAATGCCGGATGACAGCGGGCTGATGAATATCAGCCAGCACCGGTATGATTGTGAACGCGTCAGCATAGGCATCCCACACCTCCCGACTGTCCTCTGGCGCCAGGATGACCACACCTGCCACCGCTTCTCTGCCATCGAGGATGCTTGCCACCTTGCGGATCAGTGCTGCATAGCAGGCCGCGGTATTTGCTGTCGCCCAGTCCGGCGGCTCGGGCCGGAGCAGCAGGACGGGATGGGCTGCTTGCCGAATCGCCAACAGCATCGCCGACAGCTGATAGCGCCCCCGTTCTGGCTCCAGCTCCCGCCACGTCCAGGCCAGCAGATCCGCACGCCCCCGTTCCAAATCCTCCGTGCCAAGCGCCATGACACGGGGCCTGATGGTCACCGTACGGTACTGCTCATAGTTATCCAGCGAGAAATTGCAGTTCATCGTGACGCACCTTCCCGAAAGGTGAGGCTAGCCACTTCCTTGAAGCGGGTGATGTCTTCCGCCTGGAGGTAGGGCATGTCACCGATCCGTTCAACCTCCTCCTTCAAAACAAACATGCTCGTCGTATGAAACGAACCGCTGTCCCGCATATAGGAAGCCGCTGCCCGCTGCAGGGAGGTCTTGGGTTCGAATGTGAGGGGATCGGCCTTGCGGTCTCCGAAAACCTCCAGATGGATCATCGCATCTCCGGCGCTAATCGGATAATTGTACAATTGACGCTGCACCTGCACGATATTGCTGGTCGCTTCGTCCAGAATGAGCGATAGTCTGGGGTCATACAGCCAGCTCTCACTCCAGAATCCGCGTATGGAAAGCTCAGGGTAATAGGCGCTGTAGAAGTCCAGGGCCATCGTCATGGAACTCTTCACCCGCTCGGGTGTATACCCCGGGCCGGAGGGAATATGCAAGGCCAGCAGGATATCGCCTTGCCCCAGCACCTTCTCCCAGAGCTGCTTGTCAAGAGTCGTAGGCTGTGCCTCTACACAACCTGCAGGATTGATCCGATGGGCTCGGACACGCACCTCGTCTTCCTCCCACCCTGCATCAAAAGCCCCCACTGTATCAAAAATCCCGTTCACACCGTCCAACTGGCCATCCCTGCGGAAGCGGTCGCCGCCGTGGCGCAAGGCGATCACACGACCGCTCTCCCGGCTGCGATAGGCTGTGAGGGCATCCCCGAACCGGTGGGGAATACAATAAAACCGGTCGAACAAAAAAATGGAGCCGGTGTAAAAGTTCATCATCCATGGAAAATCCGATACGGTAAAATCCTGCGCTTGCTCCAGCTTCTCCAACTGTGGCTTCAAAAATTGATAAGGAATATCCCGGTACCAAGTCTCGGGAATCCCCCGCTGCTGCAGCCGCGCAAGGGAAGGCGCAAGGCAGGCCAGCAGCAGCAAAAAGGAGTACCGGTCTGCCAGCTTGCCCAGACAGGCGGGGGACAGATTCGTATAGAATGTCTCGTCGCAGCGTTCGCGCACCGTGCTGATATCCGCAACAAGAAATTCTGTAAAGGCATGCAGTACCGAATCCTGCTCAATCGCTTCTAAACCCTCATTTATAAGCTGCTGCACATGAGAAGACACCGCATACCGCTTATAGAGGTTATTCAAGAAATCACGGGGCACAAGCTCCCCCTGCCCAGACGGAAGAAATGCACGATACTTGTACTCCAGCCCCTCCGGTAGCGCATCGAATCTGCAATGCGACAGACAAGTGTCAAAACTCAGGTTAGCCATCGGCTTGAACGCCTCCCATTCGTATCGTCCCCAGCGGGTAATAACCATCCTTCTCGCCTTCTATGGCCAGCTTCACGTTGCCGATCTCCTCGATGCCAGTCACTATTCCCAACTCCAGCTGATAGATGCCCTCTGCCAGATCGTCAGGTAGGGACAACCACTCCTCCCACCAGATATCCTCATCCGGCAACCAGGACCGCGGATCTTCCTGGCAGGTGAAGGTGTACGTCTGACTCACACCCACAAGCCTGATCGTCAGTGGATAACGGTTGTATAACGGCGCAACACCCACATTGGCCCACAAGCCGCTCACCTCCAAGCAACCGCCAGGTCTCACTTCCGGGCTATAACTGAATGTGCGGAGCTCGAAGCGGTAGCCCATCTGTCTCAGCCACCCCTCGACCTTCTCGCGCCATGGCTCCGGCACAACCGTCCCCTTATTATTGAAGGAGGAGATATGCCACCTCAGCGATTCGGCAATGATGTAGTCAATATCCCAACCTTGTACATACCAGTCATTCATGTGCCAGCAGGCCTCGAAGACGACCGGCCCCTGCTTCCAGGCCTCCGCCATCCGGAAGTTCTGGATATTCTGAGGATAGAAATCCGTCATATGCGACCAACGCTCGCCGTGGAAGCCCCCCATATCCCCGAGGCAGTCTACACGGAAGCCGACCCTGGCCCGGCGGTCTGTCAACAGGCCCACGGATACGGGGTCATGCAGCAGGGCCTGTAGCGGCGTCTGCTTGAAGCCATCCACGTAAGCGTCGATGATCCGGGAGATCGCCTCCACATCCATAAACTCGGTGCCACCACCCTCTCCCCAAGCGCCAACAATGGCTAAATCTACGGAGCTGAGAAGCGGATGACCGTCGTATCTTGCTGCAAAAGCGCTGATAAACTCAGACCAGTAGTCGGCATAAGGCGTCGTATTGGGATCTACCCGCCAGAACGGGAATGCCGGTCGCTCAGGGTACGCCTCGCGGAACCACGCTGGAATATCATCGTCCAGTTGCAAGGCATAAGGAGAACAGCGAATGATGACAGAGTAGCCGAGCGCCCGCGCCGATGCCAGTCTTTCGTCAATCAGTTCCCAGCGGTAGCTGTGTCTGACAGGCTCGATATCCTTCCATCGGACCCCGATGAAGCTGACCTTGGCGTCGGGATGGTTATAGGTTGCGCTGTCTGGCGAGAACTTGTACTTGGCGTGCTCTACGCCGAGATTATCGCAGATCCGCTCCGGCGCCCCCATAAGCTGAGGCGCGGCCGTAAAACCGATCCCGGGATTTTCGATGACTCTCTCATGAACGTCAGGATAAACGGTGATGGTTTTACTCATTCGCGCACGCTTCCTCCCCCGTAAATATGCACGTTTACTTAACGCAATAAAACAATATTGTTTAGTAAACTTTATGATGCCATTATAACACGGGCTCGAAATCTTTCAAGATTTATTTTTGCCTTTTCTCCAGGTATGCGCTATCATTTTTAATTTTGAGTCAAGTTTCCTGACACAATTGATCTGAATTAACGTATTAAGGGCCTAAATCGCTATTAAGCCTATAGATTTTCGAGAATTCCATGTTATATTCACAACGTTATTTGTTTCGTTATTTTAACGTAACAAAATATTATTTCGGTTATTTATTATTTTTACCACCAAAAACAAACCTGCTTGTTTCGTAAACCCCGGTCCCCGTGTTAAAATAGAAACCAATGCGTTCACCATGTCCAATTGCAAAAGGAGAATTCCCGTCTATGAGCACGATACGTGATGTCGCCCGCTTGGCCGGTGTGTCCACTGCAACGGTCTCAAGAGTCGTTAACAATGATGCGACTTATAAAATTACGGAAGAGACCCGCGCCAAGGTATGGCAGGCTGTCACTCAGTTAAACTATAAAATCAACGCCAACGCTAGACGCCAGACTGCGGTAAAGGTTTCCCCTGTCAGCAAACCGCCCGTGAGGATCGGCTGCGTCATCAGCGTGACCAAGGATAAATATAATGATCCTTATTTCATGTCCATTCTTTCCGGCGCAGAGGAGCGGCTTATTAGTGCGGGCTGTGATATCGCTTTTGTACGGACGGGGCACGAGCTGGAGGATAAAAAAATTCTCTTTAACACGTTCAGTGAGCCTATTACAGGCCTCATCCTGATGGAAACGTTAAATAAGGAAAGCTATGACTATATTCGCAAGCAAGTTCCGCATATCGTGGGCATTGATACCCATCACGGGGACATCGATAATGTCGGTTATGACCATTACCATGTCGCCACCACCGCGGTTCAGCATCTGATTGAACAGGGGCATGAGAAGATTGGTTTTATCGGCGGGAGTGGTACGGGAGGAAACCTGAAGGATAGTCGTCGGTACAGGGGTTACTATAGCACCATGCATGCCGCAGGCTTGCCGGTACGGGAGGATTGGGTCATTGATTGCATGTGGGATGAGGCATTATGCATGGAGGAGATTAACCGGCTGTGCCTGACAGGAGATTACCCTACTGCCTTCTTCGCCGCCAGCGACCTGATGGCGATGGCCACCTTGAGCGCTCTATACCATAATGGGATTTCTGTTCCCGAGAAAGCCGCCGTTATCGGCTTGTCCAATATTGAGATGTCACGCTTTGCCAGCCCGCCTCTGTCTACAGTGCATGTTCCGACCAAGGAAATCGGGATGGCCGCTGTCGATCTATTGTTCGACCGGCTCAGCGGCAATGCTATCCTTCCCCGTAAAGTCCTGCTGCCGACAGAACTGATCATACGGCATTCAACGTAATCCGTGTTAAGGCCTGTGCACCGGACCAGAAACCGGCCGGTGCATGGCATTGCCTACAAAATACGAGAGAGCTTGCGGTACTCGCGGGGCGAGATGCCCTCGAGCCGCCGGAACAGCCGGCTGAAATAGTGAATGTCCGGATACCCTACCTTCTCACCGATCCGCTCAATCGGCCAATCGGTCTCTCGCAGCAGCTTACGCGCTTCCCGATGCCGCACCGACTGGACATAGCTACTTGGAGGCATCCCCGCCGCTTGCCTGAATAGCTTGGCTGCATGGTCGCGGCTGAGGTCCAGCCTTCCCGCCAGGACATCGCCTGACCAGTCGGATGATGGCTGTGCCTCGATCTGCCCCATCAGCTCTGTCAGCCGTACACTGTGTTCGGATGTTCGCTCCAACTGATCCGTCATGGCGATCCGCAGCAGCTGGACCAGAATCTGCTGCATTAACCCCTGACAAGCTACCTCATAACCAGGAGAGCGCATCGTAAACTCTTGCACCAATTGCTCCATCAGTTGTACGCACGGCAATGGCGGCGTCACGACTGTCATTCCGGAGAACAACGGCAGCCCTTCTGTCCACGGCTCACGTGCAAACTTCCCTTCTTGCAGCTCATCCTCTCGCACGACCATATCCGCTTCTGTCTGAATCTCAAGCTCATCGAAGAAGTCAAAATGAATGCCCATGAACTTGGCATCCGGCACCGACACAACCTCGTTCTGATGAAAAACGCCTGAAGGCAGGAAAATCATCTGCCCCGCCTCCACCCGGTGACGCATCCCGCTCATTGTGGTCGCCGCTTCTCCCTGACTGACATACAACCACTCAAAATCATACAAGCGCCTGCGCTCCAGCACGCCTGTCGGCATACGCTGGAACTGGGCGTAATGAATGCTGGGCCGCCACTCCCGCTGCTCCGCCCTGCGGCGAATGGGATACACCTGCTCCACTCCGTTCATCGCCTCCCCTCCAATCACGGATTTGTACAACTATTCCCTTATCACGCTAAATCAATCCGAGCAGAAGACCATTATAATTACAGATATCTTAACCTATACGTCTGCAATCGACAAGCAACTGATATGGTCAAATTAATCCGCCGTTCGCAGCGGCAAAGGAGGCCCTACACATGAAAAAAGGAATTAATATCTGGTCATTCGGAGAAGGAACGACGATTAAAACAGCCATTGCCACAGCCAAAAAAGCCGGCTATGACGGGATCGAGCTGTCTCTTAATGAAACCGGCGAGTTAAGCCTGGAGTCCACGGACAGTGAGCTGGCGGAGATCAAAGCCCGGCTGGAGGACGCAGAGCTTGAGCTTGCAGGCTTGGCAACTGGCTTGTACTGGGACTACGCGATGACGAGCGAAGATGCCGCCAAGCGCACCAAAGCCGTTGATGTCTGCAAGAAGCAACTGGAGAGCGCAGCTGCCCTTGGCGTGGATGCCATCCTGGTCATTCCGGGAGCCGTTGGCGTGGACTTCATCCCTGGCAGTGAAGTTGTGGACTATGATGTGGCCTATGACCGTGCGCTGGAGGCCATCGGATCGCTAGTACCTTTTGCCGAGCAAGCCGGCGTCGCCATTGCCATTGAGAATGTATGGAACAAGTTCCTGTTGTCGCCGCTTGAGCTGCGCGGGTTCATTGACAGCCATCAATCGGCATATGTCGGCTCCTACTTCGACGTGGGCAACACGGTGCAGAACGGATATCCCGAGCAGTGGATTCGGATTCTCGGCGATCGCATCAAGAAAGTGCATTTCAAAGATTACCGTCGCCAGGCGGGCGGACTGCACGGCTTCGTCGACCTGCTCGCAGGCGACGTTGACTACCCAGCGGTGATGCAAGCACTGCGCGGGATCGGGTATGACAACTACGTGACGGCGGAGATGATTCCACCATATACGCATCATAGCGAGCAAATCATCTATAATACCTCCGCTTCTATGGACGCAATCCTGGGACGGACGCGCACTGGCGCATAACACACATCATAAAGGGAGGAACCCTCATGCTTAAGGTAGGCTTGATTGGATTCGGCTTCATGGGCCGCATGCATTTTGACAACTATACACGACTGATTCAAGAAGGCGAACCGATTGAACTGGTTGCCATCTGTGACAAGCTCATCGATGAATTGAAGGAAGGCAAAGCGTCCGGCAATATCGACACCGGACAAGAGGTGTACGACCTCAGCAGCTATCGCCTCTATGATGATATCGAGACCATGCTAGCCTCCGAGGAGCTGGATGTCATTGATATCACACTGCCCACCTATCTACACGCCGACCTGACCTGCTCCCTGCTGGAGCGCGGCTATCATGTCCTGTGCGAGAAGCCGGTTGCGGGCAGTGCCGCCGACGGCCAGCGGATGGTAGATGCAGCTAACAAGTCAGGAAAGACGCTCATGATCGGGCAGTGCCTGCGCTTCTGGCCCGCCTATGAGCTGCTCAAATCGTATGTGGAAGACAAAACATTCGGCGAAGCTACTGCCGGTTACTTCTTCCGTGGCTCCGGCGCACCCAAGGGCTGGTTCCTGGACGGCAGCTTGAGCGGTGGCTGTATGCTCGACATGCATATTCACGATGCAGATATGATCCATTGGTTGTTCGGCAAGCCGGACAAGGTCTCCTCGGTGGCCCGCAATGTCATTCCCGGCAGTGGCTACGATACGGTGTCCACCAACTATATCTATCCGGACGGCAAGGCAGTCAATGCGCAGGCCGACTGGACGCTGGAGGGCGACTTCGGCTTCGCCATGTCGTACCGGGTCAATTTTGAGCGGGGCAACCTGGTGTTCGAGCAAGGCCAGGTGAAGGTACATCCGGGCGATGCGCCGGGCTATACCGCCGAGTTATCACCAGATATGGGCTACTACCGACAGATCAAGTATTTCTTGTCGTCTGTGAGCGCCGGCACCCCCGTCTCCATCTGCACGCCGGAAAGCGCGGTCGGCTCGCTGGAGATCATCGAAGCCGAGATTCGCTCCGCTGATCAGGGCGGCGAAACGGTAGCGCTGTAGCGCAATAAAAAAAACCAGCCACAACTGCGTCGTCATGGACGCCGGGTTGTGGCTGGTTTTTTGTTTTGTGTGCAGATGTTCTTAGCTAAGAGCTCGCATGTCCCTGGCCCACGACCGTCGTTCCGTCCAGATCCAGGAAGACCACCAGATCGCCTGCTGTGTCTGTAGCGGTGCGGTGGAAGGTCACTGTCATGACTTCAGTGCTAGTATAGGCTGGGTCAATCAGGGCGCGGGTTGCAGCGTCCACATGGATGATCTCAGCGGTGGATTCTTTGGGCGTAATCTGCACCAAATCCTGCTGCGCATCCGAGAGGCTGCTGAACGCCACCATCTCGACCGCAGGGGTATGGCTTCCTGCCGGGTCGTAATGATAGGCGGCGACACCTAGAGACATAAGCAATACAGCAGCTGGTACAAGCACCTTCATCATCGAGTTCACCTCTTCATGTAAATCAACCTTTATTTAATCATAAAGGAACCTCAGACGATCGGCAAGTTAAGCAACTCATTCCTCTGCATCATACTCCACCGCACCCCTTTTGACATAACAACTATAAATATGATATATCTTTTGTAGCGAGGTGTATCTTTCTATGACCGAAATTCCACTCTACCAACAAATTGTTCAACGGTTAAAACAACAAATCGCCTCCGGCGAGCTGAAGAGCGGGGATCAAGTGCCCACAGAGGCGGTGCTCTCTGAGCAATTCGGAGTGAGCCGGATTACGTCGAAGCGCGCCCTGACCGAGCTGGAGAACGAAGGCCTGATCTACAGAGTCCGCGGTAAAGGCAGCTTTGTTCGCGAGCGCGAGACCCGCGCGGGATCTCGCAGCTCGTCAAACACGGATAGCGGAGCAAGCACCATCGGCAGCGACCTGCTGCTGCTCCTGCCCTTCAGCCATAATCCAGGCTTGGGTGACTATGAGCAAGGGATGCATCATTATCTGGATGCGGCAGGACATACACTGCATATTCAGGCCAACTCGCCCGGCAGTCAGCGACGTTTGTTGGAGCAAGCCTTACTGCGGCCGCATCAGGGTCTCATCTTCTATCCTTTAGAGGGCCATGCCGATCTTGACCTGCTCTATCAGTATGCTTTGCGGGAGATCCCCGTCGTGCTGATGGACAAGCACCTGGAGGGTCTCCCCTTTCCTGCAGTCGTGTCGGATAACCAAGGTGGCGGGTACGAGGCGGCTCTCCACCTGATCCGTCACGGGCATCGCAAGATTGCCTTTTTGTCATGGGCACAGTCTGCCACCGTCTATACGGTCCGCGAACGATATTGGGGCTACCTCAAGGCTATGCATGAGCATCAACTGACCGGCACCGCCTCAGTCGAGGTATCCCGCTTAAGCACTGAGCAACCAGAGCACAGCATCCAGGCTTGCTATATGCAGACTATTCAAATGCTGCGAGAGCAAGGCGTCACTGCGATTGTCGCCAGCAACGATCTCGAAGCCATCGAATGCATCCGCGCCGCCCAGTCACTCGGTCTCTCCGTGCCTGACGATCTGTCCATCATCGGCTTCGATAACATTCAGATGGCGGAGTATATCACACCCGGCTTGACGACGGTCGCTCAAGACTTTGCCCGCATCGGCTATTTGGCCGCCGAGCTGCTAGTCCGTCAGATTCGCCAGCCTCATCAACCCCAACCCTCTGCCGTCGTCCCCGTCCAGCTCATCGAGCGCGGCTCGGTCAAGACGCTGCAGAGCTAGTTCAGATCAAAAGCGCACTTTTTAAATCACCTTACAAAGGAGAATTCCTATATGCTGCATTACATCGATACTCGGCAAGGCTCCAACAACAAGCACTCATACTCCAATGGCAATACGCTGCCGTACACCGCGGTGCCGTTTGGTATGAACCATTTTGCGGTACAGACGGAGAACAACGGCAGTTGGTTCTTCAACCCGAACGATCGGGTATTTCAGGGCTACCGACTGACCCATCAACCCAGCCCATGGATGGGGGATTTCGCTAGCTTCCTCATGACTCCGATTGCCGATACCAAGCTGCGCGGCACCGTGTACACCTGCCAGAGCTCGTATCGTCCGGAGGAAGCGACATTCAAGCCGCATCATATGAGAATCAAGCAACAGCGTTTCAATATCGTTTCCGAGCTGACTCCAACGTGCTACGGCGCGGCGTTGCAGGTCCGCTACAACTCATCCCAACAGGCTGGGTTTGTGGTGAACAGCAAGCAGCGCAGTCAGCTGACCCTGGATGTGGAGAAGCGCACCCTGAGCGGCTTCTTCAATAATTTCTCTGGCTGCCGGGATGACGGGTTCGGCATCTATGCCGTGCTCACTTTTGACCAGGAAATCGACGCTGCTGCTTCCGGCATCTATGATGCCAAAGGCAACTTCACAGCGACCACAGCATTGGAGGGCGAGGACCAGCATTTTGTCATTCGGTTCAAGGACTGCGAGCGCGGGACGCTGCAGGTTAAACTGGCTACCTCCTACATTAGTTACGAGCAGGCCCAGCTGAATGGGAGACGCGAGCTGACGCCAACCTTTGAGGAATTGAAAGAGCAAGCGGCAGAGCGTTGGAATCACTACCTGAACAAAATCAATGTGACACATCGCGACGAGGAAATGCTTCGCACCTTTTACACGTGCCTGTACCGCATGTTCCTGTTCCCGCAGAAATTCTATGAACGAGACGCCAGCGGCGAGGCGATTCACTATGACACCACAGCCCGAGCCGTGAAGCCAGGTATCCTCTACACCAACAATGGCTTCTGGGACACGTACAAGACGGTCTATCCGCTCTACTCGCTGATTGCACCTGAAGAATATGAGGAGATGCTGGAGGGTTACCTCACCTCGTACCGCGAGACCGGCTTCCTGCCCAAATGGCTCTCCCCCGATGAGCGCGGACTCATGCCAGGCACGCTGATCGACGCCGTCGTTGCGGACGCCGCAGTCAAGGGGATTGGCAAGAAACTGCTCCCCGAGCTGCTGGAGGCGATGCTGAAAGGCGCGAGCACCCAGAGCCAAGAGAAAGGCTACGGCCGTCAGGGTACGACGGATTATCTGCAATACGGCTATGTGCCGCTGGACCATCATGAGAGCGTCAACCACACACTCGACTATGCCTACAGCGACTTCTGCATCAGCCAGGTGGCAGAGCTGCTGGGACAACCCGAAGTGGCTGCCGAGTACCGTGAACGCTCGCACAATTACCGGCATGTCTTCGACACGGAGACCGGCTTCATGCGGGCCAAGGACAAGGATGGTGCCTTCCGTCCAGACTTTAACGACACGGCCTGGGGGCTCGACTACGCCGAGGGCAGCGCCTGGCAGAATGGGTTTGCGGTGTACCATGATTTTCAGGGACTCATTGATGCCTATGGCTCCAGCGATCGTTTCTTCGAAAAAATTACCGAGCTGTGCAACAAGGCTCCGGACTTTGATGTGCGGGGGTACGGCTACGAGATTCATGAGATGAGTGAGATGGCGGCTGTCGATTTCGGCCAGGTCGCCATCTCCAACCAACCGAGCTTCCACATCCCGTATCTGTTCAACTATGTGGGACAGCCAGCGTCCTCGCAGGTCGTTATCAAGCAGATCATGACCCGTCTGTTCAACAGCGGCTTCGACGGCTTCCCGGGGGATGAGGACAACGGCAGCATGTCGGGCTGGTATGTGTTCAGCTCCCTGGGCTTCTACCCTGTCTGCCCGGGCACGGGCCAGTACGTGCTGGGCATCCCGTTGTTCGACAGTGTCACGGTCGAGCTAGCCAGCGGCAAACAGCTGCACATCACGACGGACAACAACAATCCGCAGTCCAATTTTGTCAGTCATGTCACCGTGGACGGTGAGACCTATACCAAGCTGTACCTCACCCATGAGGAACTCATGGCTGGGCGCTCGCTCGACTTCCGTCTGGGCCTGGCTCCGACGTACCGGACGTATAGCGCAGATGAGCTGCCGTTTTCGTTAACGAAGCGGTAGATGGGAGTGAGTAGTTAACGCAAAGAGCAAGCCTTACCGTTCATCATAACGGATGACGGGGGCTTGTTCTTTTTTTGGTGATTGGGAAAGTAGGTACTTTTTTCATACCTGGTGCCCATGGACTCGATTTTTCATATTTATTTGGTTCATTAATACGAGAATGATCCAAATAAGCTTGAAAAATCATGTTTATTTCGCCATTTTCTCGTTTTTCTCTGAAATAAGGTCGAAATTTCATATTCGTTTGATTGAACAGAAGTATGTTTGAGCCGACAACTAGCGGTTTGTGGGGCAAATAGAGGAATAATGGTGTGTTACAACGGACGGTCGGCGGACACATCTTAATTACAGAAAGGGGTGTCTCCTAGTCTTCGCAGATGACTAGGAAACACCCCTTTATGCGAAGTACTGCACCGTCAGCTAACCGACCTGCCGCAGAGAGCTCGCTATCCCTCCGCAACATCCATTTTGCGCCGCTGCTTAAACTGGTACATCGTCGTATCCGCATGCTTGATCAGCTCGTCCGGATCCGCTCCATCCCGCGGAAACCGGCTGATGCCCACGCTCATCTTGATCTCCAGGACCTTCCCTTCGTAGACCAAGACGTTGTCTGCCACGGCTTCCTCCAATCGGTGAACCGCTTCAGCCGCCGAGTCTCCATTCTGACCTGCAGGAACGAATAGCACAAACTCGTCCCCTCCTAACCGGGCCGCACTGCCAGATGTTCCTGCCACCACACGAAGAAGCGCGGATACATGCCTCAGTACCTGATCTCCCGCTTCATGACCGTAGCTGTCATTGACTTGCTTGAAATCGTCGAGGTCGATGACCATGACAGTTAACTCTTCGTTGGTATGCCGGGCGTCCACAATGGCTTGGCCCAGTCGTTCATAGAAATGTCTGCGGTTGGGAAGCTCAGTGAGCGGATCATGGTAGGCCATGAATGCGATTTTGCGCAAATATTCATTGCGAGCGCCGTCATCGCGGATCAGCAGGATGGCATGCGGCTCATGGTTCACCGTCACATAATCCCCGCTGATCAGCGCTTCGATGGACTGGTCTCCGTTGCGCAGCACGGACTCGAACTCGCCGAGCTCCGCGTGCTGCCGCAGCTTCTCCGTCAAGTGCTCTCCGCCGAGTGCTTCAAGTGACGCCCCCTTCAGTTCCATGAGACTGAACATCCCCTCGGCGCTTGGGTTGGCTTCCTTGATCTGTCCCGTCAGGGAGACCAGCAGAATCGGCCGTGGATTGAGCTGGAACAGCTTCTCATACCGGTGATGAGCGTGATTAAGAAACTCATACTTCTTCATGGCCAGCCGCAGCACAAAACACCAAATGAGCCCAGCGTACAAATAGGGATAAGGAGGGATAACCTCGCCGAACCGGAAATAACCGAATATAGCGACCCAGGCAAATGTCAGCAGACTTCCATACTCCAGCAAACGCAGGATCCCGTTCTGCTCCCGGTACACCGCATGGCTGTTCCGCTTGCGGACAACCCGCAGCATGAGGATCGGGATCAGACTCAGCGCCAGGCTTGCAGTAAGTGTCCCGTAATAGGCCGCGTTGGCAACCGGCCATTTCCAGACACCACGCACGACAAACTCCTGTGCAGAGATGAGCTCTTGCCGGGTAAGAAGGCTGGCCGGGATGGCCAACAGCAGCACGTGAAAGAGATAAGGAAACCACGGTTTCGGAAGACGCTTGTCCAGTCCAATCAACCGTGCAAGCAGGTGAAAGCCAAGTCCGGGGATGATGACGCCAATACTGGCAAACCAAAGGGATGCCAGCACCGGACTGTAGGACATGGGCAGCATGAAGCGGATATACTCTTCCAAGAACAACAGCAGATAGCACAGAATCGTCAAGCTGACCAGGATATGCTCCAGCTTTTTTGGATTGCGAAGATACACATCCATTCCCATGTAGAAGAAAAATACGATCGGTATCCAGTAACAAACGATGGGAATCCACACTTCAGACGGGCTCAAGGGCTTGTCTCCTCCGCGGTCAGCTCGCATTACGTCGAATATGGTCTTATTTTAGCATGTTCGCGCAATTCGGCCTATAAGCGGTTTAGTCCATTTTTTGCAATCCCTTGGAGATCGCTTCGAGCAGCACACCTGTCCGGTCGCAGCCATACTCCCAGAACATCAAGCCAGCTAGCCCTTCCCGCTTGATATAGTCGCACTTGTGGGCAATGGATTGCTCATCGTCGTAAGAAATAAACGTGCTTCCGTCGAACAAGAATGGCGCCTTGGCCTCCTGGTCCCAATGGCGCTTATAGCCGTTCTTACCAATATAATCGGCCGCCAGCTCGGCGTAGTTAGGGCCGTAGCCGCCGCTGGTGCCTGCCATCTGATGCAATCCCTCCTGCATATTGGGTACACTCTTCCACATCCGCGAATAGAAGGCTGCGCCGATGACGAGCTTGTCTCTGGGTACGCCGGCACGCTCGAAGAGCTTGACGGATGCATCCGTAGATATCCGAAACAGGTCGCCGGTGGGCGCATACAAATTCGTGTGGTGACCGGTCAACGTCTGAAAGCCGCCGCGCATATCGTAGGTCATCAGTTGGACGTAATCCAGGTAACGCTGCACCTCAGCCATCTCGGTACCGTCAATATAATACTGATCCGCACCGGCCGCTATGGTGAGGCTGTAGGAGCGCCCGTCTACGGCTCCCTTGCGGTCCAGCGCCTCCCGGAGCTCCCGCAGCAATAGACTGAAATTGCGGCGGTCTTCCGGACTTGCAGTAATGCCCGCTACTCCGTAACAAGGATATTCCCAGTCCAGATCGATGCCGTCCAGTCCATGCTCGTCGATGACGCGCAGAGCCGAACGTGTCATGGCTCTCCGCCCTTCCTCTGTCGCCGCTGCTTCGGAAAAACCGCCGGCGCTCCATCCGCCGACAGACAACAGAATGGTCACACCCGGATGCAGACGTTTGAGCTCTGCGATGCGGCCCATATTGGATAGATGGTGAGTGACGATCTGATCGTCCCGGATATGCCCGAACGCAAGATTAATATGGGTCAGTTTGAAGAGAGCCTCCTGCGTCACATTCGGCAGGTCGCCCGCGCCAATGTAGCCAATGACTTTATAGGCTGAACTCATCCCTTATTCACTCCTTTTTCATCTCTATTTCTCCTCGCCTTCCCGGTTCCCCTGCCCGCTCACGACGCGCAGCACTTGCAAAGCCTCCCTGACGCTGCCCGGCCGGTAGCCCGACTGTGCGTACCTTACTGCTAGCCTGTCGTCCACAACGTACAGCCAAGGATAGCCGTGCTCGCCCGGATGGCAGCGTTCCGCCATCTGCTGCAGACCCTCGCTTCCGTTGTCCTGCAATAACTCCGTCCCCAGTGGCAGACCCGGGTAGGCGGCAGGCTCGAAGCTATCACCCTCTGGCCCTTCCGGCACGATCAACAGCAACGGTACACCGGCTTCCTCGAAGCCTGCCTTCAGCTCTCCACTCTCGCGCAGCAGATGCCGCGAGGGCTCGCGGCGCGGGTCGATCCACGCCACGACCGCTCCTTGGCCGCCTGCCAGGCTTTCCAGCGTGACGCCACTCTCCGGGTTGTGCCACCGATACAGCGGACTGCTGCCGTCCGTATATCCCAGAACGGGATAGCTCACTTCCGGTTGGCGGAATACAGGGACTACTACCGTTTCCTCTCCCGCCTCCATGCGAAAATAATGAAAACGCCCAAGTACCGATCCATTCTGCAGCCGTATCCCGGTAATCAGGCGATAATCGCCTGGAAGCAGCTCAACCGGCCTGGTAAAAGCCTCCTTCTCGCCGAACGGATACAGAAGCGTCTGATAGAAGCCGTCAACCAGCCTGCCAAGCGAAGCATTCTCGCGGTAGGCGAGCTCTGGTAGACACCGTTTCGCAGACGACTGCTGTACAAGACGCAGGGTGCCGGGCTGTATGTGGTGGTGGTGGTGTGGCGCCACGTTCTTACCGGACCTGCTGTCGCCGCCCGCATCTGCCCATTTCCCCTGATGCCAGTACTGGGGACGTTGTCTGCTGGGATGCAATCTGGCAGGGATTCCGCAGGTGCGCAGCAGTGCAACGAGCAAGATGTCAACGGAGGCCTGGTCTCCCGTTCGCAGCCTGAACGTCCCGGCCGGTGTCGCCTTGCCTTGCATGTGCGTACGTTCCCTGCGAATGGTCCATCCCCCGGCGACCAGCTCCGCCAGTCGTGCCGGTGCCACGCGGAAAGCTTCCACTTCCTCCGCGGTGAAAGCCGACAGCAGCTCCCGCTTGTATGGAGCGAGCATTTCAAATTGGACACGCGGGCAGAGCACATAGCGCAAGGTGTGCAGCAAATGCTCCTCCGACGCTTCCCCCTGGTCTGTCTTGCAGTCTCCCTGGATGCCAGCGTCCATTCCGTCCAGTCCCTCCAGACCGCCCAACAGAAAATCGTCCAGCGCCAGGCGCGAGGTATCGGTAAGGTCCTTAGGATTCAAGCTCTCCAACAGGCGGAGCGGCCACAACCCATGCTCGGGCGTGTGGTTCTGCAGGAAAGCAGCGATCTCATACGCATGACCGCGCGCGGTTTCCAGCACACACCACACCCGATCCGCTGGAAGTCTCAGATCCGCCGCCAGCTTCCTGGCTTGCTGTTCATTCAGGAAAGTCGCTTCATAGGCCTTGCGCATCTGCTCGCCTACAGCCATGCGCTCCTGGTGCTCCGCCAGCCGTTCCTCTGAAAGCGGCGCTCGCGCTTCCCCTTCCCGCTCCGGCGGCGGCACCATGCCGAAATCTGCATCCTCAGCGGGCTGTCCTTGCTGACGAAGCACAAGCGTCACCTCGTCCTCATCGGCGATCACCCGACGCTCATCCCAGAAGCCGCCCCGGGCGGCACGGACAATTAGCTCGCCCAGCCCCGTCTTGAATACTGCCTTGCCCTCGCCATCCGTCATGATGGCCGCAAGCGGGAACAGCTCGGCATAATTGTAGAGTTGAAACTGCACCTCCGTCCCTGCCGCTGGCGCTCCCCCGGCATTCAGGACGATGACTTGCAGCGTCCGTACTGGAGCGTAATGCTCCAGCAGATTGATCTCCGTATGCCATTCGTCCGCGACTGTCACTGTCTCTGGCCCGTCATACCCGGAGGGCACCCGTGTATGCACGAGCATGGCCCGCCGGGCCGGGCCGCTGAACCAGCCTTCGTCCAGCACCGGTTCGGGTTCGCACGCGCCGATATAATGCCACGTCCCGTCTGCCCATGCTTCGACCCAGGCATGGTTGTCATCGACATGGGCCCAGCGCGGGGTATAACATTGCCTGGCGGGGATTCCGATACTGCGCAGGGCTGCGACAGCAAGGGTCGACTCCTCCCCACAACGGCCGCGGGCGTTGCGGATCATCGACAAAGGCGACAAGGTGCGCAGGTCGCTGCCAATATACGTCGCTCTCTCATGACACCAGTAATTCGTCTCCAGAATCGCTTCGCCCATTGAGAGCCGCTCTGTCCGTCCGGTCAGCTCGTTGTAGAGCACAGGCTGGTAGTCCTCCAGATTCTCGTTGTTGATCCGCAGAGGCAACACATAATTCAGGAACAGCTCATCCGGGACGCTACTGCCCCACGCCACCTTCTCTCGCGTCGCGAGGGCCTGGCGTATATGACTCAGGAACAGCTCCCCGCTATAATCTGCCAGATCGCTCAGCGGCATATTGGCATACAAAAACTTGAGTGCCCACGTCTCTTCCGCCGTCAGCTTCTGCGAGAACACGCCAAATAACGCCTCCGCACGGTTCCCCGCCAGCTCACGCCGATGATCGAATTTCCGCTCAATGGCAGACAATGCGGCCTCGCCAAGCGAGAACACGATAGGCTTCACTTGCATGCGTCTCCCTCCCTCCATTGCTTGCCATCCTCGCGAATCCAATATCGTGCCTTGCCATCTGATGATGGTGCAGACATGCGGAACAGCCCGGTCCCGATCTCCATGTGCAACCCGGGGATGGCCCATGCCTGCTCTCCCCGTGATAACAGCTGCAGCTCCTCCGTGAAGCACCCGTGCTCGGCATAATAATTGCGCTGTCTGTAGTACAACCGCCGTAATTGCCACTTCACCGCTTCGTCCGGGGGAGGCACAACCCCGTGTTCCCGCAGGCCGTATTCAGCTCCCCCTGCTCCGTCTGCACCGGCGGCCCCCATCTCTTCGCTACTGAAAACAACATAGCCCCAGAGCTCTGGATAATGCATATTGACAACCCCCTGCGGTGACCAGACCCAGTTGTCCTCCGGGTACGGCTTGCCTGTCTCAGGGTTCACCTGCTTGCGGTATTGACCGTCCTGTACTTCGACCCGCCACTGCACACGCGAGAAATTCACCCGCCACCACTCCCCGGCAGCCGGTGGCCTGCCATCAGCCGCACATTCCTTCAAGGCGTTCCACGGCATCGCTACCTCGACACTCCAGCTCCGGTTAGCAGCTGCCGGGTTGTTCAACTCGCCGTTCATATGCACCGCCGTGCGCAAGCCCCGGATGTCCCAGCCATTGATAGGCGGTCCGCCGTCGCGGTAAGGCGTTACGAGCAGCAGATCCCAAACGGTATTCAGTGCATTGATCTCTAATTCATAGTACTGGTGGGTGTCCCCGTCAGGATCAATGAAAATTTCAAAATCATTGTCATGAAAAATAACCGAATCCCGTTCCGTCAGGGTCGCCCAGATCTCATCCTCCTCCAGCTCTGCACCCACGTAGAAATAGGTGTCGTCCCACAGCATTTTCACTCGCGTACGCTTGGCAGGGTGCGGACGCTTGTCCCCTTCAATATCAATAAACGCCTCGGTCCACGGCGCCCTCTCCCAAAACGGCTTGTCCAGACGGCCATCAATTACTGGTTCTCCCTCTGCTCTCAAACAAGTATACGCCCTTGGTGCATAAACAATATCCGGTTCCGGTACTGCACTCCACTTCATTGTCCTCCCTCCTGTCCATCTTGAATGCCTCTCATACGAAAGGCCAGCGCCTCCGGCGCTTCGCTAGCTCGTACCGATTCCGGCAGCTGGACAACAACGCCCGCTTCACTGCGCCGCCACTCCAGATTGACCGCTCCGCCCACCAAGTCGATGGAGGCCGGTTCAGCAGTTAACGACAGCTCCACCTCTTCCCGGGCTGTCTCCCCCTCCTCATACAACCGGATTGCATAACCGACGTCACCCTTGCGTGTAAAGCGAGTCGCGCCCGCAGCATATGGCTCCCATACTCGTGTGCCGTAAATCGCTTCTCCGAACACATGGAGCCATCGTCCTAGCCCCTTCATCCGATCGATCGCAGCTGCAGGCAGACGGCCGTCAGGCTGCGGCCCTACGTTAAGCGCCAGGTTGCCGCCCTTGGCCACAATGTTCACGAGCAAATGCACCAACTCTCGGACAGATTTGTAGTCGTCCTCATACTTAAAGGAGAAAGAAGTACCCATCGTAATACAGCTCTCCCAGGGCACTTGAAGCGGCCGGTCCGGCAGCGTCTGCTCAGGCGTAATGAGGTTCTCATACGGACCGCCAACCGTCCGATCGGCTGTCAGCAGCCAGGGCTGGATGCGGCGGGCCTGCTCTACGACCTCGTCCAGTCGGATGTCCTGCTGCTGGCGGGCATTGACCCAGCCTGCATCAAGCCACAGCATATCGATCCGCCCGTACCGGCTCATCAGCTCCATGATCTGCTGATGCGTGAACTGCACGAATTGCTCCCAAAGCCACGGATAGCGGTCGGGATCATAGGATGGCCCGCGCCACATCTGGCTGCCCCGCTCCATCCCCGGAGGCCAGTAATATGGCGTATGCCAGTCCGCCTTCGAGAAGTAGGCTGATATCGCCAGTCCTTGTTCCCGGAAGGCGTCGAACAGCTCCCGGCAGATATCGGCATATGGGTGCCGATGAAACGGCGTATCTGGACCAGTAATCCGATAATCTGTCGTCTGGGTATCCCACATGCAGAAACCATCATGATGCTTGGTGGTGAAGTTCAAATAGCGAAAGCCGCCTTCTGCCGCCAACTCTGCCCACAATCTGGGCTGAAAACGGATGGGGTTGAAGGTCCGGTTCAAGCCAAAATACTCCCGCTTCAATTCCTCCCCGTCCACGCCCCAATCCACACCGTCGCGCGCCCAATCGGAATCGCCGTCGCTGAGCGCCCAGGATTCCACCAGGCCCAGCTGCGAATACGGTCCCCAATGCATCATCAAGCCCAGCTTCTGATCGCGGAACCACTCCAGCCGCTCCAGCAGCAACGGGTCCTCCGGCCGTACCCAATCCTCCTCCCGGGTATAATGGTGTACGCCTTCCTCAACAACCAACTCTTGTGACACCGCCGTCTCCGTCCCTCTCTCCATGACTATCCCTCCCAAGATGAAACGGCTGATATCGCCTGTTGCCGCAGATATCAGCCGTTTTTGGTCCTGCTTTACTTAACTCGCATTCTCGCTATCCCATTGATCGTAGGCTTCCTGATAAATCTCAACGATGCGGTCGCTGCCCATCTTCTGCAACTGGCTGACGTAGGCGTCCCAGTTCGCCAGCGGCTCCACCCCGGTTACAAAACGGGCTTCCATCTGCTTCACATACGTATCCAGATCGGACATCAGAGCCGAGACCTCCGTCTGACGTTCGTTGCTCAGGTACACGCGCGGGAATGGCGGCTTGGCAATCGGCACCAGCTTCTCTTCGTTCTGTTCGATGATCCAGTCGTCCAGCTCCGAGCGCAGCCCGTTCGTCAGCTCCGGAATATTGACGCCTGGCGTCACGATGCCGTAGTTCGGCGTCAATGTGGCACGATACTCCTCGCGGTCGCCTCCGCCCGGTACTTCGGTGTAACGCTTCACTTTGTTCGCCTCATCCTCATATTCCCACATGAGGCCTTCTGGCCCCTGCGTCCAGAGCGTTGCCCCTTCATAGCTGTACTGATAGTCAATCCACCGCATGGTCGCTTCAGGATTCGGATTGGTGGACGTAATCGCAAAGTTGCCGTTGGAAGAAATGCCGGGATGCTTCCCGTAGACAGGTGTGCCCGCAATTTCACTGCTGACCGGCGTCATCATCGGGTCGGTTGTCCTCGGCTCCCCGCCGAGCGTGAAATACGGATGGTAATCGCTGAAGAGTGCCACCTGGTTTTTGCTCCCTTTTGCCTTCTTCATGTCATCGGTTTGCGAGAACGTCTCATGGTCCAGAAGCTCCTCCTCCCACAGCCGGTTCAGGAATGTCAAGTACCCCCGATATCCTTCCTCCTGTGGCGTATAGTGGACGCCGCCCTCCTGATCCGCATAGTACACTTCGTTATAAATGCCCCAGAAGCCGAGGAAGTACATCCGCAGGTCGTCCAGCTTCACCGAGGTCAGCGGAATTTCGTCGGCTTCTCCGTTGCCATTGGGATCTTCTTCTTTGACCCGCTTCAAGTAGGTGTAGAGCTCCTCCGTCGTCGTCGGTTCACTCACGCCGAGGGCTTCCAGGAATTTACCGTTATACCACATCGGCCCGCGGTACCAGACGGCAGTGGTGTCGATGAATGGCAGGGCGTAGATGTGCCCGTCAGTGGTGGTAATCGACTTGCGCACATCCGGATTCGCATCGAGAACCGCCTTCAAATTGGGGGCATAGTTGTCGATCAGATCCTCCAGCGGAAGCAGCAGCCCTTGCGTCCCGTAGCTGACCTGCTCCGCCGGAGTCAAATCAGCGGCATACAGCATGTCCGGCAGCTCCCCGCTGGCGAATGTCAGGTTCTTCTTGGTCGGGAAGCTGTCGATAGGCGACGTCTGGAATTCAAGCTTGATGTTAGAGAGCTCCTCCATGGCCTGAATGGTCGGCATCGTGCTCCAGTCTGCCATCTCAGCACTCGGCGCCATCAGGCTGAGCGTGATGGGCTCTTCAACAATCGGGAATCCGTCTTTGCTTACACCGACAGCCCCATCGCCATTATTACCGGTTGATGGCGTATTGCCCGAACCTCCGCTGTCGTTTGAACAAGCTGCAGCCAGCATGGAAAACGCCAGCAGTGCCGATAGTACGGTCATCCCCTTCTTGTGCCCCTTCTTCATAAACAAACCTCCCTTGTCATAATAAGACCTCACAACGATTCAAACGGCATGCTATGGCAAGATCAGCCCTTGACGGAACCGATCATGACACCTTGGACAAAATACCGCTGCAGGAACGGGTATAGCACGATGACCGGCAGCGTAGATACGATGATAACGGCATATTTGACGAGTGCCGCCACTTCGGCCTTGTTGTTGAGCGAGGTTGCCGTATCTGCATTGATAACCCCGGATTGGGCCGACATCTGCTGCAGGACGAGAATCTGGCGTAGCACCAGTTGCAGCGGATATTTGGACTGATCATTGAGATAGATCAGGGCAGAGAAATAATTGTTCCAGTGCCCGACGCCGAAGAACAGCGCCATGACTGCAATCAAGGCGGTGGACAGTGGCAGTACAATCTGGAAGAACAGGCGGAAATCGCTGCAGCCGTCAATTTCGGCCGCTTCCTGAAGATCCTTGGACATCGTCGACTGGAAGAAGGTCCGGCAGACGATCAGGTTCCACACCGACGTTGCCGCTGGCAGGATGAGTGCCCACATGGTGTTGACGAGGCCGAGATTTTTGACAATCAGATAGGTTGGAACCAGCCCGCCGCTAAAGAACATGGTGACCATGAACAGCCCCATAAACAGATTGCGGCCAACCATGTCCCTGCGGCTCATGGCATAGGCAGCTGGCAGCGTTACAGCCAGATTGACGGCCGTGCCGACGGTTGTATAGATGATCGTATTGAGATAGCCGTTCCAGATGGCCGAATCTTCGAATACTCGTTTGTAGCCTTCGAAGGTCAGTTCTTTGGGCAGCAGCCACATCTCCCCCGAGGCCACGACATTCGGGTTACTGATCGAAGCGCTAATAATATAAACGAGCGGATACGCGACGACGACCAGCGCCGCTGCCAGAATTAGATACACGATGACCAGGAACAGCTTGTCGCCCCTGCTCTCCTTGATGACTGTACTCATGCTTGCTTCCTCCTCTCCCGTCTTCTACCAAAGGCTGTTCTCGCTTGTCCGCCGGACCACTTGATTGATGGCAATCAACAGAATAGCATTGACGACCGAGTTGAATAAGCCCACCGCTGTAGAGTAACTATATTGGGCCTCCAGCAAGCCGACCCGGTAGACGAACGTGGCTATGACATCCGATGACGACATGTTCAGCGGGTTTTGCAGCAGCAATATTTTCTCATAGCCGACACTGAGCAGACTCCCCACATTAAGAATCATCAGAATCGTAATCGTAGGGAGAATGACCGGAATATTAATATGCCTTATCCGCTGCATTCGGGAGGCCCCGTCGAGGATAGCCGCCTCATGCATACCCGGGTCCACGGCCGACAAAGCTGCCAGATAGATGATGGTCCCCCACCCTGTGGTCTGCCACACCTCGGAGAATACGTACATCGTCTTGAACCACCGCGGATCCGTGAGAAAATTAGGCGCGGAGATGCCCAGTGCTTCCAGCAAATTGATGACCATACCCGAGGATGGACTCAAGAAGGTAATAATCATGCCCGCCATAACTACCGTCGAGATGAAGTGCGGGGCATACGTTACCGTCTGGACCGTCTTCTTGAACTTGCCGACCCGGATTTCGTTAAACGCAAGTGCTAGCAGGATCGGCAGAGGAAAGCCTACGGCCAGGCCGTACAAGCTAATGCTGAGCGTATTCCACAGCAGATCCCAGAAATAATAGGAATTAAAAAATCGGGTGAAATGATCCCAGCCGATCCATTCACTGCCCCCCATCCCAAAGGCGGGGATGTAGTTCTTGAAGGCAATCTGAATCCCGTACATCGGCAGGTAACTGAAAATAAGAACAGTCAACAACGCGGGAGCCATAAATACATATAGTCGCCAGTTCCGAACAATTTGTCGGAGTGTCTTGCTTGACCGGCTTTGCTTCGGATGCCCTCCTGCAGGTACGGGAGATGCTTCTAATGCCAGCTTGCCGCTCCCTTCTCTCAATCGAACCCTCTCCTTTCCCCTCGCAATTCCTCCACAGTCTAAGCGACGGGGAAACGATCGTAAACATGTCATTTTGGCTTAGGTCGGGATGGAAGACGAATATGGCACACTCCAATATGTAAGAATAGCTTACGAATGCCAAAACGTGCATTATTGTATCCGTTGGGTGTCAGATTGGCACTATGTTTTTTTTGACACACAATTGCTCAATAAGGGGAAATGACAGGCTGTCGCCAAACGGCATCGGATAGCGCATTCATGCTTGTTCGGCGCGGCATTTCAAGAAGTCCCATTGTACCGCAAAATATACTAAAGTAAAAAAAGACACATCCCTCCCTCTTCTCAATTGGAGAAAAATAGTGTACGGTTATCGTCATAAACAACCCATCAACGGAAACGCATTCATTGAAAATTCTTGTAAAGACAAGGGGGTTCGTATGAAGCTGAACTATTTCAAATCCCGGCTGTTTCTGCGTTATATGTCATCTTATCTACTAGTTCTGCTTATACCTCTCATCTGTCTAACATTATTAATCTATAAGAATGCCGCCAGTAACCTCCGTTCCGAAATCGAGCAGTCTCATCTTAACCAACTGCTGCAGGCGGAGACCATTGTGAACAGTCATATGAAGCAGCTAGGCAGCATCTCCTCCTATGCCGCTTACGACGAACGTCTGGCCCGTTATCGGTTAAACGACCCGTATTACGTCCTGGAGGCCAACGAGGCACTGAAGCATTACAAGGCAACCAGTCCAATTATTGAAGACATGCTGCTCTACTACCGGGGAGATAACCGGATTTTTTCCACGGAAGGCATGAATACGCTCGAGGTTTTCTCTCAGACCTTCACCTTCCGCAACTGGAGCGCGGATTCCATTATTGAAGACCTTAATGACTTGCAATACGCGACGATGCGGCCTGCGGACCAGTTCAACCGCAAGCCAGGCTTTAACCAGTCCATGCTCGCCTATCTGGTGCCCATCACGCCTAATAGCCCAACACCGCACGGCACCCTGCTGTATGTCATCCGCGAATCGGAATTGACGGGTCTGATCGCCTCCATCCTTGGCAATTATCAGGGCTCCTCGTACATTGTAGACTCGGAGGGTCAGATTCTGGCTGCCAACAGTAACCGGGAGGAGGCCTTGTCCTCGCAGGAGCTTCAACGGTTGGCCACCCTGGAGCCGGGCATTCATAACCTGTCGGTAAGCGGTGTAGATCACTCGGTCGTCTCTGTGAAATCGAATCAGAACAGCTGGCAGTATGTGACGCTGATGCCGAGTGCCCAATTCTTCGGCAATGTGCTACACATTCGCACGTTTATTATTCTGCTGTTCTCCGCGGTTGTGGTGCTCGGGGGGTTATTCGCCCTGTTGCTTGCTAGACGGCAATATCACCCGATCCTCAATCTGTTCGAATATGCGAACTCCCGATTCAGGGAGGGCGAGCCCGCCACGGGTACGCTGTCGTCGGGCAATGAACTGGAGCGTATCCGCTCAACGCTGCAGGAGTACAGCGACCGCGCAGATCTCCAGGAGCCGTATGCCCGCAACCACCTGCTCCTGATGCTACTGCGTCACGGCAATGTCAGCAGTCTGCCTGCCAAGCTGCTGCACACGCTGGACGTCTCCTTTAGCCGCAACCGGCACTTCGCCATGCTGATCAGCAAGCGGGATGCTGCTGAGGAAGCCGGATTTGCGCTAGAATGGCAGACGATGCAGCAGCTCTTATTCGAGGTCGAGTTTCCCGAATATGGGGCGCGAGTCTACAGTGTCGAGCTGCCCAAGCCCGACCAGATCGCCCTCATTGTTAGTTACAACAAGCTCGTTACCATGGACGAACAGCGTCAGCTTCACGGCATTGTCCAGGCGGCGCACGATCATCTGCATGACATCTACCAGCTGCATCCAGTGATTGGCGTCGGCGGCTGTTATGATGACCCGGACCGGCTGAACCAATCGTTCGTCGAGGCTTGCTCGGCTTATGAATCGCGCTTGTCTCCTGGTGGTGGAACGATCTCTTATTTCGGCAAGCTGTCCGCTGCCGGGGACGAGGCCTGCTGGATGCCGAAGAATGTGCTGATGATGCTGGATCAGAGCTTAAAGCAGGGCAATCGGGAGGTTGCGGAGCAAACGGTGCGCGAGGCGGTGGAATACTTGCAGAAGCCGGGCCTATCGGTGAAATTCGTCCGCTACATGAGCGTGGATATGGTGAATACCATCGTGAAGACTGCTTTGGAGTCGGGCGTCGCGCATGTCGGTGCCAAGCTGCCTAACCAGGTTGCTTTTGCCTCATTGGACGAGCTGTACCGGCACTGCATGCATCTGGTCGCTCACGTCTGTGATCAGGTGGAGTGGAAAGAAGAAAAAGAGGCGCATACGTTAATGGACCAGATTCTGGCCTACATGGACGACCACTATATGGACCATACGTTAAGCTTAGAGGAAATTTCATTTAAATTTGATATCTCGATGTCTTATTTCAGCCGGTCCTTTAAGGAGAAGATGGGCATCAACTTCGTGCAGTATATCTGGAAAAAGCGGATGGCAGCCGTCATTACCGAACTGACGACCACCAATGATCCGCTCAAGGACATTATCCAGCGGGTGGGCTATCTGGACACGCCCAACTTCATCCGCCGCTTCAAGAAGGAGACCGGCCACACTCCGGGTCAATACCGCAAGCTCTTCTCCGGTAACGACGGGGAGTCGGTAACGTAAGATATAGAGAGGCAGGCTTCCCGTTCGCCGGGAGCCTGCCTTGCTAGTTACAAGTCGGGAAAGCACCAAGATGCCAGAGAACTGAGGGTCTTGGCGCCTTGGGATGGAATGCGATCCGGTTCAGGCAGCGACGTCTCTGGCGAAGCATACGCTCTCGCTACGCGTCTGATCCAGCTCGTGGAATCGATGGATGCAACCCAGCTCTGCCAGCGACCGTCCCTGCGGGGACGGAAGGTCTGACTGAGCTCGTGCTTGGCCGGCATCTCGGTGAAGATGCCATCCATGAATTCGACGCGGGCGCGCTTGTCTTTGACTTCGTGGCAATAGACCGTCACCCACGTGCCTTCCCGGACGCGCACGGCGTACACATCCCCTGCCTCCACCGGACCCCTCCCTGCATCGGGAGAAGTCTTGGGTGCTGCGGCACGCGAGCCCTTCCTGCTTGCAAGGGCCCCCGTCACTGTTTCGGCCAGCGGTGGGGTTGGTACAGGCTTGTCCGAAGGCGAGACGCTGGTGAGCTCGTGTTCGCTGAACAGCTGCGCCAGGGATGTCTCGTTAACACCTACCGAAGAATCCCACCAGGCCAAGGGCGCCTGGACCTCCACCCTCGTATTCGGTCGCTGGTCACGTATTCTGTATGTAAGAAAGGTTGTTGCCAGACCTGGGTATTCCTCCGTATCCAGGATACCGATCAAGCCCAGCGTCTCTAGCAGACTCCGGTAAGCGTATTTGTCGCTAACTGGCAGCAGTGCTTCTTTCTTGAGAAGCGGATCGATCTTGCTATAGCGTGTCTTGGGCGGCAGCTCCCGCAGCTACGTAAGCAGACGACGCAGCGTATAGTGGTCTGAAGGACCAGGCTTCGGCGTGTCCTGGGCAGCCGCCAGCTCGCGAAGCGCCAGCATATAGCCGTGGGGATTGCCATCAAGCGGAGGGCCCTCGACCATCCGGAAGTACCATTGAAGCGTGGTATCCACTCCTGCTCCTTCCGCCAAGCCGCAGATTTGACAGGTCGCCGAATTCGGATAGGGCTCATACGCATGATCGGGCATCGTCTCCGCCAGCAGCTTGCCCGGCAGCAAGGCCCGCCAGACCATTGGCGCCGACCAGAGCGAAGCGACAAAAGCGTCCGCCGCCTCAGCTATCGTCCAACGTCCAGCCAGCTGCTTCAGCTCAGCTAGCGTCTCATCATGTTTTGGATAGACGAAGGTGTTCGGCGCGTGACCCGCACCCTCCAACTGCTCCAGCTCTTGCTCCGTGATGGTTGCTGGGACGGGGTGTACGGATACTTTTTTCTCCGGGTCCCATTTTGTGCTCCCACTAATGATTTGCTTCAAAAGCCTCAACTGATTAACTGTGTCCACGATACGCCCACCTTCCATTCGCGTTCTTGCCCCTACGCAGGGGAATGACTATACTAGAGCTATTCTTTCCGACGAGGTGACAGGGATGATGTACCGTTTTGTTCGAAGTAGCTAGACTTCGGGCTGGGCAAGGTGAAAAGGCTGTCGCCATGCTTTGCCAGCTACCAAGGGGATCGTCTGTCCAATTGGCCTTATACGAAGTGTAAACGATCTCCAGTAAAACGGTCTACTCTATTACTTCTTCATCAGGAAAGGTGATAATTTTGAAAGACTTTGACTACCAAACGTTCTATGATGCCATTGGCCGGACGAACGGCTGGGATTTTAGCCAAATAAAATGTGTGACCGAAGGCGAAGCCTGGGAAATGTACCGCGAGGTTGCCGGGCAATGCACACCAGCTTCGTTGCTCCTGGATATTGGCACCGGTGGGGGCGAAGCTGTGCTCTCCATTGCGGATTCCGTGCGGCTGCTGGTTGGTGTTGATCGTTCTGCGGCAATGATCGAGACGGCACAGAGAAATGCAGTCCGCGCTGGCCATGCTCATGCACGTTTCTTGCACATGGAGGCGGATCATCTGGCTTTTCCAGACGCCTTCTTCGATGTCGTCTCCTCCCGCCACTCCGAGTGGCATGCCGGGGAGATTGCCCGCGTGTTGGCGAGCGGCGGCACCTTCATTACGCAGCAGGTCAGCGAGGGCGACAAGTCGAACTTGAAGGAAGCCTTCGGCCGGGGACAAGCCTGGGGCGTCCCGCCTGGCGAGTTGCAGGCGCGCTATGTGGCTGAGTTAAGAGCAGCTGGCTTCCGTGACATCCGCACGTTCGAGTTCAGCATTACCGAGTATTACGAGACGGCGGAAGATCTAATCTTTCTGCTGAAGCACACACCGATTATCCCTAACTTCGGCCGTGAGCCAGACGACTCCCGGGTGCTGCACCAGTTCATCGAAACCTATCGCACCGATCGCGGGATTCGTACAAACGCGGACCGGTTTGGGATTATTGCCAGGCGGTAATACGGCGCTCAGTGCTGTGAGATACAGTCGGCGCGGGTAGCAGGTACTTAGGTGGGAGCAGGTTGCAGGCGCTCGGGCGCAGGTTGCAGAGGGCGGCTCGGGCGGGGGCTGTAAGTATAGAAACTTTACTTGGAACGGCCGAGGGCGGCCCTGGTGGTGGCTGTAAGTATAGAAACTTTACTTGGAACGCACGAGGGCGGCCCTGGTGGTGGCTGTAAGTATAGAAATTTTACTTGGAGCGCACGAGGGCGGCTCCGGCGGTGGCTGTAAGTATAGAAAATTTACTTAGAGACGACTACGGCAGGGTGGACGGCGCTGCAACGAAAGTTTTTTGCCTTAGAGCACACAGATGGCGACCGAGCGGAGCTGCAACGAAAGTTTTTTGCCTTAAAGCACACAGATGGCGACCGAGCGGAGCTGCAACGAAAGTTTCTTGCCTTAGAGCACACAGATGGCGACCGAGCGGAGCTGCAACGAAAGTTTCTTGCCTTAGAGCACACAGATGGCGACCGAGCGGAGCTGCAACGAAAGTTTCTTGCCTTAGAACACACAGATGGCGACCGAGCGGAGCTGCAACGAAAGTTTCTTGCCTTGGAGCACTCGACAGACGCCCGGACAGCGCTGCAACGAAAGTTTCTTGCCTTAGAACACACAGATGGCGACCGAGCGGAGCTGCAACGAAAGTTTCTTGCCTTGGAGCACTCGACAGACGCCCGGACAGCGCTGCAACGAAAGTTTCTTGCCTTAGAACACACAGATGGCGACCGAACGGGGCTGCAACGAAAGTTTCTTGCCTTGGAGCACTCGACAGACGCCCGGACAGCGCTGCAACGAAAGTTTCTTGCCTTGGAGCAATCGGCAGGCACTCGAACGGGGCTGCAACGAAGTTTTGCCTTGGCGCACTCGGCAGACGTTCGAATGCGCTGCAACGAAAGTTTCTTGCCTTGGCGTACTCCGTAGACGCTCAAACGGGCTGCAAACATGGGCAATCGCACGTAAAAGGGGCGTTTCTCCGTCATCAACCAATGACTGAGGAACGCCCCTTCGAATGTTTTTGCTGACGATTTCCGTACCACACACGGCAACCAGCCGACAATACCAGCCACGGACTGGCCAGGCCGCCCTAGCGTTCCGCACGCCGACTCTCTCCAATCAGCGTATTGAGCCGGTCCAGCAGGTCTCCGCCGCCGGTCAGCGAGACGGAACCGATTTTCTCACAGATTTTCTCCAGGAATTCGAGCTCCTTCAGTCGGTATAGCGTCTGATTCTCGTCCATGAGCTTGGCTGTGTTGAGCAAGCTTCGAGTCGAAGCCGTCTCTTCCCGCCGCGTGATCAAGTTGGCTTGTGCCTTCTTCTCTGCGAGTAGCACGGTATTCAGGATATCCTTCATATCTCCTGGCAGGATCACATCCTTCACCCCTGCATCGAGGAATTTCACCCCAAGTCCCTCCTCCTTCTCCCGCAGTCTGGAGAGGATAAACGAAGCTGCCTCTTCCTTGCGCTTCAGCAGCTCATCCAGCTTCATCGTGCCGACGTATTCGCGCAGCAGCAATTGGAGCTGAATATGAATCTGCTCGTCGAAGGACCTCACTTCGAGGACCCGCAGCGGATTCATGATTTTGTACTGACAGACAAAGTTCAGCCGCAGCGTCACCTTATCCTCTGTCATCATCTCCTGACCCAGCAGATCCATCTGCTGCTGCCGGAGATCAACGGTCCGCACGGTAACGGCTACAGGACCTTTCCAAAAGAAGTATCGGCCGGGCGAGAGCTCCCGCTGCAGGACATGATCATAGAACAAGAATCCGATCTCGTTGCTTGCAATCTCCGAGCTCTGCACATAAGCCGTCAGCTTCGGCAGCAGCGCACGGTCCACCTCCGCAGGCAGCTCTGGTTGTCGGATATCTACGGTAACAAACGCATGCTGCTTCAACACATTCCAATAGGCGTAGATGCCCGGCTTCAATACGCGGGCGAACCGGCCATCTTCATAATGAAGGACAAGCTCATGGTCCTGAACGGTAACCACCTTCAGCTCTCGGACCAGCTCCTCATCATGCAAGAACAACTGCAGGTCGCGTCCCTCCACCGCGAAAGGCTGAGCGATCTTCATGACGGTGATGGCCGTCTCCGACCAGGCAAATTGACGGTAGGTACCTGGCATAAGCTTTTTCACATAGCTGCCTTTATGAAAGAGTAAGCCGCGCTCGTCGGCTTGAATCGTAATCGATTTGTACATGGTGATGCCCCCTTAACATTCATTTGACCTTCGGTATAGAACCCCGCTGCCGGGATTGACGGAAACTCGCTTGAGATCAGCGAACAGCTGGTGGGGTACCGAGATGTCTTAGAGCTAGAGAATGACCAGACTTCAGCCACCCTTTCGCACTCTTCCCTCCCTGCACCCCGCTCCTGTGTTCGCCCAATCGGTATCCACGAGATTACTAGGTCTTCCTCGCAGTGCGCTTATCGTGGCCGCAAGGGATTCTATCCGTTGGTCCATTTTGTGTGTGAAGACTCGATTGACAGTCGAGTACTCTACCAAAGATCGCTCCCATAGCGATTGGGGAATCGAACCCCAAGTGGATTCCTACCGCTCCGCACGTACAGGATACCTTCGCCAACTGGCGCGGCACTGCGGGATGATCCGACATCCCAGCCTCGTTACGAACGGACCATATAAGAACTAAGGTCTTGCTTTTTGTTTCTTATTGCCTTGCAAGATCTATCATCGCGCATTTCGGACTGGATGAACATGGTGAAAGTATTACGAAGGTGGAAGTTTGTTGGGGGATTTTGGTTGGAGTGTGGGGTTGAGCGATATGGTGGGGTGCGGTATGGGGCGATGTGTGGGGCGTGTGGTGACTGATGTGCGGGGCGATGTGTGGGGCGTGTGGTGACTGATGTGCGGGGCGATGTGGTGGGAGCCAGGAATAACGTCGGGATTACTTGGTATGTTGTTGAGGACTCGCTGGGTGGAGAAGTGAAAGTAGCATGCTGTGGGGGTGGGTTAGTCTAGCGGTTCCAGCTAATGCAATAGTAGCATCACACTGCGGTGGGACAGTTTCCGCAGGAGTAATACTAATGGAGGTGGGATCGCATTGACTGCTCCCGCTCTAACGGCCACCAGCGCACTTATTTCGGCCTTTTCGCCTGGTTCACAATTCTAATGGCCACCAGCGCGCTTATTTCATTGAAATCAAGCTAAAACATACGCCAACAGGGCAAATAGCTGCGTACATGGCCGTTACATTTTCAAACCATCGATCTAGAGTGCAATAGCGGTCATGGTGGCCGTTAGAGCCGAGCACAGCAAAACACGCGTCTCCCGGAACAACAAAAGACCGCCCAAAGGACGGTCTTCATTTCATGCCTGTTGTCATCTTCTAAAAGACAAAGTGGTACAAACGCTCGATCAGTACTGCAATCTCGGCTCGTGTGGCCTGACCCAACGGATCGATGTGCTCACCCTTGCCCTGGATGAGACCGCTCTTGACCAGGTTGGCTACGCTCTGCTCCGCATAGCCTGCAACCTGACCCTGGTCCCGGAACTGTACCAGATCATCCGAGGTGCCCGCTTCAAGTGGCTGACCCATCAGCGCCAGTGCGCGGTCCAGGAGTACCATCATCTCCTGTCTGGAGATGGATTGCTCTGGGCGGAACCGGTTATCACCAGTCCCCTGGGTGATGCCCAGTGCCTTGGCAACCGCCACTTCCTCGGCATAATAAGCCTCTGGTGCGACATCTGCGAAGTTCGCAGCCGTCTCCGCTTGCAGCTGCAGTGTCCGCACCAGCAGAACCATGAAGTCTGCTCGCTTGATGTCTGCTGCTGGATGATAGGTCTCTGCCGATGTTCCATGAATAATGCCTCGGGAAGCCATCGCTTCGATGGCCTGCCTCGCCCAAGCATACCCTTGCAGATCGCCAAAGGTTGTATGAACATAGCTGATCATATAACGGCCGGTTTGTTCGGCCTGGAAGCTGACGCCGCCCCGCTCCGCATCGTAGGAGCCAGAAGCGACCGCCGTCCTCTTGCCTGCTTCGTCTACATACCAGACGAAGAGGTAGTCGGTATCTGCCAGTTCGGCAGCTGTCGGCGTATACGGCAGGAAGACTTCAAGCGGCGCATTCGGATTGCGCCATGCCTGCGCCTTGCCATCGACGTGTACGGCAAGCTCGACGCCTGCTCCCTGAGCAGCCTTGGTGATCGACAGGGACACGTCCTGTGCTCCTGTCCCCGCTGCACTCGGCAACAGATCAGCTCTTGCTGTGACCGTGCCTAATGGCGTCCGGATCATTACGCGTTTGTCCTTGTCGCCCGCAGACAGGGCATGAGGTGGCAGGACAACCTCATAGCCGGCAGCGCCAGAAGCCTCGTTCACGGTAATAACCACTGTCGCTCCATGGGCAGCCGCTTTGTCGAACGCTTCAGCGCTGATGCTGGCCTTGGCCATACGTCCCGCCCCAATTACAGGTGCGATCACGGTGATCTCATTTGTTTCTTGCGGTTCATTCGGTTCCGGTTGCGGCTCTGTGACTGGAGGCGTAACAGGCGGCCAAGGGTTAATCGGATCGCGTCCGCGCTCAGTCGTCACTGTAACCGACGGCCCGCTGGTCGTCCATAGGTCAAGCTCATTGCCGGCTTCCACCTTGAAGGTGTAGGTCGTACTGGCGGACAGACCGCTCACTGCAAAGGTGGTCACATCCCCTGCTGTTGTTCCGATTAACCGGCTACCATTGTAAATGTTGTAAGCCGTCACAGCCTCGGCATCATCCGCAGCCGTCCAAGTGAGTGTAAGGCCTGAGCTGGAGACATTCGCTGCTCTCAGCATGCTGCGATCCGGCCACACCGGCGGCTCGGGCTCCCCTTGCTCACCTACAATGACCTTCACGCTTGCCATCCGCGCATCCGGGTTGTAGAGATTGGATGGGAGCGTGCCGTTTACTGTGTATTCGCCCGGCTTCGTTCCGTCATAGTCAGCAGCCTCCCATACTACGGCTACTGTCCGGGTCGCGCCGCTCTCCAGCACCACTTCCACACTGGATGGCAGCTGTCTCATCAAGTCCGCAGCGGTCATGCCGTATGGCACACGCACATCAGTCAGCTCCGTGACGGAGGTGACAGCATCGAGCTCTGCCCCCAGCACACGCAGCTCAGCTACCTGATAAGGTGCCCTTCTACCGCCTGACTCCTGAATATTGGTCGTAGCCATTCGGATGTAGCTGGCTTGAACATTCTCCAACATGTGATTGTCCTCCGCCTCATTAGGCGTAGTCCGGGTGGTCTTCTCCCCGACCTTGGTCCAATCGGTGCCATTCAAACTGGTGTACAGCTCATAGTTATGCCAGTAGCCCTGGTTGTTATTGCCGAAGATGACCTGGATCTCTTCGACATGATACACATCCCCGAGTGCGATCGTCGCCCATCCCGGTGTAATCGTCGCCTCATAAGGCAGCCCGGTGGCGCTTAACCGGCCCGAATCCCAGACCGTGTCCCGGCTGTTATCCACCAGTCTGGCCGGGTTGCCAGCCGTTCCGTTATGCGCTGTAACCGGCCGGTTCACAGCCAGATTCTTGAGGCCGGTCAGATTGAGCCGGAGAATCGTATCGTACACACTCCAGTAGACACTGTTCACCTGATCGACCGCCGCCTCCATGGCAATCGCCTGTTCTGCCTGCAGCATCGCGTTCTGGAAGGCAGTCACCACACCAGGTTCGCTTGCTTCCAATGGAATCGTCTTGGCAAAACGCGCCAGCTCCCGCAAGTGCTCCAAGGTCGGCAAGATTCGCTCGCCATACACGCGCACTTCGCTCAGGCTCAGTTCCTGCTCCCCGTGTGGCGGTTCGGCAGCAATCGCCTGTATTTTGACATAACGTGCCTCCAGGTTAGATACAAGCCATTCATTCCCGCTGCTGGTCACATCACCTACAGCAACCTCGCCGATTTTATCCCAACTGAGCTTGTCATTGCTGGTATAGACCTCGTAGCCTGCGAACGTTACGCGGTCGGCCAGTACTTGAACCTTGGACAGCTGGAATGCGCCGACCAGGTCGATGATGAGCTCAGGCTCCGGGATGACCGGATTGGCCTGGAGTGTCACCTGCGTATCCGCCCTTCCATCCGTCGCAGCGAGCAATCGTCCCGACACGCTGGCTGTGTTGGTGCTTGCGAGCCGGCCGATCGCACGGTTGCCGATATTCGGATCCAGCTCCCCGGATAGCATCGCGTGCTCGAATACGAGCTCGACAACTTCTTTTAGATCCTCTGCAGAATCCTTGGCTTCCCTGTTGTAGTCCTGGTCCCCCAGCACCCAATCCCAATAGAGATCGAAGTACCCTGAGACGCTGATGGTCGCAATCGGAGCACCTGTTTCCAGGTTGGCCTCGACTTTGTTCAGATACGTTTCCCATACATTCTTATAAATGTCGATAAACATGCCTTCATAGTTGCGCCACCCGTATTCCTTCAGACTGCCGTGGGATTGGCGCGAGCCCCAGGTCGTAATCAAAGTTTTGGCATTCAATTCAAACGCATCGTTCGTGAAATCATCGTAAGGTGCCGCCAAATCCTGTGCTCTGCCAATCCATTCACCAGCAAGCTGATCCTGCTGCGTGGCCTGGACGGCATTCAAGACGTCAAAGGAATGCAGGAAATCGGCTTTTGCCTCTTTAAACGCAGCCAAGTCCCTGTTGTCCCGTGCAGTCAGCACCTCGTTATAAGCAAACACGGAATAATTGCTCACCAACTGTCGCATGATTTCGGTCAAATCATAGAGATAGGCTTCACTCGCCTTGAACTTGTCGAAATCCTCTGCCAGCAGACGGAACGCAGTTTCCAGCTTGTCTGCACCGTAAGCAATGTTTTGCTTGCCATAGTTTTGTGGCGTTGTGTTCTTCATTCCGTAAATCTGTGTAGTGAACCGGACCCCGTAATTATAGTTGGCGTCCTTCATGATGTCCCAGGCCAGTGTGGCATTGGACGAGGTACCGCCATAGCGGCGCTCGATATACTTGGCCATCCACTGATCCAGATTGAAGCTCTCATCCGCCCAGGCCAGATCAAAAATCAGATCATAGAGAATCGGATTTTCGTATTGCGCCTCTGATATAATCCCCAGGCCAGCCATATGCTTGCTCGTTTTCTTGGCATTCTGGATATCATTGACCATCACTTCCATTTGCCCGTGCATCGACGGGTTGCCGCCAAAATTGCCGAGCAGTCCCCATACCCAGCTCGTCCCGTTGAACTCGACCGCATCGAGCCGTGTACTGTCATATGACGTCCGGTTGTATTTGGTAAAGCTGGCCAGCGGATACTTGATCAGATCCACGATCAGGACGTGGTCCTCTCTCCGGTCGCCCATCCCGCGGAGCAGGTCATTGGTCGGATTGCTCTGCCAGCCCTGGACGATCCATACCGCATCCTCATCATATTCAAGCATTGAATTTAAGACTTCATGGGCAATCGTACCGTCGCTCAATCCCGAAGGACGTCTGCCTCCCTCATGAAATGGATCGGCAGCGTAGTATTGCGAGGTCTTCCCATAGACAAACTCCTGCGCTTCATAGAACAGTCTTGCATAGTCATCATACAGCGGTGAATCGGTTGCAATCATATCCGGCCGGCTGAACCCGTTCCATAGGCCCTGCTTGATCACCGCCACATCCGGCTGAAACTCGTTGAAATTCGTTGGCACCACACCGGCATACCCTTGAAGAACGGTCTGCATGCCCAGTGAATTTTTCCACCGCATGGTACTTCTCGCCAGCTCGGCCCGATCGATAATATACCCGTCCGGTACCGGACCGCCGAACGCCTCCATGTTGGCCATGAACTGCCAGGCGTTATAAGCCGGACCAGTAAGCCAGTCCTTCGCATCATCAAAGGAATAACCGAAATTCATCAAAAATTTGACCCAGGTCGCTTCTTGTCCTGCAAGATCCAGCACAACGTTGACCCCATTTAACGCCAACCAGTCATTTTCCCTCTGCCATTCTTCTACACCAAAGAAAGCGAACGAATAACTGAGTGTACAGTAATTGAAGGCATAACGAATTTTGTATTCCGTCTCTTTGCGTACAGGCTCGCCAATCGTCACAAGGGTCGACGGCATCTTCACCTGCATGGTCTGCTCCGAGATATGAACATTCAGGTAGTTCTTATAGTAGTAATTCAATCCGGTGGTAATGGAGATACCTGTGTTGCCTGTAATGTGTACTTTTCCATTCCGGTCGCTTAGTTCAAAATAGTCCATCTCATTGGCTGTATTAGGTGCAACCTCAAACGAAAACCAGTCCCGGTATTGCGGACCTACCGTGCGCTCGACGATACCAGCGATATTATCATAGGTCTCCTGATCGGTTATCGCCTCACTATAGGCCGTATCCTTGAAATTCTGCAGACCGAGAATCTCTTCCATTGATCCCGTCCGGAGCGGGTCCGTGTTGGTATTCGTCTTGGTGCCATACGCTCTGACTTCGGCTAGATATGCCGTATTCTCGCCCTGTGTATATTCCATGTAGATTCGAACGATCCGATACGAGGCGGGCGCCTCCAGAACAATTGTGTCCCCGTCTGCTGTAGCGGCTGTTCTTGAACGTTTTTGATAGAGACGGTCGTAGGTGGCCCCGTCGTTACTGCCGTAAATGGTGTAGTACGCAATTTTACCAGGCGGCAGGAACACCTTGAGCTCACTCAGATCGTATTGATCCATCAGGTCAATATCGATATAAGCCGGATAGAAAATTCCGCTCCAGGCTGTTGCCGGATTGCCATCGGTTACATTGCCCGCCAAGTGCTTGGACAGATTGCTTCGAGCCGGCTTCTGGTACGCAATGTTACCCGGATCACTTGGATCCACGGGATCGGTTGGTTCCGGATCCACAGGACCCGGGTCTACCGGACCGGGATCGACGTCCGGGCGGTGGGAGCCTACCATTTTGGGGCGCTTGCTCGCATTGCTGGTTTCCTTGCTATGGAACATCAGCGAGGAATCCAGACTGTTCTGCGCGCTCGTGAACACCGTGATCTCCTCCCTTCCTTCCTCAACCAGTTGCAGAATCGTATCCGTAATATCAACGGTAATCATCTTTTCTGCATCGGTTTTGAATTCATACTCCTCATTCTGCCTGACCTCAAACCGGAACAGCGTCTGCGTGCTGCTGCGATCGAGAAATGAAGGCTTGGTATTCCAGGTCATCGATGTCTCTGACCAATTCGTGTCGGTAGCATAATGAAAGATGTACGATTGATTGCCCAACGTGTAATTGGGGTTTTTGAACACATGGAAGACAAAATCAAATTGGTTCAGGTCGTTCTCTTCGATTTGAGCCTTGGTCGGCAATCTGAGCTTCATCGCCGCAATAATCTCATCGGTTCCATAATACTTGGCATTGAGGACGGTAATGCCTTGGCCTCCATACTGGGCTCCGTGTGCTGCAGTAATGTTCTCGTAGCTGTAATTGGTGGTCCCCCTCGATTTCCGGACAAAGCCATCCTCAAACACAGGGTAGTCAATACTTGCTTGCGGCTCCTCAGGAGCGGCATAGACAGGAATGCTGGACAACCAGACGGCAGCAATCAAAAACATCGCCAAAATTTTGAATCGTGTGCGCATGGACTGAACTCCCTTCTACTAATGTCTTACAACGTCGGCATATTGTAAAGCAGGATTTGACAGGGAAGCTGTGTATCTATTTCACTGCACCAGCGGTGACACCCTCGGCAATCTGCCTTTGAAAAATGATATAGACCACCAGAACCGGCACAATAGATAACAACAGACCCGCAAAGAGCGGCCCCCATTCGGTGCGGTATTGCATTTCATTCTGCATGACGGCAAGTCCCACCGGCAGCGTATAGAGCGCGGGCTTGTTGACCAGCACGGAGCCCATAATGTACTCATTCCATATCGTCAGGCCGTTCATGATGCCCACAGAAATAAGACCTGAGCGGGCCAACGGCAGCATGACGGACCAGAAGGTACGGGCGTGGCCCGCCCCGTCGATGTACGCCGCCTCCTCCAATTCCTTGGGCAAGGTTTTAAAAAAGCTGACGAGAACGAAGATGCCAAAAGGCAGGGCGCTAGCGGTATAGACTAGAATCAAGCCAGGAATCCGGTTGATAAGTCCCAGGTCATTCAACAGAAAGAACAGCGGGATCAAACCAAGAATCATCGGAATCATCATGGCCGACAAATACAAGTAGTACAGCACTTGCCCGCCTTTGATCTTGAATCTGGCCAATACATATGCGGTCGTCGCCGATAGAAACAACGAGAGGGCAATGCTGCCTACGGTGACGAGAATGGAGTTAGTAAAATAACTGCCAAACCCGTATCTTCCCCATACATACGTGAAGTTTTCCCACAGCAGTGGGAACTCGGGCAGGGCCCAGGGCTGTTTTAGCATAAACTGCGCGTTATCCTTCAGCGCACCAAGCAGCGTCCAGATAAGCGGATAAACAACTGCGACCCCCCACAGCAGCAGCAGGACATAGGTGACGACGCGCGCTACCGGGTTTTGTTTGGTTAACATCATCGGTTGATTTCACTCCTCATGCCAATTCAATCGTGTCCCGTTTCATGACCCGCTGCAAAATCATCGTTGTGAGCAGGGAAAGGACCAGGATCAGCACGCCGATGGTCGCCGCGTATCCCATATGGTATTGCCGGAAGCCCATCTGATACAGATAGGAGCCCATAACCTGCGTCGAGTTATCCGGTCCGCCCTCCGTCATAATCCAGACGAGAATAAACGAACCGTTCAGGGTCGTCATGACAATATGCAGCACGCTCACCTTCATCTGCTCCCACATCAGCGGCAGAGTGACGGATAGGAATTGACGCCACTGGGAAGCTCCGTCCAGGTCGGCCGCTTCATACAGCTCCTTGGGAATGGATAGAATCGCTGCAATCAGTAATATCATGTAAAACCCGATTCCCGCCCATATTGGGGGCCAGAGCAGCGACGTCATCGCCGTATTCGGCTCTCCCAGCCATGCCGTCTGCACCCTCTCCTCGGTAAACAAAGAGAGAAACGAATTGAGAAAACCCAGGTTGGGATTATATACATATCTCCATAACACGCCGATGACGACGACGGAAATCACATTCGGAATAAAAAATAGCACGCGGTATACATTCTTGCCCCAGACATTCAGCCTCGTGACAGCCACCGCAAAAAACGTAGCCAGCAGCATAATGCCGATGACCTTCCCAAACACCAGAAAGTAGTCATTGCCAACCGCTCGGCCAACAATAGGATCACTGAACATCTGTTTGTAATTGTCCAGTCCAATAAAGTCCATATTCTTCGTCCCACCCGACCAGTCGTAGAACGAGATTTGAATCCCCTTCCCTATGGGATAGAGGGTAAACAGGCAAAAAAACAAAAAGGTCGGCAGAAGAAAAACAATTAAAAACACTTTGCGTTTAGCCGATTGACTCATAGAACGTACCTTCCTTCATGCATTCGCTCATCTTCCAGGTAGCGTCGAAGTTGACAAGGAGGGACGTCCCGCCACGGAACGTCGCCGCCTTCTATCACTTCTGACTCGCTACTCTCGTCAGTTCCGTGCTTTGGCCGCAGCCGCTTCCAGACGCTGCATCCACTCCTCAGCGGTAATCCGTCCGGTTGCCAGCGCAATCGTTGCATCCTGCTTCGCTTTTTCAACGTCCGCATTCAGTACGGCCACGGGTGCCACAGTCGTAGTATCTGAATTAAAGAACTCCATCGCTTCCTTGACGACTTCACTGGCCGAGGTATTGCTCAGATCCGCCTTGACATTCATCAGCGCGCCCGTCAACTCCGCCCAGCGCACCGCATTGGCTTCCGTAAAGGCATATTGCAGGAATGCTTTGGCCGCTTCAGGGTTCTTCGCATTCTCCGCAATCGCAATCGTGTTGGTGTACGGAATGACGATGTTGTTCTCCCCTGCATCCTGGGCAACAGAAGGAATAAAGCCAAACTCAAAACCATCCGGAATATCCTTGCTCATCTCATTCTCCAGCCACAAGCCGCTTGGGATAAAAGCTGCCCGATGCTGCAGCCATTGAATCTGCGAGTCGGTATGGTTGAGCGAAACCGCGCCCGGATCGATCAAGCCTTTGTCCACCAGCTCAACGACTTGACCTAGCGCCTTCTGTACCGCAGGACCAGAGAAGCTGCCCTCTTCGAGATTGGCTTGCTGGGTCAGAATGGAACCGTCACCGCCATTGGCCGCCACAATCGCAGAGTCGACCAAGCCACCGTTAATGTAATACGGATAGACCCCTGTGTGAATCAGTGCCGAGATGCCTGAAGCCTTGACCTGCTCGCTTGTGTCGATGAACTCGCTCCAGTTGGTAGGTGCTGTCCAGTCATTTTCATTGAAGAAAGCCTTGTCGTAGAACAAACCCCAAGAGCCGAATACAAGTGGCAGCGTATAATTCCGGTCCCCATCGTATGCGGTTGGCTGCGAGATCAGAATGTCCGTCAGCTTCTCGCCGTCGGCGTTTTCCATCTCAGCCAGGAAATCCGTAATGTCCATGAGTTGTCCATCATCGATCATCTGACGCTCGTTAGAGCCTGCGCCGTCAATGTAGACCACATCCGGCGTGTCGCCCTGGATCCAGCGCGGTCTTGTCTGCTCATTAATGTTGGGACCTGCCGTTTGGGTGATGTTCAATTCCGGATTGGCTTCCTGGAAGCCCTCGAGCACTTCCTTCCACCAGGAATCGCCATAACCGCCAACGAAGTACTGAATTTCAAACTCACCTGTCAAGCCCTGATTCTCGGTACCGTTTGTCCCGTTATTGCCTGTCCCCTCGTTAACCGATGGCGCAGGGTCTGGCGTGCCGTTGTTTGGCGTAGCCCCGTTTGTCCCCCCGCAAGCCGTCATGGCCAGCACCAGCATTGTAGCAATCCCCGATGTCACTGTTTGTTTCCTTTTCATGTTCCTGCACCCCTCATTCATGAAATAGCCTGGTAAAGAAACGTATGGACATGAAAAAAAGGGCATAAGTCACGCAAGCAGATCAATGCTTGCATAACTCATGCCCTTTCGGTAACACGTTATGTTTCCTTACGTATTCGACTGAAAAAAGCATAACTCGGAAATTCTTGATTGTCAACACAAGAATTATTTGAGCTTTCTTCGTCATTTAAATCGCTTCCATTTTCAAAGTCATTTTCAAATTGACAGATCAACGTCATCTATCATATCATAAAGCTAAATTATACGTGGCGTGCTACTAGTTTATCTAGGCATGAGCCGAAAGTGCCGACTTCTTGCTGAAGCAGGCATCTTCGGCTTTTTCTGCTTGTATCCGTTTCTGTTCGCACCAGATGGAAATCAACTTTAAATCAATCCACAGGAGGGATAAAGTTGGCCGGGAAAGAAAGACAGCGCATTGATCGAATCGTAGGCAACAATGTTATTCTGACCGTGGATCCCCACACGACAAAGGAATATGTACTTTTCGGCAAAGGCATTGGTTTTGCTTCCAGAGGCTCTGACTGGATCAGCATGTCCGATCCGAGAATCGAGAAACGTTACCGCTTGGATGAGGAGCAGCCCATTAAGGAATATCAAAATTTGATCGAGAACATCGATCCCGAGGTCATTCTTATTGCTGAGAAAATCGTAGAAAATGTCAAAGAACGCTTAGGGACACCGGTCCAGCCCAAGGTTTATTTCGCCCTCCCCAATCATATCCAGTTTGCACTGTACCGGCTTCGCAATGGGATGGAAATCAATAATCCGTTTCTCCATGAAACGAAGATCAACTTTCCGCTGGAATATGAAATTGCTGCCCAGGCGGCTGTCATGATCAGTGAGCGCTTCGGCATCCCCATCCCCGAGGATGAGGTCGGCTTCCTGGCCCTTCATGTTCATTCTTGTGTCGGCACCGCCTCTGTTGGCCAGTTGGTCAAGCTAACCGGGCTGGTGAATCGCATCGTCGAATACATAGAACGCAGCCGAGGCATCCCGCTGCACCGGGATAATCAGGATTATGCCAGGCTGGTCATGCACATGCGAGCCGTGATCGAGCGACTAATGCACGAGCGCCGGGTCATCAACCCGATCGTGAGCGAGCTGCGATCCAATTATCCCGAGGCCTTTGCTCTGGCTTCGGATATTGCGCTATTGATTCAGGAGGACATGCAGACTGACATCTCCGAGGATGAAATCGGCTACATGGCGATTCACCTGCATCGATTATTTCAGCCGCACTAGTCTACACAGATGGAGAGAGAGGGATAGCCGGTGTTCATGAACAAACGGGGGTTAACGCAGCGTCACCCCAGCATAGCAGTGGCCGCCCCGGTTGCAGGCCGATTGTTTCCCCTAAGCGAAGTCAGCGACCAGAACTTCTCCCGCGGCTACCTCGGCGAAGGTGTGGCGATTGAGCCCTCAGATGATCTGGTGGTCGCTCCTTTTGCGGGGACGGTCAGCCATATTGCAGAGACCAAGCATGCCTTGCTGCTCAAGCATGCCTGCGGGCTGCAGCTGCTGATTCATATCGGCATCGACACGATTGATTTGCAAGGCGAAGGGTTTGACATGCTGGTCCGTGTGAATGACCAGGTCGGGGCAAGACAGCCCCTGGTCACATTTGACCACGCCCTGATTCGGGAGTCGGGCTATCCAGCCTGTGTGATCTTCATCGCCATCGGCACCGCCCCCCATATCGCCTCCATTGCCTGTTCCTATCGAGAGGTACAGCTTGGAGAGCAAGATGCGTTTCGGATTATGCTGAAGCACACTACCTAAGCGGAGGAGAGGTCGGAGCATGCTTGCCTTTTTACAGAAAATCGGGAAATCGCTCATGTTATCCGTTGCTGTGCTCCCCGCAGCTGCGCTACTTCTCCGGTTCGGCAATATCGATTATGCCCAGGATTTCCGACTAGGGGAGTTCGGCCTATGGATGAATCGGTATATCGCGCCGTTTATGGATGCGGGGGGATCTGCGATTTTCGACAATCTCCCTCTCATCTTCGCCATCGGAATCGGCATCGGCATCGGTGGCGATGCCGTGGCTGCACTGGCTGCGGTCATTGGCTACCTCGTACTGGAGCATGTGCTGCTGCAGTTGCCGATTGTACTTGCGGACTGGTCCCATATGGATAGCGAGTTAAATATGGGTGCGCTGGGCGGTTTGTTGGCAGGACTCGTCGCTTCTTTTTTTTACAAGCGGTATCATCAAATCCAGCTCCCAGGCTGGCTTGGCTTCTTCTCCGGCAAACGCTTCGTACCCATTATTACCTCTGGTGCCATGATTATTATTTCTGTCGGCTTCGGCATGATTTGGGGACCGATCCAGCATGCACTGGACGCCTTTGGCAGTTGGGTCATCAATCTTGGCGGCATCGGGGCATTTGTCTATATTTCCGCCAACCGGCTGCTCCTGCCATTTGGTTTGCACCATGTGCTGAACAACCTCGCCTGGTTTCAGATCGGCACGTACGTGGATGCCTCCGGTCAGATTTACAAGGGCGACCTGAACCGTTTCTTTGCGGGTGACAAGGAAGCTGGTCTGCTTATGGCCGGGTTTTTCCCCATCATGATGTTTGCCTTGCCTGCAATGGCACTTGCGATCGTGCACAGCGCCAAGCGTCACCGACGCAAGCTGATTTCCGCGATCTTCCTGAGCGCCGCGCTGGCCTCGTTTTTGACCGGAATTACCGAGCCGCTGGAATTTGCGTTTATGTTCGTAGCGCCGCTGTTGTACGTCATCCATGCGTTATTGGCAGGACTCAGTGGCTATATCACTGTCGAGCTGGGCGTGCGGCACGGCTTCGGGTTCTCCGCGGGTTTCATCGATTATGTTATCAATTTTCCGCTGGCCACCAAGCCGCTGCTCATTTTACCGATTGGCTTGATGTTCGCCCTCTTCTATTACACACTCTTTCGGATCATCATCTTGAAATTCAATCTGATGACCCCTGGCCGCGAACCCGAGGACCCTACGGCTGACAACCGTATGTCCGACACGGCAGTTGGCCCGATTACGAGCGGAGTAACTAGCTCGCCAGGCAGCCGCTCAAGCGGTGCTGTCCCCCTCCCGGCTGATAGCACAATTCAAGGCAATGCCAGCCTGCACAAGGATGCCTCTGAGCAACCGGATATCGCTGCGGGTGTGACGGAAGCATTGGGTGGAGCGGCTAACATTAGCAGTATCGATGCGTGCATTACCCGTCTTCGACTGATCGTGCATGATGAGAGCCTGGTCGACGAAGCCGAGCTGAAGCGGTGGGGAGCGCTTGGCATCATCCACTTGGGCAAAGGTTCCGTGCATGCCATTTTTGGTATGGAAGCGGAAAAACTAAAGGATCGTATTAAAGCTATTTTGTAGGAGGGCATGCCAATGAAAAAAATGTATACCGTCATGAATCCCTCTGGCATTCATGCCCGGCCGGCGCTGAAGATTGTAGAAGCGGCCTCCCGGCACCATTCCGATAGCTATCTGGTGAAGGACGGCTCCCGTTTCTTTGCCAAAAATTTGATCAATATGATTTCCATCGGCGCCAAATACGGCGATACTATCGAAGTCGTTGCAGAAGGTGAGGATTCGCTAGCCGCGATTGAAGCCATCGGCGCGGTATTAACCTCCCGGCATTAAGTCGGGGCCCGGCCGTCAACATACTAAAGTTTCAGGGAGGCTTGACGTTATGCAATTGCAAGGAATCCCAGCCTCTGCTGGCCTAGCTTGGGGGCGCGCCCTCCACCTAGTGTCATCGACACGCCAGTCGGAGTCTCCAACCATTCCACTTGTGCGGGTATCCGCCGAGCTGAAGCGGTTCGATGCAGCAGTCGGGCAAGCCATCGAAGCCATCGAAGCCATCCGCGCCTCCCTCTTGGAGGAAGGACGCACCGAAGAAGCGGATATTATGGAGGTGCAGCTCGTCCTGCTGCAGGACCGGGAACTGGTAGGCAAAGCACGGGACAAGATCCTTCACCTCCACTATGCCTCTCATGCTGCGCTGGAAGCGGCGATGGCCGATGTGCTGGAAACTATGCGTCAGCACAGCCATCCCCAGCTCGTGGAACGGGCGATGGATCTCGAAGATGTGGTTCATCGCATTGGCCGCAATCTTCGAGGAGAGCAGAGTGTACTGGAAGGCCTCGAAGGCTCCGAAACCCTGGTCCTTCTCTGCGAGAGCCTGACTCCTTCCGAGGCCGTGCTGCTTAATCCCAAGGTGGTGGCCGGCATTGCCTTGATTCATGGAAGCGTTACCTCTCACGTCGCCATCATCTCACGCTCCATGGGCATTCCCACGGTGGTTGGACTTGGTCCGGACTTGCAGAGCATAGCCGATGGACAGATGGTCCTGCTGGATGGAACCACCGGCACCCTTACCGTCGATCCAGCGGAGGTGCTGGGGGAGGCGGAGGTGCTGCGGGAGGCGGAGGCGCTTCGGGAGACGCAGGTGCCGCGGGAGACGCAGGTGCTGGGGGAAGCGGGTGATCCGATGTCCACCGCAGAAGCTGGCAAGCGCCAGATCGGACGCGTACCACAGCTGCCCCGGGTCCGAGGAGAAGGCGGAAGAGATACAGGGCGACAGCTCCTCTCCAATATCAGCTCTTGCGCCGAAGCGGCTACGGCGCTGAGCGAAGGGGCCGCTGGCATCGGATTGTTCCGGACAGAATTTCTGTTCATGGGCAGGAATGACTTCCCTTCCGAGGAAGAACAGTTCGCCACGTACCGCAAGGTCGTCTCGACCTTTGATGCACGGACGCCAGTCATCATCCGCACGATGGATGTGGGCGGGGACAAGCCGCTCGCTTCCCTCCGGCTGGAGGAGGAAGACAACCCGTTCCTCGGCAAGCGCGGCATGCGGATCTCCCTGATGCGTCAGGATCTGCTCCGCACGCAATTGCGTGCAATTCTGAGGGCAAGCGCCTACGGCAACATCAAGCTGCTCTTCCCGATGATCGCCACCCTGGGGGAATGGCGACAAGCGAAGGCAATCGTTGCGGAGGTCCAAGCGGCGCTCACCGATGCGGGCATACCCTATAATCAAAGCATCGACATCGGCATCATGATCGAGGTGCCTTCGGCTGCCCTCCTGGCGGATCGGCTGGCGCAGGAGGCAGATTTCCTCAGCATCGGCACCAATGATCTCATCCAGTACACGATGGCAGCCAGTCGCAATTCCCCTTCCCTGCGCAAGCTTCACGATCCGCTGCAGCCCGCCGTGCTGCGCTTGATTCACCAAGTCATCCGTAGTGCCCATTCGCACGGCAAGCCAGTGAGCCTATGCGGGGAGATGGCCAGCGAGATGGCCGCCCTGCCACTCTTGCTGGGCATGGGCCTGGACACGTTCAGCGTCAGCAACGAGGCTCTCGCCTCCGTCGGCTGGCAGCTCAGCCTGCTGAGCGAACGGTGGGACAGCGCGCAGCTCCGGCTCGCTGCCGAAGCGGTCCTGGACCTGGACGAAGCCTCCGACGTCCGCCAGTACGTCCAGCAGCACTTCCCGGAGCTGCAGCAGGTGCAGGTGCTGCCTTAATGAATTTAAACCAGGCCCATCATGGGTAGATGATGGGGGCCTGGTTTTTTTGGTGAGGGCGGGTGCGACTAAATCACGTCATAGCGTAGTGAAAAGTGTGGCTTGAATCGCATCCTCACTGGTTGAGTTTGTCTCGTCTCAAGCAATAATTCGTCCTCGTGCTTGGTCATTTTCGTAACATCCCTTAGGTTTACTTCATAGACCGTTCCCCTATACTTATCGTGAGACAAACTAAGACTGCAGGTGTTCTCGTATACGGAGAAAGACAGCGTTAATTTAAATCCAAACTCATCTTGTTTCGAGTAGATGAATATCCCTGTCTCTGCATCAATACTCGTTGCATCTAACCACCTCTCTATTTTATTCGGCTGCTTCCGCTCTAACGGCCACCAGTACACTTATTTCTGCCTTTTCGCCTGGTTCACAATTCTAACGGCCACCAGCGCGCTTATTTCATTGAAATCAAGCTAAAACATACTCCGACAGGGCAAATAGCGGTTTATATGGCCGTTACATTTTCAAACCATCGATTTAGGGTGAAATAGCGGCTGTGGTGGCCGTTAGCGACAGTTAGCGCTAAAAACAGAAGTCACTTTACGGGACAAACCCAAGCTTCCGCTCTAACGGCCACCAGCACACTTATTTCAACCATTTCGTCCTGCTCGCCATCCTAACGGACACCCGTGCGCTTATTTCCATGAAATCATGCTAAAACAGGCTCGGACGGGGCGAATAGCTGCTTATATGGCCGTTACATTTCCAAACTATCGATTTGAGGCAAAATAGCGGTCGTGGTGGCCGTTAGAACTGTACAACAGGGCTCCAGCTCTCACTCAGCTATAGGCTGGATACAACTCTTCAAGCGTTGTTACTCTAGGAATCTTGTGAAGTCAGTATAAGTTAACTGTACGACGAGACTCTTTATGAAGTGTTCTTGTTTTACTTCGAGACGAGCACAATGCTGGAACCAAGTTGATACTCCAAGCGACAAAAGAGCGACAGATTGGAACGGTTTAAGCTTTAACTCAAATTACGAATCCTATATAATGAGTAAGATGATCATGACTTTATAGAACCGGGAGGACTCATTGTGTTAAAAGGGATCTACATTTTGGGCGAAAGACCCTATACCGAGATCTACCCTGAGCGCATTCGCGAAAAGATAGAAAATCAAGTGCAGATGGTTCCCACAGCGTATACGCCTGAAATGATTGCGGAATCGCCCCATGTGCTGCAAGACGTGGAATTATTGTTTTCGGGCTGGGGTGCGCCCAAGCTGGATGAAGCTTTTTTGAAAGCGGCTCCACGATTAAAAATGGTGTTTTACGGGGCGGGATCGGTCAAAGGCATGGTGACCGAAGCATTTTGGAGACGCGACATCCGATTGACCAGCGCTTATGCGGCCAACGCGATTCCCGTGGCAGAATACACAGTTTCGCAAATTGTCTTTGCGCTGAAGAACGGCTGGCGATTGTCCCGGTCCTTCCATAATCCCCAATCGAAAAACCTTTCTCCGCACAATGTACCTGTCGTCGGTACTTTTGGCAGCACAGTCGGTCTGATCTCTCTCGGCATGATTGCACGACAAGTGTGTGAGCGACTCAGAGCTTACGATATGAACGTGATTGCATACGATCCATTCGCTACTCCTGAACAAGCCGAGGCGTTGGGCGTGCAGTTGTGTTCGCTAGATGAGTTGTTTGAAAGGTCTGACGTCGTTTCCCTCCATGCACCATGGTTGGAAGCAACGGTGGGTATGATTACCGGGAAGCATTTTCGCCACATGAAGCATGGGGCCACGTTCCTGAATACGGCTCGCGGTGCAATTGTTCGTGAACAAGAAATGATCGAGGCGCTGCAGAGCCGCCCGGACTTGTTTGCGATTCTGGACGTGACCTACCCCGAACCTCCAGTCAACGACTCCCCCTTGTATACGATGCCGAACGTTGTGCTAACTCCTCATATCGCGGGCAGTATGGGCAACGAGGTGGCACGAATGGGTATGTATATGGCGGAGGAGCTGGGTCGGTATTTGGCGAACGAACCGCTCAAGTGGGAGATTGACGAGAAGAAGGCTGCTATTCTTGCATAATTTGAGTTAACGTGAGACGTCAATGTTTCTCTTTATGGCGCCCCGCAAGGAAACGATGGCCGTACTTGTGGCGTGGCTGGACGTTCTCCGATGGGTTGCTGCCACACTAAGCCTCGTGTTTGGTGTGCGTAAGCTGTACCGTTGGTTAAGACGTAAGTTTCGTAAAAAACGCAAGCAAAAACCCACCGCATAAGGTTGGCGCCTGACGGTGGGTTTTTGCTTGCGAAGTTAATTCTAATGCACGCCGTGGTGAATCCACAGCCTTTCGTGTCCTGAAGAGTCTTTGCCGTCGACGCGGCAGGGGCTCTTTTCTTAGTAAATACGTCGATTATCAACGACATACGTTTCAGAACATGTGAATCAAGGTTTGGAATTGTTACCTACTAATGTACCTACGATCTTAGCACTTCCGAAGTTGAAAATCAACGTGACTACAGCCTAGGTCAACGTAAGTAATTGTTTAGCTAATCCTACTCCAACAAAGGCCTTACTTCATTCGCGAGTCTTTTCAAACTTGGTATTTCCACAGCAAAGGTTCTTCCTTTATACCATAAATGGAACACATTTGAGTTAGGATCGTTACTATCGTAGAAAAAGATATCCTCAGCTTGATCAAAATCAACAGCTATAATCGTGATTCCAACCTTTAACGTATCTTCTTGATTCCACAGTGAACCGTGGTAGGTTATAACATCAAAATGTTCTACGTCATATCTTTGCACGACCCGCTGCTGTATGGAAACTAGAAATCTTTCAATAGGAGTATGGGCAAGTTGATCGGTTAGTTGAGCGTACGCCCTCTCATCCAACCATTCATTATAGGTCTGAGATTTGTTTAGTACCAAATATCTGACGACTAGCACTACGGCCAATACGAGTATGACATACATAACTTTACGAGATTTTCTAATTAGCTCTCCTCCTTTTCAGTTGTGCTATCTAAATTGGAGATATATGCAATCTCTCTTATGAAGGGTGTTACAGCATGGCAATTTTCCAGATCATTCTCCTCCATCATTGCCCAATACCTAATCGTATGCCTATGGATACTAATGTCTTGAAGAAGAAGACTTTTGATCAGACTGGCCGACCTATCGTCAGTCAGATTTTCTATAATCGCATCATTAAATGAGGAAATAATAACAATCATTAATGCAAATTTCTCTTCTGTACTTAAGTCTATGTTTTCATAAGCGCTCAACAATTCAGATAGTCTTGAAGAGTCCGACACTTCATATTCCCAGTCTTGCGAATATTCATCTGGAGCCGGTAAGTTAATTTTTTCAACTAGACCTTCGATCGCATGCTTAGTTACGTACTTGGGCGACACATTCTCCATAGTTATCTCTCCTTTTCAATATAATACTGCAAAAAAAAAGACCTTATGAAGATTCTTCAAAAGGTCATTAAATATTAGGTTAAAAGACAAGCCGAAATAACGTTTCTTCTTTCCAGCTAATTTTTTCAATGTCATATACTCTTGATTAGGAATGTAAGAGGTATTAATTAGAATAATTGCACCTAACATCCTCGCTGCAGAATTCATTACCTAAAATCTATGTTTAGATTATTTATCTTTCATTTTCTCCATTTGAATTTCACGCAATAATAAAAATAATGGCAATCCGAATGAAACACCAACTGTTAATGTTCCAATGATCGGTATCCACTTATACTTTACGCCAATTCGCTTTCCTTCATATAAAATAAATCCAATCAAAACAACTACTGAAATGATTACATCCAACCAAGCAAATGCACTAATTCGATTCTGTGTTGCTTCATTAAATAACATCGTCAGGTTAAATCCATTCTCACCAATCCAAGGAATAAACGCCATGTAAGGAAGGATTATTCCTAAAATTGATAGCAACCCAAAAAAATATTTCAAGCCTCTCACCTCAAAAAATAATAGTTATAAAAGATAATCGATAAATCGGCCATAAATAGTATTACTCATAAATAAGCTATTCTTCCAGCAAGTTGTGCCTTTCTTCAGTTGGGTGCCATAAGCGGCAGGTAGGCTTTTCCTCCGTTTTATTTTCGTGGTAGAGCAATTGCTCTACCACGGGCAGAGTTGGTCTTAAAAGTGACGATGCCAACGTTCACCTTCGAACGATACTGTTCATTCCTTCCATCATAATAATAACCAGGCGCGGTGGCAACCCCGTCTACTGTCTCTGTGCGCACAATCATCAGACCGTCACAATCGTGTCCTGCAAAATGAATTTCATCCCTGTTTGGTCTAACAGATAGCCCTACGCCTTCATCAGGGGTCACTTGAATTTCAAAAAAATGAATACCTCCATCATTCATACTGATCCATATAGCTTTACCGGATTCTTCATAGTAAACATTCCAATAAGGGTACCGACTACTGAATATCGTTTTAATATCCTCTATTCTCATCTAATCACCCTGCCCTGGCTTAATAAATGATAGTGCTCCTGAAGTCTTATCTTCTTTTAAAGTATAGATATTCATTGTACCATTTCCAGGAATGTCTCAGGTGACCTTGCATTCATTTTCAATATGTTAGACCCGAATTTTAGGCTCACTTTTCCCCTCGCAAAAAAAACCTTGAAAGGCAACAAGCCAATCAAGGTTGGTGAAATAAGATTCTTCTTAGTTGCTCATCAATAATATACTCCAAAACTTACGTGCGTTAGATTAACATAAGCATTACAAATTTGAGAGGAATAATACGGTTGAAGATTTGGTATGGTTCGCCTAGTAACAAACAACCCAAAATCTTTTATATCCTCGTTATTTTGCTCGTATTTTAACACTGCCGAATGAGTGTCATCATTACCTGCAATAAAATCGATTTGATATGATACTGTTTCTATAATATCTTCATAGGCAGAAATCAATTTGTCAATATCATCGTATAACCGTTCCTTCGAAAAAACCACGTCAAACAAATCAATATCAACTTCATGATATTTGCTGTCATCATAATAATATTTATTAATTTCATACTTCTTTTCAAATTGATTTAGTAGAATACCAGTAGCTTTTGAAATATCGCTATCTGACAATTCTTCTACCGTCATCATTGTTGTTACTAGTCTCATTTATCTAACCACCCCTGTCTCAATTAAATATTTGTATTGGTCATTACTCAATTTGAACGCAGTATTAAACGTACCATCCGCATTGACAAAAGCCCATTGTTGAGTTGATGGATTGTAAATATGAGTACCTTGATTCCCGTAATAAGTGCCGCTTTTTTCCTGTGCCAGTTTCAATTAAGTTCTTTACATCATTCTTGAATAAATTAACACTTGCACTTTTACCATCAGGATAGTTACCAAAGTCTGTTCTGTGCTTTCCAAAAGCTTTATCTATCGAGCTTTGATTGAACACCACATCATCGGCACTCTGTATTATTCTATTATTAAAATTTCCCGCACCCTTAGTAGGCCTTCCCATCGGATTAAAAGAAATAAATAACAAAGCCGCTCTAGCAAATTGCTCTACAGACCAAGGTTTTTCTTCGCTTACGCGAATGTATTCTTTCAGTTCTGTAACATCTCCACCCGACCAATAATTAATAGCTAATTCAATAGATGTGTGTTGGTCTCCAACGGCTTGTAGCTCTGCTGCAACGTAGTCTTTGAGTTCATTCCACACTCGATCACAAAAGTGATCGCCGCCGAATAGATTGATGCACCGTCCCATCGGGTCCGTAAAGCGCATCGGATTATTCTCCACCTACTTGTACGCATTTAGACTGCTTGGGCGGTTCATGAAGCCTTCGAAGCTGTCCTCCTGGATGAAGCGGCCTAGGCCGGAATCGTACCAGCGGGTACGCAGGTATTGCAGTTCGGTGGTCGCGTCCCTATACTCGCCAGAGTATATTTTATTACGAAATTAATTCAAGTCCTTTTGAACTAAATCAAGTGCTACTTGTAATTTAATTTGATTAATTTTGCTTATACCTTTTTTATACTCTGTTATCGGTATGGTCTTTATAGTAGAAACTGAGTCTTGGTCTCTACTTAACTCAATATTTATCACCAAAGATTCGTTAATTAATACTCTATAGAAATCCTCTCCCTGTTCAGGTATCCAATGAAGAATATACGCCGATTTTAATTCAGGAAATTCCTTTTTAAGAGCATCTACCAGCCTGATATTACCATCTTCTTCAAACAATGATTTCCTTGAAATTATCAATTGATTTCTTATTTCTTGTTCTGTTTTACTTCCAATAAGTTTCAGTTTTCACACCTCCCAAAACTTATTTTATAACTCCTGGAGAAACCTCAACTAAATTTCCGTGCTTAACAGTTAATATAGTCATTCTAGAAGTAGGCATAAATTTATTAATTTGTCAGTCCCAATTGGTCTATCCATAGTCACATCTCTGACATAACGAATCCCATCTTTGCTATCTTGTGTTCTGGTCACAGGGGTATTTACTACATCTTTATCTCTAAGTATATTACGGAGTGTGTTTTGAGAAATAGTGAATTGTGACTCATTCTTTTTTGAGAAATGTTCCTTTACAACGTGGGTAAAGCCCTCGTTACTAATATTAATTCTAGACTGAACAATAAGAGGCATTTTTTGAATTTTACTTGTTCCACCACCAAACAACCTTTTAACTCGATCTATCGTGGATTTAACAGAGTCCTTTGCCGATACCCATAAGGAACGTCCATTGCTAATCAATTGCTTCTCCAAAGTTTAACCCTGCGTCCCACGCCTCTAACACATCTTCGTACATCATATCTCTAACTCCAACAACTCGTAATGCGACTGAGAAAATTCCTAACTCATTCCTACATCTGTTTACACTGCGTACAAAGGTTGTATAGTCCCGGCATATGTCAGTGCATAAAAATACTGCTCCCATTTTGAGAGCAGTATCTTACAGCTTGAATAGTTTTTTCAATGAATCTTTAAACAATAAAACTTTCCTCAATATATTTTAAAATCAAATGGAGAACAGTCTATTTAGCCTAATCGGATCTTGGAATCATTCATTCTGCTCACATGTATGGGTTATATGTGTTATTTATTTAAACGGTAGCTCTGCTGTCTGGCTCATAGAATAAGAAAGAAAACCTTGAGGAAATAAACCTCAAGGTCATAACTTCTAATCACATAAATCCAGAACATCAACAAAGACAGCATCTTTTAGTGTCAATCTTCGATTGACTGGGTCAATTTCATTCAAATAGTGCCAATCATAAACTGTGTCGTATACATCGTATTCATGACTTAACCTAATGTAACCATTCCTCTCAAATATCTTATTTAATTCTGCCTCAGTTTCGAGTAACTCGAATGTATTGGCCGGACCCACTAATCCTAGATCGCCTACTAGCGATTTATGCCTTACTTTATGAAAAAGCAGGTAGTCATATACTGGTAAGATTTTCGATATCCTTATCTGGACTTCTTGTGAAAGCATGAATTCTCCATCACCATAATGATCCTTCAATTTAATGTAAACTTGAGCTGAAGGAGAAAAATTATCCTGTACAATAATATTAGATACTTGTTTTATACTATCGATATCATTCGGCAGTTTTATAGGTTTTCGACTTTCCTCAATATACCATTGGTCCAGTTCCCTTTTTAAATATAACTTTTCTAGAACTTCTTTAAATTGAGGATATTCTTGAGTAAAGCTAATACCATGCATGTTAGCCCCCCCATCTTCTTTTCTTAATTGGATTGCCTGTTTGTTCTCCAGTCACAGGGTCAAACTCACCCAAATGATTCTTCTGTTTCTTATCCCATTTTTCAAGGCGGCCATGCTGGCTATCCCACTGATAATAATTTTCCCCATCATACCATGTTTTTCTCCCGTTTATGGTTCCTCTAGATGCCATCCCTTGGTCTTTCATCCAATCAGTTTCCTCGGATAATATTTTATAAGTGGAATTATCACCTTGTTTAACTTTATCATGATCATTATAATTCCCCTTTGAAGCATCTCCCGTCCTCTTAGATTTATTCCCAAACCCAAGCAAATTCCTTCCTTTTTTAATCCAGCTCCCGAAAGGGAGGACACTTACACCTTCCCAAATACGCTCACTTGTGCTTAACTCTTCCCCTGTAACCAAGTTCTCACCAAATATTGCTTGTGCGCCGCCTTTAACATTACCGATTCCTGGGGCTAGGTCTAATGTGCAATCCCAAAAGTCGGTAAAGTTATCCAGATGCACACACATCCCCATCGGATCCGTAAAGCGCAGCGGGTTATTCTCCACATACGTATACGCATTGAGGCTGCTTGGGCGGTTCATGAAGCCTTCGAAGCTGTCCTC
>NZ_KB899679.1 GCF_000378385.1 Paenibacillus daejeonensis DSM 15491 | reverse complement strand
TCAACTCCGCTCGACTTGCATGTATTAGGCACGCCGCCAGCGTTCGTCCTGAGCCAGGATCAAACTCTCCATGATAGAAAGCTGAATAGCTCATTTCTTGCTGGTATTGCTATCTGTAACTCCGAAGAGCTACAGGACATTTCGCTCGTTGTTCAGTTTTCAAAGAACACATTTTCTTTCGTTTGTCGCTACCGTTCAGCGGCGACTTGAATAATATAGCACGGATCGATCACCCAATGCAAGTCTTTTTTCAAAAAAGTTTTTAGCGGGCCGCTATACCCGTTTTCCGGGCTCCTGTCCGCTTAAAAAACGACGGTCCGGAACCGGCACCCCCATGCCGTTCCGGACCGTCGTGAGGCGACTAGTCCATCCTATAGAATACAGCTAGAATACCACATCTCTTCGTGTTACTCCTGCTCAGCTACAACACGCAGCTCAGCCCACAGTGCGACGCCTCTCTCCTTCTGACCAGGCAGCTCCAGATAGCGTGGACTAATAATCTGAATCAGATAATCGCCGCCCGCTTCCAGACTCACATCACCCGCGAACGAACCATCTGTCACTGGAACCACCAGATCCTGCACATGATCACTATAATCGTAGGCGTCCCGGTTGAAGCGGTAGACCGCCAACGTCACGTCACCCTCTGCCGGTTCTGTGTGTCGGATCCGACCCTCTATCGTTAGATTATCGCCTGCCTGGACCCGGCTATACCCGGTGAGCGGTGCCGTAATCTCTACGCGCTCTTCCCCTTCGGCATACAGCTTGACAGGAATGGCTGCTTCCTGGTTCGATGCTTCCCAGTAAACCTCCATCGTCTGCCCCCTTGTAGAGGCCGAGCGCAGCTCGATCGGATTGGGTCCCGGCTGGAGCTTTGTCCGAAACGCAATGCGGTTGAAAAGACGGTCACCCTGCACGATGCCGCGCTCTACGACTTGCCCCTCCAATCCACTCCATCGGCCGCCGCCGCCCGCCAGCAATAGCTGTGGTGTCATTAGCTCCTGCTGGTACAGCACCGTCAATGAATAATTCGGTCCCGACGCAACCACCGTGTCAGCAGCGAGTCTCACGCGTTTGTCACTCCAGCGCCAGGTTACTGCTCCATCTGCCCATTCTGCAGCAATGCCCTGTGCTGGCAGAACACTGACAGGGATATACATACGCCCTTGATAGAGAAAAGGAGGCGGCATCCGCAAATCTGTCAAAGCTGTACCGTCTTCACTATAGGGGTACGGCGTTCCCGCTTCATAATATAGCTGATCCAGCGCCCCGTGGATCGAATCCTTCATCTCAATGACCGCTTGGCGTCTGGTATTGTCCCAGAAGACCTGACCCGCCCCGGCACGTTCCACCATTTTAATAGCAACGTAGGATCGGCCCCGATTCACCAGCAGCGGCTCGCCTTCGATGACTGCTCCATCCAATACCGCTTTGTCTTCGCCAGGCCGCATGGTCAGCTCATGACGTTCCAGCCACATCACGGCCGCAGCGCCATTCTGTGTCTCTTCGCCAAATACTCCCGCTCCGACCCGCTCAAAAGCCGTTAATGCTATTAGAAGAACCAGCAACAGAACGACCACGATGCCGGTTTGTGCTTTGTTCATCAATCCCCCACCTCCGCCATCATAGACGCAAAAAGGGTTCGAATTGTTCCACTTGGAGGTGCTGGAATATAATCCTAAATATCACCGAAAACATATAAAATCTATAATAATATAAGGTGCTGTCCAAAAGTCAGCTCTAACGGCCATATATACGCTTATTTGTCCTGAAAAGGCAGCTAATCATTTCTAACGGCCATATATGCGCCTATTGTGGCCAAACAGACCACTGAGCCTCGAAAACCCTCCAATAAGTGCGCTGGTGGCCGTTAGAATTCAAAGTAACCCGTTTTGGGCGAAATAGCGGCTGTGGTGGCCGTTAGCACGTTTCCCCTTGGGGGCGGCTAATTAATCGACGCTCTCATGGTGTCCGTTAAAGCCCCAACAGCGCATTACGTTTCGTTGATTTTCAAACCAAAAAGGCTGGACGGCAAACCTAACGGTTTCTCGCCCAACCTTTTTGTTTGGGGGGACTTATAGGATAGCCCCTGAACGGCCCCTGAACGATCTAGTCTTGCGAACGGTCGCGCATATGCGGGAACAGCAGCACATCGCGGATGGACGGCGCATCGGTAAGCAGCATCACCAGACGGTCGATACCGATACCCAGACCGCCCGTCGGCGGCATGCCATATTCCAAGGCGCGAATGAAGTCCTCGTCCATCTCATGCGCCTCGTCATTGCCGTGCTCCTTCTCTACCAGCTGCGCCTCGAAGCGCTGGCGCTGGTCGATTGGATCGTTCAATTCCGTGAAGGCATTGGCATGCTCCCGGGCTACAATGAACAGCTCAAAACGGTCCGTAAAGCGCGGATCGCTCTCGCTCTTCTTCGCCAGAGGGGAGATGGCTACCGGATGTCCAGTAACAAACGTCGGCTGAATCAGCGTATGCTCCACAAACGTCTCAAAGAAGTTATTGAGGATGTGTCCTTGGGACATGTGTGCATCTACCGGTACTTTGTGCGTCTTGGCCAGCTCATGCGCCTCTTCGTCCGTCATCTGAGCGCCAAAGTCGACACCGGTCGCTTCTTTCACCAGCTCTACCATAGATACGCGCCGCCAAGGCTTGCCAAGCTCTACTTGTTGGCCTTGATAGTCAATGGTTGTCGTGCCCAAGACCTCTTGCGCGATATGCACAACCATCTGCTCTGTGAGCTCCATAATGTCCTGATAGTCGGCATATGCCTCATACAACTCAATCATGGTGAACTCCGGATTATGCCGGGTCGAGATCCCTTCGTTGCGATAGACGCGTCCGATCTCATAGACCTTCTCCAAACCGCCCACAATCAGACGCTTCAGATGAAGCTCAATGGCAATCCGCATATACAACTGCATGTCCAACGCATTGTGATGCGTAATGAACGGCCGGGCTGCCGCGCCACCGGCGATGGAATGCAGCGTCGGCGTCTCCACTTCCAGGTAACCGCGGGTATCGAGATAGCGGCGCATGGATTGAATGATGCGCGAGCGCGTAATGAACGTCTGCTGCACCTCAGGGTTCATGATCAAATCGACATAGCGCTGGCGGTAACGCAGCTCGACGTCCTTCAGGCCATGGTACTTCTCTGGCAGCGGCAGCAGGGACTTGGTCAGTACCTCCAGCTCCTGCACCTTGACGGAGGTCTCGCCCGTCTTAGTCTTGAAGACTACGCCGCGAACGCCCACCATATCACCGATATCAAGCAGGTCAAATGCTTTGTACACATTTTCCGGCAGGGCATCCTGACGGACGTACAGCTGGATTTTGCCGCTCAGATCCTGGATATGGGCGAAGCTGGCCTTGCCCATGCCCCGCTTTTGCATAATGCGTCCAGCCAGACTCACAGCGTTGGCTTGGGCTTCCAGGTCCTCCTTGCTAACGTCGCCGTATGCCTGCAAAATCTCATTCGCCTGATGTGTGCGCACGAACTTTTTGCCGAACGGGTCCACACCCAATCCCCGCAGCTCGTCCAGCTTGTCGCGACGGATTTGCAGCAGCTCACTTAATTCTTGTTCCTGCGTTGCCGTCTGATCTTGATTGTCTTGTGCCACTTCATTCATCTCCTTGTTCATCCTGACAGCTGCTCTGCTGCCAATACTCTGCCCTTTTTTTGCAAAAAAAAGCCTCCCTCAAGGAAGCTTTCCAGAACATGCCGCGCAAAACTTACTTTTTAATGTCCAAAATTTTATATTTAATCACGCCAGCCGGAACATTGACATCAACAATCGTGCCTTTATCTTTGCCTAGAATAGCCCGGCCTACGGGACTTTCATTGGAAATTTTGTTCTGCAGCGGATCCGCCTCTGCCGTACCAACAATGGTGTACTCCATCGTATCCTTGAACTCCAAGTCTTCTACGATGACGGTAGAACCAATGCTTACGGTATCGATATCAACCTCGTCGTTATTGATAATGCGTGCATTACGCAGCATTTTTTCCAGGGTAATAATACGGCCCTCGATAAATGCTTGCTCATTCTTCGCATCCTCATACTCGGAGTTTTCGCTAATATCACCATAGCCGATGGCTACCTTAATCCGCTCAGCGACTTCACGACGTTTGACTGACTTCAGCGTTTCCAATTCTTCTTCCAATTTCTTAAGTCCGTCTTGAGTAAGGATGATTTCTTTGTCGTTCATCTTACTGATTCTCCTGTCGTGTGACATATTTTCATACCGTGTATGAATTCACTGATATTTAATATATTACATTCAGAACCCGTAATGACACGAAACCTTGCTGTCGATCAATTCTTCCGTCCCAGACCAGCGACATCAGCCACTTGGGCCAAGGGCAGAATACTATTGGATGATTATATTGCAAGTGGGACCCAAATGTCAATCAAAGCCAGCAGGGCCAGTAACCAGGTCTAATATGCAACCTTGTGGTCCTCAATCGCGCCTGTGCTGACTGGGGTATTGGCTTCCTCCTCCAGGGAGTCGATATACCCACCCATGATAGCCACCATTTTGTCCCGCGTCGTCTCTTCCATGATCTGATCCTTGATACGTGCCGCGCCAGGCAGACCTTTGAGATACCAGGCCAGATGCTTGCGCATCTCTCGCACTGCAACCGACTCACCGCGCAAGGCGATCAGACGGTCCATATGCAGGATCGCAATATTCATCTTGTCGCTCGGCGTCGGATCCGGCGGCAGCTCTCCATTCGTCAGATACTGAATCGTGCGGTATAGCATCCACGGGTTGCCAAGTGCGCCACGGCCAATCATGACCCCATCACAGCCGGTTTGCTCCAGAATCCGCTTGGCATCCTCTGGCGAGAACACATCACCATTGCCGATGACTGGAATGGATACGGCTTCTTTGACTTGCCTGATAATGTCCCAATCCGCATGACCCGTATACTGCTGCTCGCGCGTCCGTCCGTGAACGCTGACCGCTTGGCCTCCTGCGCGTTCCACAGCCTGTGCGTTCTCCACCGCGAAGATATGCTCGCTGTCCCAGCCAATGCGCATCTTCACCGTCACCGGCTTCTCCACAACATCGACAACGGCGGATACCATCTCGTAGATTTTGGCCGGGTCCAGCAGCCAGCGTGCGCCGGCATCACACTTTGTCACTTTGGGTACCGGGCATCCCATATTGATATCAATAATATCCGCATTCGTCTGCTTGTCGACGACCTTGGCTGCCTCGACGAGCGTTTCCCGGTCGCCTCCGAAAATCTGAAGACTCAGCGGTTTTTCCCGCTCATCGACGTAGAGCATCTCAAGTGTGCGTTTGTTGCCGTGCAGGATCGCCTTGTCACTAACCATCTCCGCGCAGACCAGACCAGTACCAAATTCCTTGGCGATCAGCCGGAAAGCCGGATTGCATACCCCGGCCATTGGCGCCAATACAACGTTGTTCTTCATCTCGATATTACCAATCTTAAGCAAGTTCTCCCTCCTTCCCTCTTTGTTTGATTACGAAGATCTACTAGTTGCGCTGCTTACCGGCAGGATACGTGTCGCCAATCAGTTCGTCATAGCTGACCTCGAGTGCCGTAGCGATCTGATCAAGCAGTTTAATCTCGGGAACACGGGTTCCGCGTTCCAGCGAACCAAGTACTGCTACAGAGATCCCCAGCCGCTGGGCAAGTTCATGCTGCGTATAGCCTTTTAGTTTGCGGAAGGCTCGGAGCCGTCCGGCCAGTTGCTCGTATTCCATCGTGTCATGCCTTCCTTTCCCAGCTGGCCCAGTGTATCTAGCACTGCCTCCTGCAGCGGACCTTCGGCCAGCACCTCCGAGAGGGGCACCAGGACGAAGGCTCGTTCCATCATCCGGGGATGCGGGAGGATGAGCAGTTCAGTGTGCATCGCTGTTCCTTCATAGTGCAGCAGATCCAGGTCGATTGTGCGCGGACCCCAGCGTTCCTCGCGCACCCGGCCGAGCTGGCGCTCGATCTCCAGCATGACCTGCAGCAGCTCGGTCGGTGACAGCGTGGTCTCCAGCATAGCTGCCATATTCAGAAAAGCCGGCTGATCCGTATATCCGACCGGCTCTGTCTCATAAATCGCAGACGGCTTCAGTACCGCAATCTGCTCATGTGCGTCAAGGGCGCCAAGCGCCTGCCGCAGCAGACGTTCCCGGTCACCCAGATTGGAACCGAGGGCGATATACGCCACTCGGGAGAGTTGGTTATCTTTCATCAAGGCATCAGCTCCACGAAGCCACGATCCGTCCATCGGCATCGCGCTTTCTTGACAGTTCCACCACAACGCCGTCGAAGTGGATGTCAAACGGCGGATGCGGCTTCGTCAGGCGAACCGTCACTTCATTTATCATAGTATAAGTGTCCAGCACGCGAGATGCAATATGACCGGCCAGCGCCTCAATCAGTTTGAAGGGAGGGCCTTCCACTACGGTTTTGGTCAAAGCGTGCAGATCTGCGTAATTCACACTCGCTTCGATATCATCTGATGCTGCGGCCTCCCGCAAATCGAGCCGCAGGTCCAACTCGACCCGGAACCGCTGACCCAGCTTGTTCTCCTCGGGGAACACGCCATGATATCCAAAAAACTCCATGCCTTTCAGTGTCATTCGATCCATGCTGCTTCACCTGTCCTTTCTGTGTCTACCTCTGAACCCTGCCTCATCTATCTTGAGTGATACACAATCCGGTCCGTCATCCGCGCGGCTTGTCCTATGGCCGCTACATCATGCACTCTCACCAATTGGCAGCCTTGCATGATTCCCGCCACCACAGTAGCAGCCGTGCCCATGACCACTTCGCCCGCTGGCAGGTTCAACGTTTGCTGGATGAATCGCTTGCGGGAGGTGCCGAGCAGCACCGGATAGCCCAGAGCCGTCAACTGATCCAGAGAGCCCATCAGGTGCAGATTGTCATCCATATCCTTGGCAAATCCAATGCCCGGGTCCAGCCAGATGTTGTCTTCCGTGACTCCGGCTTCTCTGCCCAGAGCAATGCTCTCCTGCAGATCAGCGATGACATCCGGCACCAGCGACTCGTAGTCTCTCGCCTGACGATTATGGCTGATAATCACCGGACAGCCGTATTCTGCTGCTACCGCCGCCATCCCCCCATCATACTTAAGACCCCAGACATCGTTGATGATGTGAGCTCCAGCAGCCAGCGCCGCTCGGGCCGTCTCCGACTTATACGTATCGATGGATATCGGCAGCTCCGGAAGCGCCTCGCGAAGCGCAGCGATGACCGGGAGAATCCGACGCAGCTCCTCCTCCAGGGGGACGAACGTGCTCCCGGGCCGCGTCGATTCGCCGCCGATATCGATCAGATGTGCCCCTGCCTCTACCATGCTCCGTGCCTGTGCAATCGCATCCTCTATAGCTGTATACTTCCCGCCATCGGAGAAAGAGTCCGGCGTGATATTCAGGATACCCATAATCAGCGTCTCTTTGCCAATGGATAGCGTTACGCCATCCTGCCACTTGTATTGGCGGTAAACCCTATTAGTCTTCACCAGCGGTTCCTCCTGTCTCTGACCGGTAAGCCTGGAGCAGCAGCGATGTATAGGGACCGATTCCCTCGCTCACCACCCGGCGCCCGTCTGCGCTGGCCAGCGAGGTGACAGGTACCAGCTCCTGTATGGAGTTGGTCAGCCAGATCTCATCCGCCGCTGCAAGATCATCCCAGCTGTACAGCCCTTCCTCTACCGGATACCCCAGTGCTGCCGCCAGTGCCATGACCCGCTCCCGGGTAATGCCCGGCAGGATGCCGGTTGCCAGAGCAGGCGTATACAACCGTTCCCCGCGACTGAAAAACACGTTGCTGACAATGCCTTCGGCCAGATATCCCTCGCGTGTCAGCATCAGCCCCTCCGCTCCTGCCGCCGCCGGGCTTGCTGCAAGCTCACGCTTGGCCAGTATATTGTTCATATAGTGCAGCGACTTGAGACGCTGCCCACCCTCCGGGGTGTTGCGCGGCAGCGCCAGCCGCCACAGCTCCTTGCCGTGCTCATACAATGACGGCGGCATCGTCGGCAGCGGCTTGACCATCAACAGCGCGTGAGGCTCGTCATAGTCATCTGCAGGCAGACCAAGCCCGGCGTCTCCCGCGGTCACTGTCAGACGAACATAGCCCTCGGACAAGCCGTTGGCAGCCAGCACCTCCTGCAGCCACGGTTTAACGCGGTCGGCGGTCCATTCAAAACGAATACCCAGCTCGTGGCAGCCCGCCGCGAGGCGATTCAGGTGGCTTTGCAGCAGATAAGGCTGGCCGTTATAGGTCCGGAACGTCTCGAACAGCCCCATGCCGTACAAAAAACCGTGATCAAATACTGAGATCACGGCCTCTTTTGCGTCGACTACAAGACCATCGCGCCCGACTTTCATCGGGCTGCCTCAGCCTTGAGCGACAGGAAATTGCGCAGCATCACGAGACCGTGCTGCGTGATGATGGATTCCGGATGGAACTGTACACCTTCAATCGGATACGTCTTGTGGCGCAGCCCCATAATTTCACCCTGAGCCGTCTCTGCCGTAATCTCCAGACAGTCCGGCAGCGTCTCCCGCTTGACGATCAGCGAGTGATAGCGTGTGGCTGTAAACGGCGATGGCAGCCCTTCGAAGATGGACTTGCCATCATGAATAATCTCGGACGTCTTGCCGTGCATGAGCTGCTCTGCACGGATTACATCGCCGCCGAAGGCTTGGCCAATCGACTGATGACCCAGACAGACACCGAAGATCGGAATCTCGCCTTTGAAATGCTCGATCAGCGACAGGCTGATCCCCGCTTCGTTGGGCGTACAAGGGCCTGGCGAGATCAGAATATGATCGGGCGCCAATTCACGAATACCAGCCAAGTCGATCTCATCATTGCGCTTGACGACAATGTCGCCCCCCAGCTCGCCCAGATACTGCACGAGATTATAAGTAAATGAATCGTAATTGTCGATGACCAGGATCATCGTCTCCACCCCTTGTATCGTATTGGTTAGCCTCGCACGGCCTTGCCTCTTATGTGCTGATTACGTCGTTGCGCCAGCCTGCTCACGCATGATCCGTTCGCTATATTGAATCGCCTTCCACAGAGCCTTGGCCTTGTTCAGCGATTCACGGTATTCCCGCTCCGGTTCCGAATCAATAACGATACCGGCACCAGCCTGAATATGCACCTGACCATCCTTCACCACCATCGTCCGAATGATGATATTGAACTCCATATCCCCATTATAGCCGATATACCCCAGCGAACCGGTGTAGGGCCCGCGTCGTACAGGCTCCAGTTCCTCAATGATCTCCATCGTCCGAATCTTGGGAGCGCCGGTAATGGTGCCTCCAGGAAAGGTTGCGGCGATCACATCGTATGCGTCCTTGCCTTCCGCCAACTGCCCCTCCACTTGGGAGACCAGATGCATAACATGCGAGTATCGCTCAATGACCAGCAGCTCGCCCACGCGCACGGTGCCATACGCAGAGATCCGGCCCAGGTCATTACGCTCCAGATCAACCAGCATGATATGCTCTGCTCGCTCCTTCTCGCTCGTCAGCAGCTCCTCGGCCATCCGCAGATCCTCCGCCTCGTCGCGTCCGCGCCTACGCGTGCCCGCAATTGGACGTGCAGCCAGTCGCCCGGCTCTGGCCTTCACCAGCAGCTCTGGCGAAGCGCTGACGAGCTGAAAGTCCGGACATCGCAGCATCCCCATATAAGGCGAGGGATTGAACAGGCGCAGCCACTCGTACAGCTCTTCCGGTGAGGCCAGCGCCTGACGGCTCTGACGAACGGACAAGTTGACCTGGAACACATCCCCTGCGGCAATATAGGCCTGAATTCGCTGCACGGCCGCCACGAACTGCTCTCGCGAAAACGGTGTGTGAATGCCGGACATTGCTTCGACATCGACAGGATGCGGATCGCTCGCAATCAAGGCTTGCCGCCGCTCCCGCAAGCGAACATCTGCAGGCTCGATTACCGTCAGTTCTCGCCACAACTGTGCCATCCGCTCCGTCTGACGCTCTGCCTCCGAATACAGCGACGATAGCGCGGCGGCATCCATTTCTTCACGAACGGGGAGATGGACGGCACAATAGAGGGTGTCTTCCTCATGATCGATAATCCAGAGCTCGTCCAGGCGCAGCAGCAGATAATCTGGAATTTCCAGATCATCTGCGGTCTGCTGCGGCAGCGTCTCGATTGAGCGCACGATATCGTACGACCACAGCCCGGCACAACCGCCGGTAAAGGGCGGTGCCTCCTCCAGTGCAGGCGACACATACGGCGACATCCAGTTGCGGACCGCCTCTAGCGGTTCCCCGTTCCACACCTTGGGCTCCGTCAGGCCAGCCTCTTGAATCCAGGCGGTCCGGTCCTTCCCGCGAATGACCGATGCCGGACGCAGACCGAGGTACGTATACCGTCCGTCTTTGCCGCTCTCCAAGACAATTGCATACTCCGCTGCAGCTTGCCACGCCCGGGTCCAGGAATCTACCTTGGCGCCTCCTGAGCCCAGCGGGTGCTTGCTTATATAGGGAAGCATGGTATAGTGCCCGTCCTGCTGCCAGCTCTCCCACATCGAATACGGCGTGATGTTCATCCGCAAGCCCTCCAGCCTTTCTGCCGCTGCCCGCGGCTTGATTGCCGCTTCCGGTACAGTGCGTTTTATTGACACTTATAGTAGCTCATATTAAGCAAAAAGAAAAGAGCCCTCCCGGACGTAACCGGGAGGACGCTCCTCATACTAATAAATAAACTTCAAATATAAGTTCAAAAATTCCAGGTTGCTATAAAGAAGCCTACAGTCACGGATCGATCTTCCGATCGCTGTTGTCCCCAGATTTCTTGATTGTTAACCGCTCTAGCGGTTGAAATCCGGAGACAAAGGCGAACGCTACGCAGCGTATGCTTCCGAAGTCGCTTTCTTTCAGAAAGCGTTGACCAGATTCGATTCCGTGCCTCTCCGGCCGTTCTTCAACAGCCTGAAAAACTCGGTTTAGTTCTCGAAATTAAACAAAGGAGTACTGAGGTATCGCTCGCCATTACTTGGTACGATGGCGACGACGCGCTTGCCCGCGCCCAGCTCTTTGGCAACCTTGAGGGCTGCGAAGATCGCGGCACCCGAAGAGATTCCGCACAGGATACCCTCTTCTTTGGCTGCACGACGTGCATATTCAAAGGCTTCCTCGTTATCCACCGTAATCACGCCGTCATAGATCTCACGGTTCAGGATGTCTGGAACGAAGTTCGCGCCAATACCCTGGATTTTGTGAGGACCTGGCTTGCCGCCGGACAGAATCGGCGAAGCAGCTGGCTCAACCGCATAGATCTTGACGTCAGCGAAGTTCTGCTTAAGCACTTCACCTGCACCACTGATCGTACCGCCGGTACCGATACCGGCAATAAACGCATCCAGCTTGCCATCCAGCGAGTTGATCGCTTCTACGATCTCTGGTCCAGTCGTCTCACGGTGAATCTTGACGTTCGCCTGGTTCTTGAACTGTTGCGGCATGAAGTAGCCACTTTCCTGCTGAATTTCTTCAGCTTTCTTAACAGCACCGTTCATTCCCTCGGAACCCGGTGTCAGGACAATCTCTGCTCCATAAGCGCGCAACAGGTTACGACGCTCAATACTCATGGTCTCTGGCATAACCAGAATGGCTTTGTAGCCTTTGGCTGCAGCAACAAGCGCCAGACCAATACCGGTATTGCCACTGGTTGGTTCTACAATGGTGTCGCCTGGTTTAATCAGGCCTTCTTGCTCGGCAACTTCAATCATGCTGACCGCGATGCGGTCTTTTACGCTGGCACCAGGATTCTGGTACTCCAGCTTGACGTAGATCTCTGCACTGCCTTCAGGAACAAGACGGTTCAAGCGTACTAGTGGTGTATCACCGATCAGATCGGTTACATTTTGTACAATTCTCGCCATGATAAAAGAAGCCTCCCTATTTCCGACTATTTCAGTTGGTTTTTGCCTGTCTTCATATTAACAATGGCAACCAGTAGTTGTCAATAGGAACTTCACAGCGCTTACTGCCCCAGGGGTACAAATGCAGCCTCATACTTCTCCAATAACTGATCCTCCACCGCTGGCAGTGGCAAGGCATCCGACAACGCCAACTGTTTGCGCGCCATCTCGCGGATCGTGCGTTCATCCGGTTGGATATTCACACGTCGCTCTGCAAGCCGTATGATAGCAAAACCGGCATCCACTTGCAGCGGTCCTGTTATATCTCCAACCGCCAGCTCGTCCACTGCATCAAGCACAGCCTCTTCGATAAAAGGATCGTCCATTTCGATCATCCCCATATCGCCGCCCTGCGCAGATGTGAAGTCATCCGTAGAGTAATTATCTGCCAGCTTGGCAAAATCAGCGCCTTCGGCCAGCTCGTCCATGGCCTGCTCCGCAAGGCGACGCGATTCGGTGACAATCCAAGAGAGTCGAACCTGCACACGCGGCGCGTATTGGTCCTTATTCTCCTGCAAATAGGCATCGACCTCTTGATCGGAGACTTCGATATCTCGAATCGCGATCTTCTCCAGCTTGAGTCGGTACTGCAGATCGCGATGAACATCCTCTTTAGTCAGACCCAATTGATCCTCCATTGCCCGATAAAAGCTTTCCTTATCCTCATACCCCGCCGTCATCTGCTGCAGCTCCTGCTCCAGCTCGGCATCGGTAATCGTAATTCCTGACGCTTCCACCTCAAGGCGGATCGCCTGGCGGACCATCATCGTTCGCAGCAGGTCATGACCGTACTGCAGGGTCAGCTGCTGTTGCAGCTCGCCCAGTGTGATGGATTCCCCGCCGACCGTCGCGATGACTGTGCTTGGCGGCAGTTCGCCTTCCCCCGACTGTTCCGAATCGCCGCTGCCCGTCTGATTGGGGTCCGCAGCGGGATCAACCTTACCGTCCGCCGGCAGCACCTGGATGACGATTACGACTGCAAGCACGATCATGCAGATGGCCTGAAGCGCGACCAGACCTCTTACTACTTTAGGGTTAGTCATCGCTGGTTCCTCGCTTTATTGCATCGGCTTGGGCCTTGCTTGCTCAAGCAGCGCTTCCAGATGCGTGCGGTCAAACGTGTAGGTTTCATTACAAAAATGACACAGGACTTCACATTGACCGTCCTCGTCAATGACCTGCTGCAGCTCCGACTCGCCCATGCTGATCAGCGTGCGCTCGACCCGCTCCTTGGAGCAGTTACAGGAGAACGCCACAGGCAACGTCTCATGAATTTGCAGCTCATCGCCTACGGCATATTTCAATATTTCTTCCAGCGACTCCCCTTGATCCAGCAAGGCAGTGACCGGCGGCATCGTACCGATCGCACGCTCCAGCCGTTCCAGCTCGCTGTCTTCCAATCCAGGCATGACCTGGATAATAAATCCGCCCGCATGCAGGACAGAACCGTCCGTATCAACCAGGACTCCCAGTCCTACAGCAGATGGTGTCTGTTCGCTGGTAGCGAAATAGTACGTAAAATCCTCTCCCAACTCACCCGATACAATCGGAATACTCCCACGATATGGTTCTTTGAGACCCAGATCCTTAATAATGTGGATATAGCCGCTCCGTCCGACCGCTCCGGCGACATCCAGCTTGCCTTTGTCATTGCTGGCAAGGTGGACATCCGGATGATCCACATAGCCTCTTACCTTGCCGGCGGCATTGGCATCGACGACAATCTGCCCAATCGGGCCTACACCTTTGACCTGAATGGTCAGCTTCTCCTCGCCCTTGAGCATGGCACCCATCATTGCGCCGGCTGTTGCTGTTCTGCCCAATGCTGCTGTAGCTGTCGGAAGCGTATTGTGACGGCTGCGCAGCTCGTCAACCAACGCTGTCGTACGGGTAGCAAATACACGCAGCTTGCCGCCCCATGCGGTGCCTCTAAGAATTACATCTTGCAGTTGGTTCATCCTTATCCCTCCTCCACTTCGTTATCTGTATGGTGTCTTACTACGTTACTTAATCTCTATTGCGGTCATAGACCAGGCGCAGCCCTTCCAGGGTCAAGAGCGGGTCCACTTCGTGGATGGCTTCCGACTCTGCTGCGATCAGATCTGCCAGACCGCCTGTAGCGATGACCTTCGGATGGACGCCGAATTCGCTGCGAATCCGCTTCACAATACCGTCTACTTGACCGGCATAGCCAAAGATAATCCCTGCCTGCATGGACGTCACGGGATTACGTCCAATGACACTGCGCGGCTTGACAAGCTCGATGCGCGGCAGCTTGGCAGCCCGCTGATACAAGGCCTCTGTAGAGATACCAATACCAGGCACAATAGCTCCGCCCAGATAATTGCCGGCTTCATCAATGTAATCAAAGGTCGTCGCTGTACCAAAATCAACCACAATCAGAGGCGATCCATACTTTTCTATGGCTGCAACCGCATTGACGATGCGATCTGCACCCACCTCTCTTGGATTTTCATAACGGATGTTGAGCCCCGTTTTGATTCCGGGACCGACCACAAGCGGTGCTTTGCCGATGTATTGCCGGCACAGCTGCTCCAGTGTCCTCATCAGCGGTGGAACGACAGAGGAAATAATGACCCCCTCCACTTGCTGGAGGCTAATCTTCGCATATTGAAACAAATTATAAATCGACATCCCGTACTCATCGACGGTTGCCGACCGGTTGGTGCTGAGCCGCCAATGGTGCAGCAGCTCCTTGTCCCGGTAAATGCCGAGCACAATGTTGGTATTGCCTACATCCATAACCAGTATCACTTACCCGGCCGCTCCTTTCTTGCTTCCCAGGTCCAGACTGATGTCGAGCGCATGGAAGGAATAGGTCAGGGCGCCGACTGAAATAATATCGACCCCGGTTTCGGCTATCGCACGAACCGTATCCAGAGATACGCCGCCCGAGGCCTCAATTATAACATGCGGCGCTTGGCCGCGAATATGACGCACAGCATTTTCCATGTCTGCATTTACCATGTTATCCAACATGATAATATCCGCTCCTGCACCCAGCGCTTCTTCAATCTGTGCAAAGGATTCGGTCTCCACTTCGATTTTCATGGTATGCGGGATACGCTTGCGGGCTGCCGATACGGCCGCTTTAATGCCGCCTGCGCCTTTGATATGGTTGTCCTTGATCATAACCGCATCATACAGTCCGAACCGGTGGTTGGCACCGCCTCCCACCCGGACGGCATACTTCTCCAGCATCCGGTGGCCAGGTGTTGTCTTGCGGGTATCCACCAGCCGCACGGGCAGCTCGCCTACACGGTCCACGAAGCTCCGCGTTTTGGTTGCGATGCCAGAGAGACGTTGCATCAGGTTGAGCGCCAGCCGCTCACCCGTCAACAGACTGTGAGTGCTGCCCTCAACCTCTGCAATAACTGTACCGCGCGTCACCCGTTCGCCTTCCTGAATACGAGCATGGAAGGCAAGTGTCGGATCCACGACCTGGAAGACCAGCTCGGCTACCGGCAGCCCGGCAATAATGCCGTCTTCTTTGGCATGAATGACTGCTACACTGCGGCTTCCCGCAGGTATGGTTGACTCGGTGCTAATATCGCCCGACCCCACATCCTCAGCCAGCCAGGCACGGATCTGCGCGATCAGCGATTCGTTATATGTAGTACTCCACTCAGACATTAACAATACGCTCCTCTGTCAGTCCGTTTTTACGGTGCAGCACCGTATGCTTGCGCCATAACAGATCGTCCCGCTCCGGGAAATCATCGCGCGAATGTGCGCCCCGACTCTCTTCGCGTGCCAGTGCGGCTTCCGTCGTCAGCATGGCGCATGTCAGAAGATTGGCAAATTCAAATTCCTCGCGCTTGGTCAGTACCGTTTGGAAGATTGGCAGCTGCCGCTTCAGCTCTTCCAGTCCCTTCATCAGACCTTGGGCATCGCGCTTCAACCCGGCATACCGCACCATAATCTTCTGCAGCTTCAATCGTTTCTCCACAACCGCCTGAATGGGCTGGATGCTTCGCAGCTCAGCAACATATTGCTCCGGCTCAAGTGTTGGCGTCTCCAGATTCTGAATGCGCTCGACAATCCGGCGACCGAAGACGATCGCCTCGGACAATGAATTGCTGGCCAGACGATTGGCACCGTGCACACCGGTTGAAGAGCATTCACCGCATGCGAACAAGCGCTTCACGCTCGTTTCGCCATGAAGATCCGTCTTGACGCCACCCATCATGTAATGGGCAGCAGGGGCTACCGGTATCCAGTCAGTCGTCAAATCCAGGCCGTATTGCAGACAGAATTGATAAATGTTCGGGAAGCGATGCTTGACCAGATCCACCGACTCGTGTGTGATATCAATAAAGACGAAGGTCGACTTGGTCGCCTCCATCTCACTAACAATAGCGCGCGCGACTACATCCCGCGGTGCCAGCTCAAGTTGTTCATGATACTTCTCCATGAAGCGCTCGCCCCGGATATTGCGCAGAACGGCGCCTTCCCCACGCAGTGCCTCCGAGATCAGAAACCGCGGCGCACCAGGGTAACAGAGCGATGTCGGATGGAACTGGATGAATTCGACATCCTGAATATGAGCACCAGCGCGATAAGCCATGGCAATACCATCGCCGGTCGCTACATCGGGATTTGTCGTATAACGATACAATTGGCCGGCACCGCCGCTGCAGAGCACGGTTGCTTTGCCCTTGACGATCAGGCGGCTGCCGTCAGGGCGCTGGACCAGAGCCCCTAGACACTCTCCAGCTTGGGTAATCAAATCGATGACAAAACAATCGTCCCACACTTCAATATTGGGATAATCTTTGGTTTTCTCAGACAGAGCCCGGACAATTTCAAAGCCGGTCGCATCCCCATTGGCATGCAAAATACGACGCTGGCTGTGGGCGCCTTCCTTCGTGAGCGCGAACTCGCCATTCTCCTGGTCGAAGCGCGTGCCCATTTTCACAAGGTCTTCCACGCCTTTGGTGCCCTCATGAACGAGGACATCAACCGCTTCCGATTTACATAAGCCTGCACCAGCCAGCAGCGTGTCCTGCCGGTGATAAGCAGGCGAATCATCCTCCGAAATGACCGCAGCAATGCCGCCCTGGGCATAACGCGTATTGCTGTCGAGCAGCGACTTCTTGGTTAACATTAGCACCTTATCGTGCTCACTAGCCTTGATCGCGGTAAAAAGACCGGCGATGCCGGCCCCGATGACGATAACATCCTTCTCCACGACAGGCAGTTCATCTAATGTAAAATCAACGAGATATCTCGGTATCATCATCGCGTATCCTCCCCATATATTGGCGGCGCAGCGCTCTCCATCTTCAAAGAGAGCAGCGCATGCTACTTAACTTGCAGCATGCGCTCCAGGGACAAACGTGCACGATCCGCTACGTGAGGCGGAACATAAATCTGTGGCTGCATCGTCTCCAAACATTTAACCAGCTTCTTCAGGTTGTTGACCTTCATGTTCGGGCAGACGAGGTACTTGGTTGCAAAGTGGAACGACTTGTCCGGGCTGTCCAGACGCAGCTGGTAGCCGGTGCCGTCCTCTGTTCCAACGATGAACTCTTTATGCTCGGATTCCCGGCAATATTTGATAATGGCCGTCGTACTGCCGACAAAGTCGCCCAGAGCTACGACCTCAGGACGGCATTCCGGATGGACAACAAATTGCGCATTCGGATATTTCGCCCGCATCTCCTCGACATCTTTGACGGTCAGCATGTCATGCGTGTTGCAGTAGCCTTCCCAGATAATCATCTTTTTATCGGTTTTTTGCTGGACGTAGTGTCCCAGGTTCTTGTCGGGTACCCAAATAATCTCATCGGCGTCCACGGAATTAACAACCTTGACCGCATTGGCAGAAGTACAACAAATGTCGGTTTCCGCTTTTACGTCGGCAGAGGAGTTAATATAGGTGACTACCTTTGCATTGGGATGCTCTGCCTTCAGCTTGCGAAGACCGTCTACATTGACCATATCGGCCATCGGGCAGCCGGCACGCTCATCTGGAATAATGACCGTTTTGTTCGGGGCCAGAATCTTGGCGCTCTCCCCCATAAAGTGAACGCCGCAGAACACGATCGTATCTGCATCCGTCTCGGCAGCCTTCTGGGCAAGAAGAAATGAATCTCCGCGAAAATCGGCAACCTCTTGAATTTCATCCCGCTGATAATAGTGAGCCAGAATAATGGCGTTGCGTTCCTTCTTCAATTGCTCCAGACGCTCACGAAGTTCCTTGTTCTGTTGCTGCTTGCGCTCGAGAGCTAAAGCTTCCATCTCGGATCCTCTCCTCGTGTATGTCGATCGGCTGAAACCGTTGTGCAGGTGCATGTCTGCACTTCACTAGTGTTGGCTTTAGCCGGACAATTCATTAGTTAACATTTAATGTACACAACCCTGGAGGGACTGTCAATAAACGGCCGGACATTCCTCCCGGCGTGCCGTCACGCTGCAGCAAGCATACCCCGGCTCCAGAGCCGAAGGCGGTCTACTATCGGCCAAAACGGGAATTTGACTCTCCAGCACCTTCAGTGCATGCAAAAAACGCTGCCCGCGAGGGCAGCGTTGGTTGTTACTTCTTGTCAGGGTCGTCATTGCCGCCCTGTACATCATCCGGAGGTGTCGGGATGTCTTCGCCAGGCTCGCGCTTCTGAATCCGAACCTTGACATTGCCAAGGGTATCTACGGAAGGCTCGCCTTTCGTTTCTTCTCCTTCATCACCGGCAGGAGGCTCTGTGCCTGGTGGCAAGTCGAGCGTACCGGTCTCGATCAGACGCTTGATCTGATCCATCTCCAACGTCTCAACTTCCAGCAAGGTCTGTGCGATCAGATGCATTTCTTTGCTCTTCTCCGTCAGCACCTGCTTGGCACGGGCATAACATGCGCCAATGAATTGCTGCATTTCTTGGTCGATCTCATAAGCGATGGCATCGGAGTAGTTCTGTTCGTGACCAATGTCACGGCCCAGGAACACTTGCCCCTGCTGCGAACTGCCGAACTGCATCGGACCGAGCTTGTCACTCATGCCGTACTCCATAATCATGCTGCGGACAATGCCCGTCGCATGCTTGAAGTCACTATAGGCACCTGTACCGATCTCACCGATGAACAGCTCCTCCGCCACACGCCCGCCGAGCAAGCCTGTAACTTTATCCAGCAATTCGTTCTTGGTCACCAGCATCCGATCTTCCTTCGGCAGCATGATGACGTATCCGCCAGCCTTGCCCCTCGGAATAATCGTTACTTTGTGAACCGTATCCGCATGCTCCAGGAAGTAGCCAAGAATCGTGTGACCAGCTTCGTGATAAGCGACAATACGCTTCTCCCGGTCGCTGATAACACGGCTCTTCTTCTCTGTACCGACGATGACGCGGTCAATCGCGTCGTCAATTTCGAGCATGCCGATTTCTTTCTTGTTGCGCCGTGCGGCCAAGAGCGCCGCTTCGTTAAGCAAGTTCTCCAGATCTGCACCGGAGAAGCCTGTTGTCCGCTTCGCAACGACATCCATTCGGGCTTCCTTGGAAATCGGCTTATTGCGCGCATGAACCTTCAGTACCGCTTCGCGACCCTTCACGTCTGGACGATCAACCGTGATCTGACGGTCAAACCGGCCTGGACGGAGCAATGCCGGGTCAAGAATATCGGCACGGTTGGTAGCAGCAATCATGATGATGCCTTCGTTGGCGCCGAAGCCATCCATCTCGACGAGCAACTGATTGAGCGTCTGCTCGCGCTCGTCATGCCCACCGCCGAGACCGGCTCCGCGCTGACGACCGACAGCATCGATCTCATCGATAAATATGATACAAGGTGCGTTCTTCTTGGCATTTTCGAAGAGATCTCTGACGCGGGAAGCGCCGACCCCGACGAACATTTCCACGAAGTCCGAACCCGAAATGGTAAAGAACGGTACGCCTGCCTCGCCAGCAACGGCACGGGCAAGCAAGGTTTTACCGGTACCTGGAGGACCTACCAACAGGACACCTTTTGGTATACGAGCGCCGACAGCGGCGAACTTGCGTGGATCCTTCAGGAATTCCACGACCTCTACAAGCTCTTGCTTCTCTTCATCAGCACCAGCCACATCTTCAAATGTGACGCGCTTCTTCTCTTCATTGTACAGCTTGGCGCGACTCTTGCCGAAGTTCATCACTTTGCCGCCGCCGCCCTGTGCCTGATTAATCAGGAAGAAGAACAGGATGAAAATAATCACAAAAGGTATGATTGAGGTAAGGAACGTCAGCCAGAAGCTTGGCGTATCCATTGGATCGAAGGTTATCTCCAGCCCGTTGGCTTCCGCGGTTTCGGTTAGTTCCTGGACCGCATACTCTTCCACATTGATGCGCGAGTAGAACTTGTTAGACTCGGCATCATCGGCTTGGTTCTTGAATTCCCCCGTGATGTAATACGTGTAATCATCGAATTTCATGGTCAACTTGTCGACATTATCGTTTCGGAGCTCTTGACGAAGCTGGTCATATCGAAGCTCGACAGCCGAATCGCCGGAGTTGCTCAGAACTTGGACAATCCCCACTGTGACCAAAAAGATGAGCAAATAAAATCCCGTGTTGCGGATGATCCGATTCATCCCCTACCTCCTCTCAAGACGCTTTAAATATTTTACCATAGCAGGTCTTTCCACCACAATAGAACCACCCAGACGGGGAAGGACAGGTATGGGGACAACCCGATCGGGCTTATTATTCCTTGGCGTAGATCTCAGAGCGCAGCACACCGATAAAAGGAAGATTGCGGTATTTCTCGGCATAGTCCAGTCCATACCCAACGATGAATTCGTCCGGCAGCTTGAACCCCGTGTAGTCCGCTTCCAGCCCCACCGTACGGCGCGCAGGCTTGTCAAATAGCGTCACGACATGGACAGACTTGGCATTGCGGCGTTCCAGTACATCGATCAAATAGCTGAGCGTCAAGCCGCTGTCGATGATATCCTCAACGATCAATACATCACGGCCTTCAACCGGTACGTCGAGATCCTTGATGATCTTCACGACGCCCGACGACTTGGTGGACTGGCCATAGCTGGATACCGCCATGAAGTCGAGCTCCAGCGGGATATGGATATTCTTCACCAGATCCGCCATAAAGATAAACGCGCCTTTCAAAACACAGATGACGAGGGGATTGCGCCCTTCGAAATCACGGTTGACCTCTTCAGCCAGCTCTCGTACGCGCTGCTGAATCTGGTCGGCATCAAACAGAATTTCTTGAATGTCATTAAGCAAAACGGGACCTCCCACTTGTTAGCTATACTTATGATTATATAAGTGCTCCCATGCTCGATCAAGCGAACTGCACTCGGATGCGCAATTCAGCCCCTCCGGGGAGCCCGGCAAGGGCATGCGAGGATCGCCGAATTCCCGGAATCCATAGCAGCTTCCCGTCCGCATCGCAGACAATCGGCAGCGTGCCGCGCTGAGAGGGCGGGATTTTGTCATCAACGAACATATCTTGCACTTTTTTGGTCCCTTCTAGTCCCAGGACCGCCATACGATCGCCCGGACGCCTGTTACGGATCGTCAGGGGAAAGTGCAGCGCCTGCACGTCGAATACCGCTTCGTATCGGTTCGCCGGCTTGCTGCTGCCCGCATCCGCAGAATGGAACGAGAACACCATCGGCGGATCCGTCTCGCGAATGATGAGCTCGCGCGCGTGCGCGGACACTTCGTATTGGTACTTCGGTACTTCGCTTGCCATATGTAAGTTGCTGCGCAGCCAATGCAGCCGTTCATATTCGCGCGCAAAGCGAATGCCATCGCCTGCATCCGTGCGCCAGGTCGTCTGTGATTCATCGGCTACAGCCATTCGCATGGCTTCCACTCGTTCATAAGAGGTGGAATCCCGTTCGGGGGACAGATAGTATAATATTAGTTTAATCAATCTCCTTTGTAAAGCGACATGCAGACCCAGCAAGTCCTGCCTATCCATGGACAAACCGTCTTTCTCGGGACGCACGAGGCGCTTGTAACATTGCTCTGTCTGGCTCTGGAGCAGATCATCTTCCTGCGATGCCATCTCTCCCAGCCGGCATAGCGCCTCTCGCAGCTCCGGATTATAAGTCTGAAGCTGAGGCATCACATCCAGACGCAACGCATTGCGCAGATAATGCCTGTCTGTGTTGCTGGCGTCCTCGCTGTATATCAGTCCCTGAACTTCGCAATATTCGATGAGCTTGGACTTGGGCATCGCCAGCAATGGCCGGATCAACTCGACGCCATGATCACTGCGCCGCATTTTCATACCCGCCAGTCCACTAAGACCCGTTCCCCGCAGCACGCGCATCAGTACGGTCTCCGCCTGATCGTCGGCATGATGACCCAATGCGATCCGGCTGGCGCCGATTCGCTCCGCTGTTTCATGCAGGAAGCGGTACCTGAGCTCGCGGGCGGCGAGCTGTGTGCTGAGGCCGGAGCGTTGCTTGTGAGCAGGTACATCCAGGCGTTCATACTCGCAGGCTATCGAGAGCGATTGACAGAGCTGTTGAACTGCCTCCGCCTCCTGATCCGAAGCCTGTCGCAAGCCGTGATGGATGTGGGCAGCCGTCAGCAGGAACCGCTCACGCTCCGCCAACTGAGAGAGAATATGCAGCAAGGCGACCGAGTCCGGGCCGCCAGATACGGCAACCAGAATGCGCTCGCCGGCGCGCCATAGCCCCTCCCGGGCGGCGGTAGCTGAAATCTCATTGAGTAATTGGTTCATCTGCCTATCCCCCACTGCTACTTCGTAGTTAATACCCGATTACAAGCCCGTCCGAATCAGCCAAATCATCGATGCGGCAAAAAGCAACGCTGATCCCAGCAGCAACCGTCGCATCCACCGCGGCGTACGGGTACGGCGGCGTTTTCCAGGCCGGTGGGCGAGGCGCTGCCAGGCAGCGGCCGCCTCTCTACTGTCTGTATGACTGCCTTGGAGCGCCTTGCGGAGCCAACCCGCAAAGGGCTTTAGAGCAGGATTCCCTTGGATCAGCTTCATTAATTCCTCCGGCACCCGGTTCTGCGGCAGCAGCGTCCGCGTCAGCTCGGCTAGCCTTTTGCCTTCAAACAGCTGCACACACAGCACCGCATACGAGAACAGGTCGTATTGTGGATCAGCCGATCGCGACCCTGCCGACCAATAGCCACGGTCATAGATTTCGGTAAACTGCCGCACGCTTTTGCCGATTTCACTAACTCCGCCGTAGTCCACCAGTTGGGCACGCCCATAATCCCCCACCAGTACATTCTCCAGCTTGAGATCGCCGAATACCCAGCCGGACCCGTGCAAGCCGGCCAGCTTGTTCAACAAATGAAAGCCCACAAGGGGAAACCAGTCCGCCCCCTCGCGGTTCAGATAGTCCGAGAGCGAGGACCCGCGCACGTAGCGCATGACATAGAAGGGGTGCTCGCGGCCGTCTGTCCCCTTGTAGTCGTCCACATCGACGAGGAAGGCCTCCTCGCCGCGCTGCCGCTGTGCCAGAGACTTCAGGACATTCACCTCGGATTGAAGATCAACAGCATCCGCCCCTACCTTAAAGGCGTACAAGACCCGCTCCCGTTCCACCAAGTAGACCCGCCCGTTGGCCCCTTCGCCCAGCAGCCGTTCGATGCGATAGCGGTTTTGATTCCATTTGCCTGCAATGACCGTGCCCGGGGCCAGCCTCGGCTCAACCGACGTTGCCACTCCTCATCCCATCCGTTTCCTCTCTATTGTCTCTACCATACTTGTCCTGGCGGTAAAAATCAATCACATGCATAAGCGCAGGCCCTGTCGGCGTCGTCCCCTGCATGGTAATCTTGGCGAACAGGCTGGGCAAACCTGCTGCGCTGTCGGTCCACTCCAGGACCTGAGCGCACTCCGCGCCGTGGCGGGAGCCGGGGAACCGGAACACGCTAATCCGGCTCTTGCCCTGCCTGGCTTGCAAGCTGAGCATGAGATCATGGATCGCTTCCTCCACCGCTTTCATCTTTGGTTTCATGCTCGCGCTGGTGTCAATGAGCAATGCCACCTCCAGAGGCGATGTTTCACCGAGTTCATCAATGACACGCACGACTTCACCTCGCTTGTCGGGTGAGAGCTCCTCCAGGGAGGTCGCGCCGAACACCTGCTGCAGTTCTTTGTGGACCGCGCTCTGAATGGTATGCATCACCGTTTTGCGGGTCATCATCTGCACGGTTCTCGCCAGCTCACGCATCGCCACCATCCGACTTAATCCGCCACCGGCACGCGCGATCTCGTGTATCTCCGGTGCTCCGTAATCGACTGCCTCCTCCTGGTCCAGCACGCCAACCACATTGACCGTAATCCCTTCGGATTGGGCATGCGCAGCTGCCACGACCGGACTGACCCCAACATTGGAGCAGCCATCCGTTATCAACAGGATTTGTCTCATCGCTTCCGCCTCCATTGCTTGAATTCACCTTATATAACTCTATCTATCAGCATGCCCGTTTTTGAAAGGCTTTAATCGCATTTGAGAGACGGGAGGGAACGATGGCCAACGATGTTAAGTTTTGTTTAAGGTTCGTTGCCTACCATGGAGTTGAACAACAAATCACGAGGAGGCGACAACAATTATGAAGACTAGTTTGGCCAAGACATTCGCAACCGGCGCCCTCGCGGTGGTGCTGGCTGTCACACCGCTGGGAACGGTCGGCATCGCTCCACAAGCCTATGCTGCAGATGCTGGCGTCCCGCAGGCCTATGAAACGTTATTCACTGGCGACCGCATCATCGATGTGAACGTAACGATTGCGGATGAAGATTGGGAGAGCATCCTGGCCAGTCCGCTGGAGAAGGACTACAAATCCGTAACCGTCGAGGTGGACGGTCATGTGCTGGACAATGTCGGCTTCTCCACCAAGGGCAATTCTACCCTTCGTGCAGTGGCTAGCATGGACGATTCAGACCGCTACAGCTTTCGGCTAAAATTCGACAAGTTCGACAAGTCGCAAACTCTGCTAGGCTTGGACAAAATGGTGCTTAACAACAACTATTCGGACCCCTCTTACCTGCGCGAATACCTGCATTATGAAGCACTCCGCCTGCTGGGTATGGATGCGCCGCAAACCGTTTTTGCCAACCTGTACATAAACGGTGAGCTATTCGGATTCTACACCGGTGTCGAGTCGGTCGATGATAGTTACTTGCTGCGCAATTACGGTGAAGATTACAAGGAGGGTGTGCTGTACGAGGCAGAGCAGGGAACGACATTGTTATATGAAGAGGATGGCGCGTACGAGACGCTCACCGAGGACCTCGGCTCCGATCCGGACAAGGCGCTGCTCCGTCAATTCATCGAGACGTTGAATTCCATGCCGGACGGAGAACAGGGCGATATTGAATCCGTGTTACATGTAGACTCCGCACTGCAATACATTGCAGCCAACATGGTGCTCGGCAACTACGACAGCTACAACGGCTCGATGGGGCATAACTTCATGCTGTACAGTGATGCCGACGGCCTCTTCTCGGTCGTGCCCTGGGACTTTAATATGTCCTTTAACGGCTTTATGGGGGGAGGCGGCCGTGCAGGCGGCGGCACTTCACAGACGAGTGTGACAGCTGTAACTGTACCTGTCGATGAGCCCGTATTGGGTATTGATATGGCGCGGGTGCCGTTGATCAACAACCTGCTGCAGGTGCCGGAATACAAAACAAAGTACCTGTCATATGTGAGTGAGCTGGTCTCGTACCTCGCCGGTATCGAAGATCGCGTGGCGGAGCTGGCGGACTTGATTCGGCCTTCCGTGACAGCGGACCCTACAGCCTTCTATACGGTGGAGCAGTTCGAATCGAACCTTGTCTATGATCCAGATGAGCAAGTGAGCGGAATGGGAATGTTCGGCGGTGGACTCGGCATGACGCCGCCCGAAGGCATGGAAAATTGGACGCCTCCCGGTGATTTTGAGGGGATGACACCCCCTGAAGGCTGGGAAGGCGGGCTCCCGCAAGGCTTCGGTTCGGCGGAGGGCTCTGGCTCACGTCCTGGTGAACGTCCATGGGACGGGATGGCTCCAGGTGAAGGCGGCGCCGAGGACAATGGATGGCCGGGGGGCGGCATGGGTGGCGGTGGTCTGATGACAGCAGGCTCGCTGGTGACCTTTGCGCTGAATCGTCTGGCCAATCTGCAAGAACAGCTCGGACTGGAGGTCATTGACCTGCCGCAGGGCAGCGAATCCTCCGGTGCACCGGTTGAAGCGACCGAGGAATCTGGATCCGAAGGAGACTCCTCCAGTTCGGCCGGTGACGGCATTCAAGTGACACTGGATGGGCAGCGCCTGTCCTTCGCAGAGCAGCAGCCATTAATCAGGGAGGGCCAGCTCTACGTCCCATTGCGGACCGTGGTTACTGCCCTGGGTGGCAGTCTTGCCTGGGATAGCGCCTCGAGAACAACGACCGCAACATTTGACGACACGGCGGTGATTGTCGCAATTGACCAACTGTCGGCGACTGTGGCGGGGCAGGCCTTCACGCTGCAAGCAACTCCGATTATCATCAATGGGCGCACAATGGTGCCAGTCCGGTTCCTCGCTGAAGCGCTCGGTCGCACGGTTAGCTGGAATCCGACAACACAGCACCTGGTACTCAGTAAGATGGAGGAAGACGCAGCCTGAATGCTACTTGATGGATGACATGCAGCACAAAAGAGACGGTTTCCGCGTGAGGGAAACCGTCTCTTTTTACATCCTGATGAATCATCCGCTGTAGACTGCCTTCCAGACCCCATCTGCCTGTTTTAAACCACTTTGTACTTCGCCGCTGCAGACTGCTTTCCGGCCCATCTACCTGTTCTCGTGTCTTTCTTCCGCTGCGATCGCCCATTAGCGTATCGCCATTTCCCCCATCTCTCTACATCACATTTTATATTAGGCTGTCCTAAATAAGGCCGAAGAGGCACGGAATCGAATCTGGAGAAGCGGAGCGTTCGCCTTTGTCCCCGGATTTCAACCGCTAAAGCGGTTAACAAATCAAGAAATCTGGGGACAACAGCGATCGGAAGATCGATCCGTGACCGTAGGTTCCCTTTGAGTTCAGCCTCTTATAACCCCCCACCTAGCTCACTGTACGTGGGCGCTCCATGCGTGAGACGCCGGGCCAGCGGAAGGTTGCCCACTCCGGCTGATGCTTGGCGACGCGGGCCACCACAACGGTCATATCGTCGATTATATCGCCTTCGTGGTAACGGACCACGGTCTCCAGCAGACTGTCGGCAATCTCCTGCGGCTCCTCCACCTTGATCTCCTGGATGATTCGCTTCATCCACATCTCCTTATTGACCGCATGACCCGGCGCATCATAGATGCCATCCGTCATCATAATGAGCGTATCGCCCGGCTGCAGCTGAACACGAATCAGATCGACCTCAATATCCTGCAGAATGCCCACCGGCAGGTTGTTAGCCGAGACGACGATTACATCCTGTCCACGTTTAATAAAGGTTGGCGTCGAACCAATTTTCATAAAAGTGGTCCTCGCTGTATACATATCTATTAAGGCTACATCCACCGTCGCGAACACTTCATCCGATGACCTCAGCAGCAGTACGGAATTGACCGATTTGATGGCCAGCTTCTCATCCATACCCGACTGCAGCAGCTGCTGCAGAATCGTTAGCGCCGTGCTGCTCTCCATGCGCGCCCGTTCGCCGTTGCCCATCCCGTCGCTAATCGCCACGGCGAATTTGCCGTTGCCCAGCTCGACTGTGCTGAAGCTGTCACCGGAGAGCAGGTCGCCGCCCTTGGCTGCGCCTGCCACGCCCGTCTCGATCTCGAATTCCTTCGCCGAGCCGAACAGGACGGATACCGGCTTGCCAGGCTGCTCCGATGGAATCTCCGCCTTCACCGCGATGTGTTCGCCCAGAATATCGCTGAGCAGCGGGGCAATAATTTTGCGGCACTCGTCATAACCTTTACCGAAGGTGTGTCCAATTTCAATCTCCACATTGCCCTCCTCCAGACTGATAATATCTACACTATGAATAGACAAGCCTAGCCCTTCCAGCGCTTCGCGGATCTGCTCTTCCTGCAAATGTAGCTCCTGCCCTTCGCGCCGGATTTCCTTGGCCAAATCCTCCATCACCTGCGAGACACCGGAAAGCTGCTCTGCGACCAGCTGGCGGGACTCCTGAATCTGCTGCTTGTAATGCTGATCATGCTGATACAGCTCATACTGCTGGTTCATGACCGTGAGCACCTGTTGCGGACGTACACAATGCACCGACCATTCACGAGGGATATCCTTGTTGCCGGGACGTCTATTTTCCTCAATCGTCTGCATCATGTCAGTCATGACCTTATAGGTCTGATAGAACTTGCTGTCCCAGCACATGCCCCGCCGATGGCAGCTCGCACATGTTTTCTCCGCTACAGCATTCATGAAGTGTCCGACCTTCTCCTCGCGCTTGTTCTCCGTCGTCTCTGCCTGCGGACCGAATTGGCCAAAGCTGCGCGCCAGCTGCCGGAAGACATCAGAGAACTGTGTAACACGCTGGGCCGTGACCTCCCGGACACGCTTGGCATACTCATGCTGCGACTTGGCGTGCTCCTGCGTACCCGGTACATAGCGGGCGATCGTTCGCGTAATACTTTTTGGCGTAAGCATGAAGAGAATCGCCGCAGTGACGGAGGCCCAGGTGGAGGCCATCACATCGCCCTGCGTCCCGATATAGATGGAGAGAATCGAGGTGCCCAGCAGCATGCCAAAAGCCACCGCCGCCTTGCCTCCTTCTCGCAACAGACCAGCCAGCAATCCCGCAAAAGCCAGAATACTCATCTGGGCGACCGATTGCAGACTCGCCAGACTGAGGATCAGACCCACCACGACGCCCACCGAGGCCCCGAGCGGCGCACCGCCAGCCAGAGCAAACAGCAGCAGCAGATACCGTGACATCACTTGCTCAATAGACATGCCGCTAACGGACCATCCGACCAGCCCCGTCATAATGGCGGCCAGCATAATCATGAGACATATGATCTCCTCATGCTTAAGCGATGCGGTTTTCTTGGTCATGGTGAACACCGGGATGGCCTGGACGAAGACCAGTGTCAGGACAAAGCCAAGGCCTGCCTCCACACCGACCATGGTGAGCTCATACCAGCCCAGCGTCTCCGCAATGACAACATGGAAGAGCCGCACGACCAATGTCGAGACGAACACCAGTAAGGGCGCATAGGATAGCTCCGCCTTCTCATACGCTTCCAGCCCTTTGACCAAGAGGAAGAAGACAACCAGCTCCAGCGCGATCCAGACGGGGGCGGGGGTGATGGCGAAGAAGCTGCCGGCGACCAGCGATACGGCAACGGCCCGGTACATATCCCTGCGCATAAAGTAAATGACCGCGAAGTAAGCAACCGCAAAGGGAGTCAGCGTCTCCAGAATCATCGCCCGCCCGAGCAGGAAGCCGACAGCCATCAGGAGGAAGGTCCACTTCTTGGCCGCGAGCAGCTGCAGCAGGCGTCTCCCGCCAGCCCATTCCTTTGCCCGCCCCAGCATCAATTTGAGACGGCCTGTCCGCTTCATTGTTCCGGGAAACATCACCAGATTATGCTTGTCCATCATTCAGGCACCACCATTTCCGAATTTGTCGTGCCTCTTATTATAGGAGCTTGTCCGTATGAAGTTTGTCAGAACCCGCCCCGATGACCAAAGTTTTTTCCGACAAAAACAATGGCCCTGCCGCGCACGTGACGCGTCGCCGCGAGCCCTTGCGTGGTGGGCGACGCCACGGCAAGATCCGTGATGCGCGCACGGGGAGGTTCTACAAAAACTGTCCATGCCCGTGCGTACGCCGCTGTAAATGATCGTCCTAACCTGTCGGAGCAACGGAACCTACCATGAAAAATAATTCCTAAGCAACAAAAAAAGCAGAACCGTTAGGTTCTGCTTGATTAGATATACGATTAAACTCGTTTGGCACCGCGGCCTCCGCGCTTGGAGTCGGTGTTCTTCTTCAGGGACGAAATACGCTCTTCGCTGTCTTTTAGGAAGCGAGATACTTTATCCTCGAAAGTAGGTTTGCCAAAAGACGGTTTGCCGTATGGCGGCTTGCCGGAATTGGATTTGTACGGACGGCCTCCGCCTCCGCCGCCTCCACCTGGACGAGGGAAACGATCTCCGCCTCCTCCTCCGGGACGCGGTCCACGATCTCCGCTTCCGAAGCGTTCACGCTGCGGTGGCGCTTGGCCTTCTGGCCGGTCAATCGCCTGTTTAATGGAAAGTCCGATCTTTCCGTCTTTGTCCACGTTGATCACTTTGACTTTGACAACATCGTCAATCTTCAGATGATCCTTCACGTCCTTGACGTAATTATCGGCAATTTCCGAAATGTGAACTAGCCCCGTGACACCTCCCGACAAATCGACGAATGCCCCGAAATGCGTAATGCCTGTCACTTTGCCCTCTAGTTTGGCTCCCACTTCAATTGCCATAGAATAAAATGTTCCTCCCTAAAATTTTTGCGAAGCAATGCCTGCTTCGAAAGCGAGGCCTGATTCATCAAAGATGCACAGTTTGCTTAGCCTTTACCGTGATTATACCCGATGCCCGGAAGCAAGGTCAACAGACGTTCACCCGTTCTTCATTCCTCCGGTACAGTCACTTGAATCGGCGTTTCACCAGGCTTGATGAGCCCGTATTGCTTGCGTGCGATCTCTTGAATATATTCAGCGTCGTTCAGCCGTTCCATCTTCTGCTGAAGCTCGGCACTCTTCTGTTCACTAGCTTGCAACTGCTGTTCAATAGCCATAAGCTTGGATTCGGTCTCGGCTTGGCGATCCGTCTGACCTATCATGGTGTAGACAGCCCAGCCCATAAAAAGACAGACAGCCAACAGCCATAGCTTGAGCCTCCGCTTCGTGCCTGTATATGATGCGGTTTGCTTGTTACCCGCTGTTCCCATCGTCTCCCGACCTCCTCACCCATTTTTTCCATCGTGCCCCTAAAGCTGCAGTCATTCCCTTCCAACGACCCGCAAGGTTAAGTCTGCCAGCAACTGGACCCAGCTTGCGAACTACGGGGCGCCATATCGGCCCGAGTAGCCATTTGAGGACCAGCCAAAAGGGTTTTACCAATTGTATCACAATTCGAAAGAGCAGAATAGCGAAGGCCAAGATGAAGCCCGCTATCACCCGAAGCAGCTTATAAAGCAGCATCACCGGCTTCAATACTGCCCAATCCAGACAAGCAAGGAACAGTAACCAGATGCGATGCAGGGTGTCCATTAACCATACCACAAAAGCAATCACGGCTGAACTGAAGAGCCAAAAATAGCACCCGATACCTAATAGTAGGCCTACAAACACATACATTCGCAGTTCGCCCTCATTGCTCGCCGCAAGAACGCGAAAAACGATGACTGTTGCTGCCAGCCAGTAGAGAAGGTCGAACACAGGGATCCATAGCCGGCCGAGCCGAAGCCGATTCGACACGACTCGGTAGCCGTCGAACGCCGCTCCCATCCCCACGCCTGACAACAGCATCATGGCCAGTGTAAAGAACTGGATGTTCAGGCTCACTTGAACAGCTTCCCTAGCAGCCCTTTGGTTTTTGGTGTGGCTTGCCCGTCCAGATAGGCGAGAGAATGGACGAGTCCTTCGATCGCCACCAGCCCTTGCTCCAGGCTAAGGTGCTTGATATGCAAATCCTGCCCTTTGATCGCCAGAAATCCACAGTCGGTCTCCAGCAGGAATTCCTCGCTGTCGAAGCTTTCCACATTACTGACCCCCGAGATTTCGAGGACCTTGCGGTTCAACATTTTAACTTCCTGACGTTTGGTTTTCCCTGGTTCTGCCATAGCTTGGCCCCTCCCTTCACATCCATAGCTTATGAGAGGGGGACAAGAATTAGAACCGGGCGAAGGACAAGATGTTCTGCCTGTCTAACCGTTGAAATTTAATATCTTGATTCATTACCCGAACGAAATTGATTTGAAACAGCTGGGCAGAAAAACATACCGCCACGAGTACATATGAGTTGAATCGCTCCTAGGGTCTGGAAGATGCCTCAACACTATACGCCTGCAAGTGAACCTCTGCACCTCTGCACACCTGCATCTTAAAGACAAAAGTACAATTAATAGCTTGAAATTCTAGTGATATTGGGAAACTAACGTCAAAAGTACAACTAATACGCTGGTTTATAGAAATATATGGATATACTCGGCATATTAACTGCACTTTTGCTCTTACGAGACGGATAATCTATCCTAATGCGATTATTAGTTGTAGTTTTGTCCTTAGCGATAGCCTACCTCCATCCATCCGTTCCCCCGTCGCATGACCCTCCCTATCCTTTCTTGTACCGTCGCACATAGGCGTATGCATGCAAAAAGGCCAACCAGCATCATGGCTGGTTGACCTCAATCGCAGCTCCTAAAAAAGAGGCGCTCGATTATTGCTTATTAAGCCAGTCATTGGTGCTGCTGGCATTCGATTCTTCTTTCAACAAGGTATACAGCTCCCCAGCCTCATCCTTGCGTGTCGATTCGGCAATCCGCTCGACGCGCACCGTTATCGTCTTCTGACCGAATTGAATCTTAAGCTCGTCACCAGGCTTAACGGTGCTGCTTGGTTTGGCGTCCCTGCCATTGATCCAGACGCGTCCTTGATCGGACACGTCCTTGGCGACTGTACGCCGCTTGATCAATCGCGATACCTTGAGAAACTTGTCCAGTCGCATGGACTACTTTACAGCTTCTTTCAGTTTGTTGCCGGCTTTAAAAGCGGGAACCTGGGACTCGGGGATCGAGATTTCCTTGCCGGTTTGCGGGTTGCGGCCTACGCGACCGGAACGCTTGCGGGTTTCAAAGGTGCCAAAGCCGATAAGTTGAACTTTGTCGCCACCTGCCAGGGCATCAGTTACTTCACCCAGGAAACCATTCAGTACGGATTCGACGTCACGTTTAGTAAGTCCGCTTTTGGCGGCGATGTTGTTGATCAGGTCTGTTTTGTTCATTATTGCATCCTCCTGCTTCTAAACTGGATTGGCCGGTTCTGCTACCGGCGATAAGGTGTTGCTGTGGGCGTACCACGAAGAATAGTATTCTGCCCGTTCCCTTATAAATCCTGCTTGCGGCGGGCATTTTTTTAAAACTGGCTGGTGGCGAGGTCCGGATGTCGAGTCGATAACGATTACGAATGCTGCTTGGCTTCTTCCCACCAACGATCCATTTCTGTTAAATCAGTCTGGTCAAAAGTTCGGCCAGCTATACGCAGTTTCTCCTCAATGTAGCGAAACCGCTGCAAAAATTTGCGGTTGGTCCGCGCCAGCGATTCTTCCGGATCCGCATCAATGAATCGTGAGGCGTTGACCGTTGCGAACAGCAGGTCTCCCAGCTCGGCTGCTTGCTCGTCGGCTGTCCCCTCTGCAATTGCAGCTCGCAGCTCACCGAGCTCCTCCTCGATTTTGTCGAGGACGGGTCCCAACGTGTCCCAATCGAAGCCGACCTTGGACGCCTTCTTCTGCAGCTTGTAGGCCTTCATCAGAGCCGGCAGGTCCGGCGGGATGCCATCCAGCACGGACTGCTGCTCGGGATCGATCCCCTTGCGCCGCTTCTCCTCCGCCTTCATCTGCTCCCAGCTCTCCAGCGCCTGCTGGGCATTCTCGGCCCCCAGGTCGCCGAACACGTGCGGGTGACGGAACAGCAGCTTTTCGTTGAGCGATTCAATCACATCATAGACACTGAACGTGCCGACCTCTTCCTCCATCTGACTGTGCAGCATGATCTGGAGGAGCACGTCGCCGAATTCCTCACGCATGTGCACCGGATCATCATTGTCGAGCGCCTCGATGGCCTCGTAGGTTTCCTCGATGAAGTTTTTGCGGATCGATTGGTGCGTCTGCTCGCGGTCCCATGGACAGCCCTCCGGACTGCGCAGAATGGCCACAATTTCATGCAGCCGCTCAAAGGACCGGTTGCGCAGCTGCTCCTCTTGGGCACGCGGAATCCACACCAGCGACAAATTGCCGAAGCCCGGCGTCCGGTCCAGCTCATACAATGGCACCGTGAGGATCTGCTCCTCCCCGGCCACGCCAAGCGCATGACCGATTACAACCGGATGCTCGTCAGGATAGCGCTCCATCAAGGTCAATTTGACATCGGAGGCCGTGTACTCGTCATACACCTGGCCAATGACCGTGTGCAGCTGGGGCCGCAGCAGCCCTGCCGTCAGCTCGCCGGCATCCAGCAGCTGGAATCCCTCAATTGGATCAAAACCAAGCCGCACGAACGCCTGATCCAGAAAGCTCTCGCCGCCCTTCACCGTCAGCTTCACGCCCTCCTGAGGCGCGCGCTCACGCAGGATCTGCACGGTGCGCTCCGCTACCATGGGATGGCCAGGCACCGCATACACCACAGGTTGCCCGGACGCTTGTGCCTCGGTTAGGAGACGCTCTGCAATGGCCTCATAGACCTCCGGGAAGGCGTCGAATTGTTCATACAGCTCGTCATACGACTGATAGGCCAGTCCATGCTCGGTGAACAGACGCATCATCGGATGCTGGTCTGTCCGCACACGGATGAGCTGAGCTTCCTGGAGTGTTCGCCAGACGCCCAGCGTCAATTGATCGGCATCGCCGGAGCCGAGTCCGACGACAATAATGGCAGGTTGCATGGCCTGTCCCTCCTCTTCGTTATCCATTCATCGCTGCTTAGTCAGCGCTGTACGTTGTCTCTGATGTCCTGCGCGGCAGCAGCCGCCACCGCCGAAGCTTGGCGGCGAGCTTCGTCCCGCCCGGCAGCGCCCGCAGCTCATCCGCGCCGAATGCGCCGCCGCGCAGCAGCGCCGCGCCGTAGACTGCAGCGCCGACGGCAACGCCCGTCAGCGCGAACACCGCAGCCAGCATCCGCGATGGCTGCGGACCACCCCAGCCGGGCAGCGCCGCGAAGCCGCGCCCGAGCAGCCACAGCGCCGCGGCCATGCACGCGAGCGCGAGCCCAGCGGCCGCCGCGTGCCGCCAGGCGGGCCGCCCGAGGCCCCGGCCGGGGCCGCCTGCCCGGCGGACGGCGGCCAGGCCCAGCAGTGCCGGCAGCGCAAGGGCTGCGATGCCGGACCAGGCGGCGCCCGCCAGGCCATAGGCTGGCACGAGCGCGAGGCTGAGCGCCACCTTGAGCAGGGCGGCCGCCAGCAGGAAGACCGCCGGGCCCCGCACGGAGCCGAAGCCCTGCAGGACAGCAGCTGTCACCGCCCCAAGCGTGCCGGCGGCAGCAGTACTGCCGACCAGCGCAAAGATGTCCGTCTGCGCATTGTCTGCATACAGCATAACATTAATTGGCTCGGCAAGCAGCATCAGTCCGAGTGCCGCTGGCAACCCGATATACCAGGCCAGACGCAGGGCCAGCCCGGCTTGCAGCCTCGCCTGCACCAGATCGCCGCGGGCCCGGGCAGCAGCCAACGCCGGGACAAGCGCCCCCGCGCCAGCGCCCGCCACCATCACGACCAGCTGAACGAGCGGTTGGGCCCGGCTATACTGCCCGAATCGCTCCATCGCTTGTGCTGCTTCCAGGCCGCCCTGCTGCAAGAGCCGCGGAACCGTGAAGGCATCGACAATGCCGAAGATCGGCAGAGCAATGGATCCGAGCGCAACCGGAACCGCCAGCGCTACCAAGCGGCGAATGACGGGCAAGCCAGCGGCGGTCGAACGGCCCGCAGCCTCTGCCAAGTCCCCTTTAGCAACTCCAACTTTGCGTTTCACATGCCCGCGCCCACGACGCTCCGCCTGCCACCAGAACACCAGCATCGTCACCAGCCCGGCGGCGCCACCGGCAGCGGACCCGGCTAATGCGCCGGAAGCGAGCCCTCTGTCTGACCACCCCCAGGTTAATCCCGCATACAGCAACAGCAGCATGACAACCACCCGTACCGATTGCTCGATAACCTGAGAGAACGCAGAGGGCTGCATTCGCTCCATCCCCTGAAAATAGCCTCTGAGCGCAGCCATTGCCGGGACAAACCACAACGCCAGCGAAGCCATCCGGATTGCTGCCGCTGCCTCATCATCGCCGATCCAGCCCGCCACAGTGCCTGCGCTCGCCCACATGACAGCGAACCCGATGGCCCCGCACAGTCCCAGCAGAGCAACGGCAGTGCGCAGCACCCTGTGCATTCCCTCGTCATCGCCAGACTCCCGACGTTCGGCGACCAGCAGCGACACCGCCACAGGGATACCTGCAGTTGCCAGGAATAACAACAGCTGATAGAAGGGATACACGGCGTTGTAGATGCCAAATACCCGGTCACCGGCAAGATTTTGCAGCGGTATCTTCTGCAGGGTCCCGATCACCTTGCTGATTAGTGCAGCGGCTCCCAGCCATACCGCCCCGCGCAGCCAGCTTCCCGCCCGATCTTTGCGTTTTATTGCAGGCGAGGCCGGATGCCTCGGGCGCTCTGTTCCTTCATCATTGATCCTACTCATGCCCGGTCTGTCCTCCCCATGTCTCATCTGGCGACCGGCCCGACTATCCTGCGAACCTTCTCATCGAATCATTATCCAGTCTGTTCAACTTACTATAATTAACGCATTCATTCAATATCACATTACTAGGCAACACTTTATTTTACTTAGTAATACCAGGTAATATAATTCTCAAAAAACCTTGCTGCATCAACAAAAAACCCTCGCCATTCCTTGGAATGTGGCTGAGGGTTCTTGTTCCGCTTGTGAGAAATCGCGTTTATTGCTCCATTTGTTTGGCCAAAAATCCGGCTGCCGTCTCCGTCATTTTGGTCTCCATCGTGCCCATCTTCACTTGCTCATCCTTGCTGACCAACACGACGGTTCCAATCGGGTCGCCGCTCGAAATAATCGGTGCGACCACAATTGAGCTGTATTGCTCGCTCACGTCCTTGATTAGCTCGAAGCTTCCGCCTTCGGCTTCCACAATCGTTTTACGGTTCTCCATGCAGTTCTCCAGCAATTGGCCTACCTGCTTGTCCAGATACTCTTTCTTGGATGCGCCGGCCAGCGCGATGATGGTGTCGCGGTCGGTAATCATCGTAATATGATTGGTGCTCTCATACAACGAATCGGCGTACTCCTTGGCAAAGTCGCCAAGCTCACCAATCGGTGAATACTTCTTCAAAATAACCTCGCCATCGCGGTCTACGAAAATTTCCAATGGATCGCCTTCGCGGATGCGGAGCGTGCGGCGGATTTCCTTCGGAATAACCACCCGGCCTAAATCATCAATACGGCGAACAATTCCGGTAGCTTTCATGATTCATGTTGCCCCACTTTCTGTGACAGATTAGAGTTAGCGACGAAGTCGTGGCTCATTCATTCGGCAATGCTGTATGCGGGGAATTACACTTAGATTCATATAGGGGGAAACGAGTCGTGCAACGCGGTTTGGGCTCGATTTCGTTTCACAGCGACAGCTCTTTCGAATCTGACCATAGTATTCATCCCTTCCCAATATCTTATACATGCTTGTTCCACCTGGCTTTTTGTCCTCCTTGCGCAAGGCATGCAGCACAAAGAGCCGGAGCGATCCGCTCCGGCCATGCCGATTCCCTTGGTATCCTGAGCTACACCGTCAGATACGTGCGGATGACCTCATCAGAGAGCTGCTCCAGCCCGCCTTCCCAGGCGATCGCACCTTTCTCCAAAATGTAGAAGTAATCACCAACGCTCTGCACGAATTCCAGACTCTGCTCAACCAGCAGCACTGCTGTTGTGCCTTCCGCCTTGATGGAACGGATGACATCCCGAATATCCTCCACAATAGAGGGCTGAATGCCCTCGCACGGTTCGTCTAACAGCAACACTTCCGGCTTCGACGCCAAGGCCCGGGCAAAGGCCAACTGCTGCTGCTGTCCGCCGCTGAGATCGCCGCCGCGCCGCTCATACATCGTAGGCAGCACGGGGAACTTCTCGATCGCAGAAGCAGGAATCTCCCTGGTCTTCTCCTTGCTGGCCTCGAGCCCGAGCAGGACGTTCTCATACACGGTAAGCTGGGCAAAAATTTCCCGCCCCTGCGGCACGTACCCAATGCCGCTCTTGGCCCGTACGCCCGGAGCCGCCTTGGTGAGGTTGGCCTCATTGTAGGAGACCACACCCTTGCGGGCCTTCAGCAATCCCATAATGCTCTTCATAAGCGTCGTCTTGCCGACGCCATTACGGCCTAGCAGGCATACAACCTGCCCCTTCTTCACTCTAAGCGATACATCCCGCAGGATGACGCTCTCGCCATACCCTGCCTCAAGCTGTTGAACGGCTAACATCGACATCCCGCCTCTTCTTGCCAAGATACACTTCTGCCACCCGATCATCGCCCTGCACTTCGTCCATGGTGCCTTCCTTGAGTAGCTTGCCCTCGTGCATGACCGTCACCTTGCTGGCGAAATTCCGTACGAATTCCATGTCATGCTCGACGACGACGATCGACTGCTGACGGGCAATCTCGTGGAGCAGTTCGCCGGTCTTGTCGGTTTCCTTGTCTGTCATGCCGGCTACTGGCTCGTCGAGCAGCAGAATCTCCGGTTCCTGCAACAGCATCATGCCGATCTCTAGCCACTGCTTCTCGCCATGCGAGAGGCCGCCTGCCCGCCACTGGGCCTTATCCTCCAGACCAATCATCACCAATTGGTTGTGAATGCGATCCTCATCCTCGGTCCGCATCTTGGCCCATAGTGTCGAGAACACGCTGCGGTTCTGCTTCATGGCGATCTCCAGGTTTTCGAACACCGTAAGCGTAGGGAAGATGGATGGTGTCTGGAACTTGCGTCCGATGCCCAGCTCGGCGATCTGATGCTCCTTCTTGCGGGTAATGTCGACATCCCCGGAGAACAGCACCTTCCCTGAAGATGGCTTCACCTTGCCACAGATGACATCCAGAATCGTTGTCTTCCCCGCTCCATTGGGACCGATCAGAAACCGGAGTTCACCTTTTTCCAGTGCCAGATGCATCCCCTGTACCGCCTTGAACCCATCAAACTCCACCGTCACAGCCTCACACTGTAGAATGACCGACTTGTTGCTCATGTTCGGTTCGCCTCCTCTTTGGTAGCTTCCATTTACGGAACAGACCTACTGCGCCTTTCGGCAGGAACACGACGACAATAACAAACAATGCGCCTAGGAAGAACAGCCAGGCATCGGGATACGATTCACTGAATGCGCTCTTGGCGTAGTTGAGCAATACTGCCCCAAGCGCTGCACCAATGAGCGTACCGCGGCCGCCGATGGCGACCCATAAGACCATTTCAATCGAGGGCACGATGGCCATCGTCGAAGGAGAAATAATGCCAACATGGAGCACGAACAGCATACCTGCCACACCAGCCAGACCAGCGGAGATCGCGAAGGCAATCATCTGATAGACCGCCGGGTTGTAACCAATGAACCGGGCCCGGTTCTCACCATCGCGAATGGCCCGCAACACCTTGCCGAAGCGGCTCTTCACGAGGAACCGGCAGAGGACGAAGGCCGCAATCAACACAATCGCTGTAACCCAATAGAGCATGCGCTTCGTATCTGGCGAGCCGATGGAATGCCCGAGAACTGTCGTGAAGCCGGTCAGGCCGTTGGTGCCGCCCGTGAATTTCTGTTGCCCAATAAACAAAGTCACCGTAATAATGACGAGCGCTTGCGTCAGAATGGTAAAATACACGCCGCGGATCCGGTTGCGGAAGGTGAAGAAGCCAAGAATCAGTGCCAGCAGCGCCGGAATGAGTATTCCCATGGCGATGGCAAAGGGAAAGCTCTCAAATGGCTTCCAGAACCATGGCAGTGCAGATAGGCCGCTCCAATCCATGAAATCCGGCAGCCTGCCGCCGCTCGCCTCCAGCTTCAGATACATGCCCATGGCATAGGCACCGAGACCGAAGAAGACGCCATGGCCCAGACTGAGGATGCCGGTGTACCCCCAGATCAAATCCAGTCCCAGGGCTACGATGGCGAAGGCAAGAAATTTGGCCAGCAGGTTGAGACGGAAGTCGCTCAGCACCATCGGTGCGCAGAACAGCGCGGTGGCAGCGACAGCATAGCCAATCAAGATATATATTTTTTGGGGCGTGAGTGTGCGCAATTGCATGTGGATTCACCTCCTGGGTAGCGGAATTAATCGAGCGATCGGGTCTTCATGGCAACAAGCCCTTTGGGCTTCCACTGCAGGAACGCAACAATACAGAGGAAGACGAGCACTTTGCCGAGTGAAGCGTTGGTCCAATATTCAAACATCGTACCCGTGACGCCAATGCCGACAGCTCCGACGATCGTACCGACCAGCTTGCCGACACCGCCAAGGACGACAACCATAAAGGCATCCACAATATAATACGTGCCGAGCGACGGACCAATAGGTCCCATCAGGGTAAGAGCACAACCAGCAATCCCTGCAACCCCTGATCCAATGGCGAACGTCATCGAGTCCACGCGGCGGGTCGAGATGCCCAGACAAGCGGCCATGTCCCGGTTCTGCATGACGGCACGCATCCGGCGTCCGGCATGACTACGATAAATGTAGAGGAACATCGCTACCAGAGTCACAATGACCAGCAAGATGATGAACAGCCGCTTGTATGGGAGTACGACACCGTCCATCAGGCGAAATCCGCCATCGAGCCAAGTGGGACTTTTCACCGCCACATTCGGTGCACCGAAGATCGTCCGAGCCAACTGCTGCAGCATAAGTGCGATTCCCCAAGTGGCCAGCAAGCTATCGAGCGGACGTCCGTACAGGAAGCGGATGAGGCTCACTTCCAGCAGCCAGCCGATAAGGAACGCGACCATGAAGCTCACAGGGATCGACAGGACAAAATACCAATTGAACAGAGAGGCCGGCAAATAGTCATTGAACAGGTTCTGCGTGATGTACGTAGCGTACGCCCCAATCATGATGAGCTCGCCATGCGCCATATTGATAACATTCATCAGTCCGAAAGTAACCGCCAAGCCCAGCGCAATCAGCAGCAGGATCGAGCCCATGCTCAGCCCGTTAAACAATTGAATAATCGTGATCTCCATCATTTCACCTCTCACGCGGTCACTTACGATGCAAGAAGGGAAGCATTCGATAATGAGCGCCGAATACTTCCCCTGAACTGATCTGTATCGTTTGCGTCGTCTATGTTATTTGGAAGAGCTCAGGCTGGATGCCCATTCATAGGTTTCCAGATACGGGTCTGGCTTGACAGGCTCTCCGGAGTTCCAGAGCTCTTGGAATTGCCCATCCGATTGCACTTCACCGATTCGTACAGTTTTGTAGATGTGCTGATTGTCACCGTCGATTGTAATCTTGCCGCCTGGCGCATCCCACTCGAGGCCTTTGGCTGCTTCCTTGACCGCATCGACGTCGGTGGTGCCTGCCTTCTCGACAGCGGCTGCCCACAGGTATACCGCGTCGTAGCCAGCTTCGATCGGGTCAGCAGTCACGCGGTCATCGCCGTAAGCCGCTTTGTAGTTCTCCACGAACGTTTTGTTCTCCGGTGTATCGGTCGTCTGATAGTAGTTCCAGGCTGCCAGATGACCCTCGAGCACATCCACCCCGATACCGCGGATTTCTTCTTCGGCTACCGATACGGACAGCACCGTGATATCATCTGCACTGATCCCTGCATCCTTCAACTGCTTGAAGAAGGCTACGTTACTGTCACCGTTGAGCGTATTGAAGATGACTTCCGGCTTCGCCTGCTGGATCTTGGCGATCAGCGTGCTGTAATCGGTATGGCCCAGTGGTGTGTACTCTTCGCCTACCAGCTCGCCGCCTTCTGCATTCAGCTGCTCCTTGATGATTTTATTGGCCGTCTGCGGGAAGACATAGTCCGAGCCGAGCAGGAAGAACTTCGTGCCGCGGTTCTCGAGCAGCCAGCTCACAGCCGGTACGATTTGCTGATTCGTTGTTGCACCTGTATAGAAAATATTAGGGGAGGATTCCAGGCCTTCATATTGAACCGGGTACCACAGCAGTCCATTCAGCTCTTCGAATACGGGCAGCATGGCTTTACGGCTTGATGAGGTCCAACCGCCGAACACTGTCGCTACCTGGTCCTCGGAGATCAGCTTGCGAGCTTTCTCTGCAAAGGTTGGCCAATCGGATGCGCCATCCTCGACCACCGGCACGAGCTGCTTGCCGAGCACACCACCGTTGGCATTGATCTCTTCAATGGCCATCATCTCTGCATCTTTAACGGACACCTCACTGATCGCCATCGTACCACTCAGAGAATGAAGAATACCGACCTTGATTTCATCGCCATCCGTTGCGCCTCCAGAGCCCGTCGTCGTGTTCGTTCCCGTGTTGGACGGCGCCGGTGCCGGATCCCCGCTCGTTGTGTTGTTCGCACCGCAACCTGCCAGAACTACACTCAATGCCACTGTCAAAAACGCCAGATTCTTTACGATTTTCCGCTTCATTCTCCCACTCCCCAATTTTTAAAATGTTCGCCTATATCCGAACGAACCTGATTTGTTTTGTATGTATCGTTCGTGATTTTTATTATAGTTCGCACTTTGAATCATGTCAACATAATTTACATATATATTTTTCCAAAACTATATTATGAATTGAAATTGACTATTAATGAAGTTTTAGGTCATTATATTGATTTTTAAGATCAAATTTTGGATGATTCAACAACAAAACTCACACATTAGGTAAAGTATTTACGTAGAGAATGTGACATGCTATCTTCCGATCCCCGGGAAAGCATCCTCACAGCATGGCAAGAAGGCCCGACTCATGAAAGAGTCGGGCCTTCGCGGCGAACTATGTGTTCAATATACTAATCGATCCTGCCGCTCCTACCCGTCCATCGCAGCGTAATGACTGGTCAACTGGGCAGCGGTTAGCTCATAATCGTAGACGGCAATCTTGCCGATCGCTCCTTTGAAAAATGAATTCAAATCCCGCGTTCCTACCCGCATCGGCGCCGTGCCGTTGCCGGGAACAATACTGTACCCGATCAGGCTGTCCTGGTCCCGCAACACGCCATTTTTATACAGCTTGGTATAACCTGTCGGGTAAGTGGGGCTTGTGTTCACCGTGTTGATGACCAGCGTGTAATGGATCCACTCGCCGACTGTGACCGCATCCTGCACGTACGATCCGGCGCCGAGTCCGCCGCTCAGATTGAACGCATAGCCGCTAATCCGGTTCGGCCTGTTCTCGTTGTTCGTGTAGTTGTACATCCTCGCCACCCAGGAGTGCTGACCGGCGGTCCCTTTACCCATCCAATGGACATATCCGCTGCCCTCGGCATGATCAAATTGCAGCGTATCCGGCCGCATCCACGCCTCGATTGTCAGGATGCCGGACCTAGTCACCTCCAGCAGGTTGTGATCTGGAATCGTAAAGTATTGGCTAGAACCGTTGAACACTGTGGCAGCATCACCGTTAGGCATTGTTTTTCCGCCCGGGCTGCCGTTAAAGCTGCCGTTCATGCCGCTGCCGCTCTGGTCGTCGCCGCCTCCTGGCCCCAGCTTCCAGTAACCGACCGGATTATCGGCCAAGACGGCATCATCATAGGCGGAGGCAGCAAGCACCGCAGGCAGAGATCCTGCTGTTCCCGAGACTAGCCCCAGGCACAGTGCCGCAATGAAACTTACCGTCCAAAGCTTGCGTCCTTTGATTCTCATGACCAATCGCATTCGTCATCTCTCCTTATCTATCGTTTCGTTAAACGGAGAAGCTGGAAGCGTGGTGAAGCGAGTTTGCCAGTCTCTACACAGAGCGAGATGGCGTGCTACTGCGCCCCGGCCATGCGTTCATAAGCGGCTCTATAGATATCCTTGATCTGCTCCAGCCCCAGGTCGCCCGCTTCGGTAACATAGCTGTCCCACTCGGACAATGGACGGCTGCCCATGATGAATTTGGAGATGCTCTCTTCACGGTGCTTGTCGACAGCCTCGCCTACTGTAGACAGAACATCCTGCTCCTCCTCAGTGAAGGACGGGATCGGACGGAACGGTCCGTCATACTGTCCGGCCTGCTCGTAAGCTGCTTTCATCTCGTTGGAGGACAGCGCCAGGTGGGCGTTATAGTCGATCCAAGTGTAGGTGCCGTGGGTGGCCAGACCCGTCTTTTTGCGGAATTCGGTCAGATCGGTAAAGTCGCCCGTCATCTTCTTCTCGCCGTTTTCTGTAATGTAGGTTTCGCCTTCCTTGCCCCAGCTCGCCAGCGTTCGTCCTTCCTCTGTATAAAAATAGTCGAGGTACTGGACGACTTTGTCGATCTGGTTCGATTGTGATGAGACCGCCATGCCGGACTGCAGGAAGGCAGTAAACGGGTTCTTCTGCTCCCCGCCGGGTCCTGCGGGCGGCGGCATGAACGCCAGGTTGAAGTCTGGGTTATCAGCGCGCAGCGGGATGTTGAAGAAGTCGATCCGGCCCATATAATCGAACGTCACGAACGATTTGTTGGCAGAGATCATATCCTGCCACTGCTTCGTGTCCACCGTCAGCCAATTGGGCGGGATCAGCCCTTCGGCCGTAAATTTGTGCAGATATTCCACCATTGTACGGTAACCGTCCTCGGTCGGACCGTAGCCGACTTCGCCGGTGCCTTCATCGTAATAATACATATCGCTAGTACCGAAGTTCGGACCCATAATGCGAGTCAGCTGAGAGTTGAGCGTCTTGCCCATCCGGAAGCTCAGCGGGTAGCTGTCGGGATACCGCTGTTTCAACTGTTTGAGCACTTCATACAACTCGTCGTATGTTGCCGGTACCTCCAGTCCTTCGGCCGCAAACACATCTTCGCGGTACAGCCAGCTCATCCGATTCGTCTCGCCAAAGCCTTCGTTGGGCAGCATATATAAGTTGCCGTCCGGCGCCAGATTGGAGCGCACGATGTCCGGATATTGCTCCATCCATTGGGTGAAGTTAGGCATCTGGTCGGTATAGTCAAGAATATTGACGAAAGCGCCCTGTTGGCCGAACTTGTTGGCGTCGCTCAGACTGAGCATCATCGTGATGTCAGTCAGGGAGCCAGCCGCGACATTGAGCTGCACGGTCTCATCGAGTTTGCCCGAGGGTACGGTGATGTTTAAAGAAGCGCCAGTCGCTTCATTAAGCCACTTCCAGACTGGCCATTCCTTGTCGTACGGCCAGCTTGGGTTGGACTCGACGAGCATCGTGAACGTACTGCCCTCCAGCGACGGAGGCCTATGCTCCTGCGAGTTGCCGCCCTCCTTGCCAGGTGCTCCCGGCTCCTCAGGCGTGTTGTTGCCTCCTCCAGAACAAGCGGATACCACAGCGACGAGCATCGTCAGGACGAGCCACAAGATCATTTTGTTCCTCATGATAACCATCCCTCTCTTCTATAACTGTATATTTTTATTGGCATAAATCCTTATAGGTCTCGCCCTCTATCCTTTTACCGCGCCAATCATAACGCCTTTTACAAAATACTTCTGCAGCATCGGATACAGGAGCAGAATCGGAATGGTCGACACCATGATCGTGGCATACTTGAGCGACTCCTCCACAACCATCGCATCGCTGCCTACGCCCATCGACTCACTGCCTGCATTGGATCCTGCCAGGACGATGTTGCGCAGCACCACCTGCAGCGGGAATAGCTCTGGATCGCGCAGATACAAGAGCGGGAACATGAAATTGTTCCACATCGCCACGGCGTAGAAGAGACCAATTGTAGCAAAAACAGCCTGTGACAACGGGGCAACGATGCGCGTGAAGATGCCAAAATCACTCAGTCCGTCCATCCGTCCGGCCTCCTCCAGCTCGGTCGGGAAGTTCGCGAAAAAGGTGCGCATGACCAGCAGATTCCAGGTGCTGACCGCGCCGGGCAGCACCATCGCCCATACGCTGTCCATGATGCCCATCGATTTCACTGCCAGGAAGGTGGGGATCATCCCGCCCTGGAAAAACATTGTGAAGATGATTAGCAGGGTGAAGCCCCGATGGAAGAGCATATCCCTGCGTGCCAGCGAATAGGCGCCAAATGCGGTAACGACGAGCGAGATCAGAGTCCCCAGACTTACGTAGATGATGGTGTTGAGATATGACTGGGAGATGCGTGCATCGTTCAGAACAAGCTGATAAGTGCTGAAGTCCAGCCCTTTGGGAAACCAGGTGACCTCGCCGCGCATGACATAGATGCTGTCGCTGAGCGAAACCGAGATCATGTACAGAAACGGATAGACCATGACGAGGACGAGCAAGATGAGCACGATTGTGATCAGGATCGACGGGAGCGACCATTTCTCGACTTTCATATGACGGAACGCCTCCTCACCATAAACTGTTATCGCTGACCTTGCGGCTGATAGAGTTGGCCATGACGATGAAGACCAGGCTGACAACGCCGGTAAACATATCGATAGCCGCCGCATAGCTGAAATTGCCGTTCGTCATGCCGACCCGGTACACATAAGTGCTGAAGATGTCCGCCGTCTCATATGTCGTCGGATTGGCCAGCAGATAGACCTTTTCGAAGCCGATCTCCAGGACTTTGCCGACATTGAGCAGCAGCAGGATGACGATCGCCGATGTGATGCCCGGCAGCGTCACGCTCCACACCTTCCGCAATCTCCCGGCACCATCCATCTCAGCCGCTTCATAGAGCGAAGGATCGATGGCCGAGAGCGCCGCCAGGTAGATGATTGTCTCCCAGCCGAGATGCTGCCAGATCTCCGAGAGCACGTAGATCGTTCGGAACCATTCTGGGCGGGTCAGGAAATGGACCGTCTCCAGCCCAAGCGAATTCATCAGTTGATTAATGAGGCCGCCGGTAGGCGACAGGAACATGACGACCATACTGGCAACGATGACGTTGGAGATAAAATGAGGCATATAGGTGGCTGTCTGGACGAATCGTTTGAACAGCCGGTTTCGCACTTCATGGAGCATCAGCGCCAGCAGAATCGGAGCCGGGAAACCAAAGACCAGTTTGTACAGCCCGAGCAAAAACGTATTGCGGAAAAGCAACCAGAAATCCGGGTTTTGAAAAAACATGGCATAATATTTGAAGCCGACCCAATCGCTTTCCCAGACGCCTTTGTACAGGTTGTAGTTCTTGAAAGAAATGACGATGCCGAACATCGGGTAGTACTTGAACAATACATAATAGAGGAGACAGGGGACAAACATCACCAGCAGAAGCTTGCCTCTCGACCAGCGACGCCTGAATCTGCCATAGGGCACCGACGCCGGAGCGCGGGCCTGTAATTCCGATTGTTGCATAGCCATGGGATCACCTTTCCTAAAGGTTAGTTCAACGGGAATTATGTTAGATTACCTGACCTCCCGCCACTTCACTATAGCCCAGGCTCCCTCCTCTGAGAATAGAGATTATATCAACTTATCCCTATGATTACGGTTACATCGACCAAATCGTTAATAATCAGGACTGGTGTAAAAAATGCGTATTGGCGAAAGAAGTCGTTTACGATAAAATTACTCGTGTTAAAGCGAGCCTCATCCATCTCTTTCCCACTTTGGCGTCAGGTTTTCTGACTTTTTTATCTCATCTTCGGAGGGATGCATGATGAAGAGATTTGCCACCGATTCGATGTTCTATCGCCTGTTCGGCAGCTTCCTGATCGTCATCCTGTTGCTTTGTGTCTTTATCGGGGTAGCATTCACCGTATTCCTGAATACGATCCGGGCAGAGATCACCAAGAGCAGCAGCCTCAATCTGGACACGGCGGTTCGCAATTATGAGGAGCACTTCGAACAGATCCGCAGCATTGGCCTCTCTCTTCAATTCGACGAACAGATCTCTTTACTGTCCCGGCAGCAGCAGCTCCCCAGCGAGACCGTGGCAGCGGTACGCGATCAGCTGCGCGCCAGTGTGGCAAGTCCCTATCTGTATCTGGACAATCTGCTGATCTATATGAAGCGAAGTCAATATGTCATTGAGAAGGACAGCAGCGCCGATGCGGAGCTGTTTTTTAATAAACTGTTCTACAGCGAGCAGTATCCCTTGCAATTCTGGCAAGAGCAATTGGAGCTTCCGGTCAGCTTTGCGATCTATCCTGCCTATCCTTATTGGGAGAATTCCCTGGGCACGCCTGTGAGCAAAGGACAGTCTATTCCGATTTTAATCAAGCGGGTATACGATGACCAGTCTGCCGTCCTCGCCTTTATGGATAGCAGACGGGCGTATCTTGATTTCTTCCGGCCCACGCAAGGCGACGCCTTTACAATTCTAGATAGCGGTGGCCGTACGCTCTTTGCCTCGACGGCAACCGCCCTGCCGCACAGCGTCCTGCAAGCGGGCAGCGGCACAGGGTATGTCAAGGCGGACGATCACTACTACTTCTATCAGCATGGCGGCAAGTCCGGCTTTACTTATGTCAGTGTGATTCCTTTCAAGCATATCAATGCGCAGGTCGTCCGGCTGACGCTCGTCCTGGCTGTCCTGCTGGCCGCGGCCGTGCTGATCAGCATCACAGTATCCGCCTGGATCAGCCGTAAGCTCAACGCTCCGGTGCGTCATCTCGTCGAATGGATCGGCCAGCTCCAGCCGGGCCGGCCACAGAGCAATATCCGCGAATTCCGGCTGATTGGCGACCGGATCAATCATATCGCCGAGGATATCCATCAGAAGAATTCGATGCTCAATCTGTATGGCTATGCCGATCAACTGAAACGGATCGGCCAGCTATCGGACCACTTTCAGCCGCTGGATAAACCGTTTCGGCTGCTGCTCTTCCATTTGACGCCTGAGAGGCCAGCCTTGCTGGAGAGCAGCCAGTTGCAACAGGATACGGCATTCGTCCGCGAGCATGCCCGGGATTGGTATGCGACGCATGTTGAGCATGCCATCACGCTTCAATTAGAGCCTTGCGAGATCCTGACCGTGCTGCATTTTGATGAAGGCGAGGAGCCTGAGCTGGAAGAGGTGACGAGCGGATTGATGCAACTGCTCAGTCCCGAGCTCCAGGCTTGCCTGATGACGGTAGCCATCAGCGGGTCGTACAGCCACGTCAAGGATTTTGCCCAGGCTTATGCCGATGTGTCAGCCTTGGTCAAGCAGAGGAAACTCGGCCGGGAACCCCAATTGGTAACCCGCTTCGAACCCCCGCCTACACTGCCTTTCTTTACCGGACAGGAGGAGCAGGACTTCTACGCCAATCTGACCGGGGGCAATCGCGAGGTCGTGCTGCCGCTAATCAGGCGTGTGCTGGGCCGGCTGGAGCGCAAGCAGGCATATGCCTGTCAGTATGACGAGGTAGCCAATGAAATCGTTAATCGCGTCATGAAGACGCTGTACACCCATCACATCGAGCTAAGCAAACTGCCCGGTACGGAGTCGCCCTATGAAGAGATGAAGGCTTGTCATACACAGCAAGAGTACGTGGATCGGCTCGAGTCGCTGCTGAGTGCTGTGTGCGAGCTGGTACAGGAGAAGAAATCGGCCAATGATCCCATTACGAGCTTCGTCACGACCTATATTGAGCAGCATTATGCAGAGGACATCTCGCTCGACATGCTGGCTGACCGGCTTCACATTACCCGCGGCTACCTTTCCAGCTACTTCAAGGAGAAGACCGGGATCAATTTTGTCGACTACCTCACCACATATCGGATGAATAAGGCCAAAGAAATCCTGAGCCGCACCGATCTAAAAATCCAGGAGGTTGCCCAATTGGTTGGCTATGTTAATGTAAGTACATTTATCCGAGTGTTCAAGAAACAAACCGGCACGACGCCGGGAGACTACAAGAAGCTCAAAACAGGCTGAGCTTCAAAGGAGACGGTGAATCGTGAAAGCGGACGTGGGATGGACAGGCATACGAATCATGGCAAATGCCGGGAGCTTCGGCTCGATACGGGAAGCGGCGGGAGCGGAACGCCGAATCGACTGGTGGGACGAGGCCACAAGTGCGGAGGCGGCAGCCTGTACAACCTGCTACGGTGCAGTAGAGCTGGCGGAGCATCTCCGTCTGGTATACGGAGAGACACCAATCTGGATGGACAGCAGGGATGAGAAACTAGCAGAGGATGTGCCGTTGCAGGAAAGCGGGAATCTGACGATTTGGGTGGGAACACCTGCTGCGGGTACGACGGGAGAGGAGGCTTGGCATGCTTGGTTGGCCGGGCGTGCCGACGAGTGGGAGCTGCTGCCGGACGAAGGTTATGTGGTGGTGTCTCGCTTGATGGAAGACGGTACGCACTGGATCATCACGGGCCGAGAACGGCGAGGCACACTCTACGGCGTATACGCCTTTCTGGAAAATCTTGGGTTCCGGTGGTACGGACTGGGTAATCGCGGCACGCATATTCCGCAGGATGCAAAGCGGATGGACGGACCCTTCGAGCTCATCGATTATCCGCGGTTCCTTACCCGGGGCGTGTACAGCGAGCACATCGGTGATGACAATCCCGAGCTGATCGACTGGCTCGGACGCAACCGAATCAATTTTGCTTCGCTGGACCGGGTCGCCGATCCCCATGCTCTCCAGAAACGGGGGATCCGTCTCTGTATGGGCGGCCATCACATCCTCTACCGCTTCCTCAACCCTCACGCCGTATACCCTTACCGGCCAGCAGGCTCGCCGGCGGGCGACGATCCGGAGGATCCTTACGAGCCGGGCGATGAGGAACGACCCTTCCCGTCGCGCGAAGACGGCAGGCTGACGTATGCGGAGGCTCATCCGGAGTGGTTCGGACTGGTAGACGGCAAGCGCAGCTTCGATGTCGGCGAGGGCAACCGGGAAGGGTTCGGCGACAACTTCTGCACGACTCACCCTGATGCCGTCCACGAGCTCTGTCTGCGGGTCACGGAAGATCTGATCGACGGGCAGTGGCGGTATGCGGATGACCTCAATTTCTGGATGCTGGACAACGGCACCTGGTGCCAGTGCCACAGATGCGAGCAAAGCGGCAACTATGCTTACAAAATGATTCTGCTCGTCCATGCGCTCAGCAGCTATCTAGAGCAGGCCCGGACGGTGGGCCGGCTGAAACGACGCATCCGTATCCTGTTCCCCATCTATCATGAGACGCTGCCCGCTCCGGACCGGCCGCTGCCCGCCGATTTTGATTACAACCGCTGCTTCCCGACCTACTTCCCGATTGAACGCTGCTACGTCCATACGCTGGCTGACCCGGGCTGCACCGAGTCAAATCAGGAGCTGATGGCTACCTTCGTCCCGTGGACGACCGATCCCGACCGCCATTACCTCGGCGACCTGTTTGTGGGCGAGTATTACAACGTCAGCTCTTTTGCAGCCTGCCCGGTCCCGCTGATGACGATGATGGCGGCGGATATCCCATTTTACTACCGCTCCGGCGTCCGTCACTTTCACTATATGCATTTGACCGATCGAAGCTGGGGGCCGCTTACCCTGACCAACTATCAATTGTACCGAATGCTCTGGCATCCCGAGATGGATTCGGAGGAGCTGCTGGCCGATTATTACCGTGCGTACTATGGAGAGTCGGCCTCGAAGGCTCGGCAGTTCTACGAGAAGCTGGAAGAAGCGATGCGGAACAGCAAGTATCTCAAGCATTATCAATATTCGCGGGGGATTCGTCATTCACTGACGGGCTATCTGCGGGAAGATGCGGACGAGCTGTTCCCGCTGCTGCATATGCAATACGATACGCAGGCGGACAGCCCCAATAGCGGGATCAGCCTGACGGAGACCGTGGCGCAGCTCTATGTGTGCCGTGCCCTGCTCGATGCAGCGATCGACGTGGCGCGAGATGAGAGGGTGATGGAGCGCCTGCTGGAGGATGAGCGACGGTTCCGCTACCTTGAGGATATGATTCTGACGATCTATGGCCTGGTGCGGACCCACCGCTTTACGCGCAGCGGACGTCCCGCCCTGGCCCGCCGGACCTTCCAGCGGCTCCGCAGTCATTCAGAAGCGCTGGAGCGGGAGACGGAGTTGCTCATTCCGACGACCCGTTTTCCACTCTACGACAACGGTCTGAAGGCGACATGGTGCGAGACCGCCTACGATCGCTACCTGAGCATGTACGGCGGGGATGACCGTTAATCCTCCTGCTGGGTCGCGATCCACCATTCGTTACCTGCGAAATCCCGGAAGCCGCCACGTTTGTCCAGATCTCCCTCGGAACGTTTGGGCTCCTGGAGGGGCTCGCAGCCCTGGGCCAGCGCACGCCCAAAGGTCAGATCCGCATCCTCCACATAGACATGGAGCATCTGCTGTCGAGAAGAGTAGCCTGCAGTCGCGTCAGCGAGCATAACCACCGTATCGTCGATACGTACCTCAACATGCATGATCCTGCCTTCGTCCGTCTCATAACGGCGCAGCTCCCGGGCACCGAAGATCGACTGCAGGAGCTCCACCAGCTTCCCTGCATTCTCTACCACCAGATACGGAGATAGCGCATTGTACCCTTCAGGTTTGTAGAATGACATATGTATTCCTCCTTCTTATATTCTATCCGCGGCCCCCGCAGAGACTCCAATGGCTTGCCCTCATCAAAAAAGGCAGCTCCACAGATCATCTGCGGAGGCTGCCCTCTCTACGTTGCCTTATTATTGTGCGGGTGTCTCTTCTTCTGTAGCTGGTGCCTCTTCATTAGCTGGTGTCTCGTCCGCAGGCGCATTGCCTTCGGCACCATCCTCAGTGGCTCCGTCTGTGCCAGCATCTCCGTTCTCCGTGCCTTCAGTAGCCGGAGGCTCCGTGCCCTCTGGTGCTTCAGGTTGCGGCAGATCGATGCTTTGAATCAGCTCAGGCAGTTCCGTTTGCATGAATTCATTGAGCACTTCACTAGCAGCGGTCTGACGCAGCGCGTTCTTCTGCTCGTCTGTCAGCGACTCATACGTCAGCTCATCGCGTTTCTCAACCAGAACAACATGGTAACCAAAGTCGGTCTTGACCGGGTCGCCGATAACGCCTACTTCCTGCGTCAGTGCAGCGTCCTTGAACTCAGGGACCCATTGGCTAACATTAACGTCCTCGTACAGGCCGCCGTTCTCCTTGGAGCCTGGGTCGTCGGAATACTCAGCAGCCAGTGCCTGCCAGTCTCCGCCAGCTTCAAGTTGGGCTTTTACATCTTCCGCGCGCTCCAGTGCTTCTTCTTCTGTACGGAGCTCCTCCTGGGTCTGCGAATCCGTAGTCGCCACAAGAACATGACGTACGCTCGCAGTCTGGAGTGCAGATGGATCCTCATTGAAGATAGCTTGTACATCTTCATCGGTCACTTTGGACTCGGCGTCCTTCATAACCGCCATAATCAGATGGAAGAAATCGACGGCTTCATCGACGGTCAGACCGCCTTCATCCAGCCGGGTTTGCAGCTCTTCTTGATCGTTAACCGCTGTCTCGAATTGCGTACGGAACTCTTCCGTGTCCGCATCCGCTGCAGCCTTGCTCTCGTCGGACATCCGATCAAACAAAATCTTGTATCCGATATACTCCTGCAGGAACTGTTCTTCGTACTGTGGAATGCTAAGGAACATCTCCGCCTGTGGATTCATCAGAATAAAGAACGTCTTGTATTTAGTGAACTCATCATCTGTTACCGTGCCATCTGTATACGTCGCGATCGTAGCGCCCGTATTCGGCGTCCCGCCTTCCGTGCCGCCATTACCGCCGTTGTTGTCGTTCTTCGATCCGCAAGCTGCCGCGATCGTCATGACGAGCATCGCCGCAATGATAAGCAGCAGCGGGCGGCGCCATGCCGATTTGCGTTTATTGTGCAACATCCTGAAGTTCCCCTTTCGATTTGACTGCCTCTTTACATTGTATCAGAAAACGCTCCAGCAAAGCCAATTTTTCCTCGTCCGACAGCCCTTGGCCGCGCAGCTGCACGATCAAATGGTTCTCCTGCGGGGTTGCTCGTTTGAACCGGTTTTCGAACTGCAGGCACAGCATATCGATGATTTTGCGGTCGATTCCCTTACTCGCCTGCTCATCGAAGCGCAGGGTAATTTCCTCGCCACGCTTGCTGATCAGCTCGATGCCGTACTCGCCGCCGTACACCTTGAGTCTCGCTACTGCAAGCAGGTTGTGAACCGCATCCGGAAGGTCTCCGAACCGGTCAACGAGCTCGTCACGCAGATCCTCGGTCTCCTCCACGGAGCGGGCGGTCGCTACCTTCTTGTAAATCTCGATCTTCTGAATGCTGTCGTAGATATAATCGGAAGGCAGGTACGCATCCATGCTAAGATCGATCTGTGTCGTAATCTCTTTCTCCTGCTTGGCCTCGTCACCGTACATTTCAGCCTTGCGCTTGGCGATTTCATCTGCGAGCATCTGGGAGTACAGATCAAAACCTACTGAAGCGATAAATCCGTGCTGCTCTGCGCCCAGCAAATTACCCGCTCCCCGGATGGACAAGTCCCGCATGGCAATCTTGAACCCGGAGCCGAGCTCTGTGAATTCCTTGATGGACTGCAGACGCTTCTCCGCTACCTCAGTCAGCACTTTATCCCGCTGATAGGTGAAATAAGCGTAAGCGATCCGGTTCGAGCGTCCAACACGGCCCCGCAGCTGATACAACTGGGACAGTCCCATCTTGTCGGCATCATGAACGATCAGCGTATTCACGTTTGGAATATCAACGCCCGTTTCAATAATGCTCGTACTGACGAGAACATCGGATTCACCATCCAGGAAATCCAGAATTGTCTTCTCCAGCTCCTGCTCCGACATCTGGCCATGACCCACCGCTACTCGGGCATTTGGAACTAACTCTGAGATCAGTTCCGCCATTTGGTAGATGCCCTGCACCCGATTGTACAGGTAGTAAATCTGTCCGCCGCGTGCAAGCTCACGTTCGATCGCTTCGCGGACGAGCGACATATTGTACTCAACGACATAGGTCTGCACCGGGAACCGGTTTTCCGGCGGCGTCTCGATGACAGAGAGATCCCGTACACCGAGCATCGACATATGTAACGTACGCGGGATTGGCGTTGCAGTCAGCGTCAGTACATCCACATTGGTCTTCAGACGCTTCAGTTTTTCCTTATGGGAGACGCCAAAGCGCTGCTCTTCATCGACAATCAGCAGTCCCAGGTCCTTGAAGATGATGTCCTGCGACAGTAACCGGTGCGTACCGATAACTACATCCACCGTACCGCTCTTTAGCCCTTTCATCGTCTCATTCTGCTCCTTGCGGGAGCGGAAACGGCTGAGCACCTGAATATTGAAAGGGTAGCCCGAGAAGCGCTCGCGGAACGTCTCGTAGTGCTGCTGGGCAAGAATCGTAGTGGGTACTAGAACCGCGACTTGCTTGCCTTCAATAGCTGCCTTGAACGCCGCACGGATGGCGACCTCTGTCTTGCCATAGCCAACATCGCCGCAGAGCAGACGGTCCATCGGCCGTTTGGTCTGCATGTCCTTCTTGATCTCCTCGATGGCGCGCAGCTGATCCCGCGTCTCATCGTAAGGGAACATGGCTTCGAATTCCTGCTGATACGGCGTATCGTCACCGAACCCGAATCCGTCCGCTGCCTGCCGATCGGCGTACAGCTTGACCAAGTCGTCTGCGATATCCTTCACGGACGCCTTGACCTTGTTCTTGACCCGTGTCCACTCGCTGCCGCCGAGCTTGTAGACCTTGGGCTCCTTGTCCTCCGAACCCACATACTTCTGAATCAGATCTATCTGGTCAATCGGTACCGACAGCTTGTCGCCTGCCGCATACATAATGTGCAGGTAATCCTTATGAATACCGCCAATCTCCAGCGTGCCGATACCCAGGTATTTGCCGATCCCGTGGTTTTGGTGCACGACATAGTCTCCGACCTTCAGTTCGGTGTAACTCTTGATCCGTTCGGCATTATCGATTTTCTTGTCCAGTCGGCGCACCTTGCGCTGCTTCTGCGAGAACATCTCGCCTTCCGTAATAATGACCAGATGCACCGAAGGCAGCTCAAAACCGGTCTGCAGGTTGCCCTCGACCATCACGGGTGGCTCAATACTGTAATCTTGCAGCACTCGCCGCATCCGCTCCATGCGCTCGGCGTTGCCGGCCAGCATGATAACGTTTGCACCCGCTTTCTTCCAGCGGTCCATCTCCGCCTTGAGCACGTTCATTTGCCCGTGGAAATTCTGCATGGCGCGGCAGACAAAGTTCAGGATGTTCTGCGGCTGGGTATGGGGAATCTGACGCAGGAAGAGCGACAGGAACAACGTCTGGAACGGACGGTGATACAGAATCTCGTCGCTATCTCTGGCCAGAACGAATCCAGGCAGGGATTTGCCATTCTGCAGCAGGTGCGTCGCCCATTCGGCTTCGTCTCTCTCGAGCTGCTTGGCCGTCTCGACCAGTCGGGTTGGTTCGTCCATGAGGAGTAGCGTATCCTCCGGCATATAATCGATAATCGTCTGCCGCTCCGGATACAGCAAGGAGATATATTTATAGATTTCCGAGAAATACACTTGTTCGCGCAGCTTCTCGATCTCTGAGCCGAGCTCGCTACGCAGGCGGTCCTTGGCCGTGCGGTCAGTCATCTTCTCCAACTGCCGCTCCATCAGATCATACGCGTGTTGAGCAGCTACATGCTGGCGTTTGCTGCTGGCCAGTACCTCTTTGCAGAGTGGTACGACATAGGTCTCAAGCTTGTCGATGGAACGCTGGTCGACCGGGTCAAAGGTACGAATCGAATCAATCTCATCATCAAACCATTCAATTCGATAGGCATGCGGCTCGGTCAAGGGGAAGAAATCGACGATCCCGCCGCGCACGCTCATCTCACCCTTGGACTCGACGCGATCCACCCGTTCATAACCCAGCTCCACCATCCGGGACAGGAACGTGTCCATCGGCAGGGAAGTCCCTACAGTCAGTGGAATACGCGCCTCTGCAATTGCCTCCTGAGTCGGGAGATAACGCCGAACCCCGGAAAATGGCACGACAACAATGCCCCGGAAGCCAGCGGACAGTCGGACCAGCACATCAATCCGTTGGGCCAGCGTCTCGGGACTGGAAATCGCGGCCTCCGCAGCGACCAATTCATTGGCCGGATAGAGCAGTACCTGCTCGGGCGAGAGGCACTCTTGCAAGTCCTCTGCAATCTTCTGCGCAGCAAACATATTGTGGGTCACGATGAGCATCGGACGCTGCAGCTCCTGCATCAGGGCGGCCGCCAGGATCTGTCGGGACGAGCCGGCCAGTCCAGAGATCATCTGCTCCCGCATGCCCTTGGCGATGCCGGAAAGCACCGTCTGAAAATCCTCATCCTTGGAAAAGGCTTCGATTACTGTTCTCATATGGTTGCAACACCTCATTTCTTCAGCACAAAGAAAAAGTATTCCTGACACAACAAAAAAGAAGCCTCGGCTATGCGCTAAGGCTACGCACCCGGTCTCCGATGAGCCGCACTATTGCAGCGGACTCGTCACCAGGAGCAGCTCGGGATTCGCATCGATCGCTTCACTGCAATAATCACAGACGACCGTTACTGTGACATCTCCATTAGGGTTATACGCTATTATATCGCTGCGCTCCTCGGGGGTCAAGGAATGAAAGCCAAGTCGGGCCTCTGAGATCACTTCGGTTGTTGCCAAAGAACCAATCGATGTCTTGCAATGTCGACAAATGTAATGTACCGCCATTGTATGCCTCCTGAAGAACCGTTATGTCTTCAGTATGCCCAATTAACGGCAAAGTTATCGGTTAAACTTGCCCATTGTTGATTCGAAAGGATGATCCAGCGCATGTTCGATGGCGTCGCAGGCATAGCTGATCATTTCCGATAAGAGTTCACGTTCACTCTTGGCAAAGTCGGAGAGCACATAATCTGCAATATTTCTACCCGGCTCCGGTCGCGAGATTCCCATCCGCACCCGATTGAAGATCTGTGTCCCGGTATGCGAGATGATGGATTTAATCCCATTGTGTCCACCTGCGCTGCCTTGATACCGCAGACGAATTCGTCCAATCGCGGTATCGAGGTCGTCGTAAACGACGATGCAGTCCTCGAGATCGGCTTTGTAATAATCCATGAAGGATCGCAGAGATTCGCCAGACAGATTCATATACGTCATAGGTTTGAGCAATGCTACCTTCTGCCCACCGGCATGACCGTCTCCGAGCAGCCCCCGGCACTTGCTCTGCGTAACAGGGATGCTCCAACGACGAGCCAGCTCGTCAACGACCATAAACCCGACATTATGCCGAGTATCTTCATATTTTGCGCCCGGATTGCCTAGTCCAACGATCCACTTCACTTGCTCTACCTCCTGCAAATATCATTCAATTGATACGTTTTATTTTCTATGATTGAAAATTTTATCTTTGGGTAAGTAATATTTTTGTAGGATGCAACGATTTGCGCCCGATAATTGTCTACGTATATGAGGTGATCTTTTATGAGTAATGCTCTGATCGACAAGGTTGTAGACAATGTCTACATCAACGGACAACAATTGTACGACAATCATCACTTTGAAGACCACATTCGCCATGCCGTGCCTGTCCAAATTTACCTGGACCGCGAACATAGCGACATTGGCTTCATTGAACACTACTGCCCGGATTATGTCAAGGTCAACAGCGTATTCTACAGACGCTCGCAATTTACCTTCATTTCGCGCCCTGGATACTAGAGGCTAGATGTGGCTTGGCACCGCCATGCAAAAAGAGGATTACCTCGAAGGTAGACGAATCTACAATCGAGATAATCCTCTTTGGTTGTGTGCAGCGACTATTCCTGTTCGCCCTCAGCCGCAGGAGCGTCTTCCGCCTCATCGGCCTCCGCACTCTCCTCAGCTGTCTCTTCGGCTTCCTCATCCAGCTCTTCCTTCTGAGGCGCCAGAATCGACACGATGACCATCTCTGGATCCACAGAAGTGGATACACCCTTCGGCAGCTTCACTTCACTTACCGCTAGGCTCTCTCCAATCTGCAGCTCCGACACATCGATGCTCACCGATTCCGGGATGCTGCTAGGCAGACAGGTGATCTCGAGTTCATGCAGAACTGTCTGCATCACGCCGCCTTCCTTCACGCCCGCCGCTTCGCCAGTCACCTCGATCCGAACCGAAGTCGTGACCTCACTGTTCATATCAATCTGATGCAGATCGATATGCAGCAGCTTTCTGGACAGCGAATCCCGCTGGATATCTGTTATCATAACCGGCTGCTTGCCAGCCGTCGGCACTTCAATTTCCAATACAGCATTAGGGTTGGATTTCAGTAGTGCTTGCAGCTCTCTCTCATCCACGGCAATCGGGGATGCTTGCTTGATGTTCTGGCCGTAGACGACGCCTGGCACTTTACCGTCCTGGCGCAGCTGATTCAGTTTGCCCTTGGACTGTGCTTCTCTCTTCTCTACTTTTAGGGATACACTCATCTAGGAAACCTCCTTGGTTCACACCTGATCTCCTACTATGATTACCCAGTCAAGCCCACCTTTAATCATCAGGTTCGGTTTTGATCACGAAGTAACTCTGAGAAGCTTACTCGGCGTCGAATCTTGAACGCAGTCGGATCTTCCGGTGCTCACGTAGCTTACAGCTACGCTCCGCTCCTCATATCCTCCTGCGTCCAACCTTCTCGGTGCTGAAAACCGAATTTTTTAATTTTATGAAGAGGAATCCTTTTTTTCTTTTTTGAGCTTGGCGCGGTTGCGGATTTTGGCGGCGTAGCCTGGTTTGTTGACTTGGCGCTCGCGTGCGATCGCCAGATCGTTCTCGGGAACGTCTTGGGTGATCGTCGAGCCCGCTACCACATAGGCACCGTCCCCGATACGGACCGGAGCGATAAGGTTGACATTGCTGCCGACAAACGCGCCATCCCCAATCTCGGTGACTGCCTTGTTATAGCCGTCATAATTAACCGTAATCGCGCCGCAGCCAATGTTGACATCCTTGCCGACCTTGGCGTCGCCCACATAGCTCAGGTGGGACACCTTGCTGCCGTCATCCAGCACAGCATTCTTAAGTTCCACAAAATCACCGACCTTGCACTTACGACCCAGCTTGGTGCCAGGACGCAGGTTCGCGTAAGGTCCAACGGTCGTCTCATCGCCGACCTCCGAACGGTCAGTAACAGAGTGCTTGATGCAGACGCCATTCCCAGTCACTGTATCCGTCAGATCCGACTGGGGCCCGATGATGTTATCTTCGCCAATCACGGTATTCCCGCGCAGCAGCGTGCCAGGATAGATAACCGTATCTGCACCGATGGTTACACCAGCCTCGATATAGGTGGAGGAAGGATCGATTACCGTGACGCCGTTTACCAAATGCCCGCGAATGATTCGCTCCTTCATGAAACGCTCTGCTTCCGAGAGTGCAATCCGGTCGTTGACGCCAATGGCCTCCGCCTCATCGCCTGTGCAATGTGCCAATACCCGCTCGCCGCCTCGTTGCAGTATACCGATGACGTCAGTCAGGTAGTACTCTCCCTGCGCATTCTCGTTGGTTACTTGAGCAAGCGCCTGAAACAATTTTTTATTATCAAAGCAATACGTACCCGTATTGATCTCCTTGACCGCTCCCTCAGCCGGCGTGCAATCCTTCTGTTCGACGATACGCTGTACGCCGTCATCGCTGCCGCGAATCACGCGGCCGTATCCTGTGGGATCGCCCAATTCAGCAGTCAACACCGTCGCTGCCGCTCCGCTCGTCTCGTGAATGGTCAGCATTGCCTGTACGGTCGCCGCGGTGACAAGCGGCGTGTCGCCACAGATGACAATTGTCGTGCCTTCCTCTGCACCGAGCAGCGGCTCCGCCTGCAGTACCGCGTGGCCGGTACCCTGCTGCTGTGCTTGCAAGGCATACTCCGCTCGCTCTCCGAGATAGCTCTGAACCGCCTCTGCTCCGTGACCGACGATGACGACCGTCCGCTCACAGGCGGAAGCCTCGACGACATCCATGACATGACCAACCATCGGCTTGCCACATACCGGGTGCAGTACTTTATACAGCTTGGATTTCATACGTTTGCCTTGCCCTGCAGCAAGTACGATCGCCATTTTCTTCAAAGGATAAGCCCTCCTAGTAGTCCATTATGCATAATGTATCTCAGGATGATGAATAAAGGCCGGAGAGGCACGGAATCGAATCTGGAGAAGCGTAGCGTTCGCCTTTGTCCCCGGATTTCAACCGCTAGAGCGGTTAACAATTCAAGAAATCTGGGGACAACAGCGATCGTAAGATCGATCCGTGACTGTAGGCTCTCTTTATCAATAACCTGATTATATAATCTTGATCTTGAAATCTATGAATAAAGTTAAGTATCAATATATCGTATTCCGCAACAAAAGAAAAGAGAGCCCATATCAGGCTCTCCCTCGTAACCCCTAACCCATTATGCACCTTCTTCGATCGCAACTTCTTCTTCTGTAGCCGCTCGCTCATACTCAGCAAGGACGGCTGCCTGAATCTTCTCCCGGGTGGTTGAAGAGATGGGATGGGCAATATCGCGGAACTCACCATCCGGTGTTCGCTTGCTAGGCATTGCTACGAACATGCCATTGTTGCCGTCAATGACGCGAATGTCATGAACAACAAATTCATTGTCAATGGTGATCGAAGCGATGGCCTTCATTCTCCCTTCGGAATTAACGCGGCGGAGTCTAACATCGGTAATCTGCACTTGTGTTCACCACCTTTGCCTGTTAGAAGACTTGGTGTAATATTCCACACGCCAGTGCAAAATCCTTCTTTTATTTGGGAAAATAATCCCCTATTTCACAACATTTTTTCCATTTGAGGAACTTTCGAGTTTATTCGACATTGATCGATACGATCAACTCAATTTCGACAAGCACATCCTTGGGCAACCGCGCCACTTCTACGGTGGAACGAGCTGGTTTGTGGTCGCCAAAATAGCTGGCATAGATTGCATTGATCGCTGCAAACTGTCCCATGTCCTTAATGAACACGGTTGCCTTCACCACGTCGGAAAACTCGGCACCCGCTTCGGCCAGTACCGCTTTGAGGTTGGCGAACACCTGATGGGTCTGCTCCTCTACACCGCCGGCCACGACCTCTCCATCCAGTCCCAATGGAATCTGGCCAGAGGTGAATAGCAGATTGCCCAGCTTCACCGCTTGCGCATACGGACCGATAGCGGCTGGCGCCTGATCCGTTGCAATCGGGGTAGGGATCGCTTTCTTTGTCATGATGAAACCTCCTCGGATTTGGTGAAGTAATTACCTGGAGCTACGCTGGTCTGCTTCGTCTTCAGATCGACAGCCGTTAGCTTGGCCAGGGATACATAATCTTCAAGCAATCGTTCGTCACGGTCCACTTCTCCGGATTCGACGAAGACGCCCACGCCAGCAACCGTCGCATTGAACTCATACAGCAAGTCCATCATGCCCTGCACGGTTCCGCCTGCTTTCATGAAGTCATCGATAATAAGCACACGGGATTGCTCCTTGAGCGCCCGCCGTGCCAGCGACATCGTCTGGATGCGCTTGTTGGAGCCAGATACATAGTTGATACTCACTGCTGAGCCTTCGGTCACCTTGTTGTCCCGACGAACGATAACAACCGGCAGGTTCAGAAAAGTAGCCGTGGCATACGCCAAGGGAATGCCCTTGGTCTCCACTGTCATAATGACATCCAGATCCCGATGGGCAAAAGCCGTAGCGAACATCCGGCCCACCTCGTTCATGAGGTTGGGCTGTCCCAGCATATCCGTCATGTAGAGGTAGCCGCCCGGAAGCACCCGCTCCGGCTGCTCCAGTTCCCGGCAAATATTTTTTATAATGGCCAGCGATACGTTCTTGCTCATCATAGGCATATATTTGACACCGCCCGCCGCACCGGCGAGCGTGCTCAACTGACCGAGTCCGTCTTCTTCGAATACCTCTTTAATAATAGCTAAATCTTCGCTTATCGATGATTTGGCAGACTGATAGCGGTCGGCAAATGCAGTAAGCGATATGAGCGTATGGGGGCGCGACAACAGATACTGCGTCATCTCAACCAACCTGGCACTCCGTTTCAACTTTTTCACGATGTCTCCCCCCGCTAAAATCCGAATGTTATATAGGTAATATAACATTTTTATACGGGTTTCTACAAGGAGAACGTGAATTTCATGTGAGCATTCTTACCACATAGACCTCTTTACAGAAGCCACGCAGCCCATTATAGATTCTAGCCACCTTGGACTCCCTGGAAACAAGACCAAAAACCGTGGGTCCGCTGCCTGACATCAGCACACCATCTGCACCAAGCTTGCGCATACTCTCTTTCAGTTGCTCTACCTCAGGATGCAGCTTCAATGTTACGCTTTCTAACACATTACCCAACTGTTGGCACATGCCTGTGAATGAACCGGCAGCAAGCTCGGCCGCCATCCCCTCCGTGGAAGGATGCTGCTCCACCTGGGATAAGCGGAACCGCCCATACACATCAGCCGTCGATACATTGATCGGGGGCTTGGCCAGAATGACCCAACATTGCGGCGGGCGAGCAATCTGCTCCAGCTGCTCTCCCCGGCCTCTGGCGATAGCTGTACCGCCAGTCACACAGAACGGCACGTCCGATCCCAGTTCAGCTCCTAACCGGCTTAGCTCGTCCAGCGGAATGCCCAACCCCCAGAGCCGATTGAGCCCTCGAAGCGCTGCCGCTGCATCGCTGCTGCCGCCGGCCAGGCCTGCCGCTACCGGGATTTTCTTGTCGAGATGGATGTATACGCCCTTGTCTACCTTGTACCTCTCTTTGATCAGCTTGGCAGCCTGGAACGCCAGGTTCTTCTCATCCAGAGGGATGTACCCCGCCTGACTGGAGATTACAATCGTGTTTCGGGACAGCTCTTCCATCTCCAGCCGATCGGCCAGATCCACCATGGTCATAATCATCTCAACCTCATGGAACCCATCCTCCCGCTTGCGGAGGACGTCGAGCATGAGATTAATTTTGGCTGGCGCTTTCTCGTATACTTTCATCTTGTCACCCGCTCATCGTCGTTTACAGCTTCATAGGATAGCAGAAGCCAAATGGAGATGTAAATCTTCTTCTTTCTTACTATATTAACAAATGGGCACAAGAAAAGCTAAGCTGTTCCGATCTCCCTCCGGAGAACAGTCCAGCTTAGCTTTAAAAATCTACTTATAGAGGTTGTTGAACGCACGTATACAGTTATGCGTATCAGGGCTTCTTGGCAGCCGCCTGCTCGGCGAGCTGGATCGCACGTTTGACCATGTTGCCTGCGTCCTTGGCGGTAATGCCGCCCCAGCCATCCTTCTGGACCGTATCATAGAAGCCCAGATCCTTGGCCAGCTCATTCTTGAGGCCCTCGGACATCGTACTTCGTCTTCTTCTGCTCATGGTTCGGGTCGCCTCCTCTATCCGCTGTAGGGTCACCCCGTTGTTAGTATGGGCAGGTGAGCGCCATTTATTCCATTCGTCATTCCGTACAAAAAAAATCAGCCCGGAGCAGCTCCGGACTGAGGGTGAAACCTTGTTCTATTGAATGTGGTTAATCCGAACCTCACCGTCGTCATTGCGAACAGTAACTTCCACCGATTCGGTCAATATATCTGCATAGCTGTAAGAGACGCGCTTGAACGCATGTTGATCTTGGTCCAGCTTAACAATGAAAACAGAGGGGTAGATTTCTTCCAGAACACCGGTACGTTCAATGGTCTTTCGACGACCACCGTTTGCTCGAAGACTAATCTTGGAGCCAACATGGGCTTCCAAACTACGTTTGATCTCCAACAGCGAATTTTTAGCCATTGTCCACAACCACCTCTTTCCTTATACATTATAACCAAAAAGAGGAGGCTTGTCAAACAAGGCAAAATATTATAACAGTGAAGCAAAGTTTTTGTCAATGAGGGATTTGTGTATTTGTGGAGAATTGCCGCTTACAGCAACGCTGTTGATTGCGGTTTACTCGACTTGGGCATCCCTACACGGTGACGACCCAATGTCTCAATACCACCCACGCCGTCTACCCCGCTGATAGTACCCTGAATGACCTCCGCCAGATTGATCGTCTCCCGCATTGGCGTGAAGCTCGACTTGATGGCGATATAAACGGGATCAAGCGCATGAATCAGAATACGCCCTGGCGAACTGGCAAAATTGGCCCCGGCCTGCAACAGCGCTTCAAAATGCGACTGGCAGGCACCAGCGACGACAATCAGCCCATCACGACTCTTCTCATAATCTCGGGCCACCCGTACGGCATTGACGAAGTTCTGAGAGTTCTTGTAGCTGGATAGATGATATAGCTCTTCCTTGGGCCGGTGCTTTAATACCCCGTCATGCCCAGTAATGACGACAATATCCGGTCGTACTTGAGGAAGCAGACGTTGGAGAATCTCGGCCATCTGGGCCTCGTTGGCATGTAAACCATGCGCCGGTACCCGCATTTGCTGGTACAGCTGCATGCTTTTTTTCATATAATTGCCGTCACCGTCCAGATGCAATACACGCCCGGGCATCTCAAAATAACCTTGGTCCCGTTGAAGGCCGTGCTGCTGCACTACATTGTCCCGCTGCACCTGCTGTTGGCGCAGCTGCTCCTGGACCATGCGCTGCATCGTCGCAGACACCTTGACCCTCACTTGCTGCGTCGCACGTGCGGTCTCTGGATGAGGTACGACCGCCAGGTCCCCTATTGGGGCGTCCGCAAGCAGACGATAATCCGTTCCCTTGAGGACGGCAGTTGTCTGGCGGAGATCCTCGACCCGAAACAGCACATCGCCGCCATACGAATTGCGGACCACCAGATCGCCTAACTTCATGATAGAATCACCTCTTCGTCTATCCTATGGGCGAACAGCAAGTTTGGTGAGCAATCCGTCTAACGCGATTAGCAGTCATTACAAAAAAACCGCACCTTAACGGTACGGCTTCTATACGACCCATTTTGCAGCCAGGATCGCTTCACTGACGGCTGCGAATTCAGTTAACGACAAGGTCTCTCCCCGACGTCCAGGTTCCACGCCTACACCCTCCAGCAGAGCAACCAACGCCTCGCGGTGCTCTTTGCCTACAAAGGCCGTCAGATTGTTAGCCAGCGTCTTGCGCCGCTGCGCAAAGCTCGCTTGCACCACACGGAAGAAAAACGACTCATCGCTCACCGCTACCGGAGGTTCACTTCGCAGCTTCAACTTGATAACAGCAGAATCTACATTGGGCTGTGGGATGAATACGGTATGCGGCACCGTGCAGACTAGCTCCGGCTCGCTATAGTACTGTACCGCTACGCTGAGGCTGCCATACACCTTGCCTCCCGGACTGGCTGCCATGCGTTCAGCCACTTCCTTCTGAATCATGACAACGATGTTCTCCAGCGGCAGCCGTTCCTCCAGGAGTTTCATCAGAATCGGTGTCGTCACATAATAGGGCAGATTGGCGACGACGCTCACGCCGCTGCAGCCCTCGAATTGACGCGCTAGAAGCGCAGGAAGGTCTACCTCGAGCACATCACCTTGAATAACCTCGACATTCGGCGTATCCGCCAATATATCTCTTAAGATAGGAATGAGGCGTTTGTCGATTTCAATGGCCGTCACTTTACCTGCGGATTCAGCCAATTGCTGAGTCAACGCTCCGATCCCCGGTCCAATCTCCAAGGCGCCTTTGGTTTCGTCCAGGCCCGCACTGTCTACGATGTTGCGTAGGATATTGGGGTCAATCAGGAAATTCTGCCCCAGGCTTTTCTTGAACGAAAAGCCGTAACGCTTAATAATCTCCTGCGTTCGTCTGGGCGTTCCAATCCCGGCTGTATCACTTCGCTGCTGCTTGTCCATTCTTGTCACTCCCCCTCTGGCTGCATACGCTCCAATTGCGAGAGCGCTTCGGCAAACTCTGCTCTGGAGATCCTGAACATGGTGCAGCGTTTGTAGAATTGCTTGCCGTTGGCATACCCGATACCTAGCAGGTTGCCCATGATCAGCCTGCGTGATGCAGCCTCCGGGTGGACAATCAAGCCCGCATGAATGAGATCCTCCCATTCAATTTCCGGCTCGCCTTCTGCCGTTTCGGTACGGACTTGGCTCAGCGCACGTCGGATCGCTTCCGGCTTCGCATTCTCCACACCGATGTCTCCCTTATAGAGCGCATCCTCCTGCGGCAGGAAGGCATGCTTGCAGCCCGGCACACGGGCAGCAACAATCTTGCGTATCCGCTCGCCGGCATGGTCGGGATCGGTAAAGATAATGACCCCGCGGCGGGCCTGGGCCAATTCCACCCGCTTCAGTACCGCTTCGCCAATGGCAGAGCCACCCGTTTCAATCGTTTCAGCCTCAACGGCCCGCTTGATTGCTACGGTATCGTCCTTGCCTTCGACGACAATAATTTCCTTAATCATAAGCCTATCCCTTTCAAAAAAATCTAAGTTCCCCTAACAGGGGACAAACATGCAAAAAGAAGAGGCGTCACCTCTTCTCATGATGGCATATTATCAGCTAAAAAGCGATATGATAAAATCAAATCCACGTTTTATGATGCACTGCTTTATAATTAACTGGCCTTGGGCTTGTTAGGACCGATCACATGAACGGTATATCCCTTCTTGCGGCCAAATTTCTTGGCATAGGATTCACTCTCATAATACACATCAATCTTGTTGCCCTTGATTGCGCCGCCGGTATCCTCAGCGCGTCTCAAACCGATACCCTCGATATACACCCACCAGCCAATCGGAATCACCTTGGGATCCACGGCGATCGTCCGACCTTCCTGGACCTTGGTACCCGAAGCGGTAATACCGTAAGCCGGATGGCCCTCGCTCTTGCCGGTCGATGCCACATGTGCTGTATAGGCAGTTAGCGTCACATTCTTCAGCGTCTTTTTCGCTTGGAACGAATAGTCGTTCTTGCTAATCGTCGGTTCGGCTTGTGGAGTCGGCGAAGAGAGCACACTAACTTTTGGCTCCGGCTTCTTGGTGCCTACCGCAACGATTTGTTCAACGGCCGAGGTTTCCATTGATTTCAATACCATTTCCTCGGATATGAGCTGGCCGTCTTCGTATACTTTTTTGAACTGCTTCACGAGCAACCCATCTGCCCCCGTCTGGATGACCTTTTGCTTGCCTTCGGCGAGCTCTGGATCTTCCTTCTTGACGACTTTGAAAGGCATTTTGTGCTGAGTCGTTTCGACTTCCGTGTCTACCCGTACCACCGACACCGTCACATCCGAATCAATCGGCGAGGATAGCGCGGGGTGAACTCTATCTTGTTCGCGGACGGGAATGCCTACTGCCGCCATCGCGTCTTTTACCGTTTTTTCCGTTGTGTAATACGTATTGGACTTGCCGTCTGCATGAATAGTGACCGCTCTCGCGTGGTCGATGACGACCCGGTCTCCATCTTTGATCGATGCATTCGTTGGCAACGATACCTGATCGTAAGCCCCGATCTCGATCGACTGCTCTGCCAGCAAGCGGTCCAATGTCCACTGTTTCGTGGATACGATCTGCTCCTGCCCATTCACTACTACCGATACGTTCTTCTCAGCCGTACCGTACAGCAACACCAACAACATGAAAGTCATAGCGATTGAAATGATCGCACTCAGAAGAATCAAACGCAGGTTTTCATGCTTCCATCGCAACGCGAAAGACATGCTGGATGATCGTTTACCATGGGTATCCTTGATTTGGAACATGCCCACTTCCTCGGTCCTCCTTCATAGCCACCGCCTGTGAACTTACGCATGATACTTGGCGTGACTATCTTAGAATAGCGTGCAAGCACGCACTTCCAGTATCCTCGTATACCCCACCCCCATGTAACACCCTATGTCGGGGCTTTACGCAATATTCAAATCTTAGATGACTCTAATCTTCGAAATGGGTTCTGCACGAGTGATCTCTCTTGGACGCTGACGAGGTTAGCTGACGGGTTCGGACATGAGAGATGCCCTATCAGAAGGAGCCGGGTTCGTCGATTCGGCTCTTCACGAATTCACCCCAAGGAAGAAAATCAGACAGCCGCAAGTGGGAGAGCGGACTGGTGATTTTGGTTCCCCCGTTCTTCATAGTCGAAGATTAAGCGAAACTGGAAATTGGATACAATAGTGAAGCTCTGAGAAGAATCATACCTTCTTTGCACCCTCATTGTAAAGATCGCTTAAAAGACGATTTTAACGAATTTTTAGGAAAATCGGGGTCTTATCCCGGGATTTTTCGGTCGAAAGAGAGTTTTTTCATACGATTCGTTCAAAATCCTAACGATTTTGGCGTTTTTCAACGCAATCGAAAACATTTCTCAGCGTTCTCGGTCGTAATTCTTGAAATTTCTTCCAAAGATTTTCCTTTCATTTCCGCTGCAGCCTCTGCTACATAACGTACATAAGAGGGCTCGTTCCGCTTCCCTCGGTTCGGATGAGGGGCCAAATAAGGACAGTCTGTTTCGATCAAAAGACGGTCCAGTGGGACATGCTTGAGCACCTCTTTTGGCACCCTTGCATTTTTGAATGTGACGGGTCCGCCAAGTGAAATATAGAAGCCCAAATCGAGACATTGACGTGCGGTTTCCCAGCTTCCGGAGAAGCAGTGCATGACGCCCCCGACTTCCTCTGCCCGCTCCTCTTTCAGAATGTTCACGATATCCTCATGTGCATCCCGATTATGGATGACAATCGGCTTTCCGACCTCGCGCGCGAGGCCGATTTGCTGGCGGAACACGCGCTGTTGCACGTCCTTGGGCGACGTATCCCAGTGATAATCCAGGCCGATTTCGCCGATGGCCACAACTTTCTCATGCGTGCAGAGCGAAGCGATCCACTCCAGATCCTCCGGCTTCATATGGATGCTGTCCACCGGGTGCCAGCCGACTGCAGCATAGATAAAATCATAGGTTTCTGCCAGCTCGATTGTGGTTGGAATCGTCTCCCGATTAAAGCCGATGTTGATCATCCGATCGACTCCTGCCTCTCTTGCCCGGCGGATGATTGCCTCCCGATCTTCGTCAAATGCATGCGCATCCAAATGGGTATGTGTGTCAATAATCATGTCTGTTTTGAACCCCTTTCTTCTATTATTACAGTTTTTTAATCAAGTCCGAATAACGCCCTCGTTTCATTCGATAACATCTGCGCTTTTTCGCGCAGCAGCTCCTCCGGAAAATACAGGTGATATTTGCCTTTATGAAGGCCGGTGATGGAGGTGACGATGTCGGATTTTGCCGAGATCTCTGCGATTTGCTCCTGTCCATCAAGCATCAGAATGGGTGGCCTTTCTTCCCCGTCGCCTGTCCCCGGTCGGTATACATCATAGGAAAGATCGTAAGGGAAATCAATCTCCAGATGATAGTCCGGATGGAGCCCGGCAGCTTCTAATTCTTTTCGAATTGTGGACCAGCGAGCTTCATCTGCTTCTGTCTCGGTTATATATTTGTATAAACGGCGATGTAGGAAACGATGGCACAGATCGGACAAGATCGTATCCTCCTCTGAAACCCACTCCATGAAGATCGTCTGTACCATAGCTTCATCTAACCGAAAATAATCCTCGATCTCCAGGGTCCCTCGTAGGAGGCTCTCGAAAGGCCTCATCATCGTTTGGAATGGGTACCCACCCACATAAAGCTCTTTCGCTCTGCGAAAAATCTGTCTAAGGATTATCTCCGAGCTCCGTGTCACTGGATGGAAGTAAACCTGCCAGTACATCTGATATCGGGACATCAGGTAATCCTCCACCGCATGCATTCCGCTTTCTTTGATCACGATTCGTCCGCGATAAGGCCGGAGCACTCTGAGAATCCGGTCAAGATCAAAGGTGCCATAATTCACGCCTGTGTAGTAAGCATCCCGGAGCAGATAGTCCATCCGGTCGGCATCCATCTGACTGGATACTAAACTGACCACAATGGGTTTGGCGTACGTTTTGCAGATGACTGAGGCCACTTGTTCGGGAAAATCGTCCGAAATGGTGCGCAGCACCCGGTTTACCTCGGTATCTTCCAGCAAAAAGCGGCATGTCCATTGCTCGTGGTCGGTCTCAAATACTTGTTCAATGGAATGGGAAAATGGACCATGTCCCAGATCGTGCAGCAAGGCGGCGCAGAGTGAGACAAGCTTTTCTTCCTTTGGCCAATCTGGATAGTGACTCCGTTCAAATTGAGAAATGATTTTTCGAGTAATCTCGTACACGCCTAGGGAATGTGAGAAACGGCTATGCTCGGCTCCATGGAAGGTAAGGTATGATGTGCCTAATTGTCTGATCCGACGAAGACGTTGGAATTCCTTGGTATTAATCAGATCCCAGATTAGCTTATCCTGCACATAAATGTATTTATGAACAGGATCTTTAAAGACTTTCTCTTCGTCCATTATCCTAGACATCGCAATCACCTCGGTAGATTTTGTCGATTAACGTTCATTATTTCGACACAGAATGTCGGTAGTTTGTCGAATGATGTCGAGTTGTCGTTTCCAAGCAAAGCGCCTTGTAGTATGCTTGTTAGGGTCCCACTCCCCTTACCAGGCCGACGAAGTCACATTTTAGGCGCAAAAATTTAGGTTGACTATTCTGGTAATGGTTGGTATTATAGATTACAGAAAACGTAGTATTTTGTCGAAAACTGACGAATATAACTTGAGAGGGGAAACAATAGATTATGATGAAATCCACTGGTATTGTACGTAAAGTCGACGAGCTCGGCCGTGTCGTTATTCCAATCGAGCTGCGCCGCACACTGGGTATCGGAGAGAAGGACGCCCTCGAGATTTATGTAGACGGCGAGCGCATCATGCTCAAGAAATATGAGCCTGCTTGTATCTTCTGTGGAAACGCTGAGAACGTCACGTACTTCAAAGGCAAAATTGTTTGCAACGAATGCATCTCCGAGTTGCCAGAACCTGTGACAAAATAAGCAAAATCGGTTATAATAGAACCACACTTAACTTGGTAATTCTAACCTTTTTCATACTCCTTGATGCCTCCCTGGGCGAATGGCCGGGGAGGTCTTTTTTTGTGCGATGAAGGAGCACAAAATCGTAGTCTTTGGGGGCGTCGAGTAAGATCAAACCTCCGGTCGCTGTTGTTCATGAATCTCTGGATTGTATAACCCCTTAATAGGGGGACATTCATGAACAAAGGCGAACGCTAAACGCTTTCTGCAAGAAAGCGACCTCGGAAGCATACGCTACGCTCCTGCGGTTTCGACCTTACTCTAGCCCTGAAGACAAATATTATTGATCCTCTTCATCGTGTTTCTTCATTAGAGTGTTATATACCTCGCGGCGGGGGAGGCCGCGGTCTTGGGCGGTGCGACGCATCGCTTCCTTGCGGTCGCCCGTCAGCTCCTCATAATGGCGGACATGCGCCTCCAGCGAGAGCGGGGACCACCAGGTGACATCTCCGGCACGCGGCGATTCTGCCCCATCCGGCAGCTGATGTTCGGCGCCCGCCAGGACAAGCACGTACTCGCCCTGCGGCGGATGCTCGTCCAGCCGCTCCAGACATTCCTGCACCGTGCCGCGAACGACCTCTTCATATCGCTTGGTCAGCTCCCGGACCATCGCCATTTGCCGGTTGCCCCAGGCTACAGCAATCGCTTGGAGCGTCTTTTGCAGCCGGTGAGGCGACTCATAGAGGAGGAGCGTCCCCTCTTGGACGGCTAGCTCCTCCAGCCAGGGCTGCAGACGCTTCTTCTCCCGAGGCGGGAAACCGGCAAAGGTGAAGCGCTCTGTTGGCAGGGCAGAAACGATCAGAGCCGAGAGAGCTGCATTTGCACCTGGGACGGGCACAACTGGAATCCCTGCTTCTGCTGCTGCGACTACGAGATCGGAACCAGGATCAGATATCGCAGGCAATCCTGCATCACTCACCAGAGCAATATGCTGCCCGTCCAACAGCAATCGAACCAATTCGCTGCCGCTGGCTTGCTTGTTATGCTCATGGTAGCTCACCAGACGCGTTTGAATTTCATAATGCGTCAAGAGCTTGCGGGTCTGTCGTGTGTCCTCTGCAGCAATCAGATCTACCTCCTGCAACACGCGAACGGCACGGAAGGTCATATCCTCCAAGTTGCCAATCGGCGTCCCCACCAAATACAAGGTCCCTGTTGTACCCGCGCCAAAGCTTCGTTGAACGTTCATTGTCCACCTCCAGTTCCTTCGGTCCGTTCGCTCTGCTGTCCGTAGTAGATGGCCTTCAGCTCGTCCGCATACTCCCGATTTTCATCATATACAATTAATGGAGGCAACAGCCTCAGTTCTGGCTTGGCATCGCGCATCGCTTCAATGAGTACCATATTGGCTTCTCCGCCTGCATGTGGATGCACAAACCGCAGTCGTTTGGGTTCCAGTCTCACCTCACGAAACGCTTCAATAATTTCAACTAGCCGCGATGGCCGGTGTACCATCGATACTCTTCCACCCGTCCGCACCAATTTGGCACAAGCTGCCGCTACGTCTTTCAGCGTACAGTGAATTTCGTGTCTGGCAATCGCATAATGCTCGTTCCTGTTGGACTCTCCTGACGTAGGCGGCATATAGGGCGGGTTAACTGTGATAGCGTCATACGTGCCATATCCACCGGTTTGGTGATATTCCCGCAGATCTCCTTCTATTATATGTACCCTTTCTTCGAGCCCATTGGATTGCACACTGCGGCGGGCCATATCTGCCAGGCGAGGCTGCAATTCAACGGCATCGATTTGAGCTTGGGTACGGGTGGTCAGCAGCAAAGGAATGACTCCATTGCCACTGCACAGATCAAGGATTCGGCCATGCTTCGGAACACCGGCAAACCGGGCCAGCAGCACCGCATCCATCGAGAAGCTGAATACCTCGCGACTCTGAATAATTCCTAATTCATCGGTTACCAAATAGTCATACCGTTCATTATCATATAATACGGGCTTCATCCTTGCTTCCATTTACGTACATACCCTCCTGCCGTGAGTAAAACGCAGAACAGCCCTAAATTCAAGAAAAGACCCGCACGGGGTCTTATCTGATAGGCTATTCTACTTGCTAAGAAACGACAAACAAAACAGACAGTCGCCTTCCGTACGAAGATGACCATAGTACACATTGCAAATATGAAATCCTTCATGATACAGCCGGGCCAGGTTATCATAGCCCTCGCCCACAGCGGACGCTGCAGGATCAACAGCCAGGGGCTGATCTTCCTCCTGCATGACAGCGGCAGAGCCAGTAAGCAGAGCCCCCTGCGTCACCGCCTGGGGATGCTCCGTCTTTTCTTTCAGCACTTTGCGCAGCCGCTGATTCTCCATACTGAGCCGTTGGTTTTCTTCGAGCAGCGCCTTGATGGTCTGCTTCATGTCCCCCAGCTCCGTATGGAGTCCGCCTACATGGGTTTCCAGCTGATCCATTCGTTTAAAAATCTCACTTTTTCCCATGGTCCCACCCCAGAGCACGCTATCATTCTATTTATTTGACGACGACCTCATCGAAAGGCAGTTCTTTCGACTTGCCAGAATCGAACAGCTGAACGTACACGGTCCGCTTGGACGCATTCAGCCCTGATACTTTGCCTTCACCCAGCGAAGTGACAACCAGCTTGCCGACGGCAGGCATCTCTTCCCGGGCACTTTCATAATTGTCATGCTCGTATTTCAGACAGCACATCAGACGTCCGCACAGACCTGAAATCTTGGTCGGATTGAGGGAAAGATTCTGATCCTTGGCCATCTTGATCGATACCGGTTCAAAATCGCCCAGCCACGTCGAGCAGCATAGCAATCGTCCACACGGACCGATACCTCCCAGCATCTTGGCTTCGTCACGAACCCCGATCTGACGCAGCTCGATCCGGGTACGGAAGACGCTTGCCAGATCCTTGACCAGCTCACGGAAATCCACTCGACCTTCAGCTGTAAAGTAGAAGATAATCTTGTTGCGATCGAAGGTAAACTCTACATCGACCAGCTTCATCTTCAGCTTGTGATCTCTTATCTTGTCCATACAGGTGGCGAAAGCATTCTTCGCCGCTGTCTTGTTCTCTTCCACAACCCGTGCATCGGCATCCCCGGCAATACGAATGACCTTCTTGAGGGGCAGGACTACATCCGACTCGCCAACCTGCTTCTGTCCGACCACCACTCTGCCGTACTCGATACCCCTGGCCGTCTCCACGATCACATGGTGATCTTGGGCGACCTGATGCTCGACAGGATCAAAGTAATAGATCTTGCCCGCTTTCTTGAAGCGAACACCGACTACATTATACAAGGGATTAAACCTCCTGTAGGTGTACTAAAAACTGCTCAAATGCAAGCTGCGGCGCCACGTGAGCGCGCAGGCGCCTTCCCGTCTCCAGCGCATGCTCCATACAGGCGACCCAGCCTGCGGGGGAACGCTGAAAGGCGTGCTTGCTGATCCATTCCAGCTGATCTATAAAAACGATGCTCTCTTGCCTGCCGGCCTGAAAGTGTATCATATCCTTGAACCACAGAATCATCAGTGACAACAACAACTCGGAATGCTCCGCCCGGTCCGTCTTGAAAACCTGCTGCTGCGCGGTAATCATCGCGGAGGCCAACCGGGTCGTGCTCTCCTTGCCTAATTGTATCACTACATTTCTGATTTCTGCAAACCCCTCTTGCTGGATGAGGGCCCGGCAAGCCGGCAGACCGGCAGCCAGGTGCACCGCAGCCCGGCATAAGAGTGCTGGATGGCCTTCACCAAGGAGAGCCTCGAGCATCGCTTGCGGGGACATCGGCAGAAAGGGGACGTACTGTGTACGTGAGCGGATCGTGGGCAGCACAGCTTGTCCATTGTCCGTAATAAGGAGGGCGACAATCGGAGATTGCGGCTCCTCCAGAAACTTCAGCAGGCTATTGCCCGCCTGCATCGTCATTTTCTCCGCTTGCTCGACAATATACACCTTACGCTGAGAGCCGCTATTGCGATAAGCCAGCTCCCGCTGCAACTCCCGAATCTGATCGATCTTGATTGAAGCGCCATCAGGCCCGATCTGATACAGATCGGGCTGGTTGCCATTATCGAACTTGCGGCAGGCTAGACAGGTCCCGCAAGCATCATCGCCCCCAGCCTCGCAGAACAGGGCCTTGGCAAAGGCAAGCGCCGCTTGCTTGCGGCCTGTCCCTACAGGTCCGCTGAACAGGTATGCGTGCGCTACCGCTCCACGCTGCAATGCGTGCTGCATCAGACGCACAGCCTTCGGCTGCCCGACTATGGTCTTAAACGACATGGTTTTCCCTACTCTCTGTTGCTGAGCTAAAAGAACAGGTTGATCAGCATTCCGCGAATCTCGCCGATTCGCTGCAGCAGCTGAATTCGGCCGTCCTCCGACTCAAGCAGTTCTTCGGCCATGAGAACAAGTGCCGCGTCTACCTCTTCCAATAGCTTATATCGTTTTGTGCGTCCGCGGCGGTCCCAGCCCTTTGTATCCTTGAGGCCGATGCCGCGTCGCACCGTATCTTCCAAAAACTGCTTGACCATCTGGCGATAGAGCTTCAGCTCGCGCACCGTCATCGAGCGCGCGAGCCGCTCCCCCTGGAGATGGATATCCTGCAGCCTGCGCTGCAGTTGCTCCTGCGTTCGCTGTTGATCCTGTTGGCCCATCACATCGGCGAAGCTCTTGGCTTCGACCGGGCGCGGGCCGAGATCGGCGCGGGCCCGGTCTTGACCGAGTGGACGGAAGCCTGGATTAATTTTCATCTCATTTCACATCCATTTAGAAGTGCTCGAAGCGTTCGACAGGTACGACGAACACCGCGGCCCCACCGACCTGGACCTCAACCGGGAACGGAATGTAGGAATCCGTAGTTCCGCCCATCGGTGTAACCGGGGATACCATCTGGTCCCGGATCTTACAATTGGATCGGATGACCGTCATTACGTCATGGACGCGCTCGTCCTCGATCCCGATCATAAATGTCGTATTCCCCGCTTTGAGGAAGCCGCCTGTACTGGCGAGCTTGGTCGCACGGAAGCCCTCCTTGACAAGTGCATTCGACAATCGGTTGCTATCTTTATCCTGTACGATCGCAATGACGAGTTTCATCACTAATCCCTCCCGAATGAATCCTTAGTTATAGATAAGATATGAGTACTCTTATCATTTGACACGAGGTGCCAAAAATCCTCCCAAACGCTCCTCGACAAGTGCAATAACTTGTATCATGACCTGATCTGGTGTCTGTTCGGCATCAATCTCCACCATTCGGTCAGGGTAGCGGTCCAACAGCATCCTGTACCCTTCTCTTACCCGATTGTGGAAAGCGATACTCTCCAAGTCCAGTCGGTTGATCTCCCGGCTGTCCCCGTTGTTAATCCGCTGCAATCCAATCTCGGGCCGCACATCCATGTAGATCGTCAAATCTGGCATGGTACCTTCTACGGCAAACCGGTTGATCTCGCCTACTTCGTCCATGCCAAGTCCGCGGGCGTGTCCCTGGTAAGCCAGACTGCTGTCGATGAACCGGTCGCAAATGACTACTTCGCCGCGTTCCAACGCCGGAATTACCTTCTCAACCAGATGCTGTCTACGGGCTGCTGCGTAGAGCAGCGCCTCTGTTCGGGCATCCATCGCGGTATGAGCCTGATCCAGAATCACATGACGAATGCGTTCGGCAATTGGAATGCCTCCTGGCTCCCGCGTGGTCAGAACTGTCCGGCCTGCAGCCGCCCAATGTTCTTGCAAGGCCTCAATCAGTGTTGTTTTGCCAGCGCCTTCGCCGCCCTCGATTGTAATAAACGTCCCTTGTCTCACTTGCATTGTCTCCTCAATCGAACCCTTAGTTGTCCTTTAAGTGTACCATGAAAAGCAGGGCTGCGACTAAACAGTTTTTACCCATACACGAACCGTCGTCAAAGTAGAATCGCTAGCCCCCTGACATTTGGCCCCGAGCGCTGCCAGTCGCTGCAGTCGTGTTATCGTTGCTTGCGTAAACCGTTCTCCCACATAAACGAGAGGAATTCCTGGGGGATAGGGTGTAATCATCTCTCCCGAGATGCGACCTTCCGCCTCCTGAAGCGATATGATCTCCGTAGCTTGCTCACGGACCAGGTGAATACCAAACGGTATAGGGTCGCTGATCCTGTCTGAGTGGACCTCACGATCATTCGTTACTTCAAGAGGCGTCCCCAACCCACTTTTATTAGGGCGGTCCCTGCCTGGTTCCAGCGTCTCGCTTATCTTCTTAAAAGCCCCAAGCAGCGTTTCCACATCTTTATCTCGGGTTCCAGGACCAAAGATTAACACCACATAGGCCTCATTCGCCATTTCTGCCCAGCAACCGTACGCTTCCAGTTTCGACTGAATCGCATACCCGGACAACGTGCCGGTGCGGTCTTGGACGGCAGCTCGTAGTGGATCTATATAACAAGCTTCTAGCCCCTCTTGACCTTGGACTATAGGCAGGTTGGCAGCTTCAAACTGGGTTTCATTCGCCAATCGTTTTCGAAAACTGCTCACGCATGCAAGCGCGGGCTCGAACAATATCGGTCCTGCCGAGTCAATCATTGCCCGGGCAATATCCAACGATGCCATAATAGGATACGAGGGACTGGAGCTTTGCACGAGCTGCAGCATTTGTCGAACAGCGGGTCTGTCTATACGATTGCCCTGCATGTGGAGCATGGCACCCATCGTCATCGCCGTTAACGTTTTGTGGGTGGACTGCACCACCCCATCTGCTCCTGCAGCAAGCGCACTGCCCGGCAGCTCCGGATGCAAGCCGTAATGGGCACCATGCGCTTCATCTACCAGTAAGGGGAGCCCATAGCTGTGAATGAGCTCGACATAGGGTTCCAGACCTACGCCGAAGCCATAATAATTCGGATTGCTGAGCAGCACGGCCTTGGCTTGCGGATACTGCTGCAGTGCCGTTGCGAGATCGGATAGGGATGGGATGAGGGCTAAGCCCGAAGCTTCTTCATAGCTAGGAGAGAGAAAGACAGCAGTAGCTTGTGCCAGCTGCAAACCGTGAATGACTGATTTATGGACGTTACGTTGAACCAGGAGTATATCCCCGGGGCGGCAGTGGGCCAGAATCAGTGCGAGATTGCCTGCGGTACTGCCCCCAACAAGAAAGCAGGTCTCTTCGGCTCCAAAAGTAGCTGCTGCCAAATGCTGAGCTTCCAGAATGACACCCTCGGGCTGATGCAGATCGTCCGTGTCGGACAGCTCAGTCACATCGAGCTGCAGCATGGCTGCATAGTCTGGAGCCGCCGGTGTCTCCTTCAAGGCTTGACCCAGCGCATGACCGGGGACATGAAAACTATGTGGGCGGGCGCTCCGGTGGCGCAGCAGCGCCTCATAGAGCGGGGCCCGCCATGTATCGGACAATGGCATGGATGATTTCATTCCTAACTTTCATTTAGTAGACCTCAAGGTGAAACGGCTTACGCCGTCCTTTGGCGGTGTAGCTAGTTTCATTCCGGAGAATTCTAAGCTGATCTGTGTGTGAAACATATAAATTCTTAGAATTTGAAAAAAAGAGAAGATACTCTTTGAAAAGAGCTCCTCTCTATTAGACATTATTTTGTATCCACAGCTGTTTGAGTTGATGAATATAAAAAGGGTATTTTTCATCTTTTACATCCGTGCGAACCATTTCCCGTTCGCAGGTATCGCAAATGAACTGAGTAACGATATGGATACCTTCCGTTTTGTCCAATCCACAGACGATACAGGTGTGACGATGCTCCTCATGCATGTGCATCCCGCCTTTAACCGTATGATACGTTTTCTCCCTACTAGTATGCCTCAGTCTCTACTATAATATACTTGTTTCATAGCCTTTAGGAAATCTTTTTTTATATTGTATGCATAGAGAAAGCGGTTGGTGCCCAGTTCAGCATAAACATCTGACGTCATTCTTCCGATAGTATCATTGGGAAATGGATATTACGATCGATGAAGTCGATCATAGGGGATGACTTGTCATGATTCAACGAGCATCGGTAATCCATCAAAATGCGACCATCTACCACTACCAACTAGTCCGTAAAATCCCGATACACCAGGAATCAATGCTTAGCTACGGGATCATCGCACTCTTGCTGCTCGGGTTTCAGTTCGCGTTTTATGGTCAAATGGGTGCGATACATTGGGCACTAGGTCTGCCTGCCATTGCCTTGATGCAATGGGTGATTCTGCGGCTCACGATGTACCGAGTCGATGAAGGAGATGACCGGCGCTGGGGCTGGCGGTTTCGACTGCCTTGGACAGGCTATCTGCCGACCCAAATGGTCGAACTGGCGCAGTTTCGCAGATTGCACCGTCATCTCATCTGGCTGGGCATATGCACCATCGCGCTCTTGTACCCCTGGGTGCCGGAGTCGCTACTATTAAGCTTCATCTGCTGGCATGCCTGGCTGCTGGCGCCACGCTTGCTAATCCTACGGATGCTGCGCAAAGCCAAACGCAACGGAGTGCTGCGGCTGGAAGATCACGAAGTGCTCTACTACCACCGCTAATACTCCCCGCGCCCCATCAGCGCCTGGTGGGATCTGCTGCCTCCTCTATCTGAGGCAGCAGATCCCACTCGATGCAGTCAACACTGATTGTAATGCGTTTAACCCTTATTGATAGACAACCCCCGCTAGTTGAGGAGATACTTCATTCTCGGCAGAGTGTAGCTTAACCAACACAAACATTTTACGTCTTCACACCTCTCCTACCGCCTCTCTCGCATATGCCTCTCCAACCGCCTGCCCTCATGATCTACAACCCCATGCATTGACTGCATACCGACAAAAGTACACCTAAATCCTCGTATCTGGCTCAATATGGAGTCGATACCGACAAATGTACACTTAAATCCACCACATCATCCTAGAACCTTCCAAATTCCAACGAACTAGCTGTATTTTTGTCCTTAAGGGCCTACTTCTCCAGTTTACAGGAGGCATTAGAGGTACTATTGTCGTTGTGGCTGCTGTACAGTGGCAGGCGTGCGAGGCTGCTGTCTTTGTGATGGTAAGGGGTATGGGGAACTTGAACTTGAATTTGAAGCTGCTCTGGCGGTGAGGTGCAGTTTTTTGTTGATGCGGGAGGGAGGGGAGGGGTTGCGTTGCAGTAGTTTGTTGGAGAGATTTATTGATGCTGAAAGCTGGTGAGAGGCGGTGTATTGGGATAGTTGGTGCTGGAGGAGGCTGTTTTATGGCTAAACACGATTTTTCGCATTTATTTCGGCCTTTTAGCGGATTTCCCCCGAATAGATATGATTTTTCGAGCTTATTTGAGACTTTTGGCCAAAATCGTTCCAATATGTATGAAATATCGTGTTTATTGGCTGTGGACGTAGGTGGGGTGGTCATCGTTTGATGCTCATGGCCCGGCTAAACTTCGTAACTCCTTCCTCAGCTATAAACAACCGAGGGGCCTAACCACTCCTCTAGTTAGTTAACCTCGCCACCCGCCCTATCCTTCTTCTCCAAACGTGCACCCGTCCCCTCTTCCCACCTCCAATCCACGCACTAACTGCAAAAATACCACTATTTCAAACTAATCGGCTATATTCTCTTCTCCTAGTTGCAAAAATACACTTAGCAGCACCGTTTTCTCCTAGTAATTCCCAATTTAGGATGAGTTAATTGTATTTTTGCACTTAAGGATGGATCGCTCTGCTTTGTAGACGATGCTAATTGTATTTTCGCACTTAGGGTAAAAACGCAGGTTAGTTGAGGGAATCTGGAGCGACCTGCAGCTTCAGGGCGAGTTGACTGGGGTGCAGCGGGTGTGGAAGTGGCGTGGTTTCATGGATGTTATCGAACATCCTTAACCCCAATTACAGCAACAAAAAACCCACAATCATCAGATCGTGGGTTCATCGTGCTTGGCGACGTCCTACTCTTCCAGGACCCTGCGGTCCAAGTACCATCGGCGCTGAAGGGCTTAACGGTCGTGTTCGGGATGGGAACGCGTGGTTCCCCTTCGCCATCATCACCAAACGTGGCTGTG
>NZ_KB899678.1 GCF_000378385.1 Paenibacillus daejeonensis DSM 15491 | reverse complement strand
AGAGGATTCGGGTTGTCGCTCCGGTACCTGCCTCCACGAATCCGAAGAAAGGCTTGCCGCACGATGCGTTTACCTATGATCCGAAGGCCGATGCCTACCAATGCCCTCAAGGCAACCGAAGCGAAAAGAAAAGTTACATTAAGCAAAGCCAAGGCTGGCAATACAAGTTTAATGCAGAACAATGCAACGCTTGCCCTATGCATGAGAGATGCACCACGAGCGAGAAAGGGCGAACGGTATTCCATAGCATTTTTTATGCGCAATATGAACAAGCACGCAAACACAATGCGACGGTCACAGGCGCTGCTGAACTTCGCAAGCGCGGGCGCATTGAGCGAAAGAACAATGAGCTCAAGAACCATTGCGGTCTGGGTAAGGTGTGGACCTGCAGCAAAGAAGCAGCTGCAATTAAAGCGCATCTTGCCGGCATCGTCGTCAACCTCAAAAGGGTCTCCAGGCGCTTTTCGCCTCCCGGTTCGGGGTTAATTAGACATGCAATTTGAGCCAAAACCCACGCACCAACCTCCTCAAACCTAGACTACCTGAAGACCTCTTCCATGCCTGTTTTTCGATATTTCCGCACATATTCTCATTTATTCATAGTTAATAGACAGTCACATATCTGCAGCTATAATACCTTAATCGCCACTTTCTTTGCATTTTTGTGACGATAGCGGCACCTGTGGCCGTTAGAATTGCTAGCTCCTCAAAATAGCCAAAATAAGCGCTTATGTGGCCGTTAGAACAATTTAGAACAAGTTAAAGTCGAGCATAACGCAGCGCAGGAGGTTGCCGTTTTATAGATCTGAGCGGTATGATTGTCTAATCAGATACGGTAGGATGGTGAACCAATGACTAATAAACGGGACACATTTTTCAATTGGGCCAAGGAAAATGGCTGGACAATCATCGAAAATAAGCAGAGTGTACTTCATTTAAACGAAGGTTTTCGAGCCAGATATAAAGACATCCCAACGAGCTATGTAGAGTTTTTGCGTACCGTTAAGCAATGCGTGGCCCCTGATGAGTTGACCTGGTTCCTATGTGAAGACGACTACAACGGTCGTTCCGATTCTGAATTCACGTGGGATGCATTCGAACAACTCAGCTTGGAAGCAGCGATGGATGACACTATCTGGAGAGCAGAAATCACAGCTTGGTGGGATCAGCATTTGCCCATTATGATGTCGGTCGACGGGGGGTATTCGTTCTATGCCATTGAGCTCGCAACAGGCGCGATTGTTCGAGGCTCAGAGCCGGAGTTCGAAGAAGTAGACGTCGTAGCTCATCGTTTGGATGATTTTTATACCTATCTTCAACGGACGTAAGTGAAACATTATCAGTTCATATACGTATTGCAGAGGAAGGAGTGATGTTGAATGAATAGACTGACTGCACTTGAAATACATAATAAAGAATTTGACCGTAAGCTTCGCGGGTACGATGAGGATCAAGTGAACGAGTTTCTGGATCAGATTATCGTAGATTATGAAGCCTTCGAAAAACAGATCCGAGAACTCAAGGAGAAAGTGGCGCAGTTGTCGAATCAATCTGATACAAGATCTCTGAATAGCGCTTCCGACACGAGACAAATCCATCAGCGGATTCGCGAACTCGAAATTTATTGTTTTGGCAATGCAAAGGACTAAACGTACCACGAATCTCCAGGCCTAACAATGGTAAGAACGATGTTAGGTCTATTTTTGATTGTAGTTAAGGTTACAGGAAGGACGTGTGAAATGAAGCAGAAGGTGATTGCCGCTTACGATAAACTGGCGAGGGACTATGAAAAGAATGTAGATACAGCGAGTGGGTTTAATGCGTATTATGAACGGCCGGCCATGATGCAGCAATTGCCCCAGGACATGAACCACCTTGCCGTTCTGGATGCTGGGTGTGCCGCAGGGTGGTATACAGAGCAAATCCTTACACGCGGCGCTCAAGTAACCGCAATCGATCTAAGTCCCAATATGACCGCGGCATGCAAAAGACGTGTTGGCGATCGGGCACAGGTGTTCACTTGTGATCTGGCTGGCCCTCTGCCATTTGAAGAGGATGCGTTTGATCTCATTGTAAGCTCGTTGACCTTGCATTATGTTGACGACTGGGACCTGGCCTTACAGGAGTTTCGCCGGGTATTGAAGCCTGGAGGCTGCCTGTTGTTCTCTGTTCATCATCCCTTTATGGATTTCACACATTTTAATCGACCGGATTATTTTGCTCATGAGCTGCTGAGTGAAGTATGGCACAAACAGGAGTCCGGACCCGTTGAGGTTACTTTTTATCGAAGACCGTTACAGGAAATAATAAATACGACTGCCGCACATTTTAGAATAGAATCAATCATCGAGCCCCAGCCAAGTGCAGATTTTAAGCAGGACCCTGAGGCTAGTGCTTGGTATGACAAATGGTTTGACCGGCTATCTACACACCCCCATTTTCTAATCATCAAAGCCAAAAAAAACGAATAGAAACGCTTGACTCTAACGTTAGGTTATAGTGCATACTTCTGGCTATACCAAACTAGGAGTGAAAACAATGAACATTACAACCTTGCGTTCGGATCATATTTATAAGAGGGTAGCTGAGGCAGCTCCCGAGGACAAGGTGGAGCTCTTCCGAAACGAATTGCTGGCCCCCTATATGAAGCAATGGACTATCCAACAGATTCCTTTTCGGGCAGAGCAGGCAAACGGTTTTGACGTGTTGACCATGAATAATATGATGCATCGCTCCCCCGATCAGATTACCACGCAGATTGCAGCTGAGATTGAGCTCATCTCCTCCGATCGTTTTTGGTTGGAATGTGAGCATGCGGTGAAGACAAGTCTGGGCTTATTTGCGGAAAATGGGGTGCAGCTGCGCGAATCCGACTATTTGTTTACGATTCAGTTAGGGAATCCGGAGAGCCGTGCGTTGGTCATTAACGAAGGATACAGCGGTTTTGGCGGCATTCCAGGGTTCATCACATGCACACTCTTGCCGAATGCCTATACGATCCCTCGCATGAAGGCTGCATTGGCGCATGAATGCAACCACAATGTGCGATATCAGTTTATCCAGTGGGACCACACCGTCAATTTGGGCGAGCTCATAGTCAGTGAAGGGCTAGCTGAGAACTATGCCACGTTGCTTTTTGGGGAGGAATATCTGGGCCCTTGGGTAACGAAAACGAGTGGTGACACACTGAACAACCGCATCAAGCCAGTGCTGCGAGAGAAATTGCAGGTAACAGGCTTTGATCAGTTTGCCCCGTACCTGTACGGCGATGAGCTCGCAGAGCTGCAAGGCTTTAAACCGGTCAATATGCCCTACAGCGCAGGTTATGCTTGCGGCTATCATCTGATTCAATATTATTTGAGAAAAACGGGCCAATCCATCTATGAAGCCACAATCACACCTGCTCATCAAATACTCTACGAAGTCAAAGGATTCTGGGATGAAGAAACGACAATTCGCAGTTAAAGATATCGTTCAGATTACGGGCATCACGAGCCGTACGCTGCATTATTACGACAAGATCGGTTTGCTCATACCAAACCATCTAACGGACAAAGGGTATCGCCTGTATGACCAAAGCAGTCTGGAAAAACTGCAAACGATTATGTTTTTAAAAGAGCTGGATTTTTCGTTGAAGAACATTGCAGATATTCTCAAGCTGTCTCGGCAAGAACAAATTGAAATTGTAAAGCAGCAAAGACAAGCCTTAATAACTAGAAAACAACGACTGGAAACGATGATCGAAGCTGTCGAAGACTATGCATCGGGAATGGCAATTGGTCAATTGAAACTTTTTGATCACTCCTCTACTTTGTCAATACAAGAGCAATATGCAAATGAAGCGAGCTTCCTGTATGGTGAAACCGATTCGTATCAAGAATACCTTGCAACCATGGGGGCTTTGTCCCCAGAGGAACAACAAGCATGCTTTCAATCGATGGAAGCTGTATTCATACAACTGGCAGCCCATATTGATCGGGATCCTTCATCATCTGAAGTCCAGCAGCTAATCGAGGCGTGGAAAAGCAATCTCATGCACTTCATGTCTTGCGATGATGAGTTATTGGCTTGCATTGCCACCACCTACAAATCTGATGGACGATTCAGCAGCTACTTGGCGCAATATGGCAGGGAGGACTTTGCAGATTTTCTGTATGAAGCCATTATGAAATATCTCAATCGATAAGAGCTCAAAAATAGCAACCGGACATCGCTCCGGAAGCTATTTTTTTTGCATACCCATTTTTGCATACCCATTGATTATTGAAACGTGTAGCCGGCCAACACCAGCACGTCGCGTGCATTCTCCAATTGCTCCTCTTTGACAAGCAGATAATCCGTGTTATACGTAGAGACTGCAAATACAGGGATCTTGCGCTCCGCCAGGGGTTTGGTTAACGCATACAGAATGCCTGTCAGTCCAAAGTCCAGCACACCTGACACCTGAATGCAACGCCAGCCATGCTCGGCTTCCTTTCTATTCAGGTGATGAGCCGCGGATGTTGGGCACACGATGGATAACTCATCCTGAGTACGAGTCACGGAAAACCAATCTTGCGAGCTGACGACATCTGGAATGGGCTGATGCGGCTCTAATTTAATCACGGAGAGATTGAGAGGGAGGATGTGTAGGTTCATTTGATTCCATGCTCCATTAAGTGAGTTCTTGGTCCGCTCAGCATCTCATGTTAAAGGGAGGATTGCAAGTGAACGAACATCGGTTTTTCTATTGACTGTACGTTCAGTCTTAAAATATAATGACGATAGCTAATCATTTCATTCGAAGGAGGCTTTTATAATGGATCTTCATTACAACATTCAAGGGGAAGGCTCTCCAATCGTGCTCGTTCACAGCCCGGGAGTCGATTCAAGGGAATGGAGGGAGCTCTTGCGGGAGCTTATGACATCATGGCAGGTGATAACGTATGATTTAAGAGGCACTGGCCAGTCTCCCGCGCCGTTGAGTCCCACCAGTCTTGTAGAAGATCTGCGCGGTTTGCTGGATCATCTTGGGTTGGAGCGGGTGACGCTAATCGGACACTCAATGGGCGGGCAGGCCGTGACGGACTTTGCGCTGACCTATCCTGAGCGAGTGGAACGGTTGATTGTGATTGCCCCGGCTTTGACGGGATTTGTGTTCTCGGATGAATTCAATTCTTGGATGGCCGAGGTGAACGCGTTGGCGCCGAATGTGAACGCAATGGTGGACAAGTCACTGGCAGGACCAAATTATGTTGTGACGATGAACAGTCCCTTTAGGGATTTCGTTCGTGAGATGGCCACACTGTATATGACCAGGGTATTTACGGAATGGAAGAGCTATGAGGTAGTCTGGCCAGAGCCACCAGCGGTCACAAGGTTAGAGGAACTCACTGCCGATACGCTGTTTATTCAGGGTACAATAGAATGGCCAGATATGCGGAAGATCGCTGAGGCGTATCGTCGGGTACCTCAAGTTCGATTCATAGAGCTTGAGGGCGGCGACCATTACCTCACATTGACGCATGCTGCTGAGCTTGCCCGCCATATCCAAAAATTCATACAAGGAGAACCTTCTCGTGCCACGAACCAGGGAAGAGAATGAACGTATACGTCAAGCGGCGAGCGATAGAATTCGAACAGCAGCTATGGAGATTTTTATTGAACGCGGATATCACCATGCATCCATCGATGATATTGCCAGCCGGGCTGGCGTTTCAAAGGGCTTGCTCTATAATTACTTCAAAGGCAAAGAAGCGCTCCTCGCGAGTATGGTGCAATACAGAATCGACCAGATTAACGAGGTCATGCAGTCCGCCGCGAACCTGACGGATCCAACGGAACAGCTAAGATCAATCGTCGATGGCGCCATGGATGGCGTCAGGGAGCAGCCAGATGTATACCGTTTCTATTTGCATTTACAAACCCAGCCGGCCGAAGATAAAGTGCTGTTCAAGTACAGCGAACAGTTAAAACAAGCGACCTCAGACCATTTTGAGATCCAGTGCCGTTTATTCGAGAATTTAGGTGCTGCCGATGCCCGCCTGCAGTCGCTGTATTTTTCCTCCACACTTACAGGCATGATGCTGATGATCGCGACCTATCCTGAGGGATATCCCGTCCAGGCTATGAAAGAACAGATCATGGACCAGTTCTGCCCGAAGTAAAGAAGACACTTATCTGCACTTTTTTCTGGCTGTTGAAATAGATAACCTACAGTCACGGATCGATCTTCCGATCGCTGTTGTCCCCAGATTTCTCGATTGTTAACCGCTATAGCGGTTGAAATCCGGGGACAAAGGCGAACGCTTCGCTTCTCCAGATTCGATTCCGTGCCTCTCCGGCTCTTCTTCAACAACTTACTTTTTGCGATTGATGTATACCTCGCATACAACTCAAGCAAGATAATCATGAGGTGATACATATGAGAAGGGGCTGGATGATTGCTGCTTTTCTAATTGCGACAATGTTTATTGAACAGTCCGCAGATGCCATGCATTTAAAAAATAGGGCTCCAAGTCATAAAGACTCTATTGAATGGGTATCTTTTTCGACTTTTCCAACTACGAGAGAAGCACAATTAGAGTACATGTTGACATTGGAATTACAACGAAAGGTTTTATGGGCCCTCCAAGAGAATAACTATCTAGAGCCTGGAATAGACAACCCGTATTGGTTTGACCCATTTGAAGTCTCAATGATGAGACAAAATGAACATGGCTTTGCTGAAATAGTAGTCACAGCAAGAATACACGACATTGTAAATCAAGAAATCGAGAAGAAATATGATTCGTATATCATTTCGTTTCGACACGATTACGATGCTGGATTTTTTGTTACAGGCGTGAAAAAACAGAGTGGATTGGAAAGCGAGTGATAGCTGAATCAGCAGCCGTCCGCAATAAGCTTGATTTTTCATATGTATTTAGCCTTTAGGGAGCGTAGGTGCCCAAATAAGCTTGAAATTTCAAGCTTATGAAGCGATTTTCGTGGTTTTCGCCAGAATAAGGTTGAAAATTCGTGTTTCGCTCGATAGATGAATCCTGTAAGCGCAAGGAAGCAAAAATAGCCTGCTGATAAACCTCAACAGACAAATAGAACCCACACGACTCGTGGGTTTTATTGGTTCCGCTATTCGTTGCTAGGTAGGTGAAGTCTCCAACGACAGCGGCGCAAGCGCGTGGGTCTGGTCAAAGTAGATAAACGCATCATAGCGTTTGGATACGACGGTGGGCACGTAGTTGCCGCGTTCGCGCTCGGGATGATAGACGACGCCGATGGCCCGATGGCCGAGTGCAATATTGTCCAAGATCGCCGTGTCCCCTGAGAACAACAGCATCTTATCCTGCGCGCCAGCCCGGTGCAGCAGCTCTTCCCACGTCTTCTCCATCGCAGCGGGAACCTGCATTGCTTGAGCAGGACTGCCCCATGCACTCCCAGCGATGACGGTCCCTTCATAGGTGCCATACCCTACGGCAAACACCTGGTCGCCATGCTTCTCGCGAAGCAATTGGCCAACATTCACCATGCCTTCTAACGCCATGTCTGTCCATCTCGCATCCCCGATATGTGTATTATGCTCCCACACGACTGCACGAGCATCTGAACCGTGAAACGCCATCAGTTTCTCCAGCGAAGTCACCATATGACGATCCCGAACGTTCCACGACTCTGCATCATGTTGAATCATGGTCCGGTAATACGCCTCCGCTCCTTGAACAGCCAGTGCGTTCAGCTCTGCACTTAGTGCATCTTCCTGATCGCCGTCATCTGTCTGCTGCCATTTGCCCTGAAGCTTCCGCAGCAGCGCCACAACTTCATCCTGACACCCTTCCCCATAGAAAGCCGCCGCAACTCCGTACTGCTGTCCTTCCCGGTTGTGTCCGCCAAAGCACTCAAACACCTCTTTCGCTGCTTGAAGCTCCGTGTTCGCGTGCTTCTCTAGATAGCGCAATATTTCATCCAGTGACTCCCACAAGCTGTATACATCAATGCCGTAGAAGCCTGCCTGCTCCGATGCCGGCTTATCCGAATTGTAGTCCCGCAGCCATTCCGCGAGCGCCAGAATCTCTTCGTTCGCCCACATCCAGGAAGGCCATCTTGCAAATTGACTCAAGGCATCACGAGCGTCGGTTCCAGCGTCTGAGCGACCCTTCACATAACGGTTCAAGGCGTAGCAGGAGGGCCAATCGCCCTCCACGGCAATAAACCGGAACCCGTGCTCTTGGATCAGCTTCTTGGACCATTCTGAGCGATCCTTATAATACTCGGAGGTTCCGTGTGAGGCTTCACCGAGCAGCACGTACTTCGCCTTGGCCATCTTCGCAAGCAGCGCAGTTAAGCTCTCCTCCGAGGGATAGGGTGAGGCATTTTTTTGGATCATCTCCACTACACGTTGTTCCATAGCATTTGCCCTCATTTCCATACGCAAATTGGGTGAACGAGCCAACTAAAGTTTTCCCAGCTCCAGACTTACTATGCAAAATGAAGTATACTAGAAGGACTGTCTATTAGGTGGAGGAAGCGCATGATTACTCGTATTTCTTTGTTCAAAAAACTGATTCTGGCTCTACTCCTGATGTTCCTGGCGATCGTTCTGATCTTCTGGTGGACCTATCAGTTGAATGTTAAAGATATTCAACAGGAGCTCCGTGAAAATAAGCTGGGGGAAGTAAGATTTGTCACCTCTCAATTAACGTCGCAGTTCGAACAGATCTTATTCAACGTCCAGACACTCTCTGAAGACCAATCCGTACGACAATACCCCTACGCGCTGGTGTATGGCGACGACTATTCCCGTTATGAGGCCAAGCTGACCTTGATTGATAAACTGGCCTTGAACAGTGCCTCAACCGCTTGGAACAACACGATTGTGCTTTATTATCCGGAATACGAGCAGAAAGTGACGTTAAATAACCAGATGGCCTCCCAGCCTTTCGAACTGCCAAAAGGGGCTTACAACGAGTGGTTTATTCAGAAGAACTTAGAGGGGGAGGACGACTATGTCCTACTGACCTCCGGCCGTAGAAGTCCGCTCATTATCGAGACCCGGATCTCGCTGGATACGCTACGCCGGCTGTTGTCCCAATATACGTCGGGGAATCCGCTACTGTACAATCCGCGCCTGCAAAAGGTGATTCATGCCGATGCATCCCTTGAATCAGAGGCCGATAACAGCCATATATTGTCACGAATTCAGGAGGATAGCGGATATTTTCATGAAATGATCGACGGCACCAATTACCTGGTTACCTATATGAGATCCGAGTTGTCCGATTTCTATTTCGTCGACTTCCATCCTGTCTCTGCATTGACTGAGCCGATTCGGCGCAATAACCGCTTCTTCGTCGCATCACTTATCGCGTTGCTCGTTATTTCAATTCTGTACAGTCTCATGCTGCGCAGACAGGTAGAGCAGCCTGTTCATAAGCTGCGCAAGGCCATCGACCGCTTTGACAGAGGGGATTATAAAAGCCGGGTCGAGCCGATTCAGTCCGAGGAGTTCCACTTGCTCGGCAGCTCATTTAACCGGATGGCCGAGAATACACAGGTAATGATTGAACAAATATTGCTCGGTGAACTGGCAGTGAAGGAAGCGCGTCTGCGACAATATCAGTCCCAGATCAACCCACATTTCCTATACAATTGTCTGAACTATATTCAGAGCAAAGCCAGTATCGCGGATCATCAGGCTGTGACCGAGATGACCTTGCAATTAGCGACATACTATCGTTACATCCATAAGGTTGAAGAGGCAAGCGCCACGGTAGAAGAGGAGCTGGCCTTCGTCGAAAGCTATCTCTCGATTGTGCATATGCGCAAAAAATCGATTACCTTCCATATCGATGTTCCCAAACCGATTCGCCAATTGCGTATGCCAAGAATGATCCTGCAGCCGCTGGTCGAAAATTGTGTTCAGCATGGCATAGAGCCGGCTCTTGAACCCGGGCGCATTGAGATCAGGGCTCGACTAGAGGGCGATCTCTTGCAGATCAGCATTGAAGATAATGGGGTGGGAATTGAGACGGACCGGCTACAGCTAATCACTGGACATATGGAAGAGTTCACTGTTACAGAGAAGCGAATCGGCGTTGGTGTCCGCAATGTCAATCAGCGGCTGAAGCTGTACTGCGGCACTCGTTCAGGATTATCGATTGAGTCGGAGCAGGGGATGGGGACCAAATATACGATCACGATGGAACAGCAGGAGGACGAACATGCTTAATCTATTGCTAGTGGACGATGAAGCTTATGTCATTGACGACTTGGAGATTGCCTTTCCGTGGCAGCGTTATGGGATCGAAAAGATCTACAAAGCCTACTCCGGCTTGCAAGCTCTGGAGATGGTGGAGCGGCACCCTATCGATCTCGTCATAACGGATATCGCCATGCCCGTCATGAACGGCCTGGAGTTGATTGCACGAATCAAGCAGCTCCAACCGGATCTGGCTTGTATTCTGTTGACTGGGTTCGCCGAGTTTGAGTATGCCAAGGAAGCCATCCAGCAAGGAGTCGTAGAATACCTGATTAAACCACTTGACCATAAGAAACTGGCGGCTTGTCTGGAAAAAACGACGGTCAGCCTGATCGAGAAGCGGGAGCAGGCGGATTCCTATCGGCAAGCACTCCATAGCTTCCACGAGCATCTCCCGGCGCTCAAGGATAAATTGCTGAACGAGCTGCTGGAGAGACGTCCATATACCAATGATCAGCTTCAGGAGAAGTTAACGGAATACAAACTGCAGATTCATGAGGGTGACAGGATCTCCCTGTTACTCGTGCGGCTGGAGGAGCGGTTTAATCGCTATGGCGAGCACAGCCTGACGCTATTCGAATACGCGGTAACCAACATTGCTACCGAGCTGTTCGGTGATCGGTTCGAGGTATGGCACGCCAAGGCGTCCCACGGCTACCTTGTATTCGTACTGTGGCCGAGCCTGATGCAACCGGAGGTTTCCACACCCTGCATGACAGCAGAGCTAAGTGAGCGATCGCGGCAACTGCATGCCAATGTGAATGAATATTTGAAGGGTGGAATCAGTGCCGTCCTGACCGAACCCGGAATATTCCGCCAGGATCTCGTTCCGATGCATGGAAGTGCAGTATCTGCACTTCGAAGTCAGGTAGGGGAGGGGAGCGGGTACTTTCTGTCCTTGGCGGAGCTTCCAAAGAAGGTGCGCTTTCAATCGTTAAGCTCGCTGTACGAGCCTCCTATGTTCAACCAACTGCTGGAAGCCGGGCGATGGGATGAGTTCGACGAACGCTTGAAGCGATTGGCTTCAGAGTACGACGCACTTCATGGCCCGACAGTCGAGCATCTGGATGAAATTCAGAGCGTTCTGATGTCTGCCTTCCATTATGTAGCCCATACGAACCGTGTGCTGCTGACGGAGCTGGTAGGAGATGAGTTGACGCACCGAACGCTCTTCCGCTCCCTGACCCAATTGCTTCAATGGGCGAGGGGAATCGCCAATACGCTGCGGGATAAGCTGGAGACCAGGTCGGTCAGTCAACATGATGCCTTACTGCACACGATCGAAGCCTTTGTCAGCGAGCGGCTCAGCTCAATCAGCCTGCAGTCGATTGCCGATCATGTCCAGCTGCATCCCGTGTATGTGTCCAAGCTGTTCAAGCAGTTGAAGGGGATCAGCATCAGTGAATATATTCTGCGGGTGAGAATGGAGCAAGCGACGTATCTACTCAAGCATAGCCAGGATAAGATTTACGCTATAGCCGAGAAGGTAGGATACTCCAACTCCCAATACTTCATTAAAGTGTTCCGCGATCAATTCGGCAAGACACCCCAGGAGTATAGGGATCATAGCTGAATCTTATGTAAAAAAACAGGCGAAGCCATCTAACTGGCTTCGCCTGTTTCAATAAGACCATTATTTTACGCTGTCATACCATTCATTGACTTCCTTCGTAATGTCCTCGCCTCCAGAGGAGAGGTAACGTTCTACGAACGAATCAAAGTCATCGAGCGGCGTGCTGCCGTAAATGATTTTGTTGATGACTTCCTTCTCCAGCTTGTCCAGCATGTCGCCTTTGGAGAGCATGGTCTTGGTAGGTGCACCAGAGAACATGGTCATCATGGTCGTATCCTTCTGATCGATAACAATCTTGGCTGCCCGAATCTGCTCCGGAATCGATTGCGCCAGAGTTTCTTCGTACAGCGTCTCCGGCTCCTTGCCATCCGCCAGCTCTGCCAGCGTGTTCAGTCGCAGGGAAGGAATAATGGCACCGTCAAATCCAAGCGTATAACGAATGGCATCAATCCAGCCGCCTGGAATCTTGTCACTGTCTTGCTCCCGGTAAATCTCGCCATTTGGTCCAAAGTCATAGTCATAGCCTTCGGCGAATCCATACTCAAATTCGCTGTCTGCTGAAGGATTGGCCCAATTCTCATACAAGTAATTCTGGTAGACGAAGAAAGCATCCTTGTTCTTCATATCTTTATTAATGAGGATCGCTCCTGTACTGGTTGGCGTGCCGTGTCTACCGACTTTACCGTCCGGACCTGCTGGAAGCGGATAAGCCTTGTACTCTGCACCAGGTACGTTTTGCTTGACATCAGGGAGCGGCCAGCCGGTCATCCAGTAAGGTCCAACAATGATGCCCGACTTGCCAGCTGTGAACGCCTCCGCAGCCTTCGGCTCATCATGCAGACCGGCTTCTTTGTCGATGTAACCTTTGGCCATCCAGTCCTTCATGCGCGCCAGACCTTCCTTAATTTCCGGTTGAATCGTACCCCACTGGAGTTTACCCTCATCCGTCAGATTCCACTGGTTCGGCATGGCGCCGAACATCCCGAAGATCCAACCTGCATCGGACATCCATGTGTTCAGATCGTTCTTGAAACCAATCGAGAGTGCAATAGTATCATCTTGCCCGTTGCCGTCGGGGTCCTGATTGACAAAAGCGTCCATGACCGTCTCCAGCTCGTCGAGCGTAGTCGGTGCTTCCAGACCTACCTTTTGCAGCCAATCCTCACGGATATACATGACCGGATCATTATTGTAGGCATTCTCGAGAATCGGAATCGCCATTCGCTTGCCGTCACGAATATACGGGTTCCATACGGAAGGGTCTTCCGCCATCGCTGCTTTGTACGTATCGGATGCATATTTGTCGAATAGTTCACCAGCATCAGCGAATTGGCCCGATTCAATGAGATCACTGGTTAGGGAGCGCGCGCCACGGAAAGCAATGATATCCGGCATTTTTTGACCCGAGGTCAGCATCAACCGCAATTTCGTTTCATAGGCGTTGTTCTGCTCGCTGACGGTCCAGAGGTACTTAATATCGATGTTGAAGCGCTCTTTGGCCCAGCGGGTGTGAACATTATCTTCGATGTTTTCACCGTTTTTGAACTTGATCGAGCTGGTGATTGGAAAGACCGTCGAGATCGTCACCGGCTCGGTATATTTCCCGTCTTCAAATGGCGCGGAGTAGAAGCCGTCTCCTTCATTCGCACTACCTGTGTCATTGGTGTTATTGTCGCTGCTTGCACATGCGGACAGCGCACCTGCCAGCATCGTTGAGGCCATAAGAACCGCTAAAGGTTTTTTTAATTTATTGCTCATGTGGTGGTACCCCCTAAAATTAATAGTCACTCTATGGATGATGATAAAACGTGTGGCATTTCATTCCCGAGAATCGCTTGGCATCACCTCCTTATTCGTACGGAAACCTTATTCCTTGACCGCGCCGATGACGATCCCTTTGACAAAGAACCGTTGCAGAAGCGGATACACGAATAGGATAGGGGCCATACCAATAAAGATTTGCGCTGCCTTGACCGTCCGCTGGGAGATATTCTCCAGATCCTCGGGACGAGCTGAGACTTTGGAGAAATCCTGTTGTACAATGACGGTTTGCAGGAACGTCGCGAGCGGATAGTTTTTGTGATCTGTCATGAAGATTAACCCATCGAACCAGGAATTCCAATGGAAAACCATGGCGAATAAGGATAGAGTAGCTATCGCTGGCAAAGAAACTGGGAGATACACACTGATTAACGTCCGAACATGTCCGGCTCCATCAATTGTCGCGGCTTCTTCCAGCTCACGCGGCACTCTCCGGAAGAAGTTGAGCATCAGAATCATATTCCATACGTTGACGGCAGAAGGCAGAATGAGCACCCACAGCGTGTTCATCATATTCAGATTCTGGATCAGAATATAGAACGGAATCAGACCGCCATTGAACAGCATCGTGAACACGAAAAACCAGGTGTAGAAGTTGCGGCGTCTAAAGGCACTGTTCTCTTTGGAGAGTGGATAAGCAGCCAGAACAACGACTACCATACTGATTAACGTTCCCAACGTCGTCCGTTGTACCGCCACCCAGAGCGATTTCAGGAAATTTTCGTTATCCAGCGTCTTAGCGTAGGCCTCCAGATTGAAATCGACGGGAAGCAGGCCGACCAGATTGGCATTGGCGGGTGCTTTTCCACTGAAGGAAATCGCCAGGATATGAATTAGCGGAATAATACACAAGATGGACAGTACAGCAAGAAACGTATAGTTGAAAATGGAAAATATGCGATACGGCTTTGTTTTATAATACATACGGCAAGCCCCTTCTTTTTAGAAAATACGGTAATTAGCAAACTTGTAAGCCATCCGGTAAGCAGCTACGATCAACACGAATCCGACAACGGACTTGAATAATCCGACCGCAGCCGAGAATCCAAACTGCCCGTCAACTAGTCCAACGCGATAGACGAATGTGTCGATGATGTCGCCCTTATCGTAGACCAGACCGTTGTACAGATTGAAGATTTGGTCGAAACCGGCATTCAGAATATTGCCGAGAGACAGGGTGCCGACAACGATCATGATCGGAATCAGCGATGGAATCGTAATCGCCAAGGTCTGCTGCCACCGACCTGCGCCATCCACCTCGGCAGCTTCATACAGGGCGGGGTTGATTCCAGCCAGGGAAGCGAGGAAGATGATGGCACCGAATCCGAACTCTTTCCAGATATCGCTGACGACGACAACGAACCGGAACCAATTGCCATCCCCCAGGAAGAAGATCGGGTCAATATTGAACAACGCCACCAATACCTGATTCACGAGACCTTTCATCGAGAGCATGTCCAACAAGATGCCGCCCAAGATGACCCAGGATAGAAAGTGGGGGAGATAGACCAGCGTCTGCACGGATCGTTTGAAGGCGGATAAACGTATTTCATTCAGCAGAAGAGCAAACACGAGCGGGGCAATCAAGCCGCCGACCAGCTTCATACTGGCAATGATGAGTGTATTCCACACGACCTGCAGGTTCTCCGGTGTGCTGAACAAATATTGGAAGTGATCCAGGCCAACCCAGTTCGACTGGCCAAAGCCCAACCATGGCTTGAAGTCTTGAAAGGCGATGACGATGCCAACCATGGGGATATAAGCAAAGATAATCGTAAGAATTAGAGCCGGCAGCACCATGCCGTCCAGGGCAATCGTTCGTCGCCAATTGCCACGTCGGCGCTGCCTGAGTCCTGTTGGCGAAGATGGCTTGCGGGTTGAGGGAGGTGTTGATCTGTTCATGTTTCTGCTTCCTTTCTCTAGTTCAGCCTCTGATATCTCTAGTATAGAAGCAGGGGGTAAAGCTGGACATGATGATTCCATAACTTACATAACAAATTGTTAAGGTAGCTTAAAACTTGATATTTGTATGGGTATGCGATATATTGCATATATGAATAGATAGAAATGAGGAACGTTAACTATGCCCGTGCCCAAAAACTTCGTCTCCCCAGTGAGGATGACAGCCAAAGAACGAGCCTTCTCTCAGATTCAACGCTGGATCATTGATGGCACCTTGCAACCCGGAGAAAAACTGATTGACTCTGAATTAGCAGAATCACTTGGAGTAAGTCGAACCCCGATTCGTGAAGCCTTTCAGCTGTTGGAAATGCAAGGGCTCGTATCCACGCACCCGGGGAAAGAAACCAAAGTGAAAGAAATTGAAAAAGATGACATCTTCAAAATGTATTCCACGATGGCCGTTCTTCAAGCTCTTGCTGCTGATGAAACGGCAAAAATCATTACTGCCGAGCAAATGGAACAGCTACGGGCCATAAATCTGGCATTCGCACAAGCCATTCAGAGTGGTCAAGCCTATCAGGCGATGGAGGCGGATGAGCAGTTTCACAACCTGATAGTCGAGCTGTCAGATAATCCTTATGTTGCTTCCTTTTGCGCTTCTCTGCAGATTCATATCCGCCGATTTAAATACGTGTTTCTTAAACAACCGATGACCGAGGCTCAAGCTTCCATCATTGAACATGAAGCCATCATTACCGCTTTCGAGCATAACGATCCTGAACGCGCCCAGGCGATGATGAGACAGAATATTATACGGCCCATGCAAGAGCTACAGAAAATACTTCAGACAAATAGGAGTGAGAGCTGATGAAAGACAACAAGGATCTTCGGATACGCAGTAAGGTGATTAGTGAGGGGGCCAACCGGGTTCCTAATCGTGCAATGCTACGGGCGGTTGGATTCACAGATGAGGATTTTAAAAAGCCGATGATCGGCATAGCCAGCACCTGGAGTGAGGTAACCCCATGCAATATGCATATCAATGATTTAGCCGTTCATGCCAAAAAAGGAGCGCGTGACCATGGCGGCGCTCCGCTGATGTTTAATACGATAACGGTCTCAGATGGCATATCTATGGGGCACGAAGGCATGCTGTTCTCATTGCCCAGCAGAGAGGCTATCGCTGATTCCATTGAGATTGTTTCTGGTGCCGAACGCTTTGACGGTCTTGTGGCCGTTGGTGGCTGTGACAAGAATACGCCGGCATGTCTGATGGCGATCGGACGACTGAATATCCCTTCCGTATACGTATATGGCGGAACGATTCAACCCGGCAACCTCGATGGCAAGAAGGTAGATATCGTAACGGCATTTGAAGCGGTCGGACAATATCATGAAGGAAAAATAACAGCAGAACAGCTCCATAAGGTAGAATGCAGCGTGTGTCCGGGTCCGGGCTCGTGTGGAGGCATGTATACGGCCAATACGATGGCTTCTGCAGCTGAAGCGATGGGCATGAGCCTTCCCGGATCCTCATCGACGCCTGCCATCTCTCCGAATAAGTCAATCGAATGTGAGGCCGCTGGCAAACAAGTCATCTCGCTGCTAGAACAAGGCATTTACCCCAGAGACATCATGACCAAAGAAGCATTTGAGAATGCCATTACGGTCGTGATGGCCTTGGGAGGCTCCACCAATGCATTCTTGCATCTGCTTGCGATTGCGCATTCGGTTGACGTGGACCTCACCTTGGAGGATTTCGAACGAATCCGGCTTCGTGTTCCTCATCTGGCAGATCTGAAGCCAAGCGGCCGTCATGTCATGCAGGATTTGAATGATATTGGCGGCGTTCCAGGCGTCATGAAAGCCTTGCTGGCAGAAGGGCTGCTCCATGGTGACTGCATGACTGTAACAGGCAAGACCTTGGCAGAGAATCTTGCGGAAGCTGAAGCACTCCAGCCCGATCAAGAGATCATCCGTCCAATGGATAAGCCGCTCAAGCCTGATGGCCCCCTGGTGGTGCTCAGAGGTAACCTTGCCCCGGAAGGCGCAGTAGCCAAGATGTCAGGGATGAAGAAGCTACGCTTTGCCGGACCAGCCAAGGTTTACGACAGCGAGGAAGCGGCTACGAAAGCCATATTGCAGGATGAGATCCAGAAAGGCGATGTCTTGGTTATTCGCTATTGCGGACCAAAGGGAGGACCGGGCATGCCGGAGATGCTATCGGTAACCGCGCTCATTGTTGGCAAAGGTCTTAACGGCGAGGTTGCCCTGCTCACCGATGGTAGATTCTCAGGCGGGTCGCATGGATTTGTAGTTGGTCATATCTCACCTGAAGCGCAAGTGGGCGGACCCATTGCCTTGTTGAAGAATGGGGACATCATTACGATCGATAGTGAAACCCAGCAGATGATGTTCCAAGTGTCAGAGGAGGAGTTAGCTGCCCGGGCACAAGCTTGGGTTCAACCCCCGCTCAGAGTAAAGTCAGGTGTACTAGCCAAATATGCAAAACTTGTATCCTCTGCCTCAAAAGGTGCAGTAACTGACCTGTTCTAAGGAAGGCAATAAGGACACAATGAAAGAAGATCTCAATTCCTTGAGAACCAAGGGGATTGCGATCTTCTTGGCGTTGTTGCAGAATCCAGCCAAGCTGAGTGGCTACGCTACATTTTGATTGAATAAGCCCTTGAGGGATGCTAAGATGAAGGGCGACATCATATAAAGAGGGGGAACGTCTTGGAGATCGGGAATATCACGACACTAATCCTATCGATCGCAACGATCGTCAACATTATCTTCGCCGGTATCGTGGTTTTCATCGAACGCCGCGATATCGGCTCAACGTGGGCCTGGTTGATGGTTTTATTTTTTATCCCGGTAGTGGGATTCTTGGTTTACATTTTCTTGGGACGCCAGTTGAAGCAAAAAAACTTCTTCCAGCTCACCTCCGAGGAGCTTGCTTTTTTCCAGGACACGGCGGACAAGCAATTTCAAGACGTACATAAGCATGACGGTCTGCTTCAAACGTATTCCAATCTAGTAAAAATGAATTTGAAATCGTCAAACGCGTTGGTGACGACAAATAATGAAGTAAAGATTTATCATGACGGCCAGGAGAAGTTTGATGCGTTGTTTGCGGATATCCGCAAAGCGACGGACGAAATCAATATTGAATATTACATTATTAAGCCCGACAATCTGGGCAAGCAGCTGCGCGATCTCTTAACCGAGAAAGCCAAGGAAGGCGTAAAAGTCCGCGTACTCTATGATGAGGTCGGCTCGAGACGCATGTCGCCTTCCTTTTTCAGCGAATTGATTAAGCATGGGGGAGAAGTGGCGGCTTTTTTCCCATCCTGGTTTCGGCTTATCAACCTTCGGATCAACAACCGCAATCACCGTAAACTGTGCATCATAGATGGCAAAGTAGGCTATGTGGGCGGATTTAATGTTGGGGACGAGTACTTGGGACTTAACGAGCGCATGGGGTATTGGCGGGACACACATTTTCGGATTACAGGCGGGGCGGTCGCTCTGATCCAGGGTCGTTTCATCATGGACTGGAGCAAAGCTACCAATTATGAGCGCAACAATATCGAAGATCATTTCTCGTTCGGTCCGGATCATCATCCCGGTCATAGTGCCATTCAGATTATATCGAGCGGTCCGAACTCCCAAACCGAACATCTGAAGTACATGTATTTAAAGATGATTCTGAAGGCGAAGCGCAGCATCTTCATTCAGACCCCTTACTTTATTCCTGACGTCAGCTTCATGGATGCCTGTAAAATGGCGGCCCTGTCGGGGGTAGATGTCCGGATTATGATTCCGAACAAGCCAGATCATCCGTTTGTCTATTCGGCGACCCTCTCCCATGTTGGAGAGCTGCTGCCGTATGGAGTCAAGATCCTGCAATACGAAAAAGGCTTCATGCACGCCAAAACCATCGTCGTCGATGAAGAGGTTGCCTCGGTTGGCACCATGAATATTGATCCACGCAGCTTCCGCTTGAACTTTGAAGTAAACGCGCTCGTCTATGACGCCGACATTGCCAAGGAGCTATACGAGCTGTTCCTGCAAGACAGTGAAGTCTGCATGGAACTGACCAAGGAGCTCTACAGCAAGCGTACGATGGTCGCCAAGTTCAAACAGGCGGTTGCAAGGCTGTTGTCGCCGATTTTATAATAGGAATGCTAACACAGTGGCTGCATGCTACTGTGTTTCTTTGATTTTCGAAATCGTTGTTCAAGGTCTAGCGATATGATACAATCTATACATACTTATGAGTATCTAAATAGCACAAAAGGAGATCATATAATGAGCAAAAATGACGTTTACAAGTCAGCTGAACGTTTAGCGTTAGAAAAACCTTATGACCAGATTACGTTTGCTGAGGTAGCTGAGTCTGCGGGAGTGCACTGGACGACAGTCCGTCGATATTTTGGTGGGAAAACACAAATGCGAGATTGGTTGCGGAACAAACAGACTAGTGGTGGAGTGACGCATCGAGATACCCGATACCGTATTATCGAAGCTGCTGGGTCCGTGTTTTCTGAACAGGGTTACAATCAGGCTTCACTCGATTTAGTAGCCGAGTCTGCGGGAATGACCAAAGGAGCCGTATATTGGCATTTTACGAGTAAACAAGAGCTTTTTCTGGCATTATTGGAGCAGCACTTGCATACACAGATTCGAATGTTTTCCAGCAACGCCCATTTCATGCTTGAGTCGGAACACCCACAACAATCATTAGAAAATTGGCTAAAAATGCAATTGGGCGGTTTGTCTGAACCTCAAGGATATCCGGGCCTATTTATGGAATTCGTTGTGGCTAGCCGGGAACCGGATGTACGGGCACGACTAGTTCGGTTGCAACGTGAATTTTTGCAAGGAGTCAGTGATTTTATTGCCGAACTTCAGAATCAAGATAAACTGAATAGACAAGCAGATCCCCAACATGCTGCATTGCTCATTGATTCGATTATGAAAGGAACTGCCGTAGAATGGATGATTGATCCGGAAAAAAACGGTCTAGATACTTATATTGAGACCGTTTCTTCATTCCTGTGGGAATATTTCCGCCCAGACAAGCCTTCTTTATAAGTTAACTGCCGGATGCTTCATTCCCCCATGCAATAAACATACTCAAAAGTATTTGAATCATACATTTACGAGGATGTGATACAGTGAGAGAGAGGTGGAGAAAGAGGATGTACTGGCTAGTGATTGGTGGAATCTTACTCCTGTTTTTATTCATGTACAATCATTATCAATTCAACCAAGCAGAACAAAAGTTTCCTGCGAGCGGAAAATTTGTTTCCGTTGACGGAATTCGTCTTCATTATTACACAACAGGCAGGGAAGGGGATCCACCTGTCGTCTTTTTGCACGGCGGCTTGCTTTCGGGTAATGATTTTCGTCACGTCATGGAGCAGGCTGCTGTACAAGGATATCAAGCGTTTGCATTTGACCGGCCCGGATATGGCTACAGCGAACGGCCCAAGCAAGCAGAACCCGAGGAGCAGGCACGTCTCATCCGCGATGCCCTGATAGCACTTGGTGTAGAGCGTCCTGTCCTTGTCGGTCATTCTTGGAGCGGTCTGCTCGTTCTGGCTTATGCGCTTCAATATCCAGATGAGTTAGCGGGCGTGGTTTCGTTGGGAGGGGGGATGTACAAGGAGGGTTACCCGGCAGCAAAAGGGGATGTCATTTCGGCCGCGGTTACGACTCCGATGATTGGCCCGACTATTCTTCGCACAATGCTTGCCGTTGTGGGGCCTGTTCTATCCGATCGTATCCTGACTGCCACCTTTGCTCCAGAAGAGGTTCCACAAGACTATCGTTTAGAAGCCAGGGCCCTGTGGCTGCGTCCAGAACATTTCAGAGCAAACCGTGAAGACGTGCTTCAATTTCTTCCTGCTGTCACCAGACTATCAGACAAATACAATCAAATTTCCTTGCCTCTCGTTATCGCCGTCGGAGCAGACGACCCGTTTGATACGCGGGAGCATAGCTCCCGCCTGCACCAGGAGGTGTCTCATTCCCAACTACTCGTGTGGGAAGGCATTGCTCATATGATTCCCCAGCTACATCCAAGTCTCGTATGGGATGCCGTTGCAAAAATAACAAACTGAATAAGTTTGACGGCTAGACACAAGAGACTTTTTTCTTATAGACGAATCCGCCTGACCGCGCTAGGATAGATAATGCAACTTATACCCATCAAGAGGAGCCTTGACGTCTATGTTATTCCCCAGGCTTAAGGGCAACAGCCGCGGCTGTCTTGCTTTTGAACCCTTATTTCTTATTCCATACAGCATGTTCGCCACCTATGCTACGCTCTATATGAGCGAGCTCGGTCTCAGCGAGACCCAGATCGGCTGGGTGACGACGCTCTCCTTGATTGTTCAAGTGCTCTCGTCATTTCTCAGCGGATACTTAACAGACCGGATGGGCCGAAAAGCCGCGCTACTCACCTTCGATCTACTCAGTTGGTCCGTAGGCACACTCCTGTGGGCGGTATCTCAGAACTTCTGGTTTTTTGTGATCGCCGCGCTCATTAACGGGTTTCAACGCGTACCACATACGGCATTTTACTGTTTGCTCGTCGAGGATACAGAGCCCAGGGAACGTTCCTATGTCTTCACTGTGCTGCAAGTCATCGGCGTGATTGGCGGCTTGTTCGCACCACTTGGGGGATTGCTCGTCTATCATTATGGGCTGATCACGGGCGTTCGGATCATGTACTTGATTGCCTTTGTGCTGATGACGGCTCAGTTCCTGGGCCGCCATTACACGACGCGGGAGACGGAGATGGGCTACCGCAAAAAGCGCGAAGCCCGCGAGCTCGGACTGAACGCAAGCTTGAGGGATTATCTCGCTACGATTCGGGTTGTCCTGGCTGATCGTGGCTTGCTGCTCATGTTCGGCGTCTACATCCTGTTCAACTTCCAGATGATGGTCAAAGGCACGTATCTGGGGCTATTCCTGAAGGATGAGATTGGCATGGCGGACGATTGGATCTCGCTGGTACCGGCTGTTTCTTCGATCGTCATGCTAATCGTGTTGTGGCTGGTGGTGCCGCGCATTACGGAGAGATGGATGAGTCGGACCATGCTGTGGGGCTTCATCTTGTCAGCAATCTCCAATGCTATTCTGGCATTGACCCCGCCGGGAGCTATAAGCTGGATCGTGATCAGTACCGTGCTTGCCGCTGGGGCGACCATGATTACCGCACCTTATCTGGAAGCGGTCGTTGCCAACGCGATCGATGATGAACGCCGGGCCAAAATGTTCGCGGTCCTATCCGTGCTCGTATTACTCGTCGTCTCACCTTCGGGGATTATTGGCGGCTGGGCTTATTCCATTGCCCCACAGATCCCGATCTGGCTTGTCACAGGCGCATTTGTGCTGAGCATCCCACTCTTGATGGCAGGTGCTCGTAGGAGTAGAGAAGACGGAACAACAGGATAAGATAAACAATGATAATCCACCGTAACTCCCCGTGAGAACAGGTGGATTTTTGTGTAATAGGAAAGGTATGTTGGAACTCGGATTTGACGATAGTGGGGATGAGGTGATGATTGTGGATTATGGGAATTTAACGCTTCATACGGACAAATATCAGATTAACATGATGTACGCCCATTGGGTCAATGGCTCCTTAAACGACAAGGCCGTTTTCGAGGCTTATTTTCGCAAGCTGCCGTTCGGTAACGGCTATGCTGTTTTTGCAGGTTTGGAACGAATCGTGAATTATATGCTTCATTTGACTTTCACGGACGAGGACATCGATTATCTGAGGACCCAAGAAGAGAATTATAACGAAGGGTTTTTAGAGGAACTCAGACGATTTAAATTCAGCGGCGACCTTCACGCGGTTCGTGAAGGCACAGTAGTGTTTGCCCAGGAGCCTTTAATCCGAGTCGAGGCGAGAGTATTTGAAGCCCAACTAGTTGAGACGGCGCTGCTGAATTTTATGAACTACCAGACCCTTATCGCCACCAAGGCCTCCAGAATTAAGCGTGTCGCCTCAGGGGATACACTTCTCGAGTTCGGGACCCGAAGAGCGCAGGAAGCAGATGCAGCCGTGTGGGGAGCAAGAGCGGCCTATATCTCCGGATTCCATGCGACTTCTAATATGAGGGCAGGCATGCTATTTGGAATTCCGACCAAGGGCACGCATGCTCACGCGTGGATTCAGAATCATGATACGGAAGAAGAAGCCTTTCATAAATTTGCCGATGCCTTGCCAGATCAGGTTTCTTTGCTCGTGGATACGTATGATACGCTACGAAGTGGCGTTCCGAATGCCATCCAAACAGCTAAATATCTGGAGCAAAAGGGGAAAAGACTCCAATCCATTCGTCTGGATAGTGGCGACCTAGCCTACCTGTCTCAAGTGGCGAGGGATATGCTGAATGAAGCAGGTTTAGACTATGTTAGAATCATTGCCTCGAACGACCTGGACGAGAACATTATTATGGATCTGAAAGCGCAGCAAGCAAAAATCGATACATGGGGTGTCGGCACCCAGCTCATAACGGCTGCGAATCAACCGTCACTCGGTGGGGTGTACAAGCTGGTGGCCCGTGAGAATAATGGCAGCGAGGAGCCTGTCATCAAGATCTCGGGTAACCTGGAGAAGGTGTCCAATCCCGGCGTAAAGCAAGTCTATCGGTTGATTAACCGTGAGACGGGAAGAGCAGAGGCAGACTATATAGCTTTGCGGAGTGAAAGTGACGTTGCAGCGGGCGATCCCATTCATCTAGTTGATCCAGCCCATCCGCTCATGGACAAAGTGATTCGGGACTACGAGGCCATATCACTATTGCAACCTATATTTGTGAATGGAGAGTGTGTGTACACCTTGCCTTCCATTACAGAGATCCGTCAACATCACGAGGACGAAATCAGCCGCTTCTGGCCGCAATATCTTCGGAAGACCAATCCAGAGAAATACAGAGTGCATTTGAGCCAAGCCGCGTTGGATCTCAAGATGAAGCTCATTAAAAAATACCAGAGGTGAACTGGTTAGATGAACCTGAATTAAGGTGGTTTAGGGGTTGTTGTGTTCAATTGGAGTTCTGTGTTGAGTTCAGTGGTGCGTACAACCTTGCAGCCTGCAATGAAGTGGCGCATATTTTCCGCTATTTGGTTAGAAAACCTTTGTTCGCAGACTTTGTGGCGCATTTATTCCGCTATAGAGCCTGAAGACCGTAATTTTACCTGGTAAATTCGGCAATAACGGAAAATACAAGCCACAATATGTTGAATGAACCTCCAGAACGAGGAATAGCGGAATATAGAAGCCATATAGTATGCGGGTGCAGGGCTGGGATGCGAGCAAATAGAGGAAGAAAGGTGTGTTACAGTAGACGTGGTGGAGACGGGGGTGCATCTACTTCTTGATGGACCAAGTTAAGCGTGGTCTTTTTCGTGCAACCGATAAAGCAATTTTAACAAAGGACGGCGTAGTGATATAATATCGCATATAGATTCTCATGATGAAGCGAGGACGACTAAGCATGGAAAGTAAAGCAGCTGAAATAGCAGACTGGATGCTGGCAGAGGTAAAAGAACGGGGCATCCTGCGGCAGGAAGACGTGGTACAGCACATTGCGGACAATTATGGCGAGCAGTACCTGTACACGAACGAGAATGGAAACCAATCCATAGATAAAGAAGTGAAGAAGCTATTCAAAAAGCTCCATCGCGGAAAAGCTGCCTGGGATCGTGACGGTTTCTTCTGGGGCTGGACTTAAAATAGCGCGTGCTGTACCTCTCATGGAGAGTTGCTAGAGAGATGGATATGGCGCATATGTTCCGTTATTGGCTAACTAACCATTGGTTACCTTATTAATTGCAGCGCTTAGCGGAAAATAGAAGCCATCATCTTAAATTCATGCGCGATACAGACCGTTTAGCGGAAAAAATACTCCCTGTTATTTGAAATCGTAGTGCCGTGAGCGCTGCGTGCTACCTCCATGCAAGAAACTTTCGTTGCAATAGACTCAAAATAATAACCCATCTAAATTCTAGCATGCATTGATGCTGTTTTGGATGGTTTTTTTATTATCCTTACAATGTTGTAATTATAATTTCTATAAGAATACTTTTATAATTAAATGAGAATAGAAGAGGGGGGGTGCAGGCATTGGGAAGGTAATGTTTGCTTGCCGCAGTTTGACCACGTCGCGGTTGAAATGGAATCCAACGTAAACCAATTGAATCTATGGAGGTGAAACCCTCGATTTTGAGGGAAGGGATTGGAGATATCCACGATTATTAACCTGAGCATTGCAGCATTATTGATTCTTTTGACGGCTTTCTTCGTAGGCTCTGAATTTGCAGTGGTTAAAGTCCGGATTAGCCGAATTGACCAATTGGTAGCTGAAGGCAATAAGAAAGCACTCGCTGCCAAACGGATTGTAACCAATCTCGATTACTACCTCTCTGCCTGTCAGCTGGGGATTACCGTTACTGCACTCGGACTTGGTGCTCTCGGCAAACCGACCGTCGAACGGCTACTGCATCCAATCTTCGAGGATTGGGGAATCGCGGCAGCGGTAAGCACTGTCATTTCCTATGCCTTGGCGATGGGGATCATGACGTTTCTGCACGTCGTCGTTGGTGAATTGGCGCCCAAGACCCTGGCAATTCAGTTCTCGGAACGGATGACTTTGATCTTGGCCAGGCCTCTCGTGTGGTTCGGCACCTTGCTGTTTCCATTGATCTGGTTGCTGAACGGCTCCGCGCAGATTCTGCTGCGTGCGTTCGGCGTCAAGCCGGCTGGGCATGAGCAAGCCTACTCGGAAGATGAGTTGAAAATCATCATGATGCAGAGCTATCAGGGTGGAGAAATTAATCAAACCGAGCTTGCTTATTTAAATAATATTTTTTCCTTTGACGAGCGGGTGGCCAAAGATGTCATGGTGCCTCGCACACAGATTATAGCCGCCGACATGGAGATGAGTCCCGAGGACATCTTGCACCTGATCGATGAGTATCGTTATACCCGGTTTCCAGTAACCCAGGATTCAAATAAGGATGACATCGTGGGCTTCATTAACGCCAAGGAATTTGTCACGCAAATGGCCACGAAGCGGATGGGCGACATGAAGGAACTGATTCACGAGATCTTCGTCATCCATGAATCCACTCCGCTGCATGATGCACTCGTCAAAATGCAGAAAAAAGGGGTACACATGGCACTGGTGATCGACGAATTTGGCGGCACGGCGGGCATTATCACGATGGAAAACATCCTCGAAGAGATTGTCGGGGAAATCCGGGATGAGTTCGACACAGATGAAGTCGAAGATATCGTCGAGCTAGCGCCAAATGAATACCGTATCAGCGGCAGAGTACTGCTCAGCTTGCTGGAAGCACGCTTTGGGCTTAACTTTGAAAACAGTGAGAATGTAGATACCATCGGGGGATGGCTCCAGATCCAGGCCAACACCATGGATGGCCATGCGGAGCCTGTAGACCATGGCAAACATCGTTGGTATATAGATGAGCTCGACAATTACCAGGTGTTGAGCGTCACGCTTAAGATGAATATAGCAGCTGAACATGAGGTTGACGAGTAATACGTTCGACTAGGATTACGGGAAGGAATGATGCTGGCGATAGGCTGCCGGTGTCAGGCCTTCTTTTTCTTTGAATCGTTTAATGAAATAACTCACGCTGGGATAGCCGCACATCTGAGCAATCTCACCAACCGGATAATCCAAATCATCCATTAATTGCTGTTTCGCACGGCGAATCCGACAGAGGGTGATAAAGTCCATCGGTGACATCTGGGTGGATTTGCGGAAGAGCTTACAGAAATATTGAGGGGTTACCCCGATTTGAGCTGCCCAATCCTCGAGCACAAAAGGCTGGCAGGCGGAATCCTGCATCGCCGGGAGTAGCTCCCTAATCGCTTCTTTTGTATCGTGTTTCCTCCGCAAACGAAAAGGCACCGCTTGCTCCATAAATTCGGCGAGCACGCCGTAGGTTGCTGTCGACAGAGCGGAGGGCCGCAGCAGCTTGGAGCTTTCAACTACGTCGATCAGGTGTTGAATAGAGGCTTCAAGCGCCTTTCCGTGACGAGTCGACCAGATGACGGATTGCCGGAATCCTTGCTCTGTAAGAATCTCGGCCAGTCGATCTCCATAAAAATGCAGCCAGTACACGTCCCAGGGATTGCTCTCACTTGTTCTATATTTCTGATGTTGATTGGGGAAGTAGAGGAACGCATCCCCGGCATAGAGCGGCTCCCACTGACCATCCACTTCAACGAAACCTTCCCCTGACTTCACATAATGCAGATTGAAGTGAGGGGTGTTATGAGCTAAGCGCTCCAACTTGTGATCTGGTTCATCCATGTAGCGCCCTGTGGATTCAGGAAATACCAGGAACGGATTAGAGTCCATCAAGGGTAGTGTCAAGTGCGTCCTCATATAAGCCTCCAGAACAATATCGTTACATCTCTTGCAATATCGTGTCATATACAAAGGGATGTATTGAAATTATAATAACAATATACATCTATGAAATAAAGAAAAACGAAACCAAGTAGGGGGAAGAGTGTCATGTCTGAACAACCAATGGGATCCATTCGTATCGCCGGGGTGGATCAACCGGTATCGCAATTGATTCTTGGGTCGATGCTGTTAAACGACGAGCAGATGGAGAATTCCTCTGCGCTGCTTGATGCTTACACTTCCATTGGCGGCAATTGTCTGGACACTGCCAGGGTGTATGGACCACGGGGAATGGGGGCCATTGGGAAGTGGATGACGGAGGAAGGCAACCGTTCCGAGTACGTTCTAATCGTCAAAGGCGCTCATCACGATGCTAGTGGCCCGAGGATCAACCTCTTGGCCGTGGAAGAGGATTTGAACTATTCGTTAGACTTAATGCAGACGGATTATGCCGATATCTTCATGCTCCACCGGGATGATGCCGACAAACCGGTAGGGGAAATCATCGAATTGTTGCAAAAGCCGCTCGAAGAGGGAAAATGCAAGGCGTTGGGAGCTTCCAATTGGACGACTGCGAGATTGGAAGAAGCAAACGCTTACGCGGCCGACCACGGCTTGACCGGATTCGCTTGCAACAGTCCCAATCTAAGTCTGGCACGGGCGAATGAGCCTAGATGGCCCGGCTGCGTATCTGTGGATACAGACGATGTCCTCTGGCATGAGCGTACGCAGCTTCCACTGCTGTCCTGGTCCTCGCAGGCAGCTGGATTCTTCACCGGTCGATATGCTCCAGACAATCGGGACAATGAAGAGATCGTACGTGTGTACTACAGCGACGCTAACTGGGAACGACACCGCAGGGCTACTGTACTCGGAGAGAAGAAAGGGGCGGATGCCAACCAAATCGCGCTCGCTTACGTGCTCCAGCAACCGTTCCCTACATGTGCGCTGATCGGACCGGCGAATGCAGGTGAATTGTATTCCAGCGCCAAGGCATTGAATGTTCAATTAACAGCGGAAGAGACGCGTTGGTTGGATTTAAAAACCGACTAGCATTTTTGTATCATAAACCACGCCAAAACGTGGTTTTTTTATGTCTGAAAGTCTTATCGACTACAAAAAATCCAAAAAAACTTGTGCCTATGGTACATTAATTAAATCCAAACCCCCGAGTCAGCTGTCTATAGAACAGGAGGTGAAAGACAATGATCGATGCACAGCAACAAATCAAGGCCGCACAAAACGGAGATCACGATGCTTTCGTTTCTCTTATACAGGAGCGAACGGATAAGCTGCACCGAGTGGCTCGCCATTATGTGCGGGAGTCCAAGGATGCGGAGGATATCGTACAGGATGCTCTGGTTAAGGCTTATGAGTCACTGCATACGCTGCAGCAAGCCGAAGCGTTTGAGAGCTGGCTTACCAGAATTGTGGTGAACCGGGCGCTCAATCATTTGAACAAATCCAAGCGTGTTCACCTGAGCGACGACCCGCAGGCGCAAGAGCCCGCGGCCGTTACGGATATCGATCAAACTCTGGATCTGGAGCGTGCATTGGCCAGTCTGAATCCGAAGCTGCGTCAGCTTCTATTCTTGAAATATAAGAAGGACCTGACCCAGCAGCAAATCGCCCACCTCCTGGACATGCCATTAGGTACTGTGAAGACACAATTACGGAAGGGGCTGGAACATTTGCGCAACGAAATGGCTCAAGATGTTCTCGAACGAGAGCTGGATACATTACGCCTTCAGTTAAGACAACAGGCAGAGCACCTGTTTGCCGTTTCACCGGATTATGATCTGATCGTCAATGAATATCAAGAGAACACCATGAGGGGAACAGGGAGGGGAGAAGCGGGATTCTTATGGGTTAAAACGGGAAGCGATGACGCTGTTTCTGCCACGCTCTCCAGGGACGGCAACTTGCTGGACTATGCCATTTCCTGGGCCTCATTTGACAAGGAGACACGGCTATCTGAGGAGGAGCTCAAACAACAGGCAGAGCAATTCCTGGAAGATCATTATCCCGGCGCACGGCGCGATTTTCCGTATTGTGAGATGGAGTGGATGGAAGGGATGTTTGGGTACACACGACAGCAGAAGGCGATGGGGCTACCGCTTCCTGAGACGGGATGCCTGATTATGGTTCACCCCAGCGGTCGCGTGGTCGGATTCAGGTACTACGGAACCGTTCCAGGGCCAGCACTCCCAACCATGATCACACCAGAAGAGGAACAGATGGCGTGGATGAAGGCGAATTTGTCGCTACATGTGGAATATTGCGTATTGGACAAAACCGTGTACACGGATGGTGACGATCAGGTCCATCTTGTTTACGCCCCCCGAAGTAGAGGACTAATCTATTCTGCATCATCACAGGAGGAAGTCCCGACAGCCTATAGGGCAGAAGCTGTCCCCTCTGATCCAAGAACACTGGACGAGTGGCCAGGTGAGTTCCCGCCACCACGGAGCCTGGAAGAATGGATTGGCGTAGACAACGACCAATTTCAGTTCGTACAAAACGACAATATTGACTCGAACACCAAGATGATGGTGTGGAAGCAACGGACTGAAGGGCGTCCAGCCAAGAATGACCGGTCTTGGAAGGCTTATTGGGCTGAACAGATGGAGGGAGCGGTCAAGGCGCGAGTAGACAGCCAAACCGGACAACTGATTGACTTTGCTTCGCATGGTAAGTCAGATCAACTAGCTCCACCAACCTGGGATCGAGACGCATGTATAGAAGTAGCCATGGACTATGTCCGAGGACTGGCAGCCGACATGTTGCCGTATCTCAAGCTTCTAACTGAAGAGACCGACGACGAAGATCGTTTGGAATACATTCGCTTTGGTGTATATGTTCAAGACGTACCTCTCCGGGATGAATGCTATCAACTAGCCGTTGACCGCTCCAATGGGAGGGTCAAAAGCTTGATGTCCCCCTCCATAAGGCCAGAACAGTTAAAGAAGCTGGAGCCCGTGCCTTCATTTGATTCCCAGACAGCCATCCTCCGATGGATGGAACAGGCCAAGCTGCGTTTGCAATGGGAACGAATGCACAATGCCAGCGCGGGAGAGGCCCCTTACGAACTAGTGTATCGAATGATTGGCCGAGCTAACGAACGGACTCCTGAAGTGCTTGATGCACACACCGGGAAGGTATACGAAAATTCGTTTTACTGACAAACAAAAAAAGATCTAGCCCGCAATCAAGGGCTGGATCTTTTTTGGCGCTGAGCCTATGTGGATTGGGTGTCCAAATTAACCTGATTTTTCTGTCCCCACATTACGATGTATTCGATCCATGGAACCAGTTCTTTGCCAGAGTCGGTAAGCGAATATTCAACCCGGGGCGGCACCTCGTTATATTGTTCTCACTTTATATTACGCGACCGACCCGATATGCTCTCATTGCTGGGCATTGGAACCGGTATTGAATCGGTTTCTTCATGAATATGGAGATCAGGTGAAGGTTCAACCGCTCATGGGAGGCCTGCTGGCAAGCTGGCATGGGTTTGCGGACCGTGCTAATGGGATACAAAAGCCTGCTGATGTAGAATAGCATTGGAAGGAGGTTGGCGTTTACTCCAGAATGCCCATCGATGGTTCCTTATGGAGGGACAATCCCATTCTATCTTCCTACCCTCCGTCCCATGTATACAAGGTCATTGAGCGAGATCATGCAGGTAGAGCGATGGAGTTTTTGAGAAAAGCCAGAGAAGCGGTCTTTGCGTTCAACCGTAATATTGGGGAAGCGCAGGTGCTCGTGGACCTCGTGAATACGATGGGGCTAGATGGAAAACGGGTGTACGAACAATCGCAAGAGGAAGCTGCGCAAGACTTGCTAAATCAAGACTTTGAGCTGGCAGCCAGCTTGGGCGTCCGTGGTTTTCCAACCATCATTTTGGTCAACGAAGAGGATAAGGGTGTGAAGATTGTAGGTGCCCGGCCGCACGAGACGTACGTGGAGGCACTGAAGCAGCTCACAGACAGACCGCTGCAGCCCAAGAAGCTTCCTTCCTTAAGTCAATGGTTAACAGAGCAAGACCTCTTGTTCACCAAAGAAATCGAAGTGATGTATAATCTGGAGCAGCACCAGGTCCAAGCCTTCCTCCAATCAGAATTGCCAGCAGGTACGTTTCAGACCAAAGAGTTGTTCGGTGAATTGTACATTCAGCAAAACTCGAGTGCATCGAGAATGTGAAGTTTAATTCAATCGGTGTAATGGAGTTCATTCGACTATAAGCCAAGCTAACGGAACTGACAGACGTTATCCAAGCGCAAAGCCCTAGTTTTCAAAATCTAACGGAACTGAAGGACCTTATGGAGGCTAAAACCTACGTTTTTATTGGGATTTTCCTTTAATAACGGCGGTGAGTTCCGTTAGAATATAAAAACACGCTGAAAATCCAATATAACGTCGCTCAGTTCCCTTACTAATTGGTGATCCTCTATTATCACTCATTACCAAGGTTGCTCACCAATAACCGACACTCTCGTCGCAAGCGTTAGAGCCGGAAACTCATATGGAGGTGCCCTCCAACAGACGTCTGAAGCGTTCTCGCGCCTCGAAATTAGAGCATGAACGCCAGCAGGCGTTTTTTTGTGCGAATAGATTAACATTATCTATAAAATTATCCAGTCCTAACCGATAAACGAGATAGGTACGCTTGAACATGTAGGAATTGAACTGAAGGAGAATACCTATGAGCGATGAATTAAATCCGGATTGGTTACTAAGAAATGCAGCTTGGGAAGGTGAATTGGAGCTGGTAAAACAACTGGTAGAAAAAGGGTTAGATATTAATTATTCTGAGCCTGACAGCGTGCACCCATATGGAGATACACCTATCATGCTGGCAGCTGGAGCTGGACAAGAAGACGTCGTTAAGTATTTGCTGGAGCGCGGAGCCGACGTAACTTATCATGATTTACTCGGTACGCGAGCATCTATTTATGCCAAAGTATCGGGTTATCCGGAGATTGCAGAAATGATTATAGAAAAAGAACCTGAGGAGTTTCATGATTATGCATATGTAATGAAGAAATTAACAGCTGCGGGTGTTCCTGAGCATATCCTCGAAACGTTGGGGACGGAGAACAAAAGACTAGAATTTGAAGGAAACCATAACGAATATCTCATTTTTCGCAATGTATTTGAAGTCACTTCATTTAAGGTGTACGGGTATGAAGTGTATGACCTGCTGCTGGAATTAGATAACTACGATGCCAACGGAGTCATTAGTTGGTGTCCCGCCAGACAGCAATTTATAAGCATCGATGAAGAGCATGATTGGATTTTTATTGTGCATGATATGACCTGGGAAGCTTTCCTCGCTGATCCTGCTTACTTTCTCGATCGCATCCTTTACATGGAATATGACGAAGAAGAAATTGACGAGGATATGGAGAAGTTCTAATAACAAGACCGTCCCTTGCATTTAGGGGGACGGTTTTTTTTACAAATGGAGTTAGATATTTAGATACAAAGAGGGTAGAGAGTTTTTGGATCAAAATTCCATTTCGGATAATTATCGTCTACACTCGCAAAGGATCTCTAACTCCACAAAATGTAAGCGGTGCTATAGTTAAGAAGTTCAATCTAACCTAAAGAAGGAGAGTTGAAAAATGAATCAAGCGGTAAAGAGGCTTTTAAGCGCAATTCTGATTCTCGTGTTCGTTACTCAGCCATTTGCACTCCATTTTGAAAGCGCAAACAATTCAAACATCCTACGAATGCAAGTAGCAGAAGCTGCAGATCCTGGCTTGCCTGCGGCAACAAAAGATGGCGTCATTCTGCATGCATGGAACTGGTCATTTAATACAATCCGCAGTCGCTTGCCGGAAATTGCTGCCGCTGGCTTCAAAACGATTCAGACCTCGCCGATCCAGGGTGTTAAGGAAAACACGATGGCCGGAAATCTGTGGTGGATCTTATACCAGCCGATCAATTTCAATATTGGTAACGCACAGCTAGGAACAAGAGAGCAGTTTAGACAGCTATGCGCTGAGGCTGCGACTTACGGGATCAACATTATTGTCGATGTGGTTGCTAATCACACAGGAAATGCAGGCATTGACGGGTCGTTACAATATGTACCGGCTTACAATGTTGACCCTTCCATTCGGAACAACCCTTATTTTTGGCATCAGCTAAGTGGCATTACGAACTGGAATGATCGCTGGCAAGTGACGCAGCTTGGTATTGGCTTGCCCGACCTGAACACCAGTAATCAAGAGCTGCAAGATAAAATCATCGCTTTTCTGAATGATGCCATTTCACTTGGTGCGGATGGATTCCGATTTGATGCAGCCAAGCATATTGAGCTGCCTACCGATCCAGCTGGTGCCTCGAATTTCTGGACCCGCGTGTTAGGCTCATTGAATAACCCATCCAGCCTGTATAACTATGGAGAAGTTCTGCAGGGCGGAGCGGATGCTTTTGCGCAGTATGCTAATTATTTGAATGTTACAGCTTCTTATTACGGTGACAATGTGCGGCACGCGGTCGGATTTAATAACGCCAAGAATGTGAATATGGCTTTTAACTTCAATGCAGCCAACGTTGCACCTTCCAAGCTGGTAACCTGGGTGGAGTCCCATGATACGTATGCCAACCTTGGTGATGAATCCACGAATATGAACGACTGGCAAATCAAGATGGGGTGGGCCATTATCGCGGCGAGAGCCCACACGGTGCCCTTATTCTTCAACCGTCCGGCAGGAACCGGTAAATTCGCTGCGAGTTTGGGAACAGCCGGCAATAATTTGTGGAAAGATCCGGATGTTGTGGCCGTGAACAAATTCCATAATGCCATGGCAGGTCAGGGTGAGTACCTGCGGAATCAAGGGAACGAGATCATGCTGATTGAGCGTGGTAATAAAGGAATGACTATTGTCAATCTGGGTGGCAATGCAGCGATCAATCAGCCTACGAATCTGGCAAACGGAGTCTACGTCAACAAAGCAACGGGCAGTGGCACATTTACGGTAGCCAATGGCAGAATTACCGGCAACATCGCTGGCGGTACAATTGCTGTCCTTTATAACGACACGCAGTCTGTGAATGTCACGTTTACCGTGAGAAATGCAACAACGGTGATGGGACAGAATATCTATTTGGTTGGCAACATCCCTGCGCTGGGGAACTGGAACGTCAGTCAAGCGTTTGGTCCAGGCAGCACGGCCAATTACCCGCATTGGGGCTTTACCGTCAACTTGCCAGTCGGTACGACGTTCGAGTATAAAGCGATCAAAAGGGATGGAGCCAACAATGTCGTCTGGGAGTCAGGGGCCAATCGCACCTATACGGTCAGCGCCAGTACCAACCAAGTCTCATTTGATTTTAGAAATTAAAGTGTTGAAGAAAACGCTGAATGGCCTTCGACACCTTGCTTGCGGAAGTCGGAGGGGGTAAGGCCAATAGCCTGCTTAAAGAGCCGGTTGAACGAGCGATAATTTTCAAACCCAATGTCCTCGGCAATCTCGAAGGTCTTGCGGTCCGTTGTCAACAGCAGCAGCTTCGCTTTTTCCAGTCGCAATTTATTGAGATATTGGACGAAGCTCTCACCCGTTGTTTTCTTAAACATGCTGCTGAAGTATGGCACACTATAGTTGATCGACGCAGCGAGCTCCTCCAGCTTGAACGGTTCGTTCAGGTTCTCGTGGAGCCGCTGCACGATCTTGGCAATGGAAGCGTCGAGCTTTCGTTCCCCCTGCAACAGCTTAAGCTGGCGGAAGCAGGCGACCGTAGAATCATGAACGGCGTCAAAGGTCTGGCATTGCTCCAGCCTTTTTCGGAAAGTGGCCTCTATATCCGACATCCCGTCAGATTCATGCCTAAACTGACTAAGCTCCAGAAAAATCCGAAGGTATAGCGATTTCATTTGCTCGGGGTCCCAGTTGTGCTCCATGGCTTGTTTATGAAAGGATTTTCGTTCGTGCTCCACCGCAGCTGAACTTACATGTGACTCCAGTAATGCCCCCTTCAACACCTTGCCCCAAAAGCGGACATACTGCTCCGGGATATGTGTATACCTGATTCGTTCCGCCGAGGAGGCGCCACCGCCAAGAGTCGGTCGGTTATCATAAAAAAATGGATAAGCGGCGGACACCCAAGACTTTAGCTCGCCCATATAATCCTGAAGCCCTGACGGGAACGTTCGAAGCAGAACCAAGCTGTCCATCTTCAGATATTTTGAGAAGGAATCCGCAACCTGGTCTATCAGTCTCTCCAGTGAAGATTCAATCGTCAGGGAGAAGATCGCGACGAACCTTCCTTTGTCCAGCGCGATTACCTTGTGAGGACCAAGTGTGTCAAGCAATTCGTTGAGCACATTAACCCCGGCAAATTGCCACAGTTTGAGTTCCTGAGGCAGTTCGACCGAGAAGCGCAAGGAACTCCGATCAAGCTCCAGCATCAAGGCGTAAACCTGGGATCGGTGGACTGGGATACCTATCTGCTTCAAAGATTGCAGCCACTTCTCACCAGCAACGGGATTACGGAGCATCTCCAGAAACAGATTTTGCTCAATTACGATTTCATTGGAACGAACCTTTTGCTCCAGCTCCTGCTGCTTCTCTCTCATCGCATCACGACCGACAACTTGCTCCGTCATTCCCTCGAGCGTGCGAACCAACAGCTCAGGATCGTTCAAACAATCATCCTTAATAAGATAAGCTCCAGCCTTGAGTTGAATGGCCTGTTGTGCGAACTGGAAGTCTTGATGGCAGGTCAATATAATCACTTGTGGCATGGTTGCGGTGGCGGACTCGATCGCTCGAAGCATCTCGAGTCCGTTCATGCCTGGCATCGTAATATCGGTTACAATCAGCTGGGGCAGATGACGCTTATACAATTCCAGGCCATCCTGACCATCCTCTGCTTCTCCCACAAGCTCGAACAGGTCTCCGCGCGCTTCAATCATGCTCCGAAATACGGTTCGGGCTGGAATCTCGTCTTCGACGAGCAGTACCTTATAGCCGCTCATATTCTTCCTCCTTGATCTGAACCTGATCCGCCTGCAATTCGATGCGAATAAGCAGGCCACTGCCTTCTTCACTCAACATCTCCATGGAAGTCGACTGACCGAACATCAGCTTGAGCCTCATCCTCACGTTCTGCAGGCCGATATTTTCGCTAGATTCCTCTCGCAGAAGATGCACCCTCAGTTTTTCCAAGTCCTCATCAGACAGCCCCGTACCGTCGTCCCGGATCTCAACAACGACCCGGTCCTGCTGCCGATCGGTGAAGGCACGGACAGCGATGAGCCCGGTATCGGCTTTCTTAGGCAAAATACCGTGGAATACCGAGTTTTCGATGAGGGGCTGCAGGCTAAGCTTCGGTATCTGCATTCTGCCAAGCGGCTCCTCAATCTCATACGTTAACGTGATCTGGCATTTGTATCGCATATTGAGCAGCCCGACGTAATCCTTCAGATAATCCAACTCTTGATCGAGCTGGACGGTTTGGTCGTAGTTCTCCATGGAATAGCGAAGCAAACCGACGAACCGGCCCATCAATTTGTTAATCTTGTCATAGTCCTTTAACATGGCAAACATACGAATAGTATTCAAGGTATTGTACATAAAATGCGGATTGATCTGCGATTGGAGGGCCCGGACCTCGAGACGGCGCTTCAGCTTCTCCGAATCCTGCAGATCGTTAACCAGCTCCTGTATCCGAATGGCCATCGCATTCAGCATTCGCCCGAGGTCGCCGATTTCGTTATTGGCAAATGTGTTAACCCTCGCATCGAGCTGCCCTTTCTTGATTGCGTTTACATGACGTTTGACAGCCTGAAGCGGACGATACAAGTGATAACCGAAGCCCAGAACGGACGCTGCACCCAATACGATCAGAAGGGCCAAGAAATAAATGACGGTCTCCCGAATAATACCGGTGTCCTGGGTCAGCTCCTTGGATGGAATCTCGGATACGACGATCCAATCGTCATACGTTCCCGTCTGCTTCACCGAGATGATGGAGGAGGCCTCCGCGAACTGATCAGGTGCGCCCAGCTCACGCCAATGCGACAGGATGGTCGCTACTCGCTCTTTGTCTTCTTCGTCGCTCAGCTTGCTCGTCGTGGCAATCGGACTGCCAGCTGGTGTGAGCAGGGTGATGGAGCCTTCGGAGCCAAGCTGGATATTCTCAATCTGTTGCTGGAATTGATCGTTGTTCATGGAGATCAGAATAACGCCTTTCATCTCTTCGTATCTGTTGTACGGAATTCGTGCCATATAGACGCTGGCATCACGCAGCATATCCATTTCGGGAATGGAGTCCCGGTCAAGAAACAGCTCGGTCCTGGGGGAGCTCAAGAAAAGCTCAATCAACGGTCCATAGACCGATTGCTCGACCCGGGAAGGGGCTTCTGTGGAGGAGAGGATCTCGCCGGTGACGGCAGAGTATACTTGCAACCCCTCAACATTGCCGATCATGGCCGATGCGGTGGTCAACACCGAGATCAGTTCACGCTTCAGTACCACATCTTCGTAATACAGCTCCGAAGGGGAGACCAGCGCATTCTTAATTGAGGACAAGCCCGAGTATTGCACACTCAGTTCACGAAACCGGTTCATGGACAGCTCAATGCGGTCTATAACCTGATTGACCAACTGTGCGTTTAACTTGTTCACCTGCTTCTCCACCGTGGAGCTGGATACTGAGATGGAGATATAGGAGAGCACGACTAACGGAATGATCGAAACGGCGAGCATAATCAAGATCATGCGAACATAAAAGCTTCGCGTTAAGAAACCAAAAAAAGGTGACGGCATCCATCTATCCCTCTCATTATGACATTAGCTAAACTAAGTATAGTACATCAGCTTGATTCAAAGATATACATCCGGCAAACCATCTTAAAAATGGTGACACTTTCGCTTGTTTCCGTCATGTCAAGCGAGTCACTGGCTCATCTATAATAAATCTTGCAACAGCGTGAGGAAAACTTGAAACGGGGGATGAACATGTCAATTAAAAAACATCTGGCGCAAGTCGTAGCTGCATCACTTCTAATGACGACTGCGCTTGCGGGCTGCTCCAGCAACGAAGGCGGAGCTGGTAATCCGAACAATCCAGCAAATGGCCAACAAACAGCGGCTCAGGGATCGGAGACAACTACGATTAAAGCGATGACCATCACCTTTGGCGATCCGCCGTCTACGGACAATAATCAAGCGAAGGCTGACATCGAGAAACGCGGCAATGTGAAGCTCGATTTGTCCTTCGTGCCTTCGGAGGCTTATGGTGACAAGCTTGCGGTTGCTGTATCCGCTAACGATTACGATCTGCTGCTGATCGATAGTGGCAAGGACGACAAATACATTAACTTGGTGCGAATGGGTGCCTTTCACGACCTGACAGATTACATTGATAGCACAGAGAACATCAGCCTGATCGAGGACGCGGTATGGGACAATACGAGTGTTCAAGGCAAAATTTATGGCATTCCCAGACCGCGCGGGTTGTACGGCGGTGGGGAAGCCAGCGTGCTAATCCGCAAGGATTGGCTGGATAAATACGACCTTGAGGTCCCTACAACAATCGACGAGCTGACACACGCCCTCCAGGTATTTAAGGACAACGATCCAGCCGGAGGAGGGACGACAATCCCTCTGGCGGTGTATGGCGTAGACGGTGCTGCTGGTCCCGGACCATTTGGCTCCGTGTTCCCCATGCTGTTCGCCTTCGGTGTTCCACATATATGGACGATTGACGATAACGGCCAACCCGTTCGTGATTTTCAGACGCCCGAGTTCAAAAATTACCTTGAATGGCTTAGAGACACATGGAGCAAAGGCTTGATTGACAAGGACGCTCCCGTTCTGAAAGGCCAGCAGCAAGCCCGCAACAAATTCCAGTCCGGCGTAGCCGGCGCATTTGTAAGTAATGTGGGGGATATCTCGGAGACGAGTATTGAAAAAATGAAGCAAGTCGACCCGAATGCCGAAATCGCTGTGATTGACGTGCTGGAGGGAAGAGAAGGGCAGAAGGGCGTCGCACTGATTGGCGGTTACTATGGCATCTGGGCGATTCCAAGCTCCGTGCCGGAGGACAAAGTCCAAAAAATTATCGACTTCCTGGACTTCACGTCTGCAGAAGAAAATATCGCTTTCTCCAAAGCCGGCGTCCTCGGTGTGCATGCCAACGACTTCAAGGACGGTCTTCCGGTACAAACCGAGGAGCAAATGAAGCTTTACGATCTGGAGAAACCGAGCGCATTCGTTCTGCAAAATCGTGTAGATCCTTACATTTATGCCAACTCCAAAGTACCAGAAATTAAGGAAGCGCAAATGTCGTCCCTTGACGTGATCGCCGATTACGGCATCCCGAATCCGTTCCTTAGCTACAGCTCGCAGACAGCTACGAAGAAGCCGGATACTTATAAACGAATGAGTGCCGTCATGACACAATATGTGTTAGGCGAAGCAACGTGGGAAGCCGTACAAAAGGAGATTGATGCTTGGACCGCAGGGGACGGCGCAATCATTGCCCAAGAGCTGCTGGAACAATATCACGAGGACCAAAACGAACGCTAGGTTTAGACAACGACAAATGATAGGGGTCGTGCATGGCCCCTATTTTTTTGTCCACGGATAAGGGGGAACGAGAGCTCATGGTGAGAAGCCATCGCTTCAACCGATTCAATCAACTATGGCCATTTCTTTTGCTGGCTGCCCCAGGCATCTTGTATTTTCTAATCTTCCATTACGTTCCCATGTGGGGACTGGTCCTTGCCTTCAAGGATTATAGCCCGTTTATCGGCATGATCAAGAGTCCATGGGTAGGCTTGGAGCATTTCACAAATTTCTTTAGCACGGACAATTTTTTTGTCCTTCTCAGAAATACCTTAATGATTAGCTTGCTTAGCCTCATCATCTATTTTCCGTTTACGATTCTGCTTTCGATTATGCTGAATGAGCTCCGCTTGAAGATGTTCAGACGCATTTCCCAAACGATCGTCTATTTGCCTCATTTTCTGTCGTGGGTTGTCATTTACGGCATTACGATCTCCTTCTTTGGTCCATCCGGGGTCATCAACTATTATCTGGAGCAATGGTTCGATACGACCGCGCTGTTCCTGGTCAGCAATGACTGGTTTCGGCCGCTCATCATCTTCCAGGCCATCTGGAAGGATGCGGGATGGGGGACGATTATTTTTCTTGCGGCGCTGGCCGGTGTGAATCCCGAGCTCTACGAGGCAGCCAAGGTGGACGGCGCTAACCGCTTCCACAACATTTGGCATATTACGCTGCCGGGCATCAAGAGCACCATCGTCATTTTGCTGCTATTGCGGCTGGGTTCTTCTCTGGATTCCAACTTCATGCAGATCTTCCTCATGACCAACAGTCTGAACCTGGATGTCTCTAACGTGTTCGACCTGTTCGTGTACCAAACCGGGCTGCAGCAGTTCAATTATAGCTTCGCCATTACGGTCGGCATGTTCAAATCCGTCGTCAGTCTTATTCTAGTGGTGGTTGCTAACTATTTGGCACGATGGATGGGCGAAGACGGCATTTTCTAACACAAAGGTGGGACATTTCATGAAACTTCGCATCACTTGGTTCGATAGCGTCCTTGCAGTCATCATCCTTCTCATTTGTTTGATGGTGGTACTGCCTTTCTTATATATTATCGCGGTATCCTTTAGTCTCCCTGGCCAATCCATGTCTGGCGCATTCTTCATCTGGCCCAAGACATGGACGCTCGATGCGTACAAATATTTGCTTAATGCCAATACGTTTATGACGTCAGTCAAAAACTCGGTATATATTACCGTGCTCGGCACTTGTGTCAATCTGGTTGTCTCTCTTTCGCTGGCGTACGCGCTCTCCAAGAAGATCATGCCGGGGCGAAAAATCATGCTTCTATTCATCTTTTTTACGATGATTTTCCATGGTGGCATGATTCCAAACTATCTGGTCGTCAGGGAGCTAGGACTGTTGGATTCATATTGGGCTATCGTGCTGCCCGCGGCCTCAAGCGCCTTTAACATTCTTGTGATCCGGACCTTTTTTCAGCACCTTCCGGAAAGCCTGGACGAAGCAGCGCGCATTGACGGAGCAGGCGAGTTCCGGATTCTATGGTCTGTTGTACTGCCTTTATCCAAGCCGATCATTGCAACCTTCACCTTGTTTTTTATGGTGCAATACTGGAATGAGTTTTTCACGGCTATCATCTACATTAACGATTCGACGAGATGGCCCATTCAACCCCTGCTCCGGCAGATGGTTGCCATCAGCTCCTCCAACATATCCGCAGATGCCGCGCTCGACGCGCAGATGGCTGCCAATCTCGGACCAAACGTGCAAAATGCCGCCATTCTTCTAGCCATGCTGCCTGTCGTCATCGTCTATCCATTCTTGCAAAAATATTTTGCCCAGGGCGCTATGCTGGGTTCTATCAAAGAATAGCTGTTCAGGAGGTAAAAAAGATGGGGTATAAGGATCTGCGACATGACCCGCAATATACGAAGCCACTTCCCTCGGACGAGTCATTCCTGCGGGGCGAGCTGGATCTCGATCGTCCGCAGATGGAAGGCGTACGCGAGAAGTTAAACGCTGGCGATATCATCGGCGCCCGGGATGTCTACCTGGCGCTGATCGCATCCGGGACGACGAAACGTTACTATTTTGAGCCATCCGATGTTCCCGAATTAGCTGCTTACTCCCGTAATCAATACGCGGATGATCCAGAGGCTTTGCTTGCCCTCGAAGAAGCGGAGCTGCTGATCAAGAGCAATTTTCCGCTATTCAAGGGAAGGCGAATTACATTCCCAGAGGGAACCTACGACTGGAATGGCTGGTTGTTCGACAGCTCTCAGTATCAGCTGCATCTGACCCGCTTCGGCTACCTGAAGCATCTGACCCGCGCCTACGCATTGACGGGCAACGAGGCGTACGCGAGATGCTTCAATGATATGATGAAGCATTTTACTCTCGACAATCCCATGCCCAAGGATGGTACCTTCCGCGTCGAGCATTGCACTTGGGATCCGCTGTCGGTCGGTGTTAGACTATTCGTGCTGCCAGAACCGTTCATCGCCATGTTCCGTTCGCCTTCCTTCGAGCCGGAGGTCAAAATGCTGATGATCAAATCCTTCCATCAACACGGCACGTATACCCGGAGCTATCATGCTTCTCACGGTAACCACGTCTGCATGCAGCTTCGCGGCTTGATTACGTTATCACTGTTGCTGCCTGAGCTGAAGGACTCCCGGGAATGGCTAGCATATGGGATGAAGGAGCTGCCCGGCTACATCCGGCAAAATGTATACGAAGATGGTGTCCAATTTGAAGCCAGCCCGAACTATCACCAAATCGTCATGCGGGATTTATACGAGCTTGTGGCGCTTCTCCAGAAGCTGGACCTCCCGGCGAACGAATATGACCTAACGCTTGAGAAGATGTTTGACGTGCTCATGCATCTGATGACGCCAGACGGACAACTCCCAAGGTTTGGTGACACGGATGTCTTGTCCTCTCAGGACCTTCGCACGGTGATGAGTCTGGGCGCTTATATGTTCAACCGTCCGGACTACAAGTCACGCGGGTTCGAGGAACTGCCATTTTCCCTGCTGTGGCGACTCGGTCCGGAAGCGCCTGAGCGCTATAGCAAGCTCAAGGCCCTATTGCCGCAAGCCACGGCAGCGCACTTCCCAATCGGCGGCTATCTTGTATCCCGTCAAGATTGGAGCAGCGATGCGCTCTACATGGCAGCGCGGGCTGGCGTCGGCGTCGCCGGACACGCGCATGCCGATACGCTGAGCTTCATTGCGCTATCCGGTGACCAGGAGTTGATTGTCGATTCCGGTATAGGTCTGTTTGAATGGAATAAGGAGCGTAAATATGTCATCTCGACACGAGCCCACAATACAATCGTCGTCGACGGCGGTGACCAACATGTCCGAAGCGCCCATTGGAACACGCCACAGACCGCCCCTTGCCACATCTGGGATTTTCGGAGCACGGAGCACTACGATTACTGGTTTGCCAGCCATTACGGCTATACCCGGTACGAGGATCCCGTCATCCATTCCCGCAAGGTGTTGTTCGTCAAAAACAGATATTGGCTAATCGTGGATCTTCTCGAAGCCCAAGAGCAGCATGTCTACGAACAATATTTTCACTTGCCTCCAGGCTCGGCGATCGCGGATTTCGGCCGCGGTCACGTGCGGACGAACAGGGAGGACGGCTCCAATGTCATGCTTGCCTACCCTGAGCTGGTCACGGACCAGCTTGCGCTGGAGTCGGGCTTATACTTTCTCCAAGGGGAATACCATACGAAGCCGGTTATCAAACGCACGCTGCAAGCTACGGGACGGGTGGTCTTGGAAACCGTTGTGCTTCCTTATGGCCTCAAGGCACCGTCTATTGAGCTATCACGGCTTGGCGTCGTCTCGGAGGGCGAAGAATTGGATCCACTCGATGCGACGGGTCTTCGCATCACTGGAGATGGTTGGTCGGATGAGATTTGCCTCGACCATCGCGGAATACGGGTAGCCGATTATTTGGACCATACAGGCAATCCCGTGACGGAAGGGCTGCTGCCCAAGCACACGGTTCGCGAGATGGAATATGGTGGCCGCCTGGGGTTCGACGATGTTCTCATTCATTCACTAACCTAGAGATTGCGAATAAACAACCTCTTGTCATCGAACAAACGCCCCGGACTCGCGAACTGATCGCATATCCGGGGCGTTTATACATTCATCTAATGGAGGGATGTCTCCCGCTTGAAGACCCGAATGCCGTTAACAGGAAGTGGAACAACCGCACCTGCTGCTTCTCCCGTCTCGAGGTCAACATAAGTCTGACCATCCAGGGGGACTTCAGCCGACTTGTCGCTGAAATTCATCAGGAAAATATACTCGGAGCTGCCGTTCGTTCGCTGTTGTGCTGTGACACCCGCCGGCAGTTCCGTATCAATCACACGGGCAACTCCGGCTTGTGCGGATACCGCGCGATAGAATGCAAGGAGGAAGTCATCTCCCAAGCGGGTGGCCATGTAATAAGCCTTGCCTAGTCCCAGACAATTGCGAGTCAGGGCGGGCCGCTTGGCGTAGAAATCATCGGTGTAGCAGCCTAGCGCTTCTGCCCCTTCCAGATGAATCAGTTCGCATAGCTCACGGGACTCATAACGGCCGGACAGCCCTAGCGGGTTGCCTTCCAACAAGGTCAAGCCGTTGCGCTCGTGGTCTTGCAAGGCGTCGATTTCCTCCGCCCAGATGCCTAACGTCTTGCGGAGGGGTCCTGGGAAGCCTCCCAGGTGACATCGGTCATGCTCGTCCACGATGCCCGACCAGTACGTCACGACTAGTAGTCCGCCGCGCTCCACCAACGCTTCCAGCTTGCGTCCCGTTTCTTCTCTGCACAGGTACAGCATAGGTGCAATTATGAGCTTGTATGGGGAGAAGTCATCCTCGCTGCCAATCACATCTACCGGAATACCCTGTTGCCATAACGCACGGTAGTGGTCATGCACTGTCTCCTCGTAATGCAGTCCGGCATTACGCGGGCCTTTCGCATCCTTGACAGCCCAGCGGTTCTCCCAGTCGAACAAGATTGCGGTCTCAGAGGGAGTCAGGGACCCCGCAATTTCCGAGAGGTCAGCCAACGTGCCGCCCAGCTCGGCTACGTCGCGGAATACGCGGGTATGTTCGTGACCGGCATGGTCGACGACCGCGCCATGCAACTTCTCGCTGGAGCCTCTGCTTTTTCTCCACTGGAAATATTGGATGGAATCCGAGCCGTGCGCAATTGCCTGCAGAGAGGACAATCGGTGCATGCCTGGCTTCTTCAGCTTGCTCACCGCCTGCCAGTTGGTCATGCTGGGCGTGCTCTCCATTAATAGAAACGGTTTACGCAGCATGGAGCGAAACATGTCATGCATGAAAGCAAACGTGGCGGCGACCTTGACATTGTCCTGTTCCTTATGCCAGTCCGGGTAGGCATCCCAAGAAATCACGTCCAATATTGGTGCGAAGCGCCTGTAATCCAGACTTTCGAGCGTATACATATTGGTCGTTACCGGTAGGTCGGGATTAGCCCACTTGACGGCATCAATCTCATGCTTGCAAAAGGCGACCGTCTGCTCCGTCACGAAGCGGCGCCAGTCCAGATTCAACCCATGCACCATTCGTTCGCCGTGGGGAGCAGGGGATTCGATCTGCTGCCAATCCGTATAGGTGTGCGACCAGAACGAGGTCCACCATGCCAGATTCAACGCGTCGAGCGTACGGTACTCGCGTTTCAGCCAGTTCCGGAACGCATCCTGGCAGAGCTCGCAATGACACTCACCGCCGTATTCGTTCGAAATATGCCAGCCGACGACTGCGGGATGAGCCCCGTAACGCTCCGCCAGCTTGCGATTCATGATGGCGACCTTCTCGCGGTAAGCAGGGGAGGTAAAGCAATGATTATGTCGTCCGCCATACAAATTCCGAACCCGGTTAGGAGCTACCCGCAGCACCTCCGGATAGCTGTCCGACAACCACGCTGGTCTGGCGCCGCTCGGCGTTGCTAACCACGCATAGATCCCGTTGTTGCAAAAGCGCTCCAGCACGTGGTCCAGCCACTCGAACCGGAATTCGCCCTCGGCGGGCTCAAGGGCCGCCCACGAAAAAATGCCTATGGCCATCACGTTGCAGCCGGCAAGCTTCATTAACCGGATGTCTTCCTCCAGCACGGCTGGATCATGCAACCATTGGTCGGGATTATAGTCGGCTCCATGCATGAGCACAGGAAGCTTCGGACTTATCGGTGCATTTACGATTGTCATTACGTTCCACCTCATCAACTTGGATTTAACTCATGCCTCGATCATAGTTCATAATCAACCTTGAATCATCGAAGAGAAATATCATTATATCGTCCGATCTTACTATGCAAAGGAGCGCGTCGCTTATGATGCCATTTTTGTTAGCCAACAACGCCAATCTGGAGCAGCAACTCCCCCTGTATGTCCGGTGCGCGGGCAGTCACGAGCAGAGGGAGATTGACCGGCTGAGCCATGGCTATTCCATACACCAGCTATTTTTCACCCGGAGAGGCCACGGCACCTTCCGTCTCTTCAGCGGACAAGAGTACAAGGTGTCGGCTGGTATGGCGTTGTTGATGCCTGCACATAGGGGACATCATTATCGACCAGACTCATCAGAGGACACCTGGGATCTTGGTTTTGTCGCCTTTGGCGGAAGCGCTGCTGACGACTTGGTCTCGAAATTGGGGGTTCGTCCAAGCGAATCGGAAGCGATTGTCTTCCACACGTCCAATTTCGAAGAGCTATGGCTGAAGTTAGAAGGGATCTGGCATTTGATTCAGGAGGGTGGCGAGCATGCCTATGAGGCATCAAGGCGATTGTATGATCTGCTGCTCAGCTTGATGGAGGGAGAACATCCACCGTCAAGATCCTCTGCAAAAATCCCAGCTACCGCCCTGTCTCATTCCGGATTGCAGGCGGCGGTGCAATGGATTCACGATCATTCGTCCGAGCGGTTGCTCTTGTCCAACGTAGCCAAGGCGGCCGGGTATTCGGTCCAGCATTTCCACCGTCTGTTCGTTGCTAGCTATGGCATGACCCCTCAGCAATACTTGCTGCAGCTGCGCATGCGTCGATCCTTGCAGCTCTTTAAGGACGATCCCGCCATAACGGTAGACCGTGTCGCGGAGATACTCGGCATGGACACCAGCTACTTCATTCGCATGTTCAAACGCACGTACGGCACGACACCGAAAAAGTATGCTCAAACCGGCGAACGCCCAAAGTTTTTGTAAAAACTTTCATTTCATGCTTTACAATAACGTATACGTTATCGTTTATAATCTTAGGAGAAAGGGGGCATACCATCGATGATCCGTGTAGGAGATTTAGCGAAACAAGCGAACATCAGCAAACGAACGCTTTATTATTACGAGCAAATTGGATTGTTACAGCCCTCACTTGTTCCCGAGAACGGGTATCGCTACTATGATGAACATGCGATCCTGCGGCTGCAAAAAATACGTTTACTCAAATCGATTGGCTATACCTTAGAGCAAATCAAAGACCTATTGCAGAATCAGAAGCATACGGAGGAAAGTGACAATTGGATCGCCTCCTTACATGAACAAGTAGCACTGATTGAGCAACAGAAGGAAGAGCTAAGCCGCAAACAATACTTGCTCCGGTCTACCATTCACAGCATCCAACTCAAGGGCACGAGTGATGTTAAGGATTTATTACAAGTGATTGTTGCAATGGAAGATCGTCCTCTTGTAGAAGGAGTAATCCCAGCTGAATTTAAGGATGATCTACCGTTAACTCCACGGGAGAAGGCCATTCTTGCTGATTTGCCAGTGCTCGGGAGTACCGACAAGCGAATGGAAGAGCTAGTTGCGATTTTTCAGCACATACGAAGACTGATGCCTGTCGCGCCCGACTCTCCTGAAGCGCAAGCTCTTGCTGGCGAACTCTATGACAAGGCATTGGATCTATTCCAGGGCGACGAACTGTTGCTAGATAAATATTGGCATCTCATCAGCTCGCCAGAGAGGGCGGAGCCTGTCGTGATCGGTCTGGATCAAGCATTCCTGTCCTATCTTGATGAAATGATTGGCTTCTATCTGGCACAAAGAGAGGACCAAAGCCGTGAATAAGCACAAACAAACATGGAGAATAGGCAAGCCTGCTTGGCCTACCGTTTTATTAACGGGGTTAATGATTTTCTGTTCCGCTTGCGGAGTAGCAAGAGACACAACCGAGGGAATCGAAAGTGAAGGAGCACACCAAGAGCTTGGCAACAAATCGGAGGCCATTATCGTAGAGGTGCTTGTCGAGAGCGATGCAGCTGTAGCAACTGACTTAGAGGTAGAAGTCCATGCTCGGAAGCACCCCGAAAGTGTCGCTTATGATTCCATTACCCTGCCTTATCGAGAGGAATTTGCTGTCCCCAAAGATACGTTCATCCCGCTCACTTCGACGCGGGTAACAGCAGCACTAGATGAGGATGGCAGTTGGATCAGCTGCACGATTTCATATGACGGAGAAGTTGTAGCCACGCATAGATCAAGAGGGGACGGGGCAAAGGCTGTCTGTGAGAAGGCCTTCCGCTTGGGGCCAGGATGAGTATGACAACCTTATTATCTTCCCTAACGGTGTTGGCCTTAATCGATTCGACTAGCCTTGGTACACTGCTCATCCCTCTCTGGTTTCTTATGACCTCTCAACGGGTCCGGGTCGACCGGTTTTTTATTTACTTGTTTACGGTTGTCGGGCTTTATTTTGTGGCAGGACTCGTGATCATGTTCGGGGCTGATGTATTGTTAACCAGGTATGCTGCATGGTTAGACTCTACTGCCTTTCTGATTGGACAGCTCGTTCTAGGGATCGGATTCATGGTGATCAGTCAACTCATGGACAGCAAGAAAGCCCGTGCCCGTGCCAAGGAACGTGCAGCGAGAGGGGAGGGCCGGATGCTCCGAATGAGACAGCGCCTGATGGGTGATTCAGTTACGAGTCAAGGCTCTCTCTCCATGGTGATTGGACTTGCATTGACCGCGGTCATCCTTGAAATCGGGACGATGCTCCCGTACCTGGCAGCAATGGGAATAATAGCTTCTGAGGAGATTGCCTGGCCGCTGTCAGGCGTCCTGTTATTGGGGTACTGCCTGGTTATGATCTTACCTGCATTAGTTCTGCTGGCCGGTCGTTTATTAGCCTATCGTGCTTTGGAGAAACCATTGGCTAGAATCGATAACTGGTTTATGAAGCATGCTCAGAGCACCACGGCATGGATTATCGGTATAGTTGGCTTCTTGCTCACTGTAAATGCTATCTACGATTTAGGGTGGGTCGGTTAAGCAACGTGGAGAACGGCGGCTGGGATTGTAACGCTTGTGGATAAGTGTTAGAGACGGTTTAGGAAGCGGGCACATAGCGGAGCAGCATGGCACCCGAACCAAAAGCTTGGCTCCCGCTAAGCTTCAGATTCAATCGATCGCCAATGCCCCCCAATAATTGGGGGCCATGTCCGGCCACGATGGGCTGCACCAGAAAATGATACTCATCCACCAGTCCGAGTTGGGCAAGAGTAGAGCCCAGGCCTGGACCTCCGTTAACAAGTAGGCTTTTTCCCTCTGCTAGAAGCTGTGGCACCTCCTCGTCAACAGGCCCCCGCAATAAGAAAGAGTTCTGCCATGGCAAATGATCCAGCGTCCGGGAGACCACATACTTGGGTTTCTGATCCAGCTTACGTGCGAAGTCAACTAAGAATTGAGGTCCTGTGCCGCTGCTGGCAATGGCCGGCCAGGCCCCTTCCATTAACTGATAGATTTCACGTCCAAAAAGCAGACCGTCCGCCTGGTCCATCATGTCCTCCGAATATTGGTGGAGCTCCTCATCCGCAATCACTTGCCTATGATCACAGCAACCGTCTAGTGTCACATTCATTTGCAGGATTAAACGTCCCATCTTTCATCTCCCGTTCTATTATCGTTTTTGATACAACCAGCTTCACAGACAAGAATAATATCAGTATGGCATACTTTTGATGACCTTCATTCTTTTATATTGCTATGGTTCTATGCAGTAGGCAGTTTGAACAAGAGCTCAGAGGAAAGTATAAAAAATCGTTGATTGCACCGTCTAGACGTGGTCATTTCTACCATTTACAATGGACCGGTAGGTTAAAGGTAGGTTAAAGACCACCAGGGGGTGCAATAACTATGAATAACATTGGGGCTTATAAAAGACGATCGTTGGCCGGTGAGTGGCGTTTCGCGTTAGATGAGGAACGGGTAGGCGTACAAGAAAAATGGTATGCCGGGGAACTGCCAGATCAGATTCAACTGCCAGGAACCACCGCCGAACAGAAGAAAGGCCGCTATAATGATACGATTCACATCGCTCATCTTTCCGAGGAGTATCCCTATGCCGGGGTTGCGTGGTATCAGAGAACGATCGACATTCCTGCGGAATGGAAGGGCATGCGCATCCGGCTTTTCCTAGAACGTTCACGTCTATCCCAACTTTGGTTGAATGATTCCTCCTGCGGCATGCAGGCCAGTCTCAGCACTCCGCACGTGTATGAGTTAGGTTATCTAGAACCAGGTAGTTATCGTCTAACGATTCTGGTACAAAATACGGACATGCCCATTGCCGGAGGGCATATGACTTCACCTGATACGCAATCCAACTGGAACGGCATCGTCGGCCGCCTAGAGCTGCAGGCGGTGGCTCCGCTTCGGCTAGAGAACATCCAGTTGTTTCCTGAGCCCGCGCGGCAGTCGCTCCGCTTACAGGCAGAGCTTGTCAATGAATACCCGGAGCTGGCCATAGCTCACGTGTCGTTATCTGTCAGTGGTAACGATCCAGAGGAAGGGCTTCCGGATTCCATCATACATACCGTTAACGCTGCCGTAGGCAGGTCGTCTATAGAGCTAGAATGCACATGGGCATCAGGGACGCAACTGTGGGACGAATGGTCACCACATTTGTACACCTTGACTGCTGCTGTATCGGAGGGCGATTCATCATCTTCTTCCACACACTCTGACCAGCATGAGATAGTCTTCGGGATGCGCTCATTCCAGATGGAAGGGAGTCAATTCGTCTGTAATGATCGCAAAGTTTTTCTTCGAGGCAAGCATGACGGTCTGGCCTTCCCAATTACCGGTTATGCGTCAATGGATGAGGAAGAGTGGGTAAGGGTGCTGACGATTGCCAAATCGTATGGCATCAATCACTATCGCTACCACACCTGCTGCCCGCCAGAGGCTGGATTTGCCGCAGCAGACAGGGTAGGCGTTTATTTCGAGCCTGAGCTTCCTTACTGGGGGGCGTTTCACGCTCCTGGTGAAGAAGGGTACAAACCAGAGCTTGCTGCTTATTTGCGGGAGGAAGCGATACGAATCCTGCAAACCTATGGGAACCACCCATCCTTCGTGCTCTTCACGCTGGGCAACGAGTGGGGAGGCAGCCGCCAGGCCATGACTGAGCTCTTGGAGGAGCTCCGGCGCGAGGACGGCGGGCGGCGGCTGATGGCAGAAGGCGCCAATAACTTCTTTTGGAATCCCACGTTGTCTGAAGCGTCCGACTTTTGGGTGACGATGCGGACGTCAAAAGGGGGCGGCGCGGTACGCGGTTCCTATTCCCATGCCGACCTGCCGCTGGGCCATGTTCAGAGTCAAACCCCTTCCACACAGCAGGATTTTGGAGAGGCGATTGCAGGCATTCCTGTGCCGGTCATCGGACACGAGACGGGTCAGTATCAGTCCTATCCCGACTACAGAGAAATGGAACGCTATACGGGTGTGCTCAAGCCGCGTAATCTGGATACGTTCCGGCAGCGTTTGGAGCAGAAAGGCATGCTGGACCAAGCGGAAGCCTTCACCTCCGCATCCGGTCAACTGGCGGTGCTGTGCTACAGAGAAGATATTGAAGCGGCGCTTCGTACAAGAGGGTTCGGCGGTTTTCAGCTACTGGATCTGCAAGATTTCCCTGGTCAAGGGACGGCACTGGTCGGCGTGCTTAATGCCCTGATGGAGTCCAAAGGCTTCATCGAACCGGAGCAATGGCGTGAATTCTGCTCAGACCGTGTGCTGCTCGCACGATTCCCAAGCTATATTTACGAGAACCATGAAACTTTTGAGGCGGAGCTCGAATACGCCAACTATGGTAATGGGGATGAGGAAGGGGCAGCTGACTGGGCACTCTGGCATGGAGAGCTTTGTATCGCTTCAGGCACGACACAGCAGCAAGTCGCTGCGCAAGGAACGGTAACCGGTCTTGGTAGCATTAGCGCCTCTCTAACAGGAGTGGAACAAGCCGCCAAGCTCCGTCTGTCTATCCATTGGCAAGCCGGGGGTCCCGTCCAAACCTCTTATCCGATCTGGGTCTACCCATCCCGCTTGCAGACCTTGGCTCCTAATCATGTCCATGTTGCCAGTGAGCTCGACAACGAAGCGGAGGAGATTCTGCGACAAGGTGGACGCGTTGTATTCATGCCAACTTTCGAAGGGAATGAGGCTGGACTGCCGGGATATTTTGCTTCGGATTTCTGGTCGTATCCGATGTTCCGTGCCATCTGTGAATCAGCAGGCAAGACGCCTGCACCAGGCACGCTTGGTTTGTTGTGCGACGACAAGCATGGTGCGCTTAAGAGCTTCCCAACCGAATATCACAGCAACTGGCAGTGGTGGTCGATCGTGATGCGATCCAGAGCACTCATCCTCGATCATCTGCCAACAGAGCTTCGTCCCATCGTCCAGGTCATCGACAATTTCGAACGTAATCATAAGTTAGCTCTTCTGTTCGAAGCCAAGGTGGGAGAGGGTAGATTGATCGTGTGCTCCAGCGATTTGCGTAGTCTGGAGGACAGACCCGAAGCGCGCCAGTTGTGGAACAGCATAATGGCTTACGCTGCTTCTGAGGACTTCAAGCCGTCAACACGTGTTGAGCTTGCCCATCTCCGTGAAGCGCTGCAGTCTGGACGGGAAAAGGGTGAACGGTTCGATGCGGTCGAGAACACCTCTTATCTCTAATCCTTACTAAAATACTATATTTGACCGTCATTTTCACATACTCGTTTCACGAAAACTGTTCTACAATAAGGACATTCTATTAGCGAATAGAGTTATAATTCTGCAAGGAGTGAATCATGTGATTTATCAAGCCAATGAAAAACGCTATGATGAAATGACGTATAGACGATCAGGAAAAAGCGGGGTCAAGCTTCCGGCTATCTCTCTAGGACTGTGGCAAAATTTTGGCGGGAACAAGCCATTTGAGAATTCTCGTGCCATGATTTTGCGTTCATTCGACCTGGGTATTACGCATTTCGATATTGCCAATAATTATGGTCCGCCAGCAGGGTCCGCGGAGGAAACCTTTGGACGTGTGTTCGCGAAGGACTTGGTCCCTTATCGTGACGAGATTCTTGTTTCTTCCAAAGCCGGCTACTACATGTGGCCAGGGCCATATGGTGAATGGGGTTCGCGCAAGAATCTTCTGGCAAGTCTCGATCAGAGTTTGAAACGGACGGGACTGGACTACTTCGATATTTTCTATCATCATCGCCCAGACCCCGATACCCCGCTCGAAGAGACGATGGGGGCGCTCAATCAAGCGGTCCGTTCAGGCAAGGCTTTGTACGTGGGACTGTCTAACTACGGTGTCAAAGAAACGGCGGAGGCGGCACGAATCCTCAAGCGTCTAGGTACGCCTTGTCTGATTCATCAACCGATGTATTCCATGTTAAATCGCCAGATTGAAGAGGGGATCTTGGATGTACTTGACGAAGAAGGCATCGGTTCCATTGCGTATTGCCCGCTTGGACGGGGGCAGTTGACGGGCAAGTATATCGACAAGATTGAAGGCGAACTCCAAGCGCCTACGGGCAAAATGAAACCCGAAGCGATTACGGCAGCGCGCGTAGCGAAGTTCCGACAGCTAGAAGAGATTGCCCAGCGCCGCGGCCAGTCCCTTGCACAGATGGCCCTGACCTGGGCACTGCGTGAAGGCGGCGTGACATCAGCACTGATTGGTGCCAGCCGGGTGGAGCAGATTGAGGAGAATGTTAAGGCGCTGGAGCATCCCGTGCTATCTATGGACGAGTTGGCGGAGATTGACCGCGTCATGGAGAACATCGGGGACATCCCTTGGTAAGCTGAACTAGGATACGTGGCGCACTAGAGGAAGAAGGGTGTAATCATGACACGAATACCTGATCATTTCCTTGAGAAAATGGTAACCATCTATGGCTCGGATGTCGAAGCGTGGGTTCAGTCTTTGCCCAAGCTAATTTCCATGTGTGAGAAACAATTTGGCATTGAAGTGGAGGCTCCATTCGACAATTTATCCTATAATTACATTGCGCATGGGAAGGATCGAGAGAACAGACCGATCGTGCTTAAGTTATCGTTTGAGAAAGCCGCTCTGGCGCAAGAAATGCGAACCCTGACCGCTTTCGCCGGGAGAGGTGCCGTTGAAGTGATAGAGTGGAATGACCAGCTCGGAGCCGCGGTGCTTGAACGTGCGCTTCCTGGCACACCACTATCCGCTACTTTGGATGACAGAGAGGCGACTGAGGTTTTCTGTGAGGTGTTCCGGCGTCTGCATCGTCAGCCTGTTGCCGAGGTAGCAGACTTCCAGACGATGCGCGAATGGTTCCGAGCACTTGCCCGTTATCGTACCCACTTCGGCTCGGCAGGTCCGCTCCCTGAGCATTGGATTGTCCGAGCGGAAGAGACATTGGAAGATCTGCTCATAACGACTAACGAAGTCGTGCTACTGCACGGTGACTTACACCATGAGAATATGTTGCAGTGTGGGGATCACGATTGGGCGGTCATTGATCCGAAGGGCATTGTGGGCGATATCTACTTCGAGGTCCTGCAGTACTTGCTCAACTATGTGGATCGGGGCGGTGACTGCGATACAGTTCTAAGCCGCCGTGTGGCAATAATATCCGAGCGACTCAGCCTGGATCCCAAGCGCATTGCGCAGTGGGGCATAGCACGCGGCGTCCTCGATGCCTGCTGGGCCGTAGAGGATGGTGCGGACTGGAAGGGTGGCATCGAGATCACGGAGCGATTTGCGAAGCTGCTAGATGATTTGTAACACCACCTCTAGAGAATGGTCACTATTGAGACCTGAGTCTCGTCTTGCAAATAAACATGATTTTTCATATATATTTGACTGTTTAGGAAGTATAAGGCCCCAATAAGCTTGAAATATCAAGCTTATTGGGGTGTTTTAGTTCATTTGGCTGAAATAAGGTTGAAATTTCATATACACTCACACATAACATGATTCCTCGAAGATTCACACATTCATGAACTGATCATACTCTCATACTATTGATTATCTGAATGTGAGTTTGCTTTATTTTCTCAGACAGGGGTATAGGATAGTGTAATCACTTTGAACTTCGGGGAGCGTTTACTATGGATCATGAGATTACATTTGTTCTCACATTGCTCTTGTTTGTTGTTGTATTTAGCTTTTTATATTTCCAGATCCACGGTTCGGCGAGTAGGGTAAAAATGTGGTTTTTCATATTTTTAGTTATCTCTATAGGACCACTTATCTATATTCAAATTGATGACTTTATTAAAAGATACCCAGATGCCAACATTGGGCTTGGGCTAGCTTACTTCTACAGCTGGTTTATGATCGTCATAGCAGCAGTTGTGGCTGTCGTAAGCTATGTTCGCAAAAAATCAAATGCGCACTAGATTATCACACCAACAATACAGGAAATCATTAGAATCGAATAAGTCTCGAAATGAAAAGAGCGCACACCTTATGACCGTAGTCGAAGGTGTGCGCTTGGTTTAGTTGTATTGCTTATTAATGATAACCAAGATTAAGGATGGTTCGGAATGCGTACGTGGCATCGTCGATTTTCCAGCTTCCATCCACGAAGCGGAATAATAGGACCCGGTCATGTACATAATTTTCTTCGGCATTCAGGCTATTCCCAACAATTAAGGATTGGGTTACCGTAGCTGTCGTCGAACTGGTGTATTGAACAGAAGACACGGGGGGCTCAAATTGCATTTCTAATGCAATGCCGCCCTCACGAATTAACTTATCCAGCAATTGCTTTGTAAAAAATGAATTGTAGGCGGCACGAATGTTCTGCACGGAAGATAGAGTCGCGACTTCATTCAATTTATCGGATAGCTGCTTCAGACGCGCATCGGTCAACTGCCTGGCTGCCGGGATTTGAACCGTTGGTTGCTCCGGACGTACTACGATCTGCTGATTTCCAGTTACAATGGTCGCTTGTTTGGATTGGTTATTCCAATCTACCTGCGCACCCAAGGCCTGACTGACAAAACGCAGCGGCACGTAGCTTCGCCCATCCACAATTTGAGCCGGTGCATCAAGGTCAATGCGTTCAATGCGGTATTCTATACCTGGCTCTTCCGTAGTAGGGAAGTACGCTAGGGCTCGCTTAAAATTAACAGGGAGAAAAAGCCTGGAATCCTGCCTATGAATTGTCACGGTCTTGGATGCTGCATGCCAATCCACCGGCGCACCCAAATGCTCCGTTACCGCACGTAATGGAATCATCAAACGATTGTCCATCAATTTACCATTGTTTAATGTCGTTTGATCGGCGGCTGAGCTCAATGCAGGTGTGAGGGAAGTCGTGAGCAGGGAGGCCAATGCGGCCGATAACACTAACTTTTTTAACATCATTACATCCTCCTGATAGATTCATTTAAATTTTCCCATATAATAATTAAACGAAAGTTTTTCCATTTTGTTGCGGGGGAAAGAAATATTTTTCATCATTCAGCCTAGTTGACATTTCCTGATTTATCTGATTTAATTGAGAACAACAAAAGCAAGGATCAAAGACAAGAGTCATTCATGCGAGTTGCCCAGAGAGAGAGGACATTGCTGAAATCCTCTTCAACAAGCCTAACGACTTACCACTTTGTAGCTGCGTTATGGAAATCAAGGGATTCCTTGAGAGTATGTATCGCCGGGAATTCCCGTTATCGAATCTGAATGAGGATTCGCCTCGAGCGAGTTGAATTTAGGGTGGAACCACGAGCTTACACGCACTCGTCCCTTTACATGGGATGATGTGCGTTTTTTTGTTTTCTTAACAGAATAAAACAATGGCTTTGACCAAGGACATGAGTCTTTCATGTGAGTCGCCCAGAGAGAGAGGACATCGGCTGAGATCCTCTTCGACAAGCTTAAGGATTTACCACCTTGCAGCTGCGTTATGGAAATCAAAGGTTTCTTTGAGAGTATATATCGCCGGGAGTTCCCGTTATCGAATCTGAATGAGGATTCGCTTCAAGCGAATCGAATTTAGGGTGGAACCACGAGCTCAACACGCACTCGTCCCTTACCAGGGGATGAGTGTTTTTTATTGCCAAAAAAACAAAAAAGGATGATGAACATGTGCATTAAGATTATCTTCCCGGACGGTGCCGAACGCGAATATAAGGCCGGGATAACTGTTGAAGGGATAGCGGAATCGGTCGGCGCAGGACTGAGAAAAAGTGCAGTAGCCGGGAAAGTGAACGGGAAGTTGGTCGATCTTGCAGCACCTATTCAAGAGGATTGTTCTGTTGAGATTCTAACCCTTGAAAACGAGGGAGGAGTTGAAGTTCTACGCCACAGTACGGCTCATGTGATGGCTCAGGCTTTGCGTAGAATATTCGGTGAGCACAACGTTAAGCTCGGAGTCGGGCCAGTCATAGAAGATGGTTTTTATTACGATATCGATCTCAATGTTCCCATATCAATTGATGATTTGGGAGCAATCGAGAAGGAAATGGAGAACATCATCCAAGAGAATAGTCCCATCGTCCGTAGAGAGGTGAATCGTGAAGAAGCGATCCAGATATTTCAGGAACTGAGCGATCCATACAAGCTGGAGCTGATTCATGATTTGCCAGCAGATTCAGTCCTCTCCATCTATAGCCAAGGCGAGTTCATGGATCTGTGCCGCGGACCTCATCTGCCGTCAACTGGCCGCATTAAGGCATTCAAGCTTCTAAACGTAGCTGGCGCTTACTGGCGTGGTGACGCGAAGAACAAAATGCTTCAACGCATTTATGGTACTGCATTTCCGAAGAAAGCGCAGTTGGAAGAGCACTTGCGCTTGCTGGAAGAAGCGAAGAAGCGTGATCACCGTAAGCTAGGCAAAGAACTCGACTTGTTCATGTTCTCCGAGGAAGCGCCAGGGATGCCGTTCTATTTACCCAAAGGGATGACAATCCGCACTCAGCTTGAAAACTTTTCTCGTGACCTTCAAGAGCGCCGCGAGTATGAAGAGGTTCGGACACCTATGATGATGAACCAGCGTCTGTGGGAACAATCTGGACACTGGGATCATTACCGTGAAAACATGTATTTTACAGAAGTGGACGACGTAAAGTCTGCACTAAAACCAATGAACTGCCCAGGGCACATGTTAATTTACAAGAATAGTCTACACTCATACCGTGAGCTTCCGATCCGTCTAGCCGAGCTCGGTCAGGTGCATAGACATGAATTTTCAGGTGCGCTGAATGGGATGATGCGAGTGAGGACTTTTTGCCAAGATGATGCACATATCTTTGTTCGTCCGGATCAGATCGAAGATGAAATTGGTCGGGTGATCGCATTAATCGATGACATGTACCGAGTGTTTGGTTTTGAATACCGGATTGAACTCTCGACTAAGCCCGAGGATGCGATGGGTTCAAACGAACTATGGGAGCAGGCAGAAGGGGCGCTACAAAATGTTCTCGACCATCGGGGAGTAGAATATCAGATTAGCGCGGGAGATGGTGCGTTCTACGGTCCGAAAATCGATTTTCATATCTTTGATGCGTTAAAGAGAAGCTGGCAATGTGCAACTATTCAACTCGATTTTCAGATGCCTGAGAAGTTTGACCTATCGTACGTTGGTGAGGATGGACAGAAGCATCGTCCGGTTGTCATCCACCGCGCCGTGTATGGCTCTATCGATCGCTTCCTCGGGATTCTAACAGAACATTACAGTGGGGCATTCCCGCTGTGGTTGGCTCCTGTTCAAGTAAAAATATTGCCAGTATCACATGCGTTTGCGGACTATGCCTTGCAAGTCAAGTCGATGCTTGTGGCTGCAGGAATTCGAGTGGAAGTGGATCTGCGAAATGAGAAGCTCGGCTATAAAATGCGGGCTGCACAACAAGAAAAGATTCCCTATATGCTTGTGCTCGGTGAAAATGAGCGAAGTTCGGGAACAGCGTCCATCCGCCGACGTGGAGAAGGCGACCTTGGGGTGATGGAGGTTGCAGCTATAAAGGAGCGGTTGCTGGAAGAGAATCAAAGCAAACGTTGACAGCATCATTTCCAACGGCAAAAAAATAGAGGATATCTTGCGATCACTAGCTTGATTTGGTGTTGCTTGCGACCGGAAGGGCTGCATCCTCCAATTTGTATAAAGCAACCGTCGACTTTGTCCATTGTAAGTGTCAATCGGTAGAAGCTAAAATGATGTTGATAATGATTTTCAAAGCACGGGCATTACATGAGCCGGCTGGAGGAGGACATTACTTGGCTGAACAGCTTGAATTATACGGTGCAGGAATTGGAGCCTTTTAGGGGGAAACGAGTCCTTATCTCAGGTGGGGGAAACTCTGCTGTCGATTGGGTGAACGAACTGGTTCCCATCGCTGCTCATGTCACCGTCGTGCATAGGCGGGACAACTTCGGCGGACATGAGAAAAACATTGTTCGCATGAAGGAGTCTGCCGCTGATGTTCTTACGCCTTATGAACTCACACAACTATACAGCGGCAATGGAAAGACAATTGAACGGGTGACGATCACCCATACCGAATCAGGTGAGTCACGCGAGCTAGAGATAGACGAGGTGATCGTCAACCATGGACTGAAGTCCGATTTTACAGGCATCAAGGATTGGGGACTGGATATGGACGACTGGAACATCTTTGTCAGCCCAAGACTTGAGACGAACTTGCCGGGCATCTTCGGAGCTGGCGACTTTGCCAACTTCGAAAGCAAGCTCAACCTGATTGCAGGGGCATTCACGGACGCGGCCTTAGCGCTTAACAGCACCAAACGGTATCTGGATCCCGAGGCGCCGAGAATGGCTTATGTATCCTCACATAACGAGAGGTTTAAAGAGCGAAACAAAATGCTTGGCGTATCTGTTGAGTAACAAGATTAGAGGGACAAGAACATACATCTTTTAGTACATCTCGCCAGATCGAGCGGATTAAGCAAAGCTACCTTCTATCGGTTAGATAAGGTAGCCATCGAAAGACAAATATTCACTTGATTTACCAATCAGAATCCGCTAATATGAATAAATGATTAAACATTTAATCATTTGATCTTAAGGTGGTGAAGAATTGACACTGTCGCATGAAATCCAGGATGCTAACCAGCAGCTATTAGAGAAGAAACAAGCGCTGATCTCGGAAATTAAACAGTCTACCGATGTTTTTAAGGCGTTGGCTGATCCGGTTCGACAAGATCTTCTTATGAAGTTCATGCTCGCCAAACGGCTCAACATAGCCGAAGTCGTCGAGCAATCCTCCTTGTCCCGCCCAGCTATCTCCCACCATCTGAGAATTATGAAGCAGGCAGGCATTTTAACCTCTGTAAAAGAGAGGACCGAGGTCTATTATAATCTTGCCATGGGTGATTCGGTCGTAGCGCAATTGAAAACCATTGTACGACTTGCTGAGAGTATTCTGGAGGACCCCGCCAAATCCTGAGCTTACCATCTGACTTTCTTTAGAAGAGAGTCATTTTCTTCACCATAAATGATCAAATGTTTAATCATTTAATTATTAAGATAAACGGAGGGAATACCATGACATGGAATTACACCGGCCAGACCGCTTTAGTGACAGGTGCTTCTTCAGGAATCGGCAAGGCTTTTGCTGAGCAATTGGCCCGCACAGGCTGTCACCTCATCCTGGTTGCTCGTTCACGGGATCGGCTGGAACAGCTGGCATATGAGTTGAAGACATCGTATGGTGTGGAGGTGCACGTCATAACAGCGGATCTCGCCGATCCTACATCTGTTGACCACTTGGCGAAGGAGCTTACTGATCGTCAACTAACCATAGACATCCTGGTGAACAACGCGGGCTTTGGAACGATGGGGGCCTTTCATCAGTTGTCACCTGAACGGTTGATGCAGGAAATCCAATTAAATGTTGCCTCTCTGACAGCACTGACACACCTCTGTCTTGGCCCCATGTTAGTTTCATCTAGAGGGGTTGTAATTAACGTAGCATCGATGACAGCCTTTCAGCCAGCGCCTTACATGGCTGTTTATGGCGCGACTAAAGCTTATGTACTATCCTTTACAGAGGCTCTTTGGGCAGAGTACCAATCGCGCGGGGTTCGTATTGTAGCCTTGTGCCCGGGCGAGACCAAAAGTTCATTTCATACGGTTTCGGGAACAGACGAGCTGACAAGTAAACGCATGGAGCCGGAAGATGTGGTTCACGCAGCTTTTCAAGCTGTCGATCGAAACAAAAGCAATAAAATCGTAGGCGTTCGTAATTACATCATGGCCCAGTTGCCCCGACTCCTACCCAGAACCATAGTATTGCAAGTGGTTGGCAGCATGTTCCGGCCGTTGCTTAAGAAAATCTAGTCCATAATATGGTATTATGAAAATTGGATAATTGATAATGAACACTAGGAGGGGAAATGAAAAAACGATTATACATACCTGCATTGCTATTGCTCATGATCAGCGTGCTGGGTTGTTCAACGAACCGAGAACCGATATTTCAAGTTGCGCCGACGGAATTGTTCGGTGGAGAAGCCGCGAAATTCAAAGGCTTTATGGAACATGCAGGAGCTGTGAACGTCCAATATCGAGGGCAGAAGGAATCCATTCAACTCATGGCTGAGGTTTGGGTGAACGGTGAGCTTCAGGAGGTTCACTCCCAATTAGGCGGTTTTTTAACCCAGGATGCAGGGAACAGCTTACGATCGTGGGAGGGTGAAGTCATTATTTCGATCAATAAAACGACGAACGATGAGGATCATACCCAATATCATACGAAAAGCGTCTTTTATAATGAAAGCGGTCATGTCGGCTATGAATATACCTTTGATGCGATGGAAGCTCACGCCGCTTTTGCATCTATACTAATGCATCAAGAACAAAGTATCTCGCCCGAAGACGGTGAAGTGGCCATCTGGGGGTTGCAAGCCAATAGTCAGTCAGTTCTTCATACGGTAGACCTCTCACCTGAGCAGCTAGAGAAGACCAACTGGGCAGTGATCTATAAATTGATTGCTACCGACTCTGATCTCTAACGGTAATGAATTAAAGGAGGAATAATAATGGAAGACTTTTTTGATTTTTTAGGTGGAATCGATGACCCTGATCACAGAGAAAAAATGGATGAACTGTTTTCTTGGATTAGACAAAAGTATCCTCAACTAAACGAAGTGATCAAATGGAAACAACCGATGTTTACGGATCACGGTACATTTATTATTGGATTTAGCGCCTCGAAAAAGCATTTAGCCGTATCACCTGAAAGTTTTACAATATCTCAATTGGAAGAGGATATTAAAAAGTCTGGATTTGATTACACGAAAGAGTTAGTTCGTTTCCCCTGGAAAAATCCGATTGATTACTCACTAATTGAAAAAATGATCGATTTTAATATTGCATCAAAGGCTGATTGTACTACTTTTTGGAGAGAGTAGAAGATTAGCATTCATGGTTAACGAAAGACAATTGAGGACGGCAGCCGAAGAAAGAATCGGCTGCCGTTTTCACTGAGAGAACAAGCAAGTCTCTCACAACGCCCGCGAGGGTTTATGATTTAAATAGGATGTATGGGTTTTTCTACTGGCAGGTCTAAAAAACCACGAAGCAACAGTTAACATGAGAAAGATCGAGGGGAGTAATATACTCTCAAAAGGTTGATCTAATATTATGTGTGAAATGAGTGCCCCTGCCAAGGTGAAGAAAAATCCGGCATAAGCCCATTCTTTAAGAAGTGGATAGTTTGGAATAAGAATGGCTATTACGCCTAAGATTTTAGAAACGCCAAGTACGGTCATTATATAGGGGGGGAATCCCAATATCGTCATCGTCTCCACTTCTACGTCCAATCTAATTAATTGAACAATCCCCACGTTAAGCATACCGAGCGAAAGCAAAGCGGTGGCAATCCAAAAAATAAGTTTGTTTCTTTTACTCATGTCCATTTCCTCCTTAATAGTTCCCAAATGTGCAGTCCAAAAATAATGCCCCTTAAACGGACACCATTTGGTGTCGTTTTTAATTATATGACACCAAATGGTGTCTTGTAAATCCGTTTTTCATTGGAATGCTGGTAAAAAGCGAACTCCAAAAGGGGCCATCCGCAATTTTCAGGGTGGCCCTTTGTTCAAATCATACTACTTTTTAACCACAGGAACCCAAAATTCACTGTAGAAAGTGCCGTCACCGTTTTCTATGCAATAAGTCGCATTAGGTCCGCCGATGTAAGCATAGTCAGTAATTTGAGACAAGACTTCGCCAAAAGCACGATAAGTCAACTGATTAAACAAAGTTTCCTTGTCACCGGTTCCTGCGAGCACTATATATTCACTATCCGGAAACTCAATAATGCGTGTTGCGTCAGATACCAATCTGCTAGCTTCTACCGCAAAATAATTCCATGGTCTGCCTTGATAAACCTCATTGACTGACCACTCGCGATCATCTTTTGCAGCCGCTTTGAGCTTACCAAAACGTCCATCAGCCTTAAGTACTCCCCAAAACTCCGCTTTTTCCTTCTGCAAAGCTGAAGCGTCTTGGAAATTGGATTGAATTGAAAAACCATAAGCGGTCAATGTAAATGATTTCTTATGTTCAACTGTGTAATCTGCCATGGTTTTGCTCCTTTGACTGAAATTAGCCTGTTACTTTTTCCACACGAAGCCACATTTCGCCGTAGAATGTACTGTTTTCATTTGCTTTGACGAGTATAAAGTTACCAGGACCAACGTATTTGCAGTCTGTGATTTCCTGCAGCAGATTACCGAAAACCTTGCCTGTTATTTCGTCATAGAGGCGGTTTTTGTCAGCGCCTGTGCCAGGAACCACGAGATAGTCCCCAGCGAGGAAGTCAAGGACGACCGCGCCTTCTACTTCGAAAGCACCCATCACGCCGAAGCCGCGCCAACCCTTGCCATCGATGACGTAGTTGATTTGATATTCTTGGTCGTCAGCGAGCTTGAGAAGGTCGGCTAGCTTACCGTTTTCAGTGATTTCAGCTTTTTTCGCAGCTGTTTTTGCTACATTGCCCGACCAGTCGTTGTAATCTTCAAGCAAAACACCGAAAGCAGTCATTTTAAAGTTCTCTGAGATGGTTTGGATGGAGTACTTAGACATTTTGATCTCTCCTTAGCAGATTTGTTTTTACAAGATTGATACTATTCTTTAAATGTATCAAAAAACGATACCTTTTTTAAAAGAATCAAACTCAGTACAGATGCGATAATTCTGATACAATAACATCATGAAAAAGACAGAACGAGTGAGCCTAATCATGCGCTTCATCAATAACCGCGCACATTTTACGATTGCAGAAATTCAGCGGGAGTTTAAGATTTCTCGATCGACAGCAATCCGCGACATTAACGAGATTCAGGCGATGGGTTTTCCGCTGACGACCGAACTCGGGCGCGGGGGCGGCTACAATGTCTTGCACAATCAGTATCTGTCCGCCGTCCGTTTCACGCCAGAAGAGCTGAAAGCGATATTCATCAGTTTTATTGCATCGAAAAATTCGCAGCTGCCTTATTTGCACAATCGACGCTCCATCACTGAGAAACTCATCGGCATCGCGTCGCAAATTCAGCATGACGAGCTGATTGAGCTCAATAATATCTTGCTATTTGAAAATACGAATCCTGCTAATCCGAACCTTTTGGAACTGGATGATGCGGCCCCTGCGGAGTTGAATCAGCTGATTTCGCTTGCTGTGCGAGATAAGCACTTGCGCTTGATGTATGAGCAGAGTCCTGGCGGGCCGCAATTAATGGACGTTTTTCTGATTCATATTTTTAACTCAAATGCTCGTTGGCTGGTCGAGGTTTATGATCTGGATACCGATGAGTTTCGTTACTTGCCGGTTGAGATGCTGCGGCATTCGGCCATTTCTGAGAAGAAGATGAGGCAGTCTAAACAAGAAATTTTAAATAAAAAACGGCTTGGTGCACGTGAGTCCAATCTAATTGTAAAGCTTGATACGATTGGGATTCATCGTTTTAAGCGCTTGCATCCGCCTGGGATCATTTTGTACTTTACAGGGATGTTCCAGTCGAGTGGGATTTTCGAGGCTCAATTGGATGTGACCGATGTTGAGACGTTAGAGTATTATGCGGACTGGCTTTTGTTTTTAGGGAAAGGGGTCGAGTTTGAACGGATTCCTGATGAACTTCGGTTGATTTTGAAAGAGCGATTAAGAGGAAGTGCTGACACTTTAACAAAATTACGTTAGCCCAATAGCGGGAAGACTCTGCTGTGAGAAGCAGAGCCTTCCTCTGGACTTTAGTTATAAAGTTTGACCGCTGTCCACGGTTATGATCTGACCGGTCATTGCTTCCTGTTCCAAAACAGCACAGATCAGTTGAGCGACATCATGAGGGGTTGAAATCCGCTGCAACAGAAGATGAGGCGCCAATCTCTTCATTTGTTCTTCCTTTCCGTCCCACCATCTTGTGGCAACAGCTCCCGGCACGACGCAGTTAACTCTAACATCAGGAGCTAGAGCTCAGGCTAACGATTTCGTAAGTCCATGAACCCCTGCTTTGGATACGGCATAGGGAAGAGAGGAGCCTAATCCTGTCTGACCAGCGATACTCCCAACGTTTACGATTGCCCCCTGGTTATTTCTCTTCATGTACGGAGCTACAGCCCTCGCACAGTAAAACATGCCCTTTACGTTCACATTGAACAAATTGTCCCATACCTCCTCGGTTGCCGAATCTAAATCCTCCATCGGAATATGTCTGGTGATACTGGCATTATTTACGAGCAGATCGATTTGACCGAATTTTTGTACGGCAGTCTGAACCATGGATTCTACTTCCTTGTTCTGGGAAACATCAGCTTGTAGGGCTATTGCCTGTCCGCCTTTATCCTTAATCAAATGAACCGTTTCTTCCGCATCGGATTGAGAACGTGAATAATTCACAATAATGGCTACCCCTCGTTCGGCTAGCATAAGACTTGTCGCCCTCCCGATTCCTGTACCACCGCCAGTCACAAGGCCCACCTTACTTTTTAATATCATCATAACTCCACTCCCTTGACATCTTTTTATATCTTCATTGTAAAGGGTGGACACGTATTTGTATAATTGAACTAATTGAAGTGATGGTTCAATAAAATTGAATTTGTTTAGGGGGAAGAATTGTGGATCTAAAGACGTTAAAAACCTTCCAATTAATCGTGAAATACGGAAACTTTAACCTCGCGGCACAAGAAATGAATTATGCACAATCTACCGTCACGATGCAAATTCAAAAGCTCGAGTCTGAACTGGGCGTTAAGCTAATAGAGCGTGGTAAAGAAATCGGCCTTACAGAAGCCGGTAGGCTGTTTTATGATCAGAGCTTACACATCATAAAAAATATGGAATACCTTCAGACCAGTTTATCCAATTTAAAATCAGGCGAGTCAGGACATATTCGTATAGGGGTAACAGAACCAACGGCGAGTTATCGTTTACCTGGTATTTTGAAGAATTTTATGTCCGAGCATCCGAATATCCGCATTTCTGTGGAAATTTCAAACACCCCGATTCTTAAAGAGCGGATTCTAAAAGGAGAAATTGATTTAGCGCTTTCTACGGCACCTGACTTGGGAACCGAGTTATATTTCGAGCCTTTATTTCAGGAAGAGTTCGTGGCATTGATGCCTGAAAATCATCCACTCGCGCAGAAAGAGGTAATTGTGCCGGAAGAGTTTCGGGGGTATCGACTGCTTATCACATCAGCGACTTGTCCGTACCGCAGGAAACTGGAGATGGTATTACAGGGGAATGGGAACGTCATGCTGGATACCATGGAGATCGGTAGCATGACGGCATTAAAATATTATGTGCAGAACGGGTTAGGAATTGCGCTCCTCCCAAAAATTATGATTGAACCCGAAATAAGTGGGACTACGGTCAGGATGGTCAGTGAAAATCTTATCTTGATGACATTCGGGATCTTGTGCAGAGCATCGGCCTATCCGTTGCAAAATGCTAGTGGAAAGCTGTTTCAACAGCTCAAACTTTATCTAAAAGAAGGACAATTTCCCGCGTTCGAACAAAACTTGCCGATTCCACCGCGGTGAACAAGGGTCATGAGTGAGATGTTGGAATAACAATCAGTCTTAAAAGATCGTCTATGAAGTTTACCTCTTCGGACGATCTTTTTATTTTATTGTTATTAATCGATAAGCTTTAGAGAATTATGACATAGGTTGTCATAAACGATGTCTATACTTAGATTGTAAAGAAAACGAAAGGAGAAATTCTACTTGTAACCTTAGATTCACAATTTGATAAGGAGACATTCCGACCTATGGATACAAACATTACAAGCCTCTCTACCGAATCCTTACAAAAAGCAGGCATAAGAGAGTGGGCCGGACTGGCAGTACTAGCATTGCCTACATTACTGCTGGCTTTGGACATGAGCGTGCTTTACTTGGCAACTCCGCATCTTAGTGAGGAACTGGAGCCAAGCAGTGTCCAGCTTTTGTGGATAATGGACATTTACAGCTTCATGATTGCCGGTTTTCTCGTCACCATGGGTACGCTGGGGGATCGCATTGGGAGACGCAAACTTCTGATGATCGGCGGAGCGGCATTCGGGATCACTTCTGTGGTTGCAGCCGTATCGACAAGTGCCGAGATGCTGATCGCAGCACGGGCGCTTCTCGGCATATCTGGCGCTACTCTCATGCCCTCTACCTTGGCTTTAATAAGTAACATGTTTAAAGACCCTAAGCAAAAAGGGGTTGCGTTAGGTGTTTGGATGAGTTGTTTCTCCGGGGGAGCGGCAATAGGCCCGCTCGTTGGTGGTGTTCTGCTCGAGTTTTTTCACTGGGGTACAGTCTTCCTAATCGGAGTGCCAATCATGATTCTGCTCCTATTAACTGCACCTAGGCTGCTTCCCGAATATAAAGCTCCTGGAGCCGGACCAATAGAGCTGTTGAGTGTAAGCCTTTCCCTGCTTACCATACTTCCGGTCGTTTACGGACTTAAGGAGCTAGCAAAATACGGAATGACAGTAACGTCCATAGCCGCTCTGGCCGGAGGGATCATTTTCGGAATCGTGTTTGTAAAACGGCAGCGACAGTTGGCGACACCGCTTATTGATTTTCAACTTTTTAAGAACCGTACTCTCAGTGTTTCGTTAGGGATCATGTTGCTAGGTGCAGCCGCTATGGGCGGGATCGGATTAATCATAAGCCAGTATCTACAACTTGTGGCCGGATTGTCACCACTTCAAGCAGGTCTATGGTCAGTGTTGGCAATGGTGGCGGTAACCATAAGTTCGATAGCAGCACCAATTCTTAGCAGGCGTATCAGTCCCAGCTATATAATGAGTTCAGGGTTAGCATGCGCTGCCATTGGATGCATATTGTTAGCCAGGGTCGGTGATACGACGGATTTCGCTCTTTTGATATCTGGTCATATTCTCATGGTGTTTGGGATTGGACCAATCGGTGTGCTTGTGACTGAACTTGTTGTAGATTCGGCACCTCGCGAAAGAGCAGGGTCGGCATCGGCACTCTCGGAGATGAGCGGGGAACTTGGTGTAGCCCTCGGAGTTGCCATACTAGGCAGCATCGGAACCACGGTTTATCAAAAAATGATGAGAGATTCAATCCCTTCGGGTCTGCCGACCGAAGTAACTGAAGCTATCATTGACACTATAACCGGGCTAACGGCTATTGCGAAACAATTGCCAGTTGAACTTGCCAGCATGCTTCAATTATCCGCAGGAGAAGCCTTCACTTCTAGTCTCAATATTGTTGCTATCATCACAGCTATCACGTTTTTTATGCTCTCCGTTCTTACGCTTTTTAAAATTAGAATCAGTAAATGAATCACAAAACGAGAGTGTGCTTTAATATGACACAAGGTGACATAATGAAGGTCTATAATGTTAATAGATCAACGAGAGGAGCAATAGATGATGAGCAGAAGAATCATTTTAGACTTGGCTGTTACGTTGGATGGTTTCATTGAGGGGAAAAATGGTGAAGTGGATTGGTGCATTATGGATCCCGAGCTGGAGTTCAATAAATTCTTAAATCAAGTGGATACCATATTTTATGGAAGAAAAAGCTATGAAGAATGGGGCCAATTCACCCCAAATCATGAAGATTCGGAGGCTGACAAACAATTTTGGGCATTGGTTCATAGTAAAGAGAAATATGTGTTTTCCAGGTCGCAGCAGGGGACGAATCATAAAGCTGTATTTATAAACGATCATATCCTTGAAGAAGTGCACAAAATAAAGCAGAGTCCAGGTAAAGATATCTGGCTCTATGGTGGAGCAAGTTTAATTACAACTTTTATTCAATTAGGACTTGTGGATGAATTTAGATTATCCGTGCACCCAATTGTGTTGGGAGAAGGAAAACCATTGTTTGCAGATATCAAAGAAAGATTGAATTTAAAGTTGGCCCATACAAGAACGTACTCCTCAGGCCTAGTACAGCTCATTTACCATTGGGACGGTGGGGTTCATGAACGTCAATGATATCATCATTAAAGGAGCACGCGAAAATAACCTGAAAAACGTGAATGTCCGCATCCCGAAGCGAAAGATCACGATCTTCACCGGTGTCTCGGGTTCGGGCAAATCTTCGCTGGTCTTCGACACCATTAGTGTTGAAGCTCAGCGGCAACTGAACGAGACGTTCTCCGCCTTTATCCGCAACCGACTGCCGCGGTTTAGTCAGCCAGATGCCGATCTGATCGAGAACCTGTCTACGGCAGTTGTCATTGATCAGAAGAGACTCGGGGGAAACTCTCGTTCGACGGTCGGCACAATTACGGATATCTATGCAATGCTCCGACTGCTGTTCTCCAGAATCGGCAAACCGTTTGCCGGTAATTCGCATGTTTTCTCCTTTAACGACCCGACCGGTATGTGCCCGGAGTGCTCTGGGGTGGGACAGGTGGTGCAGTTCGATGTGGTGAAGCTGCTCGACAGCTCCAAGTCGCTGAATGAAGGTGCGATTCTGTTCCCCGCTTTTAAAGTGGGGGGCTGGTTATGGAGTACATATGCCCAATCCGGATTGTTTGACAACAACAAACGGCTCGCTGATTACACGCCGGAAGAGTGGGATATCCTCCTGCACGGCAAAGAAAGCAAGATCGTATACCATACCAAAGGCGGCGCCATCGAATCAGATTACGAAGGTCTGCTGCCCAAATTAACCCGCCTATATCTAAAGCGGGACAGCAGCGAGCTGTCCGAAGCGAAACGCGAATCGATTGACCGGTTCTTATCCTACAGTGAATGCAGCCTGTGCAAGGGAAGCCGGCTTAATCAGGAGGCTTTAAGCTGCCGGATAAACGGAACCAACATTGCCCAATGCGCCGCAATGGAGATTAGGGAGCTTATTCGTATGATCAGAGCCATTCAAGATCGCGTCGCTGGCCCTATAGTTGACGGGATTCTGATTCGGCTGAACCATCTGGTCTCGATCGGGCTGGAGTATCTGAGTCTGGACCGACCTACCTCAACTTTGTCGGGCGGGGAATCACAGCGCATCAAGATGGTCCGTCATCTGGGCAGCAGCCTTACCGATATGATTTACATTTTCGATGAGCCAAGCGTCGGGTTACATCCGCGGGACGTCCATCGTCTAAATGGTATGCTGTGCCAGCTCCGGGACAAAGGGAATACCGTACTCGTCGTCGAACATGACCGCGAAGTGATGGAGATCGCAGATTATATCATCGATGTCGGACCCCATGCGGGAACCCGCGGCGGTGAAATTGTCTACGAGGGCGATTTTGCAGGCTTGCTCCGCGCGGATACACTGACAGGGCGGTACTTGAAGCAAAGTCTGCCCTTGAAAACTTCACTCCGGGTGCCCAAGGGTCGGATGACCGTAGCCGGAGGCAGCCTGCACAATCTGAAGAATGTGACCGTCGATATACCTGTCGGTGTGATGACCGTGGTAACGGGAGTTGCCGGCTCAGGCAAAAGCACACTGATTAACGGAGCATTCCTGCCCTCTCATCTGGAAGCTATTGTCATTGATCAGTCGGCCGTAGGCACATCTATCCGCTCCAATCCGGCTACCTACACGGGGATGATGGACGAGATCCGCCGGCTGTTCGCAGCAGCCAACAAGGTCAGCGCTTCCCTGTTCAGCTTCAACTCCAAGGGGGCCTGTGCCAACTGTCAGGGTCTTGGCACAATCTACACGGATTTGGCGTTTCTCGAGCCGATCAGGACGACTTGTGAAGTATGCGCGGGCAGGCGGTTCAGTGATCAAGTGCTAGCGTACAAACTGAATGGAAAATCCATCAGCGACGTCCTCGCCATGACAGTACGGGAGGCTTCGGAATTCTTCAGTAAGAAGGAGTTGCTGCGTCAATTGCAGACGCTCGAGGATGTGGGACTCGGATACGTAACGCTGGGCCAGCCTCTGAGCACTTTGTCGGGTGGAGAATGCCAACGCATCAAACTGGCTGAGGAACTTCACAAGGAAGGCAACCTCTATGTCATGGATGAGCCGACAACCGGACTGCATATGTCCGATATTTCTCGTCTGATGGACATTTTGAACCGCTTGGTAGACGGGGGCAACACAGTGGTGGTCATCGAACACAATCTGGATGTGATCAAGAGCGCAGACTGGATCATTGATGTAGGTCCAGAGGGCGGGCATCGGGGAGGCCAGATCGTATTCGAAGGAACCCCTGTCCAGCTTGCAGCTGCCGAGCATTCGATAACGGGGATGTATCTGCGCAAGGCGGAAGCCAGCCAAGGAGCATGATCCTGAGGTATAATGATTTCTACGTGATTTCTCCGTATAATGAGACAAAGACCAATTAAGGAGGGATCGTTCTGAGAGCGGATCGGCTGCTGACCATTTTATTATTGCTGCAGAACCAGGGAAGGATGACCTCGCGGGAGCTAGCGAACAAGCTGGAGGTGTCGGAGCGGACCATCTTTCGCGATATGGAGGCATTAAGCACGTCCGGCATTCCCGTCTACGCTGAACGCGGCTCCGGCGGTGGTTGGCTGTTATCCGAAGGTTACCGAACCAATTTGACGGGGATGAAAGCAGAAGAGATCTTATCGCTGCTGCTCACCAATCCGTCCAATTTACTGGATGACCTTGGCATTAAAGATCACTTTGATGCTGCTTTTCAGAAATTGTTGGCCGCCTCTCCAGCTGCAATAAAAATCAATGCCGAAATGGTGCGACAACGAATCCTTGTTGATGGCGCTGGCTGGCATCAATCGAAAGAATCGTTCGAGCATTTGTCGACTGTCCAGGAAGCGGTCTGGGAAGAGCGTCAGTTGAGTATAAAATACCGAAGGGACGAAGAGACTGTGGAACGGATCGTCAACCCCCTCGGTATTGTCGCGAAACGAAACGTCTGGTATTTGATCGCAGAATCAAGCGGAGACATGCGTACCTATCGTATCTCTCGCCTGACGGATGCCACCACGTTGGAGGAAAGATTCGAGCGGCCCGACGACTTCGATCTGGAACAGTATTGGGAACAATCAACACAGCAATTCAAAAAGAATTTGCCCCGGTATCCTGCACGACTGAGACTTCATCAGAAACTGCACTCACGCATCGGACAAGAGAGGTATGCCAAGATACTTTGCACTGAGGAAGCTAGTGATGCTAGTGAGTGGTCAGAGCTGGATATCGAGTTCCAGACACTCAACTCTGCTTGTGAAATCATTTTAAGCTACGGATCTCTTGTTGAAGTGCTGGCACCAGAGGAATTACGGGTGAAAGTGGTTTCCGAAGTGAGAGCAACCGCAGCGATCTATCGGTGAAATTGTCACATTCAGAACGGATCACAGAGAATGTTTTGCGATGTAAGGAGGTGATTTAATGGACATCCAACGAAGCGGTTCACGCCCCGCCAAACCAGGTCCGGCCGATTATTTTACGGGACAGGTACGCTTAGAGCCTTTATTCGAGGCTCTGGAGCCTGCCCGGGTCGTCAGCGCTAACGTCACATTTGAGCCCGGTGCCCGTACGGCGTGGCATACCCACCCACTGGGACAGACCTTAATCGTCACAGCTGGCAGCGGCAGAGCACAGGTATGGGGTGGTGAGATCCAGTACATTCACGAAGGGGATGTAATCTGGTTCCCGCCCGGTGAGAAGCATTGGCACGGTGCGAATCCGAACACATCCATGACCCATATCGCCATCCAAGAACGGCTGGATGCGGAGACTGCAGTCTGGCTGGAGAAGGTGTCTGAAGATCAATACGATCCTCAGCCGGAAGCAGAATAAGGGTAAGAGAAATTAATTTCGTTAAACCAACTACTTGAAAGCAGTTATGACCTTGGAGCGACTATACCCAAGGTCATTTATTTTGCCTAAGAATAGATCAGTCGCGCAATTGCGACAAAAAAACAAAAATAACGCCAACACCAAATGACAATGTTTCCGAGCGAAGCATGCTATACTCAGAACTGTTTTAGGGGTTTGCTAAAACGTTTTAGCAATTGAGGCCTCCCCTTACAACTCATATTATCACAATGGAGGTGAAGGAGCTGATTTTCTTTTTGTAAGCGATAACATGTTATTGATGTGCAAGAAAAAATGAACAAGAATGATGAGAGGAGTTACAGTTCATGCGTAAATTTAGATTCATGGTGGCTCTCTTGCTATGCTTCACTATGGTATCCGGTGCCATGGTATCCCTGGCTTCAGCAGATTCATCGCAGGAACCAAATAAGACGTGGAGGCAGGTCGATCCTGCCAAGGTTCAGATTGGTAAAAGCTATCTCATTGTGTCCGAGCACGGTGCGCTAACGAATGCACAAGCGACCATCAGCACACCCGGTGACGTCACTGGCGATACTCAGATAGGCATGGCCTCCAAGCCCGTAACGATAAAAGACGGCTTGATCACCTCCGAAGTGACAGACGACATGATCTGGCAGTTTGGTCTTGGCGCCAACACGGCTGCGGCCTCCGGCGGTCTTGGCGAAGGTCCTGGCTACTCGGTCTTGAACGACGCTCCCGGCACAGGCGGTGGCAAGGAGCCTCTGAGAAGAGAATCCAGCTTCAATGCACAGCATGCCCCGCTTAACACGACCAGCGCAGCCATCAATGGCAACCAGCAGAGCATGCTGCTGCGTGTACTGGATGAAAAAGAAGGCACCGTGTCCCTGTACATTTGGGGCGGGAACAACCAGTGGAACTTTGCTCTGACGAGTACAAGAGACGGCTTCACCGCAAAAAGCAGAACAGCGAACACGACGAGTGCAGCTCAACTGCTGGAGCAGATCAATCAGTCTCCGTCCTTGCGGCTGTATGAGCCTAATGTGACTGTCGGCACGCAGCACTACGTCATGGCTTCCTCCGGTCAGAACGGCAGCATCAGCCCGTCCTCCCTGGCAGGCCATGTGTGGGTGAACGATGGGGAAGACGTAACCTTCACGTTCAACCCAGCGTTTGGCTTTGAAGTGGATAAGGTGACGGTTAACAATCAAGAAGTAGCTGTTACAGACAACACTTACACCATCAAGAACGTCACGGCAAGCGGTACGACAATCCATGCGACCTTCAAGCCAAGCTTGAGCGCAGCGGAGTTACCGTTCACCGTGTATAATGACATCTTCTCTGTCGGCAACGTCACAACTGCGGTCGTCATCGACCTTGGCGAAGGCAAAGCGGCGAACCTTGCTGACCTGAATGCCGACATGTTCACAGTAGGTGCAAGGAACACGAGACTCGATGGCTCGACCTTGATTTTCGATGGCCCGCGCAATATTTCCAGAGTTTATGTGAACAGCAATCCCGAGCCGCTTGGTTACATCTCGCCAGCTCCAGGATCTGACGATCTCGTAAAGGATACACCTGCGAGCGGACGCTACATCATCGTAGAAATGGAGTTCTGGAATGCTAATGGCTATACGTCTGGCGCCATGGTATCGGGCAACCTGCAAAACGCATTCTCGGCAATCCTCAACTACCGGGTCAATGTGAATCGTGAGGTGAAGCTGACAGACGGCACAACACTCACGCCAAAATTCACTCAGACCGCAATTGTGAACCCGGCGCTCGACAAGTTTGTCCCAGACAAAACAAACCCTGGTGGTACAGGAAGCATGGACATCCTGATTTCAGTCGATGAGTCTTGGAAAGACAAGGGACCTCTCCCACTGTTCATCTACAATCATGGCGGCGGCCGGGGCGGTCCTTCAGGCGACTACTTCGCTCCTATGCAGACCGCGAATGGCGCAGCCGTACTGTCCAAGCGCCAATTGGAGAGCCCAGGCAAGTACAACGCACATATCATAGCTACACAGAACCACGCGAACAATCAGGCCAACAATGAGGCTCTTATGGCCTACGTTCAGAAGCTGGCTGCCGAGGGCAAGGTGGATCTGGACCGCATCTACATGTCCGGCTTCTCCATGGGCAGCATGTACACCCTCGGGTTCTATTCGCGCAATCCTGAGTTCGTCGCAGCCATCGTGCCGCTTGCTGGAGGCTCCTTGCCAACTGCGGAACAGCTTCAAGCGAACCCTGAGCTCGCAAAAACAGCCATCTGGGCACACACACATAAGAATGACAGTGCGGGGAATACATGGACACAATATTTCAGTACAGGTGCGGGCGCCAGCGGCTTATATGCCAACGCCAACGTGAACGTTCTGGATACCAACCAGGCCTTTAATTTCCCATACTACGGCTTTGACTGGACTCCACACGAGACGGAAGCCCAAGTGTACAGCAACCGGCTCGGCCAATCCAATGCCAGCTTCCGATATGGCGCAAGCCAAGAAGCTTTCGCTGACAAGAACATTTTTGATTGGATGTTCGCACAGTCCAGGCATACAGCGACTAGCTCAGCTACCTTGTCTGGTCCAGCAGTGGTACAGTTTGGGGATACTTTCGATGTGACCTACGGTCTCGACAGTCTTAAACAGGAAGTGTATGCACAGGACATTACGATCAAATACGATGCGGCTAAGCTGGAGCTTGTGGGTCAGCCGGTATCGTTGGATGCGAGCAAATTCGCGATTGTAGGTACAGACAGCCAAGAAGGAAGCATTCGTATTATCGGTACGCATTTCAACGAGGGCGTAACCAACCCTAACCAACATCTCTTCAAGCTCACCTTCAAAGCCAAGAACACAGCTGGTATTGCGGATATCGCAGTAACACTTGTCGTACTTGCGGATGGCGAGGGAATAGAGGCGGAAGTGGATGGTAATACGCACGCCGTTGAGATTCGCAAGCCTGTCGTACCAGGTGATTACAACGATGACAACAGAGTTAGCGTTGGTGACCTGGCACTCGTTGCAAAAGCTTATGGCAAAACTTCGAATAGTCCGGATTGGAACGACGTGAAGAAGTACGACATCAACAATGATGGAACGATCGACATCGCCGACCTTTCGGCATTGGCACGTCTTATTCTGACGAACTAATTGAGTTAACTAGAATGGCAACGCCCCCTTTACTGAAAGGATAGAGGGGGCGTTCTTGTCGTGCTTGGAATCGGGAATTTAGGCTACGCCTGGTGGCTCAACCAGCCTCAGAACAAAGTGAACCATGAGAAGAAAATAAGACCTTCTAGCACGGCAATTGCGCGGTGGCTGTGGGGGCGAATTGTTGAAAAAGAATTTAAAGTTTGTGATTAAAATCACATCCCTAGAGTTGAAGCGTAGTTACAATAAACTTAGAAAGTTTGGTAACGACACTATTGCACGAAGGGGTGGGGTTAATGGAAGTTATGTTCACCATCATGGGATTTAGCCTAGCAATACTCACTGTACTAATCATATTCGTAGCTGCTGCTTGGGAAATGGAACCGATTGACAAGACATTTCCGACGGGTCAAACGTTGAATGGAGGTGCGAACTAATGGAGGCCATGGCCATCTATCTTTTCTTCTTCGGCATGCTGGGGCTGCTGGCTGTCGGTTTGCTACTCTTACCCAGCCAAGTCACCATTCCACAAGATGATGAAATCATAGTGAAGTAATTTATTGCAAACCACGTCCAGCGTGGTTTTTTTGTTGTTTCTTATATGCTGATGAGGATTAGATGTGTGCGTCAATCCGCTGATATCAGGTCGAGCAATCTAAACGTACACTAGAATTAATTGAGCGAACTTTTTTTCAAATCTCCCAGGAAAATGTGTATCATTTTCGAATGGCCGACATATGATGTGGTATATCAGTTCTTAAGGGAATTGATACGCCACTCTAACTAATCGGGTTAGAGCGGTCTAGGCAATACGCCAAGCTGGCGGGATTGCCGTTCCTGTTTCTCCGGTTGCTCCTGCAACAGTGGTTGATTCGGCTGCTCCCCGAACGCGAACCACACCTACATGAAAGAGACGGCTCCTGTCGACGGGTAGCCGTCTTTTTCATAACCCCCTCCCTTAAAGAAGGGAAAAATACCCAATATAGAGAATTTAGATACTATTAACCGTGCAAGTATTTTCAAAGGACAAGCATAACCATTTAATCGTTACATAATTTAGAAGTAAATGAACGTTAACTTCATGCACGGTATGACGAGGGAGGGGTAGGTATGAATCCGAAAGAGGTGTTGACTGAGCATCAGAAGCAGGCCTTCAAACGCATACCGAACCCCCATGATCCAGCTGTCGTTCATCACTATACCTTCACCCAAGAACAGTTAGACATTATCCTTCATCATCGCCGCGATTACAACCGTTTGGGCTTTGCGGTTCAACTTGCCCTGGTTGCTTATCCCGGTTGGCCCCTTCAACAATATGAAGCGATTCCCGATGCGTTTCTTGCTTTTATCGCAGCTCAGTTGAACATCTCGCCGTCCGAGTTCGCCAACTATGCACATCGGGAACCCACACGAAGAGAACATTTGGATGAAATTCGCCGTTTGTTCGGCTACACCAGCTTCAGCAAAGAGCATTATGATCAGTTAGTCCAGGACCTGTACCCTATAATTATGAGCTGCGAAGACGCGGTACAAGGTGTTCACACTTGTGTGAATTGGCTACGAGAACGCAAAATTATTTTCCCTGCACTCTCTACGATTGAACGGGCCGTCTGGGAAACAAAGCACAAAATTGAACATGATATTCTGCAGCAGTTAAATGTCTCGCTTACGCCAACACAACTAGATCACCTGGACCGCCTCCTCCTGACAGGGGAGGGGACGCCGTCCTTGAGCTGGCTGAGACTCGGGACAGATGCTTACACCGCAGATGGTTTCTTGAAGGTCGCAGAACGCTTGGCCATCCTGAAGGATATTGATATCACTGTGACGACAACGGGCATTCCCGCCTCGCGATTACAGCAACTCAAGTCTATTGCCGAGTGTTATGACGCTACGGTTTATTCTCGATTGAAGCCAACTAAAAAATATGGACTGCTCGCGCTGCACATCGACCGTTTGGGTACGGAACTGACCGACCGCGCGTTACACATCCACAATGTCATAGTCAGTGAATTTATTAGTGAGCTTCCTAAAGTACGAAAGCCTACCGTCCAAGAGGACCAGGCTGCCCGGACACTGGCAGAGGATTTTTCAGCAGAAGCGAAAAAGCGCTTGAAGAAACTATACTTTCATTTCCGCAAATATGCCCCGCTACTTCTCAGTTTGTTCGAGTTTAATGGGGATGAGCGGACCAGACCGTTGCGCTTAGCGATGGATGCACTACATGAGATGTATACGCAAGAAGCACGGCATAGCCCGATTGATCCGACCTTACTGACCTTCATCCCACCTGCTTGGCGTCCGTTTATTAAGGGCCGCAATCAGGTGATTTACCGCTACTTATTTGAAACCGCTGTTCTGGTAGAACTGCGTAATCGCACGAGAGATGGACAGCTGTGGGTGAAGAATAGCCATCGTTATGGCTCCTGTCATTTGCTACCCTCTGATGTTGTGGATGCTTCCTCAGAATCAAAGCTTATATCCACCTATCTGGAGGATCGAAAACAAAGGCTGGCAGAGATTGTACCTCACATCTCACCCATGCCCAAGCCAGGCATTAACTATAGGCGCCCGCCTGGCCAGAAGGCTCCCAGAAGGCAAGTATACAAGTACTACACCAGTCTCACCCAACTGCCCAAAATAGACTTCATTGAATTACTCGAAGAAGTAAATCGCTGGACAGGTTTTGCTGATTGTTTCATTCATGCCTCAACCACCAAAGAACCAGATGAACAAGAGGTGCAACGCATTTTTTCTCTCTTGATCAGGCTTGGGACCCTGAGAGGGCTGCCAGCGAGTCAGGATGACCAGGAACAAGCGACCTACCGTCAATTGATGACCACGTTGCAATGGCGTATTCAGGCACACACGCTGTTGGTTGCCCAAGAGAAGTTGCTACACTATATGGACAGTCAGTATCTAGTGCCAGACTGGACTCGCAACGCCACCAGTTCCTGTGATGTGCAAGTCATCTTGGATGGGGAGGGGAAGCGACAGGGGTATCTGTGTCGCACCATGAACAATATGGGCATGATACAGTCGACACATCTAACCTTTGACCACCATATCGGCTGGCAACTGGCAGGAGCGACAGCGCAAGGCACACTCATGGAGGCGCAGGTACGCTATTGCCCAGCCAGCGGGATGTCGGATGAACTATTTGGTTTGGCCCGCCTCCTCGGCCTACAATTGATCCCGCGGCTAACCCATGCTCCTCAGACCAAATTATATACGATTGGGAAGGTCGCACTCCCGCCATTCGCCAAAACAGGCTTGATTCAGGAGGAGAAGATTCAGTCCGCCGCTGATGCCTTGGCAGCTCTGCCGACCTACGTTCGCGAGCAACAGATTTCGTCTCAGCAATTGTATCTCAAGCTACGAGCCTTCCCCGAGCTTAGAGAGGCAGTGAGAGAGGTCGGACGAATCGAGAAGACGTTATCGAGTGCCGAGCTCGTGCGATCTCATCAGGTCCACCAAGCGATCAGGGAGGATGCATTCCGGTGGGAGTCGATGAACCAGTTAACCCGATCGCTAAGCCAAGGCAGTGAGTGGCATGTGCGCCGGGATGAGAGGGAGGAGCACTCGCTTGCCATCCTGGCCCAGAGCTTGCTGATCAATGCGATTATTGTGTGGAACAGCAGCCGATACACCGAATAGAACACATGAGAAAAGCCTAGCAGTTTGGTCCGGCTCATCATCGGAGCAAGCCTGCTAGGCTAAACGATTTACAGCTAATTATCCAATTTAATCGCCATTAAATAGGCAGAAGTAAAGTTTGTTATGCTTAGCGAATCTTGTGAGAATCCGGACGTATTCTTGACCGCAAGCTGATCGCCATTATTGATCCGTAAGAGATACTCACCAAAGATCTGCGCTCTTGTGGGGTCATTGGTGCTTTGATGAAACTCGCCACTTGGAACCTCCGCTCCATTTACGGTCAAGGACCATTCCAACACGTTAGCCGAAAAATAGGTAAGGATCATAAAACTGATCCTGTAGATGCCGGAATTAGTAAATGTAAGCGTAGTATTAGGCGCTAACACAATATCTGGTGTGCTAATAACAGGCGTAGCATTAAACGGATATAAACTATCTGGATTAATTGTCCCAGCACCCGTAGTATATATATAACAGTAAGAAGGAGTAAACTCAGGGCCACTGACACCTGTCATACCGGTGTTGCCGGTTGGTCCCGTAATGCCTGTAGCACCTGTCAGACCTGTTACACCTATCACACCCGTTACACCTGTGACACCGGTAGATCCGGTAATGCCCGCAGCTCCTGTCACGCCAGTCACACCAGCGTTACCTGTTGAGCCATCTATGATAGGACCACTTGCACCAGTAAAACCCGTTGGGCCTGTGAGTCCGGCCGCTCCACTTACACCCGTCGGGCCAGTGAAGCCGTCTATCACGCTGCCACTTGGTCCGGTTGGGCCGGTGACACCCGTGGCTCCAGTTGGACCCGTGCGGCCTGTCGGACCGGTGCTGCCAGTAGAACCTCTTACCCCGGTAGGACCAGGGACGCCTGTAGCCCCAGTTCCTCCAGTGGCACCAGTGACACCTTCAGAACCTGTAGGGCCAGTAGAGCCGGTAGCACCAGTGGAACCCGAGGGACCAGTTACCCCCGTTGGACCCGTCATGCCTGTGGCCCCTGTAGCTCCATCCACTCCCGTTGGGCCAGAACTGCCGGTTGATCCGATATAACCCGTAGATCCCGTTGGACCCGTCGATCCGCTGGCACCAGTGGAACCCATCAGACCCGTGGAACCGGTGGTTCCGCCAACACCTGTAGCTCCTGTAGGGCCAGACGCACCATCAGTTCCTGTAGCGCCCTGGGTACCTGTAGCGCCAGCAGGTCCGTCATCTCCCGCCTGACCAGAAGCGCCGGTTGGACCAGTCGTCCCTGTAATCCCTGCCAGACCAGTTGGTCCGGTTATCCCAGTCTGGCCATCTGGTCCGGTGTTGCCGGTTACCCCAGGCAGGCCAGTGGTTCCAGTCGCTCCAGCAAGGCCCGTCGCACCTTGATTGCCGTCGGCTCCTGTTGGACCTGTTGCTCCGGTCGCGCCAGTTGCGCCTGTCACACCCGTTGCGCCAGTGGAACCTGCCGGTCCGGCCACGCCAATTCCGGTAGCTCCGGTTGCTCCCGGCAGGCCGATGGGAATCCAGCCTCCAGGGTAGGTGCGTCCTCCATTGGCACTGCTTCTATAGTAAAGAGAGGGATTGGAGATATAGAGCTGCTGAACATAGTCACCTACTCTGGATACATAGATCGTCCAGACCGCAGGGTTATCGGCACTTACCGGACCATCTGGAGGAGGCGCGCCATTGGGATCATCTGAACTGTAAACGCCAGGTTGATTATAAGCGTTCAATAACGAATTCGATGGTTCCTCATTGTTGATTGGAAATACGCCATTGTCTGCTTGTAGTTGAACAACACCAGTCTGGCCATTCACGCTTACCACGCCGCTTGGTGCGCCGGAAGGTCCAACGGCACCAGTAGGACCGATCATGGACGGGATGCCGGAGGCGGTCCTCAATTTGGATTCCAGCATCATCTCCTGCCGGAATACAGTGTCCAGCATCGACTGTGCACTCTGGTTTACTTGGATGACCTGCTGCAGACTGGCATCTGGACCACTCACACCCGGCAACGTTCCGAGGGCGAATTGAATTTTTTCCCCTTCAGCGTTAATGATGTGAGCCAAGCCCAGCTCTTCCATCGCAATGGAGGAGAATAACAAATTAATGACATCATCGCGCGTAAGACTAATCGTTGGCGTTATATTAGGCAAATTTGGATTCGACAAAACATTACCTCCCTATAAGGACTGGGGTTCAAGTTAATTATCAATTTTGACGACAAGCAGATAAGCGTTGGTTTCTGTTCCTGCAGCCCCGGAGATGGTCTGCGATTGAGTTTTTGTATTGTTCAAATGAATTTGGTCTCCTGCATTTAATCGGATAAGATTCTCACCTATAACCTGTGCATTGGTATTCCCTGGAGGGTATACATAGAAGCCATTAGGTAGGCGATTAGCGTTAATATTGATATTCCAATTCAATGGATCTGGTGAAGCAGCGGTATTGGCGCTCGTAATCGAAAAGGCGATCCGATAAACGCCGGCGTCAGCAACTGTAATGGTGTCCGCAGCTGTTAATGTGATGTCAGCTGTACCACTAACATCTTCGAACGGAACATAGGTTCCACCAGGGATAGGAAGACTAGCTTGCGTGCAAATGACGTATCGGTAAGAGGTTGGTGGTGTCGCACCGGTTGCCCCTGTTATACCCGTCAAGCCCTTGGCTCCGGTTGCGCCCGTTACGCCTGTCGCTCCGGGCAAACCAGTCGGACCGGTAACACCGGTAAGTCCGGATACGCCAGTGACCCCGGTCGTGCCCGCGACGCCTGTTGCACCTGTTGCACCTGTTGCACCAATCGGACCTGTTGGCCCCATGAGGCCGGTCATTCCCGTGGCTCCTGTCGGGCCGGTTATACCGGCAGCTCCAGTCAGGCCGGTCGCACCGATGGATCCGGGTGCACCGGTAGCGCCTGTTGACCCGGTAACACCTGTCACACCCACGGGTCCTGTGTTGCCTATGCTGCCAGTTGGTCCATCATTACCGGTTATCCCCGTTGGACCTGTAATACCTGTCATCCCGTCCATGCCAGTCGCGCCATTAAGTCCTGTTGCACCGGCATCACCGGTAGGGCCATCCGGACCGCTTGCTCCGGTTGCGCCTGGATATCCCGTGAGGCCCGTAACACCTGTCATTCCTGTAACACCTGTGGGTCCTGTTATACCCGTAGCTCCGGTTATACCGGTTATTCCTTGGAACCCGGTCAGTCCAGTAGCCCCAGTCTGACCTGTCAGGCCGCTCGAACCTGTAGGTCCTGTTACACCGGATGAACCTGTGTATCCCGTAACACCTGTGGTCCCCGTAGTGCCGGTTGGGCCATCTGCGCCTGTTGCGCCGGTTGCTCCAGTCGGACCAGTTGGTCCTCGGACGCCAGTGGGTCCTGTCGATCCCATGGAACCTGTCATTCCCGTGACACCAGTCGGACCGTTAGCGCCAGCATCACCACTAGCACCTGTTGACCCTTGATTCCCCGTTGGACCCGTTGGACCGGTCGCTCCAGGAGCTCCGGTAGCAGCTGCGGCACCCATTGGACCGTCATTCCCGGAATCCCCCGTAGCACCGGCCGTACCCGTAGCTCCTGTGAGTCCGGTTGGCCCTGTTACGGCTGCGCCTGTTGCACCTATCGGGCCTTGCTCGCCCACCCGGATCCAGCCATCCGGATAGGTCAGTCCGCCATCCTGACTGCTGCGATAAAATAGGGCGGGATTCGAGATATACAATTGCTGCACATAGTTGCCTACTCGAGATACATATACCGTCCAGACTGCAGGATTGCTAGTATCCGGACTGTCCGGAGGTGGGGGACCATTGGGATTGGATGAACTGTATACGCCTGGCTCGTTATAATCGGACAAGGGGTTACCAGATGGTTCATCGTTCTGGATGGGGAAGACACCATCCTCCGCATCGAGTACAACAGCGCCCGTCTGACCATTCACACTGTCTACAAGACCAGGTAGACCTGTAGCTCCCGTCACGCCCGTTGCACCATAAACTGTTGGGATTCTTGATGTTGTCCGCAGTTTCGACTCCAGCATCATTTCCTGGCGCAATACGGTATCCAGCATCGCTTGCACGCCTTGATTGACTTGAAGCACCTCATCAAGCGTCGCTGCTGGACCACTTACGCCTTGAAGCGTACCTAGAGCGAACTGAATTTTCTCTCCTTCAGCATTAATAACATGCGCGAGCCCAAGCTCCTCCATCGCAATCGAGGAGAACAAGAGGTTGACCACATCATTACGCGTTAGCGTAATGGTAGGGCTAATATTCGGCAAATTCGGATTGGACAAGGGATAACCTCCTTATATAGCGTACTAGCCAATTTTTATTAGGGAAATATAAGCTACTCTTTCGTCTGTATCCACCGGTGGCAGAGCTTGCAGGGCACCAGACGTATTACGCACGGTGAGTTGATCTCCCGCTTCCAGAGCAAGCACATACTGTCCGGCAACTTGATTAATAACGGTAGCAGACAATAATTCATGGAACTCGCCTGATGGAACAGGCGTGTTGTTAACGGTCAACGCCCATTTAATGACCTTGTTCCCTCCACCGTTATGAGCAGTAGTCACTTGGAACGAAATACTATAGAGTCCTGGTGTTTGAACAGTGATCGTGGGGGAGGGGCCAGTAAATCCGATGCCAGGTGTTCCGATAGGATTTGCGGTAAAGGTAATATTTTCATCGATACCTATGGGGCCGGTAATGCCTGACGCGAAGATATAGCTATATACCGTTGATGATGAAGGTGTAGTACCCGTTGCTCCAGTCGGACCTGGTGCACCTGTCATCCCCGTCATTCCTGTTATCCCCGTCGCGCCTGACATTCCGGTGGGACCCGTCACGCCAGTTGCTCCGGTTGGACCCGTGCTGCCCGTAGGCCCCGTGACACCCGTGGCTCCGCTCGGACCTGTCGCGCCAGTAGAACCTGTCGCACCTGTCAAACCCGTTGCACCCGTTGCGCCGGTTGCACCAGTAGGCCCCGTTATGCCCGTAGTACCTTGAGGTCCCGTTGAGCCCGTTGCACCTGTGATGCCCGTTGGACCCGATGGCCCTGTAATGCCGGTTGCCCCGGTAGGACCTGTTATGCCGGTGATCCCGGCGGCACCTGTGAGCCCTGTAGCACCGGTCGAACCTGTAGCACCTGTTACCCCAGTGATGCCGATTGCACCAGTCGCACCCGTGACGCCGGTTGCGCCGGCTGGCCCAGTAGCTCCAGTAGCTCCAGTTACTCCGGTGATACCGATTGGACCGGACACCCCCGTATGACCCGTGGCCCCTTGAATGCCTGTAGCACCTGTCACACCCGTGGAACCTGTCGCTCCCGTTGCACCTCCAGGGCCGGTTGCCCCTGTAAGCCCCGTAGGCCCCGTAGGTCCCGCCACGCCGGTGGCTCCCGTGGTGCCTGTTGTGCCCATATTGCCTGTTGAACCTGGTGCGCCAGTAGCACCATCTGCGCCGGTCGGTCCCGTCGCTCCCGTAACGCCCGTCGGTCCCGTAGATCCAGGGGCCCCTGTGGTGCCTGTAGCCCCAGCCACACCGGTGGCCCCTGTAGTACCTGGGAAGCCTGTCGCTCCCGTAGTCCCGCCGATTCCCGTTGCACCTTGTGCGCCTGTACTACCCGTTGAACCGGTTGCGCCGACTTGACCTGTGGCACCGGTTGGTCCCGTACCACCAGCCGGACCTCTTGCACCATCAGGACCATCCGCACCCGTCGCGCCAGTCGCCCCTATACCAGTAGCACCCGTCGGACCTTGCGCTCCAATTGGTATCCAGCCCCCGGGGTAAGTCAGCCCGCCATCTTGGCTGCTCCGGTAATAGAGCGAAGGATTGGAGATATACAGCTGCTGCACATAGTTGCCGACGCGTGAGACATAGATCGTCCAAACGGATGGATTGTCAGTTGGGGGCGAGTCAGGTGGGGGAGGACCGTCTGGATCATCCGAGCTGTACACGCCGGGCGTATTAAAGTCCGACAACGTACTATCAGAGGATTCGTCATCCGAGACCGGGAAGATGCCATCGTCTACACCAAGCACAACATCACCGGTCTGGCCGTTGACGCTGAGCACACCGCCAGGTTCACCAGTAGGTCCGGTGGGACCCGTCGGGCCGACAATCTCCTGCAGGTTGGCTGCTGTCTTCAGCTTGGACTCCAGCATCATCTCCTGACGGAATACGGTATCGAGCATGGACTGCGCGCTCTGGTTGACTTGGAGCAGCTGATTAATCGTAGCTCCCGGTCCACTAACCCCGGGCAGGGTTCCCAGCGCGAATTGAATCTTCTCGCCCTCGGCATTGATAATGTGGGCTAGTCCCAACTCCTCCATCGCGATGGAAGAGAAGAGCAGGTTGACCACATCATCCCGCGTTAATGAAATATTGGGGGTGATATTCGGTAGATTTGGATTTGACAAGTGATAGCCTCCTTAATCGTGAACTCCTCACAATTTATTCAGTCCGATAGGAGTTGGAACCGGAAAGCAACCTATTTTTTCACCCTTTCCCGTCCTTTTGTGGATATCGCTCGATAACTTCTGCAGGTAAAAGGGTATGCAACCAGGTCACTTTAGGATTCTGGTAATGAGCTGTCACCCTAACGTCTGTCTTAGGTCTCTACAACGCAAAAACAGGTGGAATCTATAAAGCACAAATCCGTGATCAGCAAGTAGAAGAGACCCCGTGACAGGGTCTCTTCGTTAAATTAATCATTCATTATGCCAATCGCGTAACCATAAGATAACCATTAATAACACCGGCATTGGTTGGCTGGTTCTGGGTGCTAGTTGACGAATTTACGATCGATAACGTCTGACCTGCTGAAATAGTTTGAATATAATTGCCCCTGATCTGGACAACTAATCCCGAGGTTGGAGTCTGATGAAACTCCCCTGGATTAACAACTGTTCCGTTAATAGCGATACTCCATTGAACACCACCAGCCAAATAACCAGTTAACACCATAAAGGAGATTTTGTAGATTCCAGTAGTGTTAATTGTTAAGGCGCTAGGCGCATTGTATTCCATGTCTGAGGTACTTAATAGGTTAGCAGTGAAAGGATAGGGATTGGTTTGCCCAACATTACCTGCACCTGTCGTGTTAACAAGGAAAGCATACGAGGTCAAACGATCCGGTCCTGTCACTCCTGTTGCACCTTGAATGCCTGTTGCACCAGTTGGACCGGTATTCCCAGTTGGTCCGGTTATACCATCTGCACCGTTTGGTCCTGTCGGACCGGTTGCGCCGGTTGCACCGGTTGGGCCCGTTGAGCCTGTAATGCCGGTATTGCCTGTTACTCCTCTCAGACCGGTAACACCAGTAGGCCCTGTCACGCCTGTCAAGCCGATCGGTCCTGTTGGGCCTGTGAACCCCATGAAGCCTGTTTCCCCTTGCGGGCTAGGGCCTGCAGGACCAGACATTCCTGTTGAACCGGTTATGCCGGTTGCGCCAGTTGCACCTCTCAATCCGGTTATACCCGTTGCGCCAGTTCCACCGGTGACGCCGGTTGCACCTGTTACACCCATTGGACCGGTGACACCCGTGAAACCCGTGGAACCACCAATTCCTGTAGGACCTGAATTGCCTGTCACGCCAGTTACGCCAGTCACGCCGGTCGCACCGGTCGCACCTGTTACACCCGTCGGCCCCGTAATACCTGTAATTCCTTGATAACCTGTTGCCCCAGTCCATCCTGTGCTGCCGGTTGAACCGGGTCCTCCTGTCACACCAGTATTGCCCAGCGGCCCCGTAAACCCGGTAGATCCCGTAAATCCGCTAGCGCCGGTTGCACCGGCTAACCCAGTTGCACCTGTCGTTCCGGTTGTGCCTTGCAGCCCACTCGGTCCTTGTACGCCCGTAGCACCCGTAGCACCTGTTAGCCCAATGGCACCTGATGGCCCCGTTGGTCCCATGTTACCGGCCTCTCCTGTAGGGCCCGTGTTACCGACAGCACCGCTATAACCTGTAGGACCGGATGAACCCGGTATTCCAGTAACCCCAGTTGGACCTGGTGCACCGGTAGTTCCTCTTGCACCTGTAGGACCCGGTTGCCCTGATGGACCCGTCGCGCCGTCAGGGCCAGTTGAACCCATAGGTCCTGCCGCTCCGATGCCCGTAGCGCCTTGGTTACCTATCACACCTATAGGTATCCATCCACTAGGGTACGTGTTGCCACCGTCTTGGCTACTCCTATAATACAGAGAGGGGTTCGAGATATAGAGCTGCTGCACATAGTTGCCTACTCGTGAGACATATACTGTCCAGACCGCTGGATGATCAACCGGAGGCGTATCCAGGGGCGGTGGACCGTCTGGATCACCGGAACTATATACACCGGGAGCACTTAACGAGGATAGGAGCTGTCCGGATGGCTCGTTATCAGCAATAGGGAATATACCATCCGCTGCGGTTGAGAGGACGACCGCACCGGTCATCCCATTAACGCTTAATACACCGCTTGGTTCGCCTGTGGGGCCAATTGGACCGACAGGTCCAATCATAGAAGGCATGGTCGCTGCCGTCCTAAGCTTGGATTCCAGCATCATTTCCTGCCGGAACACGGTATCCAGCATCGATTGGGCGCTTTGATTCACTTGGATTACTTGAGCAAGCGAAGCATCCGGCCCAGTGACTCCTGGCAGAGTGCCTAGTGCAAATTGAATTTTCTCACCTTCAGCATTAATAATATGAGCGAGACCCAGCTCTTCCATGGCAATGGAGGAGAAGAGCAGGTTAATGACATCATCTCTCGTCAGACTGATCGTTGGGGTAATATTCGGCAGATTCGGATTGGACAAGGGATGGCCTCCTTAATATTTATTTGCTTTTAATCATCTATTTTGACGACTAGCAGAAAGGCATTCGTTTCACCAACATTGGCCCCAGAAACGGTCTGATTCGATCCTGAAACATTCTGGATGCGTATCGTATCGTTCGCATTCAGTTGAATCAGATAAGCCCCGTTCAGCTGCATGTTTATTCCCGAGCCACTCGTCATTGGAAAGATTGCATTAGGAATTGGAGTACTATTTCTCGCAATCCTCCATCTTTTACTCCCCCCTCCTGCAAGAGTTATTTGAAAGGAGATATGATATACGCCAGCATTAGTTACGGTAATTGTTGTATTATCTGTTTGGGTAATATCACTCGAACCGCCCACATCAAGATTAAAAGTTAAATAACTGTTATTACCAACGCTGAAATTTCCGTTAGTGGTAATTACATAGCGATAGGAAGGGGAGGCATCAGGACCCGTAGCTCCAGTCGCTCCAGTCGAACCCATGTAAGACAGACCGGTCATCCCTTGACTTCCCGTTGCACCGGTTGCACCAGCAGGTCCGGTTGATCCTGTCGTGCCAGGCAGTCCCGTTGCACCGATGGCTCCAGCCTGACCTGTAAATCCCGTAGGTCCAGTCGCCCCGGTCGGTCCCGCAAGACCAGTAAAGCCGGTGGCCCCGGTCATGCCAGTCGACCCCGTTATACCTGTAGCGCCAGTTAAACCAACTGGACCGGTAGCGCCAGTAGTGCCCGTGGAGCCTTGGAAGCCCGTTGCACCAGTAGCGCCCGTTGCCCCCCTCTCACCAGTTAAGCCGGTAGCGCCCTGCACGCCTGTCGGCCCTGTTGGTCCTGTTACACCAGATATGCCGGTGGAGCCTGTATACCCCATAGAGCCGGTAGCACCAGTTAAGCCGGTAATACCACGGGGGCCCGTCGCACCTGTCTGACCCGTCACGCCCGTGGTTCCGGTAACACCCATAATTCCAGTCGGTCCAGTTGAACCGGTGGCTCCCTGGGCCCCTGTCATGCCCAGTTCGCCCGTCGCACCTGTTGGTCCAGCTGGACCGCTCATGCCCGTTGAGCCAGTCGTTCCTGTAGCACCGCGAGCCCCTGTCAAGCCAGTGATGCCTGCAGAACCGGATGGACCGGTCACTCCTGTGGACCCAGTTATCCCTTGAGCGCCTGTAGCCCCAGTAGAGCCGGTTACACCTTTAGGTCCTGTTACACCGGTCGCACCTCTATCACCAGTCTGCCCAGTCACGCCTGTCACACCTGTACTTCCTGTTAATCCACGCATGCCAGTAGCACCTGTAGGACCTGTAGGAGCAGTAATGCCCGTCGCTCCTTGTACGCCTGTTGCTCCCATTGGTCCTGCAATGCCTGTTGCACCCTGCGCACCAGTGCCTCCTCGAACGCCTGTAGGACCTGTGGCTCCTGTCAGTCCGCTACCTGTCGTTCCGGTTGGACCTTGTGTACCTATGGCAATCCAACCTCCCGGATAGGTAACTCCGCCATCCTGGCTGCTGCGGTAATATAACGAGGGGTTAGAGATGTAGAGTTGTTGAACATAGTTACCTACTCTCGAAACGTAGATCGTCCACACAGCTGGATGCAGCACATCGGGACTATCAAGTGGGGGCTGACCCTGGGAATTTCCAGAGCTGTATACCCCTGGTTCGTCATAATTAGACAGGAGTGTGTTGGAAGGTTGATTGAGTGAAGCAGGCAGCACGCCGTTAGCTGCTTCAAGCACAACAACTCCTGTCAAGCCGTTGACACTGTCAACTGCACCAGGTTCACCTGTCGCACCAGTAGCTCCAACCGCCCCAAGCACAGTTGGAATCCGGGAAGAGGTTCTTAACTTGGAATCTAACATGATTTCCTGGCGTAAAACGGTATCTAACATCGCCTGCACATTTTGATTCACTTGCAGGACTTCTTCTAGGGAAGCAGCCGGACCGCTCACACCTTGCAACGTTCCGAGCGCAAATTGAATTTTTTCGCCTTCTGCATTGATTACATGTGCCAGTCCAAGCTCTTCCATAGCAATCGAAGAGAACAGAAGATTCACAGCGTCTTCCCGCGTTAATGATATCGTCGGACTAATATTTGGCAGATTAGGGTTAGACAAGGAAATACCTCCTTTTAGCTAGTTAAATACCCAGCTTAACAATTGTCATATAGGCCATGATTTCAGCTGGATTGACAGCTGGCAGGCCTTCTGCTGCTGCAGATGAATTCCGAAGCGCAAGGGTATCCCCGCCACTCAGTGCGATGACATACTGGCCGCTCACCTGCAAGGCGGAGTTGGCAGGTTGGGTGTCATGGAATTCTCCGGAACTGACAGGTGCGTCATTCTGCAGGAGCACCCATTCTCCAGTCTTGGCTCCCGTTCCCGTGTGTCGAGTTGATACCTGGAAATCGATCTGATAAATTCCCGGTATTGTGATTGTCACTGTAGCCGAAGGTGGTGTAAATAAAATGTCCGTCGTACCGAAGTTACTTATATTAAAAATGATCGGATCACCAGTATCGATTGAAGTGCCGCCCTGGTTCAAAATCACTTGACGATAAGAAGGTGTGACGCCAGTTCCGGTAGACCCGGTGTTGCCCGTGATGCCAGTGGGTCCGAAAGCGCCGGTGGGTCCGGTGGGTCCAGTAGCACCTCTTGAACCGGTAGATCCAGCACTAATACCCGTTACTCCCGTTGCCCCAGTCGGTCCGGTAACAGCTGTCGCACCTGTCGGGCCAGCAAACCCGGTAGCACCAGTCACACCCGTAGCACCAGTCACACCTGTATTGCCAGTGTAACCTGTAGCACCCGTTACACCCGTTACACCTGTCGTTCCAGTGGAGCCAGTAACGCCGGTGGGTCCGGTTAAACCAGTTGGACCTGTCTGTCCAGTCATTCCCATTACACCATCATTGCCTGTTGCACCAGTCGGACCAGAGGGGCCGGTCATGCCAGTTATTCCGGTAGATCCTGTGATACCCGTAGCACCAGTAACTCCAGTTACGCCAATCTCACCCGTGGTCCCTGTTGGACCTGTCGAACCTGTGGCTCCAGTTATCCCGGTCAACCCCGTTGCTCCACTGCTGCCTGTTACTCCAGATAATCCCGTAGAACCGGTAGGACCAGCAACCCCTGTTGCTCCCGTAGCCCCAGTTACACCCGACGAACCAGTAGCACCGGTATTGCCCAAAAATCCCGTATGTCCGGTAGGGCCAGTCGTGCCGGTTGAACCTGCTGCGCCAGTAACGCCCGTGTAACCTTGCATACCCGTAGCACCTGTCGAGCCCTGAGCTCCAGTAACACCTGAAGCTCCTGTGTAGCCAGTAGGTCCAGCCATACCACTAACACCAGTCGGACCATCTGAGCCCTGTAAACCGGTCAATCCAGTTGCTCCTGTTAATCCAGTTGTGCCAGTAGCACCAGTTGCTCCTTGAAGACCTGTGACACCTGCCGGTCCTGTGGAACCCGTTGCACCAATCAGCCCAGTAGCACCCGTAATACCTGTCAGACCTTGCGGACCATTCAGTCCTGTAGCACCCGTCGCGCCAGTCGCCCCTATACCTGTGGCGCCGGTTGGACCTTGGGCCCCGATCTGAATCCAGCCCCCGGGGTAGGTCAGTCCGCCATCTTGGCTGCTCCGATAGTAGAGCGAAGGATTGGAGATATAGAGCTGCTGCACATAGTTGCCGACCTGTGAGACATAAATCGTCCAGACGGACGGATTGTCGGTTGGGGGGGAATCAGGCGGGGGAGGGCCATCCGGATCGCCCGAGCTGTACACGCCAGGCGTAGTAAAATCCGACAGCGTGCTGTTCGAAGGTTCGTCATCCGAGGCCGGGAAGATGCCGTCATCTACACCGAGCACGACAACCCCGGTCTGGCCGTTGACGCTGAGTACGCCGCCAGGTTCACCGGTAGGTCCGGTGGGACCCGTTGGGCCGACAATCTCCTGCAGGTTGGCTGCTGTCTTCAGCTTGGACTCCAGCATCATCTCCTGCCGGAATACGGTATCCAGCATGGACTGCGCGCTCTGGTTGACTTGGAGCAGCTGATTAATCGTAGCTCCCGGTCCACTAACCCCGGGCAGGGTTCCCAGAGCGTACTGAATCTTCTCGCCCTCGGCATTGATAATGTGGGCTAGTCCCAACTCCTCCATCGCGATGGAAGAGAAGAGCAGGTTGACCACATCATCCCGCGTTAATGAAATATTGGGGGTGATATTCGGTAGATTTGGATTTGACAAGTGATAGCCTCCTTAAACGTGATCTACCGTCAATTTATTCATCTGGCAGCTAGAGGGAACCTGTTGAACACCTACTCTTACTCATTTTTTCTTGCGATGTAGTCTTTTGCTCGATAAGCTTTCCAATTTGCCGTTAACCGGGTTCGGTTGACGAATAGGGTTCAATGAAAGGGTCGCACTATCGTGTATTTCTAAGTAATTATCGTAATTCATTTCGAATTCTGAATCGTTCAAGGTATCATTTAACCCCATTAATCATAGGATGTGATAACTCTAATCTGGAAAGTGACGGTGACTACGAGTGATCACAATTAGTCTGTGCATGATCGTCAAAAATGAGGAGGAAGTGCTGGAGCAATGCTTAAGCAGCGTAAAAGAAGCATGTGATGAAATAATAATTGTAGATACAGGCTCAGAAGACCGAACGAAAGAAATCGCCCAATCTTTTACGGATAAGGTCTTTGACTTCGAGTGGATTGATGATTTTTCGGCTGCACGTCAGTACGCCTTCGACCAGGCCACCTCCGAATATATTCTGTGGTTGGATGCGGATGACATGCTGAACGACGAAGATAAGGTGAAGTTGATTTCGCTGAAGCAGAGCCTGTCCTCCGAAGTCGACGCGGTTTCCATGCTATATCACATCGCTTACGATGCAGCGGGGCAACCAAGCTTCTCGTACCGCCGGAATCGTCTGGTCAAACGGAGCAAGGGCTTCAAGTGGATTGGGCCTGTACATGAGTATCTTGAAGTAAGTGGTACGATTATCGCCTCCGATATCGCAGTACGTCATAAGAAATTCATGAAGAAGAAGCGACAGGTGTCTGGAAGCAGGAATCTAGACATTTACGAAAAACGATTAGCCAAAGGAGAAAGCTTCAGTCCACGGGATTTGTTCTATTACGCAAATGAACTGAAAGACAATGCGAAGTATCACAAAGCAATTATGTACTACCGTGAATTCCTGGCGACCAAGAAGGGGTGGGTCGAGGATGAAATTCGAGCCTGTCTCAATATGTATGAATGTTACCGGGGGCTGGACAACGCCGAGAAGAGCATGGAAGCTCTCGTGATGTCCATGAATTATGATGTCCCCCGGCCAGAAGTATCCTGCAAAATAGGCGATATCTATAAAAACAAGGGTCAGCATAAAAAAGCCGCACTCTGGTATCGACTTGCACTCGAAGTAGAAGTCAACGACTCGCAAGGCTTCGTACAACGACAATACTCGACCTGGTATCCCCATCTGCAACTAGTCGTGTGCTGCTGGGAGTTAGGGGAGCAAGAACAAGCGATGGCCCATAATCAAGCAGCTGGTGAGTATCTACCTGAGTCCCCGCAAGTGAAGCATAATGAAGCCTTCTTCACTGAATATTTCAAATCAAAAGCGACCTAAAACCTTGTTGGAGGAATATCAATGGACAGCGAGCTCGTCACCATAGCCATTTTGGCTAAAGATAAAGCCTATGCGCTACCGCTATATTTGGATCTGATTGAGCGGCAGACGTACCCGGCTTCCAAGATCAAGCTGTATATTCGGACTAATAATAATAATGACGATACGGAAGTCATCTTACAAAATTGGTTAGGTCGAGTGGGAGACCGTTACCACGAAGTTTATTTCGATTCAAGCGATGTGGTGGAGTCCGTACAAGATTACAAACCGCATGAATGGAACCAAACGACACTTCGCGTGCTGGCGCGGCTGCGAGAAGAATCCATCCAATGGGCTTTGGCGCGCCAAACCCACTATTTTGTCGCCGATTGTGATAACTTTATTATTCCGGAGACGGTGGAGGCGTTGGTTAACACAAGATTGCCGATAGTAGGGCCTTTATTAAAGGTGGATCCGAATCATGAGTATTCTAATTATCATTTTCTTGTCGACTCCGATGGTTATTTTAAATCCTCCCCAGAGTATTTTTCTGTGTTCTATCAGAAGGTTAAGGGCTGTATTGAAGTAGCCGTCATCCATTGCACGTATTTTATTCGAGCAGATATCCTGCAGCATATCCGGTATGAAGATCATAGCAAGCGGCATGAATACGTCATTTTCAGTCACCACTTGCGCAAGTTAGGTATACCGCAATATATCGATAACCGAAGACTTTACGGGATGCTGACCTTTGCGAGTACGCCTGAGAAAATCCAAGAAAAACGGATTAGTGAACGCATCGAACAGCTAATTTCGATGAATAAGTTTACTTAAATCTTGTTTATGAGTTAGTTTGAGCCTGCGATTTTTGCAGGCTTTTTTTGGTTGTTATTCTTAGCGTATAGTCTTACCCAAATCAAGAAATGAGCACTTCTACTAGACATCTGCAAGAGGAGCGACGATCCCCCGGAGCATATAGTAAGCATGTATCCTATTTCATAATGTGTTAGTGGAGGGTGGATTCTATGAAGACCAGCAATCAACGTATTTTGATGTGCTACAACAAAACACCGATTACACCAGGCAGATATTTGGAAGAGGCATTACGAGCTATAGGGGTACACGTGGACGTCCACAGGCAGAGCATTGACTTTGGCAAAGTCGATTTGTCTGCATACGCTGCAGTTTTGTTCGCAGAAGGCGGAACGTCGGTGAAGGTCTCCAACCTAAACCTTGTCAAACTACCTAAATTTTACTGGGTTACCCACGGCTCTCACCGAATTGACCAGAACGTACAGATTGCCAAGAAATATCAGGCAGATTATGTGTTGATGGCACAATTCATGAAGCTCTCTCACAGATTTTCGGCAGAAACATTCTTTTTTCCATTTGCGCTTGACCAAAAATACTTTAATTGCTCGACACCGTTAAAAGAAAGGGACCTGGCTGTAGGATTCGTTGGATCACATGTAGGAGGGTATGAAAGCCGTGATAAGGATTTGAGTGCGATTCAAAAACGGTTTGGTGGGAACTATAAACTCTCATTGAGATCAACTCCAAAAGGGCCCGAATTAGCCAACGTGTACAGTAAGTCCAAGATTGTATATAACCAATCTCCCAATTACTACAAAGCATTCAATATGAGATTATTCGAGGGGATGGGCTGCGGCGCTTTAGTACTAACCAATCATAATACCGACCAAGATCGTGTATTTGAGGCTGGGAAGCATTATGTCCAATACGAGAAGCAGGAGGATATGCTGGACAAAATCGAGTATTACCTTAACCATTTGGATCAAGCTCAGAAAATCGCCAATCAGGGAAGAGCTCATCTTTTAAATCACCACACGTATGAGCATCGCGCTAAATATTTCATGAGCTTACTAAAGTGATAAACCAGAATAGAGGGGATGAGCGTGAATAATAGTCCACCACGCAAAATTGTTATGTGTTACGGAAAGACACAAATGACACCTGGTCGATATCTGGAGGATGCGCTCCGCGCGATCGGAGTTCATGTGGATGTATTTTCTGAACAAATTGATTTTAGTGAGCTGGATCTATGTGCCTACGAAGCTGTTCTATTCGTTGAAACAAATCGGGTTGTAGACGTCCATAACATTCAACTCGTGAATCTGCCTAAATATTATTGGATTACACATGGTTGGAACCGTCTTGAACGGAACCAAGCCATTTGTTCAAGGTATCAACCGGATTATATTTTGGTTGCTCAGACCAAGGACTTGCAGAAGGCTTTTTCAGAACCGGTGCTATTTTTTCCATTTGCGCTGGACGAAGAGCGATTTAATTGTGATGTGCCATTAGACACACGCAACATGGACATTGGGTTCGTCGGAAGCAGGGTACCCAAATATGTGACTCGCAACCATGACTTAATTACCCTCCATGAAAAATTCAGCCAGCACTACCGACTGTCTTTATTTTCGGATCAATCAGGTCGCGCGATGGCTGAAATCTACAACCATTCAAAGATCGTTTACAATCACTCTCCGCGTGAATTATCCCATTTTAATATGCGTCTATTTGAAGGGATGGGCTGTGGAGCCTTGGTCCTTACTAATGACAATCCTGGTCAGCAGGAAGTGTTCCGAGACGGGCACCACTATGTAATATTTGATTCACAAAAGGACTTGCTGGAAAAAGCAGAATATTATTTGACGCATCTAGACCAGGCACAGAAGATAGCTACACAAGGAAGGGACTACGTGCTAGCCCATCACACCTATAAGCACCGGGCAAGACAATTATTGCAGATGATAGATCATCACATTAGCTTAAGGGGGGAAAGTCATGACCCAGGATGAAATTCGTGAACAGATCTTGCGCTTAACCAAAGTCTATTACCAAGCTGCATGGCCCACGATACCATTTTCCCCGGGAGAAGATTATGTACCGGTTAGCGGTAAAACCTTTGACGAGCGCGAGCTACATGCCTTAATCGATGCTTCATTGGATTTTTGGTTAACCGCAGGTCGTTATGCCGATCAGTTCGAGAAAACCTTCGCTTCGGTGATGGGTTGTCGTTATGCCTTGCTCACCAATTCTGGATCAAGCGCCAATCTGCTTGCACTTACGGCATTAACGTCCGAATTGCTAGGGGACCGGAAATTACGCCCCGGAGATGAAGTGATTACCGTTGCGGCCGGCTTCCCCACCACAGTAAATCCGATCATTCAGAATGGGTTAACTCCAGTATTCGTAGATGTGACAATACCGAGCTACAATATGGATACTACCTTGCTTGAAGCTGCTGTTACAGACAAAACAAAAGCCATCATGCTTGCCCATACCTTGGGCAGTCCCTTCGATATCGAAGAGGTTATGCGGGTCTGCAAGAAGTATAACCTATGGCTGATTGAAGATACCTGTGACGCTGTAGGAGCTGAGTATAAAGGGCAAAAAGCGGGTAGCTTCGGAGATCTCGCAACGGTCAGCTTTTACCCTGCCCACCACATCACGATGGGGGAAGGCGGCGCAGTATTGACGTCCAACCCGCTCTTGAAACGAATCGTTGAATCCCTGAGGGATTGGGGGAGAGATTGCTGGTGTAAGCCCGGCAAGGATAATACCTGCAGGAAGAGATTCGGGTGGCAGCTAGGTGAGCTCCCTTGCGGCTACGATCATAAATATACGTACAGCCATATCGGCTATAACCTCAAGGTTACAGACATGCAAGCTGCTATAGGGCTCGCTCAGCTCCAGAAGTTGCCGGCCTTTATTAAGCAGCGCCAGGTTAATTACGCCTATCTGCTTGAAGCTTTGAAACCACTAGATCATATGCTTGTTCTTCCCGAAACACATCCTGAAGCGACGCCAAGCCCCTTCGGATTCCCCATTACCGTCCGTGACAATTCTCCAATGACAAGAGATGAAATTGTCCAAGCGCTAGAAAGCAATAAGATTGGCACCCGATTATTGTTTGCAGGTAACCTCTTGAAGCAGCCTGCCTATAAGCATATTAAGCACCGAATTGTTGGGGATTTGAGTCAAACGGACCGAATAATGAAGCATACCTTCTGGATTGGTGTTCATCCTGGAATAACAAGGGATATGCTGGATTACATGGTTAGCACACTGAATGTTGTTATACAAGGAGGGCACTCCAAATGAAGGTTGTTATTTTGGCTGGGGGGCTCGGCACCCGAATTCGAGAAGAGACGTACGATAAACCCAAGCCCATGATCGAGGTTGGAAATCAACCAATATTATGGCACATTATGAAACATTATGCCCATCATGGTTTTCGTGAGTTCATCATTTGTCTCGGTTATAAAGGTCAGGTCATTAAAGATTATTTCTTGCGTTACGCGATGCTGAATGCCGATTTTACGATCGATCTCCAGTCACCGTCGGCTCCTCGTATCCATAATCGTTCTTCTGAAGAGTGGAAGATAACGCTTGTAGATACAGGCCCCACTACGTTAACTGGCGGCCGTATCAAACGCATTGGACCCTATGTAGGCGAAGAGCCATTCATGTTAACCTATGGCGATGGTCTAGCAGACATAGACCTTCGAGAGCTAGTGAGTTTCCATCAGTCGCACGGGAAACTGGCTACAGTGACAGCAACACAACCCCAGGGTAGGTTTGGCGGTCTTCATTTGTCTGCCGACTCGCAGGTTATGAGGTTCGAAGAGAAACGAAAAGGGGACGGGGGATGGATAAATGGCGGGTTTTTCATTTTGCAGCCTGAAGTATTATCCTTCATCCAAGACGATAGCACAACATTCGAAAAGGAACCGCTTGAACAACTGGCCGCATCTGGGGAGCTGATGGCCTACAGGCATAACGGCTTCTGGCACCCGATGGATTCCTTGAAGGATAAGCAGGCACTTGAACAGTATTGGCTCACCGGACACGCCCCCTGGAAGACTTGGAGCTAAGGAGTGAGCAAATTTGAACAATTCATTCTGGAAAGACAAAAAGGTACTGGTGACAGGACATACCGGTTTTAAAGGCGCCTGGCTTACCCTTTGGCTGCTATCGATGGGCGCACGTGTAACTGGCTACGCTAATCCTCCAGTCACAGATCAGGAGCTATTTCGACTCTTGCAGTTAGATCGGGAGATGAATTCTGTCATAGGAGATATTCGAAATTTTAATCGAGTTCAAACCGTATTAACAAAGACAGACCCTGATATTATCTTCCACTTGGCGGCCCAGCCGCTCGTTAAATACGGCTATAGTCATCCTCGATCCACTTACGATACCAATGTAATGGGTACTGTCAATGTGCTGGAAGCCCTTCGAAACACAAAGGTGAAAATGACTAAACCTGTAGCTGTCGTCATGATTACCTCAGACAAAGCTTACGATAACAAAGAATGGCTGTGGGGCTATCGGGAGCACGAGCAATTAGGCGGTTTTGATCCCTATTCCAACAGTAAAGCTTGCTCCGAGCTGGTAATCGGAAGCTACCGAGATTCATTTTTCAATACGGAGCGGCTACAACAGCATGGTGTGGGGATAGCGTCTGCCAGAGCAGGTAATGTCATAGGCGGCGGTGACTGGGCGGCTCAGCGTCTGGTACCGGATTGTGTGCGTGCTTACATGAATCAGGAAACGCTAGTTCTTCGATACCCTCACGCGATAAGACCTTGGCAGCATGTACTGGAACCACTAAATGGCTACTTACTATTGGCCGAGAAGTTGTATAATGACCCACGAACGTATTCTTCCGCTTGGAACTTCGGTCCCGATGACGGAGATTGCAGATCTGTACTAGCTGTCGTCCGAGAGCTGCGTAAACAAGGCATGAGACCCTTAGCTTATCGACTGGCTAGGGAAGGGATCCAGCAGCATGAAGCACATATGCTCAAACTGGATTGTAGTAAAGCAAAACTACAATTGAACTGGCAGCCTCGTTGGCCATTACCGGTTGCACTTGCAAATGTTGTTTCTTGGGTGGATGCATATATGCATCAACGTGAATTGTTAAGCGAATGCCTGGACCAGATTAAGTCACACGCTTCACAGAAAGTGGGAGAGCCATGAAAGTGCTAGTAACCGGAGCAACTGGATATTTGGGAAGTCAACTCCTGCTGAGACTTCTCGTAGCCAGATTCCAACCGATTGTTATTAAGCGGACCACCTCGGATATCAGTAGAATCAAACATGTCATGAGGGATCTGCCGATTTACGACACAGATACGTGTTCCATTGAGCAGATATTCAAGAAGGAGGGACCTATTCCACTCATCCTTCATACTGCTACCTCTTACGGTAGATATGGAGAGTCTTGGTCTGAGGTAATGGAGGCGAATGTTTCTTATCCATTAAGATTATTCGAAGTCGCATTGCGTAATGGAACAGAATGGATAATTAATAGCGATACTTCTCTTAGCAAGCAAGTGAGTCCTTATGCTCTCAGTAAACATCAGCTGAGGGAATGGGGGAAAGCCGCCTCCAGACAGATGAAGCTTGTGCAGTGGATAAACGTCAAGCTTCAATCAATTTATGGTCCAGGAGACGGGAAGAGCATTGTAACGCAACTCCTGGAATCATGTACCAGCCAGCAAGAGGAATATCCACTTACGGAAGGGCTACAAAAAAGAGACTTTGTATACATTGATGATGTTGTTGATGCTTATGCTACACTCCTTAGATTTGGACTTACGTCGAAGCAAAGATATCAAGAATTTCAAGTCGGAAGCGGGAAAACAGTCTCCATAAAAGAGCTGGCCCTGTTAATAAAAGAAAAAACTGCATCAAACAATTCGTTTAAATTCGGAGCAGTTCCTTATAGGCAACATGAACCCATGGAACTTAAAGCAGATCTTACGAATATACGTCTGCTGGGATGGGAGCCCCGGACTAATTTGACTCAAGGAATTCAGCAACTACTGGCGGAGCAGAGCAAATAATTGCTTCGTACAGAAAAGGAAAAAGCAGGCCGACTATGGCCTGCTTTTTTTTTGTTAATCTATTAATCAGAAATACGAATGATGGATAATTGAGCAGCTTGCTGTGACCCTTGAGATATCAGGGTAACTGTATTGGTTAGCGCATTGTACAAAGACAAGATGGTATCATCTGTAAATATAGGAACCAGGGTGGTGACACCTAAAGGCGTAAATTCTGTCGAGATGTTACTGATGTTAGCTTTTCCGCCTGGCACTGTATCCGCAGTATAATCCTTGCGCAATTCAAAAGACATGGCCTCACCTGTTAAACTGAATGCTCCTTGAACGGACCAGGATACCAAATACAGACCTCTTTGTAATGAAATATCATTTTCATTATTTTGCACAATGTAAGGTGAACCAGTGTCGATGATGGAGCCGGTGAAGTTAACCGGATTACCGCCTAACACTGGCCCGGCTCCCGAATTCGAAATGGCTAGGGCAGGCAGGTTGCTAGGTCCTGTAGGTCCTGTCGGACCGCGAAGACCAATGCCAGTTGGTCCAGTGGCTCCGGTACTGCCGGCAGAACCAGGTATGCCAGTAACTCCCGTCGCCCCGGTTGAACCTCTTAAACCTGTAGCTCCTGTAGGACCAGTTGCCCCTGTAAATCCACCAACACCAGTGACTCCAGTTGCACCAGTACCACCTGTTGCTCCTGACTGTCCTGTTGCACCCGTAACACCAGTGACGCCTTGAACACCCGTGGCACCTGTTATTCCGGTGAAGCCCTGGAGACCTGTAGCACCGGTTACACCTGTAGCTCCAGCTAGGCCCGTAATGCCTGTGGCACCAGTGAAGCCTGTAGCACCTCGGATTCCAGTCATACCTGTCATTCCGGTAGCACCTTGAAGACCCGTTGAACCCTTCATACCGGTTGCGCCGGTGGCACCTTGAAGCCCTGTTGAACCGTTAGCCCCATCCAGGCCCGTGGCACCCGTAACGCCCGCAGCCCCATCCAGACCCGTGGCACCCGTCGCTCCGGGTACCCCAGCCCCGGTCGGACCCGTGGCGCCTTGTTCGCCAATCGGAATCCAGTCCGTGTAGGAGAACCCGTTGTCCTGGCTACTCCGGTACTGGAGCGTCGGATTGGAGATGTAGAGCTGCTGAATGTAGCTGCCCACCTGGGACACATATAGCGTCCATACGGCGGGATGCGCGACATCATCCGGACCCCCCTGCGGTGGGGGGCCGTTCGGATCATCCGAGCTGTACACCCCCGCTGTGATATAGTCATCCAGGTTACTGCCCGAGGGCTCCTCATTGTTGATGGGGAAGACCCCGTCGTCCGCACTGAGTATCACTTCGCCGGTCTGGCCATTGACGCTTAAGACCCCACCCGGCTCGCCGGGTGCACCAGTGGCTCCCGTTGCTCCGGCAGGACCTGCCAGGGTAGGCAGATTCGATGCAGTCTTTAATTTCGAATCCAGCATCATTTCTTGCCGGAACACCGTGTCGAGCATCGACTGTGCACTCTGATTCACCTGCAGGATTTGATTCAACGTGGCAGCCGGACCGCTAACACCCGCCAGGGTGCCAAGAGCATACTGAATTTTTTCTCCCTCAGCATTAATAATGTGGGCCAAGCCTAGTTCTTCCATGGCAATCGAGGAGAAGAGTAGGTTTACAACGTCGTCCCGAGATAAAGAAATCGTAGGGGTAATATTGGGAAGGTTTGGATTGGACATGTATAGTCCTCCTTATACACAAGATAATCCAATTTATGCTTAACGATAGAAGCGGGGAACCTGAGAGTGTACTATGTTTATGAAATATTTCTACCATCACAAAATTTCGCACGCTTTTTTTCAGGATGAAAAAGAGAGGCTCAAGTCAAGAGTACTTGAACCTCTCAATAACTATTGACTACAGTATTTTAGTTCCTTTTAATTAGTAAATGGATCAATCATACACCAACGGGGTGTCCCTGGAGTGGGGATAGTTATGACTAAAGTATTCGTCGTTTGATCGATAGCCGCAACATAATTTCCTGCTCCCACTGCAACGTACATTAGATTGGCAGGAATATGCTGATTGAGAAGTACTGTAAATGGATTAACAGTCGGTGAATCATTTTGGTTGGCACCCGTTCCAATTCCCTGAGAGGTATAATCATCTCCATTAATTATATAGATGAAATTGGTACTATTACTTGTAGCATAGAATGTGTTCGTTAACAAATTGCCAGATATGTTGTTAGGTGAATTTATAGACGTAATTGTCTGGACAATTGTATTCGAGGTTGTATCAATTACGTTGATCCTATTACCAGTATACATCGAAACCCAAAGGCGTTTTCTAAATGGATCTAATTCAAGGCCATGAGGCCTGTTTGTGCCCACAGTAATAGTAGTAACATTATTGGTAATCAGGTCAATAACAGAGATATTCCCACCATTATCATTTGCAACATATAAGGTGTCGGTAATAGGATTAACAACCACTTGAATCGGTCGATCGCCTGCCGTGATTGTAGTGATATCACCTGTAGCAATGTCAATATTCCAAACGGTGGTACTTCCCGAATTCCAGTTTGCTACAAATAATTGATTTGTCTTATTATTAAAAGTCATCCCCCTTGGTGTACCGCCAACATTGTAACTTGCCGTGATCTGGTTAGTTAATCCATCTAATTGATATATAATTCCTCCACCTGAGTAATAAAGACGATGACGCAATGAATCCAGAGCGACACTATCATAACCCGGAGTGCCAACCATCGGAACAGTTGCAACCAAATCATTGGTCAATGCATTGATAATATACACTGCGGTGTTGCTACCAGCATAAAGCATTGGACTATGCATCACCCCGGTGGCTCCGGTAGAGCCCGTCACACCCGTTACACCTGTCGCTCCTGTCAATCCAGTTGCGCCTGTTGCCCCTTGAAGACCTGTCATTCCTGTCAAACCAGTAACCCCAGTTGCACCTTGAACTCCAGTCGCACCGGTAACCCCCTGAAGTCCAGTTGCACCTGTCATGCCCGTGACGCCCGTCGCACCTTGTACCCCCGTCGCACCCGTCATGCCGGTGATGCCAGTCGCACCTTGAAC
>NZ_KB899677.1 GCF_000378385.1 Paenibacillus daejeonensis DSM 15491 | reverse complement strand
GAATTCATCCCAAACGGTATCCCAAGCGTCGGTTACTCTTCTATTAGAACCAAGTGATGAGGTTTTTAATTGCATAACTAACTAAAAAAAGTCTTGTTCTCCTAGCTTATTTGAGGTGTGTCCATTTAAAGTTACTGCTTGTGCGGTAGTAACAAAGACCACTCCATGCGGGCGTAACTACAAAAGAGTACGATGCCTCCAACTGCATGGAACATGAGGCCTTTGATTGAACACTTTTCGTCCTTGCATGTTAAATTGTTTGCAAGGTTTCTGGTGAAAACGCTGAAAATCCCAGAATAAGTGCTTCCATGGCCGTTAGAGTTTCTAAGCCCCGGTTTTGCACCAAATAAGTGCATCTGTGGCCGTTAGAAAACAAACCTACCCATCAGCGTTGACCAGCGCATGATGATCTACGCTCTATACTACCACTTTATCGTTATTAAAAAGTACCGAAGAGATCGGAAGAACAATCCATTACCTAGAGGCTCTTTTTAATAAATCCCCCCTAATTAAAGATTTTGTAAGGTTGGCGTGAATTGGGGTTAAGGTAGGGGCGGTATAGTTATGTCATCAGCTACTACGAACCCAAGAGGTGAGGGACATGACGGACGCTCTGCTCCAAGTGAAGAATGTAGAAAAAACCTATGGCAAAGGCGCGAATGCCTTTCAGGCGTTAAAAAACATCTCCTTTGATATGGCACCCGGCGAGTTTGTGGGAATCATGGGACCCTCCGGGTCCGGCAAATCGACGCTGCTGAATGTACTGGCTACGATCGACTCGCCAACAAAGGGTGAGATTCATATCGAGCAGGATGAGATCGCAAGCCTAAATGAAGATAAGCTGGCAGATTTCAGACGACATCATCTGGGCTTCATCTTCCAAGATTATAATCTGCTGGATTCCTTGACTGTCCGCGAGAATATTCTGCTGCCGCTGGCTGTAGCGAAACGGCCAGTGGCGGAGATGAAGCAGCGCGTGGACAGCATCACGGCCGCGTTCGGCATTAACACCCTACTGGATAAATATCCATACCAGATCTCCGGCGGTCAAAAGCAGCGTACAGCGGCCTGCCGCGCGCTCATCTCCGACCCCAAGCTGGTGTTCGCCGACGAACCGACGGGCGCGCTGGATTCGGCATCCGCGACGGATCTGCTGGAGAGACTCAGCAAACTCAATGAGACACAGGCCTCCACCATTATGATGGTGACGCATGATGCCTTTGCGGCCAGCTTTTGCCGGCGCATTCTATTCATCAAGGATGGCAGGCTATCGCAAGAGATCTTTCGGCGCAACCTGACGCGGAAGCAATTTTTTCAACAGATTCTGGACACTTTGTCCAGCATGGGCGGTGCTGCCGATGACATTATTTAGTCTAGCACTCAAAAACATAAGAAGAAATCTAAAGAGCTATGGCCTGTATATCGGTTCGACCATCTTTTCCATTTTGATTTACTTTAGTTTTGTTACCCTGCAGCACAGTGAGGAAATCAGCGCCTTAACAGAGTCCTCACAGCGGGTCAGCAGCCTCATGAACGCATCCGCCTTTGTCTTAGTTCTATTTGTGGCGATATTCATCGCGTATTCCAATTCGTTCTTTATCAAGAAACGGAAGAAGGAAATTGCATTGTACGCTCTGATGGGAGTGCGCAAACGTTCCATTGGCTGGATGCTCTTTTTCGAAAATATGGTGATGGGCATCCTCGCATTACTGGCGGGCATTGGATTAGGCTTTCTGGCTTCGCAACTGATGTTATCCCTGTTGCTCATGCTGATGGGACTCGAGACGACGATTGGTTTGGTTTTTTCTTCCCGTGCGGTCGTGCATACCTTGGTTGTCTTTTTGCTCATTTTCATCGTGACGTCGTTCCAAGCATATCGAGTTGTGTATCGCTTCCGGTTAATCGATCTGTTCCAGGCGGACAAGAAGGGCGATGAGCTTCCCCAAGCACGAATCCTCTCGGCATTAATGGGTGTCATCGCACTCGCTGGGAGCTATTGGCTGGCACTTCAAGATCTGACGTCTTCGGCAGCCTGGCGACAGTTGGGCATGTCCATGCCACTCGTAATCATCGTTCTGGCGGTTCTGGGATCCTACTTTATTTTTCGGAGCGTGTTGGTCTACGTGCTTCACATCATGAAGAACCGGCCGAAGCTAGCCTGGCGGGGTCTCAATCTCCTGTCCGTGTCTCAGTTGCTGTACCGAATCCGGGGCAATGCCCGCACCTTGACGATCATCGCGACCCTGAGCGCTACGACGATTACTGCGGGTGGTGCAGTGTTTGGCATGTACTACAACGCAGAGCAAAACGTACGAACCTCGACCCCATTTACGTTTATGTGGGAAGGCGAGGCGCAGGACATCGATTCTTCGCAGGTTGTATTCGAGACAGCCATTGCCAGCAAGTTTGTACGTGTAGAGCAGGACGGAAGGGAGCGGGAGTATGCGCTTCTCGACCAATCGACCTTTGAACAACTAGCTGGGCGTCTGGGCTGGGAGAACATCGCAACGCCACAGGACGGCCATGTCATAATGATTGATGCCTTCTATGACGAGCGTTGGTCGCCAGAAATCACCGCTGTGCCATTGGCAGGCGAGAACTTTCCGGTAGACGCTCTCTTCCAGGAGCCGGTGGTTAATGTTTCAACGGTGGGCGGGGTTACGCTGGTTGTCACGGATCAGGACTATGCTCTCATAGAGGCAGAAGAACGAGAGTTCCAAGCGGTCCTCATGACGGACTTCAAAAATCAGATGCCGTTGTCCCAGCAGTTGTCCGCTACAACTGAGAATTTCTCCAGTGCCACTGAGCAATATAGCGATACCATCGAGGCTTCGGGTTCCCTGCTCTTCGTTGGCAGCTTCCTGGGACTTGTGTTCCTGGTGGCGACGGGAAGCGTCATCTTCTTCAAGACAATGACCGAGGCGGAGGAGGATAAAGCGAAATATCAGGTGCTACGTAAGCTTGGGGTCTCTAAGAAAGAGATGAAGCGCAGCATTCGCCATCAGGTTGGGATGATGTTTGCGGCTCCCCTGGCTCTGGGTCTGCTGCACGGTGGCGTCGCGCTCGTGGCCTTCTCCAATCTGCTGCAAATGAACTTATGGATTCCTATTCTGATATGGATGCTGGTTTATACGATGATTTATCTGATCTATTATGCTGCCACGGCAAGAAGCTTCAGGCAAACCGTATTACACCGTACTCAACAATAATAAGGAGGCGTTTAACATGAAAAAAAGAATGGCAGTTATCGCTATGTGTTTGCTGATCGTTAGCATCATGTCCGCTTGTATAGATATCAACCGGATGTGGAAGTCAAATCTGTATGTTCAAATTACAGAGCCTGTCCGTGTGGAAGAGACACAAGTCGATTCAGGTGAGGTTCATAAGCGATACTGGTACGAAGTGCCGGCTTATGACGAGGACGGTGAACAGTCGCTGACCAGCTTCTCCGCCATTAGAGAGCTACGCGAGGGAGGCTATCTCATGCTTTATGTGAAAAGCGATGGCGGTGTCACCTCCTACGACGAAGTCCAGTGGGAAGCGATTCCTCAGAGAGCACGTGAACAGCTGCAGCGGGCTGACAATCAATAATCAGCACAAGCGCCGCCCGGTTCGGGCGGCGCTTGCTGGTGTCTGATATTCGCTTAGGATTCGTTCAATGGCGTAACAGGATATCGAATGATCGTCTTCATCTGATCCGGCTTGACCTTGCGAGGATCGGACAGATAGATCTCGTGATGCAGGCCAGCTTGAACGAGCCGACGAGCTTCGATATAGCTGTGCATTTGCTCAATCGTCTCCGGTTCTGTGCTGTAAGGACCGACGTGCAGCATTTGGACGCATGTTCCCTCATTCAGAATCTCGAAGGTTACGCGACGAATGGGTTCAAGTGTTTTCTTCTTGGCAGCGGCAAGCTTCGAGGCATCCTCCGTGTTACGGGCATCGACGTAATCTGGCATCCGGATAAGCAGCTTCCACTGCCACTGATCTCGCGGAATGTCGAGCATGTGACGCTCACCGTTAGCCCACCATAACCCCTCCAGTTTAGGGACGACGAAGTCCTGTGATTCCTTTTTGCAGCTATTCTTTATCGCATAAGCGACGGTGTACAACGATTCAACAGCCTGTACAAAAGGTTCACGATCTGGCGCACCCTGTCCCGTAATCGATAGATAAGGGATAGGGGTCAATTGAACTAATTGCGGAGCAGTTGTCGCTCCATAGTACGGTTTGTCCGATTTGAACAAGTCGAGCTTGGTTTGAAATAGGCTCATAATACTGATCTCCTCTCTGATGATGGAATGTATCCATCATACACAAACTCCCCTGACAGTATGGGTGTCAGGGGAGTTCGGAGGTCCCATAATAATGGGCCAAATCATAAGCAATTGAAGACAGTTGCTCCCGCAAGGCGAGGGGCTCCAGCACGCGAACATGTCTGCCGAAGGAGAGGAGAAGCGAGGGCATATACGTGTTCATGGTCTCCGGGGGCATGTTGAATACCAGCTCGCTTTCGTTACGTTCAGATACATATGCACGCAGATACCAATGATTCGCAATCTGATCCAATAGTTCCTCGTTTCCCGCCAGTCTCACATTTACCAAGCTACCTGTTGGCTCGGACTTGTGATGGAGTCGCTCGAAGATGAAGCGAATGTCCACATCCGCCGGTTTCTCGAATTGACTCTCGCTCAGAGTTAATCGGGTGATCCGGTCGACACGGAACACGCGCTCTTGCTGACGACTATGGCAAAAGGCAATAAGGTACCATTTGGTGCCGCTGAGCAATAGACCGTATGGATTGATGGAACGTTCTTGGATTGGCTGCGTAAGGGACTTGGCATAATGTATAGAGACGGTGGTTTGCTCCAGAATCGCTTGCTCCAGCTGGCGCAATTGCTCTTGCAGCGAATCCTGGCGAGACGGTTCAACTACATGAAGTCCCAGGCTCTGTCGTTGCAGTTCCTCTCGGTGCGAGTCCAATAAACGCTGGGAAATTTTACTCATTGCGCGCTCTAGGGAGTCGGCATGAGGATAATTGGCTTGGCGTGCAAACATCACACTTTGCGAAATCGCCTTGAGCTCGGTTGAATCAAAAAAGAGCGGCATGGCTGTAAAGGACTCCGGAAGCTTGTACCCGCCCCCGTGACCAGGCTCGGAGATAATAGGAACTCCGCTAATACAGAGGATATCAATATAACGATAGACCGTTCGCACGCTCATCTCCAATTGCTCTGCGATTTGTGCAGCCGTAGAAACGGGCTTGCTTCTAAGAATCCATAACACGGATAACAAATAGTCCAGTTTTTTCATGGGTACCTCCAGCATTTTTAACAATCGCATCCATCACCGTCGCAGATTATATGCAACCCACCATCATTCGAAGGATGGGCTTGGCATTTGCCTCCGCAGGAAATCGTTGAATCGCATCACGGCAGTATTTTAATTCCATTATATCGAAGTTTGGTACTCACAGTCCTGAATTTGCGACGAAATCGACTCCTTACACTCTAACGGCCACCACCGCAGTTATTTGGCACAAAACAGGCTGTTTAACATTCTAACGGACATGAGCGCACTTATTTTTGCTTTTTGGGGGGCATGGCCCCGAATTTGACTGAAATAACAGACTATATGTCCGTTAGCCGCTCAACCGTCACTAATTTAGCGAAATAAGCGCATTTGTGGCCGTTAGAGTCGGGGAGATGATGGTGTGTGGTTAGAATAAAGTGTTGACTGTTCGACCAAACAGTTTTATACTCATAAAAAAGTGACTGTTCGACCAAACAGTTTTTAGAGGGGGCAATAAGATGACCAATCAGGATGAACGAAGAAATGCCATTCTGCAAGCCGCGTTCACCATCTTCGGGCAGAAGGGCTATGCCAAGGCGACAATGAAGGAAATTGCAGCTCAGGCCGGAGTTGCACAAGGCCTTATCGGCTATCATTTTACGACGAAAGAAACGCTGTTAGTTGAAGTTGTGAGGGAGTGGATGCTTCATCGAGGCATGAAGGATGCATTCGCCAAGCTGGACCCGCTCGCATCCCCGGCAGAGTTGTTGCAGCAGGCTTTGCTGCATGTCGTGGAATTTCGCAAGCACAATCCGGAGTGGTTTACCTTGCTAATCAGTTTGTGGACAGAGAGCCTGAACAACGAAGCGCTGGCCCAGGAGTTAGTGAAGCTGTACAAGGAAATGAAAGCTGGGATGCTGATGGTTCTTGAGCAATTGGAGCTGCCATTGAATGATGCGGAGAAGGAAACCTTGGCCTCTGTCATTCAAGCTGTATTCGACGGACTCACGCTTCAAGCACCCATGATCATCTCCGAACAGCCGATCTCCCACGAACAAATCTCCAAGGGGATGCAATGGTTGCTGGACGGCGTTCGAGCTTCTGCACAGAAAGGGGAATCTAACGATGAATAGACAATTGATTCAGATCGAAGGCTTTGTCATCTTGGCGTTGGGCACGTACTTGTACTTCTCCCAAGGCTACAGCTGGGTTGTCTTCTTGCTGCTGCTGTTCGCGCCTGATGTGTTCATGCTCGGTTATGCGTTCAACAAGAAGATCGGTGCCTACCTCTATAATGCGGCCCATACGTTCATCACACCTTTGCTGTTGGTGGCGGCGGGGCTGGCTTTTTCGACCGGCTTTCTGATCATGATCGGTTTGATCTGGCTCGTGCACATCGGTATGGACCGCATGTTCGGGTATGGACTGAAATATGAAACGGACTTCAAAGACACACATATTCAGCGGCTGTAACAGGGAGCCATGTCGCCAAAATAAAGAGAGGATGGCCGCCATCATCTGGCAGTCATCCTCTCTTGTGTAACCGGTCATTAACCCTTATGTTGTTAGCCCCTGTTTTGCTTCTCCCCATAATAATTCCGCAAGAATTGCTTGGTGCGGTCTTTTTGGGGATTGTTGAAGAATTCGGAGGAGGTGCCTTCCTCGACAATGTAACCATCCGCCATGAAGATGACATGATCGGAGACCTCACGAGCGAATTCCATCTCATGCGTGACGATGATCATGGTCGTATCTAGCTCCGCGATGGACTTGATAACCTGCAGCACTTCGGAGACGAGCTCGGGGTCGAGCGAGGAGGTCGGCTCGTCGAACAGGATGGCATGCGGGCGCTGGGCCAAGGCACGGGCAATGCTGACCCGCTGTTGTTGTCCGCCGGATAGCGTAGCCGGATAATTATCGCGTTTCTCCACCAGTCCGACCTGCTTCAGCAGCTCCATGCCGAGCTCCTCGGCTTCTTTCTTCGGTATCTTTTTGACGACAATCAACGATTCGGTTACATTCTGCAGCGCGGTTTTATTCCGGTACAGGTTGTAATTTTGGAAGACCATGGCCGTTTGATCACGCAGCTGCTGAATCTCTTTGCGCGTTGGCTTTGTCGCATCCAGCTTGGCGGAGCCGATCTCGATGATGCCTTCCTCGGGCGTCTCCAAAAAGTTCAGACAGCGGATCAGTGTGGATTTACCGGAGCCGGACGGTCCGATAATCGACAGCACTTCCCGGTCTTTGATTTCGAAATCGATACCCTTCAGCACTTCTAAATCATTGAAGCGTTTCTTGAGGTTCGTCACTTTTATCATAGGTTACCCGCCCCTTTAGGTCCGATATGGACGGTCCAAGTATTTCTCGAGCCGCTCCTGCAAGTAAGAGTAGATGATGATGAGTACCCAATAGATTAAGGCAACAGCCAGATAGGCTTCAAAAAAGCGGAACGATTCCGCGGCTTGCATCTTGGCCTCTGCGAAAATTTCGACGACGCCAAGCGTAAAGGCCAGGGAGGTCTCTTTGATTAAACTGATGAAGATATTGCCCGTAGCTGGCAACGCATTACGAGCCGCCTGCGGCAGGATAATGCGACGGTAAGCCTGAACACGGGTCATCCCGCCGGTCAAACAAGCCTCCATCTGCCCTCTGTCGACGGACAAAAAGGCGGCACGGAAAATCTCGGCCAGAAAAGCCGCTTGCTTGAAGCCAAAAGCAATAATGGCAGCGGTCACCGCATCCATCTTCGTGAAAATCGGGAAAAGCTGTGGCAAGCCGTAATAGATCAAAAAGAGCTGGACGAGCATCGGAATCGCACGAAAAAAGGAAATATATACGCTAGCGGAAGAGCGCAACAGCGGATTATCGCTATTGCGCATCAGTCCAAGCACCATGCCCAGCACCACGGCAATAATCATGGCAACAACAGCCATAAACAAGGTGATGGGAATGTATTTTGCGATTGTCGGCAGCAGCTCAAGAATATACTCGGGGTGAAAATTCATTGTCGATGCCTGCTTTCATTCCGCAATTTGGTGGTGCTATTCTACCTTCTGGGTAACATCCTCGCCTGCAAAATATTTCTCGGAAAGCTCGGTGAGTACGCCTTCCTCCTGAAGAGCTGCAAGAGCTTCATTAATTTGTCCAACGAGCTCTGCATTTTTCTCATTTTTGACAAACGGGAAAGCTACACTTTCGTAGTGGAACGGGTCGCCTACAAATTTAAGTGGCAGATCGTTCTTCTCAATTTCGGCCAGCAACGAGTTTCTGGAGTTAACATAGCCATCTACCCGTTTGTTCAGGGCATCGTTTTGTGCGCCGTCACGGTTCTCGTACGTACGGACATTGATTTCGTTGTTAGCGTCGAAGTTCTGCAGATTCTTCACATTCTGCGAACCCAGTACGCCGGACACCGTTTTGCCCTTGAGATCATCAAGTGTATTGATATCTGTATTGTCGGTATGGGTTACGATGCTGACACCGACATAGGAATACGGATCAGAGAAATCGAACTTTTCCTGACGTTCTTCGGTTACTGCGACTGCATTTGCAATCGTGTCGATTTTACCGGTCTCCAGCTGGCCCATCAAGCCACTGAAATCGGTGTTCACCCATTGAGTGGTGTAGCCTAGACGGTCGGCAACTGCTTCGATGACTTCGACGTCAAACCCAACCAGCTTGTCCCCGTCCTTATAACTGTTCGGATACGACTGCCCCGTGGCACCTACCCGCAAGACTTTATTGTCTCCACTTCCTGACGTGCCGTTTCCTCCGGAGTTGCCGCAAGCTGCTGCGAGCAGACTGACCATCAGGAGTGTAATCAACGTTAAGTACGTTTTCTTCATGGTGTAATATCCCCTTCTTTTCTGTTACTTAAAAAAACATAAGCGTATTTTACAAATTCCGACCCGGTTAGTCAATTATATGCCCATTCATCTTTTTGTCAAGAGGGTGAGAATACCTATAGAATGCCACGGAATAGCGGGATTTAGTCCTGGATGGGAAAACAGGAAGAGTATAGAACAAGATAAGTTAAAAGCAATTCAGTAAAAAGAACTCGATAAAAAGCCCGGATCACATCGGTAGCGTCTGGGCTCTCCTCGAAATTATGGCGCCAGCCGGAATGGCTTGATGCCTGATTCTCCTCCAGCATACAAAATGTTCAATTCGGGTACCCAATAGCCATACGATGGTTCTGTACGTTTCCAAGACGCTCCGCCGTCGGTGGAATAGTAGGTGGCAGATTCCTTGAGAAAGGACGTGGCCAGCAAGACATTTGGATTGTTGGGGTGGACCTCTATACTGCTTATTTTAAATGGCAGCTTCCGCTCCTGCCAGCTTACGCCCTGGTCACGGCTCGTTAGCAGCCAGCTATGATACAAGCCATGCCTTACTGCAGTTAGAGCAACACCTTTCTCATCTTCTGACAGACCAGCAAGAGCATGAATTCCCTCTAGTTGTTTCCACGTTCGTCCAGCATCTTTGGAGACGGATATGGCTGTTTGTCCATTGTAGAAATGCTCACCTGAGGTCCACGACAACCAAGATTGCTGGTAAACCGTGCCTGGTGACTTGGGATCAGGGATAGCTGGTTCCGGGAACGTAAATTGGATGTTGTCTGACCCGTTAATCCCAGTCCAGAACCAGTTGGAGCCGCGATCTTCACTCATGAACAGTCCATTGACATAGGCAAATCTCGTATCATGCTGAAACGCGGTGTAGATACGGTTGGGATTGGTAGGGTCAGCAATATATTGGACTGGCGAATAATAATCGTTCGCTTCGGGCCAAGGATATTCCCATACTTGCTGCCAGTTTAATGGAGCACCGGGTGCGCCCGGCTCGGCACGGTAGATCCCGCCGTCTTTCCCATTAGTCATCAGGTAGGCCGGAGCGTTGCCTGAAGTTTGACCAAGTGCGAAGGGAGCAAGCTCCCCAAAGGAAATCGAGTTGTTTTGACGCCAGCTTATACCATCCGCGGAAGACCACAAATGTCCCATTTTCTCTTCATAAGAATAGTTCAGCATCTCCCACTCTCCGGTCACCGGATGTTTGGAAATGGGCCTCATTTGTTGAAAGGGCAGCTTGCTTTCGCTCAATGGCTGTAATGAGATGTGACCCGGTTTAATGTATGCGCCAGGCAAGGATGTTTTTTTGAGCGGTTGTGTGGGGAATCGTTCCGGTACCAGCTGTTGTGCTTTGTCCAAAGCTCGATTTAATTGATCATTGGCAAAATGCAAGAACACCGGACGCGCCAGCGTATTTTGCCAGACCAGCTTGGCATAGCTCCCTAAGATAAATAACTCCAGTCTGCCGCCATAGTGGCTTTTACCTTCATAATCGCGATAGTCCGTAAGATCCAGATGCACGTGACGAACTGGACTTTTTAATTCCTGGGGCCGGACACGTTTTCCTTCTTTGAGAACAGACAGCATCTCATCCAAGCTTCGGTCTTGCTGCTTCAACTGTGGATCCGTGGGAGGCGCGCCTATCGTACGACTAAACCCCCAATTGGACGGCAAGATAAACCCGATTCCGTTAAGCGGCCCAAGCTTCACCTGTTCCCACTCATTAGGACCCTTATAAGCCGAGTTGCGGATATAGACAACCCGCTGCTTGGCATCCCACTCTACCGTAGCGCCCAGGCCTTCGGCGATGAGGCGTGCCGGCACCAGCACGCGGCCTTGCTGCACGAGGACGGGGGTATCCTGAGGCAGACGGGTACCTTTGACCCAGATTTGGATGCCAGTGCTGGGCCGATCGAGATGAAACGTATCGGTATCCACCGTCACCATTTTTCTCTGCTGATCCCAGCCTACACGACTGCCAAGTGCCTCCGAGACCCAGCGCAGAGGAATCATGACGCGTCCTTGATGGACTTGGGGAGCTGAATCGACGGGGATAAATTCATCATCCACCATGAGGACAACCTCTGAATTTGCGGAGATTAGCTGTCCACCCAGCATACCAGTAACCATTGTTAGGCACATCACGCCTGCGAATAATAAATGCCATGCCTTTTTCTTCATACCTTCCACCTTCCGGAGCTCACCTACGATTTGCAGGATGGGCTCCATAGTCTAGTTGTAACATTAGACTGTCAGGGAAAGGAAAAAGTTTCTATTAAAAAGAAAAAGTTACACCTCAGGTTCTAACCTCGCTTTTTTTGCAGCCAAGGCGTGTCCTGCACTGCGGTACCACTGTCTGCAGAACAAGAGGATGATTGCGATATGAACGACATCTCCGCCATAGTACATGAGCATGCTCCCGGCCTCTGCCTGGGCGGAGGGGACGCCTACAGGGGGATGAGCGTAGAGATATTTGGCCAACATGCCGTGAGCCGCCAGCGCCAGGACCAGGACAACGGCCCGATACGGATAGCTCTTGCGGTGCGGAGCTGGATCGGTGTACAGGATAGAGGCTGTGAAGACATACGCTGCGAGGAAAATATGCACATGCACCAGTCCATAAATCAGGACGTTCTCATGCATCAGATGATAGAGATTTGTTAGATATAGAAAGGCTAATCCCCCGACATTCAGTACGGCAGCCGTAACCGGATGGGTTATCCATTGCAAGGGCTTGGCTCTAAGAACACCAGACAGACGCCGGGCTGTCGGAGTCCGAAGCGTGCGTAGCAGCAGGGTGACAGGGAAGCTCAAGACAATGAACAGCGGAGCAAGCATCCCGAGCAGTAGATGAGCCGCCATATGTGCTTCAAAAGAGTGGTGGCTCGCAGTTGCAAGAGGGCCAACCAAGGATGCCCCTGCAGTCATAACGCCAAGTAGCCAGAAGAGTACGCGATGTTGCGGCCATGGGCCATAGCGACGGGCCGACAAGGCCGCAGCAACAGGATAGATGGCGGCCAGGAGGAGGAACGGTGCGGACTGCAGAGCAATTGCGAGAACCTCCGAAGCCGTACCATCTGCAGGCAGGGAAGAAGCTGGTTCGGGATGATGATGTTGATCAGCACCATCATGAATCGCATCCATTTACGATCCCTCCCACGCAGCAGTCTTGTTTTCAACTGCCCGGTGCCTAAGTAGCAGTCCAGCCACAATCATCAGAACCGCGCTTACATTCCAAACCCAGTCATACACAATGACATGGTCTACGTAACGGATTTGATGGATACGCATGAGCTTGTGCTGAATGAGGCCGTCGTACAATTGAAAGGCCCCGCCGCCAATCAGCACGGCGCCCCACCATAATTTCTTATTCAAAACGCCCCTGCGCCGAAGATCAGCATACATGAACAGACCCCCAATTGTAGCAAACCAACTGAAGGCGTGAAAGAAGCCATCCGAGACCAAGCCAATCTCCGTCGACGACCGGTCATAGAAATGATGCCAATGCAGCAGCTGATGAAAGATCGTCTCATCTATAAATGCCACCAGCCCCAGTCCAAACAAAGCGCCAGATATCCCATTCCGCTTCGTACGTCCAGGCAGTGAATTGTGACGTTCCATATTCTCCCTCCATTCGAATGCTATTACCCCGATGTCGGCCATGAGATAACCATTCTGAGCAGATTTGATCCTACTTGGCAGTATGGACAGACCAGCCGTCCCACAGACTCCTAAAGAGAAAGGGTGGATAAGTGTAGCGTTTCAACATAGGTTTAAACATAGAAAAACCCCCTCCAGCCGAGCAAGACGGAGGGGTTTTTTTTGAAAGAATTCAGCTCGCCCTCAAAAGGCCGAAGAGGCACGGAATCGAATCTGGTCAACGCTTTCTGAAAGAAAGCGACTTCGGGAGCATGCGCTGCGGAGCGTTCGCCTGAAAGCTTTTCGCAGAAAAGCTAGCTTCGAAAGCATACGCTGTCCCCGGATTTCAACCGCTAAAGCGGTTAGAAAATCAAGAAATCCGGGGACAACAGCGATCGGAAGATCGATCCGTGACCGTAGGCGCCTTTTTGAAGGCAGCCTGAGAACTTCTACTGAGACCGACTTCGTCGCAGCGAGACGATGATCATCAGGGCCACCATGCCTGCCAGCTCGACCAGCAGGATATACGACGGCACCCGCACGCCGCTGAAATGCAGGGAAGAATGGATTGCGTCATATGCCGGGCTGATCTTCAGCACCCACATCAGATCGGGCAGCGCGCCCAGAAAGGCAGTCGCTAGCACGAGCACATCCTTATCCCGCCAGGCGATGAGACATAGCCAAGCGATCACGAGCAAGCCGATCGCGACATTGCCAGGCATCTGTAGCTCGCGATGGGGAATAGCGTCCAGGGCGAAGTGGGAGGCAAAAGATAGAATCAGAACAGCCGGAATCGCCGCAAGCCGCGCGGGACGGGACAACTTGTCAATGGAGCTCAGCTTGTAGAGGGCGGCCGCGGCCGCCATATGCGTGGCAACGAGCATAGGTAACGTCCTTTCTGGCTCGGCAGCATGGATTAGCCAAGGATGAAGAGCGTAAACATGACCGAGATGATAGGGATCGCGCCTGCAAAGGCGATCGCCAGAAATCCATAAGCCTGGATGGCCTGAGCTACGGGTTGCCCGACAATATCATGGTGAGACAAGGCTTGACGAAGGGCGCTCCAGATGCCGAAGATAGATGCCGCGAATACCCCGATAATGATCACGAGCGGCAGGATAATAGCCATGGTGTCACGCGTGGTGTCGGAATCCGCCCCTTGCATGAATCCGATGACGATAAGAATCATCGGCAGACTTTCAACAATAGCAGCTTTGAGCAGGAAGGAGGTCCGCTGCTTATCCACAAAGCCATGGCTGGCTGCCTGAGGGTCGCGATCCATTTCGGTTTGAATCGCAAGCATGGACTGACTGAATAGGACCGCAATTCCGATGGTAGCGATAACGCTGGCTGCCACCATGAACCAGACGGGATCAAAAGACATGGTGTACACCTCCTGTTGACTAGAATGAATTGGTATTGCATACGTAAACCAGTCTAGAAGATTTTGGAGAGTAGGGCAAGGGCCGTTTGGTCAAAAAAAACGACCATCAATTGAATGCGCTTACAAAAGTTCTAAGAAAATCACAACCTGTTCTAAATAATGATGACTGTCGGCACGAGTATCTCGCCTCTTATAATAAATGATAGAAAGGAGACGGTGCATATGAAGATGGCTGCCAAGCAACCTGAAATAAAAGCGGCTTCCGGGTCCCCGTTATGGAAACGCTTCAAAAAACAACAGGGTATGCATTATTTTGTATGGATAGGGCTGGTATTCTTGCTCGTATTTTCGTACACCCCCATGTTCGGGATCTTGATGGCCTTCAAAGATTACTCCATCACAAGTGGGGTCAAAGGAATCTTTACAAGTGAGTGGGTAGGTTTTCGGTATTTCGCTGAATTTTATAATGACTACCAATTCTACGAAATCATTCGTAATACGCTGATGCTTAGCTTTTTGAAGGTCATCTTTACGTTTCCGGTACCTATACTCTTTGCGATCATGCTGAATGAAGTCAAGAATCTGGCATTTAAGCGGGTGGTTCAAACGGCCAGCTACCTGCCTCACTTTATATCATGGGTCGTTGTGCTGGGCGTTGCATTCACTTTTCTCTCTGGTGATATCGGCATGATCAACAATCTTTTCATGTCCTGGGGATGGATTGAACAGCCGATTCCTTTCCTGACAAGCGGATCTTATTTCTGGGGAACGGCGATCGGAACAGCGATTTGGAAAGAAGCCGGATGGTGGGCTATCATCTTCCTCGCCTCGATTGCCGGAATTAATCCGGCCCTGTACGAAGCCGCACAGATTGACGGAGCAGGCCGATTATCTCGCATCTGGCATATCACTCTCCCAGGAATCAAGGGAACTGTTGTCGTTGTACTTATCCTGACGATTGGTAGTATTCTTGGCGGAGGGCTGATTGGCTCCAACTTTGACCAGGCCTATTTGTTCGGCAATGCAAGTAATAACAGTACCTCAGAAATTGTACAAACCTATGCGTTCAAGGCGGGTCTGGCTCAAGGAAGATTCTCTTATGCGGCTGCAATCGATTTATTTCAATCGGTCATTTCAGTCATCTTGATCTTCTCAAGTAATTATATTGCCAAGCGGGTTTCCGGAAACGGATTGTTCTAAGGCTTCGGCGGAGAGGGGGACACCATGTTCAAACGAAAAACAACCGAAGACATCGTGCTCGACAGTACCATTTATATCTTGTTGGTGATCGTTTTTATTGCGACCGTATTTCCGTTCTACTATCTGGTCATTACTTCATTTAACTCCGGCTCGAATGCGCTGCTGGGCGGCTCATATTTCTGGCCGGACAGCTTCACGCTGGATAACTACGCCATGTTCTTCAGCAGCCCGGAATGGACGAACGCCTTATTCATGAGTATAGCCAGGACAGCTGTTGGCGTAGCTACCGGGGTGCTCTTTACAAGTATGGTGGCTTACGGATTATCGCAGAGAGATCTTGCGTTTCGCAATGTGTATTTTGTCCTTGTTATTTTCGCCATGTACTTCTCCGGGGGACTGATCCCGTATTATGTGGTTCTGCGTTCGCTTGGACTGTTGAATTCCTTCGGCGTTTATATTATTCCGTCGTTGCTGAGCACTTTTTTCCTGCTGATTGCCATTTCGTTCTTCCGAGAGATTCCAAAGGAATTGAAGGAGAGCGCCCATATGGACGGGGCGAACGAATTGACGATATTCTTCCGTATCATCCTGCCCGTGTCCAAGCCACTGCTGGCTACCATGTCGCTGTTTCTTGGGGTGGGACAATGGAATTCATGGCTCGACTCCGCTTACTTCGTTCGGGATGATTATTTGAGAACCCTTACGTATCGGATGATTGAGATTATTAACCGCAGCCAAGTGCCGCAGGAATCACTTGCAGCAGCTGCCGGCTCTGGGGTCACCAGCTATTCTTTGCAGGTAACGGCCATGGTCGTGTCTGTGGTGCCGATTATGCTTGTATACCCGTTTTTGCAAAAGCATTTTGTATCCGGCATCATGCTGGGTTCCGTGAAAGAGTAACGAACATGCGATATTGGAGCGTCAGCTTTAATATAGACTAGCTATACGAAAATGGAGGGTTCGACATGAAAAAGAAAATCGCTTCATCCTTGTTGAGCTTCACGCTTGCTGCCTCGCTGTTGACAGCCTGCGCTGGGAATAATGAACCCAATGCACCTCAGACACCCGCCGAAGGCGGAGAAGGTGCGGGCAGCGATGAAATTGTGGAATTGGATTTATTCATTCATCATTCCTGGTATCCGGTTCAGTCGTGGCGGGGAACGATTGCCGACGAACTGACCAAGCGTACAGGCGTCAAGTTGAACGTTACAGTGGCGTCTGACGACCAGCAATTGCCCTTGATGATTGCCTCTGGCGATCTTCCTGACCTGATTTTCGCGAATCGGGAGACCCGCCTGGAGAACGAGGATCTCGCCTATCCATGGAATGAACTAATTGAGCAATATGCACCGGATTTTGTCATTGATCCGACGCGACTGGCTGTGAACACAGCACAAGACGGCAATGTCTATTCCGTCATGAATTCCTACGCCACCCCGGAGGAATGGGAGAGTAATCCGTTCGCCCTCGGCAACGATGGCAATCCGGGTATTGCGGTAAGGGAAGATATTATGGAGGCGCTCGGCAATCCGGCCATTGAGTCGCTGGAGGATTTCGAGAATATTCTGGATCAGGTAAAAGCGGAATATCCGGATATGGTCCCACTTACGATTGATATTAACTGGATTTATCATTACTTCCAAATGCAATTCGGCATGCCGCCTCACAGCAATTGGTATGAAGACGGGGGAACGCTGCATCATAAGCTGAAGCACCCAGCTATGTTGGAATACTACAAATTCATGAATAACATGTATCGCAAGGGCCATATCCTGGCTGAGAATTTCACCTATGGCAATGATCAGATAGACGATGAGTATGCGCAAAGCGGCAGAGCCTTTGCTCACATGCACACGGTAAGTGTTGCTGAGCGCAACAATGCTGCCCTTGCAGCACAAGGAGAAGAGTTCCGCTTCCGTATGATCCCATCGACCTTGACTGATAAGGCGATTAACATCAGTTCGTCCACCGGCTTCTCCGGGGTGTATATTACACGGAATAACTCCAATCCAGAGAAGTCGATCCAGTTCCTGGAGTACCTGGCCAGCGATGAAGGCAAGGAGCTCGTCATGTTTGGCATCGAAGGCGAACAGTGGGAATGGCATGAAGACGGCTATCCAGTGTTCACTTACGATGTGAATGACGAAGAATATGTCAATAATGAGGGTTTGAAATGGTGGTATCTGTACTCCGATGCGATTGTAGAGGGGTTACGTGCTTACGTGCCAGGGCTGCAGTCAACACAAGCGCTGGAAGAAATCAAGGCCGTCACGGAGTTCAGCCCGGCTATTGGTATGGTTCGTCTGCGTAGTGGTACAGATGAGCGGGTCATCTTCGACCGGATCGAAGAGATGCGGAAAAATGAAGAGGTCAAAATCTATCTGGCCACAAGTGAAGAAGCAGCAGAGCAGGCTTATCACAATATGATGAAGCTGGCCGACGGGATCGGCATCGATCGTCTGGAAGCGTATGCTGATGAGCAATACCAGAAAAACCTGCAAGAAATCGAGTAATTGAACGAAAATCACCCATGCAGAGGGGCCTTATATTAGGGCCTCTCTTGCTACTATACAAAAGCTTCAGTACACTTAATCCAAAAAGAAGTGAACACAGATGAAAACATGGGCAGCGAACTTGGCGCAAAAGGCTCGATTTAACAAAATGGGAATTGTAAAAAAAATGACGTTTGGTTATTTCATTATCATCTTTGTTCCCGTAATAACCTTCGGTCTCTACTATTACAATCAATTGAACAGCAGTCTGATGGAGGAATATGCTCGCGGCAAGCAGCAATTACTGACTCAGGCTCATGCCAGCTTGCAGATGGATTTGCTGCAGATCGAATCCAATTATGGCTTGTTTCAATACAACACCAACCTGGTCGGATACTTGAACAACGATTATAGAAGTGAAGTAGAATATGCTTATAATTACCTGCGGAATATCCGGCCCATTATGTCGTATGTTCATTCAGGCAATTCAAATATTGGAGATATCATCATCTACAAAAGAGACAGCGCGGTTTTCACGGTTCCGCAAAAAATTGTGCCCATGGAAAACTTGGATCAGGACTTGCAAGTGCAAATTGCTAGGCTCAAGCCGGGGGAAGGCGGCTGGTTTACAGTTCCCCATGAACAGGAGTATGCCTCATTGGCCTACTATCAGAACATGTATGCCGATCAGTTTACCAAGCATGTAGGCGTGCTGGCGGTTGAGCTGAATGATCATATGCTGCAGAAGTTTGAATCCACGGTCAGCAATGAGGGACGCTCTGCGGTCTATCTGCTGCCAGCGCTGCAACCCTTTGATCACTTGGCGGAATTACAGGAGATGCCGGACAATATCCGGGAACGCATCATCAATTCGGCCGATGGTTACTTTCATGAGGGCAATAACGGCATGATCGTGAATAGCTTGACCGTAGACAAGTTGGATTTGCGTGTGACGGTAGTCAGTCAGGCCAGTGAAGTGTTCCATAATATGCAATCCCAGAGGATTGTCCTGGCTGTGTCCATTGCTGGTCTGTTGTTATTGCTGTCGGCTATCTATTACTGGCTGGCTTCGTCAGTCACGAGAAGGATTCTGACACTTGCCAGGCATATGCGCAAGGTGGGAGCGGATAACTTTCGTATTCTGGAGCACGGGCAAGATCAGGATGAGATCGGGTATCTGACCTTCTCCTATAATCGGATGCTACAGCGGATGGATGAGCTCGTGAACACGGCGCAGCGATCGGAGCTGCTTCGCAAAGAAGCGGCCTACAAGGTACTGCAGGCGCAGATCAAACCACACTTTCTATACAATACACTAGAGACTATCCGAATGCTGGCGGAGAAAAATGAAGATCAGGAGGTCGCTGAGATTACATTTTCTTTTGGCCAATTAATGCGGTACAGCTTGTCCCATGAACGAGAGGATACCCGGCTGAAGGAGGAAATCAGAAATGTCGCCCACTATTTGAACATTCACAAGACCCGGCTCGGTCCAAGGCTGGCGTTTGATTTCAATGTTGACGAACAGGCAACGGGTTTGGCGTGTCCGCGATTTATTCTGCAACCGCTGGTAGAGAACAGTGTGATCCATGGCATTGCGCCTGCGTCCCGGGGCGGCAGCATTACACTGACTGTTGAACAGGATGCTGAGCAGGTGACAATAACGATTGCGGATAACGGTGCGGGAATGCAGGAGGAACGGCTGGAGATGATCCGGCTTGTACTTGCAGGCAGGGCAGACCGGGACCAGTTGGAGACGTCAGAGGGCGGGCATGGCCTGTACAATGTCAGTGAACGAGTCAAAGCGTACTATGGAGGCGATACCCGGCTGCACATTGAAAGTGCGGAAGGTGAAGGGACCGTTATCACATTATATCTGAACAAACAGAGGGTGCAATCCGATGCTGAAATTGTTGATCGTCGATGATGAAATGGTCATCCTGCAGGGCATTGTCAAGTTCGTGAAGGAAGGCAGGACACCATTTACTCAAATTGAAAGTGCGATGCATGCGACAGAGGCGCTGGAGGTCCTGGAGCGCTTCCGTCCCGATCTGATTATTACGGATATTAATATGCCGGAGATGAATGGACTGGCATTTATTGAAGAGGTCAAAAGCCGGAAGCTGTGCAACCGATTTATTATTCTGACCGGTCATGATGATTTTGCATATGCCAAGCAGGCGATACGAATCCAGGTGATTGAATACCTGCTCAAGCCCATCAACAAGCAGGAGCTGTGGGAGCTGCTGAAAAAGGTAGCCAAGGATATTATGGATAACGGTGGCCCAGTAGAAGGGGAAACCGGCGACCCCAGGGTGAACTATAGCTCTCACGTTTCCAAAATGCTGGACTGCATTGAGCGAGAGTACCAACAGGATTTATCGCTGGAAATGATGGCCGAGCTGACCGAACTTAATCCCAATTACATCAGCCAGCTGTTCAAGCGGGAAATCGGCACCAGCTTTATCCAATATCTCCAGGAGTTCCGGATCAATAAGGCCAAGGACATGCTGACGCAGCATCCGGCTTTGTCCGTGCAAGTGGTAGGCAATCAAGTCGGATATGAGAATTCACAGCATTTTATGAAGGTCTTCAAAAAGGTGACCGGGGTTACGCCGGGCAGTTATCGGGCGCTACGATGAAAAAACAAGAGGGTATCCGTTTCATCCACAGGATGAACGGATACCCTCTATTTGTGTTTTCCTGATTTGGAACCATGTGTCATAGAAGCGTAAAAACGCTAACATTAAGAGTGGATTAAACATTTGGTAAATTATGTTGCTAAACTAGTTCTTATATACTATAATGACTATCGGGATTGTCAGAATCATCATGTCTTTATACATAGAAAAGTCCAGGGCTGTTGAATTGAATAGGCAGGCAAACCTATTGAAAGATAGGGACGCAAAACTAAAGGGACTAACTCCTCGTGGATAAGTCAGCCAGTTGCACATGTGTAATTGGCGAATTGTAGGCTTTTTGTCCTGCATTCGCTTTTTTAATTTGCTTTGGGGAAGGGAGAGCAATATGAGAGAGAGTGAACTATCTGGAATGACTGCATTATTTCCTAGTGAGGACGGTAACCCGCAGGAGCGGCAGCAGCTAATGCAGCTGATCGAGCAAATCGTTAGCGGGGTGGACGCGCTTAAAAATCCGAACGGTGTCAACCTGAAAGGGGAGAAGTTACGAACCGATCATTTCTACCAAAACTTAATTCTGGAAAGTGCTATTCCGCAGAGTGGAGCTCCTCTTGCAGAGGTGGGGGACGAGTTGTTGAAGCTGCTGCACAATCATCCCTACCACACGCGGTATTTTCTGACAAATATTCTGCCGATGGCGAGTACACCTGGCATTCTTGGCATGATTACGGCCATGTTGGTCAACGGCAACAACCTCTGGGATGTCTATGGTCCTGCCGGAGCAGAAGCGGAGGTACGGGTGATCAGTATGATGTCCAAGCTGGTAGGCTACGACGCCCTGCGGAGCGGAGGGTATACGACATGGGGAGGACAAGGCGCCGTATTCACAGGATTGCGCCTGGCGATCGCCAAGTTTGCTCCGGATGCCCCGCGCACGGGCGTACCCGGCAATTTTTATGCCTTCTGCTCAGAGTCCGCCCATTACAGTCTCTTCAAGTCCATGGAAGCGACGGGGATCGGAAGCGATCATCTGATCAAGGTGCGCACAACGGCAGACAGTGCAATGGATACCGATGATCTGCGGTACAAGCTGGAGCAGGTTATTGCAGCTGGCGGCATCCCCGTCTATATCGTTGCGACAACGGGCACGACCGATGCGATGGGCATTGATGATGCTGAGCTGATCTATTCGGTAGCGGCAGATGTGGCCGTCAAGCACGGTCTTAAACGGCCGCATATTCATGCGGATTCAGCACTGGGCGGCTTCTTCGCCTTTTTCAACAGCTATCATTTCGAAGTAAATCCACTGGGCTTCACACCAGAGGTAAGTGCCGCGCTCCGGGCAATCGCAAACCGCATGAAGCACCTGCCGTACGCAGACTCCCTTTGCTTTGACTTCCAGAAGCTCGGTCAGACCCCTTATCTGACCAGTCTGTTCCTGGTGCGGGATGCTGCTGACCTCCAATTGCTTGATCTTGAGCCGGACGAGACCCCTTATGTGGGGCATCGCGGGTATGGACAGTATCATACCGGCTACACGTTGGAATGCTCCCGGATGGCTAGCTCGATCAGCATTTACAGCGCGCTGCTTGCATTTGGCGAGGAAGGGTATCAACGATTGCTTGCTCAGCTGGTAGAAGTGAATCTGGCGTTTAGGCGTGAGCTGCGTGTGCAGCTTCCCTACGTGGAGATTGTAAATGGGGACAATCCGGGCATTGTCACGCTCTTCCGGATCTATCCTCAGTGCGCACAAGGCTTCGAAACCGAGGTAGCCGGACGATGCACGCTGGCAGAAATCCAGGCGACGAACCAGCTCAATGAACGGCTGTTCGAGGCGCTGGGAGAGACGAGGGAGCACATGTTCTTTGGCGACACCAAGAAGCATTTGATCGTGCCTACCGCTGAGGGTGATTCTGTGGCGCTCTATGCGGCCAAAATCTTCGTCATCTCTCCCTATACAGAGACGGGAGATGTTGCGGAGATTATCAAGCATCTGAAGAACGTAATCGAGAAAGTATACGAAGCGCAAGAGACCGCTTCGATAACGAGTGGGAGGGAATGAGTTGGGACAGCAAGTGCAGACAACTCTGATGAACCGGCTTCGCGGCCGGATGGTTATCAAGATTATGGGGAGCATTCTAATCCTGGTGCTGCTGATGTGTACAATATTCTGGCTCACGGTCAACGAGCTGAACAAGAATTTGTCCACCAAGCTGGAGGATCAGTTCGATGTCCGCTTGAGTACGAATATTCAGGCGGTTAGTGCCTATCTGGCATCCATTCCGGAGCAGGTCTACGAGATTGATGGCCCAGACCATCCGGCGTATGTGAAGATCAAAGCTCAGCTGGAAGCATTCAAGAGTGACTATTCGTTGGAGAATGTCTATATTCTCTGGCAGGCTGCTGATCAGGAACAGATCCTCATCCTGACCGGTGTGGAAGACGACTACGGAATGGAATATCCGTTTACGGAAGAGATGCGAGCGTCGCTAGCGACGAACGAGCCGACCTTAAGTACGATTTATGAGGATGAGTATGGGATTCACAAGTCTGTTTTTATACCTCTAGTAGATGCGAATGGTCAAAATGCCGGGCTGGCCGGAATCGACCTGGATGCCTCCATCGTTCCGGAGACTCAAACGACTACCCATACGATCACGTTGTGGATCATGATCATTCTGGCGGTCGTCGGCGCCTCCATCGCTTACCTGATCAGCCGGGGGATGACCAGGCCGGTCGTCGGTCTGATGCAGGTGACGGAGAAGATTGCCGCGGGTGATCTCTCGGAGCGGGTCTCGATCCGGCGGTCTGATGAGATCGGCCGTCTAGGACAGTCCTTCACCGAGATGCGGGGCAACCTGGAGTCGTTGATTCGCCAGATCTCCACATCGGCTCAGACGGTGACGACAACAAGTGCCCAGCTCTACCAGGCAGCAGGAGAGATGAGCTCCAGCTCGCGGCAGGTCGCGGGCTCGATGAACCATATGCATGATGGCGTGGCCGAGGTCGCTTCCTCGATTACGAGCAGCGCGGCTTCCATTATCGAAGTCAACCATGATCTCGCGGCAGTGACGACCGAGGTCCGATCCATGCAGGAGATGGCCCAGACCGTCAGCCATCAGTCCGTGGGCGGCAGACAGTTGGTCGAACAGACCTTGCAGCAGATGAACGCCATCCAGCAGGAAATGCGGCAATCGCGGGAAGCGGCGGCACAGCTGGGCTCCCGATCCAAGGAGATCGGGGAGATCATCACCATTATTACCGACATTGCGCAGCAAACCAACCTGCTGGCCCTGAACGCCTCTATCGAAGCGGCAAGGGTTGGGGAGCAGGGCAAGGGCTTCGCCGTGGTAGCAGATGAGGTCAAGAAGCTGGCCGACCAGTCCTCCAAAGCTGCTGGCTCCGTAACGGCGCTAATCTCTGGTACGCAGCAGGACAGTGAGCTGGTGCTGACAAGCATCTCTCAGGGCTACCAGGCGGTCGAGCAAGGCCAGGTGTGGATTCAGGACATGCAGGAGAATTTTGACCAGATCTTTGGCGGCATCTCCGCATTTACGGATCGCATGAACTATCTTCAGTCTGCATTGGATAAGGCCGACCGCTCCTTCGAGACGATTACGGGCTCGATGCAGAGCATCTCGGGCATTACCCAGGAGCAATCGGCAGGCTACGAGGAGGTGGCGGCAGCCGTGCAGCAGCAGAGTGCGACGATGGAAGAAATCACGGGCGCGATCCGCCATTTGTCCGAGATGGCCGCCGACCTGCAGCAGTCCGTCCAGCGTTTCAAGATTGCCCAGTAAGAAGTGGCAGCCGTTCCTTTAGGGGAGCGGCTTTTTTTTCTGATTACTCAGCTTGAAAAAAATAGCGAGGCAGCTATAATAAAATGTAATGATTACGTATAAGAGGAGCGCAACGATGAATAAAGCTAAATCTAACGGACGGATGCCGAGGGCCAAAGGGATCGATACGGCAACCTATTATACGCCCAAGGAATGTGCCAAAAAAGTCAGGCGGATCGTATTGCCTACCGCCAACCGGCGCATTGTGGACGAGTTCCTGACCATTCTGAATATGAAAGAGAAGTTCGAAACGCATGATGTGCCAATCCCCAACAAGCTGCTCATGTTTGGTCCCCCAGGCACCGGGAAGACCTTGACGGCCTTCTACCTGGCGGCCAGGCTGGAGCTGCCGCTGGTGCTGGTCCGGCTGGATGCCATCATTCACAGCCATCTGGGCGAAACGGCAAGCAATGTCCGCAAAATCTTCGAGTATGCCAAGGCGTCGCCTTGCGTACTGTTCCTGGATGAGTTCGACGCGATTGCGAGAACACGGGAGAACAATGACGAGGTCAAGGAAATGTCGCGGGTGGTGAATACGCTGCTGCAGTGTCTGGACGAATTCGAGGGCGACAGTGTATGCGCCGCAGCGACCAATTTGGAAACGGAGCTGGATGGCGCGATCTGGCGTCGCTTCGATACGAAGATGGTGTATAGCATGCCGGAGGACGAGGCTAGAGAAGAATACATGGATCTGCTGATCGGTGAGTTTTCTTGCGATCAAGGCGTTCGTGACCTGGCTTCTGCACGTCTGGAAGGGTGCAGCTTCGCGGATATCGAGCAGATTCTGCTGAAGGCCAAGCGCAAGGCGATTATCGAGGATCGGGCCTTGTCGCTTAAGGATATTGAGGAATCCCATCATGAATACCAACCACGGGCGGCTCTTGTTGCAAAATGATTGACAGAATTAAGTGTAATGATTACAATTAAAAACGCATCATTTAATAGTAATTATTACGTATAGTTAAAGGGGATCAACATGAGAAGCAGCAAAAAGTATGTGTGGGTAAGTATGATGATGGTGGCCCTGCTATTCGCTGCCGCCTGCGGCAATGCGGGCAACAGCTCCAATGAGAATGGTGGACATGCAGAGAATGCGGCTCCTGTCGAAGCTGTGCCGGAAGCTCAAGCAGCGGAAGAAAGGGCAGAGGTGGCCGGGCCGATAACAGTGCAGGATGTGACGGGCGAGACGATCACGCTGGATGGGCCGGTACAGCAGATTGCTTGTATTGTATCGCTTTGTGTGGACGTTCTGGCGGAGCTGGAGATGGAGCCTGCTGCTGTTGCTGAAGGCGGTGTAAGGGTAATCGCCAGCGCTCCGGAGTTCTACGGCAGTGCAGGGGAGTCGTTTCCTTCCATCGGGGGCAGCTTCTTTGAACCTAGCCTGGAGGATCTCGTCACTGCAGCGCCTGATCTTGTCATCGGCCTGCAGGGCGTGCATGACTCGCTGCGTGAAGGACTGGGCGGCATCGCTCCGCTCTACCTGGTCAACCCGTCCCATTATAACGAGTCGTTGGACATACTGGAGGCGGTAGGACAGATGGCCGGCAAGACAGAAGCGGCAGCCGCTGCCAAGCAGCGGTTCATGGAGAAGCTGGAGCAGGCTGCTGCCGAGGCGCCAAAGGACAAAAAGGCAGTTATTATCTACGGTTCGGATGTGAATTTCTCCGTCATTACAGACTCCGGTCTCGGCGGAACGGTCATGACCGAAATTGCCGAATACCCATGGAAGGTAGAAAGGCCGGAGGATGATCCGTATGGAGAAGGGGCAGTTCCTTACTCGCTGGAGCGGCTCATCACCGAGGATCCGGATGTCATCTTCGTCCAGAGCTATAGCTTCAGTCCCGATGCAGCGCCGGTATCGGAGCAGCTGGCGGCGTCACCGCTGTGGGAGAAGCTCACAGCCGTGCAGAACGGCCAGGTCCATGAGGTTCGTTCTCCGATCTGGGGCGATGGCCGGGGCACGCGTTCGCTGGGCATTCTGATCGATGAGTCCATGGCGATCCTTTACCCGGAGCTCCAGTAGGAGGCGTCAGCGTTCATGGCTGGGAAAACATACACAACCGGAAGAAAGGTGATTCTTCCGGTTTTTCTTTTGCTTGTCGTCTTGGTAGCCACAGCGTCAGTCGGACTGCGATCCGGCACGCCTGTCTTGGGCTGGGGCGCGCTGGCCGATCTGCTGTGGATGGGCGGGGGTGAAGAACTCGCGCGCACCATTGTGCTTGACATCCGTCTGCCCCGTATCGTGCTCGGCCTGCTTGTCGGTGCCCTGCTGTCAGCGGCTGGTACCCTTATGCAAGGCGCGCTGAACAACCGATTGGCAGGACCTGAGCTGCTCGGCATTTCGGCTGGCGCGTCATTTGCAGTGGCTGCCATAACCGTCCTCCACCTGCCCATTCCGTTTCATCTGCATCCGATGTTGGCGCTTGCCGGTGGACTGACGGGCGGTGGCATTGTGGTTGTGGCGGCGAGAGGCAGCAAGGGCGCAACCGGCATGCTGCTGGTGGGCATGGCGGTGTCTGCGATGCTGAACGGGCTGCTCGTGGTGTTGATTGCGATGGGGACGAGTAATGACGTCAATCTGCTCTACACGTACCTGCTTGGCTCCTTGGCGAACCGGGGATGGGAGCAGGTGCTTCGTATCTTGCCTTGGTTCATCGTATTGCTGCCCTTGGCCCTGGCGCTTGCACGTTCGGTGAACCTGCTGCAGCTCGGGGACGAGACGGCCTCGGGATTAGGTGTCAAGGTCGATCGGGCCCGCTTGCTCGTGCTCATCGTCAGCGCTTTGCTAGTTGCCGTCACCGTAGCCCAATGCGGTCCCATCGGCTACATCGCGCTGCTGGCACCTCATCTGACCCGGGCGCTTACCCGATCACAGGATGTGAGACTGGTGCTGCCAGTCTCGGCCCTGTGCGGGGCGGTATTGCTAACGGCTGCTGATCAGATGGCCCGGCTGTGGTTGGAGCCGATGGAGCTGCCTGTCGGGGTATGGACCACATTGATCGGCGGCACGATCTTCTTGCTGTATATCGTCACCAGGAGAGGAGGGGGCGTACATGGCTGATCTGCGTAACGCAGCAGTGGGCGCTCCCGGCACCCGCCGCTTGCTCTGGACGCTAACCGTCTTGTCATTATTGCTGCTGTCGCTAGTGTTCCTGCATATTGCGTACGGGCGCACCGTAATGTCACTGCCTGAGGTCGTGAGCGCCTTGTTCAATTGGACGGAGGATGCAGGCAGCCGTCACATCGTCTGGAATCTGCGGCTGCCGCGCGTGTTGATAGCCATGGCTGCGGGCGCGATGCTGGGCCTTGCAGGAGCGATCCTGCAAATCGTACTGCGCAACCCGCTGGTGGAGCCTGGTCTGATCGGTGTGTCGGCTGGTTCTGTGCTGACGATCGTACTGGCAGTGCAATTGCTGCCAGCTGCGTCGCTGTCAGGCGGCCGTCTCTCGCTCCTTGCCATGCTTGGCGGGATGCTAACCGTGATTCTGATCTATGTACTGAATGGGAGAAAGGGCAACAGCGGCCCTCGATTAGCGTTAACAGGGATTGTGGTCACCTCGGTTCTTCAGTCGCTGACTTCTTTGCTGTTACTCAAGCAGCAGCAGGGACTCGCCTCAATTCTGCTGTGGAATTTTGGCTCGCTCAATGGCCGGGTATGGACGCATTGGCACACCTTGTGGCCGTGGGCATTGGCCCTGATCGTGCTGGCGCTGCTGCTGGCCCGGCGTGCTGCCGTGCTCCGGTTCAGCGATGCCACGGCTGTAGGCTTGGGATTGCCGGCAGGAAGAACCAAGCTGTGGCTGCTGCTGACCGCCGCAGCGCTGACGGCTGCTGCGGTCTCAGTGGTCGGGGCGATCGGCTTCATTGGTCTGATCGGACCACACATTGCCGGCAGGCTCGTCGGCGGTCATCCGCTGCGACTGTTTCCCGTCAGCGCTCTATTCTCGGCGGTGCTGCTGACCGCTGCGGATTGGATGGGTCAGAGCCTGACATTGACTCTGGCGCTGCCGGGACTGGAGCACCGCGTCTCCAGTCTCCCTGTGGGCGCGGTGACGACATTGCTTGGCGCGCCCTTCTTTCTCTATCTGCTGCGGCATAGCCTCGTGCACCGGCGGAGCGGCGGTTCATGAGCGCATCAGATGTATTGTTTTCATCTGGGAGAGATTGGGTAAGGGGTAAGAGGTAATACATAATCTAATCTAATCTGACTAGGAGTGGATCGAGATGTGTACCATTGTCGTATACCCCAAGCTCTCCGAGGCGGGTCTCCGCCGGATCCGCGAGGAGGCGCCTGAGGTCCGGATTGTACAGGCTGATCAATCGCAGGATTTGGCTGCTGATCTCAAGCAAGCTGAGGTGGTCGTAGGCTGGCAAGGTGAAGTCGAGAAGGCATGTGAGGCGGAAGGATCCCGTATTCAATGGATTCAGGCATGGGGCGCAGGCATTGACCGGATGCCGCTGGAGCTGTTCGCCCACAAGGGAATATCGCTTACAACCGCAAGCGGCGTGCATCCGCATCCCGTGTCCGAGACGGCCCTGGCGATGATGCTGGCCTTTGCCCGCAATTTGCATATCTCCATCCGCCATCAGGCGGAGCGTCGCTGGGAGAACCCAAGCGGCATGACAGAGCTCCATGGCAAAACCATTGGCATCATTGGCGTGGGAGCGATTGGTGAAGAGATTGCGCGGATGGCCCAAGCCTTCGGGATGAAGACACTGGGCATTCGGCGCTCCGGCGAGCCTGTGGGGGTCATCGACCAGATGTTTGACGGGACGGGGCTGGACAGCGTACTGGCAGAAAGTGATATCGTGGTCGCGATCATGCCGCTGACTGACGATACGCACCATATGTTCGGTCGCGAGCAGTTCGCCCGGATGAAGTCATCGGCTATCTTCATTAATGTTAGTCGCGGCGCCACGGTGGATACGGAAGCGCTGATAGATGCACTGCGCAGCGGCGACATCGCAGGTGCAGGTCTGGACGTCTTCGAACAAGAGCCGCTGCCAGCCGAGCACCCGCTGTGGGAGCTCACCAACGTCATCATCACACCTCACAACGGGGGCGCCACCGACCGGTATGAGGAACGGGTGCTAGATATCTTCCTGCAGAATCTGGCTGATTATCAGAAAGGTCAGAAGCCATCCCTCAATCTGGTGGACACGGAACGGCAGTATTGACGAACTAATCAGTGACCATCCCTTCCGGCAGGCACAAGCCCCGGAGGGGCTTTTTGTCGTGAAGTGCGGAAGGAAGTTATATGAAAAGCCACGGCGCTAACGCTCAATAAGCGTTAAAGGGAGTCGTTCCCAAACCTCATCGTCGTAGGATATGATAGGAACAAATACACAGACGTATTTATTGAAAGCGCTTCATACATTCACAATAGTCTGTTAGAGGAAGTGATGATCTATCCACTGGCGAAACTGGCGATCCATTAAATCCAAGCTTCTGGTCTCTTTTATCCTCCTGGTGATGATTCCGTTGTCGCTTATTGCCGTCATCAACTATATGAAAAGCGCTTCAATTCTTGAAGCCAAGGCACGGGAGCAATTTCAGTACTTGTCGGAGGGAACCAACCAGCAGGTCAATCAATATGTGAGCAATATCGACACGATTTCCTTGAATGTCATCGAAGCGCCGGTCATCCAGGAACGACTGGAGCAGAGTTATGTCCTGCCGCTGGAATGGACGATCCTTGAGGTGCGGGAAGAGGCTGAAGTCAAGAGTTTCCTCGCCGGCATCCACAAGCTGACGACAGGGCTGTCGGGCATCGCTGTCTATGGGTTCAATGGCATTTATGACTCCGTGCATCCCGCCCTCAGCTTATCCTTGGACTATGAACCAACAGGCGAAGCCTGGTATCGGGAGGCGATGGCGAGCGGCGGCAGTTGGGTGCTGAGCGGGCGACGAGTCGAGCGTGAATTTGTGAGCTTCCAGCGCGAGCCGCAGGAGGACGTGGTTACGTTTGCCCGGCAGATCAAGAATCTACATACACTGGAGCCCATGGGCGTGCTTGCTATAAATATCAAGGCCAGCGAGCTGGTGGCCATACTCGGGATCCCCGAGAGTCCGCGGCATGTTGTTGTTCTCGGACGGGACGGGCAACCGGTTATTATGAGCGAGGCAGCAGATACCTACATGCATAGTGATCAGTGGCTGCAGTCCAGCACCGTTTCTCCGGTCACGGGCTGGCGCTCCATTCATCTCATGTCCAGGGACGAGCTGTTTCGTGAGTCGCGGACAATTCGCAATTTTATTATGATCCTGACCATTGCCTTATCGGTAGCCGCGATCTTCGCGGCACGCCTCCTGTCCTCTGGCATCGTCAAGCCGCTGCTCAATCTGAAGCTGAAAATGCAGGATGTAGAGCGCGGCCGTCTGGACGGCAAGATTCAGGTGATCCATCGGGACGAGGTTGGCGAGCTGACCCAGCGCTTCAACCGGATGCTGGAGCGGATGGGGGAGCTGCTGGAGGAGAATGTTCAGCGCGAGCAGCAGAAGGCCCAACTGGAAATGGATGCTCTGCAAGCAAGAATCAATCCCCATTTTCTATACAATACGCTGATGGCGCTTCGCATCCAAGCGATTACGGACGGCAATGCCAAGCTGGGGGAGCAGATTGCCTCCCTCGTTCATCTGCTTCAATTCAGCGCCAAGAACAAACGCATGCTGGTGCCGCTTGGAGAAGAGCTTGAACTGATTCGGCGCTATACCTCCTTGCTGCATTTGCGCCATGAGAATTTTGAGCTGGAGATGCAGGTACAAGACGGGATGGCAGAACATCTGGTTATCCCTTTCCTTCTGCAGCCAATTGTGGAGAATGCCATCTTTCACGGCATCGGCCCGCTCGGCTCCAAAGGGACGGTTCGAATCATGCTCCGGCTGGAGGGGAACTCCAATATCGCGATGATTGTGGATGACGGTGTGGGCATGCCGGAGGAGAAGCTTCGTTCTCTGCTGGCGCCAGGCGATAGCGGAGAGGGACAGCCGGGTATGCACAAGATCGGAGTTCGCAATGTCTATGAACGGCTCAAGCTGCAATTTGGTCCGGAAGCCGAGATGATGGCTGCAAGCGGGATGAACCAAGGCACGACGATTACAGTAGCTTGGCCCGTTATCAAGGAGGGAGACATCACATGATGAAGGTGCTGCTGGTTGAGGATGAAGCGCTGGTGCGCCGTTTTTTGCGCACCTTGATTGACTGGGAGGCTAATGGCTACACAATCGTGGCCGAATCAGCCACGGGCGAGGAAGCCTGGGGGGTGCTGCAGCGCCAGAGCGTGGACCTTGTCCTGACAGATATTCGAATGCCTGTCATGGACGGGTTTGAATTAATTGAGAAGATCAATCAGGAGAAATTGCTGTGCGAGGTAGTTATCCTCAGCAGCTACGATGATTTCTCGTATGTACGCCAAGCACTGATGCTGGAGGTCAGCGACTATGTGCACAAAGCGACCATCTCTGAGGGGGAGTTAATCAGCTGTCTGGCGAAGGCCCGTGCACGCTGGGGCAAGCGGCAGGAGCAGTCGATCCTCCAGCGATTGGCAGGAGCGGGCGCCAGCTCCCGGCAGCAGCTGGCAGAGTATGTCCTGCGCCAGGCCTTGACTGGGGAGGCGGAGCTCGACTACTTGAATGAGCTTCGTGCGCAGTTTGGACTCTGGCAGGAGCCATTCGATGTTGCGCTGGCGACACATGCAACGGGGGGACAGTCACTCCTGTCTGCAGGGGACGGAGTCTTGGTATTCGAGCTGGCGGAGGAGATCTGCGTGGCTGCCGATGAAGGCCTTGCCCCCTGGATGGCTCGCCAGTCGGCGTCCATAGTCGCGACAGAAATCCGCAGCGGCATCCGATGGGAGCAATGGCCTGCTGTCTACCATGAGCTGAGGGAGGAGCTGGCCCAGCGAGTTCGAGAGCGGGACGGATTGGACGGCCTTCACGAATCGATTCGCAAGGCCATTCATTACCTGCAGACTCACTATAGTGAAGAGGTAACACTGGAGGTCATCAGTGAGCAGGTGCATGTCAGCCCCGCGTATTTCAGTCGACTGTTCATGCGGGAGACGGGGCGGACGTTTGTTGATTATTTGACGGGCTTGCGACTCGATGAGGCTAGGAAGCTGCTGCGGCACTCAGAGCTGACCGTCTATGAGGTTGCCGAGCGTGTTGGTTATCGCAACGCCCGTTATTTTCTGAAATTGTTCAAAGCCTCACAGGGCCTGACCCCGACGGAATACCGGCAAGCGGAAGGTCAAAAGGTTGGACCCGGATGACAAAAAAATGGACTTGAAACGTGCAGATGTATGCTATGCGCACAATACGGGGGCCCAAGTAGTCAAAAAAGGAGACAAGAAGATCATTCCTGTCTCCTTATGCATGTGACGCAAGTGATTTATGATAATCTCATGAAGCGGAAACGCTTACATGAAGGAAAGGGGAAACGAATTCATGAAAAGAACCTCCCTGCTGCTACTGTTAGTTGTGTTCGTCTTGGCAGCTTGCAGCACCAATGCTCCGCCTGCGGCAGAGCCGCCCTCAGGTAACGCGCCGCCTGCGACTGAGGGCCAATCATCTGGAACTCCTGATGAAGTGAAAGGTACGGTCAACGTGCTTACACAGGCACTGGAGCCAACACAGATGCTGGCCAAGTTCCATGAAGATTATCCAGGCATTACAGTAAACTGGGAGACCATTGGCGGCGGCAAGATCTCCGAGGTCATCAAAACCCGGCTCGCTGCTGGAGGTGAAGATGTCGATCTGATTACACCGCTGCGTCCGGATTATATCCAGCTTGCGAAGACGGGTCAGCTGGTTGATCTCAGCGATGTGACCTACAAGGAAAACTATAATCCAGCGGTTATCGAGAGCTCCAAGATCGACGGCAAGCTCTATGCGCTCTCCATTGCATTGAATTACTACGTTACTTGGTACAACAAGACAATCTTTGACGAACTCGGGTTATCGGAGCCTCAAAACTGGGAGGAGTTCCTGGCGCTCTGTGAGACATTGAAGGCAAACGGCGTTGCGCCGCTTGTAATCGGTTCCAAGGATCAGGGCGAGAATAACCATTTCAGTGCCATCCCTTACGGAGCGCTGCTTAGCGAGGATCCTACCTGGGTGCAAAAGGTCGGCCGAGGGGAGGCCAAATGGACGGATCCCGAATCCATTGATGCGATGGAGCGCTACAAATTGATTGTTGATAAAGGCTATTTCCTCGAAGGCGCACTCGGGATCGGCCGAGATCAGGCCTATCAGGCATTCTACCAGGGCAAAGCGGCGATGATCTCGCAGCAGGTCGGCGTGATCGAGTTTCTGGCTGCCAATACGCCGGAATTCGAAGTGGGTGCCTTTGCGCCCCCAGGCAACGACCCGGGACAAGAGCGGCGGGTACCCTTCTCGGCAGGCCACACGATGGCGCTGTACAACAAGAGCAAGAACAAGGATGCTTCGCTGATTTTCCTGGAGTACATCTCTCAGACGGAGAACGCACAGCTGATGTCGACCGAAATTAATTTGCCGAGCTCGGTGAACGGCGTCAACTACGATTTTCATCCAATCGCCCAGGTGCTGATGCCGCTGCTCGATATGCCGACCTCGGATCTGATGCACGCTGTCGTTCTGCCGCAGTCCAAGCCTGCACTTGCTACCGCCTTCCAACGGATTATTGGCAAGGATGGTACACCGCTTGAGGAGCTTGCCAAGGAAGTGCAAGCCGTAACGGATAAAGAAATCGCACCGTAAACTTGGCCAGAGTACCGGAGGGCCGTGTTGCTCCGGTACTCTTTTGCCGAATCGATGGGGATGACGCTATGAAACGAAGACGACTCGTCAACTTGTTCCTGTTTCTGTTCCCGGCTACGGCGTTATACACCTTGTTTGTCATGTATCCCAGCCTGAGCGGGCTCTACTATGCGCTCACGGATTGGGATGGCATTTCGCCTAGCTACCGCATGATCGGGATGGACAACTTCAAGGACATTTTGCAGGATAAATTGTTTTACAAGGCACTGCAAAATTCACTTATCTTCTCAATAGCTGTAGTTGTATTGAAAAATGTTCTGGCGCTGTTTTTTGCCATCATGCTGGACCGCAAGCTCCGGCTGACCGGTTTCTTTCGCAGCGTATTTTTTTTGCCTGCCATCCTGAGTTCCATCATCGTCGCCTACCTGTGGGTCACGATTTTCAATCCGGTTTTCGGTTTCTGGCAGGTATTCTTTGAAGCCATCGGCTGGGACAGAATTGCACAATGGGATCTGCTCGGCTCGACCTCGACAGCCTTGTTCACGGTGGTATTTGTCTCTGTGTGGCAGACGATGGGCTATGCCATGGTCATCTATCTGGCGGGGCTTCAGACGATCCCAGCAGAGCTCTATGACGCAGGGCAGATGGACGGTGCGAGCAAGTGGAAGCAATTCGTGCATATTACCTTCCCGCTCATTGCGCCGGCCATTACCATCAACATGATTCTCTCCACCATTAATGCCTTCAAAGAGTTCGATCTGGTCTACATTTTGACGGGCGGTGGTCCCTTCGACTCCTCTCAGGTCATTGGTACCGCGATTTACAAGGTTGCCTTTGAGACCAATCAATTCGGGTATGGGATTGCGATGTCGCTGATTTTGTTCTTCATTATAGCCGTGTTTGCGCTGGGACAGCTCTGGTATTTGAAGCGAAGGGAGGTCGACTACTAAATGCGCGTGCTGCATAGGCTGGAGCTGATAGCGAGCTACCTGCTGCTGGCTGCCGTGAGTGTGCTAATCCTGTTTCCGATTGGCATTATTGTCATGGCTTCGCTGAAGCCCAGCGTCGAATTCATGTCCAATCCCTTCGCGCTGCCCGTGAGGTGGACCCTTGAAAACTATGAGGCGGCGTGGAATAGCGCCAGCTTCTCGACCTATTTCTTCAACAGCTTCTCCATTACGTTCGTGAGCGTCCTGTTCACCGTCCTGTTCGGCTCCATGGCGGCTTATGCATTGAACTGGAACTTTCGCGGCAGCAAGCAGCTCTTCAGCTATTTCCTCCTGGGAATGATGATTCCGATTCAGGCCAAAATCATCACCCTGTTCATCCTGCTCAAGCAACTGGGTATCTTGAATACCCATGCGGGAATCAATCTGGTATTCGTCGCTTTTGATCTGCCGCTGGCGATCTTCATTTTCTACGGCTTTTTCAAGACGATTCCTACGGATCTCAAGGATGCGGCGCTGCTCGATGGCTGCACGGAGGTCGGCACCTTCTGGCGCATCGTCTTTCCGATTTCGCGGCCCATCATCGCAACGGTCGTCATTTTGACCGGATTGCATGTGTGGAACAGCTTTTTTCTACCGCTTATCCTGCTGCAGGACCGTCGTCTCTTCCCGGTCACCCTCGGACTGCAGCGGCTGAAGGGCGAGTTCTCGGTCGACTGGCCGTTGTTCTTCGCTGCGATGGTGATGCTGATGATCCCGATTATTCTGTTATTTATTTTTATGCAAAAGCAATTCATCAAAGGCTTGACCAGCGGAGCGGTCAAGGGCTAACCGCCAAAGGAGAATATCTGTCATGCACAACACTGAAACCTATGAATCAACGCTGGCTTACGTGAATACCCACTCCAAGCCGTCCGAGCTGCGCATTACCGACATCCGGTTCGCCGACATCTGTGGCATTCCCACCCATTGCAGCCTGATCAAGGTCTACACCAACCAGGGCATTGTCGGCTTCGGCGAAGTCCGGGACAATGCCGAGAAGCTGTATGCGCAGATGCTGAAGAGCCGGTTAATCGGCGAGAATCCATGCTATATCGACAAGCTGTTCCGGCGCATCAAGCAATTCGGCGGCCACGGGCGGCAAGGCGGCGGCGTCAGCGGCATTGAGATCGCGCTCTGGGATATCGCTGGCAAAGCCTATGGCATCCCGATTTATCAAATGCTGGGGGGCAAGTTCCGCGACCGTATTCGTATGTACTGCGACACCGACGTGGACGGCAAGGACACCGGTACAGCCATGGGACTGGCGCTCAAGAAGCGGATGGAACAGGGATACACGTTCCTCAAGATGGATCTGGGCATCGAACAGATTGCCCATGAGCAGGGGACGATCAGCGGACCGCCGGGCTTCCTGCAGGAGATGAAGGAGGTTACGCGCAAGTGGCGGGCACGCTTCGAGAAGCCGCTCACCCCGGATGAGATCCGGCGGCACTATGAGCTTCAGAACCTCGCCCATCCTTTCACAGGACTGCATGTGACGGAGAAGGGGCTGGATCTGCTGGAGGAATACGTGGCCAAGGTGCGCCACGAAATCGGGTATGAGGTGCCGCTGGCGATTGACCACTTCGGTCATATCGGGATCGAGGACTGTATTAAGCTGGGTAAACGGATTGAGAAATTTAACCTCGCCTGGATGGAGGATATGATCCCCTGGCAGTACACGCAGCAGTATGTCCGGCTGTCCCAATCGGTGACAACTCCGGTGTGTACGGGTGAAGATATTTATTTGAAGGAAAATTTCGCACCGCTCATTCAGTCGGGGGGCGTCTCCATCGTTCACCCTGATGTTCTAACCGCTGGCGGCATCCTGGAAACCAAGAAGATCGGCGATCTAGCCTACGAGCATGGAGTTGCCATGGCAATCCACATGGCAGAGAGTCCGATTGCCTGTCTGGCCGCCGTTCATGCGGCGGCGGCGACTGAGAACTTCCTGGCGCTGGAATTTCACTCCAATGAGGTGCCCTGGTGGGACGATCTTATTGTCAGCAAGCTGCCGAAGCCACTCGTCCAGAATGGCTTCATCACCGTCCCGGACGCGCCTGGGCTAGGCATCGAGGACCTCAACGACGAGACCATCGCCCAGCATCTTCATCCCGACATCCCTGGTCTATGGGAGCCGACCGAGCAGTGGGACCGTTACTGGTCCAATGATCGCCAATGGAGCTAGGCGGCACCTCTGGTGCAAGCGATTGAAAAGTGATGGCCTGCGCGATGTGGGTCATTCTTCCAATAGGCAGCCAGCTCTAACGGCCGCCACAGCACTTATTTAGTGAAATAACCGCCCCTCGGCAGGCTAACGGCCACAGGCGCAGTTATTGGCTCAATAATGGGCTCAGATCAGCACGAAACAGGTGAATAGCTGCGCTCATGGCCGTTAGAATTTCGAATCGCCAATTTGGTGCCGAATAGCTGCATATATGGCCGTTACAGCACCAGCCCCGTCTGGAATTTGATAAACCAATACCTTTACAGAGGAGTGTGTATAGATTGAACTACGACAACAAGGAAGACATTCTGCAAATCACGCCGCTATGGACCGGTGAACGGTTCGACAACGGACGCCCGAAAGTGCCTGCTGAGATTCTGGAGCGAATGCGGCGCATTACGCTGGAGGAGGCTTGGAGTCCGCTATGGCACAGGGGCTACGATTTTCAGTACCAAGGGGACTTTCGCTCCATTCATGCCGATGTGACAGTGGTTGGGCGAGCAGTAACTGCCGTGTTCGTTCCCGAGCGGCCGGATCTGAATGAGGCACTGCTGAAGCACGGGCATGAGCAAGAGGGCCGCAAAGGCTTCTTCAATCAATGGGTCATCGACAGCCTGGTAGAGGACGATGTTGTCGTCGTCGATATGTTCGACAAGATCTACAAAGGCACCTTCGTGGGCGGTAACCTGTCCACTGCGATCGCTACCCGGACGAAGCGAGGCGGCGCCGTGGTCTGGGGTGGTATGCGCGACACGCAGCAGGTCGAGAAGATCTCGTCGATCAACGTGTTCTACCGCGGCATCGATCCGACACCGATCCGCGACGTCACGATGACCGGCATGAACGTGCCGTGCCGGATCGGCAAAGCGCTCTGCCTGCCGGGCGACATCGTCATGGCGTCGTCGGCAGGGATATTGTTTATCCCGCCTCATCTGGCGGAGCTGGTTGTCGTGCTGGCGGAGAAGTCGCAGGTTCGCGACATCTTCGGCTTTGAGCGTCTGGAGGCTGGCGTCTATACGACGGCGGATGTCGATGGCACCTGGCCGCTCTCCATCTGGGAGGACTTCCTCGACTGGAGCGCATCCTCGGAGCAAGCGGAGCCATATCGTTCGCTTACTTGGGAGGAGGAGCTGGAGGAAGCGAGAGCCAGCGAAGGAAAGGGGCCGTCTAATGACGCGAGAGCTTAATCAGGAGGCGGCACGCGTGCGCAAGCCGATGCCTTATGAGCAGCGGGGCATTACGAGCAGCCGACTTGCATTCGGCTGCATGAAGCTCAGCGGCGGTCCGAAGGCGCTGCCGATATCGGAGGAAACCATCCTGCAGACGGAGCGGGCAATCGATGCGGCGCTGGAAGCGGGAATCACGATGTTCGATCATGCTGATGCCTATGCGAAGGGACAGGCGGAAGCGGTGTTCGGCGAAGCATTGCGCCGACGGCCGCAGCTGCGGGAGCAGATCACCATCCAGACTAAGTGCGGCTACCGGGTAGAGGAAGGGAAGGCCAAGCAGTATGACTTCTCAAGCCCGCATATCGTTGCCGCCGTTGACCGCAGCCTGAAACGTCTGGGCGTCGAGCGTCTGGATGTGCTGCTCCTGCACCGGCCCGACCCGCTCATGGAGCCTGAGGACATTGCCGAAGCGTTCGATCAGCTGCGTATCGCGGGCAAAGTTGCTCATTTTGGCGTATCCAATGTAGGGGCCGAGCAGATGCGCTTCCTCCAGCGGTACCTGCCAGTGCCACTGGTCGTTAACCAGCTGGATCTGAGCCTGGGCAAGCTCGACTGGCTGGACAGCGGCATCCTCATGAACCGCACGATCGCCAAGACCGTACGGTTCCCCGAGGGCACGCTTGAATATTGCCGCGCCGAGAACATCCAGCTGCAAGCCTGGGGCTCGCTGGCGCAGGGTCGTTTCTCGGGACGCGTGATGGAGAACGTCACAGAGGCAGAGCGGCAGACCACGGAGCTGGTGGGCCGCATGGCAAGCGAGAAGGAGACGACACCAGAGTCGATTATCCTGGGCTGGCTGATGAAGCACCCGGCCCGCATCCAGCCGGTAACGGGCACGTTGAACCCCGAGCGGATCCTCGCCTGCGCGGATGCTGCGCGGCAAGCCGAGCTGATGACCCGCGACGAGTGGTATGCGCTATATCAATCAAGCAGAGGAGAGGTGATTCCATGAAGAAGCTGTTGAACGACCCGGACCGTGTGGTCGAGGAGATGATTGAAGGGTATGTCGCGGCTTATCCTCACATGATTCGCCAATCGCCCAACCATCCGCGTGCGTTGATCCGCACCCGGCTGCAGCCGGGCAAGGTCGGTATCGTCATCGGCGGGGGCTCTGGTCACGAACCTGGCTTCTTGGGGTATGTAGGTGAAGGCTTCGCCGATGGCGTAGCAGTTGGCAATGTGTTCGCTTCGCCACCCCCGTCGCCGATTCTCGAGGTGACGCGCGCTGTGGAGCAGGGAGCGGGCGTGCTCTATCTCTACGGCAACTATGCTGGAGACGGTATGAATTTTGATATGAGCGCGGAGTTGGCCGAGATGGAGGGCATCCGCACCGAAACAGTTCGGGTAACGGACGACGTCGCCTCGGCTCCGCCAGCGGAGCGGGAGCAACGGCGCGGGATTGCTGGATTCGTGCTTCTATTCAAGGTGGCTGGCGCTGCAGCCGATGCTGGCTACTCCCTGGATGAGCTGGTCCGGATGTGCCGCAAGGCCAATGACCAGACTCGGACGATGGGCGTGGCACTCAGCGGCTGCTATCTTCCCTAGACGGGCAAGCAAGCCTTCGAGCTGGCGCCAGATGAGATGGAGCTGGGCTTGGGCATCCACGGTGAGCCTGGACTGTCCCGAAGCAAGCTCGCGACGGCCGACAATGTCGCCACCGAGCTGCTCCAGGCCATCCTGGCGGATCTGGACATCGCCTCGGGCGACAGGGTGGTTGTGCTTGTGAATAGCCTCGGATCGACGACGATGATGGAGCTCTACCTTGTATTCCGCAAGACGGCTCAGCTACTGGAGGAGCGGGGCATCCGCATTCATCGCTCCTATGTGGGGCCCTATGTCACCTCTATGGAGATGGGCGGCTGCTCACTGACCATTATGAAGCTCGATGACGAGCTGGCGGAGCTGATCGACCGGCCGGCGGACTGTCCGGCGCTGACCCAACGGGAAGGGAGGAGCGATTGATGCAGCTGAGCGTTCCACAGTTCATAGCGATCTTCCACCGAATTGGTAAAGCTGTTGAGGCGGAGCAGGCCTACCTGTCCGAGCTTGACCGGGTTATCGGTGACGGCGACCATGGTGTCTCTATGGCGATTGGCTGGCGCGCTATCGGGGAGCGGCTGGACCAATTGGCAGAGGTTGAAGATATCGGCACGATCGTGAAGGAGATTTCACGTGCATTCCTGGACAGCGTCGGTGCATCTGTAGGGCCGCTGTATGGCATGGGCTGGATGCGAGCAAGCGTAGTAGTTGCTGGCAAGCCGACGCTAAGCGAGGAGGAACTGGGCCAATTCTGGATTGCTGTTGTCCAAGGCATCCAGAAGATCGGCAAGGCAGAGCGTGGCGACAAGACGATGCTGGATACCTGGATTCCGATTGCTGAGGTGCTAGAGAAGGATACAGCATGGCCTGATGCCTGGGAGCAGGCGGTGTATGCTGGAAAGCGCGGTATGGAATCCACCAAGGACATGATTTCCCGCAAAGGGCGCTCCGGCCGGCTCGGCGACCGTTCCAAAGGCGGAATTGACCCGGGTGCAGCTTCTGCTCAGCTCATTTTTGCTGCTTTTGTAGAAGCCTACGCCGCCAGTAGAGGAGCGGAAGCCTCATGAGAACAATGGTCATCATTCCCCCGCTGAAGGAAGCGAGTCTGGCGAGAATCCAGGCGGTCGCGCCGGACTGCGAATTGCTGCACGGACTGGAGGGGGAAGCGCTCCGCGAGGGACTGGCGCGGGCAGAGATCGTCTGCGGCTGGAACAACGAGGTGGCAGAGGTTTGCGCAGCAGAGTCTACGCCAATCCAATGGATTCAGGTATGGGGCGCAGGGGTGGACCGGCTGCCTCTGTCGCTGCTGGCACGTCGGAACATGGTTCTGACTACGGCGAGTGGCGTGCATCCGCATCCGGTCTCGGAGACGGCATTGGCAATGATGCTGGCCTTCTCCCGCAAATTGAATGTCTCCATTCGGCAACAGATGAATCACCATTGGGAGAATCCAGGCGGTTTGACAGAGCTGCATGGCAAGACGATGGGTATTATCGGTGTAGGCTCGATAGGCGTGGAGCTGGCCCGGCTGGCCCAAGCCTTCGGGATGAAGACACTTGGCGTGCGCCGCACGGGCGCACGTGCAGAATCCGTCGACCGGATGTATGATCTGAGCGGACTCGATACCGTCCTGGCGGAGAGCGACGTCGTTGTAGCAATCATGCCACTGACGGATGAGTCGCGCCACATGTTCGGACGTGAGCAGTTTGCCATAATGAAGCCCGGTGCGGTCTTCATCAACGTCAGCCGGGGAGCGACGGTGGATACAGAGGCATTGGTTGAGGCGCTGCGCCAGGGGGAAATTGCAGGAGCAGGTCTGGATGTATTCGAGGAGGAGCCATTACCGCCCGAGCATCCGTTATGGGAGTTCTCCAATGTTATTATTACGCCGCACACTGGCGGTATGACCGACCGGTACGAGGAACGGGCGCTGGAGATTTTTGCAGTCAACCTGGAGGCTTGGGTCAAAGGGGAGAGGCTACCACTCAACCAGGTGGAGCTGAACAGGCAATACTAACCTGCCGAGAAGGAGGAATGACATGGATAGTCAGGCTGTCCTGCAGCAACTGCTCCAGCAGGAGGAAAATCTGCAATTTGAAACATTCACAAACGACACGGCCTATGAACTGGGAAGCCTTATCGTTACGCGGGCAAAACGCGAGGGCAAAGCTATCGTCGTCGATATCCGGCTGCGTGGCGAGCGGGTGTACTATACCCGGATGGAGGGCAAGTCATCCCGCAACGACGAGTGGGTGGACTGGAAAAACAATGTGGTGCAGCACTATGAGCATAGCTCCTATTACATACATCTGCTGCTCGCCGGCAGAGGGGGCACGGTGGAAGATGACGGCTTGGATCCTGAACAGTACAAAGCTGTAGGCGGCGCCGTTCCCTTGCGGATGCTGGGCGAGGGCGTGGTTGGCATAGCCACGGTGTCGGGGCTGACGGGGGAGCAGGATCACGCAATGGTCGCAGAGGCCTTGGCGGAGCTCATTCAGAAAGACGTACGACAGTAAAGAGTCATTCGCAACCCTAATTTCCACACAGAGAGACCCCGCACATCACGATCGATTTGCGGGGTCCTCTTGTTATGCATGTATACGCAATGCTCGCTAATCCAAGGTGTTGAAAATATCAAACACCAGCCACTGCTCACCAAACCAGGGTGCACCACCATTCAGCGTCAGGCCGCCAAGCGCCAGCTCGAAGCGGGTGAATTCGCTGTACCGGTCTTTGGGAAACAGGAATACCGCTAACTGCGTGGCTGCTTCATCCGTCTTGAGTGCACCGACGGGTGGCGGGACAAGATTCGGAGAAGCCAGCACCTCACCTGCAAAGTTATTCACCCGCAGCCGGGGCTCGAGCGTAGCAGTATCCAAGGTCTGCCCCGTCCGGTTTTGCACTTCATATCTGACCGTCAAAGCAATTACGCCCTCATTGCCGAAGCCCTGAAACGTGTGGGAATAATCCGGATGGATGTCCAGTTCGGCCCACTGGTAGGCCTGCAGCGTAACGAAAACGTCCTTCAGCTCCCGTTGACGGGATGGTGCTGCGGTACTGAACAGCTTTTTTTCAGCTTGACGTTCCGTGGTCAGCTTGTCGGGCAGCGGAGCAGTTTTGATACTTGGACCACTGGTATCTCGCGTATACATGCTGCCGCCAATCTGCAGCACGCGCTCATTGTGGTCCGGGCGGTAAAACATGCGTTTCTCCACCCGGCCACCGTCATGCTTCAGCAGGATGCCATAATTGATTACGGTATATGTTCCTGCGGATGCCGACTCGCCTTGTTCGGTAAACGTGCCGTCTGCCTGGAACACATACGTCTGATTGTTACTTAGGTTCCCTGCAATATTGGTCACGTAGGCTCCGTCGAGCTGCAACCGGCTTAAGGGCTCGTGGCGGACATAGGTCCTGCCGTCAAGCGTAAAGTGGTCGGCTGACAGTTGCTCGATCTTAAAGCTCTGGCCACTGCCCAGTATAAGCTGGCCGCCCTTGATCTCATAAGACTGGCATTGGCCGGCAGTACAGCGCACGGCGTCTGGTCCCTCGGGCGGCAGGCTAGTTGCGACCTGTCTGTCGTTCACAAAGTACAGCTGATCCATACACACCCCAACGCAATTCCGGTTGTCGGAGTAGTGCGTGTAACTGCGGCTATACAAGCCGCTGGGAGAAGTGGTGGTGGCGGATGTCCGGTTCCACGCGCCTTCTGTAACCTCGCGCTGGGCATCTTCCTGGCTTAACCCAATCAGCTCAATCAGCTCCTGGCTATAGACGCTGATCGTCCGAGTGTTGCCATTCCAGCCGACAGCGGCGCCAGTCGATTCACCAACGAAGCGAAGCGGGATCATCGTATGGCCGTTTACGCTGCGTCCCGGAACACTGAGGGCCAGGCGTTGGCCGTTCACCTGGGCGTGGGACTGATCCAATGTCAAGGAGAAGCGGTTATCGTCTTTGACTCCAGTGACGGTGCGTTGGGCTGCCGACCAGCTGATATCGACGCCAAGCGCCTCCAGCAGCGGTCTCAGCTGGACAAGTGTTGTCCCACGGTCGATCACAGGGTCGAGCGTGAAGACGACAGGCTCCCGGTCGACATAGACCTGAATCTTAGAGTTGGCCGATACATGTGCGGATAACATCAGGATGAGGGGGAGAGCCAATACAGTTACTAATGTGTACCAAGAATAACGAATACGCACAGTAGACTCCTTCCTTTTAACCTTTTTTTAAAAATTACCATAGTTCTCCCAGGTGCTCAATAGACCATTTGGTTGCATTTTCCAAACCAATAGTCCCAAAAGGGATCCCGATTATCCGGGAAAACAGCGTATTCTCTTTGTCCGATTTGAGTCATCATGTTAGGGTAAAGGCAAGCAGCAGTTAGAATAGGAGGAAGCCTTACCCCTGTCTTAAGGATTCACGAGCTGAGGATGTAACCGTAGTCGCTCAGCATACTTCCCTCGATTCTCCATGCGCTAACGAAACGGCTATGCCCCTCAGACGAAGGGGTGGCCGTTTTTTACAATCCTGTGCATTGTAACTGTGGCAAAATGAAGTCAGTGGAAGTTTACACGAGGAGATGAGTCGTATGAAGCCAAGGGTTACGGTACTTACACTGGGCGTTGATGATCTGGAGCGGTCGCTGCGGTTCTACAGGGAGGGACTCGGATTTCCGAGCGAGGGGATTATCGGCCGTGAGTTCGAGCATGGAGCGGTAGCTTTCTTCGAGCTGCAGGGGGGACTTAAGTTGGCGATCTGGCAGCGCAAGGATGTGGCTCATGAAGCGAAGGTGCCGCTGGGTCCGCCAAGCTCCACGGAGCTGACCATCGGACACAATGTCGGCAGCAAAGAGGAGGTTGATGCCGTCATGGCCCAGGCTGCTGAGGCCGGGGCTGTCATTACTGACCCGGCCCACGAGGCGTTCTGGGGCGGGTACTCGGGACACTTCCTCGATCCCGATGGCCATCTATGGGAAGTGGTCTGGAACCCGGCTTGGGAGCTGGACGACTAACGTCCCGGCTCCACCAGGGTCAGGTGAGCCACACCTTCGAGTGCATGCGCCAGCTCCGGATACGTGAAGCCTTGCTCAATATGCCGCACGCCGCCCGGCGCGCGGCCGGAGCAGACCTCCAGTGCCAAGGCAGCAGCGGTCAAGGCAGTAACCTCCGATTCATGGCGTCCGCGCAAGACGGCTGCGACGCTGGCAGGCTGACCATTTATGTGGCCATTCGCCTGAACGTGCAACGCATATAAGGGTTGGCCCATGCGCATCCCGCCGAAGGCGCGTACCGCCAGGGACCGACAGAAGGGCAGTCGCAACGGCAGCAGCAGACCCAGCCGTTTGGCGGCAGCCAGTAAGCCGGTCATCCAGCCCGGATCCAGGCTCAGCCGCGTGGCAACCTCCGGCACCTCCAACGTATCCGGCAGGATGTGCTGGTCGGCGAAGTTGAAACGGTAGGCGCGCTGCCTCCCGACTCCATTGCCCCAATTCACAGTTCTGCCATCACTAAGACTCACGAGCCGCCGCCGATCCCCGGTGGCGGTTCGTCCAGTCTCAAAATCCGATACAGCATTGTCCAATGTCCATTCCAGAGCGGCCTTCCCGTGTGCGTCTCCCAGCCCCAGCATAATCGTTATGTCAATGGCGGAAGTGTCATCCAGCTTGTCGCGGACCAGTCGAGCCAGCAGGTTGGTCAGGCCCGGCGCCAGACCGACGCTTAGCCATGCGGATGCTCCGTGCTCGGCCGCCAGATCATGCAGAGCCTCGACCTGCGAGAGGAAACCGTAGTCCGCTGAGATATCGATATAATGAATACCGCGTGCGAGGCAGGCCTGAGCAAAGCGTGTATCCTGCTGGTCCAGGCACATAATGATGAGCCCCGTCTCCTGCAGCAAACTTTCGGTCGGTGCCTGAGCAACGTCAAGGGCCAGGGGGAGGATGGTTCCTGCTGATGAAGCGCAGAAGGCTTCCGCGCGTTTCAGAGAACGGCCGGCGGCGATCACTTGGCCCGGGTAATGCTGTGCCAGGGTCTGGCAGATTCGTCCGCCAACATGGCCGTACCCTCCGATGACAACGATATTTTTTTTCATCCTGATGTTCCTTTCTATCCGCGAGCCATCAATCTAAGGTTCAAGCATGTCGTTTAGAATAACCAGACTTTTCTCAAAAGCTGCGATTTCCTGCTGTGTTAATTGCGACCGAAGGCGATCATAGAATTGATGATTAACGGCCAGATGGGTCTTGTAAGCCTCCTCTCCCAGGGAAGTCAGTGACAGCAGCGTGGATCGTGCATCCTCCGGATGAACGGCGCGTGCGACGAGGCTTTTGCCCTCCAGCCGCTGAATGATCTGGGTAATTGCGCCTTTGGTGACGCCCAGCCGCGTCGCTAGCTCGCTCATCAGAACAGGCGAGTCGATCCCGATGGCGTCAATCGTATGAATCTCGCTTGGTGACAGGGTGCCGGCTTGACCAAAGGTATGCGGTTGCCGCTCTAGCCGCTTGAGCTGCATAATGAGTTTGCCGAGTTCCCGGCTGCCGTTAGTGGTAGATGAATTAGGTTTAGGTGTCATGAATTTAGTTTAGTTCCTAAACTTAAGTTTGTCAAGGATGCCGCAATTGAAAAGAACCTCCGATTCAGTGGCTATGATATGTTAGAAGGTAGAATCCACATAAGCCAAACGGGAGGTTAACCTTATGAGCCGAAAAATCATTTATTCACAAATGGTTTCACTGGATGGTTACATTGAGGGTAAGGACGGTGATCTCAGCTGGAGCGAGCCGGATGAAGAGTTGTTTGCGTTTATACAAGACATGGAATCAGATGTGGATACGCATCTCTATGGCCGGCATACGTATGAGGCGATGGCGGGGTATTGGCCGCATCTGGAAGGGAATACGGCGGCTTCCGCTCGCGAGCTTGCCTTTGGACGCGATTGGGTGCAGCTGGAGAAAGTTGTATTCTCGCGGACACTGACCGAAGTACAGTGGAACACGACCCTTGTGCGCGATGAGGTCCAAAAGGCAGTAAAGCAGCTGAAAAATCGAGAGGGCGGAGATATGCTGCTCGGAGGCGCGGGGCTGGCTGCGAGTTTGATGCCGCTTGAACTCATTGATGAATACCAGATCTACTTGTTTCCTATCGTACTGGGCGGGGGCAAGCCATTTTTTCCACCGCTGCAGCATCACCTGGGGCTGGAGCTGATACAGACACGGTCGTTTGCAGGCGGCGTCGTGCTGCTGCGCTACCGGACAAGCCGGGAGGTGAGCAGCCATGGCTAAATGGATCTCACAAATGGTCGTATCTTTGGATGGAAAGGCGGAAGGAGCGAACGGATCAATCGATTGGCACCAAGTGGATGCGGATTACAACGCGTATGCTGCTGATTTACTCGAATCCGCAGAAGCAATTTTGTTTGGACGGATTACGTATGAATTAATGGCCGCTTACTGGACCACGGCCGAGGCGAAGGAGCGGGACCCCGTCATTGCGGAAGTCATGAACCGCCTCCCCAAGTATGTCATATCGCGAACGCTTAGCCAGGCCAACTGGCCGGGAACGACAGTGCTGCAGGATACGTCGGTACAGCTTGATGCTGAAATGAATAGCAATGGAAATGTAGTCATTCTGGGCAGCGGCAAGCTGGTTTCGGCCTTGTCGGCAGCCAATGCGATTGATGAGTATCAGCTCATGGTTAATCCGGTCGTACTTGCTAGCGGCCCTCCATTTCTCAGCACATTGAGTCCGAATCTGCTGCTCGACCTGGTCCGTGTCCAACCTTTTCCATCTGGCAATGTGCTACTGGTCTACCGCTCACGTAATGCGTCCCGTTGAGGGATAGAAGAGAGCAGCAAAAAAACAGATTGCGCGAAACTCTAAATGTGAGTATACTCAATATATGAGTATACTCATTTTTAGGTTACGGAGGAAGACATGGGACTGCGGGAACGGAAGAAAGAAGAGACGAGAAAATCCATTCTGGCTCAGGCAGGCAAGCTGTTTGAGGCAAGGGGATACCAACAGGTTACGACAGCTGAGATTGCGAAGACAGCAGGCATTGCTGAGGGTACCTTGTTTAACTACTATCGCAGCAAAGGCGAGTTGTTCGTGGCAGCAATGATGCCTGAGCGCGAAGGAGCCTCCGAAGCACCGGCTGTGCTAGAGACGGTTAGTAGCCAGCATCTGACAGCGGCAATCGTAAGCATGCTTGGACAGGAGCTGGCTATGCTGCAGCGCGTAAGCCGCAGCTTGCTGCAGGACTATTTTTCCCTGGTGTATAGCGGAGCCTCGCGTGATAGCTTGGATGCCCGGGCCGGCCTGTTCGCGGCAGACGATCGGATGCTGCAGCAGCTCCAGGCATACCTGGAAGAGCAGAGAGCAGCACATCCCATGGCGTTGAATAAGCTGGATGTGCCGCTGGCGTCGGCTTGCATCTTTGGCTGTGTGGTGACCCTGCTCTCGCAGTATGTCATGGTCGAATCGTGGTCTTATGAGACACTGCTCGAGTCGATGACAGACCAGATCGACTTTATCTTGACCGGTCACGTATGACAGACAAGCAAGCTCCAGAGACAGGCCCTTGGGCGGCCTATCTGCGTAGTGTGCTGGAGGGCTTATTTTTTTGGCATAAAAATGAGTATCCTCATTAATTGTGGATAGGGGTGTTCCATGAATCAGCAGCCTCGAATCGATTGGCATTACGAAGGCAAAACAGATTATTCGGCGGGCACAGGCGCCACCCCAGCTGAGCGTCGGCTCAGCCTACTGGCAGCCCTGATTGTTCCAATCTTCGTTACGGCAGGCTTATGGAGAGGCGAGGTCTTGTGGACAACCGCCCAGACAGTCGTCGCGCTGCTCCTTGCTGCGGACATTAGCGGTGGGCTAGTTGCCAATGCACTCAACTCTTGCAAACGATTCTATCATACGCCGCCCAAACCGCATGAGGGTCTGACGGGCAGACTGCTCAAGCATCCGGTATGGTTTGGTGTGCTGCATGTTCATCCGATTGTTGTCGGTCTGTGGCACGGACAAGGGAACTGGATCTACGCCGCCTGTTGGTATGCGTTCTACCTGATTTCATTGGCCGTAGTACTGCGGACACCGCTGTACCTCAAGCGTCCTGTTTCGATGCTGCTTATCCTGCTGGCTTTTCTGGTGAACAGTTATATTCTGGATCCGGTTACGGGATTCGAGTGGCTGATGCCATTATTATTTATAAAAATCATCTACGGACATCTCGTCCGCGAGGAGCCTTATCGCAACTGAACAACGATAAGAAAGCAATTGACTAGAGGAGGAAGCAGACATGAAGACGATGCTGCGCATGATGGAGCATATGCATTGGGCCAACGCTGAAATTCTTGATGTCGTGGAGAAGAATGGGGTAGATGATCCCGACATCCTGCGGCTGTTGAGGCATATGGCGATCGCCGAGCAAGTCTGGCTCATCCGGCTAAACGGCGGGAGCAGCAGACACCTGCAGTTGTGGGAGGCGGGCGATGCGACTGAGGTAGCCGCCTTAATGCGGGCCAATGACCGTGGGTACAGGGACTATATGGCGCTCCTAACCGAAGCAGATCTTGATGGAACGATTGCCTACACCAACCAGCAGGGGACGCCGTTTGAAATGCCGGTTCGGGACATCCTCATCCATGTTACGCTGCATGGCCAGTATCACCGGGGGCAGGTTAACCGAATGCTGGTCTCCGGGAAGGTGCAGCCGGTTGTCTTCGATTTTATTGCCTTTGCGAGGTTATAACACTGAATTATCAAGAGAATGCTTGACTCTTCCCCTACGTAAGATGCTAAATTACAACCAGAACAGGGGGAACTCATCATGAAAATGAAAGACGTGTGCAAGAAAACCCAGCTGACGGAGCGTACGGTCAGGTACTACGTCGAGCGGGAACTCATCTCGCCGGCTTCTGAGGTGGCAGGGGGTAGGACCTATCTTTCCTTCACCGAGCAAGACGTGGAGCAGTTGCTCGCCATCGCTGAACTGCGAAAACTCGAATTCGGCATTGAAGAAATAATTCGCATGCAACATTCGCCGCCGAGATTGGAGCGATCGTAGAGCATCGCCGAAATGCACTTCTGGAAGAGTTAACGACCAAGCAGGAGATGCTACAGGCATTAGAAGCTGTACAGCACTTGTCATTTTCAAACACCAGAGAGCTGGCAGAGCATTTAACGGCAGTTCCCGGACAGCGGAGCCTGCCGGAGAGCGACATCTACCCGAACTTCTCGCGCTTTGATCCAGAAACTGGCTTATGCCGATTTGAAGGACGGGATGCCGACTATTCAGCAATTAGGCCCCGTCTTCCAAATGAATCGGATGCAGGAACTAGTCGTCCAGGTGTTTGAACCGCTCGATGGCGATCAAAAGACGTTCAACGATTTGATAATCGCCGGACCTGCAGAAACGAGAGAAGAGGCAACGGCGATCGTTGACAGTGTCAGCAGGAACAGCGAACGCGGGCTGTTGTACGGTATAAAATAAATGAATATACGAGCCCTCGTTTAGCAGATTAACTATCGAGGGCTCTTTCATGAAAACATGCAATTTTCCTATGATTTTCCCACTAATTTCCTAAGTAGTTTTCGGAAGGAAGAGAGCGGTATACTCTTGTGGTAACGCTTACAGAAAATCGATGAATGGAGGAAATAGTGATGAAAATCTCGATTAGGCGGAAAAGGTTTGTCCGAGTAACGGCGATCCTTGTATTGATTCTGTCGCTGTCGGCAACGGGAGCCTATGCAGAGAGCAACGGGACGCAAACCGGTTCGGCGAGCAAAGCCGCTGCCAAGCAGAATATCGCAGATTATGCTGCAGCTATGCAGCCTGGATGGAACCTGGGCAATACCTTTGATGCAGTGGGACTGGGTGGGAGTGCCGATCCTTCTGCAGAAGACGAGACGGCTTGGGGAAATCCGAATGTCACGGAAGAATTAATCCAGCACATCGCAGCGGAAGGCTTCAAGAGCATCCGAATTCCGGTCACCTGGGAGCACAAGATGGGACCCGCACCAGACTATTCCATCCAGCCTGCCTACATGGAGCGGGTTGAAGAAGTGGTGGACTGGTCACTGGATGCCGGACTGTACGTGATGCTGAATCTGCATCATGATTCCTGGCGCTGGATTAATGGCATGGGCGATAACCGTGCCGATGTCGTGAACCGGTACAATGCCGCTTGGACCCAGATCGCTGAACGCTTCAAGGATCATCCGCGCGAGCTGATGCTGGAGAGCATCAACGAACCGCAATTTAGCAGTCCGGGTGCCAGCGGCGAGCAGGAAATGCTCGATGCCCTGAATGCCTCTTTCTATGACATCGTTCGGAACTCGGGCGGTAACAATGATACGCGGCCATTGGTCCTGCCGACCATGCATACGTCCTCCGATCAGGAGCATGTCGATGCCCTGTATGATTTTATTGCCGATCTCGACGATCCGAACCTGATTGCGACCGTGCATTTTTATGGTTTCTGGCCGTTCAGTGTCAACATTGCAGGGTACACGACCTTTGAAGAGGATTCCAAGAACCATCTGATTGAGCAGTTCGACCGTGTCCATGACAAATATACAGCAGAGGGGATTCCCGTGGTTATCGGCGAGTTCGGACTGCTTGGCTTCGACCAGCATACCGGCACGGTACAGCAGGGCGAGAAGCTGAAGTTTTTTGAATACATGATCCATTACGCGCAGACCAAAGACCTGATCCACATGCTGTGGGACAATGGCCAGCACTACAACCGCCGTACGATGGAGTGGAATGATCCACAGCTGGCTGCCATGATGAAGGCATCGTGGGATGGACGCTCTGTAACGGGGGAGACGGATATGATCTTTGTCCGCGAGGGCAGTGAGCCGACTCGTGTCCGTATTCCAATGAACGTCCATGGTCAAACCCTGATTGACTTATCCATTGGTGACAGGGTCCTGATTGCAGGTCCAGAGTATACGTATTACAAAAACCGCCTCACGTTCCAGCCCGGCTTGCTGCAGGAGCTGACCGCAGACGGCGACTATGGCGTAAATGCCGAGATTACCGCCCGTTTTAGCTCTGGGGCCGACTGGACCTTCCAAGTCGTGTTGTTCGATGCACCTGAGCTAAGTGCTGCATCAGGCACGACGGAAGCCTTTGCGATTCCTGCAGTTTTCAACGGTGACCAGCTAGCGACGATGGAAGCCAAGTATGAAGACGGCAGCAACGCGGGTCCACAGAATTGGACATCCTTCAAAGAATTTTCTTACACCTTTGAGCCTGATTACGAAGAGGGTGAGATTGTTCTGAAGCCGAATTTCTTCAAGGAAACGAACGATGGAACCGTCCATCTGACGTTCCACTTCTGGAGCGGTGAAACCTTGGAATACACCTTGATTAAAGCGGGAGCTCAGGTGACCGGTACGCCGTAGGATTGCTGATCTGAGATGCCTGTCTGCGGAGAACTTGGTTAATTCTGTGAAAATGTTAATCTTATGGACAACTAGCGCTGTGCTATAATCGTTTCTATGAATAATGACATAGGCATATCGACCCAGAAGAAGTGTTGGGAGGTACATATGATCATAGGAACGATTAATCAGCGGGGCATGTTGCTTGCCCTTGCATGCTTGCTGTTGCTCAGCACGGTGACATTCGCAGGGATTGCACAAGAAGCGGCCGCTTCTACGCAGACACAGATTCGTGTGGATGGCGAGACGGTAAGGCTACCTAGCTCGGTCTTTTACAGGGAAGGTAGGATGTATGTCCCGGTTGCCCCGATTGCGGAGCAATTTGGTGCAGCAGTGAGCTGGGACAGCAAGGATGAGGAACTGACCGTTCAGACAGTCGTGAAGGAAAAGATTATTTTGGGTAACGGCGTTCCCGTTGTTTATCTGAATGATGAGCGGCTGGTCATGGAGGCGGCGCCCATCCTCTCGAGTGGTCGCTTGTATGCACCACTTCGGCAGTTGACGGAGCTGTTGCATGGGCAGATGCACTATGATGCTGAAGCGGATGTAGCTCTATTGACTCGGTTGAAGGCGGTTGAACTGAGTGAGGAAGATACCTTGGATGCGATCAGTAAGGCTTACGGGTTGACTCGTCAAGAACTGTTAAAGCGCAATGGATTGTCCGGCGCAAGTAACCCGGAACAGGGTACGATGTTGAAGGTGGTTGTTCCATCGTTCTGGGATCAGCGGGCAAAGCCTTACACGGAGACTGATTACCAGCTGCTCGCCAAGATTACGATGGTTGAAGCAGGCTACGAGTCCTATGAAGGACAGCTGGCGATTGCCAACGTGATCCTCAACCGGGTGGCGCACAAGCAATTCCCTGATACGATCCGTGGCGTCATCTATGCCGGCAAGCAGTTTCCGCCAGCGCATAACGGATTGCTGGACAAGAGCAAGCCGCATGCAAGCGCACTTAGAGCGGCGAAGGACGCACTTAATGGCAAGAATAATGTGCCGGGTGCTGTCTATTTTCACAATCCTGATGTGACGCGCGGTTCATTCTGGTCTGGTCTTACAACGGTAACAACAATCGGCAATCATCGCTTTGCCAAATAAATAGTAGAGAAGCGCGTGCTCGATGGTGGGTACGCGCTTCGTCGTGTCTGCTGGAGAATAAGAGCGGGGGTGCAGGCGACGGGCTCTAAGATTCGCAAAAACCAAATGTTGAAAAAGCGGCCCGCTCGTTGGAAGCAACGAAGCGGGCCGCGCGTCTTTTTTAAGGTCAGGCGATGTAAAATAGGATACCTTGCCGGTTCTCGGCAGCCTGACGGTAATAAGCAGTCAGTTGGGTGAAATAGTCATAGATATAGGAGAGAAACTCGTCCTCATCCTCATCATCCATGACAGGGTACACTTGCTCCTTCACAGGATTATTTAGCGCAAAGCGTTCCTGGAAGTCGTCCTTGGTCACCTGTGCCAGGGCGGCAGAGGCTTCCGCTACCTGCTCGGGAAGCAAATAAAAAGCCCCGTAATCCCCATAATCCAGTAGCCGTTCTCCGTGCATCGGAACAGCATACGAGATGGGACCCTCTCCTCCGCCAAGCTTCCCCGTCAATACATAGCCCAGGGCTTGCCAGGCTTTATCGATATCCAGTTGGTTCTCCCGTTCGTATAGCTCCATGTCATCCGGCAACAGCTGTCCGTCAGCCAACTGCTGTGACTCGTCTCTGCTGATGGCGGTGTAGATACCGATCATTCCCACGCTGTATTCCTCCTATTGGATAAGGAAATTACTGTCCCCAATTTGAATATCATCGAATGAACCGTTGCTTTGAACAAAGAAAAGCTCACGCTCTATCCGCCCATCGCGATAGGCGAACACAATCGTGTTGCCCGTGATGCGGTAGGAGCCTTTGGTCGATGCACCCGCAGCGCCAGTCGTTGGTGCGCCGCCCTGCACAGAGCCAATCATGATGCTGTCACTGCTGAAGGTGCCGTTGGCCTGGAGCTTAAGAGTTGTGCTCCAAGAGGTAGAGCCTGCTGATATGCCAACAAGACCAAAAAAGCCACGATTAATGTAACTGCCAGACAGCTTCAAATCATTGCTGACGGGTTTCACGCGTTCCATTTCCACATCGTTGATGAACAGCTTGCCGTTCTTGCGTTCGATGGTGTACGATGCGCCACCAGCAATCGTTAACTTGCCGCCGCTGATGGTATAGCTGCTGCATTTGTCTTTGGCACAGTCGATGGTTTCAGGTCCGCCGTTCGCTGGCGTGCCGACGACCACACGCTTGCCGGAGAGAAACGTGTACAGATCCCAGCACATGCCGCCGCACTCAGAGCCGTCATTGTCGGGACGGAATCCATAATACATGCCTTGCAAATTGTTCAGATCCACGCTGTCGGAGGTCGCTGGCTTATAGACACCACTGCCCTTGGGAGCAGCGGGTACCGGGATCGGAGGATTCTCGGCCGCTTGTGCATCATGGATGGCTTTAAATTCGGCAATCTGGTCGGCAATGACCTTGTTCGCCTGTTCCTTCGTGAGACCTTGCGTTGCGAGATACGCATCTGTATAGATCAGAATCTCCGGCGCATAGGGGTTCCAGGCGACCAGTGCCCCGGTGGACTCACCGACAAAGCGCAGGGGCACCAGCGTGCTGCCGCCCCTTACCTGAGGGGCGAGACTGAGCTGCAGCGGCTGCCCGTTCACGGTGGCTTGCTTGCTGCCCACGGTCAGAACAATCGTCAGACCTTCCTTCTTGCCGGTTACCACCTTCCGCTCGTTGTTCCAGTCGACGGACATGCCCATCGCCTCAAACAGCGGGCGGAAGGGGACCAGCGTCGTTCCGTTATCAATGATGGGATTAGGGCTGAATTGAAGCTGTTTATCATCATACTTCACCTTAATTGGGTTGGTGGCTGCCTCAGCCGAGGCGGAAGACAGGGCGGCAACAAGCGTGAGCAGCATTGCTGCAGCAGCCACATAGAAGAGGGTGCGCAGTTTTTCTTTTCCGAAATAAACCGTATGCATGGGGTTCCTCCCTTATTTAAAAATTAGTTGATCTATAGAAATATAAACGAATTTTGGTAATTCAAACAGGGACGAGAGGAACAATTTTCTAGAATTCATACCTTAGCCCTAATTAGTTGCGTGTAGGAATGGGAATAGCTATAGCTATTGATGATAATAAGAAAATATATGAAGGCGCATACATTAAGTTAGGTTATCTTACATTTAGTTTCGGATTGTGGATGATGTTGTCCGATTTTGGGATTTTAATGGCTGTGAAGCCTGATAAAATGAGGATATACCAGTGATGAGGGGGATTTCACAATGAAAAAACGATTAACGGTGTCACTATTAATTACATGTATGGTTGCAATGTTAGCCGCATGCGGCGGAGGCTCCGGCTCCGAGGGCAGCGGGTCAGGGAGCTCGAACAAATTGGTGGTGTACACGCCAAATAGCGAGGACATGATTAATGCACTGGTTCCTGTGTTCGAGAAAGAAACCGGCATTAGTGTGGAGCTGGTTTCCGCTGGCAGTGGCGAGCTGATCAAGCGTCTGCAATCCGAAACCAATAATCCTTATGGTGATGTGATGTTCGGCGGAGCGTATGCCCTGTACATGGCCAATGCCGAACTGTTCGAGGAATATGTGTCGCCCAACGATCAATATCTGCTGGAGGGTCATCGCAATACAACTGGCATTATGACCTCTTACGTGTCGGACGGTAGCGTCTTGCTCGTCAACACCAACCTGGCTGGCGACATTCCGATCGAAGGTTACGCCGATCTGCTCAATCCGGCACTGAAAGGCAAGATCGCCACTGCGGATCCAGCCAACTCCAGCTCGGCCTTCGCTCAACTGACGAATATGCTCCAAGCCATGGGCGGGGATTATACCTCTGATGCAGGATGGGATTATGTCGGTGACTTGATCGAGAACCTCGACGGCAAGATTGCCAGTGGCTCCAGTGCAGCACACAAGAGTGTCGCTGATGGAGAATATGTAGTGGCTCTGACTTATGAAGACCCGGCTGCAAGCTATGTCAGCAATGGTGCACCGGTGCGTGTCGTCTATCCCAAAGAAGGCGCTGTATTCCTGGATGCGGTAGCCGGTATTGTCAAAGGGGCGAAGAACCTCGATAATGCCAAGCTGTTCATTGACTTCATCATCTCCAAGGAAGCACAGGATGCGCTGGGAACACAAACGACCAACCGTCCGCTGCGGATGGATGCGCAATTGGCCGACTTCATGACGCCGATCAGCGATATTCATGTTATCGAGGAAGATGATGAATATGTCCGCGACCACAAGGCCGAAATCGTCGAGCGTTATACCGACCTGTTCACCAGCCGCTCCTAGTCCTACAGAAAGCAGGTAGATGTTCATGAGTGTTGCCATTCATTTTAAAGATATTGTGAAAAAATATGAAGATACAGTGGTCATCCCCGAACTGTCGCTGGATATCCGGGAGGGTGAATTCTTCACCCTGCTCGGCCCCTCCGGCTGCGGCAAAACAACGCTGCTGCGGATGATCGCGGGCTTCAACAGTATTGAGGGCGGGAGCATCGCTTTCAATGATAAAGTTATCAATAACGTGGCGCCGAGCAAACGGAATATCGGGATGGTGTTCCAAAATTATGCGATCTTTCCGCACCTGAGCGTAGCCGGCAATGTGGCGTTTGGTCTGCAGAATCGCAAAGTGCCAAAGCCGGAAATGAAACAGCGGATCGATGACATCCTCAATGTTGTCCAAATCAGCCAGTACCGCGAACGGATGCCCAAAAATCTTTCCGGCGGCCAGCAGCAGCGTGTCGCACTGGCAAGAGCGATAGTAATCCGACCGGATGTTCTGCTCATGGATGAGCCGCTCTCCAACCTGGATGCCCAGCTGCGCATCGAGATGCGTAACGCCATCAAGGAAATCCAGCAGGAAGTGGGCATCACCACCGTCTATGTAACTCATGACCAGGAGGAGGCAATGGCGGTATCCGACCGGATTGCTGTCATGAAGTCTGGGATTATCCAGCATGTGGGTACACCGCGGGATATCTACCAACGGCCAGCCAATTTATTCGTCGCTACCTTCATTGGCCGGACAAACATTATCAATGCAGAGCTATCAGGGGAGTCCGCTGCCCCGCTGCTGCGTATCGGATCCGGTTATGCGGAGCAGCTGCCGCCGATTCCAACGGGTATTCCACGCGTGTCGCAAGAACCCCTACCGGTGAAATTATCTGTACGTCCGGAGGAATTCATTCTCTCCGAGGATGGTACGGGACTGCCCGGACGCATCGTCAGCAGCATGTTCCTCGGGCTGCACACCCATGCCCATGTGGAGCTGGAGAGTGGCCAGCGGATCGAGATGATCGAGCAGTCGACGCATGGTCAGGAGCTGGCGCAGGGCGACCAGGTTCGCCTCAAGATCGATACGCGCAAGATCAATGTTTATGACGAAACGGGCGAAGTAAATCTCACGGCAGGAGCAAGACCATGAGCGGGGTCAGAAGGTGGGATATCTGGACGCTCATTACGACACTGATCTTCATCGGATATTTTGTGTTTTTGGCGCTGCCGCTCTTCATGCTGCTCATCAACAGCTTCTTCGATGGCACGACCGGTGAGTTTTCCCTCGCCTATTTCCAGAAGTTTTTCAGTCGCGCCTATTATATGAATGCCGTGTGGAACAGTATCAAAGTGACTGTCAGCGTTACGCTATTATCCGTTCTCATCGCAGGCCCACTTGCCTATATCATGTCAACCATCCGCATCAAAGGGAGCGGGACGATCCGTATTCTGATTCTGATCTCCTCGATGTCCGCGCCGTTCATTGGCGCGTACGCCTGGATTTTGCTGCTCGGCCGCAATGGTGTCATCACCGGTTTCTTCCGCGACGTCTTCGGTCTGCAGCTGCCGGATATCTACGGCTTCAGCGGCATTCTGCTGGTCCTTACGCTGCAGTTGTCGCCGCTTATCTTCATGTATGTGTCCGGAGCGCTCAAGAATGTCGACCACTCCTTGATGGAGGCGGCCGAGAGTATGAATTGCACCGGCATTCGGAAGATGTGGAAAGTACTAGTCCCGCTAATTACCCCAACCTTGCTGGCCGGTGGGCTGCTCGTGTTCATGCGCGCTTTTGCCGACTTCGGTACACCGATGCTGATCGGGGAAGGCTACCGTACAGTGCCGGTACTCATATTCAATGAGTTTATCAGCGAAGTGGGCGGGGACGACGGTTTTGCAGCTGCGATCAGTGTCATCGTCGTGCTGTTCGCGACAGCCGTCTTCCTGATTCAGAAGTATATAGCCAATCGCAAGTCCTTCAGTATGAGCGCACTCAATCCCATTGAGCCGCAACCGCGTAAAGGATGGGTTAACGTCCTGGCGCATACCGTTGTCTATGGATTCACAGCGATCGCCATGATGCCGCAGGTCTATGTAGCGTATACATCCTTCCTCAAGACGTCAGGCCGTATTTTCGTCGACGGGTACTCCCTGGATAGCTACCGTGATGCCTTCTCCAAAATCGGGGATTCGATCTTTAATACGTTCATGCTGGCGGGAATCTCCATTGTCATTATTATTCTGGCAGCTGTGCTGATTGCCTATGCGACGGTCAAAAGAAAAGGAGCGGTCGCTGGCGTGCTCGACACGTTCACCATGCTTCCTTATATTGTCCCGGGTTCGATCCTGGGCATCGCGCTGCTCGTTACCTTCAACAAACAGCCGCTCGTCCTGAGCGGTACAGCAGCCATTCTTATCATTGCTTTCGTTATTCGCCGCTTGCCGTATACGATTCGCTCCAGTGCTGCGGTCCTGCATCAGGTCAATGACAGCATTGAGGAGGCTGCGATCAGCCTGGGCGCCTCAACGATGAAGACCTTCTTCAAGGTGACTGTGCCGATGATGATATCCGGTGTCATTGCGGGCGCCATCCTGAGCTGGATCAGTATTATTACCGAGCTCAGTACGTCGATCATTCTCTATACTGGCCGTACCCGGACGATGACGGTTGCCGTCTATACGGAGGTCATCCGGGGCAATTATGGCGTCGCTGCGGCGTTGTCGACGATGCTGACGGTCATTACGGTCATTTCTTTACTCATCTTCTTCAAGCTCTCGGGCAAGAAGGAAGTTACCATGTAATTCCAGGCCGGCCTCCCGTGGGAGTGTCGGTTTTTTTCTATAGGCCATGCTATACTGTTTTGTATACAAATAGGATAGAGATTCAGCTGACGGGGGGCGGGACGATGGACAAGCGGAACAACTTCAAGGATTCCATCCGACGCATGGTGATGCGCTACACCCTGGTGCCGATCTCGCTGTTGTTCTTGTTGTTTCTTGTATTTACGATCATTAATGCGAGATTAATCCTCGTGAATCAAACCAAGGAAGCGGGCACGAATATCCGTATCTCGCTGGAATCGGTTTATGGGGCGTATTGGGAAGAGAGTGAACGAATGGCGAAGCTGCCGGAGGTGATCCGGTTCACGGAGTCGGGTGTGGACAGCTACCTGGTCTACGAAGCCTTCTATGCCTTCAATAATGCACAGGATGTACGCAGCATGATGCATATCATGAACCGTGACGGCGAGATGGTCGCCTCCTCCGCAGGTCAATTGCAGTCAGCGGCAGAGACTGCCCTGCAAGCGATTGTAACGAGAATGTCCCGCATGACTGCAGCGGAGCTGTCTGAAACCAATGTGGTCCGTTATGCGCATGACCGGTATACAGCCTATACGGTGGCGCGGGAGATTCGGAGCGGCGATACCCGTGTCGGCTACCTGATTTATCAGCTGTATGATGAAGACTTTCAGAAGCTGATTTTTCGTCAAAATAATGAAATTGCGATTGTCACCGATCGTTATAATACAGTGATCGCGACGACCAACAATATTGTGAAGGGATTGCTCGGCAAGTTCCGCCCCAGTTATGACGAGAGTGGTTACGTGCGCATTGGCGACGGACGCTATTATATGAATGAAGCCGCCATTTCAGGAGGGCAGTGGAAAATATACACGCTCAATGCGATCCAGACGAATGCGTATCGGTATCTATCGCTGGCCGTCTTTTTCGTTATCGCAAGCCTGTTGCTCTGGTTCTTGATTCGTTATCTCGCACGTGTCATCGCTTCACGTCAGAGCAGAGCTGTGGACAAGCTGATCCATGCAGTGCATCAGCTGCAGCGGGGCAATCTGCAGTCCTTTGTCTATATCGGTACAGGAGATGAGTTCGAGACCCTGGCCAACCAGTACAATATCATGCTGAAGCGTCTCAACGAGTTGATGCACAAAAATGAGGAGCTGTCGGAGCTCCGTCAAGTCATTGAGGTGAAGCATCTCCAATCCCAATTTCACCCGCATTTTATCTTCAACGTTCTTGAGACGCTTAAATATGCCATTGTGGTGGATAACCGGCAGGCGCAGGATATTGTGCTCATCCTCTCCCGGCTGCTCCGCTATAGCATCTGTACCGACGGGGCAACCGTGCCGCTGCAGGAGGATCTGAACTACGTGGCCGATTATCTGCGACTGCAGCAAATCCGCTTCAAGGAGCGGTTGACCTATACTCTGACCGTGAACGAGAATGCTGGTGAAGCGCTCGTACCGCGACTTTTGCTGCAGGCTGTCATTGAGAATTCCATTAAATACGGGTATCGGGCCAAGGAATGTCTGCATATCGAAGTGGAGGCGACTGTCGTCAATGGAGAGCTGGAGGTCACTATTCTAGATAATGGCGGCGGCATGAGCGTGGAACGGCTGAAGGAGGTGCAATCCATCCTGGCACAGGAGGACAACCGGTCACCGCATATCGGATTGTATAATCTCCATCGGCGACTTGTCTTGCTCTATGGAGAACCGTATGGAATAGCCATTGATCATGCACCGGCCGACGGTGTCAGCGTCGTTATCCGTATCCCTTATCATGTCTGACTCGCGTTGCAAATCCGGATAGCGAATGCTTCCGAAGTGAGTTTTCCTTCGGAAAACTTGAGCGTATGCTTCCGAAGTGAGTTTTCCTTCGGAAAACTTATAGGAGGTTCACGATGTACAAAGTTCTGCTGGTGGAAGACGAAGAAATGATTCGTACCGGTCTCCGCTACACCTATGACTGGATGCAGGCGGGGTGTCTGGTTATTGGAGAGGCAGCCAATGGACAGGAAGGGCTGCGTCAGATTCGTGAGTTCGCCCCGGACATTGTCATTGCCGATATCAATATGCCCATTCTGGGCGGAATCGAGATGATCGAGCAGGCGGGTGAGGAAGCGGATTGCAGCTATATTATCATCTCAGGCTACAATGAATTTCAGTTGGCTAAACAAGCCATTCACCTGGGGGTAACTGAGTATCTGCTTAAGCCGCTCGATCCGGATCAGCTGCGAGATGCACTGGAGAGAGCCAAGCATCAGGTCGAGATGAAGCGGAATTACGATGCCATGCGGCAAAAATCCGACGATCCGGCAGATGGGCTGAACCTGACGCCGATGCAGCTGCCAACCAAGGCTTCGCGGTATGTCGCGCGCATGATTGAATATGTACAGGAGCATTATGCGGAGAAGATCGGCATGGGCGACCTCGTCGAAGAGTTGGACATCAGCTCGACCTACTTGAATCGCAAGTTCAAGAGCGAAACCACGTATACCTTCAATGATTTCCTGAACCGGTATCGTGTGCAGCAGGCAATGGAACGCTTGAAGCGGGGCGAGGGGAAGGTCTATACGATTGCGACCGAGGTGGGGTTCCGGGACTATAAATACTTCATCTCCATCTTCAAGAAGTATGCCCGCTGCACACCGGGGCAGTTCCAGGAGCGGTTCGGCCATCCGCCGCAAGCTGTTGATGAATCGCACAAATAGGCCATGGGCAAGGAGGGATAGCGGAATGATGGATACGCAGATGACAAAACCGCAGCCGCTGCCACAGGCGTGGTTTGACCAACCGACACTCATGCTGGCGCAATCGTTAATTGGCAAGCAATTGGTGAAGGAGACGGAAGAGGGCATCACTGCTGGTTGGATCGTGGAGACTGAAGCCTACATCGGACCAGGCGACCGTGCTGCCCACAGTTTCAATAACCGCCGCACGGCCCGCACGGAGGTCATGTTCGGTCCTCCTGGCTATGCCTATACGTATGTCATGCATACCCATTGCCTCGTCAATGTCGTCAGCGGTCAGGAGGAGCACCCCGAGGCGGTGCTGATTCGGGCCGTTGAGCCTTCAATTGGCCTAGATCTGATGCACGCTAGACGGCCAGTGGCTAAACCGGAACAACTGACAAGCGGTCCGGGCAAGCTGACCAAGGCGTTGGGCATTACGCCGGCTGACTATGGCAGTCCGTTGTTCCTCCCTCCGCTCTATATCGCCGAGGGCCGGGAGCTCAGCGATATCACCAGCGGACCACGCATCGGCATCGAGGGCAGTGGCGAAGCGCGGGAGTACCCTTGGCGGTTTTGGGATGCGACCAGCCGGTATAAGTCGCGGTAGTGAAAGCATAGAGAGCACCTGCAAAACTTTACGTTTTGGCGGTAAGACACCTTTGTTCCTCTATTTGCTCATATCACCGACCTCAGCTCGCTGTAGCGCACTTTTGTTCCTCTATTTGCTCATATCACCGACCTCAGCTCGATGTAGCGCACCTTTGTTCCTTTATTTGCTCATATCACCGACCTCAGCCCGCTGTAGCGCACTTTTGTTCCTTTATTTGCTCGCATTCCCAGCACGCTCGCTCAGTAGCGCACCTTTCTTCCTCTATTTGCTCGGCGACCCGCTGGTTGTCCGCTGTAAGGCACCTTGGCGTCCGTCAGAATCAGGAAATAAACCAACGAATATGAAAAATCAAGTTTAGTTACAAGCTTTCACCATTTTTAAAGGCGCAATAAATTATAAAATTGAAACAATACTCGATTTTGTTAGCGCTTTCTAGTAGGATGTATACGACATCGTTCATTTTCTTACCGCTTCATTCTTATTAGGTGTTATAATTTATAACATATAAAATAAAATTATTTCCTTATAATTAACATATAAATAACATGTCTAGTGAGTGACTTGGGAGGGGAATGTGTGACAAGGCATCCATTCAAACGTCTACTTAGTCTGCGGCAGCACCGCTGGTTTATCCGATTCATCATCCCTTACGGTTTCTTTATGCTGCTTACGTTATTATTGGGCTATTTGCTCTATGACCGGACCTATGAGGTTGTTGAGAATGAAGTGACGGGAGCCAATCTGCAGCTGCTCGATCAGGTTCGGGATACTCTGGACCGGCGGATTTCGGAGATTGACAGTATTGCTTTTCAGATTATGAATGATCCGCAGATCAGCGGCTTTCAACGAATCGACAAACCGTTTGAGGGTGCCAATACGTATCGCGTGTTAGAGACACAGCAGCGGCTCTATTCCTACAACGTATCCAACAATTTTATTGTAGACTACTTCCTATTCTTCAAAAACAGCGGTCTTGTCCTCTCCTCGAAGACTACCTACGAGATGCCAAGATTTTATAATCAGTTGCTCAGTTACGACGGTACGGACTATGAGACATGGAGAGAGGAGCTATTCGACCGTTATTATAATCGCGAATTTCAGCCCGTGAGACAGGTGACCTATCAGAATAAGCCCCGGACGATGATGACATATATGCAGTCTATGGGCTACCCTAACCGGGTGAATGGCGCGATCGCGATTCTGGTGGATAACAGCCAGCTGCTGTCTTTGCTGCAGGGGGTGGATCTCTCACAGGGCGGGTGGGCATCCATCAGAGACAGAGAGGGGCGGGTGATTTCCTCAATAGGTCAGGATATGACTGGGCCCGAGGGGATAGCTGAGCTGCCGGCCAGACGTGGGATTCTCAAGCCATCGGAAGGAACGGACGGCATGATGATTTCTTATACGACATCCCCTGATACTGGATGGTCCTATGTGGTCGCCCAACCACCCCATGTGGTGCTCGAGAAGGTATTGTATATTAAGAAAATTACTTTTGCACTGGTTGGGCTGTTTTTGTTCATCGGCCTGCTGCTCGCAGGTTGGCTCGCCTATCGCAACAGCCGGCCGCTGCTCGGCATTGTCACAACCCTGAATGAACGGGTCAGCGGTCAGGCTCAGCGACCCGGCGATGTGTATGGCTTTATCCAGCAAGCAGTATCCGGGCTGATTGATAATAACCGGCAGCTGGAATTAGAGATGGAAAAACAGGCGCCTCTTGTGTGGGATACCTTTTTTGAGCGGCTGCTCAAAGGCGAATTTGTAACGATGCAGCAGATTAATACGCTGCTGAGCCATCAGCGAGTTGACCTGCATGGGAAGGGTTATGCCATCGGCATCATTCGCTTGCGGGGCGGCTGCCAGGAAGCAGGAGAAAATCGGCTTCGTCATCTGGATTTGGAGCGGGTGCTCGTCAAGGAGGCGCTCCGAGATCTCTTGGGGAACGAAGGCTATGTCCATGATATAGCCGAGGATCGGATAACACTGCTGCTTGTAGACCGGGGCGGTAGCGTCGATGATTTTCAATCGCGTATCGCCTCGCTTATCGAGCATCTGCATCAGCAGATGGAAGGTGTGTTGTCCGAGCGAATTGTCGTCGCTCTTGGTGGTACGTATCGTTCTCTTTTGGAAATGTCCAGCTCGTATGAGGAGGCCCGTCAAGCCCTGTTCCATACAGAAATGCACAGCAGCCGCAAAATCATCTGGTTTGAGGAACTGCCCAATGAGTCAAGCGGCTACTACTTCCCTGGTGAAATTGAAGTGCGGTTAATGAACTATACCAAGGCCGGTGAAAGCGACGAGCTAGCCAGACTGCTCGAAGGGATCCGCGAAGAGAATTTCATCCGGCGGCATCTGCCGCTGTCCATGCAGCAGCTGTTCCTGTGCGAGGTTGCAGGCTGTCTCGTCAAGGTTCATGATCAGCTGCAAGCCGAACAGCCCGAAGCCGTTCGCACTTTGTTCCAACAATTGACGAGTACCACAGATCCGCATGAGCTGTATAAGGCATTGGCGGATCGATTTGCCCAGATGTGTCATACGCTTGATCAACGCAAGAAAAGCCGTAATCACGAATTGGTGGACATGATGGTTGAATCGCTCAACAAGAGGTACAAGGAGCCGGATCTCAACCTCGACAAGCTGGCCGATGAGCTGGGCATGTCCAAGGTCTATCTGTCCCAATTCTTCAAAGAACAGACCGGTACGAATTTCTCGGACTATCTGATACAGCTGCGAATGCGACGGGCCAAGGAACTGCTCGTGGGCACATCACAGCCGATTAACCGGATTGCCGAGTTAGCGGGCTATTATTCTTCCAATACCTTCTGCCGGGCGTTCAAGAGAGAGACCGGATTAAGTGCTACAGCATACCGCAGCCTGGAGACCGGCAACCAACTCTGATGGGTCCAAACCCTTGTCCCGTAAGGGGTGAGAGGACTCATTCTTAAGAATTGCACAGCATTAATCAGCGGTTAATTCCTCATTCTTAACAATTGCCAACACCTCATCCATCTTCCCATTTACGCTGCTCACTCTGCCTCGTTATGCTATGACCAGACGTTCCCGCCGCTGTCTTGCGAAGCGGGAGCGACCCTGGAGAAGAGGAGGGGCGGACAAGCAGCTTGCGAAGAAAGGGTGAGGTGATTTGAGTATGCCGGCAAACCATCAAACGGCTGTCCCTGCCGATGAGAGAAGTATTGCGCAGCCGGCCAGAAGACATCCCGTGATCCATAAACTGGTGAGGAGCTGGCAACTATATGTCTTTATGGCGCTCCCATTTCTCTACTTGGTGATTTTCAAGTACTACCCGATGTACGGCGCCCAGATTGCCTTCAAGGATTACAGTGTCGTCAAAGGCATTGCCGGAAGTGACTGGGTGGGCTGGAAGCATTTTATCCGGTTCGTGAATTCCTATGACTTTATGCGGATCCTCAAGAACACGCTGCTGCTGAGCTTTTATAATCTGGCGGCTGGCTTTCCGTTTCCAATCCTGCTTGCGCTCTCGCTGAATTACCTCCGGGAAGGACTCTACAAGAAGGGCATTCAGATGGTTACTTATGCGCCGCACTTCATTTCCATCGTCGTTATGGTCGGTATTGTGAAGGAGCTGCTGGACCCACGGACCGGCCTCATTAACAAGGTGCTGCAGGCATTTGGTTTTCAGGCGATCAACTTTCTCGGCGATGCTTCGATGTTCAAGTCCATCTATGTCTGGTCGGATGTGTGGCAGCATGTCGGGTTCAATTGCATCATCTTCATCGCTGCACTTGCCGGTATCGATCCGGCTCAGCACGAGGCTGCAGTTGTCGACGGCGCCAGCAAGCTGAGGCGGATGTGGCATATCGATCTGCCAGGCATCATGCCCATTGCCATCATCCTGCTTATTCTCAACACTGGACAAATGCTTGATGTAGGCTTCGAAAAAGTGCTATTACTTCAAAATCCGATCAATCTGACCGCTTCGGAGGTCATAGATACGTATGTGTATAAAGTCGGTTTGTCCGCATCCGTAGCCAACTATTCATATTCCACCGCGATCGGACTATTCAAGTCCATCATCAACCTGATTCTGCTCTTGATCGTGAACAAGGCTGCACAAAAAACGAATCAGGCTAGCCTGTGGTAGAGGGGGAGAGGCGATGAACACCAGCTTTCGCAACGAGTCCTGGCAGGACCGGACATTCACCATCGTCAATTATGTTCTCGTAACCCTGTTGTTTCTCAGTGTGCTATACCCGCTCGTTTATGTCGTGAGTGCTTCCTTCAGCGATTCGTCGGCTGTGATCTCTGGTGAGGTATGGCTCTGGCCGGTACGCCCTACGCTAGAGGGTTATATCGCGGTTTTCCAGTACAGTCAAGTATGGACAGGACTCAAGAACTCGTTCATTTATACGGTCCTTGGCACGCTGGTCAATATTGTACTGACGATCGCTGCGGCTTACCCGCTCTCGCGCAAAGACTTCTTTGGCCGCAATCTGTTTATGATCTTGTTTATCTTCACTACCATGTTTACTGGCGGACTGATCCCGACTTATCTTGTCGTCAAGGATCTGGGGATGCTCAATACGGTATGGTCGATGATTATTCCGAGCGCCATCACCGTGTGGAATGTCATTATCGCCAGAACGTACTTCCAGATGACCATCCCGGATGAGATGCTGGAGGCCGCACAAATTGATGGCTGCAGTGACTTCAAATTCGTCTGGCAAATCGTGATCCGGTTGTCCGGACCGATCATTGCCGTCATCACCCTGTACTATGCAGCGGCGAATTGGAACCAGTACTTCAATGCCATGATCTATCTCAAGGATCAGTCGCTCTATCCTCTTCAGCTGGTACTGAAGGATATCCTTATCAGTAATGATATGGACAACACGATGTTCGGCGGCGATCCGCAGGATGCGGCGCGTCGGGAAGCCATGCGGGTGCTGCTCAAGTATTCCTTGATCGTTGTGGCGTCGGTACCGCTGCTCATACTCTATCCGTTTGTCCAGAAGTACTTTGTCAAAGGCGTCATGATTGGTTCATTAAAAGGATAAATCCGGGGGAGGAATTCAAGATGAAGAAGAAATCTGTATGGGCCTTGATGCTCTGTCTGGCCATGTCTGCGGGGCTGCTGGCGGCTTGCAGCAACAACGGCAATAACGACAATGAAGCTGCTAGTGGTCAAGGGGAGGGTGTCCAGACGGTCAGCGCAGCTGGCGAGTTCCCGATTACCGAAGAAAAGACGACGATCCGTGTGATGACAAGTGCCAATGCAGCGGTCGAGGACTTCCGCACCAATGAATTCACCGCCTATCTGGAGGAATTAACGAATGTGCATATTGAATGGGAGGTCGTGCCCGCCAGCTCGGTAGCGGAGAAGCTCAATCTGACGCTCGCCGGCGGCGATCTGCCCGATGTCATCATGAGCATGAACGTCAGTCCGGAGCAGCAGGTGCTCTATGGTCAGCAAGGGGTCTTCCTGCCGCTCAATGATTATATCGAGCAGTACGGCATCCATACGAAAAAGATGTTCGAAGAAAGCCCGCTCGTCGAAGCGGCGATTACGACGACTGATGGCAACATCTACGCGCTGCCTGCCCCGAACGAGTGCTATCACTGCTCGATGCGTCAGAAAATGTGGATTTATGAGCCGTGGCTGGATGAGCTGGGACTGGACATGCCAACTACAACCGAAGAGTTCCGGGAAGTGCTGATGGCCTTCAAAACCCAGGATCCCAACGGGAACGGACAGGCAGATGAAATTCCATTCTCCGGAGCGCCAATGGCCGACGCCTCTTCTACGTTGACGACGAGCGTTGAGAATTTCCTGATGAATTCTTTTACCTATGCGCCGTATACCCGGGTGTATATCAATGAGGAAGGGCAAGTCGATGTCCCCTACAACAAAGACGGCTGGAAGGAAGGGCTGAAATACCTGCATGGTCTATATGCGGACGGCCTAATGGATCCGCAGGCGCTGACTCAGGATGCCAACCAGCTCGTACAGTTGGGTGAGAACCCGGGCACGCCGATTCTTGGCGCAGCCACTGGCCCGAATATGAGCGCGGTCTCGCAGCTTAACGGCAGCAGTGGTCGCTGGCTGGAATATGTCGCTGTGCCGCCCCTTGCAGGACCGGATGGTGTACAACTGACTCAGTATGATCCGTATCAGGTGGCTGGCGGCCAATTCGTTATTACGTCGGCGGCATCTAACCCGGAAGCGGCATTCCGTCTGGCCGACGCCTTGTATGAGCGTGAGATGACGTTGCGTCTTAACTTCGGCGAGCCGGGCGTGGATTGGGAGTATGCGGAGGATGGCGTGCTCGGACTGAATGGGGAGCAGGCGGTGTACAAGGACAACTCCGGCTTCGGTGTTACACAGAACAAGCATTGGTCCCAGACCGGGCCCAACTACCGTCCGAACTCGCTGCGTCTGGGCGAAGCGGCCGATCCCGACAATCCGCTGGGCACAATGCTCTACAACGAAACCAAGGATAAATACGAACCGTACCGGGTCGATGCGAGCATGGTCATGCCGCCGCTCTTCTTCACGACGGAGCAGACCGAAGAAATCGCCGACCTGCAGAAGACGATTTATGACTACGTGAGCGAGATGAATGCTCGTTTCATTACAGGCAATGCGAATATTGATGCCGAGTGGGACAACTACCTGTCTACCCTGGCCAATATGAATCTGGAGCGCTATCTGCAGGTGTATCAGGAAGCGTACGATGCCAATATGGATGCTACTTCCTAGGTCCGCTGCCCATCACGAAGTAACATCTAACTCAAGAAGGGACTGGATACGATGACTGATACGAAACAGAAGATTCCTGACTACTGGCAATGGTTCACGGACAGCCGCTATGGCCTGTTCATCCATTGGGGACCTTATGCCGTCTACGGCCGAGGGGAGCAGGTGCTGTTCCGGGAGCATCTCGATCATCAGGAATATGCCGAGATGGCTTGTAACTGGAATCCTGAGCACTTCGATGCCCGTCTGTGGGCACGGACGGCCAAGGCCGCAGGCTTCAAATATGCCTGCTTCACCACCCGCCATCATGATGGCTTCTGTATGTGGGACAGCGCCTATACGGATTATTCCAGCGCCCGCCAAGCGGCGGGACGGGATTTTGTCCGTGAGTACGTCGAGGCTTTCCGCGCAGAAGGGCTGCGGGTGGGCCTGTACTACTCTTGGATTGACTGGCGGCTGCCGGCTTACTTTGACGGGCCTCAGAAGGATCCGCAAGGCTGGGAATCGGTGCGCAATTACCTGCATAATCAGGTCAAAGAGCTGCTGACAAACTATGGCCGTATTGACCACTTCTTCTTCGATGGGGTCTGGCCCCGCAATGCCGATGAGCTCGGAAGTGTCGAATTGCTGGAAGAAATGCGGCGGTTGCAGCCCCATATTCTGGTCAACAACCGGCTCGGGTATTCGGAGCAGCATGACGGGTTCCGTGCAGATGGTGGCGTTGGTGCCGGTGATTCGGACACCTTGGGTGACTTCGGTACGCCAGAGCATGTCATCGTGCCAGATGACCGCCGCTTGTGGGAGTCGTGCCAGGTGACGACCTGGCGCCTCTGGAGCCATTCAATCGGCGAGCGGTGGCGTCCTGCGGATGTACTGCTGGATATGCTCGTCGACTGTGTGCAGAAGGGCGGCGGTCCTACAGGAGGCGGCGGCAACCTGCTACTCAATGTGGGGCCGATGGCTGACGGGCAGCTGCCGCCAGAATTCGTGGAGCGGGCGATGCAGATTGGCCGGTGGCTCGAAGTGCACGGCGAGGCGGTCTACGGGACGGACGGTGGATCGGTCACAGAATTCATCACTCGGGGCTGGCAGACGACGAGAGAAAACCACTTGTATCTGATCATCCGGTTCTGGGACGGCCGTCCGCAGCTGAGGCTGGCCGATCTGGTGACACCGGTCGAAGCCGTCACGCTGCTGACCACAGGCCAGGAGCTGTCATTCCGCCAGGATGGGGAAGTGCTATACATCGATGGACTGCCGGTGGAATCGCCGACGTCGCTGTTCCCGGTCATCCGGATTACGTGCAAAGATCGGCCGGCGGCCAATCAGTGGGGACGGGAGCGGCTGTGGGAAGGCGATCCGTCGCGGATTGCACAGTGGGCGAAAGTACGGGGAAATTCGGTTTATGCGAATGGTGAGGAGCGCTAAGCAGGTAGCTTGCTAGGGTGTGTCTACAACCTCGGCGGGTTGCAGACACGCTCTAGAACAAGGATTTAAAAAGGAGCGGTGAATATGGGAGCAGTAGAGCAAAGATTGGCGGAGCTTGGGATTGTCCTGGGGGAGGTTCCTCCGGCCGCCGCTAATTACGTACCGGCCAAGCAGGTGGGTTCGCTTGTGTATACCTCGGGCAATGATTGCCGGATTGATGGTGTCCTGATGATGACGGGCAAGGTGGGCAGTGACTTGTCGGTAGAGGAGGGCTATGCAGCAGCCAGGCAGGTGGCGATCAATCTGCTGACGGTGCTGAAGGCGCATCTGGGTGAGCTGGATCGGATCAAGCAGGTGGTTAAGATGCTCGCTTTTGTCAACAGTGCGGATGGTTTTGTGGAACAGCCGTATGTCATTAATGGCGCTTCTGACCTGCTGGTTGACGTGCTCGGGGAAAAAGGACGTCATGCGCGCTCGGCGATTTCGGCCAATGAGCTGCCTTTTGATACGCCCGTCGAAATTGAGCTGATTGTAGAAGTGGAGTAGCAGATGGCTAGGGAGGCTTATGCCGATCTGAGTACCCCAGCTGTCATCATCGATCTGGATATCATGGAAGCCAATATTGCCGCGATGGCACAGCGCTTGCGCAGCAGCGGCATTCAGCACCGGCCACATAGTAAATCGCACAAGTCGGCCGCCGTAGCCCGGCGGCAGTTGGCTGCAGGCGCAGTGGGCATCACGACAGCCAAGTTGTCGGAGGCCGAGGCGTTAGCGGCAGCTGGCATCCACAAGCTGTTGATTGCTTATCCTATAGTGGGCGAGGACAAGCTAAGACGGCTCGCAGCATTGCATCAACAAGCGGAACTCATCGTGACGGTTGACAGCCTCATTGCTGCTGAAGGGCTGGCACGTGTTGGCAGAGAGAGTGGTCGGCCGCTCCGGGTGCTGGTCGAGATTGACGGGGGCTTGCACCGAGGTGGACGCCAGCCGGGAGATGACACCGTCAGCTTCGCGCGTCTGGTGTCCGACATGCAGGGATTGGAGCTGTGCGGATTGATGGGGTATTTTGGCGCCATCTACCGCGAGTCCTCCGAGCAGGGGTTTCGCTCCGCTGTCCAGCGCGAAGCCCAATGTATGCGTGAGATGGCCGCGAGTCTCCGGGCGGCGGGATTGCCGGCGGAGATTATCAGTACCGGCTCCTCGCCATCTGGATTGTACTGCGAGGAGCTGACCGGCGTCACAGAGGTGCGCGCAGGCAACTACGTTTTCTTTGATGCATCAGGCGTTGCTATGGGGCTGGCCCGGGAAGAGGACTGTGCGCTGCGGGTGATTGCCACAGTCGTGAGCACGCCAATGCCAGGCTATGCCACCATCGATGCCGGAACGAAGACGCTGACCAGTGACAAGGCGCATCATCGGGAAGGCTTCGGCATGATCGTCGGACAGCCGGACCTCCGCATCGAATCGCTCAATGAAGAGCATGGCTTCGTCCGCTACCCGCCGAATCAGGCGGAGCTCAAGGTTGGAGACCGGATGGAGATCATTCCTAACCATGCCTGTGTGCTGCCGAATCTGTGCGATCGGGTAGCCGGCGTACGGCAAGGCAAGCTGGAAGAATGGATTGTCATAGATGCACGGGGCTGCGTCGATTAATTGGGGAGGAATATCATGCAGGAACGACGGGTCATTCAACTGCTGCAGGAGCTAGTCCGGATTCCAAGTATTAACCCGGCACTGCCGGGAGGCACGGGTGAGGCGGGCATCAGTCGGTATGTTCAGACGTTTTGTGAACGGCTCGGCTTGCCCTTCGAGGTCCAGGAAGCTGCGGCTGGACGGGATAATGTAATCGTGCGGCTCCATCAGGGAGATCATCTGCCTACACTGCTGCTGGAGGCGCATATGGATACCGTGCAGACGGAGGGCATGACCATCCCGCCCTATGCTGGCGAATGCAGAGATGGCCGATTGTATGGCCGGGGGGCTTGTGACACCAAAGGCTCGCTCGCGGCGATGCTCGCCGTTGTGGAGAAGCTGCATATAAGTGGGGAGCCACTGCCAGTCAATGTTCATGTCGCTACCGTTGTGGATGAGGAGGTTCATTATCGAGGCGTCGCCGAGCTTGCCCGGCGGATTGAGCAGGGTGAGTTGTCCTATGCCGCAGCGATTGTTGGTGAGCCCACGGAATTGCAGATTGTGACGGCGCACAAAGGCGTGATTCGTTTCTTCGTCGAGGTCGAAGGTGTGGCGGGTCATAGCTCGGAGCCGGAGCATGCCATTAATGCGATTGAACAGATGACGGCTGTCATTCGATATGTAAGAGAAGAGGCTGTTCGTCTTCGATCAGAGCTTGTCCATCCTATGGTCGGATCGCCTGTGTGCTCAGTAACTCAAATTCACGGCGGTCGTTCACCCAATGTCATCCCAGACCGCTGCCAGATTACAATCGATCGCCGGACGGTTCCGGGGGAAGAACCGATGGAAGTATGGGCGTCGATCCGAGATGATTTGCTGGCGCTCTCGGCACGTACGCCGGGGCTGCGGGTTGGGGTTAGCGAACCGTTCATCCTGGACTATGCCATGGAAACGGCCTCTGATCACCCGCTAGTGCGTCGGCTCGCTGCCAGTGCGACTTCGCATATGGGGAGCGTGCAGCTGCTAGGCGCCCCCTATTGCAGCGATGCCAGCAAGCTGGTCCGGGTAGGCGTGCCGACCGTCGTCTTCGGTCCCGGGAGTATTGCTCAGGCTCACACATCCGACGAGTGGGTGGAGCTCAGTCAGGTTGAGCAGGCAGAAGATATCCTGCTCGATCTGATTCGGAATTGGCAAGCGTAACAAATTGAATGTAAGCCGAAGAAGCCGTTCTCTTCCAAAAGGAGGAGAGCGGTTTCTTTGTGCTGGGCAGCATTAAAGTTATGTAAATTGTGCTACAGACCTTATCAATATCTTTATATTTTCATAACACAAATCGATAGATGGGTAATCTTGCTAGCTAGTATAATAACCCATGTTGTAAAAAAGATAGAATCAAAGGTATAGGAGGAAAATGCTGTGATACCGATTCAAAGCAAGACAAAAGTTCAGCGCATCTCAGGGATTTTGCTCAGTGTCATTCTGGCTGTAACCCTGGTTGTGACGGGCTTTTTGCCGCATGTAGCGGCCAATATGGGCCTGCGAGCGGCGGCAGATGGTGTGCTGGTGGAGAAGAATAGCACATGGAAGTATCTGGAGGATGGCTCTAACCAAAGGACGGCCTGGCGCCTGGATGCCTTTGATGATGCAGCCTGGAAGAGTGGACAAGCTCCGCTCGGCTATGCCAGCGCTGGCAAAGGACAAGATATCCAGACAACAATCAGCTATGGCACCAATGCCAATAACAAGCCGATGACCGTCTACTTCCGTCAAACGTTCGATGTGACGGATGTCGAGGAAATCAGGCAATTGAATGGTTCATTGATTCGCGATGACGGCGCGGTGATCTATCTGAACGGCGAGGAAGTGTTCCGCACCAATCTGCCGGCAGGCGAGATTACACACACGACCCCTGCAACGGTAGTTGGGGACGAGCGCGACCCGGTGCCTTTCACCATAGAGCCTTCCAAACTGCGTGAAGGTACGAACTTAATTACAGCCGAGGTGCATCAAAATGCTCCTACCAGCTCCGACCTCTTCTTCTCGCTTGAGTTGAAAGCACAGCGGGGCGACGAGCCCAAAGACCGCGGGCTATTAGCTGAGCACTATACCAATACAGGTGCGAGCGGCAATTTTGCTTTTGACGAGTTGAAATCCACCGCAATCTACCCCAATATCAACTTCCCTAATCTCGAACCGATCCATGCTGCCATGGCCGGACGTGCCGATGAAGCGAGCATTCGTTTTACCGGTCAGATTATGCCAGAGCAGACAGCTGATTATACCTTCCATTTGATTGGTGATAACGGCTTCCGTCTGTGGATCGAAGATATGGACACGTCGATCATCGACTTCTGGGTCAATGATTGGGACAAAGAGCAGACCAGTGAACCAATCCGTCTGGAGGCAGGTCGAAAATACAACTTCAAGATCGATTACTTCGAAAATAACGGCGGCTCCAATCTGTTCTTGCGCTGGTCCGCACCAGGACTGGACAAGCAGATTGTACCAGCCAATGTCTTCTACCAGCCGGCAGATTACAGCGGATTGGTAAGCGGCAAGCTGCTTGTTGCAGGGAATCGGGCAGAGCTGACGTTCTCCCGCGAGCTCGGACAGCTGCCGCAAGATGCGGCTCGTCACTTCAAGGTCGAAGCGGGCAACAAAACCTACACCGTACGCTCGGTTGCACGGGATGCCAACGACCCATCGCAGTTGTTGATGGAACTGGATCGCGGCATTGAAGCCGGACACACGCTGATGGTCAGCTATGACGGCGGCGGTGGCCTTAATATGGGGGGAAATGCGACTGAAGGCTTCCGCTTCGGGCTCACCAATCAATCCCAATATGTGAGCTACGAGCCCATTGCGATCGCGATGTCGCTGCATGGCAGCGCCAAGACTAATCGCGGTTTTGCCTGGTACACCAACTACACGAATCCGGCAGGGGCTCCTGCCAATGTCATGGATAGCATCGTTGAAGTTGTTGAAGTTGGTCAATCTTTTGACTCTGCAGATGTCCAACGCTTCTCAGGCGAATCGAAGATTCTGCCAGCGAAGCTGGACAACTCGCGCAATGCCACGTTTATCAGCCATAAAGCGTTGGTAGAAGGCCTCACCCCAGGCACGAATTATCAATACCGTCTTGGTAGCGCAGGTAACTGGAGTGAGACAGGCTACTTCACGACGGAAGCCGAGAATGTTACGGATTATGAGTTTTTGTACATGACGGACTCGCAGGGCGGCAACACCAATGATTACATCGTGTGGGCCAATACCCTACGGGAAGGGATGGCAAAATTCCCGAACTCCCAATTCCTGATGATGACAGGCGACCAGGTCGATAGAGGCGACTGGGAAAGCCAATGGCTGGATTTCTTCGCTCAGCCACAGGACATTCTAATGGATCTGCCGATTCAGGCAGCAGTGGGTAACCACGAAGGACCTTTTATCCGGGAGAACAGCTTCTTCCATCATTTCAACTATCCGCTTGGCGAGATTGCAAATCCGCTTCCGGATGGTGCGACGTATGCCTTCGATTACGGCGATGCGCGCATCATGGTCCTCAACACGATGGACATGGGCTGGAATGCTGCTCAACGTAGCGCATTTGATGAGCAAATTGAATGGCTGCGCAAGGAAGTGGCCCAGACCGACAAGAAGTGGAAGATCGTTGCGGCACACAAAGGCATCTATTCGCTCGGGGGTCACTCCGACGAGCAGGAGATTTATGATCTGCGTGCACAATTGTTCCCGGTCTTCGACGAACTCGGGATTGATATGGTGCTGCAAGGTCATGACCACTCATATGTCCGCTCCTACCAGATGTACCGTGATCAAGCAATCAAGGATGTTGAGACCAACGAGCAAGGCCATGCCCTTAATCCTGATGGCACAGTCTATATGATCAACAACGCATCAGGTACCAAATTTTACGATATCAACAACAACGTTAACAACTACTATGGTGCAGTATTCGGCCAGCCGCGCAAGCAGGTATTCTCGGGTATCCGCATGACGGCGGACAGCCTGACGATTGATTCGTATCATGCCGGCGAAGACGAGCCGTTCGATACCTACACGATCGTACGTGACGATATCGCACCGGATGTGGTGGAGGATTTGACATCCACGCTTAACAATGATGGCGATACGGTGATGTCTTGGAGCAAACCGGATAGTGAGGATGTACGAGGCTTCCGTATTTACGAGAAAGACGGCAAGATGAGTGGGAATAAAAACTGGAGTGTTTATATTCCAGTTGAATCCGACAAGCAGGAGTATACTTACACCCTGAGAGGACTGCTTGATCATGAAGACTATACTTTTGTAGTCAAAGCAGTCAACAAGCGGAACAACTCCGAGGGCATTGCCATTCGGCCGGAACGCAAACGAATCGCAGCGCCGACAGAAGGAGTGGTTAATGATCGTTTTAATACGTTTGCTTGGGCTAATACGCCAGGCTTTGATAGCACTGATGATTATGAGTACAGCGTCGATGGCGGCAAAACATGGCTTGACGTGACCAACAACCCTCAACCGGTAGGCAATGAGGGCTATGCAGCAGGACATGTGCAAGTCCGCGTCAAGGCAAACGCTGACCTTGGCAGAGAGGCGGGATTGGCATTGTCCTCCGACGAACCATTCACCGAAAAAACGATCCATCACACGTATCATATCTCCGGATCACTGACAGAAGGAAAGAGATTGAAAGTTGATATCGATGTCAGCCGTGTAGCGAATTACGAAGAAGGGGCATATCTCGTCTTCCAACTCATGAATGGCAAGCAGCCCGAGCTGATTAATGCAGTTCCGCTGACGGAAGATCGATTGAAGATGAGCCAGTATTTCAAAACCAACAGTGGTGGCGACTACTCCGTGAAGGTGTTTGTCTTCGACAGCTTCAATGGCGATCTTGAGACGCCGAAACATTTGGCTCAGCCGTTAGTGCTGAAGTAAGGAGAAGAAAGTGAGGAATGCCAAGGTGAAACATCTTATAGCAGCGATCCTGGTTATCGCCATGTTGATTTCCCCGGCGGCCGCTTTTGCAGCGCCGGATATGAGTCTGCAAGTTAGCGCTGCACAAGTTCAGCGCGGAAGCGAAGTTACGCTCTCGGGTACGATTCCCAGTGCTACAGGTGAAGTTGTTATCAAAGTCGTTCGTCCAGACAGTACTGTATTGTTCCTGGACGTTGCACTTGCTGCAGAGGGCCGTTACAGTTCCGTGTTGGCTATTCCTGCTCGTGCGGAGCTGGCTCCAAGCGGCATGTACACTGCGGTTGCGGGCTATGGTTCAGAGCAGGCAAGTGTGAAATTTAGTGTCGTATCCGCACCCGACGGCCCAGGCCCCGGCCCCGGACCAGGTCCGGGAACCCCGCCGACGGTGCCGCCAGTGAATGAAGAAGAGGAAGAGCAAGAGCAAGAACCGGGTCCAGACAATGGAGATGTGACGGGCGCTACGGTTAAACCAGCGCAGAATGCTACAGGTGTTTATACCGTGACTCCAGAAGCTCTTGCCCAAGCGATTAGCCAAAGCAGTGGCACGGTCACGATCGAACTGCCTAGTGCTGCAACAAATGCAGTTCAAGTCGAGCTGAGTGCAGCTTCCTGGCGTGAGCTTGCTTCTTCCCGGCAATCCCTCGTGCTCCAAGCAGGCGGACTGATGATGCGTTTCCCTGCAGGCGCGATGCCGACGTCTAACGGATCCGAGGAGCAAATCCGGATTACGCTGAATACCGCTTGGGACGGTGCAGCTCGTGCGGCGGTTGAGCAAGCAGCGGGCACGGACTACAAGCCGACAGGTGTTGTTCTCTCGGTCGTTATCGAACGGATTTCAGGAGGCGCACGTTCGGTAGTCTCCGCGATGAACCATCCGGTTACCATAGTGCTGGAGTTGAATGCTGAGCAGCGTCGTCAGCTGCAAGCGGAGCTGGCAGGCATTTATTATGTGAATGGTCAGCAGTTGGATTATATCAAGGCGGATCTGACGGGTGGCAAAGCGTCCTTTGTCACGGATCATTTCTCTACTTATGCTCTCCTGGAATATAACAAACAGTTTTCGGACATGAACGGCCATTGGGCGAATTCTGCTGTGAGGGCTCTTGCGGCTAAGGGAATAATCACAGGCGTCGATGCCGATCATTATCGTCCAAGTGTCAGCATTACTCGTGCCGACTTCGTCACGCTGATCATGCGTGCGATGACTTGGGAGAACGAAACAATCGCACAATCTGGTGAGCATGGCTTCCAAGATGTGCCTGCAGGACGTTACTATACAGAGCACGTAGCAGCTGCTGAGTCGCTGGGTATTGTTAATGGCTACAACGGTATGTTCCGTCCACAGGATCAGATTACTCGCGAAGAAGCCGCAGCGGCGTTGGTTCGCGCTTCTGAGCATTTCGATGTAAGTACGGTAATTGGTGGATCCATGCCATTCACAGACAGGGCTGAGATTGCAGCCTGGGCGACCCCGCTTGTTGAGCAAGCATGGAGCATGGGTCTGATCGAGGGGGACGGCGGCGCATTCATGCCGAAGCAATCGCTCACTCGTGCGCAAGTGGCTGTAATGATCGAGCGTCTTTTGACCAACGGTTAACTTAATCAGGAATTACGGGAGGACGTCATGAGAAAGAAATGGATCGCTTTGACTATCGCCATGGTGCTGCTGATTTCCTTGGTACAGCCGATGGCTATGCAGGCGGAAAACGCGGCTTCGGTAGTGGCTGTAGAAGACATAGGAGCCCAGACCCGCAATCTGGCAACCGAGGCTGTGTCGGTGCTAGCTTCTGGTGCTTGTAACAACAATGAACGGGCGGTATTTGCTGTGGACGGCAAAACCAAGTCCAAGTGGTGTGACGCTACGAACACCACAGCAGGCAAATGGCTGATGCTGGACCTTGGCGAAGTGTATACGATCAACCAATGGGTTGTTCAGAATAACTGTATGGCTGAGAGCAATCAGTGTCCCAACTGGAATACAAAGAACTTCCGTCTTCAAAAAAGTGATGACGGCGAGCAATGGGTCGATGTCGATGTCGTACAAGACAATGTCCAGACGATCGTAGACCGTTTTGTTCCAGCCTTCGATGCGCAGTATGTGCGTCTGTATATCACAAAAGGCGCTGCGAACAATCATACCGTGCGGATCGCTGAGTTTGAAGTCTACGGTGTCGAGCAAGGACAAGTTCCTGCTTATCCAGGGACGAATCTGAATCCGGTAGATTACGTAGATCCGTTTATCAATACGCTTGGTGATAACGGCCAAACCAACCCAGGTCCGCGGACTCCGTTCGGCCTTGCAGCGCCTGGTCCAGATGGCGATGGCGGTGCGTTCAGTGGGTACTACTATGAGGATCAGGCACTTAAGGGTTTCTCCCACTTGCGTTTTAGCGGCGTTGGCTGTAGTGGTGCGGGTGGCAATATCCTGTTGATGCCGACGACCAAACCGTTTACGACTAACAGCAGTGTATACAAAGATGGCTATGACAAAACAAGCGAAGTAGCATCGGCAGGCTACTATGGCGTCACATTTAACTCCGGTGTACAGGCTGAGCTAACGGCTTCCGACAATGTAGGCTATCACCGATATACATTCCCTGCGGATGCAGAGACGGGTTCGGTGCTCATCGATTTGTCGCACTCTTATGCTGGAATGAATAATGCTACATTAAGCGTGGACGGAAATGAAATTTCCGGTATGATTGAATCGCGCAATGTGTGCGGTCACGGGTTTTACAAAATTTATTATTCTATCGCTTTTGACCAGGATGTGAAGTCTTATACTTCATGGACAGGTGGCAGCAATGGACAAGTGGCAGAGCGGACGGGTTCAAACAGCGGCGTCTGGTTGAACTTCGACACGTCTACTGCCAAAACGGTCCAAGCACAAGTGGGCTTGTCCACCATAAGCACCGATCAAGCCAAGATTGAGCGTGAGGTTGAGGGACACGGCTGGAACTTTGATGCGCAGCATCAGGCGACTCGCCAGCTCTGGAGTGACACATTGAGCAAGGTCGAGGTAACGGATGCGGATGAGGAGAACAAAAAGATCTTCTATACGCAGCTGTATAACGCTATGCAGCATCCGAACAACGTAACCAGCTCGGACGGCAAGTTCCGAGCAGCCCGCGATGAAGAGACGATTCGCCATACCTCGGAGATTGGCGAGAACTTCGAGTATTACAACGGCTGGTCGACGTGGGATGACTTCCGGAAGTATCCGCTGTACTCTATCCTGGAGCCGCAGCGATTCGAGAACATGGCTCTATCCATGATTGATGTTTACAAAACAAGAGGCTCTTATCAGCAATGGGGCGCTGGCTATTGGCCAAGTCCTACAGTCCGTAATGAGTTCAACGGTGCGGTGATCCTTGATGCAATCGCCAAGGGACTGGAGCTCAGCGACGCGGAGCTGCGCCTTGTCATGGAAGGCATGGCTACCGATACGGATCACTTTGTTGTTGAGGAAGGCAATGTATCAGGCAAACTTGAGAAAGCTTATAGCGCCTACTATCCCATGCGTTTGGCAGAAATGTTGGATGATGAGACAACGTTCAATAAGTATCGTCAGATCGCTATGAGCTATAAGCAACTGTGGAACGGAAGCCAAGTGGATGAAACAGGCGTGGAGCGCGGCTTCTTCACACCTAACGGCAATCCGGTCAATCCGCAGGACATTAAGACCGTTAACCGGTTCGCTTATCAAGGCAACCTCTGGACCTACCGTTGGACGGCTCCGCATGACGTGCTCGGCATGGCCGATTTAATGGGCGGGCAGCGAGGCATGGCTGAGGACCTGCAGCATTTCTTTGCCATCGACGAGTATGTTGCGATTAATGAACCGGATTTGCATGTACCGTTCCTGTTCAATTATGTGGGTATGCCGTACCTGACCCAGTATTATGCGCGTGAATTCACGACAGAGGTCGTTACGCAGAAATATCATAATCATGGGCTCTATGCGCACCCAATGATTTCCCGCGTCTATCGGGCGGATCCGGAAGGGTACTTGCAATCCGCAGATGATGATGCTGGCGCGCTGTCTTCGTGGTTCGTCTTCAGTGCGATGGGCCTGTTCCCGAGCAACCCTGGAGATCCATACTACAATATCGGCTCTCCGATCTTCTCCGAGGTCAAACTGAACCTCGATAACGGCCAGAGCTTCACGATCAAGGCAAACAACGTCTCCAGTACTAATCGGTTCATCCAGTCCGCTACCTTGAACGGTCAGACGTTCGACCAGGCGTGGATCAATCATGCCGACATTATGGCTGGCGGTAGCTTGGTCTTCGAGATGGGCGCTGAGCCGAACTATGCATGGGGTGCATCTCGAGAAGCTGCGCCACCCACTTATGCATTTGAAAAGCTTACTGTTCCGGCTGCTCCGACTGGACCGGTCGTAGATAACGAGAAGAAGACGTATGGCTGGTCGTATGTGCCTGGTTACGCAACGCCTGAGTTGTATGAATACAGTACCGATAGTGGTACACAATGGCGGCAGGTAACCAGTAATCCGCAGCCATTGGGTACAGGTAACTATCCCGCAGGTAGCGTGCAGGTACGACTCAAAGCCAATGCAGAGAAAAATGAGGCAGCTGGACTGCCATTGCTTTCTACTCAGGATTATGAAAATTGGCTGAAGGAACTATATCAGCTCGAAGTTGAAACTTCACGCACTGGACAACTGCAAGTCAAAGCTTCAGGAACTTTGACTGGAGATTATAAAGAGGATCCCTATGTCGTATTCCAACTGATGGATGGCGGCGAGGAAGCCTGGATGACTAGTGCAATTCCGGTCGAGAACGGTGATTTCGAGGTTTCCCAGCTGTTCAATGTGAATAGCAATCGCTTTGAAGTGAATGTCTATCTCGTTGAAAGCTTTAATGGAAACATCTATGATTCCCTGTGGCTAGCTGCGCCTGTAGCTCCGCAGCCTGAAAAGCATACCGAAGGACAAGCCCCGGGAAATCCGGTGCTGCAGCCTCTGCCGATTCCAGAGAAGCTGGAACGTCCGATCGATTCTTTTGATCCAGGTGCTACCTCTCCACCATTTGGCGAACCAGAAGCTCCGGTTCAACCTGGGATTCCAGGCCAGCCGGGAGAACAGCCGGAGACGGAACAGTTGAAGATCGAGTTTGAGAGTCGCAGCACTTGGTCGGATGCACGGAATACTTTTAACAACAATCCGCTAAAAACGGAACCGAATAACGGTGGTACGGTTGTAGGCAACACGTTCACTGGCGCATGGTTGGCTTACAAAGACATTAACTTTGGCGAAAAAGGCAAAAACAAAGTGGCAATCGTCTATGATTCGCCGACAGGCCGAGCCCCGGCAGATATTGCTCTCGAATTCCGCATCGGAGGTGTAGATGGGCCGTTGGTGGGTACTGTCGCATTGCCGCGTACCGGCAGCGGATGGGGACAGTACAGAACGCAAGAAGCGATGTTAGATACAACGATTACGGGAGTGCAAGATCTGTATATCGTCATGAAAGGAAGTACCACGAGTAATCTGCTCTACATCGGTAACTTCGACAGCTTCACGATGAGTCATGTTCCGGTTCGTGCCGATTATGCGATGCTGGAGCTGGAGAGTTATGATGAGTGGTCGACAGCACTGAATCCCGGCAACAACGATCCGCTTAAAACGGAGAATGGCAAGAGTGGAAGACAAGTCGCCAATATGTTTGACGGCGCATGGCTTGCCTATAAGAACATGAATTTTGGTCAATCAGGCGTTAATCAAGTAGCTATCGAGTATTCGGGAAACCGGGGAAGAGTTGCGTCTGATGCACGGGTTGAGGTGAGAATGGGCGGCGTGAATGGTACGCTTCTGGCAACAGTCAATACTCCACCTACTGGTGATAATTGGAGCAACTATGCCACGGTAACTGCAGATCTATCGCAGCCACTCACAGGCGTACAAGATGTATATTTTGTCCTTCGTGGTACGACAAATAGCACGTTCTTGTACATCGGCAACTTCGACAACGCACGTTTTACAAAGGTAGAGGCGCCTGAAGTACCGGAAGTACCGGAAGTACCGGAAGTACCGGAAGTACCGGAAGTACCTGAAACACCTGAAACACCGGAAGAACCTCCGGTGGAACAGCCTTCGGAGGATCCGGTAAGGTTGGAATTTGAACAAGCGGCTAGGTCGCAAGAAAACAACACGTTTAATAATCAGCCAATGAAGGTAGAGACCTCGGGCTACCGTACCAATATTGGCAACACCTTCACAGGTGCATGGTTTACATTTGCGGATGCTGATTTTGGCGCAACAGGTAAAACCCGCGTTGCCATTTCGTACGCGACCAGACCAGAGGTCGTTCCAACGGACGTGAAAGCGCAGATCCGCTTGGGCGGTCCTGACGGTGCGGTAATTGGAGAGGTTGCCATGCCGCGTACTACCGGCTGGGGGGACTACCGCACAGTTGAAGCTACATTAACGCAGCCGCTGAGCGGGACGCAAACAGTCCACGTCGTATTCACAGGCTCCACCACACAAAATTTACTGTACATCGGTAACCTGGACTTTATCAGCTTTGCAGAGTAACTGTAAGTGGAGGGCCGCCAACTGGCGGTCCTTTTGTGTGCGCGGATGCACACACTCGTTTCCCCGTCGGTAAACGACCTCAGATCGCACGCTGACTTACGTCGAACATACGACCTCAGATCGCACCCTGTCCTTTGTTGGCACAGCCCCAGATCGCACACGCACCCCGCACCCCACACCCCACACCCCGCACCCCGCACGCCGCCCCCCGCACCCCGCACCCCGCACCCCGCACCCCGCACCCCGCACCCCGCACATTCAAGCTACATGCTCGCCAACTAGCTGCTTCGCCAAATGTTATGGCGCATTTATTCCGTTATTAATCGATTATCGCTTAATTTAGAGATTTTGTGACGCATATTTTCCGCTATAGCTGAGGAAAAGCTAAATCACAGCCCTCCAATTCTGAAATAACGGAAAATATGCTCCGCAATATTGCGAATCGCTTAGAAATCAGCGTAATAACGGAAAATAGAAGCCGTTTCTTGTGCTGACCGTCGTGAAGTCGCATTCGCAGATCCTCCCGAAACCATCTAGCAACCGAAGCCATAAGTTAATGAGGCAACCGATAAAACCTAGCCCGCTCCCGACCACTGGCAACGGCAAGCAGTTGCTTGCTAGTCATGGTGCGCAACACTTTGCGGGCGTGTTTGTCGCTGACACGCAGGTGGGCAGCTAGCTCCAGTGGAGAGAAGGGACGAAGCAGTCGGTGGGCGAGTCGGATCGTCTCCGCTTCGACATAAGATAACTCCGAGGTGGCGGACTGGGCCACAAACCGCCCGATAAAGGAAAGTATGATATGCCGACATTCCTCAGGCTCCTCAATCATAGAGGGATAAGCAATCGGCAGCAGCAGCCAACCATCCAATGCTAACAAGCAGTGGCGGCGGCACAAATCCTTGAAGCGTCTTACATCCAGGTCCCGGGCATGCGGCCCGTAGCCTTGTATTTCAATGGCTCCCTTGGCTTTGCCAGGGATGTAGGCCAGATCGATATACCGGTACCCCTTATGAAAGTCACGGACTTCCCACTCCGGATAGAGATGATCGAAATTGCCAACCGCGGGAAACCACAAATCGCGCAAAAAAGTCATCGTCCCGTGCCCCAGCCCTTTCTCCAAACGCTCGCGCCGCCTTGGGTTTTTCTCTTCTCGAATCATCTTCGTCATCCACGCGTCAAATTGCTCGTCAAAGTTGCTCATCTGAAATACGCTCCCTCCCAAGGTACAAAAAAACGCCGCCCATGGCAGCTGTCCCTCGTTGAACGGGGGAGGCTGCTAAAAGGCGGCGTGTGCTTCACGACCGATATAGGCTGATTATACCGCGGTAGTTTAAGTTTGGCAATGACGTGGAGAGCAGAAGCAGTACCCTGTTCGACATTGACCATGGTTCCCGAAGAACGGGGATGCTCATTTCGTACAACTGCTGTTATGTGGGACAATGCCGCTAACGCTACTGGTGTCTCCTAACCCGAACCCTAACACAGTAGATACCTAAGTTCCATCCTGAGCCTCATAGGCTGAACAGTGCTATTGCTCATATTCACTTACAAACCTCTCCAATTCCCGGTTAAAGGCCTCAGGGCTGTCTGCGTTGGCGCAATGGCCGGCTCCTGCCAACTCAACGAGCTGTGAAGCGGGTTCTGCCCGGTGCAGAGCTTGCATGGCATCCTGGATGACAGGCAGATCCTCCGAGCCATAGACAAGCAGCAGGGGATAGGGTAATGGCCGAGCGTCTGGGACGAAAAACTGCTGCATGCCTTCCATGGCGAGGAATGAGCGCCTGCGAAACGCAGCGATACCACGAGCGAACAGTTCTTGGGCATGAGGCGTAGAGCAACACTGTCGCGCCACCTGTCCCTTGAACCGTTGGAATCCGATTACCACCCGCAGCATCCAGCGCGTCATTTCTTTCTGCTGGGCCTGCAAGACCTGTTTGTTTTCCTTGTGAATCGAATACCCGCCAACGATGCAAAGGCTGCGTACACGTGCAGGATGATGATAGGCAAAGGCTTGCGCTACCAGCGACCCCATGGAGACGCCAACGAGATGACACGCTGCGATGTCATGCTGATCCAGCAGGGCCTCAACAATGGCAGGCATATCCTTCATGGCCACTCGGCTGCCTTGGACCTGAGTCTGACCGTGACCGGGCATGTCGATAGCGATCACACGCCGCGTTTTCGCGAAGAAATCCACCTGATCCTGAAACATCTGCCGGTCAGCAAAAGCGGGATGCAGCAGCAAGAGGGGTTCAGTTTCACTTCTCCCATGCATAGAATAGGCGATCCTTGCACCTTGGTAGTTAAGTGTACGTGAGCTCTCTAAGCTAGCCTGCATATCAGCGTTCCTCCTGTTCTGCTTGCAGCTCATGCTGCACCTGCCGAAATCCGTCCAGCATAGCCTGGTAGTGCAGCAGGCCAAGCTTAAGCGTATGCAGCTGGTAGCGGGCAATCGACCCGACATCTGCCGAAATCTGGCGTCTGGATTCAATAGCTGCGGCAGTCTCATAGTCAGACATGGTCTGCTCCAATTGCCTCACAATATCCGTAACGACGGTCAGGCACTGCTGAGGCTCCAAGTGTCCTAGAAAAAACAACTTGGTTGCGGCATCCTGCTCCATGCGCTGTGGAGGAATAGGTTCGAGCATCCACGTTAGCATGGTTTGCTTGCCGGTATCTGTGTTGGTGTAGATCTTTTTTCTGCGCCGTCCGTCCAGGGTCTCACTTACTGTAACCCACCCCAGTTCCTCCAGCTTGCGCAGGGCAGATTGAATGCTGCCCAGACTAGCGCTGTAGAAGGGGGATATTTTGCGTTCAAGCGCCCGTTTCAGCTCATATTGGGTTAGAGGTCGTATCATCAGAAAGCCTAAAATGACATAAATCATGTCTACACCCTCCTCAGTTTTACCTTATTTAAATATACCTAATAGGTATATTTATGTAAAGAAAAAAAGAGCCTCCCGCGGGAAGCTCTCATGCGTAGCAGTCAGTATTCTATTGAAGTTATGAAGCCGCAAAAAAACGAATCAGGCCCAGGACAGCGAATGCGAGCAGCGTCATGCCCGACAAAGCTCCCGTGACGGCACTATTTGCCACGCCCAGCCGCTTTGACAATGGGATGGAAGCCAACGAAATGACGATCAGCAAAGCGGCCAGCACATAGAGTGAGGCATCCTGGAAGACATCCTTGAGCCAGATGAAATGAACGCCCACCACGAGTGCAACCCATGGGGCGATCCAATTCGTACGCTTGAATCGGATCAGCAGAATACCGCCAATGCCCGCCAGCGCCACTTCAATGTAGAAGAAAATTAAATAATTGCGAAAGGCTCCCGTTTCAGAAAGGGCAGTTGCGGCGGACCAGTTGGTTACACTCAAATAGACCCCGAGGAGACCAACCAAGAGTCCCAATCCCGAACATATTCCCAGGTATACACGCCAGCTTTTTCGCGGATTCTCCTGCGCCCAACCGAACCAGCAAAAGCTGAACCAGCCGAAGATGGCCGCATACATCGCATAATCACGAATATAGTCCATTCTCGCCTCCCATGACCATGGTACGGCTAAGATCACACCGTCTACAAACAGTATAGTATGTTAGGGTTATAGCTTATATCGGTCGATGGAATCAATTGGAACCTCTTAGCTCATTCGTTACTTGCGCTTCCAAGTCGTTCCGTCGGAATAAGCCACTTGTGTAATCCGGACGTTACGGATGCTATAGGCCCGGTCGAACCAGAACAAATCCCAGGTGTACGTATACGATTCGCCAGAAGCATGATTGGTTGAGGAGACCATCCCGTCGAAGCGGTGGGATTGGGTCAAGCTACCCTTGGCTGGTTTGCCATAAGCATCATACAGCTCGAAGGTCAGATCAAACGCAACGATGCGTTTCTCGGTCAGATTGGCAAAGGAAATGTTCGCCTCGGGCTGATCCAGGATGCCATAGCTGATATAAGAGTTCTGCACCCGGAGCGGGACATTGTTATTGGCGGCCAGTTGCTTCTTCAGCTCCTGGCGGTAAGCCTGCCATTGCTTTTCCCATTGCTTGTACAGGGCATCCTCCAGCTGATTCGCATAGGTACCGTTATCATGGCGTTTCTTGATCGCTGCATAGCTCTTGCTCTGCACTGGATCACTGCCGTCATTCGCGGCGCTGACGATATTCCGGCCGAGGAACATGTAGTCGCTGTAATCCTCCCGGAAGGACTGTCCGGGCATAAGCGAAGAGAGCTTGAAGACACCCTTCTGGCCGGGCTCGACGCGAAGTGTACGAGTGAAGGTGTAGAAGTGCGTATCGTTGGAAGCATATTCCTCATAAGCGATTGTCAGCGGCAACTGGCTGCGATTGCGGACGTACGTATTCGTGATTTCCAGCGGCAGTCCGGTGTAGTAAGCGCCTTTGCTCGGCTGGTTGGTAGTCAGCTTGATCTGCTGGCCGGATACAGCTAGCGTGGCTCCCAGACTATCGCTGATAAACCGCAAGGGAACCATGATGCGTCCGTTGACCTCCTGGGCCGGTACACCCAGCATCAGGGAGATACCATTAATGGTTGCTGTCAGCTCGCCGACCACAATGGCAACCGTGGTCTCGCCAGTTTTACTGATGCCAAGAATGCGACGGTTGGCTTGGTCCCAGCTAAAAGCCAGGCCCATCGCTTCTAACGTCTCACGGGCAGATACCAGCGTTGCGCCTTCACGGACAACGGGGGCTTGCGCATACTTCACTCGTACGCCGTTCACAAAAACGGCGGTCTCGGTTTTGGCCGCGACCGCCGGAGGGGGAGCTGCCACACTGAACAGAATCACAAGGGCAAGCAGCAAGGCTAGCGGTGTTACACGTTTCATTTGTTGATCTCCACTCTCTTCCAATGGTGAATTTTGTCATTCCATGCTTAATTATAGGATAGAAGTCATGGTTTGGGAAGGGTGGAATTGGAAAATCAAGGTCTTTTGACATAGGAAAATAGATTAAGATAACCAGGACAAGATGTCATCGATGATGGCTTCACGGCCGATAGCACCCCAACCTTTGAAGAGCCAGAAAGAATCGGTCTCATATAGGCCTTCTTCAGCAACAGCAGGCACTTGCGCCCACAAGGCGCTCTCCCGCATGCTTGCGAGGTTATCCAAACCGTTTGGATCCACCTCCAGGAAGATGATGGAAGCATCCAGGTCAGATACAACCTCAAGAGATAGATCTTCCCGCTGCTCCTCAGGTGTCAAAGAGGCTGGCTCGAAACCCAAATCATGATACAGCAATGTGTTCATCGGATGACCTTTGGCGGCATAAATCTGAATCGTCTTCTCGCGGACACGCAGATATGCCATCCGTTTGTCGTCCAATGCTTCGATCGTCAGGCGGGCCTCGGCTGTTTTGAGCTCAAGTTGCTCGATTTTCTCCCGGGCGAGGTCTTCTTTACCATAGAGCTCCGCTATTTTCAACAAATCCAGCGTCCAAGCCGTAGGGTCGTCCTCATACGCCAGCCATTCGTGACCGAGCACGAGGGTCGGAGCGATTTTGCTCAACTCGTCATAAGTCGACTCGGCCGTCCGGCTTTCGATTAAAATAACATCGGGATCGAGCTCGAGTATGGCTTCCAGATTCGGCTCGTCGGCGGAGCCTACCAAGGCTGTGCCAGCAAGCTGTTCTTCCAGGTACGGCGGATAATCGCCACCGTAACGGGCTTCAACGTTAATCCCATAGGGTTTCTCTCCAATGGTCAGCAAATGGTCCGCATAAGCAGCGGAGAGAACGACGGGACGCTCAATCTTCGCAGGCACCTCGGTATCACCCATCATATGTGAGATCGTTCGCACCTCCGAGTCTGCAGGTGCCTCGGGTGAAGCAGCATTGTTGCCCGACTGACCGCCACCGCATGCCGCGAGCAGGAGGACTAGGAGGAGTACATAGACAATACCAAGTTGACGCATGAACTAAATTTCCCCTTTACTATTTAATAATGAAAATCATTATCAATAATAGTAAGTCGAGACACAAGCTGGTGCAATGGAGAATCTCCCTCAGTTCTCTTGGAGAATCTCCTTCACGTCGACGCCAAGCTGCATGCAGGCATGTTGGATGACAGCGATCCTGCTACGGGTGCCCAGCAAGGCATAGAGATAATTACTGGCAGGGTAGAGCCGTTGCAGGCGGAACGGCTCCATAGTGAGCCAATCCTCGCGGTCCTGTATCGTTCGCAGCAGCTGCAACGCCTCTCGTGTTGGATCCGTCATGAGGAACAGATGCGCAGGCCGCATCGCAGCAAGCTCGTCCACGGTCAACTCTCTGGCCCAGAGTTGTTCACTTAATGGTTCGGGAGGTGTCAGGCCAAGGTCACCATAGAGCAACACCCCAGTCTGGCTACGTGGGCCATATAGACGCATTCCACTGCTGGAGACGCGGACGAAACAGGCGGTTGGGGAGCCCAAACGTTCCGCTATTCGTGCCCTGACCTGCTCGCGCTGACGGGAGAATTGGTCCAGCCACTGCTCGGATTCCTGCTCCCGGCACAGCAGCCGACCGAGAAGCCTGATGGTAACCGTGCAGTCGTAGGAATGTTGAAGCATAGCCAGTGGAGCAATCTCCCGGAGCCGGTCGGCTTCGTCAGACAACTGTTCATTGGTGACTATCAGCTCGGGCTTGGCACGTAGAAGCGCTTCATAATCAATTCCGATACTATCAAGCGGCAGCGTATGGCTGCGCGGTTCCACCACTGGGAAGCCCTCAGGCTCCACTACGCGTCTAGCATAGGAGAGAGAGGCTACAGGCTCTATCCCAAGGGTGTGAAGACAGTCGTCCATGCCATAATAGAGGGCGGCGACCCGGCGGTAGCGGGTCTTGACGTAGCGCGTGGGGGCGACGCCCGAGGACTGCTTGAACACGCGGCTAAAATAGTGCTCGTCCCGGTAGCCAACCTGGCGGGCAACTTCCTTCATAGAGAGCGGCGTGAGAAGAAGCTGCTTGGCCCGTTCCATCCTCTGCCCGGTTAAGTAGGCTGCCGGCGTAAGGTGAGTCGCAGATTTGAACAGCTTGGAAAAATGATTCACACTATAGCCGGCCATAGCAGCCAACTGCTCCAGTTGTAGCTGCTGGTCAAAATGTCTTTCCATATAATCGATCGCTCGCTGCAAGCCACCCGGAGCAGATGGGACCTCATTCACGGTTGCCTGCCAGCGCTGCAGCATTAGAGCCAGCTCCTGTCCAAGCGTTGCCTGGCGATGGGATTCAAATGAATGAATGATGTCGCCAGTGAGGATGGCGAGGTCTGTATCCATGGCCAAGGGTAGCTTAGCTGGCTGAGCGTTCCATAGTCCGGATTGTCGTGCGACCTGCAGGCAGGTAAAGAGAAGCACATGACAGGTCATTACAGCGCCATCTGTGATTCGGCCTTGAATCGGAGTGCCGGGTGGCAGCAAGAAGGCCTGACGCTGCCGGAGCAGATAGGTCTTGCTATCCACGGTTGCCTCGGCCCTGCCATGTGTAATCATAATCAGGACATATCTGCGGCGGGTGCTCCACTGCACATATTGACCGGCCTTGAAAGTCAGACGGATGCTGCGTACGGAGGGGATGAACAATCGAAGTTTTGTAGATGCCAGTTGCTTGTGTTCTTCCATGATACGAAAGCCTCCTGAAGCGGTAGGGTGTGTACATCTACTGTACCACATTGTAAATGTGCAGATGACAAAAGCTGCAGGACTGGCCCCGGGGCGAGGAGTTGGCTACAATAAAGAGATAGACTTCCGGGAAGGAGACATACATGAAACGTTCCACACCGTCCAACCCATCCGGTGAGCAGTCCCCGCCTGAGCATGTGAGGCTGCCGATGCCTCCCGCTAAACCGCTGTATCAGCGTCTCCTGTCTCTGGCGCTGTATGGCGCTGCGATTTTGGGGATTCTGCTCTACCGGACAGAGATTACCGGCTGGCTGGAGCAGGCCGGCGATGTCCATCCACTGCTCATTGTCTGCGTAGCTACATTGCTGGCTTTATTTCCTGTCATTCCTTACCCGCTAATTGGCGGCATCCTGGGCGCAACCTTCGGGTTGCAGCTTGGAGCGGTGTATACCTGGATCGGGTCCTCGGCCGCTTCTATTCTGATGTTCGTGCTGGTGCGCTGGCTGCTCTACGATTGGGGTCAACGACTGCTGGCGCGGGTGTCGTGGATGAGCCGCATCACGGCATGGTTTGAGAAGAGTGCCTTTATGTTCATCCTGGCTGTTCGGCTAATTCCCTTCATCCCTTCCGTCATTGTTAATGTCTATTGCGCCGTGAGCAAGGTGGGGTTCTGGCCCTATGCCATTGCGTCGTCCCTGGGCAAAATCCCATCCATGCTGATGTTCGCGATTCTGGGGAACCAACTGCTTGCCAATCCGCGAAGCATCCTCGTTACGCTAGCCGTTTATGGCGTATTTATTGGACTTGTATATATTGGGTACTTCAAGGTATATCTGCGTAGACAGACCAATTAGGTTACTTGGGTAACTGACCGTACTTGCTGCGGTAGTGCGCCAGCGCAAGCAGCGGCCAGATATGGTTATAGCTGTGATAATGGATGTAGAAGCTGCCCGGCAGCGCAGCGCCGGTCGGGTATTTCCCTGGCGCGGGGTCATCCCCTTCAAGCAATGTGATCAGGCGCCGCACACCTCGCATGATGGATTCCGTTGGCTCTTCGTGAACGGCAATGAGGGCATCGACGGCCCAGGCGGTCTGGGAAGGCGTGCTGATCCCGAGTGGCACATAGCGTTTGCGCTGATCGCTCAAGCAGGATTCGCCCCAGCCACCGTCCTTGTGCTGGATGGATGCGAGCCACCTGATGCCCCGCTCGATGGTATCGTGATCGTCCGGCAAACCAGCAGCTGCAAGTCCAGTCAGTGCGGCCCACGTCCCATAGATGTAACAGATACCCCATCGGCCATACCACGAGCCATCCTTCTCCTGATGCTGAATAAGCCAGTCTGCCCCCCGTTTGACGACCGGATGATCAATCTCCAGTCCTGCCCAATTGCCCAAATATTCCAAGGTCCGTCCGGTCAAGTCCGCCTCTGACGGATCGATGGCCGCTGCGGCGGCACCCTCGATAGCCAGCCACGTCAGCATACGCTTGTCGGTGTGCTTCTCGAAGGCGGGCCAGCCGCCATCCTTGTTTTGCATGGAGATCACCCAGCTCAAACCGCGATTCCAGGCGTTCAATGTGCTCTCCTCCATACGGGAGCGTGCTTGAATCGCCCGGAGGGCAGCGGTGGAATCATCGACATCCGGGTTGATGGTATTGCTCTCGGAGAATCCCCAGCCCCCAGGCGCTGCCCCGGGATTGTGAATCCGCCAGTCGCCGGGTTTGGTGTGCTGATGCCGCAGGACATAATCGGATGCCGCCCGCACCGTTGGGTGGCTTGCGGACAGTCCCGCCTCCTGGAGCGCGTAGGCCAAGAGCGCCGTGTCCCAGATCTCGGAAGGGGAGTTCTGGATCATCAGGCCCTCGTCCAGCTCATAGGCCATGCCCTTCAACCCCTCCACAGCCCGGACAATCACCGGGTCGTCACGATCATACTCCAGTGCCAGCAGGGCAAAAATCATTAGAATGGTGCTGCTGGCGTAGCTGTACAGCGTGCCGTCGGCTTCAATTCGCTCCAGCATATACTGCTCTGCACGCGAGGATGCCGATTCGTGAAGAGAGGTCCGGCTGCCAATTAACCGGTTCAACCCGCTGTCCATCAGCTGATGAACGGAGTGCTCAGTAACTGTCAAGCGGGGCTCCATGGCGGCCTTGCCATCCTTGCGCTCCCCGCCTACCAGCTGGTGAAGATCCGGCCAGTCGTCGCCTTGCACCGCAAATTGATGGTCAGCCATGAGCAGCAGCGGCGCCAGATGGACCCGTGCATAGCCGGAGAAGTCAAAGAATTGCACAGGAAACGACAGCGGCAGCAGCAGCATCTCCAGCGGAATCGAAGTAATGGAACGAGGCCATTTGATCTGTCCAGTTGCAGCGAGCAGAGCTTGCGTCATCAGCCCCTCGACCCGGCGCAATCCGCCCCGCTTGGTAATGTAACGCTGTGCCCGCTGCATATGCTTGTCGTCTGGCTGGCTATAGCCTGAATATAGGAGTGCATAGTAGGCTTCAATGGTAGCGGAAAGATGACCCTCGTCATCGTCGGGATACAACCGCCAGCAGCCCTCCCGCTGCTGGCGAGCCCGGATGCGTGCATGGAGGCGGCGGATCAGGGGTTCTTCGTCCGAGCCCAGGGAACGCAGCAGAATAATGACATAGGCATCCACGTTGGTGCCGGTATCAAAGCAGAATCGCCAGGAGCCATCCGGCTGCTGAAGATCTGTAAGTTCATGGATGAAGCGTTGGATTGCTTGGTCGATCGGATCGCCGGTTTTGCTCACGCGCGAGTCCTCCTCTCAGGTCCATATCCATTCATATGAGCGCTGAGGGTCGAACATGCGGCTGCGAATCGCAGAGCGCCCGGGCTATGTTGACCTGGCCAGAACGCTGGTTGATAATAGAAGGACAAACCAAATGGGCTCTCGAACAGAAGGAGTGGCAGGATGATCTATCGCAATATGGAAGAATGTGTGAATGACCTGGAGAAGGCCGGGCACCTGATCCGGATTCAGGAGGAGGTTGATCCCTATCTGGAGATGGCAGCGATCCATTTGAAAGTCTATGAGGCCGGCGGCCCTGCGTTGTTATTTGAACGGGTAAAAGGTAGCCGCTTCCGCGCGGTCTCCAACTTGTTCGGCACTATCGAGCGCAGCAAGTACATATTCCGGGATACCTGGGATGCGGCTCAACGCGTGATCAACCTGCGCAACGATCCGATGGGCGGCTTCAAAACACCTGTACAGTCGCTCGGAACTGCCCTATCGGCCCGCAAGGCGCTCCCTGTGAAGACGTCAGGGGACAAGCCGCCCGGGTTCGAGGAAATTTCGATTTCCGATCTGCCTCTGATTCAGCATTGGCCGGAGGATGGCGGTGCTTTTGTTACCCTGCCGCAGGTTTATTCCGAAGACCCGGACAAGCCGGGCGTGATGAATGCCAATCTCGGGATGTACCGCATTCAGCTCACTGGCAATGATTACGAGCTGAACAAGGAGATTGGCCTTCATTATCAGATTCATCGGGGCATTGGCATTCACCAAGAGAAGGCCAACCGGCTGGGGCAACCGCTCAAGGTAAGCTGCTTCATTGGCGGTCCACCGGCGCATACGCTGTCGGCTGTCATGCCGCTGCCGGAGGGGATGAGCGAACTGACTTTTGCCGGATTATTGGCGGGACGTCACTTCCGGTACAGCTATTGTGAGGGACATTGTGTCAGCCTGGATGCCGATTTTGTGATTACCGGTGAAATCTACCCCGAAGATACCAAGCTGGAGGGTCCGTTCGGAGATCATCTGGGGTACTATAGTCTCGTTCATCCGTTTCCGGTAATGAAGGTGCACAAGGTATTTGCCCGGTCCGGCGCGATCTTCCCGTTTACGGTTGTGGGGCGGCCACCGCAGGAAGACACCTCGTTCGGGGAGCTGATTCATGAGCTGACTGGGGGGGCTATCAGCAAGGAGATTCGCGGGGTCAAGGAAGTCCACGCTGTGGATGCGGCTGGCGTCCATCCGCTGTTGCTCGCAATCGGCAGCGAACGGTATACACCGTATGAGCAAGTGCAGCGGCCTGCCGAAATTCTGACGATTGCCAATCGAATTCTCGGGACGGGCCAACTGAGCCTGGCGAAGTATCTGTTCATTGCTGCAGAGCAGGAACAGCCGATCAGCACGCACGATATGGAGGCCTTCTTCGCCTACATGCTGGAGCGGATGGATCTGCAGCGCGATTTGCATTTTCAGACCAAGACGACGATTGATACGCTGGACTATTCCGGTGAGGGGCTCAATATGGGCAGCAAAGTGATCTTCGCTGCCGCCGGTCCGAAACGCAGAGAGCTGTGCCGTGAGGTGCCGCAACTGTTGCGGGAGCTGTCAGGGGTCAAAGAGGCGCATGTTGTGCTGCCTGGCGTCGTGGCCATCGATGGCCCGGCATACCGGGATGAAGCGGCCACAATGGAGCAAATCGAAGACTGGTCAGCCTTCATCCAATCGCGTGGCGGCTTGCCGGACTGTCCGATGATTATTTTGTGCGATGACAGCGCCTTTGTGGGTGCTGAGCTGAATAATTTTTTGTGGGTGACGTTTACACGCAGCAATCCGTCGCATGATATCCATGGCGTAGGCAGCACCTACCGTCACAAGCACTGGGGATGCGATAATGTCATTATTGATGCGCGTACCAAGCCGCACCAGGCGCCCCCGCTGATTCCTGATCCACAGACTGAGGCAGGGATTCGTCGTTTCTTTGAAGATGGAGGCGTGCTAGGCGGGATAACCAAACCGAGGAGGTAGACCATGTCAGAGAACAAACCGCGCGTCATTGACGCGCACCAGCATTTTTATAATTTTGATCGTGTGCCTTATTACTGGCCCACGCCCAATGAACCCGAGCTTTTCCGCAATTTTCACCCCGAAGAGCTGGAGCCCATGCTGCGGGAGCACGGGATCGATCAGACGGTTATCGTCCAGGCCGATCATAGCGACAACGAAACGGATTATTTGCTGGAGGTTGCGGAATCGAACGCTTGGGTGGCGGGGATCGTTGGCTGGATTGATCTTCTTGATCCCGAGGCCTCCGCTGCGCGGCTCGCAGCACTGCGAAACCGGCCCAAGTTCAAGGGAATCCGTCATCTCATTCATGACGAGAGTGACCCGGACTGGATTCTGCAGCCAGCTGTGCTGGAGAGCCTGAGCCTGTTGGCTGATCATGGCTACACGTATGATGTCGTTGCTGTACTGCCGCGTCATCTAGAGCATGTCTCGACGTTGGCAGAACGGTTCCCGAAGCTGCGTCTGGTCATTGATCATTTGGCGAAACCGCAGATTCGCGAGCGTCATCTGGAGCCTTGGGCGACCCTGCTGCGAGAAACGGCTCAGTATCCCAATGTCTACGCCAAGCTCTCGGGTCTCAATACGGCTGCCGATCCGCACACATGGTCTGCAGAAGATCTCAAGCCCTATATCGAGCATGCGATGATCTGCTTTGGGGCAGACAGACTGATGTTTGGCAGTGACTGGCCCGTAGCCAATCTGGCAGGGGATTATGCGAAGGTATGGAAGGAAACCAACCGTGCGCTTGCAGGCTACTCCGAAGCAGAGCGGCGGGCGATTCTGGGCGAAACGGCCATTCGATTCTATCAGCTGTCCTAAGGGGCAAGCAGTGGGAGGAAAGCCAGACGATGGAGACGATTCCAACCAAGATGAAAGCGGTTGTATGCCACGGGCCAGGTGACTATCGTTACGAAACGGTGGCAACACCTGAGCCGGGGCCAAGGGAAGTGCTGATTCGTGTGGAAGGCTGCGGCATCTGTGCAGGTGACGTGAAAGCGTGGGATGGCGCGCCTATGTTCTGGGGAGGTGACGGGCAGCCCCGTTATGTCAAAACGCCCGTCATCCCTGGGCATGAATTTGTCGGTCTTGTCGTAGCGGTTGGGGGAGACGTCTCCGATTACCAGGTGGGCGACCGCTTGATCTCCGAGCAGATTGTCCCCTGCACGGAATGTCGCTTCTGCCGCCGGGGACAGTATTGGATGTGCCACAAGCATGATATCTATGGTTTCCAATCCAATGTGAATGGGGCTATGGCCGAGTACATGATTTTTCCGGAGCATGCGATTAATCATCGTGTACCTCATGACCTCCCGCTGGAGCAGGCCATTCTGATCGAGCCCTATGCTTGTTCCATGCACGCCGTGAACCGGGCAGGCATCGAGCTTGGTGATTTTACGGTCATCTCGGGGGCGGGGACGCTGGGACTGGGGATGGTGGCTGCTGCCCGATTGCGCGGTCCGGGTACGCTTGCGGTGATCGATTTGCAGGATGATCGGCTGGAGCTGGCCAAGCAATTTGGCGCGGACCTGGTGCTCAACCCCTCTCGGGACAATGTGGTGGAGGCGATCCTCGAGCGGACCGAAGGCTACGGATGCGACGTGTACATCGAGGCAAGTGGTGCGCCGGCCAGCGTCATCCAGGGGCTGCACGCGATCCGCAAATTGGGGAGGTTCGTTGAATTCAGCGTCTTTGGCAGTCCCGTTACGGTGGATTGGAGCATCATCGGCGACCGCAAGGAGCTTGACATTCTTGGCGCCCACCTTGGGCCTTATTGCTATCCGCATGTCATCCGTGGTATTGCGGACGGTCGGCTCCCAACGAAGGGGGTTGTTACCCACCAGCTGCCGCTTTCGGAGTTCGAGACAGGATTTCAGATGGTCAAGAAGAGCAGCGGCTGTCTGAAGGTGATCTTGCTGCCGGACCGGTAATAATAAAACGCCAATAAGCACCTTCATCCGTAATAAGGAGTTGGAGGTGCTTGTCAGGTGGTTGTTATGAAAGGAGTGGCTAGAGCATCTCGTTGTCAATAATGCGCCAATGATATTTCAATGTTTCTTCGAGGCCTTGTTTGTCTTTGGCATGGAATAGATCCAGAATCTTGCGGTGCTCGCCGTTGACGATATGCAGCACCCGCATTAGCCGGTCGGGATCCTCACTGCCATAGGATTGGCGGATGAAGCTATTCTTAAGTGAGTTTAGCGTTTCGATTAGAACGTCATTGTTGGATTTGTCGATATACATCTTATGAAAGACGACTTGATCCTTGTAATAGTCCGTAAAGTTATGATTCGAAATATCATTGTCCATTTTATCCACGAGAGCCTTCATTGCGCCAAGCTCCTTGTCACCCAGATGCTCCACGGCCAGGGCGGCAGCGAGACCTTCCAATGTCCCGATGATAAGGGAAAGGTCAAGCTTCTTTTTCGGATCAAAGGCTTTGACTGTAAAGCCGCGACGCGGCAAGTAATCCAGTAGATTATCGGATGTCAACTGAAACAGGGCTTCCCTTGTAGGTGTCCGGCTAATCTCCAGTTTTTTGCAAATTTCAGCTTCATTAATTTTCTGATTCGGCAGCAACGTTTGATCTTGAATACGCTGCGCGATATAATCATATACGTGGTCTTTCAGAGATTGATATTTTGGAGCCTGCAACGGCGATTCCCCCTTGTGCATTTGAACAAAAATCAAGTCATCGCAAGGTCATTCTCTACTATTGAAGTTGTTTAGGTTATTATAACCAAATAATTGCGAGTTGTCAGGTCTTTTCACACTGAATTTGTTAACGTAAATACTGGTGAAAAAATGATTGTGCGCAATAGAAGAGAGTGTTATAATTGCTTACATGTTGAGGCTCGTATATTGTGTGAAGTATTCTGTATACAATATACATCGCTCTCGAGGCCGTGTTAGGTTTATGTGATTGTATCGCGTGGTTAATGAGTGTTAAAATGATGAAAACGGGGGAAAAAAGAATGAACAAAAAGTGGATGGCAACAGGCAGTATTGCAGCAATGGCAATGATGGTAGCAGCATGTGGAGGCGGCACCACCAACACGCCGGACAACGCACCAAACAATACGAATACTGGTAGTAATGGCGGTAACGAGCCTACTGAACAAGCAAGCAAAATTATTTTGGGAACAAGTGCAGACTACGCGCCATTTGAGTTTCACAAAACGATTGATGGCGTAGATACCATTGTTGGTATTGATATTGAATTGGCTAAAGAAATTGCCAAAGATATGAATGCAGAGCTTGAAATTCAAGACATTGATTTTGACGGACTTTTAATGGCTCTTAATTCAAACAAGGTAGATATGGTTATCTCTGCTTTGTCTGCAACTGATGAGCGTCGAGAAAACTTCCTGCTCTCAGATGTTTACTACAAAGCAACTCAAGCTGTTCTTGTAAGTGCTGACCAGGCAGAACAGTTTACATCGGTCGAAGACCTCGAAGGCAAGCGAATTGGCATTCAAATGGGATCTATCCAAGAAGGGATTGCCCAAGAGATCGAAGGCGCGAATCTGACTGCCCTAGGTAAGATTCCTGAACTGATTTTGGAATTGTCTAGTGGACGTGTCGATGCAGTTATTTTGGAGACGCCAGTAGCGGAGCAATATGAAATTGCTCAAGAAGGCCTGGTAATCTCAAATGTTGAAATCGCACCTGAAGACGATGATGGTTTTTCCGTTGCTGTGAAACTTGGTGAAGACGAGTTGATGAATAGTATTAATGCTACTATTGAGCGTCTGATCGAAGCAGGGGAGATTGACCGTTTTGTAGTCGAGGCCAACGAACTGCTGGGAGAATAATAACGGACGGAGTTAGCTAACTATGAACTTCTCTTTCTTACACGAACAATGGCCTACATTTCTAAGTGCCGCTTGGACAACACTACAGCTTTCAGCTGTAGGCGTTGTCCTCGGCACATTATTAGGCGTACTGTTCGCACTGATGCGAATTTCAACGTTTAAACCGTTTAAATTCTTTGCATCAGCGTACATTGAAGTAATCCGGGGCACCCCGTTATTGGTTCAAATCTTACTTATTCATTACGGATTGGCAGAATTTATTAATTTGCCGGCATTTGCTTCCGGGGTTGTCGCATTAACCATGAACTGCGCTGCTTACATGGCAGAAGTTTTTCGTGCAGGAATTCAAGCGATTGATAAAGGTCAGCTTGAAGCTGCACGTTCTCTTGGCATGACTCGCACGATGGCGATGAGACACGTTGTATTGCCGCAGGCTTTTCGCAACATGCTTCCAGCCATAGGTAATGAATTCATAATTATCATCAAGGATTCTTCTCTTGTATCGGTTATTGGTATTGGCGAGTTGCTTTATCGGGCACGTATTTTACAAGGGTCTTTATTCTTGCCATTGGAGCCGTTAATTGTAGTGGCCGTTATTTACTTTGTTTTAACCTTTACCCTCTCAAACCTGCTGCAAGCGCTGGAAAGGAAGTTGAATAAATCATGATTAAGGTTGAAGAACTTCACAAGTCGTTTGGCAGTAATCAGGTGCTCAAGGGGATCAACACGACTATTAATAAGGGAGAAGTCGTCGCTGTAATCGGTCCCAGTGGATCGGGCAAGAGCACGTTTCTCCGTTGTTTGAATAGACTGGAAGAACCAACCAGTGGACGAATTTATTTCGAAGAACGTGAGGTTACGGGCAGCCAGTCGGAGTTAAATCAGATTCGTCAGAGGATGGGAATGGTGTTTCAGCATTTTAATTTATTCCCGCATATGACTGTCATGGAAAATCTCTTGCTGGCACCAACCTTGCTCAAGAAGAATAATAAAGCATCTGGTCAAGAATTTGCATTGGAACTACTTCGCTCAGTAGGTCTCGAGGATAAGCAGTCGGCCTATCCAGCCAAGCTCTCGGGCGGACAAAAGCAGCGGATCGCGATTGCTCGCGCGCTGGCGATGCAGCCGACAGTAATGTTGTTCGATGAGCCTACCTCGGCGCTGGACCCGGAGATGGTCGGCGAGGTACTGGATGTTATGAAGAAGCTGGCCAAGGACGGGATGACGATGATTATCGTCACCCATGAAATGGGCTTTGCCCGTGAGGTTGGCGACCGGCTGATCTTCATGGACGGCGGCAATATTGTAGAAGAAGGGAATCCGCGCGAGATTATGGCCAATCCCCAGCATCCGCGCACGCAGGATTTCTTATCTAAAGTTTTGTAGCAAGTAAGGACAGGGCAACTGAGAGCTTTGTCCGATTTTTTTAACCATCGAAGTATATTATATATTGTATACAAAATACAAAATACAAATTTGAAAGAGGTGGATAAAATGAGTCAAACGCTATCCCAGACTGCCATTGACCAATCCAACCGCTATGGCGCGCATAATTATCACCCGCTGCCTATCGTTATCGATCGTGCGGAGGGCGTATGGGTGGAGGATCCAGAAGGCAATCGTTTTATGGATATGCTAAGTGCGTACTCGGCTTTGAACCAAGGACATCGGCATCCTGACATTATCCGGGCACTCAAGGAGCAGGCGGATAAAGTGACGCTGACCTCGCGTGCCTTCCATAGTCCATCTCCTGGCATCTTCTATGAAAAGCTCTCCAAGTATACGGGTAAATCCCGCGTACTGGCGATGAATAGTGGTGCAGAAGCGGTAGAAACGGCGATCAAGGCCGTACGACGGTGGGCGTACCGGGTCAAAGGCGTTCCTGCAGACCAAGCCGAGATTATTGTGTGCAGCGGTAATTTCCACGGACGTACACTGACGATTACCTCGTTTTCCTCTTCCGAAGAGTACCGCGAGGATTTCGGGCCTTTTACACCGGGCTTTAAAATCATTCCTTACGGTGATCTGGCAGCACTCGAGCAGGCCATTACGCCCCGTACAGCAGCGCTGCTGATTGAACCGATTCAGGGTGAGGCAGGCATTGTAATCCCGCCACAAGGCTATCTGAAGGCGGCTTATGAGCTTTGTCAGAGCAACCGGGTGATCTTCGTTGCCGATGAGATCCAGACTGGCTTTGGCCGTACGGGACGCCGCTTCGCTTGTGACTGGGAGGATGTGACCCCGGACGTGTATATCATGGGCAAGGCACTAGGCGGCGGTGTGCTGCCGGTATCCGCAGTTGCAGCTGACGATGAGATCCTGGGTGTCTTCGAGCCCGGGTCGCACGGTTCGACCTTTGGTGGCAATCCCCTTGCTTGCAGTGTAGCGATTGCCGCACTTGACGTGGTGGAGCGCGAATCGCTGGCAGAGCGTTCAGATCGGCTGGGCAACTATTTCCGCAGCCGCCTGGAAGCCATCAACAGCCCCTATATCCGCGAGATCCGCGGGCGTGGACTATTCATCGGTGTGGAGCTGGATCGCAAGGCGCGGCCATTCTGTGAGCAGCTGATGGAACAAGGCCTGCTCTGCAAAGAAACACATGAGACGACGATTCGTTTTGCCCCGCCGCTTATTATTGAACAGTCCGATCTGGACTGGGCGCTCGACCGAATTGAAAAAGTATTGACCGCTCCGACCTCATAAAAACGAACGTTTTGAATATCAACGATAAGGAAGGTGACCATTATGCCAACACCAATACAAGTCATCAAAGTCCCATTCTCCCTGGGCGGTAGACATCCTGGCGCTGAGCTCGGACCCGACGCAGTCATCCAGGCAGGACTGATCAGGCAGCTCGGTCAATTGGACCTGACACTGGAAGAAACGGTGGAGATCGCTTGCCCTTCCGCAGCCTTGCGCGGTGAGGAAAGCTGGAGCCGCGGCGGCCCTCCCAAGCATATGCAGCAGGTGAAAGAGGTTAACGCGAAGCTAGGTGAGGCGGTATCAGAAGCGATTGGCGCCGGTCATATGCCACTGGTTGTCGGTGGTGATCACAGCGTTGCAATCGGCACATTGGCTGGCTTGACCAAGCATTACAAGAAGCTGGGCGTGATCTGGTTTGATGCGCATGCGGATCTGAACAGTGAAGCCAGCAGTCTAAGCGGCAATATGCATGGCATGCCGCTCGGTATCGCAACCGGAAACGCGCAGCTGAAGCTAAGCGATATTCTGGCAGGCGCTGGTGAAATTGATATGAGCAAACTGGTCATTATTGGTGCTCGTGAGCTGGACCAAGCGGAACGTGACCTCATCAAGGCCAAAGGCATTGCCTGCTACACCATGCACGAAGTAGACCGCAAAGGTATTCAGAAAATTGTGGAAGAAGCCATTCAAATTGCTAGCGATGGCACGGACGGCGTCCACGTCAGCTTTGATCTGGATGTGCTCGATCCCATGGAAGCAGCCGGTGTCGGTACGCCAGTGCCTGGCGGCTTGAACTATCGTGAAGCCCATTTCGCTTGTGAATTGCTGGCGGAGTCGGAGAAAGTCACTTCGGTAGAAATCGTGGAGGTAAACGCCCAACTGGATCATGACCGCCGGACGGCCCGTTTGGCCGTGGAACTGGTCGCGTCTTTGCTCGGCAAGCGAATTCTGTAGCATTCTCTGAGGAGGGAGCCGGATGTTCGAGTCGATCATGCGTCATATGTTGCTTGGCATCGGCAAGAGCCCCGCTGCGGGCCGCCTTGCCAAGCGGTATGGCTTGAAGCTGGGAGCAGCTCGGTTTGTTGCAGGACGTACGATTGAAGAGGCTATAACGGCAGTTCAAGGCTTGAATGCTGCAGGCAAGCTGGCAACTCTGGATCATCTGGGGGAGTATGTGGCTCATGCAGAGGATGCTGCGGCATCGGCGGAGATGTGTATCCGAACACTTGATGAAATCGCAGCATCCGGTGTACAGTCCAATCTTTCATTGAAGCTGACCAGCTTGGGGCTCGATCTGGAGGAAGGCTTGTGCCTGGGCCATATGCAGAGGATTGTCTCCCACGCCGGGAAGACGGGCAACTTTGTCCGCATCGACATGGAGGATTATGCGCATTGTGAGCCGACGCTAGATCTGTATAGGGAACTGAGAAAAACTCATGACAACGTGGGCGTAGTCATCCAGGCCTACCTGCGCCGTGCCCCGGATGACATCCGAGAGCTGGGCAGCCTGCGAGCCAACATGCGATTGGTCAAGGGGGCTTATAAGGAGCCGGAAACGGTCGCTTATCCCCGCAAGTCTGATGTCGACAAGCAGTTTTTGGAGCTTATTCAATTACAGTTAACCCAAGGCTACACGGCCATTGCGACCCATGATCGGTCAATTATCGAAGCGTCTCTGGCTTTCATTGAGGAGCAACGGATTTCCAAGGATTGTTATGAATTTCAAATGTTATATGGCATCGGTGAGGATCTTCAGGATGCTTTGGTGCGGGACGGCCATCGCGTTAGAGTCTACGTTCCTTTCGGTGAGGACTGGTTTGGTTATTTTATGCGGCGTTTGGCGGAGAGGCCGGCGAATGTAGGGTTCATTCTTAAAAATATGCGAAGAGCGAGGGGATCACGATGACGGTACATGCATTTGCACCATTTCAAAACGAACCCATGACAAATTTCACAACGGAGGGGAACCGCAAGGAGATGCAGGAGGCGCTTGAGCTGGTCAAGTCCCGCCTGGGTGCAGATTACCCGCTCCATATTGGCGGACAGCCTGTGATGACCGAGGATAAAATCGTCTCGATTAATCCTGCGAGCAAAGAGCAAGTCATTGGACGTGTGAGCAAGGCCAGTCGTGAGCAGGCTGAGCAAGCGATGGCATCGGCATTGGCAGCATTTGAGCGTTGGAAGCAGGTGGCTCCAGTGGAACGTGCAGAGATTCTGGTTCGTGCAGCTTCTCTGATGCGCGAGCGCAAGCATGAGTTCTCGGCGTGGATGATTCTGGAGTCCGGCAAAAACTGGCCTGAAGCCGATGCGGATACAGCAGAAGCGATCGACTTCCTGGAGTATTACGCCCGCGAAATGGTAAGACTCTCCCGCACGAATGAGCTGCAGCCGCTACAGCCGCTCCCGGGTGAAGACAACCAGTTGACCTATATACCACTAGGTGTGGGCATCATCATCCCACCTTGGAACTTCCCGCTGGCGATCTGTGCTGGCATGGCATCCGCGGCAGTGGTTAGCGGCAACACCATCATCCTTAAGCCAGCCTCGCCGACAACGGTCATTGCTTACAAATTCTATGAAGTGATGGTCGAGGCGGGCATGCCGGCTGACGTCATCCAATTCCTGCCGGGCAGCGGGGCCGAGATTGGCGACTATCTGACCAGCCATCCGAAGACGCGCTTTATTAGCTTCACGGGCTCCAAGGAGACGGGTCTGCACATTCAAAAGCTTGCAGCCCAAACCGCAGAGGGACAAATCTGGATGAAGCGTCTGGTCGCCGAGATGGGTGGCAAGGACGGCGTGGTCGTCGATGAAACAGCGGATCTCGAAGCGGCTTCAGCTGCTATCGTTGCCTCGGCCTTTGGGTTCCAGGGACAAAAATGCTCCGCTGGATCACGCGCGATTATCGTCGATAGCGTCTACGATGAGGTAGTGGACCGTGTTCAGAAGCTGACGGAGCAGCTGGTAAGCGGTCTGCCTGAGGACAATGCACCTGTTGGCCCGGTCATCGATGAGAGCTCGTATAATCGCATCTTGAACTACATCGAGACAGGCAAAAGCGAAGGACGTCTGCTTGTGGGTGGCAAGCCAGGCGCACCGGAGGGCTATTTCATTGAGCCGACTGTGATTGCAGATCTGGATCCTAAAGCAGTTGTGATGCAGGAAGAAATCTTCGGGCCTGTGCTTGGGCTCAGCCGTGCAGCGGACTGGGAAGATGCGATCCGCATTTACAACGATACGGAGTTTGGCCTGACCGGGGCATTCTTCTCCGCAGATGAGAGCCGAATCGAGCAAGCCCTGCAGACCATGCACTGCGGCAACCTCTACATCAACCGCAAATGCACAGGCGCCTTGGTTGGCGTTCACCCATTCGGCGGCTTCAACATGTCCGGTACAGATTCCAAAGCGGGCGGTCACGACTACCTGCTGCACTTCACCCAAGCGAAGCTGACTTCGCGGAAGGTTTAATTCGAGCGCTGTCCCGCGCGCTGGGAGCTGCGCGGGGGAGGCTTCGTCGGGGCTTCGCTTCGGCAGCGGCGGACCAGCAGCGACACTGAAGTCCAAAGTCGCTCCAAAGAACAGCAGGCGGCAGGGGGGGATCCCTGTTGACCTGCTGTTTCTTGCATTGGGCTCCTACGCACCCTCGCACCCCC
>NZ_KB899676.1 GCF_000378385.1 Paenibacillus daejeonensis DSM 15491 | reverse complement strand
GAAGCGAAGCGCGAAGGGAGCGCTGGACCGAATCCGAAAAGCCTGCAACCGTAAAGGAAATTGGGTGATCGACGTCGACATCCAAGGCTACTTCGACAACATCAATCAAGAGAAGTTAATGAAGTTGGTGGAAATGCGAATCAGCGACAGACGGATCTTGAAGCTGGTACGGAAGTGGTTACAAGCGGGAGTAATGGAGGAAGGAACGGTAAGGCGCTCCGATTTGGGTACGCCGCAGGGAGGGGTTATTTCTCCACTGCTTGCGAACATCTACCTAAATTACTTCGACATCCTGTGGGAACGACACGGCGGCGGATACGGGGAACTGACGCGATACGCGGATGACCTCGTAGTCGTGTGCAAGACGAAGAAAGACGCAGACCGGGCGTATGAACTCATTCGTACGATCATGGAGCGGCTGGAGCTCACGTTGCATCCGATTAAAACCCGCATCGTCGGACTATGGACAGGAGAAGAAGGCTTTGACTTTCTCGGCATGCATCATCGCAAGACGAAAGCAGAAACCTCGAAAGGAAACGTGTACTACACGACGCAGCAATGGCTGACTCGAAAAGCGGAAGAGCGTATTCGGGAAGTCGTGAAGGAGCGTTTGGCACCGCCTGGTATGCGACACAAGTCATTTCTTGAACACGTAGACTGGCTGAATCCCAAAATACAAGGGTGGCGGAACTATTACTACACCGCCTACAGCCAGCAGAAGATGGCGAAGCTGGACTGGTACATTCTGCAGAGGCTTGCGAGATGGTATGCGAAGAAGCGGCAACGCTCGCGATGGATGAGCTCAATCCGTGAGGTCACGTTCATGGCTAAACAAAGTGGACTCAAAACGCTCTTGTAAAATCTGCACGCCCATGAATGACGAACATCGGAAAGCCGTATGAGGGAAAACCTCATGTACGGTTTGATGAGGAGGGGCTGAAATGATTCAGCCCTTTACTCTAGAACACACCTTTCGAGATTGTCGATTCATTTTGGATATGGCGCATATGTTCCGTTATTCGCTTCATAACGGGGGTTCTGCCGATTTTATGGAGCATATGTTCCGTTATTCGCTAACTAACCATTGGTTACCTGATGGATTGAAGCAAATAGCGGAAAATAGAAGCCATTATCTTGATTTCATGCGCGATACAGACCGCTTAGCGGAAAAAATGCTCCCTAATATTTGAAATCGAGTGCCGCTCCGTTTCAACGATTTTTACCAACTAATCGACACCCACCTTTCTTCCTGAACAGCCGCGCTGGGAGGTCATTTGTCTGTAGTAGCGCACCTTTGTTCCTCTATTGCTGCATCGGGTGGTCATTTGTCTGTAGTAGCGCACGTTTCTTCCTCTATTGTTGCGTCGGGAGGTCATTTGTCTGTAGTAGCGCACCATTGTTCCTCTATTGCTGCGCCGCGAGGTCATTTGCCTGTAGTAGCGCACCTTTCTTCCTCTATTGCTGCGTCGGGAGGTCATTTGCCTGTAGTAGCGCACTTTTGTTCCTCTACAGCTGCGCCGGGAGGTCATTTGCCTGCAGTAGCGCACCTTTCTTCCTCTATTGCTGCGTCGGGAGGTCATTTGCCTGTAGTAGCGCACCATTGTTCCTCTATTGCTGCACCAGGAGGTCATTTGCCTGTAGTAGCGCACTTTTGTTCCTCTACAGCTGCGCCGCGAAGTCATTTGTCTGCAGTAGCGCACCATTCACCATTCACCATTCTTCCTCTTCCGATCCAACTCATGGTGCATTGCGGCCATGTCCGGCGCATCTCTCATCCATCCTACAGTTAGCTCTGTAGCAGACGCTCCACGGTCTGGCTCAGCAGGGACGGGTTCCAGTGCTGCTTGGGTGTGAAGACTTGAATCCTCCATAGGGGCGCCCGACCGGGCAACGGCAGTCGACGAATGCCAGGCTCGTCCGCGGGAATCGCAGCAGCCGGAACGAGGGTGAAGCCCTGCCCGCGCCGCAGCGTCTGGAAGAGCAGGGAGCAGCGGTCTGCATGCAGATGCGCTTCCAGCGAAATGCCTTGCTCGGCTTCCCAGACCATGACCGCTTCGTTCACGGAGCGGTCCTCCAGCCTCAGATAAGGATAGGCTGTCAGATGCATGCCGGCCGGGTCACCCTCCAGATGAAGCAACGGATGACTATCCGAGATTACGAGAGCTAGCTGAGACTCCAGCACTTGTTGAGATTGCCCGCTTTCCTGAGGCCCCTGGCCGCTGAGTACCAGATCCAGTCTTCCCTGATTCAGCATCTCCATCAAGGCATCATGTTCAGCTGTGCGCACATGGTAGATCGGTTTATCCTTGATCGGAAGATCGGCTACCCAAGGCGCATTCGGCAGTGCACTCAGCACTGTATCGGTGCAACCAATCGTCAGACTGCCCCGGCCGTGCCCGCTCATCTCCTGCACGCGGGCCCACGCTTCATCATGGCTGGCGACGATGCGCCGGGCATAGTGATGGATGAGGCGGCCGGCTTCGGTCAGAATGATTTTGCCCGCCTTGTACTCGAATAACTTAATCCCCCACTCTTCCTCCATCTTCTTCATATGAAAGCTGATGGTCGGCTGCTTCATCCCCATTTGTTCAGCGACGGTGGTCGCTTTTTTATACCGTTCAATCAGGACCAGCATCCGGAATTTTAAAATGTTCATCACATTCACCGCCTGAGCTCTGTTAATTATAGAACTATTCTATGGTAGCGGTGTACATTATGCAATTCTTCGATTCAATTTTGTTATTGCGTTAACAATTCGAAGATATGGATTTAATGACAGGCTTCTATACTTGGTCTTGTAAGCAAAACAAATTAATTCGAGCGTACGGAAGGGGAAACAAAAGAAATGAAAAAGAGTTTACTGTTGGTTATGACGCTGGTCCTGTCGATCACCCTGGCAGCATGCGGAGGTAACAACACGACAAACAACGGTACAAACAATGGCACGCCGAACAACTCGCAAGGCAGCACAAACACTGGCGGCAACAATACACCTGAGACGGAACCTCCTGCTGCAGAACTTGAAGGACAAATCCTGGCTGTTGGATCGTCGGCTATGGCTCCACTGGTAGAGGAAGCAGCTAATAAATTCATGGATGAGAACGGAAAAGTAACCGTACTTGTACAAGCGGGCGGCAGTGGTACTGGCCTGACTCAAGTATCTGAAGGTCAATCCGACATCGGTAACTCCGATATCTTCGCTGAAGAGAAATTCGTAGACGACGAAGCTCCAAAAGCTGCTGAACTGGTCGACCACCAAATTGCAGTAGTCGCTATGGCTGCAGTTGTTAACCCTGAAGTAGGCATTGACAATCTGACGCAAGCTCAATTGCTTCAAATTTTCAAAGGCGAAGTAACGAACTGGTCTGAAGTTGGCGGCATTGATCAAGAGATCGTTATCGTTAACCGTCCATCTAGCTCCGGTACTCGTAAAACGTTTGAATCGTATGCACTGGGCGAAGCTTCCCCTGATCTGCCTGGTCAGATCCAAGAGGAGTCTTCCGGTAACGTAAGAAAACTGATTGGTGAAACGCCTGGTGCGATCGGTTACCTGGCTCTGTCTTACCTGGATGATTCCATCACTGCTCTGAGCTATGACGGCATCGAGCCAACCGAAGAGAACGTAACAAACGGCGAATATCCAATCTGGGCTTACCAGCACATGTATACAAAAGGCGAGCCAAGCGAATTGGTTCAAGCATTCCTGGACTTCATGCTCTCCGACGAAGTACAAACCAATGATGTTGTTGAGCTTGGCTACATCCCGGCTTCCGCTATGACAATCGTTCGCGATGTCGAAGGAAACGTCACTCAAAAATAGGCTCGAGTGCAACAAACGGCATACAAACTTTGTACGGAATTCATACCGATGAAGAGGTGGAGTTAATCTGCCTCTTTATCGGCGTGTGAAGGAGAGGGTAACCCTGGATCACCCCAAAGAGAAAATAAGCAAACAGCATCTAACCGAAGAATGGGTCGGTAAGATTTATACATGGCTATGTATCATCGTTCTTATCGTAACCATCTTTTCCATGGTTTATTTCGTCGCCTCACGTGGCCTGACGACCTTTTTTAGGGGCGTCAATGTGTGGGAATTCATCAGCGGCCTCCGTTGGCAGCCTGATGCCAAGCCGCCGATCTTTGGGGCGTTGCCCTTCATTTTCGGTTCCTTCAGCACCTCCATTATGGCGGCGTTAATCGCAGCACCACTAGGCTTCTGTGCAGCCATCTTCATGACAGAGATTATGCCCAAGTACGGCCGTCGCTACCTGCAGCCGGTTATCGAGCTGCTCGCCGGGATCCCTTCTGTTGTCTACGGTTTTGTAGGCCTCAGTATCATCGTCCCCTTCCTGCGCGATACATTCCCCGGGCAAGGTCTTGGCCTGGCCGCAGGTGCGATTGTCCTATCCATTATGATTCTGCCAACGATTACGACGATTGCTACCGATGCGCTCTCCGCACTCCCAGGCGGTCTAAAAGAAGGTTCGTACGCACTAGGTGCGACGCGCTGGCAGACAATTTACCGGATTGTGCTGCCGACAACGTTCCCGGCTCTGATGACAGGTGTTGTCCTGGGCATCTCGCGCGCCTTTGGCGAAGCCCTTGCTGTACAGATGGTTATCGGTAATGCGCCGTTCCTGCCGCGTTCCCTGTTCGACTCGACATCGACGCTGACCAGTGTTATTACGCTAAGTATGGGGAACACGGTCATGAATTCACCGCATAATAATGCGCTATGGTCACTGGCATTGATTCTGATGCTTATGACATTCGTATTCGTATTTATCGTGAGATGGCTGGAGAGGAGGACCAAGATATGAGTGCAAAGCTAGCTAACCGCATCGCAACTGTTGTCATCATCGCGGTCGCGATCTTTATCGTCGCCATCCTGGCCGGGCTGCTCGGCTATATCCTGGTCCGCGGACTCGGCCATGTCAGCTGGGATTTCCTGACCTCGGTTCCGCAAAGCATCCGCGAAGGCGGGGGGATCGGACCGCAATTGTTTAACTCGGTGTTCCTGCTCGTCCTGACACTTCTTATTACTGTTCCGCTTGGAGTAGGGGCAGGTATTTATATGAGTGAGTATGCCAAAGCCAATCGGTTTACGGATTTCATTCGTCTGGTCGTCGAGGTTCTCTCGTCATTCCCGTCAATCGTTGTCGGTTTGTTTGGTCTCTTGGTACTCGTTCATTACTTCGGATTGGGTTACTCCTTGTTCGCAGGTGCGCTGGCGCTTACGGTTTTCAACCTGCCGCTGATGGTCCGGATTACGGAGCAAGCCATCCGTGCCGTGCCCAAGGAGCAGAAGGAAGCGAGTCTGGCGCTGGGATTATCACGCTGGAAGACGATTACCTCGATTATGCTGCCCATTGCCATGCCTAACATTCTGACCGGTACGATTCTGGCCTCCGGCCGCGTATTCGGCGAAGCCGCGGCATTGCTCTTCACCGCTGGTATGAGTTCGCCGCGGCTGGATTTCACGAACTGGAATCCATTTAGCTCGAATTCTCCGCTTAACCCGTTTCGTCCGGCAGAGACGCTGGCCGTGCATATCTGGAAGATCAACAGTGAGGGCCTGGCACCTGATGCTGCGGAAATTGCGGCTGGCGCTTCAGCCGTGCTCGTGATCGTCGTTCTGCTGTTCAACTTTACGGCACGCTTCATCGGCGGCTATATTCATCGCAAGTTTACAGCCAGCAAATAAGGTGGCCGAGAGGAGGAGGCAGTCATGCCTAACAACGGATTATATGTACGCGATTTAAGTGTCTATTATGGAAAGAAACAAGCGGTAAAGGAGATCAATCTCGATTTTGCAGCCAAGGAAGTCACCGCCCTGATTGGACCGTCCGGCTGTGGCAAATCAACGTTCCTGCGCAGTCTGAACCGGATGAACGACTTGATCGGCGATGCTCGGATTACGGGCGAGATCTGGATTGAGGACAAGAATATCAACGATCCGTCGGTTGACGTCGTCCTGCTGCGCCAGAAGATCGGCATGGTCTGGCAGCGGCCTAATCCGTTCCACAAATCCATTTATGAAAATATCGCCTTCGGTCCCCGTTACCATGGCATCAAGAATAAAAAACAGCTGAACGAAATCGTTGAAACCTCGCTGCGCAAGGCAGCGCTGTGGGAAGAGACGAAGGACAGATTGCATCAATCGGCCCTCTCGCTCTCTGGTGGACAGCAGCAGCGGCTCTGTATCGCAAGATCACTTGCGGTAAAGCCGAAGATTATCCTGATGGATGAACCGGCCTCCGCGCTTGATCCCGTATCGACCGCGAAGATCGAGGAATTGATCTCCGAGCTGAAGCAGGACTATTGCATCATCATCGTGACACACAACATGCATCAAGCAGCACGGATCTCGGACAAGACCGCTTTTTTCTTCATGGGAGAACTGGTGGAATTCGACGATACGCAGAAAATGTTCACGAACCCGTCCAAGAAACAGACGGACGACTACATTTCCGGGCGCTTCGGTTAAGAGAGGTGAGGGCATGCAGACTAAATACGAAATCAATGATTTGAAGCTCTACTATGGTGATTTTATGGCGCTCAAAGGATTAAACTTCTCCATTCCAGAGAAATCGATCACGGCGCTGATCGGCCCTTCGGGCTGCGGCAAATCGACCTTTCTGCGGACACTGAACCGGATGAACGATATGATTGCGGGCACCCGTGTCGAAGGCGAAATTCTGCTCTCGGGAGATAACATCTATGCGCCGAGTACAGATGTCGAGCAGCTGCGCAAGCGCGTCGGCATGGTATTCCAGCAGCCGAATCCTTTTCCTAAATCCATCTACGAGAATGTTGCGTTCGGACCCCGACTGCACCAAAAGCTGGACCGCAAACAGTTGAATGAAGTGGTAGAGCGCAGCTTGCGCGGGGCTTCGCTGTGGGATGAGGTCAAGGATGATCTGAACAAGAACGCCATGGGACTCTCGGGTGGTCAGCAGCAGCGTCTCTGTATTGCCAGAGCGTTGGCGGTTGATCCCGACGTGCTGCTCATGGATGAATCGACATCGGCGCTTGATCCAATCTCTACGCTGAAGATCGAGGAGCTGGCGCAAGAGTTGAAAGAGAAGTATACGATTGTGATGGTGACGCACAACATGCACCAGGCGGCGCGGGTATCGGACCAGACCGTATTCTTCTTGAACGGCGAGGTTATTGAGGCGGATCAGACGGGACAGCTGTTCTCCAATCCATCGGATAAACGCACAGAGGAATATATTACCGGGCGGTTCGGCTAGTCGCCGGGCCTTCGTTACTAATGTAGAGGGGTGTCAAGATATGATGACCATTCGCAAGGAATTTGACCTGGGTTTGCAAGAGCTGCATAATCTCATCGTAGAGCTCGGTGGACGGGTGGAGCATGCATTGCGCGAAGCCATGATCGCACTTCAGGAAGTGGATGTTGTCAAAGCAAAATCGATTATCCGTCAAGATCCCGAGCTGAATAACCTCGAGGACCGCATTACGGAAATCGGCTCCAAGCTGATTGCGACGCAGCAGCCGGTAGCGAAGGATCTCCGGATCATTCTCTCGGCATTCAAGATTGCCAGTGACCTGGAGCGTATGGGCGACCTCGCGGTAGATGTGGCCAAGGTGGTCTTGCGTCTGGAAGGACAAGAGCTGATCAAGCCGCTCATCGACCTGCCGCGCATGGCGGAGATTACGAACACGATGACGTATGAGTCGATTCAGGCTTTCATTCACGAGAATGTAGACCTGGCTTACAAGGTCGGTCGGGACGACGACAGCGTGGATGCCCTGTACAGCCAGATCATTCGTGAGCTGTTCTCGCTGATGGTGGAAAATCCGGTTACGATTTCGCAAGCGGTGCTGCTCAGCTTCGTGGGCCGCTACATCGAGCGGATCGCCGACCACGCAACCAACATTGGCGAGAGCGTCGTGTATCTCGTCACTGGCAAGCGCCCGGATTTGAACGTATAGATTAGGCTGGTGGAAAAAGGAACCTACGGTCACGGATCGATCTTCCGATCGCTGTTGTCCTCAGATTTATTGATTATTTAACCGCTGTAGCGGTTGAAATCCGAGGACAGCGTATGCTTCCGAAGCTAGCTTTTCTGCGAAAAGCTTTCAGGCGAACGCTTCGCAGCTGATGCTCTCGAAGTCGCTTTCTTTCAGAAAGCGTGGACCAGATTCGATTCCATGCCTCTTCAACCTTTTCAACACCCTAATATTTGGAGTGAAACTGTTTGTTCCGTTCAGGGGCAGGCAGTTTTTTGGAATGGATGGACGCCTGAGCCCACAGCTAATCCGTAAGGAGATACAGGATGGAAGAGACAAAAACCGGACTTATCAATCGGATGCTGATCGATATGATCACTGGATGTCTAACGCAACGCGGGCAGCTTGTCTTGCTGTATGTGCAGCTGGACGAAGCAGGCGATGTCGCCACCCGGCTACAGAAGTCTCAGCCCTTGACGCTCGACTGAAGAAGCAAGCGAAGAAGCTGCCGGGAAGCATATGTGTCGCAGAGACGATCACAACTCCGCAGCTTAGAGAGGAAGTCAGATGATGCATCGTCAAGCGACAACATCTAGGTCCGCTAATGACGGAAGGGCCCCTTCCCATTATGGCATTGTCTATTTGTCCTGGCATGGAACGGACAGTGCGGCCAGCAAGCCCGAGCCTTCCTTTATCGCAGGGTGGCAGTCGTATATCGAACGCAGGCTGCATGAGGACCCACTGGGCGCTGAAGTGAAGGACAGACGTTGGGTGGTGGACGACCTGTACTTGTCTATACCGATCAAAGGAACTGTCGAGCCGGAAGAATGGTTTCAGGAAATACGCGGGCTGCAGCTCACGTTGGAGGCTGGTTACCTCGCAGAAGTGCCCACTGCCATAACTGCCAACTGGACGCTCCATGCAGGCATATCTCCACCCTACGACATGGAGACACTTGGGGACAATGAGCATTGGTACCGGGCAGCCAAACAAGCGGTCATTGAAGGCCAGGCCCGGGACAGTGTGGAACGGAGTATGCGACGGCGAGCCCTCCAGCGCATCCTGCATGACGGCCTTTTGTATCCCGTCTACCAGCCGATTTACAAGATGGGCGGCGACATCTTCGGCTTTGAGGCCTTATCCCGGTGCGAAGATGATCGGTGGTTTGCCGGCCCCTTGGCGTTATTTTCTTTTGCGGAGCGCGAAGGCGCCGTCTACAGTCTGGACCGATTGGCACGCGAAAAAGCCATCTCGGGCAGCAGCGGGCTGGGAGCACATCAGAAAATGTTCATTAATATCTCCGCAAATATTATGCATGACCCCCATTTTACACCCGGTCAGACGTTAAGCCTGCTGCACCAGCAGGGTCTTACCCCAAGACAGATCGTGTTCGAGGTGACAGAACGCAGCTCCATCGAGGATTTTGAGACGGCCAAGAAGGTGTTGTCCCATTATCGCTCCCAAGGCTATCAGATTGCGATTGATGATGCAGGGGCCGGCTACTCGTCACTGCAATCGATCGTAGAGCTGCAGCCGGACTACATCAAGGTCGACCGTTCGTTAATTAGCCAAATTCACCGGGACGAAATCAAAGAGCATATCCTCGAGACGTTTTTGACCTTTGCCCGCAAGATGGGAATACAGGTCATTGCCGAAGGCATTGAACTGCCAGAGGAGCTGTCCAAGCTCCAAGCCATGGGGGTGGATTATGGACAAGGCTACCTGCTCGGCAGACCGGCACGCGGAATCATCGGAGGTTGATTCCCCGGAATTTCCTCCGAACATGATGGAGTGGGTGCCAGCACAAGTTTTCCCAACAGGAGCCAGGGGCTGCGGAGTGGGAAAGCTTGTTTTTTTTGTGATATGATAGATGTAGATACGTTGATGAGTGAGGTGCCTTGATGGATAAATGGATGTTGATAGATGGCAACAGCATCGCCTACCGGGCGTTTTATGCGCTGCCCCCTCTAACGAATGCGGCGGGACAGCATACGAATGCGGTATTTGGCTTTACGACCATTCTGCTGAAGCTGCTTGAGGAAGAAAAGCCGACCCATATTATGGTGGCCTTCGACGCGGGAAAAATGACGTTCCGCCATGAAGGCTTTGCGGAATACAAAGCGGGTCGCGAGAAAACCCCATCCGAGCTATCGAGCCAATTCCCGCTGCTCAAGGATTTGCTCACTGCCTTTGGCGTGGCGCGCTTCGAGCTTGACGGCTTTGAGGCCGATGATATCATCGGCACCCTGACCCGGATGGCGGATGAGCAAGGCATTGAAACGCTTGTTGTGAGCGGAGACAAGGATATGCTGCAGCTGGCCTCCGACCAAGTAACCGTCGCCTTGACCCGCAAGGGTGTGAGCGAGGTGGAGCGCTATGATCCCGCAGCAATCAAGGAGCGCTATGGTCTGGAGCCGCTGCAGATCATTGATCTGAAAGGTCTGATGGGTGATACGTCAGATAATATTCCCGGCATCCCGGGCGTTGGCGAGAAGACCGCGCTTAAGCTGCTGCATGAGCATGGCTCCGTGGAAGCGGTACTGGAGGCAAGTGATTCCCTCAAGGGCAAGCTGAAGGAGCGGGTGGAGAACCACCAGGACGATGCGCGCAAGAGCAAGGAGCTGGCAACAATTTATCGCGAGGTTCCGCTGGAGCACGGACCCGAAGGAATGAAATATGACGGGTATGATGGGGCTGTGCTAGCGGGAGCGTTTCGTAAACTTGAGTTCCGTTCGCTATTGGAGCGTCTGGATCTTCCTTCTGGCGCAGCGACGGTCGATGAGGCTGCAGGCGAGCAGCCCGAGCTGGACGTGGTAACTGTCTCAGGTGCCGAAGAGCTGGAAGCACTGGCTGACAAACTAAGCGAGGTGCAGAGCTTGCTCGTAGAGGCGGTCGGCGAGAATCCGCATCACGCGGAGCTGCTGGCTCTGGCTTTTGCAATGGGAGAGCAAGTGCATGTGGTCTCCGCCGAGGTGTTGGCGAGCGAAGCGGCAGGGCCAATCCGGGATTGGCTGGCAGACCCCAAGCAGGAGAAGCGGGGATATGATATGCACAAATCCCAGCTCGCACTGAGCTGGCAAGGGCTTGAACTGCGCGGCATCAGCTTCGATGTGCAGCTGGCAGCGTACCTCCTGGATCCAACCGATCCCAACCACACGCTAAATGGCCTGACCCATCGGCATCAGCTGCCAATTGTGGCAGCAGACGAAGATGTGTACGGCAAGGGAGCCAAGTTCAAGGTGCCAGGGCAAGAAGTCTTGTATCCGCATCTTGCCAGCAAGGCGTACGCCCTCCAGGCGCTGCATGCCATTCAGCAGGAAGAGCTGGAGAAGAGTGGTATGCACAAGCTGTACTATGAGCTGGAGCTGCCGCTGTCGTCCATTCTGGCGGGAATGGAGAAGCAGGGCATTACGGTGCAATCAGAAGAGCTGAACAAGCTGGGCTCAGAGATCGAGAGCCGGATTGCCACCGCTATGCAAGACGTCTATGCGCATGCGGGCACAGAGTTCAATATCGGCTCCACCCGCCAGCTCGGAGAGATCCTCTTCGAGAAGCTGGGACTGCCCGTTGTGAAGAAGACCAAGACGGGGTACTCGACCGATGCGGACGTACTGGAAAAGCTGGAGCCGTATCATGGGATCATCCCATCGATTCTGCATTATCGCCAGCTGACCAAGCTGCAATCGACGTATATCGAAGGCTTGCTGAAGGAGATCCGCCAGGACACCGGCAAGGTGCATACGTATTTCCGGCAGACGATTGCGGCGACAGGCCGTCTGAGCAGTCAGTTTCCTAACCTTCAGAACATTCCAATCCGTCTGGAGGAAGGCCGCAAAATCCGCAAGGCCTTCGTGCCCTCGGAAGCGGGCTGGTCGATTCTGGCGGCGGACTACTCGCAGATTGAGCTGCGGGTATTGGCCCATATTTCAGGAGATCCAGGACTGAAGGAAGCGTTCATTCACAATATGGATATTCATACGAAGACGGCGATGGATGTGTTCGGCGTTAGTGAAGATCAGGTGGACGGCAATATGCGTCGCCAAGCCAAGGCCGTCAATTTCGGCATTGTCTATGGTATCAGTGATTTTGGACTGTCCCAGAACCTGAACATTACGCGTAAGGATGCAGCGCGGTTCATCGACCAGTATTTCGATGCCTTCCAGGGCGTTAGAGCTTATATGGATAACATCGTGAAGCAAGCCCGTGATGACGGATACGTGACTACATTGTTGGAACGGCGGCGCTACCTCCCGGAGATCAAAGCGTCCAACTTCAATGTCCGTTCGTTCGCGGAGCGCACAGCGATGAATACGCCGATTCAAGGAACAGCGGCGGATATTATCAAGCTGGCCATGGTCCGAATGGATGAAGAGCTGAGCGCACGCAAGCTGCGCAGCCGGATGCTGCTGCAGGTGCATGATGAATTGGTTTTTGAAGTGCCGCAGGACGAGCTGGAGACGATGCAAACGCTGGTGCCTGAGGTGATGGAATCGGCGATCGAGCTGGATGTTCCGCTTCGTGCGGATGTGAGCTACGGTGCCAATTGGTATGAGACGAAATAAGGTCGTCTCGGTTATAATGGGAATAGAGGAGTTGAGGATATGCCGGAGTTGCCGGAAGTAGAAACTGTGCGGCGCACACTGAGTGAGCTGGTCGCAGGCAAGACTATCGAGCGAGTGACGGTACATCTGCCGCGTATTATCCAGCGTCCTGCAGAGCCAGAAGCTTTTGCAGCTGCGCTGGCCGGACGGACTATCGAGAGCGTAGAGCGCAGGGGCAAGTTTTTGCGGTTGCTGCTCGACGGTCTGGTTCTGGTATCTCACCTTCGGATGGAAGGCCGTTATGGGCTGTTCCGTGAGGAGGAGCCGGTTGAGAAGCACACGCACGTGTTGTTTCATTTTACGGATGGAACGACGTTACGATACAAGGATGTTCGTCAGTTCGGAACCATGCATTTGTTTGAACCGGGTCAGGAATTCGCTCTGCCGCCTCTAAACCGGCTTGGCGTTGAACCGTTTTCTGAAGCTTTCACCTCAAGCGAGCTGCGCCGAATGCTCTCTCACAAGAGCACCAGGATCAAGCCGCTTCTGCTCAATCAGGAATATGTGGTTGGATTGGGGAATATTTATGTGGATGAGGCGTTGTTTCTGGCACGGATTCATCCGGAGCGGACAGCCGACAGCCTGACTCGGCCGGAGTGGCAGCGACTGCATGAAGCGATCCTGCTCACACTGGGCCAAGCTGTCGAAGCAGGCGGGTCGTCCATTAAATCGTATGTCAATGGTCAAGGCGAGATGGGCATGTTCCAGCATCAGCTCTCGGTCTATGGGAGACAGGATCAGCCTTGTCCGAGCTGCGGCGGGAATATTGTGAAATTCGCTGTTACCGGACGCGGTACGCATATCTGCGTTCGCTGTCAACGGGCCCCGCGCGGTACAGTTGCGCCCAGCAAGCGGCGTTCCGTCAAGCTGTCTCAGGACGGCTCGGCTCCAGGCAAAACAGCGGAGCGGTAGAAAAGCGATGCACCCAGATTAGCTCCTTGCATATGATGTGTAACAGATATGGGCGCGCCTAGATGCGCCTGTAAGGAGGGACACATCGATGCTGGCTCACATGGTTTCGCTCGTGATGCTTGCTTGCGCAGTCAGCCTGGACGGCTTCGGCGTGGGCGTCACGTACGGGCTGCGCAGAATTCGGATTCCACTGTTGTCGATTTTGATTATTGCCTGCTGCTCGGGATTTGTCATCGGGGTATCCATGGTCGCCGGCCAGTGGCTATCGAATTATCTGTCACCGGTAGCGGGACAGTGGATCGGGGCAATTATTCTGATTGGGATCGGATTGTTCGCGATTATTCAGTTTGTACGACGAGCGGGCAATGAGACGGAGGAACGCCAAGAGAACGGACAGCACAAGACAGACGAACCGGGCATAGGTTCATCAGACGGAGGCTTATCGCTCGAGGAACAGCAGACTTTATCGCCTACGATGGTGATGATTGTGGAGCTCAAGCGGCTTGGTATCGTCATCCATATTCTGCGCAAGCCGCAGGCGGCGGATATGGACCGCTCCGGAACCATCTCGGCTTCGGAGGCGCTCTTGCTTGGCTGCGCGTTATCGCTGGACGCTTTTGGCGCGGGGCTGGGCGCGGCTTTGCTCGGTTTTTCACCATTATGGACATCGCTGTTAATTGCGGTCGCCAGCGGCAGTTTCCTGCTGATCGGATTGCGCGTTGGGTTCCGGTTTGCCACGTCGAACCGCATGCGGGCTTTGTCGCTGCTGCCAGGACTGATTCTGGTCATGATGGGTATTCTAAAATTGATGTAGTCTGTGCCAGGAAGAAGAGGTGAGACCCATGAAAATCGGATTGACTGGCGGGATCGCCTGCGGCAAAAGTACCGTCGCGGCGATGCTCGTCGCCCGCGGCGCCGCCTTGGTGGATGCAGACCAGGTGGCCAGAGAAGTCGTGATGCCGGGCGAGCCAGCGCTGGCCGCCGTCATCCGGCAGTTCGGACAAGGCGTACGGGCTCCGGACGACACGCTGGACCGGCAAGCGCTGGGGAAGCTGGTTTTTGGCGACCGGGACAAGCTGAAGCAACTGGAAGCCATCTTGCATCCAGCCATCCGGGAACGGATGCAGGCGAGGCTTCAACACTACGAGGAAGAGAACCCCGCCAGGCTGGCCGTGGCTGATATTCCCCTGCTGTATGAGACGGGACAAGCCGGGCTGTACGAGGGCGTATTGGTCGTATACATACCCCAGAAGCTCCAGGTGGAGCGGCTGCTTGCCCGCACGCCAGGGATGACGGAGGAAGAGGCGCTCTCCCGAATCGGGCTGCAGATGGATATTGAGGAAAAACGCAAACGGGCCGATTGGTTAATTGACAACAGCGGATCGCTTGAAGAGACGGAGCGGCAAGTGGAAGCTTTTATGCGCGAGGCGGTGATACGATGAAACGGCTGGCACGCAGACTGTTGGTGTTGACGCTCGCCGTCGTTGCAGTTGTCCTGTTTATCAAATCAGATTGGATCGAGAAGCTGATGTATCCGATTCATTACCGGGAAGATATTCGCGCAAGCGCGAGCAACTATGAAGTGGATCCCCATTTGCTTGCTGCGATCATTCGGTCGGAGACCAATTTTCAGACGGGCCGCGAATCCTCCAAGGGGGCGCTCGGAATTATGCAGATCATGCCGGATACGGCAGATTGGATTATTGACCAAGCCAAGTTTACAGCGGTGTCGATGGACGATATTCATCATCGTGCGGATGTGAGCATAGAGATGGGGTCCTGGTACATGCAATCGCTGAACAAGCAATTTGATCAGAATCAGATCGCGGCGGTTGCTGCGTACAATGCCGGTCCAGGCAATGTGAAGCGCTGGATGACAGAGCATGTGTGGGATGGTACGCTGGAGCAATTAAGCGATGTGCCCTTTGGTGAGACCAGGCACTATGTCAAACGGGTCTTTTATTACTACGACAAATACAAGTCCTTGTATCCGCAGCTGTGAGCCTCCATCAGGGACGTTCCTATATAGCCATACAATTGAAAAAGAAAGCTTTGACCAACTGACTCTCGTCAGGGTCAAAGCTTCCGTATTAAGCCTCAGTATTATTTGTATTGACCGGCAAGAGATTCCTCAGCGATTTGTACCAGGCGGCGAGTAATATAACCCCCCAGGGAACCCGCATCGCGAGTAGCCATATTACCATAATATCCGTCTTGCGGAATTGCGATACCCAGCTCTTGCGCTACCTCGTATTTCATTTGGTCCAGCGCTGCTGTAGCTTGTGGTACGACCAGTTGGTTGCTGCTGCGGTTTTGGCTCATGTGTGTCACCTCCTTGCGGTTGGTAAAAGTATTATGTGCGTTTTTCGTCCAATCATAACTCTGAATACATGGTAAATTGTTCCGACCCCAAAAAAACGAAGCGAGAGAACGGAGGGAATAACGAATATGAAATGTCCCTATTGCGATTATGCGGGCACGAAGGTACTGGACTCCAGGCCTGCCAACGAGAATAAATCGATTCGCAGACGACGCGAGTGTGAACAGTGCAGCCGTCGCTTCACTACCTTCGAAATGATCGAAGAGACGCCGCTGATTGTCATTAAAAAAGGCGGCAGCCGCGAAGAATTCAGCCGGGACAAAATTTTGCGCGGTCTCATCCGGGCCTGCGAGAAACGACCGGTCTCCATCGACCAGCTGGAGGTTATCGTCTCCGAGGTGGAGAAGGAAATCCGGACCACGGCACAGGCCGAGGTCGAGAGCTTCCAGATCGGCGAGCTGGTGATGGAGCAGCTGTACCCGATTGATGAAGTCGCTTACGTGCGCTTCGCCTCGGTGTACCGACAGTTCAAGGATATCAACATGTTCATGAAAGAGCTGACCGGATTGCTGTCCAAGCACCCGATGTCTGACAAGGACGGGCGGTAGCACGGCGCGTTAATTCGTGTTGGTTTGTAGACGTCCGAAACGAACATAAGGATGGTCGTAAAAACAGTGGCAGCGATGCCGCTGTTTTTTTTCTCCCAAACCGGCCGTTCGTCGGCTGTAATACATGCTACAAAGAGAAGGGGGCCGGCCGCCGACCTACTGCTAGGCATCGCCTACCCCTGCGCGTCCTCGCTGCTGCCCTTCCGGCTAACGGCCATATATACGCTTATTTGCCCTGAAAAGGTAGCTCATCATCTCTAACGGCCATATATGCGCCTATTGTGGCCAAACAGACCGCTGGAGCCTCGAAAACCCTCCAATAACTGCGCTGGTGGCCGTTAGAATTCAAAGTGACTTGATTTTTGGCGAAATAGCGGCTGTGGTGGCCGTTACAACAAAAATATAAGCTGAGTGATAAGCGATAACCGATACCGCATGAATCGACACTCTCGCAGGAAGCACTTAGCGGCCTATTTTGGCCTACTCGTGGCTGTAATGCTTGACACGATTCCTTACAAGGCAAAAAACGGCCCATATCATCAAAGCTTGCCGCCAAGGTGAGCTGGCAAGCGTTAGAGCAGGGAAGGCTCGGAGGGATTAGCCAGTGTATGTAAAAAACAATTTGACAGCTGCTGGAAGGATGCGGTATGCTTTTATCAATTGAGTTAATGAGAATGATAATCAATTGAGAGTGGGAGGCTTTTATTTTGAATACGTACATAAAAACAACGGCTGCATCTGTAGCGCTCGTGGCTGTGCTGCTAACACCGGTGTCACCTGGGGCCGTGATTTCCGGTACAAATCAACAAGGACCTTCTATCGCATACGCGGCAGAGACAGGGCAGCAGCTGGCTGATGGTGTGTACAGCCTGGACTACACCTTCCTGAAGCACAATACGGACCAGGTCTCCGTCATGCAGGATTATGTCGTGACGCCGGCCAAGCTCATTGTGGAGAACGGTAAGCTGACGGTAGAAGTGACTCTCAAGCAGAGCAAGGAAATTATTGGGTTCAAAATCGACACTGGCAACGGGCTTGCGACACCGGAGACGGTAGTGGAGAACGAGCAAGCCAATACCCGAGTCGTCTCATTTGAGGTTGACGATCTGAGTGAGAAGCTGGAGGGCTGGGTGAAGATCTACTGGCAGGTCAGTCCGACCTTCCTGTATGATCACGAGTATGAGGTAGAGCTGCAGCTGGATAGCGACTCGATCGAGGAATGGCAAGGGGAGCAGGAGCCTACAGAACCAGTGGACCCTGAGCCTGAGCACCCCACCCAGCCGGAGCAGCCAGAGCCAGCACCTGAAGTACCGCCTGTCGCACCTTCTCCTGAATTTACAGATTTGACGAATCATTGGGCAAAATCCGCGATTGAACAAGCTGTGAGCAAGGGGATCGTCAATGGCTATGAGGATAACACCTTCCGTCCTAATGGTCAGGTGAGCAGGGCGGAATTCGTGGCCATGCTGGGACGTGCGCTGCCAGTAACTGAGGAGACGACTGCTCAAGCCAGCTTCTCGGACGAGCAGGACATTCCGGCTTGGGTAGAGCCTTATCTAGCGCCAATTGCAGGAGCGGGCATTATCGGCGGTTACGAGGATGGCACGTTCAGACCGGCGCAGCGCATTACCCGTGCTGAACTGGCAGTCATTATTGTCCGCGCGCACCAGCTCCAGACCACGCCTGACGCGACATTGACGTTTGCAGACGCGGCGGAGATTCCTGCCTGGGCCAGAGCCGAAGTAGCCGCAGCTCATGCTGCTGGACTGATGAATGGACGAGAGGGTAATGTGTTTGCGCCGCATGTCTTTGCCACGCGTGCGGAGGCTGTGAGTTTAATTCTATCCTTGTCTAATTAATTATTAATTGTAAACCATGCTACAGGTGTGAATGCTGCATTTACACCTGTTTGTCATGCGTTTTTTGTGGAATATTATAGAAAAATAAATTGAAAATAAGGTGTTGACAAACATAATACTGGAAATATATGATGGAGTCGTCGCTGAATGGTGCACACATTCACGATAGCTCATCTGTACTGCATGCATGTCAGACGTTGTCGATGCCGCAGATTTTTTTTCAGCCTAGATTGATAATGATTATCATTATCTTGTCATACATACTGTGGCCAAGTTCAAGCCAAATAACAAAACCAAGGAGTGTGTTAACGATGAGAATCCCTGCGAAAAGAACGGTTATGATGATGTTGATGGTGTGTGTATTTGCCCTGGCTCTGGCGGTCCCTGCTTCTGCTGCGGATCAGGATTATGTCCTGTGGAACCCGGCGACTAATGCGGTCTCCCATGCTAACGCTTCGGTTGATGGACCGGCTGTTGTAACTGGCACACCTGGCAATTATACGATCGTCATCACACTCAAAAACGAAGGTACCTACATGGGCATCACGCTTCCTGCAAGCTACGCCTATCTCAACGCTAATGACGACAGCAACCCAGATTATGAAATCAGCGCAGTCCGCTCGGTAGCCGGCGGCAAAACGACCTTCACAATCAGCGGGGTGACAAGCAATACGGCTGATCTGCCGATCCAACTGCAAACGACAGTTGCGGGCTTCCATAACGCCGTGCATGAGCTGGTCATCAAGTGGTAAGTAGCAGCTAATACAGGGGACGCGGAATACCCGTTCAGGGGATACCGCGTTCCTTCTCTCATGCCTGAGAGAAGCCATACATAACGATTCAAGGAGCGAATAGTCCATGAAAAGAAGTTCCCGATTCCGCCAGTTCTCCCTCTTGTGGCTGGCATTCCTCATTGCTGCGGCAGGTTTGCCGGCAGGACAGACCGCCGGTGCGGCAACAACGGTACCTGATGGTGTCTACACGGTCGACTACTTTTATTTGATCGACGGGCAAAACTCCGTTTCGGTGGCCAATAATTACTTAAAAGAGCAAGGTCAGTAAGGAAAGCTGACGATTACGGAAGGCCGGGTGTTATTTTCCCATGAGGCTTCGGCACTGACATATAGCTACTTTCCTTATCTGGGCTTCCGACTGGAGGGCAGTGAGAAGGCACGGATTACAACGGACCCTGTTACATCGGAGGAGGTTGCCGTCGGCATTGAAGGGTATCAGGTCGTCGAAGCCGTACCCCTCAACGAGCAGGCCAGCCGCTATGAATTACAGTATGAAATTGCCGATCTGACCGAGAAACAAGATATCCTGATGCATGTCAACATGCGGGATATTGGCTACAACCACTGGTACAATGTTCAGCTAAGGATCGATGTATCGGGACTGCCAGGTCAACCGGGCGGGGGAGACCCTGGAGAAGAACCGGGGGAAGGTCCGGTCACTAGCGCAACCTATGAGCAAGTCGCCGGGCTGATTGCGGATAGCCGTACGGCGTATGAAGCGGCAGTGGAAGGGACAGGATACGGGGAGTATACCGAGGGCAGCAAGTCCGTCATGCTGGCTGCAATCGAAGCTTCGGATGAAGCGCTGAACGAGGGAGATGACGAGGCAGCATACGCAGTCATCTATAATACGCTGCTTGAGGCGAGAGAAGCCTTTGCTGGGGCACAACGTCTGGCTGATCGGACGGAGCTGACAGCTGTGATGTCTGCCGTTCGTTCGTTTCTCAGCAAGGCCAAGCGGCATGGCGAAACAGAAGGCGCACCGGGCTCGGCGATCGCAGCTATCCACCCTGGCGAGTACTATGCCTCCAATGTAGATATGCTCGACAACGCGATGGCACAAGCACAGCGGGCATTGGATAACCCGGCGAGTACGCCCGAGATCATAAACCAGCGTATTAACGGGCTGAATAGCAACTACCAGCAGACATTGGAAACTCAGTATGTAGCGGGTCCAACACTGCGGATTTACCCGCTGGATAGTCTGGATGCTCCAGAGTCCTTGTCTGTACATGCAGCAGATTTCGACGAGACCGTGACGACTGTGATGCAGAGGGTGCATGCGGCGGATTTTATGGATTTCAACGTGAATTTGACCCTGCGTACGATTCCGGATGGCAAGCTCAATCAGTCCATTGCCATTCCAAACGGCATGCCCTTTACCGCCTTCATGCCAGAGGCCGGAGTCGTATCTACGCTATCCAATGATACACAGCTTGTGTTCCAGCTCCAGCCGGTAGGAGGTGGATTGACCTCTGCGAACGATGGCTGGCTCGGTCTGAGCGTGGTCAGATATGAGGTGGGGGGCGAGACGCGGACGGTTTATATTAGCTATAATGTGGACCTATTGGAGGCGCTTGGTGAATGGTTAGACGATGCCGAGGAGCTTAAACATCTTATAGCCAATGTGGATGTGGACGATGGGGAGTGGGAAGCGGTTAAGACGGAGTTGGAAGAGGCAATAGATGAGGCATCTGCCATCACTTCAAACCTAGCTTCACAACGTCCGGTCATTCGAGCAAGTACGACGAGACTAGCAGAGGCTTATGAAAATGTCTTGGACGTGATCGGTTATATGGTCTACTACTCGGTTGTTAAATCCGACGCTGCAGGTTTCTCGGAGCTTAGTCCGGCCTTATTAAATGTAGCGCATATTAAATCGGCTGCCGAAGGCTACGAGCTTACTTTATTAGTGGAAGAACACCAGAACGTAAGAAACCTTCAGCTGTCACAGAAGGGCGAGTATGTTGACCCGATTTTGTCGGAAGAGCTGCCAGAGGATGAAGGACGTCTAGATACATTCCTTGTTGAAGATTTGAGCGGACTGGTGGATGCCAGAGCTCACGTGTATAGTAAAGCAAATCCAAGTGGGAGCGTGCAGACCTTCCGTCTGAACTTCAACGATGTGGACAATGCAGCTCTTGCTGAAGCCGTCCATTCGGCGCATCTCTTGCTGCAAGGCGCATCGATTGGTGGAAGCCCTGGTCAATATCCGGTATCAGCAGCGGAGGCACTGACAGCAGCTATCGAGGCAGCCGACGCTGAGGCGGTTAATCTGGAGGGAACGGCTGAGCTATCGGCTGCTGCAGCGGATCAACTGAGTACGGGTGTTACTGCTTTCCGGAATGCTCAAGTACCATCCCAATCAGGTGGTAACGGCAATACGCCAATCACTCCAGTTGTGCCGACACTGCCGGAGACGCCGAAGCCGAACGAGCCAGAGGAGCCGGTCGTAGAAGAGAATGAACCAGAAACCGGAGAGCCTGGTGAGGAGGAACCGCCTACGGTGCCAGAGGTGTCGTTCACCGATGTGGAGCGTCACTGGGCATTCGGGGACATTCAGCGTGCGGTATCCTTGGGGCTCGTAAACGGCTATGAGGATGGTACCTTCCGTCCTGATCAACGCATCAGCCGCGCTGAGTTCGCTGTTCTGGTGAGCCGTGCCCTGCAGCTGGAGGAGGCCGCTGATATCCCGAGCTTCAAGGATTGGGGCAATGTCCCGGCATGGGCTCGCGCCGCAATCGCGAGTGCAGCGAGCACGGGCATCATTGGGGGCTATGAGGATGGCACCTTCCGCTCGGATCGCTTGATTACGCGTTCTGAACTGGTCGTCATGATCAGCCGAGTCTTGCAGCTGGAGACAGTTAATCTAAGCTCGACTGCTTTTGCAGATGATACGGAGATTCCACAATGGGCCAAGGCACATGTCGCAGCAGCCCATCAGCAAGGTCTGATCAGCGGCCGTGGCGATGGCCGATTTGATCCTCTTGCGCCTGCCACACGTGCTGAAGCAGTGAAGCTTATTCTGGCACTGATTTAATCAAGGAAAGTCCAGTTCCGAATCGACTACGCGAAATACTTTGCCTACTTGCTCACCGTACTCTGTCTCTAAACGGTCCCATACATAACGGGGAAGAATCAGAAATTCATGGGTATCTGAGAAGTAGGAGTGCTCAAACAAGCGTATTTCGTACTTGGCGCCTACAATCTGCTGGAAGCCGCGAATCGTAAGGTAACGATCATTAGGTGACATGCTGAGGGCAATGACATGCTCCACCCCGTTATAAGTGACCAGCAGTCCGTTGTCGCTTTCTTTGACATCAATTGTTTCTTCAGGAAGACGGGCTGCAAAGAGACGGACAATCTCATCATCATATTCCCGCCAGTCGACAACGACACTATGAACGGCAGCGAGCAAGAGCTGGATTTTCTCTTGAACCGTGCTGTTGGGATCCTCTGCTACATCGTCCATGCCGTAGGTTTTTAGCAATTCTTGATTCGCTAATGCATAGGCTTTCAGATCCGTCTCATTCCCGGTGAATAGTAACTGCCATTCCAGTTCTGTGGGGGGTTGCATCCAGCGTCACTCCTTCGTATCATTTTTTTCCAGTATAGCGAATGGGTTGTGGACAGGCATCGGGCTATTGACCCAGGACGAGCACTTTCTGCGGGGAGAGCGAAAAAACACTGCCCAAGGGCAGTGTTTGAAGGACGGGTATGGAATGGTTAGCTGCTTATTTCTCACTTGCGGGGACAGTTCTGACCTCATCGGTAGGTGGCGCCGCAGCAGGGATATTATCGGACTCCGAGACAAGTGGTTCAGAGATGGACACGTCTGGGACATCATCCATGCCTGTCTCTTCAGCAGGGACAAGTAACGGCTTCTCCTCCGCTGGGACAGTTTCCGATACATCTGGTGCAATCTCATATTGGTCCTGCGGCACGGGGCGGGCTTCCGTTACCTGAGCTTCTGGAGCAATTTGCTCATCCGGAACTGCGTAAAGTTCACTTGCGTTGTCACCAGCAACGGAGGACTCTGCAGGGTAGAGCTCGATTGGAATCGTATAGGCCTCAGGCTCATCCGAAGGTGCGGGAAGAGGCTCCACCTTGGAGGGCGCCGGTTCAGTTACAGGTGACAGTTCAGCTGGAGCGGGTTCGATCGCAGGGGCATTGTCGGATGCCCAAACCGCAGCAGATGTGCCCAAGGCAGCGACGAGCAGGCCGGATCCGGCCAATAGAATGAGTGTTTTCTTTTTCATTTGTTTCACAGTCAGCATAAGGGTTAATCTCCTTTTTAGATGTTGGCCTTCAGAGGACAAGGAAGCACAAAATTGCGTGGGAACGGATCGGGTATCTGTCATCACACTCAGAATCGTCTGACCGTAGCGTTTGCGCTCCTGATGGGACATGGTTTTGACCACTTGTTCATCGCACGCCAACTCGCTCCAGGTCTGGATTTCGCGGCGGAGCAGGTAGACCAGCGGGTTAAACCACTGCAGTGCAGTGACACACATTATCGATGCCTTGATCCATAGATCCTTGTGCTTCAAATGAATGAGTTCGTGATGGAGGACCATCCCCAGATCCATCTCCGCAGCCGCTTGTCGGGGGAGGTAGATCGTTGGACGCCATAATCCTACCAGCAAAGGCGTGCGAATCAACTCGCTATAGGCGAGTCTGACCGGGCGTTTGAGCGATAGATATCTTTTGTACTGGGCTAGTTCTAATGAAGCGTCGCTGCTAGGCGGCACGTCAGTATGCGAACGTTCGAGCAATTGGACGAATCTCCGATAGTGGTAGATCTGCCAACTGATAAAACTTAGCGCACCTACTGCCCACACGGTCAAAATAAGGGCAGCAGCCGATACGGGAATCGTAGTCGCGGACGAGCCCTCGGGTAGCAAAACCGCTCCAGGGTCACGAGCGTCCGATGTGCTCGGAGCCGCAGCGAACCAGGATGTCATAAAGGGAGACAACCACTGTACAACGACGGCTAGCGGCACAAGATAAAAGACGACAGCCAACTGATTGAGTTTGTAGCGCCATAAAGCAGGCATATCCTGAACAGGAAGCAAACGCAGCAGCAAGCTACAAGCCACGATGACGCTCCCGGCGACGGTTAGCGACACGAGCCATTCAAGAAGAAGAGTCATCATAGCCTACTTCTCCGAAAACCATTGCTTCAGCTCATTAATATCTTGCTTGGAAAGCTTGTCGCCGTCGTAGAGCGCTGAAATCAGGTTCTTCACAGAACCTTGGTATAAATCGTCCAGCACATTCTGGGTTTCCGCCAGTTTGTAAGCTTCTCTAGTGACGCGTGGGACGTACTTATTGGTACGTCCTTCTTTGGTCGTAGCCAGTGCACCTTTCTCCACTAACCGTGACAGGAACGTGGACATCGTCTGGGCTTTCCAGGCGCGGCCTTTCTCTGCAAATTGGGTTAGCAGCTCGGTAGACGTCACCGGCGGATCGCTCGCCCATATCGCCTCCATGAGCTCCATTTCTGTATCTGACAACTTATGAACCTGGTTCATTGCAGCACACCTCTTCATCACGTTATGCGTCCATAACGATGTTATTACTACACTACGTAGTATTAACAATCTACTACATCATGTAGTAATAAGTCAAGCGATGAAAAAGGAGATTAAGAGGGGCCAGGAAATGGCTGAAAAAGTTTATGAAAAGTGTTGACACGCAAATCGAATTCATGATATTATCTATTCTGTTGCCACATAAACTTATGAACACGGAACGTAAGCTCCAGTTACATAAGATGTAGGAATACGGGGCCTTAGCTCAGCTGGGAGAGCGCATCGCTGGCAGCGATGAGGTCAGGGGTTCGATCCCCCTAGGCTCCATACGAACAAGAACGCCATCACACAATGTGATGGCGTTTTTCGTATGGTATGCCTAGGGGGTGATGAACCCCGAAACGGGGGTTCGCCCGCGCGCAGGAAGTGGAAGAAAAGGCTACAGAGAAATAACCTCAAACGAACGAGCACGGCGTCTGAATCTACCGCTAAAAGTCCCCGTCGAATAGGCTTCGTCAGTCATATAATCAAAGATTCATACATCCCCCTAGGCTCCATACGAACAAGAACGCCATCACATTACGTGATGGCGTTTTTTCGTGTGGATTGCCTAGGGGGTGATGAACCCCGAGAAGGGGGTTCGCCCGCACGGACGGAGCGCAGCGGAGGAGTACGGCGTCTGAATCTACCGCTAAAAGTCCTCGTCGAATAGGCTTTGTCAGCCATATAATCAAAGATTCATACATCCCCCTAGGCTCCACCTTAAAACACCTGAGAAATAAGTTGTTTTCTTATTGCTCGTTAGAGCACAGACATCCGTTGCGGCTTCCATATGCTAGATAACGGCTCAATGAATAATAAATGAGATTTCATAACAGAGAAAGTGAAGTCTTATGAACTTCACTTTTTAATGTTCCCTTCTTAGCGTTTCCAAATGGTCGGCAGAAAGTCCAGTCAGCTCAGCTATGTCTCTTATTTCCATCCCTTTTGCCAACATGTTTTGAGCGACTTCTAATTTCCCTTCTTCTCTGGCTCCATCAAGCATAGAAGCTTCGTCATGAAGCGCCTTCTGCCTCATCTCATACAGTCGCCTTGCTTCCGCATCTTGACTTAAATATTCTAAAGCGGTCATTGCTTTGCCCAAAGCGGGTTCATTCACTTTCAACACCTCCCAGTTTGTTGTATCCTCGCTTTTCAGAAAGAGCAACCAGTTAAGTAAGCCGCCTTCATTCGGTATGTTTTGGGAGCCCAGCTTGGAAAGTTCCATAATGTGAATTTCGATATCGTCGATAAGTGTAATACTGCTATGATCTTCCCGCAGATGAAAAACACTGTGATAACGGTCGTTAGAAAGTATAGAAAAATTAAGAATGTTAATCGTGACGCACTTCCGAAGCCGTTTGTAAGACTGTCCTTCTGCAAGCTGCCCCGCATACTGCTTGCTCCAATAATAAAGGGTACGCTTTTCATTATCGTATTTGTTAAACAATTGCATTTCCACGTTAATAAGTTTTCCTTCTGTCGTTTTGGCCTGAATGTCGAAGATGGATTGCTTATCACGCGGAGAATCCTTATCCGTATATGGATTCATGAGAAGGATCTCAGTCAAAGGAGGCTCCCCAGCTTCCATAAAGGTTCTATTGAGGAAAGCAAGCAGGATATCCTTATTCTCTTCACTGCCAAAGATACGTTTAAAGACAAAATCGTTCTTGGGGTCCAGCAGGTCATGCATCCGAATCAACTCCAATCCTTATCAATATTATTATACCATGGTTTCCAATTAGGTTGCATAATGATGCGCCGCGCCTTACATGATATCGTTCTCTCGGCCGGTGGAGCCTTCCCCTAGATTAACGATGAGATTCCTGATTTCTCAAAAGGGGGAATTTCCGCATTCTAGGAGGTATTTGTACCTTGTTTGTCGAAATAGTAGGTCAAAAGTTTCAGTACACGATTGCGAAATTGACACCTAGGTCAGTCAGGCAAGATTACACAAGGAGAATTAAAAATGGAATCTAATTTTATATTCTTAGACAATACCTTTCCTGTACTGGCTCAAATCGGAGCAACCGCAGAGCAATATCTTTATTCAGATCCTAATTCTTGTTTAATCAAGTTAGGCCTGCTGGGCGAGACGATCGTCAATCTCATGATGCAGTACGATAGGATTGAACCGCCAAGCTATGACAATACGCATGCCAATCGAATCAAGCTCTTGAAGGGGCAAGGGTTACTGCCGCGTGAAATCGACGATATTCTATATAGCTTGCGCATGGCTCGAAATAAAGCGGTTCATGCCAACTACGATTCGCTTGAACAATGCAAAGTTCTGATGGGCATGGCGCATGAGCTAGGCATTTGGTTTATGCAAACGTACGGAGACTGGCAGTATCAGCCTGAAAGGTTTATATTGCCTCTCGAACAGTCTCAAGCCACTGTGGACTACGAAACAATTATTCGGGAACAAGAAGCCAAGATTGCAGAGCTGCAGAAGCTGGCTGCACAAGTCCAAGTAGGCCAAACGATGACGATAGAGGAACGCACGTCAAGAGGAAGTCGTGCCGTTCAACAGCTTCAGCTATCTGAGGAGCAAACGAGATATATTATCGATGAGCAGTTGCGGAAGGTTGGGTGGGAAGCGGATACGGTCAACTTGCGCCATTCGAAAGGGACACGTCCTCAAAAAGGTCTTAACCTTGCGATTGCGGAATGGCCGACTCGTAACGCTGTCGGAAGAACAGGTCATGCCGATTATGCTTTATTCGTTGGGCTTCAGATGGTCGGTATTATTGAAGCGAAACGGAAGTACACCGATATTCCATCTGTCATCGATAATCAGTGCAAAGAATATGCACAATCCGTAAGCGAGGCGCATGCTGAGTATCAGGTGGGTCAATGGAGTCGCTACAAGGTGCCGTTTGTATTTGCAACGAATGGTCGGAAGTATTTGAAACAACTCGAAACGAAGTCTGGGATATGGTTTCTCGATGTACGCAAGCAATCGAATATTTCCAAGGCGCTTCAAGGTTGGATGAGTCCCGAGGGTATGATGGAGTTATTGAGCAAAGATACAGAGGCAGCCGATCAAGCATTGGAGGCAACGCCTTATGATTTGCTGCGTGATCCTGATGCGTTAAATCTTCGCGAATACCAGATTGAAGCAATTGAAGAGGCAGAGAAGGTGATTATGGGTGGGCAGGACAAAGTACTGTTATCCATGGCTACGGGAACAGGTAAGACACGAACCATTCTGGGCATGTTGTATCGTTTCTTGAAATCTGGTCGTTTCCAGCGCATCTTGTTCCTTGTTGATCGTACGTCGCTCGGCGAGCAAGCGCAGGATGTGTTTGAAGAAGTCAAAATCGAAGAGCTCATGACATTGGACAATATCTATAACATCAAGAAGCTTGGTGACAAAGAATTCGATAAAGAGACCAAGCTGCATGTCGCCACCGTACAGAGCCTGGTAAAGCGTGTACTCTATAATGAAGGGGACACCATCCCTGCTGTTTCAGACTATGACCTCATTATTATCGATGAAGCACATCGCGGGTATATCCTGGACAAAGATCTGAGCGATGATGAGCTGTTGTACCGTAATCAGGAAGATTACATGAGTAAATACAACGCCGTCATTGACTACTTCCATGCGGTTAAAATTGGCTTAACGGCAACGCCAGCCATCCAAACGACCCAGATTTTCGGTCAGCCCGTGTTTAATTACACCTACCGTCGAGCAGTGGTCGAAGGATACCTCGTCGATCATGATGCACCGCATACGATTGTCACCAAGCTGAGCAAAGAAGGCATCACCTATCAGAAAGGTGAAGTCGTCCCGATCTACGATCCTGTTACGGGAGAAATTACAAATAGTGGCGAACTGGACGATGAGTTGAAATTCGATGTGGAGAAGTTTAATCGTCAAGTCATGACAGAGAACTTCAACCGTACCGTATTGACTGAGATAGCTCAGGACATTAATCCAGAAGGGGACGCGAAGACGCTAATTTTTGCCGTTGATGATAGTCATGCCGATGTCATCGTGAACCTGCTCAAAGAGATCTACGAGCCATACGGCGTAGACAACGATGCGGTCATGAAGATCACAGGCAGCATTGGCGGTGGTAATCCTAAGAAGGTTCAGGCGGCAATCAAACGCTTCAAGAATGAGCGTTTCCCAAACATAGTGGTCACGGTAGATCTGTTAACGACAGGGATTGATGTTCCTAAAATAACTACCCTTGTCTTTATGCGCAGGGTCAAGTCTCGTATCCTCTTTGAACAGATGATGGGACGTGCTACCCGTCTCTGTCCTGAGATCGGCAAGACGCATTTTGAAATCTACGACCCTGTTGGCGTATATGAATCGCTTGAGGATGTTAGTACGATGAAACAAGTAGTGGTTCAGCCTTCTGCATCGTTTGGGGATTTGCTGGATGGACTTGATGCGCTGCCGACCGAGAAGCAGCTGCAAAACCAAATTGATCTTATTGTGGCCAAGATGCAGCGCAAGAAGCGGAACATGACGACAGATGCTATGACTCATTTCCGTGACATCGCAGAAGGCGACACACCCGATCAATTTATCGAGAAGCTCCAACACATGCCTACTGAGCTAGCGAAAGCCTATATTCTTGACCATCGCAGGATATTTGATATTATGAATGAACGCGGCATGGGTAAGCCGAGGGCTGTAGTGATCTCAGATAAAGAGGATGAGCTTGTCTCTCATGAGCGTGGTTATGGTAAAGGCTTAAAGCCTAAGGACTACCTGGATGAGTTCAAGATCTTCATTACAAACAACATGAATAAAATCGCCGCGCTTCAAGTGGTATGTACCAGACCAAGCGATCTTACGCGTGACAGCTTGAAAAGCTTGCGCTTGGAGCTGGACCGCGAGGGGTTCACAGAACAGCAGCTGAACACCGCTTGGAAGCAGCTATCCAATGAAGACATCACAGCGGACATCATTGGCTTCATACGCAAGGAAGCGCTAGGATCAGCACTCGTCAGCCGTGAAGAACGTATGAAACGTGCGATCACCAAACTGAAGGAAAAGCATTCCTTTACCAAAATGGAGCAGGACTGGCTTGGGCGCATTGAAACGGTTCTGTTGCACGAGCCGATATTGGATAGGGATCTATTTAATACAGGCGCATTCAGGAACCAAGGCGGCTATAACCGCATCAACAAGATATTCCGCGAGCAGCTCGATACCATTATTACAGATTTGAATCAGTATCTATTTGAAGACGGGGGACAATCAGCGTGAACAACCAAGAGATCGTATCAAAACTATGGAACCTATGTAATGTTCTCCGAGATGACGGGATTACGTATCATCAGTATGTAACGGAGCTCACCTATATCCTGTTCTTGAAGATGGCCAAAGAAACCGACACTGAAAAAGAAATCCCTGAGCAGTATCGATGGGATCAATTGCTTAAGCCTAAAGGTACTGATCTTAAGAAGTTCTATAAGGATCTACTTGATCACCTAGGTGAAAATAGCACAGGGCGTGTTCGTGAAATCTACGCCAGGGCTTCTTCCAATATCGATGAACCGAAGAACCTGGAGAAGCTCATTACTTCGATAGATGCCCTCGATTGGTATTCTGCAAAAGAAGAAGGGCTCGGCAATCTCTACGAGGGCTTGCTTCAGAAGAATGCAAATGAGAAGAAATCAGGAGCGGGCCAGTACTTCACGCCTCGCGTCTTGATCGACGTGATGACGAAGCTTATGTCGCCGCAGCCAGGCGAGCGCTGCAATGACCCTGCATGCGGTACATTCGGTTTCATGATTGCAGCAGATCGCTATGTGAAGGACCAGACCGATGAGCTATTCGATCTATCGCCTGAGCTGCAGGAGTTCCAGCGCAAGCATGCCTTCTCAGGCTCTGAGCTCGTCCATGAAACCCATCGATTGGCCTTGATGAATGCGATGCTGCATGATATCGAAGGGCCGATTAAGCTGGGTGATACCTTGTCGAGTCAAGGGAAATCGATGAAGGACTATGACGTCGTCCTTACGAATCCGCCATTTGGAACGAAAAAGGGCGGCGAGCGTGCGACTCGTGATGACTTCACTTATCCTACGTCGAATAAGCAGTTGAACTTCTTGCAGCATATTTACCGCAGCCTGAAAGCGAACGATAAGGCACGTGCGGCGGTTGTCCTCCCCGACAACGTATTATTTGCAGACGGCGATGGTGCGTCTATCCGTAACGATTTGATGGACAAGTGCAACTTGCATACGATCCTGCGTCTGCCTACAGGAATCTTCTACGCACAAGGCGTTAAGACCAATGTGCTCTTCTTTACGCGCGGCGAGTCCGATAAGGACAATACAAAGGAAGTCTGGATTTATGATCTGCGCACCAACATGTCGTCGTTCGGCAAAACCAAACCGCTCAAGGAAGAGCATTTTGATGCTTTTGTCTCGGCTTATACGGTGGAAGATCGTCACACAGTACAGGATGAGCGATGGAATGTGTTTACTCGTGAGCAAATCAAAGTCAAGAACAATAGTCTTGATCTAGGGCTTATTCGAGATGATAGTGTAATGGACTATAATGATCTACCAGATCCAATTGAGAGCGGTGAGCAAGTCGTTGCGCAGCTTGAAGAAGCCGTTGACTTGATCCTGAGCGTTGTTAAGGAACTGAAGTCATTGGAGGTCCAGCGCTAATGGCAAGAGGAAAGAAGCAGAGTTTATCGGCAGAAGAAATGTTGGAACAGGCGCTGGTGCCTGAGGATGAGCAGCCGTATGAGGTGCCTGGGAATTGGGTGTGGACTAGACTAGGGAAACTAGGTCGAGTAAAAGGTGGAAAACGACTACCTCCTGGACATGTATTACAAGAGGAGGTAACTAGTCGCCCTTATATTCGTGTTACAGATATTGAACACAACTCAGTAAATTACGAAAAAGTAAAGTATGTATCGGAAGATACCTTTAATAAAATTAGGAACTATACAATATCCAAGAACGATCTATTTATTTCGATTGCTGGTACTATAGGTAGGGTAGGGATGATTCCTGAATCTCTGAATGGAGCTAACTTAACCGAGAATGCTGCAAAGATTACGGAGTTTAATTCTTTAGAACAAAAATATTTAATGTATCTATTGTTATCCAATGACTTGCAAAATCAAATAAAACAGTCAACTATCGCAACTACTCAAGCGAAACTAGCTCTGAATCGTATTGAGAATTTAGTACTGCCTCTCCCACCAATTGCCGAACAACAACGTATCGTTGACCGTATTGAAAGCCTGTTTGCTAAGCTTGATCAGGCAAAGGAACTGGCTCAGAATGCTTTAGATAGCTTTGATACACGTAAAGCTGCTATCCTGCACAAGGCTTTTACAGGGGAGCTCACCGCGAAGTGGCGTGAAGAGCATGGTGTGGGGATGGATAGTTGGGTAAAGAAGACATTCAATCAAGTAGCAGATATTAAAAGCAACTTAGTTGATCCAAGTTCATACATGGATAATCCGCATATTGCACCAGATAATATCGAGCGTCGAACAGGTAGACTTTTAGAGTACCGAACCATAAGGGAAGATGGAGTAACTAGTGGTAAGCATAAATTCTCTAAAGGCCAGATTCTTTATTCAAAGATACGGCCGTATTTATCGAAGGTAGTCCTTGTAGATTTTAATGGATTGTGTAGTGCGGATATGTACCCGATAGAAGCAAAAGAGGATACCAAATATTTATGGTACTATATGTTATCGGATGAGTTTCTAGAGCAAGCGTCATCAGCTGGTTCACGGTCAGTCTTGCCTAAGATAAATCAAAAAGAGCTTTCAGCAGTAAAGGTAATGATTCCTTCGTGGAATGAACAACGAGAAGTAGTTCGTATTCTTGATAATTTGCTTGCAAGAGAAATAGAAACAAAAGATCTTGCTAACGTTATCGATCATATCGAAGTAATGAAAAAATCAATTCTCGCTCGCGCTTTCCGTGGCGTGTTAGGAACGAACGATACAAGTGAGGAAAGTGCATTGGAACTGCTAAAAGAAACAGTCCTGCAGTAACTGATGTTTCGATGCTGTTACAGATCCCTGTGATCACATCCATGATCACGAACTCTAGATTATCATCGGAAATCCAAGGATACAGCAAAGAAGACCGAAGTCCGAAAACCCGCACTACAGCAGGCTTTCGGAGATATCGGTATATAACAGGACACTATGCTAACCACACTGGCAGCGATGAGGTCAGGGGTTCGATCCCCCTAGGCTCCATACGAACGAAACGCCATCACATAAATGTGATGGCGTTTTTCGTGTGGATTGCCTAGGGGTGATGAACCCAGAGAAGGGGGTTCGCCCGCGCGCAGGAAGTGGAAGAAAAGACTACAGAGAAATAACTTCAAACGTACGAGCACGGCGTCTGAATCTACCGCTAAAAGTCCCCGTTGAGTAAGCTTCGTCAGCCATATAATCAAAGATTCATACATCCCCCTGGGCTCCACCAAACTTAAAATGATGAAAACCCTTATGTAGCAAAGTTTTTTTATATTCATTTATCAATATAAATTCGTGCATCTGACTGATTTGTCGATCTTGGGGACGAGAATGGGGACGAAATTACTGACAATTATGTTACAGTCAAATGCTTATATTATTAGCAAGATTCCATCAGAGGATATAGGGCTTTGCTAAATCTTGATTTTTTCAATCAATAATTTAATCTAGAAAAGCTAAAATGGCAGACCTACAGTAAGAAGGTTAATATGAGCTATGACTCAAAAGCTTGTCGTGTCGTGATAAGTCACGCTTATTGCGAATTTGTCGTATTACAGGCTCACCTGTATGACAACCTCGACCCTTAAACTGGCCATGTAACGGTGCAAAAATTCGGAAAAAACTATACGGAGAAATGAATGCCCATTCTGTTACTTAGGATTGGATTCAGACATACGATCATCACCTACACCATGAAAATGGCCGTCCTTCAAATTTCGAGATAGGGGTGTTCGAATCTGTAATGGTGAACCGTATGGCATCAGGTGTTTTTTAATTTCTAAGTGTAGTTTTAGAAGTCCTATCCGTAAGGTGAAATTGTGATGCTCATGGATAACGGCCTGATTCATAGTGCGAACTCTTCTACATTTGTTTTCCTGATGAAGTACTCTCCAGATCTCAACTAAGTTGAAGGACTATTGAAATGGCTTAAGAAGTTTTATTGCTGTCAAAAACACTTGAATTCTCCTCATTGTCAACAATTGTGCTTAGTTGACGCTTACTGCGGGCACTCGCTCGTCGATGCCAAGTGTGAGAGGCTCGAACGGTGCCAATAGTTTGACTTTCCTTTCCCGCACCTCGGACGGACCATAGAAATCCGAGCAGAGAAGGGGGGAGATCGCAGTGGGCGAAAGTAGTTCGCTACTTTTCGTCACACCTGCAAGCTCCTGCACAATAAGTGAGACCTCCGCATGATTAAGGTGAAGCAAAAGGATTCAGGTGCATTTCGGCACAGAATCTGCTGCGAAGTCTTTGCTGACTGCGCAGCGTGAGATACACACTTATTAAACAACGCCTTCCTGTCCTTTCCTCGATAACCCACGCTTTTCGCGATACTCACATTATTCCTGGTACTAAAATAGTAACTAATTTTCGTTCTAATCTGAATGAAGCAGCTCCATTTCCTACGCAAGAAACCTGTCTAATAAGGCGTATACGCAATATTTAGCGTATTTGGGTCAAAGTACTTACGGATCTTTTTCAATCTCTCTTGTATTATCATGACGTCAACGACGGACGGAATCATGGATGGTATAAAAGGCCAAGGGGAATTGAGTACTGTTGTGAACTCCTTGGCTACGAGGTACTGGGGAAAAAGGTAGCTGACTAATGTTTCTTTTCATCAGCTAGGCATACTGACAGAAATACATGAATATAGCCAGAGTTCTTGTCGCCAGGAGAGGAATACACACCGTGTATATGTTTTACTACGAGTTACAAACTAGTGTTGGACAGATATGCGTGATGAAACGGCAATTTAATAGCCATAAATTACTGAGAAATATTGGTTTTATTTAATTTTAAGTTTTGTTAAGCAACTGTATCCGCAGCAGCTTGATCAGCACTTTTTAGAGCATGACCATAGATATCCATGGTCGTACGAATGTCAGCATGCCCTAGCCGGCTTGCAATGATCTTAGCGTGTACGCCTTGGTTAATTAGTAAAGTAGCTAAAGTATGGCGTAAATCGTGAAATCTAATGGGTTTTAGTTCATGTCGTTTTATAAAGCGTGTTAACCACTTGCCTGGTGCAGTATAATAGAATGGTTTACCTGACTCAGAAAAAAGACAAATAGTTTATCGCTCCCTTTCCACATATCTCCAAGTGATTTATTATGCCTCACACATCTTTCATGATAATAATCCATACAAGAACTCCATATTATACGGTCGATGAGCTAAAAAGTTTAATACTGTATAACAGTTAACACTTTTGTCCACTCATCTAGGTTTGCATCAAGTGCCTGCTTGATGAGATATTCTATTATATAGTGTCCCCAGGATTTTTTTGTGCAAGGTAATAAAACTCATTTAATAAGGCAATCTCATCTTCAGCAAAAATACTAATATCTATATGAAAAAGTTTTACATAGTCATTGACCAAGATTGCGGTAAATTCGTACAACTGAATAAGCATTGATTCTCTATTGAACTCATCCAAATTCTGATAGTGTTTATCTAATAAAATCAAACTTGTGTAAGCATTATGACTATGTTGTGAAAGTCTATTATACATATTTTTAGAATTCCATGTACTTAACTCTGTCTTGTCGGCTATCCTATTCCAAGAGGGTTTCCAGGCATTTAAAATATCTTTTTTTTGTGCATCGTTAAAGTTATTAAAAATATCATTATCCAGTATTTTTACTCTACATTCTTCAGAACGCTTCTTGTTTTTCTCTGTCTCTTCCGGTATTGCCGAAAAGCCTGAAATAGATTGTTTATATCCCTCAAATTTGTATAATAATATTTTCAACTGCAAACTTTCGAAATATGAGCCCTTACTCAACTTAAACTCATTAATTTTGTGATTACCGATTTCTTCGGGTTGCATATAGATGTATTGATATGTTAAAAAGGTTTCATAACATGTTCTGGTTATTGAATAGATAGAAGCTATATCTAGATATTCAAACTGATTTAACGGATTTTGAGTACATCTATAAGTCAAAGAAATCACACTATAAAATTGAATTTTAAACTTATCAAACATTGCTAATGATATATACATCCCCTCTTGTCCTAAAATTAGATAGTCACCAGAGTTATATTTGTTTCTGATGTTTACAGAAACTTTTTGCAACACCTTATCATAATAGTATGGAACTTTATCATTATCAATTTGCTCCGTAGAGACTACTTTAGCCATAGATAATTCCACCTCAATAAGAAAATTCAATATATTTATACATTTACTTATAACATGACCGTTAACATTTTACCCTAATCCTATATGGAACAGTGGAGTTACTCACTCATATCTAAGAAATCCGACGAGCTTAGTTATTCCATATGATTTTAACATGGTTTGTTTTGATATTAAGTCTGCATTCGAACTTTCGATAGAAGTGAGCCGACCGATCAAACTGACCCCAGTCTACCCCTGCCTGTGATACATTGGATTTGCAATTGATAAACAAGTTTTATGATTGCAGACATTAAGATTGAGCCGCACCCGCGGTTCACTCGTTCAATAATAATTTTGATGTCCGAAATTTGCATGTGCTTGGTCTTATGGTTAACGAACAGGAAAGCTTTTGAGTCGGACGTTTTCAACTCTTTAGGGTTAATGATCTTGATTTGTAAGTGAATAAATTGAATATCTTCATTGTTCTGATCCCGATCGAGTTGTCATAGATCATGACAGTTTTATTATGCCGAGTTTGATCAATATGAATGATTTGGCTACCAACCTTTTCGATTTTAACGATGTACCGTTGAACTATGTAATTAATGTCACCTTTACGCTTTAACGGTAGTGGTTTATGCTCACGTTTAGGATCGGCAAAGGGATCTCCAATTCTAAATAAGTTCTTGAAAACTACCAAAACTCTCCTTTGGCTTATAATGCATTTACTGTAACCTCTACTCGAAATGCTGAATAAGTCAAAACATCAGAGGTCTGCAATTGAATAGGACGACCTGATCTTACATCTATCAATTCAATGAGAGAGCCATTCGCCGTAGCATTAATATCGTCACAAATTGCCTCAATATTCCCCATAAAAGAGTTAATATCCATCGTGCTCGTCAGTGGAGCTTTAAACAAGCGCGGCGTTCTTTGAAAGTCTTTCAATTCATAGATCTCAATTGTCCACTTTAGACTCGAACCCCCGTAGATGTTCGAAAAATGAGCAAGTGTTTCGTTTATAGGCAACATTGTAAATCTCCTCTCTTAGAGTGAAAATGAAGTTCCACGTCTCACAAAGTTATCATTTTGAGCCTAGTTATTTGTCGACTGAGATTACCTAAATCTTATATGCGTGTTAATTTATGCATGACTTTGGTCTCATCTATTGTAGCATATTCTGGAAGTGTGACACATGAAAAACTGCTTGGAAGAAACTTATGGGGAAGAAGTTTCGCTTCTTACATGAGTGGGATATGTGGGAAGACTAGATACGTGGAATAACTTACTAATACTTCTTGTTGGAAATTTAAGTTGTTACAAAGGAGTTTTCCTTCCTTTGTCGAAATAACAATATATGTAGATAATTTTATTGAGTTGAGGGGATGCTTTGGTGGCAGCTTTAAAAATCTTTTTTGGAAATTACAAGGGTGGGGTAGGAAAGACCACCAGCACCTTTCAAATCGGAGCTTGGTTGGCTAAAAAGGGTAAAAAAATTCTAATGATAGATCTTGATCCACAGAGTTCTCTCAGTCACATATGTGCAAATAATGTAGGCGGTTATCAAAAGTTAGGTGAATATCCATACAATGCTACACTAAATTATGCTCTTGAACTCTATATGAGATATATTAAAAACAAGGCAAACGACTATCAACTTTTGACAGGAGAAATTGATGATCTTGGTCAGTATATAGAAGATAATATCATCTTTTCAATTAAAGAAAGTGAGTATCAGGGGAACTTGAACTTTATACCTTCGAGTATGGTGTTTAAGAATGCGAGATTAAACGATTTAGCTCAAAGAATGTCCCAGAATGTGCTTAACGTGTTTATTATGCCATTGATTCTTAAACAGCTTAATTGTGATGAGAAATTTGATTATATATTTTTCGACTGCCCTCCAACAAGTAATATCCTAACCCAAAGTGTATTTATGGTTTCTGACTATTACATTATTCCGACAATTGGCGATGAAGTGAGTATGCAGGGAGTTCCAGATTACATTTCTGAAATTGAGAGTGTTTATGTAAAGTATGCAATGCACGATGATATAGGCGGAATCTTATTAAATGCACACTTCGGTGATAAGCCGAGCTTGATAGGGGTGTTTGAAACTATTTATAAGAGCAACGCTAGCAACCTTGATTTTATTGGTGTACTTGATAGTAACATTGATCAACTCAGTGTCGATTCTGTATTAAGTAAGGAAAAGTATAGCCACTTCCGGTACAATAATGATTTTAAAACGCGACATGTATTTAGAGATTTTATTCCACATCGATCTGGGATAGTTTCTGAAACTAGCATGTCTCTACATTTACAAAATGCTAAAAGGCATGAGGCGTATAAGGTAATATCGAACAAAATTTTGGAAATACTTGAAACAGAAACAGTTTAAATAACCATGAAATTGGTGATATACATATGAAAGAGCAAAGAAAAAATTACGATCAGATAATTGTTGATGTATTTCGCTACTGTAAAGAGCTTTTACAAGCTAGAAATACTCAAAATCAACATTTCCCAGTATTTAATTATTCTGTGGAACAGTTGGATGAAGTTATAAATAAACACTCTAAGAAAATTCGTAAGCCAGTTGGAGAACGTAAAAAGGACGAGGTATCTAAAATCAGTGAGGCAATCGAACTCATTAAAGACCAGGATGCTTTAAGGGATTATTATAATAACTCTCTGAGACTTTACTTTGATGCAAACTCAACAGCCGAGACTCAAAACGAGATTCTTAAATCCATATCATTAACTGACTTAAGGTATATGTATTCACTTATCTCGCCCTTACCGCTGCCAGCAAGTCGGAAGAAGGCTGAGATTCTCCAATTGTTGCGGATGTATTTTGAAAATGAGTCTCGAACCAGATCACTGAAGATTTAGTCAGCTCAATTTATCAGATTATGTATTGACTTATGCAAAGGAACCTGACGACTATGCTGTCACAGGTTGCCTCAACGCACGTGTTTAACTTGCAGGCTTTTGTTTCTCATCTGCCATCAATTCCTCAATGACCTCTGTAGTTGTTAACCCATAGTTCCTAATGGTAAAGTCAGTTACTAACATGACTGGACTGGTTTTATTTCTAGTAAACTGTCCAACACACAGTACTCAACACATATGGTATGCGGAGACATGAACATTATTTTATGGGGACGAATTGGGGACGAACTTCGTCCCCAACCATCCTAAGCTGTCTTAACAGATCGGAAAGCAATCGGCAAAAACCTAGTCAAGACAAGGCTTCCGCTGTTTTAATCGGACTGCAGCGGACAGCCATTCCATCGCTGGCAGCGATGAGGTCAGGGGGGGCGATCTGCCCCAGGCTCCAAAAGAACAAGAAAGGCTATCCCCAAAGTCATCGTCAGATGACTTTGGGGATAGCCTTTTCGCTGATTATTGGCCGCATCAGCTTCGGAATGCTTCTGCAACGGATTAGAATTTATTCGAACATAAGCCCGTGCAAGATTTGACAACAAATGATGCAATGATATGAATTCAAATTTGAGCGAGCAAGCAGTATACTCAACGTGTAAGTGCTTTCAGCCAGTGCTTATTACAAACACAATGATGCTATAGGGGGTTTACGAAATGAAGAAAACGTCTTCGCTGCTATTAACCACTGTTCTTTGTTTTTCCGTCGTGCTCGGTGCCTGCAGTAGTAATACTAATACCAATACGACTAATACGGGCACTCCGGGCAATCAAAATACGAGCAGCACCAATACGACAGGTGAAGAAGCACAGACACCGGTCAAGCTGAGTATCCTTGCTTGGAACAATGAAAAAGAGATGAAGCCCGTCCTGGACGGTTTCCAAGCGAAATATCCACATATCTCCTTCGATTTTCAATTTGCCCCACCGGTAACAGATTACATAGCCAAACTGCAGACGATGCTGTTGTCTGACACGGCCCCTGACCTATTCATCATCGCTGCGGAAAATCGCAATGAGATTATCGATGGCGACTTCGCGCTAGATTTGACCGATGAGCCGTTCATGTCCGTGATGTTGGACAGCAACAAACCTATGGTGAGCAAAGATGGAAGAATCTACGCGTTTTCACAAGCAGGTTGGGCAGGGGGCTTGTTTTATAATAAGAAATTATTTGAACAGGCTGGCATAACTGAACTGCCGCAAACATGGGATGAATTCGTTCAAATGTCCTTGCAATTAAAGGAGGCTGGCATTCTTCCGCTGTATGACAGAATGCATGATATTACAATTATTCACTCCGCAATGTTTGGTGCGAATGTACTGTCGAATGACCCAACGTTTGACGAAAAGCTCTTTAATGGAGAGGCGACATTCTCCGAGGGCTGGACCGAAGTGTTGACGATGTGGAAAGAAGGGTTGATTGACAATGGCATTCTGTCACCTGACATGATCGGTCTGACGAGTGAGCAAGTCATGAATGAGTTCGCTCTTGAGAACGTAGCCATGGTCCCTGGCGGCCCTTGGAATATCCCGACGATTGAGGAAATTAACCCAGATATCGATTTCGAAATTATGGGGATTCCGGGTAAGGAGCCTGGCAACACGTATTACAACGGAGCTCCTGGTGTAGGCTTTGCCGTCAATAAGAAGACGCAACACAAAGAAGAGGCTTTGCTATTCCTTGACTACTTGACAACGACTGAAGGGTTAAAGGAGTTCGAAGAAGGTACGGGCGGCATCATAACGGTTCATGGCTATGATACTGAAGTACATCCAGCGTACGAACCAGCTTATAGAGATGGACTCATGGAAGGGCGAATTTACTTGCCGATGGTATCGTGGAATCGACACCAAGAAGCCCTGCGACTTCAGTTTCTAGTATCGTTCCAGGATCTCGCGACCAACAAAATAACGCCGGAAGAAGCTACCGCATCCCTTGACAATAAATTAAAGGAAATGGATGAATAATCAGCAATAGAGGCTTGAGGGGGAGGGGGCAGCCTGCTCCCTCTCTTTCACTATCCGAACTTGGAGGCAAAACCATGATCAAATTTAAACGACAGCTACAGTTCCAGTCCTTTTTGCTTCCCATTCTCATTGTATATACCTTGTTTACCATCTATCCATTATTGCAATCTCTCTTTTTAAGCTTTACCAATTTCGGTGGCTATTCGAATGTCTATGATTTTGTAGGTTTTAGAAACTATGAACGATTGTTTGTTGATGATGCTATCCGTGCTTCCATATCCTATACGCTGTTATTCACGTTTGGCAAGGCTTTGCTGGTTACTGTTTTTGCCATACCGCTTGCTATGATATTGGATCAAAATTTTTTAACAAGGAATTTGCATCGCGCCATTTTTTTCTTCCCTTCCATTCCAAGTGGATTGCTAATTGCCTACATATGGGGATTTATTCTGGCACCAATTGGGTCTGGCGTATTAAATAAGATCCTCAATCAGCTGTTTAACATCGGAGCACAGCCTTGGCTGTCAGACCCGCTTCTTGCGAAGCTGTCTACCATTTTCGTTGCGACTTGGGCCATCACAGGCTGGCATGCCGTGTTGTACTTAGCCTTCTTGCAATCGATTCCTAAGGATTATTACGAGGCAGCCTCCATCGATGGGGCGAATCGCTTTCAGCAATTCCGATATGTTACCTTGCCATTACTCGCTCCTGCGATGACCGTTAGCGTGATGTTACTCCTTACAGGTGGACTAAAAGTGTTCGAAATTCCATTTGCCTTGACGAAGGGCGGGCCTGGTTTCGAGACGTTGACCGTCACCCAGGTTATCGTGCAAAAGGGAATCACGGAGGCACAATACGGTCTTGCATCGGCGATGTCGGTCGTATTTTTCCTCATTGTATTAGTGATCGCAATCTTCCAGGTTACAATGATGCAACGAAGGGAGCAGGACTTGTAATGATGATGACTTCTCAAAAGCGCAATTGGATTCTCGATCTAGTCATGCTCCCTATAGGATTAGCTGTTTTCTTTCCGTTTTATTTAATTATTATTAATACCTTCAAAACGTTGCAAGATGCTACGAGGAACCCGATAGGTCTCCCTAAAGAGTGGATCCTAACGAATTACGTGCAAGTTTTCGAAGAAACGGCACTCTTGCGCAGCTTTGGAAATAGCTTGACCATCACCTTCTTCTCAGTCACCCTGGTTGTGATCATCGGCGCGATGGGGGCCTATCCGGTCGTGTTCAATGCGAATCGTGTAACTAAATTTGCTATGCTCTATTTGTTAGCAGGATTCATGATTCCATTCCAGGCGACACTGATTCCATTGTTCCAACTGATGACTGGTTTGAATCTAATCGATAAGCTCTACGGTCTCATTGCGCTATACTTGAATGGCTCCGTTTTTGTATTCTTCCTCATGATGGGGTATATGCGAACGATTCCGCGGGAGCTATCGGAAGCGGCTGTTATCGACGGTTGCACCGTGTGGGGCATCTTTTGGAGAATTATATTCCCACTCCTGAAACCAATCTCGACAACGGCTGTTATTTTTCAGACGATGTGGATATGGAACGACTTTTTGGCACCCATGCTGTTTCTTAACTCGTCCTCGAACTCCACGCTTGTTCTGCAAATCTATCGCGCCAAAGGTGAGTTTACCGTTCATTGGCCGATGTTTATGACACTTACGGTCGTTACCTTGGTGCCGATATTCCTTTTCTTTATTTTCATGCAAAAGCACATCGTGAAGGGAATCGCTGCGGGGGCTGTTAAAGGCTGAGCCAAACAAAACAAAAAAACATGTTAACCGCCCAACTCCTTGTACGCTTGAGGTTGAGGCGGTTTCTGTCACATTAAACGGTCAATGCCGAAATCAACGATCCATAAAAATTTACATAGACATCTGTAGTCTCATTTGCTATTATGTGGCCATACATAATAAGAAACGATGTATTACATTATAAAACTAATTTGAAAGCGCTTAAAGGAAGTGCAGAATGAAGAACACGGGAATCAAATTTTTAATTCGTTCTTTACTCGGAAAAACGATCATTCGAACGATCTTATTCTCCTATTTGGTTGTAAATATCCTGCTGTTATTATTGCTCGGATTGTTATCGGTTCGCGATTCAACAGAAAGTCTGATCCGGGAAGTGACGCAGTCCAGCTATAAAGTGATGGAGCAAGCGGCACGTGGTCTGAGCTTTAATCTAGAAGAGGCTACTCGCTCACTTGTCCTTCTGGCTGGCGATCATTCCGTTCGCAGGATGATGATACCAGGCAGGGGAATAGATATTGGAGGACGAATCCAGCATGAAAGGAATATCGCTGACGTAGCTTTCGGTGTTTCTTCTTTGCAGTCTATGGTTAGCGATATTTTAATCTTAGGCAAGAATGATTATATAAACAATCTGGATGGAAGAAAATCTCTGCAATGGGACTATTCATTCACTAATCAGCCTTGGTTTAGGCAGGCCATTTCGGAAACAGGAAGCAAAGGCTTCATAGCGCTTGGACTTCATATGCAGGACTACTATTTCAGAACTAATATATCAAAATATAATCTGCCTACGTTATCTATCGCGCTTCCCGTAAAGGATTATACGCTCAAGACGATCGGTGCTGTTGTCGCTAACTTGGATATTGCCAAAATCAATGCGCTGTTTGAATTAAGCTCCTATAACAATGAAAGCATTTTTATGATCGATAATGAGCATAACATCATCGCACACCGAGAGATTGCTGCAATCGGCACCAAGCTGAGCTTTACAGGCATCGAACGTATTTATCCCGGATTTTCTGGAAGTTTCATGGCAGAGCTTGATGGAGATCAAACACTTGTTATTTTTCACCCTACGGCTGTAGAAGGCTGGAGTATCATCTCAACGATTCCCAAGTCGGTCATTAACGAACAAGCAGACTCGTTAAAATCTAATTTGATCGACTTTATTTGGTTGTGTTTGTTGCTTAACATTTTGATTTCAGTCTTGATCACCGCAAAAATCTCTCTCCCATTCGGAAGCTTGCTTTCCAATTTAGATAAGATAGGAAAAGATGATATTTACATTATCAAAAATAAGTACAAATATCGCGAACTGGACGTCATAGGCAATAAGTTTAGAGAGTTGGTCGTGCGAATCGAATCTCTGGTCAAGCAAAACTATCAAGCAGATATTGCCTTAAAAGAAGTCGAGCTTAAAACGCTGCAGTCTCAAATCAATCCGCATTTTCTTTTTAATACGCTGCAACTGCTGCAAACCGAAATTGTTTGCGGGAATACGGAAGATTCCAACCATTTGGTGCTGTCCTTGAGCGGGCTGCTGCGATACTCTATGAAACAATCAGAAGAGATGGTGGAGCTAAAACAGGAGATTCAAAACGTCAAAGATTATTTGTATATCGTGAACAAAAAATATGACAATCGAATTGATATAAAGTTTCACATCCCAGATGAGGACGTTTTGAAAAATAGAGTGCTTAAATTGCTCCTCCAGCCACTTGTGGAAAATGTAGTGCTTCACGGATTTGGGGAAAATCCGCAATCAGCAAAAATGAAGATTCGTGTGGTGACCGTCAAAACGGGGATTCTAATCGTGATTCATGATAACGGAAGAGGAATAGAGAAGAATCGATACCGTCAACTTGCAAGCCAATTGAACAATCAGGACATGAAGCCGGATAGCATAGGTCTATTCAACGTCAATCAACGGATTCGTTTAAAATTCGGACCTCAGTATGGATTGAAGCTCCGAAGTAAGGAAGGCGTATTCACAACGGTGTACATTGTGTTGCCTAGAAATTAATATCTTCAAGGGGGGGATCGAGTTGAAGCTGCTTATAGTAGACGATCAACTATCATTGCATCGATATTTAGACAAAGTGATGGATTGGGAGGAGCTTGGACTAACGAATGTTGAGCATGCTTATGATGGGGAGGAAGCGGCAACCATGGTCGAACAATTTCTCCCGGATCTCATGATCATGGACATTCATATGCCGCTATTAAACGGTATTCAATCGTTGGAGCGAATGCAAGGGTTAAAAAAAATACCACAGACCATTATCTTAAGCGCTTATGATGAATTCGAATACGCGAGGGATGCGCTTCGACTCAAAGCTTCCCAGTATTTGTTGAAACCAGTGGATGCACAATTGCTTAAAAAATCGTTAAGCGATTTAATTGAAACGTCCATATTGGCTGCCCGACAAGCGATTCTCAGCGAAATGAATCAAACGGTGTACTCCGGACAGATTGATGCAGAGTCAATCCTGAACGTGCAGAAGGCATTCGAAATTCTGGACATCGATCGTTATGCGATTGTGACATTCGAGGACAGTCTGCACTCGGAGATTGATTATTCATGCTTAATGCAGGGACAAACAGAGATCAACAACCACTGTATCATGTGCACGAGACACCGCAACGGGCAAATCGTCTTCGTGGGTGGGGGTGAAGATTTAACTGATGATCGATTGCGTCAAATCAGTGAAACGGTGATGGACAATATCGCGACATCAACAGACACCTTGTCCGTCGGAATTAGCTCGATTGCCCAAGATACCGCATACCTGCCACAATTAATTACGGAGAGTACGCAAGCCCTTCGCTCGCTCGCTTCGGGAACCAGATTCAAGCTGAGAGATGCTGTCCGCCGAATTAAAACGTATGTAGAAAACGAATATCAAGAGGATTTAACTTTACAAACGGTTGCAGACCGATTCGATATTGATAAGTACCAATTAAGTCGTGCATTTAAACAGGAATTCGGTATTAATTATTGGGCGTATGTCACGCAAGTAAGGATGAATAAAGCCGCGGAGCTACTCATTGGCACGAGTTTGAGGAACATACAGATCGCAGAGCATACCGGGTTTTTGGGCGAAAGTCACTTTAGCCGCGTGTTCAAAAAATACTATGGAGCTACGCCTAAGGAGTATCGCGAAGCGTATGCTCGTCCGATCTAATCGGATTGAGACTTGTGCAAGATTTGGCAACAACTGATGCAATGATATGAATTTAAATTTGAGTGAGCACAGACTATACTTTCCTTGTAAGCACTTACAAAAGGGCTTATCACAAAAAAGGAAAAGGAGTTGTGGCTCAATGCGCAGAATGATGGCTCTCTTGGTTTGCTTTGCAATGCTAGCCGGTTTAGTCGTTACCAACCATGCGGAGGCAGCGCAAGAACCTAATGACACGTGGAGGCAGGTCGACCCTGCGAATGTCCAGGTTGGCAAAAGCTACCTCGTCGTGTCCGAGCACGGCGCGCTATCTAACGCTCAAGCGACAATCAAGACACCTGGCGACGTCACCGGCGATACTCAGGTTGGCATGGCTTCCAAGCCTGTCACCATCGAAGGGGACCTCATTACATCCGAAGTAACCGACGACATGATCTGGCAGTTTGGCCGCGGCGCCAACACGGCGGCGACATCCGGCGGTCTGGGTGAAGGCCCGGGTTACTATCTACTAAATAACGCCCCTGGCGCAGGCGCAGGCAAGGAACCGCTGAGAAGGGAATCGAGCTTCAACGCTCAGCATGCGCCGCTCAACACGACTGGCGCAGCCATCAATGGCAACCAGCAGAGCATGCTGCTGCATGTGCTGGATGAACAAGAAGGCACAGTGTCCCTGTACATATGGGGTGGGAATAACCAGTGGAACTTTGCTCTGACGAGTACGGAAGACGGCTTTACCTCGAAGAGCAGGACAGCGAACACGACGAGTGCTGCGCAGCTGCTGGAGCAGATTAATGAGACACCGGCCTTGCGACTGTATGAACCAAACGTGACCGCTGGCGTTCAGCACTACGTCATGGCATCCACTGGCGCGAATGGCAGTATCAGCCCATCCTCCCTGGCCGGCCATGTCTGGGTCAACGATGGGGAAGACGTGACCTTCACCTTCAACCCTGCGTTCGGGTTCGAAGTGGATACCGTGACAGTGAACGACGAAGAAGTGACGGTGACAGACAACACGTACACCATTGAGAAGGTTGCCGCCAGCGGCACCACGATCCACGCGACCTTCAAGGCGGCTGCAAACGCAGGAGAGCTGCCGTTCACGGTGTATAATGACATCTTCTCCGTCGGCAACGTGACGACAGCAGCGATCATCGATCTTGGGGAAGGCAACGCGGCCAACCTGGCTGACCTGAGCGCCGACATGTTTACGGCAGCTGGCAAAAGCACAAGACTCGACGGTACGACCAACATTTTCGACGGCTTCCGTAATATTACCAGAGTCTATGTCAACGACGCTCCCGAGCCGCTCGGCTACATCTCGCCCGCACCGGGCTCGGATAACCTCGTCAAGGATACGCCTGCAAGCGGACGCTACATTATCGTAGAGTTTGAGTTCTGGAATGCCAACGGCTACACCTCCGGCGCGATGGTGTCGGGCAACCTGCAAAACGCCTTCTCGGCGATCCTTAATTATCGCATCAACGTGGATCGTGAGATCAAGCTGACAGACGGCTCGACGATCACACCAAGATTCACGCAGGCAGCGGTCGTCAACCCGGCACTCGACAAGTTTGTTCCTGACAAGACGAACCCGGGCGGAACTGGGAGCATGGACATCCTGATATCGGTCGACGAGTCTTGGGAAGAGCAAGGTCCGCTTCCATTGTTCATCTACAACCATGGCGGCGGCCGTGGCGGCCCTTCGGGGGACTTCTTCGCACCGATGCAAACGGCAAATGGCGCAGCTGTACTTTCCAAACGCCAACTGGAGAACCCTGGCAAGTACAACGCGCACATTATAGCTACGCAGAACCACGCGAACAATCAGGACAATAACGCGGCTCTTATCGCTTACGTGGAGAAACTGGCTGCTGAGGGCAAGGTGGATCTGAACCGCGTCTACATGTCCGGCTTCTCGATGGGCAGCATGTACACCCTTGGTTTCTATAGCCGCAATCCAGAGTTCCTCTCTGCCATCGTTCCACTTGCAGGAGGCAGCTTGCCAACCGAGGCACAGCTTAAGGAGAACCCCGAGCTTGCAAATACGGCCATATGGGCGCATACGCACAAAAATGACGGGGCTGGTAATAGCTGGACACAATATTTCTCAACAGGCGCTGGCGTCAGCGGTTTGTATGCAAATGCCAACGTGAACGTTCTGGAAACCAACCAAGCTTTTAATTTCCCGTATTTTGGATATGACTGGACACCGCATGAAACCGAAGCTCAAGTCTACAGCAACCTTCTTGGCCAATCCAACGCCAGCTTCCGATATGGCCCAAGCCAAGAAGCGTTCGCAGAAAAGAACATTTTTGATTGGATGTTCGCGCAGTCCAGAAACCAGGCGACTAGCTCAGCCGAATTGTCAGGTCCAGCTCAAGTGCAGTCTGGCGCTACATTCGAGGTGACCTACAGTCTTGAAGGCTTGGAAGAGGAAGTATATGCCCAAGACATTACAATCGAATATGACGCTGATAAGCTAGAGCTTGTTGGCCAGCCCGTAACCGTGGATGCCGATAAGTTCGTCATTGTAGGCACAGACCACAGCCAAGTAGGCAGCATTCGAATTCTGGGCATTCATTTGGATGACAGCGTACAAAATCCAAACCAGAATCTCTTTAAGCTCAGCTTCAAGGCCAAGAACACAGCGGGAATTGCAGATATCGCAGTAACGCTTGTCATGCTGGCAGATGGCGAGGGAATCGAGGCGGAAATTAATGGCGGTACGCATTCCGTTGAGATTGTGAAACCTGTCATCCCAGGCGACGTGAACAATGACGACAGAGTAAGCGTGGGTGACCTGGCGCTCGTTGCCAAAGCGTATGGCAAAACGTCAAGCAGCCCAGATTGGGATGAAGTGAAGATCTACGACATGAATAAGGATGGAAAAATCGACATTGAAGACCTTGTCGCATTGGCTCGTTTCATTCTGCAGTAAGCTCTATACCACGGGGGCCGGCGGGATGCCGACCTCCGTTTCTCCACTCCTTTAAATTCACAGAAAAGGATCGATCCCATGATGAGACGTAAAGTACTATGCCTATATTTAGCTCTGATGCTATCGATAGCTGTTATTCCTTTCACCGCTTTTGCCCAGGATGCTTCCTTTACCTTGACCGTAGACAATGAACGCCCAGCAGTCGGTCAGACGATCCAGGTTACTGTAACTGGAGACCACTTGACCGATGTGTACGGCTATGAGATAAACCTTACCTTCGATCCAAGTCGCTTGCGTTATGTAAAAGCGGAAAGCTCCTTGCAGGGCTTCTCCGTTCCACTGGCCCCTAAGGGTGGGGAGCTTGTATTTGCCCATACGAAGGTTGGCAGGGTTGCTGGTGAAAACGGAACGGTGGTTCTGGCTACGCTTTCGTTTGAGACCATCGGTACGAGCAATGACCCGACAGCGATCGAGCTTAAGCAGGTGAAGCTTGTGAAGAGCGACCTGTCCGCTGCGACTCAAGTAGCCAATGTAAATCTGAGCGTGATACCTGCCGATGCCGATATTACTCCACCGCCAGCGGTAAGCTTCACGGACCTTGATAATCACTGGGCTAAACAGGAGATTGAGAGAGCAGCGGGACTTGGTTTCGTGAACGGTTATCCCGACGGCACGTTCCGTCCGCAGAATCATGTAACCCGAGCAGAGTTTATCGTGATGATCGCCCGGGCGATGGAGCTTACATCCAAAGGCGGGGAAGCCTTTGATTTTACCGATCTGGACGCGATTCCGGGTTGGGCCAGGCCGTCTGTTACGGAGGCCCAATTGGCGGGTGTGATTACGGGGTACGAAGACGGAACCTTCCGTCCCAACCAGCTGATCAACCGCACCGAAATGGCCGCCATGGTGATGCGGGCATTGAATGTTGTGCCTGACCAAGGATTGAAGCCGACATTTACGGATACCGACCGCATTGCAGCGTGGGCTCATCCTGTCGTTGCTGCGGCAGCCGATGCGGGACTGATCAATGGTAGAGGCAATAATCAATTTGTGCCTGCGGCTAATGCGACCCGCGCGGAGGCAGTGGTCTTGATCTTGAGAATGATGGACTTCGAATCGACGGATTAATACGGAGGCCACAAAAAAGGGGAAAAAGGAGTTGTAGCTACATGCGCAGAATGGTGGCTCTCTTAGTTTGCTTTGCAATGTTAGCAGTTTTAGTTGTTTCCAATCATGCGGAGGCAGCGCAAGAACCAAACGACACGTGGAGGCAGGTTGACCCTGCGAATGTCCAGGTTGGCAAAAGCTATCTCGTCGTGTCCGAGCACGGCGCGCTATCTAACGCTCAAGCGACAATTAAAACACCCGGCGACGTGACCGGTGACACGCAGGTTGGCATGGCTTCCAAGCCTGTGACCATCGAAGGTGACCTCATTACCTCCGAAGTGACCGACGACATGATCTGGCAGTTTGGACTCGGCGCCAACACGGCGGCGGCATCCGGCGGTCTGGGTGAAGGCCCGGGCTACTATTTATTAAACAACGCTCCCGAACCAGGCGCGGGCAAGGAACCGCTGAGAAGAGAATCGAGCTTCAACGCCCAGCATGCGCCGCTCAACACCACGGGCGCAGCCATCAGTGGTAACCAGCAGAGTCTATTGCTGCATGTTCTGGATGAACAAGAAGGCACGGTGTCCCTGTACCTTTGGAGTGGGAATAACCAGTGGAACTTTGCTCTGACGAGCACGGAAGACGGCTTCACCTCGAAGAGCAGAGGGGCGAACACGACGAGCGCCGCTCAACTGCTGGAGCAGATCAATCAGACACCGGCACTACGGCTCTATGAACCGAATGTGACTGCCGGCGTTCAGCATTACGTCATGGCTTCATCCGGCGCGAATGGCAGTATCAGTCCATCCTCCCTGGCTGGCCATGTCTGGGTGAACGATGGTGAAGATGTGACCTTCACGTTCAACCCGGCGTTCGGGTTCGAAGTGGATACCGTTACAGTGAACGGCGATGAAGTGACTGTGACAGACAACACGTACACCATTACGAATGTTACCGCCAGCGGCACCACGATCCACGCGACATTCAAGGCGGCTGCAAATGCAGGGGAGTTACCGTTCAGCGTGTATAACGACATCTTCTCCGTCGGCAACGTGACGACAGCGGTTGTCATTGATCTTGGGGAAGGCAACGCGGCCAACCTGGCTGACCTAAGCACAGACATGTTCACGGCAGCCGCCCGGAACACCAGGCTGGATGGCTCGACACTCATTTTCGATGGCTATCGTAATATTACGAGAGTGTATGTCAACAACGATCCTGAGCCGCTTGGCTACCTGTCACCCGCACCTGGATCCGATGATCTCGTAACCGAAACACCCGCTAGCGGACGCTACATTATCCTCGAATTGGAGTTTTGGGATGCTTACGGCTATACATCGGGGGCCATGGTGTCGGGCAACCTGCAAAACGCCTTCTCGGCGATCCTCAATTACCGCATCAACGTGGATCGTGAGATTAAGCTGACAGACGGCACGACCGTAACCCCGAGATTCACGCAGCAAGCGGTAGTCAACCCGGCGCTCGACAAGTTTGTTCCTGACCAGACGAACCCGGGCGGAACAGGGAGTATGGACATCCTGATTGCGATCGACGAGTCTTGGGAAGAGCAAGGTCCGCTTCCATTGTTCATCTACAACCATGGCGGCGGCCGCGGCGGCCCTGCGGGAGACGCCTATGCACCCATGGCAACCGCGAATGGCGCAGCGGTGCTCTCCAAACGCCAACTGGAGAACCCTGGCAAGTATGACGCGCACATTATAGCTGCGCAGAACCATGCGAACAATCAGGACAATAACGAGGCTCTTATTGCTTACGTGGAGAAACTGGCTGCTGAGGGCAAAGTGGATCTGAACCGTGTCTATATGTCCGGCTTCTCAGCGGGTAGCGGGTATACAGTGGGCTTTTATAAGCGCAATCCTGAGTTCCTCGCAGCAATCATTCCGATTACAGGACAAACGGTTGTTTGGCCGACTTCAGCAGAGGTTAACGCGAACCCGGAGCTTACAAAAACGGCGATATGGGCGCATGCTCATATCAATGACACCACGACCGGTAATCTCTGGAGAGAATACTTCACAACAGGCGCTGGTTTGGATTTAAATGCGAATGCGAATATTTTGGAAACCAACAAGGCCTTTAATTTCCCATACTACGGTTATGACTGGACGCCACATGAATCTGAAGCTCAAGTGTTCAGTAACCTGCTTGGCCAATCCGATACCATCTTCAGGTATGGCGCAAGCCAGGAGGCGTTTGCAGAAAAGAACATTTTTGATTGGATGTTTGCACAGTCCAGAAACCAGGGAACTGGCCCTGTACTACCAGGTGACGTGAACAATGACAATAGAGTAAGCGTGGGTGACCTGGCGCTCGTTTCGAAAGCGTATGGCAAAACCTCAGACAGCCCAGACTGGGATGAAGTGAAGATCTACGACATCAATAAGGATGAAAAAATCGACATTGAAGACCTTATCGCATTGGCTCGTCTGATACTGCAATAGTGTATAGCACGGAGGCCGGCATCATGCCGGCCTCCGTTTCTATGTTCGAGGCGAACGAAGAGTACGGCTTCTGAAGCCACCACTAAAGCTCCCCGTCGTATATGCTTCGTCAGCCATATTTTCAAACCAATTTATATGAAATTTCAACCTTATTCCAACGTAAATCGAGTAAATCTCTAAATAAGCTTGATATTTCAAGCTTATCTGGACTCTATGCTTCCTATGTGGTCAAATAAGTATGAAATATCAAGCTAAATGGCATGGCTCAATCCAATCGTTGGCGCTAGGCTGAGTATGACTATTTCGTGCAACCTACTTTCTCCTAAAGTAAATCCCTATACCTAGATTATAAATAGCATGCGCAAGGATGGAAGGAATCAGTGATTCCGTGAAATAGAACAATAAAGCAAAGATTAATCCGTTGAAAAATACTAGTCCGTAGGCTAAATAGATTCCCTTATACTGCGGAATATGAATCAGCCAAAATAACAGAGTGCTTAGGATAACTACAATTCCATCTACAACAGGGGTATAACCAACAAATAATCCGATGAGTACGCCCCGAAAGAAGAACTCTTCAAAAAATCCGCCCCCCAGTGAACTTACGGCAATCCCGCTGGGCGTCTTCATTAGGTGAAGGATCATTTCCCCACCCTCTGATTGAGGAAGTTCGATCTTTGTTTTTACGATAAGAGCCACAGAAACAGCGACCACAATTGTACCCACGATTAAACCTAGTAAGGTAACCTCAAGAAAAGACATGTCGTTTGGAACAAACAATGAGAGGATATAGGGTATGATCGAACCCCATTGAAAAATGGCGATAAGAACGACTCCTAAAATTAGAAACGGCATTAAGCCTAACATAATTTGAATCAACAATTTATTATGCTGTCGAGCGCTTAATTCACTCATATTTTAGTCCTCCTTCTCTTCGTACGGGGAGTTATACAACACCTGAAGCGCTTCAGCGAAAAATTCTACCATATCCGTAGGCAACAAAGCTTTGAACATCTCCGATTGTTTTTCCGAGCCCATTTCTGAATTGAAAAGCTCATTTATAGATGCTGGAACCATGGCTAACAGTTCCTTTAATTCTCGTTGTACTTCTTGACTATCAGGGCCTAGTTCATTGTGGATTGCTTCTTGAAAAAATAACAATAACCTTCTGTTTAATCGGTCGAATGCAATTTGTTGTTGTTTGGTTTTGGGCATGATTTGTTCTACTGTGTTTGAAGAGAAGTAATGCTTTAATATCGTTCTTTGATCTTCCTCTAAACGAATGGCATTCATGAGCAGCATCATATCTTCGTTCGTTAAATCACCCGTTTCATGGATGACCTTCTTTATTCGAGTCATCATCGCCAAGGACGAGTTAATTTTATTTCTTTGATCGAGTAGTACAGCCTCTTGCATGTCTACCATTTCTCTAAAAGAATAAGCAGTCTCTTCAAGCATTTGTTTAATTTCGTTTAATGGCCAGCCCATACTCTTGAGCAATTGGATGTTATAAAATTTCTTTAACTCATCTCTAGCATAGATTTTCTGATTGGAATCGTTTTTCTTTTCAGGAACAAGCAGCCCAATTTTCTCATAATATCTTAATGTCCTTATCGTCGTATTGACAGCTGTGGCGAATTTCCCCACTGTAAGTTCCATATCGTCACTCCACATCCAGTTCCAATTTTGTTTTACAAGTACCGTGTTTTTCATTATAAACGGTGACGTAACGTTCTACTCAATACCTATATTTAATTAGCGAAAAAGAAAGGGATGATCTTGATTTTGTTGAATATCAAAACTAAGAATAAAGGGGGATGGGCGGGGACAGAGTGGTGGGATGAATATTTTTACGCGATTTTAGCAGAAGAGTGGAGTTAGTCTCAAAATAAAAGGCTGGGCGCGAAAACGCAAGGTTTTCCGTCCAGCCTTTTGTAGGCAATGAACGTCTTACTTTTGAGAATACTCTGTCCAGCTATTATTTAGCCAGATATTCGACGAACCTTACAAAGATTGTGGCTACTTCGGCGCGGGTAGCTGTGGCTTTGGGAGCAAAAAGATTGTCCGGGTTGCCTACTACAATGCCGCTGCCATGTAGCGCCTGAACGGCCTCCGTCGCCCATAAGCTGATCTTACGCTCATCTGCGAAGGGGATAGCGTCGCGTTCAGAGAGCTCATAGCCCTTGTACTTCATGTAGTTGTACAGGATCACCAGCATCTGCTCGCGTGTCATCGGTGAGTTCGGGTCAAACTTGTCGGTGCTGGTACCCTTGACGATGCCTTTTTCGGCCGCCCACTCGACTGCCGCTGTGTACCACTGTCCATCTGCCACGTCGCTAAAGCGGGAACTCGTGTAGTCGGAGTGGTCTGTGTTTTCAAGATTAGCCAATACTTGCACGAACATGGCGCGCGTCATTGCGGTGCCTGGTGAGAAGGTCGTGGACGTCGTGCCGTTGAACAGATCGTAGATGTAGGCGGAATTCACATAGCCATAGAACCAGTCGTTCCTGTTGACATCCCCTAAAGGATTACTCGATATCACGATGAAACCCAGTGGATTGGCGCCATCGAACGCAAGCTCGGTAGCTTCACGGATGTTCAGCACCAGGCCGTTTTCTAAGCCGAAGCTCGCGCCGGCCGGTCCTGCCACAACCGTGCCGCCGCTCCGTATCTTCGATCCTTCATGGATATTCATCTGATGACCGTTTGGCAGCTTCGCCTGCGCGTTTCCGCCGAGGACTGTGACTGTACCGTCGTCAGCTATCGTCGATCCGCCAGGAAGTGTCACGGTAATATTGCCGCCGGGCAGTGTCGCTTCAGCGCTCTTATCCGTTGGGATGGTCACCTTGCCGCTCACGTCGATCGTTGTCCCTTCGGGTACCTTGATTGTTGTCCCGCCCTCGGTCGCAAGCTCTCCACCGCCGGGCAACGTGGTGTTACCGTCCTTGTCTGTGAGCGCGGGCTTATCCTGCGGTGTATTCAAGGTGTAGGTCGCCTTCGACGGACCGCTGTCTGTTCCGCTGCCCGTATTGCCGCTGCTGTCGACAGGAGGGTAGTAAATAGGATACGTCGGCGTTGGTCGCGTCGGCGTAGCTGTCGCAATAATCTCCGCGCTCTCGCCCTTTTCGTTCACTGCGACGATCTTGAAGGTATAGGCTTGGCTGTTGGTCAGGCCTGTGAAGGTATGCTGGGTCGCCTCCGCGCCCAGTGCGACCGGCGTCATCTCGCCATGCCAGACCTTGTAGCCCGTGATCGCGCTGCCGCCGTCGTCAGCCGGAGCTGTCCAGCTCAATACGACCTGTCCGTCACCAGCCGTCGCCTTGAAGCTGCGCGGCGCATCTGGCGAACCTGGTTTTCTCTGTGCGAACATCCAGTCAAAGACGTCGGTGTAATCATTGTTCCAGGCTGGCAGGTTAGCGGACTGCGCCGTTGGAGCCATGCTCCAGGTTCCCATCGTGAACTGGTTGTACAGCACTGCCGCTTCAACCTCGTGCGCGATATAATCCGGCAGAACAGGATCGTTCGCAGGATTCGGCCTCAGATTCGGTTGGTCGAATTGGTTGTACGGCCAGGTCAGCGCCTCGTTGCTCTCGAAGAGCGAAGCACGTGCATTGGTCATTTTCGGCATATTGGTCGTGATGTAGGTATTCAGGTTCGTCTGGTACGTTCCCGTGTTATGGGCATTTAAAAACATCCAATAGGCCAGGTTGGCATGAAGCTCGTTGGTGCTTGCCGCTGGCGAGCCGCTGACCGGTGCCATAGGCGCGGCAGCCGCGAAGAAGCCAGGGAAGCTGTTGACCAAGTTGTTCGTATACTGGCCGCCCCACGAGAAGCCCGCCGCATAGATACGATTTGGGTTTACTTCGCCGCTGGCAACAAGCGCATCTATAACCTTTTTGACGTTTTCTGTGGAGGGGGTGGAGATGCCGTTATAGGAAATATTGAGAATATGACTGGCGTATTTGCCCGGGTTTTGTTCGATTTTTTTCATCAGAGCGACCGAGCCGTTAGCGGATTTCATGGCCGCTTTTTGGTCTGTCGCCGAGTTGGTGCCGCCGCGCGACATGCCGTGGGTATAGACATACAGCGGCAATCCTTTGACCACTTGACCGTCTGCATCCTTGTGCAGGTAGAGTGAGTGATTGACGGAGTTGTCCGTGTGTGTCGTAAACTTGTCGAGAATCGGATTGACCACCTTCTCCTGCTCAAATACGACGTTGCGAAGCGGACTTCCTTCGGTCAGTACGATCTCGCCGGTTTGAACGATGGTGTACACCTGCTTGGTCGAGTTGCTGCTGCCATCGAGCGTGGTCTTCCCGCCGGTCGACGTATAGAACTCCGCCTCGACGACGATGTAACGGCCGCTCGCCAGTCCCTCCCGATAGTCGGGCGAGTTGCTGATCGGGCCTTTATAACCGCGAACCTTCGGCTCGTCGTTGGCGTATACCCTTGTAATCTTGCGCGGGCCTTGGGTAATCACCGCATCGCCGTTTAAGGTCGTGTCCTTGCCGTACAGAGTAAACAAGTCCGGGTTAAGCGCGGAGCCTAACGCTGCTTTTCCCTCGCCTAAGTCAATAATGACAGCCGTCGTATATTCGCCGCTGGCAAAATTGTCATTCCACACAATAAAGGGCAATACCCTTGCGTCCGGATCGTTTTTGAAGGTTGCGTGAATGGTATGGTTAGCCTGAATATTCGTCAACGTATACTTGCCTTCCGATATTGCGACGGTTTGGTCGTCGACCGTAACGGTATCGACAACTTTGCCGTAATCGGGGGTGAAGGTAAAGGTTTTGTCTGAGCCCTTGGCTACTCTCAGTACATCGCCGGGTGGGACCCAATCCAGCTTGCCGCCCGGTCCCGCCGTGGCGAGAATCGAGAATCTGGCGTCCTCTTCAATGGCTGGAACGAGCTGCAGGCTGTCTGTAAAAGAGGCTGAGCTGGAGTACCCCGCATCCGGAGTTCCGAAAGCAGAGACGACTTCATAGCGATCGCCGCCCTGTGCCGTCGAGTTGTTGATATACACATCGAAGGTCAGGTTGCCCTCCTGCAGGACCAAGGTTCGCTTCGGTATCCTCATCTCCACGATATATCCGGTTTCCGTGATCTGGGTCCATGCAGCTCTGCCTGCAGCGGACTGTCCCGAGAACACGCCGGTCGAGCTGACGCGCCATTGGTTGGAGCCGTTGGAGCCGCTGCCTACATAAAACTCGAGACTGTCGTACGTATGATCTCCGCCAGCGCCTTGATAGAGATTGCTGTCATTCACCACTACGCGGGCATACAGGTAGTCGTGATCCCACAGAATCTTGGCTGTGCCCGTAGCATGGGGTCTAGGGTCGGCGGGTACTGTGCTTTTGTCAATAGGGTGCTCCATGGTTTGGTCCCAGAGCGGATCGCCTGCTCCGAGTTCGGGAGTTCCAAAGATGGCGGTAGGTGTTTCATTCGTTGCTGCGTTCTCAAGGTTGTTAATCTCGGAGGCATAGCTGGTAGGCATTAGCGACGCCAACATTACCAAGCTACAGAGGAACGCAATAATTCGGCTATAACGTTTTAGCATAAATCAAAAAACCTCCTTATTTTTTTTAGATCCTGTACGCCCAGGGCATACCAGCATCCTGTTCAGATCCGTTATGCAAACGGTTCCATTATTATGATATATTAGATCATATTGGTTTTCAATACTCCCGTTTAAAGTGGCCTATTGATTAAGGAACATATGCACCATCATTAATTGAACAGGAATCTCGATATAGCACGATTCTTAAAGCATTGGTATCCGCTGGATACTAGGCTTTTTTTGTGCTGCGGAGAAAGTGTAAAGCGCCGGAAAGATGTTAATTGACGCGAATCCAGGACGAAAATTGCATGTTTTGCGGCCGGATTATTGATCGTTTTTTTCCTGGTCCGGTGATGTTAAGCTAACGGTGTCATAGAGCGCAGCCAGCTAATGGAACCCAATATTAACGCATAGGAGGGATGTATCCAAGCTTCTGACCACCATTAATGGAAGCGCAAACAATTTCTTCATCCAAGAGAATTCCAACACACGAAAGTGGCTTACTTTGTCTTGCGAGTTCACTCATCACAAAAACGCAAAAGAAAAGGAGCAAAACTAGTGCTAAAAGGTAAAACGCTATTCATCACCATTTCCCGTATCCTCGTTGTCATCATGCTGCTCTCCTCATTCGCGTTTGCCCCGGGCCCGGCTGCTGCCGCGGAGGGTGAACAGACACTGGAACGGAACAAGCTCATTGCACAAGCCGAAGCTTTAAAAGCCGGCAACAAGGAATTCCCGCTCCAGACTAGCCGTACTAATGACGGATCCGATGTGAACAAGGCCTTTCCTTGGGTGTACGCTGACGAGCTCCAAGCGTTCGATAACGCGCTAGCCTTCGCACGTCATGCATCCACTCCCGCCGGCGAGGCCATCACCAGCTTGAAGGACGCCATTGCGACTTTCACTGGAAAGATCAAGGCTGACGGTTCAGATCCGTACTTCCGTCTGGATCCTGGCCCGGGTAAAGTTCCTGTAAAAGTGACTGCGCCCACCCATGCCTGGACGACCAGAGCGCCGCTTGATAACCGTGTGCCGGCTGACTTTGCGGGCAGTACCCACAAGGTGATTCCGTATCCTTTTGCAGATTCCCAAGGCAAATCGGATGTGCTTCAAATCAATTACGTCCATAACGGATTAAGTACGTTCGGCGGCATCAGCCTGGCCGCTCCGTTGTCCCCGGCTGTCAATGTCCCTGCAGGCGCAACGATTGAGTTTGATGTGTACTATCCGAAGAGTGCACAGGGCAAGTTCATGCGATGGAGAGTCCGCAATACCAACGCTGACCTGGATTCCTACCTCAGAGGTTACGAGTACAATAACCTCAACCCTGACTGGGTTGGCAGCTACAACGGTGAAACGTGGTTGAAGGCTCACCACAGCATCAACGCCTCCACAGGGAATTCATCGAATTTCATTCTTGAGCTCCATGGCGAGAACGGCCGCACAGCAGAAACCGGCATGCTGCTGGTCGCCAACATTATCATAACGGAGCCTGATCCCAACGGTGTTGCGCTTCCGTCCGTAGTCAACAAGGAGAATCAGAGTGTCGTTGCGCCCCTTAAGAGTATTTATAACAGGGAAAATGACCTCTTCATGGTCGGAGCGATCGGAACCGGAGCTGTTACCGGAACGAGAGCCCGGCATTATGAAATCTTTGTTAACGGCAACAATCTCAAGGCGGATGCTACACATCCCCGGGGCCCGAGCTGGCTGAAAAGTGTGACGGGTGATACCCTGAGTGGCGCAACAACTACTCCTGGCCTGGGGGAATACAATTTCCCAACTAGCTCTTATCAAGCGATCAGGGATTCCGGTAATCCTGGAGAGTACAAATCTCACGGCCATGTCTTGGCATGGTACAACCAGGCCCCTACCTGGATGAGACAGATTATTCCTGCAAACCTGCCTTCCGGATATACCGGGACAGCCCAGTTCTACGGATTAGGTAATGGCGTTACGAGCACGGTGAAGGTTGACAAAGAAAATGCCAGACGAGTGCAGTTCAACCACACCATGTATGTGATGCGGCACTTCCTGACCACAGATACGAAGTATGGCTCAAGCGAATCCCGCGGCATCATCCCCTTCAATTCATGGGATGTCCTGAACGAGGAGGTCCACGAGAGCCGTCACAGTGAGAATATCCCGGCCGATCCGAACAGCTGGAGAGCGAGCCTCAAGCACACCAACTGGCTGGTTGCACTAACGGACGATCTCATTGATGGCGATATCCGCGAGCATTATGTGTACCAGCTCTTCAAATACGCGCACATCGCGGCTCCCAACGCTAAGATGGCGGCGGCATACAAGGCCAACTATGCTGACCTGCCGGAGTTCATGAAGCTTGACGGACACGACACAGGTGGCAGCATTGACGCCTACATCACGGACAGTCCTCCGAAACTGACGTACAACGACTACGACATTGCTAGCCGGACCAAGGCGAGAACAGCATACAACATGATTCGGGCACTGAACACGGCATGGCTCACCGATCCGCTGTATGACGGCAGACCTCTTATTGAAGACATGGGAATTCAGGGCCATGATGCGGTAAAAGAGACCCTGGCCAGCGATAATCAATATGCCATGGCACTCTATGCTTCTCTTGTAGATGAGGGTCTGCTCTCTGGGATTGCTTTCTCCGAGTTTGATCTTAAGCTGCCAACTAGCTCCCCTGGTGGCGGCGCGATTGCTCCGGCAGAGCTCAATGTCAGACAGTCGGATGCTCTGGGCTATCAATACGCACTAATGTATAAACTGTTCACGCAATTCGCCCCATACATCGATCACATTATCAGCTGGGGTGTATCCGGATCTGGATGGCAGGGCAGTTATGTGCTGTTTGACGGGCAGAGCAATGCCAATGCCGGCTACTATGGTGCCATGAATCCGGACCGATTCATTCTCGGCCATTCTTACCTGGATGATTTCTTTGCTGGCGAATATGAGAAACTCCAGGATGGTTATGTAGTTGACCTTGGCGATCTTGGAACCTATACGGTCGGTGGACCCAAATCACCTGCACCTGTAACGTTAACCGGTTCAGATCGTGTATCGGCTGGAGGTTCGTTCGACCTGGTCTACGGTTTGAGCAAGATACAGGGCAGCGTATTGGCACAAGATGTGACGGTCACGTACGATACCGATAAACTGGAACTTGCCGCACCGCCAGTATCGACTGACGAATCGAAATTCATTGTAGTCGATTACAAGACAGAACCTGCTGGAACCCTCCGTATTCTGGGCGTCCATCTTGGTGAGGGACAAAGCAATCCGAATACGAACCTGATCAAATTGTCGTTCCGGGCGAAAGAGCATGCACCAGCGGGCCCCACTCATGTTGAGGTCACCCAATTGGTGACGGCAGATAGCACAGGCACGGAAACGAGTCATGCCGGCACAGTACACACCGTTCAGATCGGTGTAGTGGATAGAGCGGCATTGATCGACATGATTGCAACGGCCCAAGCTGATTATAATGCAGCAGTAGAAGGTCATCTGCCAGGCCAATACACGGCCAGCGCCAAACAAGCGTTGCTGGCAGCCATTCAATTGGCGCAGCAAGTCGCTGACAATACGGAAGCTACTGCAACACAAATTTCCGAGGCGACAGCTAAGTTGAGTCAAGCCTTGCAAGTCTTCAAAGCAGCGGTCAACGTCACAGATCGGGGCGACCTGAACAACGACGGCCGTTATACGGTCGGCGATCTTGCCTTGATTGCGAAACACTATGGCAAGACAAATACAGATCCAGCGTGGGATAGCTTCAAAGCGGTGGACGTGAACGGGGATGGCACCATAGATCTGCTTGACCTCGTTACGGTCGCTAAACTCATTCTGAACAGCTGAAACTTTCGGGATAGGATGAGTGCGGGCTTTTAATCGTAGGACGCAATATGCGAGCCTCCTATCCGTTAACCGGAAAGGGAGGCTTTTTTTGTTCCCCCATGCGCTTCGGAAAACAAGTCATGTTGTGTTAGAATAATACAATACATGAACGTTGACTGACCTATAAGGAGGCTGCCATGAACGGGAGTATTATGGCCCGCAATAACGTCAAGATATCGGGTAACGGGAAGAAGACCATTATTTTTGCCCATGGTTTCGGCTGTGATCAACTGATGTGGCGTTATGTAATACCGGCCTTTGAAGAGAACTATCGCGTAGTAGTATTCGATTATGTCGGTTCGGGGAAATCTGACATTCAAGCCTACGACGCCAATCGATACGGAAATTTAAACGGTTATGCGCAAGACATCATCGACATCTGCCATGAGCTTGAATTGAAAAACGCAATCTTTGTCGGTCATTCCGTCAGTGCCATGATTGGTATTCTTGCTTCAATTAGAGAAGTGGACTTGTTCGAGAAGTTGGTGCTGATTGGACCTTCCCCTCGCTATCTGAACGATTTTCCTGACTATATCGGAGGATTCGATGAGGAAGTGATGGAGGAATTACTGACTTTGATGGAAACCAACTATGCGGGCTGGGCGAATTACCTTGCCCCCGCAATTATGGGGAATTCGGATCAACCCCAGCTCGCCCATGAATTGGAACAAAGCTTCTGCGCGATGAACCCGCAGATCGCTCGGCAGTTTGCCAGGACGACGTTTTTGGCAGATAACCGACAAGACTTGACAGAGGTCTCAATCCCAGCCCTTATTCTACAATGCTCTCAGGACATTATTGCCCCGCTCGAAGTAGGCACCTTTGTCCATTACCAGATTCCTCATAGCACCCTGCGATTTATGGAGGCTACAGGGCATTGCCCACATATCAGTCATCCAGAGGAAACGATACAACTAATCAAAGAATACCTAGATACGGCGTGAATTCTGGCACCGGAAGGAATGTTACATGACAAATAATGAACAAATGGACGTTGAGTTCAACGCCTTATTGTATCTTACAGAAGACCATATCATTTTGGATGCCGATGACACGCTTCTAAGCTTGCTGGGCTATGATCATAAAGGCTTGTGTGGTTGTCAGTTTGAATCGATTCTGACCCCTGCCAGCTCGCTTTTTATTGTTTTGCATTTTCAACCTTTAATGAAGATGCAAGGCAGCGTTAGACAGATGAGTCTGATTTTAAAAACGGCAAACGGGCAAGATATTCCTGTTTTTCTGCACGCAGATCGCCAGGTGCGGGAGGGGCAGGTCATGTATTTGTGCCGAATTAAACGTAGGTAGTTTATCATTGGAGAGTATTAAAGCGCGATACAGCGCTTTTTTTATTTGCCTATAGAAGCAACTTCAGAAGGAATAATAGCCTATCATGTCGAATGTTCATTTTAAAAAAATGAAAGCGGTTTAATTTTTGGTGAACTTTTTGCAATAAGGGGAGGAGAGGGCTCGGAATTGAGATATTCATTTGATCTCAAAAGCATCTCAATTAAAAATAAAATCTTTGCGACCATCATTATTATTGTGGGGATTCTCATCACCGTCATTGCTTACGTCTCGAATAGCTTTTCTCAAAAAGCAATCATTGATAAAGCGATGAATAATTCGTTGCGAGAGCTCGTTCTCATTAACAATAACATCGAAACCTTAATTACGTATGTCGAGGATTACTCCAAAATGCTGGCGACAGATTTTCGGTTACAGGAGGTGTTATACAATGACATGGCCATGGAGAAGTCGGAGGGTGGACTGGAGAGCTTAATGATGAGCAAGAGAATCTCGGAGATCATCAGCAACTTTGTGGAGCCGAATACGATTGTTAAAGCTGCCAGTGTCTTATCCTCCCGGATGCAGTGGGCAGATGTCGGATACGGGGATAATCAGTATGCGACACAATTATTCGGCCCTCAACCGACGGCCATGGAACTCGCAAATAACAATCAAACGATCTGGACGGGACTGGTTCCCTTCAGATTTCGGTATGATACAACAGAGAGCAATGTCTTTGCAGTGTCAAAAGCAGTGGTGCACAAAGAATTGGGTCAAACCATTGGGATGGTCGCACTGTATATTAAAGAATCGGTCATTGCAGCCATTTATGAAAACAGCTTAAACTACCAGGGAGGGGAATTCTATGTCTTGGATGATACAAATCGTATCATTTCATCCCGAAACAAGTCGCTACTGTATCAAAATTTCACGAAGATGACCTCGATTTCGCTTCCCAATCCGGATGAGGGGGAATTGGGATTCATCCTCGGCAAGGGGCAGAACAAGCTGCTTGTATCTACGCAGCGGTTTGAACCGCTCAGTTGGACGATCATCAGTGTGATCCCACTTGAAGTCATCACGGCAGAGAACAAGGAAATTAATCGCTTTATTATCCGTACCGGGATTTTGTGTCTCATTGTTGCACTGGGGATTTCGTTCTTTCTGTCCCGTTCGATTACGAAGCCGTTGCTCATCCTGGCCAGCACCATGAGAAAAATAAGAAACGGTCAAATGAATGTGCGAAGCGCATATAAATCTACGGATGAAATCGGACATTTAAGTGACGGCTTCAATAGCTTGATGGATCGCATCGAAGCGCTTGTGGCCAAGATTGCCGAGGAGGAACGCACAAAGGGCGAAATCGAGTTCAAGCTCCTTCAATCGCAGGTCAAACCTCATTTTTTATACAACACGGTCGAAACCATCATATCGTTAATTAAGCTGAATATGAAAACAGAAGCTATTGCAGTAGCAAAGTATATGGCCGATTTTTACAATATTTCATTAAGCAGAGGAAATGATGTGATTTCCATACGGGAGGAAATTAAATTAACCGAAAGCTATCTGGAAATTCAGAAGCTTCGCTATGTGGAGTATATGGACTATAGCATGACTATCGATGAAGAGATTATGCGCTATGCTACTCCGAAGCTGATGCTCCAGCCACTGGTCGAGAACGCCATTTATCACGGACTCAAGTGGAAAAAGGAAAAAGGCTTTTTGCAAATCGTTGGTTACCTGCAGAACAATCAGATCATCATTGAGGTGCTGGATAACGGGGTAGGGATGAACAGCCAGCAAATTGAGCAACTACTGGAACCTACGGTTGAAGATAAGAAAAATGCAAGCTTCGGTGCCCGGAGTGTGAACCGTCGCATTAAGATGCTGTATGGGGACCTCTATGGACTGGAGGTCGAGAGCGTCTCCGGTTCCTACACCAAAGTCATCATTCGTCTTCCGCTCATCGAGCTATAGAAGAAAGGGGCAGGGTCATGTATACCGTGTTGATTGTCGATGATGAATATTACTTCAGACAGGCTCTCAAAGTTTCATTGCCTTGGGCGGAGTTGGGGCTTCAACTCATCGGGGAAGCGAAAAATGGCGAGGATGCCTTGGAGCTCATGAGAAATCTGCATCCGGATATTATCATGGTCGACATTAATATGCCGATCATGGACGGGTTAACGTTTATTGCGAAGGCAAGGTCAGAGGGCTTTCATAGCAAATTTATTGTGCTGACGGGTCATAGCGAGTTCACTTATGCGAAGCATGCGATTCAACTTGGTGTCTCCAATTATGTGTTGAAGCCGATTGATGCAGAAGAAATTCAAAGCTCTTTAAATGAAATGAAGCAGCTCATCAACCATGAGAGACATGCAAAATTAGAGCTCGATGATTTAAAAAAGCAGGCGGTGGAAAAAGCATCCTTGCAGAGAACGCAGGCCTTGAATGATTGGCTGCTGGGTAACCTGGACCCTGAGCATCAGGATGAGCTTCTGCTCAGCTTGGGAATTGATACGCAATCCACGAGCTATCGGACAGCGGTTATTGAATTAGCGGGGAGTGAAAGAGACTCGCCATCGGGCTTACAGGATAAAGCAGCGATGAGGAGAAGTCTTCCTTCTCTAGTACACCAGCTCATAGATCCTACACTTGCGTACGAAGGCTTCTTTAATGAAAAGGGCCAATTTGCCCTCATCTTTGGTGTGAAGGACAAGAACATGGACGACATTGGCGGGCTATGTCAATCCATTGGTGCAAGGATGGCAGAAGACAATGGATGGGCTTATACGATTGGACTGGGGAATGGACATGATGGCATGGAAGCCGTCTCAGACTCATACAAGGAGGCGCTCTATGCCCTGAAGCATCGCTATCTGCTGGGGGGCAATCGCGTGATTGAGTATTCCCATATTACGCGTTCCGTCATGAGGGTGAATTTGTATTCTATGGATAAGCGAAGCAGCTTGTTGAAGAGTATGCGGACAGGTAATGCCCTGGAGGTAGAGGCATGGCTGAGTGAGTTTTTTGATCATGCCCGTTTACAGCATGCCTCTTTAGACATGCTGCTTGTGGCCGGCTTTGAAATTTATTCTACTTGTTTGGAATTCTTGGAGGAGACCTCTCAGGATATCCATGAGATCGTCCAGAGTCAGTCAGAGCCTGATCTGTTCGGGCTTATCGAACGAATGGATTCCTTGGGTGAGTTTGAAGATTGGATACGGAGTCTGATCAGCAAAATGATAGTCCATGTTCATGCAAAAAAAACCAGTCGTTCCGCGGTCATTGTGGAGGAGGTCAAGTCCTACATTACCACCCATTATCGCAATGAAGAATTGAAGATTGAGGACATTGCCAGAGGCGTCCATATGAACTATACCCATCTGTGCTATGTGTTCAAGAAAGAAACCTCCACCACCATCAACGATTATCTAACGCAAATTAGAATGCAAAAGGCGAAGGAGCTTTTCGATCAGGGCTATATTATCGTTCAGGACGTCGCGAGCAGGGTGGGGTATTCCGATGCCAATTATTTTGGGAAGTGTTATAAAAAGTACTCGGGGATTACGCCCAGTAAGTATATCAGCAACATCAATAAAGGATGAGATTCTTCAATCATAGTGGACGGAAGCCATCCTCTTCGTCTGTTAGAGCTGGCCGTGTTGGAGCCTCTAGCAGACGTTTTTTGTTGCTCGTACCTAACTGCCGACAATATTCCTTCTCCCCCTAGAATCGTCTCTGTTAAAGGCCATGGCGGCTCGCTACAATAAATCTTGTAGATGGTAACGCTTTCTTCAGATGGCAATCATCCTACAAAAATAACGGGAGGTCAGAACCTTGAAATCAAACACGAGACTGTTTTTAACGGCTTTTCTTGCCTGCACCATGATGACAGCAGCAGCTTGTTCATCGACCAATGCACCTTCACCTTCACCATCGCCGTCTCCTTCGACAGGCACGACAGAGCAGACGAATAGCGGGAACACGAAGGAAGAGAAAATTAAACTTCGTGTCATGACCCTCACGACAGATGAAAACCGCAATAACATTATGGATCAGTTTATTAAGCCCAATCTGGCCGAGGCGTTTCCTAACCTGGAGGTTGAATTCGAGCCAGGCGGCGGTGGCGAGGATATGGCCAATAAGATCAAAACCTATAATGCCTCCGGCGATATGCCCGATGTCTTCTGGAATGATGCAGGCTTTTTTACTTCCTTGAATCAGGCAGGCAATATTATGGATTTGAAGCCTCATATTACCGAAAGCGGTTTTCTCAATAAATACAAAGTACCTGAAGCCTTGGAACATTTCGACGGAAAGATTTATAGCATTGCCTCTGGCGCGGATACGTATTTCACACCGGTTATTTTCTATCACAAAGATCTGTTCGAGCAAGCAGGCGCGGAAGTGCCCCAGACCTTCGATGAGCTGATCGAGGTGTCGAAGAAACTGAAGGACAATGGAATTGTTCCGGTCGCTACCCCGGGCAAGGATGGTTGGGCACCGAAGCTGTTCATGCTTCAGCAGATGGTTCAGATCGAAGATCCCGAGGCCATGAGCAAGCTGGTCACCAATGAGACAGACTTTAATGATCCAGCTGTTGTGGCAGGGGTTGAACGGATGGAACGACTGGTCAAGGAAGGCGTCTTCGCAGACGGCATTGCCAATCTGGATTATGGCCCGGCGATGGAAATGTTTACGTCCAAGCGTTCCGCCATGCTGTGGATGTTCACCTGGGAATTGCCGAATATGGCAAAAATCGAAGGGGTGGATTTCTTCCCATTCCCTAGTGCAGGTCCAGCCTATGATCAGAACAAAGTCGTACAATTCTGGGGTTCGCCATTGAACGGCTATGCCGTCAGTGCCAAGACAGCTCATCCGGATGAGGCGGTCCAACTGGCCGAGTTCCTGGCGATGCAGGATGCGTTATATTTTGAATCGGTAGGTTCGGCCATTGCGTTGGAGACTGGCAACACGGCATCGGATCTGGATCCGTTAATGGAGAAGTTCTTGACATGGTACAACGGGGCGGAAGTGATGATTCCTTCGATGGCTCTCAATTCTCTCGATGCCCGGATGTCCTCCGAGATGTCCACGCAAGGTGCTAGATTGCTGACAGGCGAATATCCGGCTGCTGATTTCATCAAAGTGATGAATCAGGAGTGGGAAGCCAATACATGGTTTGATTAAGAAATCATTTGTTATGCAATAGAGAAAAGGTCATCCCGCCGGACGGACGTCTGGCGGGCCCATGGCTGCGATTGAACTACGGATAGTGGAGCGTGAATTATGAACAAGTATTTCAGCACCAGACTGTCGATAACCGTCTTTGCTGCTCCCGCTTTAATTTTATTTACCCTATTCTGTGTCTACCCGCTGCTGCCGCAATTATGGATGAGCTTCCACAACCATAATGGCTTTCAGAACCTGGGGTTTGTGGGTCTTAATAATTATTGGAGCGTGATGCAGCAATCCTCGTTCTGGGTTGCGCACAAGAATACGTACTTAATCGTCGGGATGTCTCTCTTGATCGGGCTGCCGCTTTCCATGATACTGGCCCTGTTCATCGATTCCCAGACCCCGAGATTACGGAGGTTTTTCAAGACGGCTGCGATGTTTCCGGCGATTCTCTCCGTCATTGTCATCTCCCAAATCTGGGTGGCCTTCTACGAGCCCAACTGGGGCTTGTTCAATACCATATTGAGGGCGGTAGGATTAGATAATCTGACCCGTTCCTGGCTCACCAACTCGAATACGGTCATGGTGAGCATCGGTTTAACCTTCCTGTGGCAGTACATCGGCTTGAACGCCATCTTGTTGTATACAGGCATCAAAACAATTCCCAAAAACTATTATGAAGCGGCTTTGATCGATGGCGCCACGCCCTTTCAAGTCAGTACACGCATAACGATTCCCTTGCTGCAGGACGTCATCAAATATGTCCTCATTCTCTCGACTTTAGGCTCAATGGCCTTCTACGCCCATGTGCGGGTTATGACGGCCGGGGGTCCGGGTGATTTATCAAGAACCGTGATTTATCAGATGTATTACACGGCTTTTGATACCTCGCAATTTGGTAAGGGAACAGCCATTGCGGTCATTTTTGTTGTGCAATGTCTGCTCATTTCCTTCCTGATTCAACGCTTCGTCGCCCGAGAAAAAGTAGAGTTTTAGGAGGCATGAGATCGTGAAAGCAAGCTATGTGTTACGCGTCTTTTGGATTGTCATGGGCTGCACCTTTCTTTTCCCGTTTTACTGGATGATCTCGACCTCCTTGAAGTCCAGGTCGGAAGCCTATGAGAACCAGTTCGGCTTGCCCAGCACCTGGGAATGGCAGAACTACTCCGAGGTGTTATCCAAATATGATTTTCTGCTGTATTTCAAGAACAGCCTAATCTATACAGGCGGGACCATCGCTATTACCCTGCTCGTGGGGACGATGCTTGCTTACTGCCTGAGCCGTATGTCCTGGAAATGGAACGGGATGATGCTGTTCTACGTCTCGTTGGGACTGATTGTACCGATTGAAGTCGTCGTTATTCCGTTGTTTCAATTGGTGAAGTCGCTCCACATCAATGACACGCACTTTGCGCTGATTCTGCCGTATACGGGCTTCTCTCTGGCAGCTTGCGTGCTTATGCTCTATGCCTTCCTACGTTCACTGCCCAAGGAGCTGGAGGAGGCGGCCTGTATCGATGGCACGAACGTGTATCAGGCGTTCTTCCGCATCATCTTGCCGATCGTCATGCCGGCGCTCATGACCCAGACCGTCCTCATCTTCATGCGGGTCTGGAACGAATTCCCGTTAGCGTTTATTCTCGGCGCGCGCGACCAATTCCGTCCGCTGACCGTAGGCTTGCACAGCTTCTTCGTCAGTGTCGGCGTGTCCCACTGGGGGCTGATCGGAGCCGCCATGCTCATGACAAGCCTGCCGACAATGATGATCTATATGATCGGCAACGAGAAGATCGAGAACGCCCTGACAGCCGGCGCCATTCTCAAATAACGCGAGATGACACTCGATTGTGGAGGTGATTGAGTATGTAAAGCAGCGCGCTTGTGAAAGCGCTTAAAATTTGAAATTTGATTCATTGAAGAAAAATGGCCGAAGAGGCACGGAATCGAATCTGGTCAACGCTTTCTGAAAGAAAGCGACTTCGGGAGCAAACGCTGCGGAGCGTTCGCCTTTGTCCTCGGATTTCATCCGCTAAAGCGGTTAGAAAATCAAGAAATCTGAGGACAACAGCGATCGTAAGATCGATCCGGGACTTTAGGCTACCTTTTCAACAGTTTAAGATTTTCACCTTATCTAGGGAGGTTATTAGAACGTGAGGAAAAGAGCATTTATCTGGATGATGAGTTTGATGCTGGTCTTCTCCATGCTACCCTTGTCCGCAGCAGCAGCTTCTGCAGATAGTTCGCCTAGTCATACGACGACCAGCAACACGGTAAGTAAAACCATTTATGTGGCGACAACGGGCAATGATGCCACAGGCGACGGAACACAAGCCAAGCCTTACAAAACAATAGCCAAAGCAAAAGAAGTTGTGAGAACGCTACCAAAAACGGGCGGAGATATCGTCGTGCAAATAGCGGACGGCTTTTATTCGCTTGATGAAACGCTGGTTTTCACCAAGGAGGATTCCGGCAGCGCCAGCAGCACGATTCGCTATGAAGCTGCTCCGGGAGCGAAGCCTGTCATCAGCGCCGGAGAGATGCTGGAAAAGGGCGTCTGGACCGAGGCGGAGGGACTTACCCAGACGGGTGGCTTAAAGGCGTATAAAACGACCCTGAACCGGAACGACAAGCTGCGCTCGATCTATGTGAACGACAAGATCGCCAACATGACGCTGAGTGCCCCGGTCGTTGCGGCCAACCGAACAGTCAATGGAACGCCTACCGTCAGCTTCACTGCTGCGGATAACGAGTGGGCCTGGCGGGACGGCAACAATATCCGGGCAGGAATCGTATTCGATGCCAGCGTAGGACTGAAGGCAGACACGAAGAACCCCCAGAATATCGAAGCCGAAAGCGTGGGCGGCTCTACCGCCAGATGGGCAAGGCCGTTTGTCACGTTTGCGTCGATTGAACAGGCGCCTGAAGCCAGCGGTAAGCCCGGTGGCGTCATGCTCCGCTTCCAAATGCCATATGGAGCCATCTCGCAATCGTTGAGCAATAATACGCAATACAATCCAGGCAACAACCAAGTCATCCGTAACGCATTCGAGTTCTTCAATAAACGCGGAGACTTCTATTTTGACCAGAAAGAGAGCACGCTGTACTACATTCCGCTGGAAGGCGAAGACATCAATAAAGCGGACGTCGTCATTCCGAAGCTGGAGACGGTTCTCGACCTGAGAGGAATTCCGGTAGGGGATCGCCTAGCCCCAATTGCTGGCTCGGACGATGGACGTGTGAAGCACATTACGTTCAAAGGGCTGAAGCTGGCTCATACCGATTACAAATTGTTCGAGCTGACAGGTACCTATACCCTCAGCGACGGATCAGGAAAAGTAACGACCAGCTCCCGTGGTTACGCGTCCGTTCAGGGCTCGATCGTGAACACGGTCTATTTTCCAAGCAGCATCAACTGGCATGAGACGTTCTACCGGGGCTATGATATCCCGCCAGCAGCGGTCATGATCAACGGGGCAAGGAACATCAAGGTGCTGGACGGCGAGATCATGCTGACCGGATTCAATGGGATTCATATCGAAAATGATGTCAAGGACATTGAAGTGACAGGCAACTATATCGCCGACACGCTCGCATCGGGTATTGTCATTGGTCATCCGCATCATATCTATGAGAATGATAAACCGGAGGTCCATGAATCCAGGGTTTCCTCAGGCGGCACGCCAATCCGGAACTGGGCAGGCGTGGACAAGGAGAAGTTCAAGTCGGGTACAGAAGCTGTGCCAGAGAACATCTATATTACAAACAACTTCTTGTTCAGGAACTGTTACGGATTCCCGGGTGCCAACTCGCTTGCATCATTCTACACCACGAATATGCAGGTGCTGCACAACTACTTCTATGACTCCACTTATGGTGCGATGAGCATCGGCTGGGGCTGGGATGAGTACGACGGGTTCGGCTTTACGGCCCAGGGCACCAACAAGACGGGTGGTCCTTACCATGGTACGCATGAGACGAGTCTGGCCAGATCCCCGGAGATTACAACCACGTCCCGGAATAACAAAATCAGCTACAATCGTGTAGAGGAAATCTGTACGGTCGTCAATGATTCCGGCGCCATTTATTCGCTGGGACGGCAGGGCGATCCCGGTACACTGCCGAATGGCGGCACCTGGGACACCATTAATACTCTGACCAACAATCCTGTTACCGACAAGAGCAGCAACTGGCATCCAGACAACTGGACGAACTACACCGAGATGAACTACAACTTTCTGGATCCGAATCCAACAGGCAAGCCGACAACCTCCAATAACTGGACCAACGGATTCCATCCGGACGAAGGCAGTACGTTCATTAAAATGATCGGAAATGTTGTGCAGTCCAAGCTGTCGCATGCGCCAGGACAAAGCCGTCTGTATGAGTTCAATAACTGGAAGCGCAAAAGTGATATGATTGCCACCCACGGCTACGTGGACGGCAACAACAACCAGAATGGCGCGCCAAGAATTACATTTGACAATTATAAGAGCGAAGCCCGCATCTGGCCTCTTAAAGGCAATGAAATTGTCTTGAATTCCGGTCTGAACAATGAATATACCCATATGATTCCAAGAACCCTGATTGCCGATACCGAGTTCGAGCTGGCGTCCAATGTCATCATGGGTACCGGTGAATTACTGCAGCGCAGAGGTCTGTTGAAAGCACAAGACACGGTTTGGCTCGCCCCGGCGAACACAACATCCTTTGCTGAAAGCAATCGTATGACGAAAGCAGCCGGCAATGCAAAAACCATCAAAGCTCCAACTGCCGCAGGGGAATACAAGCTCTATATCGTCTATGCCGACGGTAGAGCAACAGCAACATCCAAGCATACGGCATACGTCGACCAGAGCGCGTCTGCCATCAACGTAGAAGACGGGCAGAGCTACGAGGTTTCATCGGTGCGCCCTCTTGAACTGACCTTGAGCGGAGACTACACGTATACGCTTAATGGCAATCGCGTGGTGAGCGGGCACAAGATTGCCACCGAAGGCAACTGGACATTGGTCGTCAGCACACCAGCCAATTCGAACGAAATGACCATCAACTTCACCACTACTGTATCAGTAGCAAACAAGCTGCTTCCGGCTGATGTGAATGTAGCACCGGGCGGGAAAGTGAGATTTGCTATGGATCTGGATGATGCTACGAAAAAAATATGGATTTCCTCGTCGAGCGGTGGACATTTCGATGGCGGCGATGATGAGTCGGTGGCCTCGGGTGACGCAATCGGGATGAATGCGCCGATGGTGCCAGGTCCTTACGTTATCTATGTCCTGGCTGAGGACGGCGAAGTCTTGAGTCAATCGCATACTCGAGTTGTCGTAAGTGATACGAAACTTGCTGATATTCCTAGGAATGGTCTTGATTTATGGTTGAAGGCCGACGAGGGCGTGGAGCGAGACGGCGGTGGTAACGTGACCGGCTGGACCAATATGGGCAGCGTCCCAGCCAAGCTCGCCCCGGCCAACGTTCCGGGCAGCGGCGGAGATGGTCTGGGAACACCAACAGGCAACCCGACCGTGAAGAAGGATGGTTACGATTATGTGGAGTTTGCTGCAAACTCCAGACCGCTCAAAGCGGCAGACTTTAAAAACTATAACGGCAGTACACAGATGACAATCTACACGCTGGTTAGACCTACAACTACAGCCAACAACTCCAGTGACCAAAATGGTCTCGTGTATTTTGGCATGAATGAAGCTTACCAAACCTGGGCCGCCAACGACGGCTGGAGCGGGATCAACCTCGGGGTAGGTACAAACCGGGTGAACATCCGTTTTGGTAACGCGGATGGCAGTGTATCGGGCGGTGGGCAACAAATTACAACCACAGCCACGGACGGTCTGGTTAGCGTTCGCGCGCAGCTGGACGGAGCTAATCGGGCTGTTTACGTCAATAACAACGTGATCGGCACCCCTGGTACCAACGCCAAAGCGCTTGCGGGGAACCGATCTGATCTTGCGGTAGGTTATACGATGTCTTCAGGGACCCCCTTCCGTTTCCTTGGAAGAGTCTCGCAAATTCTTATCTACGACAGGGTTTTGTCAGCAGACGAAATTACAAAAGTAGAAGCTTACTTCAATGAGGTTAAAGCCGGCCGTGGCGGATCGGCAAACCCTGTTGGACCTGTGGCGACGGACAAAACACTTCTGAACGATTTGATCGAGGCCGTCAGTAACCTGGACAACACATTGTATACACCTGATTCCTGGAACACATTTGCAGGTGCCTTAAGTGATGCGAAGACGGCCGCCTCGAATGCGGAGATCGGTCAAGACGCAGCGGACCAATCCTATTATGCGCTGCGTGGCGCGTTCAGCGCGCTGCAACTCAAGCAAGACCAAGACCAAGAGAACGCAGAGCTGAGTGGACCGTCGACTGTTATCGCAGGACATCCTGTTCATCTGTCCGTTGGTATCGATAATCTGGTATCGGGCATCGATGCCTTCTCCGTCGAAGTCAATTACGATCCGGCAAAAATCATGTACCAGACCGTAACCGATGACAGTGGCATCATTAGTCTGGCGGAAGGCGCCATAACCAATGTTCAAAAAGATCTGAACATCCTTGCAACAGCTGTTAAGCCACAAGCAGGGAAGATCCTAATCATCGCTTCAACCAAAGGCAGTCTGTATCAAGACAGTGGCGAACTGTTCGTGCTGAACGGCAGCGCAGTGAGCAGTGCAGCAGGCAGTACGCGTGTGTCCCTGTCGGACTTCGTGGTAACTGCTCAAGCAGATGCCCGCAACCTGAATACGGAGTATGCGATTGTAGATATGCAGGTCAGATTGTCCGATGGCTCCGCGCTTAATGCCGTTATTGAACAGGCACAGGGATTGCTGAGTACATCGACAGAAGGAACGCAGCCTGGACAATATCCGGCGGGCTCCAAAGCCGTGTTGCAAGCTGCTGTTCAATCAGCAATCCATGTCCGCGATAACCTGAATGCTACAGAGGCTGACATCGCACAGGCGATTACAGCACTGAATCAAGCGATCTCGGTATTCCGGAGCGGTGTCATAGCTGATCCGTCTATCGATAAATCGGAATTGATCAAGGCCATTGAAGCCGCCAAATCGAAGCTGGACAGTGTAGTGGAGGGCAACAAAGTGGGGCAGTATTCCACCACTTCGGTTCAGGCGCTGAGAGCAGCAGTCCAGCGGGCCGAGGCTGTGAGGAATGATGGCTCTGCTTCACAGGCTACAGTAAATCAAGCGATTACGTCGCTCAATGAAGCCGTCAAAGCTTTTGCTTCCGGCATCATTACTCTGGTACCTGGTCAAACTGCTGTAACCATCCTTGACCTGTCGTACCTGGCCAAATACTATGGAACGAAATCAACGGATCCGAATTGGGTCCATGTGGAGAAGGCCGATCTCTTCGGCAGTGGAGAAATCACCATTCGTGAATTGTCAGCAGTTGCCCGAATGATTGTTGAAAACTGGTTGGCAGAGTAAGAGGGACCAGACGGAGGCCGGCGTGATGCCGACCTCCGTTTCTCCAACTATACTAAAAAAGGATGGATCCGATGATGAGACGCAACATTGTACTTCTATGTCTGGCTTTGATGTTATCGATAACTACCTTGCCTTATACGACGTTTGCTCAGGATGTCTCCTTTTCCTTGACCGTTGACAATGACCGCCCTGCCATTGGAGAGACGATCCAGGTTACCGTGACTGGCGATCACTTGACCGATGTGTACGGCTATGAGATAAATCTGGCGTTTGATACGAGCCGTCTGCGCTATGTGACAGCGGTAAGCTCCTTGCAGGGCTTCTCCGTGCCCCTTGCACCCAAAGGGGGATCACTCATCTTTGCCCATACCAAAGTTGGCAAGGTAGCCGGTGAAAACGGAAAGGTCATTCTGGCGACCCTTACGTTTGAAGCGATTGGGACGAGCAAGGAGCCGACAACCATCGGACTTACTAGTGTGAAGCTCGTGAAGAGCGATTTGACCGCAGCCAATCTTGTGACGAATGTGAACCTGAACGTGATGCTGGCCGGGGAGTCCCTGGTCACATTTAATGATCTGGAGGGGCACTGGGCACAACAAGACATCGAGCGGGCCACCGGACTTGGCTTCGTGAACGGCTATCCCGACGGTTCCTTCCGCCCGCAAAGTAATGTAACGAGAGCGGAGTTTGCCGTCATGATTGCCCGGGCAATGGAGCTTACACCCAACGGCGGTGCAGCGGTTGAATTTGCGGATCGGGATGTCATTCCAGATTGGGCCAGTCCGTCGATTGCGGAAGCTCAATTGGTAGGTGTCATTACGGGGTACGAGGACGGCACCTTCCGTCCGCACAGTCTGATTAACCGGACGGAAATGGTCGCCATGGTGATGCGGGCACTTGGCCATACGCCGGACGCTGGATTGAAGCCAGCATTTGCCGATACGGACAGCATTCCAGCCTGGGCTCAGCCATACGTGGCGCTAGCAGCCGAAGCAGGTCTGGTCAACGGAAGAGGCAACAATCAATTCGTGCCTGCGGCGAACACGACCCGCGCAGAAGCGGTTGTGTTGATTTTGAGAATGGTTGAATCGCAATAAATATGTTGCCGGTCAGTCACTGAAGTAGGAGTGGAGGGAAGAGGGAGGCTGGAGAAGCAGAGCGTTCGCCTTTGCACCCGGATTTCATCCGCTAAAAGCGGTATGAACAAGAAATCTGGGTACAACAGCGATCGGAAGCCCCCTTTTCCCGCAGCGGCCACGCCATAGTTGACTGTAGCTACTCAATAATTGGACGTATAATTCCGATACGTTTTTCCTCTCCACAAAGTCACTAGAGCAATGAGCAAGCCAATAATTGAGAAGTACAAAATGATCGACTGAATATCGAAGCCTCGGGATACGAGCAACGTGACACCGGCGTAGGCCAGCGGATCGAAGCCGTTCATGGCCAAGAAGACAATACTCATGACTCTGCCCATAATGCGCGGGTCTGTATCTTCCTGGGCGGAGGTGAAGAACGGGATGGAGACAAAGGTCATGGTAAATCCAATTAGGAACGCCAACGAGGTCAGAATATACAGATTCGGAATCTGACTGAAGGCTATCGCTACCAGTAAGGTAGCAATTAAGCCTACAATCGAGGTTAATCCCCTGCGGCGTATTTTGACGATCCCGATAATTGCCGTGCTCACTAGCATTCCAACTCCTAAGGCTGCATCAATGTAGCTGAGGTTAATCGGGGTTCCTCCGTAGGTTTCCACCAGAATCGGGATGGCTATGGAAATCGCCCCGAAGGCAAAGAAGTTTAAGGTGATGAGAATGAGAATGCCTGTCATTAAGAATTTGCTTGCCTTTACATAAGAGAAGCCTTCCACGAAATCTCTAAGCGGGGTTTGTTTGATGGTATTGTCCACGGGACCTTCTTTTAAGAAGGGCGGGAACATGAAAAAAGCAGATAATAGCACAATAATGGCTGCGATCATGTAACCTGACGTAACGCCACCGAATTCCATCACACTGCCTGCGATCATGGGTCCAATCACAAAACCAATCTGTCCCAGGCCCTGAATGACGGCATTGGCTTGTTTGATTTGTTCTTTGGGTACCATCTTAGGGATGAGCGAGGTCCCGGCAGGTCCTGAGAAAGCATCCAATGTCCCGAAACAAAATCCCAAGACGATCAGATAACCAAAGGTGAGTTGGTCATTGCTGTTCAACAAAAAAATGATGACGAGCAAGATGCCTTGAATGGAGCTTGTACTAAACATAATGGTTGTTTTTTTGAATTTATCTGCAAGCACGCCGCCAAATGCCATCATGAGAATACGGGGAACAGTGATAGCAATGAGGATGATCCCCAGTGAACGAGCAGAGCCCAGATCCGAAATGACAAACCAGGTCGTAGTCATAAAAAACATGGTGAACCCGATAATGGCCAGGAAACTACCTAGAAATAGAAAGAGAAACGGGCGATTTTTAAATAAGGATACGTGTGTTGGTTGATCCATATACAGCTTCCTCCCAGATGTAGTATAGAACTCATGATAGATTGTGACGTAACGTCGTAAGCAAGCCGTTTTTTATCTTCCGTCAATCACTTGCTTGTGACGTTACGTCACAGGTTATAATCAGAGCGGGGAGGTCTTAACGATGGAAATCACAATTGGTCAGTTTGCCAAATTAGTCGGCTCAACGGTCAGAACCGTACGATACTATGACAAAATCGGGTTGCTGACACCTACAAAGATCAACAAAAGTGGCCGCAAAGTGTATACAAGGTCAGATATAGACTTATTCCAGCAGATTATGATCTTAAAACATTTTGGTCTTTCTTTAGATGAGATAACAGAGCAGATGACGAACGAGGCATTAAAAAACCGGGAATTAATGCAAATCCAAAAGCAACTCATCGAAGAGAAGCAAGCGGAATTAAATGATATGTTAGAAGTAATTACAAGGATGGACAGGCTATATCGTGTAGAAGGAATTAATGAGGAAGAGTTGGATGAATATGCTTTTATCATGCTTGATCTATTCCGTCGGGAAAAAAAGCAAATTCAAGCCTTTAAAAAATACTTTCATGCGGACGAGCAGTTGATGGAGGAATTAGAGCGGCTGCATGATCCGGTCTACAAAGAAAAAATGGATCTTCACGTATGGCATCTGCTGCAAGCCATCAGACATGCGATACAGCATGACGATCCTGCCAGCCGAGATAAAGTGCGGCAAATTATTGATGACATGAATCAGATGTTTCCGGCGAGCCGAAACTTTTTAGAGCTTGTGGAGAATGAGCAGTTTTTAGAAACGTACACGGATGAATTCAACAATTATTTTCCGGAAGATATCGCAAGTTACCTATTGAAAGAAATCAAAATGTATTACCAGGATTAGGAATGACGGCTCTTCTTTGAGCTTTTCTTTTTCCTGATGGGGCGTTACAATTAAGTGGAACGCGTATTCGTATGTATTTATGGATATGAGACAACAGGAGTAAAGTTAGGAGATGGCTCTGCAACGATGATCAAAAAAGAAGTCGCTCATATTCGCAAGCAATTCAAGCTGGACCATGAAATGCTCACGATTCACGATATTTTAAATGCCTACATTATGAAAGATAGCGAAGAAATTTATCATTATGAGTGTCAGCCGTTCGCGATGGTTGAGCGGGAGAAGCAGGAGCTGTATATGCTCAATTTCAAAAAACTGCTGACTGGCGAGCTGGATCAAAAGCTGTACGAGCTCAAGTTCATGGAGGAAGCGGAGGATCCTACCCGTGTGCTGCTGCACCAGGGCATGGTGACAGGTGATACCGAAGAGTGGATGAACCTGATGCTGCATCTGGTCGAGAAGATGCTGAAGGATAACAGGTATGAACGCGACACGGTAGTCACGTTCGTCCGTGGGCAATACTACCGGCCTACCAAGGGCCGTAACGATGAAGCCGAAGAAACCGGCAAGGATGAGATGTTCTCGCATCTGTTCATTCTGTGCAGTGTGAACTCTACAGAGCAGCAGCGCAAGTCGCTTCTATTCGACTATACCGAGCGGGAGTTTAAATACAATGTGAATGTTGATCCGATCGTCAAGCTCAGTACGCCGGAACAGGGCTTTCTCTATCCTAGCGTGACGGACAATGTCTCGGATGTGAACCGGGTACTGTATTGTGCCGGGAAGAATCATGAGCCTAATCTGAAATTCATCGAGGACGTATTGAATGCTGAACGTACGGTGACTGCGCTGGAGGAGCGCAGCTTTTTCGAAGAGATCGTAAGAGAGGTAGCGGGCGATCAGCTAGATGCGTCCACGATTTCTCAGGTGTATGAAGAAATCCACCGGGTCATTGAGGACAATGAAGAGGAAGAACCGCCGAAGCTGGATTACCGGGACATGGAGCAGCTGCTGACGGTCAGCGGCGTGCCGGATGTAACGGCGGAGAAGATGGAGCAAGCGTTCCAGAACGTCGTAGATGACAGGAATTATGAGCTCAAAGCAAGCAGTGTGATTCCCAAGTTCAATTCCAAATCCATCAAGATTCAGACCAAGGTGGCCTCCATCTCGGTCAGTCCGCAAGACTTGAGATACGTGAAGCAGGTTAATTATCAAGGCAAACGGTGCATTCTCATCGAGGTGGATGAAGATGTCGTGATCGAAGGCTTTACGTTAAACACGGAGACGCTTTAAAGGAGTTTGCAAAGTGAAGTATCTCCCGCAAGAGGTAGAGTGGTGAGGTTTTAGAAGGACATGCAAGAGGACACCATGGCGTTGGTGTCCTTTTTCGCATGCCTTTTTTTATGAAAAAAATTAGTTGAACAATCGTTCAATTAATGGTATCTTTAATTCAAGCCTTTAGTGGAGGAGGAATCATATGGCTAGACCAGCTGGTCAAGGGAACAAAACCAAACTGAAAATCATTCAAAGTGCGACAGAGCTTTTTAGACAGAAAGGCTATGGTGCATCCATTGAGGATCTGCGTTTGAAAACAGGGATTAGCAAAGGATTAATGTATTATCACTTTAAAAATAAAGAAGAGCTCTTCATTGCCTGCTTGAAAAATGAAACCATGAACTTGATATCGAATTGGACACAGGATCAGTCAAATGCTCGCTTAACAGCAACTGAAAAACTTTATCTCGTCACAGATTATTTTATTGAAGGGAACCAAAACTCGTTGATCTACAACATTCCCCAGTTTGTGGCGCAAAGCGAGCTGGATGAAACAAATAAAAACCTGAATCTGGAACAATTGACGCATCAAATCATTGCACCAGAAATCAACTTGATCCATGAAATTCTGGAAGAAGGGGTTCAAAAGGGGGAATTCTCACCCGCCTTAAATAAATTCGAGGTGAGTATGATTATGTACAGCTGCATATCCAGTTTCTTGCTCATGAGGGAGGTTGGGTTATACTCGGATCTCACGGCTTCATTACACCGGTCTTTTTTGGATCTGATTTTACCAGGTCTCGCCAATAAACCACAAGGAGGGTCCTAATTTTTTTTATTCATTAATTGAACGATTGGTCAGTTAATTGATTGCAGGTTGCAAATGGGATGACAGAGAGGAGATGCAGGACATGAAAAACAAACAAGGCAGGGGATTAGCGTCTATCGGTGGTGAGCGGATTGCGGAGTTGGATATCATCCGGGGGGTCGCGCTGCTTGGTATATTACTGGCCAACATGCCGCTTTTTTCATCCCCCTATCCGTATCATCAAGTTTTGAATGTGTCCCTATGGAACGACGGCTTGAATCAATTCGTGATGTCGTTTCTGCAAATTGTTGTAGAATACAAATTCATTTCGATTTTTTCGTTTCTGTTCGGATTAGGGTTTATTATCTTCATGGAGCGGCTGCAGCAGCGAGGGGAAAAGCCTGTGGCTTTATATGTCAGGCGACTGCTGTTTCTCATGCTGCTAGGCTTTCTACACGGCCACTTTGTGTGGTACGGGGACATTTTGCTGATTTATAGCCTGTTTGGATTTATTTTGTTACTATTTCGGAATCTATCTCCCAAAGCGCTGCTTGTCACTGGAATGGGCACATTGCTCGTTATGGCTTCATTGCTTGCCTGGCAAACCTTTGGCTTCGACAATAAGTTATCTACCGCATTGGCTCCACCACCGGAGCAAATGGAACAATTAGCCGAGCAGTCGATTACGGTGTATCAAACGCGTAGTTTTTCGGAAATGAATAGCCAGCGTTCAGAGGATGCGAATATGATTCGAGTCGGCATGTTTTATAATGTGTTCCTATCGCTTGGGATGTTCTTCCTCGGCGCTTATGCAGGCAAGCGCGGCTTCTTCCGTGACCTTGATAAGCACCGGCTTACCGTCAAGCGGGTCTGGATCTGGAGCGCCGTAGTCGGCTTCCCGTTTCTCGCACTCCAGTTTGTGCTCAAGGAGGCATTCGATGTTAACCATCCCGGTCTGAATCTGGCCCAGGTTCCTGCCCTGCTCATCGCGAGTCCGGCATTGGCCATCTTCTATATTACTTCGCTGCTGCTGTTGCTGAGGACGGCCATAGGTCGGCAATGGATCGCCCCTCTGGCCGTAGTTGGCCGTACAGCCCTGACTAATTACTTGTTACAATCCATCATTTGCACAACGATATTTTACAGCTTCGGTTTTGGCTTGTTCGCTCAGGTAAGTCCTTGGTTAGGTGTACTCTTGTCGTTCGTTATCTATGCGATTCTTGCTGTCTTGAGTCACCTATGGCTACAACGCTATAAGTTCGGACCGATGGAATGGGTATGGCGCATGGTGACCTATGGCAAGATTGGGGCGATTCGAAAATAATCCATCCAGGTTCATTGGGGTTGCTCCTGATCTAATTGGCTAATTACACTCCCAGGCCCAGCAAAAACCGATCCGCCGCTTTTAACCGTGTCCCTTATGAGTTGAATTAAATGGTCTTTGTTCATTTGAACATCGGCCAACCATGCCAGGGTTTCAGCAGTTGCAGGCTCATGCTTCGCTCCCCAAGCTGATAATTCCCACAGGACTGGTAATAAATCTAACCCTCCCTCTGTCAATTGATAGAGGTCTTTTCTTCGATCATCGGGATGGGGGCTCTTCGTAATCACCCCCATCGATTCAAGACGGGACAAACGATTCGTTAGTATATTTCTAGCAATCCCTTCATCCGAGGCAAGGAATTCCCCAAACGTTTTCTTTCCTGCAAAAATAATATCCCTGATGATGAGTAGGGACCAGGAGTCGCCTAACAGCTCAAGAGAAAATGAAATCGGACAATTTGATCTTCTATTGTGGGGGTTGGAATGTTGCATAAAGCCTCCCTTGACTTCTTTGGTTAATTATTACTATAATCATATCAGTTTCAAATTGCAACTGAAAATGAGGAGGGAATAGTAATGAAATTTATGCTCACGTATAGGGGCGGTGTCGTTCCAGACGATCAGCTTGATCAGAATGTTCCAGAGCTTTGGAGATGGCTGGACAATCTCAGGGAGAATGGATATGAGAAGGTGCGCTTTGCCGGAAGTGGCCGAAAAACGATAACACAAGAATCAGTTGGCGAATATGCTGGAGACCTATTCGGGATTTCCATTATTGAAGCGGATTCTCTGGAGGAGGTCATTTCGTTAACTTCCGATTGGCCGGAATTGCAGTATGGAGGCAAGATTGAAATACTAGAGGCATTAGGTGATTAATATGTCCGTTGCAAATTAAGCAAGGGTAATGGAAATCAGGGGCCTGCTCAGGAGGCCCCCTGCAATAATCAAATTTGCTGAGGATTAACCTTGAACATACGATAAAGAATGCGGTCGAACATCCGGTCTGACATCAGCTTGCGCATGAGTAATACAGGCTTGGCGTTGCCGGCCACATATCTTGTTTTTGGTTTTTTGGCAAGAATGGCTTTGGAAACCAAGTGGGCAATTCGCTCAGGAGAATAAACGGAGCTCGATTTTTCAAACGTTTTAAAGGTTTCCGTAAACGCTTGGGCCAATTTGCTGTATGCAGTTTTCCCCGATGTCTTTCCTACATGCTCGATGACGACTTCTGCCCATTCACTTTCCGTTGCCCCGGGCTCAATGACAATCACATCTATACCAAAGGGTTTAACTTCTACCCTCAGGCAATCGGAATACCCTTCAAGCGCATGCTTGGCGGCATGATACCAGGCACCGAGCAGGGTATATACTTTGCCGCCTGCTGAGGAGGTATTAATAATCTTTCCTGAGCGTTGATGTCTCATATAGGGAAGAACGAGTTGCGTGAGACGGCTCAGTCCAAAAAGGTTCACTTCAAACTGACGTCTTGCTTCTGCGATAGGGACATCTTCGACAGCGCCGTAGGAGCCATATCCGGCATTATTGAATAAGACATCAATTCTGCCTTCCTGCTGGATGATTCGTGTAATTGCGTTAGTCATCGATTCATCATCGGTAAGATCCATTTCGATAATCCGGGCGCCCTTGGATTCAATATCTTTCATCTGTTCGATCCGTCTGGCAGCCCCGTACACAATATAGCCTTCTTGCAAGAGCTGGTTTGCTGTAGCTTTGCCAATCCCCGCCGATGCTCCGGTAATCAATACAACCTTTGGCTGATTCACAATGTTCATCTCCCCATTTATAATTAACGTGACGTAACGTTACTTAAGCTCATTATAGAGCTAACTTTAGGATACCGCAAGCGAATATGTTATAATTTTGCCGAAAGGAGACGTGCACCATGGAATTTGACCGCGTTCGAAACGAGGAGCAGCGCAAGATTCGCGTCGAGCAAATCAAGAATGCTGCGATTAAACTATTTGATACAGAGCAATTTCATGAGATTGATTTGGCTAAGATCGCCAAAGAAACGACCTTTACACGAGGGAACTTATATAAATACATCTCATCCAAAGAAGAGATCTATCTTCTGGTGGCACTGGATGAATTGCAGGGATGGGTCGCTGACCTCAAGCAGACATTTGATCAGGACCTGTCAGATGATATCGATGCGTTCTCACAGCAATGGGCGGAAGCAGCTGATCGACACCCCCGGTTTTTAAAGTTGATCTCCATGCTCTTTACCATAATCGAACGTAATGTCACGCTGGAGAAGCTGGTGGAATTTAAGAAGCAATATATTGTAGCGATTGCTGAGTTAGGCGAAGTCATGCAAGCTGTTTTCCCTGCCTGGGACGATAAAACCATCCAAAAATTTTTCGATTTGCAGTCCCATTACGTGATCGGACTCTTTCCCTATACTTCACCCGCACCCATTCAGAGAGAAGCTATGGAGCGAGCAGGATTTCATGTTGAGCCAATTCAATTTGTTGATAAAGTGGCTGAATTTGTGGCCTATACGGTGCGTTATTTGAACAAGTCATAGACGGAAGATCCAAAAAAAGCGGGGGCTCAACAGATAGAGCGCCTGCTTTTTTATGAACCATTGAAGCGATTTGGAAAAACAACAGGAATGGATGGGCGTGTGTCGAAGTGTTTCCATAGTGAAGAATACTCATTCATCAATGTAACCGCTAACATGTGGCGATGGCTCTATTCAATCTACCGTATAGGAGGATTTACATTGAAACTGGAAAACGATCAGTATACCCTTTCATTCACAGATGGAGGCGTAGAGGTACTTAAGGGCGGGAAGCCGCTGTATTATAACAAGCGTCCCATGTTTGTTACGGTGAAAACCGTATTCGCCTTAAACGAGTTTTACGACAAGCCCTATAGTGACGTGCGATTATCCGGTAACGGTAATCGCATCGTTGCCCAGGGCACGCTTGCTGTCCCGGCCGGATCCGAATTTGCATTTGTCGACACCTATGAAACCGCGGGTCCGGGATTTAAAGTTACTCGAAAAGTGAAGGTTTTGAAGGCAGGTGAAGATCTTGGATTTTCCACCAAGCTTTCTTTTGTGATGGCCGAGTCGCAAGAACCCCGGGATTACAACTATTTCGCTCCAGGGGTCTGGTACAAACAAAATGAGTTTGCCCGCGACACGGACTTTGGCAAAAACCTGGATGGGGAATACTTCTGGCGTATGGAGACCGGTTCCGCCTTGCCGTTGTTCGCCATGCACCATATTGCCTCTGGCGAGATGGCTGCGTTATCCCGTTGGACCTCTGACGTCACGATGCGATCACTCGACATCAAAATGGCCGGCAACTATGTGGATCCCAAGTTTACCATCGGCGCTCTTGGCATGAGTAAGCCACAGAGTCAAACGATGAATTACCTGTATTACGGTTTTCCTGTTCGAAAGGCATTCGAATCCTCGGTTGACGGCTTATCGATTGACTACGTATACCCAGGCTGTAATGGACAAATGGCGGCTGCAAGGCGATATGCCGGTTTGGATTACAAGGGGGAATCCATAAGCTTTAATCGCGTCAACCACCCGGTTGAAGTTGGATTCGAACAGCACTACTCCGTAGCGCTCCAATTCGGTCACTATCCGGACTATCAGCACATGATGCGCGAGATTTGGAGGAGCACCTACGACCGGATGCGGGATAAGCTGTTTGAGGTGGATAATGAACGTCATTTCCATGATTGTATGAACATGCTTACCCATTATACACAGCAATATGGTGACGCTTACGGTTTGCCGTTTTCGTGCCAGTTCCCTCATATGGATGTATCCAGTGTGTCGTTCCAATTTGGTTTTGTTGGGCAACAGCCTGGAATTGGCTATCAGCTGCTTCGCTATGGAGACAAGGAGAACCATGCCGAGGCTTATGAGAAAGGTGTGAACATCGTTGATTTTTGGGTGAGAACGGCGATGACGGAGTCTGGGTTGCCCCAGATGTGTTATCATCCGGGAATTGGCGCATTTGAGCCTTATCCGCACTATATTCGGATGCTGGCCGACGGCATCGAGAACATTCTGGATGCCTGGCTCTACATGCACAAGAAGGGGGAAGAGAAGCCGGAATGGTTGGCATTTTGCAGAAAAACAGCCGATTGGATTGTGAACATTCAGAATGATGACGGAAGCTTCTACCGTGCTTACAATACAGACAGCTCAATTCGTATGGACTCCAAAGCCAATACCCCAAGTGTCATTCGGTTCCTGGTCCAGTTTTATTTGGTGACCGGTGATGAGAGGTATAAAACCGCAGCCATCAAAGCAGGGGACTGGTCTTACGATAACGCTTATCTGAACCTGGAATACCGCGGCGGGACTTGTGACAATGTGGACGTACAGGATAATGAAGCCGGCATTTATGCGATGTGGGGATTCTTGGCGCTCTATGATCTGACGGGTGAGGACAAGTGGCTGGAGGGCACAATCGGAGCGGCAGATTACACGGAAACGTGGACCTATGCCTGGACCTTCCCGGTGACGACACCATGGCCCATTCATCCCTTCAATGACTATTCCATCAGCGGACAAAGTATTATTACCATTGGCGGGGGAGCGGATGTCTATATGGCGGCTTGTTCCTATACGTATTACCGCCTGTATATCATCACGGGGGATGAGCATTATCTGGATTTTGCCGAGTTTATTCATCAGAACACAAGGCAGTCCAATGACGTGGAGGGCCGAACAGGCTATGCCATGCCCGGCCTGGGACACGAAGCGGGCAATTTCATTAACCAAGTGTTAGAGAGCCACTATCATTGGCTGCCTTGGTGCACCTATGTGGAAGTCGACCCCTCATCCAGGCTGTATGATACCTTTGGTGCCTATGAGATTGCAGACGCGCAGAAGCTCAGCCCGCAAGAGCAGGCTGAGCGCAACCGGATTTATGATGATTATATCTAGGCGTTCGGCAGAGGCGCATCCGAAGAGATAAGGTTCTCTTCGAGCAGCTCCTCCCAAAACGCAGCAGGGATCGGTTCGCGAAGTGCCTGCAAATAAGCTGCTATACGCTCGGGGCGGCTAGCCCCGGGAATGACTGCAGCCACTGCCGGATGAGCAGAGGAGAATTGCAGAGCCGCCGCTTGCAGGCTGACCTGATGACGTTGGGCGATCCCCTTCAACTGTTCCACACGGGAATTGATCTGTGCAGGTGCCTCTTCATAATCATAATGAGCGCCCCCAACTGTGACACCAGAATTATAAGGGGCACCTACCACAATCTGAACCTTGTTGTCCAGAGCGTCGGGCATTAAGCGCTGTAAGGCATGCTCATGGTCCAACAGCGTATACTTGGTTGCTTGGAGTACGATGTCCGGCTTTGTTTCTTCCAGGGCTATGGCTAGTTCAATCGGCTCTGTCGTATTCACGCCAAGTCCCCACGAGGCAATAACTCCCTCTTTGCGAAGCTTCGTTAACTCCCGAAAAGCTCCGGTTCTAGCTTCCTCAAATTTGGCAAGCCACTCATCTCCGTGAAAGTCCGGCGAGACGTCATGCACATAAACAATATCGAGTCGGTCGGTTTGCAGGCGTTCCAGGCTCTGCCGGATGGATGTCCGCGTGCCTTCAGCGGTGTAATCATCGATTACCTTATTCTTCCGTCCGTATTCGAATATCCCTCCCTGATTCTCGGTCTCCTCATCGGAGATGACCCGCCCTACCTTGGTACTGAGCACATATTCATCACGATTATACGAAGACAAGACTTGTCCAAGGCGGATCTCGGCAAGGCCTGCACCATAGAACGGAGCCGTATCAAAATAGCGTATGCCTTGGTCCCAGGCAGCTTTAATAGTGGCAAGGGCTTCCTCCTCCGGAATGTCCCGGAACATATTGCCCAGTGGGGCAGTGCCCAAGCCGATTTTGTGCGTTTCTTTCAAAATGGTCATGTTCTCCTACCTCCTTTTCCCCTCATTAACCGCCCCGTTCCGGCTCAAACAGGGTAACCTACAAACCAAGCTTACTCGTCGCCAAGAATTATGGGAAGACGCATGCCGATTCGAACAGGAATGCCATTCAATCGACTTAGTCCCTACCATCCCTTTTTCTATAAATTAACATAAAAGTAAATTTATAAAAACCTGTTAAAGTATTGGTCTAGCCATAGACCTCCACCATTCCCATTAAAAACGCTTTGAACTGTTCTTGATAAGACAGAGGGGTTATGATTTTTAGGTCCTTGCCAAAACCGGCTAAAAAGCGAAAGCCGTCCTCGTTTTGAGGAACATGAATCGTGGCGATCAAGCTTTCTGGATTCGAGTCATCAATGCATTTTCGACCGTAGCGTTCAATAAATTGTTCTTTTATGCGAGGAGTGATCCTCGCTTTGACTTCAACGAGCCTGCTGCTGTAATCGGCTTCTGCCATCTGCTCAGAGCTATCCTCCCGAGGAACAAAGCGAGTCACCTCAAGCTTGCAATGGTCTGTCCTGGACAACTTGAACGTACGATAGGCTTTGCGTTCCAGGCAGAATCCTCTTAGATACCAGCTTCTCTCGCTAAAATGCAGACGATAAGGCTCCACCTTTCTGTTCGTAGCAACACCATTGCGATCCAGATAGTCAAAGGAGACCAGTCGGCTTTGCATAATAGCCTCCTGACATAGGCTCAGGGTGGGGAGCATGTCCGAGCGTCCTTCCCACTCATAGAAGGAAAGTTGAATGACACCTTTGTGAGATACGGAATTGACCATGGCTTCAATTTTTTTAAGGGTGCTTTCCACGTCCTCGCTAACGAGCAGTTGTTCAAGTCCGCTTAAGGCAATCAACACATTTTGCAGATCCGTATGGTTCAGCAGGCGTTTATCCAATTTATAGCTATTCATAATACCATACCCACCATTCACGCCATGAACGGCATAGATCGGAATGTTGGATAGGCCAAGTGTTTCCATGTCGCGAAGAATGGTTCGTTTGCTAACGCCAAAAATGCTGGCCAATGATGCTGCCGACATGACGTCTTGCTGCAACAAAATCATGACAATAGAGATTAACCGCTCTAACTTGCTCATCCTCTGCCCCCTGGGTACCCTGTGTGAAATTAATATTTGAAAGCTGCTATAATAGATGACATCTAAGCTGTCACCTATTATAGCTTATCCTTTAGATATAACAAGAAGGAGGTTTTATTAATGGCGGTTATCACTTATTTGAATTTTGATGGTAATGCAGAGCAGGCGATCGAATTTTATACGGAGGCGTTTCAGGCCACCCATGTGAAGAAGGTCCGCTTTGGGGATATCCCCCAGAATCCCAACTATCCGATGCCGGAACAGGAGCGGGCGATGATTATGGAATCATCCCTGGAATTTGCAGGCGGACGGTTGATGATGTCCGATGTGCCGCCTTCCATGAAAAACGTAACAGGAGACATTGTGAGGGGAACACAGTTACTTATCAGTATTGTTATTGACGATAAAGCCGCTCTGGCAGACTATTTCAGCAATTTGTCAGTGGGAGGACATGTCATTATGCCTCTGTCGGACGTGCCTTGGTCATCTTGCTTCGGGATGCTGGTTGATCGATTCGGAATCGTGTGGAAATTCAACAGCGATGCTGACAAATTCCTGGACCGTGTACTTTCTGAAAAGAATAACTAAATCGAATAAGAATGTAAGGGGGCTATGAAGCCTCCTTTTTTAATTTTTTCTACAGTATTCAGACGTAGATACGTGAACTGTACAGGAAATGACAATCTATTTGTCGAAGATGGTCTAGATGGTTTAGTTTTTATGGCTTGGAGGTATGGAATATAGTGGAAACATCAGCGAATATTGCATTTAAAACACATGTATCAAACCTAATGAGGGCAAGGTTTTCTATCTTATATCTGCCAACATGGGAAGAGGAGCGTGCGCTTTCCTTGATTTGTGCTGCTGCAGGCAATGAACGGTTGATTAAGACCGTCCGCAAAGTGTTTACCTGGAGCATTACGAACGGTATTGCCGAAGTGGGCCAACAAGGAAGCGAGGCCTCGAAGGCCCCGTTGAAGAGCCTCGAGTTCATTGAATCCTACGATCAGCCGGCCATTTTCGTGCTGAAGGATTTTCATGTGTATTTTGGCACGGGCGGAAAAACACCCGATCCCCAGATCATTCGCAAGCTGCGCGAGCTGAGTCAGCGCTTGAAGAAAAGCCCGTTCCCGAAAAACATCATTCTGATCAGTCCTTCCCTGCATCTGCCCCTGGAGCTTCAGAAGGACATTACGATTGTAGATTTCGAACTCCCCACCTTCGAAGAAATTAAAAACATGCTGGAAGGCATGATTCAGGCGAATCAATCCGGTGGACGCATCACGTTCGATCTGCAGCCGGAGGACAAAGAACGTCTGGCCAAGGCCGCACTCGGACTCACCCTCCATGAAGCGGAAAATGCGTTTGCCCGGGCCATGGTGGAGAATGGACGCTTGAACAAAGAAGACGTCGACATCGTGCTGGAAGAAAAACGCCAGATTATTAAGAAGTCCGAAATCCTGGAGTTTATCAAACCGGATCTCAACATTGACGACGTAGGCGGGCTGGAGAACTTGAAGCGATGGTTGTCCAAACGCAACAACTCCTGGCTTGATTCAGCAGCACAATACGGTTTGCCTGCGCCCAAAGGGGTTCTCATTACCGGGGTGCCAGGCTGTGGTAAAAGCTTGATCGCCAAAGCAATCAGTGCCATGTGGCATCTGCCGCTGCTGCGGCTCGATCTGGGTCAGATCTTCAGCGGCATTGTCGGCAGCAGTGAAGAGAATATGCGCAAAGCAATCCAAACTGCCGAAGCCATCTCGCCGTCTGTGCTCTGGATCGATGAGATCGAGAAGGGCTTCAGTGGCATCTCAGGCGGAGGCGACAGCGGCACATCCAGCCGGATCTTCGGTACGTTCCTGACCTGGATGCAGGAGAAAACGAACCCTGTGTTTGTCATCGCCACCGCCAACAATATTCACGCGCTGCCTCCGGAGCTGCTCCGGAAAGGGCGCTTCGATGAAATTTTCTTCGTCGATCTGCCGACCAAGAACGAGCGCAAAGATATTTTCCGTCTCCATATTAACAAACGGCTGCGGGACCCCCAGGTGATTGGCGACTTCCAGCTGACGGACGACACGCTGGAGCTGTTGGCCGAATCGACAGAAGGGTATGTCGGCGCGGAGGTGGAGCAAGCGGTGATCACGGCTTTATTCGAGGCATTCTCAGAGAATCGCTCCATCCGGCTTGATGATTTCAAGAAGGCGTTTGCGACGACTGTTCCTCTCGCCGTCACCCAAGCCGAGCAGATCCACGCGATCCGGGAATGGGCCAATGTGAGGGCCGTTGCTGCGACGCCCCGTGAAGATCGGATGGCGTACAAACAAGAGCTATTGGATGAAAATCCGCCCAGTGCAGAGCGTGAGGATATTCGTTCTGCCCGGGGCGGCCGCGCGGTCGATTTTTAAGGAGGGAGAACTAGCTCATGTCCCAAAAACAAATTCGTGTGCACATCTTCCCGAACGGTGAAATTCAAGCGGAAGTAATTGGTGTGAAGGGCAAAGCCTGCATGGATTACATCGAGGTGCTGGAGCAGCTGCTGGATGCCGAAACGGTGGACTCTGCTTATACGTCGGAGTACTACGAAACCGAACAAGCCCATATTCAACAACAAGAATTAAACCTAGCGAAGAACAACGCAAAGCGATAGGAGGGGAAGACATGTCTGTGTCGCTGGCAATGGTTCCTGTGGCATTAACGATGCGGCTAGTGATGGGCAAGGACAATTTTGACAACTGGGTATCTTCTATGCAAGTCAAGGAGCCCACGACGTTCAAAACAGAATTGGAGCTTGCGCGAACAGTCCGTAAAGCAGGCTACGATGCGGAGAAGTGGGGCGGCAGTATCAAAACCCATCTCGAAGGAGAAAGACATTATTTCTTCTGGGAATGCATCGATGGCATATGGACCGCAATCTTCAGCACCTCCGAATCCAGGGAGCGAATTGAGCGGCTCATGGCGGATGTGAATGAAGCGGCCGGGCGGCAAGTCTTCGAGCAGCAAGAGTTCCAGCCGGCAACGAACCTGTCCTCCTCGTTCCCTACTAATTTCCGGGATGGAGAGCTGCTCTTCAAGACGCTGAAGGAATTCGGCATCAATCCCGTCCGTCAAGGGTCGGGAATGACCTGCAAAGTAGAACAGTCCGTGCTCACATTTCATCAAAACGGCGACAGTCCTTTTCAAGTCACGGTTCAAAATGCCCCGGAGCTGCGCAGCGTGTTCGAATACTTGTCCGATGTAGATGAGGAATACAAGCGTTGTGTACAAGAGGTGGTCTACAGAAAGTTAAAGGCGCGCGCGGCTGCGCAGAACATGACGGTGGAGAGCGAGGAAGTGATGGAGGACCAGTCGATTGTGCTGACTTTGAACATTAGGAGTTGAATGAATTATGGTATCTATTTCTCTAGAACGGATCTCTGACATCTGTGCGGGTTATACCGGTCAGGGCTACTTTGTAGAGGAGCTTATTCCCGATCGCAAGCTGCGCAACGCCACACAGTCCCTTCGGCTGCCCCGAGATGAGAGGATCATTGCCTTTGTGGATGGGACGGTCTTCGGAAGCGGCAAGAACGGCTTGGCCATCTGTACCAACGGACTGTACTGGAAAAATGATTGGACCACCGAATCGAGAAAAACAAATCTCAGCTGGGAAGCCTTCGCCAAGTGCGAAGTTGGAAACAAAGGCAAATTTAATATTGAGTTGGGCTACGGTAATCTGTTTAATACATCTGGCTGCTCCTTCCCAAACCATCAGCTCATTAAGCTGCTTCAGGAGCTGCAGCACTATGTATCGGAGACGCTTGCCACAACATCAGGAAATGCCGGGCCTTCACTGTCTGGTGGTTCGAGCGACGCGTGGATGCTTGCCATTGACGGAGAGCAACACGGACCCTATAACTTGAATGTTATTCAAGACATGGTGCGCAGCAAACAGATTCCATCTGAACGCACCCACGTCTGGAAAGCCGGGATGCCAGCTTGGGTACCCTTTGTCGATCAACCGGACATGGCTGCACTGCTCTCGCCGGATGCTTCGGCAGCTCCCCCTGTGCCGCCGCCGCTGCCCGGGTCGAGTCCGGTAGCCGAGCGAGGCGTGCTGGAATTGTTCGATCAAGAAGCGGGGGAAGAGGAAGACGGCTCCATGGATAACCCTGTGGATGTAAATTGGGCGGATGAAGAAGAGCTGGCGGATCTACCCGGCGTCGGAGCCATCGGGGCCAAGCGGATCGTGGAGGAGCGGCGAACGAACGGAGGCTTCACCTCGGCTGAACAGCTCGGAGAATGGCTGGACTTAAAACCGCACCATGTCGTGAGACTTCAGAAGCAAGCCGCATTCCGCCCGCGCCAAGTCAAGTCTGGCGGTGCCCGTATGGTAGATTTCTGATGGTCACTACGCTGCGGATTCATAAATTTCTGCCTTCCACCAAGGTCGAAGGACCGGGCACGCGGGCTTGTCTGCAAGTCCAAGGCTGTCCTATTCATTGCAAAGGCTGTGCGGTGCCATTCACATGGGCGGAGAACGGAGGTATATCGGTCGAGGTAGAGGCCTTGGCGGAGAGGGTCATGAAGGGGCCTCAAGTCGAAGGGATCACATTTCTTGGCGGTGAACCCTTCGCTCAGGCTGCCGCGCTCGCCGAGCTGGGCCGCCTGCTGAAGCAGGAAGGACTCTCGATCATGACATTCACAGGCTATCAGTATGAGGAGCTGCAGCAGGGCGGGGACCCGGATGTTCTCGCGCTGCTGGCGGTTACGGATCTGCTCATCGACGGGCCGTTCCAGCAGGAGCTTCTCGATACGAGTCGTCCATGGATCGGGTCCCGCAATCAGCGGTATCACTTCCTCACGGAGCGGTACCGTCATCTGGAAGAACGCCTGCAGCATATTCCCAACCGGCTCGAGGTCCGCTTAGCTCCAGATGGCCGGGTTGCGGTGAACGGGCTGGCTGAGGTGGAGCAACTGGAGGCTTTGCTTCGTGATTTACTTTAATTTCATTCCCACATCACTTTAATTCAATGATCAAGCATGCCCCTTGATGTCGGTTGTTGTATGCACGGATGGTTCCACCGTGATGCTCGATAATCGTCTTGCTGATCGCTAGTCCCAGACCAATGCCCGGATGCTCGGAACCTCTTGATTTGTCCGCTTGATACAGAGGTTTGAACACCTTACTCAGGTCGTCCTTCGAGAATCCCGGACCTTCGTCACGAATCGCAAGGCGGATGCTCCCACTAGCTTGTTGCGTGATCTCCACTTCAATTTTCCCGTGTTCGGGGCTAAACCGGATGGCATTAATGAATACATTTTCAATTGCGCGGTACAGCAGCTCGTAATCGGCCTCCACGGCTTGTTTGATCTCATACTTTTGAATGGTGGTAATATGTTTTTGGTCGAATTGAAATTGAAGTCCTTGCATCACTCGATCTGTGAGCTCCGCCAAATCTACAGGCTCCACCTTTCGTTGCGTGGCTATTAAATGCGATTCATTGTACTTCGATAGCATGGAAATGAGATGATCCAAACGGCGAGCCAATTCAAGGGAGCGATTCAAATACTGGACTTTCCGCTCCTCCGTTTTTGCGATGCCATGAGCAATCCCCTCCAAATAACCCTTCATAGAAAACAGAGGCGTGCGCAAATCATGGACGATAGAGGAGAGGAGAAAGCTTCGATCGGCTTCATGCTCTTCTCTCTGCTTCTCTAGGACTGCCAAACTTCTACTCATATGGAGGTAAGCGTCCGATACCTCGCGAAGCTCTTTTATACGCGAAGAGCCGAGTTGGATATGATAGTCGCCTGCTGCGACCTTACTCGAGGCTTGAATTAGAGATTGAATCGGACGCACGATGTGACGGCGAATACAATACAACCCTGCAAGCAACAGCAAGCCAATAATGACAAACACATATCTCAGCATTATTGTATCCGTATCAGCCGACGAGATCACACGTGGCTGTGAGGGAGACAAATAGACATATCCTGCAACTGACCCCTCGTGATATACCGTCGTTTTGTACATGGGCTCGGTAATGGTTGTGCTGGCATCATCGTCCTTTTGTTCCATGTTGTATTGATAGAGGGGAAGATGGTCAGGTGCTGTAATCAACATTTGTACCTCAGTGGCAGCCAGATGCTCATTTAAATGATGCTCCCACTCGTCTGACCCCCACTCCCCGGCATCGGCCAACAGCATCTCCACCCATTCCGTTGGATGATCCCAAACATTCACCTCGGTAGGATGGAGGTAACGGTCAATCCATTGTGCGGAAACGACAGGAATAATCCATATCAAACTGGCTGCCCCGATGAAAAAAAGGTACAAAGGAATGGTTTTATTTCGCATCGTTCGTTGCCTCGGATAATTTGTAGCCGACTGAGCGAATATTGTGCAGCTGTACGATGTGGGAATACGGTGATAATTTTTCCCGCAGCCTAGCGACATAGACGCGGATATTTTGATAATCGTACAGATCATGGCCCCAGACGCGATTCAAGATTTGTTCATAGGTCAGAACTTGAGCCAGATGCTCATAGAAATACATAAACAGCTTATATTCTATGAATGTCAGATCGAGTAGATGACCTTCCATTTTAATTTCCATTGCCCGCTCATCCACTTTGACTCCAGGTATAACGCTTCTTTCGATGTCGTCAATGGACGACATTCTTCTCCCAATTGCTTTTACGCGGGCCACAATTTCCGCAGGACTAGCCGATTTGACAATATAGTCATCCGCTCCGATGGTCAAACCTCTGATTTTATCCGCATCACTTTCTTTGGCACTCAAAAAAAGAATCGGCATCGTATGTCTTTCCCGAACGCGTTTACAGAAGCTGAAGCCATCCTCGCCCGGCATCATAATGTCTAGCAATATAAGGTCTATTCTTTCTTGAGCTATCCATTGACTCGCTTCAGTTGCATTCGAAGCCGTGAAAATGGTATAGCCGCTTGCTTCCAAATAGTCGGTCATTAATTCAATAATTTCGGGCTGGTCATCGACCAGTAAGAGTTGTTGAAGTTTCATCCTAGCCCCCTGCATCAGACATCTTATGATTATAGAGGAATGATTTTTTTCGCACAAATAAACAAAAATTTATAAACCGATATACCGTGTTTATTCAAGGCATAACGACGATTGATAAAGGGGGTGTAAACTGTTTCGCAGGGAGGGAAAGGATATGACCATTTTATCGGTTCAACAGGTGACGAAACGGTTCGGCAGTGATACTGACCACAAGATTACCGCATTAAGCGGGATCGATTTAACGATTGAAGAAGGGACCTTTACGGCCATTATGGGAACGAGCGGCTCTGGTAAATCAACCTTGCTCCATTTATTGTCTGGCCTGGACAACCCGTCGGAGGGTGAAATTTATTTAAGAGGAGAGCGGATCTCCGGTTTGGAGGATCAGGCATTAACTGAACTTCGAAATCGGCAGTTTGGATTTATCTTTCAGTTTTTTCATCTGATTCCTGTTCTGAATGTGCTTGAAAATGTGACGTTGCCCCTGATGTTCGGCAAAGGGACTAGTGAAGCAGGGGATGCCAAGGCGATGGAGCTGCTGTCGCGATTAGATATTGGCCACTTGGCCCATGCCTTTCCGTCCAAGCTGTCGGGCGGTCAGCAGCAGAGAGTGGCGATCGCCAGGGCGCTGATTAACGATCCTACGATCCTGCTTGCCGATGAGCCTACGGGAAGTCTTGATTCACATACTTCCAAGCTGGTGATGAGCCATTTGCGGCAGCTAAGCGATACGTATAACCAAACACTCATTGTGGTTACTCATGATGCTCACGTCGCCGCGTATGCACACCGGGTGCTCTTCATGCACGACGGTCATGTGGTTGCGGATCTCTCACTGAGTGAATCGGACGCTCACAACCACCGGGTGCAAAAGCTAAGTGCTCTCGCACAGGAGATAAACGTATGAAGCTCATGAAGTGGATGGTTGGCATGATTATGTCTCAAAAGCTTCGGAATGTGTTTATTCTGATCGGGATCAGCTTGGGTGCCATTATCATCGCTTCATCCCAGATCTTAATGGCTTCAATTGAGCAATCCAATGAAGCGTCCGTGAAAGAACTATTCGGGGATATGGATATGTATGTCGGCCATCAATTATCAATGGAACACGATACAGACGAACCCCTCTCCGAAGAGGAAGTACAGCAGATTTCATCTCTTGAACATGTCGCAGCGATTACACCTATGTTGTATCCCTATCTAGGCAAAGAGGCGGAATACAACATGTGGGATACGGTATATGTCGGATTCAAAGATGAACCGTTAGCCTACGAAAGCACAATGGTCGAAATCGGAGATCAAAAGCTGCCGGATAACGGAGAGGTTATTATCTCTTCTCAATATGCCCACCTTCACAATATCGAGATAGGTGACAGCATGGAATTGCCATTCCCGCCGGGTCCCGACCGCATGGTTAGAGTAGCTGGCTTTCACGAAAATTTTGAATACCTGAATCGAATTATGATTTTTAATTATGATTGGCTGGAGTCTGAAACACGCAGCGGACCGACGATGTTAATGGTCAAATTGGATACGCACCAAGCAAAAGCAAACGTGGCGTCTGACATTCACCAGCAAGTAAATGCTTCGTTGAAGATTGACTTATTGAAGGAAGCCGATGAGCAGCGAGAAAATATTGGCGGATTTTACCCGATCCTAAGTGGACTCAACATGGCAGTGCTGATCGTAAGCAGCTTGCTTCTAATCAGTGTCATGCAAATTTCAGTGCAGGAAAAACAGCAAGAGCTGGCCGTCTATCGCATTGTTGGGGCATCCAAACGATTCATCTTCCGAATGAATTTGCTCGAGTCCTTAATCATCGGGGGAATCGCAGTATTGGTAGGGTCAGGCATTGGAATCGTGCTGCCTATTGTCATCCTTACACAGATAGACACTCTTATCCATGTGCCGATTACCGAGATCGCTATTCCATGGTTCAATCTTTGCATGCAGGGGCTTTTGTACGCCATACTCCTATGTGCTGCGGCGACTATTCCTGCTTATCAAGCGAGTAAAGTGCCGCCCATGGAGGCCTACCGAGCCGCCACTCTGCAGCCAATCTCGGAACAGCCGAAATATCTCCGTGGGACAATGCTACTCCTATTTAGTTTCATTGTATCCGCCGTCAGTCTAATCATTAACAATTCCATTTTACATGTGGTTTCCATTGTGATTCTCGTCGCCTTATTCATTTATGGACTTCCATTGTACTTACGGCTTGGGATTCTAGGCTTCCTGTGGTTCATGCGCAGATGGACTAACCATCGTTTTTTTCGAATCGCGCCATTGAATGCCCTGAGACAATTTAAGCGAAACTTGCAGATTGCTTCCATTGTGACAACGAGCTTCTCATTAGCTGCTCTGGGCTTTGCAACATTGGAGACCATGAGACACGAAACCGTGGCTGCTATGTTTAGTCAGAATCCTGCCGATCTCCGCATCGTTCAAGCCGCCTATGGCAACCATGGATTGGAGGCCGAGGGATTTTCAGAAGCATTATATGAACGGGTGATGACCCTTGAAGGCGTTACGGAGGACAGTCTTTTTTTTACAACATCACGCTATCTGAGAACCAATAATCTGCCCAACAAACAAGTTGCTCACACGACTGATGGTTCGCTAGAGGTCAATGTACGGTTGACCGGGACACATGTAGGCAAGCTGCTTGAGCTGGGGAAGGTTGTGGAAGGGCTGACGGACCCCGCTCATCTAACCGAAGATCAAGTGGTGATTACGAGAGAAGCTGCGACCTATCTCGGTTACAAGCTTGGCGATATAATAGAATTGACAGCATATGAGGAAGACTCCAATCGAATCATTCAGCTGGAAGTGGCAACCATTATTGAAGCTGTCGATATCTTGGGAGAGGATAATCCATTCCTTCTGTTAACCAGCGCGGAGCATATGGCGTCCTGGTTCAACGTTACCAATCATGAAGAATTGAGAGTCAATCTGGATGACGCTTCGCTGAATCTTGTGTTGTCCGATATCGAGCAATTCATTGATGATTTGGGAATCACAAGAGAGATTGCTATATTCGATCGCTACGCAGCGATGAGTGAATTTATTGAACAATACAACCAGCGCATTTTCATTCTAATCATCGCCGTAGTCATTATGCTTGCATTGTCACTGATGGGGATGATGAACAACGCTATCAGCAGCATCAAAGAAAGGCTGCCTGAATTTTCAGTGCTGCGCGTACTGGGGATGAGCAAGCATACGCTAAGGCTCAGCTTGCTTGTGGAAGGGGCTATGATCACGACAATTTGTGGGGCTGTATCGCTGCTACTGTCACTCTGGATATCCATGCATATCGGTTTATTCTTAGGAGCCTCCAGTATGCCAATGCCGCTAGCTCTGGTTGTTACACTGTTACTATTGGCACCTCTTCTCGGATTAGCTGCTCTTTTCATCCCGGCGATTTGGGCATCGAACAGGAACATTTTAAGTCATATTAAATAAATGCCAACCGATCGGATAGAGCACGGATAGTCGGGTGAGCGCGATCGACGCCTGTTATAGTACTGGTGAGAGGGAGGTCGAATGCGGACATGATACAGGGAATGAATGCGGCGTTGCGTTATGTGGAAGAGCATCTGGACCGTGAACTTGATCTCAAAGTAGTGGCACGGGTAGAAGAGACTTGGCAGCGGATCTACTCTGAGTGGTTGCCATCCTCGAACTATGAGCTTGTAGAGGGGGCCGAGCTTCTGGCCAGTAGAGATCACAAGAGTGAGATATGGATTTCGGTTCAAGAGAAGCAATAAATCCAATTTAGGGGCTGTCCAACAAGTCAGTGAAAGCTGACCGATGGAAGGCCCCTTACTTTCTATAGAACTTATCGACAGCAGACGAACATCACTTCTGCTCTAACGGCCACCACAGCCGCTATTTCGCCCAAATCGAGTCCCTTTGAATTCTAACGGCCACCAGCGCAGCTATTGGAAGGTTTTCGAGGCTCTAGCGGTCTGTTTGGCCACAATAGGCGCATATATGGCCGTTAGCCGGGAGGGCAGTGAGGACGCGTAGGGTAGGCGAGGCCTAGCAGTAGGTCGGCTGCTGGACAACCACCCTCCTCTGATCTAACGGACACCATGTGTCCATTAGAATTCCAGCGCGCTTCGTTCCGTTGATTTTCAAATCAAAAAAGGTTGGGCGGAATACCTAACGGTTTCTCGTCCAACCTTTTTGTTTGGGGACGTATAGGACAGCCCCTTTGTCTTGGCTGGCGCGGCGGATTATTCCAGTGTAAACGAAGCCAAGCTGGCACTACCCATGCCGTTATACTGGAAATACAGGGCGTGCACACCGTCGGGAATGTCAATGGACGCCTCATAGGTCGTCCACACATTGGTGAATTTCACGGGAATCGAGCCTAGTGCCGGCCCATCCCAGGCGGTCTTCACCTCGAAGCTTCCGTTGGCGTAGCCACGTGCTTTGATTTTGACACGCTTCACACCGGTGCACTGAAAATATTTGAAGCCGGCAACCGCTGAATGCTGCATATTGGCGATATACCCAATCTCCTCGTCGCCATCCTTGCCGTCTTGCGTAATCTTCGGAAACCGGCCGTCCATCCAGGCGCCGTGTGTACCGGTATATGCTTCATCTACATCGGTAAACAGGTGGCAGGCCAGATAAGCCGGATACTCGCCTTGACCGATCAGAGGCCCGCCGTTCGGTCCGCTGGTGGTGATCTCAACTTGGGGGATTGATCCATCCTCCAGGATACCAATCGGTTCGATGCAGCCCTGACGGCTGAAGCTCGTCCCGTTCGTGTGCCGGTGATAGAAGATGTACCATTGCCCATTGATTTCTACCATGCCGCCATGATTATTACCGCCGTAATACGCCGGTTTCTCTGCTGGCTTGTAAGTATTAATGTGCGTGTCATTGTTACTCACGATGACGCCGCGGTAGGTAAAATCCTTGGTTGGATGCTTGCTGGTTGCATAACACAGCTCATGCATGGCAACGGAGGAGTACACGAAGTAGTACGTATCGCCAACCTTGCGAATCGAGGGTGCTTCAAAAAACTCATACCCTTCAAAACCGCTGCCTGCGCTGTAGGGCTCGCTGGGCGCGACAAACACGGGCTCCTCCTCAATGGAGATCATATCGGCACCCAGCACGGTCGCCATTGCGCCTTTGCGTGAGCGGTCGCCTTTGGCACAGAACCCGGTGTAGAGGTAGGTAAGCTCTCCCTCAGTCAACACACCAGGATCAAATTGCGGTTGGTCTCCCTCACGCTCACCTAATCTTGTTCCGTCCGCGTAATGCACATAGCCGTAGAACTCATATTTTCCAGCAGGGGTGTCACAGACCGCTACCGAAACGACAGGCACTTTATCCAAGACGTAATAGATATAATAGCGTCCGTCCGGGCCGCGGGTAACGTCGGGCGCATAGAGACACATGCGGCCATCTGGATTTAGCGGGTCATCCGTTTTTTCATAGATTACGCCTTCATAACGCCAATCACCCAAATCGTTCAGAGGCGCGGAATAGCATACATAGTCGTTCAAACAAAAGACATGTCCATTGAACCGGTCATGGGAGCCGTACACATACACACGGTCTCCGAATACGTGCGGTTCGCCATCCGGGACGTATTCCCATGAGGGCATGTAAGGGTTTACAGCTTGTTTTCTGGTCATTCATTTCACATTCCTTTCAATACAAATGATACAAGACCAATAGCATACCAATACGTTCGATTTGATTATAGCACAAAAGCCCAAGCCGTGGCCTGAGCTTTTGGAAAATAATTAATGATTGAACAAATCCGGGAGGATTCCGTAAATGTATTGATTCTGCCAGTTCCAGGCATGAGTGCCGCCCTCTACTGTCATGAAGTAGAAGTTGCCCTTCTTCGCATCGGAGGAATAAATGAAGACGTCGGTCAATTGCTTCATTGCATCAATCTGTGGGTTTAAGTTCGGGTAAGCAATGTCCAAGTCCCCGGTTGCACTGAAGATATAGTAATCCTGCGGCTTGTAACCGGACTTCCTGGCTACATCCGCCAAGTATTCGGCTGTTTCTGCGGGCTTGAGACCGCCTCCGCGTTGTTCAATGACCCAGCTGTCGCCGCTAAGCGGCACAAAATATTTGAAATAATCTAGGGCATTCACAAACGTGTACCAGGTGGTAACCGAGCCCATGGAGAAGCCACCGAATGCCCGGTGCTCCCGGGAAGCCTTCAAGTCTGCCAGGCTACCCGATTCCGCATAAGTGCTGTATTCTTGCTCGACCAGCGGAACAATGGAGGTCATCAGCTCCTCATGGAAGAGGGCCACATCATTTTTACCGTCATTGAAGGTAGGGGTAACAACGATTAACGGTTCAATGTCTCCTGCAGCAATCATGTTGTCCAGGATCTTCTTCAGCTCTCTGTCCTGGCCGGGTCCGCCGAAGAGGAGATCCTCATTTTCACCACCGCCATGCATGAGGTAGAACACATTATATTGCTTGCTGGCAGAGGCATCGTACCCGTGTGGAAGATAGACGTGCAGCTTTTTATCATCGCTGCCATTTTCTTTATTAGGTGTTGTATAGCACAAGGTCTCGATGGTGCCTTGTTTCTTGCTCGTCATCCGGTATTCATCGGGAACGGGCTTGAAATACTTTTCATTCGCTGCCTCCTCGGTCATCTCCAGCTTGCCGATAGCTTCCTGCAGGGCTATATAATGCCGATCAATGTGCTGCTGGTTCACTTCCTCTCCATGGAGAAGGTTGGCTGCCACAAGATTTGTAATAACTTCCGAGACAAGATGGGCGTTGGTGTATAAGGTGAAATCCATCTTCAAGGTGCGCTCAATCAGATTCAGGAGATCGTATGGATTTTGTCCGCTGACCGCATCCTCTGTTTTTCCGGCAAACCGTACTTCACCGAATACAGAAGGATTATTCCAGGCATTGCCCGAGTTATCAAAGACGTTGATGCTGCCGAGCCGCTCCGGACCTTTGGCGTCATTCACTTGCAGTTCAATACCCATGATGGTTCCGTTCTCGGGCTTCGCCTTCAAGGCAATTCTCACCTCGACCACGTAGCCGCCGTCCACTTGTCGAGCCGCTGTATAATACAATTCGGGTTTCCCGTTATCGACACTCAAGGCATTCTCGTAATTAATGCGGATATGTAAGTCGTCCATCCCATATTCCGTTGCTTTGTCATTGTTCTCATCGAGGAAGATTTCAACGGAATCCTGCATGTATGGGGTGCCGGACTGGACAGAGAGGTCTTGGTCTTGGACTTCTGCCAGAATGTAGAGTGCCTTGTCATCCCATAAGGTCTTGAACGTGGCCGAAGTTTCGAGATTACTGGCTACATGCTTGGGAATCACGGGCTGGACGGTATCCCAGATCGGATCAATATGCCCGTCAATAACAGGGGAACCGAAGTGAGCAATGATTTTTCCATCGGCCGTAAAGCCATTTTTATCCGTGGTTAGTTCGGAAGATAACGGTTTCATAGGAGCCTCCTTGACGACGATTTTGCGGCAAGTACTTCCACTCAACACAAAAGGCAATTTGGTTTTAGCTCTCGCGTGAATATTAACGTCAGTTCCTATAAATGTCAAGGAAAAATGATGGCTTAAACGTGACCCCATTAAAATAGGAAATGCGGATTTTGTCGAATTTTGAAGCGCTTACAAAAAAGTAGCATCCAGTTAAAGAAGTAAAGAGAAGACCATTGTTCAGGCAGCAGACATTTTCTTATAATGAAAGCGCAGACACTCGCATGCGCTGCTTTGTCTCATACCTAATAGATGGGGGAGTGAAGAGGAGAATGACAAGCAAAAAGAAAGCGATCAAGGTGATGGCCATTCTGATGGCTGCGATTATGGTACTGGTTGCCTGCAGTAATAATGGGCCTGCGAACAATCCGGGAACGACGAATAATGGACCCAAGCAGGAGAACACCGGAGGAAATAATGGACCGGATGAGGGTAATTCCCCTCCGGCGGAAGATGGCCCGCTCAGTAAATATGATCCCCCAATTGAAGTGTCAACGGTTCGTAACTTAAGTGATGTCGTCGAGAACAATGTACTGGGCGTTCTGGATGGAGAGACCTTCGAGGATAACCGCTGGACGCGTGTGTATGAAGAACAATTGGGGATCAAGATCCGCAATGAATGGGTAGTAAAGGGAAATCCGGAATCCGACCAGTATGTTCAGAAGATGAACGTCACGCTGGCCTCCGGCAATCTGCCTGACTTCTTGGCAGTTAATGCGGTTCAACTGAAGCAGCTGGCAGAATCCGATCTGATTGAAGACATGACGGATTTATATGAACAATATGCCAGTCCGTTGACCAAGGATATTTTGTCCCAGGAGGGCAGCGGTCCCTTCGATGCGGCGACATTTGATGGCAAGCTGATGGCGATCCCGCAAGTGGAGCCGTCCATTGAACGGTCCATGTTTATCTGGATCCGTACCGATTGGCTGGATAAATTAGGCCTGCAACCACCGAAAACGATGGACGATGTATTGGCGATTTCCAAAGCATTCACTGAAAACGATCCGGACGGCAATAATAAGGCCGACACGTTCGGGCTTGGCGTGACGAAGGATGTGTGGGGCGGCGCTAACGGGCTGCAGGGCTTTATGGCAGGCTACAAGGCCTATCCGAACATCTGGATCGAGGATGCTTCTGGACAGCTGGTATTCGGTAGTATTCAGCCGGAGGTCAAGCAAGGGCTGCAGGTGCTGCAAGACATGTTCAAAAATGGTCAAATCGACAAGGAGTTCGGCATCAAGGATGGCGGCAAGGTAGCAGAAGATATTACGGCCGGTAGAATAGGTATGGGCTATGGCGAGCAATGGAATTCAATCTGGCCGCTTCAGCTCAACAAAAATAATGAACCTGATGCACAATGGCAGGCGTTCCCGATTGTAACCGATTCTGGAGATAAGGCCTTGGTACCTCAGCGCTTCAGTACAACAAAATTCTTCGTTGTCCGCAAGGGCGCCGAGCATCCGGAAGCTGTAATCAAGCTGTTTAACCTGCATCTGGAGAAAAACTGGGGCGAAACGGCTGAATTCGATTATTATTATGCGCCGAAAGAGGCGGAAAGCGTATGGCAGCTTTCCCCGGTTCAACCGGCTCCGCCAAAGAAAAATGTAACCGCATTCCGCGAGATCGATGCGGCGCGTCAGGCCAACGACTTCTCGCAGCTGGTTGGCGAAGCCAAGACCATTCAGGAAAAACTGGAGCTGTATGAATCCGGTTCCGAGGAAGGCTTTGCGGTATGGGGCTGGGAGCGGATCTATGGTCCGGACGGTTCGATGGGAATCACCGACCAATATGACAAGAACGATCAATTCCTGATTGACAAGTTCGTTGCGGCACCGACTCCGACGATGGTTGAACGGAAATCTACGCTGGAGAAGCTGCAAAATGAAACCTTTGTCAAAATCATTCTTGGCGAGCCGATCGATTCCTTTGATAAATTCGTTGAAGATTGGAAGAAGCTCGGCGGCGACCAGATGACACAGGAAGTAAACGAGTGGTACGCAACAACGCAATAATAGCAGCGGCAGGGGAGACGAGGCCTTGGGCATCTGCCTCCCCTGTTGGTTTTCTCAATCAGGAGATGGAGAGGTGGTCCGCATCATGATCCGAAAGTGGCGAAGGGAGCTCCCGCTGCACATCATGATTTTGCCAGGATTAGTATTTATCTTAATCTTTTCTTATGTGCCGATGGCCGGAGTAGTGATTGCCTTTCAAAAATTCATTCCGGCGAGAGGGCTGTTTGGAGAGCAGACATGGATCGGTTTGGACAACTTTAGATATGTCATGGACTTGCCCAGCTTCACCAAGGTCTTCTGGAATACACTCTATATTGCCAGCATGAAATTAGTGCTTGGGCTTTTGATCCCCATTATTTTCTCCATTCTGTTAAATGAATTGAGAAATGAACTGGTCAAGCGTTCAGTGCAGACGGCCATTTACTTGCCTTACTTCTTATCATGGGTTGTATTGGGTGGTATTCTGATCGATTTACTCTCACCATCAGGCGGCATCATTAATGGCTTATTAACTTCCCTTGGCATGGAGCCGATCTTCTTCCTCGGTGATAATAAATGGTTCCCCACCACCTTGATCACCTCGGATATCTGGAAGAACTTCGGTTATGGGACGATCGTCTATCTGGCAGCCATAACCGGGATTGATCCGGGCTTGTATGAGGCGGCGACGATTGACGGCGCAAATCGCTGGCACAAGGCATGGCACATTACGCTGCCAGGTATGCGTATGGTGATCGTGCTGCTGTCGGTTCTTAGTCTGGGCCAGCTGCTGAATGCCGGTTTTGATCAAGTGTTCAACCTGTATAGTCCGCAGGTGTATGAGAGCGGAGATATTCTGGATACCTTTGTGTACCGCATTGGTTTGCTGGATGCGCAGTATGGGGTCGCGACGGCAGTCGGGCTATTCAAATCGGTGATTTCGTTTATCCTCATCGCGGGTTCATACTTCTTTGCTTACCGGTTTGCCCGTTACAGAATTTTTTAGGAGGAACCCTACATGTCATTAAAGCCTGCAAAGCAAGCTGCAAATCCCGGCAAGCGGTTCGACTGGTTCGCTGCTATCAATACAGTATTTCTAATTTCGGTCGGCCTGTTGTGCATTCTGCCGCTCATTCATATTATCGCTGTATCCTTCAGCTCCAGCACAGCGGCGGCTGCCGGCTATGTCAAGCTGTGGCCAGTTGACTTCACCTTGGCCTCCTATGAGTTTACAGCGGGCCGGCAGGGCTTCTGGGTGTCGATGGGTACCTCGCTGCAGCGGCTGGCTCTGGGAACGCCGCTTAACCTGCTACTGACCATCATGGTGGCCTATCCGTTATCCAAGGACACTGGACAGCTGCGCCTCCGTCCAGTCTATGCCTGGATCTTCTTCCTGACCATGCTGTTTAACGGAGGTCTGATCCCCTGGTATGTGACGATTAAGGAATTGGGACTGCTGAATTCCATCTGGGCGCTGGTCCTGCCAGGCGCTGTTCCGGTCTTCAGTATTGTCCTGCTGCTCAATTTTTTCCGTGCAGTTCCAAGGGAGCTGGAAGAGTCGGCGGTCATTGATGGTGCGAGCCAATGGACGACGCTGTGGCGCATTTATGTGCCGATCTCCAAGCCTGCAATTGCCACCCTGGCCTTGTTCTCCATGGTCGAGCATTGGAACAGCTGGTTTGACGGGTTAATCTTGATGGGGGATCCCTCCAATTACCCTTTGCAGAGCTACATTCAGACCATTGTAATTCAACAGAATTTCATGGCCGTATCGCGTGAGGAGCTGTTAAGCTTAGCACAAATTTCAGACCGGACCCTGCGTTCGTCCCAGATTTTTCTTGCTTCGCTTCCCATTCTCTTGGCGTATCCGTTCCTACAGAAGTATTTTGTCAAAGGTATCGTGCTTGGCAGTGTGAAAGGCTAAATTAGGATGGTCGCGGCGCATGCTTGTTGTGTATAGTAGAGAGAAAAAGGCCGGGGGAATGGAACAATGATCATGCGCCGCGATTATTCCTTGCGAAACTCGATTTTTCTGCGTTTGGTCATCACCTTCACCTTAATTATGCTGCCAATTATTACGGCCGGCGTGTACATCTATCAGTGGACCATCCGCACAGCAAGCGAGGATATTTCGAAGACGGCGGTGTCGCAGCTCTCCTTCTATCTGAATGACCTGGAGAATGAGTTGGAGCGTATGAAGCTGCTGCAGTATGGCTTGCTGGAGGATGCCGATCTCAACAAGCTCGCCATCACGTGGGAGTCGATGAGCGATATTCAGCGCACGCAAAGTATTACAGCGGTCATTAACCGCCTGTATGCCGTTCAGAACAGCAGTGACTACATCCACAATGTCAGTGTGCATATCCGGACCATCACCAAGACGTTGTCTTCTCTCAATGGGGCAAGTGCTTTTGAAAGCAAGCGGTATCGGGAGATTCGTTCGGCCTTTGGCAGCCGCGGTACCAAGCTGATTGTCTGGGAGGGAAATCTGTACCTGAGTGCGTCCAAGCCGAACGGAGGGAAGGACAAAGATCCGTTATTTATTATCGAGATTGAAATGGATAATAACAAGCTGCTCCGGGCGCTGCGGCAATTCAATATCTACACGGGCAGCGGTACGATTATGAAATCGGGTGGTGCTGAGTTTTCTATCGGAAGCGGTTCCATCATAATGTCGCAAGCGAACATGCTGCCGGGGTTGGATAAGATCGTCAGCGGCAGTTCAGAAGCCATGATGTGGGAAGGCGAGTCTTATTTTGTTTCCCACGCTTATTCAGAGGAACTGGATATGTCCCTGTACCGTTTTATCCCGGAGCAGATTGTCCGCAAGCCGCTCGGAAAATTATACACGATAGCCTGGCTGTTCGCGGCAGGCGCGCTGGTCATTATGGCCGTCTATGCCTTATCCACATACAAGTTCATTCATAAACCGCTCCTCAAGCTGGTGAAGGGCTTTCGTCGTCTGGAGAGCGGCGACTTGGAGCAGACCATTGCCCATGATGCGAACGACGAATTTCGTTATATCTATGCCAGGTTTAATCAGATGGTCATGAATCTGCGTACCTTGATCGATCAGGTCTGGAAGCAGAAGGTGCTGGCGCAGCGGGCCGAGCTCAAGCAGCTGCAATCGCAGATCAATCCCCATTTTTTGTACAACAGCTTTTTCATTATGAATACGATGGCCAAGACGGGTGATACGCAGCGCATTGAGATGTTTACAACACTGCTGGGTGAATATTTTCAGTTTGTTACCCGCAACGCCGCCGATGAGGTGACGCTGAAGCAGGAAATTCACCATGCCCGGACCTATGCAGATATTCAGGAGCTGCGGTTCTACAAGCGGATTGAGGTTCAGTTTGAAGAGCTGCCCGAGTCCTGCCAACGCATCCGGGTTCCACGACTCATTGTCCAGCCGATTATCGAAAATGCCTTTGAGCATAGCCTGGAGAAGAAAGCAAGACATGGCCTTGTGGATATCCGTTTTGAACAAAAGCAGGCATGGCTGCGTATCATTATCGAGGACAACGGTAACAGCTTGACCGATGAGGTGTTAGACAGTCTCCAAAGAAAATTAGTGCAGCAAGAGGAAACAGCGGAAACCACCGGTATTCTCAACATTCACCGCAGGCTGGTCATTGCCTGTGGCGAGGGCAGCGGCATTTCCGTTGCCCGCGGAGAATGGGGAGGCTTGCGAGTTACGTTGAGTATTCCGCTAAAGGAGGACATGGCACATGCGCCGATTACTGATCGTTGATGACGAAGCCATCATTACAGATGGCCTTGCCGAAATTCTGGGCGGCTTGGGTCTGGAAGGGCTTGAGATCTGTACCGCCTATTCGGGAAGTGAAGCGTTGGAATGGTTGAACAGTACACGGATCGATGTCGTCCTGTCCGACATCCGGATGCCGGAGCTTGACGGGCTGGAGCTGCTGGAGATGATTCGCCGGGACTGGCCGCGCTGCCGGGTTATCTTTTTGACCGGTTATAACGATTTTGATCCGGTTTATCAAGCCATTCAGACCTGGGGGGTCCGATATCTGCTGAAAACAGAGGGCTATGCCAAACTCATTGCGGCCGTGGAGGAGACGCTTCATGAGCTGGACGAGGGCTTGCGCACGGATACCCTGCTGCAGCAGGCCCGGGAGCAGCGCACGACACTGGAATTTCTGGCGCATGGGGAATATTTCCGACATTTGCTGATGGGGACGGGCAGTTTGAAAACGAGCGATTTACTGGAGGATTTCGACAAGCTGCATGTACCTCTGGATCCGGCGAGGCCGTATCTCCTGGTCTTGGGAAGCTTGGCCCACGGGTGTGCCACCACCTCTTATGCGGGAAGACAGGAAGCTGCGCTTGCCGCCAAACTGCTTGCCGATGACAGCTTCCAGGATAAGCAAAGTGTCGGCATCATTGACAGATATGGTGATCTGCTCTGGCTCATACAGCCATTGGGCAGCATGGAAGATGACGCGACGGCCTACGACAGCTTGACCCGTTTTCTTGAAGGTACGCTGGAATGGATCCAGGCCGCGTGTGTATCGAAGCTTGGTATGGAAGCGACCTTCACGATCTGCCGGACGCCATTTAGTTGGGAGGCGCTGCCCCATGCTTACGAACGGCTGCGACAGCTGCAGCATCTGAGAGTGGGCGATGGCAGCAGCATGGTGACCACCGTACAGGTGGAGCCGCTTGAGCTGGGGGGCATGATGCGGGACGGGCTGCGCACGGAGCGAATCGAACCGCTGGCGGGGTTGTTGGAGGCAGGACGCAGCGAAGCCTTCATGGCCACATTCCGGGAATTATCGGATATGCTGCTAGGTGAGCCTTCGGTAGATTCTATGCAGGTGACGGAGCTCTATTATTCGGTGGCGCTGATGCTGTTGGCCTACATGAACCGCAGACAGCTCACAGGCCGCATGTCCACTACCGAGCTGATGCGCTTCGATGCGCACGGCTCATGGCAAGAAGCCTTCACCTATCTGGCGGATACAGCGGAGCAATTATTTGCTCTCCGGCGGAATGGAGAGAAGAAACGGGCGGAGAGCGTGATTGAGAGAATCTGCTCTTATGTCGAACAGCATCTCGCCGAGGAGCTATCGATGGTCCGGCTCGCCAGTGAATTTCACTTCAATCCCGCGTATCTCTCCCGGTTGTTCAAGCAGGGCCGCGGACAGAACCTGTCGGATTACATTGAGGAGGCACGAATTCGTCAGGCCAAAGCCTTGCTCGTTGCTGAAGAGCTGCGTGTCCACGAGGTCGGTCAGCGTGTCGGTTATGAGTCGCCCCATTCGTTCACACGCTTCTTCAAGAAGGGGGCAGGGATGACACCGCAGGAGTATCGGGAATTTGCAAGAACATCGGTCCCCTGAACGCATCGCTTCAAAAAAACGAGAGGATGGCGTCATGGATGAAGAGATGTCAATTCCTTGCCTACTACACATCCTATGAATATAAACGAACAAATCTCATAAGTTCCTTGACATTCCCCGCTTCATTCCGTATTAATAAAGTAATACGAATGGGAATGGGACGGATGCCGATGTCAACGATCAAGGAGATAGCCGAACGAACCAAGCTCTCTGCCGGTACGGTCTCTATCGTGCTGAATGGGCGCGGCGACGAAATGCGAATAGCCAAAAAAACGCAGCAACGGATCCTTGAAGCGGCCCAAGGCGTGGGTTATTTGCCGAACGTTTCCGCAAGAAGGCTAAGGCAGTCCAATGCACGGAATATTCCGTCCATTGCGATTTTCTGGCCTTCGGATTTGTCGTCGGATCTGTTGGGACGTTTCTTCATGGGGGCGCAGAACCCGATTCTGGAACAAGAGTTTGAGTTCGAGATGACGATCCAGCCTTATGCGCGCAAGCATATGCACCGAATTAAGGAGATCTGTGACCAAGGCAACTTTCATGGTGCCATCTTGACGGGCATCTCTGCCGAGGAACAGCGATACCTGGAGGAGAATCCCATTCAGGTACCGGCTGTGTTCTTCAACCGGGAGAGCAGCAGTTATAGCTGTGCCCATGTAGATACCTATGAAATTGGACGGAAATCGGCAGAGTTGTTTGCAGCCCGTGGTCATAAGAAGGTGGGTACGATTGTGCCGGACCACCTCGTCAATACGGAGAACAATCTCAGGTTCCGGGGATTTGTGGAGGCGTGCGCCACGTATGGACTGGAGTTGAAGGACCGTCATATTCAGACAGCTCCCATGACGATGGAGGGCGGAAATGCAGCGGCCAAGAAGATTATCGAAGGGGGAGGTGACCTGCCAACCGCGATGTTTTTCCCGATGGGAATTATGGCTGTCGCTGCGTTGCCTGAGTTTCACCGAGCGGGGATCATTGTACCCGACCATATGGAAATCTTGACTTATGGTGACCATGATGCCGAGAAATATAGTGTGCCGTCGCTCACTACCGTTAAGCTGCCCGTTGAAGAAATGGCTGCCGCATGCATCCGCTTGGTCATGAGCCGTATTCACGATCCTTCAGGCAAGCCCAAATCACTCGAGTTCGAGACCCCGATTATTTTTCGGGAGTCCTGCGGCGGTTTCGGGTATGAGATGTAACCCGCGTGGAAGTGGTAGTTCTGTTCTAGGGCCAAGTAACATTTAGTAATACAAAGGAGTTGTCCGCTCAGGCGTTAATTTGAGAGGACAGCTCCTTTGTCCTGTTTGTGATGCTGCTAACGAATATCAAAACGGCCGAGGGCAGGCCCAAATTCAACAAGTAATAGATCTTTGCTGGAAGACAATCAAGGTGTAGCGAGAGCCAAGAAATTCATGAAGATTTGACTATAATTCCTTAAGCCTGGCCTAGTCCGAACAGGATATAATGAAATGAATATCTCTTCAGTATCGGAGGGAAGACGCATGTATAAGCTGATCATTGTCGATGATGAATATTCGACAAGGAACGGCCTGAAGTTATGTATTAACTGGTTCGAATACGGCATCGAAGTTGTAGGCGAGGCAGAGAACGGGAACAAAGGCACGGAGCTGGCAAATCGTATTCGACCGGATATCGTGCTGACCGATGTGAAAATGCCCAGCATGGACGGGATTGAGATGGTCAATCGGTTGAAGAATGAGCTTCCCGATACCAAATTCGTATTTATCAGTGGGTATGATGATATCGGGTTTTTGAAGTCGGCCATGAAGATGGATGCGGTGGATTATATTTTGAAGCCGGTCAATCTGGAGGAATTGAAGGCGGTAATCCAGAAGATCATGGCGATGACTAAGCAAGAAGAAAGTCGTAGGGACATGTTGCAGCAAATGAATGCCAGACTAAACCAAAGCATCCCGCTGTTGCGGGAAAAGTTCTTGATACAATTAATTCGCGACAGGCATGCGGACAGAATATCAATGGAGAAGCGCATAGATTTTCTAGACTTAATGCTTCCCTACGAATCCCCTTACTGTGCGCTGATCATCCGCATCAACAATCCCAGAACCGTGTTCGCTGCGATGACCGAGCAGAATACACAATTAATTTCATTCGCCATTCAGAACATCTGTCAGGAAATTGTAGAAGAGCGCATCTCAGGCAGTGTATTCGAGCATCAACGAGGCGAATATGTCCTTCTGCTCGCCCTGCCAGAGCGGGAAGGCGAAGATATAATCTTTCCCTTGGTAACTGAATTGATGGATAGCCTCAACAGCTTCCTGAGCCGCATGGCGGAGTCCATTAGCTTAACAATCGGGGTTGGCGGCACAGTCCAGCATTTGGGATTGTTGACCGACAGCTACATGATGGCGGCAGAGGCGATCGAGCGCAAGTTGTTCCTCGGCAAAAACCAAGTGATTACCTTTGACGTCATGGCCGCACAGCAGGATGTCGATTACCGACTGATTAATGAGCGCATAACGGTGTTCGCATCTGTCCTGAAGACAGGCGATGCAACTCAGGTATCGTTGCAACTGGATAAGCTGTTCGAGGAATTGCGTACCAGTTTGGGGATTGGATTTGTCGATTGCCAGCGGATCTGTTTGCAGCTTTTGCTGGCCACTTCCCAATTCCTGTCCGAATTCGGCATGCGTATGGGCGACCTCGGAGAGCGGGAGTCCGAAGCCTGGTCGCAGTTGATGAAGTTGGAAACGATTGACGATATGAGTCTCCATATCAAAAAACACCTAATGATGGTTTGTGAACAGATCGAGAGTCGGCGGGAGAAGCCGATTCCAGAAGTCATTACCTCCATCATACGCATCATTCATGAAAGATTCTCGGACAACCTGACCATTGCAGACATTGCATCGCAGGTGTATTTGGCCAAAACTTATATTTGTCTCTTGTTCAAGCAGGAGACAGGGGAGACAATCAATGAATATTTAACAAAAGTCCGCATGGAGAAAGCCAAAGAACGTCTCAAGGACAGCGATCAGAAGCTGGCGGAAATCTGCGCGTCGATAGGGTATTCCGAACCCAGCTATTTCACCAAACAATTCCGGAAATATACAGGTATGAATCCAAGCGATTACCGGGACTTACACAGGAGGACGATGTAATGGCCAATACGAAATGGCAGGGAGCAAGCTGGGCCACGTTGGGGGATAGCATCACAGCAGCCAGTGGGTACCAGCCGCTAGTTCAAGTGGCGCTCGGTTTTGAAAAAGTGGACAATTTTGGCCGCAGCGGCTGCCCGATGACGGCTGGCAGTGATCGTGACGACGGGGCAACTGTCTTTATGAGCAGGTACCTGGAAGAGGCGTACGACTGTTTAACCATCTTTGCCGGCACCAACGATTATCGGCTTCATATGCCACTCGGCGAATGGAAGCCGCTCGGCTCGGCCTTCGATGAGCACACGTTTTTTGGCGCTTACCAGCGTCTGATCGAAGAGTTGCTTACTCGCAATCCGGCCTGCAGGGTGAATCTGTGGACGCCGCTGCAACGGGACAAAGACGGATATAACAGCGAGCAGCCCAACGACCAAGGCTGTTTATTAGTGGATTATGCGGCGGCTGTGCAAACGATTGGACATCTGTATGCTTTGCCGGTACTCGACTTGTATGCAGTCAGCGGGTTCAACAAGCTAACACTGGCGCACTTCACGGATGACCGACTTCATCCGAATCAAGCAGGATACCATCGAATCGCTGAGGTGGCGTCCTCGTTTCTGGTAGCAATCTAGTTGACGACATAGGGGGGCGGCTTTATGAGCATGCTGCTGCGCAGATTTCTTCTTATGTGGATGACATACAGGCGGATGCTGCTGCTCTATCTACTTGTATTGCTGCTACCTGCTGGTTGCCTTCTGTATTATTACATCGAGACCTCGGCAGAGATTCTGGAGGATCAGGTGACCCAGTCGATGCTTAAGTCCGTGCAGCAGGTGAAGATTAATCTGGATTATCGGCTCGATAAGGTAAAGGAGATTTCCGATGCACTGATTCTCAATACTGAATTATACGAAATCTTGGCTCGTGATCCGCATAAAGGTACTCTTTTCAGCCAAGTGGAGGAAGAGAAGAAGCTTGGCAACATGATCCGCAGCCTGCAGGGCAGCGATATACTGAAGATTAAGCTGTATGTCAATGCCGAGAAGATGTATGCGGGCGAACATGTCAATTTCTTCAGTCTGGACCAAGCCGCTTTGATGCCTTGGTATGATGCAGTAGTCGGAGGCAATGGTGCTCTGCAATGGATTCCGACGCGTATGGAATCTTATATCAGTAACCCAGGTGAAGCCCTTGTCTTCTCTACCGCTCGCATCATCCGTGATCCGAAGGCATATAGCCGGATAATTGGCATTCTTATGCTGGATGTTGCAGAAGTCAATACAGCCTCCATCCTGAACCAGGCGGAACTTGATGCGAATAACCCTACTATGTATATCGTAGATCAAGCTGGGATGATCGTCTCGCATGGGGAGCCAGAGAAGATTAGTAGCCTTCTACTGCCGCCTGTTACCTTCAAGATTATCGATGATCAGCCACTCGGCATTGAGAGAATTACGATCGATGCACAGTCGTATTTTCTTATTTTCGATACGCTTTACGAAGGCGGCTGGAAGGTGGTTTCCCTGTTGCCGGCCAGCCAAATCAGCCGTATGAGCAATCAATTTAATGTCGGGTTTTCCCTGGTATTGGCACTGTCACTGGCCTTGCTATTTATCCTAGGAGCCTTCTTCATATTCGCTCATATTACGCGCGGCACGATCAACCGCGTCCGCGATATTACCGAACAATTGAGGGAGCGTGGGGCTGCAGTGATTGAGGAAGGTATTCCTCACCGCAGCGGTGTCGTCATCCGCCTTGAGAAGAGTGTGACACACATGCTCTCAACGTTCCAGCACTTGATGGAAGACAATTATCGTACCAAAGAGCGGGAGAAGGAGGCGAGGCTGCGGGCGCTGCAGGCGCAGATCAATCCCCATTTTTTGTATAATGCGCTAGATACGATTAATTGGATGGCCTTAACTAGAGGAGCCCATGATATCAGTAGGATGCTGAACATGCTGGCGCAATATTTCCGTTTGACGTTAAATAAAGGTAAGGACATCGTACCTCTGGAAGATGAGATGAATTTATCAAAGGCGTATTTGGAGATCCAGAGGCAGCGTTTTCATAATTTTGATTATTCAGTGGCATTCCCCGGTGTATTGTCTGACCGTCCGATCCCGAAGCTGTCAATTCAACCGATTATCGAAAATGCCATTATGCATGGCATACACAATAAGGAAGGGCATCACGAACACATTAGCATCGAGGTGGAAGCGGATGGCAGAGCATGTATCATTCGTGTGACTGATGACGGCGTTGGTATAACGGAAGAACGAGTCTCAGAATTGTATGACAGTCTTAACGCGCCTTCATCATCGTCGAGTTACGGGTTGTATAACGTATGGGAGCGAGTGCACCTGTTCACCGGCGGTGAAGGTCGCTTAACCATCGAGTCGCAGCCGGGAAGAGGTACCACTGTCAGCATGTGGTTTCCTGCTGGGGATAATCAAGAGATATAATAAGAAACAAGCTGTCTGGTAAGGGTCTCATGTGACCTTCGCCAGACAGCTTTTTGTATTTCGCCGACAATGCTCTTAAGCGAATATGTTTCACCATGGCTGACAAATGTACTATTCCAGCTTACATCTGTACCTCACGCCTACGATCGCCCGGCATGTATCCTTGATCTAAGATCAAGAACGAGCAATGCCGATTGGAGGGGCAACATGAACAAAGGTAATTATTGGATCTCAATAGTAAAACGCAATTACGATTTATATCTGCTGCTAATTCCTGGACTTGTTTTTTTGGCCATATTCAAATACACGCCGATCTACGGCCTGGTCATCGCGTTTCAGGATTTCAACATCTTCAGAGGCATTGGTGAGAGCCCTTGGGTAGGGTTCAAGCAATTCGAGAGGTTATTCGCCTCGGATGACTTTGGAAACATCATGACGAACACGCTGCTTATTAGCTTATATAAGATCGTCATCTTGTTTCCGATTCCGATTGTTATTGCCATCTTACTCAACGAGGTCGGCCGCATGTGGTTTAAACGCACGATCCAGACGATTATTTATTTGCCTCATTTTCTATCGTGGGTGATCATTGCCGGATTGTTCGTCAACATTATGTCCCCGCAAACCGGCATCGTGAATGGACTGATCTCCTACTTCGGTGGAGAAACGATTAACTTTTTTATGGATAACCACTATTTCCGAAGTATCATCGTAGCCACGGCCGGCTGGAAGGAAGCGGGATGGAACGCAATCATCTTCATCGCGGCGATCGCAGGGCTCGATCCGGAATTGTACGAGGCGTCCAAACTTGATGGCGCAAGCCGAATTCAGCAAGTGATCACAATCACGCTGCCCGGAATTGCTTCAACAATTATACTCATGCTTATTTTGCGGATTGGAAATGTCCTGGAAGCGGGAACCGAACAGATCCTGCTCTTGTACAACCCGACTGTCTATGAGACAGGCGATGTCATTGGAACCTACATATACCGCATGGGGTTAACCTCAATGGAATACAGCTTCTCCACAGCAGTCGGATTGTTCGAGTCGGTGATCGGATTTATCCTCGTCATAGGTGGCAACACGCTAGCCAAGCGGGTTACGGGCAAGAGTATATGGTAGGGAAGGGGCGGACGAAATTGGCAAAAACGATGAAGATAAAGCAGTCCTTATCTGAACGGTTGTACATCTGGTTTGCATACATCATCCTGATCGGCTTGGGCATTCTCTGCCTATCCCCGTTCCTGAACGTGTTCGCCAAGTCGCTCAGTTCCAATTGGGCAATCATATCCGGCAAAGTCGGGCTGTTGCCCGTAGCCTTCACGATGGAGAATATCATGTTCGTCCTGCGGGACCATCTATTCCAACAAGCGTTCCTCGTTTCGGTTTTCGTGACCGTCGTCGGCACGCTCGGATCGGTCATATTCACAGCGGTTACCGCGTATCCGCTCTCAAAAAAGCATCTGCCCGGCATCAAGTTCATCCTGTTGCTCTATATTTTCACAATGCTGTTCAACGGCGGATTGGTGCCTTCCTATTTGCTGATTAAAAACCTCAATCTGATGGATAACCTAGGCTCGCTTATATTCCCCGCGTTGATCAATGTATTCAACCTGCTGCTGATGAAAAATTATTATGAGAGTCTGCCGGAGAGCCTGGAGGAATCGGCCAAGCTCGATGGCGCCAGTAATCTAAGAATTGTGCTTCGGATCATCATCCCGATCTCGGCACCTGTGTTTGCTACGATTAGCTTGTTTTATGCGGTCGCCTATTGGAGCAACTGGTTCCATCCGATGCTGTACTTGAATGATCCGGCACTCAAGCCGCTGCAACTGTATTTGCGGGACATCGTGCTGCAAGCTTCGGATGAAAATCTGCTCAACCAAGATATCGATTCGCTGCTTAACCTGTCTCCCGAAGGCATACGTAATGCGACGATTATCGTCTCAACCATTCCGATCCTCTGTGTCTATCCCTTGTTGCAGAAGTACTTTATCAAAGGAATTCTGATTGGATCCGTGAAAGGTTGATCGCTTTAGATACCAATGCCGATTCAAGTGAAATAACCCCTAGCGTTTTCTTTAGAGTAAATCGTCAAGGGATTATTTATAATGAAACTTATGGAGGGGTTCAACATGTTAAGGAGAAAATGGCAGGCGGCAATGATTACACTGATATTAACTACTACTTCTGTATTGGCAGCTTGCAGTGGACAAAACGATCCTGCCGCAACTAAATCAGTCGCCGAGAGCAGCGCGCCTGCTGGCTCGGAAGAAACTTCGGAAAAAAAGCCAACGCTCAAAGCGTTGCGCAACTACATGCAGGACGATTATAACCAGTATCCGGTTAATCGTTACGTGGAAGAGAAGACGGGTTACAAGGTCAACAACGATATGCTACCGCAGGAGAAACCAAGTGATAAGCTGAATTTGATTATGGCTTCCGGAACGGATTACGACTTCATAGATGCGATGAATAAACAGGATTTCTTTAACTTCGCACAGAATGGAGCCTTGACGGATCTCACGCCGCTGATCGAAGAATATGGGCTGAATATTAAACAAGCAATCTCCGAAGAATCTCTCTCTGGTGCTACTGTGGATGGAAAAATATATGGCATCCCTACACTTAATGTTAGCTATGTAAGCAGCGGATTACTTATCCGCACCGATTGGCTGGAGAAGGTTGGCAAGGAAATGCCAACCACGCTGGACGAGTTTATGGATGTCCTGCAGGCTTTTAAAGATCAGGATCCTGGCGGCAACGGCAAAAATAATATTCCCTTTACGATGGACAGCTCAGGCCTGATCGATAACATTATGGGGGCATTCGGGATTTATGGACATTGGAATGTGAGGGATGGGAAAATTGAAAACGTAACCAGCCATCCCAACCTTAAGAATTATACAACGTTTATACGATCATTATACGAGCAAGGTTTGCTCGATAAAGAATTTGCGACGAATAAATCTGCCACTTCAGCCGAGAAATTCACCAGCGGACGTGCGGGCGTACTGTGGACGCGCTGGTCATCCATCCCTGGCTACGACGAAGCGTTGAAAAAAAATGTGCCTGATGCAGCATACCAGTTCATCCCTCCAATGACAGGTCCTAACGGACTTAGCGGATTTGCGGAAGTAGGAGGATTCAACAAAATCACCTTCGTGCCGAAGTCTTCCAAGCATGCAGAAGACGTGGTGAAAATGATCAATGCCTTGCTGGAACCCGAAGTATTCAAGGGACTTTTCATTGGCGAAGAAGGCGTAGATTATCAAGTAGATCATGGAAATTATATTCCGATTGAGCCGTCCTTTACCAATACGAGAGGACAAGCGAACAACTTCGTCATCGGCATGGATGAAGCGAACTTCGTCACCTACTGGCAAGCGCGTCTGCAAAAGAGCAAACCCATGTTCGACAATTTTAAGATCGTCAACAATATTCCGAAGGAACAGGTCCATCAGGATCCGCTAGCGTTCTCGCCATTTCTGCCGAAGTATTCGGCGTCCAGCGACAAACTGGGCACCGCGGTGAACGACAATCTGATCAAGATGATCGTCGATGGAGTATCGGATGAAGGGATCGCAAGCATGCAGAGGGCATGGGTGGGCGCTGGCGGTGAAGAAGTCTTGCAAGAAATTAACGACTGGTACGTGAACAAGTAAGGAAAGGTTCGGGGCTCCGGCGCTACCGGAGCCCTGACCTTCGTTACACGATAACATAAGAAATGAATCGTCAACCATCAAGCGAATCTCAGATCGGACAACTTACGTCTGCTCCGGTCATCCATCGGCATGCCCTTAATACTCTCCTGTCACGGCAATGAGGAGACTGACGAGGTGTACCCTGGCCGGACGACGAATCTGGGCTTAGCAACTAGCGACGATGTTGTTCACTGGCATGTGCAGCCTGTACCAATCTGGCAATTGTCCGATGAGGAAGTATTTCGGGTCAGCACGGAACGACCTTTAAACGCAGTAATCGATGACAATTGGATGGCCGCTCTATTCCTGCTCTCCCCATCGCACGGTGACTGTAGTACCCTGGCCGACTTCGCTGGAGAGCTCCACGGTCATGCCATGGGCGGCGACAATATCGCGGCCAATCGCCATGCCGAGTCCGGTGCCACGCGTATTGGTGGTGTGCGAGCCCCGATAGTAGCGCTCAAAAATCTGTTCCTGCTCCTCGGCTGGAATGCCTTGGCCATTATCGGTAATCGTCAGATGCGTCGCATGCACTGTCACCGTAACGGCCGCGGCTTCACCGCTGTGGATAAGCGCATTGTGAACAAAATTTAGCAGGGCCCGCTTCATCAGATGCTGGTCGACCGGAAGCACAAGCGCTTCGGCATCACTCAAGAATTCAAGATCTCGGCTGCCGAATTGGGGATCATTCAATACATCAATGACGAGCTCCCGCACAAACGGTTCCATGCGCGTGTCCTGCAGCTGTAGTGGAAGATCCTGGTTACGCAAACGCATCGTCAGGTTCAGGTCCTGCAGCAGTTCCTTCATGTAGATCGATTGCCGCTCAATCACGCCAGCATATTCGAGACGCTCCCGAGGATTGATCTCCCCCTCGCGCAGCAGCTCGGCATAGCCCTGAATGGAGGCCAGCGGGGTTTTCAGGTCATGCGACACATTGCTGATCCATTCGTTGCGCAGCTTTTCCAGCTTGACCCGCTCCTCCTCATGCTGCTGAAGCGTGTCCGACACGTCGTTCAGATTGGCGAAGACGGAGGTATAAATGCCCGGCCTCTTGGGATGGGAAACCTCAAAGTTCCGCTGCTTCAACTGGGTGATGCGTTCAATCATGGAATGAATCGGTCTGGAGAGGATCGAGCTGAACAGCAGTCCAATCACAGCTGCAATGAGCACATCCACGATGAGTATAGCCAGCAGGGCCTGTGAGGCTGTGGACAGGAACGAGCCAAAATTCATGCTGAATACGAAGCGACGCTCTTGTGAATATTGAATGCCGACGATATAACTGAAATCTTCATAGTTTCCGAGAAAATACGTGTTGAATTCATCATCCATGTACTTGTATTTATGCACAATTTCCATCGCGCTGTAATGCTCTGATGCGGTATCGGGTGCCAGATAAGAGCTGATCACATACCCATGTTGGTCCAAAATCTGAATCCAGGCGCCATAGGCTTCCAGAGCTTGTCTGCCTTCAGCCGATAGCACGGGGGTATCCTGCTCCAGACTAAGGTATTGGCTGAATTCTCGCACAAACCGTTCCGCCGAATCGCTTGAGACGTCCTCGTTCACGGTTTGATGCTGAAAAAAAATCATCCCGAACACCATCAGCGTGTTGACGACGATAACGATGAAAACGATGCTGAGAATGGAGAAGAGGTAACGTCCGGTTAATTTCCATTTCAATCGTATCACCTATTTCTCTTGGAATCGGTAACCCAGCCCTTTGACAGTTGTCAGATAACGGGGGCTGGAAGGGTTGTCCTCGATTTTTTCCCGCAGTCTCCGGATATGAACCATGAGCGTGTTGTCCGCCCCGTAGAAGTCTTCGCCCCACACGGTTTGATATAGCGTTTCCTTACTCACAATTCGATTGGGATTGCGCATGAAGCAAGCCATCAGGCCGACTTCCTTGGCCGTCAGCTCCATATCTTGGCCGTCCTTGGTCACCTCGGTTTCCTCGCTGTTGATGGAGAAGGGGCCGATCGTCGTGCTGGTTTTTGGCTTGGCTGGTGCTTCCGTCTCCATGGCATAGACGCCGGAGCGTCGGAGCTGGGCTTTTACCCGGTACGCCACCTCTTTGGGACTGAAGGGCTTGGTGACATAATCGTCGCCGCCAATGGCGAGGCCCAGAATTTTGTCGACCTCATCGTCTTTGGCGGACAGAAACAGGATCGGAATGCGGGATACCTCGCGAATCCGGCGGCACAGGTCGTAACCCTCTCCGTCTGGCAGCATGATGTCCAGAATCGCCAGATCAGGCGAGAACCGCTCGAACAGCTCCCAGCCCTCCCGCACACTGCCCGCTGTTTGCACTTGGGACAAGCCCTCTCTATGTAACGCCGCCTGCATGAGCCGGCACAAGTCTGCTTCGTCATCCACCATCATGATGCGTGGTTGCTCCATTCTCATCATCCTTTCCGTTATTCGTTGAAAAAAAAAGCCGAGCGTATCTTCCCAGAAAATTCTAACGGCCACCTACGCACTTATTCTACGAAAAAAAGACCCTTTGTCAGGCTAACGGCCACCAGCGCTCCTATTTGCTCCAAAACGATGTGAAAACGCAGTAATCTTGCAAAGAAGTTCACATGTTAGCCCGAAGGGAAATTTTACAAAAGAGAGAGGTTCCTTTACCGTAATGTTAGGAAGACAAGACGGAAAGGAACCTCTATGGTTAGCATAACGAAGCGAAACGTGTTGAGTCAAGTGCTGGGCATTATGGATCGATCCGCAAAAGCTTGGTTGTCGGATCGGTATGGGAAAAAGTTGTTTCTTGGGAAGACAGCGGTGTTATTTCTTGAAGCGATCTTAGCTAAACGTAAGAGTGTAGACGAAATTGC
>NZ_KB899675.1:86170-125728 GCF_000378385.1 Paenibacillus daejeonensis DSM 15491 | reverse complement strand
GTGACGCGCGTTCGGCGCTGCAACGAAAGTTTCTTGCCTTAGAGGCAGCGGGTGACACGCGTTCGACGCTGCAACGAAAGTTCCTTGCGTTAGAGGCAGCGAGCGGTGAGTGTGAGAGGGATGACTTAAGAATGCTTAGACTGCAAAAAGGACCGCAGACTTCTCTTAAAAGTGAAGTGCGGTCCTTGACGGCTCCCCAGCCGGGAGAAAATACAATCCTCGGCCAACCGGCATTACCGCCTCCTACGACGTCGGAGGCACGATGACCAGCATGGAGGGCATCTGCGGCTCACTGGCGACAGCTACGGTGGCGATGCTGAGCCGTTCTGGCCCCGCATCGGGGATCTCCTCCGACGGCAGTCCGTTCAGGTGCCGGGCAAACAGCGGAAACGCGCTGCCGGTCAATTCCAGCCGCAGACGCTCACCGGGTTGTAGCTCTATCGCCAGCGGCCGCAGCTCAATCGTTGCCGGTAGCCACTCTCCCCCGCCATTCTCCTCTCCACGCCCTACCTCCATCCGGCCTACGGAGAGGAAGCGCGCCTTGCCTCCCTGCTGTACAACGGACAGCACAGCTACTAGGTCCGTCGGACCGTCCATCGTTTGGCAATGCACGGTTAAGCGAGGCAACCCTGACAATGAGGCAGGAACATCGAACGGGTCACTTGTGTAGACCAGAATTTCATAGCGGTCCTGCTGACTGCTGCGCTCAAATGGCAGGTAACCGCCGAGCTGCATCGGCAAACGCGCATCATACACATAAACGTCTGGCGCCGCCGCCTCAATTGCCTCCGGCGAGCTCGTTAGCTTGCCACCACCCAACGCACCGTTAGCCGGTTTGGCAGAGCCCGAGAGATACCAGCGCAGCGGGTATTGTACCAGAGACCCCGCATCGGAGGTATGGCCATCCCCTTCGACAACCGCACTCGAAGCCCCGCTGGAAGCCACGACATCCTGAGAACTGGAGTGAAGAACGCGATGTTCATTTGCCGCTGCTGTTCTCCTCGCTACGGCTACATTTTCGGCACCGTGAGAAATCGCTAACACACCCATATGCTCCGCAGCCGGCCATTCCTGCATCGTCCGCCACTGGCCACTGCCCTGCTCGTAATAGCGAATCGGGGGCTCCGTCTCCAGTTGCTCCGACCGCTCGCCTTTTAGCCAATAATTGAACCAGCGCAGCTGCTCACGATGCACATCGCCATCAGCCTCTGGTCCATGATCGACGCCGCCAGCCATTCGGCCCCACGGGATATGCGCCCATGGCCCAATTAGCAGGCGATGAAAAACATCCTCCGTCTCCGTTCCACTAAGCGCGTTGTAGGTTTGCAATGTCCCCTGCAGAAAGGTATCATACCATCCGCCAATCTGGAGTGTGGGGATCGGTCGCTCGACCAAGCGCGGCACCCAATTATGTTGTTCCCAATACGCATCATACTCGGTATGACTGAGCCATTCATAGAAGAATGGGCAATACTGTTCGAGAATCGGATGCCTGGCCGTGAGCGGTAGCTTCCACAACTGGTCGCCGGCATCCCGCATCATGCGTTCGCAATAAGCTGCTGCTTCCTCATCACCTGCCCGCTTGGCACCATCCCGGGAGAACTGGAACGCCCACATGAGCTGCGCACCCCAGGCAAATCGGCCATGCGGGTAGAAGCGGCCATGATATAAATCAGCTGCACACATCCCCGGCGCGATGGCTATCAGACTCGGTGCGCCCGACGCTGCAGCCGCCCACTGCACGGAGCCTTGATACGAGAACCCATACATGCCGACCCGGCCATTGGCACGCGGCAGCTGCGCCGCCCATTCTACCGTGTCATAGCCATCCTCCACCTCCTGGGCAAAGGGCACGGCCTCACCTTCTGATTCTCCCCGACCGCGCACATCCTGGACGACTACCATATAGCCTTGCCGCGCATACCACAGTGGATGAGCCGAGGTCACCGTCGACGCAATCGCACGTCCATAGAGCTGACGCATAAGCAATACCGGGAGCTTGTCTTCCCCCTCGGGGCGGTAAACATCAGCATACAAAGTGATGCCATCCCGCATGGTACAGGGCACCCCGCGCTCCACCGTTACTCCGCCGAACTGCAAGCTGAGCGCACCCATTACAAAGCCGCCTCGGGCTGCGATAGCTTCCCTTGATTGAGCAGCAGCAACGGGTCGTTTTGTCGTTTGATCGACCACAGCGTATCGACCGCATAGGCGCGCCCGCCGCCTTCCAAATCATAGGTATGCGGGTCATCCACCTTGGCACCGTGTGCGATACAGCAGGCTTTTAGCTGTTGAATACGCGCCTCCGTCTGATAGCGGAAGATCGGCGTCCCCATCATCGCCAGTTTGCCGCCCCGAATCATGTATTCGATATGCACCAGCAAGTCAGGGAACTCCGCCTTGATCGCTTCGAATTGCTCCAGGTAACGGCTCGGGTCCAGGAACAGCTGGATATTCGTATACGCAGGATCCTTCTTCTGCACCCAGAGACGATAATGGCCGAATGAGAAGTCCGATATCCCCAGCTTCTTGTGGTATTCATCATACGGCAGCTCCATATCTACACGGCCATTCCACGCCTCCGTCAGTGCACGCAGCTGATCCTCATGATCTGCATCCAGCATGACGAACACCAACGCGCGGTCCGAAGGCAGCTGAAACGGTGTGAAATACGAAGGAATCGGCCATTCGTTCACTGAAACCAAGCGCTTTCGGATCACTGGATTATCAGCCAGGGCATAACCAAATTGAGCCGCCGTCTGCCAATCGTCAAAGGTCACCCCGTACTGAATCCATTTCGTTTTGGGGGCCAGCTTAACTCGAATCTCGGTAATAATTCCGATCGTGCCGTAGCTGTGCAGGTAGGGCTGGATGTTCTGCCCCTCAACAAGGATCGTCTGCGGCTCGGCCTCTACCGTCCGAATGGACAAGCTCTCCACCATACCATCCCAGATGGTACCCCAAGCGATGGAACCCACACCGCCGAAGCCACCCATAATGAAGCCAGCCAAGGTCGATTTTTTAAAAGTAGTCGGCAACAGCAGCATTTCTTGCCCTGCCTCGCGGGCCAGGGTTTCCATCCGTCCCATATTGGCCCCCGGCTCCACCCGCATAAACCCTTCGCCCAGCTCGATCACCCGGTTCAGCTTGGTGACATCCACGACGATGCCGCCAGTCAGCGGGACACATTGACCATAGTTGCACGTCCCGCCGCCTCTGGGGGTTAGAGGAACCTCATAGCTGGCAGCTACGATAATGACCTGATCCAGCTCCTCCAGCGTGCGCGGGACTGCGATGCAGTCTGCTATTTTACCCTCCAGTGCCTCTTCCAGCACCGGGGAGAGATGATGCATATCATTCGAGAACTTCACTAGTGATGCATGGTCCCACAGCAGCGCTTCCTCCGGAAGCTCCCTCTTCAGCGCGTCTTGCCAGCCTTGTCTCATTGAGATCCCATCCTTTCGTATCGCAGCAGCAGGAATATCATCTACACACAAATCGTTTGTCAACTAACTTAACTCAAATCCATTCAATGATAGTAGGACATGTAGACGCCATGTCGGTTTTACTAGATTATAGGCACATTAAAATACAGCGTCAATTCAAACGCGTCATGTTATCTAACATTTGTTATCCTGCCAATGACAGAGCCCCCCTCTTGTTACGCATCCCAATCGCCAACGCTGAACAGCACCATATTCTGACTTTCAATGTGAGGAGTTACAGCGGGGGGACGGGTGCAAATAAAGGAAGAAAGGTATGCTACTGCGGGCGGATGGCGGGGATACGAGCAAATAGAGGAAGAATGGTGCGCTACTGCGGGTGGCTGGATGGGGTGCGCGCAATTAGAGGAAGAAAGGTGCGCTACTGCGGGCGGATGGTGGGGATGCGAGCAAATAGAGGAAGAAAGGTGTGCTACAGCGGGTGGATGGCGGGGATGTGAGCAAATAAAGGAAGAAAAGTGCGCTACAGCGGGCCGATGGTGGAGATGCGAGGAAATAAAGGAAGAAAAGTGCGCTACAGCGCGCAGATGGCGGGGATGGGTGCAAATAAAGGAAAAAAGGTGTGCTACTGCGGGTGGCTGGAGGGGGTGCGAGCAAATAGAGGAAGAAAGGTGAGTTACAGCTAACGCCAGCAGGCATGTCCGACGGGGCACGGCCTCGACCCACAAAAAAAAGCCTCCATCCCCGCTTCGAAAGTGGGGATGAAGGCTGCGCTTTGGTGTTCATTCGGAGCTTGCTCGGGAGCTTGCTCGAAAGTTAAGGCTATCCCAGCTTGTGGCCGCAGTTCGAACAGAAGTTGGCTCCTTCGTTCTTGGCGCCGCAGTTCGGGCAGAAATTGGGCTTGGCCTGACCGCTGGAGGACGAAGAGTCGGAGCCGCCGCCAGAGGAAGACTGCTGATTCTGGTTGCCCCCTTGGCCTCCACCTTGGCTGCCTCCCTGGCCCCCGCCTTGATTGCCGCCTTGCCCTTGATTCTGGCCTTGCTGGTTCATGTTCTTCATCATTTCGTTCGCCATGTTCATGCCCATCATCATGCCGGCCATATCCGAGGCCGCGCCGCCGCCTTGCACCTTACCGGAGGCAATACCGTCGGTCATCGAGATCTGCTGATACTTGCCGACATTACCGACCATCTCATGCGAGGCGGTCTTGGTGATCATGTCCTGGATCTCCTTCGGATAGTTGAAGCTCATGACATTGAAGCCGGTGATCGTGATGCCATTGTTCAGAATCTCCATGTCCAGATCCTCGTGAATCCCCTTGGCGATATCATGCGCATTCGCCTGCAGGTTAAACATGTCCTTGCCCTCGCGGCTGATCCACTTCATCAGCAGTTGGTCCAGCGCCGAGGTAATGCGAATCCGTACGTCCTCAACCAGATAGCTGTTGCGCACGCCGGCAATTTTGTCGATCAGCGTCACGTAGTCATTGACCTTGAAGTTGAACGTTCCGTTAGCCCGAATCGGCATCCCACCCGGCAATTGAGGCGTCGGAATGAGTACGGGATTTTGCGTACCCCAACGTACCGTGAACTCCTTCGTATTGACGAAGAGCACTTCCACCCGCATGCCACTGTTAAAACCGAATTTGAACCCTTTAAGTGTGGAGAGAAACGGAATGATCTCGGAGTCGATATTGTAGTCGCCCTCCTGCTCGAACACGCCCTCAATCTTGCCGTTATTGAAGAAAATCGCGTCCTGCCCCGGACGGATGATCAGCTTACTGCCTTTCTTGATCTCCTTGTTGCTCCACTTCCAGAAAATCATATCGTCTCTGAACTCTTCCCATTCCACTACGTTGGCGAATTGGTTGCGAAAGAATACCATTGCACATCGTCCCTTCTCTTAAAATGAACCTCTGCTACCGCTTCGCGAGTGGCCGCCGCGGGTCATCCCGCCGCCACCGCCTCCGCCACCCCCGCCATTATTGCGCGGAATCTTGGTCTTGGTCGTTGTTGTACGCAAGTATGTGTCACGATGGGCCAGCACGCCAGAGGAGCCACTATCCTCATAGGTTTGTCGGTTTATGGTCACCCGGCCACCACTCCGGAAAACCATCACACTCACTACCAGTCCACCCAGAGCCAGGGAGACAGCAACCTGGAACCAGGTCTGAAACAGAATATTATCAGGATTAAAGCCCGGCTCGTACCCCATGTACCGATGTGACTCTTTAAGAAACTCCCGAAAAGCATCCGCATAGTTGCCTGCACTGAGAGCGGGCGTGATCCCATTGCGAATCTTGTCTAATCTGCTATTATCGAGATATTCTTCGGCTAAGTAAAAGCCTCCCAGGTCAACTTGCCTGTTTCTCATATCCATTGTCAGAATGGCCGCATTCTCACCAGGCAGATTCTCGTCATAAAAATCATTGGTTATCATCGCAACATCTTTATTCTCTGTATTAGACGAGGTGATAATAATAAAATCCGTCTGCCGCTCAGCCCCCAACTGGTTCGCCAGGGCATTGAGCTCCTGGACCTCCTCCGGGGACAGCAGTCCCGCCTCATCAAAGATCAGCTGTTTGTCGGCCGCCAGACCACTAGCCGGCAGAACGAGCAAGCCTATCAACAACAGCAGCATCGCCGTTAGGGATGAGCGCCTCATAGGAAACCGCCTCCCATCGCCCACGATACCGTCTTGAGCGTGAGCAGCGTCACGGCTGCGACACCGCCGAACCACGCCGCTACTTTCCCTTTACTTATTGGCGGTTTACCGACAACCTTACCAGTCTGCCCGTTCATCGCAAAGGTGTATCCTGTATTATTGTAATCATAGTGTACCATCCATACCGGCAGCAAGGCATAATCCGCATGCGTCAGCCGGGTGTCGATATCCTTGCGGCTGTAGCTCATCGAGGCGTACCCCCGGACTGTCGATTGGATGTAGGAGTTAATAAACGGTGCGATCTTGGTCTTCACCCGGGGAAACAGCTGCTTCTCATCGAAGCTGTATTTCTCCGCGATGTAACCTGCCAGATAAGGTGAGTTGAAGGTTTTGAGCTGTCCATAAGGGAATGGCTCCAGCCGATCCATCAATTCGTCCTTCATCTTCTCTGAAGCATCCACCGGCACCTTGTTGTAGTTCAACCGGATCTTGCGGTATACCTCGAAATGCTGCGTTTCGGTATAACGGTAGTCCCCTCGGGTATAGGTTCTTACCTTCGTGCCATGACCCTGCACCTCAATTTCATTGTTCAGCTCATACAGCCAGAAGGGCACATACATGCCGGTAATACTCTTGATCCGGTCAGCCGTCATAAAGCCCTTCGGCGTGACCAGGCCGCCCCGACACCACTTGCGGAACGCCTGCTCTGCCTGCTGCTTGCTGATGGCGAACGGAATGACCTTGGAGGGTGCCAGCTGGCCGCTGAGACGATCTGCCAGGACAACCGCAGAACCACAAAAGCTGCACGTGGTCGCTGATGTCTCCGGATCGGTAATGATATCCGCGCCGCAGCTGTTACAGTGGTATTCCACCGCTTCGCCCTCTTCAAAGGTCTGGACCAAGAGCGGATCGGAGGTATCATCGATCTTGTCTTGCCTTCCACAGCTGGGGCAGGACAGCATGCCAGAGGCACTGTCAAAGTTCATTCCGCTGCCGCAGTTGGGACATTTGTATTCTACAACCGGCATCCTCTCACCTCGCTTCTCTCTCTCTCAACCACTAGTTTTCCGTCTTCGTTTTCAACGCTGCAAGCTCCTGCTGCGGATCTTCCGCCTTCCCTTCGGCGGCGATTTGTTTCTCCAGCTCCGCGAACAACTCGTCAAGGTCGCTCTCCTGCTCCGAACGCAGCTCAGCCAGCGCCATGGCCTCATCGTACGCTTGATTCACCTTGGCTTCCGCCGCGCCAAAGGAAGACAGTCCGGTACCGCCCGCATTCATTTCGTTGCGCTGCTGCTGGGCACGGGCATCGGCCATTTTGCCTTTCAGCTCCGCCTGTCGCAGCTCCAGTTGCCTCACATCGGCGACCAGCTTCTCCTGCATCTGGCTCATCTTCTCCGCCTTGGTAGAGGCCAGCTCATAAGCCGCCTTGAGCTGCGGCTCCTTGGCCGCGCGAGCGGCCTTTTGCTCCAGAAATCTCAGCGCCGCATCCTCGTCGCCATTCTCCACAGAGCGCTCGGCATACCGTTGCAGCTTGGTGATCTCCGAGCGCGCCTCATTCCACGCCCGCTTCGTACGGCCGACCTCTGCTTGCATCGCTACGGTCTCCGCCTTCACTTGGCCAAGATCACTCTGCAGCGTACGCATATACTCATCAATCGTTCGATCAGGACGCTCATTTTTATTTACCCACGAATTGACATTACTTCTCATAATATCTCTAAACCGGGACAGGATCCCCATAACACACGCCTCCTCGCCTGGATAACATCTTACTAGTATAATACCGTACTTCTACCCAAAAGGATTCATAATGTATGCAAAAGCCGCCAGAACACTTCAATCTCCAGTGCTTGCCCGGGTCCGCAGCGGACGCCGCAGGATCTCGTTCAAGCGATCAAAAAGACGCCTTCCCAGTTATGCGAAAGGCGTCCCAAATGTTAAGAAGCAGAGGTGGTCAGCGTCACTACGGATCGAGCGGGGATTGTAGTCTCGAATGCGCCATTCTCTTGAACCCGCACATCCTCCCGGCGTTCCAGATCAGCAGTTGCCGAGGTAACGTAGAACTGCAGCGCTGCGAGACCATCGTAAACTTCCAGCCCCTGCAGCGTCAGGTTTACCTGCTGTTCTCCATCGCTATCATTAATGAATACAGCCGTCACCGTCCGGTCTTCCTCATGAATATACGCAGACCCTAGCAGTCCGCTGCCGTGTGTGTCTTCCTCGAGTCCGGCCAGCGCAATACGCACCGCGCCAGGCCGGATGAATTTGCTATAGTTACCTAGTGTCCATAGAAGCTTGGACGTTAGGATATTCTGTTCATCGCCTGGCTCTTGAAAATCCGTATAGACCAAGCCATCCTTATAATCCACCTTGGAGACGGCCGTCCACCACTGCCAGGCTGCAGCATGGGACAATGTCAGATCGAAGTGGATCGTACGGGCCATGCGCAGCGCCGAATCCATCCCCAGATCCCTGCCCGGACCATCTTCGCCGAGGATGCAATATTCCGTCACCCAGTATTTGGCCTCTGGATCGTAAGCTTTCAGATTCTCGGCCAACAGCTCCCGCAGCTCACCCAGCCGGTCATCGCCCGGGCGGCTGTAATCCGACCAGTACGAATGAGAGGCAATCTTGTTGCCGACGGCTTCCTTCAACTCCGGGTCACCCAGCAGCTCCTTGATATATTCCCGGTAACTCCCCAGACCGAGCCCGTTCGCTCCGCCGGTATAATGCTCACCACCGGAGAAGCGGCGATAATATTCGTCATCCAGCAACGCATGGATCTCGACGCCGTCGGGAGCGCTGATCTGGGCATCCAGGCCGCTCTTCTGCAGCTGCCGGTGCAAGGCCAGGATGACACGCTTCAAATCTTCGTTATTGTACCGGTTCCCTTCCTGGTGCGCGCGGTTCCAATCCCAGGTAGGCTCATTAATGGGGCTAATATAATCGAAACCCAGACCCTGCGATTCAAAATAGGCCAGCACGTCGGTCAAATATTGCGCAAACGGCTGCTCATATCCATCCTTCAGATTGGTCGACCCTACGGACTCATCAGGCTGCCCGTGGCCATTCTTGGTCATCCAGACCGGCGGACTGTTCACGAACGCAATCAGCGTATCTACTCCACGTTCCCGGGCAGCCCGCAGGAACCACTGCTGGCCCGCCTGCTTGCTCCAGTCGTAGGCTCCGTCCTCCGTCATCTTGAACGCTTCCGCCCGCCGCCACGGATCTGGAATGATGTCCTGATCCGTCTCCGTCGAGCCCGCGCCAATATTAAACCGCCAGGCCGAGAGGCCAATCCCTTTGTCCTGTGAGAAGAGCAGATCCGCCACAAGCTTCTTGTTCTCTTCCGTCCAGTGCTTGCCGAGCGGGTCCATGGACCAGGCATCCGAGGCGCCAAAATTATCAATCGTCTGATACCGGACGGCTCCGTTCACCTGAATGACGACTGCCGCCGCTTCCTTAGTCTGCTGCTCTATGGTAACCGTCGTCTGCTCACCCGACTGTTCTGCCGGCACTACAGGCGCTTCCGGCGTGCTCGTTCCGGGAGTCATGACGGCATACACGCCAATTGCTGAGGTACACAACGTTGCCAATGCCAAAGTAGTCAATGTCTTTTTCATCCGCCTTTCCATAATTAACCTACCAATCCCGAACGTTCAACTGATTCAACAAAATGACGCTGCACAAACAGATACAAAATAATGAGCGGCAGAATGGCCATCAATACACTCGTATTCATCATCATCGACATGAAGAACGGGTCTTGCACATAACGGGCCATCTCCGCTTGGCCGCCTCCGCTGAGGAACGTCGCGATCGAGTATGCCGAGGAGGCCATCATCGATGACATGACCTTCGGCTCGTTGAGGTACATGTTGGTGAAGAAGCTGTCATTCCATTGCCATACAAAGGAAAACAGCATCACCGTCACCATGGCCGGTACCGCATTGGGCAGCACCACTCGCATAAAGGTGGCAAAATAATTGGCTCCGTCCACGTAAGCCGCCTCTTCAATTTCGCGCGGAATGCCTTTGAAGAACTGCCGGAAAATGTAGACATACAACCCCGTCTTGACCCCCATACCGAGCGCCGCAGACAAAATAAAAGGCCAATACGTATTGATCAGATTGAGCGGTTCCCCGCGCATGAGAGCAAACAGCCCGAAGATATCAAAGGATTTGAAATTTAAATACAGCGGCACCATGATGGTATGCGTAGGTACCAGGATCGTAAAGATGACAGCTGCAAACAACAGTCCGCTCCCCCGGATGCGTATGCGGGAGAAGCCATAGCCAGCCAGCACGCAGGTCAGCGTCGTTAAGCACATGACAACACCCGAGAGCAGCAGGGTATTAAGCAGGACTGCGGGATAATTCATCGCCTGATAGACCAGCTTGAAGTTCTCCAGCGTCAACGCCCTGGGCACCCAGATTACCATGGAATCATACAAGTCCTCCCGACTCTTGAACGCGATTGACAGCTTCAGCAGGATTGGATAGATAATGATGAAGGAAATCCCGAATATCAACACAAACCGGACGATCATCCAAGACCATTTCTTCGCCGCTTCCAGCCAGTATGACGCGGATGCCTTGCGCTGCAGCCATCGTTCCTTGACCGGCTGCCCCTCTGCGGCAACTTCGCTTTTCATCTGTTCACCCCCAGGCTAATCTTGATAGAATACCTTGCGTGATACAATCGCCGTCGTCACCCATAAGACAATCGCAATAACCGCGAAGTACATCCACGCCATCGCAGCGCTAAGGCCAAAATCAAAGCTCTGGAATGCCGTATCGACAATCATCCGGCTCGTTTCGTCACGGATGAAGCTGTCGATAATCGTATAGACCAGATTCGTCAGAATCAACGGGCTGATCATTGGAAACGTAATCTTCCAGAACGCTTCATAGCCGGTCGAGCCTTCGATCTTGGCCGCCTCGTACAAGGAAGGCGAGATGGATTGCAGCCCTGCGAGAAAGATGAGAATCTGAACGCCGGATTGACTGATAATCTCGTAGATCCGACTAACCGCACCTGTCAGATACTCGACAAAGGTGACGCTCATCCCCGATTCGACCAGCATGACCGTGAGCTCGAGATTATCCATAATCGCCAAGCCGCCCCCGGTCGTCTCACTGGCATTGCTGACGACCGATTGCATCAAGTCGCCGCTCTCAATGCTGGCGATGATGCCCGAAGCCAGGATAACGGGCAGGAAGAAAATCGCCCGCGCCAGAATGCGCCCTCTGAACTTCTGATTAAGCAGCACGGCAAAGAACAGGCTGAAAATAACAATCAGCGGAGTGTTGACGCCAATATTCAGGAGCGATCCCGTAAGGGTACGCAAATACGACTCGTGCGACAGTAGCGCCTCGCGATAATTGGACCAGCCAATATGATTCAAGGTGAAGCCTTCATTCGTCACTTGAAGATTGCTGAGGCTGTACCGAAATGACGCAATCAGCGGCACGAGAAACAGGAACAGGAAGCCGATCAGCCAAGGCAGAATGAAATAGATGCCGTAATAGCGGTTTTTTTGCTCCAGGGAAAGCTTCCTGAATCTCATGACCCTCCACCTCCCATCCAGTAGTCCATTGCTTCGATTCGAACGCCGTCTATCTCGATGGCAGCGTCATTGTAATTCACGATAATCATCTTGCCCTGGGCATAGGTCGTCTGGTAAACGCCCTCGGCCAGTTTGGCGTGATCGTCGATGACCTCGTCGGCTACATCCCCGATCACCTGGGTCAATTCCCGGTATTGCTCCGCCGCCTCGTCCAGCCAGCTCCGGTAATCGGCCGAGTACAAATGGTCAAATCCGGTCATTTTGATAGCCGATGCCTCTGCATGGAACCAGGTGTAATGAAGACCAGCTCCCGTCTCCAGCGCCTTCAGGAAATTCGCCCTGGCATCCTGGTTATCCGCGAGATTCCACGGCATGCCCGCATAGCTCTTGTAGCCGTGATACACCAATTGGAACAACGGAACGCTCTCGTCCGTGATATTGAACCCGCTGTCTGTCATCGGCGCATCGACAATATGACGTGCATATGGCGCGGCATAGGCATTTCCTCCCTCAATCAGCAAGTCCGGAGCCGTCTCGCCAAGCTTGGTCAGCTGCTCTTGGACAATCCCTTTGGCTGCTTCCCGGTCAATGACGCGCTCGCGGTTGTAATCGGCATTGAGCTCACTCCCCAGGTCACGAAGAGACAATCCCGATAACCCCATTCGGCGGTAGTCATCGATGAATCCGTCCACGATGGCAGGCAATGCCTGCGGACTGACGACATAGCCCGGCTCGGCGTCCAGGTCCTGTGCATAGGTTGCCGTATTATACGGATAGCGGGCGGCCACTTTGCCGGTGATGAAGCGGGCGGCTTGGCTGGATCTGCTGAAGCCGCGTGCTCTAGGCGCTGCCTCCTGAAAGCTGGCATCTGGGAACAGCGTGATGCCACCAGCCTCCGCATAGCTCTGCAGCTCGCGCAGTCCTCTGCTGCCGCCCAATTTCTTATCCACCTTGACGGAGCTGGGCAGGTTGTGGCGGATACCGTTGTTGAACCACCCGGTATAGCGCAGCATAATGTTGCCAATGCCTTCCTCCTGCATCCGATTCAAGATGTCCGCTGCCTGGTCGAAGGTCGTCAACGGTTCATAGGCATGATAGGGGATGCCCAGGAAGAACTTCTGCTTGGGGATTCCGCCGATCAGCTCGACATAAAACGGTACCCCTGTGCTCCCCTCCAGGGGTGCCATGCCTGTCGTCCGGACCAGATACTCGCGGTAGCTGGCAGCCATGTCGGCATAGGTACTGCCCTCTTCGCCAAGGAATTGATAACGAACCGCAATCTCTCCCCGGTAGGGCTCGGACTGGAATCGTTTGATCGTACTCGAGCGCCAGCCATTACTTAGCGTCACTTCCTCGTGACCCAGGATCGTAAATGTCGGATAGACATTGTTGTACGCATTCAATCGTCCGCTGACATCGGCCTCTACGGTAGCTACGGCGTCGCCCTGCTCAATGATGGCCAGAAAGCCTCTGTCCCCATAGCTCATCCCGAATATGGGCAGCCGGGCAGGCACGGTTTGCTGCCTGTTGATTATCTGACTCATCGCCGCATCGGCGCCGTACAACGGCGTCCTGTACGGCGCAGCATAGGTGCGCCCGTTATTGAATCGGATCAGGGAACCGGACCCGTCCGGCACGACGATATATCCCTCATCCCTCTGTCCGCTGGCGCCAAAGAACGGTAGTACCGATATCGCCTGAATGTTCATGGTCTCGGGATACTCCATCCCTGCGGCCGCGATCGACACCGCCAACTCCTCACCCTCCAGAGAGTACGTGAGCGGCACGCGTACACCCAACGGTCCATCGGCAGCCTCTCCATAGGCTTCCTTATCCACCGCCCGCTCCGCCTCGTCATAACCGATCTCCTCGAAGAGGCCCAGCAGTTTGGTCAGGCCTACGCCCCGGAGTGCCGAATCCCTGCGTTCATAGTGCTGCTGCTCTTCATCGAACCGGAAGCGCAGACCGACCTCCCGCTGGTCGGCCTCGCTGGAGAGACGGTCCAGAATGATGGTCTGGAACCGCTCGGCGCTAATGAATTTAGGAATGGCATCCAGATCTCCGACTACATCCCCCAGCGTATAGACGATCGTTGCACCATCCTCTGCCTGCTCTATCTCGAACTGGCCATTGAGGACACTATGCGTATAGTTGTCATAGCGCATCGCGTTGCCCGCATCGTCGTAATACGTCAGTTCAAACTGCACGTTCAGCTTGGCCTTGTTGTATCCCGTAGCCAATGCATCGGTATCGCGGTCTGGCGGGTTCGAGTGCCAGACCGCTTCACTCTCCTTATGTCGTACAGCCACCTGAGTTGTCTCTGGATGTAAATAGAGTACGAGGTGCTCATTCTCCGCCATGACCTGCATCTCTTCCAGAGCTTCAGCCGATGACACAGCTGAATCGTCATTCGCCTCTATCTGCTGCTCTGGAGCCTCGATTTCGGTCGATTGCACGATCGTGGCACTCTGGGTGAACGCCAGGCACCCGACCAAGCCTGTTAGGACCAGCCCTGCGAGCCTGCGCTTCAAACGCTGCTTCACCGCGCGCCCTCCTTTCTCATCTTCGTAACGTAAGCTCCTGATAGATGGTGTACACGAAACTCACGAACTGCTGGATGACACTAAAAAACAACAAGCCCAGGAAAATCATGACGCCAATCACGACCAGCGTCAGCAGCATAGTCCATATGGTCTTTAATACAGTGTATTGATGTACCGTCATCGTGCCGATGAACAGCAGCCAAATGAACCAGAGATAGGCTACCGTTTCCAAGACGTAATAAAAGGATGCCTCCCGCAGCGTAATGACGTTGCTCAGCAGCATATTGGGCACATAGACGAGAATGAGCGGCATCATCGCATAGCCTGTTGCAATCACAATTTCCCGGAACTTGCCCTCGCCATCCATGAGTGTAGTGAGCGACCAGTTGGCCACACACCAGAGCAAGAATGGAATAATGATGTATTTCAGTTCATTAATACTGTTCAGCTCCAGCGGATGATTGAAATTGACTACGTAGCCGGAAAACTGCCGTTTGAGAATCATGGTCAGCGTCACGGCCAGCAGAATGGATAAGGCGATCCGCAACCGCCCCCGCTCCTCATACTTCAAGTCCCAGAATCCATCAAAGGGATGAAAGGCGACATGGAGCGTATATCTAGCGTCCCTGAGAAACTGCATGGACCTGTGCCTCCTTCCTATGTCTGCGCATCAGAGTTCGCCCGATGAAGCCGACCAAGAGGATGGGCAGCAGAATCGTCATGTAGAAGCCAAAGTTCTCCTGCATATATTCTCTTCGGTACTTGGCCAGTGCCTTGGAGTAATAAATCCGGTCGTTGCCCAGCTTGAGATACGTCAGCGCTGACTGAAATTCGCCCTGCCGGAGCAGCGACTTGCCGATACCGACATAGGCCATCTCATAATTGGCATCCAGCTTGATGACTTCCCGCCACAGCCCGGCCGCCTCATGATGCTTGCCGCCCGCGTATAGCGCATTGGCCTCATTGACCAGCTGGCCGAAGCGTGTCGCTTCGAATTCTGTCACACGTCCGAGATCCCGGTCCAATACGTACAGACGGTCTTCATAGTTGGCAATAGCCACTGGACTCCTGAAGGTGCCTTGCTGGTTGCCCAGCCCTCCGACCACATAGAGCAGACTGCCATCCTCGTTGTAGGTAAATACCCGGCCCCGCGTGGAATCCAGGACCCGGTAGACCCCGCTCATGGCAGCATCAATATCGATGAACGTGGATCGCACACGGGAGTAATCACCGATTGGCGCCAAATACTCATCACTGATCCGGAGGACATCAATGCCCGACGGATTGAGCCGCTTCACCGGGGACAATGAAGTCCGGTCCGCTGTCGTGGTATAGATGAATCCCTCTTGGTCCAAGGCCAGATTATTAAATTCAATCGGCACGAAGCGGATCATCTTGTCACGCTGCTCTTGGGTAGAGATCGTCTTCCAGAACAGGTCGATCGGGTCAAAGGCCACGCGATTCGTTCCCATAAACCCGGTAAATACGCCATCGCTGTCAAACTCGATAATGCCATCGAATACGCCCCGGGCAATCACATAGATTCGTCCAGCCTTGTCGACAATCACTTTGCGCGGAAAAAAGGTAAACCCTGCGCTCAGCACGTCGGATTCCGGCGCTCCGATCTCCCGGATAAACTCGCCGCCCGGACCAAGCTCAATGACACGTCCGTTGTCAGTATCCGCCACATAGATATGACCCGCCGGCGTGACGAAGAGGCCCTCTGGATTGCGGAACTGGTCCTGCTCACCGTCCCGCTCGAACGATTCAATCCGGCTGGCCAGCTGCCACTCCTGATCCAGTACGGTGATGCTGCCGGATTCGGAATCCAGAATGTACAGCAAACCATCAGCCGTCGCGAACAAGTCATTGGCAGCAAGCCAAGCCTCGCCTCCCGCCTCCTGGCCGGTAATCGAACGACTGGGCAGGTAAGCAATCGGCGAATGAACAGCTTCTCCCCAATAGGAATAGACATATCCTTCATACGGCGCCGCTGCAGCCGGTGCCGGACGGATACTGGCGAGGAGCAACGCCGCCGCCAGGATGATAAATGCTTGCTTCATCTTCAACCTTAAACGCCCCCACTCCCTTAATCCTTCATGCCGGACGAAGCCATCGTCTGGATGACACTGCTCTGCGACAACAGAAAGGTAACGATTGGTACGATCATGACGACCACCGCCACAGCCGCTCCTGCGCCGGCCCGGGCGATCCCGCCCTGGATGATCTGGCCCATGGCGAAATGCATCGTTTTGAGCTGCTCACTGTAAATGAAGCTGCCACCGTCCGCGCCCCACAGCATTTGCATCATCAGGATGAGCAGCGTGAGCCAGGCCGGCTTGACGAGCGGCATGACGATCTGCCAGAAGATCCGGTATTCACTCGCGCCGTCAATCTTGGCCGCCTCCAGCAGTGCGTCTGGAATTTGCTCCATGAACTGCTTCATCAGATACAAGCCGAGCGGAAAAGCGAAAGCCGGGATGATGAGCGCTTTGTAGGAATCAATCCAACCGATGCTCGACATAATCATGTAGTTGGGGATCGCTGTCACATGCGGCGAGAACATGAGTGACAAAACGATGATCGTAAAGAGCACTTTGTGCCCGCGAAATTTGTGCTTGGCCAGCGGATACGCCGCTGCCGAGGCCAGAAGAATATGGCCCGCCGTCCCCGCCGCGGTGATGAAGAATGTATTGAAGATGTATCGGGAAAACGGAACCCATGAGCCCTTCATCACCTGCAGCAAATCCCCAAAGTTTTCGAATGTCGGATTGCGGACAAACAGCTTGGGTGGGAAAATAAACAGCTCATCCAGCGGCTTGAACGCGTTATTAATGACGTAAATTAACGGGATGGCCATAAAGGCGCCGAATACCCCAAGCAGCAGCATGAGCATCGCATCCACTTGCCAGGACCGGTTTAACCGTTTGCCGAGCCTCAAGGTCAGTTTCATATCGCTACTCCCCTACCTTTCGCAGCAACTTCTGAACGATCAGGTTCGTGCCCAGCATAAGCATAAACAAGATGGTGGCAATGGCAGATGCATAACCCATTTCAAACCGGATAGTCCCGTAATCGACCAAATGGGTGACGACCGTGTGCGCGCCGTACTGGACGCTCGGGAACCCTGCCAGCGCCATCGAGACATCAGCAACCGCGAGCGAAGCTGTAATCTGGATGACCGCACCGAACATCAGCTGCGGACGCATCGAAGGAAGCGTAATATACCACAGCTCCTGCCAGCGGTTGCGCACACCATCCACGGCACCCGCTTCGTACAAGGTCCGATCCACCGTCTGTAGACCGGCGATAAAGGCGAGGAAGCTCGTGCCCAGACTCAGCCACAGCTGCACAATGATGATGATGCCCAGCATGTACTGCGGATCCTGCAGCCACTGAATGGGCTCGTTAAGATAACCGATCCGCATCAGGAAGCCATTGATGATGCCGTACGCATCACTGGAGAAGATGATCTGCCAGATGAAGAACACATTGCCTGAAATGGATGGTGCAAAAAAGATCAGCGTCATGAACGCCCGAACCTTGGGCCGCAGCTCGTTAATGAGCCAGGCAAACACAAAGCAGGCCAGGTAGCTGACAGGACCGGTGATGACGGCGAAGATCAGCGTGTTTTTCAAACCGATCAGAAAGACATCATCACTCCACAGCAGCCGGGCGTAATTATCCCAACCGATCCAACGCGGCGCCTCCAGCATATTGAAATAGGTAAAGCTGAAAAAAATCGAGATGATGACCGGGAGCACCGTGAACATTCCAAATAGCAGCATATAAGGTGCCATGAGAACGAACAGATGCTTATCCCGCTTCATATCCGAGGCAAACAACGCCCATTTTCGCCGGATGCCGGATGCCGGCCTTTCCGCTGTCGGCTGTGTGATGGTCTCAGCCGTTACTTTTGCACTTTGCACTGCACAGCCCTCCTTTACTCCGCGGCATCCAGATTGAATTCATCCCGTTTCTGGGCGATTTCAAAGTCGATTTCCTGCACATAGTCATACAATGAATCCGCTGTATTGGTACCGTTGTTCAGCACTTCTCGCAGCGCATTGTCCAGATGGCGCCCGGTGAAATAACCGCCGGGAACTTCCGGGACACCCGCTACCCACTCCCACTGCGCCTCCAGGCTCTCATAATCGCGAGCCGGCCAGGGCAGCTCACGGAGCGCCTCAATGTTGGCCGTCGGGTAACGGGCGGCCGCCCCCATCAGTCCTTCCATTTCACGTCCGAATCGCACCTGGGCATCCTTGCTCACCCACCATTTCAGGAACTCCCAGGCGGCTTCCTTGTTCTCCGACTGCTGCAGCATAATCGCTGCCGTACCGCCGCTAGCGACATCGCGACGAATGCTGCCATCGGGCTGCTCCAGTCCCGGGACCGGCACGAACTCCCACAGTCCCTTGATCTCTGGAGCGGATACCGTCAGATAGTTATAGAAGGTATAGTCCTGGATGCCGATCGGCATCTCCCCTGTCCGGAACCGCATCGGGAAGTCGAAGATAATTGGCAGCTTGTAGCTCGTGTAGAAGTCGGTCCATTGCTTGAACGCATCCAGACCGATCTGCGTAGCCATCCCGCTCCGCGCCCCGTTCTCCAGATAGAACTCGCCGCCGTTCTGATAGAGCAGCATCGCATACGCCCAGTTCACCTCAAGCACGGGAACACCAGTCGTCTGGGCGATCGGCAGCGCCAGCTCCATATGATGCTTCTGCAGCACCGGGATCATCGCGTACACATCGTCCCAGGTCTGCGGCACAGCCAGTCCCAGCTCATCCAGAATATCCTTGCGGTAGAACAGCATATTGAAAATCTGCTGTTCCGGCAGGGCAAACACCTGACCGTCATACCGGTAAGGCACGACAGCACTGTCGCGGAATTGAGCCATGACCTCGTCGAAGCCCGGATAGACCGACAGATCTTCAGCGGCGCTGCGCATGCCGAAGTTGACAGGTGCGTCGTTGCCTACCTGCAAGGCGACATCCGGTCCTTCGCCGGCCAGTGATGCTCGCAGCAGCACATCTTCTCCAACCAGCTTCAGGTTGACACCAATTCCCGTAAGCGGAGTGAACGTGTCATCGATCATTGCCTTGAGTACCTGCGCCTGGTCACGGCCCGTACCGATCCAGACGGTCACCGGCTCCCCCTCATCAGAGGTGCTGCCGATCGTGTCGTAATCCTCGAAGAAGGAATACGTGAAAGCCGCCGCTTCATGAATCAATTTGCGCGGTGTCGAAGCATCGGCACGGGGCAGCTCGACATCAGGGGACATCAGCATCAGATAGTCGATTTCCAGCGGCTGCTCGCGTACTTCCAGAATCCACGCACCCACGCTGCCGGCATTGATTTTGTACTGTCCCAGCCGCTGCTGTACGGATTGCGGACGATCCGCCATATCCGCGAGCTGATACGCGGTTTTGTTCAAAATCGCAGTCTTGTCACTCTTCTCACCCGTCAAGCGCTCCAGCTCCTGGGATACGGCATACAGGATGTCACTCTGCTCCCTGAAGACAGTCACCATATCCGGAATCTGTTTATCCAATTGATAATCCCGGTACGGATCGGGCACATTCCCGGTAATCATCAAGATTTTTCGATACATAGCGTTGATCTCGAGCAGGCTTTGCTCCACCTCCATCAGGAGTGGGGCAATCGCGCCCAGCGTTACCTCGAGCTTCAACTCATGCTTGCCTTCGGTCAGGTAGAACAGATAGGGCTCTTGCCCATTGCCAGGTACACTCATCTGCCAGTCGGAATGATAGAAGAAAGGGATATTGGCGGCTTCCTGAAACGGAATCTCCCCGTCGATCCACAACGAGCGCGTGGAGTAGGTCCCCCGCAGCAGCTCTTGCCGGCTCTTGATCGCCAGCTCATACAGCCCGTCTTCGGGCACATCGACCTCCCAGGTTATCCAGTGTCCGGGGCTGCGCCAGTTGTTGCCCCCAATCGTGTTCATGCGGATCTTCGATACGTGATAAGGCTCTGTCGCCGGTGAAGAACGGTCGGCGATGGGATACAGCGTCGGTGAAGATTTGTAGACCGCATCTTCTCCCTGAACCTTAATGATCTGTTCACTTGTTAGTGGATACCCTGCAGCCTCGTACTCGGCAGCCCGTTCCTCATACATCGGCGGCGGCTCGAACTGTGTCAGTGCGATCCAGTCAATGGCCATCGGCTCGCGCAAGGAGGCAAGGGACAGCGTGTGGCGGCCCTCCGTCAAATAGAAGGCATAAGGCTCCTGATAATAGCCTTCCGAATCGCGAATAAATGCCTCTTGCCAACGAGGCGCCTCCACTTGTCGTGGACGAAGATCATTGCCGCGATTATCTTGCAGCATGTCGTCGTGCTCATTGGTCCAGATGCGGTGAAAAATCAGATTGCGAGCACTGTCAAATGGCAGCTCACCATCAATCAATAGGGATCGTTCAATTGCGGAGCTCTTGCCCGCAGTAGGATAGTAACGAATGGCCAGATGGTACAATCCCGCATCAGGCACATCGACCTCCCACTCAATCGTGCCACTCTCTCCTGTCTCTATGAACTCGCCCCGCTCGTCTCCCAGCTCCGTAACCGTTATCGGAGACATATCTGTAGAGGCGGTGAAATCCACGCCACGGATGATAATATCTGTGTCAGGCAGTGGCGCTCCTTCATGCTGCTGACGATAATGCGCGTAGCTTCCCTCGACAGCGCTCGCAGCCGCGAATACAGGCTGGCCGTCAGGAGCAGCTACCGCGCGCATCGCAGTTCGAGGATCGCTGACGCCCCCGCGGATCATGAGATAGACTGCCATTGCAGCAAGCACAAGAAATACGGCACACCAGATGATCACGCTTTTGGACTTTGCGTATTTCACCTCAATCCTCCCTTCTGCTTTCGGCACCAATACTAAGGGCGGGGTGATCGATCCGGGTCAGTCTTTTGTGGTAACCCCCGCCCTCATACCATCAGTGTGGCTTCGGATTACCCTTCGCCACCCGCTTCTTCTTCCTCCTCGTCGATCTCGCCGCTCAGCACCTTGTCGGCAGCGGCCTGTGCCGGTCCGACCACTTGAGCAATGCCCGTGGAAGGTGTTGTCTCGCCAGTAATGAACTTCTCCGTGACCGAATCAAGATGATCCTTGATGCCAAGTCCACCGAACCGCCCGCCGAATACACGCTCTGCTTCACCATTATCATTCATCGCATTGGCTACAGACGTTTCGTCTGGCAAGACGTTCTCCAGCGACAATCGGCGGTTCTCTTCCCAATTATCAAAGTCCTGCAGCTCCGCCCAAATTTTGACCATTACGTCGGCATCCTGCACGCCCCGGGGAATGACAACGGTTTCAGTTCCACCAAGACGATCCAAGTATTTATCGGCTTGCGGACCTTTCGGGAAATAAACATAACCCCAATCGTCCTTCAGCTTATCGATAATACGTCCTTCGATTTCCCACAGACCGCCTGGGTACATCGCAATGATCCCTTCTGCGAAGTATTTGGCTGGATCTTCCCAATCGTTGCCCTCGTTTTCCTTCACGACCTTGTGCTCGTTGTACAGGCTGTGCAGGAGATTAAGCGCTTCCATGGATTCGGGAGAATCAAACATCACTTTGCCTTCCGACTCGTCGTAGATGCGTCCGCCATTACTTGCAATCATGAGCTCAGACAAGACATAGTGCGCACCTGCAAGTCCGTACTGGTCAGGCTTGCCGTCTCCGTTGTTATCAACTGTCAGCTTCTTGGCTGCATCGACCATCGCTGCCCAGTTCCAATTGCCTTCATCCATCAGTTCCTGAGGATTCTTGAGCCCTGCTTCTCTGAAGATCCGTTTGTTGTAGAACATGCCGCTCTCGTTGTCGTTAAACCAGCCCTCCAGCCCATATACCTGATCGCCGCCAAACTTCATGGCCTCAATCATGACATCCGACATCCGCGAATCCGCGACACAATCGTTCAGCGGTGTCAGGAAGCCACCGTTCATGAGTCCCCAGATGAAGCCGTCCGGAATCCGGACAATTTCTGCAAATGGGTCATTGGCCATGACGGAGGCAGACAGCTTCTCCGAAGTCGACCAATACTCCGTGTCCAGATAACTAATCGTGACGTTATATTTCTCTTCAACCTTGGCAATTCGCTCACGGGCCAGTTCGTCGGCTACCGAATCACCCTTGGGTGATGCATCCCACCATTGCGAAATTCGTACCTCTCTGCCACCGAGATCGACCTTCGGCTCCTCCAGTTCTGCTTCTTCTTCGGCAGGCGGGGCTTCGGTTTCTGTCTCGGGGGGATCGCTTGGTTGCGGCGTTCCCGCATTGTTACCGCTACAGGCAGCGAGTACAAGAAGCATAGCAAGGAGCAACATAGACAGCTTCACTTTCTTGTGGTTCTTCTTCACGATTCAATACACTCCCCTTAATGGTAAATTAATGAAATGGGTTTCATAAAAGAGTTTATGTAAAGGGTTTCATGAAACCCATTTCATTATAGACTGCTCGTTATCTATTGGTCAATACAATTTCTAACAAATCTTTTCAAGGCTCTCTCGTCACAAAAAAAGCCGTTATTGCACTAACGGCCATGAGCAGTTACCCTTATACATCATGCTGCACAAGCGTGCGGGTGCTTTGACGGACAATAAGATGGGGCTCGAGCATATGTTGCTTTTTCACCTTCTGGCCCTCCATCATCTGCTTCAACACCCCTACCGCGGTCCGTCCCAAGTCGTTCGCTTGCTGCGATACGGTTGTCAGTTCAGGAATGAAATGATGTGCTAGCGGAATGTCGTCAAATCCCACCACCGAGATATCCTCAGGGACACTCAGCCCCGCCTCCACTGCTGCCTTGATAGCGCCAATCGCATTGTAATCATTGACACATACCACCGCTGTCGGACGTTCGGTCAACGATAACAGGTGCTTCATCTGACGTTTGCCCGAGTCAATGGAGAAGCTGTCCATCAGCTGCCATTCGGGGAGCAGCTTCAGTCCTGCGTCCTTCAACACTTTGCGGTAAGCCCGCAGCTTGATCGCAGCTGTCGACATATGGCTTTCACCACCAAGGAAGGCAATGTCCCGATGTCCCAGCTCGATGAGATGCTGCACAGCCAGCGCGGTCCCGGCGCCTTCATCCGTCAGTACGCTTACCAGATTGCTATTGCGGATCGCACCATTCACGAGTACTGTCGGAATGACACTTGCTACCTGCTCCAGCTCCTGGGCTAAGTGAGGCTCGCACTGCTTCAGGTTTACACGCCCGCCCATGAACAGGATGCCGTCCACCCGTTTTTCACGCATCAGGTGCAGATAATCTGATTCTTTGGCATAATCACCGATCGAATTGCTTAACAAGAAGGTGTACCCCAGCTGATGGGCCGCGTGCTCCGCACCGGCAAACACCTCTGGGTAGAAGGGGTTTGTTAAGTCCGGCACGATCAGCCCAATAATGCCGGTTTCATTCTTCAATAGGCTTCTGGCCATTCCGTTCGGTTGAAAGTTGTAACTCTGAATGAGCGCCTCGACTTTTGCACGGGTCGACTTTCTGACCGGGGCCGTGCCGTTCAACACTCGGGACACTGTCGCAACCGACACATTCGCTTCCTTGGCGATATCATAAATCGTGATCTGTCTCAATCGGTACGCTTCCTTCCTCCACTCAATTCTTGTCCCATTATAGCAGAACTTGGCTGGCGGTGTTGCGAGCAAATAGAGGAACAAAGGTGTGTTACTGCTGGCGGCTGGCGGAGATGCGGACAAATAAAGGAACAAAGGTGCGTTACAGCTGGCGGCTGGCGGTGCTGCGGGCAAATAGAGGAACAAAGGTGCGTTACAGCTGGCGACTGGCGGTGTTGCGAGCAAACCTATAACGCATATCATTTAAAAAATGCCCAAGCTGTCGGATAGTTAGCCCCGACCTCTTGGACATTCTTATCGTTTAACCCGCCACCGCACCTGCTGCTGCAGGCAGCGCAGCCACAGGATTCACCAGCGGCTGCAGACCATTCACATGGCATTCGACCACGTCGCCATCCCGGATAACGACGGCACCGGGTGTGCCAGTGAGGATGATATCGCCAGGCATGAGCGTCATGAACGCTGCATGGAACGCCACGGTGTACCACGGACGGAACCGCATATTGCGGATCCGGTTCGTATGCTTCACCACTCCATCCTGGGCAGTCGCTACCTCCAGATCGAGGACGTCGCCCACCTCATCCACCGTGATCAGCTCGGGTCCGATGCTGAGGAACGTGTCGAAGCTCTTGGCCCTTGTCAGGAATCGCGGATTGCGGGCGTGAATGTCTGACGCGGTCATGTCGAGCGCCGTAGTGAAGCCCGCCACGACGGACGGCGCCTCCGCCTCTGTAATCCCGCGGCAGGATTTGCCGATGACAATGGCAAGCTCAGCCTCGGCCGTAATCTCGCCGAAGCCCTCCGGCACCTGGATGGACTCGCCCGGGCCAATCAGCGTCGTCGCCGGCTTCATGAAGCCTACCGGTTCCTCTCCGGGTGGCACCAGTGCCAGCTCCGATTCCTCTATCACATAATTCATGCCGATGCCCCAGATCTTCGACGGCTCGCGATAGAGCGGACCGAAGCTTGCCTCCTCCACCGCTACAGCAGGTTTAGCCGCCAGCTCTTGCTCGCCACCTCCGCGATACCAGGCGGTCAGCTCGTCTAGTTTTCCTTCTCGCAGCAGAGTCAGCAGATCGGTAGGCCACCCGCCGCCCAGCGCTTCCAGCAGGACATAGCCGTGCGGTCCCCGGATCGCCGCTTTTTCGGTACCGCCCGTCTTCAAGGTTGCCAGTTTCATCTTGTGCATCCCTCCAGCCGCTTAGTATTCGAACAGATTCTCCCGCAGCGTCTTGCCTGTGTACTCGCGGCGAACCAGCTCGCGATCTTGCAATACCGGAATCACGGTATCTACGAATTCCTGCATGTACCCGTGATCATGAGCATCGACACGTACAACGAAGCCATCGCCACCAACCGTTGTCATAATATGCTCCAACTGCTCTGCAACTTGCTCTGGCGTACCGATAATGTTGGCCTTATTGCCGGCACTCTCCTCAGTTGCCATCTCGCGCAGCGTCGGACGCTTCTCTGCCGTCTGATAGCGGGAGAGCGTCGTCTGTCCACCCTGAATGCTCTTCTCCTTCATCGATGGTACCGGCTCATCCAGCTCGAACTTGGCGAGGTCAACGCTCATCCGGGAAGACATGGCTGCCAGCGCCGCATGCAGCTCAAGATCCGTCGGATTCATGCGGAGCATCTGCCGCTGGACCGCAATTTCCTCGGTAGCCCCAACGACGGGTTTGATGATGAAGAAGATTTTCAGTTCATCCGGATGCCGCCCCATCTTGATGGCACGTTCCTTCAAATCATCGTAGTAGCTCTTCATATCATCAAGGTTATGCTTGGCGACGATGACGGCGTCAGCCCAACGTGCAGCGAAGTCCTTGCCGCGCGCAGAGGAACCCGCCTGAATCAGCGTCGGCCGGCCCTGCGGCGTCGGCAGTACGTTTAAGGGACCTTGGCTTTTATAATATTCACCCTCGAAGTTGATCCGGTGGACCTTGGATGGATCAGCGAAGATCCCGCTCTCCCGGTCCATAATGACCGAATCCGGCTCCCAGCTGCTCCATAGACGCGAACAGAGCTCCATGTACTCGTCCGCTTGATCATACCGGGCGTCATGGTCCTTCATTTCCTCAATGCCATAGTTGCGGAAACCGGCAATATTAGCCGTCGTCACGATGTTCCAACCCACCCGACCCTTGGTCAAATGATCGAGTGAAGCGGTCTGCCTGGCCAACTGGTACGGCGCTGTCAGACTGGTCGAGATTGTTGTGCCGACACCCAGATGCTTGGTTGATGCGGCTACCATCGCAGCCAACATCGTGGAATCGTGATTAATGCCGTTAAGGCCGTATTTGATGTAGTTATCCAGCGAGTCCTGATACGTGGAGGTGATGCCGAGATGGTCGGCGAACAGGGCAAAATCAAACCGCCCCTTCTCGCAGATCGCTGCCATCTTCTGATAGACCTCCGGTTGCCGCCAATCGTAGCCCTCCGCCGCGTCAGCGCCGTTCCAGCCGATCGGACCGTATTCCGTAAACCAGCCAAAATGAATTTTTTTGCTCATGCTACTCCCACCTTCTGTCAGGATGTCACGGCTTGCATCGCCGATAAAACCGCGGACGAGTCCGCGACAAAGCCGTAACATTGCTTCACGTTGTAAATGGTGGCTTCCGCACAGAAGCCTGGCGAGGTCGTCGCACAGCAGTCGGCCAGGAGAATCGCATCATAGCCCAGACACACCGCATCCTGCAGCGTGGCCATGACGCATTGATCCACATTGACCCCTGCGAAAAACAGCGTCTCGACGTTCAAATTACGTAATATGCTATCCAGAGGCGTGTCCCAGAACCCGCTCATCCGGTATTTGTCGACGTGAATATCCCCGCTTGCTACATCCATCTCCGAGATGACCGCTGCACTCCAGCTGTCCTTCTCCAGCACGCGCGAACCGTTCCCCGGCAGCGCGCCGCCAATACCGACATCGTCGCCGGCCTGGTTGTAGACGTGCAGAACGGATGGACTGAGGTTCATCTTGTCGGGGCGGTTTCCCCAATTCACCCAGATGACGGGAACACCAGCTTCCCGGAGCTCCGGCAGCAGCCGGTTCACGGGTTCAATCGGAGCCCGGGCCGGGGTAAAGTCTACGCCGATGTAATCGAGCCACCCCGACGGCGAGCAAAAATCATTCTGCATATCGATGACAACAATGGCCGATTTGGCCAGATTGAGTGTAAGCTGCTGCGGCTCGGCGCCAAAGGTGATGACACGTCCCTGCAGCTCGGGCCTGCGCAGATCGACGTGGTGCTTGGATACTCTCCAACTGTTGCGTTCATGTCCCAGTTCTCTCATCTCCACTCTTTCCCTCCTTGCACCGCAGTCTACTTGTCGCGGACGATGCGGTCGATGTCGAAGTGGCTGATTTCTTGTAAGGCAAGCGCCAGCTCGGAAGCAATGCGCTCTGCCATGAGCTCGCCTTTGTTAGCTGTTGCCAAGGTGGCATCACCGGCGATGCCGCTGCGGGAGATGTCGCTCATCTTCCAAGCGAAGCGGATTCGCCCCTCCATCGTCAGATACTTGTAATCCGTGACGGCCGGAATCTCGTTGACGAGCTTATCTTCGTGCACCCAGCCTGGTTTGAACGCCAGGACCAGCGAGGTCTCAATATCGCCGCCGTGGATGCCATATTCATGCTCCTCCGGGGTGACCAGGTCCTTGTCGGCATCCAGACTATGCGGATTGACGTAGAACACCATCAGCCCCGTCTGTACCCGGATCTCCCGGGAGACGACGTTGAGCAAATCCACATTGCCGCCATGCGTATTGAACAGCATCAGCCGCCGGAAGCCGCTGCGTTGCAGACTGACTGCGATGTCGGTAATGATGCTCTGCAGGGTCGCAGCGGACAACGAGATCGTCCCGGCAAAATCGAGATGCTCGTTGCTCTTGCCGTACGAAACCGGCGGCAGCAGCCACACATTGGCTGTCTCCGGCAGGCGCTCTAGCGTCCGTGTGATGAGCGCTTCACCGATCAGTGCATCCGTCATCAGTGGCAGATGGGAGCCGTGCTGCTCCACAGCGCCTACTGGCAGAATGACGAGTGCATCTTCCTTCTCCATCGCCTCCACCTCGGCATAAGTCAGCCGGGGCAGGAATCGTTTCTCCCATGCTTCGCCTTCATATCGGAACATGGGTCTCACACTCCCCGGAGGACCCGTAGATCCTCTTCATCCAGACTCGCCACAGGACCGGATAGAATCAGATCCGAGAATTTCTCGTCCGGCACCATCGTGGTCAGCACATACAATCTGCCTTCGCCCGTGTTCTGCACTTCATGTACATGACCCGGATCAACGACAAAGAAGGAGCCTGGTTTGATCGGAATGCTGTTGCCGTCCACCGCTGCAATGCCCTCTCCAGCAATCACATAGAAGTATTCGTGGGCATCCGCATGCGTATTGGGCGGCGTCCGGCCGTCCTTGTCGAAAATTTCAATGACAGATACAAAAGGGAGGGTCTTCCCGTCGCAGAGAAGCACAAATTTGTTTTTGTCGGCTGCAGCGATTTTGTGAACCGGACAATCCTCATAATGCCCCGCTGTGAGTCCTGGTACTAGCATTGCACTCATCCTCTCCCGAGTTGTTATATACTAAATCACTTCTTCTTCGCCGTACTCCTTGAACAGGTCCAGCATCATCTGGCGCATGACGATGCCCGGCTTGTCGGAGAGCATATGGTTCTCCACCTTGCGCCTAACATCCAGGGAGACGTTGTATTCGGTCGTTTCCAGTACATCCATATCCTCGTCCACGACGGCACGGTCAAAAGCGATGACGCGCTCTGCCGGCACATCGGCCTCGGTATCGTTGCGGAGGGCAAACTGGACGAGTTGACAGGTCTTGTCGTCGATCGGCGTAGCACAGGTAATAATGGAATGAATCAGGCCAGTCGGATATTGAATCGTATTCTGGCGGATGAACGGCAGGTACCAGCGACCATAAGCCTTGCGGACGGTCTCATCCTCTTCCACATTGATGGTCTTCACCTGCTGATTCAGCTTGTTGGTGACCGGCGCTTCATGGTATGTCTCGAAGCCCCACTCTGCCGGGGTAATGTCCATCTTCGGTGGAATCGGATTGTTGATATCGCCGAAGGTGTTCTGATGCACGAAGGCCACATGGGCCGCATCAAAGGAGTTCTCCATGAGTCGGAACGCCGCGCAATGGATCACTTCATAGAATTGATCGACCTGACGGAAGCCCTCTTCACCTGCGTACTTGAACTCCGGAATTCCCGTTACCGGGTCCTCCAGCGCCACCCAGACATAGCCGTAACGCTCCTCACAGTGATAACCGGTAATTTTGTAGACCTTGGGCGGATCTTCAAGCTCGGACTGCGGGAAGTACGTACACTTCCCTGTCCGGTTGAATGCCCAGCCATGATAGGGACAGACCACACTTCCCTCACGCACGGTGCCCTTGGAGAGCTTTGCCGTCCGGTGACAGCAGCGGTCGACCGCTGCTGCCGGCTGGCCGTTTTCATCCAGCCACAAGACAATGTTTTCATCCATGAGTGTGACGCCTTTGGGACCATCCTGCAGATGTGCAACCGGCAGGACCGGATAGTAGAATTTGCGGAAGATTTTTTGTTTGGTTTGCAGCATGAGCAGACGCCTCCTTGGTTGGGTATGAAATGAGTGGCTCGCAGCCACTCTCTCTCCTGTGCTACTCTTTCCAGATCAGCTCTTCACCGTCATAGATCGCTTCAAGATACTTCGTAATATGCAACTGGTCGATAGTCACTTCGCCGTTCAAGACATCCGCGCTCTCCAGAATCTCGACTTCCGCCTGCCACTGCTCCGGCGTAGCCCAGCCCAGCGGCAGACCATCGCGCTTGGAATCCACGATCAGCTGGCTCTCAACAGCCCAGCGATTCGTCTCGGCAGCCAGGTTGTAGTTGCCATCCGCCATTTTCTCAAGGGCCGCAATTGTCGGGTCTGCATCTTCCATGAGGTACTCATGCGCCTTCAGCACTGCCCGCAGGAAGTCTTCAGCAACGGTCGGGTTCTTCTCGGCGAATTCTTTATTGACATTCAGCAGACCGAAGGAGTTTTTTACTCCGTAATCTGCAGGATCAAACAGCTTCACTTCAAAGCCTTGCTGCTCCATTTGGTACGGCTCATTCGACTTGAACACGGTGATAGCATCCACATTGGAAGTATTAAGAATGGTTGGGTCAAAGCCTACCGACACCATCTCGACCTTATCGAGGTCTACGCCGGCATTCACGAACATGGCACGGAAGTTGGGTGGAAATGCGGCTTTGTAACCCAGCGTCTTGCCTTCGAGGTCCGTCAGCTCCTCAATCCCGGAATCCGCCAGAACCATCAGTGCATTCAGCCCGACAGGACTCATGACTGACATCGGCTCGATCCGGCCTCCGTTAGCGATAGCCTGAATGACATTACTGGCAGAACCCGCTCCGGCAAACTGTGCCCGGCCAGCAGCCAGCAGCTTCATGCTCTCGGCTTCGACGCCCGGCTGAATCTCTACCGTGAGACCCAGTTCCTCGAACAGGCCCAGCTCGATTGCAGCGGCAACGTTAATATTAGGCGCCGAGGCGGAGTAGTTGAAGCCCGTGACATACGTAATTTTGCCGACAGCCTTATTGGCTGCAATTCTGGCTTCCCAATCAATACCTTCCTCGCCCGGCGCTTCAGCCTCTTCTCCTGCAGCTCCTTCTTCGGCGTTAACCGCCGGCTCATTGGTCGTTGGTGCTGGCGGCGTATTCGCATTTTGACTGCCGCACCCCGCGACGACCAGCAGTACACATAGCAGACAGACGACCCACATCATTGATTTTGTTTTCATACTCTTGTTGCCTCCCCTTATGCTAGTCAATATATTAGAGCCGACATGTCCGGAGCTAGTGCCCGGAGCTATGCCAAGCCAAAAACCGTTTTTCTACGACCCGCACTGCATTCGTCAGCAGGATACCCATGAGTGCCAGCAGGAAAATCGCCGCAAACATCCGGTCCATCTGCAGGTAATTCGCCGAGACCATGACGACGTTCCCCAAACCCTTGCTAGCCCCGCTCATCTCACCAACGACTGCACCAATGACACTCATACTGATACATGTCCGTGCAGCGGAGAACAAGAATGGCAGCGAACCCGGAAGACTGAGCTTGAAGAAAATTTCCCACCGGCTGGCGTGCAGGGAACGCATGTATTCCAAATTACTCTCATCCACCGAACGGAATCCCGTCGTCGAATTGATAAGCATCGGGAAAAACGAGATGATGGCAGCGACCAGAATTTTCGGAAATGTACCAAAGCCGAACCAGATCATAAAGAGTGGTGCGATAACGACGATTGGTGTGACGTGTGCCAATACCGCTACCGGGAGCAGCATGCGCTCCAGCAGGCGGGACTGGGACATGACGACGCCACCGATCAGCGCTAATACGGTCCCGATGACGAAGCCGACCATGGCTTCGTAGAATGTGACGCCAATATGGGGCAGATAGAAGGAAAACGAGGTGAACAACTCCGCAAAAATGACCGAAGGCGCTGGCAAAATGACGGCCTGTACGTCCATAAAACGAACGATCAGCTCCCAGGCGGCGAACAGGATGACAAAGGTCATTAGCGGCAGCATGACCGAGCCCGTAGCATTGCGAACCCGTACACCCCACGTGACTGTCTCGGTACTTTTCTCCATAGCCTTGCCTCCCCTTGCCGCTGCTCGCGAACTAATGGATTGACTCATGGCTATCCCCACCTCTCGCGTAATGATTCCCTGAGCTCGGTGATGTAATCGTTGAAGATCGGCGTACCGATGACCGCCTCGTCGCGAGGCCGCTCCAGATTAATATCGATCACCCGTGACACCCGTCCCGGGCGGGCTGACATGACCACCACTTTGTCCGAGAGATACACAGCTTCGTGAATGTTATGAGTGACGAACAGCACGGTCTTCTTGTGCTCTTCCCAGATTTGCTTGAGCTGGTGCATGAGCACTTCCTTCGTAATTTCATCCAAAGCCGAGAAGGGCTCATCCATGAGCAGAATCGGGGCCCCGGTAGCGAAGGCACGGGCAATGCCTACCCGCTGCTTCATACCGCCTGAGAGCTCCTTGGGGTACGCATGGACAAAGTCGCCCAAGCCGACCGCCTTCAAGAGCGAAATGGGATCGCCTTGCTCTTCCGAGTTGAACACCTTTTGTCGATTGACTTCAAATGGAATATTCATATTCTGTAATACCGTCCGCCAAGGGAAGAGCGCCGGTGACTGTGGCACAAAGCCGAATTGCTTGGCCTTGAGCAGCTCTTGCGGCGACTTGCCGCCAATCGCGATTTCCCCTTCCTCCGCTTCCATCAATCCCCCGACGATCCGAAGCAAGGTAGACTTGCCACAGCCGCTGGGACCAATAAAGCTGACGAACGACCCTTTTTCAATGTCCAGTTGAATGTTGCTCAGAGCTTCTGTCCACTGCCCGCGTCTGACGAATCGCTTATGCACGTCCTTGATAGTAATGTAAGACAATATGACATCTACCTCCTTGTGCTGCTCTGAATGGTACAAATATACCGCCCAAATTACGAACAGGTCAACTTATTTAACGCAATTTTGTGCTTGAATCTAATTGAAACCGGTTAGATTTGGCTAAATAACAGAGACAATGTTCGTTTTTATATAAAAACTACTCCAACTACGTCATGTAAATGTTAGCATTTGTTGACCATCTAAGAGAGGAGAAGCTATACTGGAGATATATTGAGCGGGTTACTATGAGGATAGGGGGATCACCTGTGAAGATAACCGTCGAAGAAGCCTTATCCATCTACCCCTTGTCCAAAGCCAAGCTTGTGGCCGGAGCCGGAGGGGTCAATCGTCTTATTCAATCGGTTAATACGATGGATGCGCCTGATGTCATAGACTGGATCAGCTCTGGGGAATTGCTGCTGACCACGGCCTTTGCCATCAAGGATACACCGGATGCCTTCCTCCGGCTGTTGAAGAAGCTCGATGAACGCGGTGCCGCAGGCATCGGCATCAAGCTGGGCCGCTACTGGTCAGAGATTCCGCAAATCGTGCTGGAGGAGGCGGATCGGCTGAACTTTCCTGTGTTGGACCTGCCATTCGAATTCGCCTTCTCGGATCAGATGAACGCCCTGTTCCAGGCTGAGTTCGTCAAGAGCACCCAGCAGCTGCATAATGATCTGGAGAAGCAAAAACAGCTGGTACGTCTAGCATTGCAAAAGGAAGAGTTCGCCAACCTGTTCCCCAAAATTGGGGATATTCTGGCGCATTCCATCGTAGTCGTCAGTGCCAGGGGACAGTTAATGTACAATTCCTGCGACTGGCCCGAGGTCGAACTGCTCAAAGGGTGGCCCTGGAACGTTCAGTTCTACAAAGGTCGCACCGAACACGGATGGTTCTGTCGGATTCCGTTGCTGAAGGGCACGGATTGCTACGGCTTCCTGCTGGTCATCCCTGCGAGCGGAGCCATCATTCCCGAGGAGGAAGGCTTGTTCCATCAGGCGGCAGAAATTCTCTGCTATCACATGGACCACTATTATGATGACCAACAGACGGTAGCAGGCTATCAATGGGGCGTCGTGATGGAGCGCTACTTGCAGGAGCAAATAACCAAGGAAACCTTCCTGGAGCAGTCTCGCTCCCTCGGCTCACCGTTGGCGGGAGGCTCTCATGTATGTGTGTTGACCGTACTTGAACATCGGGAGGGTACACCGCCCCCTGCTCCCAAGAAGCTGCGCGAGCTGCTGCGCGAAGTGAATTACCATCCCCGACTGAGTAGTCTGGAGTCCCATCATCTCATCATAGAAGATACTCTGCTGCATGTGTTCAAAGTGATGGATCCTCCTGCTGGAGACAGTTCATTCAATGAAATTCTGTACAAATCGTATCTGGAAATTCTGGGGTCCATGCCTTCTGTGCAGGTGCGAAGCTACATCAGTCGAATCAAGCCGGAGCTCGGCGCCATTCGCGACGCGTACGAGGAGTGCGCGGAAGCCCGGCGCATTAGCAGTCAGTTGTCGTTTGAATCGCCGGTGGTGTTTTTTGCCGATCTAGAATTCTCTTATCTCTTCTCGCATATCCCTAAGAACGTCATGGACAAATATTGTCACTCCCTCCTGCAGCCGCTCATGATCAAAGATGCCGATTACGCCACCGATATGCTTCGGACACTGGAGGCGTATATTACAAGCGAAGGTCAGATCAATGAAGTCGCCAAACAGTTATTCATTCATCGCAATACTGTGCAGTATCGTTTGGAGAAGCTAAGCGAGATCCTCGATCTCGATCTGCGGCTCACTGGTGACCTGTTGAAGGTGAAGCTCATGTTCATGTTCAGGCAATTAATGGCGCAGGAAACCCATGAACCCCGCTCGTAGTCATACCTCTAGTCACACAGAAAAGACACCCTCGTCGACCGCTCAACGATGGGTGTCTTTGTGCAGTCTATAGTTAGCCCCTATCTGCTAATAGAATGGAGATTTCCAGCTCCGTAGCCGCCTCGGTCAATATCTCGATGGCATCATCATGAGTCAGGACAACAAATATTTTATTGAGGTTGAACCTCATGGCCTCCGCTGCTTGATCCAGCCAATCGATGACAATGGTGAGACTTGTATTCGCCGGGAGTTCTTCTGCATAGAAGCCACGTAAGAGCTGCGCCTTCCGTTCGATTGCACGACGAGACTCCGTCAAGGTTGTATATTGGTCACGTATGAAGCGATTGATTGCCTCAGTATCCATATCTTCCGGAGCGATTGGTTCCGTGCCTGGCGTCACCAGGTACTCCGTTTCAGCCCATGCGATAAAACGCTCAATATCCGCCACCGCGTCTCCCAGTACACGCTTGAAATCAACGTCCAGAACCACCTCACGGGTGTCAGCCTTCCAGGTGATCTGCGCCCCGAGCTGCTCGGAGATGGCACGGATCGGTACCATGGCACGGCCTGCGATGATTCGGGGTTCTACATCAAGCGACAGCGGCTGACCACCCACGATCACCGCACGACTGGATGCGTCCCAGTGAACCGGGAAGCCCAGCGTCTCCGAAATGACCCGGACCGGCACAAGTACTCGGTCTTGTTCGATGATCGGAGGCTGCTCACTCTGAACTGCCTGGCCCTGCTTGGTAATCGCAATGCTGCTGGTAGACGCCAAACCTGCTGTCGGTCCGGTCACTGTCAGAACCGCCACCAAGCCCCAGGCGACCATGCTTGTTTTCCATGTTTTCCTCATCCCACCCCTCCCCTTTCTTCTACTAATTACCCTCTTATTGGGAATCTCACCCTCTGACCTTGTCCTCCAGCATCCGTACAAATGGCAGGTCGGCTGGCGCCAGATCATAATGATTCAGCTCCTCGACCGCCACCCAGCGATATGCATCATGATCGGTGAGCTGAATCTCACCTTCGCTGATAACAGCAAGGCAAGCTATGAGTCGTATATGTACCGTGCCGTAATCATGCTCATGTATGCCAAAACGCTCCACCTGATCAATGACCAGGTTCATCTCCTCCAGCAGCTCACGCCGCAGACAGGCTTCCACGGACTCACCCGACTCCAGCTTGCCGCCCGGAAACTCCCAATATCCGCCCTGCGCCTTATGCGGCTTGCGTCTGGCGATCAGCACCCGCCCAAATGCATCCGACAGGATCGCCGCAGCTACTTCCAGCATGACCTTCCCTCCTTCATTTTCTTTATTGTAGCCCTTAAAAACAGACACACCAAAAAAATATGCATCAACCTGTTTCATTTTTAATAATTTGGTTTATTTTGCATTATTGAGAGGAGTGTGTCGGATGATCCATCACGATTGGGAAAGCCCGCGTGTACGCTGGGTACGTAGAGGCATCTTATGCCTGCTTATTCTTACGCTTGTATTATTAACCACGGGCCTTCAATCCGCCCGGGCAGCCGAATCGGCCATCACTGTCCGGTTCAACGAAGAAACACTGCAGCTCGGAACAAATCCGGTTCTGCAGAACGGTACCACCCTGGTGCCGATGCGTCCATTGTTTGAAGCTCTGGACATCAGCCTGGCGTGGGATCCAGTGAACAAGACGGTGCGCGGCACCAAATCAGAATTGGACGTTTCCCTGACCATTGGCAGTAAACAGGCCCGTATCAATGGGACCTCCGTGACACTTGCCGAGGCCGCAGTCATACGTAATGGCTTTACACTTGTACCGCTGCGCTTTGTGAGCGAAGCAAGCAATGCCCTTGTCCTGTGGGACCCGTATAGTCGACAAGTTCTTGTGTATGACGATGCGTTTTTTCAGGATAAGGATTTTACCAAGCAAGAGCTCCAGCAGCAGTTCCAGCAGTATCTGGAGGAGCGCCGAAAGGAAGCGGAACAACCCGGCGGCGGCTCAAGCGGAGGAGGCAACGGAGGGGGTGGCAACGATCGCATGTGCTCCGTCTGGCGCTACCACCCCATCTATGGCGGCAGCCTGGAATGGGTACCGTGCTGACTATAAGCTGATGGATGAAGCAAAGAGGCAATCGTCCCGTCCGGGACGATTGCCTCTTCTTCATGTATTCAGACATTGTCCTGTCCCAGGATCATTTCTCAGTCATCTAAAAGGTAGTCTACTGCTCCACGTATGTTCGCCAGTGATGAGCGGGCTGCCAATTTAGCAAGCGCTTGGCTTTTTCGGAGCTCAGGAGACTCTGAAATCCATCCAGCGGCGTCCGGATATCCGTCACCTCAGGATATTGCGCTGTCATCAGCTCGCGACTCGTCACCGCCATACTCGTATCATCCGCAGCCAGGTTCAGTGCTACACTCCCCAAGCCATCTGCCTCAATGGCGAGCCGGCAAGCAGTTGCAGCATCCCGTGCATCAATGTAACTCCAGAGGATACGGTCCCGCTGCCGCGGATCATGGATAAACTCTGGGAAGCGTTCATACGCATCCGGAGCAATGACATTGCCGAGTCGAAATGACACGACCTGCATGCCTGTACGCCGATGAATCATATCCGCCGTCTGCTCATTCACAACCTTGGATAAACCATAGCTGTCTTCGGGCAGCTGAGGATGTGCCTCATCTACGGGTACATACTGGGGAGAGAATCGTTCCTTTGCAAACACCAGTCCATAAGAGGACTCACTAGAGGCGATGACTGCCTTGCGAATACCGAGTCCAGCTGCAGCCTCCAGGACATTGTACGTCGACATCGTGTTGTTGTGAAATGTCACTTCATTTGGGTGTGAGTATGCAACCGGAATCGCTGCCAGGTGCACCACCGCATCGGCACCGGCCAGAACCCCGTATACTTCTCCGAGCTGAGTCAGGTCTGTAATAACGGTCGGACACACCTGCTCCTCCGGTCGCTTGACGTCCGCATTGCTCACCTCATAACCTTGTTCGACAAAATGCCGGACAACCCACTGTCCCAGCATTCCGCTGCCTCCCGTAATGACAACTTTCATCTTCTGCCTTCTCTCTTCTTCATAGTCGACTGATTAGCCCAGAACTTTCTCAATGCGAGCCAGCACATCCTCCTCCAGCTTCACGCCAGAGGCCTTCACATTCTCCTCCACCTGCTCCGGACGACTCGCACCGACAAGAGCGCTGGATACATTGTCTTGTCTCAGGATCCAGGCCAGTGCCAGCTGGCCAACGGACAAGTCTAGTTCGATAGCAATGCGGTTCAGCTCAATGACCTTGTTGATCTTCTCCTCTGTCACACCCTTGCGCATGCCGTCCAGCTTGGCGGCGCGGCTGTCCTCCGGAATGTCTGCCAAGCTGCTGTATTTGCCGGTCAGCAAGCCCTGCGCCAAGGGCGAGAAGACAACTTGCCCTACGCCGCTTCGCTCGCCAAACGGGATGACCTCTTTCTCAATATAGCGGTTAAACATGTTATAAATGGGTTGGTTGGCGATAATGCGGTCCAGCAGGTACCGATCCGCCACGGCGTGCGCTTCAGCCATCTGTGATGCCGACCACTCACTGACGCCGACATACAGTACCTTGCCTTGGCGTACCAGATCATCGAGTGCCCGCAAGGTCTCCTGGAGCGGTACGCTCGGGTCGGGACGATGGCAGTAATACAGGTCGATATAGTCCGCACCCAACCGTTTCAAGCTGGCGTGACACTGTTCCATGATGTGTTTGCGGGATAAGCCACGGTCGTTAGGTCCGTCACCCATCTGCCCGAACACCTTGGTCGCCAGCACGTAGGATTCGCGTGGGAAATCACGCAGGGTCTCGCCCATTAGCTTCTCAGCCTCACCGCGTTCGTAAACGTTTGCAGTGTCGAAGAAGTTGACCCCCAGCCCGTACGCTGTCTGCATCGCCTTCACGGCATTGTCGCGCTCAACGTATCCTCCGTAGGTCAGCCAGCTGCCGAGACTGATTTCACTAACCTTCAATCCACTCTTGCCCAACTTGCGATAGTCCATCCTCTCATCTCTCCTCGTCATTTAGTCGAGTGAGCTCGCACCTTGCTCGTCTTGCAGGAGCCCGCTCTTTCATTGTAGACAAGTCGCACGCAGTTGGGAAGCGGCCACCTCCGCCTTCTGCCTACTGTAGCGCATCTTTCTTCCTCTATTTGGTCGCACCCCCGCCTTCTGCCCGCTGTAACACACCTTTCTTCCTCTATTTGGTCGCACCCCCGCCTTCTGCCCGCTGTAGCACACCTTTCTTCCTCTATTTGGTCGTATCTCCGCCTGCCGCCTACTGTAACGCACCTTTCTTCCTCTATTTGCTCGCATCTCCGCCTTCTGCCCGCTGTAGCGCACCTTTCTTCCTCTATTTGGTCGCATCCCCGCCTTCTGCCCGCTGTAACACACCTTTCTTCCTCTATTTGGTCGCATCCCCGCCTTCTGCCCGCTGTAGCACACCTTTCTTCCTCTATTTACTCTCAACCCCGCCTTCTGCCCACTGTAACACACCTTTCTTCCTCTATTTGGTCGCACCCCCGCCGTCTGCCCGCTGTAGCACACCTTTCTTCCTCTATTTACTCTCAACCCCGCCTTCTGCCCACTGTAACACACCTTTCTTCCTCTATTTGGTCGCACCCCCGCCGTCTGCCCGCTGTAGCACACCTTTCTTCCTCTATTTACTCTCAACCCCGCCTTCTGCCTACTGTAGCGCATCTTTCTTCCTCTGGAGCGCAGCCGCGGCTCACTTCAAGCTTGGGTGGCTGGCATGTGCAGCTAGTCCAAGCTCTGCTGCTGAGCCAGCAGCACATACTGGCTGAGCAAACAATACGCATCGACCAACTCATGGCTGCTCCCGCCACCGAGCATGGCCGAGCGCCCCGTCTCTGCGACTCGTACTAGCAGCTCAGCGAGGTACGTCAACTGCAGCTCAGCCGCCGCAGCCGCTCGCCGCTCCAGTACGACGAGCTCCGCAGGGCCCAGCTGATCAAGGCCGCGTAGCAGCGCTTCCTCACACCAATCCTGTACCCCGGACAAGCAGTCTTCCAACGCCGTCATTCCCTCATCGCCCCCTGTCGTTCAATGGCTATGGCTTGAGTGATGATACGAACAAGGAAAGATCCATTGAGCTTCGTTACAGCAGCCAACCGGCCGTATACGACCCCTCTAACGAAACTTGCCTTGCAGCAACCAACTAGCCGCACACGGCCCCTCTAACGAAACTTTCTTGCCTTGCAGCAACCAACCAGCCGCTCACGACTTCTCTAACGAAACTTTCTTGCCTTGCAGCACCCAACTAGCCGCTCACGACTCCTCTAACGAAACTTTCTTGCCTTGC
>NZ_KB899675.1:40231-85930 GCF_000378385.1 Paenibacillus daejeonensis DSM 15491 | reverse complement strand
AGCCGCTCACGACTCCTCTAACGAAACTTTCTTGCCTTGCAGCACCCAACTAGCCGCTCACGACTCCTCTAACGAAACTTTCTTGCCTTGCAGCAAATACATTCAACTTCGCATTACACAAAGTGTTGGATCAGTATGTGTCGAGCTTGAGATTGGTTACCTCGGTACCGCGCAGGAAGCTGATGGGACGCAGCGTACCCGCTTCGATGCGCACTAGCGCATAGAAATCCGTCAGCCTCTCTAAGCTGAGCTGCTCCAGTCGCTTGAACGCCCCCGCCCACTCCGGGGTGTAGGGCAGCTCCAGTCGAACCTCGTCACCCGCCGCACCCTCCGCGAGTAGCAGCAGCGTCTGGGTGGCGATGTCGAACCCCCGCTCCTTGATGCGGCTCAGCTTCAGCAGGACCACGCGCTCGGGACGCGGTACGAACAATCGCGGGTCATCCTCCTCCAGGAGCGATGTGTCCGAGCGATGCAGCAGCCCCTCCCGGGCGACGGTTTCGATGGCCTCGCGGGGCAGCGAGCGCAGCGAGGCCACTTCCCCAGAGGAGAGGCGGCGTTCTCGGTTGACCTTAATGCCGCGAAGGACCAGCTGCGACTTGCCCAGCTGACTCAGCGTCATTCCCGTTTGCCACGGCGTGAAGGACAGATACTGCGCCGCATAATCATAGCTGCCGCCTTCATAGTAGAGCGGCCGGACATCAGTATACGTGTATAGCTCGCGATCATCCTCGCAGTAAAAATAATACGTCGTGCCCCGATAGCCGGAGGCCGTCTCCCATGGGTCAGCTCCCAATCCATACAGCCTGAGCTGGGGAACGGTATAATAGCGGGTTCGGTGCACGCCGACGAGTTCAGCCTGCTTGGCTGGAGGCAGTCCCCCCTGCTCCAGCTGTCTGAGCGCCAGTGCCAGCGTGCTGAGCAGCATGAGAAACCGTGGCATGCCGAAGCGCACATGGCGAGCGAAGAACAGCTCCAACTCACCCTTCAGCGCCCGCAAGCGCCGCTCTACCTCCGGCAGGCCACCGCTGTGGGCAGCGACAGCCAGCGTCTCCAATTGATACAAACTGGTCTCAGGCAGCCTGGCCAGTCCGGTATGCAGCAGTTGCTCCAACATGGACCGGATCTCGCTGACCGCAGCTGCAGAGTAACTCGCCAGCGCCACCTGGTGCTGCATGGCCTCTGTATCATCAATCCCCTGACTCCGGCGATAACGCAAGAGCGCCTCTGCCTTAAGTATCTCAGCCTCGGCCCCCTCCACTCTACAGAGTGCCTGCAGCGCTCCGGGCTCTTCCGGATACGAGACCTCCACGTCTTGGCGGAGCAACCGTACGGTCAACAGGGTGTCACGCTGAATAGCCAACTCTTCATCGTAACGGATACGGAACCACGCCTCCTCTAGTGCGCCAGGCTTGAACCCCGCCAGCAGCGGGGGCAGCTCCTCGGACAACAACCAGGAAAAATCTCGCGCGGGAGCTTCTACAGCCGTCTGCTCGTCCTCCATACCATCCGTCAGCTGGGCCTGATACGCAAATATCGCCATCAGCACATGCTTGCAGAGCGAGGGCGAAGGACAGCTGCAACTCCAACGCTCCATGCTCTCCGTCAGCGTGCAAACCGTACCATCGTTGATCCGGCAAGTGACTGCCTCGTTGCCAAGCTCGAACTCAACTGCCGCGCCTTTGTCCAGATCCTTGCGAGCCCGGTTAACCAGCCCTTTATTGGCATGACGAATCAGATAATCCTCTGTGCACGACTGGATGAAGGTCACAAAGTTTTGGTGAAATACCAAATTACTCACGCCTATCGTCCAGACGCCCGCAGTACGTCATAGACCGACTCGCTGAACACCCGGGTCGGCACACTCCCCAGCTTGATGCCATCTTCACTGTAGTAACTATGATAGGCCTTGCGCTTGTTTTTGAAAAAATACAGGCCTTGCAGCGTGATCTTCTCCAGCCCTTCATAATAAGCAATGCTGGTTCCGCTGAAGCGGAGTTCGGCGATCAGATCTCCATAATCCTTGGAAAATTCATGATACCAGCCGCCATCCTCGACTGGCCCCTTGGTCCAGCCATACTTCTCCAGTGCCTTCGGGAATCCCGTCGGCGACAACTCATCGTCTGGCACTTTGAGATAGGCGCTGAGCTGGCGCTCCTCTTCCTCCGGCAGATAGACCGGACGCTCCAGTTGCTCGAACGGCGGTTTGATCTCGTAATCCGCCAGCTGCGTCTTCCAACCGGCCAACTCCTCCTGATCAAGCTCCAGCGAATGCACCAGGCCGATTTGCGCGTCCCCGGCCAAATCATACTCCTCTTCATCTACCGTATTGAAGGTGCCATCATCCATGTAACGGAACGTTTGAACCAGCTTGCCGTCCGCATACACGCCCCAAATCAAACCAATGGCGAACTGGTGCATAATAACATTCTCGACGAACAGGTCCTTCCACTCCTGTGCTGACCAGAGACGCTGCTTGGACAACGATTCTTCCAGGCGCTGCAGTTGAATACCCGCCATCGTCTTAAGATCCTTCTTGAGCTGGTTAAAAGCGGCCTTGGCCTGCTTCGCCTGATCCGCGTCATCCTTGGCTCCGGCCGCTGGCAGGCTTTTCACAGCCTTGCCGGTATCCGTCTGGACGACCGACAACTGCAAATCAGGGGTAACCCGGACCTCGAAGCTGCGCGGCCCGTAGCTGAAGGTCTGCACGCCTTGATTATCGAATCCAAGACTGGAGATGAGGCGGTCAGCCAACTGATCCGGCGTCAGACCGGCGTTCTCGGCGGCCAGCTCCAGCGCCTCCTCTGCCGCGCCCCGTACCTGTTTGTTCTTGATGGTACGCTTGAAATTGTCGATGGCGATGAGCGCTGAGGTTTCCTTCACGTACGATAGAATTTTGACAGCCTCTGCAGCCACCGCGCCGCGGCTGTTCTCCGCCCAGCCCTTGATCCGGTTGCCCAGCAGGGAGATCAGCTGGCGGTCACCGAACAGCGCCCCGAGATGGAGGACCCACTTTTCTTTGGCTGGCGCTTCTTCCTGAATCCACTGGCGGATCAGCTCTGCCGTCAAGTCCGCAAGCGACTGCCGATCCACGTAGGACTCCATCTCTTCCAGCAGCTCATTGGGCGCCGTATTGTGATCCACGGATTGCAGCAGGATGTACGTACGCACGTCCGGGTCGAGCGGCTGGCCCTGCTGATCCTTCAAGTCAGGCAGATCGCCCATGGAAATCCAGGCCAGGCGAGCCGATTTCTTCGCATCTGCCTGACGGGCAAGTGCGGCGTGTGCCTGAGCAGGTCCCTGATCTGCTGTCTCCTGCAGCACCTCGATCAGCTGTTTTAGCCCGGCATTTTTTTCCTTCACCAACAGCTCACCCAGCACGGTCTTGGCTTCTGGTGTGCGGCGCAGCAGCCCCAGCGTCAGCTCCTTGATAGCCGCTTTCTTCTCCGCTTGATACACCTGCTTGTACAGCTCTGCATCCTCGGTTGAGGCAAAAACAGACAATACCTTGCGGCGCAGCTTCTTGGACGATTCGGATAGTCCAGTCCGGAAGATGGCGACTCGAAGCTCTGGCTGCAGACGATCTCCCTGCTCCAGGGCCAGTTCAATGACCAGCTCCCGCGCATAGGTGGAGAGCTCGTCGTAGGTGGCCAGCGCTTCTCCAAGATGACTGCTCAGCAGCTGTCGGTAGTCATTCTCCGGCATATAGTTGACGCCATACGTGCTATAGCCTTTGAGACCGTTAAGCAGAATCAAAGCCTCCAGCAGCTTGTCCCGGTTCACCTCCGGATCTTCACCGTGCACAGCCAGCAACTGCGGGCCATCGAAGACGTCCGACTGATACAGCTCCGAGAGGCAAGCCCGCGTGTTCATGCCTTCAGCAGTCACGATACGGGCCAAGCGACGGGCGGCCTCACTCTGCAGCGGTTGGTATGTCGACGCGATGACGACCTGAATACGCTTCTGATCTCGGTTGAGGTTGTTAAAGACATGCTGGGACGTCGGATCTGCCAGGTAGGCCTCCTTCGTCATTTCGCCGCCCAGATAGCGGGACAGCAATAACCCATAACGGCTGCCGTAGGATGGAGCCCGCATCATCGCAAGTGCCGCTGCCTCTACAGTACCTGCATTTTCAGGCAACTCCTCCCCATGCTCGGCCAGTGTTTTGTGAATGACGAGAGAGATGAACGGATGCTCCAGAATGGCATAGGCTCGTCTACTGAGCTCCGGTTCAGCCAGAATGAGTGTGCTGACTTTCTTCCACGGAATATAGTTCTGGTCCAGCGCATCCCGGAGCTGCTCAATGAAATAGAAGGGCTCATCCAGCGGCACCAAACCCTCCAGCAGCTCATCGGGAGCAGACCAGCGGCTGTCGAGGGCCAGCAAGCCTTCACGCACCTCAAACGGATAGACCTCATGCAGCTCGCGCACCGCTTGCAGCAGCCATTGATCGATCGGTCCGGCCTCCGCTAGCAGCCTCGACTTGGTGCCGTGGGCGTGCATCCGGTAGAGCAGCAGCGAGGTGGTCAGCCAAATTGCGTCCTCAACTGCCTGCTTGGATACCCGCTCCTTGTCCGAAAAGGAGGTTCCGCTCCCGTAGCGGCCGTTCATCGCGCGCTCCCGCCGCTCCTGCCGCCAGTCCGAATCAAGATCAAGCGAGGATCGTGGATCGCGATAGTTCGATGGCTGGGCTAGCGGGCGCGCCAGCAACTCCCGTAACAGGCGGTCCACTTCGTCCGCCTGCTCCATGACGACGGCCCGAACAAGCGGAGGCAGCTTGTCCAGTCTGGATTGGGCCACCGCGGGACGAGCCAGAGCGTAAACCTGGAGCAGGAGAAGACCCTGAACCAGCATATAGGCGTTGCGGTTCTGACGAACCCCCAGACCACCCGCTTGAAGGCTTTCCTCAATCATTGCGAGCGCCTGCTCTTCACCTGCATAGTCCAACAGTTTGACCAGCGGCTCCTGTAACTGTGACGCCCGGGCCCCCTGCAGCTTCCAACGGTCACGCAGGCCGCCGACATCGTACGTTATGCCTACGACATCCCTGACGATCCCCCCTGCCCAGTGACTCTGTTCAATTCGAAGGAGCAACGCCCCAAGCCGGTAGCGTGTATCCTCATCTGCGTCGCTGTCGGCCCCCAGTTTCCGAAGGGCATCCATCGTACTGAACCCATAGTAATGGGATTTTTTCTTGATGTTGGGCGCCTGTGTCCCCTGACCCGACACGAAGTCACGGACACGCTCGGCGTCCTTCACATCCAGATTGTAATCCTCAACCAGCTGCTTCAAGCACTTCTCGGCCTTGGCATTTGGCAACACTTTGTCTTCTGTAAGCATCAATGATTCCTCCTCGTATTCGGTTATTTAACGAATGACCTCACCAATCCAGTCGGCCAGCGCGTCAGGAGTAATGGCTGCGACATGAGCTCCCATATCGGTCAGGGTCTGGGCTGCCGCTCGGTTGTATACCGCCTCTCCGCTATAATCGAGGGCGGTCAGCACGAGCAGCCGTGCCCCACTATCGATGATGTCCTTGCAGGCCTGATACATATAGCGAAGCTGGTACCCCTCCTCCAGATCACTTACCAGCACGAAGATGGTTCGACCTGGATTGTCCACCAGACGCTCGCCATAGCGCAACGCCTTGGCAATATGCGTCCCCCCGCCCAATTGGACGCTCATCAGCAAATCGACCGGGTCCTCCAGCCTGTCCGTCAGGTCAACGACCTGGGTGTCGAAAATAATGAGATGCGTGCGCAAGGCGCTCAGCCGGTGGAAGATACTGGCCATTACTGCACTGTAGATAACGGAATCCAGCATACTTCCGCTTTCGTCCACAGCGATGACCACATCCCATTTGTTGAAGCTCTGCACCCGGCCGTCAAAAAACAGTCGATCGATCACAAAGCGGCGGCGTTCCCGGTCATAATGCCTGAGGTTGTGACGAATCGTTCGTTTGACATTCAAGTTGCGCAGCGACCGGACGGGCGTAGCGGCATGCCGGCTGCGCTTGCCCAGAATGCTGGAACGGACACCCATCTCCAGCTTGCGCCGCAGTTCTTCTACGACGGTACGGACAATGGCTTTGGCACTGTGAAGCACGTCTTTTTTCATTCGGCTCTTGAAGGTCATAATTTGCTTCAGCAGATGCATGTTCGGCTCCAGTGATTCCAGCAGCTTGCGGTCGGTGAGCAGCTCTGTCAGTCCGTATCGGTCCAAAGCCTGCTTCTCCAAGGTCTCGACGGTTGTCTTGGGGAAGAGCTTGCGGATCTTGTGGAGCCACTCCGGAACGGTGAGCTGGGAGGGCCCTTGCCCGCCTTCCCGGCGGTACCCTTGCTCCTCGCTGTACTCCCGGTCGTACAAATAGCCAAGCGCCTCGTCCATCTCGGCGTAGACAAATTTCTCTGACGCTGCCTCATCTTGGCCACCGCACAGCGCTTGCTCCGACTCCGCGCCCAGAATCAACCGCCAGCGGTTAAGCGTCTGGTTCGTTACGTCAGGTTCCATGCAGCAAACTCCCTTCGAATCGCTTGATCGAGCGCTTCGGCGCGCAGCAGCAGGCGTTCGTCGACAGCCGGACGGTCCAGCTCCGACTCCCGAACCCCGAACCGCCGGGCAACGCGACCTGCGATCAGCGCTTTTTCGCCGGGCGTGAAAAATGTAAAGGCCAGCCGGAGATCAGCGGCCATCTCGACGAAGGAGTCATGCGGAAGCTCCGAGATGAGTGCATCGACCTCACTCAGGAGCTCATCATCATACAGGAAGACATCACGCCCCGCCACAAACACCCCCTGCAAGTAAATCGCAATCTTGGCCACCTGCTCCGGCGTGCCGCGAATATAGCCGTTGGCACGGGTCACTAGTTCCCTGCGGAGGCGCCAGCCCTGCTTGATGGCCAAGACCAGACAGACACCCTCCAGACGCGGCGCCAATTCCCGATCGTCCAATAATGCCGCGAACCGCTCCTCCAGTCCGTGCTCCGGCCGCGCGGGCGCGAGCATGATCAGCAGCTTCAGTCCTTGAATCATCTCATCATGCAGCTCGGGGGCGGCGCGGGCGATTGCAGGGAGCTGATCGACTGCCCGGCCGTATGCCTCGTCTAGCAACGCAGGCAGAGCTTCGTCCGGGCGCAGTCCGAGCAACCGGCCGTGCTGGTGTAGACGATCCAGCGCATGCAGCGTGCGGCATAGCGATAGGAAGTGGGCATCCTTGCGGAGTGCAGCCTTCACCAGCGCGTACAGCTGATCCGCCGTCTCTTGCAATCCCATCAGCAAGGCCTGCAGCAGCAGCTCAGCAAGCTCGCCGCTATGATGATCGGGCAGCTCCGCCGCCGTCTCTTCCAGCTTGCGTACTGCAGCCTCGTGCAGGGTACCGCCATAGAGCGATTGCTCGATGAGACGCGCTTCGACCCGGGCGGAGTATGCATAGCTCCATGTCTCGCGGACCAGATTCATGTGCCTTCCGCTCACCCAGTCGGGCCCGCTCTCCCGCTTCGCAAAGTCCGGTACCAGGTAACTGAGGCAATGCAGCAGCTGACTCACCGCCCGATGCCGTGGCTTCGCATACAGATCCAGGGTGCGCTTGCGCTTCCCTGTGGCCCGCAGCTCCAGACGGGCGGTTGCTGCTCGGCGCTTCACGTCCTCTACAATCGGAACGACCCAGCCGCTATCTGCAACGCGGCCGATCTTGTCGCCTGTGAGCAGCGCTCGCAGCCGCCGCAGTGGCGCATCGGTCGCCAACGTGAACTCGCCCTTGACGAAGCAGGCGAGCACGGCGTCCATCAGTTCATAGACGCCGCCTTCTCGCTTGCCACGCAGGGCGGTGAGCCCTTGCAGCATGCTGTAAGCCTCGATGGCGTCGCTCGTGGACACCGGCTCGTTCTGCTTGCGCATCTCGCGAGTCAGGCGAGCAAGCAGACGCTGCGAGACTCGAGCGTAGGGTGAGCGGCGGCCGCGACGCAGCTCTGCCCAGAGTTCATCGTAGTAACTGACATACGGCATTCCGCTGGCATAGCCGTTCAAGCGATCCGCTTCTTCGAACGTATAGATCATTGGATAATGCTGCCGTTTGCCGATGCGGCCAGGCGAGCACTCAGGCAAGGACGTAGATGGTTTTCCCGAATACGTCTGCTCGCCGGGCGAAGCCTTGCCGGACTCTGCCTGTTCAGACCGCTCCGCCTCAGGTGTTACTGTGTCCTCGCCCCCATCAGTCTTGCGCATGGGTGGGTCTGTACCTGGTGCCGGCGTGTCATCTTCATTCGGTGCCTCCTTCGGGCTGGCCGCGTCTGCAATGTCTGAATCGCGGACAGCCTGCCACGGCCCCTCGGGCTCGGGGTCAAGCAGACCATAGGTATGAAACCCGCCTGTTACGACCAGCACGCGTCCATACTGCTCACGAGCCTGCCGGATATGCAGGCGCATATTGGCTTCGCGGTCCAATTCGCCCTCGCGCCGCAGACGCTGCTCCGAATAACACATGCGGGAGAGCGTGCAGTAGGTGAACACATCACGGACAAAGGCATCCGTCTGGGCGGACAAACCGCCAATCTCGAATACCTTCTCCCACAGCTCTTCGAAGCTGCGGCAGTTCATGCGGCGGCACAGCTCCGCCATGAAATCCGAGCTGGTCAGCAGCTTCTCGTCCTGAAGGGAGGCCGAGACCTCCTCCATTGCTCCCGGCCGGGGACGGTAGTCCAGATCGATGAAGCTGCACGGGATCTGACGCGCGGCCGCTTCCTTCAGCGCCGTATACTCCGGCGAACAGCTGAGCAGGGGATAGTACCATGCCGCCTTCTCCTCATCGCTCTCGTATGTACAATACAGACTGACCGGCGGCTCTGTTGCCTCATCCGCCAGCACGGGAATGAGCTCGCTGGCCCCCTCCGGTCCTTCGATCAGGACAATCTCCGGGCGGTAAGCGCGCATGACGCGAAGCAAATGATGCGAGCAGACCGGGCTATGATGCCGTACAGGAAAATAAACCACAGGCTCCGAGAGGTTATATACACGTTCGCTGCACAACGATGCCAGCCGCTCCGCCAGACCGTCGCCCGCTGCCTCCGCGAACGACGGGAGCTCTCCTGGTGTGGAGCCTGGGAGCTCCGATGGCTGCGTTTGCAGCATAGACGGACCATCAAGGGCTGACACACCTAACCGATCCATCGTTTTTCCTCATACAAGGCCTTCCACAGCTCATCTTCGCCAGCCCGCGCCTTGACCACCTTGGCAAAATAACTCTTCAGAATGCCCAGATCCTTCTCGTTTTCCTTGGCTATCGTCCCCAGCATGTTCTGCACCAGCCGGTCGAGTCCGATCGTGCCGCCTTCGTAATAATAAGAAGTCATAGCGCTCTGCACATAGACCGATACGGCCTCCGCCGTACTCAGTGTCGCCTGTGGCATCTCCAGCTTGTAGCCCTCCCGGCTAATGCCTTGTCGCAATTCCATGAAGGTCGTCGCCAGCAGCTCGACGACGCCCCGGTCAACCTCCACCTCCACGCCACTGTGCTCCAGCAGCGTCCTGGATTGCGAGACAATAATCTCAGCTTCCATCGTCATGTTGGCAATCGGGCGAATCGTCTCAAAGTTGAAGCGACGTTTCAGGGCGCCGCTCATTTCGTTAACACCCTTGTCATGGATATTCGCCGTAGCGATAATATTAAATCCCGGTTTGGCAAACAAAACGCCGCCCTCCAGCTCGGGAATGCTCATTACTTTATCACTGAGAATACTGATGAGACTGTCCTGCACCTCAGCGGGGCAGCGCGTAATCTCCTCAAAACGGGTCAGAACCCCGTGCTTCATGCCGTGATACAACGGGGACGGAACGAGAGCTGCCTCGGACGGTCCTTGGTCCAGCAGCATCGCATAATTCCACGAATATTTAATCATATCCTCGGTAGTCCCTGCCGTACCCTGAACCGTATTCAGACTCGTACCGGAAATGGCAGCCGACAGCAGCTCGCTGAGCATCGTCTTGGCCGTGCCGGGTTCACCCACCAGCATCAGTCCACGATTGCCTGCGAGGGTGACGATGGCGCGTTCAATTAGCACATCATTACCGTAAAACTTGCGCGTAATCGCGATTTCCCGGCCCTCCAGCAGAGCAGGCTGCTCTCGCCCGATGATAAAATCCCTTACGCTTCTGGGGGATAGCAGCCAATGCGGCGGACGACTGCCCGTATCTTCCTCTCGCAGGGCCTTCAGTTGCTTCTCGTACAGCACCTCCGCCGGTGGCTTAATCGTCTCTTGCACAGCTTGGCCTCCTCTAGTCATATCAGATCGTATGTTCGTCTAAATTGATCATAGCACAGCCTTTGCGGGCCTAGCGACAGACATTTCCAAAAATAGGTGGATCGACCCGCGCTTTCCACACGGCCGAGTAAGACGTAAGACTTATATGTACTGGAAACCAGGACTCAAATTCCCTTATTTTTCTTACCCCCTGAAGGCACAACAAAAACGGCAAGCCAAGGCCTACCGTTCCCGATGCACCATATAGTCCAGCGCCTGCGCCAGCACATCCCCGCCGCGCGGCAGTTCGCGCAGTGTCTCCACTGCCAGGCAGTAGCGCTCCCACATCTGTCTGCGCGCTTCCTCCTCACCCAGCATGGTCACGAACGTCGGGCGGCCGCGGCGCTCATCCTGTCGCACTGGCTTACCAACCAACTGATCGTCCCCCTCGCCATCTAGGAGGTCATCCTTAATCTGAAAGGCAATGCCCGCATAATAAGCGAAGCGCTTGAGTGCATCCAGCTCGGCAGCTCCAGCCTCCGCAAGCAGCGCAGGCATGATGAGCGAAGCCTCAAACCCGATCCCCGTCTTATAGAAGCACAGACTCTCCAACTGTTCCAGTGACAGCACCTTGCCCTTGGCCTGCAAATCCATGGCCTGTCCCCGGCACAGGTCCTCTGCCTTCTCGGCGGAGTAGCGAATAAGCGCTAGCACGGCCTGCGGTGCAAAGGAAGTGAGCGAGGCCTGCTCCTGCACCGCTCGCTGGATCAGGAGCAGGCCGGTCAGCTCCGCCGTCGCGCTGTCGTGGACACGGTGCAGTGTCGGACGGCCCCGGCGGAGTTCGGCATCATCCTGCGACGGCAGATCGTCAAAAACCAGCGAGGCCGTGTGCATATACTCCAGCGAGCGCAGCATTGGCATCAGGGCGGCTTCCGGCAATCCGAACACCTCTACCCCGAGCATCCAGCTCAGCACAGGCCGCAGACGCTTGCCGCCACTGGCAAGAATGTAGTTGGCCGCCTCGGTGAGCGGCTCCTCCAAGGGCTGAATGGCCTGGACAGCAGCACCCTGGTCCAGCGACAGCGCAGCGTTAATCCGTTCCCTGGCGCGCCGCGCGTTTTTTTCAAACGCCGCCCGGATCGTCCGCTCCTCCTGTAAGTGCGAAGCTAGCCGGTCCCGAAGCAGCTTGTCGAAGAAATCCACCTCATCGGCCCGCTCCACCATCCGCTGGATCATCCGATGGAATGCCGGTTCAGGCGGGGTTAACGCAGTCATGAGCTCGGAATACGACTGTTCCCCGATTCTCGCCTTGCATCGCTTGAGCCCGCCGATGGCCCGATTCAGGATAACCTCCCTCGCTTGGTCATTCCCGCCGTAGACCTCGTGAATCAGATAGTGAATGACCGCCCAATACAGCTCGAATGGGTTCATCAGATCCGGCCGCTCCACCCTATGCGTCAAGTAGTACGTATAAGGCGTGACCGCCCCCTCCCGCAGGTCGTCTGCCAGATCGGCAAAATCATCGGCCAGCTGATTGTAGAGACCATAGTAGAAGGTGCGCCGCTGGAATCCATCATCATCCGGAGCGCTGAGCACCGCACGGGCAATCAGACGCGAGGAGGCAGACTTGAGAATAATCGGCAGGTAGAGCTCTGTTTCTGAATAAGAAGCATCGGTCAGCAATTTTAGACGATCCAACTCTTGCGCGTGAAAGAAGACATAGGCCTGTTCAAAAAACTGCGCCGTCGCCCCAGGCTGCTGATGCGCCTTGATGAACGCAAACGCTTCGCTCAGCTCGGTATAGACATAGGTCAGCAATGGCCTTTCCTGACCTCCCCAATCGATGTCCTCCGGCACCTGCCCCGTCACGAGCGTCGTCCGGATCGCTTCCGTATAGCGCGCTTTTTCCTCCGTTGTCAGCGCCTTCGAATCCAGCAGGTCATCGATGAAAGGATACGTAAGTCCGTAGGCATACCCGAGCCGAATCGCTTCAGCGATCCGGCGGGAGCGTTCCTCCGGGGGCGCCCCCTCCTCCATCCCTTCGATCGCGTGCAGCACCACGCCCAGAATGATCTTCATGAGCTTGCGCTGCGCATGCTGGGCCTCCATTTCGTCCGGGAGGTTCGCGGCAACCCGTCGCAGCTTGCCAATTACCCAGATCGCTGCCGACTCCACACCCTCCGACTGCGCCCAGCGATAGAAGCCGCTGACTCCCATCAGTGCCAGTCCTGCTCCAGCAGGAGCCTGCAGAAGCTTATCCTTGAGCCGGGCGGTCATGCGTGCAATAGCGGTCTTCGTTGCCGGCTCGTCCGGCGCCTGCCCGAGGTCCCTCATATATAAGTACGTTACACTACGCTCCAAATAGGCATCCAGCCTGCCGCTGCGATGCAGCCAGCGGATATATCTCTCGTCTGTATCGCCGCCTACGCCCTGCACGAACCGCGAGCCCCACGTCAAGGAACGAATATGCTTGGGCTGCCAATCACGAAAGTCTTCTGTCAGGGCCTGCCGGTAACCGCCTGTCCGGACGGATTCCGTCAGTGAAGCCAGATATTGAGCGGCTTGTTTCTCAGCTATGCGGTATGCGCGATCCGCGGCAATGTGTTGAACCATGGTCATGGGATGTCTACCTCTTCTTTTTTGGGAGTCTCTGATGTCTTTTTGCCCTGAATGATTCGTATGATACATACGGAGCTCCCTAACGAATGGTTACGAAAAAAGAGGCCCGTTTAGAACAGGAAAAAAGAGGATTCAACAGACGCTCAATCGAATGCAAAACGGAAAGAAAATAGGATTTCTGAGGGAGGTACATTCATGTCTGGCATACAACAATTGCTGCAGTGGACATTCATGTCGGAATGCCCCGTTCCTGCGGACGTAAACGGACTTCTAATTGAGGGTGAACGGGCGGTGGCCGCCTACAAAACGGTCCGCGATAGCGCTGTATTCACCAATAAACGGCTGATCGTTCGGGATGCCCAGGGCATCAGCGGCAAGAAGGTGGAAATCTACTCGCTGCCATACGATTCCATTCATATGTGGTCGACTGAAAATGCCGGCAGCTTCCTCGATATGAATGCGGAGGTCGAGCTGTGGACCAAAGCGGGCAAAATCAAGATTAATCTGAGAAAAGGTATCGATATTCGCAAGCTCGACCGGCTGATTGCCGAGGCTTTGCTGTAGGTCAGCCTCTTTACCGCTGTAACGCTCACTACGAGAGATTTCAGTTATGAAGCAGCAAAAAAAGCATGTCTGGCATACGAATGCCGAACATGCTTTTCTAGATGTCTGTGCTCTGTAACCTATCGCTTCAAGCCAGATGCTTCGCCCACGCGTCCTGCTGCTGCAGGCTCCACATCCGGTAGTAAGCGCCTCTTGCCTGCACCAGCTCTGCGTGGGTGCCGCGTTCGCAGATCCTGCCAGCCTGCAGCACGACAATCTCATCCATCTGCTCCAGACCGCTCAGCCTATGCGTAATCCACAGCACCGCCTTGTCTGCCAGCACCGGTTGCAGCTTCTCGCCAAAGGCAAGCTCCGTGAGCGGATCAAGCCCGGTGCCAGGCTCATCGAACAGCAAGGCCGGCGTGCGCATCACGAGTGCTCGTGCCAGTGCCAGCCGCTGACGTTCACCCCCCGAGAGCTTGGCCCCCCATTCACCAATAACTGTATCATAGCCTTGCGGCAGCTTGGCAATGACGGGCTCCAGCATGGCGATCCGGGCTGCTTCACGCAGCTCGGACATCGGGGCATCCGGGCGACCAAGCCTGAGGTTGTCGGCAACCGTTGCATTGAACAGCTGCACCTGCTGGGACACGACAGCGAATTGGGCGCGCGCTTCCTCGCAGGCCAGTGACGACAGCTCCAGCCCGCCAACCGTTACGCTGCCTTCCTCGTACGCTCGCAGCTTAAGCAGCAGCTGTAGCAGCGTGCTCTTGCCAGCGCCGCTCTCGCCTACAACGGCGATCCGGCGCCCAGGTACCAGCGAGAGCCGGATATCTTGCAGCGCATAAGCTTCACCCTCAGCATAGCGGTAGGACAGCCCGCGCAGCTCGATACGCCAGCCCGACGGCTGGCCTGCCAGCACGAACGGAGGCGGAGCGGCCAATGGGCGCTCCTGCACGGAAGGCAGGGCTTCCGTGTCGACAGCTCGACCGGACACCGCTTGGCGATCGGAAGCTGCCGGGCGGGAAGCCGTCGCTGCCGCGGCGGCGTGCCTTGTCATCGGCGGGCACTCAGCCGCGGTTGCCGGATGCAAGGTGCCGGACTTCGAACTCGTCCCCTGCCCCTCGTTCATCCGGTCAGCCTCATCGGCAAGCTGCAGTAGTCTTCCCCCGGCCGCCATGGTCCGGCCGTAATGCTGGAAGGCCTGCGGCAATGGCAGAATGGCTTCGAAGCAGGCGAAGCCCGCGAGCATTAGCGCCGGAATCATGTAGCCTGGCAGCAGGCCCGAAGCCGTGAGCGGAATGGCCGCGGCCAGAATCAGCCACATGGTCAGATGGGCCAGACCACTCATGATACCGCCTGTGCAGGCCGTGATGGCATGCTGAACCCGTTGATGTCGGTTGAGCTGCTGCTGGAGCCGGGCAATCCGCTCCTCCTGCCACCCGGACCGGCCATATAGCGTCAGTGGCTCCATGCCCGCGAGCAGGTCCGAAGTCTCCTCGTAGAGTCGCGACCTCGTCTCAACGAATGCCTGCGATCCCCGCCGCCCCAGCACGTGACCGAGCCACGGCACGGCAATGCCCGTCAATGCCATCATGCCGAGCAGCAGCCAGCCGAGCGAGACAGCCCCCCTAGCCAGAACGACAAACCCCAGAGCCGCTGCGAGAAGCGCAATGACCGGCGGGGCAATGACCCGGAGATACAGGTTCTGCTGCTCCTCGACGTCACTGAGCACCGAGCCCAACAGATCCCCGCTGCGTCTCCGCTCCAGCAGTCTTACGCCTTGCGGTTCCACCTTGGCATACAGCCATGTCCGCAGCTGCTTGAGGATACGGAAGGTCAAGTCATGCGAGACTAATCGCTCCACGTAGCGCAGCACGCCCCGGGCAATACCGAAGAATCGCACACCGACAATCGGTACATAGAGCATCAAGATATTCTCGGGGCGCAGCGCCGCCTTGGCGATCAGGTAACCCGAGACGCCCATCAAGCCCGTATTGGCCGCTACAGTAGCGAACCCAATCAACACGGCGGCCAGCAGCCGCCATTTATGGGGCATGATGAAGCGGAGCATGCGCCGCAGCACAGCGAAGCCGCCAAGCTGTCCAGTGTCCGCCTTCTGCTTCCGCCGCAACGGGGACTGGGCGCGTCCCACGCTATCGCCGGGTGGAGAATCTGGTACTGTTTGCACAGCATTGGCGCGGCGCTCCAATGGCCCCCCGGGATCGTTACACCCTGTGGTCATGTCCCTCTCGGGGCCTGCTGTCGATCTGGCTGCAACATCCAGTAGATTCGGCTGCGCTAATCCAGCAGCTGTGCGCTGTACAGCAAGGTCTGGCTCTGCCATAGCTGATTGCTGTTCGTCAACTGGACCGGGTGCTGGAGCTGTGGGCCCCATTTCAGCCCCGTCCCTGCCGCCCGCGGCGTGCCACAGCCTTGCATAGAGCCCGCCTCCTGCTAGCAGCTCCGCTGGTGCTCCCTGCTCTACGAGCTGTCCCTCTGCCAGCACGATGACCCGATCGGCCTGGCGTACGGTGTGCAGCCGGTGTGCAGCCATAATGGACATTCGCTCCGTCAATACGGGCGCAAGCGCCGACGTCAGAGCTGTCTCGTGCAGCACATCGAGACCCGCTGTTGGCTCGTCGAGCAACAGCAGCGGAGCCGGGCGCAGCAGCGTCCGGGCCAGCGCGATCCGCTGAGCTTGACCACCGGAGAGCCGCACTGCCTCGCCCAGCGGCGTAGCATAGCCCTGCGGCAGCAGGCGGATGAAGCCATCAGCCTGTGCCAGCGTGGCGGCTGCGCGGACCTCAGCATCCGTCGCTTCTGGCCGGGACAGCCGGATGTTGTCGGCTACCGTCCCGGCGAACAGATGCGCCCGCTGCGGGAGCGCCGACAGGCGGCTGCGCCACTCGTGCATCGACAGCTCGGACATGTCGATGCCGTCAATCAGAATCCGGCCCGAGGTTGGCCGAATGTAGCCTTGGAGCAGCTCCAGCACAGTGCTTTTGCCAGCCCCGCTCGGACCGACCAAGGCAATCCGCTCCCCTGGCTCCAGCGTGAAGCTCAGCTCGTGTACCGCATCCCGCTCCGCGCCGCTGCGGCGGACCGTCACCCGTTCGAACTGAATCCGATATCCCTCAGGAAACGCAGGCAGCGGTGCGGCATCCGGACGCTCGGGCCAGCCCGGCACTTCCTCCTGCAGGATGCGAACCATGCGGCTGAACGCGCTCATGCCGTTCTGACCGGCATGGAACTGAGCGCCCAGCGTCCGGATTGGTGTATAGAACTCGGGTGCGAGCAGCAGCACCAGGAATGCCGCTTCGAAGCCAATCTGGCCATCGACCAGACGCAGCCCCAGGAACACCGCCACGACAGCGGTACTTAATGAGGCGAATAATTCCATCGCCAGCGCCGACAGAAAGGCCAGCCGCAGCGTGCCCATGGCGGAGCGCCGGTGCTGCTCGCCAATGCGGTCGATAATCTCGATCTGGGCCTTGCTGCGATTGAAGATCGCCAGGGTCGGCAGACCCCGCAGCACATCATGGAAATGACCGCCCAACCGGCCCAGCAGCTTGAACTGCTTGTCGGTCTTGCTCTTGGCCGTCTTGCCGATCAGGATCATGAACAGGACCAACAGCGGCAGTGTGATACCGAATATAATTGCCGAGAGCCGGTCGACACTTAACGTCATAAAGAATACGGCCGCCGGCACGAACATCGACAGCGCGAGCTGCGGCAAATACTTGCTGAGGTAGCTCTCCAGCTGCTCGACGCCTTCATAGACCGTTCCTACCAGCTCGCCACTGCGCTCGCCCTTGCCATACTCGGGCCCCAGCTCCGACAGCTTGCGGATGAGCTGCAGACGCAGCTTGTCTTTGATCCGCTGCGCCATCGCCGATGCTGCATAATCCCCCGCGCTGTGCAGCACAGCCCGCAGGGCAATAATCCCCAACAGCACGTACAACAAAGGGAGCAGCACCGACAGCCCCTGTCCGCCCAAGAACGCGCCATTCACCACCCGGGCCATATAGACAGCCTGTGCAATCAACAGCAGCCCGCCTAGTACGCCCAGCAGGATGCTGATGGCAAACAACTTGCGCGTCCCTTGCACCTGCTCGAACAGTTTCTTCATCATCCCCGCCGCTCCCTTCCTATTCACATGGTTAATCTTTAATAGTCTAAGTGGTCATTGGCTGTTACTCGCTTGCGGAATACCCAATACGTCCAGGCTTGGTAGGCCAGTACGAATGGCAGCACCGTCACCGCTACAATCGTCATGACCTTCAAGGTATAAGCGTTCGATGACGCGTTATGAATCGTCAGCGACCATTCCGGATTAAGCGAGGAAATCATCACATTCGGGAACAGCAGCATGAAGACCGTTATCGTCGACAGAATGATCGTTGCCCCCGTCATGATGAAGGCCCAGCCGTCGCGGCCCGCCTTGATGAAGAAATGCACAGACAACAGCGCCATACCCGCGAGCACCGGGATCAGGCCCGGGTTAATGCCCTGGGAAGCAAACATATCCGTCTCAAAATAGCTCAGGACCACGAACAACATCAGCACCGCACTCGTCCATGCACCGATTCGCTTCGCTACGCCGCGCGCCCGCTCCCGCAGCACGTCCTCCGTCTTGAGTGTAAGGAACAATGCGCCGTGCAGCAGGAACAGCAATACCATGCTCAGCCCCGCTGTGATGGAGTAAGGGGACAGCAGGTCCCAGAATGAGCCGACATAGTTCATATTCTCGTCAATCGGTACTCCGCGCATCAGATTGGCCAGGGCTACACCCCACAGCAGGGGCGGCAGCATACTGCCGATACAGATAATCCAGTCCCAGAGCGCCCGCCATCGCTTGTTCTCCAGCTTGCTTCGGAATTCGAACGCCACGCCGCGCCCGATTAACGCCAGCAGCATCAGGAACAGGGCCATGTAAAAGCCGCTGAACAACGTTGCATACCAGTTGGGGAATGCCGCGAACATTGCGCCGCCGGCTGTAATCAGCCACACCTCATTGCCGTCCCAGAACGGTCCGATCGTATTGATGACGACCCGCCGGTCCGTGTCCGTCTTGCCAAGGAAGGGCATCAGCATGCCCACGCCAAAATCAAAGCCCTCCAAAAAGAAAAACCCGATAAACAACACCGTAATTAAAATGAACCATACCGTCTCCAGCATGCTACCTCTCGCCCCGCTTTCTCATAGGATCCCTACAGCATCGCGGCGGTGCCGCGATCCTGCTGCCCGGACTTGGTGTGATGATGCGACGTCTCGACCTCCGCGCCTTGACGCACCGTGTGCACCACCAAATAAATAAAGGCGGCAGCGATTAATCCATAGACAACAGTAAAGCCGATCAGCGTCGTCGCTACCATGCCGCTGGAGACGAGCGGCGAAACCCCTTGCTCTGTCCGTTGCAGTCCAAAGACAACCCATGGCTGGCGGCCCACCTCCGTCATAATCCAGCCCGCCGTATTGGCTATGAAGGGCAGGGATATCGCCGGCAGCATCCATTTCAGGTAATGCAATGATCCTTCTACCCTGCCCCGGATCACTTTGTACGTGCCGATCATGCCCAGCAGAATCATCGTCATGCCAGCAGCCAGCATTACCCGGAAGCTCCAGAACGTCGTCCGCACCGGCGGAATGTAGTTGCCTGGACCATATTCGGCTTCATATTGAGCCTGGAGCTCCAGCATCCCCGGCACACTACCGGTCAGCTTGTTGTAGGACAGCACGCTGAGCAGGTAAGGGACCTCGATCTGAAAGCCGTTCTCCCGGTTGTCTGGATCAATGGACGCGATGACAGTCCATGGCGCGCTCTCACCCGTCGTATGCCAGAGTCCCTCGGATGCCGCCATCTTCATTGGCTGCGAGGTCATCAGATGCTGGGCCTGATCATGACCGGCAAAGGCGGTCAGCAGGCTCGATACCAGCGCCACGATAATCGCGATATTGAACGAGGCGCGGAACATCTCGGTTTGCTGCTTGCGGAGCAGCTTGTACGCGCTGATTCCCGCTACGAAGAAAGCTCCCGTGGCGAATGCCCCGAAGATCACGTGCGGGAATTCCACCCACAGCTGCTTGTTGCCCAGCAGTGCGAAGAAATCGGTCATCTCCGCGCGGCCATTCACAACTTCATAGCCTACAGGCTCCTGCATGAAGGCGTTGGCGCTGAGAATCCATAGCGCCGACAACGTGGCCGCGATGGCCACCAGCCAGATACAGGCCAGGTGCAGCTTCTTGGACAGCCGGTCCCAGCCGAAGATCCAGATGCCCAGGAACGTGGATTCCAGAAAGAACGACACCAGCGCCTCTACCGCCAGCGGCCCCCCAAACACGGCGCCTACATACCTGGAGAAATCGGCCCAGTTCATGCCGAACTGGAACTCCTGCATAATCCCTGTAACGACCCCTACCGCAAAGTTAAGCAGAAAAATTTTGCCCCAAAACTTCGTCATGCGCTTGTACTTCTCATCATCCCGGATGACATACATCGTTTGCATAAAGGCGATTAAATACGCCAGTCCGATTGACAGCGGCACGAACAAAAAGTGATAAATTGTCGTGATGCCGAACTGTAATCTGGCGAGCTCGACAGCTTCCATAGTTGAATCTCTCCCTTCGACTTCATCATTATAGGAGAGAAGTATTTGCGGCATATGTGATTAATTTCACACGAACCTGTGGCGATTGTGATTTATTTCTCAAGGTGTGACGGAGGTGTGACTGTAGCTGAGATGTCGGAGACGCGAATGTCAAAAAACCCGCTAGCCTGTCGGCTGCGGGATGCTGGGAGGTGGTATGGTGCTAATAGGATAAGGGTTAGAGGAGAGGCACCTGGCATCAGGCCTGCTCATCACTCCAGGATAGCTTGTACCCGAAGCCGCGCACGGTTTGAATATACTTGGGCTGGGAGGGGTTTCGTTCTATCTTTTTGCGCAAGTAGCGGATATGCACACTCACTGTACTCTCCTCACTCGTCCCGTCCAGTCCCCAGATTCGGTCATACAGCATGCTGGCGCTGAACACCTGGTTGGGATGGCTGGCCAGAAAGAATAACAGCTGGCGCTCTTTGGTCGACAGATTCACTGCTTCTCCCTCCACCTTTACCGTGAAGCTCTGCAGATCAATCTGGAGTTCGCTACTGTTGAGCCGATTCCTCTGATACGTCTGCTTCCAGTAGGCATAACTGCGGAGTTGTGCCCGAATCCGGGCCATGACCACATCCACATCAAACGGCTTGACGATGTAATCATTGGCCCCGCCCTCCAGACCCGCCACAATATCTTCACCGCCTTTGCGGGCCGTGACCAGGATGACAGGCATATCGGATTGTTCGCGAATCTCCTTGCACAACTCCATCCCGTCTCCATCCGGTAAATTAACATCCAGCAAGGCCAAGTCAGGCGGTCCGGCCTGCAAGAGACGACGGGCTTCCTCTGCTCCTCCTGCTGCCGATACGCGGAATCCACCACCTTCTATGCAGAGACGGAGCAGCTCCCGAATATCTTTTTCATCCTCGACAATCAAGATATGTCCTGTGTTCATCCGGCACCTTCCTTCCTGCAGGCTTCCATAGATTATAGTTATTCGTCCTCCATCCAATACAGAGGGAAGATGAGATAAAAGGTACTGCCTTCGGAAGAAGAATGCTCCAGTCCGATCTCGCCTTGCTGCGCCTGCATAATCATGCGGCAAATCGACAGTCCGAGTCCGATGCCCGAGATGGCATTAGCCTTAGCGGCCTTTCCCCGGTAATACCTCTCGAAAATGTGGTCTTGCTCTTCCACCGCAATGCCGCAGCCGCTATCCCTCACCCGAATCAATACGGTGTCCGGTTCCGGGCCAAGGCCTTCCAGGGAAGCCTCCACACGAATGATGCCTCCGCTCTGACTGAACTTCTGTGCATTGGACAGCAGATTCACGAGCACCTGCTCCACACGCATCGGATCGGCATGAAGGGCCGCTGTCCGTCCCGGCACTGCTGGCTGTGGCGGCAGTGCCCAACTGAAATCGAGTCCGCGCTCAGCCATGCTAAGTTCCCATTTGCTGCACAACTGGTCCAAAAATGCAGACAAATCCAATCGCTCATTCTCCAAATGAATCTGCTTGTTCTCCAGTCTGGCCATCTCCAGCATGTCATCCACCGTCCGTTCCATGGCCTGCGATTTCTCGTAGATGATATTGAGATAACGGGGATCACCGGCGGGAATCGTGCCTTTTAGCATTAACTGTACATAGCCCTTAATGGACGTAATCGGCGTGTTGAGCTCATGGCTCACCTCGGAGTACATGTTGCTGCGAATCTTATCCATTCGCTCCAGCTTATCATTCGATATCCGTAGCCTAGTGTTGGCCTCGTTCAAGGCGGCATTCGTCGAACTCAACTGGACCAGCCGCAGGAAGCGCATGCCAATAATGATAGACACACAGGCAATCTCAGCAGTGAATCCGACGAAGGTCCATCCAATCTGAATCAAGGCATCCCTGGCCGTCAAAATGGTGGTTGGGGAAGACGCTCCCACTATTTGCCCGTTGATCAACCGACCCGTTACCACGCCCACCAGGAACAACGCATTGCCCAATGCAAAGAGGCGTACTTCCCAGTCACGACGTCGTTTGAGCGCAATCAACAGCACAACCATAATGACCACCAGAAGGACCGTTGACAAGTAGTCATAAAACAAGGTGTAAAAGAACTGTTGGACCTGTTCACCAAACAAGAGTGTGCCTATCGTTCCTACCACGGCATAACCCGCTATGCCGTAGCCCGTGCGGCGCAGCCACTTCTCGCGCCCTGTTGCCACAATGGCATGGGTGATCAGAATGCCGCTGGCATGTCCCATATACCAGTTAAAATGGATGAACGTGCCCCATGCCCCCAACGATTCCTCCGTGACAAGGTGCTGCCAGCTTCCCCATAGTGTCGCTAAGCTTACAGCCAGACTTAATAAGAAGCAAGAAAAATATAAAAGAACCGGCTGAGATCGTTGAAACCCATAGCCAATCAGTGATAACAAGCTTAATACGAGTAGAGCCGCAGCCCCCGCCCATGCTGGGCCTTCCCGCTGTAGCTGTTTGAGAAAGAGGGCGGCAGATGAGCCCACCCATACCTCGAAGCCTTTCTCCACATGCTGATGCGGCGAAATCCGGACCAGCAGCGATTGCTGGCTATCTCCGGGCTGATAGGAGACAACTCGGGAGGTAATGAATCCCGAAGGCAATACTTGCTTGGACGTAAAGATTTTCTCTTCCCCCACGAATACGGCTATTTCATAGTCATGGACTTTATAATCTGAGATGAGCAAGTTACCCATCCTGTGCTGCTCCGGCGGCAAATCCGCCCTCAACCAGAGCTCGCTCCCTGCCCTGGAACCCTGTTTATCCAGATCCAAGTCGGAAATGGCCCGCCACTCACCAGGTAGCTCCCCATCCGGTACATTGCCGTAATAATAAGCTTCCCATAGGATGCGCTCAGCCTTGTTCCGCTTGCTCTCCTCCGCGAAAGCTTCCACCGTTCCGGTGAGTAAGGTAGCTAGGATTCCAATCCATAGCACCACACTCCACTTGATCCAGGCTTGCTGCCCTGCCATGCTTCCGTTCCCCTTTACGCTCACGTCATCTGCTCTTATCAGTGTATCGTGCTTACGATGATTCGTATAGGTTATTAATGGGATTAACAAGGTGAAATGGCTGCTTCATCTTTGGCGAGGAGAGGGGTTGGGGGGGACGGATATGTCCGGCAGGCAGACGCGATTGAACAGCGTTCAACCGTCGTCTGCCGGGGACTAGAGTTCTGCTGCTGTCGCTAGTCGTTACGCAACGGGCGGGCCGGGGCGCCCTCGAAGGTAAGGCAGACCGGCTGGATGCGCCCCTCTGCAGCGAAGGTCATCCGGTCAATGCAGACCACACGATGATTCGCATCCGTCTCGGTCAGCGGCCGGCGGTGGTACACGATGTACCACTCATCGGTTCCGGGGATGTTCAGGACACCGTGGTGCCCTGCGCCTGTGGCAACGTTCGGGTCCTGCGCCAGAATCTTCGCTTCCCGTTGAAAGGGGCCGAGTGGCGAGTCCGCGATGGCATAGGCTACCGAGTAGTCTGGACCGCCCCAGCCGCCCTCCGACCACATGAAGTAGTACCTGCCGTCCCGCTTGAACATGCACGGCCCCTCCACGAACAATTCGGGCGTCACTTCCTTGTACACTTCTCCGTCCGCAAACGGAGTTAGACTCACCATATCCTCGCCCAGCCGGACCACGTTACAATGCCCCCAACCGCCATAATAGAGATAGGCGTTACCATCGTCATCGATGAAGGCATGCGGGTCAATCGGCTGCGCCCCATGGACAAAACGGTCAATCAGCGGTTGGCCCAGCGCATCGCGGTAGGGTCCCTCCGGCCGGTCTGCAACGGCAACACCGATGCCCCCGAGCTCCGCGTCACTCTGAATATCATTGGCTGCAAAGTAATAATAATAGCGTCCATCTCGCTCTACCGGGGAGGGTGCCCACAAGGCCTGATGGGCCCACGTGATATCGCTCATTTGCAGAATGCGATCTGCCTTGCTCCAGTTTACCAGGTCCTCCGAGTAGAAGGCGTCAAAGTGCTTCTGCTCCGCATACGGCGCCGACCAGGTCGGATAAATCCAGTACTTGCCTGCGAATATACGGGACTCCGGGTCGGCATACCAGCCCGCGAACACCGGGTTGCCAGACGTCCGTTTATCCTTGCTCACGCTCATCGTAGTCTCCTCTCTCGTGCTGCAGCAGTGGGGTTCTTCTTAGCCTTACTCTCAAGTATACAGCCTGCGGTCCTCCGCTGCACGGAGCCAGACCTGCATGTGCCCTGCCTCGCGGTTATCCCACGCGTAATAGGGGATCAACGTGTACGGCGTATCGTCTGCTGTACGGCTATGCAGAACTGTCACGCCGCCCAGGAGCTCCGGTCGGTGCTCCGTCGCAAAAGCTCCGCCCGGCTGGATAACGCAGGCATCGTAAGCCAGATCGGGATTGTCGGCCTCCTCCAGACAATAGACGATGGGCCCTCGCTGCACAGCCAGACGGCCGATATTGGCCTCGACCTCATCTCTAGCTTGCACCTGCAGGGCCGGCATGTCCAGCTCCAGGACCAGCCGATCACCCGCATCCCAGTGGCGGCGCAGCGTAACATAGCCACGATTAGATAAGGCAGCCTCACCAGACAGCAAGGTTCCGTTCAGCGAAATCCGGTAGCTCTTGCACCAACCCGGCACCCGCATTCCGATGGCAAACTCGCCGGCTTCTTGTGATGGTTCCACCTCCAGGGCCACCGCACCCTCCCACGGGTAACGGGTCGTCTGCCTCAAACGGACAGCCGCGCCGTCCGCCAGCTTCAGCTCTGCTTCACCACTCATATATTGATTGACGATCAGGCTGTCATGACTGGCCGCATACACATATTGCCCAATGGATGGCAGGAAACGAACGAGATTGGTTGGGCAGCATGAGGTGTCGAACCATTCCACTCGGTGGTGGTCTCCCTGTGACGCCAGCGGGTTGACATAGAAGAAGCGGTCGCCAGAGAGTGAGAGGCCTGCCAGTGCTCCGTTATACATCTCACGTTCCACGATATCCGCGTATCTGGCATCACCGAACAGCAGATTCATCCGGTGATTCCAAAATGCCATGGCGATTGCCGCGCAAGTCTCGCAGTAAGCAGACGCATTGGGCAGATCATAGTCCTCGGTGAAGCCCTCGTTGTGTCGGGATGGTCCGATGCCTCCGGTCAAGTACATGTTACGCTCCACGGTATGAGCCCATACCCGGTGCAGCGCCTCCACATAGTGCGGATCGCCGGACGCATGTACCACGTCAGCCATCGCCGCATACTGGTACATGGCGCGCACGGCATGTCCCGTCACCTGCTCAATATCCGCTACCGGTACATCGTCCTGACAATACGCAGGACCCCATTCCGGGATGTCCCATATGCGCCCGGCGCCATGCCCGCGCCCGCGTTCCTCCAGCAGCCACAGCGCCAGCTTCCAATACCGCTCCTCGCCGGTGAGCCGGTAGAGCTTGACCAGTGCCAGCTCGATCTCCTGATGGCCCTCGACCCAATGCCGTTTACCGGGACCGAACATCCTGTCATAATGATCAGCCAGACGCCGAGCTACCTCCAGGATGAGCGGCTTGCCCGTGGCTTCATAGTAGGCGACGGCAGCCTCAATCAGATGACCGCCATTGTACATCTCATGCTTCTCCATGTCCGTCCATTTGCCGGCTGGCTCCTTAAGCGTGTAGTAAGTGGTCAGATAGCCGTCCGGCTCCTGTGCCGCCGAAATCCACTCCACGATCCGGTCAATCTCGGCTTCAAGCTCGGAATCGCGATGGAGCATGAGTGAATACGCCGCGCCCTCCAGCACCTTGTATACGTCAGAATCATCATAATAGAGGCCTTGGAACTCCCCCTCCATCAATCCTCCCGCTTTTGCAAAGTTATCCAGCCTTCCCGTCTTCTCGCACTGCGCCAGACAGACCGGCAGCGTGGTTCGCTGCACAATCTCCAGGCGCTCCAGCCAAAAGCCCTCCTCTATCCCTACTTTCGTAAATGGCACGCTCTTCCATCGCTGAAGTTGTGTTGCTGTACTGGGCATGGCATTCGCCTCCTCTTAACGCTAGAATCGGTTAACCTTTTAGTCCCGTTAATGTAATGCCTTCCAAGAAATAACGCTGTCCAATCAGAAAAACGATGACACAAGGCAGCACTACGGCTGTCGAAGCTGCCATCAGCAGGTCCCATTGCGCGGTATACGTGCCTTGGAACATCTGCAGACCGAGTGCCAGCGTGAACAGACTGTCGCTTTTGAGATAAATCAAGGGCCCCATAAAATCATTCCATGTCGCCAAGAAGGTGAACAGCGCCACGACGATGACCGCCGACCGGCTGAGTGGCAGAATGATGCGGAAGTAGATGGTGAAATATCCCGCCCCGTCCACGACGGCCGCTTCGTCGAAGTCCCTCGGAATTGTCAGGTAAAATTGCCGCAGCAAAAAGATATTAAACATGCCGCCACCGAAGAAAGCCGGGGCTATGAGCGGATAGTAGGTGTCATAAAAGCCTAGCATCTGCCAGCCCAAAAAGCTCGGAATCAGCGTAACTGCTGCGGGCAGCATCATACTTGAGAGCAGAATGCCGAAGATGAGATCCCGCCCTTTCCACTGAATACGCGAGAAGCCGAAGGCGGCAATGGTACTGGTTAGCACCGTGCCGGCCAGCGTACCCATGACAATAATTGTGGTATTCAGGAAGTAGGTCCCGAAGGGCAGAATGGTGAGCGCTTTTTTGAAATTGCCCCATTGAAACGGTCGTGGCAACCACTCCGGCGGCATGGTGAAGATTTGTGACAGATCCATTAGCGAACTGCGGATAAGCCAGACAAATGGCGTCATAAACAGCGCCGACACGATCAACAGCGCGAGGTAGCCCAGCACCTGAACAGACTGCGATGTCTTCATGAGCGTCCCCCTCCTTCGTAGTAAACCCAGGATTTCGAGCTGCGGAAGACCAGGTAGGTAAAGAACAGGATAATCAAGAATAGCACCCAGGCCAGCGCAGACGCATAACCCATCTCGGTATCCCGGAATCCCGTACGCCACAGATAGAAGACGTAGAACAAGCTACGGTTGTTCGGCCCGCCCTCCGTGAGGATGTAAGCTTCATTAAATACCTGGAAGGAGCCGATGATCGTCATAATGGTATTAAAAAAAATCGTCGGCGTGACCATCGGAATTGTAATATGGCGCAGCTTGCTGTACCAGCCGCCGCCATCGACGTCGATTGCCTCATAGTATTGCTTCGGAATACCGGTCAAACCTGCCAAAAAAATGATGACCGTGCCCCCGATGCCCCACAGCGTCGTCAGCACGACCGAGGGCACAACGCTATTCTCTGCATATAGCCAATTGCTGGTCGGCAGACCGACGGCCGAGAGTGCCGAGTTGACAAGTCCGAGATCGGGATTCAGCAGCCACATCCAGATCATCGCAGATGCCACGGCTGGTACTATACTGGGGAGATAGATAATGGTGCGGAAGATTGACTTGCCCCTCACATTCATATTAAGCAGCAGTGCTACCGCGAACGAGATCAGGATGACAGCCGGCACCCGTAGCAGCACGAAGTAGAAGGTGACGCCCAGTGACCGATAGAATAACTCGTCTTCCCCGCCGAACAGACGCACATAATTGTCCAGCCCGACGAATGAAGTTTGAGCTTTGAATACATTGTAGTCGGTTAAGCTAAGCACCAGACTTGCAATCATCGGACCCAGCGTGAACAGCAGGAATCCCAGAATAGCGGGCGAGGTGAATAGCAAACCGTAGAACAGTCCTTTTCTCATGGATACCTCCTGTCAAAAATCGGGCAGGCGGCCGTTCGGAGGCCGCCTGCTCTTATGTCCACGCCGGCTGTTACTGCTGAATATCTCGGCGCCCTTGTACTTGCACCTGAGCTTTGTCCGCGATAGCATCCAGTGCTTCCTGTGCCGACTGCTGTCCCAGCCACACCTTATCCAACGCCGGACTAACAACGTCCATGATTTTACTGAAATTCTTCACATAACCGGTTGGCGTTTGATGGCTGTTGCTCAGCAGGACCTCTACGATGGCATCCTTATAGCCGGATGGGCGCGAAGCCAGATTTTCCGTCCATCTAGCGAGCAGCTCAGGCTCTGTATACCAGCTCTTGTAAGAGGGCATCCACGTACCAGCTGTAATCATGTCAATGGAAGATTCGGGATCAATCAGATACTTGATCAGCTCCCAGGATTCCTGTGGGTACTTGGTCGATTTAAACATGGAGAACATCCCGCAGACGATGGTTGTCATTGGATCTTTCATAACCGGGAGCACGCCTACGTTGTAATCAAAGTCCGATTGGGCCAGCGAAGTAGAGGCCCACTGGCCGTCGATAACCATCGCTACTTTTTTGGTCTGCAACGCCACATTGGTGGCCGGGATGTTCTTGGACTGCACGGGGGACGGTGAAACATGATGCACGTTGATCAAATCGGCAATATTCTGAAACACCTCTACGGCCTCGGGCTGGTTAAGAGCGAAGGTTTCGCCGTCCGCCGAGACGAAATCGCCGCCGTTGGAGTAGATAAAGTTGCTGTATCCGCCCCACCATGTCGGGAAGTTGATTCCGTACTGTTTGATATTCTTGGGGTCGAAGCCGGGATCTGCAGCATTGCGGCCTTGGTTGTCGATTGTCATCTGTTTTGCCACCTCGACGAACTCATCCCACGTCCACGCCTCAGACGCTTTTGATGGCGGAGGCTCGACGCCTGCATCAGCAAACATCGCTTCATTGTAGAAGAGACCGAACGACTCAGGTCCCGGGGCGATGCCGATGACATGACCCGGCTCCAGCGAATACAGCAGGTTCGGTACCAAATCATCGATACTCAGATTCGGATCCTCATCCAAGAATTCCTGAAGGTTGTGGAACTTGCCCTCCTCTGCGAGCGGGAAGGCAATGGTCCCGGACTCCATCATGGCGATATCCGGCACATCGTTGCCGGCCACCATGGTTGTCAGCTTGGTATCATAATCAGTAGCAATATGCTGCAGGTCCACTGTAATATGCGTAAATTCTTCTTCGAAACGATCAATGGCGACCTTGTAGGCCGCAAGTTCATCTGGCGCCCCCCAGACCGACATGCGCAGCGTGATTGGCTCTTGGTCTCCATTTTCCCCGCCGCTCGGAGGCGAAGGATCAGCTGCTGGCCTCGTACATCCGGCTACTGTTGCTGCCAACAGTGTTGCCGCCAGCAGCATTGAGATTGTTTTTGTACCACGCACCATCATGGAACGTAACCCCTTTCCGTATCTTCAAAATGTCGGTTCCTTCCGCATAGCCTGCAGTCTATGATGACCCCAGTATAGGCTATAATGGAGCGCTTACATATTCCCAATATCTTTGGTTTGGTGGACTTTCGTTGGGGTAATTCGCATCATTCCATCCTTCTAGACAGCTACTCCTTATGCCTGAAGGGAAGCGTAATGCTGATAGTTGTCCCCTGGCCGGTTGCTGAGTCGATCGTTACGCCATACGGCTCGCCATACGCCAGACGAATGCGGGCAATGGTATTCTGGATGCCAATGGAGGCCGATGGCTCATGCAGAATCGCATGTACGGTCTCGACACTCATCCCCCGTCCATTGTCACGAATTTCGAAGCGGATTCCCCCTCCATCCCGACGGCCCAGGATTTCAATGACACCTCCTGCTTCGATGTCGGCGAAGCCATGCAGGATAGCATTTTCCACGAAGGGCTGGAAGAGCAGACGCGGCAGGGAGCTGTCCTGCAAGGCAGGTTCAATATCGTAATGCACGATGAACTTGTCCTCGAACCGCACGGCCATAATGAAGAAGTAACTACGCATCCACTCCATCTCCTCCGAGAGGGTAACGGTATCCCATTCCTTGCGCGTCGTGTACTGCAGCATCTGCGAGAGGCAGATCAGCATCCTGCTGAGCTCCTTTTGTCCATTCTCCATGGCCGTCCAGTTCATGACATTCAGCGTATTGTACAAAAAGTGCGGGTTCATCTGCATGTTCAATGCCCGGATTTCCGCCTCTTGCTCCTTCAGTCGGCTCTCATAGTTTTCCGTTACCAGCCTGTGAATGCGGTCATTCATCCGGTTAAAGCGCTGGATCAGCAGGCCAAATTCATCATTGACCCGAACCGCAAGCCGCGTGTGAAAATCACCCTCTCCAACCGAGCGCATCGCTCCGAGCAGCCGCTTGATCGGATGGGTAATTTTCCCTGAGATCACATAAGCAAAAGCTAATGCAATGACAATCATGACCAGAGACAGTAGCAGGGTTGAGTTGCGGATGGCAGGCACCAGCTCCGCGACAAGCGCTGACTGCGGCGTGATGACGATCGACAGCCAGCCCGTGACACGGGAGCGGTCATAGCACACAATCACGGTTTCCCCATCCAACGTCATTCTCCTAGTACCACTGCCTAGCGCCTGCAGCTCCTTCACCCAATCGCTGCCATAACGCGAGCTAATCTCATCCGAGTCGCTGCTTGCTACGACCAGGTTGTCCGAATCCAGAATGAGATAGCGGGAGCCCGGTGGAATACTTTGTTCGAACAGTCTCGTGAGCGACTCTGCCTTGAAGCTGACCGCTAAAACCGGCCGCTCCACATTATCGCCTAACCGCTCTAACGAGGAGTTGTTGAGATAAGAGAAATCCACTACACGTGTCGCTGAATACAGGTAGCGAAATTCCAGCCTGCTCTGATTCAGGTAAGCCTGGCCGAACATGGTTGTGAAGTCATAGGTGGGATACCAGACCATGCGGCCGCCGGCCTGCACGGCATCACGATAAATGGCCGAATCCTGCGGCTGGCCCTGTGGAAGAATCTGTCCAAATGTAAAATAAGACGTCCATAGCTGGTAAGCATAGACGTCTTCAATGAGCGAGAAGTAAGACCTTAACACGCTGTTTACCCGCCGGTCGGCTGCGAGAAGCTCCGCTTCATTGGCCGGGTTCAGTGTGTTGAAGATGTCAAACAATTCACGATCAACAAACAGAGCCTGGCTGTTGCGGTCGACGATGCCCAGCTTGGTGTCGATAAGCTCGTTATTCTGGATTAGGATGCTCTGGACATTGCGCTGGGCCTGATCGGTAACAACCTGAAGACTTTTCGTATAAAAAATCATGCCTGAAGTGACGAGCGGTACGACAATCAGGAACACATAGCTTGCCAGCAGTCTCGTACGGAAGGACATTCTCATGGTGAACCCTCTCTCCCTGACATCAGGACTGCATGCCGGTGCCCCTCGGGAGAGAGACCGAACCGCTTCTTAAACACACGGCAAAAATACTTCGTATCCGTGTAGCCGCAAGCGGCGGCAACCTCATAGATTCTCAGGCGGCTCTGGGTCAGCAGCAGGACTGCGTGGGCCATGCGTGCCTCCAGCAGATGCTCTGTGAACGTCTTGCCTGTGTGTTGCTTGATCCAGGTGCTGAAGTAAGACGGGTTGAAGAAGAAGCGCTCCGCCGCCGTCTCCAGTGTGATGGGCTCCTGATAGTGATTCCCAATCCACTTGACGCATTCAGCGGCCAGCTCTATGTCTCGCTCCCCCCGTCCGGCATGCATCGACTGGTGCAGCAGCAGCAGTTGCGTCTTCAGCACGTCCATTAGCTCACTGAAGGTGCGGCAAGCTGGCACTTCGGCAACCGCCGCATGCGCCAGCTGGTGGTCGATTTGCTGGTCCACCGCCACGTGGTTGCGGCTTTTGATTTTCATGAGCAGTACACTTGCATGCTCTCTCAGCTCGGTAGGCGGCCGCTTGCCGTCTGCAGCCAGATCCTCAAAGACCCGAATGTTCAGTTGAACTGCTGCAGCAGGGTCCTTGTGCTGCAGAGCCTGCAGCAGCGCTTCACTGTCCACAGCCGCCCCTTGGGTCAACCGGGGGGCCTTCTGCTCAACTAGTGCACAGCCACCTTTCTCATAGAAGTGATAAGCACTAATTTCCCGAGCCTTACGGTAAGCGTACGTCCCTTGCTCCCACAGCGATGTAGAGGCGACGCCGATGCTGTGTCTGAGGCCCCTGTCCTCTTGCCATTGCCCGTTCAAAGCTTGCAGCGCTTGACACAGCTGCTCTTGACCCTCCGGGAAAGGCAGCTCCGTCTGGACGATTGTAACCAGCTCAAGGGATGCATCGGGCTGGACATCCGGGCACAGGATACACAATGGGCCGTACGGAGCCAAAAGCTGCGCTAGCTCCCCGGACAACGAAGCGGCTACCTCTTTCCGATAAGCGCTGCCCCCTCCCGTATACAACTCGGTGATCAGCACGATACCTCTGCCACGAAGCCACTCCAGCTTCGCCAGCTCCTGCCGCTCCGGCTCGTCTAAGCTGCCATTGAGCCACGACAGGAGGAGCCGTCGCCGATAGGCAGTCTTCGCTTCTCGTAGTTGCAACTTCACTGCCTCCGATTCCGTCTGCTGAAGCGCTTCCTCTTGCAGGGAAGCTTCCAGCCGCCGCAGCAGCTGTTCCACCTTGTCCGCGTCCACCGGCTTCAGCAGGTAGTCGTATGCGCCATGACGTATCGCGGTTTGGGCATAATCGAATCGGTCATACGCGGAGATCATCACCACCTTGGGTTTAACGCTTTCATCTTCTAGCAAACGAAGAAAGGCCAGTCCGTCCATGTTGGGCATGCGGATGTCGGTCAGCACAACGTCGGGCTGTGCATCCCGTATCAGCGCCAACGCCGCTTGACCGTCGCCGGCATCGATGACCTGATCTGCCGGACGCAGGGATCCGATAAGATTCTTCATGCCCCTCCGGTGTCTAGGCTCATCGTCCACAATCAATATCTTCATCCTCATTCCCTCCCATGCTCCCATTATATTAGATAACGCCAATCGACAGGGGAGATAATCATTGGAAAAGTGGATTCTGATTGGCCATCGTCCAAGACATGTAAGCGTTCAATTACCAGCGCTCTAACGAACAGTGAACCGTTTGGAAGGTCGTTGACAAACCGGTTAATCAGGAGCTAGACTTTGGCTATACACACCTAACTTGGAGGTCTATTATGCATCGTGTAAACTTGGACCCGAATTCCTTCAATGGACAGGTATTTCAGTACGCATCCTTTGGCATCGCGCTCGTTACGCCTGACGGCATCATCCTCACAGTCAACCCTGCGATGGAGCGCATCTTCGGCTACAGCCCCGCGGAGTTCGATGGCAAGCCGTTCGGGCATTTCGTTCATCCGGATGAACCGGTGCAGACTATCGATGATCTGAAGGCACGGATGGGCGAGAACGGCACAGAGATTCAACTGAACCGTCGCTACTATAGAAAGGATGGCCGTCTGATCTGGACGCGGCTCACAATGCGGTTGTTTCGCGGTGACGAGGGCGAGCCCCTGTACTACATTGCCCAAGTGAGTGATATTACGAAGGAAAAGGAGTCTGAACTGCGCCTGCAGGAGTCCGTAGAGCGTTACACGTCCTTGAAAAAATATAATCATGATGCCGTGCTGTCGTTTGATCTCAATGGAAAAATTATCAACGGCAACGCGATGGCTGAGAAGCTGACAGGCTACGGTGTCGAGAATGAGCTCCTCGGGATGGATCTGGGTCATCTGATCGGACAAGCCAATGTGGATCGCGTGCTGGCCCATGCGCTGCACGACAGCACGGTGGAACGATTTATTGACACCATAACCGGAAAAGATGGACAAGCTGTGGAGGTCCTCACCAGTATCGCACCGATTTTTGTTAATAACCGCAACATCGGTTTTTATCTGATCTGCAAAGATATGACTGAACATAAAAGGCTACAGTTGGCAAAAGAAAGCGCCGAAGCCACGAATAAATCCAAGAGCGAATTCCTGGCTATGATGAGCCACGAAATTCGCACGCCCATGAATGGCGTCATCGGGATGACCGAGCTCCTGCTTGATGCCGAGCTCAGTCGTGACCATAGGGAATATGTGGAGATTATTCGCCAGAGCGGTGAGTCTCTCTTGGCGATTATTAACGATATTCTGGATATCTCCAAAATCGAGGCCGGAAGGGTGGAGCTTCAGGAGACTACATTTGACCTGCGCAAGTGTATCAAGGACAGCCTGTCCGTCGTCTCCTCCCAAGCCGAGGACAAACAGCTGGGTCTCTCCTACACAATCAGCCATGATGTGCCTGATTATGTCTATGGCGATGTGGACCGGCTCAGACAAGTGCTGTTGAATCTTCTCAGCAATGCCGTCAAATTCACGCCTAGCGGCCAGGTCTCTGTAGAGGTCAAAAAAGACCGGGACGAGCGGAAATTGGCGTTTGTGGTCAAGGATACGGGGATTGGTGTGCCGCCGGACCGTCTGGAGGATATCTTCGAGCCCTTCTCCCAGATCGATAGTCTGATGACACGCCAGTACGACGGCACAGGGCTGGGCCTGGCCATCAGCCGCAAGCTTGTCGACCTGATGGGCGGGAGTATCCATGCCTGCAGTGATGGCAAGCAGGGGTCATCGTTTCATTTCACCGTCGCTCTGAAGGAAAAAGCTGCCGAGGATCTTGCAGTTCCAGCAGCTGCAACAACGGCCATGGTGCCTGTCAATATTCTCGTCGCCGAGGATAATGAGATCAATACGCTGGTGCTCAAGACGATGCTGGAGCGGATGGGCCACCACGTATCGGTGGCTGTTGATGGCGAGGCGGCCATCGAGCAAGCGATCCGTCAGCCGTTTGACCTGATCTTCATGGACATTCTCATGCCCTCGATTAACGGGCTCGAAGCTACCCGCGCCATCAAGGCCAAGCTGCCCCCCGGCCAGCGTCCTCGTATCATCGCCGTGACCGCTAATGCGCTCAAAGGGGATCGGGAACGTTGTCTGGCTGCCGGGATGGATGACTATATCAGCAAGCCAGTCAAGCTTGAAGTGCTCAGCGAAGTCCTGACAAACCAACTCCGGTTCCGGCAAGAACAGTCTCGGAGCGCTGAGTGACGGAAGAGCCCAAGCCCAAGCGGCTAAACGCACCAAAAAACCCGATGCATGTCATCGGGTTTTTTGGTGCGTTCCGTTACCCTTTCTTCAGACCGTAACCTGAATCCAAAAGAACGGGTAGCATTTTAGTACTACGCAGCATGGGTACGTTACATTGAGAGCAACTGGGAATGTCTTCGAACGAGTAATCGTCTCTAATCCACAGATTGCAACCATCGTTCGTACACGACCAGATCGCCGTTTCCTCGCAAGGCGTTTCTTCTGTCGATTTTTTTCGAGAAATATACATCGACTAACCCTCCCCTTGGTAAAATATCCCCACAACGTGGAGCCTTTTCTTCGAAGCTTAGCCAGAACCTTTGCGGGGGCCCCCGAAAAACTTATACATTCTATCCTACTAAAAAAACCGCCCTGCGGCTAAGCAAGGCGGCTCTCCTTATTACAGCTTTACTACGTTTTCGGCTTGCTGTCCACGGTTGCCCTGAACGACATTGAACTCGACGCGTTGGCCTTCGTCCAGTGTTTTGAAGCCTTCACCCGTAATTGCGCTGAAGTGTACGAATACGTCTTCGCCGCCTTCAACTTCGATGAAACCGAAGCCTTTCTCAGCGTTAAACCATTTTACTGTTCCTTGTTGCATGATATCTCCTCCTTTTCCTGATTGTTACATGGACCGATGTAAAAAAAGTCACTACTGAAAAAGGCAGCAGCATCGCAACCCTTTCCAATATGTGACTCGGAAGTCTCATATACGATGTACTAATTATACCACACCGTCCACCCAATAGCTAGCGCTTATTGACGATCTCGTCAATCTCGCTTTTCAGCAACAGGTATCGATGAACGCTACGGCTAATCGGCACTTTAGTCAGTTGGCTTTTATCCACGTAGGCCTTCATCTGGTCCTTGGACAGTCCCATCAGGGTCCCGGCTTCCGTTACGGTCAGCACCTCTTCGTTGCTGGTGGCGTTGAATGTTTTCTTTACTTTTAAATTCCAGTCTTCAAATTCAGGCATCCTTCTGCGCCCTTTCTTTAATTGTAGTCCAAGCTGTTCGGCTGTCCTTAGTATACCACATTTCCCTTCCGGGAGCGGAGGAGCGCTAGTAAGTTAAGCGTGGTTTTAGAGGATATTATCCCCTAAATAGAGAGATGTCGCACTTATCAACCTCATCTGGCCTTTCTATAATGAAGATATGGCGCCAACCATATCGTTAAGGGGGACATAAGGATGAGGAAGGATATCGTGAAGCTGACGCTACTGCTGCTTACTGCATCAGTCATTACAGCAGGATGCGCAGGCTCGAATGCGCCTGCAAATGGCGGAAACAACGGAAATAGCGGCGGCACCGGAACGGAAACCAACGGAGAGAACAACACCCAGCCCGAGGATGAGCCGTTTGAGATTACGATTCGCCACACACAGGTCGGAGAATCCAAGAAATTCCGCTTGGCGATGCTAGAGGATGTCGTCAAGCAGACGGAAGCAGACATCCCGGGTCTAACAATCAAGCTGGACGGCGTTGATTCTGAGGTAAACCGCAAGGAGAAACTCCGCGGCGAGATGGCAGCGGGCAAGCCGCCAGAGGTGTTCGACGTATTCGGCAGTCCAGATGCCGCCCTGTTCGCCAAGGAAGGACTTATGCTGGATCTCACGCCAATCATTGCCGAGCTGGGCATTCAGGATCAATTCACCACCCTTGACCCCTTTACTTATGAAGGCAAGGTCTACGGTCTGCCCATCGGGGGTTCTGTAGAAGGCTATTTCTATAACAAGCAATATTTTGAAGACAAAGGATTGACCATCCCCAAAACGCTATCAGAGCTGGAGCAGATCGCCGAAGCAATCAAGACAGACGGTAAGATTCCATTCGCCCAGTCCTCCAAAGATGCCTGGATTCCGCTCATGACAACCAATAATCTGTGGTCCTACTACGGCGGACCGGAGATCACTTATGGCTTCAAATCCGGCGAAACCAAATGGACCGATCCGAGTGTAGTAGAGGGCGTTGCCAAGCACCAGGAGTGGGTGCAAAAGGGTTACTTCAAAAAAGGCGAGCTGGGCTTCGAATATGCGGACATGCGCAATCAGATCATCACCGGCGAGGCAATGATGATGATGGACGGCTCGTGGGCGAACTCGGTGTTCCGGGATCCGGAACAGGCGGGCGATATGGTGGGCAAGATCGGCTACTTCAATATGCCTCCAGTGAAGGAAGGCGACCCGGTGGTCGTCATGCAGGATGCCAACAACGGCTACGGGTTCTCCGCCGCAGTGGCAGACGATCCGCAGAAGCTGGCGGCGGTAAAAGCCTTCATCGGGAATATGTGGACCGAAGAGATGCAGCTGCGCGGCCTTGAAGAGGATGGTGTGCTGCCCGCCATGAAAATCGATCTGGAGAAGATGAAAACTGCATCCGAGGATCCGCTCATGCAAGATATTTTCGCTGCAGTGAGCGAGATCGACATCTCCTTCCCGGCCTTCGATGCGCTTGTGCAAGCTGACGTGAACACTGCTCTCAGTATTGGCATTCAGCAAATCATTGGGGGCGAAGGCACGCCTGAGTCGATGCTGGAGACGGTGCAGTCCGCACAGGAATCCGCCAACGCTGCGGAGCAATAACGGTGACCCGAAGCACCTGAATTCTAAACTATACAAAGAGGGCGCAGGCCGTGTGCTGCACGGGGCGCCCTTTTTCTTCACGGAGGTTACCATGAACAAAGCGCTGCGCAACCCCCTGACCTATCTGCTGTTTGTGCTGCCCGCACTCCTGTTGTTTCTGGCCTTTTTCATCTATCCGGTGTTCACGGCGGTCTATAACAGCTTCACGAGCTGGAACGGCATTTCCCAGGACAAAGCATGGATCGGACTCGGCAACTATACGACCGCGCTAGACGATGCCGCCTTCTGGCAATCCGTGAAGAACAACGGGTATTTCATCCTGTTCTCCTGCCTGATCCAAGTACCTGTCATCATCATCTTCTCCCTGCTAATCGCGCAGGTAAAGAAACTGAAGGGGTTGTACAAAACGGCCGTCTTCCTGCCTTCCATTATGTCTACGGCGGTGATCGGCATCCTGTGGGGCTTCATCTATCATCCAGACTTCGGCCTGATGAATGAAGCGCTGGGCCTGCTCGGCATCGAGCCTGTCTATTGGCTGTCGGACCGTAAGTGGGCGATGCTGGCGATCCTGATCACGAATAGCTGGCAGTGGACCGGATTCTACATTATCATGGTGCTGGCCGCCATCCTGTCCATCCCCGCTGAGCTGGAGGAAGCTGCCGTCATCGATGGTGCCACCGGTCTGCAGCGGGCGCTCCGGATTACTCTGCCCCTCATCCTGCCGATCATCTCCGTCGTCATCATGCTATCGATTGCGGGCGCGATGAAAGCGGCAGATATCGTCCTGGTCATGACCAAAGGCGGGCCGGCGGGGTCCACGGATGTGATGGCAACCTATATGATCCGCTACGCCATTACAAGCTTCAAGCATGGCTTCGGCAACTCCATTGCCGTGCTGATCTTCGTCTTCACCATTTTGATCACTGCCGCATACCAATTGCTCGTTGCCAGGCGGGTCGAAAGGATGGATTCCCGATGAGAACGGTCAAGCAGACGATCCCCCATGTGTTTCTGATGGGCTACCTGCTCGTCATCCTGTATCCCTTCCTGTTCGTGTTATTCTCATCCGTCAAGACGAGCAATCAGGAGATCGCCGCCAGTCCGTTCGGCTGGCCAAGCGCGATTCAGTGGGACAACTACATCAACGCGTGGGTGAATGCCAAGATCAGCACGTACTTCTTTAATAGCCTGTATATCGGCATCCTCTCCGCCTGCCTGTCGATTCTGTTCGCGGCGATGCTGGCATTTGCCATCTCAAGGATGCGCTACCACCGCACGAGCGCCCTGCTCTTCCAACTGGTTCTGCTGGGCATGCTGATTCCCAACAATGCGCTGCTCCTGCCGATCTACGGTATGATGCGCCAGCTGGATATTCTCGACACCCATTTGGCGCTCATTGTGCCGTATACAGCCAATGCGATTCCCTTTACAGTCATCATCCTGACTGCTTTCATGCGGTCTATCCCTGGCGAGATTGAAGAAGCCGCCGTAATGGATGGATTGAGACCTGCGGGGTTATTTGCTAAGATAATCTTACCCCTGACTATACCAGCCATTGTAACCATATTTATCATCAATTTCCTGGGGAACTGGAATGAGTTTTTGCTCGCCAATTACTTTCTGTCCAATGATGCGCTAAAGACGCTGCCGGTAGGCATGGTTGGCTTCCGGGATGCGTACAACACCAATTACGCGCAGATGTCCGCTGGCATCGTGTTCAGCGTGCTGCCGGTGATGATCATCTACGCCATCCTGCAGGAGAAGATTATTGAAGGGGTAACAGCCGGCAGTGTAAAAGGCTAACTATATCCCCATAAAGTGAAGCTTGGCTTCAAAGCGTACTCTGATACTTTGCGGGGGCCCCAAGAGCATAAAAATTACCGTATACTACACGCAAATCTTCCGGGAGCGAATGTGATGAACCTGCGTCTGAAGCTGTTAACCGCATTTATGGCACTCGTCATTGTTCCATTGTGCATACTGGGCGTCATCATCTTCCTGGTCACCTTTCGCTCGATCGAGACCAAGCACAGCCAGCAGGCTGAATATGCGCTCAAAGCGATCAGCTACAGCATCACGAATGTGTTCGACAACATCGACAGCGTGACGGACACCGGCATTGCCCGAGGCGTCTTCCAGGGCTCCCTGTCCTCCAGTGAGCCGGATGTCCATAATCTGACCGATGCCGATCAGCTGACGCTTAACGCCAATCAGCGTCATTTTCGCTCTCTGCTGTACAGCCATCCTTCGATCGATTTTGCCTTTCTGTATCAGTTCACCGGGGAGCAGCCGACGCAATCGCGGGTCATCACGATCTTCAACAAGGAGAACTTCGAGACGCTGCCTTATGAGCAGTTCATGGCACATCCGTTGTACCAGCAAGTGATGCAGCGCAACGGCATGCCCATCTGGATCGCTCCGTACGAGTACCCCGAGTTGACCGGATCTGGCCATGTCTTCACCCAGATTCGGCTGATCAAGGAGCTCAGCAAGCTGGAGCGGATCGGCATCCTGTTCGTGCAGATCAAGAACTGGGAATTTGAAGATATTTTCAAAAATCTGAAGCTGGGCAGCAACATGCAAACCACGCGCTATATGCTGGTGAACGACAAGGGCATGATTCTCTATGACGATGAAGGGCGGCTGAACGGACGGGACATCCTGCAGTTCATCGATCCTCCCGTTGCGTGGGCGCCAACCTATCAGAGCTTCAAAGAAACGTTCGATGGCCAGGAGAGCCTGATCTCCATCTACCCGATGCCAGACACTCCCTGGCGACTCGTATCGGTTATCTCTTGGAGCTATCTGTCCAGCGAAATTGTCACTTTTGCCCGATGGTTCATGGCCATCGTCTTCCTCTGTCTACTCGCGGCGATGGTGTTCAGCCTCGTCTTCATGAACCGGATTACGGGAACGATCGGCAAGATTGTCCGGTTCATGCGCAAAGTCGAAGACGGCGAGCTCGGCGTGCGGGTAGAGGAAAACGGCAGCGGCGAGCTGCGGCTGCTCGAAGAGGGATTCAACAACCAGATGAACAAAATCCACGCGCTCTTCGACCAGGTGAAGCGCGAACAGCAGCAGAAGGCCGCCGCTGAGCTGCGGTTGCTGCAGGCGCAGATCAAACCGCATTTTCTGTTCAACACACTGGAGTCGATCAATGTGCTGGCTGTGCAGAATGAAGGCCGCAAGGTAAGCCAGATGGTGCTGCGGCTGGCTCGCATCCTGCGAATCAGCATCCAGGACGCAGACGAGATCCCCCTGCAGTTGGAGATCGAGCATTTGCGCAGTTACCTCGATATCCAGAAGTTCAGATTCGGGGACCTGTTCGACTACACGATTGATATACCGGATGACCTGCTGCCCGTCAAAGTGCTGAAGCTGACACTGCAGCCGCTTGTAGAAAACAGTCTGCAGCACGGCTTCGATGGAATCGCTCACCAGGGCAGACTGACGGTCACTGCCCGGGCCGAAGGAGGGCGGCTCCTCCTGACCGTGAACGACGACGGAAACGGCATGACGGCGCAGCAGCTGCAGGCGCTGCATTATGCCCCGACCAGTGACGAAGCTACAGATGCGGAGTCTTCCGCTCATCCCGAGCGCCGCGGGCTTGGACTTCGAAGCGTGGCGGACCGACTCCGCTATCAGTACGGCAGCCGCTACGGCCTGTTCGTCTGCTCAGCGCCGGGTCAGGGAACGATGATACGTTGTGTCATTCCACTACAGGAGGCGGGTGAGAAGCTTGCGTCAGTCGAGACTTAGAGGTTTGCTCGTCGACGACGAACAGCCGATTCTGAACAACCTGTTCCAGGTGCTGCCATGGGAAGCGATGAACATCGAGATCGTCCAGCTGGCGCGCAACGGTGCCGAAGCACTGGCCGCTGTAGAGGCGAGCCGGCCGCACCTGATCCTCAGCGATATCCGGATGCCCTTGATGGATGGCCTGGAGATGCTCCGACAGATCCGGGAGCGAGGCCATGACTGCGAAGTCCTCCTGCTGACAGGGTTCAATGAGTTCGAATACGCCCGCAGCGCCTTGCGTTATGGGGTTAAGGACTATATCAGCAAGCCGATTGACTATGAGGAGCTGGCGCACATCATCGACCGTCTGGCCGGAGAAATCCGTAAGCGACAGATCGCTGAAGTACAGCCTCTGCAGGAGCTGCCACAGACGCCGGAAGAACCGCTCGGCCTGGCCAAGCGGTCGCCCGAGCGACTCATGCAGGCAGCCGAATCCTATATCCGGCGTCAGCTGGGCAGCGATTTCGGCATTGAGGAGACCGCAGCCCACCTCGGTATCAGCGCGAGTTACTTCTGTCTATTGTTCAAGAATCACTTCCACGAGACCTTCGTGGAGTATGTCACCCGGCAGCGAATGGATGCGGCCAAGTCCCTGCTGCTCTCCAGTGAGGTGTCCATTGCCCGCATCGGCGCCCATGTTGGATATCAAGAGCGCCGCTACTTCACCAAAGTGTTCCAGAAATATACCGGCATGACCCCCTCAGAGTTCCGAGCCCAGCATTCGACCTCCTCATGATTCTGGGTCCGGGAATGCGGCCATGTACGGGATCGTGCATACAAGGAGGCGAACTTCATGACGCGAACTGAGGACAATCCGTTGGCGAAGACGAGAGTAACTATCGTGTCCGTCACCGTTGCTGCGATCCTGTTGGTCGTACTCCTGCTGTACCCGTTCAGGAGCCCCCCTATCGATGAGCATGTGCAGGTTAATGATGGAATCACACTCGTCCAGCAGTTCGAGGTGGCATCCGACTCCACCGATCTGACCACAGCCGTCGAGGGCACTGTGTTCTAAGGGGATGCCCCCGCCCGGACCCGCATCGTCGCCTCCTTCACGATAGATCCGCTAGACTGGGGCGGCGTGCACTTCAGCTTCCCGCATGGGTGGCAGATCGACGAGGTCAGCAGCAGCTATCCTTACGGCCATTCGGAGCTGGAACCCGGCAGCGGAGTTTCTATATGGACGACCGCTGGCGAGGATGCGCCGTGGGCCACGGACCTGAAGATCGGTTGGTTACCGGGTGAAGAGGTGTCCCCGCAAGGAGGCGGCCGCGGGACAGTCCTGGTGGACCTTTCGCATCCTGACGTGGTCCCGGAGCAACCGCTTGCCTTTACCGTTGCGGTCGGCTCCGAAATCAGGGACGGGTACCGAGTCCAGGGAACGGACTATATCCGGGTGAAACTAGGGGATGAGAACGGGCCTGAGGAGTAGTCAGCCTCTCACAGCAGTCCTACAAGAGCAACGGGCTTCCCTTATGTACCCAATAGATCTGCTCCGACACCGGCCCCGGCATCACACGGCAGCTCCGCTGCACGACTTCCTTGAATTTGGAGCGGTGTACCAGCTCGCGGACCCGCTCTGGCGTATCCATGGGTTCGCTGGAACGCAAGGTCAGCACAATACGCCGGTTCGTGAAGGCAATGGCATAGGACTCTGGCATGTGCTTGCCGCTGAGCTCTGGTGTGAAGAATTGGGCTTCAACCGGATACGGATAGTCCTGATAGACATCAATGATGCAGGATTTGCGCGTTGGACTGGGCAGCTCCAGCTTGGGCTCTTGCCAGCCCTCTGCCCGCAGATTATTCTTGGCAATCCGCTTGACCTTCTCCTCCGTGAACCGGGGGTTACGCTCTAGCATGTTCTGGTTCACGACCTTCACGACATCGTCCTTAATATCCAGAAAGACCATCCGCAGCCCCGGCAGGAACGGCTCCGAAACGAACCCCATATCCTCGTTATCCACTACATACCGCTCGTCCCGGACTGCCGGATAGAGATATCGCGCGCTGATCGTCATCAGCTTCTCCTCATGCTGCTGCACATACAGCGTCGACCGTACCATCCCGTTCAGATAGTCAACCGCCATGTTCAGGTCCCCTGTATTCTGATAGATGCCGTACGTCTCATGCAGACTGATCTCTACCTTCTCCTCCGGCCGGTTCGTGTCCGGCCACACTTCCAAAAGTAACGGGTTGTCTCCCTTAGGCTGCACACGCATCCCCGTCGCTTCTCTTAACTGCCCCTGCATCATTTCGGCGAACTGCTCTGGCTTCTCGTAGACCCTGACTGTATTCATATCCTAACCTCCCCATGTGTCCCTGTAGACAAAAAAAACACCCAAGCCAAGACGTCACGGGACGTCCTGCTTGGGTGTGCTTCACCTCAGAGCTATTAGGGCCATCATACATTATTTTACACAAAAGAGGCAACCCATTTTTTTAAAACGACGTTGTCTTCTCCAATAATCGAACGAGCATGACAGCCGCCTCTGCACGCGAAATGCTCGCCTGCGGCTTCAGACGACCCTCCGGATCTCCCTGCAAGAGGCCGCTGCTCACAGCATCAGCGAGAATCGTACGCGCCCACGGGGCGATACGATCCGAATCCGTGAAGCCATGCAGTGCTTGCTCCGAGCCTGCAGCCGGTACAGGACCGACCCATTGGAGCGCACGCAGCAACAGGGCGGCGGCCTCCTGGCGGGAAATCGAGGCGTCGGGACGGAATCCACCCTGGGCATCGCCCTGTACAAGCCCTTCGCGGACAGCTACAGCCAGGCTGGCTGCATACCAGCTGCCACGATCGACATCATCAAATTCGGTTTGACCGGCCGCATCCGTCGATAAGCCGAGCGCGCGCACAACCATTGCTGTCAGCTCGGCACGGGTAACCGGCGCCTTGGGTGCGAAATTCTCATGGTCTACACCTTGCACAATCAGGCGCGAAGCGAGTTGGTGTACGGCCTCTGCCGCCCAAGAGCCTTCCATGTCAAGGAATTGTCTGTCGTATGTCAGGATCACATAGAGACCGCCTGAGCGTGCGCGCCATGTCCAATCCTGCTCGCCCGAGGAAGCGGAAGTGGGGACATAGGCGAAACTTCCTTGCACAGAATCATAGCGCGCAACAAAAGATTGGTTGTGCCCCGGCCCTGCAGGCCGCGGCATCATGAGGGTCAAGGCAGGGTCGAACTCCGCCTGTACCCGCTCGGCCCCCGCAATCACTGCACTGACCTTCAAGTGAAGAGGCTGACCTTGTATTTCCGCACCGAGAGCTGCTGCTGCAGCTTGCAGCCCTCGGCGCTCCGATATGGAGCCCTCGGATAGCGCGATCCGAACCTCGCTATAAGACTGATCATCGAGCTCCTGCAGCAGGGCCGCGGGCAGGAGATAATCACCCAGACCCGTTCGCACATGCAGCATGCTGTCCGGGTTAAGTGCAGAGGCAGTCACCTTGGGCAGGGTCAGAGTCCACACCCCATCCGGCTCGGATGCAAGGGCACGACCGTCCAGTTCGCGGAGCAAGGCCGTCAAGTCCTGCGCCGTCCACTCGACCTCCAGCCTCTCGGCACCTGTGGCGAGCTGCAGCGTGTACAGCCGCTCCTCAGTCCCGCCAGGTTCGTCATCCGTCTTCACCGGCGGCTGATCAACTGGGAACGGATAGACGGGTGTAACGATACTGTTGATTGTAATCAAACCGACCGCTTCGTTGCCTGCAGCGTCTTTGGCATAAACCGTATACGAACGGTTCTCTCTCACCGTGAAGGTTCGCTCTGCCAATAGATCGGCGCCGCTGGTGCCGCCATCAAAGTCTACCACCGTGCGGCTGCCGACCAGCCATCTCAGGTGAGTGAGTGTATTGCCCGCTGCGCTTCCGTGTGCACTGGCCGTTACCGCAATCTCGGCAGTGGTCCCGGCACCACTGCCGGCGGCAAGCTCAATTGCCGGCAAGACAGATGCGATGCGAACCCGGCTCGTGTCCGGGATGGCAAATGACGTTACAGCCGACTCGCTGGAGCCACTGTAAAGGATCGCCGCGCCGTCCGGAAGGGACAGCTGCGCATCGAGTACGATACCGTCCAGAGCGCTCAGCCCAGCCGGCACCTCGTACGTGAACCGCAGCGCTGTTCCGTTCTCTCCTGCGGTGCCGCTATAGACGGCGTGAACGGTCTCGGCATCAGGACCACTGCCCAGCGTGATACCGAGATACGGCACACCGGAGACCGTGACGGCCTCGCGGTAAGTCAAGATGATTTCAAGCGTGCTACCTGTGCCGTACAGCCCCTCATTTGGAGCCGTCAGCACCAGGCCGATGACGGCGAGACGGAAGCTCGCCGTGGCCGCTTCGAGCGTCAAGCGGGCG
>NZ_KB899675.1:0-39706 GCF_000378385.1 Paenibacillus daejeonensis DSM 15491 | reverse complement strand
CGCGACCGCCTGTGCGGCGCCAATCGCAGCCTGCAGCGTGGACCGTGCAGCTGCTGGCGCCTCGCCGACGCCGCTTCCTTCGGGATGCTCAGCCAGCGCCTGCCCGGCAGCCGCAATGGCTGCGTTCAGTCCTGCAGCGTCACCTGCAGCCAGAATATTGTTCAGCTCGATCGTCTCCACGGTTTCGCTGCCTGCAGCATCGCGCGCATAGGCCGTGTATATGCCGCTGCTTGCCGCTTCAAAACTGCGGCTACCCAAGATGTCCGTACCCGCACCGGCAAAGTCTTCAGCGGCGCGGCTGCCTGCCAGCCACTTCAGACTGTCCAGTGTGTTGCCTGTGCCTTCAATCTGCACGTCCACCGCTATTGTCACCGGATCGAAGGTGTCAGCGGTCGTCGACGGTGTCAGCGTAAGCGCAGGAGCCCCCGGCATATCCACCGTGTAGTCCAAGATTTCAGACGCCAGAGCACTATATGTAACATCACCGCTATAGTGAACCGTCAGATGATGTGGGCCCGCTGACAGCGTAGAAAGATCAAGTTCGGCTGTGCCTCCACTCAAAGCCCTGTTCCCCAGCACATGAGTGCCGTCTCTGAACTCGACAGTCCCGGTTGGCATCCCCCATACGCCTGACACGTTGGCCGTAAGTGTAACTTCCTCGAGATAGGTCGAAGACGTCTGGGATACCGCCAGGGTCACGGTCGGGCTGACCCCAGCCGGGAACCGGCTTGGCATCAAGCCATATGAATAACCCCAGGCCCATATGCGTCCCTCGGCATCAAGGGCGTAGGACTTTTCGAAGCCGGCTGTAATCGAGGTGAACCGGGTGGGATTTCCGTTATCCTCTGTCGTCACCTTGACCGGCCCGTTGCCCGCCGTTGATCCATTGCCCAGCTGCCCCTGATCGTTTTTGCCCCACGCCCACAAATTCCCGTTCGTATCAAGAGCCAGTGCATGGTGGTTGCCCCCTGCAATCTTGGAAAATAGAACAGGACTGCCGTGATCCAAGACGGTCAGCTTCTCAGGCAACCAGCGCGTCTCATCCTCAACTCCGCTATCGCCGAGTTGGCCGTGGTCGTTGCTACCCCAAATCCACAGGTCTCCGTCCGTTTCAAGCGCCAGTGCCAGAAACCCGCCGTTACCATAGCCTGCGCCAACGGCAACGGATTGAAATTGAGGCGTCGTCCCGTCGTCTGTCAGGTTGAACTTCTGCGTCTGATCCCCAACAAGAGCGATTTGCCACAAGTGATTGGACGAATCGATACCAATGGCCTGTTCATTATTGTTGGCAATGGATTGAAATTGTACCGGACTCCCCCCATCCGTCAGGCCCAGCTTGGTCGGAATCGCCGTGCGTTGGGGCATCGTAGAGCTGATTCTAAGACCCCATCCCCAAAGCTCGCCATTGTCATCTATGGCATAGGAAGAACCCCAACCGGCGGCAATCGTCGAGAAAGAAACCTCCGCACCTTCATCTGTGATTACTAATTTGCTCCAGGACAGAGAAGCATCAAAATGCCCCTTGCCTAGCTGACCGTAACCATTGTCACCGGTGCTCCATATCTGCCCATCTGTATCCAGAGCCAGGCTATGACTCCTTCCTGTCTTTACTTCGCGGAACGTAACTGGCAGTCCATGTTCCAGCACCTCGATCCGCTGCGGCTCGGCAGATCCTGCGCTGGTCCCATTGCCAAACTGACCGTTCCAGTTGCTGCCCCAAGCATAGATCTCTCCTTCGGTGTCGAGTGCCACTGACGTATCCGCTTGGCTCGACACCGATGTAAATGCAAGCCCCGCCGCCGCAGCCCCAGGCGGCACAAGCAATGATTCAATAGCGAGTATGAGTGAAATGAATACCAGCCATCCCTTTTTCATCTTCAGCATCCTTTCCGTAGCCGACTGGATCCAACGCCCAGTAACAACCTCATCATCATACATGAGATATCAGTCATTGACTATGTTTTGGGCAGCCTGTAGTGTTCCATATTTGTGTCAACATGACAAAAAACCATCCGCTCGCGAAAGCAGATGGCAACTTGAGTCATGCCGAGTCAGGAAGTAAAGAGATACGTCTCCAAATATGCATTCCTAAACTTGCCTTCAGGGTCATAGCGCAGCGCCAACGCACGGAAGTCCGGCAGTTTGGGGAACAACGGCTGCAGCTGCTCAGCACTCATGGTGAAGAGCTTGCCCCAGTGCGGGCGCGCATCGAACGGCTCCAGAAGAGCCTCGATGCGCGGCAGCACCTGACGCACCGCCTCCCACTCCGGTTTCCATGTAAAATGAAAACCAACGGAGTCCTGCTTATAGCAGGGACTCAACCATAGCCGATCAGCTGCGATCGTCCGCACCTCCGAAGTGAACAGCAGCGGCGCGATGTCCTCACGGAGGTTGGCGATCGCCTCCAAGGCAGGCAGCGCATGCTCACGAGGCACGATATATTCGCTCTGCAGCTCCTCGCCCGCACTCGGCGTGAAGGCCATCTTGAAATGCGGCATCCGCTCATGCCACGGCCCCGCAATCCCGCACTGCTCACTGCAATGGTCGGCCCCTTGTCCTGGCACAGGATGGAGGTTGACCCCCGAGAGCTTAGCCCCGTGGAATTGTTCGGCACCAGGCACGACATCAGCACCTGCTGGCGCAGTCTGCTTCAACCACACTTGGTTAAACGTCGTATCCGTCCAGTCCGAGAACAGGCTGACACTGTAGCCCGAGGATACGATGACATCAAAGTTATTCCGCACCTCGCTCAGTGGAAGCCCTTCATAGACATGCTGCGTCATATTAAATGCAGGCACGACATCCAGCGTTATTTTCGTTACGACACCCAGTGCCCCAAGTCCCACTACCGCGCCGAAAAACTCGCCGTTCGCGTCATCTCGCGTAAACGTCACAAGTTCTCCATCTGCCTTGACGATCTCTAAGCTGTAAACAACCGTGGCCAGATTGCCATTCGCCTCGCCTGACCCGTGGGTAGCTGTCGCGCAGGCACCAGCAACTGAAATGTGGGGCAAGGAAGCCAGGTTGTGCAGTGCATACCCCTGCTCATGCAAGTACGAACATAAATCCCCGTACCGCACTCCACCCTCTACCGTTACCCGATTTTGATCGCGATCCAGCGAGAGGATGCGGTTCATCCGCTCCATCGAGAGATGCGCTGCTGTTGTATCTGCAATTCCGTTGAAGGAATGCCGCGAACCAATGACCTTGAGGCGCGAGCTGGACGCAACCAATGCTTGCACTTCTTCCAGGTTCTCGGGCAAGTGGCATTCCGCAGCACTAAATGTATAATTACCCGCCCAATTTCTCTCATATCTCATCATGCTCAGCTCCTTCTCAGGGAGTAGTATCACTTCAATCACTTCGCTCCGGTATCAGCCGTCCCCGTCTGTTTAATCGGCCCAGACTGCTCTGCGAGCCACGACTCCAGGGCCTGCGCGGGAAGCGGCTTGCTGAACAGATAGCCCTGGCCCTTCGAGCACTGCAGCCGCTTAAGAATGTCCACTTGCTCCGGGGTCTCCACACCTTCGGCGACACTGGTAAGCTCCAAGTTAATTGCTAGCTCCAGAATCGACTTGATGATGGCCACGTCGGTCTGGCCCGAGGTCAGCTCCCGGATAAACGATTGGTCAATCTTCAGCATGTTGATCGGCAAGCGCTTGATGAATGACAGGGAGGAGAATCCCGTGCCAAAATCATCAAGGGCAATCCGCAGGCCCAACTGCCTCAGCTCATTGAGGACCGGAATGATGGTCTCGTAATCCTCCATGACGCTCTCCGTGATTTCGAGCACTACCTGTGCCGGGTCTATCGGGCCTGCCGCCAGCCTCTCCCGAATGTAGTCCACCAATCCCCTGTCGTTGCCAAGCTGCCGCTGGGAGACATTGATGGACACCCCCAGACTATACCCTCGCTGGCCCCATATCCCCGCCTGCGTCAGTGCCTCCTGGATTACCCATCTGCCGATGTCCGTGATCATTCCCGTCTCTTCCGCGAGCGGTACGAACTCTGCCGGCGATACCATCCCCAATTGCGGGTGGTTCCATCGCAGCAGGGCCTCCACGGCCGTCACCTGGCGGCCTTCAAGCTCAAGGATCGGCTGATAATGGAGCTCCAACTGCCGATTGCGGATCGCTTTTTTCAACTCGGTCTCCAGGTACGCTTTGCGCTTCAGGGCTGCTTTTATATCGTGGTTGATGATTTGATAACGATTTTTGCCTGCCAGCTTGGCCTGGTACATGGCGGTATCCGCCAAGCCAATCAAGCCCTCCCATTCCTCGTGGTCGTCAGGGTAGCCGCTGATGCCGATACTCACGGTAATGTTCAGCTCCATCCCCGAGATATCGAAGGGCTCGCCAATAGAGGCGAGTATAGCGGCAGCAGACCGTTTCACCTGGTCTGATGAACATTGCAGCAGAAGGATAAATTCATCTCCCCCAAAATGGAACACTGCTCCCTCTTCATTCTCAAAAGCGCCCAGTCGCTGAGCAACCTGCAGGAGCAACTGGTCCCCCATTTCATGCCCCAGGGTATCATTCACGTGCTTGAAGCGGTCCACATCCACAAAGAGTACATAAAAGGGCGCTCTCCCCGCCATCAGGTCGGCCATCTTGTTCAGAAGACTCCGCCGGTTGGGAAGCCCCGTAACTTCATTCGTCAGCGCCAATTGCCGGATCTTCGCTTCCGCGCCTTTGTGCTCCGTCAAATCCCGCACCACACAAAAGACCTTGCTGCTCCCCCGAATCTGCGACAGCACCAGCTCCTGGGGGAACGTCGTTCCGTCCTTGCGGACGCCCTCCGCCTCCCCCCGCCAGAAGCCGTCTCTTCGAAGAGCAGGCACAGCAACGCCGGCCACCCTCTCCTGAGTTTCATGGGAATAACAGATGCTCCAGTGCGCATGCAATAGCTCCATTCTGGAGTATCCATACAATTCTATATGCGCATGATTCACGTATTCAAAACGGCCGGCCTCATTCGTGATACCTATGCCATCCTTCGTAGAATCAAGTCCATACGAATATTGAATGAGGTTTTCCTTGGTCCGGCTCAGCTCCTGCCTCATCTGGAGATACTGATCCATTTTTCTTCCCAAAAACCAGGCAATGGCGATGTTTACTCCTAAAATGAGCAGGCGCACAGCGGAGAATTCATTGTAAAGCATATGCAATCCATTCGCTGTCAAAATGACCAGACAGAGAATGAGGGTAGCTTTATATCGCATGCATATGCGCTCCCCTTTCTGCGAGCATATCTGATCCAGCGGACGGCGGCCGTCCAATCCAACTGAACCTATTCCAGGCAAGTCGATTATAGCACGCGAAGTTAAATAATGGCACGATCCTTTTATGCGCTTTCTTGCGGTTTTTTTTAAGAAAAATAAGATGAAGAAAGGGCGTCCCTCCGTCACCTAAAATGACATGGGACAGCCCCGTTTAATATTGCGTTTATGATGTTTAACTAGACCTTCGGCTCCTTAAATCCGCGAATCACGAGGTCCGGCTGGACCGCTTCGTCACCCTCCCGCGGGCCCGCTTCAAACAGCATTCCGCTTCTCGTCACGCAGGTGATCGTCATCTCAATAGATTCGCCGGGGAACAGACTCTCATAGGCACCGTCAGCGACGAGCCAATAGCGGTCGGTCTGCTCTTCCGGGTACAGGTGCAGGGCAACCACGGAACCCGTATTGGTCACACGGTAGCGATAATGGAACTCTGTGCCCTGTGACGCTTCCACCGTCGATAAGTCCACCTGTTCCACCTCAATCTGTGGAGCCTCCAGCTCCAGCGCCGGTGCGTAGAGCGCGTCTTCCCTCGTAGAAAATACATAGAGATTGCCGTTCTCCCCTATTGCGTCTGTGTCCATGCGCAGCCGGACATAGAACAGCTGATCCTCCGTGCTCGGCACCTCGAACACCAACACGCCGATTTCCAGCGCCTGATCAGCTATGGATTCCCCTTGGAATTGCTGCTCATGCAGCACACGTCCGTGGCTATCGAGAACCTCAGCGGTCACTGCTGTGGACCCAGGCTCCCCCGCGCGGTGGACATAGACGGTTTCACGGAAGGTCTCGCCCGCCGTGTACGTCAGGCTCCGGTAGTCGAGCGAGACATGGTTAGGCGTAAAGGCTTTCCTCGCATAGTGATACGCCATCTTGCTCTCACCGTAGTAATCCACCAGATTGGTGCAGGCCACATTCGGCCACGGCTCATTCATCTGCCAGACGATGCTGCCGCTGTTACGAAATTTCCGTCTGCGGTTGGCCTCCAGGATGTAGCGAAGCCCTTCGGCCTGAATCCACTGACTGCAGGCGACGAAGGTGCGGAGATCAGGCACGTCCCCGAACAGGCCCAGATCCCGCTTGTACGTATCCCACCATTCGCCATGATGGCGCCAGACCATGCTGTCTTCCATCGATACAGGCTCCAGATGTGCCTCGCTCAGAAACTTGCGGATACTCTTCTCCGCATTCATGCCGTCGACCCCGAATTCACTATGGAACAGGTTGTCCGATTCACCATACAACTCATAGTGACCCGGATTGCCCTCATACTTCCACCAGCCGTGGACGTCATGGCTGACACCCTTCTTGCGGGTGATATGCTCCACTGGACCAGAGGCCGACGTCGGCAAGAACAAACGCTGCGGGTCATGTGCCTTGACGAGCTTCTTCAGCATCGCCAGGTTCTCATCCTCATAGGTGGACGGCACCCGATCGCCGCTCATCAGCTCATTGCCTCCGCTCCAGACGCTCAGGCTGGTATGATTGCGGCGGCCCTTCAGCGCCGCAATTGCCGTCTGTTCCAGCAGCGCCAGAAACTCCGGTCGCTTGGACGGAATGTTGTCGATGCCCGAACTGGATTGGATGAATTCCTGCCAGACCATGATGCCGTGGCGATCGCACAGCTCATAGAATTCCGGCTTCTCGATCAAGCCGCCGCCCCACACCCGGATCATATTGATGTTGCCATGCTTGGCGAGGCGGATCATCCATTCATACCGCGAGCGGCTAATATTGCCGTACAGATGATCCAGCGGCGTCATGTTTACACCTTTGATATATATCTTCTTGCCGTTGACTACAATCGTATAGGGCAGCGCATCCTCGGGACTGTCTACATTCTGAACGTACTTCAGGCTTCGAATGCCAACCGGATACACCTGCTCATCCAGCAGCAGCGTTCCCTTGCCGGCTATCAGTTGAATCCACACCTTGTATAATGGTTGATCGCCGTAGCCGTTCGGATACCAGAGCGCAGGATCATCCAGACGAAATTCCGCCCTATGCGCGTCCTCACCTGCGGTCACGACTTCGACCTGTTCCCTGATCTGCTCGCCTTGGGGGTCCAACAACACGGCACGTACGGTTACTTCTTCCTCGCCCTTAATTCCATGAGTCTGGAGCTCCATCACGGCGGTCACGATCCCCTGTCCCGCTGGGTCAACATCCGTGCTCACCCGCACCTCGCCAAACGTATGCGAAGGATGCGCTCGCAGCACAACATCATCCCATAGGCCGATATTAACCAGCCGCGTCGAGAAATCCCACTTGTAGTTGAAGCGGCTCTTCTGAGTGAACGTCATCGAGGTCTTGCCAATCTGCGCCATCTCGTCGGGGGCATGCTTCAGCACGACCATGAGCTGGACGGTCTCCCGCTCCTGCCATTGTTCAGTGACATCGAAGCTGGCCGGGTGATACATTCCCTCATGCTCGCCCAGCAGCTTGCCGTTGAGGTAGATCATGGCTTCATAATCCAGGCCTTTGAAAAGAAGCTCCAGCCTCTCCCCTTCCACCTGCGGCCGGGTGAATTCCGTCTTGTAGACCCACCAGCGGTTCTCGACCCACTCGCAATTCAGGCTATTCGTATCCCGATAAGGGTCATCGATGAGTCCTGCCCGGTATAGGTCATAATGTACGCCACCCGGCACAGTCGCCGGGATCCAGTCTGTCACGCCCATCAGCTCCATGCCCGTCTCTGCGCTGTTGCGCAGCAGGGGAACCCACGGCCAGAAGCCTTTTACTTTCCACGTCATGGACGACAAAGAAATCTCCACTTCGCTCCACATCCCATCTGTTTATCTATGCTGAACCAGCATCAACGCAGGCTCTTACGGTATTCATTTGGTGACATTTCCGTCTGGCTCTTGAAGACACGGCGGAAGGTCTGCTCGGTGTAGCCTACCTTCTCGGCAATCTTATAAATCGGGTCATCCGTCTGCTCCAGCTGCTTCTTCGCCTCCTCGATCTTGACGGAAGCTACGTATTGCAGGAAGTTCTGGCCTGTTTCCTTGCGGAACAACCGGCTGAAATACGACGGATTCAAGCTTACTTGCTCCGCTACGAGATTGAGGGAGTGATCCTGATCCAGCGTCATCGCAATATATTGCTTGGCCGATTCGATCAGCTGTGTGCCCTTGCTTTCATTCTCGCGCTCAATCAGCTCGAAGCAGGAGCTAATCCACTCGTCCCGGAACCATTGCTCAATTTCGGTAAAATATTGCGCAGCCAGTATCGTTTCATACCCGTCCTTCTGCAGCAATTCGTTGACGGCTTCATTGGAGAAGTGATACAGCCCTTGGATCATGGCGTCATACAGCATCAGGAACATCTGCCGGTACGTCTGATCGGAATACTGCTTCAGGCGGATGACCTCGACGAACCGGTCAAAGCCGCTCTCGACCTCGGCCCGGTTGCCGCTGCGAAGCTCTTTGACAATCTTCTCGCTGATATCGAATGGATACTCGAATCGATCCTTCACTTGTTTCACTTCTTTGATATCCAGAATAGGTTCTTCTTCTCGAATAATGCGATACTGCAGCGCTTCCTTGGCCTCCAGATACGAATCTCTTAATTCGAACACGGAGTGACGAAGACCTCCTAATCCTAGCTTGGCCGGGAATTTGAGATAGGTCTCGATAGACATGATGAGCGCACTGGTGATCTGCCGCGTCATCTGGTAGGCCTGCGCCTCCTCGATGTCTCGCGGATAATAGGTAATGAAGATTGTCTGATTGTTCTCCGGTCTGCGGATCGCATCGCCCTCCAGATGGTTATGGCGCATCAGATCGCCGAATATATTCGCAATCGCCGCGTGCACCAGCGCCTTGTCATTCGCCTTGAACCGGTTGTACGCCAGAAAATCTCCCGGATCCACGATGAAGGCGACACATTTGCAATCCTCGGGAATCTGATGCCGCTGCAGCAATACGGCAACCTCCGTTTCGGATTCGGCATAATAGCCGCCCAGCAAGGCGGACAGGAACGATTGCCTGAGCTCAGGCTCCTTTTCCTGCAAATCCTCCTTCAGCCCTTGCCATTTGGTGCGTAGCCACGACCACTCATCCTTGGTACCCGCGTCGCCCTCCAGCGTATAGTTCTCCTCCTTGAGCCATTGATAGATCGGCGCGTAGAGCTTTTTGGAGCTAATATAGAGGATCACGCCTCCGGTAGCGATGGCCAGGATACTGATGAGAATCGTAAGCCAGACGATATTCGAGACAAAGCCAGCGGTCTCATTCAGGGGAATCATAATGGCGGTATACCAGCCCGTTTGCTGCGATTTCACATAGAGGGCTGACACGTTGGAGGCTTTATCCTGCCACTGATCGAAGGGGCGGGTATTCCCGCTCATCCACTCCAGCCCAGCCGCGGCTTGGCTCTCAGCGATCGTACCGTGTTTTCTGCTGGAAATGGTCTGCAGCCCGGTATCCAGGAAGTACAGATCGCCTGTATCTATGAAGTCGATTTCTCTTAATATATTGGCAAAAGCGTTTACACTCACATGAATGGACAAATACGTGCGGGGCGTTTCAGAGAAAGCCGGCAGAGCAACCGTGTAAGTAACCACGCGAAAGTTGGTCCCGCTCTGGTAATGCCACTGGCCAACCGGACCGTAGCCCGGATAATTGCCCACTCTGTCCCCTCCCGCAGGATGAATATAACGGTCATTGAACAGGGCAACCCCGTTGTCCACAAAAAAAAGAGACACGCCATAGCTGTTCTCAATGGATTGATGCAGCAAGGCCAGCTTGCCCTGCGTGTCCATTAACTGCTGCGAGCTGAGCGGGAAGTCCTCCCGCTGGGTCGCCTCGGCAATATCGGCATCGAACACGAGCGAATAGAGCGCGACCCGCGCGTTCTCCAGCCGTTCATCGACGCGCGCTTGCAGCTGCCCGAGCATATCCAGTCTGGCTTGGCTATTTTGCTTCTCCATATTGTCGATTGTAATCTTGTAACTCAAGAAGGAGATAAGAATAATGGGTACGACCATGGATATCAGTCCAAATCCGACCAGCCTGTTAAAATAGCGTCTAGATCGTTGTTTCTGCAGCAGCTGCGAGATCCGGCTAATCATCTGCCCCCACCCTTTTTCTGTTTTTCCCCATTATAACGATCGACACATTTCGACACAAACCAAGACAGACCAGGATACAGGAAGCCCGAGGGACATCCCTCAGGCCTCCTGCTGGTACATGGCACTCTCCAAATGCATCAGTTCTCGTTAGATAGGTCGTACTGCTCTTTAAACTCCTTCATCATCTGCTGAACCGTTGGGTTGCCTTTCATTTGCTCCACATACGTGTCCCATGCCGCCAATTCAATCTCTCCCGTGATGCTGCGGACGATCATCGAATCCAGATCCTTGAAGACGTCAGCGTAGCGGTCCGAATACGTTTCGGAGATCAGGGTGTCGAACGGATTAGCTGGCGAGAGCTCGACATGCTCATCAATGCTGGAGATCAGGTTCTCTTCCAGACCCTCAATGGTGAAGCCGTTCTTGGTTACATCGTTATACGGTCTATATTTGTTGAGGAATACGATTGTGCCTTGTCCCGCCTCTTCATCACGCAGCTTGATCTGTGCGTCCGAAGCCTCTACAATCTGGCCATCCAGGCTGTCATAATGCACGCCTTCGATGCCATAAGTCATCAGGTTATTGATTTCCTCCGAAGCGGTTTTGTCCAGGTATTCCAGGATTTTCGGCACCTTGCTCTCATCTACGTGGGAAGGAATCAGCCACATGCCGTAGTAGCCCAGCTTTTGCTGTCCCGTATAGCCTTTAGGCCCTTCGATGGGGCTCAGATTCTTGAATTGTGCTTCAGGGAATTTCTTCTGGATTTCCACTGTATACTCACCGGCAGAATGCAATGGAGCGCTGTACGCACCTGCAAGTCCCTGGTTGAGCATGGTTTTGATGTCATTGTTCTTCATAATGAAATATTCTCTTGGCATGACATCATGAGCGAACAGGTCACGCATGTACGTCAGGTATTCCTTGAAATCCTCGGACATCCAATGCAGCAGCATGTGGTCGTCTTCGAACTTGGGTTCGTGTACGCCGAAGGCACCCATCAGCGCCATCCCTTGTCCCACCAGGCCGTATGTGTCTCTGCTGCCATTGCCGTCAGGATCATTCTCGCGGAAGGCGATCAGCATCTCCTTGAATTCCTCTAGCGTTGTCGGGTCTTCCAAGCCCAGCGTCTCCAGCCAGTCTTGTCGAACCATGAAGCCGTCGGCATTCAGTCCTACCGGACTAGGAACACCATAGATTTGTCCGTTAATCTTGGAATTGTCCCAGATTAGTTCTGGAATTTCAGCCAGATTGGGATAAGAGCTGAGATCAAATTCGCTCAAATCGTGAAACGCGCCTTGGTTAATCGCTTTGACTAGCGTGGGCGCTTTACTGCTGAAGGCATGTACCAGATCCGGCAGCTCATTGGCCGCCATGACCAAGTTCAAGTTCTGGTCATAGTTGGATACCGGCACCACTTGAATGGTCAGGTTCGTGTTGGTCTCTTCTTGCAGCTTCTGAAAAATCGAGCTGTTCGCAATATCCGCCGGCGGTTGCCCCCATACCCCTGCCAGCATCCGGATGGATGTCGGCCCTTGGTCGCCAGCTGTGCCATTCTCTCCGCCACTATTGGTGCCAGGTGAGGCATTATTATTGTTGCCTCCACAAGCAGTCAGGAAAACTAGCATAAGTGCCATCATGGTCATTGCTATTTTTTTCGTATGCATGATCATTGCTCCCTTTTTATCTGTAATAGCTTACCCTTTAACTGAACCTAGCAATACCCCTTTTGCAAAATGCTTCTGCAAGAATGGATAGACGACCAGTATCGGCAGCATAACCAATACCAGCGAGGCCATCTTGATCGTCTCGGACGGCGGTGGGGCCTGATTGAATTCATCGAAATTCACGGATGAACCCAACGTCGTATTCGATTCAATAATCATCTGTGACAGGAAGACCTGCAGCGGCCATTTCTGCGGATCCTGGATGAAGAAAATCCCGTTCAGATACGTATTCCATAGCCCTACTGCGAAAAATAGGGAGAACGCCGCCATGATTGGCTTGGAGAGCGGCAGGATGATCTTCTGAAAAATCTGCAGATCATTGGCCCCGTCGATGTACGCCGCTTCTTCCAGACTACCAGGAATGGTGGTGTAGAAGGAACGAACCACGAACAGCGCCCATGGATTCGTTAAACCTGGCAGGATCAGCGCCCACAGGGAATTCATCAGGCCCAGCTCCTTGACCAGCAAGTAGCTTGGGATGAGTCCTGCGTTGAAGAACAGAATCAGCAGCACCATGAACGTCAGGAATTTCCACCCCGGCATGTTCTTCTTGGTGAGCACATAGGCGAAGGTCATCGTGAAGAACAGATTCAAGATGGTGCCTACAATCGTTATAAACAAAGTCGCCTGCAATGAATTCCACAGCTGACTGGTTCCCAGTACGAATTTATAGGCGTCCAGGGAAAAGTTCTTGGGAATCAGGATGAATTCGCCTTGCACGTAAGTATCCGGGTCCGTTAAGGAGACGGAGAAGACATAGAAGAACGGGAAGATCATGGCGAGCGAGATCAGGCCAAGTAAAGCATAATTGACGTAATCGCCGAACTGGTGTTTTTGATGCGGCATCGTTCCTCCTCCTTTCCAACCTTAGTACAAGCCATCTTCGCCCGCTTTCTTGGCCAGATAATTGCCGCCTACGACGAGGATGAGACCGGCAACGGACTTGAATAGTCCGACGGCGATACTGTAACTGAAGTTACCGCTCAGTATCCCCTGCTGGTACACATAGGTGTCGAAGACTTCACCGACCCCTCGAACCATCGGATTCAGCATCAGCAAGATTTGTTCAAAGCCGACGTCCAGCATATCGCCGAGCTTCAGAATCATCAGGATGACAATCGTCGAGCGAATCGCGGGCAGTGTCACATGCCAGATTTTGCGGAAGCGTCCGGCCCCATCCACCGTTGCCGCTTCATACAGCTGGGTATCCACCCCTGCAATGGCAGCGAGGAAGATGATCGTGCCCCAGCCGACCTCTTTCCAGATGCTCTGCCCGATCAGGACGCCATAGAAGTATCGCGGTTCCGTCAAGATCGATACATTGGAGAAACCTAGCGCGCTCAGTGCCTTGTTCAGAATGCCGATGTCGAAGGAGAAGAACAAGAACGTGAAGCTCGCCACGATAACCCACGACAGGAAATGGGGCAAATAGATGATCGTCTGCGTGATGCGCTTGTACGATTCTACCCGCACCTCATTGAGCATCAGGGCCAGCACAATCGGTGCCGGGAAGAAGAAGATAAGGTTCAGAATACTGATGGATAACGTATTCCGGAGCAGCGGCCAGAAGTCGCCATACGTGAAGAACGTCCGGAAATTCTCGAACCCGACCCACTCACTTTCCCAAAAGCCCTTGAATGGATTGAAGTCCTGGAAGGCCAATAAAATTCCCCACATGGGCATGTACTTCATGATGACGAAATAAAGGAAGCCCGGTAACGCTAGCAGATACATCCACCGGTAACGCACGATACGTTTCCAGAGCAGCGATGATCGCTTGGGCCCCTGACGGGTCGATGGAAGCTCGGTCTGTGTCTCTAGTTGTGCGATATGACTCCCTCCTCTACTGTCGCTTGCAATTTGACTACCCTCACTATACCCAGCCTCAGACACACCTGAAAGGTTGAATCCTTGTCAAGTGGGGGGCTCGGGGAAAAGCGTTGATATATAAGGGTTTAGAAGGGGTAGCAATCAATTTTCTACCCCCTGTTTCAGGGGTGAGGTAAAGAAATGAATGGTGCTTAGGGTGGGGGTTGGGGAGGATAGCAGGAAGAATTGACAGCAAAAAACCAACGTCCCATGGTGTAGAGATGTTGGTTTGCTTTGCGAGCTTATTGACCTTTTATGTTTCGGTCCAAAGAGGATTGTTTTAGAATTTCGGCAGCAGCTTCTACGGGATGAATTCCTTTGGCAATATCAACGACAAACTCCACAGCAGCCTTACGTTCCATTTTTAGATGCTTGCCATTAATCATCAGAAATGATTTTGTCACCAAGTAAGCTGTTCGTTTATTACCGTTATGAAAGCAGTGATTTTTTACTAGCGACTCTAGTAAAGCTGCGGCTTTGTCAAACAAATCGGGATAAGCGTCTTCTCCAAAAATACTTTGCTGAGGTCGATGTACCGCAGATTCCAGTAAACCATGATCCTTGACTCCTGCCTGGTCTGCGTCATTCATTCTACGCATCATAAAATAATGGGCGGAAACGATCTCTTCTTTGGTTAAAAATATGATCATTAGCGGTCCTTTAAATCTTCAAGAATACCCTCATCTTCTTCATACACATCAAAAAACGCTTCAAGAACTTCCGGTCTTACGTTTTCGGGTAATTGGACCTGCCGGACTTTTTTTAATACAATCTCACCGTGGTCGTTTTCAACAAATTCGATTTCATCGCCTTGAGCTACATTAAGTTTCTCAGCTAAGTCTTTAGGTAAGCTTACCCCAAGGCTATTCCCCATCCGTCCAACCTTACGCGAATACTGTTTACCATCTGACTTATGACTCGACACCTTCACCACACCATTCATTTTTAAATTCCCCTCCTTGTATAGTTATGACTAATCTCACGTCCACCATTCGTTATAACTGTATTAACATTATAACTTTATTTTATCATTTTATCTGAATCTTCAAACTACGACAACAATAAATAAAATTAGTTACTCCGCCATTTAAGATTTTACCAACTTCTTCTCCAACATCTCCAGTTCATCGACCATCGCCACGCGGCGGGGATACTGTTCGATCAAGCGGTGAATCATTGCCGCTGCTTCTTGTTTTGCGCCAGCTCCGTGATATTTTCTAATCAACTTGCAGACACCCTTATATTTCCCCCGGGTTGAGGCTGCAGCAGCTTCGCGCACGATGAAACCTTCAAAAATCTGATACGCCTCCGACGGAAAGTGCTTGGCCAACTGTTTGCCGTAGTGTTCAATAAACATCGGCGTCTTTTGCACGACAGCCAGCAGCCGTTCCCACTCGCCTTCATCAGCCAGCAGCACAGCATATTCATAGGGTATATAAGCTTGTGACAACTCCCGTAAGATGCCTTCTTTGTGCTCCTCCCACACGCCGTCGGTTTGGTAGAGCTCCTTCAGCCTCCTGTAGTAAGATGCCTCCCCGCCCATCAGAATCAAGCGAGTCATGTCGATTTGTTTCTGTCGATTACCTAGCACCGTGTAGATATGTTCCAGGTAGTACGCCCATCTAGCCGATTTGCCATACGCTTTGCCCTCCTGCAGCACTTCGAGGCACAGCTTCTCAGCTGTCTCGTATTGTTCAGCCGCAATGGCCCGTTCGACGACCAGCGTTCGCATCTCTGGAATGTGAAGGTGCTCCATCTGATAGCGCTCAGCCGCCTCGTTGCCCTCCAACTGCTCGATGAGCTGATGCGTGATGATATATTGATCGGGGTACGCCTTGTCCCCGTACATCAAACCAAGGACATCGAACAGCTCATGCACCGTCGCAGCTTGCTTCTGATTTTCCACCACATGTGCTGCACTCCGCAGCAACCGATAACCAAACTCCGACCATTCCTGAAACGCCTTATGCTTGGCTGTCTTGATGATCTTCTGGAACATGCTTTTTTTATCTTCATTTGAAATAGACTTTGTCATCGTCTCTATCCCTTGTATGCATTCCCCAACCACGTCGGTTATTGCACCTGACGATGAGTCTGCGTGAGAGATCAGCTTGATGACTTCCGTTAAAATGTACAAATGAATGTCTAAGGACAGACTGACATCCCCAGATGCTCTGCTCTCTCCAACAATGACGATCATGTCATGGCACACGCGATTACAGCCACCATAGGGTAGAAAGCCTCGATCCGAGTTCGTGCGTATCAAGCGTTTCACTTCAAGCTTGGTATCCGCTAGATTCATTATGCATGTCCCTCCAAATTAAAGTTTTTCCGATTCGGCTTATCCTGCTTGAACAGGAGATACAGCTACCGTATCACACGTATTCGCATGAAACAACAGGGAGCTAGCCACTCTTGACGCACAAAATAGCCCCTCGGTCCACGACCGAGAGGCTATCACTATTCTATGCTGTCTTACACATCCAGCTCCAAATCAAGCACGGTATTCAGCATCCGCACGATAATCGTTACCGACTGACTGCGGGTTGCGGTATCGTTCGGTGCGAATCGGCCGTCGCCTACACCGTTGACGATGCCGGCTTGGCTGAGCTGCTGGATATACCCTGCAGCCCAATGGCCGCTAATATCGGAGAACGTGGACGCTTGGTCCGCCGCGCTGATATCCAAGAGCCGCGTCAGAATCGCGGTCATCTCCGCACGGGTGATCTCCTGATTTGGACTGAACGCGCCATTGCCTGTACCGTTCACGATGCCCGCACTATACAAGGCAGTAATATAGGCATCTGCCCAGTGTCCTCTGGTGTCGGAGAAGGAACCGATTTCTCCTGACGTATCCATACCGAGCGTACGGACGATCATTGCTGTGAATTCGGCTCTTGTTACCGGATTCGAGCCTTTGAACTCCCCGCTAGGGTAGCCAGTAACAATGCCCAGCTGCGAGGCATAACTGATGGCCGATGCCGCCCAGTGCGTCGCCGCTATATCAGGGAAGTGAACTGGCGAATTGGCTTGCAAGGCTTGCAGCAGCTGCAATTTGAGTTGCTCAGCATTTACAATGCTATTCTTCAGGACCGGCTTATCTCCCACCGCTCCCGGATCTGTACCAGGATCGGTGCCAGGTCCCGGTTCTGGTTCTCCGTCATCATCCGGATCGGTGCCAGGAGTCGTCGGCGGGCCCGGAGGCGGAGTCGGAATATGCGTTTGCTGCGTTGTTACGGTCACCTTCAGGTACGCAGGCTGGCCTTCACTGAATTCGAAGGTCAGGACATCTCCATTGGTCAGGGTGGCCAAGTAACTGCTCTTAATGGTGATCGCTTGCTTGCCGTCATCCGTTACCACTCCCAGCGTGTAGTCGGTGTCAGCAAGTGCCGTATCTCCTTTCTTGATTCCAGTGAGCGTGTTCCCATTCAAGGTCGCCGTCACCGTAATGTCTGCGCGGGCATTCGTATAGAACGTGACCGTTGCAGCTGAGAGCGAAGATTGATTGACCGTATAGTACAGATTCGGCACCGGGAGCTGCCTCGCCTGAACGTCAGCCCGGATATCTTCACCCAGGTAGAAGCCCAGATGCGCTGGCTGGTTGTACGTTGAATTTTGCAAATTAACTGCCATTCGATACGTCGGATCATGCATCAGCGTGTAAATGACATGGTCCGTCGGAATGTCGGTCGTATAAATCCGCAGTGCATTATTGTCACTGGTACGAACCAGCACCTCATCACGCCAGTCTCCGAAGATATCGGCGATCAGACCCGGATTGGCCTTCGTACCATTGTTGGAGTAGCTTCCGGTCAATGTCTGAAGTGTCTCCAGCTCGCTCGCACCGGTTTCCACATCGTAGTTAAACTTGGTAATAGACGGTGGCTCTGTTGAGTTATAGTTGTCCGGTCCGTCGAAGAACTCGTGCAGCAGGTCTCCATCCCAATACAGGACAAAGTTAACCGGTGCCTTGTTTGAGACACCAATACCGCCAACTTCATTCGTAATGACCTCGCCGCTCACCATGTTATACATTGGCGTTTGAATGGCCCACATTTCAAAGCCTGGCAATGGTGTGACATTGGCGGCTACGCCGCGGCCCACATCGCCGACGTTAGCCGAGTACGTCCACACGGGCTCCCCAGTAGAACCACGAACAAGGGTGACATTGTTCGGAGGCCCGGATTCATGTGGCTGGAAGACGTAGATTTCATCACTGTCCGGTACCATTGCGCCTACGTGCAGCGCGTCACCATGACCTGCCCGGGTCGTTCCCCGTGTTCCATTACCGCTCCAGACAATGGTTCCGTCATGGTCCAGCGTAATCGCGCCAAGTACCACCTCGCTGTAACCGTCATGATCTACATCGGCAACTTTCAGATTGTGATTACCTTGGTTACTGCCAGCGTTCCAGTCCGCCAAGGCAAAATCCCACACTTTCATAATCTCACCGTCGATCCACTGATACGCCGCAACGAAATGTGGACCATAGTGACCCCGCACCTCAATGACCGTCGGATAAGGCTCCGCGCCAGGCTCGCCATTCTTCGGCATATAAGCTACCGCTCCGTTGAAACGGTCACTGCGGTTATTGTTGCCGTCACCCCAGTTAGGGCTGATGTTATAAGGTGCAAAATAAGGAACCGTATCCAGCGCCTCTCCGGTAAGTCCGTCAAAGACCGTAAAGGTCTCTGGACCGGATGCCACGCGACCAAGCGCGGTATTATTCACTTGGTTGCCATTGGCCGGGTTTTGCAGCCCGCCTACCCACACGGCATCCTCTTCGCCCAATGTCCAGACCGGATCATCAGTCAGGTCATTGATCGTTCCATCTTCCTTAGGAAGATACAATCTGGTGCCGTCAGCGGTCTTGACCGCGAATTCGGCCTTGCCATCCTGATTGAGATCATAGAAGCTGAACGGGCTGTGATGCGCACTGGATACGATATTGATGCCCAGATTGATTCGCCACAGCAGCTCGCCTTCCAGTGTGTACAAGTCAAAGATCGTCTCACCGGTATGCCGATTAGTCAGGCCCGGGTCTTGCGCCTGCGACGGATACCATTTAACGAGAATCTCGTACTGTCCGTCCCCGTCCACATCCGCGACGGACATATCATTGGCGGTGTAAGTAATTGGTTCTGCACTACCGGTCGCACCATAGGCTAGCGCCGGGTTCGGGCGGTCCGCTGGGCGCTGCAATGGGATGTCCACGTAATTATTGGCCCATGCCGTTGCAGGTTTGCTGTGCGCTCCCGTAGTTACTGTTTCAACTAAGTAGGTATCCCCGGCTTTCCCGCCAGTATCTACATAGTTTAGCGTTGTAATAGGGCTTGCGTTAACTTTCGTTCCATTTCTGTAGACGTTAAAGGTTAGGCCTTGATTATATTCCGAAGCGAGCAGCCGCCAGGTGACCAGGATGCCCCGGTCGTTATTTTCCGGTACAGCCACGACGCCTCTGTCCAACCACTCCATTGAATACGGCCCGGTGGTGATTGGCGTCTGGTGCCGGTTCTCAATGAACAGCTTCGCCTCCACGCCCATGCGGTTGACTGCTACGCCAGGATCGCTCACAATCGTCCCTTTGTAGGAAAATACACCTTGCTTATCTGGGTCATAGACTAGCTCAGCAGTAGGCTTGGCCCATGGAACCTCGGTGAGTTCCCAGGTTACCTCAACCGTCTCGGTTGTGCCGCCTGCTACCTTGACGTTAATGGTCTCAGGCAGTTCTAGTCCTTCCTCGTCCGCAACATCCCCGATATTCACCGTCTTGGACCAGCTCTGCCAGGTGTTGCTGTCCGCATTCTCCGGACGCTCAGGCAGGAAGTCATATGGCACGACCTCTGTAATCGTGTCCTGTGACAACGGCTGCGTAAAGAAATACAGGTTATCGATGCCATTATCCACGATATTAATGTTGTTGCCGCCCGCACGCTCTCCCGTCATGACAAAGGTACGGATCTGGCTTCCCGAGAAAGGAACCGTCAGCACCGATGGCACTGCCCCCGCTTCATCTCTAGGTACAAGAGACACCTCAGCCAGCATCGTATCGAAATCGAATTCCACATCGACGGTGTACCACGTATTCACAGCGTTATAGCTAAACGCCTGATAACGAGCACTATTCCAGAAATAATTCGGATCAGTACCGGTCGGCCCAGGCAAGGTGCCTGCAAACGCACCAATCGTTCTAGCACCATTGTACGTGCCCGTTCTCAAACTGAGCAGAACATTGGAACCGTCCTGGAAGCTCAGGTTAAAGGTGTTCTGCTGGGTCGTCACGGCAGGAACCTTCCAGTCAAAATGAGCATAAACCTTGCTGCCGAATAGCGGCTCTGGCAGCTGACCCTGCCCGCCGCGATTACCCGAGCCGGAGGCATCAAACCGGAAGTAGTGATTGGCCTGGGGCTGTGTTTCTCTGGCGAGCGTACCGACGTTGTTAAAAATCCACAGCGGTGGCTCCCCTTCACTCGCAAAACTACTGCCAAACGCTAGCGTATAGCCTTCCTCAAGTAAGGAGGAAAAGTCTGGCGTTGGTTCTGTTGTCGCTGGCACATGAGTAACTTGGATCTGCACGCTGTCCAGGATTGTATCATCCATGTTAGACGTGGCCACAAGCATGGTCTGGCCTGCGCCAACGCCTGTCACAGTCACGCTGTTATCCGAAGCCACGGCGATCGTGGCAATGCTGTCATCTTGAATGGACCAGGTAAATGTGCGGTCGGCTGCATTTATAGGCATCACTATCGCACTGAAGGTCGCCGTACGTTTGTCTTGAAGTGAGCCTTCTCCATACTCCAGATTGGCGGAGGCTGGGGAGACCGTCACGTTTGTAGGGTTAATAATTGGTTTTACACCGCCGGACTCAGCGGCCCGGAATACGATATTGTCGACCCGCATCCCATAAGTGCTCTCTTCCCAATCCACACCTGTTACGGCGTTAAACCTGGCCCAGTTCTGACCACTGGCACGGCTCGCGCCGATGCTCATGCTGGTCAGCTTGTCGGAGCCAATCGCTACCGGCCCTGGCGTGGTGTAGCTGATGCCATTTCCGTCTGTCAATTGGAGAGTTGCCTGCTGCGCCAGCAGATCAAGCTGAATTGTCGCTGTCAGCTTGGTTAAGCGCGGCACCCCAGTTAACGCGTTCGTGGCGGAGCCTAAGTCTGGCGCGTTGTTGGCAGCCGAGTTGCCGGCATAATAAGAGATGGTTGCCGGTGAATTCGCATTGGTGCCACTTCCAGAACTACGGAGGGTAATGACCTGGTCTGTCCCATCATTCAGGCGGACATCCATTGAATTCGCGTTTGGTCTTGTAATATCCACCCACCAGTCGAAGCTCACTTCCACCTGGTCTTTGCCGGAGAGATCATACTCCCCTTGATCCAGCGGAAGCGTCCACCAGAAACTGGCTTGCTGAGCGCTATTCGAATCCGTATAAGTCGGAGGCTGCACCCGGAGTACGTTGGAATCGAATCCCGCTACGGTAATGGAACCGGTACCCGTCGTAGCTGGAGCACCCGTAACCGTGCCTACCAATTCTCCATTCTCAAAATCCAAGGTACCGCCCACTTGGGCCAATGGCACCGGCGTGTTGTCGCTGACCTCCTCCCCCCATACCATCGAAGGTACGAGCATACATGCCATGGAAACGGTGAGAAGTACCGATATGTACTTCTTAACTCTTCTCTTCATTCATTTCACTCCTCGTGGCTATGAATAGAGTTGATGTGTAGCGTTGCCAGTCCAGCCCCAGAATGCTCCTGCTACGGTTGCCACACTATAAAACGCTTTCATTTTTGATAAAGCGCTTTCTATTTTCCGTTCACCTCACTTCTCTATTGGGATGTACGCAACCGAATCTCGATGTGTTTTCACTGGCAAGGATGTGTCTGCATTGTAGCCCATCCTCAACTTTCCCGTAAATCATGGCTATTGATCGTGCTGTTCAGAATTGATTTTGTATCAATATTGACGGGTAGGAGCAAAAATGAAGGCATGGGCCACTCCGATTCATTCAGTACTAAGGGATTTGAAAAAATCGGCCACTTCCGGGCGCTCAGAACCTCTGCAAAATAGTCCACCTCGAAATTGCAAAGCAGGCTTTACATTTTATGCAAAGCAAGCTATACTAAAAATGCAAAGTTGACTATGCAAATACAAAGATGGAGGTGTCACTTGAAAACGCGAATTCAGGAGCTACGCAAACAGCGCAAGCTGTCCCAAGAGGAATTAGCATTAGCCGTAGGCGTGACCAGGCAGACCATCACCTCACTGGAAGTTGGCAAGTACACCGCGTCCTTGATCTTGGCTTACAAAATAGCCCGATACTTCGGTATGACAATTGAAGAAGTATTTGATTTCAGCGAATTGGAGGAATGGGAATGAATACGTACAGAGCAAAAATGCGCACCCGCGCGAACTGGGTGTCACTAGCAGCGGTCGTGATGGCCATTATTTTCTTCGTCCTGACGTTCTACCGGGACCAGTTGCCCACGCTACCCAGCTTCATTAAAGGGTTTCACCAAGGAGCCTTCCTTAGCTTCGAACTGCTGGCGGTCTGGTTTTTGTCCACCTACATGCGTATCCGAAATAAGGATGAAAAACTAAAACAATGGCATATTGCCGAAACCGACGAACGAACCGGTCTTATCATCCGCAACGCGAGTACACTCGCCATGGCGATTATCTTCAGCGGACTCGGCATGGCCACGATCGTCGCCGGCTTCTTCAGCACCACGGTGTTCTTCTCCTTAATGGGTGCCCTGTTGTTTATCCTGGTGGTGTTCTATGTCTTGTGGATTTATTATGCGAAGAAGCTTTGATGGTGTGGATGTATAAAGGAAGAAACACTAAGAAAACCAACGACCTTCCAGATTTGTTTGGGGGCTGTTGGTTTTTTTGGGTAGAATAATGTCTGCCTTTTACCATAAACAAAATCTAGCCAGTCAATACTTAACACAAGAACAACATATTATGTAAGTTAAAGTGTCAAAATACCGCATATAATTATCTTTCGTTACCTGACATAGTTGATTTAGTATAATTTTTAGCCACCATCATTTGGCAACTTGACACCGTATTCATCACTTTAAAACATTCTTATTGTCTATCTATTCAGTAAATAACTTTCTTTTCGTTAGCTTTTACTCTTTAAACAAGCCATAAATTAAGTGAAATGCCTATTTCACTTTATTTTTTATATTGACGCATTTTAGATAAGACATTAATGTTAGTTTTGTTGACACAAATATAGAATGGGGAGTTGTCGAGATGAAAACAAAGAAATCCATACTGGTATCTGTCCTTCTTGCCTTTAGCTTAATTGTATCCGCATGCGGAGGCTCGTCATCTGAGACTAGCGGTGCGAGTGCATCCAATTTTCCAACGAAGCAGGTCAAACTCGTCATTCCATACCCGCCAGGAGGGGGGACCGATGTCCTCTTCCGCCTCATCGCCTCCTACGCAGAAAAGCACCTTGGCCAGACAATTGTCCCAGCTAATATGGGGGGTGCGACGGCCACAATTGGCTCGCGTGAGGTAAAGGACGCCCGAGCTGACGGTTACACCATCCTAGGCACACATCAAGTGATCGCCACTGCCCAACATACAGGCATCGTTGATTACGGATTCGCCGACTTCCAGCCCGTTGCACAAGTCACATCCACGCCACACCTGCCACTCGTCAGCAAAAAATTCGCCGAAGACAACAATATTGAAACCCTAAACGACTTCATTGAATATGTGCGCGCTAACCCCGGCACCGTGCTGTGGGCATATACCGTGGGCTCCGAGGATCATTATACGATTGCCGCGCTACTGGACCAGGCGGGCGTCGATCCGCGATCGATGAAATACGTTAACTACCCCGGAACCGGACCGCAATACGCTGCTCTCGTTGCCGATCAGGTACACGGCATGACTGGCGACTATGCTTCCGGCAGAGGGTATATCGAAGAAGGCAACGCGATTGCACTAGCCGTTGTCGACGAAGAGCGTAATCCATACTTGCCGGATGTGCCAACAGCCAAGGAACAGGGCATCGATTTTGCCGTAACGGTAGACCGTGGTCTGCTAGCACCAAAAGGAACGCCAATTGAGCTGATCGAGGCGCTGCAGGAAGCGTTCGACAAAGCACTGGCCGATCCCGAACTGCAAGAAAAGATCGAGGAGCTGGGCAGCTTCGCCCGCTATAAGCCACATGACGAATACAGCGATTTTTTGACCGATCTGGATGCTACCATGGGGCTGCTCGCCGATAAAATGAAATTCTAAAGGCTGGTGATAACAATGGCGGACCGTATCTTTTCCATCGCCGTCCTGCTGTTCGCAGCACTGTTCTTCTACGAATCGCGGACGTTTGCAACCAAAAATGCGACGCAGACGCTATCGTCCGCTTTCTATCCCAGGGTCATCATTGCCATCATGACGATATTCGCTATCGTCGTGCTAGTAAGAAGCTTTACTCGCAAGGTTTCGAGCGTGCCGATGGCCGAGTTGCGCAACAAATTAAAGGAGCACTGGCGTATTCCGGTGATGTTCGTCCTGTTCTTCGTCTACATCGCAGTCTTGCCGGTTATCGGATTCATCTGGAGCACCGTAACCTACCTGTTGATCGGATTTCTGCTGCTCGAACCGGCCTTTCGCGCCAGACGACTTATGCTTTACGTGCCGGCCTCCGTCATTTTGACCATCATTATTTTCTTCATTTTCGAACGGCAATTGAACATTGTTTTGCCATGACCCTAGGATAATTAGGCGGTGACCTGCTATGGACTACTCATCAATCATGCAAGCCTTCTCGGCTGTGCTGACGCCCTCGACCTTCATGCTGCTTGCCATCGGTGTGTTCACCGGCATTCTGGCCGGCTGTATTCCCGGGTTAACGTATACGATGGCAATTATGCTAGCTTTCCCATTCACGTTCGGCATGGATCCAATCTCGGGGATTACGCTGATGGTCGGCATTTATATCGGTGGCTTGTCCGGTGGCTTGATCGCCAGCATCCTGCTCGGTATTCCCGGAACACCCTCATCAGTGACGACCACCTTCGATGGGTTCCCAATGACCCGGAATGGCGAACCCGGCCGCGCACTTGGCATCGGCATCCTGTCCTCTTCGGTAGGCACGATTGTAGGCGCCATTGCCTTATTCGCCTTAGGCCCGGCTATTGCGGGTATAGCCTTAAAATTCGGTCCATGGGAGATCTTCTCGCTCGTCCTTTTCGCCCTTACACTGATCGCTGGATTGAGCGGCCAAGCGTTAAGCAAAGGACTGGTTGCAGGATGTATTGGCCTGTTAATTGCTACGATCGGCTACGACCCGACGGGTAGACTCCGTTTCGATTTCGGCATGCCGGACTTGTCCGGTGGCATCTCCATTCTGCCCGTACTGATCGGTTTATTCGCTATTTCGCAATTATTCAAAAATATTGAAGAAATCCGCCAGCAAACCCTTACCTTGAATAAGGAGCAGGTTCGCATCCCGCTCAAGCAAGTGTTCAAGGACATGTATGTGGAGAGGTGGAATACGCTGCGCTCTTCTGGCGTAGGCGTGTTTATCGGCGCGCTTCCGGCGGCAGGTGCGGAGACAGCCACCTTCATCAGCTATGACCAAGCCAAGAAGTTCGCCAAGGATAAGGAGAAGTACGGCAAGGGCCATCCTGGAGGCGTCGTGGCTTCGGAAACGTCGAACAGCGCCCTGGCAGGCGGCGCCTTTATTCCATCCATCACGCTCGGCATCCCGGGTGACGTCGCGCAAGCGGTGATGTTCGGTGTATTGATCCTGCACGGCATTACCCCAGGCCCAGGCCTGTTTCAAAATCAGCCCGTCTTGGTCAATTCGATCTTTGTCTCACTGATGATTGGTTCCATCATTATGCTCGTGCTGCAAACGCTGCTGCTCCCAATACTGATAAGGATCGCGCTCATCCCGAACACGATTCTAATTCCCAGTATCCTCGTCATCAGCTGCGTGGGCACTTACGCCCTCAACAATCGCATGTTCGACGTCTGGTGCATCTTGGTCTTCGGCTTACTCGGATACGCGCTGGATAAAATGAAGGTGCCGCTTGGACCGGTCATCCTCGGCTTCATCCTCGGGCCTAAGGCCGAAGACGAGTTGATCGAAGCGCTGCAAATGAACCCGAGCTTCGCCGAATTTTTTACCCGTCCGATCTCGCTGCTCTTCCTGATCCTGGCGGCCGGCTCTATCGCTTACGCGCTCTACCAGCAAAGCAGAGCCAAGAAGAAGGATCGTTCTGGCCCGGAATTCAATCAATTTATATAAGGGCCGGATAAGAAACAACGGTAGTAAACTCAACTCGGGACAACAAAACCCCACATTCGCACGAGGATGTGGGGTTCGTTGCCTGCTACAGCGAAAAATCGGTCACGCCTTTTTTAGATGCGAGTTTCAGCGTATACGTCCCTTCTTCTTCATAGGGCATGGTAGCGATTTTAATTCGCGTATAATCCAGTCGACTGTCTTTTACTACTTTTTTCACCAAGGCGATACTCTTCTCTTCGTTCGTTATGACACAAAAGATATTCAGCCTGTATTGCTTTGGATCCGCCAAGCTTTTCCCTATATCGAAACCATCCACATGGCCTAAGCCTGTATCCGTTAAAGAAATCTCCAAGTATTCCATCACTTTTTCCTTTAACCAGTGATCCCGTTTACCCCCCTTTTCACTTTTCAGAGGATATTGAACCACTAGCCAGAATTTTTCGCTCATTCCGCTTCACCAGCCTGTTCAAGAGTATCAAGTATCCTGTTCTTTACTCCACCCGAATCCCTACAACATTCCTAGCCAAATCCACATGCTCATGATCCAAGTCAACTTTGACTTTGCCGGACCTACGCACTTCACGCCACTTGCGAAGATCCACATCGTCTTCTAGCTTCAGCTCCGCAATCTCCAGCGCCCGATCCAGCATGTACTTGGTCGTATAAAGACAAGTGTAGATCCCTTGTCCACCTAATGCAATTGGACGCGGCAGTTGGTGCCAACTTTCGATGCGGAATCTCACGTATAACTCCTCGCCCGTACCTGAACGAGCTGGACGTTCCGTGATCTCACGTCGCTTCACAACCTTCCACTCCGACACTTTCCCATACCAGTGGATACCTGTCTTGTCCTCATCCTTGAACTTCTTTCGGGACTGGCACATCGCAATGTACTCAATCTGAGTTAATAACCGATGATCCTCTATATTACGTAATGGCATGTGATAAAACTCATGTTCCAACGCCAGGTATAGTTGAGAAGGCTCTCGCAGTGAGCCAACAAGCACATTTTTGCCTACAAGTTTATGTTGGTAGTACTCTCCCGTTCCTCTCGGTCTGGTGGCACGCTCAAAGGCTTTCTCGGGACTATCGTGAATAATTTCTGCTAGAAATGCACGCATTAGGTCGGTGGAGCCAGGCAGAAACGGAAACGCCCCAATGTTCACAAGCTCTATACTGCGGTAAAACGCATGGCTTCGAAAGCGCTCCTCCTCACTATAAGGAAAAAGAACATAAGCCCCGAACATACTACGTTCTGGCACTTGCTTCCCCTGTCCATCGTAAACGATGGCGTCCCGATAACGATGCATCGTATTGATATCGTCCTCTTCTGGGCCTGGTTGTTTGTACTTATCATGATAGGAGCTTCCCTCGTAGGCCGGATTCAACCGATACTTTGCATCAAAAATATATTTGTATTCTGTTGCTGCATCGTTCTTCTTTAGCGTGAGTACATTGTCTGGTCGCTGCGATAGTGTAGGCGTGCTATCTCCTTTGGGCAAGCCATTATAATAGAGTGTGAACACTTCACCATTACCAGGATTGCGATAAACCATCTTCGCCTGCTGGCCTCTACTGAGTCTTACAAATAGCCCGCTTCGATCTACCTTGATGATGTCCTGACTCACCAACTCATAGCTTTCTCCTAGCAACTGAGTGATTTTAAGAAAACACCAGTATTCATAGAGCTGAGCCAGGTCCTTCATTGAGAGTCGCAGTAAATCACCCTGAATGGACAATCCCTTCATTAACATGAGGTAATAACGATACACCTCACGGTACCCTGGTGCCATCTGCAATACAAGCGTTACTGAGAGATGAGACATATCTCTTACCTGGAGAAAGTCAAACGCCATGACCCGTCGGAGCTGTGTCTGCATCACATCAAGCTTCTTGATAAGCATTTCATCTTTCTTCCGTTCTAATCGACTGAGTTGTTTCGGTAGTTCTTTCAGTTTGTTCGAGATACGAAGGAGCAACCATCGGATAAACCGATTTTCAGTAGTATCATAATCAACGATTTTCCTCGATTCTAAGACTTGAGTTGGTAGCAGTCGTTTACCATTCATTTGGATGAACCCAAGCTGACTGTGCTCTGCGAACTTATGCGGCCTCTGTGCAAGATACGTCCGGTTATGCTTGGCAACACGCTTTGCCCTACCTGCATCCACCAACCGCTGTTCCATCCCCATCGTATGATGCGGCGCATGGTGAATACGTTCGACTGCCTGCATCAGCTGGCTGAAGACATGCTGTAAGATCGTCACATACTCCGTCATACTTTGTTGACTCGTCTCGCGAAGCCCCGTGAGCTGGTAGGTTTTGCGTAAGAAGTCAAAAGATAAATTATAAATCTGCTGATTGACGTCCTGCAGGATGACCTCATAATCTCGCTTATAATCCATCTTCGATGGGAAGATCTCCAATTGCAATCTCAGTAACGACTGACCATGCATTTGAATCTCAAATTCAGTAAGACCAATCTCATTTTGAAAGTTTAGAACACCGGAGAGAATATACTTTCCAAGTGGACGAATCGCTTGCCGGAGGTGCAGGTTATCATGGTGAAACTGAATCGGTAACTCCTGCTTCTTCTCAATTACAAGCTCATAGGACTGTGTCTCAAAAAAGATAGGCTCGCCTCGCTGACCTGTCTCATAATCCTCTAACTCTCCAGTGGCCAACGAAAGCAATCGGACACGATTCATTTGGAGCTTTGACGTTAGAACATCCACCTGGACAGACGAATCGACCCAAGCATCGCTTGGGTCTCGATGAAGCCTCAATGTCTCGACAGCAGGGTGAGATGGTTTTCCTTGGATGTACAGATTAAATAAATTGGTTTCTACTCGGAGCAGTTCCATGGTGCTATTACGATAACCAGTATGAGGTGAAGCCATCCTCTTCCAACCTCCGTAGCATAAACGCAAGCTTCTGCGCACTTTGTGGGTACTTGGCTTTCCCTTCGTCAATCCTGGATTGAGTCTCTTTATATAGCTCGGAAGCATCTTCGATATGCCGCTCTATTGATAAGCGCGCTCCGGTACATAAATGCAATAATTGTAGCAATACCCGTTTTAAAGCGCGATTACTTCCCTGAAGACGGGGAAGAATCTTCTGTAATACTTGGCAGTCAAAAGCTTGATCGGAATTAAGTAGCCCTTCACGTTCGTTGTAGATCATGTAGAAGCAGACTGTATCCCTTATTCGAAATCCTACATGAGCATGAACTGCTTCAAGGATTTGGTTAATATTGACCAGCCTAGCAGTAACATCTTGGATTAATACTTCAAATTCCTCAAATACCTCGACTAGTTGAAGATAGTCGCTACGCAGAAAAGCATTTGAAACAACTGACGGTTCTGTACTTAAGCCTTCTTCAGAACGCCGCCGCGGGAACTGGTCCAGACGTATGTCATTAAACTCAATGGTATTCGCACGGTCCAGTACCTTTTTACTGAACGGATGCGTCGTCTCATCCATATTGACCGTTCCAATGAAATACACATTATCGGGGACACTAAGCTCCCCATATCGCGCGCGATCATCGTCGTTAGTTAGCGATGCACTAGAGATTAAAGGTGATGTGATGATGTGCTCCTCATGCCACTCCTGCGTCTCCAAGACACTTAAAAGATCACTGAAGTAATGCTCCACACGGGCTAAATTCATTTCATCAAGACAGACAAAGTACGGTTTATGCTGGTTTTCAGGTCTCGCAGCCTCACAAAGCACCTCAGCTAATCGCCCAGGACGATAGACGCCAGACAAATCTTTATAGCCCAATAGATCCGAGGCGTCACTCCAATCCGGCCGGACCGGAATCAGCGTATACTGCCCATTCGCCACCGTCGCCCCAATCGATTCCGCGAACAGCTTTACCAATTTCGTTTTACCTGTACCCGACACACCGGCCAGGATGACAAATGGTTTGGTTTTGAGGGAGAGGTAGAAGTTTTCGATAAGCCCGTCTGGATAGATAAAGCCTCTGCTACTGATAAACGATTTGATATGTTCTATTTGTTCAGATACATTCCAATTTATCAATGGTGACTCCCCTTCATGGGCAGCAGCAACCGTCATATTTGTATCAGATTCGTATATCTCGACAAATTGACTGTAAGTGGTTATTAAACGTTCTAAATCAGCATGCAGTTGGGCATCGCTAAGCACCGATCCACGCTCGTAACCCTTGTACGCAATCGTCGAAACCTGATAATCACGACCAAGTCCTCCAGCGGCCAACTTAATTTGATCGTCTGTCATGAAACCATCTAGGTCAAGCAGTGATTGGAGCTCCTCGGTTTTTTGCTGCAAATATGCATACCCTTCTTTTCTCCCCTTCTCTTTTAAGGGCTTCGTTACACCCTGATTCAGAGTCAAGTATACGGCACTCATATCCTCAGCAAAAAGGTAGACGATGTACACACCGTGCTGGGTGGTTTCTGTAATTCGCTTATCCATTAATGCTATCCAAGGAACCGTAGCCCAATTCCCCATACCGACTGATCCCTGAATACGGATGGAGTCGTTTATGTAGGGTAGCTGCTTCAATTCATTAGGAATTGTATTGCGGACTAACTGACCCAATGTATGGTTTGTAAACGGGCCTGATTTGGCTTCAAGATAAGTTGACATGATTTGCTCAAAAGGAGCTTGAAGTGAAATACTAACTTGCAATTTAGAATTGTAACCCTCCAACTCCTCGTTGGCATAATTCTTCAGAGAGTTTAGGACGTCTTCCCCCATTCCCCAGATATGCTCATGGAATGTGATGACTTGGCCTTGATCCTTCTTCGAAAGAATCTCACTTAAAGCCTCAATCGGTGTATTTAACAAAGCTTTAGTTTGCGCAAGACTTAAATCAGCCCAGTTATCTCGTTTATTAGCCGGCGGAGAATCCGTAGGCTGATTGTTAGACTCCCTATATCTGTAGTAGTCCAGGAACTGTTGTGCTACTTGATCCATTGAGAGGAGCTTTTGACGGGTGCGCTCCCATACTTCAAGCATGGCAAGAACAAGCACCATTTTGTAGGATTTATTTTTCTTTTGGAAGATTGTTGAGAGTTCGGGTGGGAGTGGCATGGTGTCTCTCCTTGTTGATATATTATAAAGAAACCTGAATTTGTAATTTTCGTAATTACTATAAGATTAACATATTAGGAGGTAAAAAATGAACGATTCTCCAAAAGGCACATCTACAACACCCACAAAATATAGAATCAATTTTGGCGAAAGAACAGGAAGACTTGTTTTGGTAACCACAATTGTCGGGGCATTGGGAATAGGCTACTTTAAGGCTTTTCAACTTCTGATGAGTTCATTATCAGATAAAATCTATTTGAAGTATTACATAAACCATGAACATATAATAACTGCTAGCTTACTTTCAACCGCGATTTTATTATTGATTACTTTAGTTCGTTATTGTTATTTTGAATTATTAGCACTTAACAACAGTTTATCTGAAAACGACGGAGAAAAATTTATTAAAGCCGATTCTGCTTATCAATCTATTTTTGAATTCGCTTCCTTGTATGTAATTTTATCAATCACTTTAATTTTCTCAAGTTTTTTTATTCTAGGAATATTAGTTGCTAACTATATTACAATAGTCACTCTCATATTAATTCTATTGATATTTTCTCCATTTATCTTCTTCAAGAAAATCAGGAAAGAGACTCAAACTGGCATAGCACGCTTGATAAAATATTCAATCGATAAGAAATGGAGAATTTTGATTTGGTTTGCTACATCAATTTCAATCTGCTTTATAATTATATTAATAACTCTCTCCAACCAAAAAATGGAGTTTGAAGTTAACTTCAATAAAGATAATATCCAACTTCATTTCAAGAACGTATTACCTGAAAAAACAGTGATTCAATTTATTTCTACATTAAATGAGTCTGAACAGTTGAATAATGAAGTTATTTTAAATGGAAATGATTTCAGCTATTCATTTGTTGAAGTACTCCAGCGTTCACAAGAATCTGATCGCTTTCTTTTTACTAAGATTCTTAAAACTGAAATGAACAAAGGATCTGAGGCCTATTTAGTGTCAAATAGCAGTTATGATTATAAGTATAAAGTAGATTTAAATGGACAGTTGAAAACAGGGACAAATTATATTGTTATTGAATTTGTAACTACTGGATTAACCGAGAAGCATTACAGATTACTAAATCAGGTGAATGTTGACACTCAAGGGAATGTTCTTTTTAATAATGAGAGATTCCATGAAAAACTCAATAACTTATAATTTTCTATTTCTAAATATATCTCAAAAAACGCATAAATTCATTGCAGATAATCTATTACTTTAGAACAACGGACAGGTCTTCCGCCAACAAGACCTCTGTGTGTGCGGCGGCAACATACCCGCCGCATAGGCCAGAATAGCCTCTGCATCCTTATAGACATCCACTCTTAGTCTAACTGAATACAAAAAGAGCCAACTTTTATGAAGCAGTTGACTCAATGAAACAAATTTGTATAGCGCTAGCTTTGCATGGACCACGACTCTACGTCCCATGTTTTTGTTACAAAGTCCTCATAGAAATCAGGCTCATGAGAAACTAGAATGACAGTACCCTTATACGCTTGTAGCGCTCGCTTCAATTCGGCTTTCGCGACGATATCTAAATGGTTTGTTGGTTCATCGAACAAAATCCAATTGCTATCTCGCATCATCAGTTTACAAAGACGAACTTTGGCTTGCTCTCCACCACTAAGCTGATTAAGCGAACGTGTGATATGGTCGTTCTTCAGACCACAGCGAGCTAGTGCTCCTCTAACCTCACTCTGAGTCATATATGAAAATTCGTTCCATACGTCCTCTAGTGGCGTTATCGTTGGAGCCTTGGCCTCTTGTTCAAAGTAAGCCGGGAACAAATAATCTCCACGTGTCGTCTTGCCTTCTAATGGAGATAGGACGCCTAGAATCGTCTTCAGCAGTGTAGATTTACCTACTCCGTTGCAACCCACAATGGCAATCTTCTCTCCCCGTTCAATGACCATATCCATTTTGGGAAATAGTGGCTTATTATAACCAATGACCATGCCATCTGCCTCAAACACCATTTTCCCGCTTGCCCTGGCATCTTTGAAATTAAAACTAGGCTTTGCCGCTTCTTCTGGCTTATCGATAAGGTGAATGCGATCCAGCTGTTTTTCACGACTCTTTGCTCGCCCAGACGTGGATGCACGTGCCTTGTTCTTTTGGATAAACTCCTCTTGCTTCTTAATATAGCCCTGTTGCTTCTCATAAGCATCGATATGTTGGGCTTTGTTGAGTTCAGCCATTTCTTTAAATTTCTCGTAATTCGCCGTGTAACGCGTCAACTTGGCAAACTCCAGATGATAGATGACGTTGACGACCTGATTCATAAAACTGGTTTCATGCGAAATCAGAATGAATGAATACGGATAATTTTTCAAATAATTCGTTAGCCAGTTAATATGTTCTTCGTCCAAATAGTTCGTGGGCTCATCAAGTAAGAGAACGCCTGGCTTCTCTAGTAGTAGCTTGGCAAGCAGAACCTTGGTACGCTGCCCCCCGCTAAGTGCGGTTACATCTCGATCAAGGCCAATGGCGTTAAGTCCTAGTCCATTCGCCATTTCATCAACCTTCACATCGATGAGATAGAACCCGCCTATTTCTAGTTGTTCTTGGATTTCTCCCATCCGTAATAACAACCGTTCTAGCGTATCGGAATCCGCATCGCCCATCTGTGCGATAATTTCATTCAGTTCCTCTTCTAATACAAGTAAAGGTAAAAAGGCATCCCTTAAGACATCACGGATCGTTTTACCCGCTTCAAGCTGCGTATGTTGATCCAAATAACCATATTGAACGCGTGGGGTCCAATCGACTTTCCCCTCGTCCTTCAATTGCTTACCCGTCAGAATATTCATAAGTGTAGATTTACCTGTCCCATTGGCACCTACCAACCCGACACGTTCACCCTCAAGCAAACGAAAAGACACATTTTTAAATAAAACCCGATCGCCAAACGTATGGGTTAACTGTTCAACTGTCAACAAACTCATTGCTCTCTATCTCCATTCATGTATGAACCATAATTTAAGGCCATGGATCTAATAACTAACCGTATCATTGTAACACAAAAGCTACTCCTGTAATGTACGTTTCGAACCAATAGTGAGCCACAATATTATTCCAGGTGAAAACGCAAAAAAAGCACCTAGCGAGGTGCTTCTTCTGATACTGATTATGTAGACGAGGGAGTTGAACCCATGTCCTTCACCCTTAACCTTTCAGAGGTAAAAATAGGAAATCTACGCTACTTTATCGTGTCCCTGAAACGAAGTTTTCGATCCATACCGCCAGCTCATGCAAAGACATTTCACTTGTCGCCACTTTTATTGCAGTTTCAAATAACTCATCACCTGTAGCTTCCAACTCAAAGCCATTCAACTCCAAGAATACAAGTGCCGTCATGATTGCCGTTCGCTTATTCCCATCACTAAAACAATAAGCTTTTGCAAGTCCGTGCCAATACACAGCTGCTTTTGTGAATAAACCAGGGTATTGCTCTTCACCATAATACTCCGTAAAGGGCTTCTCAACGATTAAGTCCAAGTATCCCGGTTCTCTGACTCCTAATAAACCGCCATGTTTTTGAAGAACATAATCATGCAGCTCCAAAATTTGCTGCTGCGTAAGCTTAATAAGCATTAATTTTTAGCCAGCTTTTCGAACGTCTTTTCGTATTTATCCATTACTTTCTTTGCCGCCTTCATCGCAGCTTGATTGTTTGTTTCCGTTGTTTTGGTCGTTTCTTTCTTATTGAGTGCTATGGGCTTCTCCCTCTTTTCTTTCATCAGGCCACCTCCTCATGCAGCATTATATCTCTTTGAAGAAGAAATATGCTGATGAAAAGCATCCTGTTTTTAGTATAACACACACTGCGTATTTAGAAGTAAGGCTGCTGCCTTTGTATAGAATAAAAAAGCCATCAACCACATCAAGGGCTGAAGGCTTTTCGTGTTGCTGTTATGGAGGCGAGGGGAGTTGAACCCCTGTCCGAAGATAACGGCGCATGTGCTTCTACGGGTGTAGTCACAGTTTTGATGTCACCCAGGCGAGCGCCCCGTAACCGGCTATCGCAAGGGTCAGCCTGATTGTCTTCTTCAGCACACCTCAGGCGGAGATGTGACAGCGTAGTCCACTAAAGTTGAGCCCCTATCCTAGCACATGGACGATGCTAGGTAGAAGCACGTGTGCAGGTTATTAAGCTGCTACAGCGTAGTTTGTTTGTTGTTTGCCGTTTAATAGGCTTTAGCGTTGATGAAGCGGACGCGTCCCCACTACCCGCCACCCATGCTCGAACTATCCCCGTCGAATCCAGAAACGCCCCCGAGTTAGGAGTCGTCCGGATCAGCGAAGGGCCATTCGCTAGCTTCAGCAAATGAGCTTCGAGCCGGTGCATATGACTAGGATCTGTCGATCAAGTCACTTGTATAGTATACCACATCCCGCGCGGAAATGCTCGCCCGTGTTACTGGGCGCCCTGGCGAGATCAGGCAGAACAACCATCTGTCATACTAGTGGTGCATACGTCTTAAAAAAGAACCTAGCGCGCCACTTTCTGGCGTTCCCGCAGAGCCCGCTGGATGTCACGCTGAGCATCTTTCTTCGCAGCAGATTCACGCTTATCGTACTGCTTCTTACCTTTACCCAGACCAATCAACAGCTTAGCGAAGCCATTACGCGAATAGATCTTAAGCGGTACGATAGAGTAGCCCTCTTGCTTGGAAAGGCCGAGCAGCTTGTTGATTTGCGCCTTGTGCATGAGCAGCTTGCGCGCACGTGTTGGGTCCGACGGATTGTGACGATTGCCCTCCTCGAACGGGCTGACATGCATGTTATGAATGAAAATCTCGCCGTTACGGATAGTGGCGAAGGCATCGCTAATATTGGCGCGCCCCCGACGGATCGACTTGATCTCCGTACCGGTCAGGACCATCCCCGCTTCGAAGGTCTCTTCGATAAAGTAATCATGGGAAGCCTTCTTGTTCTGCGCAAGCGGCCGATCATCGGTCTTCTTCTTGGCCATGAGCCTCACTCCTCACTGCCGTTTACGACATCAGAATCTGGCAGAGCCAGACATTAATTGTACCAAGACCAGCAGGGGAAATCAATATCCCCCGCCCGTCTGCGCCCCACCGATCCGGCAGCTATTCCTACTTCTTTTTCTTCCGGACAAAAGCAGCCATGCTGCTGCCGCCGCCCTTGCCGCCCTTCTTACGCTTGCCACCACCGGAGCCGCTAGCGCCTGAACCAGAACCTCCAGCTCCAGAACCGCCGCCGCTGCCGCCACTACCACCGTCACCTGCTCCGCCGCCAGCGCCGCGCTTACGCGGGCCGCCCGGACGGCCACTGCCGCCGCCTGAGCCGCCACGGCCAGGACCACCACCACCGCGTATTGGCAGGCCCCACATGTCGGTGCGCTTACCTGCACCTTGACCGCTCTCTTGCTCGCCGCCCTCGCCCTTGGCTGCATCACCACCACGCAGCGGTCTCAGCCCGCCATCGTCAAGCGACCACGGCTCCTTGGCACTGGTCGGCGGCCCGCCTGGCACATCCCATGTGCCGCGGCCTTCGCCGCCCATTCGGCCGCCGCGCTTCTTGCCGCGTCCGCCGGTATCGGGCGTGCCGCCACCAGCCGGTGCGCCATCGCCCTTGCGGCGCTTGCCACCGCCGAAGCCTGCGCCGCTTGGCGCGCCTTTTTTGCCCCGCTTATCACCGGCATTCGAACTGCGCTTGTCGCCATCGCCGCCGCGCTTATCCTTCTTGTCGCGTCTGCCGCTCCACACTTCTCCCTGACGTGGACCCGCTCCGCGGCCGCGTGGCGAAGAACCGTAGTAGCCTTTGCCACCGCCCTCACGAGGCTTCATATCGAGCAGCTCAAAATCGATCGTATGCTCCTCCATATTCACTCGCGACACCCGAACCTTCAGCTCATCGCCGATCCGGAACTGACGCGAGGTGCGCTCACCGATCAGCATCATATGCTGCTCGTGGAAATGATAATAGTCATCGTTCATGTCGCTCAGACGGATCAGACCCTCAACAGAGTTCTCTAGCTCCACAAACATACCGAAACTAGTTACGCTACTAATCATCCCGTCGAATTCCTCGCCGACCTTGTCGAGCATGAACTCACATTTCTTGAGCTTCTCCGTGTCCCGCTCGGCGTCTACCGCAACGCGCTCACGCTCTGAGGAATGCTGTGCCGCCTCCGGCATCCACGCCTCTAGCGCTTCGTGACGCGACGCAGAGAGCGTACCGCCGTTCTCCAGCACCTCCCGGATTACCCGGTGAATGACAAGATCGGGATACCGACGGATCGGCGAAGTGAAATGCGAATAGAACTCTGCCGCTAGACCGAAGTGACCCAAGCTCTGCGGATCATACTTGGCCTGCTTCATGGAGCGCAGCATGACGGTGGAGATAACGGTCTCCTCCTTGGCTCCGCGGATATCCTCCAATAGCTGCTGCAGCGCTTTTGGATGAACAGCATTTCCCTTGCCCTTGACGCTGTAGCCGAAGTTGGCTGCGAACTGCACGAATGTCAGCAGCTTCTCTGCATCGGGATCTTCATGGATCCGGTACAGGAACGGTACTTTCAACCAGTGAAAATGCTCCGCTACCGTCTCATTAGCCGACAGCATGAACTCCTCGATGATCTGCTCAGCGACCGAACGCTCACGTTTGACGATGTCAACGGCCTTGCCATTCTCATCAACGATGACTTTGGACTCCGTGAAGTCAAAATCAATCGCGCCCCGCTTCATCCGCTTCTTGCGCAGCTTCATCGCCAGCTCTTCCATCAGCTTGAACATATCCAACAGCTCGCTGTAACGCTCCTGCAGCTCTGCATCGTCTTCGGTTAGCAGCTTGCGCACATTGGAATAAGTCATGCGCTCCTTGGTACGAATCACAGACGTAAAGACATCATGGCGCACCCGCTTCAGCGTCTTGGCGTCGAACTCCATCTCACACGACATCGTCAGGCGATCCACCTGCGGATTCAGCGAGCAGATGCCGTTAGAGAGGCGGTGCGGCAGCATCGGAATAACCCGGTCGACCAGATACACACTGCATCCCCGGCGGAAGGCTTCCTGATCCAGCGCCGACTTGTCCTTCACATAATAGCTGACGTCCGCAATATGCACGCCCAGAATATAGTTGCCGTTCTCGGCACGCTCTACGTTGACCGCGTCATCGAGGTCCTTCGCGTCTTCCCCGTCGATGGTGACAATGGTCTTGTCACGCAAATCGCGGCGTCCCTGCTGGACGATTTCTTCCTCCGTAATGGTGTCCGGCGCAGCCTCCGCTTCTTGCATTACCTCATCGGGAAAAGACTCCGGCAGCTGATGCTTGCGGATAATCGACAAAATATCAATGCCAGGGTCGTCCTTGTGCCCCAGCACCTCAATAATCTCACCCTCGGCCGCCGAACGGCCTTCCGGGTAGTTAATGATTTTCACGACGACCTTTTGCCCGCTCACTGCTCCCTTGAACTCACCCTTGGGGATAAAAATATCGCGGTTAATCCGTTTGTCATCCGGGATGACAAAGGCGTACACCTCGTGATTCTCAAACGTGCCCACGACCTGTGTCACCGCACGGTGAACAATCCGCACGACCTCGCCTTCGACGCGACCGCCGTTCTCGCTCCGTCCTGTGATGCGCAGCAAAACTGTATCGCCATTCATGGCGCTTTTGAGATCATTAGCATTCACATACACATCCGGCTGCGACTTGTCGTCGGGCAGCAGGAAGGCGAAGCCCTTCGTATGCACCTGCAGCCGTCCCCGCACCAGGTTCATCCGCTCCGGGACGCCGTAGCGGTCACTGCGCGTACGCAGAATTTTGCCACTCGTCTCCAGTTCATTGAGCAGCTTCAAAAAAGCCTTGAAGACCGCGGCGTCACTTATCTTGAACTGTTCCTCCAACTCCTGGTACGTCATCGGCTTGTAAGCCGTCTCCCGCATAAAGTCCAATATCTCTTGCTCGGTTATCATTCACTCACCTCAAAGCCGCCCGGGACGCCACCGAAGCATCCAGGAAACGGCAAATAAATAGCCATATTATATGTAGTATACACGAATCTCCGGTTAAGCAATCGCATATCCGCCCATTTACCGCAATTCTCCCAGAAACCTTGCAAACAATTTAACATGCAAGGACGAAAAGTGTTCAATCAAAGGCCTCATGTTCCATGCAGTTGGAGGCATCGTACTCTTTTGTAGTTACGCCCGCATGGAGTGGTCTTTGTTACTACCGCACGAGCAGTAACTTTAAATGGACACACCTCAAATAAGCTAGGAGAACAAGACTTTTTTTAGTTAGTTATGCAATTAAAAACCTCATCACTTGGTTCTAATAGAAGAGTAACCGACGCTTGGGATACCGTTTGGGATGAATACGGGGACGGCCTCCT
>NZ_KB899674.1 GCF_000378385.1 Paenibacillus daejeonensis DSM 15491 | reverse complement strand
CGTAGGGATGCTGTCCACGCCCTGAGTAGAGAAAAGCGCATAGTGCATCAGCAAAGGTGAAATCAATCTTTTCTTCGATCGCGCTCCAAAACGGGTGCCGGGGTAACCTCGAATAGACCATATGATCTGCAATGCTTAGTTGGTCAAAGGTTTTGTAACGGACACTCGTTTTCATTGAGCTTCACTCCTAAGTTGGTGATTTTTCTCTATTATAGCGAATGAGACTCTTGCTTGCAGTTATTCACATTAAATCGACAGTCACTATATGGCCGTTAGATCAGAAGTGATTTTTAAAGGGGCCGTCCACCGATCAGCTTTCACTGACGTTTTGGACAGCCCCTGATTTCAACCGCTAGATGTAAGATCGATCCGTGACCGTAGGATCCTATTTTCAAAAACTAGGCCCCTCTAGCTTCACTCTCCGAAGAAACTTGGAACTGTTGCGCTAGGAAGGCTGCCGTTGCTTCGAAGGCGGCGTCCAACTCTGGAGTCGCGCCCTCGTAAGGATGCGACACGCCAAAGGTATGATTGCCCCCAGGAACAGACACATAGGTGTGTTGGGGGGACGTTTCCTGTAATCGGCCGACAAATTCCAGCAGACGTGCGCTATCCTGATCGCCTTGGACAATCAATAGCTGCTGCTGCAACGCTTCGACATGTCTGGCTATCTGGTACCGCTCGCTATTCGCCTGTTGGTCGAGAGCCACGGCTCTCTGGACGGGGGTCAAATCCGGATCGGACAAGTCCGACACAGGGGATGCTCCGCCATTCCAGACAATGACCGCCGCCACATGCTCCGGATGCTCGTGCGCGTAGATGATACTGCTGCCGCCAGAGCGGCTATGGCCGAGCAGTGCCGTCTTATTGGCATCGGCTTCTTCCCGGTAAGGGAGCTTGCCTTCATGCAATGCGCTGAGCAGTGCTGACAGATCCAGCTGGTCCTGGCTCACCGTACTTGCATCGGCTACAGTCGCTTCATCAATACCTTCCTCCCAGGCCGTAATCCGCGAGTAATCAAAGGTAATGGCATAATAGCCCAATGCAGCAAAGCGCTCTGCAACTTCCGGCCAGAAGCCCCAGTCCTGGAAGCCCCGAAAACCATGAGCCAGCACCACCACAGGCTTCGCTCTGCCATCCTCAAGTGTCCGCACCCTGCCTTTCACCTTCAACTTGTCCGACAGCACCAGTTCAAAAGACGCCGCAGCAACTGTTTGATTCGACATACGCAATCTCTCCTTTATTTTATAAAATAAAAAACAGAGCTATGCCTCAACACCTGAGGCTACCTCCGTTTGAACGGTCCAATATAGTATACATACTAAATTTATAGGATTACTTAAGTTTAAAGTTATCACGATTCCCCCATCTCGTCAATCCTCATTTTGAGAAGGACATCCTACGGAAAAATACGCTTGACCTGCTGCCAAAGGGCAGGTAAGATATGCTTATTCCAAGTATACAAACCTTTTTAGTGTATTTTGGACTCTAATCCACCGTATGAACGGAGATGCCCCACTTTAGTGGCGCATCTTTTTTTGTGACTATGCGCCCACACGAAAGGAGAATCATCCGGACATGATTGAACTGGTTAGTGAAGACCGGTGCATCACCTGCGGACTCTGCGTTAAAGTATGTCCAACGTTTGTGTTTGACCAGGATGACAACGGCCTCCCCTTTATTGCCCGACAAGAGGATTGTCAGACTTGCTTTGTCTGCGAAGCCCATTGTCCGGTAGATGCCCTGTACGTCTCGCCTTTTGCTGACGAGCAGGTCGATGTAGACGAAGACGAATTAATAGCATCCGGTGCTCTGGGCAGCTGGCGCGCAACCATTGGCTGGGGCCCGGGCCGCACGCGGCTGGCTTCCGTCGATACCACCGAGTTTATCAACCGTATCCTGCCCCCTCGTCCCCCGCGTTCAACATGATTCATTCATCTTACGCTTGTTAAAAAGAAGGGAGTCCCCGTTTCATGAAATCATTCGCTCGCTTGCCTTTCTTTGTCCTGCTGTTAGTCATGGCTATTGTCCTCTCCGCTTGCGGCAGCTCCTCGAACCAGACGGTCGACAGCAGCCCAGCTACACCTGACGCCCCAGCAGCTCAAACCGATCCTGTCGCTGCTCCAACAGAGCCCGCTGTCGAGCAGGAGCCGCTAACCCTGACGTTCTATGTAGGCGGCGGCACGCTTACGGATACCGAATTTGATTTGTTTTTCGTGCAGCCAACCAAGGCCAAATTCCCACACATTACGCTTGAAAAGCTTGTCCCTGCCGATGGCGTCACTCCTGCCCAGGTCCTGACCTCCAGTGATGCTCCGGACCTGATCTACCAGACAAGCGGCTCTTATTATGCTTTTCAGGAGCTGGATGCCTTGGCGGATCTGACACCGCTGGCAGAGCAATTTAATTTTGATACAGGCCGCCTGAAGCCCGTGCTTCTTGAGTCTGTGCTGAATTTCTCGCGGGCTGGCGAGCTGTTCACACTGCCTTTCTCCTCTAACGTAGCCGCTCTATTCTACAACAAAGACATCTTCGACAAGTTCGGTGTAGCTTACCCGCCGGATGAACAGATCACCTGGGATCAGCTCATCACGATTGCCCAGTCTCTAACGCGCTCAGACGGAGGAGTCCATTATATCGGCACCGATCTGAACAACGGTCCAGCCACCCTGCAGGGCAGCTACGGTATCTTTGCCCTCGATCCGGAAACCGGAGAACCAACGCTGCAGTCGCCGGAGTGGCGCAAGGTATTCGAGACCGTGCAGAAGAGCGTTCAGATCCCTGGCTATGTCCAGGGTGACCGGTACGAATACAATCGGGACTCTTTTATTCTTGACCAGAACCTGGCCATTCGTCCGACCCTGCTCGCCAATCTTATTGGACCGCTGGAAGAGCTGCGTGCCGAAGGCAAGCCACTGAATTGGGATCTGGCCCCCATCCCTAACTTCGAGGATCATCTCGGACAAGGCAAAGTCGCCAATGTCCACTCCGTTTCGATCTCCAGCGTGAGCAAGCACAAGGAAGAAGCTTTCCAAGTGTTGGCTAATATTCTGTCCGATGACGTACAGCGCGTCCTCTCCCGCAATGGCCGGGTACCGGCGATCGACAATCCGGAGCTGGAGAAGGAGTTCGGCGCTGACATCGAGGTACTCAAGGATAAGAAAATTGAGAATATCTTCAAAACCACACCGCCTGTCCTCCATCAGCACCGTCTGGAAGGCGATGTCTCCAAGCATGTCACCCAGGCGTTCGCAGATATTGCGTTGGCTGGCATTGATGTCAATACTGCCATTCGTACCGCTGAAGAGGCCATTCGCAAGGACTTGGAGACACTGAAAACGACCAAACCTCAATAAGAAGGGAGCGAAACCGATGAGCGCAATTGAACACAAGCTGACAGCTGATGTGCTAGTCCTTGGCGGCGGACCGGCAGCGGCATGGGCAGCGTGGAGTGCGGCTTCCCAAGGTGCTCGCGTAATTCTTGCCGACAAAGGCTACTTGGGCACTAGCGGCGCTACGGCGCCGGGCGGCACGAATCTCCTGTATCTCCCCCCAGATCGCGAGCTGAGGGATAAAGCCGTAGAGCAGCGATACCAGGGCGGCGGCTACCTCTCGGAGCGTTCATGGACGTACCACGTGCTGGATCAAGTCTATATCAATTTGGAACGGATTGAGAAATGGGGCTACCCCTTTGTTCGTGATGAGGAAGGAGTGCCCCAGCGTGGCCATTTGCAAGGCTTGGAATATATGAATTTGATGCGCAAAGTGGTGCTCAAGGCGGGAGTGAAGGTATTGGACCAGCACCCCGCCCTGGAGTTATTGACGGATGAGCATGGGGTCGGAGGCGCACGTGGGATCTCCCGGCTCGACGGCAAGGACTGGGAAGTCCGCGCTAATGCTGTCGTACTAGCTACCGGCGGCTGTGCCTTCCTCAGCAAAGGGCTGGGCTGCAATGTGCTGACTGGCGACGGTCTGCTGATGGCTGCAGAGCTCGGAGCTGAATTGTCCGGTATGGAATTCAGCCGTGCCTATGCCCCGAGCGCCGCCTTCGGCTCGGTGACGCGGGGACGCTTGCTGGGCTGGGCCACCTATTATGATGAGGCGGGGAATGTGCTGAATGCCGACGGCAACCGGGGGCAAATCCTGCAGAGGGCAGCAATTGAAGGTCGTACGGTGTATGCGATGATGAACAAGGCGGACACCCCCGAGAAGCAGGCGATCTTGCGCAAATCCCATGCGATCTTCTTCCTCCCTTATGACCGCGCAGGCATCGACGTTTTCACGCAAAAATTCCCGCTGACGACGCGTTGCGAAGGCACCGTGCGTGGCACAGGCGGCATCCGGCTGGCTGGAGAAGACTGCTCAACCTCGGTGGCCGGCTTGTACGCGGCCGGGGATGCGGCCTCCCGTGAGCGACTGATGGGCGGCATGTCTGGCGGCGGCGCATTCAACGCTTCGTGGGCCATTTGCTCCGGCACCTGGTCAGGTGAAGCCGCAGCGGCTTATGCGCTGTCTCACAAGCAGGCCGCACACACACGCAACTTGAAATCGGCCGGCCGTTATGGACTTGAGCCTTCTGAAGGAGAGGCTGGCGGCGGTCGGCAGGTGCGCCAATCCGGCGATCAACCGAGCAATGCGGAGCTGCTTCAGGCAATCAAGCACGAAGTCTCGGTCGATATCAATTATTTCCGCAGCGAGTCCCGGCTGCGCGATTCGCTGCAGCGCCTGCACGCACTCTGGCCCACGGTTGGCCGCCCGGCGGAGGCGGCTTCGCTGCAGCAGCGTCTGCGTTCCCGCGAGCTGGCCGCGATGACCGCCACCGCGCGCTGGATGCACACCGCATCGCTGCAGCGCCGCGAAACCCGCGCCATGCATACCCTGGCCGAGTACCCCGAGCAAGACCCGGCCCAGCTCCACCGCATTGCACTATGGGGCCTCGACGATATCTCGGTCCGCTATGATGCGGTGCCGGTGTAGCCAAGTGCTCACCATGGCGGGTCATGAAGTGATAGTAGATTGTGTATGATTGATGGTTAATGGTGAGAGGACGGTGAGCGGACAACAGTTTGATAGACCGTGTGTGATAGGTTGGGCACTGTACGGAGTGCGGGAGTGGGCAATGGTTATAGTCACTGTGTGGTATGTGGTGAGTGGACAATGGTTGATAGCCACTATGCGCCGGACGGTAGCCGAATGAGCGATAAGCACGTGTGATGACGGTGGGCAACGACCTCACCATTTTAAGAGCCCCGCCGGGATAACTGGCGGGGCTCTTAGTGCACAAGAGAGAGTGAAATAAACTGACCAGACCGCTCGCACTCTAACCAACTGCGCTTTGGCATTTATTCCAGTTGTTCTCGCCACTCGCACTTTATCCAACTGCAGTTTGTCATTTATTCCAGCTGATCTCGCCACTCGCACCCTATCCAACTGCAGTTTGGCATTTATTCTAGCTGTTCTCGCCACTCGCACCTTATCCAACTGCAGTTTGGCATTTATTCTAGCTGTTCTCGCCACTCGCACCTTATCCAACTGCAGTTTGGCATTTATTCCAGCTAATCTCTCCCCTCGCACCTTATCCAACTGCGCTTTGGCATTTATTCCAGCTGATCTCGCCACTCCCCCCATCATTCAGGTGCACTTCGTTACTTGGATCGCTCCGTTTGCCCGATTCCCCACACATTAGGTGCACTTTGTTACTTGAATCACTCTGTTTGCCCGGTTCTCCATACATTAGGTGCACTTTGTTACTTGGATCGCTCCGTTTGCCCGATTCCCCATACATTAGGTGCACTTTGTTACTTGGATTGCTCTGTTTGGCCGATTCGCCTCACATTAGGTGCACTTTGTTACTTAAACCCCGCCAGCATCCACCGATGCCATGCGGGGCCATGAACTCTCCAGCATCCTCTCGCTACTGTGTATTCTTGAGCGTCTGCAGGTCCTTATTAATGCGCTCCTCGGCGGTTCGCAGAGCCGTGTTGACGTCGACTCCGCCGATGGCGAGGTCTTTGGCGGCTTCGCCCAGGTGCTTGGAGATTTTGCGCTCATACTCGTTTTCTGCATTAAGCGTGCGTGGATCCGCCTTGAAAATATTTTCAATCGTCTTGCCCTTCAGCACTTCGATATCCGCACCATACTCCGCCTCCAGCGCCGGATCATTCAGGACGGACACCCGGCCATTGCGGCTAACCAGACGCTGTACCTCGTCCGAGAGCAGCTCATTGAGTACCTGATAGGCCTCCTCCTGATGCTGACCGCCCTTCGTGATAGCGAAGCGGTGGACATTAATCTCAATGCTGGAGCCAAGCGCTTCCTCAAAGTTCGGGTGCGGCGCGAAGTCCCAATTCAGAGTAACGCCCTGCTGCCGCAGCTCCTCGAGCGGCCCGACCAGTTGGGCCAGATTATGCGAGTATAGCGCCAGGTTCTGGTCCACATAGAACACATCATCCTTGTCATCATGACGATAGTCATCGCCCTTGACGAAGCCCGGAATCGCGTACAGCTTCTCCAGCGTTTGGAACACCTTGGACCACGATTCATTCGTCACCGCCGCTTCTCCAGTCGCCGGATCGATAATATCCAGGGACAGCCCGCTGCCAAGGCGGGTAGGAGACAGATCGATGCCGATGTAATCGACGCCGCCGTCCGTTCGCGTGAGCCGGGAAGCAATGTCCAGAATCTCATCCCAGGTTTTCACTTCATTAATATAGGGTTCATTGAAACGATCGAAGATGTCTTTATTCACGTAGATGACGGGCAGGTTGATGGAAAAAGGAAACTGATTCCCCTCCGAAGACTGATGGATGGCACTGACCACCTCCGGCTTCAGCCGACTTTCGTCATAGCCAAATTTCTCCTTCAATGGCGTCAAATCCTCCACCAGGTCTTTTTCCTTCAGCTCGGCATAGTTGCCGCCAAAGATAAGGTCCGGAATCGTACCTGCTGTAATCAACGGTTCGATCGGATCACCTTCGGGGATGTCCAGCAGCTTAATCGTGATATGCGGAAATTTCTCTTCCACCGGCTTGAAGTACGTGGCCACCTCAGTCTGCGTCAGCGTAACACCGCCGTATTTGAAAATCGTCAATTCGATTGGCTCTAACGGGGCACCCGCAGCATCGTTGGTATTCCCCTCCGTCACCGGTTCTGCTGGTGTGCTCTGGTCCGTCCCACTTGTGTTAGACTGCTCTGCAGTGTTCGTGCCCGAGGCGCAGGCCGATAGCAGCAATAGCATCGCCAGCATCCATAGTGCAAGTTGGTTTTGTCGTCTCATCTCTTCACCTTTTTCATACGTGATGGTAACTCTCTCTATAAAAAAAAGGAGACAGATCTCATGCGAGATCCTCTCCCTCCGCTGATGCGGTCGCCCTGCGATAGCCCTCTTATCCTCGTACTGTGCCTTGCCCTCCCTGCCTAACCAGAGTTTAGCTCTGGCTCAGACGGATCGCTCCGACTGAATCGACGCCCGCATGGTCCGCAGGATCGGGGTGGTATCGGTAGCCGCCATCGAAACGGCGCCATGGCTGCCAAACCCGATCGTCGCCCGCCAGCTCCCTAGCAATCCGCGTGCAATCAGGTCCGCTTCCTCCACCTCCACCTTCTCGTCCGCATGATGAGCAACATACAGGGCATCCGCCGGACAATGGGCTTCGCACATGAAGCAGGTCTGACAGTCCTCCTGTCGGGCGATGACAGGCAAGCCATTGTCATCGCTATCAAACACATTGGTCGGACATACGCGCACACAGAGACCGCACGTGATGCAACGGTCTTCACTGACCAGTTCAATCATATCGGCTGTCCCTCCTTTACGATGACCGGTGGCAAAACCGAACCGCCCCGCGCCTTCACGTACTCCGGCCGATAGGTGATCCGGTCGGTTCCTGACAGCAGCAGCCGATGCGCGAGCCGCTCATCCGCCACGGGGTATTCTGCCATCGTATGCATGCCCCGCGTCTCCTTGCGCAGCAGTGCTGCCGTATACATCCAGCGTGCATTCACGACCATGGCAGCTGCTTCTCGTGACTGGACAGCAGCGGTGACACCAGGTGATACTGATCCCTGCACGAGCGGCCACAGCTGGTTCAGCCGCTCCAGCGATGCGGCAAGCACCGGCTCGCTGCGAAAATAATTGATTCGCAACGGGAACATCTCCTGTTGTACCCGGTTAACCACTTCCCGTACAGGAATCGGATCGGTGGTTACCGCTGTATGCTCCAGTCCATGACGTCCAGCCGGACGCAGTTCGCGTTGCCTGGCCTCCACCTTCTGGGAAGCGGCATAGCGTGCCGCTCCCTGTCCAGCCCAGGTACCAGAAGCAATCGCCCAGGACGCGTTGTATGCCCCGCCGCCGGAACGGGCGCCAGCGGTCTTCTCCCGCGAAGCCGCATCCCCTGCGGCATACAGCCCTTGCACCGCCGTCGAGCAGTCCTCGCCGACGATCCGGATCCCGCCAGTGCCGCGGATCGTGCCTTCGTAGCGCATGGCGATAGGAAACTTTTGTGTGAAAGGATCAATGCCCGCCCGGTCAAAAGGCACGAACCAAAGTGGCGTGGAGGCACGAAGAATCTCGCGTTTATCCGGAGTATCCGCGTGCGTCAACTGGGCGAAGAGTGGGCCTTTATCCAACTGGACGGCGAAGAAATGGTCACCCCGCGGCCCACCTTCATGGACCAATTTACCTTGTTCATTATAGAAGGAGGCAAAAGAAAGCAGACGATTGCGCGTAATCGTGCCAAAAGCCGCCGTCGTTGCATACTGGCGGCTGAACTCCATGCCCGACATCTCCACGCCCAGCTCGGAGGCCATCAGTTGACCGTCGCCAGTCTGGACATTGCAACCGAGCCCCTTGCTCAGAAACGCGCAGCCACCAGTGGCGATAATGACGGCATGAGCTCGGACCTCCCAACTCCGGCCATTCAGCCGGTTGACGCCACGAGCGCCGCCAACGCCATGCTCATCGGATAACAGCTCCAAGGCCGGATGCTGATCCAGCACGTGTACGCCGGCTTTTCGCACAACACGCCGCATCAACTCCATGTACTCCGGGCCCTGCATGTGAGCCTTGTAGAGATTGCCATGCTCATCAAGCGGGAAGCGGTAGCCCCACTGCTCCACGAGGTGAATATTCAGATAGGCCTGCTCCATCAAACGGTAGATCCATGGCCCCTCTGACAACCCGCCGCCGGAGGCCAGACGCTCCTCCACCATCCGCGAACGCTTCGCATCATCCGGCTCCACATACAGAAAGTTGGTCCCGCCCGGAGCGGTTGCTCCGCTCGTGCCGAGATAGCCTTTGTCTGCGAGCACGGTGCGGGCGCCATGAGAAGCAGCACTCCACGCCGCCCAGGCACCTGCAGGACCGCCCCCGATGACCAGGACGTCGGCACTTAGCGTCTCATCGGCTGGCGCGCTCATTGCGCTTAACCCCGGTCGACCACTTCGGCACATCAAAGCGGCTTCGCTCGGTACGGTCGATCTGCACGATCTGTCCGTCATGTACCGTAATTTGTACTACGCCATAGGCCAGACCTTCCACCTGATCCAGAATTCGCTTCCGCCACACATCATTAATTTCCACCGCTCGTTTCATCTGCTGTTCCTCCTTATGATTCGAATGTAGTATTAACAGGCAAAATTGTATCCGCCAGCGCTCTGCGGCTGTTCGGTTTCTCCAGCTCACGGAATGATTCGTCCAACAGTTCCGCCTCTCCTTGATAGCCTAGCGCGATAACCGCATGCAGCGCGATATGATCCGGTGTACCAAGCAGCTTGCGGGCAATTTCCTGATCAAATCCGCCGATGGCCCGAGTGGACAAACCGAGCAAATTGGCCTGAATGGCAAGGGTGGCCCAAGCCGCTCCCGCATCGAAAGCGTGACTGCCATTGGGTTCCCCGCTCTCCTTGACCTTGGAGGAAGCCAACAGCAGCAGCACCGGTGCTTTTAACGCCCAGAGTCGGTTGCGCGGTCGCAGGAACTGACCGAACACCTCGCGCTCTGGTTCCGTTGCGGCAACATAGAAGCGCCAGGGCTGACCATTACCGGATGAAGGGGCCCAGCGCGCCGCTTCCAGCACAGTATACAGTTGCTCATCACTGACCGGCTGCTCCGCGTAAGCACGCGGCGACCAGCGATTCAGAATCAACGGATGCACACGGAATTCAGGGAGACGGGAAGCCGCCACTTCGGGACGGTAACCTTCCGGGGAACGCCAGACTTGATCTTCGGCTTGATGGGCAGTGGTACTCATGTCAATCATCCTTTCCTGGATGGGATGGGGTACTACATCTCAATCGCTATCTAAAAACGACACGCGATCCGGGCAGCACACAGAATCCGCTGCAGGGTCAACCGGTTGGTGACCCGGCATCCGAGATTCCGGCTGCGCGCACCGGCCGCGGTGGCAAAATCCGATTAATGAACGGCGTCTGGTCCACCGCCGCCAGTTTGGTCCGGCCGGGTCCCCAGCCAAGCGTCGCCCGCCAGCTCCCGAGGACACCATCTGCAGCAAGTGTCTCTTCATCGACGTCTACGGCTTCATCGGTGTAGGGGGACACATAGAGCGCATCCACAGGACAATAGGCCTCACAGATGAAGCAGGTTTGGCAATCCTCCTGGCGGGCAATCACCGGGGCATGAGCGGTTTTGTCAAACACATTGGTCGGACATACCTTGACGCACAGGTTGCAGCCAATACAACGGTCATCACTAACGAGCTCAATCATTGGGCTCCAGCCTCCTTCAGCGCAGGTGCTGCCTGATCTGCCAGCGGAGTCAGGAACGAACGGTCCGGCTTCACCTCAATGCGCTCCAGGCCGGACACAAGCAGGCGATGATGCTGATTCGGATCCAGCTCCGGATATTCCCGCAGCACATGTAACCCGCCGCCGCGTGTCTCCTTGCGGGCAAGCGCAGCAGTATACATCCATCGCGCCGTCGCAGCCATCGCGGCAGCCTCCCTGGCGTGCACCCGGTCATGCACCGTGACCGGTGCCTGGGCATTCACCTCGGGCCACAGCGCATGCAGCTTGCCAAGCGCCTCACCGATGCTTTTCTCGGTGCGGAAATAATTGATCTCCAACGGCAGCACCTGTGCTTGGATCGACCGAATGAGCGTCCTTGTGTCGATCTGCCCAGGCGTGGGGCCATCGCCTTGGACCGAAGGCCGGCCAAGGCCATAGCGTCCCGCCGGCCGCAGTCGCCGCACGCTGCCCACGCCAGCCGTCCGGGCGTGCTTGGCTGCGCCAGCTCCCGCCCATGTGCCGGAGCAGATCGCCCACGACGCATTGAATGCGCCGCCGCCAGAAGCAGCACCGGTTATCCGTTCGCGGGTGGCAGCATCGCCTGCAGCGTACAGACCAGGAACAGTCGTGCCGCAATCGTCAGTGACAATCCGCAGTCCTCCCGTGCCACGCACAGTGCCCTCATAGCGGAGTGTCAGCGGAAACGGCTGGGTGAAGGCATCAATGCCCGCCCGGTCGTAAGGCAAGAAGAAGATTGCGTGCGAGGACCGCAAGATCGCCTGTTTCTCCGGGGTGTCCGCCTTGTTCATAATGGCGTAGACCGGCCCTTCCAGCAGACACTTCGCCAGAAAATCACCGTCTCGCCGCCCCTGCAGCTCCTTGCCTTCCTGGTCGTAATAGGTCGCCCAGCCCAGCAATCGCGACCGGGTGTTGGAGCTAAATGCTGGCGCTGGCGCATACCGCCTGGAGAATTCCATGCCGGACAACTCCGCTCCGACCTCCGCACCCATCAGGTAGCCGTCACCCGTGAGGACATTACAGCCCAGTCCTTTGCTGAGGAAGGCACAGCCTCCGGTCGCAATGACCACGGCCCCAGCCTCGACTTCCCAGTCTCTGTTCTGTTGGCGCAAGATGCCTCTGGCCCCGCCGACGCCATGCTCATCCACAAGCAGCTCCAGCGCAGGCGCGTGATCCAGTACTTTGACACCCGCTTTTTTGACTGCCTTGCGCATCAGCGCCATATATTCGGGTCCCTGCAAATGATTACGTTGCGGCACGCCATCTTCGTCCCGTACGAACGGATAACCCCACTTCTCCACCAGTTCCAGATTGATATACACCTGATCCAGCACCCGGTGGATCCAGTCCGCTTCCGAGAGAAAACCGCCGGATTCCATCCGTTGCTGTACAGCTTTCTCCCGCAGTTCACGATCGGGAGGAAGATAGAGCAAGTTCGTGCCCCCTGGCGCGGTCGCTCCGCTGGAGCCCAGATAGCCTTTGTCGACGAGAACCACCTTGGCCCCCTGGGATGCCGCACTCCACGCGGCCCATGCTCCTGCAGGTCCACCGCCGATGACCAGCACATCCGCTGTCAGCTTAACCGCTGTTTCGCCGCTCATATGATACGCCTCCATTTTTTCTGTCCTGTTGTCAGGAGCCTGTTTTCTCCCATGTCTCGATAATTCGGTTACTCTCTTCTTCCGCTGTGCGAAGTGCCGAATTGACATCCTTGCCTTGCAGAGCAATTTCCTCCGCCGCCTTGCCTAGTACATCCCCTAACTGGTTGTCGAGAACATGAGGGGGATTGTTCGGCTTGGCTTCCAGCTTGAATACATTTTCGACCTTCTTGCCCTTCAGCACTTCAATATCTGCTCCGAATTCCTGCTCCAGCTCAGGATTGATAATCGCCGGTACACGACCATTGCGCGACACGAGACGCTGGGTTTCATCCGATAGAATGTTCGCGATAACCAGGAACGCATCATCTAAATGCTTGCTCTGGTTAGACAAAATGACGGAATGGATACTGCCGCCCACCTTGTTGTCGCCAAAGCTCGGGGCCGGCGCGATATCCCAATCCAGCTCGATACCCTCTTGTCTCAGCTCCTCCAACGGACCAACCATGTTGGCCAGGAAGGCTGGGCGAATCGCCAAGCGGCGGTCCTGCATGAAGGTGACGCGGTCGTAGCCGATTTCCTGATTCTCACCGATAAAGCCGGGAATTTCATATTGCGACTTCAGAAGATCAAATATATTCGTCCATTGGGGGTCTGCCAGTGTCGAGCGCCCGGTAGCAGGATCTACATTGGGCAGATCCAGACTGCGGACCAGGCTGCCTGGCCCGCCGAGATCGATCCCGATATATTGCACGCCGCTATCTTGGACCGTCAGCCTGCGACCCAGCTCTAACCACTCCTCCCAGGTCTGTGGCTCGTCGGACGGATACGGGACATTAAACTTGTCGAAGATTTCCTTATTATAGTAGGTAATAAATAGATTGAAGGATAATGGCACGGCAATCAGCTTCCCGTCGGGGGTGAAGCTGCGGATGGAGTCTAGGATTGCCGGCTTGATCCTGTCGATGTCAACACCATGCTTTTCAATCAGTTCATCCAGCTCTTGTACCACGCCCAGATCCAGGAACCGGTAGTAAGACGGGCCGCTGCTTGTGTAGATGATATCCGGAATTTGACCGGTTGAGAGCAAATCCTCCGGCGTCGTATCCGAATCCGTCTTAATACGCTCTAGCGTAATGTGAGGATACTTCGCCTTGGTTGGTTCCACGATGAGCTTGTTAAACTCCGTATCGGTAATCGTATTGCCATAATTCCAGAATGTAATGGTTACCGGTTCCTGCGATTCTGATTCTGCCGCTCCGCCTTCTGCCGCAGGTTGTGGCTCGGTTGGCGGTGCCGTGTTGTTGCTATTGCCCCCTCCGCAACCTGCCAAGGCCACGGCCAAGATAAGAATGAATAAGGTCCATTTGCTGATTCTAACCACGATTTCTGCCTCCCTCTGTATGAAAAAACAAAAAAAGATGCCGGCTTGTGCATATGCTTGTCTCCGGTCAATGCCGGAGCAGGCAAGTGCAAAAGCCCACATCTCCATTGGAATGGTCAATGCCATCATAATAACCTATAATGCCAATTGTTTTACTCAGAATTAGTTGTATCCAATATTAGCACCCTCCCCGCTTGCTGTCAATGACAATTTAAAAGAGTGGGTTTCCAGAATAATACGTTAAGCAAGCTAAGACTCGCCTTCCATACAAGCAAGGCGCACATCCTCAAGGGATATACGCCTCCACTGCTTCAGCCTGGATCGTCTCGCCGTCCAGATACCGGATCTCAATCGTCTTGCCTGGTTGAAATGCAGGAACGTGGATCACAGGTATGAACGTATCGATGACTGCCTTCGCCGTCTCGCCGTCCGGCTTAACGAATGACACCTCCAGAATGACACCAGGCTGCTGGTCCATTGTAGCGTTTGTCATTTGAATCGACTCGACGACAGCTGAAGCTGCAGCACCTTCTGCCAGAATGATCTGACGCTGCCTCTTTTCTCCCTGCTTCTCCTTAATCATCCGGAAAATGATCGTCAGAATCAGCGCAGAGGTGACCATCATGAAGCCGAGTACAATCAGCACGATTGTTGTAACTTCCATACTACACCTCTTCTTACATTAGAGTCAGGTACAGGATACCACATTCCCATGTTTTCATCTATGAAGTGAATATTCGTTGCGACAACGCAGAAGCAAGATGGCGGATAGCTGCCTTGGTATGGCGATACAGCGTGGATCTGCTTAAATGGTACGCTGCTGCGAGCTCATTCTTGTTGGCTTCACGACGGATGTAGCTATCGTAGAGCAGCTGTTGTTCCACCTGTGACAACGGAGGCGCCGGAACAGTGGCTTGCAACATCTCACATATTACTTCTCGTAACCTTCCCTCAGTCATCCCCGAACGCTGGAGCAAGGTCAAGCCGCTCAATTTCTCTGCCTCAAACAAGTGCTCCAGTGCAAGCTTCATCTCTTGCTCGTTGATGACTTCAGCTGCCTGAGACTGCCCATCGGTGAAAGCCGCCGCCCCGGCTACTATTCCTCCCTCCGCTATGGCATCCGAGCGTTGAATCACCTGCTCTACCCATTCATGAAAAGCTGCATGCCGGAAATCCAGCACCCAAGCTTTCAAAACGGATGCCTTACTGGAGAGAGGCTCGCCCGATTGTTGGCTTATTGGCGGAACAGCGACTTCGCGAAATCCCAGCTGGGGCAGCAGCGCATGAAGATGGGGATCGGCCGTCAGAGCAATCCCCCGCAAGCCCTCGGTCAACGTAATCAGCCATTGCCTCATCAGCAGTGCGCCCAATTCCTCAGCGGCATACAATCTGCGACTCACGTCAACGGCGGCGAGCAGCACAAATAAGGTGTCCGCTAGCTCGGCCGGACGTTCCGCCAATTCCGACTCCGACTCCTCTGCAAAAACAACCCTCCAGCCCGGAGCAAAGCGGTCCATGAGCGGTAACGTTCCCTTGTGCAGCCGCAGACCGGCACAAAATGCCACCGGAGATCCAGTGTCGTCATACACGGCGACGATCCCTTCCGGACAATTGTGATAGATGGCAGATAACAGCGCTTCATAGTCATTCGGGTTCACCAACTCGGACTGCCAGAAAGGTCTTTCCTTCGAGGCAGAGAGCAGCCGTTGTAGGACCGGCATATCTGCTTCACCTGCCATTCGGCCCTCTCCCGGCTCCAGACGTGTAGCGAAGTTTGCATAAGCGCTGGCAGCCGGCAACAGCTCACGGTATAGCTCCAGCACATGTGCAGCAATGCGCAGCTGCATCCGCCGGTCGACGGTGTGGAACTTATCGGCCAACAACTCCAGCGTGCGGTGGCGCATGGTTTGGAATCGCTGCGGCCACCGCTGCGCATGATCCTCTCGGAGCAGACGCGCGACGACATGGTGCAGTACCATGCCTCCGGACGTCAGGCGGACAAACGATAGCTGGCCCAGAGCTATATAGTCTGCAGCGGACAGCGGCGACGGCAGCAATCGGTCAAGCCATGACTGGTCAGCTGCGGGCAACACCGCCAACGCCCCCAACGCTTCATACAGAGCCGGAGAGGTAACCTCCAGGAGTAATTCGGCACTGAGCAGAGAGGGCAGCTCGTCCAGTGCTCGTGCCAGATCTGCCCCCCGGGACCGCATCAAATCAAGGGTTAAGGCGAGCGATAACGGGTGTCCATCCGTCAGATGGGCGACCTGCTCTTGGAGCGAGGGTTCGAGCCCGGCCCCCCGTACGTAATCCAGGACTTGCTTGCGCGTGAAAGGCCGAAGCGGCACATGCCGCAAGCGCGGGCCCCACATTGGATTGGTTCGCCAGGAGAGGGCAGGTCCCCTCCGGGATGCAAACACAAGCATGAGAGGCGCATTGGCCAGGACAGGCAGAAAACTGGACATCAGCCACCCTTCCAGTCGCCCGATCTCCTCGCAATTATCAATGAGCAGGACGGTCCTGCGGCTCCCGATCTGCAAGACGATGCTCTGCAGCAGCGACACATCCGACTGGCGGCGGATGCCGTATTCGCTCTCCATCGCGAGCTCCAGCGCGGACAAGAAAGCCGCAGGTGAGACCAGCTCGCTTTGACCGTCCAACCATAACGTCATGGCTCCGCCTTGCATGGCTTTTTTACCGGTTTCTAATAGCAGCGTCGTTTTGCCGATCCCACCAATACCTGTCACCGAGACAAGCTTAAGCTGTGCATCCGGATCGTTCATCCATTCAGCCAGACTTTCCAACTCCTGATCGATGCCTATAATGGGATACAACCCGTCAGAATGATAGGCCGATTCCTCTGATTTCTCCATGTGTTCATCACTCCCGGGCTTAACATGACACAATTATGAACCATCTGATAGATTCATTTTATACTAAACTAGGATAAGCAAGGAAGAACATGTACCTTTGTATTTACAATTAGAGGGAGAGGATTGTTTGAGACAGTTAAACATCGGCAGCGCATGGCTATTAATTATGGTGCTCGTCATTCAGATGGCGTTGCCGATTCCAAGTGTGCAGGCCGAGGATGATGTGCGCCCGCCCGAACGCGATGGATGGGTATTGTTGACGCACCGGGAGCATCTGATTTATATGAACAAAAACCAGGAAGAGTATCTGACAGCCAATATTCGGCTTCTCGCGTCTGTCGATCTCTCAGGATATGATTGGCAGCCATTTGGAGGAAATGGCATACCTCCTTTCAACGGCGTATTCGACGGGAATGGATTCCTTATTTCCGGCATTTCTGTAACCGGAAATGAACTGGAGTCTGCTGGTTTCTTTGGCAGCTCCAGTGGCACTATCCGCAATCTCGGCGTGGAAGGTCAAATCCGTGGAGGGCACAACGCCGGGATATTGGCAGGCCTAGTACAGGGAGGCAGCATCGACCGTTCCTACTCGTTGGGGTCGGTAGAAAGCGGATCGTCACCCGGTGCAGGATTAAGCTTGGCGGGCGGACTGGTCGGACTCGTGAATTACGGATTAGTTACTCGTTCTTATTCAACTGCCGATGTCGTCGTCGGCGCTACCGGTAATATGTATGCCGGCGGTCTCGTCGGGAGCATGGGCAACAGTAGTATCGAAGATGCCTATGCAAGAGGTTCAATCTCCAATCGGATTCACAACGAGCGTTATGCGTTGCGCTCCGCCGGTGTTTCGGGAAATATTGTAAACGGCACAGGTACACGCATCTACGCAACCGGGGCGATCGATCAGTCTACCAACACGAACGCTCTCTTCAGCTATTATGGTGGGCTGACAGCAGATTTTTTTGTCTATGGCGACATCCAACAATCTTTCTTCGATGCCATGACGACCGGTGCAGCCACCGGCGTTGCTACAGAACCGAACTCCGTATCCATGGCGAAGACCACAGCCGAGATGCACCAGCAATCGACCTACGTCGGTTGGGACTTCGCTACAACCTGGGTGATTCATCCGGATATCAACGACGGCTATCCTTATCTGCGGCCTGCCGTCCTTACGGAAGAGCTTCCTCAAGCACTTAAGGGCGAACAGTACGAGGTTCAACTGACCGCTTTTGACGGCGCTGGCGGAGGTCTGACGTGGAACGCCACCAGCTTGCCGGACGGCCTGGAACTGACAGCCTCCGGCTTGCTGCGGGGAATCCCGGAAACAGGCGGAGCATTTGTCGTCTCCGTCACTGCAGAGGATAGCGGGTCCGCCTCGGCAGAAGCTGCCCTGCAGCTTGTCGTAACGGAGTCAGCTCCAGACATAGCCGCCTTCGAGGTCCGCCCCGGAGCTGTGATCGGGAGCGTCGTCGCATCCGGTGAACGGGCAGATTCGCTGCACAATTTCGCTTATCTACTCTCGGATGTGGCTATCGACAGGCCAATGGTGGGGGATGCTCTTCCGGCTGAGGCGATGCCTTACGTGACAGGCGATGACATCACGGGTGTAGCAGCAGCTAAATTCCTTAGCTTGTACGAAACGGACGGCAGCGGGCTCATTAAGGCATGGAGCTCTGTACAGTTGGAAGAATCGCACATCCGGGCAGCGATCCGGGTGACGGGAATCCGTGTGGAACCCGCGGAGCTGACGCTAACTGCAGGCGATTCCCCGCAGCGTGTCACGGCGACTATCGAACCAGCGAATGCCGATAACGAAGCGGTTAGCTGGAGCAGTGAGGATCCCGAGATAGTCACGGTTGATCAGGCGGGCGAGATCATGCCGTTGACCCCAGGCACAGCAAAGGTAACAGCCGAGGCTATGGATGGTGGCCACACGGCAGAGGTGACAGTGACGGTGCAAGCCAGACCGCCTGTACCTGAGCCGGCTCCCGACATAGCCACCTTCGAGGTCCGCCCTGGAGCTGTAATCGGGAGCGTCGCGGCATCTGGTGAACGGGTAGAGCCACTTCATAGTTTCGCTTATCTACTTTCGGATGTGGCCCTCGAAAGGCCAATGGTGGGGGAGGCGCTCCCGGCTGAGGCGGTAGCGTACACGGCAGATGAGGACATTACGGGAGTGGCGGCAGGCCAATATCTCAGTCTGTATGTGACAGACGGCAGCGGACTCATTCAGGCATGGAGCTCTATACAGTTAGAAGAGTTGCACATCCGGGCAGCGATCCGGGTGACGGGAATCCGTGTGGAACCCGCAGATCTGACGCTCACTGCAGGCGATCCGCCGCAGCGGGTCACAGTGACTATCGAACCGGCGAATGCCGACAACCAAGCGGTTAGCTGGAGCAGTGAGGATCCCGAGGTAGCCATGGTTAATCAGGCGGGCGAAATCACGCCGCTTGCTCCCGGCACGGCGACGGTAACAGTCGAGACCCAGGATGGTGGCCACACGGCAGAGGTGACAGTGACGGTGCAAGCCAGACCGCCTGTTACCGGGTCTATTGCTGGCACGGTCCACGACAGTGGGGGCAATCCGATACCTGGGGCTGCTGTGACCGTCGATGGAGAAAGTATGGTCGTCACTGCTTCTGACGGTACGTTTCAGATTACGAATCTAAGAGCGGCTACCGTCTCGATTCAAATCACTGCTCCCGGCTACCAGCCGGTCACGAGGACAGTAGATATCACGGCAGGAGCCTTGCTAGAGTTAGGCCGCATCGAGCTGGCCAGATTGCAGACCGATGGCGGCGTCATTTATTACCCGCCCGTCATGCCTCCTGCGCCGCAGACTCAATCGACTACACTTGTATCTGTTAATGGCTCCGACACCCAAGTCACGTTCACTTCGAGTCAAACAACTGACGGCCGCTATGCTGCAACGCTGACATTTGATGAAGCTCAAGTGCTAGCCATGTTGAATTTGCTCGAGGGAGACCGGCATGCAATCATCGAGATGGACCGCGCCGAATCCATCGTGCTTGTTGAACTGCCAGCTGCGACACTGCGACGAATGTGGCGAGCATTCCCTGACGGTACGATTGAGATTCGCGTAAACGGTGCCGGTATCACACTGCCGCTAGCACTAGTTAGCCAGGATAGCAGCAGCGAGATCGTGACCCTGCGTCTGGCCAAATTAACAGACGAAGAAGAGACCGCAGCCAAGGAGACGTTATCCAGTCTGGGCTTGCGTCCCGTGTCGGAGATTGCAGAGCTGTCCATTCTACTGGATGGAGCTACTGCTGGGGTATATGGCGACCGCTATATTGCCCACCGTCTAACCTTGGATGCTCCTAACACTTCAAGTCACCTTTCCGTTGTACGGATTGGTGAAGAAGGTCAGCACCTGCATAGGACACCATCTGAACTGCCGAACGGTGCAGATCAGATCTCCTTTTTCTCGTTGCAATCTGGCGTATTCACAGTCGTAGAATCCTTGTCTGTCTTCACAGACTGGCAGCATCACTGGGCAGGACCTGATATCGGGTTTCTCACAGGAACTCGGGTATGGGAGATTGACAAGGAGGACTCCCTTGCCCCAGATGCACCGGTTAGCCGGGCAACGTTTACCACGCTGCTCGTCCGGGCGCTTGGCCTTCCCGAAATGACCGGGCTGCAATTATTCCATGATGTGGAGGAAACCGATCCTTTAATCAAAGTATACAACGCAGCATGGGAAGCGGGATTAATCAGCGGATACGACGATGGCGCCTTCAGACCGGAGATGCTCATGACCCGCGAGGAAATGGCCGTAATGATGGCTCGTGCTCTGGCTTTTATCCAGGAGCATGGTTCTGCTGTGGGGCTCATAGCGAATGAGCGTGTGGCGCAGGCAGATGTAGCTGCTCAATTGGCTGACGCAGAGGACATCGCCTTCTGGGCGAGAGCGGCCATTAATGAGCTCTATACAGCCAAAATTATTATTGGCATGCCAGACGGGGCATTTGCTCCCAAGCAGCCAGCAACCAACGCTCAAGCGGTGGTTATGCTACGACGGCTGCTTCAGCATTTTTCACTATCATAGTACGATTAAAGACATCCCGGAAGTTGAGGCGGGATGTCTTTTATTTGTCTATGTGGCGTCTGCGAATCCTACACAAAAAATGTTTTCAACTCGGCTGCGATGCGCGGGGCATCCAGCTTCTTGGTATGACCGAGCCCCCGCTTGCTTCGCAGCTCTGCATTTGGAAGCAGATCAGCAAACGCCCGGGCGCCGTTGCGCAGGGCGATCGGACTTTCTTCTCCCGCCAGAACCAAGGTCGGCATGATAACAGAATCCTGCCATGCTGCTGGCAACGGTTTCCCAACCATATAGCCCTCCATGAGTGCTGCATCGTAAGGTAGCGTGTGCGCCACCGCCATCAGATTGCGCCACACGCCAGGCATGAGACGCATCATCGTAACGATGAATGCAGGCGCCCCCATTCCCTTTGTCATAAAATATTTGATGGCCCCGGGCCGATCATTAGCGGCTATTAGCTTCGTCACCTGGGCAAGAAAATCTTCTGGCGGCCGGTGGCCTTCCGTACTTACGACCAAGGGCGGCTCATGCAGAGCCAGCTTGGCAATATTGGCGCCGCCTGCTGCTGCCTGCAAGGCGAGAACCGCCCCCGAGGACAAGCCCCACACATAGGCCGTACCTCCGGCTTGGGCAATCAGGGCCTCCAAATCTTCGATTTCGCGTGCAATCGTATAGGAAGTCGCGTCCCCGCTGTCTCCGCGCCCCCGGCGATCATAATTGTAGACGGTATATTGATCGGACAACAGCTCCACAAGCTGCAGCTGTGCCGGAAACTTGCGATAGCTGAATGCACCCGCGACGAGAATAAGCGCCGGACCCGTTCCCACTTTGTCGTAGGCGATTCGGGTACCGTCTTTTGAAATGATGCTGCTCACGACAGTCCTGCTGACGCCTGGGTAACGAGCGCAATCCAGGCTTGTTTGTCCGCTTCCTGACCTTGACGCAGCTTGATGGTCTTGCGCTCTGGTGGGCCTTCGAACCCTTCCGGCAGAGTGAGCTCACTTGTATTAAAAATGGTAAAGCTTACAGCATCTTTCGAGGTCGAGATTACGGCAGCATATTTGCCGTTTTTGAGAAAATGCGGCTTCTTGTATTGGATGCGCTCTTGTACCTCAGGAATCGCCGTATGGACAATCTCCCGGAGCGCTGCACACAATTCGCCTTGCCAAGGTACTTTTACAGCTTCAATAAAGTCGGTCACTTCCTGGTTCATCATCATTTCTCCTCTATTCTTACATGTAGTTGGTCGTGCAGCCGCAATCCGATACGGCTTCTTAGTTCGTCTTCCATCACTTGCTGGAAGCCCTGATGCGTAGGTAAGCTTCCTTCGCGTATCCGGCGTACTTCGACGGCTCCCTCCCCGTATCCATTGGGGTCGGGCATACGTCTGGCCCATTGCATTGCTTCCTCTTCATGTTCCACTTCGATGACAGTATAGCCTGCAACCAACTGCTGCGGCTCATCCAGCGGACCAGGTGTAAGTACTGGCTCACAGCCGGGCACAGGATAAGACAGTAGCCATCCGCTCGAGCTCGGGGACAAAACCTCGGTCGCAACTAGCACGCCCGCTGCCGCCAGCTCTTCCAGATAGTCCTCGGTTGCGGCGAGACTTGCAGTACTTGCCTGAATTCCCGCCTCCGCATATCGGCTGGATCGGGTTAGCAGTATGAATTTCATCCCGGATCTCCTCCCTTTTTCTGCGGGTCTGCTTTTTCCTGTGGTTCTGCATTACACGCAGCAGCTCGCCTCCACAGCAGTTCCTTCTCCTGCGCATTGCGTGTCAGCGATGCGGCGTGCTCGAAGGCCTCCCGTGCTTCCTGGCGACGCCCAAGCTTCTCCAGGAAATCTCCTTTTACACTAGGTAGCAGATGGTAAGCCGCCAACGACGGCAAGCGTTCCAGTTGCTCAACGAGCTGAAGACCGAAGGCAGGACCAAATGCCATCGCTACCGCCACTGCGCGATTCAACTCTACAACCGGTGATGGCATCACGCGGCACAGCGCTTCGTAGAGGGCTGCGATTCTCACCCAATCTGTCTCCTCCGCCGTCCGGGCGACCGCATGACAAGCCGCAATCGAGGCCTGCAGCACATAGGGGCCCAGCGGTCGACCTAGCGACTTGGCCCGCTCAAGCGCCACCAACCCGCGCCGGATTAGGAGATGATCCCACAACGCACGATTCTGATCCTGAAGTAGAACCGGCTCGCCAGCTGCCGAGATGCGAGCCCGGAACCGCGATGCTTGAATCTCCATTAGCGCTAGCAAGCCCTGAACCTCCGGCTCGGCTGGGGCAATTCCGGCAAGAATTCGTCCCAGACGGATCGCTTCCTGGCACAGCAGCGGACGCATCCAACTGGTGCCGGAGGAAGCCGCATAGCCTTCATTGAAGAGCAAATAAATGACTTCAAGTACCGTCTCGAGCCGACTCTTCCATTCATCGCCATCAGGGATGATGAACTCGGCCCGCACCTCCCGCAATCGTCGTTTGGCGCGAACAATGCGTTGCGCAATCGTTGGCTCCGAGACAAAAAAGGCATGCGCGATCTCATCGGTCGACAATCCGCCAAGCAACCGCAGCGTTAGCGCAACCCTTGCTTCCCGGGACAAGGCAGGATGGCAGGTCATGAAGATCAGCCGCAGCAAATCGTCTTTGATCTCACTATCTACCCCCTCGCCTGCCTCATCCTCAACAGTGGACTCGGCATGGCGGCCGATTTCAGCATACTTCTGATCCTGAAGTTTGAGTCTGCGCATCCCGTCGATGGCCCGGCGTTTGGCCGCTGTCATTAGCCAGGCACCGGGCTTGTCGGGAATCCCCGACTCAGGCCAGGTACGAAGCGCGAGAACCAGCGCATCCTGCGCCAGATCCTCCGCCAATCCGACATCTCGCACCATCCGTGTCAGGCCAGCGATCAATCGGGTGGATTCCAGTCGCCAGACCGTTTCGACCGCCCGTCTGCTGGCGGCATTCGTCATGTCCGGTTACGCCGCTGCAGCTCCCCGGTCATCGCCTCATGCGCCTCCAGCATATCGGCATCCTGTGTCAATTCCGAACCTTCAAACACCTGTCGCAATTCGATCCGTCCCTCGCCCTTGCCATGTGGATCCGGCATTCGGAGCGCCCACTCAATCGCTTCCTCCCGGGACCGCACTTCAATCAGCGTATAGCCGGCAATCACTTCCTTGGATTCGCTGAACGGACCATCGGTAATCGTTGGTTTGGCGCCTGGCTCCTCGTAGGAGATGCGGATCGCCCCCGAGGTCGGATGAAGTCCGTCTGCTGCCAGGAGTACGCCTGCTTTGGCCAATTCCTCATTGTATCGCATCATCGCTTCGAACAGCTCAGGACTCGGTGGCGTTCCGGCCTCGGAATCTTCCGTCGCTTTGACAATCATCATGAATTTCATCTACGCTCACTCCCTTTTCAAGTAGGCCATGTCCCTGTCATGATCGGCCCTTATTAGAACGACGAACCATCGACGACTAAATCGACAACGTTGAAAAAAAATTTTTTATCATTATTGAATTACTCTATTGAGCAACCAGCTTGCCTCTAGTTTACCAAAAAACGGATGCGCTTGGCCGACAAAAGTATTGGGGCCCCTCATGATGATGCGCCATAGCACAACTCTAATTTCCGTTCCGCCCCGCTATACACTGCCCCCAGCAGGCAGAATGCCGGTCCGTTTCAGATAAATAAAAAGACGTCTCGCATCATAAATGATGACACGAGACGTCTGACAGCCGGGAAGCCGGCACTACTAACCTTACGATCCCTTGTTGCTCCTCAGTACAGTAAACAGCTCCCTCTCCGTCAGCTGGTTGTGGAGCGGCTCCTCCTCCCGAAACCGGCGGATGTTATCGATCATGATGTTGATCGAGCGCATCGTCCGGTCGGGCACTTGCGGCGTCATATGCGGAGTGATGAGCGTGTTCGGTGCATCCCACAGCCGGCTGTCCGGTGACAGTGGCTCCTGGGTGAATGTATCAAGACCCGCCCCACCAATCTGCCCTTCGTACAAAGCCTCAATTAAAGCTTCCTCGTCAATGACTGCGCCCCGGGCCATGTTAATAATAAAGGCACTGTTCTTCATAATGGCCAGCTCTTCTCTGCTGATCAAATGGTACGTCGCATCCGTCAACGGGACAGCCAGAACCACCACATCGCTCTCCGTTAGTAACGTCTGCAATCCGTCGCCTTCTTCCCCGTAATAGCACCGGTCCACACCCGGTGGCAGGGGCGCCGAGTTCCTACGGTACCCCAGTACATTCATTCCCATCGCCTTGGCACGGACGGCCAGCTCGCAGCCGATGTTGCCCAGACCAATGATGCCGACTGTTCTGCCATACAGGCTCCGGAGTTCTTCAGAATGCGGAACGCCCCATTGATGGGCTCGCTGCGCATCGAGCAAGTCGGCATACCGGTAACATAACGCCAGCATGAAAAAGATAGCGTGCTCTGCCAACGCCGGTGATGAACGTCCAGCCGAGCCGGTGACCGCAATTCCCTTCTCCAGCAGCTCCGGCCAGGCACTCCGCTCCAAGCCCGCATGGTCACAATGAACCCACTGCAGCTTCGGCGCATGCAGAAATCGCTGATCCAGGTCGCCTGTCAGAAACGCCACGTCAACGACCTCCAAAGCAGCTTCGATGGCTTCTGCATCCTTAGGGTGCGCTTGAATAATGGTGGCCGGATGCAAAGCATCCTTCACCAGCTTCACAATTTCCTCCGAATAATTCAGCGTGATTAGCGCAGTATCAATCCTTCTCATCCCATGTCCTCCTCCGTGTGGATGTCAATGGTTATGCGTCAGGCTATACGCTCGTGGTTTCCAAAATGTACCTGAAAACGATTTCAAAATTCATTATAGCCATGTCTAATTTACTCGTCAATCAGAGGCGCTTAACATCATAAGAATTTCACATAGGTGTTGAAGGTTGACCAAAAAGAACATCCAGTCATCAGCCTAGACTGATAACTGGATGCCCTCCAATGGTTCGTTATTCCTCCAGGAATGTCATCAATCGTACAATGACAGTAATCGCTTCAGCCCTGCTCATGTCCGCCTGCGGCACAAACCGGTTGCCGTCTCTGCCTCGCATGAGTCCCGCTTCACGCACACGGCTGACTGCGGGCAGCGCCCAGGCCGGAATGGCGGCGGCATCTGCGAAGGCCACAGCACCCCCAGCCTCTGCAGACGAGTCCAGCGCGCCTGCAAGGATGACAGCAAGCTGTGCTCGCGTCAAGCGGGCACCTGGTCGGAAGCTCCCATCCTCATAGCCCTGCACCAGCCCGGACTGAACCGCCTGCGAGACCGACGGCCTGGCCCAGTCCGGGACTGTCCCCGCGTCCCGGAAGTCCGGTAGCGCTGCAGATGGCCCCTGCGGCTGGAGTGCATTCATGAGCATGACGACGAACTCTGCCCGCGTAACCGGACGCGATGGCTGGAAGGTCCCGTCTGGATAGCCCTTCACATAACCAGCTTGCAGCCCCTTGCGAATCTCCGCCTCGGCCCAGTGCCCGCCGATATCGGAGAGTGTCAGCTGCTCACCCGGCCCTGACGGTTCCCCGGATGCTTCCGGTTCAGCCAATTCCGAGTCCACGGCCAGTACAACAAACTTCGTTAAGTGATTAGATGTCACCTCAATAAAAGATTCCGCCACCGTTCCGCCCATGTCCACCCACTGTTGCTGCTGCTCATCATAGTAATGAATGGCAGGCTCCTGTCCCTCTGTCAACAAGGAAGGATCGAACGCCAGGCGGATCCGAATCGGTACCAGGAAGTTCCCTTCCTTGTCCTTTGTAATCTCAAATATGCCGCTCAGCGGCTTCAAGCCACCTTCGAACAACCGCTGTAGCAGCTGCTCATCCTTCACTTGCTCGATGACATACCGGGTCGATTCGCCCATGGCGCCCACAGGGACCGACACGCGAATCGCATCCCCAAGGGCAAGTTCTGCCGCCACAGCCGGTTGTATGAAGCGTTCCACTCTGCTCTGACTGACTGGAGGGAAGCTAGGCCCTGACCATCCGGGTGGCAACACTGGCGGCTCCTCCCCGGGATCTGTCTCAAACTGAATTCTTACGAATCCGTTGTCTTCCGTATAGTCCACTTGCTCACCATTCCATAACACCCGTGTTGTCCCTGGTGCGTAGACAATCGCCGTCACACCGCTCACACCAGCCGGCGTACCAGCGGTCAGCTGCAGCTCCGTGCCTGCCAGAGCAGCTTCGACGGTTACATCCGCCGCTTGGTATCCGTTGCCGTCCGCCCAATAGTATTGAAGCTCACCCTCGGTTTCAAGGGCTCCGTTGAAATAAAACACCTGCGTCCGGCCATCCTTCAGCTTAATCTCCATCTGGTCGCTGGCTGTGCGCCGTACACTCTCGATCCCGCTCTCACCGGAGAGCGGTTCAATCACACTGACGAATTGCGCTTCTTGCCGGTCCTTAATCCGGTTCACGACACTCGTTGAGTAGGCGCTCGTATCGTTCGCCGGCCCTGGCGCTTCGCCTACGATCATCACGGATGATTGCTCCGGCGAGCTGGTTAGACTGTGCAGTTTCAGTCCATTTCCGCTCGGCAGCCGCCACTCTCCGCTCCATGCCTCCTCCAGTTCCGCTTGTTGTCCGTTTTGGAAGAAAGGATAGGCATCCTTCGTTCCCAGCGCTTCCTCCATTGGTGTTAACTCACTGCCCGGCGTAAACTCACCCAAGCCATGCAGCAGCCAGTCATATTGGCGAGGGGTATCAGAAGCCACTGTGAACAGATCAATCAGGTAATCGCCAGTCACGGCTACCGTTCGTTCATAACGCTGCATCCCGGCATAAGCCTTTGTCGAGCTGTTAGTCATTATTCCGAACGCTTCGCCCGGAAGGAACAGCTTGGTCGGTTCATGGATCTCGGCTCCGTTCTCGGTCGGGATCTGCTGGGTATCGCCATCAACCGTTACCGTATTATGAGCAAAGGTTTTCTTATAATAGGTCTCGAACATGGAGTTGCTGTACGCGGGGATGCCTTTGTCCGGCGCGAGACGCTCGCCTTGGCCAAAGACCTCCAGATGCAGCTTGTCGAAATGTCCGTGGTAGCCGCCGTGATTGCCGTAATCCACCAAGGCATACAACTGGTCATTGCCGGTGCCCGAACGAAGCACCGCATGACCCAGTCCTTCAAAGTTGCGGCTGGCGGAAGGCCACTCACCGACATTGTCGATCACGGGCTTCCCGAAGAACAGCGCCTGCTCGCCTGCGATACCCGATGTCGGATCGCCCGCCACGATATAGCCTCCCCGCGGTCTGCCGTTCTCCTCATAGAGCCTGTCTAGGAGCGCGCCGTAGACGGGATCATTATAATGAGCATATACCGCCTCATAATCCATCGGCACCACCCGGCCCGGCGCCGCTAGACTGGTCGGATACTTGCTGGAATTGTTGCTGTTGATGATCCCCAGATCCGGGAAAGCGTAGTCTAGCGGCATATCGAAGGTCTTCTTGAACGGCTCGCTAGCGAACAAGTCATACCCCATCCCGCGTAGACCGATCGCATGGTGGAGCAGTGCATACTGGGCATACACATGATAGCCGATCGCGCCTTCGTACCAGAAACCATCGGACAACACGCTGTTCGTCATCTGGAAGTGGAAGCCGCTGCGTCCGTTCACCGAGTGCTCCATCAACGCCTCGTCCTCCAGCACAGCGCCGATTGTGCCGATCGCTGCATTATGCCAGGTCTGCCAATTCGATTTGCCCACATCGTAGGCCTGCAGCGTGCGGGCTGACGGCGCGAAGAGATTCTGCTCAATATCCTGTTTCTCCGCTTCGCTTAGCACGCCGCTGGACTCGATGAGATCGTAGGCGTGCACCAGCTCGATCATCTGCACCGCTTCGTCTAGCGACTGATAGAACAGCCGGCCGTTCTGCGCCTGCAGAGGATATTCAGGATACAACTTGGCATAGTTAACGAGGATTTCCTTGGCCTTGGACGCATATTTCACCTCATCCGTGAGTGCGTACACAATAGCCAGATTCCGCGCTGCCTGGACGTTCAGCGTATGGGTCGTGAACCGCCATCCTGCATCCACCTGCTCGCCGGTATGCATTTGACCATCGCTCGGGCAAAGATGAGCATGCGGACTGTCGTAATTATAGACCAGCGTCACGTCCCCACACACGAACCAGGTCGTCGCCCCGGCTGGCTTGGAGGGATAATAGATCGTCTTATTCACCCAGTCATCCGCTTTCGCCCGCACAGCTGCCAGGTAGTCCTGCGCCCATGTATACGTCTGTAGTTTGGCTTTGGCCGCTTCAAGCTCCTCGACTGAGGTCATCACATACGGGTGCTGCTTCACGTTGTTCCCCCGCTCTCCGACTGCAATGTTCAGTTCGATAGCGATTTCCTTGCCCCCCTGTAGTGGCCGGACCGCAAAGATTGCTTGAGCCGTGTCGCCGGCTTGCGCTTCTTCAGGCACCTGTACCCGGAACGACACTTCCGTCTCTTCTCCGTCCGCCACCACGTCTGTAGTCGCCTCGTAGTCAACTTCGTAGCCAGCTGCAAACGGCACTTTTGGAGCAATACCATAGGCTGTATCGGTTCCGCCAATATTACGCAGCAGGAAGGTGTACTCCAGCTCTGCCCCCGGCAGTGCGCTTTTATTGATTCGATTGACTGAAGGCTCGATGGCGTTTTTGGCCAGGGCCATCCCGTCAAAATAGAGCACGTCTGTTGGATCGGGCTCGGGGTCCGAGCCATACCATCGCGGATGAATAATAAGCTGGGTGAAATTCGAGAAGTCCGCATGGCCGTTTGAGTTCAGCATGCGGTTGAATGGCAGCTCGATCTTCTTCCAGCCGGACCAGTCCACGAAGAAGGTCGACATGAAATATTCATTGCCTGGAATGTCATTGTCCGGTGTCTGCAGGATAAAATAGATCTTCTTGTTGGACGCTTTCTCCGAATACAGCCAGAATTCGATCTGGTCGTGCTCGTCCCACGGCGCCGTAATGCCCGTTACGTTGATGGCGGCTACGGGGTTCGTCCATCTTCCAGAGAATTCACCTAATACGGGGTGCTTCGAGTCCAGCGTCGTATTGGTCCAGCCCGTAAAGCCTTCCATATCGCTGATCGGATAGCTGCCGCTTCCAGAGAGATCGATAGTATACGCGTGGCTGCTCGTCTCGCTGACCTTCTCCCCTACAACCGCGTAAGTCGTAAGGATACGCGATGTATCCACCAGCAGCGGCTCTGCATACAACCTGAAGTCGGAATCCACACCTTCGATTTTGTAGAAAATCGAGGCATCCTCCGTTGTGGAGGTCAAGGCAACCGTCTTGGACTCTGCATAGGTTCCTGGCCGTGGCGTGGCCTCAACGGGCTCCACCACATCCCGGTAGACAATGGTATACGGGTATGCCGTCTCCTCGCTCTCCACGCCGTGAAGGACGGTTTTGACCAGGAGCGTCGTATCTTCTGTCAGCGTAATCGGAGTGGAGTAGCGCAGGAATGCATCATCAACCCCCGCGCGTTTATAGTACACCTCGGCAAGGCTTGCCGGACGTGTCTGCGTCGACAAGGCGACAGTCACCGCGTTGGTATATTCACCGGCCGGCTTGTCGGCAACCACAGGATGAAGCTCGCCGTTGCTCGTCAGGCGCATATCGTCGAGATACACCTGCAGCCCGGCGTCCAGCGTCGTGCCAGAGACACCGGCCTGGTCGAAACGGATATAGTCGAGCGCCCCCCAGGGTTTGACGTCGGCGCTGCTGCGCTGCGCCTGTACAACGGCCAGCGGCACTTCAATCTCTTTCCAGCCGGTCCAATCCAGCGGCAGTCGGTAATAATAGTAGTTAGCCGTATCTCCCTTCATGAAGAACCGGAGCTGGATCGGCTTGTCCGCCTGGTCTCCCGTCCTTGCTTTGACCGAATAGGCCCATATCTTCAGCGTCTCGAAGCCATTGAGATCGACCTGCGGAGCATGCTTGGGATAGATGAGGGCAGCACCTGCCGTCAGCGTGCCGGAGGCATCGTTAAAGGCCAGCAGCCACTTCTTCGAGCCCGTGCCTTCACGGATATAGTCGGAATCGCTATTCGCCACTACGGCGATGCCAGCCGTCCCGACCGTATCGCCGGTGCTGTTGGCCAGCGAATCCATATTGTTCAGCTGCAAGGAAATCGGTACGGTTTGCGGTGCCGCCTGCGCCTGCCCGGCAGGTACGAACAGTTGGAGGGCGCTGAGGGCCAACAGCACGGCCAGACACATCGACAGAAGTCTTTTCAAGCGAACGAATCTCATGGATTTCTCTCCTTTTGCTAAGCGAGTATAGAAAGGGGGGAGACCCTCCTGCGAGACTCTCCCCCCTGAAAGGCTGTTCTAAACAATCAATACAGCTTGGTCAGTCGCCACCAGTTGAGGTCAAAGCCCCCAGTCACGGCATAAATGCCGAACTGGTGAGTGCCTGCCGGGATCGTCACAGTATGCGATATCGTACGGTAGGAGGACCAACTTCCCGTATTGGGAACATTAATCGTACCGAGCACCGTCCCGTTGCCGCCTCCGGCGTTAAGATCCAGAGAGATCTGGCCGCCGTTATTAATCGAAGAGACCCGGTAGTCGATCTGGTACACGCCTGCGCTCGGGATGTTAATTCCTGTGTAGGCCATCCAATCCTGACTGTCGATTCCTCCAACATTGAGACCCCCACCGGTATCCGGCGTCGGCTCGGTCATCACCCCGGACATATAGGTGTAATCCTCCGCCTCGATCTTCCGGGTGTGGCAGCCTCCCGAGGCCAGCTCGCAGATCTCTGAGCGGCTCGTTGATACCTTCAGATCGTCATACCAGACGTACGAATCGTTGGCTGGAGCAAACTCATCGGTCGCACCGCCGAAGAACGAGGAAAAATAGGCCTTGTCGATTTTGTCGCCATTACGCACGAAGCGCAATCCCGTTTTCTTCGCCGCCGGTTGACCATTGTACCAGATCTCGATCTCTCCGTCAGGATTGGCCTGGCCGTTCGTAACCGTGTTGACCTTGAGCCGCTGCACGATGTTGAACCATTGCCCTTTTGGATAGACGATGGTCGAGCCACTGCTGTTCTTCAGCTCCACATAGTCCCCATATTGGCCAGCGTTACCCATATGGTAGTAATAGATTGCCGCCCGGCCGCCGCTGAGCCAGATCATGCGGGAGCTGAAGCCATTGTAGCCGTCGCACACCATCCCTCCCGAACAGGAGCCTCCGCCGGCCAGACCTAAGCCCAGCTTGCCTGCATACAGCGTCGTTCCCCAGCTGAAATCGTCACTCAGTCTCATCCAGTACGACAGATAATACTCATTACCAGGCGTGAGCGCAAACGGCGCCGACGCCCCAGATTCCAAAGGATCAAATTTGCCTTTTGGATAAAAAATACGAAGCGATTTGCCACCTCTGTAACTGTGCTGAGTGTCGATGAGCGAGCGGTTGCTCATCCCCTCACTCCAAGGGGCGCTCCAGCCATCCTGCCCCCACTGGCTCAGCGTATACGCAATCCCGGCTGCCGGTCTCTCGAAGGTGTTCACCTTCGGAGCACCCAGAGCTGTACCTGTACCTACCAACAAAAAGAGAACAAGCAACCCCATCATGAACTTCGTCTTCATCCGTAACAACCTCCCACGATTCTAATATGAGCATGGATATGGCTGAATCAGCGACGGTTCGACGTATGATTGGTCTGTGCTGGGTCTAGAAGTAATCTGCCAAAAATGGCGTTGCCGCTGGGATGTGGCGCTCCAGCCGGTCAGCTTCCGCCGCCTCGCCGATCAGCTTGCCCGCCACATGCAGCTGAGAAGCCGTCTTGTAGCCGATGAAGAGCGCGGAGAGCGTCTGGATATCACAGGTGAGAACCGCAGCATCGGCAGGCAGCACCTCCTCTCCGCTCAGTCTGGAGACACGCTCCCGCGCTTTAAGCTGGGGCGACAACCGGTACAATCCGCTATTCCAGGTCGCGTGACTATCCTCTATCTGCAGATAGAAGGCCTTCTCCTCCCTATCCGTCGCCTCCGCGAACGCGTACTCTCCGAACACACGCTCCACATCGACGATCCGCACCATAAAGTAAGGGACGATCTCCTGAACCACTCGTGGCTCCTCCAACAAATAGGTCCACGGATCATCGATTGGCGCATGCCAGACGACACGGCTGATCATCGAGTCATGCTGGGACAGGTAACGCCAGATTCCCCGGCGGGCTTCCTCGGACAGGCAGATCATCTCATGCACAGTCAGCACTGTCTCCTTGACCTGATAAAAGATGTACCCCTCCGCCCCTCCCGACGGACTCCAGTAGACACTGACAATCCCGTGCTTCTTGCCAAAGACGCGGGTCGCCCACCAATCCTCTGAACGTGCCAGCATGCCGTTGAATTGCCGGGCATACCGCAGGTACAGCTCGCGAACGACAACGCTGTCCTGGGGTACCTGGCGGATTCGGCTGCCCTCAGCCGCAGCCGGCCGTGGCAGTCGCTCGGACGGCACCTCATACCGAATATAGTCGATGCCGGCTTCCCAGCCGTACTTGCGATAGAAGGCATAGGAGAACGGCGCCAGCGCTGACCAGGCAATCCCTTGCTCGCGCATCGTAGCCAGCGAGGCGTCCAACAACCGGCCGATCATGCCTTTGCGGCGGTACTCTGGCCAGGTGGAGACAAAGGCGATGCCGCCCATGTCCCAGATCTGTCCGCCAATCCAGAACTGCAGCGGGAGCACGGAGAGCTGGGCGGCCAGCCGCCCCTCCTCCATCCAGCCCCAGATCTGCTCGCCCGGCATCGCCGCCAGCCTGACCGCCTTATCCTCCGGCGACAAGCTGCGCTGAAAAGCGAATTCCGCCAGCTGCAGGCTCTCCTCGTAATCCACCTGTTGCAGCAACTTGATCTCGCTCATACACCCTCCCTTAAACAGCACCCAGTCAGCTCTGACCTAGTTGGTTGCATTCATCGTCCGGTCATACGCTTGGGTAAATGTGTCTACAATCTTGTCGACACCCAGCTTGTTCTGCTCAGCGACATAGCTGTCCCACTCGGCAAGACTGCGCTCGCCGATAATGAACTTGGAGATATTCTCGTCGCGATTTTTGTTGAGGGCATCCCCGACGGTGCTGAGCACCTCCTGCTCCTCGGCCGTAAAAGCCGGAATGGGCTGCTGCTCGCTGTCGTACTGCGGTCCTTGCTCATAAGCCGTCTTCAGCTCAGGCGAAGCAAGCGAGATATGCGCGTCATAGTCGAACCAGATATAGGTTCCGTCGGTAGATAGCCCCATTTTTTTACGCATGTCGGATACGTCCGTGAACGTCTCGATGAATTGCTTGGCGCCATTTTCCTCTTTGTAGCTCTCGCCTTCCTTGCCCCAGCTGACAAGCGTACGGCCTTCCTCGGAGTAGAAGAAATCCATGAATTTGATGATGTCGTCGATCTTCTTGGTCTTGGAAGAGATCATGAAGCCCTCTTGCGAAACCTGAGTAAAGGCGTTCTTGCGCGCACCGCCGTCCCATCCGGCAGGCGGCGCCATAAAGTTCAGATTGAAGTCTGGGTTCTCGGCACGCAGCGCCGAGTTGAAGAAGTCAATCCGGCCCACATAGTCCAAGGTGACGAAGGCCCGGTTGGTCGACATCATATCCTGCCATAGCTTCGTATCGACCGTCAGGAAGTCCGGCGGGATCAGCTTCTCGGCGTAGAATTTGTTCATGTACTCGACCAGCGTCTTGAAGTTGTCCTCTGTCGCCCCGTATACCCACTCTTCCTTGTCAAAGTCATAGTACACGGCAGACAGATCAGCGTTCATCGAACCAACGGTTTCGAAGGAGGCGCCGAAGTTCATCAGATAACGCAGACCGCTGCGGAAGGTGAGCGGGTAACTGTCCGGGTACAGCTGTTTCAGCTCTTTGAGCGTCTCGTAGAGTTCATCCCAGGTCTCGGGCTGCTCCAGGCCGTGCTCGCTGAAGACGTCCTCTCTGTACATCCAGATCATCCGGTTGGTCTCACCGATTCCCTGATTGGGGAAGATATACATCTCGCCATTGGACGCGATAGCGCTTTGTACAGCCGCAGGGTGCTCCTCCATCCACGCCTTGAAATTCGGCATCTGATCCACATAATCCAGGATATTGACAAGCGCTCCCTGCTGTCCGTACTTGTCGGCCAGCGGCTTGGTAAACGTGAAGAGAAGGTCAGGCAGATTGCCTGACGCGACCGTCAGGGCGAGCGTATCTTCCAGCGAGCCGCCCGGCGGCGTCTCAATGTCCAGCGTCACCCCGGTCGCCTCCTCCAGGTAGCTCCAGATTGGCCAGTTCTCATCGTACGGCCAGCTCGGATTGCTATAGTTTAGGAAGGTAAACGTTTGTTTTGCAGGTGCCTCTGGCGTCCCAGTGTTCTCACCGGTGTTTGCCGGCGGTGTATTGCCGCCCCCATTGTTCGAGCATGCTGCCAGCAGCGACGCTCCCATGACCAATACCAATGATGCGGATACCCATTTCTTCTTCATTGTCTTAAACCCTCCCAAGATGATTGATAGCATGACTATATGTTAACCTTTGACCGACCCGATCAGCGCGCCCTTGGCGAAATACTTCTGCAGAAACGGGTAGACCATAAGGATTGGCAGCGTGGAGACGATAATCGTCGCATACTTGATGGACTCATCGACGAGCATCGAGTCGCCGCCGACACTGCCGGCGTTATTGCCTGCCCCCTGGAGGACAAGGTTGCGGAGAACGACCTGCAGCGGGAAGAGTTCGGTATTGCGCAGGTAGAGCATCGCAGAGAAGAAGTTGTTCCAGATCGCAACGGCATAGAACAGGCCGATGGTGGCCAGGATGGCTTTGGACAGCGGCAGCGCCAGACGGAAGAATACCCCGATATCGCTGAGGCCGTCGATCTTGCCGGATTCCTCGACCTCCTTGGGGAGCCCGGCGAAGAAGGTGCGCATGATGATTAGATTCCAGGTACTGACCAGCGTCGGCAGCACCATGGCCCAGATGGTATCGACAATACCATAGCTGCGCACGACCAGGAACGTTGGAATCATGCCCCCGCTGAAGAACATCGTGACGACAATCATCATCATAAAGCCCCGCTGGAACATCATTTCACGTTTGGAGATGGCAAAGGCGCCAGCTGCTGTCACGATAAGTGACATCGTTGTTCCAAGTACAGCATAAACGATCGTGTTCATATAGGCTTGCACGATTTTGGGGTCCTGCAGCACCATTTTGTAGACGTCGAGATTGAAGCCTTTGGGCCAGAGGAAAACCTCGCCCCGCAGCACAGGGACACTGCTGCTCAAGGAGACGGCAATCATATAGATGAACGGATACAAGGTCGCGACGATCATGCCGCCCATAAACGCGAACAGGAAGAGATCGAATACAGATAGTCTAGCTCTCATGTTGGTGTGTCCCCCTTTACCATAAGCTGGTCTCGCTCACCCGGCGGCTGATCCAGTTGGCCGTCAGAATGAAGACCAGGTTGATCAGGCTGGTGAACAGGTCGATAGAGGTGGCATAACTGAAGTTGCCTTGTGTCAGCCCTGTCCGGTAGACAAAGGTGCTCAAGATATCCGCCGTGCCGTTGATGGCCGGGTTCAGCATGAGGAAGACCTTTTCAAAGCCGATCTCCAGCACATTCCCTACATTTAGAATCAACACAATAATGATAGCCGCCCGGATACCTGGCAATGTCACATGCAGCATCTGCTTCCAGCGCGACGCGCCATCCATGCGTGCCGCTTCGTACAGCTGGGGGTCAATGGCGGTCAAGGCCGCCAGATAGATAATCGTCTCCCAGCCGACATGCTGCCAGATCTCCGAGAGCACATAGATGCTGCGGAACATGTCTTCACGAGCCATGAAGTTAATGGCATCGAGGCCCAATCCCTCAATCAGTTGATTGATCAATCCGCTCGATGGCGACAGGAACAGCGTAAGCATACTGACGACGACGACATTGGAGATGAAGTGCGGCAGATAGCTGACTGTCTGTACAAATCGTTTGAACATCATGTGCCGCAGCTCGTTCATCAGCAGCGCCAGAATGATCGGTGCCGGGAAGCCAAAAACCAGCTTGTACAGTCCCAGCAAGAATGTGTTGCGGATCAGCTTGAAAAAATCCGGACTTTCAAAGAACATTCGGTAATACTTCAAGCCGACCCAGTCGCTCTCCCAGATGCCGCGGAATAAATTGTAGTCCTTAAAAGAAACCACGACTCCAAACATCGGGACATACTTGAACAAAATGAAGTACAACAGCGTGGGCAAAAACAACAGCAGCAAATATTTGCTTCGCCCCCATTTGCGGGCGAAGCTGTCTTTCTTGAATACAGGCATTGCTCGATCCGCAGGATGCATCCGGCCATTCCCCCAACCTTATGTAAGATATGCAGGTCTTATCGACAACCGCTTCCAATTGACATCCACAGCGTAACAAATCTGACGCCTGTGCAAAATCACTTCCTTTTGCAAACCTTGATAAATCTTAGGATGACAGCGGTTTGGGGCATCCCTAGTGCAAACCAAGTCAAGAAAGAAAAAAAGTGATGTTTGTCGGCTTTTTGGCACCTGTGCTATACTTTAGCGGATAAAAATGGACTTATTTTGTGATCGGGGGCCGTAGGATGAAGCTCGCCAAACCGGGAAACACTTCTCTATTCGCAGCGCTATGTATCAGCTTTGGCGGTATCATTTTACTCCTCACATCGTTCAACTTCTTGTCCTATACGGTCTTCCGTGACAATATCCGGGGCGAGATTATTAAGAACAACAGTCTCAACCTCCATACAACGGTCACCAATTACGAGAAGCAATTCGTCCAGCTGAGGAGCAATTTGATGGCACATCTGTTCAAAACAGAGGTGCAGACGGTCTCGGATACAACGAGCCGGACGGTTGAATATCAGACCCTGCTGAAGATTCAGCTGGATCTGAAGGGAACGCTTAGCAGCTCCAGGCTGTACCTGGAGAACATTGTTTACTATTTTAAAGACAAGCAGCTATTGATCGATAAAGACGGGAGCCGGGACCTCGAGACGATGTTCGCCAAGTTCTATGCCAGCGACCGGTATGATGCTGCCTTTTGGGAGGCGGAGCTGCCTAAGGCACAGAGCTTCCAAATCTATGGCGGCACCGCCTTTGAAGAACGGACGGCGTTCAATATTACACAGCACGGTACGCTGTTGCCGGTACTCGCCAAGAAAGAGTATGAGACGCAATTCGGGCTCATCGCCCTGCTTAACGGAACGGCGATGTACCAGGATTTACACCAGCGGACGGATAGCGGGTGGTTTTATATTTTTGACCGGAATGGACAGCCAATCTTCGCATCCTCCAGCCGCTCGACAGATCACGATCCTTCACCAGTCACGCTTACAGGACAAGGGTATGTGGAGCAGGCGGATGCGATGTACTTCTATCAGCAGGCTCCGGACACAGGCTACCTATACGTCGATGTCATTCCCATTCATGCGGTTACCAGCCAGTTCAAGCAGCTTAATCTGGTTTTTCTGCTGATTCTGCTGTCCTCCTGCGTGCTGAGTCTGATTATCGCGCTTATTATTGCTCGCAAGTTCCAGAATCCGCTGCAGCGTATTCTGCAAACGGTAGAGCAGCTGGGACAGCCGCTTGCACAGCAGCCAAGCCGGATCACCGAGTTCAAGCTTATCTCTGAGAAGCTGCATGACCTGTTCCGGATTAATCATACGATTCACCGCGATCTGGACACCAAAAACTCGCTGCTCCAGCAGTATGCGTACCTGAATCGGCTGAAGATGATCTCGGCCAATCTGACCGATATCAAGATGGCCATCGACAGCAATCGGCCATACCGGCTGATTCTTGTTCATCTGACCCTCAAAGAAGAAGCACTTGAGGGGACAGAGCTGGACCCTAGCCGGTCCTATGCGCTGATTACCGAGCTGATTCGCATGCATTTCCACAGCCGTTGTCCAGACTCGCTGACATTCCAGGTGGAGCACGATCTGATTCTCACAATTCTCTTTGACCACCCGCAGCAGCAAGACGCAAGAGATGCGCTGGAGCCGCTCATTGAGCTGCTGCGCCCCGAGACGTTATATTTCCAGTTTGCGCTTGGGATGAGCCCATCCCGCACCCAGGCGGAGCAATTCAGTGAGACGTACGACAAGGTACATGAATATATCAATCAACGCCAGCTGGATGAAGACATTCAGGTGTTCCGTGAGCTGAAGCCGATCACCCTGCCGCTTCTTCCGACATTGGCCCAGGAGCAGGAGCTGACAGCCAATCTGCATGCGGGTAACGAGGCCATCTGCATTCCGCTGGTGCACAGGCTGATCGAGCAGTTGCATAAGGCTGGTGCCCCCGCGCATCAGATCATTACCCTGAGCAAGCAGATCATTGAAAAGGCACTGAAGGTGATGTACGCGAAGCATGTAACCGTACCGGGCTACGCCAGTCCCAAGCAGCCTTACGAAGCGCTCAAGGCTTGCCGGACGGTAGAGGATTACAAGGTGTTTTTCGAGGATTTCCTGTCTGCTTTGGCGGAGGCGGTGCGCAGCAAGGCCAAGGAGACCGAGGCTGATTATATGATTTCCTTCGTTAAGGATTACGTGGAGCGGCACTACGGGGAGGATATCTCGCTGGATCTGTTGTCGCAGAAGCTGAATATTACGAACTCCTATCTCTCTTCCTATTTTAAGGAGAAAACCGGCATCAATCTGAGCGAATACACGCATACCTTCCGGATGGGCAAGGCAATGGAGATGCTGCAGAGCACCGATCTGAAAATTCAGGATATCGCCTCCCTTGTCGGATATCTGACGGTGGCTCCCTTCAATCGCGCCTTCAAGCGGCATACCGGACTCACGCCTACCGAGTACCGCAGGCGGCACCAATCTCTGGAGTAGGAAGGGAGAAGGCTCATCAGAAGGTGGCAGACTGCAAACCCCGACTCCGCCATGTGGAATCGGGGCTTTTTATGTCCGCCTGTTTGGCATCATACCTGCAACTACTTCGTGTAGAGATGCGGGTTCTGGCTGCGGCAGGTCTCCATAATCTGCAGCTGTCTGCGCACCTGGGCAACTGTGACCTCCGTTGCCGCGCCGGTCGTGAGCGATTCGTGTAGGTTCGTATACAGGCGCTCCGTCATCTCGTGGAACGGGGTATCACTCGGCGGAGGCGGCGCGTCCCAGCTTCCTTCTACCCAATTCAGCTGTTCGCTGCAGTAAGCCGGCGTTCCGTCGGACTTGGCCAGCGGGGCTTCCACGAGCTGCTGCTCCGGTGCCTCCTCCGGATTGTAGTGCTTCCAGGTGAGCCGGCTGCCGTCGCCCTGCAATCCGCCCTGGGTTCCCTTGACGCGGTAAGCAGGCCGTGAATAAGCGGCACAAGAGGAAATCTCAATATCGATCAGCGGCTTGCCGGGACCACTCAGGATCAGCTTCACGTCATCCTCCGCATCGCCCAGCGTCAGCGTCCGTTCCATACGGCACCACACGTCGGGCTCCACGTCGTCACCGAACAGCTGCAGAGCCTGATCGAGCGGGTGGGGACCGGTGTTCATTAGGCTGCCGCCATGATGACTCTGCTGCGTCTGCCAGTCCCAGCGCCTGCTGAACCCACTGATCGTCAGATCAATCTGCACAATTTCACCCAGCACACCCGAGGCGATTACCTCCTGCAGCTTGCGGAAGGCCGGCTGGTAGCGCGCCTGCTGAAAGACCGCCAGTCGGCTCCCGGAACGGGCTGCCGCCTGCGTCAGCTGATCCACCTCTTCTACAGTACGGGCTAGCGGCTTCTCACACAGTACGTGATGACCTTGTTCCAGCAGCGCCATTGTGATGGGCACATGCTGGTGACTCGGCGAAGCATTGACGATCAGATCAAGCTGCTCCTGGTCCACCATCGACTGCCAGTCATGATACGTCCGACAGCCGTACTCCTCCTCTGCCCGTTCCCGGCGCTCCGGAAGCGGGTCAGCGGCCGCAGCAATCTTATAAAGCTCCGGCAGCTGTACGAGCAATTGGCCGTGAATATCCCGGCCGCTGCGGCCGAGACCGATGAGCCCCACGTTTAACACATGTTTTGTCACTGAATTCTCCTTCTTTCTATCCTGTTATGCCACAGGGACCGGACGGTGTCCAGATCAGCAGCCAGCCGCTCACCAGCCGTCAAGGGGGCATGACATTCCAGCGTGAGCCATCCCTTGTAGCCAATCTCCAACAGCCCATCCAACAGTCCGCCATGATCGACCTCACCCTCACCTAACAGACAAGGGACGAACCGCTCGCTGCCATAGCGAGTATGCGTCGTGAACTCGCCTGGCTGCGCTCTGGCTGTAGGGGCAACACGCCGCTCATCCTTGATATGCACATGAAACAGCCGCGTTTGCAGCTGACGCACGGAGTCGGCGCCATAGTCCGCATCCGCGATGTACATGTTGCCAGCGTCATGAATCCATCCGATATTGTCCTCCCCCAGCAGCGCCAGCAGCCGCTCCGCATCACCTGCTGACTCTACCAGGGTTTCATTATGCAATTCAATGAGCACCTGCAGTCCGTAGGTCTGCGCCTCCTTGGCACACTGGTCCAGCCATAAGGCCGCCTGTTCGTAATGACCGGGCCCGGCCAGAAAAGCATTGGGGCCGCCGGGCTGCACGCGGAGTCCGCAGCCTCCGAGCTCGGCCGTCATCGCCAGCAGCCGCTGGACATCCTCGAACGCCTGCCGGCATGCTGCATCCCCAGCGGTAGAGAAGCCGCCGGCATAGCCTGCAATGACCGGTATCGCAAGTCCGTTTCCGTCGGCAATGGCTTTCACCTCACGTACCTCACCTGCTGTAGACGCTGGTGAGAGATGTTGGCCCCGGGCTGCAATCTCTATCCCTTCGAAGCCAAGCCGGCTGACGGCAGTGGCAGCTTCCCGGAAGCTGACTGCACTGTATGCACCGCTGAATGCCGCAATCTTCATTCTCCGCCTCCTTGCTGCGGCACCAACAGCTCGCGCAGCCCCTTCAAGGTCAAGTCCGTGCCCTCGCGCTTGGTGCCGCCCAGAGGGATGTAATGGGTTTCCAGCGTGTAGAGTCCGTCGTACCCGTCCTCCTCCAATGCAGCCAGTTGTTCCCGCAGGGCGACCGCTCCCCTGCCAAGCGGCACACACTCGGGTGTACCGTTCTCCCGAATTCGTGCATCCTTCAGGTGAACGTGTCCAATGGCCTCCCGAATCGCTGCGTAGCCGTCAGGATAGGCTGTTCGTCCGCCATATGCCTCGTTGCCAGGATCCCATAGCGCCCGCAGCGCGGGGGAGGCTACCGCAGCGACCAGCTCTGCCACTTCCTCCGCATACCCGCCATTGCAGGACGGCTCATTCTCCAGCAGCAGCTGCACGCCCTGGCCTGCTGCACGCGCCGCCGCCTCGCGCAGATGAGAGATAATCATCTCCCATTCGCGCTGCGGATTCTGTTCTCGCCAGAACGAGAAGATGCGGATGCGGCTGGTGCCGAGTAGAGAGGCAATGTCCAGAGCCCGCTCCAGCTTGATGAAGTGCGCAGCTACGTCCTCCTCCTGCTGCCCGAACGTGTCTCCAGACGACACCGGGCGTTCCGGAGACAGCGCACACTTGAAGACAGGGGAAGCGATGGCCGAAATGAACAGTCCCCGCAGTTCCACCTGCCGCCGGGCCTCGGTTAACGCCTCATCGCTCATATCCATCACGTGGACACCATCCACGACTCTCAGTTCCACATGCTTCAACTCATTTTCCACTGCCCAGTCCAGTGCCTCGACCAGGCTCTCTGACACCTCATCCGTTAATACACCCAGCGCCTCCCATCTCATCAACAGTACTCCTCTCGTTGTGTGCTCGGGGAATCGGAGAGCAGCTCCAGGGATTGCTCTTCCCCTGTCTCTGCCGCTCGATAGACTGCTTCCAGGACACCGATGACGCCCCGCGCATAAGCCGGTGGACAGTCGGTCTCCCGACCTTCCCGGATGGCTGTTGTCAGCTCGTGGTATTGCCGCTCAAATGGCGTTGCCGTCGCCGGTACAGGCAGCGGCTCATAGGGGCCACCGCGGCTGATCCATAACCCACGTCCAGTTGCCAGCTTCAGCATTCCCTCGGCAAAGATCAGCTCCGTCTCGTCCCGAATCTCGCCAGGGTAGCCGGATTGTACAATCGTCGCCGCAATTCCGGATTGCAGCCGCAAATAGATCATACCGCTGCCTTCTACATTGCCCCTGTCTCCATAGTAGCTGGTCGCAGCACTCACTCTGGCGACCGAGCTGTCGGTCAGCCACTGGATCTTGTCGATGGAATGCGTGCCCAGATTCGCCAGGATACCACCGCCAGATAAGGCCTTGTCCAGAAACCAAGCGGGTCGTGACGGCCGGTAATAGGGCAGATGGCGGTTGTCCTGAATCATAATAAGGGGACCCAGCTTCCCGCTGCGGACCCAGGCTCTGGCTTCTATATTCTCAGCTATGTAATGCTGCGTATGACCAACCATGACCCGCACGTTGGCGCGCTGCGCCGCTCCAATGATCTCGTCGCACTCGAGAGTAGACAGCGCCATTGGCTTCTCCAGCATCAGGTGGGCACCTTCGGCAATTGCCGCCAGAGAGGCTTCCTTGTGCAGGAAATGCGGCAGCGCAATGACCGCAATATCCGGCTGTTCCTCCCGCAGCATTGTCCGGTAATCGCTGTAGCTCCGCAGACCGAATTGCTGGGCCAGCTCGTCAGCCTTACTCTGATCCAAGTCCGCTACAGCACAGGCAGATACACCTCCTACCGATGCGATAGCTTCCAGATGTGAAGAAGCGATGATGCCCGCACCCAGCAGTGCTGCACGCAGCTCTTGTGGTTGTTGCATGGTCCTGCTCCTCTCCTATTTAGCCTCGGCTTCAGTTACAAGTTCACCGTGTGTCCCGTCGATCGGCTCTCATTAGCGGCTTCGAGAAAACGGATGATTTCGATGGTCTCTTCGATGGCTACGCTCCCCTTACCCGTCCGAAACATGATCAGCATCTCTTCCAGCACGTCCGCCAGGTAGGGTTTCGCATGCGAAGCTATATCGATAGCCTGCGTCCCCGTAGCCGTATGCAGCATTGCACCAAAGGCATCGTTGCCCATGCGGTTGCCACGCAATGTACCGATTCGGCCATCCTCCCATTCCCCTACGAGGAACTCCTGGTCAATACCTGCTCTCACCGTCACTGTCCTGCACCCCCGCCCCATCGCCCGGTACAGCATATCAGCGGTATGCACGCCGTACCAGAACCAGCCCGGCTGTGTCGTCTCCAACGGCAAAGGTCCATAGCCGTCCATCCCGGCCACTGCCGATACACCACCTATAGCTTGGAGGCCCTCGGTCAGAGCGGTGGCGCTGCGCAGCGCCGAACAGCTCATCACCGGTACGCCATACACTTCGGCCAGTCGGGCAATCTCTCTCGCATCGCTGCTCGTTACTGCCAGCGGCTTGTCGATAAACACGGGCTTGCGGTACGGAACGATGCGACGGAATTCTTCCAGATGCAATCGACCATCACAAGATTCAATAATTATCGCATCGCTCTGCTCGGCCACCTCCTCCGGCGTAGGCATAATCCGTACGCCATAGTCCTCTCGGAGCTGCGCGGTAATTCCCTCCACACGGGAGATGCTCAAGTCAAAATCAGCTGATCCGCCAGGATAACCGGCGACAATCCTGCCGCCCGCTACATGATGCGGGTGTCGCCCATCATGCAGCAACCGCGTGAAGGCAGGGGCTCGCGAGGTGTCCAGACCAATCATGCCAATGCGTAGTAATGGTTGCATAATAACTCCTTCCCATCGTGCACCTTCCTGTGCAAGCTTGCCTAGTATGGTAACAGAGCCCCTCGTGGAGGGATATAGACAACATTTACGATTATTGATCAAATTTCAGGCTGGGCATCCGCTATTCGTAGATCGGCATAGATACTGTAAGAAATGCAAAAAGGATATCTTGATCAAGCATGCAACCCAAAACGGCGCTCACACGAGTGAGCGCCGAAGCGGATGATATCGAGGTTAGATGATCGAGGCAAAATCTCCAGCCAATTGCCTGAGCGGCGGCTCAGCCCTGTGCTGCAGCCGGTAGACAAAAGCCGGACGCGGCTGCTCGTCGAGCAGCTTGTCGACGGCCCCCAGTCCGCTTAGCTCATCGAGTCTTGCAGATAGCATGCGGGGGGTCACCGGCGGCAGGGCCTGCGCCAGCTGGCCAAACCGTTCGTGACGATAATGGAGCGCGAGCAGCACCGGCATGCTCCAGGCTTTGGCAGATAAGCGGCCCAACCCCAGCTGCTGCTCGGCTTGCTCCTGGGCCTGCGCGGCTTCGCGCAGCAGCAGGCCGTGTTCGGTGAGGACGTATTCCGGCAGCGCGGGATGGCGGCGTTCGTGCGGACCGAGATGCTGCAGCAAGCCGCTGGCCGCCATCCGCTTCAGGTTGTCGCTCAGGCGTGCCGGGGCAATACCCAGCTCATGCTGGAGCGGCGTAAACCGCCCGCGACAGCGGTCCATGGCCAGCAGAATCGGGACGGTCCATTGACCGGACAACGCTTGGGCAAGCTGCAGGACCCGCTGCTCTTCAGGACTCAGAGCGGGGTTAGCTCCTCGGAGAGCATGAGGCTGTGGCCGTCCGGATCGATGAAGGTGGCCAGCTTGACCATATCGGGAATTGTCTCGATGTCCCCGAGGAAGGTCACGCCTTTTTGCTCCAGTGCCTGACGCGCAGCTTCAATATCGTACACTTCAAAGACCGTAGAAGAGGTAGAAGGGACGACTTCCTGTGCCTCCGAGAAGCCGATGATGCAGCCCGCCGTCGTTGTGTTCACCATCGCCATGCCGCCCTCTTCATCGTGAAAAACCACCTCAAACCCGAGCTTGTCCCTATAAAATGCTATGCTGCCCTGCAAGCTTTTTACGCTGTACCACACCGTTACGCCTGGTTTAAACATAAGTCACCTCCATCATTTAATACCGTTAGTATACTAGATATCTTTTCGGTAGTAAACAAGGTGATTTACATATTTTTCATTTCCGTCCTTTATTCCACACTCGCTTCTGCCGCCCAACGAGCCGCCTGTGTCGAGTCAGCTTCCCGTTATTCACCATGACCACACCTTCCCTTCCGTATCCTTCAGTGCCAGTGGCTTGTCAGTCTCTCCATCAGCCAATCGCTGTTCAATCATCCCTATAATCAGGGCTGCAGAGACAGCAGGTGTGAGTCGTCCCGAGGCATCAAGTTTGCCTTGCATATACGTCTGCACATGACCGGGATGCAGCACCAGTACTCGCCCGCCTTGCGGAAGAATCTGGTTGTCGATCAGCTGCGATTGCATATTCAGTGCCGCCTTGGACATGCAGTAGCCGTACCAGCTGGTTCGCTTGCAATTGCCGATACTGCCCGCTTCCGAGGAGATGTTGACGATCAGCTTGGTTTCACTTCGGAGAATCGGTTCAATGAACGCGTTGGACAGCCGGAGTGAACCTAGCGTGTTGATCCGATAGACCTCCTCCATCCCTTCAAAATCCAGATCATCCTGAATCGTTGCTGTAATGTTGCCCAGAATGGCCGCATTATTAATCAGCAAATCCAGCCGATCCGTTGTCCCGGCGACTTCACGGGCCGCCTCTTGCACACTGCCGCCATCGCCAATATCCAGACGGATCCTCCGCAGGCGGCCGCCCGACAGCTCATCCAATGCCTCCAGCGCTTCAGCCGTCTCTCCGTACTGTCCCGCGAACACATGATAGCCTTTATCTAATAGCGCTTTCACTAATGCCAATCCCAAACCCCGGTCGGCTCCGGATACCAGAGCATATGATGTCATCGCTATCGCCCTCCTTCATCTGTCCTTACGTTTCATATAAACGGTCTTCGCTCCAGCACTCTCTGCAATTCTACGTCCGCATCGACTTGCTCAGGCATCACGAACTGGACGATCGCCAGTGCGCATACGGTACCGCACAAGGCATGCAAATCCTCCGTCAACACGTCGTCCTCCCCCTTCGGCAAGCTCTCGATGAAGTCCAGAAGACCGGTACCGATCCCGCGCATAAGCGCGTACAGCTCGGCTCTGCGATGATCTGTCTGCATTGCCACCCGACTCACCAGGTACAGGACGTCCAGCTCCTGGAATGAGAACTTGTCCGTGGTCCGGGGCAGCTCGCCAGCTTCATCCAAAGCAAGGCACGTATCTGCCAGCCGGTCCGGGTAGCGAAGCGGCCGCTTGCGGTATTCTTGATTGAACAAGTAATGAAACGAGCCTGCCAGATGATGAAATAACGGCGCATCCCCGCTGTGGTCCGCTACAACGGGCACGGCTCCACGCCGCCACAGCCCGGTAACCGGGTCCGACTCCTCCCAGAGCCAGTCAAAATACCCGTTTTCCCACTGGCTATCAACTTCTCCGGCAAGCACGAGAGCCGCATACAGCCCCGCGCCTTTGAGCGATTCGCCCCAGGGCTGACGCTTCCAATCCAACGCTTCCAAAAATGTATAGAGCCCCTCCCGGCTCTTAAGGGCATCCAGGGCAACGAGCGGTCGAAGCGGCTTGGCGTCCAGGAGCTCCAGAGCTGAGATGGCAAATGCCGTCCCGTGAATTGGAGGATGTCCGTCGCCAGGAAACAGACCGTCCGGCTGCTGGAAGCTCTGAAGGGTCTGTACCAATTCAGCATGGGCCGTGGTTCCCTCCGCTGGCAGCTTGTCTAAGGTGTACATGAGGATAACAGCATCTACCGTTCCGTAGAGATCGGAAGCTGGCGGGTCCGCCTTCCTCCGGCGATAGCCGCCATCCGACGCCCGGTGATCCTCCAACGTACGCATAATACTTGCCATGAAAGGCTTGATTGCAATCATCCGGCATCCCCTCCTTTAAATTTAGACCTGTCGGTGCTCGAAGATGGCTTCCCCGGCGGCATCGTAGCTCATCACCTGATTTCGTCCGTTGGCCTTGGCCTGATAAAGTGCCCGATCCGCCATGGCTATCAGCTCCTCGCTACTCCTCACCATGACAGGCTCGTATGTCGAGACGCCGACACTCACCGTAACGACCGGTACCGTAACCGAATGAAGATGCGGCAATGCCGCCCGTTCGATGGACAGCCGCAGAGTTTCCGCCAGTGAAGCAGCTCTGCTCGCATCCGCGCCTGGAAGAATGACGGCAAACTCTTCCCCGCCATAACGGGCGAAGATAGCCTCCGGATGATTAAGACCTGCCTTGGCAAGCCCGGTTATACTACGCAGACATTCGTCCCCCGCCTGATGGCCATAATGATCATTGTAGGCTTTGAAGGCATCCACATCGAACAGCAGCAGCGACAGCCCACCCGGCTCTTGAGCCCGCACTGCGCGGGTCCACGCCTGATGCAGCATCTCATCGAAAAAGCGGCGGTTGCCGATCCCCGTCAGCCCATCCAGCAAGGAGAGCTGCTTGAGCTGGGCCTCCATTTTTTTACGCTCGGTAATATCAATTGCTATCCCGATGACCCCTGCCTTCTCCCCATCCAGCAGCAAAGGGGTGACAGTAAGCAGCGCCGTCATCCGCGACCCGTCCTTGCGGATAAAGCTCCATTCCCTGCCTTCAAAGTGCTCGGCGTCGGCACTGCGCATCAAGAGCTGCTCGTGCGGAATGACGGTACCCAGATTGCGGGACAGCTCACCGGCATAATCCTCTACCTCCACCGGGTCATGATAGGCTGCGAGTGCATCCTTTCCAATCAGCTCCTCAGCCGAATACCCCAGCATGTGCTCCGTTCCTTTGTTGGCATGCGTGATGCGGCCCTTGCAGTCCGTCACAATCATTGAGGTGCCGACTGCCGATTGGAAGATCGCTTCCTGCAGCGAATGCAGGGAGCGGTACTGCCGTTCACTGTGCTCTACCTGGCGAATCAGCTGATTATTCGTGAGGAAGGAACGAATCAGTACGGATGCAAACAGCCCGCCGGAGCCAACCAGCGCTATATAATAGAAGCTCTCCGGCCGGAACCCCCTTGTATAGGTGACAATCAGAATCAGCGTCATGCTCCACGCCACGGCTAACAACCACTTGCGTCTGTACACCTGCACCGATTGCATAATTAGTCCGCTGCCCACGCCAGCCAAAGCGATGGAGATCAGCGGAAGTATGCTGGTAGGTGAGGGTGTAAACGACCCGAAAAACGTAATCCGGCCAAACACGACAAATAAAGCGGTTACCATAGAAGCCGGCAGGCCTCCGTAATAGGCTGCACAAATGACGATGATGTGCCGAAAGTCAAGAAACGTCACTTCATTGACGCGAACACTAAACACGAGTAGCAGTAGAGCACACACACCATGGAGCACCCCGATCACTAGCTTGATGCCAAGCGACAGGGGACGATCCGAGAGGTAGCGTCGAAACAGGTAATTAAAAAAGAACAAAAAGGCGGTTAACAGCGCATAGTTGGCAATCATGTATCTAAACACAGGTGCTCCTCCTACCATCAAAAGCGCGGTCTTTGAAACGATTATACTCTATTCGTGGTACTTCAAACAGTCCACTGTTGATTACGAGGACATTCAGAGGCCACAGGGCTTGTCAATCGAGTGAATCACCCGTAAGCTGGTATCAACCGTATTCTATCGGAGCTTGAAAGGAGATCGAAAGCGATGTTAAGCGCGGGAAACAACAGCCGTCACCCTGCGGCCCTGGAACAATTGAGCTTGCGGCTCAGATCCATTGACCACTTGACCGATTCCCGGGGGCACTGGAGGCTACAAGCACAATTTCTGGAATCTTCTCTGCTGCTCTACATCGCAAGCGGTCAAGGCAAGCTGATGTTGGACGGTCGGTTTATTCCTCTCCGTACTGGAAGAGTGTATTTATGTGGTCCTGGTCAGTTGACGGAAGCCGATGTACATGGCATGAGCGAGCAGGGCTGCTACGTGATCCACTTTGATACCTATGTAGAGGAGCAGGACGGTTCGGGATTCAGACGTGAGATGACCCGGGATGCGCATTGGCCGGAGGAAATGGTAGCGGAGTCCCCCTGGAAGCTGCTCATGCTGTGCGAGGACCTTCACCGGTCCTGGCAGAGCGGTTCCTCCCTGCAGCGCTTTGGCGCGCAGGCCCGGTTTCAGGGAATGGTTCATGAGCTCCTTCACCAAGCAAGCCTGCCATCAACCGACGAGAGCGCCTCATTGGAAGCCGCCAAGTCCTACATGGAGCGTCATTATCAGCACAAGCTGGCCATCGGCGACCTTGCTGCTGCAGCACAGATGAGTGAGCGGCATTTCATGCGTCAATTCAAAAAACGCTACGGCTACAGTGCCATGGACTATCTGGCCATTCATCGCATCCGGGAAGCTCAAACCCTGATGAAGAACGAGCCCCCGCCGCCTCTGAAAGAAATCGGCAGTCTGGTAGGCTACCCCGAGGAAGGTTATTTTCGGCGAAAATTCAGGCAAATCACAGGCATTGCTCCCGCTGCCTTCATTCGCAACAGCCGTCAGCGGATTGTCGCTTACCATCCCCAGGTCATCGGGATCCTGCTGGCCCTGCAGATGATTCCTTGCGCAGCTCCCGACTCCCATCCCTGGACAGCCTATTACCGGCGCAAGTACCATACGGATCGCGTGTCTCCGCTAAGCGATGATACGGAAACCAAGCTGATGGAGGTCCGCACCGCGGAGGCTGATGCAATTGTCGCCATTGACCGCCAGTTTTCAGAGCAGGAGCGACAGGAGTTGCAGTCTTATATTCGGATCTGCGAGATTTCATGGGACAATAACGATTGGCGAGCGCATCTGCGTATGACTGCCCATTATCTCGGAATGGATGGCATGGCAGATATCTGGCTTGCCCGCTATGAACGGAAGGCGGCCACCATCAGGGAACAGCTCACGCCTACCATCGGTGGGGACAGCCTGCTCCTCCTGCAGGTGACTGCACACGGCCTGGTGGTCCCTGGCGACTATAGTATGGCTGACGTCTTCTATGGTGATCTGGGGATGACCAAGCCTGCAGAATTCGCTGTGTCCAAGGGTCCGGTGGACATGCTGCTGCCACAGCTTGCGGAGCTGAATGTTGATCGGCTGCTGGTCATCGTGGGGGAGGAAGAGCAGGCCAAGGAACGGTGGCATGCCATCGCCATTAGCCCCCTGTGGGAACAGCTGACTGCCGTTCGTTATCAGCGGGTGAACACCCTGGATGCCACACTGCTCCATGACTATACGGCCTTTACCCATGATTTGTTGCTGGATGAAGTACGAAAGCTATGGCATGATTGTACCTAAAATAAAGTCCGAATCGGTACTGTTCCTCGTGGACGGGCTTCCCGTATACTACATCTAAATGAAAATGATTATTAATCTTAATTAGATTTTTCATTCATTACAGATGTAGGAGGAGGAGAAAGCAATGAAACGAAGCAGATGGACAATAGCGGTGATTGTGCTGGTTGCAGCACTATTGACAGCCTGTGGTGGCGGGGACCCAGCAGATAACAACGGCGCATCGCCAACCCCTGAGACCTCCGGTGGCGCGACAGATGAACCCGTAGCGAACGAACAAGCGGCTGAACCCGCAGCAGAAACGCCCGCCCTTCGCACTATCGATACTGTAATGGGCGAAGTCGAGATTCCCGCAGAGCCCGAGCGGATTGTCGGTCTGTCTGTGGTCTATCCCGAGCTGCTGTATGCCCTGGATATTGTCCCGGTTGCGGTCCAGAACTATCATGAAGATTTCCCCGCCTACCTCGAGGAGCCTTTCCGTGACGTTCTCAAAACAGGCATTGCCAAGACCCCGAATTTCGAAGCGATCCTCTCCTCTGAGCCTGATCTGATTATTGCTCCACAGTGGTGGGCGGAAAAGGATTACGATCAGCTGTCCAAAATTGCGCCGACCGTGCTGCTACCGGAACGGGACGAATGGCAGGATGAGCTCCGGGACATCGCCGGGGTGCTGGGTAAGGACGAACAGGCCGAGCAAGTCATCGAGGATCTGAAGAATAAAGAAGCTCAAGCAACAGCCCGACTAGATGAACTGGTCGGTGATGAGACGGTATTGTATATGCGGATCATGGCCAAGGAAATTGTGATTCATGGCGAGAACATCTCCCGTGGCAGCCTGGTCCACAAGCAGCTCGGCTTGAAGCCGTTAGAGGCATTCCCGCAGAGTGAATCGGCGTTGTCCATCTCCCTGGAGGTTCTGCCCGACTATGACGCAGACCATCTGATCGTTCAACTCGATGACGAGGAGAATGAAGAAGTGAAGAACGCCTTTGATGAGATGTCCAGCAGCTCCCTGTGGAAGAACATGAAGGCCGTGCAGAACGGACATGTCTATATGGTCGGCGGTAAAGAATGGTTTAATGTCGGCATGGCGCCGCTTGCGGACGACTACGCAATCGATGCGATTCTGAAGGTCTTCGAGGATAACAATGCGTAAGCCGGTGACAGGTCCGATGTCGGGCGAACAGGTCTATGATCTGACCATAATCGGCGGCGGTCCAGCGGGCATGTACGCTGCGTTCTATGCGGGGATGCGGGAAATGCGTGTCAAAGTAATTGAAGGCAAGGACGAGCTCGGCGGCTTCTTGCACACCTATGCGGAGAAGATGATCTGGGATGTTGGCGGCATCCCGCCCATCCGCTGTGCAGCCTTAATCCAGCAATTAGCCGAACAAGCCGTCACCTTCGATCCGACACTCGTCTTCAATCAACGGATAGAAGGCATGATTCGTCACCCGAATGGCCTGATTGAGCTGCTTACACATACGGGCGCACGCCATCTGACGCGTACGGTCCTGATTGCGGTCGGGCGGGGCGTGGCCGAGCTGATGCGATTGGATGTCGAAGGGGCGGAACGGTACGAGTTGACCAACCTGCATTATACGGTGACCCGTCTGGACCAGTTTCGGGACAAGCGGGTGCTCATCTCTGGCGGCGGCAACAGCGCGGTCGATTGGGCGCTTGAGCTGGCCGAGCGCGGTGCACGCGTGACCGTCGTCCATCGGAAGGATGAGTTCCGAGCGATGGAGCGCAATGTCGGGGCGATGCGGCAGGCCGTACAGGTTTTTACGCCCTGCCGGATCGTCAGACTGCATGGGGAGCAGAATCGGGTTCATGCCGTTACGCTTCTCCATACCTCAACCGGATGCGAGGAGCGGATTGAGGTGGACGATGTCATCGTCAGCCACGGCTATAGCCGCAGCGAGGATACGATGGTCCGCTGGGGCCTACCTCTCGAAGACGGCATGCTGCGTGTCGACGAGCACGCCGTCACCAGTCTACCCGGCGTTTATGCAGCCGGCGACTGTTCGATCCGCCCGGGCAAGGTCCGCCTCATTGCTGGCGCATTCAACGACGCCGTGCTCGCGGTCAACAGTGCCAAAAGCTACCTGGAGCCCGAAGCCGACGGAATGGCCTATGTCTCCTCGCATAACGAGCTGTTCCGCGAGCGGAACAGGCAACTAAGGGAAAGCTGAAGTGGAACCAGCCATGTCCGTCTATTACCGTTCCTCCCGACTGTACATCTGCTGATCTCCCAGCTTGACCAGCACCTTGCCGAAGCGGCCACCTTGTTGTACTGTCACTTGGCCGGAGGGATAGCCCTGCTCCAGATAGTCTTCGGCTAATCCACGTACACGCATCATTTCGTCCGTCCCGAACATGCGCAATAAAGGCAGCAGCTCTGCCAAGGCTTCGTCCTTTGTGAGAATTGTCGTCTTCATCTCGCGAGTGACCAGTGAGTGAAAGGCGTAGCCATGGAGCAGCAGCAGATTCATCAGATAAGCCATCTCCAGATGCTCGCTCCGGCGGGGACGATCGGTCAGCAGGGCCCATACTTCATCCAACAGGCTATGCTCCCGGGAGCCCACAGACATACTCATGTAACAAAACTCGCGGGCGCAGCTCAGAATTCGCTGGACACTGGCCCAATCGTTAATGACGGGGCACATCGAGACGAATACGAGATCAAATTGTTGCGTCCAGCCTCTCGCCTGCAAATCAAGATCCTCGAATGGTTCGGCAACGATGTCAATCGAGCCGCGGGAGAGACCGGCCTGACGTGCCTCCAGCATGGCTACCAGTGGCGGAGAGGTCTCCACTGCTGTCACCTGGGCCCCTTTTTCAGCGAACGGTACCGCAAATCCGCCCGACGCCGCCCCAATATCCAGCACCTTGGCGCCTTCCAGTACAACCCCCTGATCCTCCAGCCAGCCAATAATGCGTCTGGCTCGCCGTCTCCCCTCCGCGCTGAACACTTCCCGGTCAAACGTCTCTGCCTTGCTATCAAAGGATCGCGCCGGGTCCATGCCCGCTGCCCGCATCTTGCGTACCGCTGTGTTCGGGTCTTCTTGCCATGCCTTTTCCCATGCACCGGGATTCAGTAATATCTCGCTCATTGTCGTCAACGCCCTCTTATTAAAGATTTAATATATCTACAATAACTCCTAAAAAGGTATTAGTCAATTAAAACTTTGGTAGGGATACGTCCTCTTTTTTCCGCTATCGGGGCAATAGGACGGTTCCTCATAAGGTTAGGGAGCTTATTTTCCGTTATAACCTGGTTGGATGGCTATCATGCCGCTTTTTCGGGCTAATAACGGAAAATATGCGTCGTAAAATCAAAAATCCAAGCGATTTCCGGGAGAACGGGCCCATGTGAATACTCGTAGGCGCAAGTCAGTCGTTTTCACCAGACCAAAAAACACCTCCAGCACGTCCCCTTATTCTGGATAAGGATGGACGTGACTGGAGGTGTGTTGTTATATGCTGTGTCAGTGTCTACCGCTTAGTCTCGTTTTACTTGATAGGCCTGGGTATAAATCTTGTAGCCTGCCACTTCGCAGGTCTCCCCTTCGTGCCGTTCGACGCGCCGCTCCAGTACATCACTGGCATAGACAGCCTCCGTCTCAAAGAACGTGCTCACGCGCAGGTTCGCGGCTTCCTCGCCAAGGTTGTACCAGCGGGCCACCAGATCGCCCGTCTCCTCCGAGAATTTGAGCGTCGAGAAGGCGAGTGGGGACACATCCGAGTTCCAGCCAAGCCACTGGCCGGATACGGGCAGCTTGGCCCGCGGCTTGCTCTGAGCGTCAGTCGACAAAGGAGCAACGCCGCTTGCAGGACCCTGGGTCTGCACAACGGTCCACGGAATCTGATACTGATAGGCCTCCGCGTAAGCACCGGACACTGCGCCGTCTCCGGCATACGGAATGATGGCATATTCGACATGCTGCTGACCTGGGCACTGCGCCTCCGGCGTCTCGAACACGCCCCAGTCTCCGAGCTCGGAGCAGGCGCGCAGCAGCGTCACCGCAATCGTGTTCTTGCCGTCCTGCAGCACCTCATACTCGTTCAAGCCTTTATTGGCAATCGCCAGCCCATTGGCGCCATCCGCTACACTCGCGAACACCTGCTGATGCTGGGCATTGCTTGGGTTGATCCACTCCGTCGCAGGCTTGTTGCTGCGTCTGGCTACTTCAAAAACCGAGTCAGCAAAGTGATGATCGGCGACCAGCCCCGTCGGGAACAAAGCCCGCAGCCGGTGATCCTGAGCCTGATTATCGAAGCTCGTGCTGACCTGGAGCATACGGCTGCCTGCCTCGAGCGTATAACGTGTCGTCAGGACCAGCGGTACCATCACCGTGGAACGCTGGGCCTGGCGTTCACGGAAGGCGACCATCTCGCGCTTCTCAGTGGCAAAGGTCTCGTCGGCGCTCACAGGAATCTCCCAGCGGAGCACGGCTTCTACTACCGCCCGGGTGGCAGATTGCTCGATCCAGCGGATCTCAGCTTGCAGCTCCTCAGTTGTCAGCGCGGCTTCGCCCTCCGGCTGGCGATAGACATATTCATTGCCGATATCCCCGGTGTTCTCATAGGCATTGAGCCCCGCATAGACGGTGCCTGTCGCTTTGTCAGTCACCGTGACCGTCCCGTTGCTCTCCACCGACACATGCAGCTTGGCGTTCTCCATCGTATGGCCTTGCACCTGCACCTTATCCGGCAGCGCGTCAATCGACGGCTTCACTGCCCCGGCTACCAACGCATAGGTCCGGTACCCCAGAGCGGCGACGTCAGCCGCCAGGAAGGTCACCCGTACTTTGCGGGCCATGTACGGCTGACGGAAACGGTCCTTGGGCAGCTCATAGCCGAACTGGACGCCAAGATCCTCCACCTCAGCCGGATAGACCGTACCCGCTTCATCCACGACCTGCAAATCACCAAGCGGCGCTTCATTCAGCTCGACTGCCAACGATTGCGGCGTGCGCCCCCGGACAAAATACGTCTTGGCAGTAATCAGCTCCACCGTTACGTTCCCAGTTCTGCACCAGCCGCTTGTGTTGAACACGGTGAATGGAATGGCAGCTTCTCCCCACGCCTCGACACTGTCAATATCGATGGCATCTACCAGGAGTGCGGCGCTCTGCGCAGCGATCGCTTCTGCCATCTGGCTGCTCTTGGCGAAGCGCGTCACCATCTCACGGTGTACCTCATCGACGCTGCAGCCGCAGATGCTGTCATGCGGATGGTTCTGCATGAGCGTCTTCCACGCATAGGTAAGCAGATGATGCGGATACGTCTGCACGCCCGCCAGCTCGGCAAAAGCAGCGAGCGGCTCCGCCACCTTCTCAAGCAAGGTCTGACCGGCCTGATTAAGCTGCTTCAGATACACCCGCGCGGAAGCGGTGTTGACCAGCGTCCCCCAGCCGTCGGTATGCTGACTGCGCAGCTCGCCGACCACAGTTACTAAATCCCCAGGAAGGTTGGCTTCCAGCGCCTGGAGATAATCATCAAAGTTAGAATGTACAAACTCCATGTCAGGGTACAGGGCAGCCGCCGTTTGGATCGCCTGGGACAGATCCGTTTGGATCGGCTGATGGTCGCACCCGTTCATGAACAGCAAATGCGGTGTAGATGCGTATTTCTCAGCGCTGGCGAGATTTTTGTCCCAATACGCCCTGGCCTCGTCCGGGTCAACGGGAACCTCCATTCCGTTGCAGTACCAGTTGGCGAACAGCACCCCCAGCACCTCCGAGCCGTCCGGCGAACGCCACATCATCTCGGAGTAGGGCGACTCGTAGCTATCCGACTCGCCGACGGTATTATTGAAGCCCGTTGGCTTCACACCACGTCCGAAGATCGCATTGGTTATCCCCGCCTGCTGCAGGATCTGAGGGGCCTGGCCCATATTGCCAAAGGAATCGGGGAAATAGCCCGTTTTGGAAATCACACCGAAAGGCTTGGCATCCAGATGACCGATCAACAGATTGCGCAGATTGGCCTCTCCACTAGTCAGAAACTCGTCTTGGAGCACGTACCACGGCCCAAAATGAATGCGTCCTTCGCGGATGTAACGATCCAGCCGCTCTCTCTGATCCGGTCGAACCTGCAAATAGTCCTCGCGGATGATGGTCTGTCCGTCCAAGTGAAAATATCGGTACGCCGGATCCTGATCGAGCGTATCCAGCAGCTTGTCCATTAATTCAATCAACAACATATGATGATGTTCATATGGCATATACCATTCCCGGTCCCAGTGGGTATGCGAGATGATATGCGCAGTCTTTTTCGTAGTCATGCAGGTAATCCTCCAATTATTCTGTAGTTGCATCTCTGCTGTCTCTGCTGTCTCTTCCGTACTCTACCTTACCATGTCTCCATCCGAAGGAAAAGCTCAATACGCATCCAGAAAGTTTCCAGGATATGAACAAGGCTGATGATTGTCAGATTCATCTCCAGCGAGCCTGCCAAATGATGCTAAGAGACCCCTCTCCTTACTCTGACGACCGACCAGCAGGTTGCCAGACAAATAGAGGAACAAAGGTGCGTTACAGCGGCCGACCAGCGGGTTGCCGAGCAAATAGAGGAACAAAGGTGCGTTACAGCAACCGACCAGCGGGTTGCCAGACAAATAAAGGAACAAAGGTGCGTTACAGTGACCGACCAGCGGGTTGCCAGACAAATAGAGGAACAAAGGTGCGTTACAGCGGCCGACCAGCGGGTTGCCGAGCAAATAGAGGAACAAAGGTGCGTTACAGCGGCCGACCAGCCGGCTGCCAGGCAATAAAAAAAGACCAACCAGCAGCTGGTAGGCCTGTCATTAACAATCAGCATCAAGTCGTGGAACGGTAGAACCGCTGAACGAGGACGGAGGCGCCAAGCATGAGGAACCCTACAGCGCCGAACCCCAGGGTTAGCCCAAGCCAGCCCGATAGAATTCCGAAACCTACAGGATTAGCCACTTGGACAATCCGGTTAGACATGGTCCGAAGGCTCATCCCCATGCCCTGCTGGCTAGATCGGACCGTGCGGGCTACCATGATGAGTGCGAGCGGTTGGTTCATCCCGGAGCAAATGCCCCACAGAAAAACAATCATTCCCAGTGCCCAAAGCGGCGGCGTCAGCACAAGCGACAACAAGCAGATGGCTCCGAGCATCATACTATATACGACAATACGCCGGTGGCCCAGCCATTCAATCAGGTAACCGACCAAAGGCCGGATTACAATGGAGGCGATCGCGCCGATCGACAGCATCCATCCGATTTCCGTATTGCTAAGACCCACTCCTGATAAATACAGCGGGAAGAAGGCGCTCTGCATGTCAATCAGTACGAACAAGATGCCGTTGACTGCAATAGCCATCAGAAAAGGGCGATTGCTCCGAAGCAGACCAAAACCACTCGCATAACTAGTCCACACTCCGCTGCTTCGACTTGTCCTCCCCTCTATGGGAAGCGCAGGAAGCCACAAGCTAAGCATAAGCGATGACCCGGCGAGACCAGCAAAGATGAGAAACACCAAGCCGTATCCACCCTGATCCGAAAGGTAGCCACCGGTAATCGGTCCTGCAAATTGAGCTAGCGAATTCGCAAACGCAAAGTTGGCCAGCATCCGATCTCTACTCCGCTCCACCGGCATACCGCGAGCAGTCTGGGCGGCGCCCGCTTGCAACGCCCCCCAGCTCATCAAGCTGCCCAAACCACTGATGATCTGCCCGGCCAGGATGAAGGCCACCAGGCCAAGAGCTCCCCCGGCCCAGTAGAGCAGCCCGCTGCCAAGCAGCATGGCCGACCCGACAAGCGTCGCCCGCCTCGTGCCGATCCGGTCGATGGCACTGCCTGCTGGCATGGCAAGCAGAACCGGGATGACGGCTTGCAGAGCCATGAACCAACCGATCACAGGGACGGAATAACCGGCATCGTTAAAATACAAGGACACCATGGGACGCACCATGCTGAATCCGATCCAATACATGACCGCCAGGACAAACAGCAACACACTCGTGCCGAACCTGGACATGATTATCCCCCCTAAAAGTTTTCCGTAGGAAAACTTGCTTCGGAAGCATAGACTTAAGTTTTCCGAAGGAAAACTTGCTTCGGAAGCATAGGCTATGCCTGAAGAGTCTCTCTCGCCTCCTTGGCTGCCTCAGTCTTCCGATTAGGCGAATCCTGAAGCGATGACCGTTTCCAATAGCCAAATCCCGTTATCGCGGCGAACAACACCCCCCCACTGGCATAGAAAGCGGCGCCCAGTCCAATCCCCTGTCCGACTAAGCCGAACATGGCGGGAGCCACAATTTGTGAAACGCGGTTCACGAACAGCCGCAAGCCCATAATCCGTCCGCGTTCTCCACGATTCTCATCGGTGACCATAATCATGGTACTGACGGGCATGTTCACGCCAACGGCGCAGCCCAGCACGAAGCTGATGAGTCCGACCCACACGACATGACTGGCGAACAGGGGCAGGATGGATAGGGATATGGCCGCGATGCATCCAGCGAAGATCAGGATCCGCGTCTGTGCCAGCCCCTTCATGATCCAGGGCAAGAAGGCACGCGAAATAAAGCTGGCAAACCCGCGAAGCGCTACCAGCAGCGAGATGACGAGGGCCGAGTAGCCCATTGTGTCCAAATATAGCGGGAAAAAACTCATCCAGATGGCTTGTAGATAATGAATCAAAAACGTACTGACGAGTCCAAATTGCACGCCGGCGTGCTTCATAAGATGCGCCCCGCTCGTATAGCTCTGCAAGACGGCCTTGGGTCCCAGCATACCGCCAAGCTCCGATACCGATAGACGAGCGCCCGGAGTGCGTGTTGTCCGGAACAGTACTGCCATCATGAAGACGATGGCCAGTAGCAGAGAGAACAGAAAGGCGGCCCTGTATCCTTGTCCCTCCATAGCCCCCTCGCCAGACAATCGGCTCGCGGCGAATAGCGTGATGATGACCCCGCCGATAACGGGTCCGATCATCGTGCCAGCCGAGGACCAGGCCGAATACCTTGCGATATCGCGCTCGCGCTCCGCCTTCTCCCCATCGGATACAAGAACCTGCAGCGAAGCTGCCATTAGCAAGGTCCCGGCACCGACCAGAATTTGCGAGAGGGACAGTACCGTCAGATTGGGGCTCCAGACCATCAAGGCAAGTGAAGCTACCGTGACGCCATTGCCGATGGTTAGCATAACCGGAGCGCCCAACCGGTCGATCAGTTGCCCGGAGGGCATCGCAATGAACAAAGGAAGCAACGCCTTGAGCGTGACCATGAGTCCGATCAGCGCCGTGGATGCACCGAGCTCTGCGGCGTAGAGCGAGAAAAAAGGCTGGGTAATGGCGATGATGGCAAAATGGATACCGCCGCCGACAACGCTAAGTGTTTTCAGCTGCATAGAATTCCTCCGATGGGTTAGGAAGCATGGAAGCAAGCGACTTTTCTGGTATCCGCCATCTGCTCAAGTACAGGCTGGTCTTGCTTGCAGCGGTCCGTGACCATCGGACAGCGCGTGCTGAAATGGCAGCCCGGCGGCGGATTCGACGGGCTGGGCAGATCTCCCCCGATCAGCCGGATCGTCCGCTTCTCCTCCGCGACCGGATCAGGGACGGGAGCAGCGTATAACAATGCTTGGGTATAGGGATGCTTGGGATCCTCGAAGATAGCATCCGCACTGCCGTATTCGACGATCTTGCCCAGATACATGACGGCAATCTTGTCGGAGATATGACGAACGATGGACAGATCGTGCGAGATGAACAAGATACTGATACCCAGCCGCTCACGCAGATCGGCCAACAGATTGATGACCTGTGCCCGTACGGACACATCCAGAGCCGATGTCGGCTCATCTGCAATAATAATGGACGGATCAAGCGCCAGTGCGCGTGCGATGCCGATGCGTTGACGTTGGCCTCCACTCAGTTGGCTCGGGTAACGGTCGAGATAGACGGTATCCAGCCCCACCGTACGGATCAGATCCTGAACCTTAAGCTCCCGATCTTCCCTGGTGCCGATGTCCATCACCTGAAGCGGCTCCATGATGATATCCCTTATTTTCATCTTCGGGTTGAAGGAGGAATAGGGGTCTTGAAAAACCATCTGCACTTTGCGCCGGAAGCTCTTCAGCGCTTCCCCCTTCAGCTTGGCGATGTCCACCCCTTCCACTACGATCTCGCCAGCAGTTGGCGTATCCAGCCGCAGCAGCATGCGGGCGGTTGTGCTCTTGCCGCAGCCGCTTTCGCCGACAAGGCCAAGCGTCTGGCCCGGATCCAGCGACAGCTCGATCTCATCGACTGCGCGGACCGTCCGGCCCTCGCGCTTGAAGAGGGAGGCATCGGTCTTGAAATGCCGGGTCAGTTGCTGCAGCTCTAGCACCGGCCGGGTCTCAACCCTTAATTCATCTTGTGGCAGAGGCTCTGCCCCTTCACGGTGCAGAGGCATCGTCTGACCGATCACAGCCTCGATTCCCCCATCCACGAGACATGCCGCTTGCTGTCTGCCGTGTTTCACTTCCAGCTCAGGCGCCTCCAGACGGCATTGCGGCACAGCGGCCAGGCAACGATCCGCAAAAGCACAGCCCTCAATCGGCTGGCGCATATCCGGAGGAAACCCGCCAATCTGCATCAACCGCTTCGGACGAGGCCCCTTGATGCTCGGAATGGTACGCAGCAGACTCTGCGTATAGGGATGTTGCGGCCGCTCGAATAAATCATACACGGAGCCATACTCGACGATTCTTCCTGCGTACATGACCGCGACTTTCTGGGCAAAACGCGCGACCAGTCCGAGATCATGCGTGATAAACAGCAGCGCCATGCCTGTCTCGGTAGAGATGTCCTTCAGCAGCTCGACGATCTGAGCCTGAATCGTCACGTCCAATGCGGTTGTCGGCTCATCAGCAAGAATCAGCTTCGGCTTGCAAGAGAGAGCCATCGCAATCAATACCCGCTGGCGCATACCCCCGCTCAGTTCATAAGGATAGCTGCGCAATCTGGCCTCGCTGTCTGGAATTCCGACCTGCGTCAGCAACTGCGCGGCTCTCTCCCTTGCTTGACGTGGGTTCAGACGGAGATGCCGAATCATATGGGAGACGAGTTGATCACCAATTGACATGATGGGATCAAGCGAGGTCATCGGATCCTGGAAGACCGTCCCGATCTCGCCGCCGCGCACGTGGTTCAACTCCTCCTCCTTCATCCCAAGCAAGTCACGTCCTTCCAGCAACACCCGGCCGGACTCGACGCTTCCCGGATAACTGAGCAGTTGCAGAAGCGACATCGCCATCGCGCTTTTGCCTGAGCCACTTTCGCCAACCACCGCCATTCGTTCACCACTGTTCAGCGTGAATGAAACGTCGTTGACAGCTCTGACCACGCCCTCCCGCGTATGAAAATAAGTCCGCAGCTGATCGACTTGCAGCAATGGATTCATTTGAGTCCCTGGGGTCATGTCACCACGCTCCTCTGTAGATGAATTATGACTTGCGAGCCCGTGGATCGAGCACTTCACGAATCCCGTCGGACACAAGATGCAGGCTGATCGCAATCAACAGGATGACTAGCCCGGGCAGCGTTGAGATCCACCAGGCTTCCTGGAGATACATCTGGCCTTCGCGAATAATATTGCCGAGCGAAGGCTCCGGCGGCGTAATTCCCAGTCCAAGAAAGCTGAGTGAGGCCTCCGTCAAGATCGCATTGGCTGCTGTAATGCTGGCAGCTACCAGCATCGGGGCAATCGTGTTGGGCACCAGATGTCTTGCCATCAGCCAGCCGGGCGTAGCCGATACCATACGAGCCGCGTCGATAAAGGCTCTGCTCTTGATACCAAGGACCAGCGACCGCTGAAGACGGATCGCCCGCGGAATGTCGGCGATCGCAATTGCCACCACGACCGGAAGGAATCCCGCGCCGAAGATGGCAACCAGACCGATGGCGAGCAGCAGCGAAGGGAACGACAGGAAGATGTCCACCCCCGCCATCACTAGACGATCCAGCTTGCCACCGAAAAAACCGGACAAGGTCCCGAACAGCAGACCGAAAGACAAGGTAATGCCTGCGACCAGAAAACCGACGGATAGCGAGGTCTGTAAGCCTGTCATGGTTCGGGAGAAGACATCCCGCCCCAGCTTATCCGTCCCGAACGGATGCTCCAGCGACGGGCTATTCAAGCTGACACTAACGTTCGTCTTGAACGGATCCGCGAAGGGCAGCACCGGTACCAGCACCGCCAGCAGCAGCACCGGCACCAGAATAGAGAGGCCGATCAGGCCGATCCGGTTGCCCAGCAGCGACCGTAGCCAGCCGAGACCGGGCATCATGCGCAGTGGATAACTGACCGAGGCCAACGTCAGGTTTGCAAAACGATGTCTCATGCGTACGCCTCCCTTCTAAAAGTTTTCCGTTTAGAGCCGAACTCTTGGGTCGATGTACTTGTAAATAAAATCAGTCAGCATATTAACTAGAATAAACAGAAACGCGTAGACGAGGATGACGCTCTGAACCAGCGTATAATCCCGGCTATTAATGCCGTTGATCAGCAAGGTGCCGATGCCCGGGATGGAGAAGATGAACTCGGTGATGATCGTCCCGTTGAGCAGATTGCCAAAGGCCAGACCGGCCACCGTGATGACAGGCATCGCCGCATTTTTGAGCGCGTGCCGGAAGACGACCCGCAGTTGCGGGAGCCCGAAGGCTCTCGCGGTACGAATGTAATCCTCTCCCAGCACCTCCAGCACAGCCGTCCTTGTAATCCGGGCGATCATCGCAATCTGACCCGCACAGAGGACCATCAGAGGTAGCGCGATCCGTTGCAGCATCTGTCCTGGATCACTGAAATTGATTGTGCCAGATGCGGGGAACCAGCCAAGCGTCAAGGTGAAGGTCAGCATCAGCAGCAAGGCCATCCAGAACGAGGGCATCAAATCGACAAGCATCGTCAGCCAAGTAATCAGCTGGTCGAACCACTTCTTTCCTTTGTTCGCCAGATAAGCTGCGATTGTGCCGATCGTAACGGCAATGACACAGGAGATCAGCACGGTCAATACCGCGACCATCACAGTGATCGGCAACGCCTCCAGAATGAGCTGGGATACGGGCAGACCGGTCACGATCGTCGTACCCAGATCGAAGCGCAGCAGTCCGGTCACGTAATTGACATATTGCTGCCACATCGGTATGCCCAGTCCAAGTCGCTCTGTCATGGCTGCCAGGGCATCCCCCGACAAGTTGTCACCGGCCATGAAACCCGTCGCATTGCCGGGGATCATCCGCATGGCGAGGAAGACCAGCGTTACCACGCCGATAACTGTCGGGATAAGCTGCAGCAGTTTGCGCCAAGCATAGTCCGCCATTCAGGCATACCTCCTATCTTTGGATGTCGACCTCGTAGAAGTTCACTTTGGAGAGCGGGTTCAAGTGGACACCTACCACATAGGGGTGACTCGGCCAGTACCCGTGCAGCGACTGCGTAGGCAGATATGGCAAATCGGTCATCGCCATCTGCTGGACCTCTTTGTACAATTGGAGACGTACTGTCTCGTCCAATTCCATCCGCGCCGCCTCCAGCTTGGAAGTTAATTCCGGATTGTCGTATCCTGCGCCATTTAATCCGCGCGGGGCTTTATTGTCCGGGTGCAGATAGCTGAAGAGAATCGTGTCCGGGTTAATCGCTGGCAGCGCCCTGGATGAGAGTGCGAAGTCGCCATCATTGCGCCGTTGATTGAAGACAGGGGCATCGACCAGCTCGAACTCCAACTGAATACCGACGGCTTGCAGATATTCCTGTTCCAATTGCTCTCCCTCCCTGACCCCGTTGGAGGAGACGAGCGGTTGCTTAACTGTGAATCCGTCAGGATAGCCCGCTTCTGCTAACAGCTCCTTCGCCCGTTCGGGATTGTAATCATAGACGGGGATATCATCGGTGTAGCCGTCCATCCAGGAAGGCATAATGTTCGTTGTGCCTCTAGCGAGGTACGGTTGAAGGGTCTCATATATACTGGCGTAATCTACTGCATGCGCCCAAGCCTGCCGCACGCGCACATCATCGAATGGCGGCTGCGTCGTGTTGAACACTTTCACTTGAATGGAACGATCAAACCGCTCATTCATGGAGAAGCCGTCCCGCTCGAGTCGGGCGAGCGCTTCGTCACGATTGATGCGCATGGCGATATCTACTTCCCCATTCTGCAAGGCGATCGTCGCAGTCTCTTCATCTTTTATAATGATAAATTGCAGCTTGGAGATGGGGGCTGGCCCCTTGTAGTAGTCTTCATGCCGGGCAAGTACGATTTCGGAGTTGGTGCTGATGCTCTCCAGTTCGTAAGGTCCGGTTCCTACAGGATTCCAACGGAATTGGTCCCCCAATTCCTCCACAGCCTCCTGCTTGACGATCTGCCCCTGATGGTAATTCGCCACCACATGCAGAAAGTTGGCATCGGCCTGTTCCAATTCATAGACCACCGTATAATCATCCGGCGCTGAAACGGACTTGATATTGGACATGTCTGTAGCATACGGTGATGCGGTATCCGGATCGACAATACGCTCGTAGGTGTAGATGACATCCGCGGATGTGAACTCACCGTAGCCTTTTTGCCACTGCACACCTTTCCGCAAGTTGAAGGTCCAGGTCACATTGTCAGGTGTCTCCCAGCTCTCGGCCAGATCCGGGAGAATCTCGCCAGTCTCGGAATCGTAGGTCGTCAAGCCGCTGAACACATTGAAGGCGATCGCTTCATTTTCTACCCGAAAGACGGTCGCCGGATCAAACCCCGCCGGGTCATCGTAGAATCGAATTCGTAACACCTTCTCGCCCTCTGCGGGAGGCGCCGTCGAGGTAACCTCCCCAGTTGAAGAGGTCGTGTTGCCTGTCGTCGTCGCGCCATCCGAGGCGCAGGCAGACAGCGCCAAGACAACCAGCAACAAAAGCATTAGTGGTGCCATCCGTTTGTTTAGCATGGTCCAGCCCCCCAATATGATCTGAAATTTGTTTAAGCGCCTGCCAGTGAGCCCTCGCGAGCCGCAGCCACCTGTTCAAAGTAAGCCACCGCTTCATTCAATTTGACGACATCTGCATATTTCGCATTCAGATCGAACAGGTTGACCCAGTGGGACATCTCGGTCCGGTCAAACGTGCATTCCTCTACCACGCCCATCTTGAAGCTGTGTGTCGTTCCATCGACAACGGTCGATCGTACACAGCCGCTTGTCGACTCCCCGCATGCAATGAGGGTATCAATGCCCCAGCTCTGGAGCATGTAGGGGAGGACCGTGCCGTTGAAGGCACTGGGTGCCGCCTTGCGAATAACCAGCTCTCCGTCGATCGGCGCCACTTCGGATACGATTTCTGCTGAACGGCGCTTCAGCTCTTCCGGCATCTTCGCTTCCGACTGCGCCACCTGCTTGTTGCGCCCGGTGCGGCTTGCCCAACCGACCACATTATCGCGATCCAACTTGGTCACATGAATGACAGGGATTCCGTAGGTGCGCGCTGCCTCAAGCAATGTCTTGGTCCGGTCTACCGCCTCCCATCCCTCCAGGCCCATGCCTCCCGGATGCGTCTTGATTTGTTCCATCAGCGGTTGACGCGTCAAACCGAGTGCCCCTACATAGAAATCAATCAACAGTAGCGCCGGTTTGCTTCCAAAGCCAAAAGGCGCTTTCTTCCCCCGTGCCTGATCGTGTACCTTGTCTCTTTCGGTCATAAACTTTTCCCAACCTGGTGCTGTCATGGCAACCGCTCCTTTTATTCATGGGTTTGTATTGGCTTGAGTCAATACTATGTCAAATAAACTGACTCGTAAATGAGCGGTATTGAATGACCACATTAAAAATATGAATGTAAGCGGATGTTTTATATGATACAATTAGACAAACGAGCTATCACAGCAAGATTAATGTTAGTTTTTATAACCTATAAATAACACATAATATCCATGGGAGGCGCAGACATCATGAATCTGGATCAGATCCTGACATTTTTGAAGGTCTACCAGGTGGGAAGCTTTCAAGAAGCAGCCAGTCAGCTGTATCTGCCGCAGCCAACTGTGTCGCACCGCATTCATCAGCTAGAGAAAATAGTGGGGAACCCCCTGCTTATCCGCGGTAAAGGTGCCGTTCGTCTGACGGAGGAGGGCAAAGCGTTTCTGCCTTATGCTAGGATGGTCTCCAGCGCAGTGCGGGAGGGCCAAGAGGCGGTCGATCAAGTAAAAAGCGGCGCTTCCGGCAAGCTGGCCATCGGCTGCAACAATTCGTTCGCTTCCTGCATCATGCCCGAGGTGCTCGATACATTCACACGCAAGCACCCCGACGTCTCTATCAAAATCTACTGCTACAGCTCCACCGAGCTTGTTCGGTTGATGAAGAACCGTACGTTCCAAGTAGGCATTACCCGCTACTCCAGCAATAGCCCCGATTTGATCTACGAGCCCGTCTACCAGGATAAGATGAAGCTGTTTGTCTCTCCCAAGCATCCATTTGCCTCCCGCAAGATGATCCCGTTAGAAGAAGCGCTGCGCGAACCCATGATTACTTACCAGAAAAGCACGGAAAACCGCAGAATTCTGGAGATGATTCTCACGCAGCATAATCTCCCTTTCCATGTTAAATACGAGACCAATAACCTGGGCATGATCAAATACTTTATCCAGCGAAACAGCGGGGTGCATTTTTCGGCAGAGCTGTATATGCGCAATGAGCTTCGCGAAGGTTCCCTGGTCCAGGTCGACGTAGATCCCAATCCGTTTCCGCCCGGTCAGGTGTACATCGCTTATCACGACGGCGAACTCAGCAGCATTGATCGGTTGTTTATCCGTCACTTCGAGGAAGTGATTGTCAACACCCTGGGTTAAGCTTCATCCACAAACCTAAGGCTCCGGGCCCCCGGAGCTCGTATCTCTCTTGTTTGCCCCTTTTTTTTGCACCATTCCCCCCATGCCCACTTGCACACCTCTATCCCGACGCATCAACTGAGACCAAGAACAAAAATACTATAGAAAAACCTAGAGATTCTTAAGGTTTGCCTATGAAGGTCCATGATACATTGTTTCCATCCCAACCAAAATACGCCAGAGGAAGAAGGGGAGACCATGACTCCTACTCCTGCCGTTGCCGATACGGACAGGGAACCGCAAGCCAAACAAGCCTTCTACGAAAGAAAACGGTTCAGGCAAAACCTGCCGCTGTTTCTCATGCTTGTCCCGGGAATTCTGTATTACCTCATCTTTCGGTATCTGCCCCTGGGCGGACTTGTCATCGCTTTCAAGGATTACAATTTTTACGATGGCATTCTGTCCAGTCCCTGGGCGGGACTCAAGTATTTTGAGATTCTGTTCCAGTCCAGCGCCACGCTGCAGATCATCTGGAATACGCTTCACCTGAGCGTGTTGAACCTGATCTTCGGCTTTCCAGCGCCAATCATCATTGCCATTGCCCTTAATGAAGTGAGGAAAAGCTGGTTGAAGCGCTGGATTCAAACCATTATCTACCTGCCTCATTTTCTGTCCTGGGTCATCGTAGCAGGTATCGTCCTCACTTTGTTCTCTATTGATGGCGGCACCCTCAACAAGCTGCTCGCGCAATGGGGGGTTGAACCCATCCCGTTTCTGTACCGCACGGATTCCTGGGTTACAATCTTTATCGGGTCGGCCATGTGGAAGGAAATGGGGTTCGGCGCCATTATCTATCTGGCCGCCCTCTCCGCCATCGATCCGAGTCTGTACGAATCCGCAGGATTGGACGGCGCGGGGAAGCTAAGGCAGATCTGGCATATCACACTGCCTGGCCTGAGACCGACCATTATCCTGCTGCTGATTCTTGGTATGGGACGACTGATGGAGGTCGGGTTCGATCAGGTGTATAACCTGCAGAATCCCACCGTCCTGGAAAAAGCGGAAGTTATCAGTACCTACGTATACAAAGTCGGGCTGCAGCAAGCCCAGTTCAGCCTAACGACTGCAATGGGGTTATTCGAATCTCTTGTCGGGCTGATTCTTGTCTTGTCAGCCAATGCCCTGGCCCGAAAATTCGATCAAGGGTTATTCTAGGGGAGGGAACATGTCGTGAAAGAATCTATGGGCGAACGCCTACTCAGCACCTTCATTCATACCGTTTTAATTGTGATCTCGCTCACCTGCATTCTTCCCTTCTTGCATTTGATCGCATTATCCTTAAGCGAGGGGCAAGCGGTAGACTTAGGACGTGTATGGCTATGGCCGGTGGGGCTCGATTTTACAGCGTACCGTTATTTTTTTGAGAACACACCGGCATGGCGCGCCTTCAATAACAGCTTAATCATCACCTTGGTAGGGACGGCCTTGAGTATGCTGGTTACGGTGTTGACCGCTTACCCGCTATCCAAGCGCTATCTGTATGCACGTAAGCCCATCACTCTGGCGGCTCTGTTCACAATGCTGTTCAGCGGGGGCATGATTCCCACGTATCTGGTCATGAACAACCTACATTTAACTAACACGTTCTGGTCCTTGTGGTTCGTCGGACTGGTCAGCACCTACAACATGCTAATTATGAAAAGCTACTTTGAAAACATCCCGGTTGAAGTCCTGGAGTCGGCCCAAATGGACGGCTGCGGCGAAACTAAGCTGCTTGTACGCATCGTGCTGCCCCTGTCGCTGCCCATGCTGGCCACCTTGACGTTGTTCTACGGCGTTGGTTACTGGAACATGTTTATGAATGTCATCCTGTATATCAATCGGACAGAACTACAAAATCTTCCCGTCATCGTTCAGAGCATGCTGCAAATGCAGAGCATGTCCAACATGATGTCTATGGATATGGTGCAGCAGCAGCAGTTGATCTCCGAGAAGATGAAGGCCGTTGGCGTCATGGTGATGGTCGTACCGATGCTGGCCGTGTATCCGTTCCTTCAGAAGTATTTTGTCAAAGGCATTATGCTTGGCTCCATTAAGGGATGACAGACAGGTATTCCTATATCATAACGAGGGGTGTTCGTACTATGAGTAATCCAACATTCAGACGGTACAAAAAAATCGGCTCATCTGTTGTATCGGTTGCGCTCGCAATGAGCGTGGTCGCAGGCTGCAGCCAGCCAAAAGAAGGCGCGCAGACCAGCGACGCAAAGCCCAAAATCACGGCTTCCGTCTATGACCGTGGCAACATTCCCGCATCAGAAGGTACACTGGAGGACAACCGCTGGACAGCCTGGATGAACGAGCATTCGCCAGTAGAAGTGAAATTCGTGCCGGTGCTCCGTTCGGAGGCGGTGAATAAGCTGAACGTCATGTTCGCCTCGGGCACTGCGCCGGATATTGTCAATGATTATGACACCGGCTTCCGAGACTCATTGTATAAGCAGAAGCAGCTGCTGCCGCTGGATGATCTTCTTCAGTACGCTCCCGAATATGAAAAGCTGCTGGAGCAATATCCGCAGCTCCGTCAAGTGGGCACCAAGCCGGATGGCAAGCTCTACGAGATCGGCAAGATCAATGAGCCCCATTTGCAGAGCGTAGCTTTTATCCGCATGGATTGGCTGAATAAACTGAATCTGGAGATTCCCCAGACCACAGAAGAGCTGTACACTGTCCTAAAGGCCTTTGTTGAACAGGACCCTGACGGCAATGGCAAAAAAGACACCTACGGTATTAATATGAGCTATACCTCAGGCGGTATGGTGGATTCCATGTTCGGCTCAAACGGGTGGAAAATATCAGCAGATGATCGGGTTGTCCGCAGTTGGGACAATGCGCTCGAAGCGTTGAAATTCAAGAAACGGCTATTCGAGGAAGGACTTGTCGACCGTGATTATCTGGCGGACCAGAACGGCGCCAAGGCCAAGCAGGATTACCTGAATGGCAAAATGGGGGTCTATCTCCCCCCGGCAATCACCAATTGGTTCGAGCAAACGGTTACGGACATCAGGACGATCAAGAAAAGTGCGCCGGATGCAGAAATTGCCCCGATGAAGCAGCCGGTATCGCCTATGGGACAATTCGTACATCATGTGACCAATCCGATTCAGATGACTACCGTCATCAATGCAGCTGCCAAAAATCCTCAGGCGGCGATGGAATATCTGAACTTCATGCTTCAAAAGGACAACGTACTGACCTTGAGAAAAGGCATGGAGGGCGAGCATTGGATCAAGGAAGCCGATGGCCGTCTCAAAGTCATTGATCACGATAAGAACATGAAAGAAGTGGACTGGGCCGCAGACTATACCATGTTCTACTCTCTGCCACAAAATGAATATTTGACCTCCGAAGCTGCGTTCGACATCAATGATCCCGACCAGAAAGCAGGTCTGGAAATGATGCGGGAAGCTGATCAATTCCTGCTTGATCCCGAAGCCGAATATCCCGCCCTCTCGCACTATGAGCATATGCCGGTCCTGCCAAGCGAGCTGGTGGTCATCAATACGAATGTAGGGAAAGAAGTAAGTGATATTCTGGTGAAAGGAATCATTGGCGGTGCCAAGTATTCGGCCGAGCAGGCGATAGCCGATGCACAGACGGCTTGGGAAAAAGGCGGCGGCCAACAGATCGAGGCCTTCATGGACGAATGGTATCAGGAAAATAAAGACACGGCCTTCCTGGGCAAGGATGTGCTGGAGATGGTACGCTCGCAACTGAAATAGTCCGGCGCCTGCCAGACATAAGCACAGATACAACTTGGTCCGGCATGCGCCGGGCCAAGTTTATTGCTTATATTTACGTCATGAAATCGAGGGGGTGTTCGGGTTGAATCCCGCGGGCTGGCCAAGAGCGGTTGCTCAGAGCATCAGAGGAAGCTTTAAAATCAAACTCATTGTCCTGCTCTCCTGCATGGTCACCATTGCCTTTGCATTGGCAGGATGGCTGGTGTATAAGGTGAATGTAGAATTAATGGAGGATGAAATCAGCAAGCAGTTCTCCATTGCCAACGAGCAGGCGTTGGCCCGATTGGAGCTGACCATACAGGAAGTCAACCGGGTATCCCAGTCCATCATCCTGAACCCTTCGATTGAGAGCTTCGTGCGAGAGAGTGTCTCCTTTGAAGATGAGCTGTTTACGCAATATAAAAACCGCAAATATGTGGAGGAGCAGCTGACTACGCTGCAAGTGGATGCGCCGTCAATTCGCGCCGTCTATTTGTTCAATGAAAATGAAGCCCTGGCGATTGTCTCCAGAAGCGGCGCCTCCGAAACGCCGGACGCTGCACAGCTGTCCAAGATCATGGACCGACTGCACGCCCACCGGGGGAATCTGGTCTGGGCCAGGGCCAGTCTGCCCAGCACGATCGATCCGGGCGGACGCAGAACGGTTCTAATTGCCGCCAGACGAATGCTCAATGACAAGCTCGTTCCCTATGGGACCATGATGATGGTACTGGAGGAGAGCTTTGTGAGCAAGGTGTTGTCCGATCTGAAAAAAAACGGCAAGGTGCTCTTGCTCGAGCCTGAGGGGAGCCTGCTATATGCCAATACCAATCCAGAGGAAACCAACCAGCTTATGGATCTGATAGGAACTGCCGATCCCCAATATGCCTCGATGGAAGGAATTACGTATCTATTCGTCCGCCATCGTCTCGAGTCGGCGGGCTTTACGCTGCTCGGCGGCGTTTCCTTGCAGGAGATTCAAAGAAAAAATAAAGATATTATTCAAATTTTCGCCTTGGCCGGTATCGGCATCGTCGTGCTTAGCGCCTTGCTGATTACGATTTCTTCCCGCACCCTTCTCTCTCCCCTTGCCGATTTAATGCAGGGGCTGCGCAGGCTGCGCGGGGGCGATTTCTCGGCGAGAATCCACGTGCGCTCCGGCGACGAGCTGGGCTATATCGGGGAGAGCTTTAATCAGATGGCGGAGCAGGTGGGTACCCTCATTAATAGAGTTTATCTGGCCCAGATCAGCCAGCGGGAGTCGGAATTGAAGGCAATCCAGGCCCAGTTGAATCCTCATTATCTGCATAACCTGTTCAACGAACTGTACTGGAAGCTGTACAGCGACGATCAGTTGGAATCCGCTCATCTGATTAACGCCATCTCGGAAATGCTGAAGTATTCCCTTCAGCCCCTCCAGACCGATACAACACTGGGAGAAGAGCTGCATCAGGTCCGTAATTACCTGACCATCCAGACAGAGCTGTTTACCGGAGAAATTGAGACGAATATTCAAGTCGAGGAGTCTTTATTGTCTTTGCAGATGATGCGATGCTTGCTGCTTCCTGTCGTGGAGAATGTGTTCGTACATGCCTTTAGGGACATGGAGAGCAACCGCGTGCTGCTTATTAAGGCTGTCTTGCGGGACGACTTGCTGCTGTTGGAAGTAACGGACAATGGAAGCGGCATTGATGCAAGCACGCGTCATGCCTTGCTGAACAAGGAAGAACAACCGGATAACTCCCGCACGGGGATCGGCATGCAAAGCGTACTGCGGCGCATTGAGTTGGTCTACGGCGCTCCCTATGGGGTAGATATTATCAGCACCTTGGGGAAGGGGACAACCATCCGCATGATGCTTCCCAAGAAAACGACACGGTCAGAGGATACAGGGGAGGAAATGGGATGAAAGGCACGCTGTTTATCGCTGAAGACCAACCTAACTTCCGCAAAGGATTGCTGAAGCTTGCTGACAAACGGTCCACCGAGTGGATCGTGGTCGGAGAGGCCGCCAATGGTCAGGCGGCCCTGTCGGAGATGGAGCGCTCTATTCCGGATTTGCTTATTACTGATATCCGCATGCCCCGTATGGATGGGCTGCAGTTGACCAAAGAAATCAGAAGCCGCGGCTGGAAAACCAAAGTTGTTGTCATTACCGGGTTCAAGGATTTTGCCTATGCGCAGTCTGCCCTGAAATTCGGGGTACTCGACTTCATTACAAAGCCCTGCGTCGAAGCCGATATCTTAAGCCTTCTCGACAGGACCTATATTCGTCTACTCGAAGAGCATCAGTCGCAACGGCTGATGGAGGAATGGAAGCACCAGCATGAAGACAGTCAGCTGCGATCCGCCATAATCGGTACCTCGTACAATTCCGACGAGGTAGAGACCTTGCTGGGCCGGATGAAGGTGGGGGAGGTTTATTTTCTTACCGTTGCCGCCTATAGCTCCCCGGATAAGCTGTACAGCGCTCAGGATATCCCCCTTTTGCAGTTTGCCATCGTTAATATTGTAAGAGAGCATGTTCAACAATGGTTTGGTGAAGGCTATCGCCTGATTGCTTTGAACGTCTCCCAATGGGCTCTGATTGTTGATCGAAGCGCTGCCGCCTCGCTCTCTCCCTCGTGGCTGCAGCTCCTCTCCGAGTCGGTCCGTTATTATTTGAAGCTGACGATCGTATGCAGTGGGCAAGGACGTTCCCGTACTGCGAAGGAGCTGCACCAGGTATACGAGCAATATGGTGTAGGAGCCATCCAGAGCGCAGATATGGATTCCCAATCTATACATGGTTCGATACTCCAACCAACCGCCCTGCATGAAGTAGAGAACCAGATCGTCTCTTGGCTCATGTCGGGAGATAACACCAAACTGAGTACAGGATTGCAGGAACAAGCCATGCGCATCCAAGCGTTGCCTCTGCAACATGCCAAAATTCAAGCGATTCTCCTGGCAACCGCCCTCGTTCGGCTCGTACAGGTACAGTTTCCCGAATGGCGAATGGCCTCTCGCTCCATCGAGTGGGAAAGCGCCTACGTATGCGATACATCCGAAAGACTAACAAGTTGGCTACACGTCTATATCCACGAGTTTCTGAATGCCCATCAGGATTGGCTTGCCAGCAAAAACGACAATCCCGTCAAACAAGCCATACGGTTTATGCAGGAGAAATATATGGAGACCTGCGGTTTGGCAGAGGTAGCAGCTCATGTTCATCTCAATCCCAGTTACTTTAGCAACCTATTCAAGAAAGAAACCGGCGACAGCGTCACCGGATTCATTCAAACCTTGCGTATGCAAAAAGCGAAACTCCTGCTAGGCAGCACCGATATGAAGATTTTTGAAATCGCTGAAGCCGTAGGCTTTAATGATTCCAACTACTTCACATATGTGTTCAACAAAACGGAAGGCCGATCCCCGAAGGAATACCGAAAGCAGATGGCCACATCGGACCGATGCGATGATGACATGCGCTCCCGAACCTCAAAATAATAGAATGGATACCGTCTCGCGTCGCAGCCGTGCTAAATGCTCGGAATAGTGACGACGACAGTCGTGCCTTCTCCAAGTCGGCTCTCGACACTCACGCCATAGGCGTCTCCGAAGAGCAGTCGGATTCGGGCGTGGATATTGCTCAGTCCGATGCTATTCCCGGACGCGCTCTCCGAAGCTTCCGGAGCAGACGCCAGCTTGGCTCTGAGACTCGCCAGTGCCTCATCGGCGATGCCTCTGCCGGAATCGATGATCCGGAAGCATACATCACCTTGTTCATTGAAGCTCCCAATCACCTGTACCCCTTCCCCCGACTCCTTGCTGCCCAGCCCGTGGTAGACGGCATTCTCAACGAGAGGCTGGAGAATCATCTTCGGCGTCTTCAGCTCCGCTACGGCCTTATCCATCCGCACCTCCATCGCATACCGGTTCTCATATCGGATGGAGATGATATGCATGTAGTCCTGGACACACCCAACCTCTTCACGGATCGACACCAGTTCATCCTGCTTGATGCTGTATCGGAAGATCCTCGACATGCACGAGGTGATCTGGGCAATCTCCCGGCTGCCGTATTCGAGTCCGATGCTGCTAATACAATTCAGCGTATTATAGAGGAAATGAGGATTAATCTGACTCTGCAAGGCAGAGAATTCGGCCTGTTTTTTACTTAATTTCAACTCATAGAGTTGGGCCTGGGTATGGAAGATATCACGCGTCATCATCTCCATATTTTCGATCATGTGGTTAATATCGTAAGCCAGCGCACCGACTTCGTTGGTCGAGCGAACCTTGACCCGATAGCCCAGCTCTCGGGCGCCGATCTTGCGCATATCCGCCACCAATCCCATGACCGGCCGGGTGAGACTGTTCAAGAAGTAGTAGCCGAGCAGCATCATGCTGAGCGTCATACCGATACCAGCTATGATGCTGACTCGCTTGATGGCTTGCATGTCCGTCGTCAGCTCCCGCACCGGGATCCGGCTCACAATACTCCAGCCGTCTGCCAGCTCCAGATCGGATCGCTGGACGATGACATCCTCTCCGCCCTGCGTTTTCCATTGCTGCTCATCGGCCATTCCGTCATGTTCCGCTGGTCGGTTGGAAGCAATGATTTCATTGTGACTGTTCAGAATCGACAACGTCGAGTTTGGCGTCAGCTCCGTGTTTTCCACCAGCTCCTGAAGCTTGCTGGTATTGACCATGACGGAGCAATAACCGGTTTTTTGCAAAAAATGAACTCCGCCAATGGATTCGATAATCGGCGTGACATAGAAGAAATATTCCGCCTCCGTCTGATCGTGCCGGAGCAGCGGTGTGAAGATGCCGCCGTCCGAGCCTTCCTGCTGGCTGTAATGACGCATGAAGTCATCGTACGGCTTCAAAAAAAAACCTCGCTGCTGGCGGGCGACGAGCTGAACACACGTCTGCCCTTGCTGTCACTAATAATGATGCCACTCACGTATGAATTAAAGGAACGCATATAATCCATCAGATCGATGACATATGTGCCGATCTCGATGTTCCGCTTGTAATTATCCTCAGCAATCGTGAACTCCTGAATTTTCTTGTTGCTCACCACAATATTTGTGCTGACAATGATATCATCGAAGACCGAATCGATTTTCTGGCGCGTCTGCTCAATAATGGTATGACCGTAATTGGCCGCGCGCTTCTGTGTCAGATGATAAAAACTGTAGTAGAAATAGATCTCCATCATCATAAACAAGAAAATCGCGAGCAGAAAGATAAATAAAATCTGATGCTTCAGTTTTAATTTGCTGAGCTGCACGCGACTCCCTCCAGGCGTCTTTTTCGATATTTGGCCGGTGTAATCCCGCATTGTTTTTTGAATACTTTGTTGAAATAATAATAATCGATGTACCCCGCCCTGGCCGCCACTTCTTCAATGGACAATGGACTTTGCTCCAGCAACTCGCACGCTTTGCGGATTCTCAGCTCGGTTACATACTCCGAGAAGGTCTGGCCGAGCAGCTTCTTGAACAGCTGGCAGCAATACACCTGGTTCACATGGAACTGCGCAGCCAGCTCCTTCAGGTACAATCGTTGCTGATAATTGTGGTCGATATGCTGTACCATCTGCAGGAAACACGACTGAATGGTACCGTCATGGTCCAGCGGTCGGCTCATCTGCTTGATATAGACCAGCACGTCATAGATGAAGCCGCACAGCGACTCGAAATGCTCAAAACGCTCCTGAAGCTCGACATAATTCAAAAATTCTAGCTCCATGTCCTCCAATAATTCGGTGTAGGAGCCCATCAGCACGCCAACGGTCTGATTCCACAAGTACACCGCTTCGCCCATGCCCAAGCCATGCTGTCTGAAGTGCGCCTGGAGCCGGTTGACGAATGCATCGATATCCTCCTGCGTCTTCTCTTGAATAAGCGAAGGGAGCTCGTCGATAAACGGCTTGACCATCGTCAGCCTCGATTCGTAGGGGAAGACTCCATGTTCTTCGTGAATAAATAAACACGAGGCGGCCAGATCCGCCTCCTTAATCAGCTTGGCTATCGCTTCCTTGTTGTCGCCGATACTGCTGATTCCTGCCACTCGCGACACCATGCCGGCAAGCGCAGCTTCATTGACCCGCTCCAGTTCGGCCCGAGCTTCGCTCTTTAGAATATAAAGCGCTTTCTTGGCACCAAAAGCGACGGCCAGCGTTCTCTCCCGGTCATAGCCGGCAAGCTCGGAGCTTGGCTGCTCAGCGCCCACTGCATGTAGCATAACGACGCGATAGAAGATATTCCCTTCGTCTTCAAAAAACGTGGTAAACCGCCGAAGCTCCGTTTTGTCCGGCCCAGTGAGCGCCTCCAGCATCAGATGATTTCGCATGCTTTGCTTCTGGCTGAGCTGCTGCGCCAGCTTGTCGATCAACCGATCTGTCATCTCAATGTCGATCGGCTTGAGGCAATAATCCAGCGCACCTAGCCTCAACGCTTCCTGTGCGTAGGCGAACTCAGAGTATCCGCTTACAACAACGAAGCCAACATCCATGTCCTGCTCCCGTGTGAGACGGATGAGCTCCAGCCCCGACATCTCGCCCATCTGGATATCGGTAATGACCAGATCGGGACTCTGTTCGGAGATGGCTTCTAAGGCTTTGCGAGGGCTCGTGAACTCACCCGTAATTTCAAACCCGTATTTGCTCCAGTTAAAGGCGTTGCGTATGCCTCTTATCGCCCAAGGTTCATCATCGACAATCAGTACACGATACATGAGTACCCCCTTCTAGAATCAGGATGTCTCTTTTTCATTTTACGCGCATTGCGCGCGCATTACCATATCATCCCAATCATTTATTTGTGCTCTTCAAAGGGGTTAGACCCCGCAACGCCTATGCTGCGGGGTCCAACGTCTGATTCTGGCTGAAGGCAGCGACTCATTGGCTACTAGCTTTTGGATTGCTCCTGCGCCTGATACAGCTTGATGTTCTCTTCCATAACGGCCTGCCCGCCCGCTTCCATGTACTCGGCAACCAACTGATCGTACAGGCTATCGAACTCGGCCGGCTTGGCGACAATGAGGCGGTCCGTCATTTGCTTGTTCAGATCACCGAGCGTTTTGCCGAATTTGATGCTGGCTTCGTTGGGCGTCTCATAGAAATAATGGGTGTACGTATCGGTCGTATTGATCTTGTAGGACAACTCGGCGAGCCCTTCCAGCCCCGGCGCCGAGATCGCCAGCGCCTTGACGTTCTTCTCCTCATCGCCCAGCTCGACGCCGTTGACCACGAGCGTATAATCGAGATTCAGATAGCTGGTCTGCATGTTGTCGCCCGTCTGATTGACCGCCTGCGGGATGCCGTCCACCATCTCGTGATTGATCCCTTCCTCACCGAATTGCAGGAAGAACAGCACTTCGGGATCGGCCATCCAGTTCAAATATTTGATCGCCAGTTCGGCGTTTTTGCTGCTTTTCGGAATGATCACATTGATACCATTTTCGTTGTAGGCGACTTTTTTGTATTTGCCCTCGTAGTTTTTGAAGGTGTCGATCGGCAGGAATTCCGCCTCCGGGACATTGGCCTTCAGCGGCTCACTAATATGCTGACGGAGCGCGTAATCCCAGTTGGCACCGAAGAAGCCGACCTTGCCGTTAGTGACGTCCGCATCGGCCTGCTGCGCAGTTTTGTCCAGCGCAAAATCCGGGCTGATGAGCTTCTCGTTATAGAGCTTGTTAAGGAACCGGAGATAGTCCTTGTTGCCCGGGCGCAGCCAGCCGGGGATCGTCACGAACTCCTCCTCCGTCTGCTCCTCCCAGAAGGACTCCGCCAAGTTGCCGAAGGTGTAGTTCATACCGGTAGCCGCCACGCCCCAAGGGATTACGCCGTCCACGCCGCCTGGATTCTGATCGCGGAATGCCACCAGCGTATTATAGAGCTCCTCCTGGTTGGTCGGCGCCGGCAGGCCCAGCTTGTCGAGCCAGTCCTTGCGGATGAACAGTCCGTTCCAGGCCAGCGCCGTGCGCTTGGCGGGAATCGCCATCTGCTTGCCGTTGTATACGCCGTAGGCGAGTACCGTTTCACCCAGGTATGCCTTAAGCTGTTGGCCGTGCTCCTCCAGCAGATCATCCAGCTCCATAATTCCGTCGATCTTGGCGTATCTTGATACGGTTGCACCGTCATAAGTAAATGACACATCCGGCGCCTCATCGGCTGCCATCAGAACGTTCAACTTGTCGACTTCCTGAGACCGGGGAATGGACACGAATTTGACGATCGCATTATTCGCTTTGCCGAAATTCTCGTTAATGTATCTCGTCCACGTATTATTGTTGAGATCCGGCTGCCCCTGGATCCCTCTGTCGAAGATGCCAACCGTCAGCGTCACCGGCGGCTCTGCCGACTGCTCCGACGGCGTATCCGAGGTCTGCGGCGTGTTGGAAGACTGCGGCTCATTGGCCGTATTGCCGCTGCATGCGGCTAGCAGACTCATCATTAAAGACAATGCCAGTACGTAAGATAACCAAGATTTTCGTTTCATGGATAACCCTCTCCTTTAGGTTTCGTTGTATACACTCAGCCTTTAATGGCTCCGAGCATCATGCCATCGACAAAATACTTCTGAAGTTTCGGATAGACCAGCAGAATCGGAACGGTTGCGAAGATTACGCTGGCTGCCTTGAGTGACTCGGGTACGATATGAGCCCCGAAGCCTCCTTCCCCTTGCTGCTGGTTGTCTAGCTGCTGACTCTCGGTAATGATCTGGTACAGCTTCAACTGCATCGGATACAGATTTTTGTCGGTGATATAGAAGAGGGCATCCTGAAAACCGTTCCAGCGGTCCACCGCATAGAACAAGCTCAAGGTCGCAATCGCGGGCATCGAGAGCGGCAGGACGATACGTACCAGAATGCCCAGCTCACTGCAGCCGTCGATAGCTGCGGACTCTTCCAGACTGTCAGGAAGGGAGGAGAAGAACGTTCTGAGAATAATCATGTAGAACACACTCATTGCCCCAGGCAGAATCAAACTGCCCATCGTATTCATTAATTGGAGGTTCTTCACCAGAATATAATCCGGGATCAGGCCGCCGCTGAAGTACATGGTCACGACCATGATGGCCAGGAAGAAGGTCCGTCCCCTCAGCCGTTTCTTGGTGAGCGGGTACGCTGCGCAGATGGTGACAACCATACACGTGAGCGTAAACAAAGCGGTTAGCACAATTGTATACCCCAATGCGTAGAGCATCTCGGCATCACGAAAAATCGCTTTATACGTATCTAAGGTGAACTCAACAGGCCACAGCCCGACCTTTTGCGATATGATTGCATTATTTGAACTAAAAGAAAGCGCAATCATATAAAGGAATGGAACTAGGCAAGTCAGCGCTACGAGAGATATAAAACCAATGATGGCCAGATCCGTCAGCCCGGTTTTTCGATGAGTTAACATAGCTCGCCTCCTACCATATGCCCTGTTCCCCGACTTTTTTGGTGATGTAATTGGCAGTTAACAGGAAGATCAGTCCCACCACCGACTGGAACAAACCGACTGCCGTCGCCTGGGAGAAGTCCCCCGCCCCGATGCCGATCCGATACACATAGGTACTGATGACGTCGGAATATTCGCTGACCAGCGAGTTGCCCAACACATACGGACGATCAAAACCAATCGACACCATCCGGCCGATCTGTAGGATCAGCAGAATAATGATCGTCGGCTTAATACCCGGAAGCGTGATATGCCAGATTTTGCGGATCCGGGTGCAGCCGTCGATTGCCGCCGCCTCATACAGTTCCTTATTGATACCGACCAGCGCTGCGAGGTAGATGATCGTGCCCCAACCGACATTCTGCCAGACGCCGACAAGGACGTACAGGACGATCCAATTGTTCTTGCGGGAGAGAAATTCAATCTCGTTCAACCCCAGACTCGTTACCAGACTATTGGCGATCCCTCCAGTGGAGAAGATCAGATAGACCATCCCGCCAATAATAACCCAGGAGAGAAAATGCGGCAGATACAGCACGGACTGGGCAAGCTTCTTAAATCGGGTGTGCCACAGCTCATTAAGTAAAATGGCCAGTAGGATCGGTGCCGGGAAGCCGACGACCAGGTCCAGCGTATTCAGTACCAGCGTATTCTTCAGGGCGCGGTAGAAGCTCTTTTGTTCGAAGATGAACTGGAAGACATCAAGACCCACCCACTCACTGCCGCTAATGCCCTGGAAGATGTTGTAATCCTGGAAAGCCATCAATACACCATAGATTGGGCCGTACCTGAAAATGGCGATATACGTCAATGGCACCAGCAGCAGCACGTAGAGCAGCACGTCGCGTCTGATGCTGGAGAACAGCTTTCGTTTTCGTTTGGTCCGGACGACGGACGTTTCGGGAACCGCTTTCACAAGTATCCTCCTTTTTCGTTCGATAGGGTGTCTTCTCCTGACGAGTGGCAGTTGCGTGCTTTCGTACCTAAGTTTACGCTTGCGCTTCCACAATAAAAATGGATTATCTTAAATGGATCTTTGTACTCACTTTAGTTCGACCTAAACTGGATACAAAAAACAATTTAAGATCGTACATTTTTTATCATGTATCCGAAAGGTAGAATGAGCACCATAGCCAGTAAACCTATCCCATCTGAGTCCAAAGAAATATGAAAGCGGTTTAAATGGCGCTTAAGGCTAAAGGAGGTGGAACATTTTTTGGCAATCGGAGTTGAACCAAACAAGACATGATTCCAGGGAGGATTGTACATGTTGAGAAATAAATTCAGATCTCTGCTGCTAGGTCTTGCTGTGATACTCATGCTGCCCCAATGGGGCGGAACGGTGGCGGCAGCGGATGCACCCGGGGTGTCGAATTTCTATAATATTCTCTTTCAGAACGGCGGCGACCCCTGGGTCTACAAGCACACAGACGGCTACTATTATTACACGCACACAACTGGCGGTAACGTTACACTCTGGCGCTCCAAAACCATTACTGGCCTGGAGGGCGGTGACAGGATGGTGGCCTGGACACCCCCCAGAGGCACGATGTACAGCTCCAACATTTGGGCGCCGGAAATTCATCATGTCCAAGGTAAATGGTACATTTACTTCGCTGCCGACAATGGTACCAATGCCAACCACCGCATGTACGTCCTCGAAAATGACAGCGACAATCCGCTGACCGGTACCTGGACCTTCAAGGGCAAGATTACCGACCCATCCGATCGCTGGGCGATCGATGGTACCGTGCTGGAGGTAGCCGATCAGCTGTACTTCCTCTGGTCCGGCTGGGAGAACACAGACGGCAGCTTTCAGAATCTCTATATTGCCGAGATGAGTAACCCGTGGACGATCAGCTCGGAGCGCGTGCTGATCTCGGAGTCCGAATATGACTGGGAGAGCTCCCCTGCCAGAATTAATGAAGGTCCCCAGGTCAATATCCGGGGCAACACCATTAACCTGGTCTACTCGGCCAACGGCAGCTGGACGGACAGCTACTGCCTCGGACTAATCACGGCCGACATCAGTGATGATCTGATGGATCCCGCATCCTGGAACAAGAAGAGCGAACCGATCTTCTCTACCGCCAACGGTGTCTATGGGCCAGGCCATCACAGCCTCACTACCTCGCCCGATGGCAGCGAGGACTGGCTTCTCTACCACGCCGCACGCTGGCAGAGCTCAGGCTGGACCCGCAGCATCCGGGCTCAGGCCTTCACCTGGAATGCAGACGATACACCGAACCTGGGCGTGCCTGTCGATCCCAATGCTCCGATCGCCATCCCCTCCGGCGAGCCATCGCGGCAGCGTTATGAGGCCGAGCAAGCGAGGCTGGTGAAGGATCCCCTCAGCGGAACTGGCCCCTCCGTCCGCAGGGAGGCCACCGCTTCCGGCGGGATGAAGATCTCCCCTATCGATCAGGGTGGAGATGTTGTCGAATTCAACGTCAATGTACAGAACGAAGGCTTCTATACGATGTCCGCCCGCACGGCCAACGGTTCGGCGAGTGGCGGAACAGCGCACCTCATCTTGTCCGTGAACGGCGGCTCCGGCGGCAGACTGAACGCTGTCTATTCCGGCTGGAATCACTGGGGCGTCTCCACCGCCAGAGTTCATCTGAAGCCGGGGGACAATTCGATTCGTTTCCTCAAAGGTGAGCACCATGTCGAGATCGATAGTCTGGATGTCATCGGCCCTGTTGAAGGCATAGCCTTCGACGCTCCGGGATATACACTGGGACGCACTGAAACCCGCACCTTGCCCCCGGTGCTGGAGCTGGCTGCAGATCCCGGATCCGAAGCTCCCGTCCAGCCTGTTGCTGGCGGTGTTACGTACTCGGTCCCCGTCGACAACCAGGTGGTTGAGGTGACCGATCCGTCCACCGGCACGGTTCGGGCAGTCGGCCCGGGCAGCACCGTCATCACGGCAAGCTACGGAGGCCATACAGCGACAGCAACGATAACCGTCGCTGAGCAAGCGCCAGCCCTCCAGTCCATCGTCCTCAGCGGCCTGAAGCCCCTCTTGGTCAGCGGGCAATCCAGTCAGCCGCTGCGGCTTACCGCACACTTCAGTGATTATGAAGTGGTGGATATTACTGGCGCTGCCACTGTCGCCAGCAGCAACCCCGAAGTAGCTGCCGTGACAGAGGACGGCCTCGTCCAGGCTCTTCAGCCCGGAGAGTCGGTCATTACCGCAGCGTACGAAGGCAAGGAAGCATCGTTTAGACTGACGGTTGCAGCTGACCCCGACGCGTCGCAGATTCAGGTTCCTCCCGTGCTTGCGAAGACGCCTTCCGGCAGGGTGCCCGAGCTGCCTGGAGAGATTCCAGTGACAGGTCAGGATGGCGTGACCGGGATGGCCGAGGTCACCTGGAAGTTGCAGGGTGTGGACTTTAACTCCCTCGGTACGGTTCAGGTATATGGTCTTCTGAAGGAAGCTGGCATTCCTGCGGAAGCGCAAGTAGAAGTACTGCCAAGCTGGGGGCTCGATGAGCTCGTCTCCATCATGCGCAGCAGGGTCATGAACTTCTCCTACCCGCTAGGTGACGGATTGGGCAACTATAGTCAGGCGGCCTACGATGCCCTCCTCACCGAGCTGGATGTTGCCGAAGCGCTGTCCGCCGAGGCTGAACTGGAGGAAGGGCAGTTCGAAGAGGCGGTCGTTCGTCTCGATGATGCCGAAGCCGCGCTGCTGGACTCACTGAACCTCATCGAGGATGGCGTGGTCTACCACGCCTACCGGGATTTCTCCGGCGATGAGACAGGCAAGTATCCTTATGGCATTACCACCGAGGATTTGACCAATGGTGCAATCGCTGCGGTGCAGGAGGAAGGCGGCAACAGGTTCCTGCGTCTGACGACCACAGCAACCTCGGGCAAGGCCAACCTGTTCCTGCCGTTTGCCGGTGAAGTACATGCCGGTCCGGATGAGCGCATCGTTATCGCTTACCGGGCCAGACTGAACAGTAGCTTCCAATACGCTAATGGCGCCATGGTGCGCAATGACAGCGGCACAGGCAATTATTCGATGGTTACAGCCTTTGATACAGGCAAGATCATCGTCCAGAATGGCCCTTCCACCAAGACCAGGGTCCAGGATGCTGTTCTGAACAAATGGTATGACATTCGAATGGTGGCCAATTGGGATGCCAAAACCTACAGTGTCTACATCGACGATACTCTGGTCGCCACCGACTACAGCTTCCGCCATACCGGTGGCGAGAAGCTGACCGGCCAGCGCTTCGGCATCGACGGCTACGCCAACGCCTCGATTGACTTCGACGACTTCAGGGTGTTGATCACCGGAGGTGCAAAAGCTGCCCCGCAAGGCCTCACCGTCAACCCTGAAACGGCTGAAGATGCCAAGGACGGACAGATTACCGGGCTGAACGGGGCGATGGAATGGTCATCAGACGAAGGGGCGAACTGGTTGCGTTTCGGAGACGATGAATCCGTTCTGACCGATCTGGCGCCCGGGACGTACTGGATTCGCTACCGCGCCACAGACACCCATCAAGCGAGTCCGCATGTGGCGCTGTCGGTGCTGCCATACACGCCGTCTGAGCAGCCCGTCTCCGTCACGGGCGTGCGCCTGAACCCGACGAACGCCACGCTCTATACCAACCACGGCAGCTCCACCGTGCAGCTCACCGCCCATGTGGAGCCCGCCGACGCCACGAACCGGGAGGTGACGTGGAGCAGCTCCAACCCGGCCGTCGCGTCAGTTGATGCCCAAGGGCTCGTGCGCGTTCATGCCGCCGGCACTGCCGTCATTACGGTGACTACGGATGAGGGCGGCCATACAGCCACCTCTACGGTGACTGCCGCTGTCTACAGTACAGGCGGGGGATGGAATGGTCCTGTAGGGCCGCCTGTTGGACCCGAGCCTGGCAATGATACCGATCCGGCTGAGACGGAAGAACCCGTCCAGCATGCGGACGGCAGTTCGACTACGATTACAACCGACCCTGAGAGCGGTGCGGTGACGGAGATTACCTCGTGGCCAAACGGCGACCGCCAGGTCATTACAAAAGAAACCGACGGCACGACATCAGAGACCTTCACCAGTCAGGATGGCAGTAAGCGCGAGCTCGTGACCCGTCCAGACGGCAGCAGCCGCGCCCTCATCACGGAATCGAACGGTGTGCAGGTCGAGATACTCACGAGCACTCGGGGAGAAGTGACAGCCAAGGTTCAACTGCCGGTGGGCACAACACAGGCATGGATCACGCTGCCCGTGAAAGACGCTTCATCGTTCACGGTCGCTTACTCCGTCGACGCCGACGGCAGCCGAACGATCCTCGGCACCTCCATGCTGACCGAGGATGGACTCAGTTTCCTGGCTCGTGGTGATCTGTCGGTGCAGCTAATGGAGAACCGTATCGCCTTCAGCGATGTAAGCAGCAGCCACTGGGCGGCTGGCGCGATTGCCTTCACGGCCAGTCGCGAGCTGTTCCGGGGCACCGAGCCCGGCAGGTTCGCTCCCGGCGCATCCATGAGCCGCGCCATGCTCTTCACTGTGCTGGCCCGGTTGGACGGCACCGAAACCGAGGGCGGCGAGCTCTGGTACAGCAAGGCGCAGGATTGGGCGATCGCGGCGGGAATTAGCGACGGCAGTGCGCCAAGCGCCGCTATCTCCCGCGAGCAGCTGATTACGCTGCTGCACCGGTATGCCGGAGCCCCTGCTGCTGACGGCGACAGTACGAGCTTGGCAGACAGCGGCGAAATTGCGGCTTGGGCGGTTCATGCAATGAATTGGGCGGTGGCGACAGGCATCCTGAACGGCAAGCCGGGCAATCTCCTGGATCCGGGGGCGTCAGTCACTCGGGCAGAAGTCGCCACTATTCTGGTACGGTTTATCGTTGCGATGATGTAACCGAATCTTGTGTATTGTCGATCTTCACACCTGCGGACCCTGAGCCAAGACGATGCAACATGCTGCTCAGGGTCCGTTTTCTGTGCGGGTTGAGGCCACTAATCCAACAAATGAGGTGAGCCATAATGATTAGACATACAAGACGTATGGTCGCCGTGCTGCTCATGGTAGCCCTGGTCGCCGGCATGCTGCCCACTTATGCAGCCAGCGAGACGTTGGCAGATGACGCATCATGGGTTGCGGAGACGGAGAACGGCGGTGATTTCCCGCTGGCTGCAAACGGGTCTGCTGCGACGATATGGGTAGACGCCGCCGAAGAAGCACCGGTGCAGCGCGTCGTTGCGGATTTGCAGGCGGATATTCAGCGGGTCACGCAGTTGGACTCCCTTATGAGCAGCGAGACCGAACTGCCGTCCGGTCCAGTCATTATCGTGGGCACCCTGGGGGACAGCAACGCAATTCAATCGCTAATCGCTGAGGGCCGGATCACGCCTGATGAAGTGAGCGCCATTCAGGATGAATGGGAAGCCTACTTGATCAAGACAATAGACGCCAACACGCTAGTCATTGTCGGCTCGGATGTCCGCGGTGCCGTTTTTGGCGTATACGAATTGTCGGAACGGATGGGTGTGAGCCCCTGGTATTATTTTGCCGACGCTGCAATCCAAACGAAGAGCGAGGTCTATATCGCTGCCGACACGTCTGTGATCGATATGCCCGATGTGCAGTACCGGGGCGTGTTCCTCAACGATGAGGAGAAGCTCAGCCGCTGGGCCAAAGAGGTGCTCGGAGATCCCGAGACGATGGGCCCGCAAACGTATGCCCACATTCTCGAGCTGATCCTGCGCTTGAAGGGCAACTATCTCTGGGCAGCCATGCATGTCAACTCTATCAACAATGTCCCGGGCAACATCGATCTGGTTCAGCAATACGGTATCGTCCTGGGCTCCAGCCACCCGGATATGCTGTTGCGGACGAACACGCACGAATGGGATAGTTGGAAAAGGGCCTATGCCGCCCAGCAAGGCGTGCCTCACGACACGATTCAATATGACTTTACGGTGAGTAAAGCCGCTGTTCTGCAATACTGGCGGGAAAACATCGAACGTCACAAGGATACCGAAGCCCAATGGACGCTGGGGATGCGGGGCATTCATGACGAGCCTTTCAATGTGAAGAACATTATGGAGCCCGCCTATCAGTACCTGGGCGATGATCTGGAGACACGCAAGGCCGGACTGATGAATGAAATCATCCGGGAACAGCAGCGTCTGCTCCTCGAGGTACTGGGCCAGCACAACTACGACCAATCGTTTCAGGCACTCATCCCCTATAAGGAAGTGCTGCCGATCTACAATCACCCCACTTTCGATCTGCCTGACAATGTAACTGTCATCTGGTGCGACGACAATCACGGTATTATGCGGACGATGCCGGATGCTGGCGAACGCGCACGCCAGGGCGGACACGGACTCTATTATCACGTGTCGTACTGGGCTCCTGTCGATCAGAGCTACATGTGGCTCAATTCGATCCCGCTTGCTCTGATCGGCGAGCAGCTCAGCAAATCCTGGGAGCATAATATCCGCAAATCCTGGATTCTGAATATTGGCGATATCAAGCCGCAGGAAGCCGAGATGACCTTCTTCCTTCGTTACGGCTGGAATGTAGAGCGCTATAAGAACCAGCCCGAGCAATTCCTGAAGGACTGGATGGGCGAGCACTTCGGCGATCAGCACAGCGACGAGGCGGCGGCGATTCTCACAGCCTTCTACCAGCATACCAATGTTCGCAAGCTGGAGCATATGAAGGTGGGACTATTCAATCAGACGCATTTCGGCGATGAAAGCTCACGGCGCCTGGCTGTCTACCAGGACTTGTTCGAACGCGCCGCAGCGATCTATGACGCCTTGCCCGAAGGGCAACGACTAAGCTTCTATCAGATGCTGCAAGCCAAGATAAACTGGGCCTATTATGTGAACCAAGCGTTTTATTATGCCGACCGCAGCAATCTGGCATTTGATCAGGGCCGGATGACTTCTGCCGATACGTTCCTCCGACTATCGCAAGAAGCGGACCTGGCAAAGAAAGCGGAGATTGAACGTTACAGTACCATGGCTGACGGCAAATGGAAAGGCTTTATCGATCCTGAGCATGCACCGCCGCCCGTGATCAACCAGTTGCCTGCCGGCACACCGGCTTTGGTACTGAAGGAACCGGCTATGGGTGTCATCGTAGAGGGCGAGAAGCTGCCCCAGGAGAGCTCTCGACTCGTCTTCTCCCCTTACTATCCAAGCGACAAGTTCATCCTGATCTACAACAAGGGAGCCGGCAGCTTCAACTGGACGGCTGTCGCCAACCAGCCTTGGGTTCGGCTGACTGCAGACTCTGGAACGGTAAGTGATGAGATACGCATCCGGGTCGGCATCGAACAAATCGAGGCCCACCAAGGTGAGACGGCGGCCATTGTCATTACCGATGCGGATACGGGCATGAACAAGACGATTCAGATCACTGTTGAGAATCCGGAGCTGGTATTGTCTGAAATCGTTGGTTATGTGGAGGCGGACGGCTACGTCTCAATAGAAGCCGAGCACTACAGCCGGCTCAACTCGAACGGCGACCGAACCTGGCAGACCATCCGCAACCTCGGGCGGGCCTTCGGCGGGGACGTGATGCGCGCCTATGCACCTGACCTGGGCGCAGTGGACGAGACGGCAATCGTTGCGGCTTCACCCAGCCTGGAGTATGACATCCATCTGACTTCCTCGGGATCATTCCCGCTGGAGATCTACCGGATCCCTACGCTGAACTCGAAGGGAAAGGTACGCTTTGCCATATCTGTCGATAACGAGGCGCCGATTGTCGTAGAGTCGGAGGCCGCCGATGAAGGCCAAGGCACTGTATGGGTGAACAACCTGTTCCATATGATCGAGAAGCATGTGGTGGATCTGCCAGCCCTGTCATCAGGCAAGCATACCATCAAACTATGGATGGTCGATAACTTCATCATGATCGACAAGCTGGTGCTGTACACGGGGCCGGATGGGGTTATCCCTTCTGAGCTGGGCCCTGACGAAAGCTATCATCCTCAGTTTAATGCTGTGGTCCACCCTGGCATTGATCTGCTGCCTTGGGTGTCTGTACCGGCTGAACCCAAGAACATCCCGGCGGGCTGGGGAGCTGGAGCTTTTGTGGAAGCGGGCGGTCAGGTCAGCCTGGAAGCTGAATATGCCATGGAGCATGTGCTCGAATCAGAAAGTCAAATTACCGGGGACATGAAGGCCTATACCGTCTCCAAACAGGATAAGGCACCCGAGGTGCCGGGCAAGCTCCCCAACGTCTGGCGTCTGACGCAATCCGATACGGGCATGGCGATGCGCCTTCCTGATTTGGGCGGGCAATGGTCAGAGCTTCATGAATTCCCGGTCTACAGTCCTGAGTTGACCTACAAGATTCAGTTTGGTACGACCGGCACCTATCAGGTCTGGGTTCGATGGCGCTACGTGGACAATGCCTCCGATTCCATCCGGGGCGGGTTAAACGGCAGCAATGGCGACTTCTCGACGGACGTCTTCTTCTCCAACTCGCTGGATGAGAAATGGCATTGGAAGAACGTAGGCAAGGTTTCGGTTGATTCCGCGGATGAACATGCCTTCAGCCTGTGGATGCGTGAAGACGGCCTATCGATTGATCGCATCTATCTGACACAGGGGGCCGAGACGCCAACCGATGCCAGCTGGATCCCGTCTCTGAGGACCGAAAGCTCTACAGGCCAGCGCCTCCAAGCTGCGGTAGACGCCAAACGCGCCCTGCTCAAGGAAATATCCTATCCTGTCGCCGCAGGTCCCGGCAACTACAGTCCGGCAGCCTACGAGGCATGGATGGATGCGCTTGAGCAGGCGGAAGCTTTGGCCCAGAGCAACACGGTCACGCAGGAGCAAGCGAACGAGGCCTTGCTGGCCATGACGGCTGCAGAGGACGCGCTGCTGGAATCCTTACGCCTCACTGAAGACGGCGTGTTCTATCACGCCTACCGGGATTTCTCCGGTGATGAGATAGGCAAGTTCCCCCATGGCTTCTCGATTGAAGGTATGACGAATGGCGCAACCGCTACCGTGCAGGAGGAGGACGGGAACCGGTTTCTGCGTCTGACAACCACAGCGACCTCGGGCAAGGCCGACCTTTTCCTGCCTTATGTGGGCGAGGTACAGGCAACGGGAGAGGAGCGGATCGTCATCGAATACCGGGCCCGCTTCAACGGCAGCTTTCAGTATGCCAACGGCGCCATGGTGCGCAACGACAGCGGCACCGGCAATTACTCCATGGTCAATGCCTTTGAAAATGTGAATGGCGTACATGAGATGAAAGTGCACAAAGGCACATCCAATGCGGATCGGGTCAGCGTCAAGAAGTTCAATTACAATCAATGGCACACCTTTAAACTGGTGGCCAACTGGGACGCGCGAACCTATACCGTCTATATGGACGATGATCCTGTCCCGGTAGCAACAGACTTCCGCTTCCGCCACACTGGCGGAACAAAGCTGACGGGCCAGCGGTTCGGGTTGGATAATATGGCGGGTGGATCCATCGACTATGACGACTTCAAGGTTACAATAACCGGTATCGCCAAGATTGCCCCTGAAGGACTCGCTGCCGGCAACGAAACCGCTGAAGCGGCCGGGGACGGCAGCATCGCGGGGGTGAACGGCGCGATGGAATGGTCGGCGGACGAGGGCGCGAGCTGGACCCCTGTCGGCACGGATGCGACCGTCCTCACCGATCTGGCTCCCGGGACGTACTGGATCCGTTACCGCGCCACGGACACGCATCAAGCGAGTCCGCATGTGACGCTGACGATTCTGCCTTACGAGCCATCCACGGAGCCCGAGCCAGAACCGGTCACCGGCGTGCGCCTGAACCAGACGAGCGCCACGCTCTATACGAACCATGGCAGCGCCACGCTACAGCTCACCGCTCAGGTGGAGCCGGCGGATGCGACGAACCTGGATGTGACGTGGAGCAGCTCCAATCCGGAGGTGGCGTCCGTGGACGACAATGGTTTGGTTCGCGTCCGCTCCGTCGGTACTGCCATCATTACGGCGACGACCGCCGACGGCAGCTACACAGCCTCCTGCACTGTAACTGTCGCAGTGTATAACACGGGTGGCGGATGGCAAGGTCCGGTAGGTCCGGTCCCACCTGCCGAGCCTGATCCGGCCCCCGATACTGCTGAACCGGAAGAACCTGTCCAGAATTCAGACGGCAGTACGACGACCCGCACCACGGATCTTACGAGCGGAAGGATAACGGAGACGACGGTCTGGCCCAATGGCGACCGCAAGCTCGCTATCAGAGAAAAAGACGGCACCCTGTCGGAGCATTTCACTGGCCATGATGGCAGTAAGAGCGAGCTTCTGACCCGTCCAGACGGCAGCAGCCGCGCCCTCATCACGGAATCGAACGGTGTGCAGGTCGAGATTCTCACGAGTACTCGGGGAGAAGTGACAGCCAATGTTCAACTGCCGGTGGGCACAACACAGGCCTGGATCAAGCTGCCCGTGAAAGACGCTTCATCGTTCACGGTCGCTTACTCCGTCGACGCCGACGGCAGCCGAACGATCCTCGGCACCTCCATGCTGACCGAGGATGGACTCAGTTTCCTGGCTCGTGGTGATCTGTCGGTGCAGCTAATGGAGAACCCTATCGCCTTCAGCGATGTAAGCAGCAGCCACTGGGCGGCTGGCGCGATTGCCTTCACGGCCAGTCGCGAGCTGTTCCGGGGCACCGAGCCCGGCAGGTTCGATCCCGGAGCATCCATGAGCCGCGCCATGCTCTTCACTGTGCTGTCCCGGTTGGACGGCACCGAAACCGAGGGCGGCGAGCTCTGGTACAGCAAGGCGCAGGATTGGGCGATCGCGGCGGGAATTAGCGACGGCAGTGCGCCAAGCGCGGACATCTCCCGCGAGCAGCTGGTTACGCTGCTGCACCGGTATGCCGGAGCCCCTGCTGCTGACGGCGACAGCACGAGCTTCGCAGACAGCGGCGAAATTGCGGCTTGGGCGGTTCATGCAATGAATTGGGCGGTGGCGACAGGCATCCTGCACGGCAAGCCGGGCAATCTCCTGGATCCGGGGGCGTCAGTCACTCGGGCAGAAGTCGCCACTATTCTGGTACGGTTTATTGCTAATCGCAGCAGTAACTACTGAAGTAGTCCACATGAAACGGCTGCGCCGTCTTGAACGGCGCAGTCGTTTCATTGCGTTACTGCTCAGAAGTGGTTGCTGAACTCTCCCTGGACTGTCTATTTTTCCGCAATTGTGGGTAAACAAAGACAAGATGTTGAAACTTATGGAGAGAAAGGGTGTCTGAAGGATGAAAAACAAAGGAACAATTGGAACAGCGATTGCTGTATTGCTGATTGGCGGTGTGGTAGGGTGTGGATCGAACAGCGCGACCGAATCCCCGGGAGGATCGGCGACACCACAAAACGGTGCCACTGCACCTGCCGAACCCATGAACCAAGCGGGAACGGAGCAGCAGCTGCCTCTGGCGATTGAAGAGGTAGAGCGACTTGCGCTGGAGCAAGTCGATGGCGTAGGCTGGGTGCAGTCCATCCAACTGGAGAACGAACGCAACACCCTCTATTATGATGTAGAGGTTGAGACCGAAACGCATGATTATGACATCGATTTGGATGCTCTTACCGGCGAAGTGTTGTCTGTCGAGCAGGAGGTGGACACCAATACGCCCTATACTGCAACAGCGATCAGCATTCAGCAGGCTGTAACCATTGCCATGGACCACGCCGCAGGGGAGTTTCGTGACGTAGAACGCAAGCAAGATGCAGGGCGGGCTTATTATGAAGTAGAAACCGGCGAGAACGGAAAAGAAACAGAAGTCCGAATCGATGCAGAAACCGGGGATATTTTAAAAACCCAGGTTGATCGTTAGGTTTGATACCACCATAGTCCATTCCCTTGTCGCACCACACCCCCTGCTCGGCAGGGGGCTATTCCTGTTTGTTGCCCACTTTATGCATGCTCGCAACACCCCATCGATCCGTGAATGGTTGGCGGTCATTGGCTAGTCGACACGACATGGTGGCAACTCGCGTACCGTGTACGACCGACATGGTGTCAACTCGCTTACCGTGTACGACCGACATCTCTTGCTAGTTTTCTCCTGTTTGTCCTTACCTGTTTGACCTTATCTTGATTGACCTTACCTGGCCTTGCTAGCTTGCCCTTTCTTGCTTATACTCCCTTGCTTGACCTACTCTTGCTTTAAGCCTTCCTCTGCTCTAACGGCCACAGGTGCGCTTATTTGGTCAATATGGAGGTGATTTCTGGGCTAACGGACACCAGCGCGCTTATTTAGTTAATATGTAGCGTGAAACTAGAAGAAAAGAGGAAATAACGGCGCTCATGTCCGTTAGACTAGAAAAAGTCCTGATTCGGGTCAAATAGCGGCTGTGGTGGCCGTTAGCGTGGTGGCGGGAGGCTGTAGTCGGGGGACGTGGCTACCTGTTGAGCGCCAAAGCCCCGCTCGACTGCAAATCCTGTTCCGCCTCCCTCCTGGACAGCTCATCAGGAGCACTAGGGAATTATGATGTCACATGGCTCTGCAACTGATTATGCAGTTGCTTCTTATCCTGCTTGCCCAGATGCGTATATGGCATCTGACGCAGGAAGGCGATTTCCCGCGGCATCTGGTATCGGGCCACCCGTGGACGGAGCCAGTCCAACAGCTCTGCTGCGGTGAGTCCGGCACCGGCGTCGGCTTGCACATAAGCCTTCAGCCGCTGTCCGAACTGCTCGTCGGCCACGCCGATGACGGCGGCGTCCTCAACGGCAGGATGCTGCAGGAGGATGCGTTCCAGTTCGATGGGATAGACATTCTCGCCAGCAGATACGACCAGATCGTCCACTCTACCGCACAAATAATAGTAGCCCTGCCCGTCGCGATAGGCCAGGTCCCCGGTCGCGATCCAGTGCGCGTCCCTGCCTAGCCGCCACCAGTTGGTGCTACTGACATGCAACGGTCCAATGCGACCAGCCTCCGCCTCCTGTCCCTCTTCACTTCCTATTCGCCTCCTCCACCGGCGGCTGCTGACATGCAGCGGCGCGTCACGCCCCGCCTCTGCCTCCTGTCCTTCCTCGGTCCGGATGCGCAGCCGGAGACCCTGGATGCCGCGTCCGATTGTACCGGCGTCGCGCTCCAGCTCCTGCGGTGTAGCTATACTGACCAGCCCTGCTTCCGATGTGCCGTACAAATTGTACAACACCGCCCCCAGTCGTTCTGCTACTTCAGCTGCCAGCCCGGGACGAAGCTTGTCACCGCCCGAAGCGATACAAGCGAGCGAGCGTAGGGACGCGGCATCCTGCTTCAGCATTTTGTCCAGCATGAGCGGCACCACGGTGACCACCTCCACCCCCTGCTCCCGAATCAGGCAGCAGGCCTTCGCCGCGTCGAAACGCTGCGTCAGCACCATTTTTTTGCCCAAAGCAGTCCATAACAGCAGAATTGCCAATCCGTACCCGTGGTAGATAGGTGTGGCTATATAGGCCACGCTATACCGGGTCAGCCGCATACGGGTGAGCATTGTTGCCAAAGGATTTAGATAGTGGAACAAGGACGGCTTGTGTGGGACTCGCTTGGCCTTGCCTGTCGTGCCGCCTGTCAGCAGCATGAAGCGACTGGTCGATGTCCGCCGCACCCGGGAGTTCGTATCGCTGGCGGTATGAAGATGCAGGTTATTAATCGCTGGCAAGCGCTCATGATAGCTGTGAAGCACGGCCTTCGTATACGGCGATTGCTCCAGCGGGGCCGCCCACTGCGCATCATGAATGACCAGATCGAAGCCGTGCTCCTGCTGCAAGGCGTGGAGCCCTTCGACGCTCATCTCCACATTAAGCAGGTAGATGTCCGCCCCGGTCTGCGACACGGCAAACAGCGACTTGACCAGTGCCGCGTGATTGCTGCACAGCAGCCCTACCTTGCGCCCACTTCCCAACTGGTAACGCTGCTGCAGAATCTGTGCAAGCCGCTCCGACTCGGAGAACAGCTGCCGGTAGCTCCACTCCCCATGATCATCGACCAGCGCTGGGGCTGCGCCGTAAGTGCGCTGGGCAATGTTCAGCAGCGCCATCACATTGATGCCGTAACGGAACATAGTGCTCAGCAGTCTGTACAAGCCTTGAGGCGTGAACATCCTCAGCTTGACCATCACTTCCGCCAGTCTAAGAAGACCCATGCTTATCCCTCCTCTTGCGCAGCACACCCGGCATTACCCTCTCCCACACACCCCTCCCCGTCAGGGAAGCCAACTGCCCGAAAACAAGCCACCACGGACTCCACCGACTGCGCCTACTGTAGATCGACTTGGCGATCAGCTGCGAGACATGGTCTGCACTCATGGCAGGCATATCGCGGTAGGAGGCCGTCGGCTCGATCATCGGTGTCCGAACTAATGGAAGATAGATGGAGGTTGTGGCGATGCCCATTGCATGCAGCTCCGGTGCTGCGGAGCGGAGCCAGGTGTCGAAGGCCTGCTTGGAGGCCTGATACGCGGCCCAATAGGGCAATGGAATCAAAGCCGTATTGATCGTCGAAATATTGATAATCTGTCCTTTTCGCTCCCGAAGTACCGGAATCAGCGCCAGCATCAGCCGAACCGGTGCAAAATAATTAATGGCCATGGTACGCGTGAAGTCATGATACCGTTCCAGTGACGCCTCGATTGGACGCCGGATGGATAACCCCGCATTGCTAACGAGGATATCTAGACCGTCCGGCAGCTGCTGCAGCTGAGACAACACCGCGTTCATCTCGGATTCGTTCCTCAGATCAGCGGCGGCTACAACGACCTTCGCCCGCATCGCAGGATCGCCCTCAATCCCCTTTTGCATGGACCGCAGTTTGTCCTCACGTCTGGCAATTAGAATCAAGCGCACCTCATACTCGCCCATCAAATAAGCCAGCCGCTCGCCAATGCCGGAGCTGGCACCAGTAATCGCAATCGTCTTGCCGCGCACACAGGCAGCCAGCTTCTCCCGGTCCAGATGCACGGGTGGGAATAACAGCTTCTCCAGCAAGCTATAATCAGGCATATCGGGCAGCGCCTCTCTTCATGCAATAAAATGCCAATCCACACCACATACGTTTACCTTACCATGTCTCTAGTAGTTGAACAAACGCAAGAAAGAGGTGTAAGATGGATGCACCGTTTCTTACTATCCTTATCATCAGGATGTGACCACCATGTTCAACGAAATCGTCGTCAACCTGGACAGAATGATTCCCGATTGGCATAACGCCTCCGAGCGGGTCGGCTGGAATATTCTTGTGTTCATGCTGGAAGGTCAAGCGCAGTATCTCATCAATGGCGAAGAGTTTGTGCTCAGCGCGGGCGAGATTCTGTTCATTCCCATCTACTCCATTCGCAGTGGACGTAATTATGACGGGCAGCCCCACCTCAAATACACGGTATTGTTCACCCAAGTGACAGCGTTCGAGGATGAACCGGACTTCATACAGAGCCATGAATACCACGTGATTCGTGTAAGCAATATGGAATATTACAAGCATCGCATTGAAAAAATATTCACCGAGCTCAGAGAAGGACACCGCACGAAGCATTATATCTGCAAGGGTATCCTCCAGGAATTGTTGGGCCTGCTGGGCAAAGAGATGAGTGAATCCGACATCGCCCCGATGAAGCTTCACTTCGTAAAAACACTGAAAAGCTATATTATCCATCATTATCGGGAGCCGATCGAGATTAACGAGCTGGCCAGGCTGATCCACCGTTCTCCGAACTACACCACATCTATCTTCAAAGAGGTGATGGGGCATTCGCCCATCCAATATGTTCATTATTTAAGAATTATGGATGCGTGCGATTTCTTAACCGTCACCGATATGACCATCGCTTCTATTTCTGACTACCTGGGATACTATGATTCGGCGTATTTCTCCAAAACCTTTAAAAAAATCATGTCCATGTCGCCCCGCGAATATGTCAGAAAACAAACCTCATCGCGTATCCAAAGCTAGGCCGAAGCTGGTTTAACCACAGCAAAAAGACTGCCCTCGTTAAGGACAGTCTCCGATTCACAGCTTCTCTTGCGGATGCCGCTGCTGCAAGAGCGGAATGGCGTGCGAACGGCCGGTGCTCTCCAGATGCCTGGCATACGCTGCCAAGTGTCCACGCGCGTGATAGGGTCCCCCCTCCCGCATGACCGTCCACAGCGGATCAATATCATCCGTCATGGTCATCATCGCATCATCATGCCATTCGTTTAACAGATAGACGGCTTCCCGGCACAGCTCGGGCCGAGCTGCCGCGAGATTATGAATTTCATGCGGATCGTCCTTGAGGTTGAACAGCATTTCTTTGTCAAATAAATGATAGCCGTCATGGTAGGTGCGAATATATAAGTAATCGCCAAACCGTACACTGCGCTGGCAGACATGGGCACACTGGGAGACGACCAGATACTCGCGTCCGGCGTCTTCCCCCCTGAGGATAACAGGGGCATAGCTCTGTCCATCCCAATCCGCGGGCGCAGGTTGCCGGAGGATCTCCGCTACGGTCGGCAGCAGATCCAGATGGTAATGCAGGCCATGATCCACATGCCCTTGAATGGCGCCAGGCCAGCGCATAATCATCGGGATACGGCAAGTGCCCTGATCCGCAGTCCCGTGTTCCCCGTATATGCCTAATTGCCCCATATTTTCTCCGTGATCCGACGTAATGATAATGACGATCTCATCCATCACCCCTTGCTGCTCCAAATGATCAAATATCTGCCCCAGATGCGAATCCATATATCGGATGCCGGAGTCATAGCCGTCAATCATGCGGCGGAGTTCGTCGTACTGTTCGATTTTGCCGGGATGGCGCGGATAGTCGGGAGATACGTTGTCGTTATACATGTTGATCTCATGCACGCTATGCGGACCGATTTTTTGCTTATGCTGCTCGAATACATCCTCGGTCAGCCAGGACGGAATGGGTTCATTGGCGAAGGGATTGCCGAATGGCTCTGGCGCACGGTAAGGGGTGTGGGGATCCCAGTAATTAACGTATAGAAACCAATCCTCCTCTTGATCTTGTCGATCCAGCCACTGCAGAACGGTAGGCGTTACCTCTTCCGCGGACTCCATCCCATTTTTCCCTGTATCATAGATCTCTTGAAATCCGGCATAGAACGTGTAGGTAGAATGCCGTTCGGCAAACGGACTAATCAGTGCCGTCTTCATGCCCTGCGCTTTGAAAATGGCCGGTAGAGAATCGGTATGCAGCTTACTCTGGAATTGCCGGCTTTTTCCCTCCAGGCGCTGATCTGCCGCTGTCCCGCCGTGCCCCACCGCTCCATTATGAATACCGAACTTGCCGCTCATCAGTGCATTCCGAGAGGGGCAGCAGGGGGCATCCGACGTGTAATAGTTGGTAAAGGTCACCCCGCTGTGCGCGATGCGATCAATATGCGGCGAGGTATTGCGGTGATAGCCATAACATCCCAAATGCTCCGGATTCGTAGAGTCCAAATCTAACAATAATACCTTCAATCGTCTTGCTCCTTTTTTGTTCAGACTTAACCTTGCATCTCCATGGCCGCTAGCCCTTGATGCCTGTGGTGGCAATGCCTTGTACCAAGAAACGCCGGAAAAACAGGAAGATCACGAGTTGCGGCAGCAGAGACAACGTAGCCATCGCGAACATTGCTCCCCAATCAATCACAGCTGACGGGTCAGAGAACATCCGCAGCCCCAGGGACACCGTGTACAAGGATGTAGCGTTTAAATAAATGAGCTTTTTTAAAGTATAGGCAATCTCTCTAAGAACTGACTATGTATAAAACTTCAATAACTTGTACGATTCTACGACTGCTTTGCCCGAGCTAGCGTAGGCGGGCAACAGCTTACGAAAACTAACCTCGATTTACCGGTTTCCTCAGTCCGGGTTAAACGCAAAAAGCCGCAGGTACCTCATCTTTTGTTATGTAACGCACACCTCGCAACGGCAATGATAATTGCAAAAATACAACTATTATTCTGAAACCTCTGATATTCCAGCTTGCTAAGTGTATTATTACAATAAAAGAACCACCAACAAGCGTATTAGTTTGGTTCTGCGCCTGCGTTCGCAAAGATATCAGCCACTCAGGTTCCGGCTTGCTACGGAACAACGCCTTAGCCAAACTCCAGCCCGCGCCATATGTTTGTCGCAAACTGCAAGTTAATCGCCGGGCTTGTGGTAAAGACAAAAGTACAACTAATAACCTTAGATACTAGCTAAATGACGCAATTAAAGACAAAAGTACAGCTATCCAGTCCCTTTTTGTCAATATATGGATATTTCGGCGAAATGAACTGCATTTTTGTCTTTACGAGCTGGCTAATCACGCCTGAGGCCAGATATAACTGTATTTTTGTCCTTACGACCCTTGGCGCATCATCCCTGAGGCCAGATGTAGCTGTAATTATGTCTTAGCGATCTGGTGCATCAGGCAGCTAAGTCCCTATACTTTTGTCCCCCGAGCACACGCACACACGCACACCACCACTCCTCCCTCGCGCCGCCAGCTAAGTAAACTCTAACCATACAAAAATAGACCCTCTCGGGTCTACTAATTGAAGCCCCCGTTGACACGAAGGGTCTGTCCGGTAATCCAGCGGGCTTTGTCACTGGTCAGCAGCTCGATGGCATTGGCGATGTCCTCGGGCTCCCCAAGACGGCCAAACGCGTTCATCCGGCGGAACGAATCGACCAGCTCATCGGATTTGCCAGTCAAAAACAGGTCGGTCGCCACTTGTCCGGGCGCAATACAATTAATGGTGATGTCCCGTGGTCCGAATTCCTTGGCGAGCTGGCGCGTCATCTGCTCCACCGCCCCCTTGGTAGCGGCATAGACACTATAGGTCGGCAGCATCGCGCCGGTGACGGATGTCGAGAAGTTAATGATGGTCCCGCCCTCCGCCATCCGCTTCATTGCCTGCTGGCAGGCAAAATAGGTTCCCTTGACATTGATGGCGAACTGACGGTCGAAGGAGTCCTCGGTGACTTCAGCAACCGCTTCGCACGTCATCACTCCGGCATTGTTGATCAAGATGTCCAAGCGGCCAAATCGGCTGTCGACCTCCGCGAACAGCTTCTCCAGCTCGCTCATCTTGCTGATATCTGCTTGTACCGCCACCGCTTCGCCACCAGCTTCGATAATGGCTTGCACGACGTCCTCCGCCTCGCCGCCGCTGGCCGAATAATTAACGACCACCCTCGCGCCCGCTTGCGCCAGTTGAATCGCGATCTGCCGCCCGATTCCCCGTGATGCGCCAGTCACGATCGCCACTTTTCCTCTCAGACTCATAACGTTTCATCTCCTCTGCAGCTTCTGAATTCACCTCCTATTATACGCTTCGCCGACGATTAGCCGTTAGTCGATCTCTATTCTTTCCTTGCCTATTCCTCTACGCTCGCAGTATGATAGGGAACACCTACATCACAAGGAGCGTGAACCCATGGAGCCTGCTTCTATACCCGACCCGCCGAATTCGGATACGCTGCATCGGCTGGCTCAGCTGATTGCTGCTTATGCACCCGCAGACGGTACCCATCAGACGGCGATCCCGGGGCTGAGTCTGCTGCGCGCTTCGCAGCCCAGTGCCCGGATGGAGTCCGTCTACAAGCCGTCCCTGTGCATCGTTGCCCAGGGAGCCAAAACCGCCGCTTTGGCAGAGGAGCTGCACCGCTACGATCCCGCATCCTTTCTCGTCACCTCCGTCGAGCTGCCGGTCGTCGGCCACATCGTGGAGGCTAAGCCCGAATCTCCTTATCTGAGCCTGAAGCTGACCTTCGATGCGGACATGATCTTGGAGCTTGTCCAAACTTCGCCGGTGCAGCCTGCTCCTACCGATCCGCGCGGCATCCGCGTGAGCCGGGTCTCCGAGTCGTTGCTGGAGGCTGTCGTCCGGCTGGTGCGGCTCCTGGAAACCCCGCAGGACGTGCCGGTGCTGGCACCGCTCATGATCCGCGAGATTCTGTACCGGGTGCTTCAGGGGGAGCAGGGGCCCTGGCTCCGGTCCTTTGCCATTCCCGGCAGTCAGGCGCAGCGCATCGCGCAGGCCATTCGCACGATTAACCGCGACTTCGACCGCCCCCTGCTGGTCGAGCAGTTGGCCGGCAGCGTGCATATGAGTGCGTCTGCGTTTCACAAGCATTTCAAGCGCATCACGCGGCTGAGCCCCCTGCAATACCAGAAGACCGTACGCTTGCAGGAAGCGCGCCGGCTCATGCTGACTGAAGCGATGCAGGCCGCCGATGCCGCCTACCGGGTAGGCTACGAGAGCCCCTCCCAATTCAGCCGGGAGTATGTCCGGATGTACGGACAATCCCCGGCACAGGACATGCGCAGCCACCGCTAGTTTTACCCGCATCATCTTTCATCGTTACCTGGTATAAACAACCGGAAAATCATCGCCAGTCAATCGTTCCCCGGGCTGTACATGAATATGCTTGCTCATCGGATGGTTGCCAAGGGGCTCGTAACGGATATTCTCCGGCATATAGTGAACCGCGATGGCTCGCCGCTTAAGCTCGGAAGTGTTAGGCAGAGAGCCATGCCAAGTCATACAGTGATGATAACCAACCTGACCTTTCTTAATCTCGAATGGCACCGGCTTGATCTCGATGCCCGGGGGCAGCAACTCAGGACGTTTATGCTGCGGCATATGATCAGACCCGTGAAGCAAATACCTTTGATGATCTCCCCATTTGTGACTGCCGGGAACCATCCACATGCAGCCGTTCTCGATTACCGCATCGTCAAGCGCGACCCAGGCGCTGATGAGCTCGGAAGGTTGAATAATCGGCCACAGTGGATGATCCTGATGCCACCTCGTAGGTCCGCCTGTAATTGGAGGCTTGTATTGGATTTGATCATGCCAGATGCGCAGCTCGTTCGAACCCGCGAGCAGCGCAACATCCTCGCATACCGAACGATGAGCCGCATGTTTCCGATAAAGTTCACTAGCCATCCAGATGTTGACTACCTGCACGATGGTCTCGCTCGCTTCCATGACCATCCCGTAATCGCTTTTGTCTGCCAGATTGCGATTGAGGACCGGCTTGTTATCCGATTTGCCTTCGAGTACGAGATCCAGCTCCAGGCGCAGACGCTCGACCTCCTCGTCGTTTAGTACAACCTCTCCCTTAACAAAACCGTCGCGTTCAAAGCTTTTTACTTGCTCTGGTGTCAGCATGCATAATCCCCCATCCCTGGTCGTTTGGCAGCCGATCTATCGGCTACAAGGTCAAGTGTACCAGCGCGCTGAAGACAAGTCGTTGCAGGAAAGACTATAATAAGTTGTAGTTTTCTAAGGTCTATACGAGATGAAGGGAGAGAGACCAATGGAGCAAATCCGTTCGCTTGGCCCCATGAGCATGCTGCTCCCCGCGGTCAATTATGCCAACATGCATATCGCTTCCCCAGGCGTAAGTTACGGTCCACGTACGATTCCGGATCATCAGTTTGTTTTCGTAGTCTCCGGCTGCATGGATCTGTCGATCGGCGACGGGGAATATGAAATTCATCCCGGTGAGTTTGCTTATTATGGACCAGACACGCCCCATAAGTTGTCTATCCGTGCGGATAGACCCGCAACCTTTATCAGCGTCCACTTTGATTGGCATCGCATGTCCTCCGAGCCCATGCATCCCGGTCCAAGAATCAAAAATATCCAGAAGGGTCCTCCTTTTGAAGCAGGACCCTCCTGGGAGATTGAAGTGGAGGGTTACGGCGGCATCCGTATTCCCTTTCGCTTTCGTTATATGGAAGCGGAAAGGATTCTCCATCGGATCGTACAGGAATATAAGGAAGCGGAGCACGGCTACTCCCTTGTATTACGCGGATTGCTGATGCAGTTGATTACAGATATCGTCCGTCATGAAATAGACGTGTCGGCCCCTTATCCATCCAAACAAACCATGATCAGCAATGCGTTGCAGATGATCCAGGAGCATCCCCAGCAAGCGTGGAGTATATCTCAATTAGCTAAAAGCTGCGGCTATCATCCCAACTATTTTTCCCATTTATTCAAAGAGGTCATGGGCATTTCTCCAAAGTCTTATATGATACAAAAACGAATGCAATGGGCAAAAAAACTGCTTCTAGAAGAAGAGAAAATCGAGGTCGTCGCCAGCAAGCTGGGTTATACCTCGATTCATTACTTTAGTCGACACTTCAAATCCATTACGGGCATGGCGCCGTCTACGTATCGACTATATGGCGGCGAAGATCATAACAAACTCTGATTTAATGCAGCGACACTTCGCCATGATTCACTTTGACAACAACTCTTCCGCAAGGCAGAGGTAATGACAATTCTAAATCGGGCATATGGGGCGGAAGATTAGGGCGCAGCAAGATGCTGCTCCAGCCTGGCTCGGCTGGCTGTATGCCAAGAATTTCTTCTACGATAATCGGAATCGGCGAGCTCGCCCAAGGGTGGCACAGACTGGTGTTCCACTTAAGTTCTTTTGACCAAGCCTCGAAGCAAGTGGTGGCCCCCTCCTTTACCATGTTCGCCCAATAACCGGACGTTACAGTTCCAGTACCCGAATGGTTAGGATCGGACGAGGGATATTCATGTTCCTCCTGGCTTAGAATGGTCTCCCAGATTGCCGTGTACTCGCCGGCAGCAGCAAGCGCACGCAAATAAAAATAGGCCATGTATACGCCACAGGACAGACGCTTCTCTTTGAGAAATGCCACGACGCTTGCTTGATTCTGCTCGGGCACCATTTGGAATGCCAGCGGCAGCATGTTGGCATGGAGCGAATGATGTGTCGAACCAACGGCGTCCCGGAATAAACCGGTCTCCCCATTCCAAAAAGCGCTATGAAAGGCGGCATCAAATGCTGCAACATCGTACAGCGGGCCTTCTTCACCCGCTATTTTCTTCAGTTCATTGGTGCTATTAAGCGCATCACGATAAAAAGCATTGATGACATTATGACAGCCTGGCCCTACCGGCTTCGTCAAAGGAAAATCGTAACCATCCAAGAAACCTACGGGCCAGTCCACCAGATTCCACTTGTCATCTACCTGATGCAGCAGACCATCGTCCCCGGCAAAAGCTGCAAAATGAGCAATCAGCCCTTGCGCATAGGGCAACATTTGTTGAACAAACGCCTTGTCCCCGCTATGCTTGTAGTACATCAGCACCTGCATAGGCCATTGCAGGGAGTAGTCGGCGATCTCCTGCATTAAACTACCGGAAGTGACAGCCATCATGCCTGGGCAAATCGATGTGGTGGCAGCAAAATCCTCCAAGGTTTTTCGGAATAACCGCAAATCACCGCTAACATAAACATGAGACTGGGCAATGATTGTGTTATCTCCCAAATAGCCGCCCTTCTCTCTGGAAGGACAATCCGTATAATAGTCTTGTGTGCCATACACAACTGCCTGCCGGCAAATACGCCAGATGTCTTCCAGCAGCCGCGAATCGGATTGCAATTGTCCATTAGCTTCATCGACTGGATAGTGGCGAACGATTGCAACGATGCTTTCCTTATCAATTCTTGCACGGGGAGGCGTGGTGATCTCGGCATAACGGAAGGCCTTATAATCAAACCACTCTAAGACATCTGGATCAGCCCCTGATAACGTCCACTCGTCCCGATAATCGCAATTGCAACGCATGGCGTAACGGACCCTGCCATTATCCAGCAGCTCTTCACCGCAGCCAATCTCCACCACTTGCCCCGCCTGCCCCGTAGCCTTCATTTGTATAGCTCCCGTGATCTCCTTGCCAAAATCAATCCAGAGCCTGTCTTCGCCAATCTCACGGATCTCCGCAGGATACAAGGTTGTGAGCTGTACCGGAGGCGTGGGCTGGACTATCAGACGCATATCCTCCATGTCCGGTTGCACGACTGCATAGGCCCACTGGCTATCGTCAAAATCCAGTTCGCGCCAGTCCTCATCTTTCAATCGGTTGTCGATATGCTCATGGTATTGCGTATCATAGCCCAAGGTTGTCTTGGCCACGTATTCCTGTGCCTTTTTGATCCGCCAGCTTGTATCGCTCACCAGAAGCGTCTCGCCATCCGCCTCCAGGCTGGCCCACAGCCCATGCCGGAAATCTCCGGAGGTGTAAGATCGGGAGATTTTACCATGGTAGTAAAGATGTACGGCTATCACATTGGGGCCCGGCTGCAAATAAGATCCAACGTCTATGTTCTGGTAATAATATCTATCCGGATAACCCTGCGCAGGACCTTCAGCCACGTACCTACCATTAATGTAGACTTTGCAGTAGTCGTCGGCACTGATAGAAAACGTTGCCCGCGCGGGGGAGGCATTGCCGTATTCAAAACACTTGCGAAGCAGCAGATGATGATTGAGCAATTCGTCAGGATGGTGCTCTGTTCCGGGAGCGGAATGCATTTCTTTATGACGAATGTCCTGCTTGCGGTAAGTTGCAAATACAGGATCGCCAATCCAGCTTATCTGGTCTTTGTTATTCATAATCACCCATCCTATCGTTAAAGTTGATGGTCATGATCTATTTGATTTCCTGCTGCGAGGAGGTAAACTGCTTGCGAAATTCACCGGGTGTCACACCCGATACTCTCTTAAACATCCGGTTAAATGAAAAATAATGCGCATATCCAACTTGCTGTGAGATGTGTTGAATTTGCTCGTCCGTATGCGTCAGCAAGTAGCGGGCTCGATCCATACGAACCCTCGTAACATAATCTACGAAATTTTCACTGTACGCCTCTTTGAACAACCGGCTCAAGTAACTCTGATTCATCTGGAATTGATCGCTTAATAGCTGCAGGCTCAATTCCGGGTTGCTGTAATGCTGCTCAATGTAAACCTTGACTTCTTGCAGCAGCTCCTGACTATTGCGGCCCTGGCGCAATTTGTTCATTTGTTCAATCGTTGCACTCAGGATGGCCTCAATAGTAGACCTCAATTGGCTGACAGAATCGAAAACCTCCAATTCTTTGCTCAACTCGCCCATTGCACTCTCCCAGATTTCACGATAAGACAGCGGTAGGTCGGATACTTCTTTGGAGATGTGAAACAACATGAAATTCAATAAATTCACCATATCATGATGATGAAAATACTTCCCTTGAACGGTATCCATCAGACGCTCAAAGTGTATCTGCCATTCCATGTCGCGTCGCTTAAACGATTCGGCAAGATCACGGATCGACTGTAGTTGCTCGTACATCCCCGCGAAAACATTGCCTTCCAGCTCCCAATAGGCAATCACGCGGTTCCCGCCGACTGATTTTTTGTAAGACAGTGCTTCTTCGGCTTCTTTAAACGAGCGGGCGACGTCAGTTATCGTTGACGCGGAAGCTCCGATACCAATTGATACCGCATAATCGAGATTATTTTTAATCCACTCCCGCAAGGTCTCGCAGATCGAAGCTACCATTTTTTCTGCCGGATGATCCTGCTCCTTTAATTTGAATAACAGGGTCATGCGCCCGCTGTCCAGCCACTCCACCACCATAGGCACTTCATACGTTTTGGCTACTTCTTGCGCCACATTAGACATCACATATTTCAACAGATACTGGTCGCGTACAGGATAGACCGAGCAAAATTCATCGTATCGATCAATCATGACTACCCCGATATGAAACTTCGAGTACCCCATCAACTCTCTGATCCATTCGATATCTTTTTCATGCTCTTCCACTACTTTTCCACCTATCAAGTCAACGAAAAATTGCTTTTGCCGATGCAGAACATTCTCTTTATTCACATCACTGATCTGGTTAGCCACATCGATGAGATGGTGCACGGCTCGATCCATATATTCCGGATGCTCATGAAGAATATCCGGCAGCTCATCGGGTTTGGATTTCAAATATTTCTTGATACTATTCATCATCCGGTCAATGGGATACGTGTATCTGCGAGCGAAATAGATCATTAAGCCTGTAAATAAGACCAGGGAAGCAAGACCGATAACGGTCCACACCTCTTTTAGACTGGAAACAATACTGTAATTTACCTTATCCTGTACCCCCGTTTGAATATTCCAATTGGTATAATGTGAGTTGACTGAGGCGAGCATCGTCCCGGAATCTTGCGTGCTTTCAAAGAGGGCCACCCCGTTCTGATCATAAATCGAGGTCGAACTGACATTTAACGTATTCATCCCCCGAACCATCTTCTGAATGGCGGCCACCGACACATTCGCTACGAGAATGCCGCGGGTCTGAGAGCCCAGCGATATCGATTTGGCAAGGGAGACAACGGCATATTCGTTCTGATCTCCCGGGAACACTTTGAACGGACGGATCCCGCTCCACTCCAGAGGGATCGCTCCTTCCAGTTTCGGCTCAATAAATGAGCGGTCCCCAAATTCATGCAGAGGCGCAGACACACTCGTGCTGAGCACTCTATTGTCTGCAAAACGCACAATATAGATCGAGTCAATCAATGGGAAATCTATCAGATAGAAATTGAAATTCTTGAACAAGCTTCGTTCCAACATAAAACGGTTGTTCATCTCGTCTTCCATTCCGTACACATATTGCTTAATCTCCGGATTGTTATGAATCTCGGTAATCATGAGCTGCTCTATGTTTTGCAACGAGGATTCAATCTGCTGCGTCACATATTTTCCATAGCTTTCGCTCATGTCCGTCATTTGACGCTCCATAAGCTGATTGATCACCATCAGAAAAATAAAAACAAGCACGCCTGCAGACAAGTAAAAAATGGGCAGATAGGTGAATAGCAAGCGATTAAACCATGAACGCGTTTTCACTCTGTGATTCACCTTCTTTCACCCCTTATCAATCTCAACCTAACATGAGGCTCCTGCCTGCAACGGACGCTGCAGACAGAAGCCATCTTACTCCATTAGAAATTCATATCGTAGAGATCTTCTGTGAAAACCCAGGTGTCTTTGTTTTCTCTATACCATTCCAAATAGAATTGTTCGACTTGTTCGCCGTCAGATCTTGACCACAACGTCTTGGCCTCCTCCAGCGTCTTGTCGACCGTTGCATTACTACCGCCTACGATGGCTCTGCTCCACAGGTCAGACATAGGCTCATTGACATTGGAGACGACAAACTGGATATCATCCGGCAGCCCGGGCATGTATTTGGTCACTTCCGGCAATGGCCGTTCTCTGTCAATATAGAGGTTAAAGGCCGTTTCAAGCAGGGTATGAACCTCTTTATCAAATGGATCTGACTGGTCCAAATCCTCTAAATACTTGGTGAATTCATTAATAATATGTTGTCCGCCCAACATCCGATAGTCTCCCAGCCAGCTGACCTCTTTTTCATACTTATCCTGATCCAAGGTTTGCTCTACGCCGTCAACCATCTCATAATGAACGCCTTCCTGTCCATACTTCAGCGTATGAGCCATCGAATCGCTGCTCATCAGATCCACATAGCGCATCACCGATTCCGGATCTTCCGCTTTGATATTGACCACGCCGGTCATCTGGACCGGATCGTTAAAATAGGGGCTGAACTGCCCAAACTCGCTGCGTGGCAACGGGATGACAGCAAGCTTCGCATCGGGTACATTACTTTTTAAGGTTTCATAATTATTATAGACGAGTAAGGCATTCCCCGCGAATCCAAACATGAAGGTGTTGCCTTGCACAAAATCTTGTAACGCCTTCTCTCCATTTTTATCCGTCATGAAATCCCTGTCAATCAACCCTTCGTCAAAAAGCTGCTTCTTGTATTGAGTGGCAGCTGCAACACGTTCCCAATCCTTCACCATGTCGCCATCCTCAAGCACCCATGTCGTATTCTGAAAAGCAACGTCCATCCAATTGTAACCGCTCATATTGGTGCCGAACGTGGCCAGCTGATCCGCTTTGACCTTCTTCATCGCTTCGTATGCTTCCTCCACAGTCTGCGGCACCTCTAGTCCGGCTGCTTCCAGCAGATCCTCACGGATAAACAGATATCCGCCTGGTATGTAGCCCAGCAAGCGTCCAAACTCATACAGTTGACCATCCGATTTGGTGCCCAATTGCCGCAGGAGCGGGAATTCCTCCAGCAATGCTTTGTATTCCACACTGTGCTGCTCAATCAGCTCTTCGATCGGCATTAATTGCTTTTGCAAATATAATTGATTACGGTACGCGTTATCGTATTCAAGGATGAGATCGGGTGCATCGCCGGCGGCCAGCAGGGTATTGAACCGCTGTACAGACTCCCAACGCGGTACGGGAACATATTCGACTGGAACGGTTTCATTAATCCATTGGGTCCATAAGTTGTTATCGACCGTGCCCACTTCCGGGGGGACGTTACCCCGATCATACATCGATACGGTAATAGGATCTTTTTTTACGTTCGGATCGCTTTCACCACCTGTGGTTCCCTCATTGTTGCCGCCAGAGCAGGCAGCTAATATGGTCACCAATACCACTAATGAAGCAAGCATGAATGAAACCGATTTTCTCATTGTCTTCATACCATAAGTCCTCCTTTTATGTGCTAACCTTTAACTGCGCCAATCAGCATGCCTTTAATAAAGTATTTCTGCAAAAACGGGTAAACCAGCAGCATCGGTACAACCATCACGATAATCCCTGCCGATTTAATCGATTCTGGCGTTATCGTTTTAAAATCTTCGGGAGATAAGTTGCCGATCTCCTGCATGATAGATTGACTCATAATCATCTGTTGGACCATGACAGCCAGATTGTGTTTATCCGGAGAGTGGATGAAAATAAGCATGTTGAAAAACGCATTCCAGTGCCCCACCCCGTAGAACAACCCGAGGGCAGCGATAACAGGCAGCGAAAGCGGCAGAAAAATCCGGAACAAAACGGTCCATTCTCCGCCGCCGTCCATCCGCGCCGATTCCACCAATTCTTCGGGAATCCCTAGAAAGAACGTACGCATCACCAGCATGTTGTAGACACTGACCAGACCCGGCAGCCAGATCGCGCCGTAGGTATCCACTAGACCAAGAGACTTGACCAGCAAATATCCGGGAATCAGCCCGCCGGAGAACAGCATCGTAAACACAATGGCCAAGGTAAAGAAACGCCGGCCATACATGTAAGAACGGGATAAAGGAAATGAACATAAGATTGTAAACAGCAGATTCAAAGCTACGCCCACAATCGTAATGATGACACTATTCTTGAAAGCGGTTAAAATTCGGCTGTTTTCGAATAGTTTCTCGTAAGCCTGTATAGTCGAACCAACCGGCCACAGTCCGACCTGGCCTGATACAATGGCCGATTGCGAGCTGAATGACAAGGCAATCAGATGAACCATGGGCAGCAGACAGCTCAAACTGAACAATAGGAGCAGGATGTTATTGACGACACCGAATGTTTTGTCCCCTTGCGATTCTCTCATCATTATCACCTACCACAATCCATTATTAAATCTGCGTGCAATCGAATTGGCCGTCAAAACCAGGATGAGACCTATGATGGATTCGAAAAATCCTAAAGCGGCCGCGAGACTAAATCTTCCGCCTGTTATGCCTACCCTGTAATTCCAGGTTGAAATAACATCGGCAATCTGTGAAACGGCTGAGTTCTGCAGCATATAGACCTGATCGAACCCTACTTCCATGATGCTCCCGATCGACAGGATCAGAATGATAAAAATGACGGGTCGGATGGAAGGCAGGGAAATATGCCACATCTGTCTCAGACGACTGGCGCCGTCGAGTCCTGCTGCTTCGTATAGGGACTGGTCGACCCCGGCCAATGCCGCCAAATAAATAATGGCTCCCCATCCTGCACTCTTCCAAATGCCGGATCCAATGAAGATCGCAAGCCATGAGCCCGTATTGTACAAATAAGGGTAACTGTCTCCGGTTAACCATCTCATGATGTTATTGACTATGCCTGTTTCTTGAGAAAAAATCGTAATCACGATGCCACCGACAATGACCCAATTGAGGAAATGTGGAAAGAAAACGGCGGTTTGTACGGTTTTCTTGAACCACGATCGACGGATCTCATTAATCATCAATGCCAATAGAATCGGAAACGGAAAACCAAGCACCAATTGCAGGAAACTTAGCACCAGCGTGTTTCGCAAAATATTGAGCATATTCGGATTGGTAAAGAGGGTATGAAAGTGATCCAGTCCAACCCAGGCACTCCCCCAAATGCCATCGGTAAAGTTGTAATTTTTAAAAGCGATCACCAGTCCACCCATTGGAGCAAACTTGAAAATGAGAAAATAAGCGATAATCGGAGCAAACATAATAAACAATGGAATGTTGTACTGGAACCGTCTACTCTTGAACATGTTCCTTACACCGCCCCTTTCGTTCCAGCTCTCCATGCGGTAGTTTAAGTGGGCTGCAGCCAACACCAATTATGCTTGGATGGCGCAGGCTCCCGCAAGTAACACATTTTTTTCACAGCACAATCCTTTTCCAGTGCCGTCACGCGGTATATAGGGGGATATTGCAAGTGAAGAAATGTGCCTTTGGTCAAAAAAGGTGCTTTTATCTTTCATTTTGCTCTAACGGCCACCCACGCGCTTATTTCAACCATTTCGCCTGGTTCGCCAATTTAACGGCCACCCGCGCACTTATTTCAGTGAAATCAGGCTACATTAGGCACCGGCTAGGCAAATAGGTGCGTATATGGCCGTTACAATTTCAAACCATCGATTTCAAGTAAAATAGCGGTCGTGGTGTCCGTTAGAATCGGCTGCGCCGTCCAATGGCGGCGCTGTTCGTTGCATTCCAGCACAAAAACACCCAAGTGGATCAACCTCCACCTGAGTGTTCAGAGTACATCGGAAAGTTACTGCGGCAGCTCTGCGCTTCGGACAAAAATGATGACGATCAGCCTATAATTTCCCGCACATCCATAGAATAGATGGCACGCTGGCCCTCGTGAATGGAATCGAACGAGATCGCCGTGCCGAAGCGGGTCCAGCGCGGGTGCAGGTCGCAGCGCAGGTCGCCGCTGATTGCCGGGTCCGAATAATACGAGGCGAGTGTATGGCCTTGCCTGCGCACAAGATCGTATACATACAGGTGGCGGTAGTGATCGGCATCAGGGTAGCTGTCGTAGAGCAGCCATTTCCGGTCGGGCGAGTAGCTGCAGTGGCCGTCGCGCAGGAAGAATGCCGGGTCCAGCGCCTCCTTCTGCTGGGTCTGGTCTTGCAGCACCAGCAGTTGCTCGCCCGGCGACGATGCGACTTGCGAGCTCGCCCAGATGACGAGCTGCTCGCGGTCCCGCCAATGATAATGGGAGGCGCTGGCATACCCGGAGAGCAGGAACGGGTCCGAACCGTCGCTATTAGCGGTGAGCATCGCCGTCTTCCAGTGGCCGCCCGCCGTCGGGAAATTGCGGGCCAGGAGCAGGAAGCGGCTGCCGTCCGTATTGAAATTGATGTGGTTGACCAGGAGCTTCGCCCCCGGGTCAGCGCCGGTTAGCGCGCCAATCTCCGCCAACGACAGGACAAGCCGGCTCTCTCCCGTTGCCAGCTCGGTCAGATAGACCCCGTCTGCCGCCGGTTGGGGTTCGTCATAGAAGCGGTCGCGTTTACCCGCGTACCCATAGCCGGGACGGAAGTCGAACATTCGGTCGAAATTGACGCTGAGCGCCCATCGTCCGGTCGGATCCACATTGACAACCGGCTGCTCCAGCAGTCGGCGGGCCTTAGTATGCACATTCAACACGACGCCCCGGCAAGCACCGTCCTCGCGTGCGTTGAAGATCACTTCATCGTTCGGTGCGGCCGGATGCCATTGGAGCATTGTGCCCTGCTGAAAGTTCCAGCACGTCGTCTCGGCCAGCGGGATGTAGCGTCCCGTCGCCAGCTCAATCATCCCCAACTCGGCCGTATCGTCCGCCGTCGGGTAACGATCATAGAACGGGACGCGATGACACAAGTGATACCGCGCTTCCCCGTCGAAGGCCGGATTGTCATAATAGCCGTAGAAATAATGTCCGTTGTCCGGCGTGATACGCTTGGCCGGCAGCAGCTGATTTTTCACCTTTTCCATCGATTACGCCCTCCTTTTGATTGGAGTGAATTAAGAATTGACATTACAACAAATTATTGGCTAAATAAATGGATAAGCGACAGTGCGTGGGAGGAATGAATAAATGGAGAACACGATCCAAACCATTCAAGAATATTACGGAATTATCTTTCCCGAGGCATACCTTCATGCGTTGGGTGGGATGCTGAGCTCTTCGTATGATTTGATGGAAGATGGCGAGGTACGAGATTGGGAGATTCGTTTTCACCCTCTGGATGCCAAATTCATCTCTACCAACAGAGATCTTGTAGATGAGGTGAACCCGGATCCTTCTCGCATCATTCCAATCGCCTGGAGCGTGAGCAGCGGGAACAATTATTTGCTGGATTACAGGAATACCCCCGGTTCCCCTACCGTACTGGTTATGGAACATGAAGAGGCCATGATGCGTGAAGATGCAGAGGACGAAGCCGAGACCCCGGAGCAAGCCCAGCAGATGATGGAGGACAATGTAAAGGTGCTGGCGTTGAGCTTCACAGAATTTGTCGCCCGTCTTCGTCCTAGTGAGTAGGACTAACCTTTCACCCATAGGGACACAAAATTAGGCACCTAACTCGTAAACGAAGCGAGCTAGATGCCCTCTTTCTTTTACAAGGTAATGACTTCCCACCCTAGGAGTTTTCTCTGAGTCAGCACCGCTTGCGCGGAAGGTTGTCCAGCCGTACCTGCTGGCCGCCTTGCACCTGAACGGTGTCGCCGTTTACCTTGATCCAGACGCTGGCTGCTGACGGGTTGGAGACAAAGCTCAAGTCAGCGGCAAATTGCAGATTATCAAACGCTCGGACATAGTTCACAAACTCCATGTTGGTGCAATACCAGATGTCCGGCTGACCACCGATCATGGCGCCGAACTCCTCCATGAGCTGCCAATTGTTGTCGTTGTCGAACTCATAGCTGTGTCCCCAGACGTACATCAAATACAAGTATTGCTGCTTGAACAGGCCAAGAAACGTTTCGGCATGCTGCAGCAGATCATGGTTATGATGGCAGGTCGGCTGCCACTCCAGCAGATCATGAGGCAGTCCAAACTGACCCGAGCTGGCTACGACGCGGGCGTACTCGATGCCGAGTCCCGGCAAAAGCGCTTTCACTCGCGGACTGTAGGAACCATTCGGATATGACATCCCCCGGACCGGATAGCCGGTAATTCGCTCCAGCTGGCGGCGGTCCTCCATCACTTCATGAATGATCTGCTCGTTCGGGCAGCGGGCAATCGTTGGGTGGGTCAGCGTATGGGCCGAAATCTCATGCCCTTCATACAGCTTGCCCGCTTCCTCCGCATCTAGGCGGTCCGGCGCACCCAGCAGGCCGGCATTAATATGAAACGTCCCCTTGAGTCCATGCCGGTTGAAAATCTCCACCAGCCGCCGGTCCGCAAACCGGCCATCATCGTAGCTCAGCGTTAGTGCTTTGTGCCGTCCCTCCGGGTAGCACATGAGAATACTAGTCATCCTATCCCTCCTGCTCTCCACTTCGTTTCACAGTTTCAGTTTACCAGTGGAGAGCTAAGGTGCAAAGAGGTAGCTCATGCACGGACTGTCAAAGCCCGGCCGCTGATCCAAGCCGTTACCGAAGCCGCGACCATCAGGCCGCAGCACACCGCATACACTGCCGAATACGACAGGGCGTCGGCCACGGGGCCGAGCGCCATCCCGCCAAGCGAGATGCCGAGGTCGGCGGAAGCGATGAACAGGCCAATCAGGACATTGCGGGAAGCGGCGGGCAGCACAAACGTCAGATATGTAGTCAAGGTGGGATACAACAAGGCCTGGGCGATCCCCATCAGCACGGCGGCCGTATACAGCAGCCATGGACCTGCTGAGGGTGCCAGAGCCAGCATGAGCGCCGCAACGCCAGCTAGCAGAAGAATGCCCTGGATGAATCCCGGATGCCAGCGCCCGTCAGAGGGAACCCGCCTGCGGAGCGCAAATCGGGAGAGCACAATGACACCGGCCTGAATCATCAAGTATACGCCCGCATTGCCCCAGGCGATCTGACCCGCATACAGCGGTATGAAGACCGCGACGGCGCCGAACACCATCGAGGCCATCAGCATCAGCAGACTGCTGGTAACAAAGGCCGGCTGGCGGATCAGCTGGCGCAGCGGCCCTGCCTTGGACACTGCTTCTTCCTCTGTCTGGGACAATCGTGCTGGCTGGATGGAGGTCCGGAAACCGAACAGGCCTGTCGCCACGGCAATCACCATCATGGTAGCCGCAAAGCCATTCATGCCACCCCATTCCCAGATACCCAGCGCAGCCAGCGGTCCCAGAATGGCCGGCATGTACGTCGAGAGTGAATACAAGGAGACGCCCTGCGAGCGCTCCTCCTCTGGCAGCGCATCGATAATGCCCATCTGCAGTGCCATGGAGAAAAAGGCAGTGGCGATACCCTGGATCAGACGAGCCGCAAAAAAGCCTTCCAGACCAGAAACGGTGTACAGCAGAATAGCTGCCCCGTTGGCGATCAGGAGCAAGCGCAGGACACGGACGGCCCCGTACTTGCGGACGATATGACCGGCCCATGGCCGGAATACCATACAGGTCAGCATGTAGGTTCCCATAATCAGGCCGATCATCGTGTTGCTGGCGCCCATACTCTCACTGCGGAGGGGCAGAATGACATTCAGAATGGAATTAGCGCTGAAAAATAAAAAAGCCAGCATATACAGGCGAACGAATGGCCACGATGTGGCCAGCTGGGTCCGGTTACGCAACAGTCGTTACCCTCCGTCTTCTAAAGATCTAGTCGATGTACCGGGACGCCGCTACTCCGACCTCGCGGCCGTGCAGCAGCTCTGTGTTCATATCCAGCGTCGACTGCGGCACCTCCAGACTCGCGACGAGGTCTGCGCGATAGTTGGCATCCGCGGCTGGACAGACGCTCCACGGTGTTAGTTCGGCCGCCATCTGGCGGACTACCGTCATATCCGCTGTTGTGTCGAAGCCCTGGGCAGTTATCCATTCCGTATTGAACAAGGTAGGGATATAACGGTCACCGCCGTCGGCGATCATGCAGACCACCCGTTCGCCCGGTGGCAGCATCTGTGCCTTCTTGAGAGCAACCAGAGCACAGGCGCCGCTGGAGGGCCCCATCAGAATGCCTTCCCGACGGGCAAAGGCACGTGCGGTCACAAAAGCCTGTTCGTCGGTAATTTTGTAAGCTTCATCAATCCGGCTCATCTCCAGATTCACAGGCGTCCAGCCCAGTCCAATCCCCGGGATCCGGTACGCGTCCGAGCGCCCGCCGAAGATCGCAGAGCCCACGGCATCGACACCGATTACCTGCACATGGGGAGCGAAGGTTTTGAGATATTTGGAGATGCCGCCGAGTTGGCCGCCGGTGCTGACGGCAGTGATGAATACGGACAACTCGCCGCCACTGTCATCCAGAATTTCGCGCGCCGTGCTCGCATAGTGGGCTTCGCTATTCAACAGATTGAAGCATTGGTCGGGACGATAGGCGCCTTCAATTTCGTCAGCCAGCCGGTTAGCCAGCGCGATCCGGGTCTTGTGATAGCTGCCGCAATCGTCTTGTTCGGTAACGACGATTGCCTCGGCGCCGAAGCTCTCGATGAGTGCCCGATTGGCGCTAGTCGTCTTGGGATCGATGAGGATGATGACGCGATATCCCTTGGCAGCTCCAATCATCGCTAGCGAGATGCCGAAGTTGCCGCTGGACGATTCAATAATCGTGCCGCCCGGTTTTAGCAATCCCCGCCGCTCTGCCTCCTTGATGATGTGCAAGGCCGCCCGGTCCTTGATGCTGCCGCCCGGATTGTACCGCTCGTATTTCATGAGAATTTGTGCTTCATTGGCATGATTGGTGTTGGGTATCGTAAGCAGTGGTGTATGGCCGATTGTCTCCAATATACTCGCTTTCATTCAGTGGTCCCTCCTCGAAGGTGATCCGATCATCCTCTATAGCCCGGCTTCCATATCTCCGGCACACCGAAGCAGAGTCTGCGTGTACGCCTCCTCGCTCGTATGCAGCGATGCGCCTGGTTTGAGTTCACAGAAATGACCTTGATGCATGACGGCAATAACATGGCAAAAAGATTGCAGCACCCGGATATCATGAGAAATCATAATGATCGAGAAGCCGAACCTGCGGTTGAGACGCTGCAGCAGCTTCAGGATCTGGGCCTGCACGCTCATATCGAGCGCAGACACCGCTTCGTCGCAGATCAGGATGTCCGGTTGAACGACGAGCGCCCTGGCAATCGCGATTCGCTGGCACTGGCCTGTACTGAGCTGGGGCGGACGGCGATGCTGCGCCTCGTCTGTAATGCCTGCTTCATGAAGATAGTAAGCCGCCATCGCTTCCCGCTCCTTGCGTCCGCCGAGCTTGAGATAGCGAAGCGGCTCCTGAACGAGTTGAAGCGCAGTACGGCCGGGATTCAGACTGGCTCTCGCGTCCTGAAAAACCATCTGAACTTGCTTGCACAACTCGCGCTTTTGTCTGCCGCGCAAGCCTATTGTCTCCTTGCCGTGATACCGTATGCTCCCCCCGTCCGGCCGTTCCAATCCGGTCAGACAGCGTGCCAGCGTCGATTTGCCACACCCGCTCTCGCCGAGAATACCGACAATCTCGCCCTCAGCTACGCTCAAATCGACGCCTTGGAGAACAGAAGCACGCCCATAGTGCTTGTGCAGCTGCGAAGCTTCCAGTACAATTGCACGCCCCGGCTTCAGAACCAAAGGCTTGAGTCGGTGCGAGCGTGCATCTAGCAGTTGCCGGGTATAAGCAGACTTCGGGCGGAGCAACACATCGCTGGTAAGGCCCTGCTCCTCCATCCTCCCTTCACGCAGCACAAGCACCCGGTTGCTCACCGCCTTCGCTACTGCGAGGTCATGCGTAATTAAGAGCACCGTCTGCCCCTGCTCCGCTTGCAGCCGCAGCAGCAGCTCCAGCACCTCGCGTTGACTGACGGTATCCAGTGCCGAGGTCGGCTCGTCTGCGATCAGCACTGCCGGCTGGAGGCTCAGACTCAAGGCAAGACAGACCCGCTGACACATTCCCCCGCTGAGCTGGAAGGGATAGCTCTCCAGTACCCGGCCCGGGTCAGCGAAGTTCAGTTTGCTGAGCAGTGCGGACGCTATCGGCAGGACATCTTGCGGTGCAGCCAGCCGATGGAAGAGCAGACTTTCCCGGAAGTGCTCCTTGATTTTCAGCACAGGGTTCAAGGCCAGCCGGGCATCCTGAAACAGCATGCCCAGTCGGCGTCCGCGGATGCGCTCCCAATCCGTATCCTTGCGGTTCAGATGAATTGGAGGTTCTGACGCCAACTGCAGCGTCCCTTCCTGTATTTGTGCCGAGGGCGGCAGCAGTCCCGTTATCGCTTTGGCAATCGTTGATTTGCCGGAGCCACTCTCCCCCAATAGCGCGACGATTTCGCCGCTTCTTAGCTCCAGGTCGAGATCGTTCAGAACAACCTTGCTTATGCCATTCTGCCGATAAGCCACCTGCAGTCCATCCACGCGCAGTACGACTTCCTTCTCCCTGCTCGTCATCTCCCGCCCCCCTTATGTAGAATTCATCCGGCTGCCCTTAAAAAGGAGCTTACGGGCATCAATGTATTTTTGCGATCGCTGGCATATGCAAGAGGCGGCTAAGGAAACCAGGTAACGCTATTTCGTTAAAATCGGCTTTTATTGGATTCTAAAGAAACGTGGTATCGCTTTTAGTCCCTCAGACCTCAATAGGGGTGGATATGATGAGGAATAGCGATACGTCGTTTCCTTAGATGATAGAAAGGTGGCTTCTGATCGAAATAAGAATATGTAGTTTCGGTAGCGTGCCTCGCCAATTACGTTTCATTAGAGTTTTGCCCGCTCATACGGATCGAGCCGGTCTCGCAGGCCTTCGCCGATGAGATTGAACGCAAGCACTGTCATGACAATAAAGAGCGTAGGCCCCAGCAAAATATGCGGCGCTTGCAGAAAATGATCTCTGCCATCCGCCAGCATACTGCCCCATTCAGGTGAAGGCGGCTGCGCGCCCAATCCCAGGAACGACAGCGCTGACAGCGTAAGAATCAGGCTGCCCAGCTCAAACGTTGCTAGGATCAGCACCGGACTCATTGCCCTCGGCAGCAGCTCCCGCATAAGAATCACGGTCGTTCCCGCACCCAGCACCTGAGCTGCCGCAATCGACGTCTCCGACTTGAGCTGCAGCACCACGCTGCGTGTCAGGCGGGCAAAAGCCACCCACCACACCGAGACGATAGCAATCAGCAGATGGATGAAGCCGGTGCCGAACAGCGCAGCAATGACAATGGCAAGCACCATAAAAGGGAAAGCCATCAGCGTATCGATGATTCGCATCAGCACCACGTCCACCCAGGTCCGGTGGAACATCCCCGCCACCAGGCCGGCCAGCAAACCGATGGCGAGCGCGCTGGCCAGTGCCAGCACAGAGGCCCCCAGCGTCATACTCCCCCCATGCAGTGTCCGTGAGAGTACATCTCTGCCGAAACGGTCCGTACCCAGTAGGTGAGAAGCGCTAGGTTTCTCCAGACGTTCCGCAGCCTTTTGCTCCAAGGGATCGTGCGGCGCCAGCAGCGGGGCCCCGGCAACCAGCAAGGCAATCAAGCCGAGGATGACGAGGCCTGCAGTCAGACTTAGCGGATAGCGTCCGTTACGCAGTCGATTCACTTGTGGCGACTCCCTTTCTGCGGATGCGGGGATCCAGGATGGAATAGACCGCTTCGGTCAGCAGATTGATTAGAATGACTGCTGTTACCATCACAAAGGCATAGCCCTGGATGACGGGATAGTCCTTCAATAAAATGCTATCCAGCGCGTACTTGCCAATCCCAGGCCAGGCGAAAATGCTCTCCACGACGACCGCTCCGCTGATCAGCGCAGCAAGGGAGAGGGACGCCATCGTCAGGACGGGCAGCAGCGTGCTGCGCATGACCTGACGGATAATCAGACGGAGCGCCAGCCCTCTGGCAAGGGCAGACTGCACATACAGCTGCCCAAGTTCAGCCAGCATATTGGCACGGACGACCCGAATGATTTGAGGTGCGCCGATGAGTCCAAGTGTGACGGCAGGCAGCCAGAGTCTGGAGAGACTGGCTTCGCTGCTGATCTCATACACGCCCAACCGGACGGCAAACCAGAGCAGGAAGACCAGCCCAATAACAAAGACAGGAATCGAGGCCAAGGCTACACAGATCCACCGGATGACATGATCGCTCCATTTCCCGGCGCTGATGGCTGACAGGGCGCCGAACACAAGTCCGAGCACTAGCTGCAGCAGCAGTGCCGCTACTGCGAGCAGTGCCGTCGCCGGCAGCCGCTCGGCAATCTCAGTGCTGACCGGTCTTCCCGTATGCATGGAATTTCCCAGATCCAGCTTCAGCAGACCGGTAACCCATCGCAGATATTGATCCGTCACCGACTGGTCTAGCCCCCATTGGCTCCTCAGCTCATCCGCCTTCTGCTGGTAGGCGGCCGTGTCACTCATGGCCACCTCGGCTGAGCGGCCCAGCAGCACCTTCACAGGGTCGCCGGGCGACAGCCGCGTCAGTACAAACAGGATCAAGGTTGCGCAGAACAACGTGAGGACGGCTGCCAGCAGCTTGCGAACGAGTACATAGACCATGTCCTGTTCCGCCTAATTGGCCCGGGCCGTACCCAGTGACAGGTCTGCTTTCACTACATTCTCAAATTGTCGGAAGTGCTCCTTGAAGCCCTCCAGCTGGCTGCTGACTGCGGTAAGGTGCGGACGAGGGAACAAAGCAATGACCGGCGCTTGCTCGGCTACTCTGGTATTCACCTGCAGCGCCAACTCGCGCTTGGCTTCAGCATCCGTTTCCGTTCTCATCTCCTCCAGCAAAGCCACGGTCTGCTCATCCTCATAGCTACCGTAATTGGCGCTTCCTTCGGGCGAATACTGGCCAGCCAGCAGCGTATACGTATCGCCAAAGGTATTCCAGGCCTCAATGGAAGCATCCCAGTCCCCCGATTCGCGTGCCGTCTCGATCAGACTATAGTCACCATGCTGCACTTGGGCTTGAATGCCGATTTGGGACCAGTAGTTTTGCAGCGCCTCGCCCAAGGCCTTGTCGCCGCCCCAGGTCATCAGCCGTATCGATAACACCTTGCCGTCCTTGGCACGCAAACCGTCATCGCCTGCCAGCCATCCAGCTTCATCCAGCAGTTGCCCGGCCCGCTCCTGATTCACCCTGTCATAGACCGCATCACGGGCTTCGGCATAGTCCGGATTGGAGCTCAGCCACGTCGAGATTGGCACACTCTGGCCTTCGGCAGCCAGCAGCACGAGCTCCTCACGGTCAATCGCCCAAGACAACGCCTGCCGAACGCGGACATCCTGCAGTTGAGGCTGATTCAGGTTCAAATATATGGTCTGTGAGTTGGCCACCGGGGCTGCTACGATATCAACAGCGTCACTGCCCGTGAACTCTGGCAGACTGGTCACCGGAATGTTAAGCGCCACATGCGTGCGGCCGCTGAGCGCTGACAACGCCCGCGTCTGGCCGTCGCTGATCTCCTCGTAGACAACCCGCGAAATCGTCGGCGCATCTCCCCAGTAGTTCTCGTTGATTTCCAGCACCAACCGCTGCTTGGGTACAAATTCCACCACCCGGTACATACCGGTCATATCCATTGTTTCCACTGTATCATGGCTGGCTTCGGCGTTATGGATGACCGTCTGGTAGTAAGACAGATTCAGAGGAACTGGCAGATGCTCCCCGGCGGTCTTGACCTGGATCGTTAACTCATCCAGCGCTGTAAAGGTTAGATCGCTGAGGAATGGTTGGGCCTGTAGATCCTGTGCCTTGGAACGTTCCAGCGAGGCGATGACAGCCGCAGCGTCTACAGAAGCGCCGCTCCAGAATTGAACACCAGGACGGAGCTTGATTTCCCAGGTGTTGGCGTCAATCTCCTCTGCGCCCTCAGCCAATGAAGGTTCTATCTGACCATCGCTATTGACCTGGAACAGCGCCTCTGCGGCGCCGGCAAGTCTCAGATAGCTGGAGGTTAATGGCTGAACGGGATCCAGACTGGCAGCAATCTCTTGCCCGGCGATGATCAGTTCTTGCTCTTGCTGCTGTACGTTGCCGGATGCTGCCTCTTGCGGGTGCTCTGCCGGGGCATTGTTGCCGCAGCCCGCCACCAGAATTGTGGCAAGCAGCAGAAGAATAAGTGAACGAGTATGGAATGTCATAGGTACCTCCGGTGAACGTTCTTGTAGAATTTATACAGCTTGCGCAATGACTTGCAAGCGTCGGCCTGTAAGCGCATCGGTGAAAGAGAGATCGCCTGCAGCAGCATCCGCGTGCGTATGCGGTGCCGGCTGGTCAAACAGCTGGAGCAACCGGAAGCCAGCGGTATGCAAATGCTGTGCGAGCTCCTGCGGAAATAACAGCCGGTGCTGCAAATGCTCGGTAATGGGGACGTCCTCTGCTACGCTCCAGCAATAATCGCGCAGGAGCAGCTGAGCTGGCAGATTCAGACTGAAGCGTGTACGCAGTGAGACGGGGCGGCCCTCGAAGATACGCTGCTCCGCCAGCTCCTCGGTCAGCCAACGCTGGCCTTCACGGGTCAGGAAGAAGGCGGCATTGCGCATATCCAGATACAAGAGCCCGCCCTCGCGCAGATGGTTTTTGAAACAATGCAGACTGGCTTGAATCGCTTCGTTGGTGAAGTTGTAGAGAAAGGTACTGCCTACACAATATAGGGCATCAAACGATTGTCCCAGGGAGAAGTCTGCCTGCTCTCCATAATGAAACGGCACGCCGGGATAACGGTCCCGCGCCCAGGTCAGCATCGCCTCAGAATTGTCCAAACCGACAGCATCGTAGCCCGCCTCGCGAAGAAACGCCACCTCTCGTCCCAGACCCGAGCCGATATCCAGGACACGGGAGCCGGGCCGGTAATGCGCCAGCAGCTTGTGAATGAAATGCGCCATGCTCTGATCGTGCTCGCCATTGAAGGCTTCGTAGAGCGCCGGATTGGTATGAAGAAAATTATCGGTCTCGAGCTGCAGCCGGGTCGTCATGTACGCTCTCCTCCCTGCATCTGATAGGTGTACAACTGGGATGTCTCACTGCTGAATTGGGTGAAGGGAAAAGGCTCGGCCAGCAGGGCGGTAACGCCCGCCCCCACGAACCGGGCTGCGATGGCGCTGCCCGTCTGCGCATAGACGGTCAGCGGGATGGCCCTCTCCCTCGCCCGTGTTACGATGCGGTCGAAGGAGCCATTGCTGAGCGTCATACCGGTACAGATAATGCTGTCGGCCCGCTCCAGCACCACCTCCATATCCCTCTCCACGGGTTGCCCGTTATTGGTCATCTCCAACTGCAGGTCGCAGGGCAGACAGAACGCATCCCTTGCCTGAATCGCCTCCACCAGGGGATTGACGACCCCGATCAGCGCCACTTGCTGTCCGGGTGTAATGGCCGCCAGATCGGCAATTGCCGGATCTCGCAGATTCGCCTTCTCGATGGGGGTGCCCGGGGGAATGGTCAGTGGTCCAGAACTGAACTGGCGATGCGGATAGACGGTGCCCAGATAGGCATCCATGGCCGCTATCCGGACCGGCAAGCGCTCATCACGCAGCGCATCTGATAAGGGGCTGCCGGATAGCTCGGCAGCAGCCTCTGTTCCTACCTGGTCCTTCGTATGAGAGCAGGCGCCAAATGCATCCTCGACCCGCAGCAGCATATAATAGTTGTGATATCTGGCAGCCGTGCCTGAAAACTTGGTGGTTTGATAGATTTGGGAAGCGCCGGTTACCGTCAGGTTAGCCGGGTTGGGGCCAAGCGCACCGTCCAGTATGGCTTCAAGCAACGTTTCGATCGTCATCTGAGCTTGCATCTGCGGATGGGTCATACCGTCGCTTCCCGCTTGTCATACCGGAGAACGAGCCGTTCAAGCGCCGCTTCCGCATACGCTCGCGCCGCCAAACCCTCTGTATCCTCTGCGATGACATGGCCGAGGTAGCAGGCGTTGTCGATCGGCTGCTCCACCCGGCGCTGCTCACAAGACTCCAGCTTATAGCGGACAATCCGGGCGTCATCCTCCAGGGTGTGCGCGCCTTCCAGCTCTGCAATCGTGCCGCGTTGCGGCGGGATCAGGAACATGACGGCTGCGCTTACGGCTTCACGGTCCTGCCGAGTCAGGTCGGGACGCTGGCCCAGTGAGAGCTCGGCGAAGGCTGCAAGGAGGTCAATGCCCGTCACCCGCTCCACCAGCTCGACAATATAATTGCCTGCCGTTCTTGGATTAATCTCGACGATCCGCGGACCTTCCGGCGTCAGCTTCACTTCGGTATGGGCGATGCCATGATCGTAGCCTGTCGCCTGGAGCGAGGCCAGAACCAGCGCCTCAACCTCCGATTGAACCTCTTGGGATAGCCGTGCAGGGAACATATGCCCGTTTTCAATGAAATAGGGACTGCCCGTCACGGATTTGTCCGTCATGCCCAGAATGGTCGTCTCCCCATGATAAGAGACACTCTCCACGCTGATCTCCTCGCCGGACATGTAGGCCTCGAGTAAGCACGTCCGATCACGTGGCTGATCGCGGAAATTCAGCGGGAACACCTCCAGCGCGCGGTACGCATCTTGCAGCTCTTGTTCGTTACGGATCAGGCTGACGAAGGCGCTGGAGGCCAGATCGACCGGCTTGAGCACCAGCGGATAGCCGATCTCTGATGCTGCCTGCGTTGTCTCTTCCCAGCTGCCTGCGAGACGGTAGGCCGGATTCGGCACGCCTGCCTGATCTAGCGCCTGCCGCATCAGATGCTTGTGGCGAACCTTATGTACGGAGCGGGGGAATGGACATGGCAGTCCGAAAGCCTCGGCCACCTTTTGCACAGTTTCGATATAGTAGTCACATACGGTGATGACTCCGTCGAATGTATGGGCCCGCAGCGTCTCAATCAAGCCAGCTGTGTCGTTCGTCTCAGTTACGATCACCTCATCGGCGTACTTCACTACCGGATGCTGCTCCGTGCTATGCGCGCTTTGATAATGCTCCAGCTTGCGTGTGACAAAGATGTAGGTATGTCCCGAGGACCGGAGTAGCGGCGGCAGCAAATTACCGCTTGCGCCTACCCAGCTTTCGATCATCAACAGATGTGCCATGTTCAACCTCCTGATTATATGTTTTAATAGTAATCGTTATTATTACTATTAATGGGGAGTATACAATACAGGATTTTACATTGTCAATGAAAATATGGAGAAAAATATGAGTCGCGCGGGAATGTGGGCAAATAGAGGAAGATAGGTGTGCTACGGCGGGCGACTAACGGTTTCTCAAGTAAATAGAGGAACAAAAGTGTGCTACAGTGGGCCGATGGCGGGAATGCGGACAAATAGAGGAAGAAAGGTAACTTACAGCGGATGAATGGTGAGAGTGCGAGCAAATAGAGCTACAGCAAAGGCCCCCTTGCGGGGGGCCTACTGCAATCAATGCTTCAACAAGTGCGAGAGCTCGCGCTTCAGCGCTAGAAAATCCGGGTGCTCTCGCACATCCGCCGTCCGGCCCTCCGGGAGCTTCACTTCATATTCCGCCGCCAGATGTCCAGGTCCGGTACCCATCACGACAATGCGCTGGGAGAGGAAGATCGCTTCGTCGATATCATGGGTAATGAACAGGACGGTCGTCTTCTCCCGCTCCCACACCTCCAGTAGCATCTCCTGCATCTCCTGCTTGGTCTGCGCATCCAGCGCCCCGAATGGTTCATCCATCAGCAGTACCTTGGGCCGATTCGCGAGGGCTCTGGCGATGGCTACCCGCTGCTTCATGCCGCCAGAGAGCTGCTTGGGATAAGCCTGGGCGAACTGCTCCAGACGAATCACTGACAACCAATGGTTGGAGAGGCTCCGGCGCTCCAAGGTTGGCATCCCTTGCAGCTTGGGCCCGTACTCGATGTTCTCCCGCACAGTCAGCCAGGGGAATAGTGTGTAGCCCTGAAACACCATACCCCGATCTGCGCCGGGTCCATGGATTTCCTCGCCATCGATCAGCAGCTGCCCTTCCGTCGGTTCATCCAGCCCCGCCACCATCCGCAGCAGCGTGGATTTGCCGCAGCCGGAGGGGCCAAGGATGGTTAGAAACTCGTTGCTGCCAAGGGACAGATTAATATCGCGCAGCGCCTCGAAGGTGCTTTTGCGGGAAACATACCGTTTGTGGACGCCTTGGATTTCGATACGGGCCCGGGTAGCAGACTGCTGAACCGGACGCGCCGCTTCCTTAATGCTTGCCTTATCTTCGAAACCCATGTCCTGTATCGACCGTCGTGCTGCCTGGCTCATCTGTGCCACGCTCCTCTCACGTTCTATTCTGTACCCTCTAACTGCTCAGACAATGCTCACTTAGACGGCCGCTAACTCCTCGCCCAGCAGGCTGACGATGAGCTGTCCCGCCTGAACTTCGTCGCCTGGCTTAACGAACACTTCGCCGACGATGCCATCACAAGGCGCATCCTGGCGGAATTCCATCTTCATGCTCTCCTCAATAATGAGGGCATCGCCCTGCGCTACCCGGTCGCCTGGCTGCACGAGCACCCGCCAGACACTACCTGGCATATTGCAGCGCACCGGCACCGCACCCTCGGGCAGCGATTCCTCCCCAGTGGACTCTGGTGCATCATGCACAGAGATGTACTCCGCCAGTCCCTGCGATCGCCAGTTGTCTCGTTCAGCCCGGAAGGCTGTCTGCTGTTGGAATCGAAAACTTTCAACGTCTGCATCGACTCCACGCAGGAACGCCACATATTCGCCAAGGTCAAAGGTCGTCTCCTCGATCTTCGGCTCAAAGTGACCGCGCGGGAAATCCTCCCGCAGCCGCAGCAGTTCTGCCGCCTCCACCGGATAGAAGCGGATCTGATCGAAGAAACGAAGCAGCCACGGCTTGCCCTCCTCAAAGCTCGCTCCCCGATGCAGCTGGTTCCACATCTGAATAGTGCGGCCGACAAACTGGTAACCGCCCGGTCCTTCCATACCATAGACGCACATGTAAGCCCCGCCGATGCCGACGGCGTTCTCCGGCGTCCAGGTACGTGCCGGGTTGTACTTGGTCGTCACTAGCCGGTGGCGCGGGTCCGTCGGTGTAGCCACCGGGGCACCCAGATACACATCGCCGAGTCCGAGGACGAGGTAATTGGCTTCGTAGACAATACGCCTCACTTCGTCTTCGGAGTCCAATCCGTTGATGCGGCGGATAAATTCGAGATTGCTCGGACACCATGGGGCATCCGGCCGGACATTCGCCTGGTATCGCTCGATGGCCAGCTGCGTCGCTGGGTCATCCCATGAGAGCGGCAAGTGGACGATTCTGGAGGGAACACACATGGACTCGATCGGTGGCAAGGCGGCATCGAGCGTCAGCACATGCTCGCATGCCTCCTGGACATTCATCCGTGACGGGTCAATATGCACCTGCAGGGAACGGATGCCAGGCGTCAGGTCAAGCACCGGCAGGATGCCGCTCTCTTGTATGGCTTGCATCAGCGCATGCACCTGAAAACGCAGTAGCAAGTCGAGCTCCAGCTCACCGTATTCGACGAGCAGGTTGGAGTCGCCACTGCAGCGAATCGTCAGCGGGAACCGTCGGCCCTCCCGCTCACTGGCCAACACAGGATAATCTGGCGACAGCAGTCGTTCCGGAGCAATCGGAAGCGAGCTCTCGAATGCTGCATCCAGCGTGGCATCACCCAGCAGCTCCTCATTGGCCTGGGCAGGTGCGAGGCCCTCATACAGGGAACAATCGGCCGGTAGGATCGCTGACTCCAGCTCCTGTAATCCATGCTCTTGTCTCTCCCGCAATTCATCCGCCTCTTCGAGCGTCAGCAGTTGGAACGTCACCGTATCCCCAGGCCGCAGCTGGCCAATCTTCCATAGCTCAGCCGAAGCGGTAGTAACCGGACAGACGAAGCCGCCCAGGCTCGGGCCGTCAGGTCCGAGTAGAATCGGCATGTCGCCGGTCAGATCAAGGGTGCCAATGGCATAGGCGTTATCATGAATATTGGAGGGATGCAGCCCCGCCTCACCGCCATCCTCTCGTGCCCATAGCGGCGCCGGGCCGATCAACCGCACGCCGGTACGCGAGCTGTTGAAATGAATCTCCCATGGGTAGCCCGTCAGCTGTGCCAGATACTCCGGCTGCAGGAATTCGCCGCTGCAATGCGGGCCCGGAATGACGCCCAATGTCCAGTGACGGCTGAAGCCCGGATCGAAGTTTTCCTTGCAGTCCGCCACCGGGGCGCCCGCCTTTCCACCATGTACAGCCAATCCTCGAACGCCTGCCGCTCCAACCAACCGGTCTACCGGACCCGCACTCTCCTGCCCAGTCTGATCAGGCTCTCGAAGTCCACCGTCTGTGCTTGCAGCGGCAAGCGTCCCCCGCCGCACGGCCAGTATATCGCCGGTGCGCAGCGCCCGGCCGCCATGCCCCCCGAAGCCGCCCAGTGTAAAGGTCGATGCACTCCCCAGCTGTTGAGGCATATCGAAGCCCCCGGCGACTAGCAAGTAGGTGCGCATCCCAGCCACTGCTTCGCCCAGTCGGAGCTCCTGACCCTGCTCCGCCTGCACCACGATGTAACGCGGTACCGGAACGCCGTCAAGCGTCGCTGTCATATCAGCGCCGGCCAGACAGAAGCGCATCCGATTGCGGAAGCGATAAGCGCCGCCCCGCAGTGTCAGCTCCAGTCCCGCAGCATTCGGGTCATTGCCCAAGAGACGGTTGCCGATACGGAAGGACAGCGGGTCCATGGGCCCGCACGGCGGCACCCCGACATCCCAGTGTCCCGTCCGGCCCGGCCAGTCCTGAATCGTAGTCTGTACACCCCCGTCAAGCACCTCCAGCGCATGCTCTGCTGGGGCGAATCTCTCCAGCATCGTCGTGTACAATGCCCCACTCCGGCAGCCCGGTTCCGCCAGCAACGCCTCCAGGTAACTCAGGTTGGCCGTAATCCCATACAATCGGGTAGCAGCCAATGCCTCGGTCAGCTTGGCCAGCGCCTCCTCGCGGTCGCGACCGTGGACAATGATCTTCGCCAGCATCGGGTCATAGAGCGTCGTCACCGTCAAGCCGTCACGCACCCAAGTCTCCACCCGGGCACCCGACGGCCACTGCACGGCATCCAGCCGCCCGGCGCTCGGCCGAAACTGCTGCAGACAGTCCTCTGCGTAGATGCGGGCCTGGATGCTGTGCCCCGTTGGCGATGGAACAAGCGTCGCGAGTCCGGTTAGTTCATCGGCAGCCTCCCGCACCATCCATTCCACCAAATCCAGCCCCAGCACTTCCTCGGTCACTCCATGCTCAACCTGCAGCCGGGTATTGACCTCCAGGAAGTAGAATTCGCAGCTGTCCGGATCATAGAGGTACTCGACCGTCCCCGCACTCCGATACCCGGCCTCAGCAGCAAGGCTTCGTGCACTCTCCAGCATTGCCGTCCTTACCTGCTCCGGGAGATTCGGCGCCGGTGTCTCCTCCAACACCTTCTGATTGCGCCTTTGTACGGAGCAGTCCCGCTCGCCCAGCGCGACGACTTCACCGAAGCGGTTGCCGAAGATCTGGACCTCGACATGGCGTGCCCGGGCAATATATTTCTCCAGGAACATCCCACCATTGCTGAAATTGTTCTCCGCCAGGTAGCCTACCGTGTCATAAGCTTCCCGCAACGCAGCCTCGCTCTCACATACCCGCATCCCGATACCACCACCGCCCGCCGTGCTCTTCAGGATGACCGGGTAGCCAATCCGCTTCGCCTCCGATGCAGCCTCATCGACGGAAGTGATCAGCCCTGTACCGGGGAGCAGCGGCACTCCGGCGCGCTCAGCCACTGCCCGGGCCGTATGCTTCAGGCCGAACAGCTCGATCTGCTCTGGCGACGGGCCGATGAAGACGATCCCTTGCGCATGACAGGCCCTGGCAAATGCAGCGTTCTCGCTCAGAAACCCGTAGCCCGGGTGGATCGCCTGCGCCCCGGTCTCGATCGCTGTGCGAAGAATCAGCTCCGCGTTCAAATAACTATCCTTGGCCGGACCCTCGCCGATCCGGATAGCTTCATCCGCACCGTCTACATGCAGGCTGTCTTGGTCAGCCTCCGTGTACACGGCCACCGAGGCAATGCCCATCCCCCGGAGCGTACGCTCGATGCGGACCGCAATGGCCCCGCGGTTGGCGATCAATATTTTGTCGAACATTACCGTTCCTCCTCTCAGTTATCCCAGATCAGCACCCGGATCGGCGTTGGATTGTAGGCATTGCAAGGGTTGTTGAGCTGCGGACAATTGCTGATCAGTGCCAGCGTCCGGCCATGTGACTCCAGCTCCACATAACAGCCCGGTCCAGAAATGCCATCCGCAAATTGCAGCTCCCCGGCTGGCGTCACTGGCACATTCATGAAGAAGTTGATGTTGGGTGGTAGATCCCGCTTACCATACCGCTCACTTTGCTTGGCAAGCTCCAGCAGAAAGGTGTCCCGGCAGTTGTGCATCGGCAAGGTATCATGAGCGTACCGGACCGTGTTGCTCTCCGCGGAGCAGGCGCCACCCAGCGTATCATGACGTCCACAAGTGTCCGCGATGATCGTCAGGAGCGGCTTGCCTGACTCGGCCCGCAGCACCGAGCTTGTCGTCAGGTAGATTCCACCTTGGCCCGCAATCGTTCTTGTCACGCTGTAATGATCATGCGGATGTTCCGCATCGTAGAACAGCGTATCTGCTGCCTGGTTGCCTTCAACGTCAATAATGCGCAGCACCTGACCGGGCAGCAGTTCATGCGACCACCCTTCCCCTGCCGGTACGGTAACATCAAGGATGGCATCCTCTGCCTTCCGCTGACTTTCTTTCTTTGCTAAGCTTACTCCGTTCATCCTTCATCCGCTCCTTTTCAGCTGCTCTTCAGACGGTTATACAGCCAAGTATTCTCGTAGGCTCTCCGGTTCTCCGGACGCTTCTCGACCCAAGTATCGCCGACTTTCGTCCGCTCTGCATCCCGCACCTCCAAGGTGATTGGAACGGATGGGTAGCTCGCAGAACGGTCCAACGGGTGAGGTGTATTCGAAAGAACCAGCAGGATATCCATCTCCGTACGCAGCGTTACCGTAGCGCCAGCTGCGCAATGGTCTGGAACATGCTGCAGTGTGCCCGCTTCATCGCAGACGGCTTTGGAGAACAGGTTAACGTTAGGCACCAGGTCCCGGGGACCCAGTCCGGACTTGCTCAGCTCCACAAGGAAGTTATCGCGCCCGTTCATCAGCCGATTGTTGCGGTGCTCCTGGTAGCTGGTCCTCCCGTAGGCCTCCTCGATCTCCGCAGCCGCCGAGCAGCCGCAGATCGTGTCGTGCCATCCCACTGAATCTTCGGTGATAGCTGCCAATACCCGTCCATTATCCGACATGAGCACCCGTCCCTGTGACAGATAAGCGGTATACTGAGCCTTGAGTGAATCCGACATGCTGTAGCGCTCAGCAGGATCATTTGCCTGGTATAACAACATCGAGAGATTGGCCCCACTTTCCGTTGCGGTAAAAATTAGCTCTTTGTCCTTGCCGATGATGCCCGACCATTTGGCCCCCGGCACCAGCGTGAGGGTTAACGATGAAGACGATACGACATGCATGGTCATTCCTCTTTTCTGAATAGTAGTCAGAATAATCAGTTTATTATCGGGTGAAACAGGCCGCTATGCCCATGGAAACATCCGCTTGTTCAGGTAAGCCATGATACGGTCCGTTATCAGTCCCAATAGCCCGATGACGATCAGACCGACGAAGATCTGCTCCGTGTTCAGGAAGCGCTGCGCCTTCATGATGGTGTAACCCAGTCCGCTATTGACAGCCACCAATTCGGCCACCACGAGATACGTCCAGGCCCAGCCCAGTATCAATCGCAGCGTATGCATCAGCTGAGGACGGATGGCTTTGATCAGTACCGAATCGATGGCTTGCCAACGGCTGGCTCCCAGCGTGAAGGAGGCATGCAGCAGATCGTGCGGGACGCGCCGGGTCAGATCAGCGACCATGAGGACCAGCTGGAAAAAGCACCCAATGAAGATCAGCAGAATTTTGGAGCTCTCGCCGATACCCGCCCACACCATGATGAGAGGGATAAAAGCAACGGCAGGCATATACCGGATAAACTCCATCAGCGGCTCGATGAATGCTTCGCTATACTTGAATGTTCCAGCCAGTATGCCAAGCGGAATACCGATTGCACAGGCAAGGGCAAAACCACTGAAGACGCGGAAGACACTAATGCCGATATGTCCCCAATACTCCGAGCTGCCCAGTTGGACGAAGAGCTCTGTCAACACCGCCTGCGGCGGCGGCAGAAAGATCGGATTGACCACACCCGATGTACTGAGGAGCAGCCACACCCCGATTAGCAGAACAAAGGAAGAGATCGCGGTAAGAAGAAAGGCCTGCGGATGAATAGCCTTGTAGATTTGCAAGCGCTGGGGCGCGCGTTTTTTGACGCCGGGCTCCATCGCTACTCCCTCCCTGCGGCTTGCACGAATGTCGGATCCAGGAAGCTCTCAAAATCGTCAATCTCATCAATCATGTCGAGGCTGTGCAGGAACGCAGCCGTCTTCTCGGCCGTGTAGCTAAGTGAGGTATACGAATCACCCGGCTGGAACGCCGCGAGATTCTCTTCAATGCTGAACAGACGAATGCTGTCGATGCCCAGCTCAAAATCCTCCGGCGTCGTCTCGGCCTGCTTCGCCAACAGCTCGATGACTTCCTCACGGTTGTCTTCAAAATAAGCCAGCCCCTCAAACCAGGCATCGACAATCTTCTGAATGTCCTCCGGCCGTTCTTGCACGACCTTCTCCTGGAAAACCAGCAAATCAGGAATGAGTCCCGGCACGTCCGCGGAGGAGAACAGCACCTTGCCTTGCCCCTCATTGACGGCCTTAGTCTGGAACGGTTCCCAGAGGACGGAAGCATCGGTATTACCAGCGATAAATGCCGGTCCCGCATCATTAACGGTCATATTCACGAAGTTGATGTCCCGCTCTGTCATGCCGTGCTGGTCTAGTGCGGTCAGCAGCAGCAAGTGGTCGACCGTTCCCAGCTCTGTAGCGACTGTCTTGCCCTTCAGGTCAGGTATAGTCTCGAATTCCGGCCGGCTCACAATGGCATCGCCCCCATGCGAGTTGTCATTGACCAGCACGGCCTTCAACGGAATGCCCTTGGACAGTGGCGCCAGCGTGTCGCTGAGTGTCTGGCTGTTGGCATCGACCTTGCCAGTCGCGAGCGCCTGCAGCGAGTCGCTATAGACGGGGAAGAACTCCAGCTTGACCTCGACCCCATGCTTTTCAAAAAATCCTTTCTCCTGAACCGCATACCACATATACCAGCCCGGCCATGGACTGAGTGCAATCGTTACCGGATCGCTACTGCCCCCGTCAGATGTTCCACTGCCTGTCGTTGAACTACAGCCCGCCAGCAGCAGCATGACCGCCAGCATCCCCATAATTACACGTTGCCGAGTATTTCTTCCCATTCGATCCCTCTCCTTTGTCTCTGTTTCTTTGGGGACGGAAATAAAGAAAAGCCAGAGAGATCGAGTGATCTCCCTGGCTTTTATCCGTCCGTGTTATACAGTGCCGACCGCCATCCCATAGGCATGCCTGAACTGTACGCTAGTCTCTCGGACCTGGCCTGACCAGATAGCGGCGAAGCCTTAAGCCTTTCACCTGCGGTCAGCGGAACCCTAGACAGCTTTGTTGTTCCCAGAGATGGAGCTACGGGAACCCTGATTCATTTGTCAATATACCTGACATCTGACTATAGTATACGTACAACATGGAATACTGTCAATCCAAATGTAAGGTTTATTTACATAAAAGTAATCAAGTTGTGGAGACGTCAAAAAACGGCTGCCTCCACAGGCAGCCGCTTCGGTGTTGAACTATTCGGTTTTAGATTTATCACTCTGTAAATCATCCGATTCGGAGGGCAGTTCAATCCATTTCGTAGACCATTCAGAGATTTGCTCCATCAACGGGGCCAGCTCTTGGCCTTTACTTGTTAAAGCATACTCAATGCGTACCGGTTTCTCCGGATATACGGTCCGCTCGATGATCCCTTCCTCCTCCAGCTCCTTCAATCGCTCTGACAATACTTTGCTGCTAAGATTGGTTAGAGAATTCTCGATCGCGACAAATCGTTGAGGGCCCTCTAACAATTGATAGACGATCAACGTCGTCCAGCGCTTGCTCAGAATCTCGACAGCTCGCTCAAACCGGGGACATATTTGCATCCGTTGCATCTCTTATCACCTCTAGGTTCTATTGTACCGAATCCTTGGCAATTACACAACGAAATAAAGTTACTTGACGGAAGTTTATTTAAAATATATTATAGGTTACATAAAGTAAGTGAAAATGATTTGGCAAGGAAGGTGGCTTCTATGCTTCAACCTCATACACTCGCACTGCTGCAAGACAAAATACAGACGGTCGTCTCCGATACGTCATCCCTTATCCTGGTCGGCCCGATCAAGCTCCCCGTCAATCTGGATGGAGATACGGTTATTTTTCAATGGTATTGCTGGCTTCCGGTAGAAGATCCAGAAGAAAGAGAAGCATGCCGTACCGCCAGTGCCGAATCGCTGATTCGTCGCTTGTCCTCCCTGAATCTGGCGGAAAGCCAGCAATCCAGCGTGTTGGTTTACGGTGATTTTGAACATGCCCAGGATTCTCTGATTCGCATGCACAGCATCTGTCATACCGGAGACATCTTCGGCAGCAAACGTTGTGACTGTGGGTATCAGCTGCACCAATCCATGAAGATGATGGTCCAGCATGGCTCTGGCGCATTGTTCTACCTGGCTAACCATGAAGGACGTGGGATCGGGTTGTTCAGCAAGGCCATGGCCTACATCCTGCAGGAAAATGGCTTGGACACCGTTGAAGCCAACCTGGAGCTGGGCTTCCAGGATGATACACGCAGCTATGCCGATGCCATCCACATCTTGCAGCGTCTGCGCCAGCTGCCGGTCAGCTTGATCACGAATAATCCCAAGAAATTAGACGCCTTGCGCTCTGCCGGACTGAATGTCAAAGACCGGGTTCCGCTCTGGGGGGACCAGTCCGAATATAATAGCCATTATCTTCAGACGAAAATCGATCGCTCAGGACATTTCTCCGATCCACACCACGGCCACGACCCGCTGCAAACGATGCTGCAGGCGCACTGATCGTTTTCTTATAGAAAGGCGGCTATCCAGTTGGACAGCCGCCTTTTTCTTTTGGCCTGGAAAGTCTATCTATCAGCGTTGGCCAATTTCGTGAATAAATCGTGGAACACGGCGTCTCGGTCAATGTAGCGCACATAACGGATCAGATGACGTGAGGCATCCAGACTCCAACGGTAATCGTCGGATAGGACCGGACTTTGGAGGAGATGCGAGGGCACCCGCTCAGGATCCACCAGCCAGGCGATCACCGCAATATCCCAGATGACTCGGGAATACGCAAAATGATCGTCCCGACTCTTCTCATACGTATCATAGAGATAGGCTCCAATTGCACCGACAGGTCGCACATAGTCCCTGACCTCCGACAGCGTCGTCCGTAGATTGGATGCAACCCCCATGCACGGAATGAGCACCAATGGCACGCCACAGTCGAGCACCGTTCTGGAAGCGTACACATCTTGTGCCAAGTTAAACTCTCGCGTATCCGGCCATTCCAGCGCATGCCCACCGAGCCAGATCACTACGATTCGATCAATAATTGCGGGATTCATCACAATCGCGCTTGCAACATTGGTAATGGCGCCAATGGCTACAACATACAACGGTTCATCCGGTGTAGCGGCCATCGCCCGTTCAACCAGATTGCTCGCGGCATCGCTTTCAACAAACTGGTCAGCTGCCTGCATATACCCTTTCGAGCCACGATAGACCGGAATTTCCTCCCGCTTCATCAGCTTCAGAATACGCTTAATTTCCTCGTAGCTTTTCTCCATTCCATCCTGTGGTCCGCTTGACAGCTCGTTATAGAACGGGGCTGCATAGAGGGCTTGCAGTTCGATTTTTTCAGGTGACAGCAGCGTATAAATGACGGCGAATTGATCATCAATTTCATTAAATGTATCTGTGTCCAACACCATGCTCACCTTGCCCTGTGGCGCCTCCAGCTTGCGAACCAACTGCTCTGCGGACAATCTCGGATAACGTCCCGTCATCATGTTCAACCTCCGGCTAATGAAATAAGTATAATTAACTGGCTTTAACACCATGGTATACTAACTTTATTGTATCTGAAATTACATATTTGCAGTAGTGGAGACGTTCATTAACGAATATTATATGCACAAAATCGACTTTCACTCGCTGGCAGCTCAGACTGGCTATAGCTATGATTGCTTCCGGCATGTGTTCAGAAATAAGACAGGCATAGGCCAAACCCCTGGGCGTTATAGGGAGGAACAAAACTAGGCACTAATGGTTAAAACCAAAACCACCGTCGATTCCAATAATCTTGGGATCAACGATGGTTTTTGTTGGCTGTAACCTATACGATTCGATGGATCGACCAGACAATCCCTGGAGTAGTCCCACCAAGGTTCAGCGAAACAGCCAATCCATTGGACTCATAAAATAATCCAATTACATCACCCGCATTAAGCAATACATCCCCCGCCAATGTGACTGTCCCGCTGCCCAGTACAGCGCGGAGAGTCAGAAGTAGGAGAATATTAACATTCAAGATTGGAAACAGCCCGTTAATCAGATCTGTTACAGGCGCCGATATGCGACGGACAGCAAAGGATGGATTGACACCTGGTCCCAGTGAAATGGTGAGTGCAGCAGTCGTTGCGTAATTAATGGTGGCCTGAATGGAGTACCTGCCGGTCACCGGAACGGTGAAGTTTCCTGTCACCGTATCAAATCCGCCACTATTAAAATATGGGCTCGTAACCGAAATTTGGTAATCTGCGTTGAGGTTGAAATACCTGATACGCTGCCTAAAGCCGAGAATCCATCTACGGCCACCAACGGCCCTGTTGGTCCAGTCGGGCCCGTTGGGCCTGCCGGTCCTGTGGCGCCGGTTGCGCCTGTCGAGCCCGTGGCTCCCCCTCCGGTAGGGCCGGTTGGACCTGTAGCTCCAATTGCCCCCGTTACACCTGTCGCGCCAGTTGCACCGGTTGCTCCTACTCCCGTTGCGCCTGTAATCCCAGTTGCCCCGATTGCTCCAGTTGCACCGGTGACTCCCGCGGTGCCCGTTGGACCGGTAATTCCTGCGGCTCCCGTTGGACCTGACGGACCGGTGGCGCCGGTAACACCTACTGCTCCAGTAGCGCCGGTTGGACCGGTTACGCCGATACCTGTCGGGCCTGTAGCTCCGACTGCACCTGTCACTCCGGTTGGACCGGTTACTCCAGTGGATCCCGTTGCCCCTATTGCACCGGTAGGACCGGTAGGACCGGTTGCGCCTACTCCAGTTGCTCCTGTCACTCCAGTTGGACCTGCTGGGCCTGCTATACCGGTCGCACCTGTTTCACCAGTGACGCCAACTCCTGTGGGGCCCGTAACTCCAGTTGGACCTGCTGGGCCTGCTATACCGGTCGCACCTGTTTCACCAGTGACGCCAACTCCTGTGGGGCCCGTAACTCCAGTTGGACCTGCTGGGCCTGCTATACCGGTCGCACCTGTTTCACCAGTGACGCCAACTCCTGTGGGGCCCGTAACTCCAGTTGGACCTGCTGGGCCTGCTATACCGGTCGCACCTGTTTCACCAGTGACGCCAACTCCTGTGGGGCCCGTAATCCCAATTGCCCCTGTTGCTCCAGTTGGACCGATGACTCCCGCGGTTCCAGTTGGCCCTGCTGGTCCAATCGCACCCGTAGATCCGACAGCCCTAGTCATACCCTCGGCTCCAGTCGGGCCTATGGGACCTGTCGCTCCGGTCGGGCCAGTTGCCGAAAGCTTACTTTCGATTTGTACGTTAGCCGAACCGCTGGTAACTAGGATGTCCAATGTATCCGATTGTAAATTTAAACTCTCCCCTAAGCCCACTATAGCGCTTCCTGTTGTCCCTGTGACGGTAAACAAGGCATCACCCGGTCCGAGCCCGCCCGTCGGACCGGCAGGACCTGTAGGTCCAGTTGGCCCCACAGAAATGGGGGTAGCAAGAATAGCTTCTAGTTTATTTTGCAGCAGCCATTCCTGTTTTGTTAAATCTCGAATGGTATTTCTCACACTTTCATTGACTGACAAAATATCGCTAATCGTAGCCCCTGGGCTTGTCAATCCTGGTAGCGTGCCAAGGACATATTGAAGTTTTTCCCCTTCGGCATTAATAATATGGCTCAGTCCGAGTTCCTCTAGAGCAATGGACGATAGTAGAAGGTTGATGGCATCATTTCTGTTTATACTAATAAGAGGTGTAATATTGGGAAGATTAGATTGTGACATTTGTTATCCTCACCCCTTACTCCAATCTTAGTTAGTTCTTAAAATATAACCGTACATTATCATATACCTTTCACACCCCTCATGTTCCATTTCTCTGCCAATTAAGGTAAGGGTCTAAGCACAAATAAGACCATACTTGCTGTAGCGGAAATATGGCCAAAAAAAACACTGACCACTCCTAAGAGCAATCAGTGTTAAGCCTTCATAGATGATACCGGCGAGAGGACTCGAACCTCCACGGGTCTCCCCATTCGATTTTGAGTCGAACGCGTCTGCCATTCCGCCACGCCGGCATGTTATTTACTTTTCTCTTTACATAAAAAAAAGATGGCGCGCCCTAAGAGATTCGAACTCCTGACCTTTTGATTCGTAGTCAAACGCTCTATCCAGCTGAGCTAAGGGCGCAAATATGAAGGTTGTGGAGGCGCCACCCAGACTCGAACTGGGGGTAGAGCTTTTGCAGAGCTCTGCCTTACCACTTGGCTATGGCGCCAAAAAGATGGAGCGGAAGACGGGAATCGAACCCGCGACCCTCGCCTTGGCAAGGCGATGCTCTACCGCTGAGCCACTTCCGCATTAATGGCTGGGGCACTAGGATTCGAACCTAGGGGTGACGGAGTCAAAGTCCGTTGCCTTACCGCTTGGCTATGCCCCAACAATTTTTGATTGTTGTAGTTTGTTAAATGGGGCGATCGATGGGACTTGAACCCACGAGTGCCGGAGCCACAATCCGGTGCGTTAACCCCTTCGCCACGACCGCCATAATAACAAGATATTCAGTTGGCAGGGGCAGCAGGAATTGAACCCACACTAACGGTTTTGGAGACCGCTGTTCTACCTTTAAACTATGCCCCTAAGGTAAACTGGTGGAGGATGATGGATTCGAACCACCGAACTCAGAGAGAGCAGATTTACAGTCTGCCGCGTTTAGCCACTTCGCTAATCCTCCATGTGGTGCCGTCGAGAGGACTTGAACCCCCAACCTACTGATTACAAGTCAGTTGCTCTACCAGTTGAGCTACAACGGCGTATGCAATTCCAGTTAAAACATTGATGGTGGCTCGGGACGGAATCGAACCGCCGACACGAGGATTTTCAGTCCTCTGCTCTACCGACTGAGCTACCGAGCCTTATCATGAGTATTAAATGGCGGAGCTGACGGGGATCGAACCCGCGATCTCCTGCGTGACAGGCAGGCATGTTAACCGCTACACCACAGCTCCACATGATTTCTCGGATAAACTCCGAAGGTAAGTTGGTTGCGGGGGCAGGATTTGAACCTGCGGCCTTCGGGTTATGAGCCCGACGAGCTACCGGGCTGCTCCACCCCGCGTCGTTAAACAAAATATGGTGGACGCTGAGGGGATCGAACCCCCGACCCTCTGCTTGTAAGGCAGATGCTCTCCCAGCTGAGCTAAGCGTCCATTTTTTAGAAGCGACATTTAATAGTATACCTTAAAAGTGCTGCTAAAATCAAGCTTTTTTTGATTTCTTTTTAGAAAAAGTTGGTGACCCGTAGGGGATTCGAACCCCTGTTACCTCCGTGAAAGGGAGGTGTCTTAACCCCTTGACCAACGGGCCATGCTGTTATCCGGGGCCCCCGAAAAGTAATCGGAAACTCCTTCTTAGAAACGACTTCACTTTTTGGGGTGAAGTGGCGGAGAGAGAGGGATTCGAACCCTCGAGACGCTTGTGACGCCTACACGATTTCCAATCGTGCTCCTTCGACCAAACTCGGACACCTCTCCATATTGGCTCCCCGAACAGGACTCGAACCTGTGACAACTCGATTAACAGTCGAGTGCTCTACCAACTGAGCTATCAGGGAACGTAGATCAGTAGTATAAGGCATTGCACCTTAAAAACTGGATGCGAATCAAGCATGGTGTATCTTAGCTGAGGTGTTATTTAGGATAAGCCCTCGACCGATTAGTATCCGTCAGCTGCATGCATTACTGCACTTCCACCCCGGACCTATCAACCTGGTCGTCTACCAGGGGTCTTACTTGTTGGGAAATCTCATCTTGAGGGGGGCTTCACGCTTAGATGCTTTCAGCGTTTATCCCGTCCGTACATAGCTACCCAGCGGTGCTCCTGGCGGAACAACTGGTACACCAGCGGTACGTCCATCCCGGTCCTCTCGTACTAAGGACAGCTCCTCTCAAATTTCCTACGCCCACGACAGATAGGGAC
>NZ_KB899673.1 GCF_000378385.1 Paenibacillus daejeonensis DSM 15491 | reverse complement strand
GAAGCGAAGCGCGAAGGGAGCGCTGGACCGAATCCGAAAAGCCTGCAACCGTAAAGGAAATTGGGTGATCGACGTCGACATCCAAGGCTACTTCGACAACATCAATCAAGAGAAGTTAATGAAGTTGGTGGAAATGCGAATCAGCGACAGACGGATCTTGAAGCTGGTACGGAAGTGGTTACAAGTGGGAGTAATGGAGGAAGGAACGGTAAGGCGCTCCGATTTGGGTACGCCGCAGGGAGGGGTTATTTCTCCACTGCTTGCGAACATCTACCTAAATTACTTCGACATCCTGTGGGAACGACACGGCGGCGGATACGGGGAACTGACGCGATACGCGGATGACCTCGTAGTCGTATGCAAGACGAAGAAAGACGCAGACCGGGCGTATGAACTCATTCGTACGATCATGGAGCGTCTGGAGCTCACGTTGCATCCGATTAAAACCCGCATCGTCGGACTATGGACAGGAGAAGAAGGCTTTGACTTTCTCGGCATGCATCATCGCAAAACGAAAGCAGAAACGTCGAAGGGAAAGGTGTATTACACCACCCAGCAGTGGCTTACCCGAAAGGCAGAGGAACGCATTCGGGGAGTGGTAAAGGAAAGATTGGGGCCACCGAGTATGCGGCATAAATCATTCCAGGAACACGTGGAATGGTTGAACCCCAAGATTCAGGGGTGGCGAAACTATTACTACACGTCCTATAGCCAATTGAAGATGGCGAAGCTGGATTGGTACATCGTTCAGCGGCTTTCAAGGTGGTATGCAAAGAAGAGGCAACGCTCACGCTGGGGCGGTTCAATCCGCGAGGTCAGGTTTCTGACTAAACAATATGGACTCAAGACGCTCTTGTAAACTGCACGCCCATGAATGACGAACATCGGAAAGCCGTATGAGGGAAAACCTCACGTACGGTTTGATGAGGAGGGGCTGAAATGATTCAGCCCTTTACTCTAGAGGAAACTATGATTTTTGTATGTTGTGGATAAGATGTGTCCGCCAACCAATTGATCGGCCGCTGTAACGCACCTTTGTTCCTCTATTTGTCTGGCAACCTACTGGTCGGCCGCTGTAACGCACCTTTGTTCCTCTATTTGCTCGGCAACCTACTGGTCGGTCGCTGTAACGCACCTTTGTTCCTCTATTTGCTCGGCAACCTGCTGGTCGGCCGCTGTAACGCACCTTTGTTCCTCTATTTGCTCGGCAACCCGCTGGTCGGTCGTTAGAGCAAGGGGATGAGTCTCTTAGAATCATCCGCAGGATGATTTTGTTTTATGCGAAGGTTCAGAGTTGACTGTCCTGCGGCCGTGTGCGGTATTGCTTGGGGCTCACGCCATAATAGGCAGAGAAATGACGGGTGAAGGGATGAATGGAGCCGTAGCCCAGTCTTTCGGAAATAGCGGTGATGCTCAGCTCAGTTTCCAGCAGCAGGTGAGCGGCTCGCCGCATAAGCAGGCGATGATGATACGCCTTGGGCGTAAAGCCGGTCTCGCGAAGGAAGAGTGCATGAAAATACGTGCGCTTCAAACCGCAGAACGTCCACCACGACTCGACAGGCTCGCGCTGCTCGGGATGATCATGCAGATGCGCCAGCAGACGGACGATCCGATAATCGGTTGGCTGCGGCGTGTGCACCGTATTGAACCAGTTCAACAGCCAGGCCAGGAGCAGGCTGTTCATCATCTCGACACGGTAGAAGGAGGCGGTATGGAACAGCTTGGCCATTCGAATAAAGGCATCATAGAGCTCAGGGTAGGGCTGGAGGGAGAACACGCAAGGCAAACTGTCCAGCTCGTCGCAGAACGGGGTCAGCGCGAGCTCTCCCAGTTCGAAGGGCTCCGGCGCATAGATGAACTGACGATTGCGGGAGACCGGCCGCTCCTGGTCCCACAAGTCTGCATAGAGATTGTAAGCGGGCATGGGTTGGCCAGGTGTAATATGAAACGCGTGAGGAACCCCCGGCCTGAGAAAAATGATCGTCCGCTGATCAATCGGGTAGCGGCTGCCGTCAATTTCCATCTCGCCATGTCCCGCCGTAAATAAATGAAGGGCATAAACACTGCAGACGCGCAGCTTCTCATTGGAACTGCCGTCATAAAGATAATGCATAGAATCCCCGACATAAGGCGTCATCTCATTCAGTTTATTCATCCTGCACCTCTCCAGTCCATATTAGCGGAGGAATCGTCAAATCTATGGATGCGCTACCAAATACATAATCTCCTATCGATGATACACTAATGGCATGCAGAAGGGTAGGCCTACACTTCCGAAGGCGGATGATCCGCCAACATGACATTGATCAGGTCCGGAGGATGATATAGATGAGAAATGGAATAAAGCTGTGGTACAACACACCGGGGCATAGCTGGAAGCAGGGTCTGCCAATCGGCAATGGACGCCTAGGCGCGGTCATCTATGGCGGAGGGGATCGGGAGACATGGAGCATCACCGAGCTGACCTATTGGTCTGGCAAGCGGGAGCGGATTGCTGCTAGCGGCCGGGGGAAATCTGGCTTGCAGGAGATGAGGGCGGCATTTTTTCGTGGCGATTACGAAGAAGGGGACCAGCTGGCCAAGCGGGATCTGCAGCCTGCCAAGCAAAATTTCGGCACGAACTTGACCGTTTGTAATGTTCAACTTCGCTTCCCGCAAGCCGGGGATAGCTTGCTACGTACATTGGATCTGGAAGAGGCGGTTGCATCCATGAGCTACCGCGCCTCAGGGACCCCGGGAACACACTATACCCGGGAAGCCTTTGCTTCGCATCCGGCTGGGGTCGTGGTCTCGAGGCTGACAGCGGACACGCCGGGTGGACTAGGATTTGAATTGACACTGGAAGGCCTGACCTCCCGCTTCTTGGCAGTCCCCACAGGAGAGGATACGATCGCGTTCGAAGGCCAGGCGCTTGAAGACATCCATAGCGACGGCACCTGCGGTGTTACCTGCAAGGGGCTCCTCCGCATCGCTGCCCGGGGCGGCAGCGTAAGGAGGGGAGCAGCTGGATTAATAGTTCGTGATGCCGATGAAGTGGTCATTATCCTGGCTCTGAACACCGACTACGGGCAATCGGACGAGCGCTGGCAGGAGCGAAGCGAGACGCAGGTGGACGCCGCGCTGGCCAAGGGCTATGATCAGCTGAGGGCCGAGCACATCGACGACTACCGTGCACTCTATGACCGTGTGTCGTTACAACTGGAGGCCCCGGATCAGGCTGCTCTGCCTACTGATGAACGCTTGCGAAGGCTGGGAGCAACACCGGGTGGCGACCCGGAACTGAGTGTTCTATTCTTTCAGTATGGCCGTTACTTGACGATTGCCGGAGCCCGAGCGGATTCACCGTTGCCCTTGCATCTGCAGGGCGCATGGAATGACGGGGAGGCCAACCGGATGGCTTGGAGCTGTGATTATCATCTGGATATCAATACCCAGATGAATTATTTCCCTGTTGAAATTGCGAATCTGGCGGACAGTCATCTGCCGCTTATGCGTTACATTGAGCAATTGGCGATAGCCGGGAGGCAGACGGCAACCGATTTTTACGAATGTGAAGGCTGGGTAGCTCATGTGTTCTCCAATGCCTGGGGATTCACAGCCCCCGGTTGGGAGACGGGGTGGGGACTCAATGTTACGGGCGGGCTATGGATTGCCATGCATCTCAAGGAGCATTACGAGTACTCACGGGACCGGGACTTTCTGATGAACATCGCCTATCCCGTACTGCGGGAGGCAGCGTGCTTCTTCCTTGACTATATGACCGTTCATCCACAGAAAGGCTGGCTCGTCACGGGACCGTCCAATTCGCCGGAGAATAGCTTTTACCCACCGGAGCGGCGGCAGGGACAGCAAGCATTGTCCATGGGACCAACAATGGATCAAGTGCTGGTCAGAGAGCTATTCGAGTTCTGTGTCCAATCGTCCCGCCTGCTGGAGACTGACGAGGAGCTGCAGGAGCGACTGCGACTGGCAATCGGTCAGCTGCCGCCACTTCAGATTGGTGCCAAGGGGCAGCTGCAGGAATGGCTGGAGGATTACGAGGAGGCGCAGCCCGACCATCGTCATCTGGCTCATCTGTACGCGCTCTATCCTGCCGCACAGATTACGCCTCTAACGAATCCACAGCTAAGTGAAGCGGCAAGACAGACGCTGCTTCGTCGAATGACCGACGAGCTGGAGGACATTGAATTTACAGCGGTGTTGTTCGCAACAGGCTTCTCCCGGCTGTATGACGGCGATCGGGCCCTACGACACGTCGAGCATTTGATCAGTGAGTTGTGCTTCGATAATTTACTGACCTACTCCAAGGCAGGGATCGCCGGGGCGGAGACGAATATTTTTGTCATCGATGGCAATTATGGCGGCACGGCTGCGGTCGCGGATATGCTGCTGCAGAGTCAGACCGGAGAGGTGCATATGCTGCCGGCTCTGCCGTCGGAGTGGCAAGCAGGCAGTTTTCGGGGACTGCGGGCCCGCGGTGGCCTTGAGGTAGATGCTGGCTGGGCGGAGGGGAAATTATTAACGGCTGCGGTTCGGGCGCATGTGAGTGGCTCGTTCACGATAAGATATGGAGATCAGACCGTCACCATCCAACTGGAGGCCGGGCAAAGCTGCGAACTGGACGGCGGGCTGCAGTGGCGCATCCGTCAACACGCATAGCTAAGCACAACGGAGTAAGGCTTGTCATTTCGGCTCAATTGGGTATGATGAAGGTGCAGAGCTTGCCAGGGGCAGGAGACTGCACCTTCGCGTTCGTTCAAGATATGTAAGCGCTACAATAAGGGGGGCTTATTGTGCCTAGATTCACGTCCTTGTTCCAAAAATTTCTCTTCTCTTACCTGATCATTCTCATGATTCCTAGCATCGCCGGATACGTATCGTACAGAACGTCCATTGCAGTCACCCAATCCATGTCCATTGACAACAGCGTCTCGCAGCTGCAGCGCAGCCAGGAGATTCTGGAGCGACGAATGGCGGAAGTGGAGGGCTTCACACGCCAACTGGCGCTTAACCCGGATCTGCAGCAGCTGATGAACGAGAAGCGCCAGGGCGAGCACGTCAATGTCTATGGGATTGCCAATATGGTCAAGCAAATTACGCCGTTCAGCCAAACCAACGATTTCCTGCAGCACTTCTACATTTATCTCAACAACTACGATGTCATCCTCACGCAGGGGACCGTCTATGTTCGTCCAGAGCATTATTACGGTACCTATCATTACAGTTCACTGACGCTGGAGCAGTGGAGGGAGTCGATCCTGGGCTCTATCCACACCAGCGGGATGATGCCGCTGCAATCCTTCGTAAACAACGGCCGTGAAACCACAGTATTGACGTATATGCAGTCGCTGCCGCTGGACAGCTTCGGCGACGCTTCGCCGGCCACTGTGGTTATACTAATTGACGGACGGATGATCTCCAGCCTGTTGGCAGGACTGGAGGACCGTTATGGCGGCTGGGCGCATATTAGCGATGATGAAGGGCGGACGATTGGTCTGCGCGGGATTAGTGAGACAGGTGCGAGAGAGCTGGCGACAACGAAAATGCTGGACTCCACAAGCCGCAGCCAGTTCTTTCAGGACGATCTGGTCATCACAATCCGCTCCGAGAAGACCGGGTGGACATACCGGGCAGGCATCCCTCGCGAGGTACTGATGGCCAATGCGAATCAGATCAAGGAGATGACCTGGCTGGTGACTGGAGTGGCCCTTGTGCTGGGTCTGCTCGCTGGCTTGCTGCTGGCATACCGCAACAGTGCGCCGATTAACCGGCTCATCGGCGTCATGAAGGAGCAGTTCGGCAAAGAGCCCGTCAGAACCGGCAATGCCTACGATTTCCTGCAGGGCAATATCTCCACAATGATCAGCAGCAACCGCCGCCTGGAGCAGGCGCTGCAGAAGCAGATGCCGCTGGTACGGGACGGCTTTCTGAGACGGCTGCTGGCGGGAGAGTTTCATACGCCGGAGGAGATCACGACAGCTGCCCAGCAGGCGGATACAGTCTTTCCCTCAACTAGTGGCTATGTTGGCATCCTCCGAATTAACGGGTATACAGGCATGGACAGCGTCGATATCCTTAACGAGTTAGCAGCAGCGCGACTAATCCTGAAGCAGTCGTTGTCTGTACTAGCCGAACAAGCGCACACCATCGATCTCGGTTCGGATGCGCTGGCATTCATCTGGACAGCAGGGGACGGATCAAGCGGCCGCGAGCCAGACTACCTGCGCCAGGAGCTTAATGAGGTGCTGACTGAGCTGGCCACAAGGGTTTACTCAGACTACAAGGTCTCCTGCACAGCTGCCGTAGGCGGCATCTTCCATCAGCTGCTGGATACCAGCCATGCGTTCGAACAGGCCAGACAGACACTGGATTATGCTGAGCCAATTGGTGAGAGACACCTGCTCTGGTACGGGGATGCCCCTCTGGAGACGGCGACTTATTACTATCCGCTTGATGTCGAGCAACGCTTGATCAGTACAATCCGGGCAGGTGAGCCGGATGAAGCCGCACGGGTGCTGGCTGCGGTGATTGCGGAGAACACTGAGCAGCGCCAGCTTGCACAGGAGATGAGACAGCAATTGACCGGGGAACTCAAAGGGACGCTGCTCAAACTGCTGGATCACCAAGCGTTCGCGCAGTCCGAGCAGCTCCATGAGCTCAAGCAACAAATTGTAGATATTCCAGCAGGAAGCGCACTGCCACTTGTGCAAGAGGAGCTTGAGCGTGTGACCGACGCACTATGCCAGATCATCAGCAGCAAGAAAAACCACGCCCATATCCAGACCGTTGACCGAATCCGGCAGGTGATCTCCGAGCAATATGGCGACTCGGAGCTGACGCTGTACCGGATCGCCGAGCAAGTGGGCCGTCCCGAGAAATATATCTCGCAGCTGTTCAAGGAAGTGACCGGCGACAATATATCGGATCACCTTGAGCGGGTTCGTATGCATCATGCGTCAGCACTGCTTAGCAGTGAGGGATGCACGGTAGACGATATTGCGGCACGTGTCGGTTACAATAGCTCGCATTCCTTTCGGCGCGCTTTCAAGCGGGTTATGGGTGTCGCCCCGAGCGCTTACCGCCAATCACTCCAAAGCTAATGCCATCTTGATCAGAGAGAACCTGAGTAGAAGGTGTCTTGCACGTCCGAAGCGTCGGATGTGCAAGACACCTTCTTTTGGGTTCGACTACCCTTGCGTTTCCGCCAAGTGGACGCGCTTCATTTTCCAATAGGTACCCTCTACACCGCGATTGGCCCCTAATAATAGGGGGAACTGTACGGTAAATGACGCAAGTGTACCTGTTTTTTCAGCATGAAGTTAGACTATGATCGATTGTACAGAAAGCGCTACCATCATCACATGCTTAGGCTTAGGGGGAATTACTCTGGACACATCCATCGCACGGGAAGACACCCGCACCGCCCGCCGCAAGCGCAGGCCGCGATTCGTAGAGGAGGCTCGCAAAAGCGTCCGCAAGCACTGGCAGCTGTACCTTGTTATCATCCCGCCGCTGCTGTTCTTCGCCATCTTCAAATATTATCCGATGCTCAATGCTGTGCTGGCCTTCAAAGACTACAATGTCACGCTTGGCATCTGGGGAAGTCCGTGGGTCGGCCTCCGCAACTTCCAGCTGTTCTTCGACAACCCGATGTTCTGGCCGCTCGTCCGTAACACCATTCTAATTAGCGGCTATCTGCTGCTCGCTGGCTTTCCTGTGCCGATCCTGCTGGCTCTGATGCTCAATGAAGTAAGGAGCGGCCGCTTCAAGCGGATGGTTCAACTGGTGACCTTTGCACCTTATTTCATCTCAACTGTCGTTATGGTATCCATCATCATGCTGTTTTTGGCGCCACGGCTCGGGTTCGTCAACGTCGCCCTTGACTATTTCGGCATGGAAACCGTCAATTTTCTGGGCGAGGCTGGTATGTTCCGATCTATCTATGTCTGGTCAGACATCTGGCAGACGGCAGGCTACTCGGCTGTCATCTATCTGGCGGCACTGGCCGGTATCGACCCGACGCTCTACGAGGCTGCCAGAGTGGACGGCGCCTCACGGCTGCAAAAAATTGTTCATGTCGACTTACCAGGCCTGATGCCGACCATCACGATTATTCTCATCCTGAATGTCGGCAGCGTCATGGCGATCGGCTTCGAGAAAATCTATTTGCTGCAAAATCCGCTCAATATGGTCAATTCTGAAATTATCGCCACCTATGTTTACAAGATCGGGCTGCTCAATGCCAATTACAGCTTTGCAACCGCGGTAGGATTGTTCAACTCGCTCATTAATCTGGTGCTGCTGGTCGCGGTCAATGCGCTGGCTCGTCGATTCACCAAATCAAGCATCTGGTAACTTCACCCCGGAAACTTGAGATTCTACTAAAAAAAGGGGAGTTCCGCCATGAAGTCAGCATCCGGTACGGAACGCCGGCGTCGCGGATCCGCAATTCGCGAATCAGCCGGTGACCGTCTGTTCATGTTCTGTATCTATACGATTCTGACGATTGTTCTGATCATCGTCATCTATCCGCTCATCTACATCGCCAGCAGCTCCATTAGCAGCCCGGCAGCCGTGACCTCCGGTCGTGTCTGGCTGTGGCCGGTCGACATCTCGTTCCGCGGCTTTGAGGTGCTCTTCCAGACGCCGGAGATTATGAGGGGCTACGCGAATTCGTTGTTCTATACAACCGCAGGCACGCTGATTAGTGTGGCTTTGACGGTGATGATTGCCTACCCGATGTCGCGCCGGACCTTCTTCGGCCGGGGCATCATCATGATGCTGATCACGTTTACCATGCTGTTCAGCGGCGGTTTGATCCCGACCTATATGGTTGTGCGGGAGATGGGAATGATTGATACACGATGGGCTCTGCTTATTCCCAACGCCATCTGGGTGTGGCAGGTCATCATCGCCCGCTCCTTCTTCCAAGCGTCGATTCCAGAGGAACTGACGGAAGCGGCGGAGATGGATGGCTGCAGTGACCTGCGCTTTATGCGCAGCGTCGTCCTGCCACTCTCCAAGCCGATCCTTGCTGTGCTCGTTCTCATGTATGGCGTCGGACAATGGAATGCGTATTTTGATGCCCTTATCTATCTAAAGTCAGCCAATCTATTCCCGCTTCAGCTGATCCTGCGCAGCATTATTATTCTCAACAACAGCACAGGCGTCACTGATGCCTTGCAACAGGTGGAGCGGCAGCAATTGTCTGAACTGCTGAAGTATTCGCTGATTGTTGTCGCAACGTTGCCAGTGCTGCTGATTTATCCGTTTGTGCAACGGTATTTTGTCCAGGGTATGCTCGTGGGCTCGGTGAAGGGTTAATGGCCAAAGGGGAGTGACGCTGGACGGTGGTATAATGAGAGGAGGTGAGGCCCTGTACGGGAATGGCAAGTTGAACAGAGTAATAAAGGATGCACGATTAGAAAAAGGGAGCGAATCGAGATGAAGAAGAGATTGTCAGGCCTGTTAACCGTCGTGCTGGCGAGCAGCATGCTGCTGGCTGCCTGTTCGGGTAACAACGCGCCGTCAGAGAGCAGCCCGGGAACGGAGCCCCAACCCGGCGAGAGCGGCACGGCCCCGGTCGAGGTAACACTGTTCGCCGTACAGGAGCAGGGCATCGACTTGACGACCAACAAATTCACCGCCTTTCTGGAAGATAAGTTTAACCTCAAGATGAGCTTTGAGACGACGCCACCCGACGGAGCCAAGGAAAAACGGCAGATCTCGCTGGCCAGTGGAGATTATCCAGACGCCTATATCCTGCCTGGGTATATCGACCAGTTCTCACAGGCGGATGTTGTCAAATACGGCAAACAGGGCGTCATCGTCCCGCTTAATGATCTCATTGACCAGCATGCGCCCAACATCAAAGCTGCGATGGAGTCCAACCCGGATTTGAAAGCGTTTAATACAGCGCCGGATGGCAATATCTATGGATTGGTCGCCTATAGTCAGTGTTTTCACTGCTCTTATCCAAACAAGATGTGGATCAATACGAAGTGGCTCGATGAGCTGGGACTGGATATGCCGTCGACTACCGATGAATTCCGGGATGCGCTCCGCGCCTTTAAGACCCAGGACCCCAACGGCAACGGCGTTGCTGATGAAGTGCCGTTGAGCGGCTCGACAGAGGACTTCGGCGTGCGTATTATTCCGTTTCTAATGAATGGCTTTGTCTACAACGATGATCGCAACTATCTAAATCTGTCAGGTGGCAAGGTCGAGTCAGCCGCTCTCAAGGAAGAGTGGAAGGAAGGGCTGACGTATATCAAATCTCTGTATGACGAAGGCCTGATCGATCCCGGGGCATTTGCCCAGAATGCAGAAGCGTACAAGAAAATTGGCGAGAACGGGGATACGCAGATTCTTGGCGCTGGCGCAGGTATGCATCCGGCCATCTTCCTCAACATTGATGCCGGCAACAAAAACTCCGCCGATTACAACCCGGTTCCGCCACTAACCGGACCGCACGGCTCCTATGCCACCCATGACGGCGGCGGCGTTGCGCCTGGCGCGAAGTTTGTTATTACCAATAAAGCGTCGGAAGCGCAGCAGATTGCGCTGATTCAAATGGTCGACTACATGTTCACGATGGAGGGACAGACGAACGGTGCCTCCGGTATGGAAGGCATCGACTGGCGCAAGCCGGAAGCGGGAGAAGAAGCGCTCGGCGAAGGGGTAGAGCCGCAAGTGGCGCTCATTCCTGCTGCCGAAGGCGAAGCTCCACGCAATGCCGGCTGGAGCGGCACGGCTCATTTCTACATGCCCAAGGAGTACCGGGACAGCTTCGTCCAGGGAACGGAAATCTATGATCCTGCCAACTACGAGCGCCGGCTATACCAGGCGACGCTGCTCTATGAAGGTCATGAGCCGGAGGAGCTGTTCCCGCTCTGGTCCATCTGGATTGCACAAGAGGAAGTCGATGAGGCCAGCATTCTTCAGACCAACATCAAATCGTACATCGAGCAGAATGCGCTGCAGTTCATTACCGGCAACAAGAGCCTGGAGAAAGATTGGGATGCGTATGTCAAAGGATTGCAGGATCTGCAAATCGACCGTTACTTGGAAATTCTGCAAAAAGCCTATGATGCTTCGTTCGGCAACTAACGTCGATTAAAGCCCCGGTGGACCGGACCGCAAGCGTACGCTCATGATGCGGGTCCGGCCGCCTATCCTATGAAAGTAAAAGGAGATGGATTATGAGCGCATTTATCCGCAAAGCCCGCCAGTGGCTGCTGATCGCCGCCCTGACTGTCACGCCTCTCAGCCTTGCCGCACCGTTGCCCGGTGCCGCGGAGCCCGTCGCTCCCGCAGAGGATGAGGAGATATTCGCTGCCAAGCCCTATATGGGCTGGAGCAGCTACAGCATGCAGGTCTATACGGGTGACGGCAAATTTATCAACGCGGACAATATCAAGGCGCAGTCTGACGCGATGCGCGACAAGCTGCAGCCTTATGGCTACGAATACATTAATATTGATGCCGGCTGGAATGGCAGCAACGACGAATATGGCCGTCCCATCCCGAGTACGACGCTGTACCCGGACGGTTTGCAGGATGTTATCGATTATGTTCATGCCAATGGGCAAAAAATCGGGTTGTACGGAATCCCTGGCGTTTCCAAGGACGGGTACGCGCAAGATTTGCCGATCTATAACGCGCCGGGCTGTTCAATGCAGGATATCGCAGCCCAACCGCTGCGCGACGGCGATTACTGGGGCTATACGTATCAGATGGACTTCAGCTCGCCTTGCTCGCAGAAGTACATTGACTCCATTGCTGATCTCTATGGCGAGTGGGGAATCGATTTTCTGAAGTATGACAGCGTCACCCCGGGCTCTGGTATCTCGGATCTGTCCATGGACGCACGCGATGATGTGAAGGCATGGTCGCAGGCGCTGGCCCCATATGATATCTGGTTGGAGTTATCCTGGGCATTGGATATCAAGTATATCGATCATTGGAAGAAATATGCCCAGGGCTGGCGGATCGATTGGGATGTCGAATGCTACTGCGGAGACGGCGGGCTGACGTCCTGGCCGAACATCAAGCGTCTGTTCCCCCTCGCAGAGAAGTTCTGGCGTCATGCCGGGCCGGGCGGCTGGAACGACTTCGATTCCCTTAATGTAGGCAATGGCGAGATGGATGGTATAACGGAGGATCAACGCCGGACGGCTATGACTTTCTGGTCTCTCTCTTCAGCGCAGCTGTACATCGGTAACGATATGACCAATCTGGACGAGTATGGTCTGGAGCTGCTGACGAATGAAGAGGTCATCGCGATCAATCAGGCGGGACGGCCGGGACATCCGGTATCGACCGAGACGGAGCAGCAGGTGTGGTACGCCAACAACGGCGATGGTACGTTCTCCGTTGGTTTGTTCAACCTCTCCGACGAGACCGCCGATGTGTCGGTTGACTGGCAAGAGATCGGGCTGGATGGCTCGGCGTCGGTGCGCGATGTGTGGGAGCATGCAGAGCTGGGCACGCATGCGGAAGGCTTCACAGCCGAAGGCCTGCCGCCGCATGCTTCACGTCTGCTCAAGGTGACGGCGCTTGGTGGAACAGCCACCGCAAACGATGACGACACCGGCATGCGCTACAGTGGCGACTGGACGCGCGAAGGCGGACGCGAGCTGGCGGGCGGCGAGCAGAATCTGGTGATTGATATCACCGATGCCAATGCGCTGGATAGCGTCATCGAACCGCGGACAGCCAGCTTCGACAAGAAGCCGGAGGCCCAGGCCGATGTGAAGGTGGAGCTTGCCCTGAACGGCAACACACTGACAGGCATCTCGCACCGCGGCGTCTCTCTGGTGGAAGGAACGGATTACACGGTCGCGGGTCAGCAGGTAACGATCAGCAAGGCTTATCTGGCTGCCAAGCCGGCTGGTATGCTGAACCTGACCTTTACCTTCAGCGGTGGTGCGCCACAGCAACTGGCCATAGCCATTAGCAATTCGTCGCTGCGCGACAGCCGTGTATACCCGGCAACGGTGAACTACGATCAGCTGACGCAGGGCGCAGTATCCGTCACGACGGAGCTGAACGGCAACACACTCGTCAGTGTCCAGCACGGCAACGAGACCCTTGTCGAAGGGCAGGACTATACCGTAAGCGGACAGCGGCTGACACTATCGCCTGAGTTGCTTGGCGAGCTGGATACAGGCACCACGGCATTGACGTTTACGTTCAGTGCAGGGCCGGAGCGCCGGGTATCCCTGGTTGTGCGGGACACGTCGGCCGGAGGCTCGATCTCACTCAACGATACGGATCCGGGCATCGTGTATTCCGGGGTGTGGAACCGCAGCTACAATCGCGGACTGGGTGACTATATGGACGATGTTCATTTTGCTGAGCGCGATGATCAGGATTCCTTCTCGTATACCTTCCATGGGACCGGGATTGAATACATTACGGAATTGGATCCATCGCAGGGAGAAGTGGATATCTACATTGATGATGAATACCAGATGACCGTTAGCACGCATCATATTGGTCGCCTGGCACAGCAGCCGGTATATGCCATCACCGGACTGGAAGACGGGGAACATACGCTTAAGGCGGTCAAAAAATCGGGTATCTTCATGCTGCTCGACAAGCTCCGGGTGCTCCTGCCGGATCTATTGGACCAGACAGTGGTGGACTTTGACAAGGCAGAGGGAGAGCAGATCGATATCATCGTTGGCTTGACCACTGACCGCGATCTGGAGGTTGTCCGCTCTGGCGAGGATGCTCTCACAGCAGGCAGCGACTATGTGTTGGAAGACGGCAGTGTGACGATTCATCGCACGTACCTTGCTTCACAACCCGTCGATACGCTGGCTTTGGTTTTTGGATTTGAGGGAGGCGCGCAGCAGACGCTGGTTGTCGAGATTGCTGACTCCACGGCGACCAATAGCACGATCTCCCCAACAGCAGGAGCATTTGACAAACAGGCCTCGCTGCAGGAGGACATTCGAACCACTCTGACGCTTGCGGACAACACACTCGTTCGGATTTCAAACGGCAGCTATATTCTGACGGAAGGAACAGATTACCTCATCGAAGGGGATGAGGTCGTCATTCAGGCCTCTTATCTTGGAGGATTGCCTGTGGGCAGTGCCAGCCTGCGCTTCGGCTTCAGCGAGGGGGCATCGCAGATCCTGACTGTGACGATTACGGATACAACGGTGCCTAGCGCGGCAGTTGTACCGGCTACGGCCTCGTTCGATAAGGCTCCCGGTGCGCAAGCGGATGTAACCACAGAGATTCGGGACAATGGCCATACCCTGACCGGCATTTCCCATCAAGGAGAGACGCTGCAGGAAGGCGACGATTATGAGCTGTACGGCGGCTTGCTGACGATTCGCCGTGCTTATCTGGATGGACAGTCTGAAGGCATGGTTAATCTGAGCTTGCATTTCAGTGGCGGCGAGCCACAGACGCTGGCGGTTGCCGTGACGGACAGCAGCAGAGGCAGGTACACTGTCGTCAACAATGATGACAGCGACATTTTCTACAAGGGCGCCTGGCAGCACAGCCGCAACCGGGGGCTTGGCAATTACAGAGATGATGTGCATTTTACGGAAACGGACGGTGATTATCTGGAATTCACGTTCCAGGGCACCGGCATCTCGCTGGTGACTGAAATGGATCCGGCGCATGGTGACATGGACATCTACATTGATGGTGAGCTCATCCAGCGCGTAAGCACCTATGCGCCTCAGAAGCAAGCGGGCGAGACGGTGTTCAGCATCGCCGGACTGGAGGCGGGTGAACATACGATCAAGGCAGTCAAAAGGTCCGGCTACTTCATGCTGCTGGATCAGCTGACTTATCGTATCCAGGATCTCATCTCCCCGGATACGGGCAGCTTCGAGAAATCGCAGCCGGCTCCAGTGACTACGGAGCTGCTGATTGACGGCAGCAATCTGCTAGGCATCCGCCATGATGGAAACGCGCTGGCGGAAGGAACGGACTATACGGTGGATGGCGATCAGATTACGATCAGCAGCAGCTATCTGGCCACGCAGCCGGTCGGGACGCTTCAGTTGTCGATTGCTTATCAGGGCGACTATATGGGCGATCTGCATCAGACGGAGACGAATGGTGACTCGGTAGCTTACATCTTCACAGGTACGGGGGTCACCCTGCTCATGCCGAAGTCTCCGGAGCAAGGTGAGATCGACATCTATGTGGACGGCACGCTCCGCGAGACGGTCAGTGCCCATCATGCCAGTCGAATGACGCAGCAAGCGGTGTATACGGTTAATGGGCTGACACCAGGCCGGCATACCATTCAAGCTGTCAAAGCTTCAGGTGAGGTCATGCTGATCGACGGCGTGCGTGTGCAACTGGCAGGCTCGACGCCTCCGGTTGACCCGCCAACAAATCCACCGGTGCTGCCTCCGGTAACCGGGGGCCCGGGCGTGACGCCTGAGCCGCAAGGAGAGCAAGTAGAAGTGCAGATCGGCGGCGATCAAATCGTCACTGTGCACCGCACACCTCTGGCGAGCGGCGGCAAGCGGGATGAATTGACGCTGACGCAGGAGCAAGCACGGATCGCAGCAGCGGATGCGAAGGCACGTGGACTGCGGGAAGTCGTCCTCATCATTCCCGACAGCGGGGATGACGTGGCCGAAACCGAGGTGCGCCTTGCACGAGAGAGCCTGGCGGCCATCGCCGATGCCGGCTTGGGTCTGAGGCTGGTTACGCGCAACGCCTCGATTTCGGTAGACGGGGATACGCTCGCCGCTCAGCGCGCGGCAGTAACCTTCCTGTTAAAGCCAGTCAAGGATGAGCAAGGCCGGCAAGCGATTGCAAATCGCAGCAGCGCCCAGGCGGCCGTACGCATCATAACAGGCGAGGCACAGGCGAGTGTTGTTGCCAGACCTGTAACGATTGAAACAAACCTGAACCCAGCGTATGCAACGATTATGCTGCCGTTAGGCGGATCGTCCGACGCAGACGATGTAGCTGTTTATATGGAGCATAGCGACGGCTCGCTGCAGCTCCTTCGCGGCGAAGAAACGTCTTATGACGAACAGAATACGCCAGCGATCTTGTTTGCAACGAATCACTTTAGCCTGTTCACGTTACTGCACGCTGACGGTGTTGGCGCATCCAGCCTTGGTCTTCCTTATATGCAGGGCTACGAGGATGGATCCTTCCGGCCAGGCAACCAGGTAAGCCGGGCGGAAATCGCTACGATTTTCTCGCGTATCCTGACTCGTCATGCAGCGACCAAACCAGTCATCGACTATACTGATGTGGCCTCCACGCATTGGGCGAACGACGCCATTGATACGGTTACGGGAATCGGGCTCATGCAGGGTTATGGAGACCGCAGCTTCGGTCCGGGAAGACCGGTAACGCGCGCCGAGCTGGCGCGACTGGTATCACCGTTGCTGAGCGCCACGGACCGTGCCGGAGCAGGCTTCAGCGATACGGCTGACCATTGGGCGGCAGCTGAAATTGTGCAGGCGCAGGCAGCCGGTCTGCTGGATGGCTATCCAGACGGTACCTTCCGGCCGAATCAGCCGCTTACCCGCGCTGAGGCGGTCAAGGTTATCAATGGACTACTAGGCAGGATTGCAGTCATGAACGCCACGGGGCTGGAATGGCAGGACGTGCCGGCAAGCCACTGGGCTTACGGCGAGATCGCGGCAGCTACCGCACGCTAGACATAAGGCCACCCAGAACCGCAGCTTTTGCTTACGCTCTGGGTGTCTTTTTTTGTTTAACCCTTACTTGCCGTGGCAGCTCGTTTGGTTCATACTGGGAAGAATAAGAGAGAGCTATGGAGCTGGTAGAGGATGGGGATCAGGTGTTGGAGTCGGTAAGGAAGATGAATACGGAACAAAAGAAAGCGATCGTCAAATACGGGATCGTTTTTTTGTTATTTCTCGGACTGTTGGCAGGTTTGCGATGGGCGTGGACCCAGACCTTTCAAACCCATGAAGGTCCAGCGGCAACGGGAGGCGTTGTGGACCTGAGGGAGATGCAGTACATAGAAGAAGCGCCAGTCTTTCTCGATGGCGAGTGGACGTTCTATCCAGGAATGCTGCTGGGCGCTGGGAGCGAGCAGGTGTCTGCCGATGATGGAGTGACCCTACAGGTTCCTGGGGACTGGAGTGCTGCTATTGTCGATAGTGGCAAGGGTAGCGCCTATGGGTATGGCACCTATCGTCTGCTCATTCGAACGGACCCGCTTCAGCAGCCTGTGACTCTATGGCTGCACGGGATCCAGGCTGCCTCGGAAGTAGAGATCAACGGCGAGCTGGCGGGAAGCAGCGGACACCCTGCCACAACGGCGGAGGCATATGTCCCGCGAAGAGGCTCCTATCTAGCCAGTTATTACGAGCCGGGAGTGACGGAGCTGGAGGTACTGATCCGGGTTGCTAACTTCGACAAGCCGGACAAGGCCGGACTTCTTCATTCGGTGCGCTTTGGTACACAGGCGTCTATCGAACATATGCGGGACTTGTCGATCCAATTTCAGGTGGCGATTTTCTGTATTCTGCTGCTCCATGGCCTATACGCATGCATTTTGTTCTTAATCCACCAGGAGCGAACCCTGCTCTATATGGCGATGCTCGTGCTGACGGTAGGTTTGCTGATTGTGAGCGGCTATGATCAAGTCCTGCTCTCCTGGGTGCCTATTTCCTACACCTGGATGACCAAGCTGCGACTGATCCTGTTCCTTTGGCAGAACACGCTCATCCTGCTCATCTTCCGCAGATTGTTGTATGGCTCCGGCAATAGTATGTGGAAGATCGGTCTGATCACGGCACTATTGGGTCTGAGCCTCTGGCTGACCGCAGCCCCTGCAAGCTTTGTTCATGACAGCACGTACACGCTACCGCTGCTGCTGGTCGGTTTTGTGCCAATTCTGTTGCTGCTACCCGTTCTCCTGCGTTTGATGGGAAGGCTGCGCAATAACCGGGATCTTGCCTATTTGCTGCTCACGGCAGCAGGTATTCTGGCCAATCTCGGCTGGCGGACGCTGGGTACCGGTCCCGAGTACAGTGGAATTTATTATCCGGTCGATGTCCTCGTTACAATTGTCGGTTTCTCGACTTACTGGTTCAGCAAATATTTCCGTCAGGCAAAGGAAAATGCCACCCTGAATGAACAGCTGCGGCAGGAGGATGCGATTAAGGACCAGTTTCTTGCTAATACATCACACGAACTCCGGACGCCGCTCCATGGCATCATGACGATGACGGACAGCGTTGTCCGCAAGCACGGAAGCGCGATGGATGCCCAGGGGCGGACGGACCTCGACCAGGTGATTCAGATCAGCCGGCGCATGTCGCATATGCTGGACAATCTGCTGGATATGGCCAGGCTCAAAGAGCAGCGGATCCGTCTGCGTCTTGAGCCGGTGCAGCTTCAGTCGCTCGTGCCGGGGGTGCTGGGCATGCTGCGTTTTCTGCTTGAAGGCAAGCCGATTCAGTTGAAAACGCGGCTCGATCCTGCGCTGCCGCCGGTGCTTGCTGACGAGCAGCGGTTGGTTCAGGTGCTGTACAACCTGGTTCACAATGCCATCAAATATACCCAAGAGGGGACCATTACGCTGACTGCTGAGACACGGCAGGGAAGGCTGTTCATTGCGATCGCAGACACAGGGATCGGCATGGACGATAAGACGTGCAGACAAGCCTTCCTGCCTTACGAGCAGGGTGAGGCGGGCACCCGGGATGGCCGCGGGCTTGGCTTGGGGCTGAGCATCTGCAAGCAGCTTGTAGAGCTGCACGGAGGCACGCTGAGCGTGCAGTCTGAACCGGGCGAGGGATCGGAGTTTGTCTTTGATCTGCCACTTGCTGAAGCAAGCGGGCAACCGGAAGCACGCGGTCTGATCGCCGTGTCGGCCGAGGAGTCCGAAGCGGAGAGGCTGCATGACGAGTCAGCGTTAGGTCGGTTGCCAAGGGAGGGCAACATGCCCGCTGAACCAGCGGGAGCATGGCGATCTGGAACCGAGCAGGTGAAGATTCTGGCCGTAGACGACGATCCAGTCAATCTGGAGCTCCTCACGCGAATTCTCGGCGACGAGCCGTACCTGGTGAAGACGGTGGCCACTGGGGAAGAGGCGCTGCTCCAGGTCGAAGCGGGCGGCTGGGATCTGATGATCGCGGATGTGATGATGCCTGGCATGTCAGGCTATGAGCTGACGCAGCAGGTGCGGGAGCGCCATACCGCGCTGGATCTGCCGATTCTGCTATTGACGGCCCGTAGCCAGCCCGCCGATATCTACACTGGATTCCGGGCGGGGGCCAATGACTATCTGACGAAGCCGGTTGATCCGATGGAGCTGCGGTACCGGGTACGGGCGTTTGCTGCCATCCGGCAGTCCATTCAGGAGAAGCTCCGGCTGGAGGCCGCTTATCTGCAAGCCCAGATTCAGCCGCATTTTCTGTTCAATACGCTGAATAGCATTGCTTCGCTGGTGGAGATCGATACCGAGCGGATGTCGCGGATGCTGGATGCGTTTGCTGCCTATTTGCGCATTAGTTTCGATTATCTCAATACTGGCGAGCTGGCATCCCTCTCTCGCGAATTGGAGCTGGTGCAGGCTTATCTCTATATTGAGAAGGAGCGGTTCCGGGAGCGATTGACGATTGTATGGGAAGTGTCTTCCGAGCTGGAGCTACTCCTGCCGCCGCTATCCATTCAGCCGCTCGTGGAAAATGCCGTCCGGCACGGTCTGCTGAGCAAGGCGAGCGGCGGCATGTTGACCATCCGCATCCTGCGGGAGCAGAGCGGCGTGCGCATCGAGGTGGAGGATGATGGCCAAGGCATGGATCCGGCGACAGCCCGGCGCTTGCTAACCCGCTCAGACAAGCGCCAGCAGGGCATCGGGGTCGCCAACACGCATAGCCGGCTCCTCCAGCTATACGGCAATGGTCTGACCATTCACAGCAAGCAGGATGAGGGCACCAAGGTGTCGTTTGTGATTCCTGGCGAGCGAGAGGATGCGCGGGAAGGAAGTTAATTTTTGGCTTACCCGATTTCTTTTCTGACCTATAGCCCGGTTTCGCTTGTATTATGATGGCTGTAGACAGGAGGAGATCGTTATGAATCTGGCATCGACGCTGAAGGGCTCTCTGATGGAGCCGCTGATCCCCAAGGGATGGGATCTGGAGAGGATGGACGCTTGCGCCAGCTTGCCACCGGAGAGTATCAATGAACGACAGTCCCATTGGCATGAACGGTTCGAGCCGCTGGCCTGTGAGAACCTCTACGACTTCAATACGTATCTGGGTCACGAAATCGCCGTTCAGATCAAAGAAGCGCGTGATCGCGGTGAACAGCTGGCCATGATCCTGCCGGTTGGACCGATGGGGATGTACCGCTGGACCGTTTATTTCCTCAAGCAATGGGGCGTAGATGCATCGCATGTGCACGGCTTCAATATGGATGAATGGTCGGATGCCGAGGGCAACACCTTGCCGCCTACGAACCGAGGATCCTTTCAGTACGGAATGGAACAAGTGCTCTACGGACCGCTTGGCGAATTAACCGTACCTGAGGCACAGCGTAACTTTGCAACCAAGGACAACCTGCCGCGTTATGCGGAGAAGATTGCTGATATCAAGGCCAAGGGCGGTAAGCTGATGGTCGTCTATGGAATCGGCCGCGTGTGTCATATCGCCTTTTGGGAGCCGCAGTTCGCCGGGGAATATGAGACGGAGGCGGAGTGGGCGAGCCAGACGCATCGCATAGGGGCCAACCTGCACCCGTTGACGATTGAGCAGAATGCATTGATTAGCTACAAGAGCGTAACGACTAAGATGACGTGCTACGCCAACACGATTGGGCCGGGCTTGTTCCTGCAAGCCGATTTTGCCTTGGGCGGAGCAGATGGCGTATTTGGACGCGGAATGAACTGGCTGGGTCTGGCGATCTGGAACACGCTGCGATACGGCAAGACGCCTTGGATTCCATCGACCTATATGCCGACGCTGCCTGGCCGCTTCTACTATCTGAAGGAGCTAGCCGGCCCTCTCGAGCCGGATCTCAATTAGGCGATGAAGATTCTTGCCATTGGCGCACATCCGGATGATCTGGAAATTCTATGCGCCGGTACGCTGGCCAAAATGGTCGCAGCCGGACACGAAGTCGTCATGTGTCATGCCAGCACCGGCGATAAAGGACATTATGAGATGCCACCAGAGCAGCTGGTTCCGATTCGCCGTCAAGAAGCCATCGCCGCGGGTGGGCTGATCGGTAGTCGAGTTGTCTCACTAGGGCTCAAGGATGGTGATATCCTGGCGGACCGTCCGGCAGATCGCTCGCTGTTCATTGAAGTGATGTGTGACGAGCAGCCGGATATGGTCATCACGCACGGTCCCAACGATTACATGCCGGATCACAACGCGGTGAACCGGCTCGTTTTTGACACGACCTTTCTAGCTACACTGCCAGGCAGCTCGAGTCGTGGGCGTCACGCGGCCAAGGTGCCGTCGCTATTCTACATGGATAATCTGTCTGGCTTGCGCTTCGAGCCGACCCTCTACGTCGACATCAGCGACACCATCGATAGGAAGCTGGAGATGCTGAATCAGCATCAGAGCCAGCTGGTCTGGCTCAAGGAGCATGACGGCGTCGATGTGCTGGAGCTGGCGGAGACGCTAAGCAAGCTCAGAGGTATGCAGGCGGGCTGCCGGTATGCGGAGGGCTTCATCCAGCATATGGCGTGGACCCGGCCCAACCATATTCGGTTTCCTGTGTAAGGGGAGGACGTTCGATTCCATAACGTGAAGAAAGGACGTGTCAGGATGACAGTCAAATTTGCAGTAGCAGGCACAGGCTGGGTGGCTGGTGAATATCTGAAAGCCATCCACGGCCATGCTGGGGCGCAAGTACACACCGTTGTAACCTCGGACAGGGGCAGAGGAGAAGCTAAGCTGACGGAGCTGGGTCTGGAAGGCGTGGCGGTGTCGACGGATTTTGAAGCGGTGGTTCAAAATCCGGAGATTGATGCGATCGTGTTATGCTCCATGCCGGGCGTGCGACCGCAGCAGGCCATTCTGGCTGCACAGCATGGCAAGGCCTTGATTCTGGAGAAGCCGATGGCGCTTGATCTGGCATCCATGGACCGTATGGGCGAGGCGCTTGCGAAATATCCGGTCAAGACGGCCGTTAGCTTCGTCCTCCGCTGGAATCCAACCTTCGATATGATCAAGGCGTTAATTGACGACAACGCACTCGGCAGAGTGTTTATGGCTCAGGTTGACTACTGGCATCATATCGGTCCTCATTATGACCAATATCGCTGGAACATTACCAGGGAAGTTGGCGTCAGCAGCATCCTCTCGGCGGGCTGTCATGCCGTCGATGCGGTACGTTATTTTGCCGGTGACATCACGGAAGTGACAGCGTACAGCTGCGGGACGTGGTCCGATTCGGAATATGAATATGATCCGAACGCGATTGCAATTTTCAAGCTGGCGAATGGTGGCATCGGCAAGGTCTCTTCCTCGCTGGAGTGCAAGACACCGTACAAATTCAACATCCATCTGCTGGGCGAGAAGGGATCTATCATGGACAACCAGTTGTTCAGCACCACCAAGCTTCCAGGCCAGACGGACTATGCCACCATCCCGACCATCCTCCCGAATAGCGGCGATGTCAGCCATCATCCCTTCGTGATGGAGATTCATGAGTTCGTCGATGCGCTTCAGCATGACAAGGCCATCCGCTGCGATTTTCAGGAGGCATATCGTAGTATGCGCGCCTGCTTCGCCATCGATGAGTCGATTGCGACGGGCAAGACGATTAAGCTTGGCTAGCAGTATTGAGGTTTTCGTATCCATGCTTGCTTGGCTTAACGGAACTCAGCGCCGCTATTTGCACAAAATGAGGGGACTTCCAATGGCTATTCGTCGAATAAGGCGTGTCAGTTCCGTTAAGGACGCAATTACGCCGAAATCGTCGGAATAAGGTCTCTCAGATCCTTTAGCTCGGGCTCCGTCATTCGGCAACCCTCTCATTCTAAGACGCAAGGACACCTACCTCGAACAATCGAGCGGGTGTTCTTTTTTATCCTTATTTTCTAAATAGATGAAACCAATGCAAAGATCGAAACGTTTAATGGAGTTTCGATTTCATCATGGACGGACAGAAATCAAGGCTACTGTCTTTGTCTACCTGTTCGACAAATACGGGGAGCATTACGAGGATGCGGAGCGGGAAGAATGGGGAGCACGACTGAACTTCCTGGGAGTTAAGGCGACATCAGGCAATCCGGATATATCCAGTATTTTTCATGCTTTCGTAGAAATGATCGCTATCCTTAATAAAAGCACCTCTTCGGATGATCCGAACAGGTGTCTTTTGGTTGTTTGTGGGTAACATGTGTCCGTCAACCCGATGATTGGCGGATGTAACGCACTTTTCTTCCTCTATTTGCACGGATCCCCACTCAGCACCAGCTGTAACGCACCTTTGTTCCTCTATTTGCCTTGCAACCCGCTGATTGGCGGCTGTAACGTACTTTTCTTCCTCTATTTGCACGGAACCCCACTCAGCACCAGCTGTAACGCACCTTTGTTCCTCTATTTGCCTTGCAACCCGCTGATCGGCCGCTGTAACGCACTTTTCTTCCTCTATTTGCATGGATCCCCACTCAGCACCAACTGTAACGCACCTTTGTTCCTCTATTTGCCTGGCAACCCGCTGATCGGCCGCTGTAACGCACTTTTCTTCCTCTATTTGCACGGATCCCCACTCAGCACCAACTGTAACACACCTTTGTTCCTCTATTGCTCGGCAACTCGCTGATCGGCAGCTGTAACGCATCAGGTCGGTCGTCAGAGCAAGGGGATGAGTCACTTAGAATCATCCGCAGGATGATTTGTTCCTTGCCTAGTGTAGTGCACTATTGCCCGCCCGATGCGGCCGCCGGCTCTACGGTCTGGAAGGAGTCGCGATACTCCCCAGGGGTTGTGCCCTTGAGCTTCTTGAACACGCGGGTGAAGCTGCGGTAGGAGTCGAAGCCGACCTGAGCGGTTATGTCGGCGATGGACATCTCCGTCGAGGCGAGCAAGCTCAGCGCGTTGTTGATGCGCAGCACATGGATGTACGCGAGGAAGCCTTGGCCATACAGGCGTTTGAACGATTGACTGATATAAGGCGCGCTCAGGTTGAAGCGCTGGGAGAGATCGTCCAGTGTGAGCTTATCCGTATAATGCAGGTGGATATACTGGATGATTCTCCAGAATTTCTTGTCCGATTCCTGAACCCGGGTATAAGCCTCCTGCTGCATTCTCTGCTGTGTCTGCAATCTGGCGAAACAGAGCAGGGCTTCGAGGAGCTTGGATCTGATAAAGCTGTATTTGCCGAAGTCATCGGACTGGTATTCGGCTGTCATATCTTCGAACATGCGGATCAGGCGAGTGGTCATTGCTTCGTCAAAATTCACATACGAAGGAAGATCCCCTCCGGTCTGCAACAGGCGTCCCATCAATTCAAAATCGTATTGTGAACCAAAGAGCATGCTGATGTCAAACATGCAGCAATACATTCGCAAGGGTTGATCCGAACTGCTGCGAATCTCATGAAAATGATGGGGCAGTAAAAATGAGGCCGTACCTGGTCGCAATTCATGCGTGACGCCGTTAATGACCTCCACACCACTGCCTTCAATGACAAAGGATAACTCCGCGAAATCGTGATGATGCAGGTGAATGATCTGATGGATACGGACATCGAGAATATAAAAAGGAAGCTGCCCTTTTTTGAGATTGGCGGTGCCGAGAGCATCATGATAGTCAGGGATATTATTCATGGCTGTCGCTCCTACATTAAAAAATGGCTTAACCCGTTCATTTTATGACCTATCACGTCTTGGTATTTATATTACCATAGTAATTGTCAGAATTCATATTCAATTACGTGGAAGCTTGGGAGGAGACAACGACATGGAGCAAACAGAAAAATTGGCGATCGACGGGGGTACACCGGTACGCAGTGGGGGTTGGACCGCGAGATGGCCGATATTTGACGATACGGAGCGCAAGCTCGTTATGGAGGTTCTGGAATCAGGTAACTGGGGAGGGATTTTTGAACCCGGTTCGATGTACGGCAAGCTGCCACAGATGGAGGTGAAGTTTGCTGAGTTGCAGGGAGCTAAGCATGCGATTGGCATGGTGAACGGTACGGTTGCAATTACGGTCGCGCTGCAAGCCGCAGGCATCAAAGCCGGCGATGAAGTCATTGTGCCGCCCTATACCTTCGTAGCGACAGCTTCGGCCGTCCTCGCATTCGGTGCCATTCCTGTCTTCGTGGACGTGGAAGAGGATACGCTGCTCATTGATCCAGAGAAGATTGAAGCGGCCATTACCGAACGGACACGGGCGATTGTCCCTGTTCATATCGCTGGCGGCCCGGCCAACATGACGCGCATCATGGAGATTGCGCGCAAGCATGATCTCAAGGTCATTGAGGATGCTGCACAAGCAATCGGTGCCAAGTGGGATGGGGAGTTCGTTGGGACCATTGGCGATCTGGGCACCTTCAGCTTACAGTCGAGCAAGAACCTCAACTCCGGCGAAGGCGGTATTATTACGACGAACAACTACGATTATTGGGAGCAAACCTGGTCCCTGATCAATGTCGGACGGATTCCGGGCGGCAAGTGGTATCAGCATGAGCGGATTGGTCAAAACTTCCGGCTCACCGAGTTCCAGGCGGCGCTCGTGCTCGGTCAGATGACACGGCTTGAGGAACAGCTGCAACGTCGGGAAGCCAATGTCAAGGTGCTGGATGAGCTACTAAGCGAAATCGATGGCATCACGATTCTGAAGCGCGATTCCCGTGTGACCCGTCACTCCAATCATCTATACATGTTCAAACTGGATTCCGAGCTGGGGGCGCGAATCGACAAAGACGACTTCATCGCGAAGGTCAATGCCGAGGGCATCTTCATCCTCACTGGCTACAATTCGCTGAACCTGAATCCGGCCATTCAGAATGCCTCCAAAGAATTGAGTGGGAGAGACCACGTCTATAGCTGCCCGGTCAGTGAGCGTGTCTGCGAGAATGAAGCGCTCTGGCTTACCCAGGTGACGCTCTTGGAGCCTGAAGAAGCGATGCACGATATTGCTAAAGCACTGAAAAAGGTCGTACAATCATATTCTTGAGTTCTTGCCTACGGGCCGAGATGAACCAGGAGGCGATGACATGAAAACGGTACTTGCGGGTTGCGGCCCTCTGGGGGCAGCTTATGCAGAGCAACTATCTGCATCTAAGGCCTTCACCCTGGCCGCCGTGTATGACGAACAGCCGGAGCTGGCCGAAGCGCTTGCCTTGCGCTTCGGGGTACCGGCCTACACTTCGATGCAAGAGATGCTCTCCGAGATCAACCCGCAGCTGTGCTGCTGGAGCCGACCTGCGGCGGATGCTGTGGACCTGTTAATGACGGTTGCCGCTTCGGGGGCGGATCTTGCGGTCGAGCAGCCGCTGGGCCGCTCAGTGGCAGAGGCCGATCGTCTGCTCGCAGCTTGCGGCGAGAGCGGCGTGAAGCTGCATGTGCGGCAAGCCAAGCGGTATTCACCCGAGCATGCGATGCTGCGTCAGCTGGTGCAGGGCGGCAGCGTAGGCACTCCAGGGGTCATTCATGCGAAGTGGTGTGGCCCGCTTCCGGAACGCAGTGCGGAACCAGGCTCGCTGGTTGACCTCCTCATTATGGATCGATTAGTGGAGGAGCTGGATTTTCTGCAAGGGATGCTCGGCGAGGTGAGGACCGTCTATGCCAGCGGGCGTGAGCAGGAGGGCGGTGCTCAGGTCATGATTACGCTTCGCTTCGCGAATGACGCAATCGCGAATGTGCTGGGGTACTGGAGTCCGGATGGTCTGATGGTCAGCGATTACGAAGTCGCCGCCAGCACAGGCATTCTGACTTCGGGCGGCAATGACCGCAGCCTGCTGCTCCGGCGTCAGGCAGCCGCGCCGGCAGTTGGCTATGCTCAGCCGGGGCATGCAGCGGAGGGGCTGCATTATCAGGAGCTGGACATATGGCTCAGCTTGGAGCCGGCGGTCGTAGCTGAGCGAATGGCCGGTGCACGCGCGGCTCTTGAGCTGGCTGTGGCTGCAGCCGATTCCGTTAAGCAAGGCATGCCGGTGCAGTTGGCACTCCAAGAGAAGGGAAGGCAGGTGACGGCTGGATCATGAAGAAGTTGAAGGTAGGGATGATGAGTTTTGCTCACGGTCACGCAGGTTTCTTCCTGCACTGGCTGTCCCAGCGTCCCGACGTCGAGGTGACGGGAATCTATGATGAACTGTCGGAGCGTGTTCAAGGAACGGTGGCACATTACGGGATGGCTTACTTTACGGATTATGAGACATTATTGGCCTCTGATATCGATGCGGTGGTCATCTGCTCGGAGAACGCCCGTCATGCCGAGATGACGATTGCAGCAGCGAAGGCCGGGAAGCATGTGCTGTGCGAGAAGCCTCTGGGCCTGTCTGATGGAGAGATGCAGGCAATGATTGCTGCTTGCAGTCAGCACGGTGTACAGCTGATGACTGCTTTTCCATGCCGCTTTGCGCCAGCGGTTCAGACGGCCAAGCACAGGCTGGAGCGTGGCGAGCTCGGAGAAATTCTGGCTGTGAAGGGCTATAATCGCGGACTGCGGGGCGAAGGCTGGTTCGTCGATCCGGCGCTGTCGGGTGGCGGAGCCGTCATCGATCACACGGTTCATGTGATGGATTTGATGCACTGGTTTCTGAATGCTCAAGTGAGCTCGGTGTATGCGGAAGTAGGCAAGCTATTCGTTCCGGAAGCTGAAGTTGATGATGCAGCGATGATCCACCTCACCTTTGACAATGGAGTCATTGGCGTGCTCGACCCCAGTTGGTCACGCTCCACCTCCTATCCAACCTGGGGGGATGTGCGGCTGGAGATCATCGGTACAACTGGTGTGCTGGAGGTGGATGCGCTGGCTGACAAGGTGCATCTCTACAGCAATGACGCTGCCAAGTCCCAATGGGTTAATTGGGGTGTCGATATCAACCAAGCGCTGATAGACGCCTGGGTCGATGCACTGCAGAGCGGGACGCTGGTGCCGGTTAACGGTGAAGATGGATATGCAGCCGCGAAGGTCGCCCTAGCGGCATATGCCTCGGCTGAACGCCAGGCACCGGTCGCTATTGGAGGTGGTGCCTAAGTGGAAGCACAGTTATGGCTAGGCACAGCCAAGGTGGACATTACGCCCCGCCAGCCGGTAGAACTGGCCGGGTTTGCCTCACGGATTGGACAAGGTCCCTATACGGAGGTGGTTCATCCAATCTATGCGCGAATCTTTGCCTTTCGTCAGAGTGCTGAGGACGGGAAGCTGTCCTCGAGTCTGCTCATCTCGGCAGATCTGATCTGGTGGGGCAGCGAGCGCGTAGGGGAACTGAGACAGGCCATCGCACTGCAATGGGGCATACCCGAGGAGGCCATTTTGCTGCACGGGACCCATTCGCACTCCGGTCCACAGACAAGTAGCCAGTTCTCAGAGTTGCTCGGCAAGATGGACCCTGATTACATGGCCGATCTGGAAGCCGCCGTCCTGGCGGGCATCGAAGAGGCCATGGGCGATCTGGAGACGGTGCTTACGGAAGTTGGGCAGGGTAGCAGCTATCTCGCGGTTCATCGTCGTCGGATGGTAGACGGTGTCTGTATGGGTCAGGCTAATCCGGATGGCGCACTGGACTCCGATCTGAATGTGGTTCGTTATCGGTCGATGTCGGGCAAGACCAAGGCTGTGCTGATCAATTATGCCTGTCATCCCGTAATCTCGCCTGCCAACACGCTCTCTTCGGAGTTCTGCGGAGTTGCCATGGAGCTTCTGGAGCGGGAGATTGGGGGCGGAGCCATCTGCGGTTATCTGCAAGGCTGCTGTGGCGACAATAATCCAGCGAAGGCGGGCGAGCTGTTCTTCGATGGAACGGATGCCGATGTAAGGGCCTTTGGAGAATCGCTCGCTGCCGACGTACTAGAGCTGCTCCGTGGTCCACTGCAGCCCTTACCAACCGTAGCCTTGACGGTTCGTATGCAGATTCTTCAGGCGCCACTCCAGGATCTGCCCAGTGAGGAGGAACTGCAGGCGCTCACAGCTGACACGTGGGTCTCAGGCGAGTGGAGCAAGATGCTTCTCGCTTCGCCGGAGCGTCTGACCCCTTTCTTGCCAATGGAGATTACGGTATTGCAGCTCGCAGAGGGATTGCAGGTGCTGGCGACCAACACCGAGCTGGTTGCGGAATATGGTCTATACATCAAATCTCGAACCACGGGCATGACGTTGATCCTCGGCTATACAAACGGGATGATCGGCTATATCCCTACTGCTGATCAGTTGGCTGAAGGCGGATATGAAGCGATCGATTCGACTCGCTATTTCTTTATGCCTGCCCCTTTTCACCCAGCCATTGAGGAGAAGGTCAAGCATAGCTGTTTGGAGTTGCTGGAACCTTAGCCGGCCCTCCTTTTTTTTCAGTGAAGATGTCAGGTTCGTGTTCGTGGGCAGCAATCATTTGTTAATATAGATGACATAAGTTTTTGGATGGTTGATGCAAGACGAGCTTGGAGGCTTTATCATTAAGGGGAGGTTGGACGAGTTGAGAAAGTCAAAACGCTTTGCCATCGGATTCGCATTGTTGTTGGTTGTGTCGATCATCGTGTCAGGTTGCACCGGGAATAACGGCCCCAATAATCCTGACTCTGTTGTGAATGAGGGAAATGAGCCTAACGCTGATGAGCCCAGAGTCAGCATGACGATGTTCATGGGAGATTCCGGTCTGCCACATCCGGATGGCGTAGATCCCAGCAACAACAAATTTATTAACATCGTCGAGGATTACGCCAATGTCGATCTGGAGATTGATATCCCGAGCTACGCGGATTTCCAGACCCGGTTTAATCTGATGACCGCATCCGGCGATATGACTGATATTGTCCATTCCTGGCTACCCGATGAAGCTTATCCGCTCGCGCGCCAAGGCGCCTTTATCGACCTCAAGTCGTACTATGACAATTCGCCACAAGTTCAAAAGTATATTACACCAGAAATGATGGAGTTCGCCAAAGATCCAGTCAGTGGCAATTACTGGCGGATTCCAATGGCGTGGGACAAGGGACCGCAGGGTTCCGGAGTTCACATGATGCGTGGAGAACTGATCGATCAATATAACAACGGGGTATGGCCGACCTCGGTCGAAGAGTGGATCGAGTTCTTCCGCGTCGTCAAACGCGAGGTTCCTGATGCGATCATCCTGTCCAACTCGGTAGCCGGTGATTATGTATTCGGCAACGGTGGCGGTGTCATCTACTACTGGTACGGAGCACTTCCTTACCAATGGCGGGTAGAAGACGGTGAGATTATCCCCAATGTCTTGACGCCCGAGTTTCGCGAGGCTACGCAAGTGATGCGCGACTTGTACGCCGAGGGGCTGCTGGACAAAGAGTTCGCGACCAATGACGATCAAACCTACAATGAGCGGGTCATCAATAATACGGTGCTGCTGCAAGTGATGAGTGCGGACAACATTGCGGCCGGAGCTTCCTATTACAAGACGGAGCCGACTCTGCCGCCACATGCCAAGGATGTCAAATGGTTGTTTGCACCGCCGCTGAGCAGTCCGCCATCCGTACTGAGAGATCCAAGGTATGCTGAAGCCAAGAGTGGCCTGCCGATCATTACGCATGGCTTGTATATTCCGGAGAGTACACAGGATAAAGACCGGGCGTGGCGTGTCATTGAGGGCTTCGCTTCGGATGAATTGTATGAAGCGTTGTTCTGGGGTTATGAGGGTGAGGGCGTAACCTACAACACAGTCGACGGTCAGCGCGTCCCGACCGACAAGATTGGTACAGGTTCCGAGGATTACTGGTCCCTGCATCTGGCGCTCCTCTTCGGATTCGTGGATGGACAGGAGTCCAAGCAAGCTGCCAATCTGACTGTACTTGGAGAGGATTATCACAAGGAAGTCTATGACAGTATCGAGGTCATCGACCAACAGGCCCGTGCCAACGGCATCGGCGATCTGCCAGGCTATGCGGCTGAGGGGGATGCACTGCTGCAAGCTCCGGAATCGCGTCTGGCGATCAACAGCTTCGCAGTCGAAGCCATTATGGGCCGGATCTCCATGGAGGAGTTCGATCAGCGCGTCCAGCAGTGGGAGCAGCAATTCCGTGAAGTCATCTACGGTCCGATGCAAGCGTATCTGGACGCCAACAAGGATGAGTTGTTGGCACAGGGCGTACAGCATATCGGCTGGTAATCTACAACGGTACCCGTTATCCCGTTCCGATGAGACTGGTCGCTCCAGTCTCTGAAGGCGTGGCGGGTACTTATCCATTTTGCTGGAGGGATAGGCCATGAACAAGCGGACAATACGGGTCAAGACCAACGTTACCCTTTATTTGCTGCTTGCGCCGACCATTCTATCGCTGTTTGTTTTCAACTATATCCCGATGTATGGCGTGATTATTTCCTTTCAGGACTATTCTATCTATCGAGGGATTACGGGCAGTGATTGGGTCGGTCTCAAGCATTTTTTGTATTTTTTTAATGACAGCAAGTTCTGGTCGGTGATGCGCAATACCTTAATTCTGAATTTTTATGACCTTGTTTTCGGCTTTACATCGCCGATTATTTTTGCATTATTGGCCAATGAAATTTTGAAGAACCGGATGAAGCGGATCGTTCAGACCATCTCCTATATGCCACACTTTCTTTCTTGGATTGTGGTGGCGGGACTTGCTCATCAGATGCTATCGCCGACAGATGGCCTTATTAATCTCCTGCTTCAATCCGTGTTCGGGATGGATCCGGTGTATTTTATGGCCGAACGAGGGATGTTCCGAACGATTGCGGTCCTCACGGAGATCTGGAAAAGCGTCGGCTGGTCGGCGATCTTGTACTTTGCCATCATCGCCGGTGTGGACAGCTCCCTCTATGAAGCCGCTTCAATTGACGGAGCCAACCGCTTTCGACAGGCCTTGCATATTACGTTGCCGGCGATGGTGCCGATGATTACATTGCTGCTCCTGCTTCAACTGGCCAACATGTTCGGCATCGGCTTCGAGCGGGTGTTCATGCTGCAAAATCCGTTGGTGTACGATGTCTCCGAAGTTATAAGCACCTATATTTACCGCATCGGACTGGAGCGCTCCCAATACAGTCTGACAACAGCGATTGGCCTGATGCAGAGTCTGCTGGCTTTTGTCCTTCTCATAACATCTAACCGGCTGTCCAAGAAGCTGACAGGGATGGGCTTGTATTGATGGCAGGCTTCTCCGCTACAACATAGAAAGGCAGGGAAGCAGATGGTTGAATATCGCTCAACATCCAGAATGATATTTAATGTATTCAATTACAGTTTTTTCACATTGTTCTGTTTGACGATTCTTATTCCTTTCTTTAATGCCATCGCGATTTCATTGAGCAGCTATGGCGAGGTGGCACAAGGCAATATCTTTATTTGGCCCAAAGGCTTTAACCTGGATGCTTACGCCAAGTTGGCGGCCAACAGCGGATTTATCCGCGCAACGCTAAATACGGTGTTTCTCACCGTGGTGAACACGATACTGGTCATTATGTGCTCGTTGTTCGCAGGCTTTGCGCTATCCAACAAGCATTTGGTGGGCAAGAAAATTATCTTTACTTACATTCTCATAACCATGTTTTTTAGTGGCGGCCTGATTCCCACCTATCTCGTCGTTAACACGCTGGGACTTACGAATACATACTGGGCACTTATTCTGCCTGGTGTAGCCAATGTATTCTATATTATCGTCTTCAAAAATGTCATCGACCAGCTGCCACAGGAGCTGCTGGAATCGGCTGAGATGGACGGGGCGGGGGAGGCCACGACGCTTCTGCGTATCGTCTTGCCGCTCGTGCTGCCGATGACCGCTGCCTTCACGGTGTTCAGCGCCGTTGCTTACTGGAATGAATGGTTCAACGTGCTCATCTATATTCGTGATAAAGGGCTGTGGACCTTACAATATTACTTGCGGAGTATCCTGCTTGATACCAGCACCGTAAGCTCGATTACGCAGGGCGCACTGGTGCAGGGACAAGATCGCATCCATCCGCAGAATATCAAGATGGCGGCGCTCATGCTCACGGTGCTTCCGATTATCGCTATCTATCCGTTCGTGCAAAAATACTTTATCCACGGTCAGTTGGTCGGTGCGGTAAAGGGTTGAGAGTGAAAGTCCAAAACCATGCCTGCCGCGCTGTGAGCGGAGACATGGTTTTTTGGTTGTAATTTAGAAATTTCTGGCGGTTTGCGACCACGCTATATGATATACTACAAAGAATGTAAAAAACGTGGGATATGAAGTGAGGGAGGGAGCCATCTATGAACTGTCGTGCGATCATATTGGATCTAGACGGTACGCTGCTCGATTCCCGCAAGCAGGTGAGCGAGCGGAATGAAGCAGCGATCTTGGCTTGTCATCGGAAGGGCATGCGTATCCTGTTCGCCACAGCGAGACCGCCGCGCACGGTCGAACAAGTTCTACCGGTGAAGCTGCGGGAAATCGGCGCTTTTGTCTACTACAACGGGGCGCAGATTCACTGCCGTGCCTCGGAGTTTAGGTATCACGAGGCCATCGATAAGGAGCTGACGGCGGCTCTGATTGACCATTGTCTGGCTGCCGACCCCGCTGCCGATCTTGGGATTGAGGTAATGGATACCTGGTATGCGCTTCGCGAGGTGGAGCAGCATTTAAGGATGAATGTGACGGGTGCTCCGATTGTTCAGCGACTTGAGGAGCTGCGCGCGCATGATGCCACCAAGGTGTTGATCTCCGGGTATGCGGCAGTGGAGGAGCTGATTGAAGCATTTGGTGAGCGGTTGAGCATCGTTGTCACCGATCAGGGAGAGCTTGTCCAGATTGCCTCTGCGAACGTATCCAAGGAAGCGGGCGTCCGTATGCTTTGCGACGTTTACGGCATCACTCTGGAGGACGTGATCGCCTTCGGGGACGATTATAACGACCTGGGGCTGTTCCGGTCCTGCGGTTGGCCGGTAGCAATGGGCAATGCGGTAGCGGAATTAAAGCAGGCAGCACGCGAGGTGACCTCCAGCAATGATGATGATGGGGTGGCTCTCGTGCTGGAGCGATGGTTGAAAGGAGAGTCATGATGAGTGAAGACAAGGAGTTAGCGCTAGTGCTTCAGCAGTGCGGAGAATTGCAAGCGGTTGCCTACTGGACACGAATTACTAAAGGATATTCAGGTGACCGGTTGTATCGCAGCGGCGCAGGTGTCACACCAAGCCTGCTGAGGATTTTTGACGTAGGGCAATATGAGGCGAAGCGGGCAGAGTTTGAGATGCTGGGGCGCCTGCGGGTGCTAGGTATCCGGTGCTCGGCGCCACTGAAGCTTGAACAGCTGGAGGAGCAAGGAATTGGTTACATGTGGCTGTCCTATTTGGAGGGGGAAGACGCATCGGAAGCTCTCCCGCAGTTATCCATTGACGCGCAGTATACTGCAGGCCTGGAGGCGGGGCGCGAGCTGCGCCGCATGCATGAGCTGGAGGCACCTGCTGGGTGGTCAGATTGGCAGGAGGTGAAGACGGCCAAGCACCACAGGTATGTCAGGCAATACCGGGAGTGTGGCGTTCGTCTGCCCGGCGATGAAGACGTCTTGGCTTTTGCGGAACGTCATCTGGGAGCGATGCAGGGCAGACCCAACTTGTTTCAGCATGACGATTACCATCCCAGCAACCTGATTTTGCAAGAGGGGCACTTCGCCGGCGTTATCGATATCGGCCGGTTCGACTGGGGCGATCCCGTCCACGAATTCCTTAAGGTCGGAATGTTCACCGTGGAGATCAGCATTCCGTTCGCGGTCGGCCAGATTCGGGGGTATCACGATGGCCGGGACCCGGATGAGGCATTTTGGGAGCTGTATGCGCTGTACATGGCAATGGCGATCATCTCCTCCGTCGTCTGGGTCGTCAGCTTTCATCCACAGGAGCTGGACGAGATGATGGAGCGCTTGAACCGGGTTATGGACGATCACCGGAATTTCGAGTTGAACCAGCCTAGCTGGTATTCTGATGTGCCTTAAGCAGGCATCGCAAGTGCAGGACTTTCCGGCTAGACGGAGGGCTCCTGCACTATTTTTTGATTCAAATCTTGACTTCTTGATTAAGTATGTCATAATGACATTATTAATTGAAAACGAATGGAGGCTGCTACCGCGTCTATGACTGAGAATGAATCCAACTATTCCATTGCCAATTATCGGACACCTGACGGCGCCCCCTCGGATATCGTTATCTTCACGATTCTCTCTACCGAACGGGAGGGCGCCAAGAAATCCTTGCCGCTGCGGGAGCTCTACGTGCTGCTGATCCGCCGCAACATCTGGCCTTATGAAGGCTACTGGGCGCTACCGGGCGGATTTACCCGCGAGGACGAGACGGTGCAGGCCTGCGCCAGACGCGAACTGGAGGAGGAGACGGGCGTGACCGATGTTCATCTCTCGTATCTGAATGTCTACAGTGAGCCGGGTCGGGACCCGCGGGGCTGGATGATTTCGCACGCATTCCTCGCGCTGGTGCAGGAGCAAGTGCTACGGGAGCGACGAGCGGCGGCGGACGCTTCCCACGTCCAGCTGTTCAAGGTGGAGGAAGCATTGGAGACGGAGCTGGCCTTCGACCACGCCCAGATCTTGCGGGATGCGCTGCAGGCTGTACGTACCCAGATGGTGACAACAACGATTGCCCGCGAATTTCTGCCAGAGGAGTTCACCATCAGCGAGCTCTATCAGGTGATACAGACTGTGGTGCCGGAGTTCGCCGAACGTAACTTTATCCGCAAGGTTACCTCCACCCGCAGCCGCGAAGGGCTGATCGAGGAGGTCCGGGACAGCCGGGGCGAGCTGAAGCAGACCAACAAGCATTCCCAGCGGGCTGCTCAGCTGTACCGATTCACCGGGATGGAGCCAGGGCTATCCATATATAGTTAACTGAACAACATCTGAAAGGAGTGAATTGCATGTTGAAGCTCAACGGACAAGAATTGACGTTCCACACGTTTCCCAACGGGGAGACACTGGTGGATGGCGAGCAAATACTCGCAGCGGCGGGGGAGAAGCAGGTTGTCGAGTTCAAGTATGCTACCGACGGAGATTTGATCCAGCTGATGTTCCTGAAGCGGTACCTGGATGAGCGCCGCCTTGCGGCAACGCTGATTATCTACTATATGCCCTACAGTCGGATGGACCGGGTGGAAGGCGCCTCTGCATTCACGCTTAAGTATACGACGGAATTCATTAACGCCTTGGGATTTGAGAGGGTGCAGGTGATAGAGCCGCATTCCGATGTAACTACGGCCTTGCTGGACCGCGCTGAGGCAAGCTACCCGAGTCTGGAGCTGCTAGAGGATGTGATTGCCCGAACCGGGTTTGACCGGGAGCATGATGTGCTGTTCTTTCCGGACGCCGGGGCTCAGAAGCGATATAGCCGACTGCACGGATACCGCGAACTGGTCGGATTCAAGGTAAGGGATTTTCAGACCGGCACGATTCAGCGGCTGGATGTGATCGGCGAGGCACCGGAGACGGGCTTCAAAGCCATCATCGTCGACGATCTCTGCTCCTATGGCGGCACGTTTCTGCTAAGCGCCGAGAAGCTCAAGGAGCTGGGCGCGGCGGAGATCTACTTGCTGGTCGCGCATTGCGAGACCTCGATTCACAAGGGCAAGCTGCTGGATAGCGGCCTGATTGACAAAGTGTTCACGACGAATACCATCCTGGATGAGCCAGGGCATGATCTGATTCACATCTACCCCATTCGTTAAAAATAGGAGGAATGCAAAATGAGTCAACGTTATGTGTATCCTGCCACACTGTTGTGCGATTTCTACAAAGTCAGCCACAAAAATCAATACCCGCAAGGGACCGAGCTGGTCTATTCGACCTGGACGGCACGCACGAGCAGACTGGAGGGTGTGGATGAAGTCGTGGCCTTCGGCTTCCAAGCCTTCGTGAAGGAGTACCTGATCGATTACTTCAACCAGCATTTCTTCGCCCGGAGCCGCGAGGAAGTGGTAGCGGAATATACCCGTGTGCTGAAGCATGCGCTTGGTATTGCCAATCCGGACGCTTCGCATATTGAGGCTTTGCATGATTTGGGGTATCTGCCGGTTAAGGTCAAAGCCGTGAAGGAAGGTACCCAGGTGCCAGTAAAAGTACCCATGCTATCGATGGAGAATACGGTTCCTGAATTCTTCTGGGTAACCAACTACTTGGAGACGCTGATGTCGTGCCAGCTGTGGATGCCCGCGACTAGTGCGACAATTGCCTTCGAATACCGCAAAATCCTGCAGGAGTACGCACTCCGCACCACCGGCGATGCGGGTGCGGTACCGTTCCAGGGCCATGACTTCTCGATGCGGGGGATGGCTTCGCTCGACGCCTCGAAAAGCTCGGGCGCAGGCCATCTGATCTCGTTCACTGGCACGGATTCGATTCCTTCGATTCTGTTCGTCGAAGAGTTCTACAACGGCAACATGGAGCAAGAGCTGATCGGCAGCTCGATCCCGGCTACGGAGCATAGCGTCATGTGTGCGCACGGCACGGATGAGATGGCTTCGTACCGCTATCTCATCAATGAAGTGTACCCGAGTGGCTTCGTTTCGATCGTCTCGGACACTTGGGATCTATGGAAGGTACTCGACGAAGTAGTGCGTGGTCTCAAGGACGATATTATGGCGCGCGACGGCCGAGTTGTTATTCGTCCGGACAGTGGGGACCCGGTAAAAATTATTTGCGGCGATCCGGATGCAACCGATGAGCGGGTCCGCAAAGGTGTTATCGAATTGCTGTGGGATATCTTCGGCGGCACCGTGAGCGAACAGGGCTACAAGCAGCTGGACAGCCACATCGGCGCCATTTACGGGGAAGCGATCACGCTGCAGCGTTGCCGGGAGATCTGCGAGCGCCTGGAGGCTAAGGGCTTCGCTTCGACCAATATGGTGTACGGGATCGGTTCGTTCACGTACCAGTACAATACCCGGGATACCTTCGGCTTTGCATTGAAATCGACCTTCACGATTATCGGTGGCGAGGAGCGTAAAATCTACAAGGATCCCAAGACAGACAGCAACAACTTCAAGAAGTCGCAAACGGGTCTGGTTCATGTCTATGAAGACGAGAACGGTCTGCAAGCTGAGGATAATCTGGGCGTGGCGGAATATGAAGCCCGTGCCGACAAGGATTTGTTGGAGGTCATCTTCGAGGACGGCAAGCTGGTGCGCGATGAGCGCTTCGAAGATATCCGTGCTCGTCTGCTGGCTGGATTGAAAGCTTAAGGGAGGCGACGAGCATGGGAATCCAGGAGGCCATACGCGGCGGACTGTTGGGATTGGCGGTCGGTGATGCGCTAGGCGTACCCGTGGAGTTCCTCTCCCGATCGCAGGTGCAGACCCGGCGAGTTGAAGAGATGCTAGGCTATGGCACGCATCATCAGCCGCGGGGCACCTGGTCCGACGATGCAGCGCTGACATTCTGCCTGGCCGATAGCCTGTGCGGCGGGTTCAACGTCGAGCGAATCGCCGCTGCTTCGCTTCGGTGGTATGAGGAGGGCTGGTGGTCTCCGCATGGCGAAGTGTTCGATATTCGCATTGCCACTCGTAAAGCGCTGGAGCGGCTGAGGGATGAGAAGCTGTCAGCGGTGCAGGCTGGACTCGCTGATGAGTATAGCAATGGCAACGGTTCGCTCATGCGCATCCTGCCCCTGGCGTTTCTTCTGGGCGATAAGCCGCTGACGGAGAAGGTGCCAGTCATCGCGGCAGTCTCGTCCATTACCCACCGCCATCCCCGCTCGATCATCGCATGCGTCATCTATGTGGAGTTGGCTGGCCAGTTGCTGCAGGGACGAACACCGCAGGAAGGCTACAAGCAGGTGAAGAGGTTGGTGAAGGCACACTATGCTGGGGAGCCGGAGCTAGTCCATTACAGTCGGCTGCTGGAGGGGGATATCTCAACCTTGGACGAGGAGGAGATCGCGTCATCGGGCTATGTGGTGCACACGCTGGAAGCTGCGGTTTGGTGTCTTCTGACCAGTGGCAGCTACGAGGACGCAGTGCTCAAGGCGGTCCGCCTCGGTGAGGATACCGACACGACTGGAGCGGTAACCGGCGGTCTGGCCGGACTGTGGTACGGAACAGATGTGATTCCGGAGCCTTGGTTGTCACCACTTGCTCGGCGAGATGATATCGAGGCGCTGGCGGCAAGATTGGCTGCTGCTCTGTAAGGTGCACAAGTACGTATGGATCTGAACGAGGCTCATTTGAAGCGAGGCTATCTGTCTTAAACGAGGCCACCCGTCCATCGGGTGGTCTATATTTTGGAGCAGGCAGGTCCCACTCTGGTGACACCACGCTGAACATAAACACGAAAAATCGAGCTTATTTGGGCCTGAAGTCTTGAAATGATGCCCATAAATATGAAAAACCGAATACATTCGGAAGAAATAGCTAATTGCGCCGAAATATATTCGAAAAATCGAGTTTATTGTTGTCCGAATAGAGCTACCGAGGCAACGAATATGAAAATTCGAATCGGATAGGCCACAAGGGCCCAATGCGCTGAATCGAACACGAAAAATCGAGCTTATTCATGACACCTGCGGAAAAAAGTCATTACATGTGATTCAAGGAGCGAGCGGTGTTACATGTCCTGTAGCGTTATTTTGTCGGAATGGGGGTAATTGGTAGAGGAGAAAAAGCTAATGGTGAAAGGGGAAGGTTTGAGTTAATGAATGAACATGTCACAAATGCTGTCCATGTCGAGTATCCGAGTAGGAAACGAGCGTTATTACTTATATTGGGGTCGCTTCTTTTTGTCGTTGCGGGAATATGGATGATTCAGTCCTACCTGTCGGGCGATGATACGATCGTTACCGCTCTGGTTGGCGTGGTGTGTGTTCTATTTTTTGGGATCGCGCTGCTCTTTTCCATAGCATTGCTGTTCAAACGCACGCCGACTCTACAGTTGGATGAAGAGGGAATTATTGATAACTCCAGTCTCATACCGGGCGGGCGGATTCGTTGGGAGGAGATTTCGGAGATTCAGCTCTATTCATTCAAAGGGCAGTCTTTCATTGGGATCAGTCTTCACAACCCTGAAGACTATCTGGCAGGACAAAGTGTAATGAATCAACAACTGATGCGCGTAAACAATAGACTGGTGCAGGTGCATGTGAATATCGGTCGGCCTGGGATTTCGTCGCCGCTCCCTAAATTGTACGAGGAGATGAAGCGGAGATGGATGACTGCCACCATGCAGGAGACAAGGCTCTAGTCCTTGTCTCGGCCGCGGTGCCAACGTATTTTTCTTCTACAGCCCGCCTACATAGCCAATCGTCTGCTTAACGCAACTTTTTTAGCTGCAGCGCCTATTGCACCACTGCCAGCCGCCTCCAAGTAAACTTTCTTTAACTGTAGCCCCGTTCGTACCACTGCCAACATCCTCGAAGTAAACTTTCTTTAACTACAGCGCCGTTTGCGCCCCGCCAGCCGTCTCCAAGTAAACTTTCTTTAACTACAGCGCGGTTTGCGCCAATGCCAGCCGTCTCCAAGTACACTTTCTTTAACTGCAGCGCCGTTTGCGCCAATGCCAGCCACCTCTAATGTAGCTTGCCCACACACTACTTGCTCCAACGCACCTTTCTTCCTCTGCAGACCGTCGACGAGCTTCCCACACAATCAAGATTAGAAGAAGGCCGCCGAGAGGTTCTCGACAGCCTGGTCTTCGTCAGAGTTTGCCTTGCAATGCGCTGCACTACCCCGCCTGGCGGCGTCTGGCGCGCAGCTGCTTCCATTGAAAATAGATGAAGCAGCCGACGCAGAAGCCGCTCAGGGCGAGGATGACGGCAGCCGACAACATGGCGACAAAGATATATCCTACGGTTGGTGCCTGCAGCAGGAATGCGGTCAGCGCTCCAATCAGAAACAAGATGGCCAGCAGGTTATTGAACCGGAGCAGCTCCCGGCTCTCGGTCTGCGCGCTCCGGGGCATCAGGCGGTGCAGCAGCCGTACAAATGGATTATAGCGGATACCGAACCACCGTGTGATCAGTTGCACAGCTAGCGGCACCAGCAGGATTAATGGTTCGCCTAGCACGATGGCAGCGATGACGCTAAGCAGAATCCCGGTTTGATTGGCGCGCACCCAGTGCATGGGTACTTCGACGGCACAGGAGAAACCAGCGAATGGAGAGGAGGCATGTTGCATCGCGCTCAGCCTCCTAGAATGCCCAGTTGCCTTGACGGAAGACAGGCTCACGGGTGCCGTCCGCCAGGATGCCGTCGATATCCATCTGGGCAGAGCCGATCATGAAGTCGACATGCGACAGGCTGTCGTTCAACCCCTGCTCTTCCAGCTCCTCCTTGCTCATCGTCTTGCCGCCCTCGAGACAGAAGGCATAGCCTTTGCCGATCGCCAGATGGTTGGAGGCATTTTCGTCAAACAGTGTGTTGAAAAAAATCAGCCCCGTTTCAGAAATCGGTGACGTGTGCGGGACGAGTGCGACTTCGCCCAGATACTGTGAACCCTCATCCGTCTCGATGAGGCCTTTGAGCGTATCGGCGCCGCGGTCAGCGTCGAACGCCACGATTTTGCCGTCCTTGAAGGTAATCCGGATGTTCTCAATTAAATTACCACCGTAGCTGAGTGGCTTGGTGCTGGTCACTGTCCCATTTACGCCGGTCTTCAGCGGAGCCGTAAATACCTCTTCTGTTGGCATATTGGCAATGAACAGGCTGCCCTGTGCATTGTGGCTGCCTGCGCTAACCCACAGGTGAGATGAAGCCAGCTCGATGGTCAGGTCAGTGCCCGGAGCGGTATAATGTAGGGCTTTGTATTTACGCTCGTTGAGACGGGCCGCCTTGCTGTCCAGCAGGTCGGTATGGTCGCGCCACGCCTGCACGGGATCATCCAGATCAATTCGGGTTGCCTGGAAGATGGCGTCCCATAGCAGGTCAACTCGCTCATTCTCAGCGGCGTCCGGGAATACTTTGTCTGCCCAGATCTGAGATGGCACAGCGACGATCGACCAGCTGACCTTGTCGGACATGGTATAGGTGCGGAAAGGCATCATCGCCTTCCCGGCTGCGATATTAGCCGTCTTGATCCGCTGCGGATCGATGCCCTGGAGCAGATCGGGATTGGCGGCAATGACCGACAGGAAGGCCGCATTGTCTGCCGCAAGCGCTTCCCAGCCGTCTGCCCGCCATTGCGGGAAGTAATCAAACGAATCGTCCGGCGCCAGTTCGTACCGGGTACGAGTCACTTCATCGTCATTCCATTCGACATGGACAAAGCTCGCTCCCGCTTCATACGCGCGTTTGACGACCAGTCGTACATAAGGAGCTGCGACAAGCGGAGCGCTAACCACGAGCTTTTGCCCTGGCTGCACATTAACGCCTACCTCGACGGCCAAGGCCGCATACTTCGCTAAGTTTTCCTGGAATCCCATCGTATCCCTCCATAATCGGCATTAAAGCCGTGAATTGTATGTAGCTTCGTGCTGCTACAGCTATTATAACGCAGTATCCCCACCGTAGCCAAAACGTGTTATAATCCGTTCATAGCGCAAGCATCAAAAAGGAGCAAGAATGAAGAAGCTAAAGAAATGCTACGTCGAAATTACGAGTGTCTGTAACCTCGCCTGTACGTTTTGTCCACCGACGGAGCGGCAGAAAACCTTCATCTCGGTGGAGGATTTCCGTCTGCGTCTGGAGCAGATACGAGGGTATGCCGATTCGATCTATTTGCATGTCAAAGGCGAGCCGCTGCTGCATCCCAAGCTGGATCAGCTGCTCGATATCAGCCACGAATACGGTATCAAGGTCAATATTACAACCAACGGTACCCTGATTGCCAAAAACCGCAACAAGCTACTGGGTAAGCCGGCGCTGCGACAGATGAACTTCTCGCTTCACAGCTTCGACGGTCACCCGGGCTCCAAGGATAAGGCGGGTTATCTGGCGGATATTTTGTCCTTCACGCGGGATGCCTTACGGGAGAGCAACCTGATTATTTCCTACCGGCTGTGGAACCTCACAACCGACAACCAGACGAATTTGGAGCGCAGTCGGAACCGTGAGCTGCTGGCCATGATCGAGGAGGCTTTTGCCTTGCCTTACCTCATCGAGGAGCGATTCGAGCGGGGCAAGGGGCTAAAGATCAGCGAGCGGCTCTATCTGAACCAGGATCACGAGTTTCAATGGCCATCGCTGGATGCGGAAGAGGACGAAGGCCGGGGGTTCTGCTACGGCTTGCGGACGCAAGCGGCCATCTTGGCTAACGGAACGGTGGTCCCTTGCTGTCTGGACGGAGAAGGCGTCATCAATCTGGGCAATGTCGGGCAGCAGGCGTTTGGCGAAATCCTCGCGGGCGAGCGGGCAACGGCCATCGTCGATGGTTTCTCCAGGCGTCAAGCGGTTGAGGAGTTATGCCGCAAATGCGGCTACCGCAAACGGTTTGGCATGGAAGAAGGAGAAGCGGCAGCCGCAGCTCTGTAGGCCAGCAGAGCATTTAAAACGAATGTAGAACAAATGAAAAACGCTGCAGCCCGGTGGTCCGGTACTGCAGCGTTTTCTTTACTATCAGCTTAATCTATATGAAGCCTGCCTATCCTGACGAAGGACTGTGGCTACAGTCGGGCCAGGACGAGTGTCCAGGCATGCTTGGGAAGCATTACCGACATGTGTGCATGCAGACTATCTTAATGTGTGTAATCCTTAAGGTGTTGTTGTTTCGCCTTCAGCTGGAGCATCAGGATCAACAACATCGCCGTCTGGCTCAATTACTGCATCATCATCTGCGTTATCTGCAGGATCTTCAGTGAGCGGATCGTTTGCTGGATCGTTTGTAGCTGGATCATTCGCCGGCGTTTCGATGTTTGTATCAGCTGGCGGCGTTGTGTTCGCAGGATCATTAGCATTGTTACCACAACCAGCACCTACCAGCATAACGGACAAAGCAAGAATAAAAAGACCAGTTTTTGTTTTAGACATGAGTAAAGACCTCCATTTTTGTTTGTTTGTTTTTTAAATCGTCCCACTTTTTTTATGTTGTTCTTAGGGTGTGTACAGTACGTATCGTTTCTCTGCCCTCCCTTCTCTTGCCATAAATTTACCTCCGTAATCTGAAAATAAACTTAAAACGAAATTAAAATACCATTAAATGAGAGCATTCTAAGATCGAATCGTTTTAAGCTGATTTTGATAAGAGCTTTCTAATCCTATTGGTTCAAGGACATGGTATAATTTAGGAGTAACCTGAATACAACCATATTTTGAGATTAGGAGGCTGAGAATCATGAAACGCACAAATCTGTTCATCAGCGAGCTTGAGACAAGGCAGTCCAATCGGGTATTGTTCAGTGAGGAAGAGAAGAAGGGTTTTCTGGACGTCACCACGTATGCGGTTGGCGAAGAGGGCGGAGATATCTATACGACCATGGCCGTTGGGGAAGAAGGCGGCTGTTAGATCCTCAGTAACCTGGTAACAACGAGCATTCCTCAGCAGTGATGTATACGCTTTATATTGGTATGTGCCCCGAGAACCGCAATGGTCATCGGGGCATTTTACGATAGAGGAGGGAATGGACGATGAACAGCAAGTTATCCATCGGTATAATTGGTGCAGAGCGAGAGCGGCACTGTCTTTATCTCGCGGAGGAAATCGAGCGACAGGGCGGACAGGCCATGATCCTGGACACCATCAACCAAGAGGCATTCCCATTATCCTTAAGCTCGGCTGGGCAACAGTACGGTTCTGGATACCGCGATCAGGAGCTGGAGGACACCCGCGTCTACTACCTGCGGGCGTTGTTCCTGCCGACACCAGCTTTTGATGCTACACCGATCGAGGAGCAAATCCAGGAAGAGGGGTACATTGCGTATGCTGCACAGCGAGAGCGATACGCCGCTTGGCTGTCTTTTCTCAAGTGCCTTCCCCTGCACGGCAAGCTGCTGGTCAATCCTGTGGACACGCTGTTGATCCATTTTGCCAAGCCGTATCAGATTGAAGCACTGCGTCAGGCAGGCATTCCTGTGCCGGAAACACTGGTAACCAGCAGCAGGGACAGGGTCCTTGCGTTTGCACAATCCCGTCAGGTCGTATACAAGCCCGTGGCAGGCGGCGCGCATTGCAGGCTGCTTGAGCCCGAGGATCTTGTCCCGGAACGGTTGGACACGCTGCGACATGCACCCGCAATCTTCCAGGAGTATATTCAGGGGCGTGACGTAAGGGTATTCGTCCTGGATGGCAAAGCCATCGCAGCCTTTGAACTGGAAAGCGATGAGGTCGATTATCGTCTGGGCGGGCAAGGCATCAGAGCGATATCCATCCCTGATGAAATCGCCAGCATGTGCGTGGCTGCCTGCAGCCGTCTGAATCTGCTGTTCAGCGGGGTCGATCTCAAACGCCGGCCAGATGGCTCCTACGTCCTGATCGAATGCAATCCGAGCCCGATGTTTGAAGGATTTGACCGCCATGCGGTCGAGCCGATCGTTACCACGTTAGCCCGCTACTTGTTGTCCGAAGCAAGAATCCGGGCGCAAATGATGGCTACGCAGCGATAAAGGGGTTAATTTCTGAGGCTGCTGCTATCTCTCCACAAGGGCAAATGCCGTGTAGTCGATCCTGAACCTGGATAACGCGAGCCCGTCACACAAGGTGTAAGTTTCACGGTGATCTTGCTTCACAGCTCTAAATTCCGTCCATATGCTGGCCCCTCCGGTGTTCGCGCGAGCGGTTGCAGGTTAGCTATAATAGTAAGCATATGGATACGTTCCAGGGAAGGATAGGTGTCGCCGGAATTGGAACAATGGAAACGTACGCTCTGGATTTTGTGGGGCGGGGTGCTGCTGTGCAGTGCCAGCTATACGATGGCTGTCCCTTTTCTTCCGCTCTTTCTGTTTGATCTGGGCGTAGAGGAGAGCGAAGTCAATTTGTGGGCAGGGGCGGTGCATTCCTCTGCCTTTCTGGTGGGCGCAGTGATGGCTCCGTTGTGGGGCTCGCTCGCCGACAAGTACGGCAAGCGCAAAATGGTCATTCGCGCCGGAATCTCGCTTGCCTTCATTTATGGCCTGATTGCATTTGTCCAGACCCCGTGGCAGCTCATCATCGTGCGGATGCTGCACGGGTTGGTTGGCGGCTTCGTGCCCGCCTCGATGGCGATTGTGGCTTCCTCAGCGCCTGGTGTGAAGCTGGGCTGGAGTCTGGGCATGATGCAGGCAGGGACGATGACAGGCGGAATTCTGGGGCCGTTAATGGGCGGCTTGCTGGCGGTTTGGTTCGGTCAGCGGGCGTCCTTCGTCGTGGCAGCGGTGCTCATCCTGCTGGCCACAATTGCGGTCATTATCTGGGTCAAAGAAGGCGCGGCCCCGTCGGCTCCTAAAGAAAGCAAGTTTTGGCGTGATCTGAAGGAGGCGCTGCAGGACGGGGCATTAACCCGGATGTTGATCCTGCTGCTGGTTTTTCAGCTGTCACTCAACATGATTCAGCCACTGCTGACGCTGCATATCGCTAATCTGCAAGGGGACTTGAGCGGGGCGGTCTTAACGTCCGGTTTTGTTTTTGCATTGATCGGTATTGCCGGCATCATCGCTTCCCCGTTCTGGGGAAGAGTAGGCGAGCAACGAGGATTCGCGTTGGTGCTGACCTTCTGTTTTATCGTTTCAGGAGGGGTTGTGGCAACGCAGTATTTTGTCCAGGATCTGTGGTTGTTCACGTTAGTGCAGTTTGTCTTCGGTCTGTTCATGGCCGGCATCGTACCCAACATCAACACGCTGGTAGTCCAGCATACCAGTGAGTCGTTCCGTGGGCGTTCCTTTGGTTTGACGACCAGCGCCAACCAAATGGGGGCGATGATTGGTCCGCTGATTGGCGGTGGATTGGGCTTCTTCCTGGATATTCACTGGATATTTGTGACGACAGGTTTAATTATGGTAGTTGCCGGGTTGTCGATGTTTTTGCAGCGCAAGTCCAGCTGGCAGGAGGTATCGCAGCCGCTTCAGCAAAAAGAGAATTAACGGAAGCAACAAGCCAAAAAGCGTTGATCCCTTGTGTGTAAGCACAGGATCAACGCTTTTTGACATGCTATCCCTCCAGAACATTAGTTCAACCGGACGGGTAGCGTGAGGGTGAAGGTCGAGCCTTCATGCTCTATACTTTCGACGCTAATCATGCCGCCCATCAGCTCAACAATTTTTTTGCAGATTGCCAGACCGAGCCCTGTCCCGCCATACAATCGATTAATTGCCGGATGAAGCTGGGAAAACGAGATGAATAATTGGTCCAGCTTCTCGGCTGGAATCCCAATCCCGGAATCTTGAATCGTTAACGTCAAAGCGGCATGCTCTTCATCAGCGAAAGGCTCAATGTCAGCAAATACCGATATTGTACCTTGATCTGTAAATTTGACGGCATTGCCAATCAAATTGATTAGCAACTGGCGCAATCGGGCACTGTCACTCATGATCACGCTTGGAATGGTCGAAGGAATGGAGATGGTCAAAGTCAGTCCTTTTTCCCTTGCCTTGGCTTCAAATAACTGCATAGAGCTGCGAATCACATCCCGAATGCTGACGGGCTCCATCTCCAGTTTCATCTTGCCAGCTTCCATTTTGCTGAAATCGAGAATCTCGTTCAAGATCCGCAGCAGCGCTTCGCTGCCTTCCTGAATGACCCTCGTATAGTGTGCCTGTTCCTCATCGAGAGACGTCTCACCGAGCAAGCCGGCCATCCCTACAATGCCATTCATCGGCGTACGAAGCTCATGACTGATAATGGCGAGAAATTCCGACTTCGCCTGGTCAGCCCGTTCTGCCGATTCCTTGGCACGGATGATCTCATGCTCGCCGGTCTTGTCACGGAACACCACGACCGCACCTTTGCGTTCGCCTTTATCGTAGATGGGTGTAATCTGGTATTCTACCAGCAGACTCGTGCCGTCCGCCCGCCAGAATACGCCTTCCGCACGACCTCTGCTGCGACCATGAAGCAACGTCTCTTGGATCGGTGACTGATCAGCCGGCCGTTCCTGGCCGTCGATGGTTTGAAACAACTGTTCAAAGCGAGGGTTGCTCAGCCACTGGCGGGAGGTATAGCCCAGCATGGCAGCGCCAGCCGGATTGATAAACATCGGCTGTCCCTCGGCATCGACACCGAAGATTCCTTCGGAAACGGAATTTAGAATGAGTGTGTGTTCATAGCTCAGTTTCTCAATCTGCTCCACATACCGTTTCCGTTGCGTGATGTCACTTGAAATACCGAACACTCCAACGATTCGGTCATTCACGATTATTGGAATGTTGGCCACGCTAATATCGACCAGATGACCCTCTTTATGAATAATTGAGATCTCATAATTCTGTGGATAGCCTTCCCGGGCGAGATTGAAGTGATACAGCGTCTTGGCAATATCCTGTTCGGGTACGATCGGACCAAAATACATGCCTGTGAGCTCTTCAATGGTATAGCCCGTCAAAGACTCCATGCTGGCGTTGGCCGTCAAATAATTGCCTTCCATATCCATGGAGTAGACACTGGCGGGGTTATACTCAAATAAAGATTTATAGCGCTGCTCGCTTTCCTTGAGCTTAATGTCCATCAGGCGCTGTTGGGTAATATCCTGCACCACACCAATTATCTGCATGGGTTGCCCCTGATCGTTATGGAATATTTCCCAACGGGAGTGGATATGAGCAATAGACTGATCCTCATGGATGATCCGAAACGTCATCGAATGGCTGTTGCCGGACTGAATGGATGAACAGAGCGCGCTAGTGATACGGTCCGCATCTTCAGGATGGAGGCAATCCTTCAGATATTGAATATCTTCCTTGCTGCCTCCGATTCGGCCGCCAAAGATATGACGCGTTTCCTCGGAGATCGTTAGTTTCTTGTTCGCCAGATCATAGTCCCATGCACCTATTCGGGCAATCCGCTGCGCTTCGGCCATCGTAAGGTCATTTTTTTTAAGTTCGGTGACGTTTCGGCCAATGGATATCACTTTTTCAATCTGTCCATTATCGTCTCTCAAGATTTGGAAGGAAGTCTCGAACCATAGATAGTACCCATCCTTATGGCGAATCCGTCGGGTAAACGTATCCGTCTCAGAAAAAAGCTTGGTCGGCTCCCGCATCTCGCGAGCATCATCGGGATGGTAGAAGGACGTACGATTATTGCTAAGCATCTCCTCCTCGGTATAACCCAGCAAGGTCGTGACCGATGGCGAGATGAACTCCAGCGTACCATCGGGACGACTAATCGAGAGCAAATCGTTCGTATGGCGAGTGATCAGCTTGTACAGATTCTGATTCTCCAGAAGCTTCTTCTCATTCGCTTTCTGCTGGGTCACATTGACATACTGGACCATGAGACAATCCTTGAACTCCTCATCCGGACAACGGATTAGAGAGACGTGCAGGGAGGTCCAGACCATATGGCCCTTCTTGTGCCGGAGGCGGAGCTCCAGTTCATAGACAGGCATGGGGTCGGAGGAGTGCAGCAAATATTGATAGATCTCAGGACAGTCCAGTTTACCGACATCATCGGGATGAGTAATCTCCTCGCAAGTAAGGCGAATTAACTCCTGCTCCTCGTAGCCGAGCATATCACAAAGATAACGGTTAGCGCTTTGCCAACAGCCATCTTCAATAGTAACGAGTGAAATGCCAATCGGGGCATAATTGTACATCTGTTCGTAGATCGACGCTTGTCGAGGCAGATTAATCATCAACTGCGCCTCCTTAGGTGAATATCAAATGTAAAGAGCCGCACTGAAGATAGGCGGATACCTGTCATTAACCATTTTACACAGGATGTAAAAGGCTTTCCAGAGAAAAGTGTACACGATAAAAAACCGTATCCTCCAGGCCGAGCCAGAGAGGATACGGATTTATGTGAAACTAAGGACTTAGTGTCTTATTAGTGAGCTTCCATAACGGAGACGAATTTGATACAGACAGGCTTGGACACTGATAGCTCAAGACCAGCGGGCGTCAACTTGCCGGATTCCTCATCGCGATGGAAGGTCACGATATGGTTGCCGTCCCGGTTCGCCACCAGTATAAATCGGCCGTCGGGTGAGATCGCGAAGTTACGCGGATGCCCGCCCAGCGTAGATGTAATTTCGACTAGTGTCAGCTTGCCGCTCTCCTCATCGATGGCAAACACGGCCAAGCTGTCGTGTCCGCGATTAGAGCCGTACAAGAACCGGCCATCCGGAGAAATATGAATGTCGGCGCAGCCGTTTTCCCCTTCGAAATCTTCGGGGAGGGTCGATAGGGTCTGAACTTCCTCCAGTTTACCCTGATCCTCATCAAAGGAGAAGGCAGAAATGGTACCATTCAATTCGTGAATGACATAGCCATAGGGCAGCGACGGGTGGAAGACAAAATGCCGCGGACCCGAGCCCGGGGTAACGGATACCTCTTGATGAGGAATCACGCGGTAATTCTCCAGGTCGAGCTGATAGACAAACACTTTATCCAGTCCCAGATCAGAAGCAATCGCCCACCGGTTGGAACGGTCAACGAAAACCGAGTGTACCCGGGCTTGGCTCTGCGCTGGCCGAATGCTTGACCCTTCATGCTGGTGAAGATCGGCGTTCAGTCCCAGAGCGCCATCCTCCAATACAGGCGAGAGCCCCAGCAGCCCGCCGTGATAGCTCGAAACGAGCACACTGCTGCCCGAATGATCCAGCTCGATGTGGCAGGTGGGGGCAGGCACGGTCTCTTCTTTGTTGATTAATGTCAATTGCAAGGCGACGGGGTCCAGCTTGAAAGCCGAGGCATAGCCCTTTCGTTGGCCAGCCTCATCGGTCTCCTCGGAGATGGCATAGACCGTAAGCTTGTCGCCATCGATTGTTGCGAAGGTCGGATTTTGAAGTCCGCTCACTTCCTGTACAATCTTCAGACTGCCCTTGTCCGAATCATATTCGCACAAGTACAAGCCGGGGTCAGCGGCATCGGCATAGGAACCGACAACCGCCAGTGTTTTGGTTTCCGGGATCATTGTCATGTGATCGATCAGCTCCTTGTTAAGGTTCCATTATACAGTATGGGTCGGAGAGGACTGCAGCAGCAATTGTTTCTTCTTCTCCACCAGCATGGCATGCAGCTGTTCCGTTGCGAGTCCGTGCAGCACAAGCCGATAGCCGGCTTGCAGCGTAATGAGCGGCACCATGGGGTGCTTGTTGTTAACCAGAGCCAGGCGTTGCGGTTCGTTAACAATTGTGGCCGCATAGATGCCGATAATTTCATCGAGCTGCAGCGAATTCGAGGCCCGCCAGAAATCATTGTCGCTAAGAAACAGCTGATAGATCGGCGTGAAGAACTCAATGGCGGTCACCAAATCGATGAAGTTCGTCCAGCGCCGGGGCAGCGGCTCAATTGGATAGGGCTCCAAAGCGATAGCATCCATGTTCAGGTTACTCTGATGGGTGATCTCCAGATTTTTGGTCTTGAGCTCTTTGTTGAGATTGATAATGAAGTTGTAAATGTTGAGGTCATGCGTGAGAAACAGATCATCCTTGACGTCCTCCAGCTTATAAGGCTTGAGTGGATTGAGCTTGACATCTGCGCCAGGCACATTGTCGCGGATAAACTGTAATATTTCACTACCCAGAATGAAGTGCCTTAGAATCATCGTGTTGGCTTCCGGCGTCACGAACGTCTTCAGTCCCCAGTGCAGGATGCGGTGAAGAACCTTGGAAGACGTGAAGGAGTTCGGGAGCACCGTCCGGAACAATTTGATGAAAATAATAGATAGCCTGGCGAACGGGCGCAGCAGAGGCAGCAAAAACTGCCTCGATTTGCGCGAAGAATCCTTCAGAAAGGCGGCCTTGGCTTCTTCATTAAACGGAATACTGCGGTCCAGAAAGACGGCCAAAAACGGATTGGGGTCTTTCGGATTATGCTCCATGTCATAAAAGTAGTCTGGTGTAGGCATAAGGTTTCCCTCCCATCATACTAATCGTTGTCCAGTTCTTCAAGCTGCAGCACGTAGAGCCTCGCGGTCACTTTGGCCGTTTTGACAATGCGCCGTGCGATTTCTTCGGTAAGCATGTCAGACTGGATCCCTTTCTCGAGTCGTTCAAAATGATTCACGTCGCTCTCGCTGTGATAGAGCAGGAACGACACATGCTCGTCTGGCAGTTGCAGCTGCTCCTGAATCTGCTCGCCCCAGTACCGCGCCATCCGGCAACCGAGTCCTTCGATAATCCACATCGCTCCAAGCAGATCGAATGGATTCTCGCGACTGGCCCGATGGAACATATAAGCGGAGAGCGCTTCGCTGCCAATGTTCTTCTCGCCCGAATTGATCTGCTCCGCTGATCCGCCCACCGCCAGGTAATTCCGCTCCAGAATCTGATAATCCTTGTGCTCGTCGCTGGCATGGGAGATGAAGGCGGATCGCAGGTCGATCCGGTCAATGGAGATGTTGGAGGCTGCCCGGGCAATCCACTGCGAGCCGTCGATAACCTGCTGACGGATATTATAGAGAAGCCGTAGATAATCCTCCATCGTAAAGCGGCCCCGGTTCAGCTTGTCGATAATCGGTACTTGATTGATCGACTTCTCAAAATCGATCCATACCTGCACCAGTTGTCGTACCAGCCAATGCTGCAGCTGATTGCTCTCGTCGTAACTAAGATCCGGTGCTGCCGGCTCGCGGATAAGCGGCGTTTCGTAGGTGTCGTGAATCCGCGACCCGCTTATAGATTCCGCAGCGGCTGCAGCTGGCGAGCTGGAGGAGGTAGGCGTCGATTCACGGGTCTGCGTTTCTTCCTCATCCTCCAGCTCTGTATGATCATTGGCATCCACAACCGTCAGATACATGAAGGTCGTCAGGAAGCGACCGCTCTCTGGCACCATACAGAGAATACGCTCACCCTTGGAGAGCTTGCCGCTATTGAGCATTTCTTCAAGCATGATGAAGATTGATGCGGAGCCGGTGTTGCCTTTGGTATACAGATTGGTGAACCATTTCTCCTCCGGAATGGGAGCTCCACCAAGCTCCAGCAGGCGAAATACTTCGCTGCGGAAGAAGTGGGAGGAATAGTGGCAGGCCATCCAGCTGATATCGGATGGATCGAGCTTGCCCTCATCAATGAGCGAAAAGAAATCACGGACGCCCAGCTTCGGCATTTCGTTCACCAGCCGGATGTCTTGCTTCATATTAATAGCACCGGCGTCAGCCGCTTCCCGGTAAGTGGGGTAGTCGAGCCAGCTCTTGTCCAGATGCCCATCGTGGGTTTTGTTGGCTCCAGCGTACATACACGTATCATAATCGCTGGCATACGAGCGAATGTCAACCCATTCTACGCGCAGGGACAGACCTCGTCTTGCCGGCTTGCGCTGCATGAGCATGGCACCGGCGCCGTCGGAGAGCATAAAACGCAGGAAATCGGTATCGAACGGAATCTTGCCGGTATCCTTCCAGATCTGCTGATCCTCATAGCGGCTGCTCTTGAAGATGCGGCTGGGGAATTCGCTCGCACATGCCAGTGCATGGTGCTTGCCGCCCGCCTTCACCTGCAGATAGGCCGAGCGAATGGCAGCCACCCCGCTGCCGCACACCCCATGCAGATTCGCGATCTCCATCACTGGCAGTCTGGCACTGGCCTGCACCATGCTGGCAAACCCCGGAATAATCAGCTCACTGTGAGTTGTGGCAGTCGCGAGATAGTCAATATCGGCATGTTGAACGGATGAACGGTCGATCGTATCTGCAATGGCGCGGGCCGCCATGTCTGTATTACTGTACACTGTGTTTTGCTCTTTATCTATTGCATAATAGCGGGTCCGAATGCCATTTTCCTTCAGAATTCTAGCCTTGGTCCGCGAAGGTTTGCCACCGATGCGACCGAGGTAGTCCTCCATCTCTTCGTTGCCGACGGGTTCGCCGGGCAGAAAAGAACCAATTGCTGTAATATAAACCGGACGTTCTTGGTTTTTGTTCCGTGTAGCCATGGCTATCACATCCTCTGGTAGATTTTACATTGCTATGGTAATCATCATACCTTGTCGAGAGAATGTGCAACAGACCTAAGTTTTTCTGGTACCCCGCTGCTCCTGATCCGGTCGACAGGCATTCTGACAATATGATACATTTGGGTGAAAGGAGATGAATAGAGATGGAACTGATGGAAGCCATTCGTGAGCGGCGCAGCATGGGGCGTGTGAAGCAGGATCCGGTGGAACGAGAGACGATTCTGGAGCTATTGGAGGCAGCGAATTGGGCACCCAGTCATCATGCGACGGAGCCTTGGTCCTTTATTGTTATGACTGGCGAGGGACGCGGGAAGCTGGGGGAGGGTTATGCGGCGATCGTTCGTGCGGAGAGCGAGCTGTCGGACACGGACACGGACCAGCTTGAGGCGAAGGCAGCCACAGCACACGCCAAGGCCTTCCGGGCGCCGGTCGTCATTGCCCTGGTCTGCAAGCCTTCGAAACTGGACAAGGTTATCCGGATCGAGGAGCTGGCTGCGGCCCATGCGGCAACGCAAAACCTGCTGCTGGCTGCACATGCTAAGGGTCTGGCCGCGATCTGGCGCTCAGGTGAACCGATGTATCATCCTATAATGAAAGAGAAATTTCAACTGGAGCTGGATGACGAGATCGTTGCGCTGATCTACCTGGGCTATCCGGACATTGAGCCGCCAGCGGGCCGCCGTGGGCCTGTAGAGGAGAAGATTGTCTGGGTGGAGGGATTGTAGTTAGTTGTATGTTTCTATGTGACGTAAGCATATAATACGTGTTATAATCGGGGTAACAAAACCTCATTGCGAAGAGAGCCGTGTGGGGCACGGCTCTCGGGCAATAGCCGCTTTTAAGGGCGGTAGGCTTCATAGGGATATACAAATAAGACCGCATACCTTTCCTACAGGGCGGTCTATTTGTGTTTAGACATATAATAAGCAACCCAAAAGTTAGCATAATCATGAGAGCTTCGAACACTGTCATAGGGCATCCCTCCCTTCTAATAGAATAATCTCTCCCCCGCCAAAAAGTGATTTTGTCCCCTCTCGCAAGTCGGTTTCCCTATCCTGCACCCCCGTACGATTCCCTTATAATGAGGGCACAAGTTAGAAACAGACGGGGGAGAGATTCCGATGCGCAAAAAAATCCACGCCTACATTTTTACATTTCCAAGCATCTTCTTGACACTGACGCTCGGTGTATATCCAATCTTCTGGGCGCTGCGTTATATGTTCTTTGATTATCAAGGCTTTGGTGAGCCGCGTTTCATCGGACTGGAGAACTTCGCACGGGTCGGTCGAGACACGCAGTTCTGGCAATCCGTATGGAACACGTTTATCTATACTGGCGGCAAGTTGATCCTGACCTTGCCCATGTCGCTCATTCTGGCGGTTATTCTGAACCGGGCGATCCGGGGACGCCAGCTGCTGCGTTCGGTCTATTTCCTGCCGACGATCTTCAGTGCCTCGGTTATGTCGATTGTATTCTATATCATTTTCAATTCCTATAACGGTGTTGTGAATCAGTTCCTGATCAAAATGGGCTTCGGCTCGCTGGACTGGCTGGGTGCCAAGTACGCCATGCTGACGGTTATTCTGATTGCCGTATGGGGCGCGGTAGGTAACTATATGCTGCTGTTCCTGGCTGGCTTGCAGAACATTCCGGATGATGTCTATGAAGCGGCTTCGCTTGACGGTGTCAATCCCGCTCAGCGGCTGTGGTACATTACCATGCCAATGCTGGGACCGGTTATGCAGATGATTATCATGCTGGCAATTACCACCTCGCTCAAAGGCTACGAGAGTATCATGGTCTTGACGGAAGGCGGACCGTTCGGCAAGACGGAAGTTATGTTCCTCTACCTGTACAAGCTGTTCTTCCCGCTCGTATCTGACAGCGGCAGCGTGCAGAATATCGGTTACGGTAGTGCGGTAGGCTTTACATCGGCCGTTATCGTAGGTGTAATTACGTTGATTTACTTCAAAATCTCCAAAAAACTGAGTAATACTTACTAAGGAGGCTGTGTCCATGAATGTTTCCCGTTTGATCTCACGTACGGTGCTGTGGGCATTTCTGCTCCTCACGGCCGCTCTCATGCTGTTCCCGATCATTATTGCAGTGTTTGGTTCATTCAAGACCAATCTGGAGGTCACCACAGGCGCGACGCTGCTGCCCTCCAGCTGGCAGTTCCAGAACTACGCCCACGCCTGGACGCAAGCGAACTTTGCCCAGTTTACCTGGAACAGTGTATTTACAAGTGTCTTCGTCACGATTGGTACGCTGTTGATTACGGCGATGGCTGCATATGCAGTCGATCGGGTAGACTTTAGAGGGAAGCGGTTCTACATTGTCCTTCAATCCATGACTCTCTTCATCTCTATTGGGGCGGTTGTCCTGAAGCCGCAATTCGACCTGATGGTTGCCTTGGGCTTGCAAACCTCGCTGTGGGGTGTCATTATTATTCTGATCAGTGCGCATGCAACGGCATTCTTCATGATGATCGGCTTCTTCAAAGGGATCCCTCGTGATCTCGATGAAGCGGCGCTTATTGACGGCTGCAACTTCTATTCGATCTTCTGGCGAATCATTCTGCCGCTCTTGAAGCCAGCACTTGGCGTTACTGCGCTCTTCACCTTCCGCGGCGCTTGGAATGAGTATATCTTGCCGCTGGTCTTCTCGATGTCGCGTCCGGATCTGCAGACCCTGCCGGTCGGTCTGGCGAATCTCCGTTACGGCTTCGGCGCTGCTTCGGAGAATCAGTACCTGCTTGCTGGGGCCTGTATTTCGATCCTGCCGATGCTCATTGTCTACATCTTAGCTAACCGTTCCTTTATGCAGGTAAATGTGGGTGCGGTAAAAGGCTAGCTATTCCGGCTGGAGGAACCGCCAATGAAATCGTTCTTTATGCGTCTTTCCCTCAAACGAAGGACCTGGATGGCCTTCGTCATGTTAACTATAATCTGTATCACGGTCACTGGCCTGTTCGCCTATTATTTTGCGGCGCGGGTCATGGAGCGCAACTCGCTTCAAATGAGCCAGGATACCCTTAACAAAACCGCTCAGGTACTTGATGAGCGGTTAAGGAACGTTATTGTGGCTACATCCACCTTCATGATGGGCGATGCGTTCCAGCGCGCCATGATTGATGTGCTGGCGGGACACGGTGGCAGTTATTTCAACCACTTGTCTGCGCTCCAGACGCCATTTTCCCAGATGAAGCTGAATGAACTCTCTATTGATTCCATGCTGATCCATACGCCGATCGGCGATTTCTATCCGACGGACCGGGCGCGCCGTCCGGTATCTGTGGCGGAGAGCAGGGTGCTTCAGGAGGCGATGGCTGCTGAGGAGCCATGGAATACGTTGTGGATTGCCGGACATCAGGAAGAGCTCTTCAGCCGCAGCCATCCCGTGATTACGCTCGTCATGAAGCCGTTATTCGATGTCATGCTGCCTGATGTCTACATTGTTGTTAACATCCGGGAGGATGCGATCCGTGGGCTGCTGACGGACAATCTGGACAACCAACAGATCGAACAAGTGCTGATGACAGGTAGCGGGGAGCCTGTTCTCCTCGGTCAGGAGGCCTCGGTCTACCGCCTGGGTGAGAAAGACTTGCAGGAGCTAAGCGTCAAGGACCGCGGCAACTTTGAATATACCGACTCGTCAGGTCACGCCATACTTTCTAACTATGCGACCTTGTCCATGCACCCCGTCTGGAAGCTCGTCAGTTTCCAGGACAAGGCGGAATTGCTGGCTCCGATGAAAAATATCCTCTGGTTCATTCTAATGATCATGGGCGGCTGTATCGTGCTTGCGTTTGTGTTCTCCAATCTGCTCTCCGGCTTGCTGCTGCAGCCGCTCTACAAGCTCCGAAGCCTGATGCTGAGAGTTGAGCAAAATAACTTGGATGTTCGCTTTGAAAGCAACTATGACGATGAAGTAACCCAGGTCGGTTACAAGTTCAATCGGATGCTCGAGCAGATTGGCACGCTGATTGATGAGGTAAAGCTCTCGGAGACGGAGAAGCGCAAATCCGAGATCAAGGCCCTGCAGGCTCAGATCGATCCGCATTTTCTATACAACACGCTGAATACGATTTTCTGGAAAAGTGAAATGGGCGAGCATGAAACGGTCAAGGAGATGATCGTTTCCCTCTCCATGCTGTTCCGTCTGGGCTTGAACAATGGCAATGAAATTACGACGATTGGCCAGGAGCTGGAGCATGTAGAGCAGTACATGAATCTGCAGCAGAAAAGCTATCAGGGCTTATTCGTCTACGACATTCAACTGGCAGACGAAGGACTGCGTCAGCTGCCTATCCTTAAGATTATTCTGCAGCCGCTCGTCGAGAATGCAATCAATCACGGCTTTCAGGAGATGAGCGGGCGCGGGCTGATCGTCATTCGTATGGAGGCCACAGAAGAGCTGCTGATCATCCGTGTCACCGACAATGGTACCGGAATGGATGTGGAGGATGTGCGCCGCCGGATGGCCATGACGGGCCGGGCCAAGGATAGCTATGCGCTCTCTAATGTGGAGAGCCGGCTGGCGTTATACTATGGCGATCAGGCCTCCATGGAGCTGGAGAGCGAGCCGAATATGGCTACTACCGTCACGCTTCGCATTCCATTGGACGCAGGATACTAGGCAGCATAAGAGATTTATCGTAATGGAACGGGGGTTGCATCAATGAACGTCAAACCGGTTACCTTATGTATCATCGATGATGTCCAGACCGTGGTGGAAGGCATTAAGACCAAGATTGACTGGGCCAAGCATCAGATCGAAATTGTCTTTACTGCGGCTAACGGGGAAGAGGGGCTGCGCCTCATCCGTGAACACAAGCCCCAGATTATTCTCACGGATATTCGCATGCCCAAGCAAAGCGGCCTGGAGATGATCCGAGAAGCAGGGGCGGAGCATGCCAAAGTCATCTTTCTGAGCGGCTACTCGGACTTCGAATATGCGCAGGAGTCTATCCGGCTCGGAGCCTTCGATTATGTGCTGAAGCCATTCACGCCCAAGCAGATAGCCGATGTGGTGCTGCGGGCCAAGCGGGAGCTGGAATCCGAGCAGTTGGAGATTAACAATCTGATGGAGCTGCAGCAAAAGGTCAGACAGAGCATGCCCTACCTGCGAGAAGAGTATTTCCGGCTGCTGCTGCAGTGTGTAGGCAACCCGGAGACGATGCGCAAGAAGGGCGAGTTTCTGCAGATTGATATGAACGATACGGGCTTTCTCGTCTTTATTGTGCAGATTGACGATCTGGAGCAAGATATCCAGCGTTCGCCTGCAGGAGAGGTGGAGCTGATTCGGTTTGCCGTGCACAATATTCTCGAAGAAACCATCCATAAGCACACGAAGGGGATTGTCGTTCGGGAAAATCTGCACCGGCTCGTAGCCATTGTGAACATTCCTGACCATATCGATATGCGTCAGGTAGCGGAGTCGTGCCGCCAGCATGTGGAGCAGTATACGAAAAAAACAGTGACGATCGGTCTGGGTACGGGTGTGAAACGGATGGAGGAAATCCATCTATCCTACGAGCAGGCCAAGACGGCCATGAGCTATCAGTTCTATTCCGGCGGCAACAGTGTGCTTCATTTTCGGGACATGGAACCGCAGGGAACCAGGCGTCCGCGCTATGCAGCCGAGAAAGAGGTTGAGCTGATCTATTGTCTGCGCTCCGGCAATACGGAGGGTGTGCTAGGACAGCTGGACGAAATCTTCGGGGAGCTGTCGCGTTATCCCGTCCCGCCCAATCCCGATTTAATTATTCACCTGCTATATGGACTGGGCTTTGCGATCTTCCGGGTGGTAGCAGAGAAGGTGGAGGGGGACAAGCTCTCTGTTCTGGAAGGCAAGCTGGCGGCAATGAAGAACGGCAAGACGGCATCCTTGACTGAACTGCGTGAAGCACTCCGCGAAATCTGCCAGCTGAGCTGTGAGTGGATGCAGCAGCAGCAGCGCAGTGACAGCAAGCAGTTGATTCATCTGGCCATCGATCATATCAAGGCCAATCTGGGCACAGAGCTCAGCATCCACGAATGCGCAAGCATTGTCCATTTGAGTCCAAGTTATTTTTCGAACTTGTTCAAGAAAGAAACCGGCATGACCTTCATGCCTTACGTGACGGCAGCCCGTATGGAGCGCGCCAAAGCGATGCTGCTGGAGGGTGTGCAGGTTCAGGAGATTACGTATGCGCTAGGCTACAAAGACCGGCCCTATTTCAGCGAGCTGTTCAAAAAGCATACAGGCATGACGCCCACGGAATTTAGACAGAAGTACGAAGAAACGGGGGAAAGCGGAACATAGTTATTTTCCCCTCCCCAGATCGTAGATTTGTCCTTCCTGCTCCGGACAAGTTCAGTGGTAGACTAAAATCATTCCGGAGCCGCCAAGAGCGGCGGCAGCAACGGAGCATACAAAAGGGAGGTTCACTCAACATGATGAAAAAGTGGGCAAAAGTTAGTACGATTGCACTTATGGCTATCAGCCTCGCAGCTTGTTCCTCGGGCAATGCCAACAACAGTGGCGGCTCCAACAATTCTGCGCCAAGCAATAATGAAAGCGGTACAAACGGTGAAGCCGTCAAGCTGAATTTCTGGACGATGGACCGTCATGACATGGAGTTCATGCAAGAGAAAGTCGATGCATTCAACAGCTCCAACACCGACAATATTGAAGTAGAAATGACGGTGATGGCAGATAACTATAACCAGGCGCTGGAAGTGGCGTTCTCCAGTAACCAGGCCCCGGATATTTTTAAAGTCTACGATTTCGTCACAGGCGTGAAAAAAGGTTATATGACCCCTCTTGACGATCTGATGAGCGATGAGTTCAAAGCCCAGTTCGAAAGCGTACTCGCCGAGAACGTGAACATGCTGGACGGAAAGATCTACTCGCTACCCAACACCGGACAATACTGGAGACTGATTTATAACAAAGATCTCTTCGAACAGGCTGGCCTGACCGAAGCTCCGAAGACATTGGACGAGATGGTCGAAGCCGCCAAGAAAATTACAGAAGTCGGCAAGGCTGATGGCGCTTACGGCTTCGCGAGCAACTTCAAGAATGGTTCCGGCTTCACGCGTCCTGCTTGGGCGATCGCGACACTGAGTAAAGGTGAAGGGCTGGAAGGCTACAACATCAACAAAGGCGAGTTCGATTTCAACGTATATCGTGAAGTCGCTGAAGCTCTGCACCAAATGAAAGAAGACGGCAGCATGATGCCGGGCGTTGAGACGCTGGATATCGATCCGCTGAGAGCGCAGTTTGCCCAAGGCAAGATCGGGATGTATATCAACCACTCCAGTGAGCCAGCAGTCTATACGGACCAATTCCCGACTGACGTAAACTGGGAAGCAGCTGTAGTCCCTAGCATTGACGGCAACCCGCAAGGCGCGCTATGGGTTAATGCAGGTAACTACCTGGCCATCAGTGAGAAAACCCCGCACAAGGAAGCAGCATTCAAGTTCATGGAATACCTGTATGGCACAGAGCTTCGCGCGGAGTACCAAGAGGAAGGCTACGGCATCTCGGTACTGCCTTATGTCAATGAAGCTGCCAATGAGCCTGAGCTGAACGGAATCTCCGGATTCTTGCCAACCGAGAACGATGCGATCTATCCAGCAAGTCCGGCAGCAATTACGGAGTCCCGTCTCGAAGGCCTCAAAGCTACAGACGCTCTGATTCGCTACATCCTGACGGGTGGCGACCTGGATGCGACGATTAATGATCTGAACACCCGTTACAACCAAGCGCTGGAAGCCGTCCGTTCTGATGGCTCGACGACTATCGAGGCTGATCCTTCCTTCAATGCCAATGATCTGCGCGGCAGCCTGGTCGTAGGCCAGTAATTAGGTTAACTAAACGGCACGAATCAACAGACAGCAAAAAAACACACAGTACAAAACAGCACCCCGGCCTAGTGGCCAGGGTGCTTTTTGTACGATGTTCCTATTAAAGGTCTAGCGATGACGATGAAGACTCGCATCCTGCACCCATCAGGCTTCCTGCGCTGTAGGGAGCACCGCCTGCTCGTATTCCAGAAACGGGTCGGGGATATCGATCTGGTAAGCCTCGGCGTCGCTGACGCCAACGGACAGCAGTGCACGACCATCCTCGCTGCGGATTAACCCGCCGCTGAAGATCACATCCTCCAGATCCGGCCTTTTTTCGGGGCCGGGCGGAAAATCGGCACGTACAGCGATGATTTTCATCGGTGACTTCTCCATCGTCTCGGGGTTCAATGCGAATACTATAGAGTAATAATGCTTGTTCTGATTCTGATCAAAGCAAGCAATATGGCCCAGTACGCCTACCCAGCCGTTGCTGAGCAGATGTGCTTCATTGGCGCCGCCCCACTCCTCGGGGATGAACTGGTCATGCATAATATAAGCCGATTCTACCTTCTCGACGGTGAGTTCATCCAGCTTGTCGATAATGGTGAAGCCGATCTGTCCGCGACCGCCGATCTTGCCTTGCGGCCGGGTGAGGACGCCGATTCGTCCGTCGGCGAGGGTCACAAGACGAATGTCCTTCATCTTGTCGGGACCGCTTGCGAAATGGCAGAGTGAATCAATCGTCTTGCCGCGGTAAAATTGGGTCACCCACGATACGATCTTGTCCGGATCGTCCAGGGACGGGATCACCTCGACGCCGCCGAATACGTATTCATCTTCAATCCTGGCGATACACGGATCCTGCAGCGGGTACGTATGCGTATGCTCCCGGGGATGCCATATGTTCTGATCACGCTGGAAGAAGAACACTTGGGAGAACTCGCTGTCGCGCGCCTCCACCCGGCCGATAACGATCTCCCGACCCCCCTCGATAAATGGCGAGGTAATATTGTACACATCCCGCTTCCCGACGCCTGCGAAAATCATCTCGCGTACCGTCGTTTCACGGGGATTGTCATAGAATTCTTCCAACATTTCTTGGCAGGTCTGCGGTGTTGAGTTAAGGCTCATCATAGGACGCATTCTCCTGACTGGGTAAGAATAAGAAGGCTGGACGGGCAGCCCGCTCGCCTCCCACATACTATATACTGACGTCTATTCATAGTCAATTGTTGCCTATTGCCCTGGGGCGGGTACTACCGCAGCAAGCTGGCTCATATAATGAACGATAGCTGGCGTCCCCGAGATTCCTTCCCGCTGTGAATGATTCAATCAAGCTTCATTATTCATAGCGCAGCTTTTTTTCGGCGTGAACGGTTGAAAGAATTATAGGCGGTTTAATAATACTATAAGCAGGTTTACCCTTAGAAAATAAAGGCGGACTTTATTTTCTTTTTTTCACCGTCTATATGGATAACATTACCTTTTATTCCTGTTCGTCCGACATAGCTAGCCAAGGATCGTCCTTGCAGGACAATGCCAGCCTGCGCTTTGACTGCACCAAGTCACGGTCCTGTTTTTCCGTTCTGTCGATTGTCCCTGCAGTGCTGTCGTCGCGCCAGCTTCTTACGGAAGCGGGAGGAGATGCCGGTTACTGCTGGCATAGTAACAACTCATTCGCAGTAGGAGGGATTTACAGATGCTAGAGAAAAACGGGAAATGCAACGTAGTATTCCTTGGAACCAGCCTGCCGCGGGAATGCGGCATCGCCACGTTCACACAGGACTTAGTAGATCAGTTTGCTCAGATCCAGGATTTTAATACGCCCCGGGTCGTGGCCGTGAACAACAATGAGTCCTATGATTATAGCGACCAGGTGATTATGGAGATCGATCAGCACAAGCGAACGGACTACGTGGCTGCTGCAGACAGGCTTAACAACTCTGGCGCAGATCTGCTGGTTATCCAGCACGAATTCGGCATATATGGCGGCGAGAGTGGAGAATATCTGCTTGGCCTTACGGAATCTCTGACGATTCCGTATATTGTGGTGTTCCATACGGTGCTCACGGAGCCCTCGGCCAAGCAGCGATATATTATGAAGCAACTTGCGCAAGGCAGCATGCGGGTCATTACAATGGCACAAAACACGGTGGAGCAGCTTAAGACGATTTATGAAGTGGATCCGACGCGAATCCAGGTGGTGCATCATGGCGTACCTTATGTTGCTACAGGCACGCGGGATGAGCTTAAGGCGACTTATGGCTTCGAGGACCGCAAAGTCATTTCAACCTTCGGTTTCCTCAGTCCTGGCAAGGGGATTGAGTATGCCATTGAAGCGATGCGCGGCGTTGCCGACCATCATCCGGAAGCCCTCTACATTATATGGGGCAAGACGCATCCTGTTGTCAAACGCGAAGTGGGAGAAGTGTATCGCAACAGCTTGAAGGACTTGGTCCGGCAGTATGAGCTGGAGAATAACATACTGTTCGTCGACAAGCTGTTGACACAGGAGGAGGTTATCCAGTCCCTGGTTATGTCGGATATCTATATGACGCCTTATCTGGGCAAGGACCAGGCGGTCAGCGGAACGTTGGCCTATGCGGTCGGCTACGGACGCGTCATTATCTCCACGCCCTATCGGTATGCAACCGAGATGCTTGCTGATGGACGGGGGCTGCTGGCTGATTTCCGCAGTGCTGAGGCGTTGAAGGAGAATATTCTGGAGCTGCTGGAGCATCCACAGCGGACTGCGCAAATGGAGGCTAATACACGGGCGCTCGGCGACACCATGATGTGGAGCGAGATTGCCAAGCAATATGCTGGCCTGATTCGGGACGGCATCAAACACTTCAAGCTCGCGAACAGGAGTGTGATCTGATGGCCGTTCAGCTTGTTGACACTCTGCAAGACGATTATCTACGGCGGTTGACGGACGATACGGGAATTTTCCAGCATACCAAGTTTGGTGTGCCGGATCGTTCCAAGGGTTATACGACCGATGACAATGCGCGGGCGCTGATCGCTGCGGTACTGATCTACAAGCAGCGTCGGGACACGGTTTCGCTGGATTTGATTCATACGTACTTATCATTTGTTCATCATGCGCAGAACGAACACGGCAACTTCCGCAATTTTATGGACTATAACCGTAATTTCCTAGAGGAGGAGGGGTCGGAGGACTGCCAGGGCCGTACGGTCTGGGCCTTGGGATTTGCGTTATCCGAGCCGTCCGTACCTGCCAATCTGCGCAACACGTGCCGATACCTGATCCGCGAATCGCTCCCTCAGCTCGCCGAGCTCCGCTCGCCGCGGGCTATGGGGTATGCGACGGTAGGGCTCAGCCTGCTGCTGGAGACGCCGGGTGCGCTGGATTACGACTTCCCCTATCCGCAGGAGGAAGAGGGCGAGAGCATCCTCTCGCATGAGGCGATCTCTGCCTTGATCGAGGACTGGGCCCAGCGGCTGCGTGAGCAGTATCATCATTATCGCCAGGAGGATTGGCACTGGTTCGAGGACAGTATGACTTACGGCAATGCTATGCTGCCGTGGGCCATGCTGAAGGCGGCGGCGCTGACCGGCCGCACCGATCTGCAGGCGACTGGGCGGGAGAGTCTGTCCTTCCTGACGGAGCATACCTTTGCCTCCGAAGGGTACTTCCGCCCGATTGGCAGCAGCGGCTGGTTCAAGCGAGGCGGCGAGAAGGCGCTCTATGACGAGCAGCCGATCGAAGCCTGCGAGACCATGCTTGCGCTCCTGGAGGCCTATCACCTGACTGGGGAGAAGAGCTATAAGAGGCAAGCCGCCGCATGCTACGAATGGTATCTCGGACGGAATTCGCTCGGCGTCTCGCTCATTGATGTGCAGACCGGAGCCTGCTATGACGGGATACACCCGAGCGGACTCAATCTCAATCAAGGATCGGAGAGTATCATCTCTTACTCGATCGCAAGGTCGGTGATGCAGAGTGAATAAGTTCGCTACGATTCTCGCGGGCGGCGGGGGGACGCGATTCTGGCCATTGTCCCGCCAATCCATGCCCAAGCAGCTGCTTAATATTAGCGGCAACGACATTATGCTTAATGACACCATCGAACGGTTTGGGGACGTCATTCCGCCGGGTCAGACGGTCATTGTGACCAATCAGGCCCAGGCCCCCAAGCTCGAAGAGATGATGCATGATAGTGTGAAGAAGGAGCATATTCTGTGCGAGCCCGTCGCCCGCAATACGGCGGCAAGCATTCTCTACGCGGCCATGCACATCCATCACCACGCGGGTGATTCCGTCATGGTTGTTCTGCCCTCAGACCACTATATTACGGACTTGGAGCCGTTTCGCCGGACCCTGGAGCAGGCCTGTGAGGTCGCAGCAGAGTCCGAGAAAATCGTGACGATCGGTATCAAGCCGACATTCCCGTCCACAGGGTACGGCTATATTGCCTACGACCCGCAGGCGGGTAATGGCAGCCGTTCCCACGAGGTCTCGGAGTTTGTGGAGAAGCCCAATTACCAGAAGGCGCAGCAATATGTACAGGCAGGCTCCTATCTGTGGAATAGCGGGATCTTCGTCTGGACGACCTCTGTCATCATTGAGAATTTCCGCCGGTATCTGCCCCGGCTCTACAAGATGATGAAGCCGGTGCAGGACAGTCTGGGCACTGATCAAGCCAATGAGGTACTGGAGACAGTGTATCCGCAACTGCAGAATATCTCGATTGACTATGGGATTCTGGAGCGCTCCGATGAGGTGCTGGTCGTCCCGGCTGAGTTCGGGTGGAATGACATCGGTACCTGGGATGCCCTGGGCGCCATCTTCCCGCCGGACGAACAAGGCAACATCGTCAAGTGCAATCACGTCGGCATTGATACGCGCAATTCCATCATCTACAGCAATTGCCGGCTGATTACCACCATCGGAATTGATGGCCTCATCATCGCCGACACGGACGATGCGCTGATGATCTGTCCCAAGGACGATGCCCAGGCCGTCAAGGACATGGTCGAGCTGCTGAAGGAGAAGGGGATGACGGAGTATATTTAAATAGTGATGGGACTCGGTAGGAGAGATAATATAAGAGAGCCGCTCTGCGCATCCGGGTAGCCGGGTGGTGCAGGGCGGCTTTTAGATTGCGGAATCGAAGATGGGAGCGCCCCAGGGGCAAAAGGTTACTTGAATTGCCCGGGAGTGGGCGAATGGGTGGAATAAGGGGAAAAAGGTTACTTGGATGGTGAGACGCTGCAGACCTCACGGTAGCTAGTTGGGCCCCCCACCCAGCTAATGAATTGGCCGGTCGAGGGAGGCGCCAAGCTTGATAAGTGTCCAACAGCATGAGCTAGCCCTAGCTGCGCTGTCCGGGTGCTGGACGAGAAGCCCAGATGACCCACCAGATGAGCAGGGGCTGGAACAACAGCCGGATCCAGAGTGCCGTCTGGCTGGTCTCTGTCTGGCCAGGAGCCGGGATGCCATAGAAGGCAGCGTAAATATTGGCCGGGAAAATCAACACCAAATAGATGGCTGTCCAATTGCCCGCGCGGCGGCGTGTGGCAGGGATTAACAGGAGGATTGCCAAGATTAGCTCTAGGATCCCTGTCGCATAGACCAATTCCAGCCGCAGCGGAACGAAGTCCGGCAGCATGGCAGCGAAGCCCTCAGCCTCGCGAAAATGGTAGAGGCAAGCAGCCACGAAAAGTCCTGCGAACAAGATCAGGCCGATCGCCCGCGGGACGGTTGTTTGCAATAAACGCATCCTTCATACCTCCTTACCCTAAGGGGTCTTGTATGTACTCTAGGTTAAGTTTACCCATTCTGTCAGCTGCCAACGCAAGGAAGGAGCGCCCTGCATACAGGGCGCTCCTTCTATGAGTAAAGCAGAACACGTGACCAGCTTCTTTGGAAGTTATCTCTCTCACACCATGATTACCACCACGCCCGCGCAGCCTATCTGAAGTCAATAAGTGCCGCGACATGTTCAGATGTTCTCGGCACTCCTGAGCCGCGAGAAATAAGCTAGCTGGCTATACGTCCCCCAGATCGCCGCCGTCGGGTCCATCCGCGATATCTGCAACTCCGAAGACAAGGGCAGCTGCTGCTGCGGCAAGCACGACGCCTTTGGCGCCGGAGCGGAGCTTGGCACGGTCGTCCTCTTGAATGCCTTCGACGACTTGTTTGCCACTGGAATAGGCATATTTGGCGGAATTGACGACCCCGTTGGCCGTATCCCGCGCGGCATGCCCCATGTCATCCATGCCGATCTGCTGCCGTCCTTTGTCGCCGGAGATCGTGCCTGCCGCAGCATCATAGGCTCCGCTGGCGAATTCGCCTGCCGTCGTGCCCACTTTCACGGATGCCCGCTCTACGCTGTCTCCAATTTCCTTGACAAAACCACTGCCCGCGAGTTCCCCGACGACACGCACACTGCCGCCCACGACACGGCCAGTCACTTGGCCGGTCAGTTGACCGAGATTTTTCAAGAATGTCATACGCTCCACTCTCCCTGAGACGTTATTGATTGTCTCTTCATTATAATCGCTCCGCAGGATGTGCACAACGCGACTCGAGTCGGGGATCTGGCACGTTCAGTTGCAGTTCGTTAGTCGATGTCACGCACCGCTCCCATGAACAGAATGGATGAGGTTCGTGCGTCATGGATGGCGAAGAAGAATGGTCGGTTGACCTCCATGTCTATAGTTAGACTTGAGCCGGACTCCTCTCGCATTTCTACACTTGTGGATGCGGTGGCAACCGTCCCATACTCACCAACCTCGATGGTCGACTTGTGCTTGGCCTCGTGAAGATAGATTCGATTATGCTCGAGTTCCGTCATCTGACTGAAGTTAGCCCGATCTGGGTCAAATGCCTCCTCCATACCGAGGCGCTTCAGCGGATCGTTCAGTCGAATCTCGTCCTCTATGGCAAAGCGAGGCATCCGAAAATCCCCCATCGCTTCAGTAAAGCCGCCGAGGTAGCTATTCCACCGCTCCGGTGTCAGCTGCTCTAGCCAAGCGTCCAAGCCAAGCGTTTCCTCAGGCAGGAAGACAAGCATACTGTGAGAGCGATCCTGATAAGGCAGTCTGACGACTTGCACCTCGTCGTCTTGCAGATAATCGTATTTGTCATTTTTGTGCATCATGTCTACTTCGTTCATTGAGCCGTCCGCATTGGTGAAGGGGCGTGGTGTCGTAAGCTCTTCATTGAATTTGTAGGTCCAATTCGCTTTGAAGTAGACGGCGTTCAGGAGAAATAAAATCGTGTCCTCGTCAATCGGCCCTTCAACCATGTCCTCTATTTTGCCGTCTGTGTGCTCGCTTACCCAATGATTGATTCGATCCGTAGCGCCTGGATCTTGCAGATCTAGGGTAGCTATTTCGGCATTGAACGCTTGGCGATTGGCATCCATAAAAGTGGGCTTGAACGGGTAGCCTTCATCGGCCCACAAGGAGTTGGCAATCAGCACCTGCGTATCCTCGCCGCTGTATCGGAGCAGATCGAGCATCACCTCGTGTCCCCGATTACGTGCTTCATCTTCCATGGTTTGCATATGCAGCGTGTCTAGCATCGCCTCCCGGGTATCACCATCGGCACCATTGGCTGTCATCGCGAGTGCTGTGGCAATACTGACGGGAGAGAGCAGCAGATTCTCATCTGAACGTTCTTGGTCTATATCTTGGAACAGATCCAGTGCAAAAGCCGTGTGCGCTGCAGCAATCTCCGGATCGACATCGTCAGTGTCAAAGGATGCGTTGTCTGGAGAAGTGGAAGAAGCTGGCGGCTCTGTATGCGTTGCTGACGACGGCGATGGTGATGGTGATGGTGATGGTGATGGCTCGTTGTTGCCAGGTTCAACTGCGTTTTGCGCGCAACCGGTCAACAAAAGCAATAGTGAAAGACTGATGAAGGCGTAGTGGCGTAGAGGCTTGGTCGTCATGTTCATTTCATCACTCCTGTATTCCAGGCTGTTGAAAAAGAAAAGCCTACAGTCGCGGATCGATCTTCCAATCGCTGTTGTCCCCAGATTTCTTTGATTTTTACCCTTTTAGGGGTGAAATCCGGGGACAAAGGCGAACGCTTCGCTTCTCCAGATTCGATTCCGTGCCTCTAAGGCCATTCTTCAACAGGCTAAGTATTGGTAGTCATTCTTTACTCTAGAATGTTGTGGACCGAACCCATGAAGAGGATAGCCGAGGTCCGCTCATCCTCAATGGCGAAGAAAAACGGCCGATTCACGATCATTTCGAATGGATCCTTGGGCGGAGCGCTGCCAGCTTCCATGCCGATAACTGTGGCTGCTGCTGCTTCGGTTCCTTTTTCATCCACCTCGATAAAGGTCTTGTGGGTCGCTTCACCGATAAAGACATTGTCCTCCAGTTCAATCATGGGGGTGAAGTCGGCCCGCTCCACATGGAAGGCATCGGATATGCCCATGGCTTGCAGCGTATCTTTCAGCGTCATGTTAAACTCTAATTTGAATTTCGGCAGACGAATATGGCCTTGTTGAGCCTCCATCGCTTCCAGCATGCCCTGCCACGTGCCAGGATTCATTTGCTCTATCAGTGCCTCCAGCGATTGCTCCTCATCGGGCATCAGAATCACCATGCCAAGGCCGCTTTGCTTGTAGGGCAGGCGGATCGCTTGAAAGCCGTCTTGCTGAACATAGGGGTAATAGCCATGGTTATTCATCATCGGTACCTGCTCAGCTTGCCCTGATGCATTGGTGAACGTGTCCGGAGAGGTAGCCTCTGCTTTGAACTCACTCTGCCAGGCTCCTTTAAAGTAGACGGTGTTCAGCAGATAGAGGATCAGATCGCCGCTGATGGGAGGCTCAATCATTTTATCGATCTTGCCTGCTGTCTGCTCGCGTACCCATGCGTTGATTCGATCAGCGGCGTCGTCCTGGGTGAAATCCAGCGCCTCGATGGCGGCATTGTAAGACGTCTGGTTGGTCTCGATGAAATTTGTCTTAAATTGCAGTGGCTCCCGTCCCCATAGGGAATTGGCGAGGGAAACCTTCACATGCTCGCCACTGTGTGACAACAGGTCGGCCAGTACCGCATAGCCTTGGTTGCGAGCTTCCGCATCCCGCCCAGCACTATGCAGCGCTTCCTCCATTTGCGTCAGCGTCACTCCGGCCGCGCCATTCATCGTCATGGACAAGGCGGTGGCGATACTCACAGGTGAGATCGTGTCATTGTCCGGAGGGCTTGGCTTGTGGGTTTGCATGGTTTGGTACAACTCAAAGGCAAAGGCCAACTGGTCCTCAGCGAAGTCTGGATCAAGGTCGCTAGGCTGGTAGGTTGCCTGCTCTACGGACGAATCCATCTTGTCCACGGCATATTCCTTACTGTTTCCACTGCCTGTCCCGCAGCCGCTGAGCAGCAGGCAAGTACATAATCCTCCGGTGATCCACATATTTAATCGCTTGTTTGGATGGTTCATCTCTCTATCAGCCCCCTTCAACTTAAACTTATAGACGTCAGGAAGTCGCAGCAAGTTGCAGCAGGATATGGAAGGGGATTAGTCGAATAAAGGATGATCCAGTGACATCTGGAAACAAACTAGACAGGTAGGGGTACATCATGAAAAAGATTATTTTGCTTGGCCTGGTCTGTATGCTGATCTTCAGTGCAAGCGCAGCAGCACATTCTGGCAGAACGGACTCACGGGGCGGGCATAACTGCTCGGAGAAATCCAAAGCGAAGGGGTTATGCACAGGCTATCATTATCACAATGGCGGCTCCGGCGGCAGCTCCAGTAGTGGTTCGAAAAGTAGTGGTTCATCAGGCGGGAGCAGTTCTAGCGGATCGTCTTCAAGCTCCAAGAGCAGCTCATCACAACAGACCAAACCGGCATCCACGATTCAAACGTCCAGCATGATCATCTATATCAATGACAAGCGATTCCATCCCGAGCCGAAGCCGATCATCTCAGCCGGTACGAACCTGCTGCCGATTCGCAGCATCGGAGAGGCCTTGGGCGCCCAGGTGAACTGGGATAAAGCCACCTCCAGCATCACCGTAACCAAGAAGAACAAAACCGTCAAGCTGAAGCTCAATAGTAAAAAGGCGACGGTAAACGGACAAGAGGTAACGATGAGCACTTCTCCTGTCCTCTACAAGGATGCCGTCTTTGCCCCGATTCGTGTCGTGGCAGAGGGTGTGGGAGCAACTGTGAATTACGATAGCAAGGCTGATACTCTATACATCTACTATTAGTAGGTAAGGTTCTAACTTGGTAAGGCACAAGGATAACCCGGCTGCAGCGGCGCAGCCGGGTTTTTCCTTTAATTGATCTGATTCACGGTACCCATGAACAGGATGGCACCGGTGCGCTCGTCCGTGATGGCATAGAAGAACGGCCGGTTGAACTCGATGTCAAAGGTTTCGCTCGGAGCCGAGGTGATCCCAGCTTCGACACTGGTCGCAGCGGCAGCGATTGTGCCCGTCTCGTTCACTTCAATCGTTGCTTTGTGCTTCACTTCTTCGATGAAGATATTTTCCTGAATGTTGGCCATACCACTGAAATCGGCCTGGGCTTCATCGAATGCAAGGTTAATCCCCAGCGCCTGCAGCGGCTCATTCAGTCCAAGTTCATCTTCGATGACGAATTTGGGCAATCTCAGTTCGCCCATTGCTGGCTCGAAAGCTTCCAGCCAGGACTGCCAGACAGTTGGCTCCAGTTGTTCCATCAGTCCTGCTAATCCAACGGATTCATCTGGCAAAAAGACGTGCATGCTCAGCTTATGATCCTTGTAAGGTAGCCGGATCGCTTCAAACCCGTCCCCAGCAGCATAATCCAACTGGCTCGACAGATGCATCATATCTACGTCCGTGCTTTGGCCGGTAGCATCTGTAAACGGACGCTGGGTCGTATTCTCTTCATTAAATGGGCTAGCCCAATTGGCATTCAGGTATACCGCATTAAGCAGGAACATTGCCGTATCCGGATCGATGGGTGGCTCTATGATGGACTCGATTATGTCCCCTGTATGCTCACGGACCCAGGCATTGATCGTGTCCGGCGTCTCAGGAGCGCCCATGTCTACATTGTTAATGTCTGCACCGAACGCTTCACGGGCAGAGGTCAGGAACGACTCCTCGAACGTGATAGCTTCATTACCCCAGAGCGAGTTGGCAATCAGCACCTGGGCTTCCTCGCCGCTATGAGTCAACAAATCCAGCAGCACTTGATGTCCCCGATCACGAGCTTCATCCGATAGACCTTCCAGGTGGAGCGTCCTGAGCATCTCGGCTTGGGTCTCGCCTTGTGCTCCGCCAACGGTCATGGCAAGCGCAGTGGCGATGCTGACGGGCGAGAGCAGCCGATTGGCCTCGGGTTCAGAGCCATAGGTTTCACGAAACAAGTCAAAAGCAAAGGCCAACTGGGCCTGAGTAATTTGAGGATCGGCATCCTCAGGTGTGAAAGTCGCCTGTTCGATGGCAAATGACTCGCCGGGCTCCTCTGTCGAAGCAGGGGGTGTCTCGTTCCCGGGTGTAGTGCCAGGGTCATTGGCAGGGTCGTCAACGGCGCGTCCGCAACCCTGCAGGAGCAAGGTGAGCAGGAGCACGCTCAGAACAACTGTACGAAAGGTTGTGCTTGATCGATGCATCATGAATCATCCCTCCTAAAAGTTTTCCGAAGGAAAACTCACTTCGGAAGCATAGGCCAAAAATTCTCCGAAGGAAAACAACTTCGGAAGCGTAGGCTCTGTCCCTTTAGACGGGATGGGCTCCGGGAAGGTTGCACCTACCAACAATAGCACTGGGTAAGAGAGCTCATCTAACCATAATTTTTCAAACCCTATTTTACTTATGCGAGACAATGTGAGATGCTGGTAGTAGCATAAAGCCTTGCGTCGATTGTGGAGGTAGGGTTGTGGCACATATTGGAGGGATGGAACCTGAGTAAAGCAAAGGGCGGAACGGGCAGAGGGACAGGGAAAAAGGGCTGGAACCGCTGGCAAGCCAGTGCAAACCGAGCCAAAAATGCGCCCAAGCCTTATAAAAGCAAAGGTACAAAAAACAAGGCAAACGCTGAAGGCGGCAGTTCGCCTAAAAAGGACTAGCTGCCTCTGGCGCATGTGACTATAAAAGGAACAGGACGGGATAACATTGGAACACACTGAGCTTGAGCAAGAAAAGGAGATCACACAGGAGGACCTGATTGCCGCTGCAAACCGGACGTCCAGCTGGCGGGAGCGTCTGAACGCGGTACAAGAGCTGGGCAAGTGGGACAATCCGCGGACCATTACGGTCTTAACGCACAAATTGAACGGTGACTTGGTCTACCGCGTACAGGAAGCGGCCTACCAGACGCTGCGGGAGCTTGGACAGGACGTGCAGCGGCCTGCCAAGAAGAAGGGCGAACTATTCAAGGGCGTCGGCAAAATTTTGCTCCGAATCAAGAAAAGTCTGCCCAGTGACCATTCCTTCGAGGAATTCAAGGAAAAGCTGAAGCGTACCCGGCTCGATGTGTATGATGCGTACGAGGGTGATAAAGGCGATGACTTCGACAAGTGGCTTGAAGACACCTGGTCGTCTCTGGCGGGGAAGAAAGCGTAGCGGGACAAGCTTTTTGGAAAAAGTAAGTGCAGCAGTGAAGCCGGCAGATTCTGCCGGCTTTTTGTTTCATCTGGAGAATGAGGCCAGGCTAAATCGAAGTTTTCTAAGAGCCTTATTCTGTCTCAATCTTGTAGGTCTTTACAAGCTTTGCACCATCAAAAATATGCATTCTTTCACATGTAGGACATCTCCAAACATCAAAAAGGGTTTCAGGCAAATTTATATATCCATACTCATCAGGCTTTAAAGTTGTTATTTCTTCATACTGAAAGTCTGAGAAAACATGAAGTTCGATTTCATTTGGACACTGGGTATTAGACAATATTTTACCGCACTTACATTGGAATCGTGCCAATTCAAATCCCCCTTCTACAGCAGACAGCGGAGATTAAGGTCATATAAGTAAACCCGGTATGCCTCTATTTGATCCCTATGCGCATTCGATAGCTGAGCATGATTGGCTTGGTCGCTGTGCCAAAATACTCGTGAACACGCGAGGAGAAGGCGGCCAGTCGCTCATCCAGCTCGTTGGAGCCGAGTTTGAATACGGTTTGCAGCCCACCCTGGCTGAGGAGAAGCCCGATCAGACGGTCCGCGTGGAATGGCTCCATGTGGTGAAATACAATTTCCTTGGTGAAACGAAACAGTCCGCTGTTCTCAATAGAGGCAAGGTGACCAGACTTATCCCATTTATTGACGAGACGCTCTGGCGTATCCAATCTGCCGATAATCTCGTCGGCAGCCGCATGGAGCTCATCATACGCAGCTTCGATCTGCCACTCCACAGTCGGCGGCCAGTCACAGTCATAGGCAGCGAAGACGCCGCCTGGGCGCAATACTCTTGCGAACTCCCGAAGCGTGCTGACCGGCTCCATCCAGTGAAACGATTGTGAGCAGGTGATGACATCAGCCGAGTTGGCGTCTAGTGGCAGCTCATGCGAATAGCCTGTCGTAAAGGTGAATTGATTTTGCAGCTGATGCTCTGCCACCCGTTGTTCAGCGATGCTGCGCATGTCGTCATTCGGCTCGATCCCAATAATCCGTCCCGCTCGATCCTGCCACAGAAACGAAGAGAGTCCCGTGCCGCAACCAACATCGGCCACCAATGCGAGAGGGTCTCCCAGATAACCGGTGATGATATCGGCAACAATAGGCGGGGCTGCAGGGCGATGGGTGTCATAGGTATCCTGAAAACCTGAGAAACGGTCGACGTTGTTTTGAACATGGCCTTCTCTACTCATGGGCAAGCTCCTTCACTCAAAAGGTAGTTCGCTGATAACCGAACTTTTTGAACTCTATTATAACTAGTAACGCCGGATCGTCTGTTTGACCTTGCCGACGATTCGGACCTTCTCCAGTTCATTGCCTCTAAAAATACGCGGCGGATAAGCGGGGTTGGAGGATTGCAGCATGATGCCGTCGTCCAGCTTGTAGACCCGCTTGATTGTTCCTTCCTCACCATCCACGAGCACCACTGCAATATCTCCATATTCAACCTCTGGCGTCTCGCGGACGAGCGCCAAATCATTGGGCAGGATGCCATCTCCAGTCATAGAATCACCCTTGACCCGCAAATAGAAATATCCTCCGCCCCGCACATCTTGGGCGTCCGTCCACTCATCACCCTCATAGTCTTCATACGCTGTTCCGTTAGGGCCGGCTGTAACCGTGCCGATGATTGGAATTTTGATGGGCTGCCCGACGGGATAGGTCTCCAGGGCGTGTTCGCCGGGCGTGAGGACCTCCATTAAATCCATGCTTGAACGGGAAGTGGAGGCTTTGAGGCGCTCGAATAGTACCTTGGGTGTACCGGCTAGGTCATCGAGCTCCTCGAGTAGCTTGCGAATGATCCCTGCATCGTGGCGACCATCCGCCAGGTATTGCTTCAACATTGTCTTATCCTCCAAGGCGCCATCCGGCGGCAGGAAAGCCAGTTGATCGGCAGATTGCTCAAGTAAGGCGTGCAGTTCATCAGCCACAAACGGAAAAATACTTTTGTCACGGCTAATTTTGTCCAATGTGAAATCAATTAGCATGCGTTGTTTGACCTGGTTCTCGTACATTTCTTTATGTCCTGGATCCAGCTTCTCCAGATTGGCCTCCGCGATCAGCAAGGCTGCATCTCCATCTACAACCTCTGCCAATGTTCGAGTAATCTCAGGCGATGGCGCGGGACGCTTGCCCAGGCGCAGCTTGCTAATATAAGTTGGATGTACGGTGATCTGGCGGTCTGCACACTCCTGCGAGATCTGCTCCAGCGTCTTTCCGGACTGCTTGATGTAGTCACTCAACAGCCGCGCATAAGACATCTTCATTCCTCCTTCCTCCATACAAAGGGCTCGATTTTAAACGTTACTATTATTGTAATCTTATTTAGACTAATATGTCAAAATCATATTTTCTTCTAGACAAAATAGTCTTGACACCCATTCTAAGAAAAGGGTATATTTCCCTTAGACAAAGTAGTCTAGTTGAGAATATGAATATAGACAATAAAGTCTTGCTTTAAGGCAAGAGAGGAGTAGATGTATATGAAAGCAATTCATGACAAGATAACGAACGGCAACAGGGCGGAAGTGGCGATAGAGCCTGAACAGTGCCGGGATACCGTATGCTCGCAATGTCCGGGCACGGTGTGGGGAAAGAAGAGTATTTGTCGGGTGCATAATCTCTCAATCGGTCAGATCGACAGCTGCCCGGAATGGTTGACCCACTCGGTGAAGGCCTCGGTAGCTAACAAAGCAGCCGCAGAAGAGCAAGATTTGGAGCCGATTATGCAATACGTGCAGAAGATAGATACCGAGCTCCGGGACTTCAGTTGGACCGTGCGGGAAATCCAAAGGCTGGAGGAGGTGCTAGCCAAGGCAGCCGTAGAGATCGGCCCCCTTAATATCCGGCTGGTGGCCCAGTACGGTATTGAAGCGGCGCTGCCCAAGGGCAAGGGGGCCAAGGTCGGCGAGCTGTCACTCTCGGAGATGCAATACGAACGGACAGCCAAACGGCTGGTGGAGCTCAAGCAGCGGGTGGAGGATTTCACGCAGGCTTCCGACAAGATCATGGACGAGCGGGAACGAACAGTGCTGGATTGTCTAATGACCGGCGACCGCATGAACGATATCGCCAAGCATATCGGTGTTTCCCGCCAGCGGCTGCACGAGATCCGGCAGACCATTATCCGCAAGCTGACACTGGATATTTACAAGCAGTTTCTGGATTCGGAGTGATCAAGCATCCGGTTGACATTTCTGACACGGCGGACAAAATAGACAAAGATAGAAACGTATGTTCGCATAATGCTATACTGAGCTCAGCGGAACACAAGAACACAACAAAGCGCGGGTCATTCTTCTCAAAGGTGAGGAGGATGGCCCGTTGTCGTTGCAACGTTCTGAAGCGCCGCAGGGAGGTGAGTAAGATCGCAACAATCAGGGAAATGAAGAACGGCGTCCTCGCCGCGCTCGGCGAACGGTTTCCGGGCTTCGTCCTCTACGAGGGCGAGTTGCCCGCGCTGCCGGAGATTCCGTACTTTTATGTGCAGCCGTTCCCGGTTACCCAGAAGCGGGAGGTCGGGCGCCGTTATCGGCGAACGTTCGGCTTCGACATCCAGTTGAAAGCTGAGACCCCGGACGAGCTGCTCGACACGGCAGATGCACTGCTGGACGAGCTGGCCTACATCGAGGTGGACGGCTTCCCCTGCCGGGGCACCGGCCTGAGGCACGAGCTGGTAGACGGCGAGCTCCATGTGTACGTGCAGTATGAGATGCATGTGATGCGGGAGCGCGGGGAAGAGACGCCGATGGACAAGCTGGCACAGGAGGGAAGAATCAAGCATGCGTAAGAAACGAACAACGGCCACATGTGAGACGTACTACAGCCCCTAACAGCTGCATCGCTCGCAAGCGATGGCCGGTTGGAACAAGGATGTGCTGCAGGCCATCCTGAAGACGCAGGCTTCCTGCACTGTGCAGGAAGCAGAGCAAGCCATTCATCAATTCATGACAAGGGAGGCCAACTAAATGGCTGGAGGAACATGGACCACACAAAATAAGGTAAGACCTGGTGTGTATATCAATTTTGAAAGTGAGCCAAGACCGCTTGGCAGTGTAGGCGAGCGAGGCATTGTTGCGATGGCGCTGGTATTGGGATGGGGAGAGGTTAAAAAACTGACGCGTATCGCAGCAGGAGAGGATGTTCAGCATAAGCTTGGCTACTCACTGGCTGCGCCGGAGCTGAAGCTGGTGCGGGAGAGTCTGAAGCGGGCGCAAACCCTGCTGCTCTATCGATTGAATGAAGGGACGAAGGCAGTCGCCAATTTGGGCGATTTGACTTTCACTGCTAAATACAGCGGGGTACGCGGCAATGATCTGGTCGTTCGTGTGCAAGCAGATGTGGATACAACAGACGCTTTTGTCGTGACCACACTGCTGGATGGTACAGCCGTCGATACGCAGACCGTCACATCCGCAGAAGCACTTCTGGATAACGAATGGATCGTCTTCGGTGGTGAAGGCGTGCTGGAGCCCATCGCTGGTCTGCCGCTTGCCGGCGGCACCAATGGCACGGTAACGAACAGCGACCACACCGCCTATCTGGAAACCGTGGAGCTGCAGGAGTTTCATACCATGGCGGTGACCATTACGGATCCACAGCTCAAATCGGTCTATGCCAGCTTTGCAAGCCGGCTGCGTGAGCAGGAAGGCAAGAAGATTCAGGTCGTTCTGTCGGATTACCCGACGGCTGACCATGAAGGGGTCGTGAGCGTCAAGAATGGGGTCGTGTTGTCCGACGGATCGGTCATTCCGGCAGCGGAAGCAACAGCCTGGGTAGCTGGCGCGATTGCCGGCTCACAGCCGAATGAGTCACTCACCTATCAGGGCTACGACGACGCAGTGGACGTCGATACCCGGTATACGAATACACAGATCGAGTCTGCGCTTCGCAATGGCGAGTTTTTGTTCACGCCTAGTCATGGCCGTGCGGTTGTCGAGCAGGATATCAACACGTTGCGCAGCTTCACGCCAAGCAAGGGCAAGGCCTACGGCAAAAACCGGGTCATCCGCGTGCTGGATGGCATCAACAACGATTTTAAACGCATCTTCGAAACGTTCTTCTTGGGTAAAGTGGACAATACGGCGGACGGTCGGAATCTGCTTCGCAACGAGTGCAATGCGTATCTGACGAATCTGTTGGAGCTCGGAGCCATCCAGAATTTCGATGCTCAGACAGACGTTATCGTAGAGCCTGGCGTCGACAGCGATGCCGTTGTGATGAGCGTTTATGTGCAGCCAGTCGATGCAGTAGAAAAAATTTATATGAAAGTGCAGGTGAGGTAACATGGCATTCTTGAAAGCGCGGGATACAATTACCGGTCAGGAAGGTACTGCTTTTGCTTCAATTAATGGTGTCGTGGAGGAAATGTTCTACATCAAGAAAATCGAGGCGACCGCCGAGAAGCAGAAGGCCGAGGTCAAAACACTGGGCCGCCGCGGCGTGCAGCACAAAGCCATCGGCTGGAGCGGTACCGGTAACATGACCGTCTACTACGTCACCTCGAAGTTCCGTCAAATGATGCATGACTACATCAAGACGGGCAAGGACACCTACTTCGATGTCATGATCACCAACGCGGACCCGTCGTCGAGCGTCGGCCGCCAATCCGTCACCCTCAAAGGCGTCAACCTGAACAGCATCATCATGGCCCTGCTGGACACAGATGCGGAGACGCTGGAGGAGGAAGTGGAGTTTACGTTTGAGGATGTCGTCATTACGGAGTCATTTAAGGCGCCTAGACCATAATACTGAGGGAGGAATAACTATGGACAAAAGAAATATGGCTTTCTTTATGAAAGGGAAAGCCAAAGCAGTACCGGATGAAGAGGTAGTTGTCTCCAAACGATACAAGGACGATGAAGGAAATCCTATTCCCTTTATCCTTCGAGCGCTCCCAACCGACCGAATCGAAGAGCTCCAGGAAGAATGCACGAAGCCTATTAAAAGAAAAGGACGAGTGGTTGATCGAGAGCTCGACCAAAAACGATTCATTGCCCGTATTGGCGTAGAGTCAACGATTTACCCTGAGTTTCGGGACTCTGAATTACTCGCATCCTATGGCTTAACTGATCCTGTAGCTGTGGTGAAAATGATTTTATCGCTTCCGGGTGAATATGGTGAATGGATCAATGCTGTTCAACGTGTTAATGGGTTTGATGAAGAGTTCGACGAGTTAACCGAAGACGCAAAAAACTAATCGAGTCCGGTGATCGGGATGCCGTGTACGCCCATTGGGCGCTCCACAAGCTAAAGATACTGCCGCATGATCTTTATGTTATGGACCCGCATCACCGGGCCTTTATATACGCTAGTATTAAAAAGTACATTATTGATGAAGAGAAGGCTTCAAAAGTATCGCGGTAGAAGAGTATCGGAAGATTGGCACTTCCAATCACTCCTGTATTGGACCCCTACGGGGGTTCTTTTAAGTTGTCTAGGAGGTTTTGAGTATGGCAAAAGTCACTGCTACTTTTGAATTCAGTGATTTAATTAGTCGGAAGTTGGTAAACCCACTAAAGGGATTTCGTCGGCTTTCTAACTCCATTAAACAAGTTAATACGATGGTTAGAAAATTTAACCGTACTCCTTTTACATTATCAGTAAGAGATCGTGCAACCCGTACAGTCGAATCAGTTTCCAAATTACTGAAAAGCTTAAGGTCTAAGGTTACTTCCCCGATAATTCGGATCAAAAATCGTGCATCTCCAATTATAAAAAAAATTAGTAAAGAACTTGACTCACTTAATAAAAAGGCAGTAGCCATAACTGATTTTGGTGTTAATTCAACCAAGAGTCTCTATAAATCAGGAGCAAAAGCTTATGAAATGGATTCGAGGGCTGGGGCAATAACAGGGTTAAACAACGATTTTGTCAGCGATTCGGTGAAAGAAATTTATTATCATAATAATGCTGGGACCTCGAGAGAAAAAGTTGTTTCATCTATCGCAGCTATAGCTCAGCAAACAAACTTAGGAGATGACAGTCTGGTTGAGGCTGCACTACTTTCAAGTAAGGTTAACTCTCTAATACCTTCAATGAAAGATGGTGAAATTGAAAAAGTAGGCACTACCTTTTTAAATGCTATGGGAGTAAATTTCGAAAAAACACTGGATAGTCTAATGTATGTACACAAAAACGGTGGTGATATGGCGAAGGATCTTATGCCGACACTCACGGAGTACGCCGCCACATTTGCTGAATTAGGTATCTCACCGGATCAATTAGCTAGCGGTCTAGTGGCTGGTCAAAAAGCCGGTGCCCATAATTATCGTTTATTAGCCGACGCTATTCAAGAGTGGGGTTCTTTAGCAACCGCTGATGATAGCTCGGGGGTTCTAGCGAATATATTAGGCAAGGACCGCGTAAAACAAATTAAATCAGATAATGTGCCACAACATGCTATTATGGCTGAAATGATTACAGGGTTTTCAAAGATGGATGCTCTGCAGCAAGAGAAATTAGGGAAGGATTTATTTGGCTCGGGTTTTGAAGAACATAAAGTATCCATACTTGAGATGGCTCGGGAGTTAGCAAACATCGCCGAGGTTTCTGGAGAATTGAACAATCAATTTAATCAAATGCGTGAAAGTAATCCGTTCACAGTCATGAATGATTTAGTGAGAGCATCACTCTTAATTTTTGAAGATATCGGTAAAGCTATTATGAAAGATGTGGCTCCAGCCTTTCAGGAACTACATGCTTGGATGTCTTCTAAAGAGGGACAAGAGGCCATTGCCAAATTTTCAACAAGTGTTACTGAACTTGGCGTTGCCCTAGGTAATACTCTGGCCAATGGGATTCGATGGGTTGTTGAAAATTGGGAATGGCTATTGCCAATCTTGAAGATCGTTGGATCGGCTTTATTTTTACTTATGGGAGTTGTTAGAATTGTTGGGCCAATACTAAACTCTTTGGGAACGGTAATAAAATACGTTCGAGTTGCAGTGAGCGCTGTCACGGCAGCTGTTGGTTGGCTTTCGAAAGGATTCATAGCTCTTATTAACTGGGGTAAACCTTTATTTTCTTTTCTAGGTAGGATGATTGGTATCGCTCTTCGACTAGTGCCCGTCATAGGTACAATTGTTACCGTGGTATGGGCTGTATGGGAGGCATGGAAAAATTGGGAGTCTATTATGGAAATGTTGGATCGTTATTTTAATTTTGTTAGTGAGCGCATAAATGGATTGAAAAATATTTTAGATGATTTCAATCGAATGCTGGGACGTATGGGTGAGGCTTTCGAAGTATTTAAAGAGCAAACAAGTCAAGTAATGAGCGGTGATTTTAAGTTCGGTCTTCCCAAATGGATGGGTGGTGCTGGATTTATTCAACTTAATCAGCATGCAAAAGGCATATCTAATGTCCCATTTGACAATTATCCTGCTGCATTGCACAAGGGTGAGACAGTATTGCCACGCCGGGAGGCTGAATTGATTCGTAATATGGCTTCTGGTGGAGGTCGCGGCGCGTCAAGTGGAAGCATTATTGTACAAATAAGCGGAGATCATCATTATAGTAATAATCAGGACGCCGAACGTGTCGCTAACACCGTCTTGGCTAAGATAGAAAATGCATTACGTGATGGCCAGTCTACTTCTGCTAAGGGGGTATACGCCTAATGGAGTTCTGGTTTAAATTCAACAATGGAGCAGAGCAGTTGCAACTTCCCGTTAATCCTGAGGAGATTTCTATTGAATCAGGTAGCCAAAACACAAGCGTCAATGTGGCTGGCTTAGGCGAAATCAGTATCATCCAAGATCCTGTGTTATTGACCTTTGAGTTTTCTAGCTTCCTTCCAAAAGTATGGGGGCCTTACTGTGCATACAGAAACCTTCCATCCCCTTGGGTTGTGCGGAATACAATAGAACGATGGCGTCGGAGCGGTATACCTGTTCGGTTCATCATAACCAGGACACCTATTAATTACGCTGCGACGATCGATGATTTCTCAGTTTCAGAACGAGCGGGCGAAGATGGGTTGAACTTTAGTCTAACCCTGAAAGAATATCGAATGATAAAGCCGAGAAAACTCAGCCCAGATCACGCTGGTTATGGGGAGCTTACAACAGGAGACGACAGTAACCGGCCGGGCGATCAAAGTTCTCCAAGCAGCTATACTGTAAAAGCTGGAGATAGCTTATGGAAAATTGCCCAGAGTCAGCTTGGAGATGGGACAAGGTATAAAGAGATTGCCGCGCTAAATGGTATAAAAGCGCCATATACCATCCAGATCGGAAAAGTGTTATATCTGCCCAAGTAGTAAATTGAGGTGAGAAAATATGATTGAGATATGGGTGACTCGTCAAGATGGGAACTACATCTTACCTGTAAGTCGAGTGGAGTGGCGTGGCGCAAAATATAGAGCCCCTAGGTCGATTCAAGTTGATATGACCATAACGCAAACCTCTGGTCGCACAAATGTAATTGAGGAAGGTAATGCTGTCATCTTTCGCTGGAAGGGCCAGGAACTATTTCGCGGTATCGTATTCACTCGAGACTTCCGTTCAGACGGATCGCTCTCTTGGACTGCTTATGATAACCTATATTACTTGGTTAATAACTCAGACACCTATACATTCGTCAACAAAAAGGCCAGTGAAATTCTTCATCAGATATGTAACGACTTTCAGTTGCAGATAGGCAAAATTTCTGATACAAGGTATGTCAAACCGCGACAAGTCAGCGAAGATGATACTCTTTATGACATGGTTCTATCGGCTTTAGACAGCACTTTTAAATCTACAGGTCAACGCTACACGCTTCGATCGCGGATTGGTAAGGTAGAGTTAATTGAGAATGTTGAGAATGTCCATAAGTGGATTATCCAAGAAGGAGTAAATCTTACAGATTTTAATTATTCCACTTCAATTGAGGAGACGGTTTCCAGGGTGAAACTCAGATCAGGCGATGAGGAAGAATCAATCACCGCCGTTGCCGACAGCCAGCTTTTACAGTCGCGATTCGGCGTTTTGCAGCTTAATGAGATGGTATTTGATAAGCTCAACAAGGCTCAGTTACAACAACGAGCGGTACAAATGCTTAGTGAGCGTGGAAAAATCAATAGGACTTTCACATTGCAGTCGTTGGGTATCGTTGATGTCGTGGCTGGTTCTGGTATTCATGTTATCGTCCCCAAGCTCGGCATAAAAAAAGGATACTACGTAGATGATGATTCTCATAGCTTTGAAGGCAACGATTATTCAATGAATCTAACGTTGACCGAGACAGATGATCTACCTGATATTGCTGAAGAACCGATCGATAGCGACTAACATTGTGACACACCTAAGGGAGGCGATAAGAGGTGTATGAGACGATCAAATCAATTGTTGCGGAGTCTGTTCGTACCAGTAAGCCGTTGAGACTCCTGGAAGGAGTGGTGGTCACTTCTCCTCCGGAACTGTCGGTCCGCCTGGGTGATGATATTAAACGAACCTATCCGCGAGAGTTTTTGCTTGTGGCGGAGCATCTCGGCGTAACCTCTCATGAATTTAATATTAATGGACAAATGGCAGTACTTCAAATCAACAATCAATTAAAAGTTGGAGATCGAATCATGGTTGCTGCCTTACAAGGCGGGCAATCATTTTTTATTTTAGATCGGGTGGTGACCTATGGAACCTGACATTAAGTACCCTGAAATATTTGAAGGTCAGCCTCAGACTACAAGGACCTACGGCATTGATTTTAGAACCGGAAAGTTTAAGGGCATAATTGAAGGGTCTGAAACCATTAAACAATACGTTTTTAAGACCCTTCGCACAGCACGTTATGCTCACATGATTTATCCTGATAGTTACGGTTCGGAGCACAATGCAATCGGTGTAAGCAACAACGATCTTATGGAGAGTGAGCTTGCTCGTACAATAACAGAGGCACTTATATATGATGAAAGAATTACACGAATTTACAATTTTGAATTCTCAAGAAGCAATGATAGCCTCGTCTTGAAATTCGTCGTAGATACTATATTTGGCTCAACGCCAATTCAGGAGGTGATATAAGTTGTATGAAAATCAAACCTATGAAGTAATCTTGCGACGTATGATGGACCGCATACCTGACAGTATCGACAAGCGACCAGGCAGTATCATTTTTGATGCGATGGCACCAGCCGGCATAGAAATGGCTCAATTGTATTCACAGCTTGATGTGAATCAAGAACTTTATTTTGTTGACACTGCAGGTGGTGAATACTTGACTCGTCGTGCCTCCGAGAGAGGAATTATTCGACACCCTGCAACACCTGCTATACGTAAGGCCGAGTTCCGTGATAGATCTGGACTACTGTTACCTGTGGCTCCTGGAGAGAGATTCTCTGGAGGTGGTCTAAACTTTTTTGTGCTGGATCAAACTGCTGATGGTGCTTATCGACTGCAAGTGGAGGAAGCGGGCAATAAGGGAAATCAATATTTTGGGGATTTGTTACCAATCGGTTATATTGACGGGTTAGCAACAGCTAGATTGGGAGAGGTGCTCATACCTGGATCAGACCAGGAGACAGATGATGCGCTTCGCCAACGTTATTTAGACGACGCCAAGCAACCTGCAACAAGCGGCAACAAGGCTCATTATGTACATTGGGCTCGCTCAGTGGCGGGTGTAGGTGGTGTAAAAGTAACTCCTCTTTGGGAAGGGCCAGGTACAGTCATGGTACTGATAGTAGGTGCAGATATGGCGCCTGCAAATAAAGAATTAGTAGAGAAGGTGCAAAATTACATCGATCCTGAAAAAGGAAAAGGTGAAGGTCAAGCACCAATCGGCGCTCATGTTACCGTGGCGTCTGCGAAAGGGAAAATTATTGATTTCTCGGCAAAGGTAATATTGGCACCGGGATATGGTCTGCAAATGGTTACGGATAATTTTTTGAACCAATTAGAAGAATGGCGGCAAAAGGCCTCGTTTAGTGCCACTTATGTTAGTTTGCCGGTTATTGGTTCGCTGCTGTTAGCGACCGAGGGTATACTGGATTATTCCGAATTGACACTTAATGAAAGTTCATCAGCTAACATAGCATTGGCTGACGACGAGGTCCCAATAATCGGTATTGTGGACTTGGAGGTGTGACATGGCGTATCCAAACAAAATCGATGTATTCTACGAGAGACTTAATAAAAATCCAACGGGTAACCCTTACGTTATTGAAGAACAACTAAAAGTTATTGACGGGAGTTACAACGGACCGCTACGTCACGACAATATTAATAATCAAACCATTCGTGTATATACTGGTCCTCGTTTGACCGGTGAGCAGATTACAAACTGGACAATCTCTGTCCCCAGCAACACACCTTGGCGGCGACTCATACGCATCTTCTCCAGCGAGGCGGAGGTTTACGTTACTTACGAAACGCCAGGTGATACGGTTGAGGCCGACGATGTAAACGAGCTGCAAACAGCAGTTACATCGACACAAATTGAGGTAGAGCGCTATAAGTCCTCTAATGATTCGCTAGTTAGCGATACCCGCCAACGGCTGGAGACGGCTGAGAGAAGTAAGTCCGATCAAACTTACGTTGATTCTCAGCTGCTGACAAAGGCCGACAAGGCGACGACTTATACCCGAGAACAAACGGATGCTCGGATCCAGAGTGTCATTGGAGCGGCTCCAGATGCGCTAGATACGCTTCAGGAGATTGCCGAAGCATTGAACAATGATCCTGATTTCGCTGGCACTATGACCACCCAGCTAGCGTCTAAGGTGGATAAGGTAATCGGAAAGGGCTTGTCAACAGAAGACTATACGACAGTGGAACAGACAAAGCTAGCCGGTATTGCAGCTCGTGCGGGAACATCAGGCAGCGCCACCGATGCCGTAATTGGTAATCGCACCATCAGCGATACAACAGCGGCGATCTCTGATACAGGGACGCTTTCAGGTCTGCTCGGGGGGCTTGCACATGCAATGAAGGCAATCACCGGCGGGGCCAACTGGAGGTCGCTACCAAGTATCACGTTAGAAGTGATCAAAACCTTGCTAGATGAAGCTACTCATGTGGCTACAGCCGGGACGCTGCTTAAGCGTGACGGCTCGGGACGGGCTAAGGTTGCAGCTCCAGCAGCAGCTGATGATATTGCCCGCAAAGCAGAGGTAGATACAGTCGCTACTGCAGTGGCTAGTGCTATTGATAAGGCAGATAATGCCCAATCAGAGCTCAACATTCACATCGAGGACGGTGTTCGGCACCTATCCTCTGCGGAGCGTAATTCCTGGAATGCCAAGGCGTCCACAGCAATTGTGACATCTGCTACATCTGGACTCATGAGCGCAGTAGACAAGACCAAGCTTGACGGCGTAGCTTCCGGGGCAAACAATTACACACATCCTGTTAACCACCCGCCATCCATTATTACACAAGATGCAGGTAATCGTTTCGTAAGCGACGTCGAGAAAGCGAACTGGAACAGTAAAGAGACGATAACCGGGGCTCAGTCAAAAGTGGATAGTCACGCTAATGATGCTGTCAGGCATATCACAGCAGCTGAACGAACTACTTGGAATGCAAAACAGGCAGCACTTGGCTTTACACCCGAAAATGTCAGCCGTCGGGGTGCCGCTAACGGGTATGCTGAGCTGGATGCCGTTGGTAAGATCCCGGACAACCGGATCTCATCAACGTTCGTAACTCAGTCTCAATTAGGAGGCGCAGGTTACGGTGACATGACGAAATCTGTCTACGACACGAATGATAACGGTAAGATTGACGCAGCAGAGGCGGCGGATACAGTTCCTTGGTTAGGAGTAAGCGGCAAGCCTGCCACGTTTGCGCCAAATGCGCATGATCATGCACGCCTGCAAAGAATTGATGATCGCGACCGTAAACCTGTGGACACAGTAAAAGGATATGCCGAAGCTGTATTTACTTCACTTGGAGGCATGACGGGTGGAAGCAACAGTGTCTATCAAGACATGCTGGTACTAAACACTTATACAGACTCGTCCGGCGGTTTGGTCAATGCTCTTGTATTTGACAAGTCAACCATGACTATCCGACATTACCAGGCTACACAAGGGGCGACCAGCTGGGGGAGTCCGAAAATACTGGCATACGCGGACAACGTCATTCACAAAGGGGCACTCACTTGGGCGCAGTTAAGAGGTGATGCATAGTGACGTACGGTAAAGAGCTTTACGGTACGGTTCTATTCACAGCAATTTCTGAAGAAGGTGATAACCCACCACGACAAGGAATTAACTTGATGTCATATTTACCTTCTTACTACACCGAGGTCCTAGATTTTCAGCTTCTCCAAGACTCGATTGGTAAGGAACTTCAATTATTGATTGAAGATTTAGAGAATATCATGGATCAGCTCTATATAGATACGACCACCTGGGGACTGGATCGATGGGAAAAAGAGTTTGGGCTAACCACCGACCCTTCCCAGCTAACAGCCACTCGGCGGGAGATCATCAAGGCAAAGATGCAAGGTTCAGGTACGACGACTTCGGCCATGATTCAACGTATAGCCTCCACCTTTTCGGGTGGGGATGTAATTGTTGAGCAATCTATGGAAGCATATCATTTCCTCATCCGATTTGTTGGTCAGCTTGGTATCCCACCGAACATGGCTGGACTGATCCAAACGATTGAGGAAATAAAGCCGGCTCACCTCTCTTACGATTTCGTTTATACCTACACCTGGTGGGAGAGTCTTCAGAGTCTAACGTGGTCCCAGGCAAGAGTTAAAACATGGAATGATTTAAAAGTATTTGAAGGAGCGTGAATTGAACATGCAAACGACAGGCAATCTGAATCTCAAAAAACCGGAAGGCACGGATATCGTTGATATCAACGACCTGAACGACAACATGGACATCCTCGACTCTGAGGTGTCCCGTGTCGCTTCTCCCACAGTGAACGGCCGAATGGCAGCAGCTGACAAAGCCAAGCTCAACGGCATCGCGGCGAGTGCGAATAACTATGTCCATCCTGCCAACCATCCGGCCTCTATTATTACGCAGGATGCAAGCAACCGTTTTGTCACTGATGCCGAGAAAGCCGCGTGGAATGCCAAAGCCGGCTCCTCCGTCGCCACAACCAGCGCAAACGGACTCATGAGCTCCGGTGACAAAAGCAAGCTGGACGGGATCGCTGCAGGTGCTAACAACTATGTGCATCCTGCAAACCACCCAGCTTCAATTATCAGCCAGGACGCGAACAACCGCTTCGTCAGTGACACTGAGAAAGCCGCGTGGAACGCCAAGGCGGGCACTTCGGTGGCGACGACGGGTGCGAATGGGTTGATGAGTTCAGGCGATAAGAGCAAGCTGGATGGGATTACGGCTGGGGCGCAGCCCAATACAGTAACAAGTGTGGCTGGGCGCACGGGTGCGGTAGCTCTAACGAAGACGGACGTGGGCCTCGCGAGCGTGCAGAACTATGCGGTTGCGACGCAGGCGCAGGCTGAGGCGGGGACAGCGAGTACAGCGTATATGACGCCGCAGCGGACGAAGCAGGCGATTGATAAGTTGACGGGTAGCGTGCCTATGAGGCTACAGAATGGACAGTTGGAATATTTTGATGGAACGAGGTGGTTCAGCATGGGGAGTGAGAACTATTCTCCAATTGAAGTTATTAACAACTTTTCCGATATGACTCCAAGTATTTGGAGGACAATATGGGAAGTCTCTGGAGAAGGTGAACTTAGTGTAGCTGTTATAGATTCAATGTATTCGGATCATTCATTAGCAATTGAAAGAGAGATAAGAATAAAAATTGATGGGGTTGTTACGCTTTACTCGACAAATTTACGTCCGAATAGCAACTCTTCTTCACATATGCCGATTGGCTATATTGAACAAAGTGCCTTATCTTATGCTACAGGAAACAATCAAAGAGTTAATGGTTGGGGCATGAATACTGCGTCACCAAGTACAGTTAGTCGTTATGGACTAATTGGCGATTTAGCACCAAGACTACAATATCCTAACGTGAGCTTAGGACAAGGAGTGTCAATAGGATCGAAACCAATTCCTTTCAAAAGCACCATTCACGTGGAGATAAGAGTTATGGCTCAACATTACACTCCAATTCATTATTTAATACGGGGAGCGTTAAAGTAAAGTCATTGCATTTAATGAAAAATACAAATACTATTTGATTTATTCTATTATTCTTAAACCATTAATAACTTTGTATAGATAATAGGGAGGTGAAGGCATGGAGTTGATCAGCAAGGACACCGTGGAGCGACTGCAGAAGGTCGAGGAGCATATCCAGGCTGTGCAAGCTGAGATGTTGAGAGCCGCTCAAGAGTATCTAACTGTACAAGCGAGAATTGAGCTAATTGAAAAGGCTGGAGCGCGTCACGAGAAAGAGCTACGGGAGCTTAAAGAAATCTCGCGTAGTCTCCAACAACAATACGACCGCTTCGGCGAGAAAATCGACAAGCTGGAGAGCAAGCTTTTTAGCTGGATGCAGCAGTTGCAGCGGGATAATGCCGAGCTGATCAAAGCCGCCCAGACGGAAGGGGCGCTGGAGCGCCAGACCACCCTGAAGTCCTGGATGACCTTCCTCCAGTATGTCCTGGGCGGCACGATCTTTATTATTGTCGCTTATGTGTTTGGCATTAATTTTATTCGATAAGGAGGGACAAGCCATGGAATGGGATGTGGTGCAAGAGGTGCTGGACCCGGCGCTGCTTGTGGTACTGGTAGCCTGTTGGACGTTGGGGTATATCCTCAAGCAGACGCCAAAGGTACCGAATTGGGCGATCGTCTATGTAGTTACGATGTTTAGTGTCGGGTTTTCAATCTGGATTCTCGGCTTCGGGGCCTTGCAGCTGCTGCAAGGCTTTCTTTGTGGGGCTGTCGCAGTATACGGCTACGAAGTGGTGAAGCAGGGCCGGGAGGGCGTACGCGATGGTCAGACTTAGTCGCAAGGCGTTTGTAGCAAAACTGGCCCCCATTGTGCAGAAGGCTCGGCGAGACGGCTCGGCGATCTTTCCGTCGGTGCGGCTGGCGCAGAACATCCTGGAGACCGGCGGAGTGCTGCATCCCTGGAACAATCTTGGCGGAATTAAGGTGGGCAGCGGCTCCCCCAACGCTTACTGGCGGGGCGGGGTGGTCTACAAAGGCACTTGGGAAGTCTACGACGGAAAGCGGGTAGATATTCAGGCTGCGTTTCGGGCGTATGATACGCTTTATGACTTTTACATGGATCAGGATCTGTTGTTCCGGCTGCCGCGCTACGAGCGGGTGCGGCGGGCGATGACACCCGAGGCGCAAGCGGAGATGCTGCAGGTCTGCGGCTATGCGACGGATCCGAACTATGCCCATAAACTTATCACAATTATTCGCGATGAGAAGTTGCGGGGCTATGATGAGGTAGAGGAGGAATGGACCTTGAGCGAAAAGCAAGCGATGGAAGCGAAGCTCCAGCGGCTGGAACAGCGGCTGCATCAGCTGGAACAATCACACGATAGTGCGGTCCCGGCCTGGGCACAGGGAGCGGTGGATGCTGCGGTTAAGCAAGGAGTTATCGAGACGCCGGTGCGCGGCAGTTATGATTTCTTCCGGATGCTGGCGGTAGTGCACCGCAGTCAATTCATCGGCAAAAGCAAATAAACCGTTACAAATGATCTCGACCAACCGCCGTTCAAGCTATCGAACCCCGTAAGCTGTTAGTATAGCGCGAGAAGATAGTATACCCGTAGGCACAAACAATAACACGATTTTTCGCATTTAATTCAGCGATTTGCTACCAAACTACTCAAATGTATATGAAATTTCGAGCTTATTGAGCTGTCGCAGCCCGATCGAGGGTAAATAAGGTCGGTTTTTCGAATCCACGACATTCGCTCCCTACCCAGACCACTCCCAACACAGTAACTCCCCACACAACCAAAAAGCCCGGGACCGTCCACCGACGATCCCGAGCTTTCTACATAATTCTCGATTCCCTATCGCGTAATCTGCTTGTTTTCTCCTCCGATTACGCATTACGTATTTGCCTGTAACTCATTCCAATTAGACATCACCGTATTAAACTTGTACTTTATCCCGCTAGTCATCGCGCATTAAATCCGCTCTTCTTCTCCCCATCCCCTCACATTAAGCCTTCACTTTCCCCCGATGATCCATTGCGGCCATCGCCTGCAAGCCAGCCTGGTTGAGCAGGTTCCAAGGCTTGTTGTAGTGCGGTTGGAAGAAGAAGTCGACGAAGGCGAGCTCGGCGACGGTCATGCCGTTCTGGATGCAGACCGACAGGGTGTTGATTTGTTGAGTCAGGTCTGCCTTCGAGAGGATCTGACCACCGACGATGCGGCCTGTAGCTGTTTCATGAACGAGTCGGATCAGCACCTGCTCGTAGTGCGGCATAAACTCTGGAATGTCATGGTCCCGCAGCGTCAGCTCCTGGACATCCAATCCGGCGGCTGCAGCGGCTGCAACCGTCATTCCGGTCGAAGCTAAGTTGTAGTCATACAGCTTCAGCCCCGAGGTGCCTTGCGTGCCCATGTAACGGATGGTCGGCTGCATCAGGTTGCGGGCAATCAGGGTACCCATACGGACTGCATTGGTGGCGAGCGGGATGTAGGCCATCGCACCGGTCGGGTTGTAATGAACGGCACAGCTGTCGCCTGCAGCGAAGATATCCGGGTTGCTGGTGCGCATATACTCGTCGACGATGATCGCGCCGTTTGGCAGCATCTCGACTTGCCCTTTCAACAACTCGGTGTTGGGACGGAAGCCGATGCAGAGCACAACTAGGTCAGTCTCTAGTGTACCATTGGTCGTGATCACCCGTCGTACTTGGCCATCCTCGCCTTCAAAAGCTTCCACACTCCGGCCCAGCGCCAACTCCACGCCACGACGCTTCAGTTCAGCTTCCAGCGGGTCGGTGAACGGCTGGTCGAGGTATTTGCAAAGAATACGGTCCATGTTGTCGATCAGCGTTACTTGCTTGCCCATCTCCTCAAAAGCTTCAACCAATTCGATCCCGATGTATCCGGCTCCCACAATGGTAACGCGTTCGGCGTCCGTGGCTTTGGCCATGATCGTTTTTGCATGACCGTAGTTTTTGCAGAGCAGGATATTGTCGAGGTCCATACCATTCATCTTCGGAATAATGGGCCACGAGCCAGTGGTCATGACGAGCTTATCATACGTGTCGGTGATGATGTTGTCACCCTCCAGGCTGCGAGCGGTCAAAGTCTTGGCCTGGGCATCTACCCCGAGTACTTCGTGGCGCATCCGCATCTTCACGCCCATGCCTTCGAGCTGCTGCGGTGTGGCGTAAAACAACTGCTCGGCATCCTTGACCACACCGCCCACGGCTAGTGCGATTCCGCACGACAGGAACGAGATGTTGTCATTCCGCTCGTACACGGTGATTTCGGCGTCGGGGTGCTGCTGGGCGAGTTGGGTGACGGCGGCGGTGCCTGCATGGGTACAGCCGATAACGGCGATTTTAGTTGTCTTCATAAAAAGTTCCTCCTTAGGATATCGTGATTTATTTCACATAGTTGGTTAGTGTTGTTTCGTGAATTAATTCACAAACTTGGGGTGCGTTAGTGTTAGTAAGTCAATTGGGTTGCGTTAGAAAGTCATTCAATTGCTTGGATAAATGCCAAGATAGTAATTATCAGTGAGTATTAGTGTAAAGGTGTGTTGTAAACGGAATCTAATGAAACCTCATATCGTTATCTTGCACAAAACCTTACGATTTCAGTGCCATACGAAACTCAGTATTCTTATTCTGGCGAATTACTCGTTTGAAACGACAAGAACGAATGAATAACGTGCTCTAGTTTCCTTAGAAGTGAAATCCTCCCCAATAAGCTCAGTTAGCGCTGCTTAGTTTCGTTAGAGCAGGGGCAAGGTAGTCGTTAAGCTTAAGACTTGTGATTTAATTCACGTGATTTAATTCACAATGTGTGGCGATGAGTTAACTATATACTGAATTCAAACGGAGTGCAATAGGCTAACGTGATTTTTTTCACAATCATATGGGGCTCGTGACCGATTTGTGAACGAATTCACAAACTCCCAGAGTCCAGCCTAACCCTACCATCCGCCCCCTCCACCAAAGACTCTGACAACCAAGATCGCCCATAAAAGCCTTTACAAAAGTGGAATCAGCGGGTATTGTGGGGATTAAAATAACCTGATGTGGGGAGCAGCACCACTGCGTACCATCAATATTTCGATGAATTCGCTCGCCCGCCGGACTAGGGAAAGGAATGGATGACGCTGAGTTTTGTAGCGAAACGGATTGCGGAATTGGAGAACTATTCAGCCCCGCAAACGTCACAGGAAGATTTAGGGGAGTTTTGGGAAGAGACACTGAAGACGGCTGCTGCCCGGCCGCTCAATGATCGCCGGGAAGCACAGGAAAGTCTGTCTGACCATATGGAAGTGTACAAGGTTACTTACGAAGGCTACGATGATACGCCGATTCACGGCTGGTACGTGTTGCCGAAGTTTGGATTGCCGGAGGGCGGCAAGGGGCTGCCTTGTGTGGTCATGTATCACGGCTATCATGGAAGTAAAGGCAATCCGGAGCAATACGCAGCCTGGCTATTGATGGGCTATGCGGTGTTTGCCATTGATGTTCGTGGTCAGAGCGGCGATACTGGAAATTTGCTAGCTCAGCACCATGGTAAAACGTCGGGTTGGATGACACAAGGACTGCTCCATCCCAAAGGCAGCTACTACCAGGCCATCACGGTCGATGCGATCCGCGCGGTAGAATGGGCTGCAGCACAGCCGGAGGTGGACGCCAGCCGCATTACCGTCATGGGCGGCAGTCAAGGCGGCGGCTTGGCATTAATTACAGGTGCGCTTAGTGACATTCCGAGCCAGGTGGTTGCCGACATTCCTAATATGTGCCACATGGATTACGGGATTTACCATTCGCAGGGCTCGCTGATCGAAGCGGCCAGCTTTGTCTCGCGGCAGCCGGAGCGGTTGGAGGAGGTCCTGCGGACCTTGAGCTATTTTGATATGATTAATCTGGTCAGACGCCTGACGGTCCCCACCTTTGTCTCGGTCAGCCTGAAGGATCCTATCTGTATGCCGGAGACAATCTTCGCTTTCTATAACCGGCTGGACGCACCGAAGCAGATGCAGATTTACCCGTTTAACGGTCATGCGACGAGTGGTGATCACCTGCGCAAGCAGGTAACCTTCATGCGCAAAAATGATCAACAATGATTGGTTGGGCCAAGCGGCCGGCAATTGGGTGGTGTGCTCCTGCGCCAAGGCGCCTATAATAATCAGAGATGTATAACTCGTAGGTTGGGCAGGTGATGGGTATGCAATGGCTTCATATCACGGCAATCGTGTTGGTTGTCCTCGGCGCAGTCGCGACCATTATCATAGGGCAATCAAACAGCAACAAGCAAACGGATTCACGCTATATGAAAAACACCGGCCGCAAATGGCTTCGTCTGAGCGCCATTTATGTAGCAAGTGTTCTTGTCGTGGTGGGAATTCTGTGGTTTTTGAATTGACTCTTCTGCCATAAAAGCCGTTCCGTGCGTATGCGACGGGACGGCTTTTTGGTGTTTTTGATCAGTTGTTGGTGTCTTGGGAAGCCTGCACATCGTTCAGGGCTTGGGCAAAGGCAGCGATGCCTGGACCAATATCAGCCGCATCCGGCCTGGCAAAGGTGAAACGGACATAACCGGACTCGGAGCCGTAGACGCTACCGGGCACAAATACGACTCCGCGCCTGATGGCGGCTTCCAGCAGACGTCCATCATGGACGGGAGGCAGGAGCTTGCACCATAAATGCAAGCCGCCCTCGGGGATGAAGAATTCAATCTGTTCAGGACGGAGTTCCCGGCGCAGTGCCTCAATAAGCAGATCCCGCTTGTAGTGCAGCTCTACCTGCAGCCGGTCAAGATGTGGCAAGAGGGCTTCTGATCGCAGAAAACGGGCAGCGATTTCTTGAGGGATAATGCTAAGCCCGAAATCCATTTGCTGCCTGGCATCAGCCAGCCGTTCCACGACAGTCCGTGGAGCGACCATCCAGCCGATGCGCAGTCCGGAAGCGGCAATTTTGGAGAGCGAGCCAATATACAATACAGAGCCGGCAGTATCTAACGTTTTGAACGGCGGCGGAGGGGCTCCATTATAGTCTGTCAGACTGAAGGGATCATCCTCCACAATCGGCAGCGCCAGCTCGCTCGCCACCTCCAGCACGGCCTTGCGACGGGCTTCGGACATGACGGTCCCCGTAGGATTTTGATAATTGGGGTTGAGAAAAACCATCTTGATGCGGTGCATCCGGTACACCTCACGGAGATCATCCGGATGTACACCTTCTTCATCTACGGGCAAACGGAACAACCGCAGTCCAGCCGATTGAAACATCGGGAGCGAGTAACAATATGAAGGATCCTCGACAGCCACGGCATCGCCTGGTGCTAGCAGGCATTGAGTAATGAGATACAGGGATTGCTGGGATCCCGAGGTAATGAGGATGGACGACTCCGTCGTCTGCAGCCCGCGATGGGTCTCCAAAAAACCAACCAGCGCCTGTCGTAGTGGCAGATACCCTTGTGGATGGTCATAGCCGAGATAGGATGAAAAGCGCCGCTCACTCATCAATGTGGCAATCTCGTCGGTAGGTGCCAAATCGGCCGCCAGTTCGCCGCTCGCCAGATCAATAAGTTCCTGCTGACTGAGCACTTCCCGGATTCGGCGCATAAACGGCGGATTGGGAAGGAAGCTGCCGCCCTCGGCGTAACGTTTCCAGTTCGGTGTATGCTTGGGGATGGCGCCCCACTTGCTGAGGCTGACGCGCGTGCCGCTGCCCGTCCGGCTCTCCAGAATACCCATCGCCCGCAGCTCGGCAAAAGCCTGGATAATGGTGCTGCGATTCACGCCAAGCTGCTCAGCCAGCTTGCGTTCGGACGGAAGCTGGGTCCCGGGTGGCAGCTCACCGTAGGAGATGCGCCGCTCCAGATGATCGGCGATTTGTTCATATAATGGTGTCCCGCTGTCACGGTCAGGCTTCCACATGAGGGACCTCCTTAATTTATGGGGATGAGGCAGACATATGTAGGACAAACAAAGCCACGATACCATGTACGGAGCGAAGTTTCAAGCGGTTGAGCGGGAGAGAAGGTGTGTTTTGATCAGTTGAGTAGTCGGGGGAGCGGCTGAATAGAGGAAGAAAAGTGTATTACAGCGGACGGACGGCGGAGATGCAAGGAAATAGAGGAAGAAAGGTGCGTTACAGCGGACGGAGGGTGGAGTGGCGACCGAATAGAGGAAGAAAGGTGTGTTACAGTGGGCGGAGGCTGGAGATGCGAGCGAATAGAGGAAGAAAGGTGTGTTGCATTGGGTGAACGGGGGAGGTGCGAGCAAATAGAGGAAGAAAGGTGTGTTACAGCACCTGCCCTCGGCCATAGCCTCCCTGCCCGTCCCGCCCTCGGCCATAATAGCCAAGCCGGTCCTATCCTCGGCCCGCCCGGCGGGCCAGCACTCACAAAAAAGCCCTGCCCCGGCAAGCCGGGACAGAGCGAAGACAACGAAGCTAACGCTGGTGGCGCTGGTGGGTGAGCAGCTTTTGCGAGAGCCGGATCAGCATACGCTGCCAGCGGTCCTGCAGGGCCATCAGAGAGAAGCCGGGGCTGGCAGACTGTGATGCTGCATGCGTGCGTTGCTCCTGCTCCAGCTGGGCATAGAGCTCCGGCGCCTGCGCGCCTGCGGTGTGCTCCAGCATGCGGGTTTGTAAGCCGGAGATCGCCGCATCATAAGCCTCCAGTTGAGCCATGGTGATGGTAGAGCATTTCTTGAGCTTGCCGATCCAGGCCTCGACTGCCATGGCGATCAGCTCGTGCTGGCCGCTGGTAACGGCAAGCTCCCAGTCCTTGGCAGACGCTGCAAAGTCCGGGGCGTCACCGAGGCCGCTGCCACCTTCTCCATCAGGTCGGGCATGATGGATGTAGCTGTCGCTTTCCAGCAGATTGCGAGCCCGCAGAGCATCTACTGCTTGCCGATACAGCTGGGGCACATCGGACGGGAAGGTACCGCGCGGACTGATCCCGAAGTGCATGCGGCGCTGCAGCGTGGTATACAGGCCTTCATTGATTTCGTTCATCAGGACGGTCAGGCTCATCTTGGCGTCCCACACCATCAGGGTAATTTCACCCGCTTCGCCGGGATGCCGGAAGGCCGTGCCGAGCTGCCGCGGTTGCAGGAATTCGTTGCAAATGTTGAGAAGGGCAAAGTACAGCAGGTCGGCGTCATTGCCAAAACGTTGAAACAGCTTGTAGTCACTGCTGTCCACTTCAAGAAGGGCGACAGCGACCGTGTCGAACGATTCAGGCAGCCCGCATTCGTCCTTGAGCATCCGCATCGTCGATTCGTGATGGGTCGGATCGTCAACCAGGCCAGACAGCAATTTGTCTGCGTACATCGGCATGAACCGACTGCCTTGCGGCTGCTGGCGTTCCCGAATCTGCCGTTCCTGCTGCTCACGCAGCGAAGCCGTCACCGCTTTGCTGAGGGCAGCGCTCAGCACCTTGGCTTCGACCGGCTTGAGCAAGTAGTCGATGCCGCCGTAGCGCATGGTGCTGCGAACAAAATCAAAATCGTCGTGTCCGCTGATGACGACGAACTTGATCGTAGGCTCGTGCTCATGCACCCATTTCATTAGCTCGACACCATTCATCTGCGGCATCATCATATCCATCAGAATCAGCTGAGGATGCTCGCGCATGATGATGTCTTTGGCCGTCAGTCCGTTATCGGCCTCTAGCACCTGTTCGATGCCGTATTCCTCCCACTTAACCAGCTGGTGGATCGTTTTGCGGGCACGCTCTTCGTTGTCTACTATCAAAAGTTTCATCGCTCTCTCACGCTCCACATCCGTTAAACATATCTTTCTTTCTATACCCATCCTACCGAATCCGAAGCGGATTATCAAATTGTGATTTTAAAAAACATCCGGCATGCTAATACAGCTTGCCAAGGCGGTAAAGAGTCGCAGAAAGCTTCATCACCGCATGGTTGTAACAATGGGTCCGGAGGCTATGGACACCGCCAAAATAAGCAGGCAGCAGCGACTCCATGGTATGCTGCATTTTGTCCACCAATTGCTTGAACACCTCATCTTCGGTATAGAATTGCGTCTCCCGTCCCTGAAGCCATTCAAAGTACGAGACGATCACACCGCCGGCATTGGCCAGAATATCCGGAATGATAACAACGCCTTGTTCACCCAAGATCCGGTCGGCATCCCCGGTTACGGGCGCATTGGCGCCCTCAACGATGATTCGGGCCTTGACCGCATGGGCATTATCCGCATGAATCTGGTCCTCCAATGCCGCCAGAATGAGGACATCCACGTCAAGTGTCAACACGGCTTCACGGTCCAACAGCTCGGCCTTGATGCCTGCGGCGTCCAGCTGATCCTTCGATAGCGGCAGATCCCCGCCATGATTGGCGGTATAGTCTACAAGCGCCGGAATATCCAGCCCGTCTTCATTGTATAAGGTATGGTTGCGGTCACTGACGGCGACGACTTTGTTCTGCAGCAGCTTGCACTGATAAGCCTCCAGCGCCGCTACCGAACCGACGTTGCCGAAGCCCTGTACAGCCAGCTTGAGCGGACGATCGGTATGCCCGATAACCGTCTGCAGGAATGGATTAACCTGCGTTTTCTCACCGGCGAGCCACTGGCTCTGATGCTTCATAAAATCGTACAGCGTATAGCGTAGTGTGAAATAGACACCTTTGCCGGTCGCTTCACGACGGCCCAGCGATCCGCCATTCACGACGCTTTTGCCTGTGAAGCTGCCGCGGTAAGGCTCGCCGGGATGAATATTTTTAAATTCGGCCATCATCCAGTCCATCTCACGCTCGCCGCTGCCCATATCAGGAGCGGGAATGTCCTTGTCAGGACCCAAGACATCGCTGAAGTACTGGACGTATTTTTTGCAGATCATATACAGCTCGCGAACGGAATAATCCCGTGGATTGATAATGATGCCACCTTTGGCACCGCCAAACGGAACTTCATGGAGCGCATTTTTGAGCGTCATCAAGGTCGCCAGATTGGTTACCTCATCTTCGTTCACCGTCTCATGGAAGCGAATGCCTCCTTTATAAGGGCCCAGCGTATCATTGTGTTGAATCCGGAAGGCAGGAACCCGCACGACATTGCCGCTATCCATGACAATTCTCAGGTAGGACTTATGAATATGATTTGGCGTGGAGAGGATTGCCCCCAGCGAGCGGAAGGCCTGCTCCCGGTCCAGTCCCTTCAGATGGGTCAAAAAATCCGTATCCTGCAATAGTGCGTCCAACGACTGCTGGACGATCAAACCGGTCTCATTAGCCATCGTATCATCCTCCTGTAGCGTATGTATGACATGATTTAGTCAGGTGGTGCTCTCTTAGTATTCTACCACATTGGAGCGCGAATCCAAGAACGGCAGACCAGGGTATACTTCTGTCATGGGGCATGCCATAATAGAGATCGTTTGTTGGGCGTGACAAGAGATAGCAGGAGGAGGGTGAGAGGAATGGATGGCAAGCTGAGAGCAAATGTCAAACCGGGGATCACGGTGGACATCGTCTTGAAGCAGGACCAGCGGACAGGCAAGACGACCAGAGGTGTCGTCAAGGATCTGCTGACAAATTCACCGCAGCATCCGCATGGGATTAAGGTAAGGCTACAGGACGGTCAGGTAGGGCGCGTCAAGACCATTATTCCTGAATAAGGCTAACCAGAAGCGGGCAACCCAAAAACTGCCTGGGCGATGCCCGGGCAGCAGGGGAACCTATAGGGCGCTTGACCTTAGCTAACCTACCCGAGCAAGGCTTTGACATGCGGCTCGATCTTGGCTGGCGTATCTTGGGGGCCAAACCGCTTGACCACGCGGCCGTCACGGTCGACAAGAAATTTTGTGAAGTTCCATTTGATCGCCTTGGAGCCCAGGATGCCTGGTGCTTCTTGACTTAAAAATTGATACAGCGGGTGGGCATCCTGGCCGTTGACGTCAATCTTGGCAAACAACGGAAAGGTTACGCCATGATTAATCTGACAGGTCTGTTCGATCTGAGCGTCTTCGCCTGGCTCCTGATTGGCGAACTGGTTGCTCGGAAAGCCAAGCACCCGCAGCCCTTGCTCCCCATATTGCTGATGCAGCTGCTCAAGTCCGGTAAACTGAGGGGCAAAACCGCACTTGGTCGCGGTATTGACAATCAGTAACACATCTCCGCGATACTCGGACATCGGACGCGATTCCCCGCGAATCGTAGTTACCTCGTAATCATAGATAGACATATCCGTTCCCTCCTGCATTTCGATTTTTCTCAATTAAATTTTATACAATCTAAATGACCGGTGTCAACTTTACTATGCGTACTATTGCGTCTTTTGACACGTTTTGAGCAAGGGTGGTATAATACGTTGAATTAGATTGCATGCAATTTAATTGAAGAGGTGACTTGCATGACAACCGAGAATCGTTCGACATCAGCTGAGGCACTGGAGACGGCAGCGGCGATTGCGCCGGATGTACTGAAACTGGAGCACCAGCTTTGTTTTGCTATGTACGCTTGTTCGCGAGAAATTACAAAATTGTACCAGCCGCTGCTCAAAGCGCTGAATCTGACTTATACGCAGTATCTGACGATGCTTGTGCTGTGGGAAACAGATGGCATTCCGGTCAAAGAACTGGGCGCCCGTCTCTATCTGGATTCCGGCACCTTGACCCCACTTCTCAAGAAGCTGGAGGCGGCTGGTCTGGTCACCCGGACTCGGGACCGTGCCGATGAACGGAGCGTCCTGATCGGCTTGACACCCAACGGGGCTGCACTTAGGCAGCAAGGAGCTTGCGTACCGGAGCAAGCCTTGCAGCAATCGACGTTGCCGCCGGATAAACTGCAGCAGCTATACCAGCTCTCCCGAGAGCTCCTTCATGACCTCAAGCAAGAAGGCTAACCTGGCAAGTATAAGTAATCATTGTAAAACCGGCAGGAGTCGTCTCCTGCCGGTTCATGCAATGCCTATGGATTAACGAGTTTCTTTTTCGGGCTCTGTACCAACCCCGTTAATCAGGTCAATTCCGGGAGTGATTTCCTCCGGTGCCGCCGGATCGACGGGTGTGCCTTGTGCGGCTTCTGTGCTCGCTGGTTCTTCCTCTGCAGTCTTATCATCAAGAATGACGTCGTGTTCTGGATACTGCTCTGTCAGCTCCGTCTCGGCGTCTGGTACGTAGTCCGTTTCTTTTTCCTCATTGAACAGTCCGAAGGACGGATCGATCTCACGCTCAGTGACAAGAGAGTCCGGATGGTTGTTTTTTTCTTTCATGGGAGATGCCTCCTTCTTGGTGTACGGCTTGGCCGTCAGTATGTTATTCCTTACCCGTATCGTTCCCCAAACGAATCGTTCTATTTTGAGAACGTAGGATCAGGCAGGGCTTTTGGATCATTAGGAATGAATTTTATTTTTTTCCAGAAGCCATTTTAGGGAGGACGACGGAGAAGTTTGTCGAAATTTAATACAACTAAGTGAGATTACTTGTGACTATGGGGGTCCTATGAAAGCTTTGCCTTTGTATTGGCCGGCGTTTCTTATTATCATGGCCGTTCTCTGGCTGGGAGCGCCAGCAGCTGCGCTTGCTCTTCCTGATCAGGAGGGCAGCAAACCGATTCCTTCAAGCATCGCGATCCACGATTGGCAGATGAATTGGGAGCACACGACATCCGGGTTAACGACCCATCAAGCGAAGAGCAGCCCACAATGGTTTCAACTCAACGACAGCACTCCGCCGCCCGCTATTCCTGAAGGCGTTTCCTCAGCATGGGTGCGGCTGCAGCTGCCTGAGCTATCATGGGACCATAACGGGTTGTACATTGAAAGACTGCACGCTCAGAATGTCCGTATCTATGCTGATCAGAAGCTAATTTATGAAGCCAAACGGACTCATCTCTATGATGGGCACCGCATTTTGCTGCCCTTGCAGCCTTCACAGGCAGGCGAAGAAGTGCTGATATGGATGGATACAGCTACGGAGAGACTGGGGCTGGACATCCCCATTCGCGTTGGAGACTACGAAGCGTTGATGTCGAATTATGTCAAATCAGGTCTGTTGGATATTATTTTGGGTTGTGCATTTGTTTTTGTTGCCATCGTTATGATGATTTGCCTGGTCTTCTTGCAAAAGGACCAGTTTAAACGCTGGCTATCTTTGAGCTTGATTGTATTAACCACGGGCTTAATGATTGTGTCGTATTCGCCGTACCTTTATACGTTTTATCCGGAGCTTGGCGTTTACGCGTATAACTTTTTTGATGTTTCTTTATTGATATTGCTTCCGTCTCTTACCTATTTCTTCGAGAAAATGATGGTGGGACGGCGCCTCGGATTCGTGACCAAGTTTCGCAAGTTTCAGGTTGGCTTTTCGATTTTCTGCGCCATTAGTTCTTTGTTGAATGTGTTGACGGATTATAACTACTACAGCTTGTATTACTTGGTTTCGGTATCCATACTGGGTGTGACGATGCTCGTGCAGTTGTCCATGCTATTTGGCTGCTCGGTGTATTTTGCTTTTAAGGGCAACAAGGTAGCGCTCATTTTTTCGACGGGGTTCATGTCCTTTGCCATGATGGGCATTATCGATTTGATTCTGTACTACATGAGTGGAGGCAATTATAAACTGGTGCTCTGGAAGTGGGGGATCGTTTGTTTTGTTATTTCGCTCATCATTATTTTAGGCCGGCGATTTGCGAGTGACCACAAGCAACTGATAGCTTATTCCAAAGAGCTGGAGATGTTTAATACCCGCTTGCAGCGATCCGAGAAAATGGAAATCATTAGCGGCTTGGCCGCATCGGTGGCGCATGAGGTGCGTAATCCGCTGCAGGTAACCCGCGGCTTTTTACAGCTGCTTCGCGAGAGCTCTTCTGACAAGGATCGACATTTTATGGCGCTGGCCATTGAAGAATTGGATCGGGCTTCGCATATCATTACGGACTTTCTTACCTTTGCCAAGCCTGAGCTTGATGAAGTATCAGTGCTTAATATTGGGCTGGAGCTCAAGCATATCGAGGGTATTCTGCGGCCGCTGGCCAATCTGCAGGGCGGGAGCATTCGGCTGGATATTCCGTCACAGCTCTATATTGAGGGCAATTCGTCCAAGCTGAAGCAGGCGCTCATCAACATAATCAAGAACAGTATTGAGGCGCTGAACGGACAGGGTGAAATCACAATTTGGGCTTATAAGGAAAAGAACGAGATTGTCGTCCATATTAGGGATGACGGTGAAGGTATGAATGAAGCGGAGCTTGCCAAGCTAGGGGAGCCTTACTTCTCCAATAAAACGAAGGGCACAGGGCTGGGGTTGATGGTAACGTTCCGGATTATCGAGGTAATGCAAGGGAAGTTGGAGTTCTCAAGTACCAAGGGCGTCGGGACGGAAGCCATATTGCGCTTCCCGTCCGTTAGTGCCTCGGCGTAACAATTACCACATGCCAACTGGATCGTCGGAGCCATCGAGCACGACTGCGGGATCTGGAGGGATGACCAGGTAAAACTTGCTGGTTGTCTCTTCAACCGCGACGATCACAATTTCTTCAGGAACCACGATGCCAAATGCAGCTTCAATGGCCTTTTTAGGATTGGTGCAAAGCTCTTCCTTGAAGGAAGCGTCCTCCCAAGCTTTCTGAATAATCAGAGTCTTTAGCGTTTGTTCGGCTGACATGACACATCAATCTCCCTTATACTTTAGTTTATGGATATCATTGCCACTAAAGTATAGCATGTCCTTTGGGTATTTTCTACTATTTTTAGCTATTTTTATAGAACCAATGATTCAATGCTCCTAGTTCTAAAGACTTCTTCTCCGCATCAATTCTCGAGCCTGCTTCAGACAGACTATCTGTTAAGGACTGATGGAAAGCAAGCAAGCCGGGACATTCCATATCCAGAGATCTCATACGCTGATGGGCGGCGATGGCCCGGGCACTGTAACGCGTCATGGCCCCGCCGACAAAAAGCGACGAACGCACCTCTGAAGGCGTAATCATATCTTCCGAGCGCAAGCCGCGAAGCGATTTCACCAGTGCAATTAGACCATTGTAACTGCCACTGGCCAGATCTTCTTCCCAATCTGCCCAATCATCGTTCATCTGTAGTGTTACGAGGAGCAAATCCACCATCTCCGATACCGGATAGATCAACTGTGGACGCTCGGTAAGCAAGAGTGCTCCAGTACTGGCCAGTTTGACAGGGGCGGCTTTTTTGGCAACCCGCATGGGGTCGGTCAGGAAATAGTTCTCATTGCATTCATTGCATACCGTAGAAGCCCAGTCTATCGCATACGTGTCGTGATGCTGCCAGAACAGCGAGTCATGTGGGAACATGGCCCTGTACAAGCCCAGGTACTGCAGCTGAAACAATTGCGAGAGCGCCAGCTGGCTGGACCAGCCGCCTGGCGATGAAGAGGAATCCATAACATCATCCTGAATGAAATAATGCAGCATAACAAATACATTGGCGAGGGCCAGGTCGCGCGTCTGCTCCCGGCGCAAAGGCAGAGCGTCCTCTAACCAATAAGGCAAGAGGTAGCAGACATAGTTCTTGGAACTGCCTTCAATGAGCGGATGAAAAGCATCCAGATAGCGTTGCCCCAGCTCGTCCAACGGCTCAGGGAATTGGGCGATCTGACGCCTGGCCTCCTCAAACACCTGAACCAGTTCTTCTCTGTAATCGTCAAACCACTGCACGGGTGTCACCTCCTGCATCTTGTGTAAGGTCTGATAGAGCTCTGCATCCGAGCTAGCTATGCCCCGTTACCGCTGCCGATATCAAGCACACGTCTGTAGCTACCATACGCGAGAGTCGATGCCAGGAGCAGATCATGCTCAAGCGGTTTGAATAGGTCTGTAGTCAGGTTCAGCATGCTGTCGAACAGTTCGGAAGGGGCTCTCATCAATTGTCATCCCCTTTCTTTGGTAGTGGGTATATTGAACCATTATCATTATATGTCGAATGGAAGAAATTCACAAGAACTTCTATTGGGATGAGTTGCTGACTGCGCTACTTTTCGATATGATAGAAGCATCTTCAGCATGGTAAAGGATGGTGAGAGTGATGAACGAAACGTTGCATAAAGCGTTAAACGACCAAATGAATTTTGAATTTTATTCCTCTCAGGTATATCTTGCGATGGCAGCGTATCTCTCTGCAGAAAGCCTGGATGGATTCGCTAATTTTTTCATTGTGCAGGCGGAAGAAGAAAAGTTTCATGCCATGAAAATTTATGCTTTCCTTAATAATCGGGGCAAACGGGCAACCGTCTCCGGCATGGAAACCCCTAAAAATGAGTATCATTCGGTACTTGAAGTATTCGAGGAAGGCTATAAGCATGAGGTTGAAGTGACGAAGCGTTTTTATCATTTGTCCGATATTGCAATGAATGACCGCGAGCATGCGACCATTCAGTTCTTGAAATGGTTTATCGATGAGCAGGTGGAAGAAGAGTCCATGTTCGATTCGATTATCCAGAAGCTCAAGCGGATCGACAAGGACAGCAATGCCTTCTTTATGATGGATGCTGAGTTCGCGAAGCGCAGCTTCACACCGCCAGCCGAATAAGCTCACTAAAAAAAGCCCTTTCGGATGATTAACTCCGGAAGGGCTTTTTTCCAATTATTGTTCCCAGACTTGCGTCTCCATGTCCTTACTTGTCAATTCAATACGCTCAGGCGTGATGTCGAGGATGACATAGTCCGGGTCGTCCGGTCCGCTGAACCAGCGCTCAAGCTCCTTGCTCCAGACCTTCTCACGCAGGCTATCATCCTTCGTCACCGAGCCTGTCCCTTCAATAGAGACAACCTCGCGCCCCATCTTCCCATCGAACCCGACGAGCAGGAAGACATTCGGGTTGTTCTCCAGCTCTTCTACCTTATGTGTCTTGCGGCTAGTGGCCAGATGCAGCTGCAGCCCATCATGGAACAGCGCCATATACCTGACTTTGGGCCGGCTATCCTCGACTGTTCCGAAGGAACAATACGGGTTGTCCTTTAGCACTTCAACGATTTTTTTTTCCAATGCTTGCTTGTCTGTCATGGGTTGTCTCCTCCTTGTGCTGAGCTATACGTTATGATACCCCGGTCGGCTGCCGATGAATCCGTCGCGCCTTACAGGCGGCATTTCTTTTTGTCGCCGAATCAACTATAATTAGGTAAGTGGAGTGGGTCGGATTGGCTCTTCCACCAGTGAATGACGGATGCTTTTGTTGCCGTATACTAACCCTCAAACGACCTATGTCTAGGTAGCAAAGGAGACGATGAGGATGGACCAAACCCTAGTAAGCGAAGCGCATGCTTCCATTTACTTGCTGGCTGGTGTAGCGACGGCGCCGCGTTTTTTTGAAACCTGCTCCAAGCATGTAGAACAGCTATGCAGCACCTGCGGTTGGCAGCCTAGCGTGCACACGATTTACCCTTATGGTGATCATACCCGTAGCTTATTAGCCCAAGTACGCGAAGTGAGCGGCGATGTAACCCGTCGTTTTCAGGCCTTTCGGATCGGCGGCAGGCTGGCGGCTGAAGAGATCCGCAAGACGTACCAGGGCGGCCTGCTGATTCTGATTGGGCACAGCGGGGGCGGAGCGGCAGCCTACCAAGCCGCTCGCATTCTGGCGGAAGAGGGCAAGCTTACGGATTGTCGAATTGTGCAGATTGGTTCTCCGCGTGTGCCGATTCTTCCGGAATTCCGGGAGCGGGTCTGTTATATCCACGCCGTAGATGAACTGGGCAGACTCAAGGATCCCATCACCAAGCTGGGAAGCTGGGGCGGCTGGACGCGCTCCGGATTTTCGCTGCCCCGCTGGAACGGGAGCAAGTACGCGCCTGCGCATATCAGGCCGATTAAAGTGGTGGGCGGACATGCCGATTACTTCCGCCATGAATCGCCTTTTGTGGATGAAGCGCACGTATCCAATATGGACAAAACAATAGAGAAGGCATGGACCTGGCTGCAGAGCGCCATCGGGCCGCCTGTGCAGCTGGAGTAAAGATGAGACAGGGAGTGCATAGGCCATGATAACCATTTATCCTGCTGAAGAGAGGTACCACAAGGATTTGGACTGGTTGAAAAGCCGGCTCAGCTTCTCGTTTGGCGATTTTTACGAAGAAGACAATACGAGCTTTGGCTGTCTGCGCGTCTTTAATAACGATACAATTAGTGGTGGGCGCGGCTTCGGGGCGCATCCACATCGAGAGATGGAAATCGTCAGTATTGTCCTGAGCGGTCAATTAAAACATGAGGACAGCACCGGACACAGCGCGGTAACCGGCTTCGGCGGCGTGCAGCGCATGAGCGCAGGTACCGGCATCATCCATTCCGAGGTCAATCCTGGAGATGAGCCATGCGAGCTCTTGCAGCTCTGGTTCACGCCTGAGCGCCCGGGTCTGCCCCCATCCTATGAGACCTCCAATTACGATCCCGAGCAGCTCAAAGGCCGGCTGCTGCCCATTGTTTCGGGCCAGGAAGCTCACAAAGGCGAAGGTGTGGCTCATATTCATCAGGATTTGACGATTTTTATGACCGATCTTGTGGGTGGACAGTCCTTGGACTACCAGACGGCAGCGGGCAGGCGATTGTATGTGTTCGTTCTCGAAGGGGAACTTTCGCTGGATGGGCATCATACGTTGAAGCCTAGAGATACGGCAAGGATTCGGGACGTTCAGGAAATCAAGCTTCAACCAACGAATGAAGCGCGTGTATTATTAATTGATATGCCTTAAAAAGGGATGTAAGAGGAGGGAGAGCTTTGGCGGATATTAAACGTAAGCTGCTTGTCAAGCAGGTAATCGGGCGGTTGCTGCTCGATACGGCGGAGCGGGAGCAACCTTTTGCTCTGGAAGAGCAAGATGGGGGCTGGCGGATTGTCATTGAACGCGTTGATCCAGAGAAAGCCGAAGAAATCGGAAGGCTCAGTCAGGATCTGAATTTATTTTATTTTGAAGAGGGTCCGCAAGGGATTAGCAAGTGGTGGTTGTATGGCAAGGATGAACCGCTGGGGCTTGCTTATGATGGCCATGAGCAGGTCTTGACCCTAAATGTAGACAGCCGTGTAGCTTATTCGAACGAACAGGTATAAGGAAGCGCGGAATTGCCAGCAGGGGACTGGCAAGCGGCGTCCAAACAAGTTATGATAGAAGCAACGCTGTATACAGATGAGGTGAGAACGATGACAGAACCAACAGTCGGCTCGCAGGAGCAGGGCACGCCAGAGAGCGAACCCCGCAAAGTCTCGCTGGCCGAAGCTATGAAGCAAAAGCTGCAGCAAAAGAAGCAGGCTCAAGCAGGTGGCGGCAAACAAAAGCATGATATCGCTGGCAATCAGGCAACAATGCGCAGCCAGAATACGAAGAAGATCAATAACCAGCGCAAACGGATGGGCGTCTAATGGCGGCCACCCATGTGTTCAGTCGCCGGGAAGAGATAGCCAACAGTGTGACGCACGGGATTGGGGCGGTGCTCAGCGTAGCGGCGCTTGTGCTCCTGATCGTGTTCGCATCGCTGAAGGGGACGGCGCTGCACGTTGTCAGCTTTACCATTTACGGCAGCTCCATGCTGCTGCTGTATCTGGCTTCGACACTGGTTCACAGCTTTCCTGAAGGCCGGGCGAAGCGGGTATTTGAAGTGCTGGATCATTCGTTCATTTATGTGTTTATTGCAGGAACCTATACCCCGCTGCTCTTTACGGTTATCAAAGGTGCACTGGGATGGACACTGTTCGGGATTGTCTGGGGAATTGCAGCGGCTGGCGTAGTGTTCAAATCGTTTTTTGTGAACCGGTTTTTGTTCACTTCGACGCTTATTTACGTCCTGATGGGCTGGATTATCGTCTTCGCTTGGCAGCCGCTGGTGAACGGATTGGCCTCAGGTGGCTTGAAGCTGCTGATTGCAGGAGGCTTGTGCTACACAATAGGCACAATCTTCTACATGTGGCGCAGCTTTCCCTATCATCATGCGGTCTGGCATTTGTTCGTGCTGGCCGGATCAACCACACATTTCTTTGCGGTGCTGCTGTATATGCTCCCTTAGACAACAGATGTTTTTCATTAAATTAGCAACTATAAAAATGGCGGTGTTGGGAGTTATCCCTGCACCGCCATTTTTATTTCTTTGTGATGGACACGTTTCAATCCTTCTGATATGGCTTGGACACGTCGGCTGTTCGGAACTTTCGGTACAGCTCCAATGAAGCTCTCACATATCCGGCTTCATCGTCGTCCTTTACTTCCATTACTAAGGTGTGCTCTGAGGAGGCAGGGGTGGGCTTGTCCGACCGATCTCTGCCGAGCAGGCTGTCTACTGTTACGCCGAAGCAATCGGCAATCTTCATCACTGTCTCCAGATCGGGTTCATTGATGTTGTTCTCATATTGAGAAATCGTCGATTTGGCAGAATTCAAGATGGCCGCCAGCTGTTTTTGAGTCATATTGCGAGCTTTGCGGAGCTCGCGAATCCGTTCACCAATCATGCTATCATCTCATTCGTGAGTTATATTTATTCATATTGTACATGGAAAATGAACTTCCGTGCATATAAAACAAAAATGATTCATGAAAGATGAAATATAGCTTGAAAAAATGGTAAATAAAGCCTATAATAGGTCTTGTGTTCATGAAACATGAACAGGGGTGAAACAGATGAATGCCAGATTAAAAGCGGCCAGGAGGGCGAAAGGCCTGACTCAGGCAGACATGGCTTCCAAACTGGGCTATCGGTCCAAGAGTGGATACGCTATGGTGGAGAACGGCCAGAATATACCGCCGCTGGACGTCGCGCTTGCGATTGCCAAAATCGTTGGACAAGATGTCGAAACCTTGTTTGCGCAGATAACCAAGGCAGAATAATAAGCAACTACGTTGCAAAAGGGAGTGGATAAGGCATAGAAGAAACTAAGTAACCAGTTAAAACGGGAGGTGATTGCAATGATAATGGAAAGTTCGCCATGGGTTCTTCTTGTCGCCGTGCCGGTGATCGGAGTCCTGGTTGTATTGGAGATACAGTCGCGCCGGGCGCGCAGCAAGAAAAGCGATCAACGGTAGAGGTTGAATTATGAAGGGTCAGGGGCGGCGGCGCACCCGGACCGGGCACCAGCCAGCAGGCTGGCTGCACATGGTAGCTGCATAGGACGAATCCTCCCGTGCCAGAGCGTTGAAGTAACCGGCGAGCAGATGGTTTCCTGAGATGGAACCGCCTTTGAAATTGAGCTTGTGCTCGCCCTTCACATGAAGGTAATAATAAAATTTATCATTTTTGGGTGACTGATAGATGAGTGGAGGGAGCCGAGGTACAATATCGGATTGATTGCTGACACGACAGCTCAGGTCAATATGACGGTTAAAATAACGGGCAAAGGCCGGATCCCCAACCCGCGGTGCCCCGAACGTGTAGATGCGAGGTTTTTTATGGTGCGTATTCAGCGCAATATCTAAACCTGCCAGTGTGGCCAGAGCACCGCCCAGGCTATGGCCGGTCACATATACCGATTTGCTGCCGGGTATCCGGTTCAACAGCTTCAGGAGCGCCCCTCTGCAGGAGCTGTAGAGCTCGGTGAAGCCCAGATGCGTCAGCCCAGCATTGCGGGCATAAGGAAATGGCAGCTGCCTTGCAGTCATATCGACTTCGAAATCTGCTGCCGATCCTGTGCCCCGGAACGCAACAATGATGGAACGGTCCGATTCAAGAATAAAGCCGAAGCGCTCCAGGGGATTGCCGAATGCCTGGGCATCGATAATGCCGGCAATCTTAAAATGCTGGGGCACAAGGAAGATCCCGTTTTTGCTGTTGTATTGCAGATACGTCTGACTGCATACGGCCGCCAGAAAGATCGCTGTCCGAATATCCATCTTCTTGTTCCTCATGCTGTCTCAACTCCCGCTCGGATCTCAGGCGTACCTGTATGGATATCCTATGCACGTACGGGAGTCAGGGCATGGTTACATGACAGGCGTCATCCGCCTGATTTGTAAAGCCGTTTCATCAGCGGATCTATAATTCAGCGATCAGATCACCGGCAATAATGGAGCCGGGAGATTGACGGCGCCCGGCAGCCGCATCACCGGCAGCTCCGTGCAGATAGACGCCTAAAACAGCTGCTGCCATCGCCGAGTGACCTTGGGCAAGCAGACCTCCGATGATGCCAGCCAGCACATCTCCCGTGCCGCCTGTAGCCATACCCGGATTGCCCGTTGGGTTGACGTAGACCTGACCGGACGGATCGGCGCACACCGTGCGGGCGCCCTTGAGTACCACGATCACACCGTTAGTTGTCGCGTAATGTCGCGCTATTCCAATCCGGTCACGCTGAACTTCATCTGTGCGGCAACCACAGAGTCTGGCCATTTCACCCGGATGCGGCGTCAGAATGACTGCGCCGGGTCGGCGCGGCCAATCGGCAAAATCACCGGCCTCAGCCAAGTGATTGAGCGCATCGGCATCAATAACGACGGGCATCTCCGGTGGGAGCTCATGCCAGAGCTGACGCAGCCAGCTCTGCATGGGCGCCTTGCCTATGCCTGCAGCTACAGCATCGATCTCATACAGTGGAAGTGCCGAATCCGCCCCCGAGAGGCCAGGAAGCTGACCCATGCCAGGACCTGTAACCAGCACATCCCGGGTAGCTGTGAGCTCGGCCAGCTGACCAGGATCGGTGGCCGACCAGTCGCCTCGGCCGAAGTCCGGAATACTGGCGAGCATCAGCTCGGGTTGAATGCCAATCATGCCATCGAGCAGCCGTTCCGGGAGCGCCCAGGTGACAAGACCGCAGCCGCTGCGAAGCGCAGCCCGGCAGCAGAGCAGCCCAGCTCCACTCATGGCCCGGGTACCGGCAGCAACGAGCACGTGACCGTAAGAGCCTTTGTGCGTATCATCGCCTCGCGGCCGCTGGGGATCGACACCGAGCTTGTTGCGCAGCAGCGCTGGCGTGACCAGCCAGGTCGGGCTGATGGCAGGAACCTCTCGATCAGCAGCCACATCTAGGAGCGCAGGCGGAATGCCGACAGGGGCCACCAGCACGGTTCCTGCGAGGGCTGCGCCCGGATGCTGTGCGAGACCGCATTTTGCCAGCGCAAACGTCAGGGTCGCCGTAGCCTGGATACAAGGGTCAGCAGCTTGACCCGTATCACTGTCCAGCCCGCTGGGCACGTCAGCCGCAATAATCGGCAGCCCACTGTCATTAGCTTCCCGAATCAGCGAGGCATAAGGCTCCTTGGGCTCACCGCGTGTGCCTGTCCCGAGCAGGGCATCGACAATTCCACCCCATTGACTCCAGTCAAGAACAGCTGGGCGGTAAACGCTGCAGTCGATGTTCAACCGTTTCACTGAACGAAGCTGCTTGGCTGCCTCGGCTCCGAGCTGGTCAGTCTCTTCTGCCAGGACGATGGAGACTGCAATGCCATACTCCTGCAGATGGCGGGCAGCGACCAAGCCGTCTCCGCCATTGTTGCCTTTACCGGCCAGGATAACCCAGGGCTTGTCCGACTGCAGCTCGCTGCGCCGGGCTGAGCTGATCTTCTCTGAACCGGCCATCACTTGTACGGGACCAGCATTCTCCGGCTCGCCCCGATGCAGACGCAGCAACAGCTCCGCGAGCGAACGCCCCGCATTTTCCATCAGGGATTCAACTTGTACGCCGATGTCTTCGATGACATACCGATCCAGCCTCCTCATTTCTTCGGATTGCACGATCCGCATCCATATCCCTCCTTCATCTTTGTTACCCATTACCACAGCCCTGAGTGCTGGAAACGATGAACTGATCCAACAGGACAGGGCATTGCCAGGGTTGGTTTTCTGTCATTGTCTGCTATACTGGGATTATATCATGATGTGTTTGAAATGGGTTCTTTAACCTAACTTGAGGGGGAGCAGCATGACACTAAACATCGGTCTTATTGGTACAGGTTCATTTTCCCAGAAGCATGGGGACATTCTATCCGGCATGGAGGGTGTCAGAGTAGCCGCGGTTTGTGGAAGCAGCAGCGAGAAGGCGGCGGTCTTGGCTGGTCGTTATCCTAGTGCTGCGGCATATGGCGGAGTAACGGACATGTTGGAGGGGACCAAGCTGGATGCAGCATACATATGCGTACCACCATTTGCTCATGGCGATATTGAGTTGGCTCTGGTGTCGGCGGGCATTCCATTTCTGGTAGAAAAACCGCTCGGTACTGATCTTGAGACGCCAACCGCTATCCTGGAGCAGGTGACAGCCAAGGGGTTGATTACCTCGGTCGGCTATCATTTCCGCTACATGGATAATGCGGCCAGAGCCAAGGAGCTATTGGCCGGACAGACAGCAGGGATGGCGATCGGCCGATGGCTGGGCGGGATGCCGGGGGTCTACTGGTGGCGCAAGCAGGAAGGCTCTGGCGGTCAGATTATGGAGCAGACAACTCATATCGTCGATTTGCTTCGCTACCTCATGGGGGAAGTGACAGAGGTATATGCGGCCTATGCCCAGCGTGTCATGCATGAGCAGATGGATGGCGTGACCGTACCCGATGTCGGGGCGCTCACGCTGAAAATGGCGAGCGGTGCAGTTGCCAGCATCACCAATACTTGCATGTCACCGCATGCGGGATCGGCCGGATTGCAGATTTATGCGAGTGAAGGACTGCTGGAACTGGATCATCAACAATTGGCTTACACAACAGAGGGCCAATCTGTCATCCACAAGAACCGGACAGACCCGTACAAGCTGGAGAATGAAATATTCGTGCAAGCGGTCCGCAGCGGGGATGCTTCGGCCATTCGTTCAAGCTATGCCGATGCCTGGCGTACACAGCAGGTAACTGCCGCAGCCAACCGCTCGGCTATGATTGAGCAGCCGGTGCGGATTATCTAAGTGAAGGTCGCAAGACGCACAAAACCGCAGCAGGCTATGCCTGCTGCGGTTTTGCAGTGGTTCTTATCATGATGGATTCATGACGACCGTCAAGCTGACCTTCGTCCGGTAATCAGAGATACCACGAAGAGGATCAGGAAGATAAAGAATAGTACTTTGGCTACGCCTGCAGCGGCATCTACAATGCCCCCGAATCCGAAGATTGCTGCCACGATCGCAATAATGAAGAAAATTGCTGCCCATCTTAACATAGTCATCACTCATCCTTTCTACATATAGTGTATGAAGTCAAGGTCACGGTTATTCCCGGACTGCGTTCGCTTGATGCGCATGTCCCCGAATGGGGTTCGGGAAGCTTGAGTATCAAGCGGCTGCAACCTCGCTTGGTGGAGAATTAACCGGGAAAACAGAGGTTGAAACAACTTCGATTTGAATAACATTTAGCAAATATTTCTCTTACATCTATAGGGCCAAAAATGTTTGTATGGTGGAGGTGGAGGGTCCGTTATAACCGGCTTGGGAGACTTGGGCGAACACGTCAAAACTGATTCAGCCGAATAGTCGGAGGGTAACGATATACAAGTGAAAATTATGAGTGTTCGGATAAACGGACCAAAAATGGAGGTAAGCATAATGATAATGGAAATTAGTGTGCTGATCATGGCAATCTCGGTGGCAGTGTTAGTGATCTTCTTGGTCCAGACGCTCCGTAAAGCCCAGCAGTCGATTGAAACGGCCAATGAGACGTTGCGAGAAGCTCGGGATTTGATTAACACATCCAAAGATGACGTAGAAGGTCTGGTCGGCAATGTACGCGACTTGATTGGTCAGGTCAACACACAGGTGGGAGCGGTTGAACCGCTGATGTCCTCCGTGCGTGATGTAGGAACCGTAGTTAATGAAGTAACAACAGCTGCTCGCGAAGTATCGACAAGCTGGGTTGGCAGTCTGAAGCGTAAATCGCAGCATGCTGTAGCACAGGTGGATCGCAAGACAGCAGCCAAAGCAGCAATGCCTGCGACGGAAGATAGCATGAAGTGGCTGGATTGGGTCGACACTGGGGTTAAGGCGGTCCGTGGGATCCAGAATGCCCTGCAGGCTCTCAAGAAAACAAGTCAGCCTGCGGTAGCGGCTACCAGTGAAATTGTCGTATCAGAATCCATCAAGGAGCAACCGGTCGCAGAAGAACAAACGACGAACTTGAACAGACGGTTAAGCTAGAATAGGAGACGGCGTATGGACAGACAGGAAAGAATGTCAAAAAGCTGGAAAATGAAAATTCTGATTGTGGATGATAATCCAATGAACGTAACCGTGGTTCAGGAAATGCTGAAGCGGGCGGGGTACCGGAATGTGCATTCTGCCAGTTCAGGCATGGAATTGTTTGAACTGGTGGGGTTGACCCCAACAGGTGAAGAACCGGAGGAGCACGTGATCAATGATCATGGCTTCGACCTGATCTTGTTGGATATGATGATGCCGAAAATCGATGGCATCGCCGCCTGCCGGGCCATGCAAAATTCGGAGCGGCTGCGGGATATTCCGATTATTATGGTTACGGCGATTGGAGATTCCAAGAAACTCGCCGAAGCTCTGGATGCCGGAGCAAGCGACTATGTGACCAAGCCGATTAATAAGATCGAGCTCTTGGCCCGAATCCGGGTTGCTCTGCGACTGAAGGAAGAAAAAGACTGGCACAATGAGCGAGACCGTCGTCTGCATGAAGAGCTGCTGCTCGCCAAGGAGGTTCAATCTGCAGTGTTGCCGCAGCCGGTGTCGGAGCAGGGTATTGATATCGGATCGATCTTCTCCCCGTCCGAAGAGCTGGCGGGGGATCTTTATGCCTGGCATCGCATTGACGATCACCGGTACGGGGTTGCCGTCGTGGACGCCATGGGACATGGGATCTCGTCCTCGCTGGTCTGCATGTTTATTGCCTCTGTCCTGAAGGACGCCATGATCAAGCTTGTGGATCCCCAGCGTGTCGTTCACGAGTTGAATCGCCGGGCCATGCAGCTGCAGTTCACTGACCAGCTTATTCAATACTACTATACAGCGATTTATCTGGTTGTTGATGTGGAGAAAGGCATCGTCGAGTATGTGAATGCCGGACATCCACCGGGCGTGCTGCTGCGATCAAACGGTGAAGCACCGTTCCGTCTGGAAGGCGGCTGCTCGGCGATCGGTCTGTTTGAGAACATTGAGATTCACAAGCAGACGGTGCCTATCGCCAAAGGCGACCGCATCGTTATGGTAACGGACGGCATCCTGGAGATGGTCGATGCGCCGGATGAGGACAAGCTGGATCGCTTGCACGAGAAGCTGGCGGAAACCAATGGCGCAGAGAATACAATTGACCAATGGTCAGAGCAATTTTTTGCCGATGAGATTCCTTCGAACCGGGCAGATGACCGTTGTCTCGTCTGGGTCCATCTCAAATAGGACAAGCCCAAATAAATCACCCGCAGCAGTCCATTGCCGCGGGTGATTTATTTAGGTTTACGATGGCGCGAAGCACGAGATTCCCGGATCTGCCGATCTTCGCCGTCCCTTTCGGGTGATGGGGTTTCTTTTATGACTCTTTCTTGCCCGCGGCTCCTGCGGGAGCGAACAGGGGTACCGGAAGGATCAGGGAGCTCCGGTAGAGGCAGACGGTGAGATCTGTTCCGTTGACGCTTGTGGCTCAGAAGCAGATCGCCGGTCCACCCCTTGCGCCATAACCAGAGATAGATAAGCAATGTGAACCCCGTGACGACGGCACAGACTAGCAGGAAGCCAGCGGGTTCGGCCGACCATGGAATCCTGCGAAAGTTCATGCCCCACAAGGCGCCAGCTACAGTAGCCGGCGTGAAGAGGGCCGTGAAGATCGTCAGGGTCTTCATGATATCGTTGCCCCGAAAGCTGGCTATCGCATCATCCATCGAGATGAGCGTGTCGATTTCGGCACTGTAGTGCTGAAGCAACGCTTCGATCCGCACGAGTCGATGCTGCAGGCGCATGGCCGTCTCGGTATCTGAGAGTGCCGCCAGGAACGCCTCACGTGCAGCGCCTTCGATTTCCCGAATCGGAATGAACAGATGGTTCCAGTGCAGCAGCTCGTACCGGCGCTCGAAAATCTCATCCAGCAGGTCGGCTCGATTGCGTGATTGCATCGACGTCTCCAGTAAGCTTAGCCGTTGCTCAAAACGGTCCAACCCCTCATGAAACCGGTCCAGCAACGCTTGCAGAACAACCAGCAGGGCCTCGGGGGCATTGGCGCATCGCTCCAGCTTGAACTGCCAAGGGGGCAGTTGGAGACGTGCTGGGAGGGAGGCGTCCGGCGGGATCATCACAAGCCTGTTCCGGTCTGACCAGAAATGGAGAGGGGCCGTTTCCTGACGATTCCCTTGCACCTGCATCATTAAAGTGCCGTGGAGAGCCGTTACGCCCTCTACATGCTCGGATATGGCAATATGATTGGTTTGGCGTTCCAGCGCAGACTCTACCCAAGCGAAGAGCTCTGGAAGCTCTTTACGCATTTCAGCATCATCTGGAGAGCCGGGGGAGGGAAGCAGCACATGCCATTCCCAGCCTCCGGGATAGCGTAAGTGGCGATAATTCATGGCGATATGTCCACCTCCCGTAAGTCAGAATAAAAGGCACACTTCTGGTCCATTCGGACAGAAGGTGCCTTCATAACCGTATTATTCCGCTTCCGTCAACAGCTGCTTCAGCTTGTCGATTGCTCGCTTCTGGATGCGCGAGATGCTCATCTGGGAGACACCCAGCTGATCAGCGATCGTCCGTTGCGGCAAGCCTTCATCAAATACCAGAAGCAACACTTGCTGTTCTTCCGGCTTGAGCTTGGCCATAGCCGATTGCAAATCCAGTTTCTTGTCGACGGTATCAAAATCATCTGCTTGGGAACCGATCAGTTCGCCCAGCGTGGTATTGCTGTCTTCCTCCGAGATCGGCGTGTCCAGTGACACATAATGATACAGGTCGCGTCCAGCCAGGATTTCAAGCGTCTCTTCATAAGAGAGCTCAAGATAAGAGGCAATCTCATCCACATTAGGGGACCGTTCCAGTTGGACCGTCAGGTGATCGATCGCTTGTTGGACGACAATACCCTTTTCCTTAATGCGTCTGGGGACCTGGACATACCATGACTTGTCTCGCAGATAGTTCTTCATATGGCCGATAATACTCTTCATGGCGTACGGCTCGAATTGAACGCCTACAGAGGCATCATATTGTCCGAATAAACGGAGGAGTGCCATCTGTCCAACCTGATACAAATCTTCGTACAAGTCGGGACGGTTTCTCGAAATTTTGCCGGCCGCCATTCGAACCATAGGTTCATAGAATTCGATTAGCTGTGTCGCCGCTTCGTTTGTCGGGTTCTCCTGGTAGGCCAGGATAAGAGCCGCAGGCTCGAAGGGCGAAGATTCTGCCGGTTGCGTACTCATGCCGTCTCTTCACTCCTGACAAGGCGTTTGGTCAGTATAACTTCAGTACCCGACTCACTGTGCACCTCCACCTGATCCATTAGCGCCTGCATAAGATATAGTCCCAGTCCCCCGGGGTTGATCTCGCCAATGGATTTACCCATAAGTGGCGAGGCCTGAGGTGCTCCGACTGCCGCAACGGCATCGAAGCTCTGTCCTTCATCCTTCACAACAATAGACAAGGCGTCTTCTTTCTTAATGTAACGAATCTCCATCCGTGGCTGCTCATCTGGCGCCATTGCAGTGGTTCCTGTAGCAGGATTGCCATAAGCGTGAAGAACGGCATTATTGCAAGCCTCCGATACGGCAACCTTCATATCCTCGATCTCTTCATACGAGAATCCCATTTTTGCTGCGATTCCATATAAGGTGACCCGGACCAGATCCACATATTCTGCAGTGGCCGGCACTTGTAGCGTAACCATCTCTTCGGTCGCTTTCATCGCGTTCATCCTCGTTCCCTTCTTAACGTTATATTCTAGACGATCTTTTGAGTGAAAAACGGCGTGATGCCGGTCATGTCGAACAATTTTTTTATTGTAGGCGGGATCGCCTCCACTGTAAACGGCGCATTTTGCGCGTTTCTGGCCTTAAGTACAGACAGCAGGATACCAATCCCGGTGCTATCGATATACTTCAGATCTCTGAGATTAAGAGTCAGCTCGCGGTCTGTCAGCTCCACCAGAGGGGCCATTGCCGCACGCATCTGCGTCGCTACTTCTAGATCCAATTCGCCGCTAACGTAGACAATGCATTTGCCTTCCTTGGTTTCTGTGCGCAGTTGAAATTTATCCGGTTGTTTCATCTTTTCCTCTCCTGACTCAGAATACGTAAATGTCTAAACTTGTCTTGCCTGGTTCTTCATATCATACCTTATTCAAATGATTATTAACCAGTCTTTTGGAGCCTTAAACATGTTCGTTCTCAAAGTTTTAATTAAGATTACAAAAAGCCCTTGACCCGGCGTTTGCCCATGTTTGGGAGCGGATGCAGGCGGGTAAAGATGCTCAACAAGGCGAATCAAGCCAATGCTGAGAGGGGACGATAAGAATGCAACAGAACCGTAATATTGATGTAGAGGAAAGACATGTTGAGAAACGCAGCGAACCCAGCCATGTAGCAGCCACTTTTATTAAGTATGCTGCTTACATCATCATTTTCTTCGGTGCGTTGTACTTCTTGGTGAACTACGTGTTCCCAATGTTCTAAAACTCGGCCCGACCACCGGAAATACACTATTTAACTATAAATTTTAATTCTTCCTAAGGAGGGTATTACCATGGGTAAAAAAATTGGCGTATTTAAAATGGAGCAGCAGGCAATCGAAGCTGTAGAATTGCTGGAGAAGGAAGGTTTTTCAGCGGGGGAGCTGCAGGTACTGGCTAGAGATAGTGACCACACGCACCGGATTGAAGCCGAAACCGACGTTCCAACTCAGGAGGTCCAAGAAATCGCAGAAAACAATGACGGTGGTGTGGTAGGCATTCCGCTTGCAGTAGGTGGCATGGGTGTTGGCAACCCTGGCGGTTCCACTGCAGCTGGCAACACCTATGGCGCAGCTCCGGCAGTGGGTGCAGGATTCTTTGGCGGTTTGTTCCGCCGCGACTTCAGATCAGACGACAATGATGGCATTCGCGACGCTCTGCGTACGCTCGGACTGGGCAGCAAGGAAGCCGATTCTGCCCGCGATGCAATCCGCGAAGGCTCACTTCTCATCGTAGTGGATCTTGAAGATGATGCAGAGAAAACGGACAGTGGCATTAATCGCCTGGACAAGGCTGAAGCCGTCTTCCGCAGCAGTGGAGCGATTGACATTCACTAACAATTAAAAGAGCCGTTTGTTCTCCCGGTCCGGGAGAACAAACGGCTTTTTTGATTGTTTCGTCCAGGCCAACCGTCCGCTGTAACGCACCTTTGTTCCTTTATTTGCTCGTAGACCCGCCAGGCGCCCGCTGTAACACACTTTTCTTCCTCTATTTACTCGTAGATCCGCTAGACGCCCGCTGTAACACACCATTGTTCCTTTATTTGCTCGTAGACCCGCCCGACGCCCGCTGTAACACACTTTTGTTCCTCTATTTGCTCGTCGATCCACCCGCTGCCCGCTGTAACGCACCTTTGTTCCTCTATTTGCTCGTAGATCCGCTAGACGCCCGCTGTAACACACCTTTGTTCCTTTATTTGCTCGTAGATGCCTCCGAGCATCGGTTGGCTTCGTTCTTCTTGGGCAATGAAATAAACGCTTGTCACAATAAACATGTGAGAAGCGTTTGAGGACAACTTTTTAGGGCCAGCCAGACGAGAGGGTTAGACCTCGGCCAGGGAAGGGCGATCCAGCCGGACAATCCGGGCAACTGGATGCGGATCTTGCCCTTGGATCAAATCTCGTATAATGCCTGCTGCCAGCATGCTGTAGACGGTCCCGTTCCCCCCGTAACCCAAGCAATAATACACACCATCCCAAGCAGGATCCTTACCGATGAACGGGAGATTATCTCGGGATTCACCGAAGGCTGCACTCCATTCGAATTCAACGGGCTGGTCCAGCATCGGGAACATCGAGCGAATGCTCTTCTCCAGCTTGTCGATCCGTTTGTGACGTGCATCATCATCGGCGAGGGGCTCGGCCTGCTCTTCATCGAGTCCGCCCACCACAATACGTCCATCCTCAGTAGTTCGCATATACAGATAAGGCCGCTGGGTTTCCCAAATCATATAGCGCCCATGCCAGGCCTCCAGGGAAGGCTGAGGTGCAGTAACCGCAGCATAGGAACGATTAATATCTGCCTTGATCAGTTGTCCCCGCAGCTCCTCGGGTTCGTAACCAATGGCATAGATCACGTGGTCGGCTTCTATTGTGTATCCATCTGCCGTAGTCAAGGTGTGAATGCCAGCTTCACTCTTGTGAGTCACGACTTCAGTCTGTTCGTAGACCTCCATCCCCTGACGAACACAATCATCCGCAATGGTCCTTACAAAACGGTAGGGGTTGACCTCAGCATCGCCATGCATGACAAGCGCTGCCGGCTTCGAGAAGGGGAATTGCTCACGAATCTTCGTCTCGGACCAATACTCTACATCAAAATCATGCGCCTTTAGCATCTCGTATTCCCGTTGCAGCTTCGCCACGTCCTCATTGGTGCTGGCATAATAGAAGCTGCTTCGGTCGACGAACTCCACCTCTTTGGGTAGGCGGGAAGCCAATTCTCGAAGCTGGTGAACCGCCATGCGGCAGGAAGAATAAAAGGCGACCGCGTCCTTGGTGCCAATCTGTTCGCCCAGCTCGTGCAGCATAATATCATTTGCATATTGGAGCAGTCCGGTATTGGCTGAGGTGCTGCCGCCGGATATTTCGTCCCGCTCCAGCATAACTACCGATAACCCGGCTTCGAGAAGCGTATGTGCACAAATAGATCCGGACATGCCGCCTCCGATAATGGCGACTTCCTTGCGCAGGTTTTGCCGCAAAGGAGCGTAGGCTTCGTGCTTGTGCCAAGTAGTAGGCCAGTATAGGCTGCCGTAATGATGTTCCATCCGAATTCGCTCCTTAGCCGTCGTTTTTTTGGGTGAAAAAATGCCGAAGCACGAGGCTTCGACATGGGAAACGGGCGCCAGAAGCGCCCGTCTAATCCTGAATGGGGTCAGGAACGAAACCATCCTCTTCAAGCTCGGCATTGGTTCGCATCCGTTCCATATCCTCGCCAAGCCGCTTCAGATCGTTCATATCTTGAACCATCGATCCATTCTCGGCTTGATCTACAGGTCTGGAAGGAGAGGCCGCTTGTCCGGAGGCCGGTCGATCCGTTTCCTTGCTTTGATCTGAGGCTTGCATTCGATGTCCCTCCCGTATTCCGTATGGATTGACTGCGTTACTTGTTGCTTGATACAGAGGAGTTGACAGCTTCAGTTGAATCGTTCACTTTGTCCTGTGCTGCGTCCACAGCGTCATGTGCACGTTCGGCTGCCGCATCGGCCGCTTCCTTGCCGCGAATACCAATTACGGTTGCTGCCTCTTTAGCTTTACCAGCGGCAACGTCTACAGCGTCATGAGCGCGGCTTGCGGTTTGCGAAGCTTTGGAACGGGCAGCTGCGGTGAGGTCTTGAACCTTACCAGCCAATACCGTCGCTTGCTCGCCTACAGCCTGTGCAGCGCAAGTTGCGGTCTCTGCCAAGGCCGATGCCTGAGTCTTGATGACTTCACCGGCACCTTCTGCTTTGACTTTCAGATCGCCACGCAGCTCGCGTCCCGATTTGGGAGCCAGCAACAGCGCTGCCGCTGCACCAATCAATGCTCCGATAATGGCACTTTTCACTGCAGTGCCGCCGTTAGACTGTTTTACACTTTCATGATTTTCCATGATCGTTCATCTCCTTTATTATCTTCCTTAGTGGGGCCTTTCATTAGCCCGGCTTGAGTTATTTTTAACCCGAAGCGGGTTTGTTGAAACTTTTTGGCATAGTGAAGTTGGGGGATGATTATTATCGGAGGAAATAGAATACAATGAAGAAAACCATGGCTATTGCGGTCATTACCGAAGAAGGCAGGGGATAGGGATGGAGTTGGAACAGCAGTCGAAGGCAGCCTCACTGGCCAATGTCTGGCGCGGTGACCAAGTGGAGAACCGCCATTGTGGTCATGTGGCGATTGCCGATAATCACGGACGTTTGCTGGCCTGGGCAGGAGACCCGGGGGAGATCACTTTTATGCGCTCGACGGCCAAGCCTATTCAGGCACTGCCTGCAATCTTGCACCATTTGCCAGAACATGTGGGATGGGGCAGCGAGGAATTGGCGCTCATGACAGCATCTCATCGTGGCGAGCCCATGCACATAGCGGTCCTCGAAAAAATGCTGGCTACGTCAGGAATTGCAGAGTCCGACCTGGGCCTGTCAGAAACCCTTATGTCAGATGAAAAAGCCAGGGAGGCTCTGCTGCGGCGTGATGGGGAACCCCGACGTATCTACCATAATTGCGCAGGGAAGCATCTCGGCTTACTGGCATTATGCAAGCAATTGGACTGGCCGCTATCGAATTATATGCACCCTGAGCATCCGCTGCAGCAGGAAATTCTGCGGCAGGTCGCTGCGATTGCCGGGATGGAGGAGTCGGGTATCGGCAAGGCGAAGGACGGCTGTGGGTTTCCCGTTTTCTCCATGCCGATCTGGCGCATTGCGCTTAGCTATGCCCGATTGGCTGCACCACCTGCAGGGTGGGGGGAGGAGTCGCAGCGCGCTGCCGTCCAACGTGTCACCTCAGCTATGCAGGCAGCCCCTGCGCTGGTTGAAGGGACGGATCGTCTGGCAACGACGCTGCTTGCCCGCCAAGGCGTTCTAGCCAAGAGCGGGGCCCAAGGTATATTTGCGCTGGCTCTGTCTGAATGGAAGCTTGGCATTGCCATCAAGGTGGGGGACGGAAACGAGACCGTCCTGCCGTTCATTGTCTCTGCCATTCTTGCTTCGCTCGCCGATTCCCCGCTCGTCAAAGACCGTGGGCAGGCTCTAACTGAGCTGGCTGAAGCAGTCAGGGCGGAGCATCCCTCTGCGGTGATGAGCGATTCGGGAGTCCCGGTCGGCTGGATCGAGCCGGTGGTTAAGCTAGCCTACGCAGAGGGCCCGCGCCGCAGTGGCCGGACCTCCTGGTTAGCCTAGCTCTCCGGCTGTTGTACTTGTTTCATCGCATCGCGGTAGGCAGTGGGAGATTGCTCATACATGCGGCGGAACTGCTTGGAGAAGTAGAGCGGGTCGTGAAAGCCGACAGAGGCAGCGACCTGCTCGATGGTAAGCTCCCGGTTGCCGCGCAGCAGCTGACGTGCTTTGTCCAGCCGCAGCTTCAGCAAAAAGTGGACAGGCGTCATGCCTGTCCGCTGCTTGAATTGTCTCGATAGGTAGGCTCGGTTATAACCGAGCGTATCCGCCATCTGTTCAATAGAAACGGGCTCCGCGTATTGCGTTGAGAGATAATGGACGATCCGCTGCATCAGTCCGTTGTTCTCGCTGCTGCGTAGTGCCTGCCCGTGAGCAGGGAGCAGTGCTTGTCCGAGTTCAGCAATTATTAGATGAAGGTAGCCCAGCGCCTGCATATCTGCCATCTCTCCGCTGCTCCCGAAAACCTGTCTGATGCGCCGGAATAACATAGCTAGCCTCCGGCTGCCCTCGTTCAATACGGGAAAACCCTCGAATAGCCCGGCAGATTCGACCAGTTGAGCCGCTTCGGACCCGGCGAAGGCAACCCACCTGTAATGCCAGGGGGAAGCTGCGTCCGAGATGTAACTGACCAGTTGCTGTGGCTCAATAACAAAGGTTTGACCGGCACGGACCGTGTAGGTTCGTTCCTGGGAGACAAACTTCCCCTCTCCGGCAAGCACATGGTGCATCAGGTAGAAATCATACACTTTGGGCCCCTGCTGATGAAGGGGGGCGGTCTGACTCTCACCGGCAAACAGTACATTCAGTTTCCCAGGCTCAATTGAGACGGGATTTGAAGCCACCGTATAGAACTCTTCCTGCGACATATCGTCATTCCTTCCTAGCCCTTTTCTCTAGCATACCACCTGACATTAACAATAGGAAAGTCACATAATTCCATGTCTCCTTCACATCACGCCATTTCTTTCACGCGGGTGTTGTACTATACTGTAGGAAGAAAACAAACGACACAGAAAGCGGTGGAACTATTGTGGCAAACATCGAACAACTGACCGAGCGCTTCCTTCAGCAGTTCGGCGGCACGACTGACGGACTCCATGTATTTCATGCGCCAGGCCGGGTCAACTTGATCGGCGAGCATACGGATTACAATGGCGGGTATGTCTTCCCGGCAGCACTTACATTCGGCACCACGCTTTTGATTCGCGAGAGAAATGACAACAAGCTTTCCCTGGCTTCTACCAACTTCGAGCTGAAGGGTGAAGTGGAACTGGACGAGATCGTCTATAAGGAAGCGGACGATTGGATGAATTATCCCAAAGGCATCGTACATGAACTGCAGGAGCGGGGCTACGCGGTGCCAGCTGGATTCGACCTTCTCTATCACGGAGAAATTCCGAATGGCTCCGGCCTGTCCTCTTCGGCCTCCATTGAGGTAGTCACTGCTTATGCGCTCCTGACACTGAGCGGCCATCCTACTGATACGGTGGAGATTGCCCTCATGGCGCAGCACTCGGAGAACGAGTTCAACGGCGTGAAGTGCGGGATCATGGATCAGTTTGCAGTAGCGAATGGCAAAAAGGATCATGCAATTATGCTGATGTGCGACACGCTGGCTTATGAGCTGGTACCATTTAACAGCGGCAGCTACAAGCTGGTCATCGGCAATACGAACAAGCGTCGCGGCTTGGTCGATTCCAAATACAATGAGCGCCGCAGCCAATGTGAGCAAGCGGTAAAGGAGCTGCAGCCGGCATTCCCTGAATTGACGTTGCTCGGACAGCTCACAGTGGAGCAGTTCGAGGCAAATGCCCATCTGATTTCAGATGAGATCGTACGTAACCGGGCACAGCATGTTGTAGAAGAAATCGACCGCGTTGTCCGTTCCGTCGAAGCGCTGAAGTCCGATGATCTGACCGCATTCGGCCAATATATGAACGAATCGCATGATTCGCTGCGCGACTTGTATGAAGTAACCGGCGATGAGCTGGACGCGATGGTCGATGCGGCTCGTCAGGTGCCTGGCGTTCTCGGGTCGCGCATGACTGGGGCAGGATTCGGCGGCTGTACAGTTTCCCTCGTACACGAGGACAGCGTGGAGACGTTCATTGCCCAGGTGGGTGAGCGCTATCAGGCAGCCACCGGGCTCGAAGCGTCGTTCTATGTCTGCACGATCGGTAATGGAGTCGAGCAATTGCGCTAAACGTTGCACAAGTCCCTTGGTTTTATCGTTTTGAATGCATAGCACTGGAGAGGAGAGAGGAATTATGGCTGTATTGGTAACTGGAGGAGCGGGTTATATCGGCTCGCATACCGTAGCTGCACTATTGGAACGCGGAGAAGAGGTAGTCATTGTTGATAATCTGCAGCAAGGGCATTTGCAGGCGGTGCTTGGCGGACAGTTGTACGAGGGTGATCTGCGGGATAGCGGCTTCTTGGAGCGGGTCTTTCTGGAGAATGAAATTGATGCTGTTATCCATTTCGCAGCGAACTCACTAGTTGGCGAGAGTATGCAGGTACCGGGCAAGTACTACCATAATAATGTGTACGGTACGCTCTGCCTGCTCGAGAAGATGCAAGAGCATAACGTTCGCCGTATCGTCTTCTCGTCGACGGCTGCCACCTATGGAGAGCCGGAGAACATTCCAATTGACGAGAACGATCGTACCTTGCCTACCAACGCCTATGGCGAAACCAAGCTGGCAATGGAAAAAATGATGAAATGGTTCGACACCGCGCATGGGGTCAAATATGTATCGCTGCGGTATTTCAACGCGGCAGGTGCGCATGAGAGTGGCAAAATTGGCGAGGATCATGCGCCGGAAACGCATCTGATTCCGATCGTACTGCAAGCTGCTTTGGGTCAGCGTCCGCATATCTCCGTATTCGGCGATGACTATGATACGCCGGATGGCACATGCATCCGCGACTACATTCATGTTAGTGATCTGGCCGATGCACACGTGTTGGCCGTAGACAAATTGCGTGGCGGCGGCGACAGTGCCATCTACAACCTGGGTAACGGACAAGGCTTCTCCGTCAAGGAAGTCATCGATATCGCCCGCGAAGTAACGGGCCGGGATATTCCTGCGGTGATGGAAGCACGACGTGCCGGAGATCCGGCTACGCTAGTGGCCTCGTCCGAGCGCGCGCGTCGCGAGCTGGGCTGGAGCCCTTCGCGCAACAAGCTCCATGACATCATTGAGAGTGCCTGGGCATGGCATCAGTCACACCCGCACGGCTACATTTAAAGGGTCCGCTGCCCATCACGAAGTAACTCGAAGAAGTGGATTCGACATCGAATCTTGAATGCATGAGAAACTAAGCATATGCTTACGAAGCTAGTTTCCTCTGGAAACTTTTAGGTGCTCACGTAGCTTAGGCTACGTTCCGCTCCTCATTTTCTCCTGCCTCCAAGCTTCTCGGTGTTGAACACCGAACTTTTTGAACTCGAATTTTGAACTCGAATTTATAGCACTGTCAAGGGAAGTTAATAAAAGGAGTTGGCAACATGAAAACAGAAGCAGCCTCCATGGAGAGCAGCCGGGGCGCAGTCGCGGGTGGCCAGGTTCACCAGGCGATCGAGGAGCTGGTGCAGTTCGGTCTTCACAAGCGCCTGTTCGAGCCGCTCGATACGGTTTTTACACGAAACGCCCTGCTCGATCTGTTTGGCTTGAAGGAGCCCGCACTGGCTGGCGAACAGCCACAGGCGCCCGAGACGCCTCTGGCAGCCCTCGATGTGCTGCTGGCTTACGGTGAGGAGATCGGTCTGATCCCGGACGGTACCACGACCTGGCGCGACCTGCTGGATGCCCGTATTATGGGACTCCTGCTTGCCCGCCCGTCTGCAGTAGCGGCAGACTTCGTGCGGCTTGCGGAGCAGGAGGGGATCCGCTTGGCAACCGACCGGTTTTATCAGCTCAATATCGATTCCAACTATATTCGCATGGACCGCATCAGCAACAATCTCTATTGGCAGTATCCATCGGCTAGCGGCCAGTTGGAGATTACCATCAACCTGTCCAAGCCGGAGAAGGATCCGCGCGAGATCGCACTCTTGAAATCGATGCCGCAGAGCTCTTACCCGCTTTGCCTCTTGTGTCCTGAGAATGTGGGCTATGCCGGTCGTCCGGACCACCCGGCCCGGCAAAACCTGCGGACGCTGCCGCTGCGGTTGAATGGAGAGGACTGGTTCTTCCAATACTCACCTTATGTTTACTACAATGAACACTGCATCGTGTTCCGCAGTGAGCATCTGCCGATGTCCATTTCGCCGGTTACTTTCATGCGATTGCTGGATTTCGTGGAGCAATTTCCTCATTATTTCGTCGGTTCCAATGCGGATCTGCCGATAGTGGGCGGCTCCATCCTCAGCCATGACCATTTCCAGGGCGGGCGACACACGTTCCCGATGGAGACGGCAGACAGCGAGGCTCTCTACCACCATGCGGAGTATGGTGAAGTATCGCTCTCCATTGTTCGTTGGCCGATGACCGTGGCGCGTCTACGTAGCACCAGCAAACAATCGCTCTTGCAGGCGGCAGAGCATATGCTGGCGTCCTGGAGAGCCTATAGCGATCCGGATGCGGAGGTTGCAGCGTATACGGAGCAGGGTGGGGAGCGTGTTCCCCATAATACCATTACGCCGATCGCCCGTCTGAAGGACGATGGCGTGTATGAGCTCGATCTGGTGCTCCGCAATAACCGGACAAGTGAAGCGCATCCGGACGGCATCTTCCACCCGCACCGCGAATTGCATCACATCAAGCGGGAGAACATTGGCTTAATTGAAGTGATGGGACTGGCGGTATTGCCGGGACGACTAAAAACGGAATTGGAACAATTGGCTGCTTATTTGACGGCATCTGCAGTTGAACCTGCCGAGAACCTTCGGGAAGCGGCGCATCCGCTGCATCATCATGCGGCTTGGCTTGCGGAGCTGATCGGCACGTATGGCACAGAGTTGAGCGCTGAGGCCGCGACAGATGCGGTCCGCCGGGAGACCGGAGAGAAGTTCCACCAGGTGCTTGCCGATGCCGGGGTATTCAAGATGACGCCTGAGGGCAGATCAGCCTTTGACCGGTTCTTGAGAGCTTCTGGCTGGCAATAACTTTATACGATGGATAGTCTGCCCTCGGGGCAGGCTGTTTTTTTGTGTTCGAGGACGGAAAAACGGCCATGCAAAAAAAATATTACGCTTCCTTTTCTTTTTTATAAGTTTATGGTAATATTTTATAATTAGTAATAAACTATAGCTGTTGCATATTTTCATGTGCATACGGTTCCAATGAACTCAGAACAAGTAAAAGAATGACTGGAGGATTTACGATGACAGGGCCAATTATTCCCTTAGACGAATTTTTAAAGCTGGAAAAAGAAGAACAGGTGGACCGCTTGAAGCGGTGGAAAATGGATTATACACTGAAGGACATTCGCGAGGCTTGGGGATTCAAGCATTCCGCGCAGTATTATATGCTGTTGAAAAAATTACGGATTTACGAGCAGGTGGTCAACAAGTCTGACAAGTTCTTCCCAGAGCAGCTGATGAATGGCCGTGCGCCTGGCGATCGCGGGTTCGGCAGTGTACAACAGCTGCCTGCAGCAGGCAATCAGCAGCCGCGCGAGGATCATTTTGATTACCAGCTTAACCTGAGCCTGACCGGACCCGAAATTGCAGACAAGCTGGAACGTCTGGCACAATTTCTCAGAGGGGAACAAAAGGAGATTGCCATCAAGCTGACGCTTGCTTCGGCTGAGCAGAAGCAGCCTGAAGGAGAAACGGAAGAAGCGGAGACGGTCTAACCGATTCGAATAGAGCAGAGAAGACGGGGAGCGATGTGCTCCCCGTCTTCGTTCTGGGTAAAAGAAGCTGTGCAATACCATCTTCGTCTCTAAAGTGAAATGGCCTTATTGTTCAGCTATGGCGTGTCGAAATAAATGTTTTTTTGGCATAATGTGGATTAATCTGTCATTTATTTCGCAACTTGCCCAATTCAGCGACGATGCCTTCGACCTCGCTGATGCTGATATTGTTCTTCTCCGTGACGATCTCATACAGCTCTTTAATATCCTCGTAATCATTGATGCTGAAATTCGAGGATTGCATAGCAGCTGCCGATGCCATCCGCAGCTTTGCCTTGATCGCCTCGATCATGAAGGCAATATTTTCTTGCGAGGGCTCGTTAAGATTGGCCATAACCGTTCCTCCCTTCCAATTCCGGTGTTATTCATTCTATCATGATAATGAAAAGCCTGCCATTCGATTGAAGCGGCAGGCTGAATTAGGTACAATGGAGGCACAACACAGCCCTCTCGGCCGGTCATAAGCCGGATGCAGAGGTGCAAAGGCGAAAGGGGAGCGAGCGATGAAGCGGTCAGCTGCAAAAGATACACCTATGCATACCGGGCTGTTTCTCCCGCAAGGAGAACGGGCACTAGCCGCCATTCAAAAACGTGAACGTGTAAACAGCGCCGGACTGCTCAGCTTCCTGCAAAGGATCGCCGTCAACTGGCCATCCCGCGAGCAGGTCGCTTTTCTGTGTATCGGCAGCGACCGATCGACCGGAGATGCGCTAGGCCCGCTGGTGGGGGATGTTCTGACAGCCAGAGGCTGGCCTCATGTCGCGGGGACGCTGGCTTCACCTTGCGATGCCGACAATCTGATGGCCAAGCTGAAGGCCTTGCCCCCTCAATGCGTGATTATTGCAGTTGATGCTTGTCTGGGAAAACCGGCATCCGTCGGCAGTTTCCTTGTTTCCGAGGGCCCGCTGCGACCGGCACAGGCCATCAGCGGCACGCAGTTGCCCGACGTCGGCCACTACAGCATTGCAGGTGTTGTCAATCTGCATAGCGCCAAGCCCTATCACACGCTGCAGACGACTTCGCTGCATGCTGTGATGCAAATGGCAGGCATGCTGGCTGAAGCCATCAGCCAAGCTTGGCCGGAGGCAATCCAATCCTGAGAATAGCAGGTGATATAAGTAATGATTACAATCGCAGACAAGAAAATGCATGGCGAGGATGGTTCCATCATCGCTTACTACGATAACGAGAAGATTGGCAAAGACGTAGGTCCAACCGTCATATTATTGCACGGCTATTGCGGCAGTTCAGCTTATTGGGAGCACTTGCTTCCTGTCTTGAAATACGCAGGAAGAGTGATCATTCCTGATTTGCGCGGCCATGGAGCGTCATCCGCACCCGATGCTGAAGTGTATGCGATGGAGGATTTCGCTGGCGATGTCATTCGGTTGATGGATCATCTCTATGTGCGTCAAGCCGTTCTGATCGGACATTCGCTCGGAGGTTATATTACGCTAGCGGCTGCTGAACAATATGCCGAACGTTTGAACGGGTTTAGTCTCGTTCACTCAACAGCGTATCCGGACAGCGAGGAAGCCAAGGCAGGACGCGACCGTGCGGTGGAGACGATTGAAAACGAAGGAGTGGCTGCCTTTGTAGAAGGACTGGTACCGAAGCTGTTCGCACCAGAACATCTGGAGACCATGCCTGAGCACGTGGAGCAGGTCAAGGAGATCGGCCGTCAGACTAGCAAACATGGTGCGGCTGCCACTGCGCGCGGTATGAAAGCCCGTCCCGACCGTAATGATGTACTGAAGGAAACGCTGCTGCCTGTCTTGCTAGTAGCGGGGGGCAAGGATGGCGTCATCGCCCCGGAACGGACATTCAGTGTCGACAAACCGAATGTGACCAGCGCACTTCTGGCGCGGGCAGGACATTTGGGCATGATTGAGACCCCAGACGAAGAGGCTGCGCAACTGCTGCAGTTTTTGCAGTCCTGACCGTAGAGGGAAGGGAGAATTAGAGATGTTCCAAAGAGATTATTTTATGCGGATGATCGAGCAAATGACCCAATCCATCGGCCAGGTGGTCGGGTTGCGGGACCGCAAGGAACACTTGCAGGCACTGGCGATCGTCGATGAGCTGCTGGATCGTGAATTCCGGCTCAACTCCCGGCTGATTGATTCGCTCACTGATCAAGAGCTGGTGGGCATGCTGACAACGGGCGGCGTTCTGGACCATGGCAGCCTCCAGGGAATCGCACGTCTCCTCCGGGAGAAGGGCGAGATTTATGAGGAGCAAGGGGATCCCGAGGCCAGCTATGCCGCACTGCTCAAATCACTCCATCTGTTCCTGTATGGTGCGCTTGAGGATGCCGAACCGGCTACCGCAGAGCCGAGGGAAGAAATCGACAAGCTGCAGACGCTGCTTCGAGCATATGAACTGCCCGAGGAGACCAAGCGGTTGCTCCTCCAGTGGGAGGAAAGCGAACGCCATCTGGATAGGGCGGAGAACCTGCTGCACGAGTTGTTGGAGGATGGTCAGATGAAGGTTCAGGAAGCGGAGAGCTTCTACCTCAGACTATTGGCTATGCCGGCTGATCAGCTCGCCAGTGGCCGGCTGTCTCTGGACGAGGTTCGGGAAGCCTACGAAGAATTACAACGACAAGGAGTGCCGCATGGAGAAAGCTGATCAATGGGAACAAGTGCTGGTTGCTTCTATTATGGAGCACACGCTGCATCACGGGACATTAAGTCAGCTGCAGAGCAAGCAGTCGGACTTTGCACCAAAGACGGTAATCCGCAAGGTCCAGCTCAAGCAGGGCCTGCATTATCAATTTGAATACCATGTGCCCGGCCGGGTCACTCATGATAATCTGCTGCCGGAAGCCGCCGCCACGCATACGGTGAAGCTCATACAGGAGCATTACCGCCAAGCGCTGCTCAAAACGGAAGAGGCAGACCTTCAATTGTTGTTCAGCAAGAAGGGCAAACCCGCGTTGTTACGCAAACCGCCTACAGCCAGTACAGGCAATCTGCAGACGCATGATCGCAAAAAGAACCGGGTGCTGGCGTCCGAGACGCCGGCACCTTTCCTTGTGGAGCTCGGAATCCTCTCGTCCACAGGCAAGGTGCATGCCCAGAAGCAGGATAAGTACCGTCAGATCAATCGCTTTCTGGAAATGGTCCTGGATGTCGCGGAGGAGTTGCCTAAGGACAGACCGGTGACTATTGTTGATTTTGGTTGTGGCAAGTCCTATCTTACCTTTGCGTTGTATCATCTTCTGGCGATCGAACAGCAGCGGCAGATCCGCATCATCGGTCTGGACCTGAAGGCGGATGTCATTGCGTGGTGTGAGCAATTGGCTCGCAAGCTCAATTATGAGGACCTCCGTTTCTTGCAAGGCGACATCGCACAATACGAGGAATTGCAGGCTGCGGACATGGTCGTTACTCTACATGCTTGCGATACAGCGACAGATGCTGCACTGGCGAAGGCGGTAAGCTGGGGGGCGTCTGTTATTATGTCGGTGCCCTGCTGCCAGCATGAGCTGTTCCGACAGGTTGATAATGACATGCTGAGCCCTTTATTGTCCCACGGACTGCTTAAGGAGCGATTCTCGGCCCTGGCGACCGATGCCATCCGGGCGAGATTGCTGGAAGTCGTAGGGTATAAGGTGCAATTGCTGGAATTTATTGATCCTGAGCATACGCCCAAAAATTTGCTGATTCGCGCCTCACTAGGAGGGCGAGGGGATCGCAGTCGCAAATGGACGGAGTATGTCACCTTTCGTGATGGTCTTCAGGTACAGCCCTATCTGGAAAAGGCGCTTGCCGGACGGTTGCCGGACGGTTAGAATAGCGTATATAGATTAATTAGATGAATGGGTGAACCTTTTGGGACTCATGATGTGGTTTGATTTTTCGGTCTTTTTAATACTGGGCCTCCTGTTTTTCTGTATCCTTCTCATTCAAACCATCACTAACCTCCATAAAGTGTATTTCATGTTCCATTTTTTCATGATGTTGTGGCCCCTGGGACAATTCGCCGCGAACACCACCTCTGAACCGCAGTTTCAAGTCTTCTATGTGAGTCTCTCTTACGTAGGTTTGTCGATGCTGGGGAGCGGCTGGTACCTGTTCTCGATTTTTCTCAGCGGTCAATCCTACCAGCTTAGCCGCACATCGCTGGTAGTGCTCCATCTTCCGTCGTTAACAGCTGCTATAGGAGTCATGTGGAATCCTTTGACGCTGTTTATCCGGCCTACAGCCACGGGCGGTTATGAGGAGCGCTTGTATGGCCCGCTGTTTTACTATCTGATCACCATCCTTATTGGCTACGCCATCCTATCTATGATTCAGCTGATGCGCGGCCTTGCTACTAGCGGACCGTCTCGGCACAAAGAACGGATTCGCATGTCGCTCAAGGGTGTAATTATATTTGCGGCGCTTGCCGCATCGGATCTGATATTCAGCGTGATTTTCAAAGAATCGCTGCCAGCGATAAAGGGGCTCACATCGCTTGGTATTTTGCTGGCGGGGATTTATTTTGTCGTTGCCATCACGAGAAACCGGGTATTCGACATCAAACAGATTGCTCAGCAGGATATAGTGAACAGTATAAATACAGGAATTGTGGTCATTGATGAGCAAGGTGTCGTGCTAGAAGTCAATAAGGTGCTGCGACCGTATGTCAATCTGCGCGTAGGCGACTGTATCGACATCGGAGAATTTCTTAGCAAGTATGAGATGGAAGAGGATCTGACAGATTTCCTGGTGGCTTACCATAACCATCCCCCACGTCATGCCTACATCGAAATTGTCCTGGGGCATCATCATTTCAAACATGCAGCTATCTATGCCTCGCCGATTATCGATCATCGGCAGCAGGTGATCGGCCGCGTCATTACGTTTCAAAACGTGACGGAGCTCAGGGAGCTTGTGGACTCTTCCAGAAGGCAAAACGATGTGCTGCAAGACCGCAACCGTGCGCTCATTCTGATGCAGGACGAGCTGTTTCAGGCCAATCAGAAGCTGGAGCACATGGCCATTACCGACAGTCTGACGGGCTGCTTCAACCGCCGTTACTTGATGCAGCAGTTGGAGCATGAAGTCCTGACCAATGTCAGATATCGGATTCCGTTCGCTATCTTCTTGTTCGACATCGATCTGTTCAAGAATATTAACGATACGTATGGACATCTTGTCGGTGATGAAGTGCTGCGAAGTACAGCGGAAGTCGTCAAGAGCGCCCTCCGTCGCACAGACATTCTGGCCCGTTATGGCGGCGAGGAATTCACGGTTTATCTGCCGCATACGAACCGTGAACAGGCTGAAATGCTGGCCGGGCGGATTAAAACCGCAATTGCAGACAACAAGATTGTTACACGAACCGGGGAAGAGCCGGTTTCGGTGACGGTGAGCATGGGGATGCTTGCGGTCGAAGAGGATGAAGAGTTTCGGATTGATGATCCCAAAGCCTATTTGCGCGAATTGTTCACTCGAGTGGATGTCGCCCTGTATAAGGCGAAGGATGGCGGTCGCAACCGAATTGTAATTGCTGAGGAGTCATAGAGTGCATGTTCAAAAAGCGTACTTTTTGAACCACCTTTCAAAGGCGGGGTAACCATGAGAAGAGTAACCATTCATTCCGTACGCGCCGGAGACGTGCTGGCCAAGCCGATCTTGCGAGAGAATGGCCATGTGCTGCTCGGGATGGGCGTGGAGCTGACCGAGCGGTTTATAGAACGTCTGCGGGACATGCAAGTGGATACATTGTTTATTGAAGACAATATGACAGAAGATATTATGCCTGAAGAGGTGATTCGTGAAGAGACGCGCAAGCGGGCGGTAGACTCGATTCACAAGACGATGACCTCGATTATGGACACGCCGACAACGCGAGGGCGAGCGGTTGCGCCCGAGATGGGACGAACGTTCCGATCGGTATTCGGGCAGATTTTCCAGGACCTTGTAGGACGCAAGGACATCCTTGTCAGCTTGACCAATATTCATGTGGCGGATGCCTATTTGTTTCAGCATTCGGTAAATGTAGCAGTGCTAGCTGGAATTATGGGTATTGCCAAGGGGTATAACCGGACACAGATTGAGGAGCTCGGGATCGGGGCGCTCATGTTTGATGTGGGAATGACGAAGGTGCCGGCAGAAATTCTGAATAAGAAGACGCCGCTAACGCCCGAGGAGCGTAAAATTATGGAGCGTCATACAACAGACGGCTTCGAGATCCTGCGCAAGCAGCATGATATCTCGCTATTGTCTGCCCACTGTGCGCTACAGCATCATGAACGCTATAACGGCTCGGGGTATCCGCGCGGACTGCAAAGGAACGAGATTCATGAATATGCGCAGATTGTTGCATTAGCGGATGTCTATGACGCCATGACATCTCCGCGTTCCTATCGGAACCGTCACACACCGTCAGAGACGATCGAATTTTTGTTTGCGGCAGGGAACTCCATCTTTGATCTGGATCTGATCAAGCTGTTCTGCAAGCACATTTCAATTTACCCGGTAGCGACAACCGTGGTGCTCAATACGGGACAGACCGGGGTAATTTCCGCCAATAACCCGCTTGCGGTTCATCGGCCGACGGTCCGGATTGTCAAAGAAGCGGACGGCTCTTCGCCAAAAACCCCTTACGAGCTGGATCTGAAGGACCAACTGCATGTACTGATTACCAAAGAAATATAAACGAGCTGCCGCATGCAAATCCATAATATAATGCGTGTTTAAAAAGGTCGGTGTTCAGCACCGAGAAGATTGGAGGCAGGATGAAATGAGGAGCGGAACGTAGCCTAAGCTACGTGAGCACCTAAAAGTTTCCAGAGGAAACTAGCTTCGTAAGCATATGCTTAGTTTCTCATGCATTCAAGATTCGAAGTCGAATCCGCTTCCCTGAATCACTTCGTGATCAACAGCGTACTTTTTGAATTACCTCTAATAGGCAAACCTGTCGAAAGGCAGGGACGCAAAGCTACAGGGTCTAACGTTCCAGCCGGAACCATTGACAGCCTGGCTGCCGATTGTTCGCCAATCGCTTCAGTCAGGCTGTCTTTGGGACAGGCTTTTTTGCGTTGTTTAGAAACTATGGTATGGATTAGAGCTAATTATTCACTTGCGGCCAGGCTGGGGTTGCGAATCCCTTTATATACGTCCGCCCAGAAGTTTCCTGCGCTCTCACAAATGGGTTTAAGCTTGTGAAAGGCCGGAGAGTCCGGTTGGACATGAAAGGTGCTTTGTTCAAACGAGCACCGGTCGAAGGCAAAGTTATCGTCCGTGATGACGACAATACAGTCGCGGAAGGAACAGCCGATAAAGTGAAAACCATCAAAAATAATCGATTCATTCGTAAACTTCTGGTTCGTAATAAGCTCCATAAGTAACACTCCTTCTTGTTTGAGCAGCAGAATTTAGTGGGGGGACAGACTATCTTGTCAGTAGAGAATTACAGCATAGCAGACCTTTATCAAAATGTTTGTCGCAATGTCGTGCCGAACAAACAGTTTTCATCGACATTGAACACTCCCGCCACTTGCCTGACGGCTGAGGTGGGGGAATCTTGGGTTGTTGCTCCTCCTGGAGCAAAGATGACCAAGCGATCCCTGTGGTCCCCACAGTTCTATTTCAAGGTCTAGACTAGACGGCCATCACTTTAATGTTCTGCGCGGCATTTCCATCCCGGTCGTGTCGGGTTTGGCACACGACGCATTCCCATTCGCGGACGCTCAGATCCCTAACCTTTGTGTTCACGGCGCCGCACACATGACAGGTTTGACTTGATGGAGCGTAGGCGGGTACTTCCTTGATGGTGCGCCCATACCACTCGGCCTTGTAATGCAATTGCCGACTCATCTCCCCCCAGGCTGCGTCTGCGATATGCCCCGCCAGCTTCCGGTTCTTCATCATATTCACAATGCGCAAGTCTTCGAGGCAGATCGTTTGGTTTTAACGTATCCACTTCGTCGTATGCTTGTGCAGGGCATCGTGACGACTGTTCCTTATCTTCTCATGAAGGCGAGCCACCTTGCGCTTCGCAAGGTTCCAGTTTCTTCCGCCTCTTGTGCGTCGGGCCATCCGGCGTTGCTACGTCGCCAATTGCTTTTCATAGCGGCGCGTATGCCGAGGATTATCAATCACTACGTTATCCGAGGTAACCGCCAAGTGCTTGATGCCGACATCAATTCCTACCGTTCGTTCACAGACCGGCAGCGGCTCGATGTCTACTTCACTTACGATCGAGACAAACCATTTGCCGCTGGGGGCAAGACGCACCGTGGCGGACAGCAGACGGCCCTCCACCTCGCGCGACTTGGCAAATCGGACCGCACCCAGCTTGGGAAGTTGAATCGTGTTTGTTTTGACCGCGATATTTCCGTTCGTATATCTTGTGGTGTAGCTTTGAACCGGATGCTTCCGACTCTTGAAGCGTGGGGCCTGATTCTGCTTCTTGAAGAAACGCTGAAAGCTGTCTGCTACGTGGCGAACGGAAGATTGTAAGGCGATGCTATCCACTTCTTTTAGCCAGGGCAAGGCTTGTTTGAGCCCGGGAAGCTGAGTCGCACAAGCGTTGTAGGACAAGCCCTTGCCCGTCGTTTCATACGTTTCCTTCCACGCGGCAAGGAAATGATTAAAGACAAAGCGAGAGCATCCCAACGTTCTCCGCATCTGCGTTTCTTGCTCAGAAGTCGGGTACAGCCGAAACTTAAATGCCTTATGTCTTAGCATAGCCGGACACCACCCCTTTACCACAAGGTCTATGTCCCAATTGTAGCACATATGTTCGCAACCGAACACAGCAAAAAGCACCGATTCATCCCCCGCTTATAGAAGGTGGGTGTATTCTCGGCATTACTGATAAAGGCTGCGTGAAGATCCGTTATTTACCTTCAATTATGGGGAAACTATAAAAAAACGGATGGATTAATGAGAACAGTCTTTTATTACCACCTGACAGAAGCTGTGAAACGGCTCCCGTCTGCAGATTATTAGCTTCTTTTCGGTTAGAAACTTCTCATTTCCCAGGAAATGATTGTGTGAAAAATTTGCCGACAATAAAAGTCTGAATTTTTCGTCTTATTTAATCCAGCAAAGGAGCGACTGAGTATCAGGTACCGCGTAAGAAGTCGTCACAGTATCATTGTCTGCATTTGCTTGTTGGCAATTGCTTATGTATTATTTGACAGTCTGAGCGTAGCAGGTTATTTCTTTGATGCGGCATACTATCGTCCAGCTATGCTGCTTTGTTTTTTGGGAGCGGGCGTTGTTGGCGTCTACATTCTCTCAGCAGTCGGGGAGGAGCGTGATACGCAATGGTTTGGAAATCCTCTCTTGTTAAGCCTCTGGCCTTTGGTCATTGCTGGCCTATATCTGCTTCAACCATCCTGGAAACAAGTTTCTGTGCTGGCCACTTTGGAACAAGGGCTGCGTTGGGGGAGCTATGCCGGCTTTCTTATTGTCGGTTTTACCGTCCTTAAGATTGGTCGAACTTGGGCGTCAGGCATTCTACTGTGTGTTCTGGGGGCAACTGGAGTGCTGCTGATGATTGGCGGACTGGGGGGGTGGCTTGGCTGGTTTGCGGATCCTCGGCTCGTGATGGTTAGCGGAGACACCAGACTTAGTGCTATTGGCGCACGAGTGGCTGGAACGTTAGAATACCCCAATATGTATGGTGCTGTACTCGCCGCTTTTCTGGCCTGGTACTGGCAAGGGCTGCTGGGCACTGGAGAACGTGGAAGGGTAGTGCTGCTGTTCTGGGTGCAAGCGGTTCCGGCGGGGGCGCTCCTGCTGCTCACGGAATCCCGCGCTGCCTGGCTGATCGCAGCTGTTGTCTGGACGGCTGGATATTTTGTGGTGGAGCGGGATCGCAAAGCAGAATGGCTGATGTACCCGCTCGCGGCTTTTTCCGGCAGTGCCGTGCTCTACGGGTGGTTGCTCTCGCAGCGATCGCTGGAGCAGACATTGTTGGATCTGGCTCTCCCATTGTTCATTGCGATAGGCGGCGCGTTTGGGGTGGGCTATTGTATACGTCAATGCCTACAGCGGACGCGTCCGAAGCTCCGCGCTCCTCTGGCATGGCTCTGCAGCGGCCTGCTGCTACTGGGCAGTACTGCGCTGTTGCCTGCTATTGCAGCCGGACGTTTGGCGCCTGGCGCCTATGCGACCGCTGGAGCCCGCTGGCAGTTCTACTCTGACGCCTGGCAATTGGTCCAGCAAGCGCCCTGGCTAGGCAGTGGAGGGGACGCCTGGCGTAATCAGATGGGGCGCTTGCAATCCGCTCCCTATATCGGCAATGAAGTGCACAGCGGGTATCTTAATCTGCTTCTGGAGCTTGGCTGGACCGGTCTGCTGCTGCTCATAATCTTGGTTGTGCACCTGCTTGTGGTGATTTATCGTTCCAACCGACTGGGCGTGCTGCCAGCGCTCGTTCTGTTTCTCCATGCTGCAGTGGATTTTGATATGGCCTATGGGTTCTATTGGCTCCTGCTCTCTAGCTTCGCGCTCGTGGCTATGGCCCGGCCTACAGGCAATCGTGCGGAAAAAGCGGCTGTCGTGTCTCAAGTGAGAGACAAACGGAAAAGCGACCGGTGGCGCTTGGGAAAAACCGCTGATGCGTTTCAAGGGGGAAAACAAGGGGAAGGTCGGGGGCGATCCGCCCCAACGATGCATGCGAGGCGCGTCTTGCAGCTGCTTAGCGCCGCGCTGGCAGTCAGCGTGCTGGTCGCAGCAGGCTTGGCCGGGCTGCGCGCCGACACGGCACTCAGCGCCCGTCAAGCCGCGCTGAGTGCCTCTGAGGACGCGCGCCTGAGTCTGCTGCGCGCGGGGGTGATGGCGCATCCGTATGATACCCGGATGCGCCTGGAACTGGCTGCGCGCGCTCCGCTGCCTGAGCGCGCGCCGCTGCTGGCGGCCGGACTGCGGTATGACCCGCAGTCCGTGCCGCTCTTGTGGGCGCTCGGCGCAGCGCATGCCGAGCGCGGCGACGTGCAGCAGGCGGCGGCTTATTTGCGCCGCGCGCTGCAGGGGGACCGCTACGACAAGGCGAAGCAGTCGGCAGCGGTCCAGTGGTTGGCCGGCCTCGCCGCGATGCATCGCGAGGCGGGCCGGATGGGGGAGGCGCTGGCGGCTGCTGCAGCCGGCGCCGAGGTGTATGCGCGCTACGACATGCTGGCGCGCAGGGTGGAGCTGGGCGGCGCGGCCGGTGAGGGGCGCCGCTTCGTGATGCTGCCGCAGGCGACCGCGGCGGCGCAGTATTGCCGTGAGCTGCTGCGCAGCCACGGCTACGGGTGAGCCAGCCGGATTTGGACGGCTGGCCCGGGAAGATTGTCCACGCCATGCGCACCGTTGCAGCATAAGCTGTTGCAAACGGATAAGGAGTTGATAGCATGGCATCTCCAAGAGTGAAGCCGCGGCTTCTCTCGCGCGGCCGGCGGGCTGGCGCCGTCCTGTTGAAGGTAAAGCCGATCAAAGCAGCGGGCAATGGCGGCCCGACCTTCAATCGATTGACGGTGGTATGGGTGCAAAGTAATGGTGTGCCGTTCGATACAACCGGTTTCTTCGCGCGCCTGTATCGTGGTAACACACTGGTTCAGACAGCGGCGTTCGACCGCTTCGGTGTCGTCCGGTTCAGCCGGGTATCCACGCTCACGAACGTGAGCTACACCATCCGGGTCTTCGACAGCAGCGGCGTACAATTCCGCAGCCGCAACATCCCGGCCGGCGTTGAGACTTTCGCTGTTATCGGTTAATAGCTAGCCCTTCGGGAGAGACAGCCTGACGCTGTCTCTCTTTTTGCAGCTGCAGGCGACCTCCTGAGCCATCGAGCCACCAAGTGGCGCCAGAGGGGCACCACTAAACACGAAAAACCGAATACATCGAGCTGCAAGTGGGTGCGGCGGCACAATAAACACGAAAAACCGAATACATATGGCCTCAAATGGTGATGGGCGCACCAATAAACTCGAAAAATCGAATACATTGAGCTAGAAATAGTGGTGAGTGCATCAATATGCACGAAAAATCGAATACATACGGTCTCAAATGGTGGTGAACGCATCAATAAACTCGAAAAACCGAATACACATCGAGCTGTAGGTAAAGGTGAGGCATATTGGGGTGCGTGTGGGGTGGAGCATATGTACGAAGATAGTCTAAATAGGGGCATTTCAGGATGGGGTGGTTAGCTAAATTGTACTCCGCGCCTTCCCTTGGGCGGTGCATGCCTGCTATTATCCAACCCATGATGACTTCGATTCCGAAACTCCAGCGTGCCGGGAGCCGGGAGCTTAGCATATTCAAACAAAAAGCTCCCCGAGGCGCGCATAAATGCTGCAAGGGGAGCCGTTCTCCAATCTGCCTGGCACGGTGCTGATGAGGTATCCAGGTATCCAGTTTCTTAAAGCGGATAGGGCGGCTGATTGCCAACCACATAGCCTTTCCTTATCCGCCAAATGCGTGCCGGAACGCCGCGCTCAGCTTGGTCTGATCGACCTCCCAGAGGGTGGCGATTTCTTCGCTGAGCTGTTCGTCCCACCAGTCACAGAGGAGCTTGCGGTTGCTGCGGTTTTCGTGAATCCAGATGAGATTTTGCAACACCTTGCGCACATACACTTTCTCGGCTTGCTCCACTAGATCAGGCGCGATCCAACGGTCAAGCCGCTTGATGGTCCGGTACAACTCCTTGCTGCAGGCGCGTTTAATTTTCCGGGGGCTGGGGTAGTCATGTGATGTTTTGGCATGGGGGGGCTTGTTCATACTCCCACTCCTCTCTGCCCTATCTATATGCAGGCAGCCGCCCGGAGGCTACTCACCCTACTGGACCTCGATGTAAGCGACCATCGGACTGAGCTGGCTGGCAGCCGTATGGGTCAGACAGAGAATCGGATAGGTGCCCGCCCGATCGGCCTTGAAGTCGACGACGGTCGTTTCTCCTTTTCGGACTTCACCCTTAATGCCCAATCCCTCAATGACAAAAGGATGCGTCTGCCCATTGACCCCCGTTATCCGCAGTTGGACTTTCTCCCCCTTGTTGACCCGGATCGACCCGGGGTCCCAGCGGTACACTTCCAGCTCCTTGCCATCCTTTAGCGTCGTTTTGTACTCTACGGTGACCAGGTGGAAGACCCGCTCCGCATCCGGATTACCTGAGACAGCCTGTGTCTGGTTCCAGGTGAGATAGACGCCGGTCAGGACGACGAGCAGACAAGCAATTCCCAGCAGCTTGAGCTGTTTGCGGCCGACGACAAATACTTTGGACATCGAAACACCTCTTTTCCTAGTTTCTATTCCCTGCATTGTATGCAGAAGCTTGTCTGAGCATGACACTTGTCCCGCGAAGCATGTCCGAGTGCCTGAATGCATAAACTGAGTGCATAAGATCAGGCTCGGTCAACGATAGGGGGATGTGCATGTCATGGCTAAGTGAATTCGTCCAGTTACTGCTCAGCTGGGTGCAGCAATTGGGGGCGCTCGGTATTATGCTGGGGCTGATGGTGGAAGTCATTCCGAGTGAGATTGTCCTCGCTTATGGCGGGTATTTGATATCGGAAGGCAAGGTGGGCTTTGGGAGTGCGCTGCTCTTTGGGGTTATCGGCGGGACGTTAGCGCAGCTGATCATCTACGTTATCGCGCGATATGGGGGCCGGCCGGTGCTGGACAAATACGGCAAATGGCTGCATATCAGCGGCAAGCATCTCGACCGATCAGAGGACTGGTTCCGCAAGTACGGAACCGGCATGATTTTTTTTGCCCGCTTCGTGCCTGTCATCCGCCACGCCATCTCGATTCCCGCCGGTGTCAGCCGGATGTCCCTGCCGTTATTCACACTTCTGACAGCATTGGCCGCTATCCCGTGGACGCTGTTGTTTCTGTATCTGGGCATGCAGCTCGGCGAACGCTGGGATACGATTCACGACATTGCGGGTCCTTATGTCCAACCCCTGACGCTGACCATGTTGGCCCTGGCGCTTGGCTATGGATTGTACAAGTTCGTTCGCAGCCGGGGGCAGAGCATGTAGTACCATCCCTTTTTTGCAAGCTGGCTCGCCCTTCTGATCTTTGATACAATGGGGGAAGGGTACATACATTCGATTGCAGAGAGGGATGGATAAGATGAGCAAAAACGTAGCCGAAAAGCTGGGCAAGGGCATTAGCCCGCAGCAGTTTATGGATGGCATGGATCGCAACAAGGAACAATTCATTTCGCTCTATGATAACTTTCAATGGCCGGATGAGGAGTCCAAAGCGTTCTTCGAATCGCTCAACAACCGCGACGACCTGCGGGTACTGATTCTGATGGCGGAATGGTGCGGCGATGTCGTCAAGAACATCCCTGTTGTCTTCCGTGCGCTTGAGAACAGCGGAGTACCTACAGAGGTGCTGATCAAAGAAGATCACATGGATACCATGGCGCAGTTTCTGACGATGGGCGGCGAAGCAGTGCCGATTGTTATTATTGCGGATACCGGTGGACATGTATTGGAGCAATGGGGCCCGCGTCCGGCTCATGTTCAGGAAGTCATGACCGCCTTCAAACAAGCGAACCCGGACCGGGAAGCTGCAGATTACCAGGAAAAACTGGGCGAAGCACGCCAGGAAATGGGCCGTCAATATGGGGAAGGTACCGGCTACCAGGCAGTAATCTTGAAAGAGCTCACTGAGCTGTTCTCTGCGGTTTAATCATGAAAATCCAGAGCTATGAGTTAGGCCCCATCCAGACCAACGCCTATGTGATCACCAATGAGGAGCTGAACCGCGCCGTCGTCATTGACCCTGGGATGAATCCCGGCAAACTGATCCAGCGTCTGCAGGATGCGGGCACGACGGTGGAAGCCATTCTGCTCACGCATGCCCACTTTGACCATATGGGCGGTGTCGATGAGACCCGCAAGGCATTTGGAGCACCGGTTTATATTCACGATTTGGAGGCCGAATGGCTTACCGATCCCCGCAAGAACGGTTCTTTGCGTTGGTCGGAAGTGACGGCTCCGCTGGTGACGGACGAAGCCGAATATGCCTTGGATGAAGGCCAAATGCTGAAGCTGATCGGATTGGAATTCCGGGTCATGCATACGCCTGGACATTCCCCGGGCAGTGTCAGCTTCCTGTGCGGCGAGCATCTGTTCTCGGGCGATGTGCTCTTCCGTCAATCGGTGGGTCGTACGGACCTGCCTGGCGGTGCCGAGCGAGATCTGTTTGACTCGATTCGCGGCAAACTATACAAGCTGGCCCCGCAGACCACGGTCTATCCAGGGCATGGGCCGCGCACGTCGATCGGCTATGAAATGCAGAATAACCCCTATGTTCCCGGACAACCAAGATAGCTTAAACCAGAAATCGGCACCCCCAGCGAAGGGTCTTCTTTTGCAGGCGGTGCCGTTTGTATTACGGGTAGCGCAGTGGCAGTGATTCTGCCACAATAAAATATAAAGTTTAGGCTGCCCTCAAAAAGCCGGAAAGGCACGGAATCGAATCTGGAGAAGCGAAGCGTTCGCCTTTGTCCCCGGATTTCACCCCTAACAGGGGTAAAATCAAAGAAATCTGGGGACAACAGCGATCGTAAGATCGATCCGTGACTGTAGGCTTTCTTTTAAGGGCAGCCTGACATCACTCACGCAAAGGAAGGTGCACCAGCGTTGGCAGAAATACAGTCGAAAGAAGCAAAATCAACCGAACGGACTGCCGCTGAAATCTCGGAGCAGCAACAGCGGATGGAGCGTCAAATCGCTGCAGAGCTGCAGATTCCGGCAGGTAAAGTCAAAGCAACCGTCGCATTACTTGGCGAGGGGAATACCATTCCCTTCATTGCGAGGTACCGCAAAGAAATGACGGGAGAGCTGGATGAGGACCAACTGCGCAGCATTGAGGAACGGCTCACATACCTTCGGAGCCTGGAGGATCGCAAGCGAGAGGTCATCCGGTTAATCGAGGAGCAGGACAAGCTGACCGATACCCTGCGCGCGTCCATTGAAGGGGCGGTCAAATTGCAGGAGGTCGAGGATCTGTACCGGCCGTACCGCCAGAAACGCAAAACGCGGGCAAGCTTAGCCAAGGAGCGGGGGCTGGAGCCGCTTGCAACGTGGCTCTACGGGCAGCCACGGAGCGGTGAGCCAATGACTGAGGCTGCCAAGTACATCAGCCCTGATAAGGGCGTAGAAACCGCTCAGGAGGCTCTTCAAGGAGCCATGGATATCCTTGCCGAGAACCTCGCTGACGATGCCGGAATCCGCGCCTGGGTGCGCAAGCATACGCAAGAGCAAGCGATCCTGGCGACAGAAGCCAAGGACAGCAAAGCCGAGTCGGTATATGAGATGTATTACAGCTACCAGGAGCCTGTCCGCAAGCTGCCGCCGCATCGGATTCTTGCCATTAATCGGGGGGAGCGGGAGGACGTGCTGCGAGTGTCGCTGGAGCTGTCGCCTGAGCGTATCCATGACTACATCGCGCGGCACACGCTCCGTCATCAGGTCTCACCTGCTATCCGCGAGGTGCTGATTGCCGTCATTGAAGATGCGTATAAGCGGCTGATTGCGCCTTCCATTGAGCGGGAAGTGAGGGGCCTATTAACGGAGAAGGCCGAAGAGCATGCCATCTCGATCTTCTCTGCCAATCTCCGGAATCTGCTGCTGCAGGCGCCAGTCAAGGGGCATGTCGTACTGGGGGTTGATCCAGCCTTCCGGACGGGCTGCAAGCTTGCTCTGGTCGACGAGACGGGCAAGCTGCTGGAGGTTGCTGTCACTTACCCGACAGCGCCGCACAACAAGGTGGCCGAGGCTGAGCGGACCATCAACGGCCTCATCGACCGCTACCAAGCCGAGCTGGTGGTTATCGGCAACGGCACGGCTTCGCGCGAGACGGAGCAATTCATTGCGGAGCTGATCCGCAAACGGGTGGCAGGCGGCGCCAGCGAGCTCAAATACATTATCGTTAGCGAAGCGGGGGCAAGCGTGTATTCGGCGTCCAAGCTTGCGCAGGAGGAGTTCCCATCCCTGGATGTAGCTGAACGAAGCGCAGTCTCAATTGCCAGACGGCTGCAGGATCCACTGGCCGAGCTCGTCAAGATTGAGCCTAAAGCGATCGGTGTGGGGCAGTATCAGCACGATGTGAGCCAGAAGCGGCTGGATGAGTCGCTGGGCGGTGTCGTCGAATCGGCGGTTAACCATGTCGGCGTTGACGTCAATACAGCGTCTCCTTCGCTGCTGTCTTATGTGGCGGGCATTAATGCGACCCTGGCCAAAAACATTGTCAAATATCGCGAGGAGAACGGGAAGTTCGTCAGCCGGGCCCAGCTGCAAAAAGTCCCGCGCCTGGGGGCCAAGTCCTACGAGCAGTGTGCGGGCTTCCTACGGATCTCTGGCGCGTCCAATCCGCTGGATGCGACGCCGATTCATCCGGAGTCCTATGGCGTGGTGGACAAGCTGTTCCGTGAGCTACGGCTGGAGCTCTCCCGGCTCGGTACCAAGGAACTGAACCAGGCCCTGGCTTCTGCCAGCGCGGAAACGCTGGCTCCGAGTCTTGGGGTGGGTGTGCCGACGCTGCGCGATATACTCGATAGCCTTCAGCGTCCAGGGCGGGATCCGCGCGAAGCGCTCCCACTGCCGATTTTCCACACCGACGTGCTGAAGCTGGAGGATTTGTCGCCAGGCATGGAGCTTCAGGGGACGGTGCGCAATGTCATCGACTTTGGGGCATTTGTCGATATCGGCATCAAAAACGACGGCCTCGTCCACATCTCCCAGTTAAGTGATAAATTCGTCAAGCATCCGATGGATGTTGTCGCTGTCGGAGATAATGTCACGGTATGGGTGCTCAATGTCGATACCAAGAAAGGCCGCGTCGGCCTCACGATGCGCAAACCAGGATAACAAGAGCTAGCTAAACATTTACAACAAAAAGAGCTGTCCCTGGGGTCACTGACGTGACTCCGCGGGGGACAGCTGCTTTTTTTATGCTGAGAATTCACGGGTGCAGGTCGTCCAAAAAATCAGTAACACGCGGCAAGCCGCATCGGCTGGACAAGCGCCGCGACGTTTGGTTAGACCCTCCCGGGGCTGCCGTTCTCAGGCTGCGTCCGGGTTCGATAGAAGTACCAACAATCGTTCAGCAGACGTATCTGCCGGCGATCCCGTTTGAGAAATGCGCGCATCAGTTGGTTACACAGCCACTGCGGCATACCGGTTCCTCCCCCAGAAACATGATGTATGGTTAAGCATATGGGGATAGGCGGGAGTCCGTGCAGGTCCACTTCAGAAAATAAGCTAAGCTTCGACTTCCATCTCTTCTTCGTACCATTGTTCGAGCTGGGCTTGGAGTGCGCGAATCTCGGTCAGCAATGAAATAAGAGGATAGGTTTTCTCTTGAATGGCGGAGAAGGAACGCTCCAATTCATTGATATAAGCCAGTCCGTCTGTGATGGTTATAGAAGTATCATGCAGCTCCAGATCATTGCATTCGCCGATTGCGTAAGGCAGCTTCGGCACGCTGTCGGCGGTCAGCTTTTCGATTTCTTTGTGCAGACGAAGGTTGAGCGCGCTCAATTGGTAAGCGTGGGATGCAGGCATCTCGACAACTGTGAGCTGCTCTGCGTCTTTGAATAGGACATATCGCATTGTAGGCATAGCCAGGTTACTCCCCTCCATAGTTGAACTCACGGGAACCGTTCATTACTACTTGACAGTGTATCGCATGAACGATTATAAATTCAAGTAGATAGGAGAGAATAACGATGGATAATGAAACGCTGCAAGCGTGGGTGGAGAAGATCTCAATAGAGAGCTTTGGCCGGCCGTTTCTGCACCGCGCGACTTTCAATAGCAGACTTCGCTCGACGGGCGGCCGCTATTTCACCAGATCGCATGATATAGAGATCAATCCCGGTCAGCTGGAGAGTTTCGGGCGGGAAGAGACTGAGAAGATTATCAAGCATGAGCTGTGTCACTATCATTTGCATCTGATGAAGCGGGGCTATCAACACCGAGACGCAGATTTCAAGCGATTACTGGCCCAGGTAGGAGGGAGCCGATTCTGTAGCGCGCTGCCTGGTCAGACCAAGCGAACGCAGCCTTACCGGTACAAGCTGATCTGCCGTTCCTGTGGGATGGAATACCTCCGCAAACGCAAGGTTGATCCTGCCAAATATGCCTGCGGGAAATGCCGCGGAAAATTATTCATAAAGATGCTTGACATTGTTTTAGAACCGTGATAAATTATTACTTGTCACTTTCGTCAAACACTTTCCCTGATAGCTCAGTTGGTAGAGCACTCGACTGTTAATCGAGTTGTCACAGGTTCGAGTCCTGTTCGGGGAGCCAGCATGGAGAGATACCCAAGTGGCTATAAGGGGACCCTCTGCTAAGGGGTTAGACTGCGCAAGCGGTGCGAGGGTTCGAATCCCTCTCTCTCCGCCATTTATACGAATGTTGATGAACGATAGGGCCGTTCAGCCGGCCCTTTTAGTTTGCCTGAAGCGCTAGAGCGAAGCAAGATTATAGGGTTGAAAATGACCCTGAAAATAATGCTTGCCAAGCTCAAAACAATCAGATATAATAACTTCTGTTGTCGCTTATGGCGCACTCATCAAATGGACAAGGCCCGTTGGTCAAGGGGTTAAGACACCTCCCTTTCACGGAGGTAACAGGGGTTCGAATCCCCTACGGGTCACCAACTTCCCAGAGCCATTAGCTCAGCTGGTAGAGCACCTGACTTTTAATCAGGGTGTCGAAGGTTCGAGTCCTTCATGGCTCACCATTTTCTTCTTCCTCAGAAGAGAATGTATATAATAGAAGAAACACAACAAGCTTGCGGTCGTGGTGGAATGGCAGACACGCTATCTTGAGGGGGTAGTGGGCTTACGCCCGTGGAGGTTCGAGTCCTCTCGACCGCATCATAATTTAAACGCTGAAATCCCTTGATACATAAGGGATTTTTTTATTTGTCTGCGGATCGTAGGGGGGATTTTTACCCGCCATCAAAGTGGCTAATTATCATCTTGGGGACAAATTGGGGACGGAAATAGGACGCGGTGCAAACTTATCAAATTTCTCTGCAGTGTCGCGGCTGACTTTCTTCGTTACATGAGCATAGATGTCAGCCGTTGTTTGATGCTTCGCATGCCCCAGGCGCTTCTGTATGGCCTTCATTGACGCGCCAGCTTCGATAAGGAGCGTAGCACTGGAATGCCGTAGATCGTGGAACCTGACACGTTTAAGAGCGTGACGCTTTACAAACTTAATCCACCACTCGGAAGGGTAGCTATGATAGTATGGCTTTCCGTACCCACCGTGGAATACATATTGTCTTTCGCCACCTAACCACTCCCCCGCAAGTATTGCCTTCTTTCTCTGGAGATCCCATTCCCTTTTATGAACGCGTAGCTCATCCATATACCAGTTCGGCATGTCAATCCACCGCTTTGAGCTTGCATTCTTGGGTCCCTTTTCTATGGCTTGGCTATTCTCCGTGAGCGAAATACTTTTTTCTACAGCGACGGCTCCTTTTTCAAAATCGACTTCTGGCCATTCCAGAGCGATTAGCTCGCCGCGTCGATTCCCTCCAATCATTGCTCCCAAAATAAACAATCTCCACTTACGCACTTCTTGATAGAGAGCTCCTATAACATCGCGGGCTTCGTCTTCATCGTAAAATTCAAATTCTGTTTGCTTTACCTTCGGCTTCTTTACCTTGCTCATGGGATTCTCTTTGATTAAGTCCCATTCGTCTGCTCGGCTAAGGATATTCTTAAGTACCCGGTAAATGTACTGGATTGTTCCAGGTTCTAGTGTATCCCCTTTACCATCCTTTCTAGCACCGGGCTTCCCCAGATCGTCGACGAAAGTGACTATGTGCATTGTTTTAATGTCGCCCAAGTCCTTATTGCCGAATACCGGCATGATGTGGTTTTTGATGTGCCGGCAATAAGTTTTATATGAGAGGGCCGAAAGGTTATCTTCTTTGGATGCATACTTAGGCTTCCATTCCTTCTCGACAAAATCTTTGAACAGCATTTTCTCCGGTTTGATGTACTCCCCGGATTCGATTTCCAGCCTAAACTTAGCTAACTCGTTCTCCAGATATTCTTGGAGCTTTTTCTTTGTCTTGAGCAGTGCTTTATCCTCGACGGTAATTGTCTTGCGGGGGCGGTCGCGGGTACCGTCTCCTTTCAATCCGAGATCCACGGTCAGACGCCATTTATTTTCCCCACGTTTTTCGATGCTACCTTTTGCCATTTTAATACCTCCATGAGTACATATGTTCTTTTTTTGTGTATAGTAAACCGCCTAGCAGCGGGAAAGCGCAAGTTTCAGTAAAAAATTTTAAATTCAGCCGGAATGCCGCAACGCATTAAAAAATGCTCAAACTGTTCCCCAGGTTCGGGTACCTCAAATCCTATTAACAAGTGGAGGGCGAATCTATTGGCTTGACGCTCTATCTTGTCCACAGAAAAAAGAGTCTGGTTTCTTAAGAAAGGGGTACTGATCCCTGGGTGCAAAATATTATGTCCTAGTTCATGAGCAGCAGCAAACAACTGCTTGAAATCCTCAAGGCGATTATTTAAATGGATGCTGGGTATCCGATTGATGCAGGTATAGTACCCCCAGACGGATTTCCCTAAATCTTCGTACAGAACCGTTAAGTTTCTCTCAGATGAAATAACCAGCGGGCTGTTGGTTCCGTGGGTTCGTACCAAGTCGGTGACTATTTGTCGTTCCATTACATAACCCCCGGCAGGTTATTCCCTATATTTTTTCGGAGTGAATTTCTTTTTTGCCATCTCCTTTGACATACGGATCGTATTCTCCAGAGATATTCTTAGAAGCTCACGATCGTCCTCATCCATCGGTTCTCCCATAAATGCTAGTGCAGAATCAGAATTAAGATCATTCATCATATCTTCAAGTCTTTTTGCGATGTCTTTTTCATCTTTTTCTGTTAATGCGTAATATGGCTTTTTTCTGCTTGCACTTCTGCCCAACAAGTAATCAGTAGTTGTATCAAGGATCTCAGCGATTTTATCCAAGTCACTGCTGCTTGGTATAACTCTGTCATTTTCGATATGGCCAAAGTTAGAGCTACCCATTCCTAATTGATCGGCAATTTGTTTTTGGGTTAACTTAGCTGCTTTTCTAAGATCTTTTATGCGGCCGCCTGTAGACAAGGGAAACATCCTCTCAAAAAAAGTATTCAAAATACTATTGACTGTATTTATAATACGATTTATAATGATGACACCGAAAGAAAGAAGGTGACACTTTGAAACGTGATGGATTAAGGGAAGCGAGAAAAGAACTCGGTCTTAATCAAATCGAGTTTGCAAAAGTGCTTGAACTGCACGTAGACACCGTCAGAAGCCTCGAATATGGTCGTGTAAACCCAAGCGCTACAGTTTTGCTTAAGATATGCAAACTGACGGGCAAAGAACCACAGCTATTATTCCCGGACATCATTTGAAATTAGTATTATTAATACGACAAATTCATAATACTGTATTTTCAATACTACGTCAAGGAGCCCGCCCTTTTTTTGTATAAAAACTGTATTTTAAATACTGTTTATGTCAAAAAGGGCCTATTCTAACTGTGCTTGGAGGTGTCAGAGATGAGCATAGAACAGATGATTCGCGAAATCGTGGTTGAAGAAGTTGCTGCCGCTGAGAAACGTATCCGGGCAGAAATGGAAAGTGTCAATGATGAAACACTGGATGTGTCAGCGGCCGCAGCCCGCTTGGGGGTATCTGAGAAGCTTATTTATCGGATGTGTCAGCAGCGCATCATTCCGCATGAGCGCTATGGCGGCATCGGATCGCGCAGACCTACAATCAAATTCAGGCTTGCTGACCTGGAAGCCTGGCGCGCGGCCCAGCGAGTTGCGAACAGTAGCGGAGAAAGGAGCCCCACCCATGACTGACCAAAAAAAGCCGCCCGGGGGGGCGGCGGAACCGGCTGCTCTCAGCTTGAGCCTGATTTGGCTCTCGGAGAAAGTGATTCAGATTGGGTTTGACGCGCCGTACTCGGTAACGGTTATGACGCAGAGCGGGGCTGGAGTCAATGTCTGGATCAACAAGCGGTTAAAAAGCGGCAAGTTCGCCCTGGTGGTCCAGTATCTCCACTTGGAGCGGTCGGAAGCACTGCTCCAGCAGGCGATCGAGGACGTGGAGGCAATTTTGGAAGGCACATATAAGGAGGTTGATCCCATTGGGCAAACAATCGGTAGCAACGCAGGATTTTAGTCAGACCTGTTTGAGGGAGCTAATCAAAGAGGGCAAGGTCGAGCTGACGGATAACGGATATCAGCTGACGGAGCGGGGGCGGGCGGCAGTGATGCCGGAGCTCAGGCGATACGAGCACCGCCCGGCCATGGCCATGATGATTGAGCTGCACGTACTTAACCAGCATCAGCATTCAGTGTGGTAGCTATGATAGATGATCGGGTGCTGGACAGGCTAGGAGATTACTTTGTCACTCATCGCGTGGGTGCTTGCTATCGGTTGACATTCGGCCAATTCGTAGAGATGGAGCAGGCTGGCACTTGGCAGCCGCACATGGGCAACAAACACTATGATTTT
>NZ_KB899672.1 GCF_000378385.1 Paenibacillus daejeonensis DSM 15491 | reverse complement strand
AGGCTTGCAGGCAGGTTGCCTACGTGTTACTCACCCGTCCGCCGCTAAGTTTCAGAGAAGCAAGCTTCTCTGAAACTCCGCTCGACTTGCATGTATTAGGCACGCCGCCAGCGTTCGTCCTGAGCCAGGATCAAACTCTCCATGATAGAAAGCTGAATAGCTCATTTCTTGCTGGTATTGCTATCTGTAACTCCGAAGAGTTACAGGACATTTCGCTCGTTGTTCAGTTTTCAAAGAACACATTTTCTTTCGTTGTCGTTGCCGCCGTATCTCTCAGCTGCAACTCTTATACTATATCACAGGCCTTACCAACATTGCAAGCATTATTTTTTCTTTTTTTGAAAAGCAGCTTGTCCAGTCAAGAAATAGTAAGTTAGTGACTCACTCCTTATCAAAAGGGGCGAATGCTAATTTACCATAATTCTTCTTTTGTCGTCAAGACCTGTGAATAAAAAAGTTTAAATTTCTTTCCTACGGTCGGGTTGATTTCATATTGACTGCATAACGGGACAGTTCTTTGGGAGATGCAATTCGGGCGTACATCCGGAATACGACCCGGTATCTGCTGGCGATTGCGCGCCTTATGTCACTATCCATCCGCTTATCATTCAGATCAAGCAGCATCTCGTCGAGCTCCTTGCGCAGCACGTAATCAAGCTCGCGGCATTCTTTATCATTGAACAGCATTCCGATCATCTGAGCTCTGGCCCTCCTTCGAGATCCTACAAACATAAAAGCAGCTACTCTGCATGACGAGAGTCGCTGCTTTATTGTTATGCTCAGATTACAGGGATTTTAATACATCTGTTTTATACATCTCTTGGATTTCATTAAAATGCCGTCGACAACAGCCACACAGTCACCGTGCTTTCTATAATGGCAGCGACGAGGAGCGCAACCACCAGCCATACCATAAGCGGTACGGTCCGCGCGGCGAATGCTTCAAATGTCCGACCAAACGAACCATCGCGCTTAAACAAAGCCCCAATCCCTTTGAGAGACAATACCCCAAACCGAATACCGTAGGCCCCTGCGATAATGATGGCCGGGATCTCGATGATGCCGTGCGGGAGAATTCCCTTCACGATCAGCGTGAACATATCAATCGAGGGCTGGGGGTTATTGGCGAACAAGTACCCCAGAACCATGCCATTAATCAAAATAAACGCGAGTGGAATGACGCCGAAGAACAGGCCAAGGTAAATAATCAGGATGGATTTGATGGCATTGTTAAAAAAGATAAATAGAAACATCGTCAACTCCGGGTTGCTGCTCTGATCGATTTGCTGCGCCATATCCTGCAACCCTGCAATTTGACCCGTAATCATCTGTTCAAAGCTGGCGTTCGAAGCGCCCACAAAAATGCCGGCCAAAAATAGGACCAGTGTGAAAGCTATATAGCCCCGCATCTGTACAAAATGCTGCATCATGGCTCGCCAAGAAAACATGCTCTCCCCCCTTTTCTACCTATCTACCTTACGATCGCGAACAATTTGTCCCCATCCGGATGAATAACTGAGTCGTACGAGCATACATTGTACCAAACGCATTCGATTGTCTTGTCCAGTCCCGAAAGGAAAGGAGCTCAGAAATTATGAACATGTTCTACGTCATTAATGGACGCAAGGTCAAACGGTATTTTCTCATTGTCGTCGCTCTCTTATTCTCAGCAGGCGTTGTATATGCCGAGAAAGACAACATTACGGTCTTTGCTCCCCAACAGCCCGCAGCCATTTACAGTGTTCCTACCGACAAGAAAGTGATTGCCCTTACCTTTGATATCAGTTGGGGTGACAAGCGCGCCGTACCTATTCTCAAAGTACTGGAAGAAAAGGGTGTCGCTAACGCAACCTTCTTCCTCTCCTCCCCTTGGAGCGAGTCTCATCCCGAAATTGTCAAACACATCGTCGACGGCGGATTTGAAATCGGCAGCCACGGGCACAAGCACGATAACTACAGTAAATACAGCGATGAAGAAATTCGCAAACAAATTCAAACTGCACATGGCATTTTGTCTGAATCAACAGGCAAAGCGCCTAATTTAATCCGGCTTCCCAACGGCGATTTTGACAAACGTGTGCTGCGCATTGCCGATGAGCTGGGCTATAAAGTCATTCAATGGGATACCGATTCCCTTGATTGGATGAACATCGGTACCGAAAAAATCATCAATCGTGTGGTCAGCAAAGCTCACCCCGGGGATATTGTGCTGATGCACGCTAGTGATTCCTGCAAGCAAACCCATGAAGCGCTCCCAGTCATCATTGACCAACTCCGCGCCCAAGGATATGAATTCGTAACCGTGTCCCAGCTGATTAACCAAACCGAAGTTGAGGGCAAATCGGTTCAGGACAAAGCATCCTTTGTTCCCGCTTCGGACCTGGATCATCAGAAGATATTCTAGTGCTTATCCTGCCTCTGTTCCGGAAGGAGCACCTTCCGCACGAGGCTTCAGCAGACGATGCAGCATCAGAATCTGGTACGCATTGCAGGCGATAAGCGGAACAAACATGAAAATAACCGCCGTCGCATTATTTTCTGAGCCCAGTGCCGGCCATGCTTCGATGAACGTGACGACGATCATCAGGAACATGGTCGGTACAAAGGCGGTTTTATTGGTTTGTTGGGTTTTAATATTGGCTACCGTCAAGGCGATCAGCCCAAGAACAATAGGCAACACCCAGAATAGCCAGTTGTTGAAGCTTGCTCGGTTTTCATACAGCATATACCCCAGCGCAAGCAATGCGAACAAAGACGTATAAGCTTGCAAGGCATTCCACAAATATTTTTTGCGCAAAATACTTAAGGCAATATAGTTAAGGGTGAGATAAGCAAAAAAGCCCATCTGGCTAAATGCCCCGATCATCGTCCCCACCAGTGCCATCATCGCCGCATTGAAACCGGCGGCTTCTAGCCCCATAAAACCAAACTCCTGATCTGTCCATTGCATAATCGAACCGGTAACTGCCGTAACGACCGCCCCTACCGCCATGCAACTCCAGAACAGGAAAAACCATTTCCTAATATTCACCGCATCCCAGCCTCCTCTGTATCCCCTTCATTTTACCACTTTCAGAACAAAAAGCTACTTTGCGTCCATGATAATCCCGTGAACAATGAAGCATACTAAGCACTAATTACAACAGCCTGCAGTCCGCTGTTTGCTGGCGCCGACTGCTCAAGAAGGGAGTTCATCATATGCGGTGTAACCGCTGGTCCGTCCTCTTGCTTACAGCTCTTATGATGCTCGTGCTCGCCAGTTGCGGATCCGAGCCCACCAGCAGCAGCGAGCCGATCAGCTACAAGGATATGAAATCCATGGTGATTGATATTCTCAAAACAGAGGATGCCCAAAAAGCGCTCCAAGAGTCCGCGATGTCCACCAGTGGTCAAAGCAGCGGTATGGGTATGGGAATGCTGTCGGTGAATGATAAAGAGCAAGTCCGCATGGCGGTTAAAGAGGTGCTGGTCTCACCTGATTATGACAAAGTGATTAAGCAGCTTATGGTGGACCCACGCTTTGCTGGTGAATTTGCCAAATCAGTCAATTCGCAAAATAAAGAAATCCATAAAGAACTGATGAAGGATCCTGCTTACCAGGAAGACTTAATCAAGGTCATGCAAAATCCAGAGATGGATCGCATGATTCTGGATGTGCTGCAAAGCACGCAATTCCGCAAGCATGTCGCTACGATTATGCAGGAAAGTATGCAAAGCCCCTTGGTAAAGCTGCAATTACTTGATTTGATGCGTACCGCGGTGAAGGAAGAACTGGAGCCCAAGCCCGATGAGAAGGTCGAGAAAGAGAAGAAATCCGGTGATGGCTCTGGCGAAGGTGGAGAAGGCGGTTCGGGTGGCGATGAGCAGGAAAACAGCGGAAACGGCGAAGATAGCGGCTCTTCTACGTAATTCGTTCAGTCAAAAAAACAAGAGTCCTCGGCATGCTTAGCAACGCATCCGAAGGCTCTTGTTTTGCTTGTATCAGGTTTACTTTTCCGCTACCAGTTCTAGAACTCTCCTGGCCATGGCATCATACAGTTGCCCTGTCGGTGTCTCTGCTTTGTAGAGTGACGGTGAGAAGTCGGGCTCGGACACATGATTATCAGGAGCTCCCAAAGGAATCTGGGCCAACAGCTCAACGTTCAGCGTTTCTGCCAGACGGCCGCCGCCTCCCCGACCGAAGATGTAATCCCGCTCCCCGTCTTTATTCTCATACCAAGCCATATTCTCCACCACCCCAAGAATCTGGTGCTCGGTTTTAATCGCCATGGTGCCTGCTCTGGCAGCTACAAAAGCAGCCGTTGCATGCGGAGTCGTAACGATAATTTCTTTACTCTGTGGAATCATCTGATGAATATCCAGCGCCACATCACCGGTTCCTGGCGGTAGATCAAGCAGCAGATAATCCAGCTCGCCCCATTCGATTTCTGCGAAGAAGTTGCGCAGCATTTTGCCCAGCATTGGACCACGCCACACCACCGGGCTATTATCTTCGACAAAGAACCCCATGGAGATTACCTTCACGCCATGCCGTTCAATCGGAATAACGCGATCACCAACGACCTCTGGCCGCTCTTCAATCCCCATCATGTCAGGCACACTAAAACCATAGATATCGGCATCGATGATTCCCACTCGTTTCCCCTGGCGGGCGAGTGCTGCAGCCAAATTGACCGTTACCGTTGATTTGCCGACCCCGCCTTTCCCACTGGCGATTGCAATGAACTCTACTTCACTGCGCTCATTCAGCAACGGATGGGTCTCAAGGCCGCTTCCATGTCCTTTGACAGGCTGAGCTTCTGTAGGGGCTTGGCCGCTAGCAGCTCCGGCAGGATTGGCGGTCTGGGCAGCACCCGTCGCCGCTTGAGTAGTTAAGGGACGAAACCGCAGATGAGCAGATTCTGCACCGATCCGCTCCAGAGCGTCTCGCAGAGCCGCCTCAAGCGGCGGCTGGGCCTCGTCACTATCCGTCAGCACAGTCATGGACACCTGACTGTCCTTCACCATGACGTCACGAATCTGGACGACTTGCTTGGGGGCGTCTTCCTCTTGCCCCGCTTCCGTAAAAGGCTGTATCGCTTCCAACACTTGCTCTCGGGTTAACATAAACGTATTCACACACCTTTGCAAAGGTTCGATTGGTTCAGACTTGTGCAGTCCACAATGCGTATATTATAGCACAAATCTACCCTCGTCTCCCGCCCCGCACTTTCATTTCAAGATCCACTTTCCTGCCTTCCTGAGCCGATCAGGCCAGGCGCTTTCTCACCGGAGACATATCGCATAATGCCTTGATAAATAGAAGCGGCCACCTGCTTCTGATACGCCGGATCACCAAGTCTCTGCGCTTCGCTCGGATTCGAGAGAAAACCGACCTCTACCAGAGCGGTAGGAATTTCCTCGATCGCTTTGAGCAGATAGACCGTATTGACCTCGCCAGCAAGCCGGTTCGTATTCTCCAGATTGCGTCTGAGCTCCTCCTGAATGAAATATGCCAGCACCTCATTGTCCGGATGGTTGGGGTAGTAGAATGTCTGGGCCCCTGACCAACGGGTCTGCGGGATACTATTCATATGGATACTGATAAGAAGATCCGTTTCTCTTTCCTTAACCTGCTTCGCCCGCTCCAGCAAATCTTCGGTCTTGCGTCGGCTGTAGCCCCGGGTCCCCTCCTGCGCCAGATCATAGTCACCTTCTCTTGTCAGGTAGACAAGCGCCCCTGCTTCTTGGAGATAGTCTCTGAGCTGCAGAGCGATGGCCAGATTAAGATCCTTCTCAATTAATCCCTGCTTGCTGAGCGCACCTCCATCGACGCCGCCATGTCCCGCATCAATCGCTATGACTTTGCCCGATAAAGGCAGCGTCCAGTAGGACCACGTTCGCGAGGTAGGCATCTCCTGTGACAAGAGCAGCAGCGTTAACACCACGGTACTAACGGCGATCCCCAGTCGCAGCGCCCCTCGATGATTAAGCCAGACGATCAGCCGTTTCCTTCGTTGCCAGCGCTTCATCACAAAAAACCGCCCCCGATCCCCAATGTAAGGCCTGCAGGGCGTCCGGCGGGACAGCCCTGCTCTCCTTATCATCTTATGGGACGAGACGGTTCATTATGCGCTTATGTTCAAGACTAGAGGACGTAGGTCTCAGCCATGCCCTCAATCAAAATCTTCGCTACTTCCGGACGCGAGAACTCCGGTGGAGGGCATACGCCATCACGCAGCAGCGCTCTGACCTTCGTACCCGACAACGTCAGGTGCTGCTCCTTGTCATGAGGACATGTCTTACTGGAAGCCATGTTGCCGCAGGACTTGCAGAAGAAGCTGTGCTCAAAATAGAGCGGCGTAATGCCAAGATCTTCAGCAGGGAATGAACGCAGCAGATCCTGCGCTTCATAAGTACCGTAGTAGTCGCCAACGCCAGCGTGGTCGCGTCCTACAATGAAATGCGTGCATCCGTAGTTTTTGCGAACCATGGCATGGAAAATAGCTTCCCGTGGACCCGCATAGCGCATAGCTGCCGGGAATACACCGAGAAATACGCGGTCTTCAGGGTAGTAATTCTCCAACAGGGCAACATAGCTCTTCATGCGGACGCCTGCCGGCACATCATCAGACTTGGTCTCGCCGACCAGCGGATTCAGGAACAGAGCGTCTACGACCTCCATCGCACATTTTTGAATATATTCATGCGCGCGGTGCACGGGGTTGCGGGTCTGGAACCCGACGATTGTACGCCAGCCTTTGTCTGCAAAGATTTTGCGGGTCTCCGCTGGGTCAAAATAGTAATCCTCAAAACGCTCCGGCTTCGGACGATTTAGCACCGTGATCTCTCCGCCTACATACGTAGCCGAGCGTGACAAGAGCTTCTGGACGCCGGGATGCGCTTCGTCAGTCGTCTTGAACACTTGTTCCGCTTCATACAGCTGATCGATCTTATAGATGCTCGCGATATCGATGACGCCATAGGTTACGCCGTCTTCACCGACCAATGCGGCGCGTTCGCCCACTGCCAGCTCTGCCGCCTTGCCCTCGCTCACCGATAGCGTAATAGGAATACTCCATACTGTGCCATCTGCCAGACGCATCCGGTCGATAACAGACTTGTAGTCCTCTTCGTTCAAAAAGCCTGTCAGAGGGGAAAACGCGCCAACTCCAATCAGGTCGAGATCCGAAATCGTCCACGGATTAATCGTGATTGTCTTCAAGGATGATGTCTCGGCCAGCAATGCTTCCCGTGCTTCCCCTTCGGCTACCCGGTTGACCAGTAAGCCGCCATGTGGCTGAATCGTACTCATATGATCAAATGCCTCCTGTACATACTAGTGTTAGTAAGGGCCAATCGATTATTTATGCAGTCCGCACTCTGTCTTGTCGTTGCCCGACCAGCGTCCCGCACGCGGATCTTCGCCCGGCATAACCTGACGGGTGCAGTACTCGCAGCCAATGCTTGGATAATGATTGTCATGCAACGGGTTATAGAACACATTGTTGGTCCGAATATAGTTCCATACGTCTTCCTGGGTCCAATCGGCGATTGGATTGAACTTCACCAGTCCGAACTTGGTATCGTACTCGATTTTCTTGGCATTCGCCCGCGTTGGCGCCTGATCTCTGCGAATCCCTGTAATCCAGGCCTCGTATTTGGACAGAATCTGAGTCAGCGGCTGGACCTTGCGGATATTGCAGCAGAGGTTTGGATCACTCTTCCACAGCTCTTCTCCATGCTGCTCGGCTTGCTCGACCGGTGTCAGCTCAGGCTTGACCTCAACAAATTTAATGCCGTAACGCTCGGCCATCTTATCGCGCGTCTCGTAGGTTTCTTTGAAATGAAAATCCGTATCCAGGTAAAAAATATCCGTGCCAGGGCTGATTTTCTGGAGCATATCAACAATGACAACATCCTCTGCACCGAAGCTGCAGGCAAATGTAATATTGGGAAACGTTTCGACCGCGTATTTCAAGATCGCCTCTGGCGATGCGCTCTCCAATTCGACCGCCTTTTGCTCAATCAACGCTTCTTTCTCAAACAGATTCATTGGAATGACCTCCGTTAATAAGAATTCCTAGTAAATTTATATGCTTTAAATATTATACGTCTTCTTACTCAAGAGTTCAATGTTTTTATTGGTATCTTATGCCCATGTACCTGCATTCGCTCCTGATGTGGCATCGACCAAATCGAACTGCTACACTAGAACAAAACCATCCAATTATAGGAGGCTCCCCCATGAGCTCAGCAATGAACGGGCAGATTGACGGCATTGTGCAACGGCACAAGCAATTTTTTGATACGGGTCGTACCCGCGACCTCTCCTACCGAATTGAACAGCTCCAACGCTTGAAGCAAGCGATTACGCGATTTGAACCGAATATTACCCAGGCGATGTATCAAGACCTGCGCAAAAACGAAACTGAGACGTATCTTACCGAGATTCTGATTGTGCTGCGGAGCATTGATTACACCGTCAAGCATCTCCGCAAATGGGCCAAGCCCCAGAAGGTCCGTACCCCGCTAGCGCTTCAGCCCTCTTCCAGTGAGATCCGCTACGAGCCCTATGGGACTGTCCTGATTATCGGGCCCTTCAATTATCCGTTCCAGCTTGTCATTGAACCGCTCATCGGCGCACTGGCGGCAGGCAACTGTGCCATCGTAAAGCCCTCGGAGAGCACGCCTCGCGTGGCTGCTGTCATTGAGCACTTGATAGCTGACACCTTTGCCTCCGATCTCGTCAGCGTCGTACAGGGCGAGCGTGAGACAACGTCTGCGCTGATTCATGCCCCCGTCGACTATATTTTCTTTACGGGCAGTACAGCGGTAGGGCGAATTGTTATGGAGGCTGCTGCCAAACGCCTGGTACCCGTCACCCTGGAGCTCGGAGGTAAAAGCCCGGTCATTGTCGATGAAACAGCCAAGCTGGATATCGCCGCCAAGCGCATCGTATGGGGAAAGCTTATCAATACCGGACAGACCTGCATTGCCCCGGATTATCTGCTTGTTCACCACAGCGTCAAAAATGAGCTGCTGGATCGGATGAAACAAGCGATTACTGCCTTTTATGGAGACGTACCGCAAGACTCTCCCGATTACGGGCGGATCGTCAACGCACGCCAGTTTGACCGGTTGGAGGCAGTCCTCACAAGCGATGCAGAGCAGATTGTCTTCGGAGGGCAACACGACCGCAGCGACCTGTACATCGAGCCGACCTTACTAGATAACGTCACGATAAATCACGCCTCCATGCGGGATGAGTTGTTCGGCCCCATTCTTCCAATCCTGACCTATGATCAGCTGGAGGATGCCTTCGCCATAATTGAGCACCATCCGAAGCCGCTCGCTCTCTACCTCTTCTCCGAAAACGAGCAGCATGTGGAACGCGTCATGAATGAGGTGCGCTTCGGCGGCGGCTGCATCAATGACACGATTATGCATGTGGCCAGTCACCATCTGCCATTTGGCGGCGTCGGCCCCTCCGGTGTCGGCGCCTACCATGGCCGACACAGCTTTGAGCTGTTCTCCCATCGCAAGAGCTTGCTCAAGAAGAGCAGCCGCTTGGAGCCAGGCCTCGCCTTCCCTCCTTACGGGAATAAACTGGAGAAGCTCAAGAAGTTTTTGAAGTAAGCATCGTCTGTACTCTAGTAACGCAAAAAGTCATCCTGCAGATAATTCTAAGAAACGAATATCCGCACCTGGTGCGACAGCAGCCGACGACCAGTAGTTTTTGCCGGGCAATAGAGGAACAAAGGTGCGTTACAGCGGGCCGATGGTGGGGATGCAGGCAAATAGAGGAACAAAGGTACGTTACAGCAGTCCAATGGCGGGGATGCAGGCAAATAGAGGAACAAAGGTGCGTTACAGCGGGCCGATGGCGGGGATGCAGACAAATAGAGGAACAAAGGTGCGTTACAACGGGCGATTCCGCGGCACATCTTAATCGCAGCAAACAAAAAAGCCTCCGACCATAGGCCGGAGGCTTGAAAACATCTTAACGTTTGGAGAACTGAGGCGCGCGACGAGCGGCTTTCAAGCCGTACTTCTTACGCTCTTTCATCCGTGGGTCACGTGTCAGGAAGCCTGCACGTTTCAGAGCCGGACGGAACTCAGGGTCTGCTTTGAGCAATGCACGGGAGATACCGTGACGGATTGCACCCGCTTGACCTGTTGTACCACCGCCATGAGCCAGTACGAGAATGTCGTACTTGGACAGTGTTTCTGTCAGCGCAAGTGGCTGTTTCACGATCAATTTCAATGTTTCGTGACCGAAATATTCGTTCAGATCACGTTTATTAATGATGATTCGTCCTTCACCCGGTACGAGACGCACGCGCGCGACCGAATGTTTACGACGACCTGTTCCATAGTATTGGACTTGAGCCATGAAACTGTCCTCCTTCTAATTAACCGCGAAGCTCGTACACTTCAGGGTTTTGGGCTTGATGTGGGTGTTCCGCGCCGGCATAGACTTTCAGCTTCAGTCTGATCTTGTTACCCAGACGGTTGTGAGGGATCATGCCGTGGATGGCTTTCTCAATCACGCGCTCAGGGAACTTCGCGAGCAGTTCTTCAGCAGAAATAACTTTCAGGCCACCTGGATGCATCGAGTGACGGTAGTACTTCTTGTCTTTCATTTTGTTTCCGGTCAGTACGATCTTCTCGGCATTGATGACCACGACGAAATCGCCTGTGTCAACATGCGGAGTAAACTGTGGCTTGTGCTTACCGCGAAGCAGAGCGGCAGCTTCACTGGCCAGACGGCCAAGTGTTTTGCCTTCAGCGTCGATAATGTACCATTTGCGTTCTACTTCATTCGGCTTGGCCATATACGTGGTACGCATGGATGATCCTCCTTCATTCGTTCAAACAAACATATATTCATTCAAACAACGTAATCGTGTTTAATTCATGCTAGTGGTTTTTTATACCGTTAAACTATTGATTGTGTAAGGGTAAATCCGTTGAAAATTGTTGCATTTGCGCTGTTCTTAGCTGGGGGCCGTGGGATAGCCACTAAGAAAGCACAAGTTATATTCTACTACATTGAAGCACGAAGATCAAGCAAAACTTGCGATCTCTCCATACTCCACATTCCACAGCGTTAACCCATGCGCCATGGCTTTCGGTCCCGCTTTGGCACGGTCCATTGCAGCCAGGATTACAGGCATCTCCTCCGCGGACATTCGCCCCTCGCCGATGCGCATCAGCGTTCCCATAATCACCCGCACCATATTGTAGAGAAACCCGTTACCGGTAATATAGGTATAGACCACCCCGTCCTGCTCCTCCATATACGCCTCGTAAATGGTTCGAACATGCGAGGTTTTGGTCGAGTGGATCGAGGTAAACGAAGTGAAGTCATGCTCGCCAATCAGACAGGCCAGCGCCTCTCGCATCGGCTCCAGCTTCAGCGGACTGTAATGGTGAAACTCATACCGGCGGCTGAACACATCCGGGTGCTTACCAAGACGTATGGCGTAGCGGTACGTTTTACGTTTGGCCGACTTGCGAGCATGAAACGCCAGCGGCACCTCGATCGCCTCACGGATCACGATATCGGCAGGCAGATACGTATTCATCGCCACGGCCCAACGACCCACAGGAATCTGCGAAGACGTCTGAAAGTTGAAGACCTGACCATACGCATGGACCCCGGCATCGGTTCTGCCCGACCCATGGATCTTAATCGCCTCGCCAGTCAGCTTCCCTATCGCCTTCTCTATCTCATCCTGGACCGTATTCCCAATCGGCTGGCTCTGAAACCCGTGATAATCCGTCCCGTCATAGCTCACCGTCATGCACAGGTTCCGCATGTCTTCACTCCCATGTCTTCCTAGTAGAACGATCCTCAAAACAACGTGCAATTAACCGCTGTGAGGAGAGGGGGCTTCCAATCGCTGTTGTCCTCAGATTTCTCTATTAAAACCGCCAAGCGGTTGAAATCCGAGGACAAAGGCGAGCGCTCCGCTTTTCCAGCCTCCCTCTCCTCCCAGCTTTCGCACTGGTTTTAAGTTTCTTAAACGATCTAAATAGTTTCTGATCTAAAAAGTCTCATCTTCTATAGAAGTCCTCAAACCAGATGCGGCGCAAGCGAGCATCTGGCCCCCTGGCTTCTATGAACCAAGTAAGTGAGGCTCGCAGGCGAGGCCGGCATTGGCCGAAGTCCTGCCTTAAAGCCTTGTTCAACTTTCAAAAAATACCGGAGAGGTACGGAATTGTTCTGGAGAAGCGGAGCGCTCGCCTTTGTTCCCGGATTTCAACCGTTCATACGGTTAATCAATGAAATCTGGGAACAACAGCGATCGGAAGAACAATCCGTTACCCGCAGGCTTTTTTGAAGTGCTTTGAACATGTTTTAAGGTAGGCGCAAGCCATAGCCGGCCTAATGTGAGTGAGATTCACCTTGCCCCGCGAATCTCACAAAAAAAAGGTGGCCCAAGTGGTCCACCCCTTCTCGTTTCGGTCAATTACGCACGATCTACAAGCTCAAGGTAGACCATAGGCGCAGCATCGCCGCGACGAGGACCGAGCTTCAGGATCCGTGTGTACCCGCCCGCACGTTCTGAGTAACGGGTGGCCAATTCGGAGAACAACTTCTGGATGGCATCCTGCTCTCCATCAATGGTTTCACGACGAACAAATGCTGCTACTTGACGGCGGGCATGCAGATCGCCGCGTTTTGCTTTGGTGATGAGCTTCTCGGCAATGGAGCGAACTTCTTTAGCTTTCGCTTCCGTTGTCTGGATGCGCTCATACAAGAACAGGTCGGTCACGAGGTCACGGAACAGTGCTTTCCGCGCGCTCGCATCACGGCCCAACTTTTGATAAGCCATTTGCGTAGAACCTCCTTCAAACATGTCTATGAACGATAGTGTGTATCGTGCTTATATCTTACTCTTCCGTGCGCAAGCCCAGGCCCAGCTCTTCGAGCTTTTCCTGTACCTCTTCCAAAGACTTGCGGCCCAGGTTGCGGACCTTCATCATGTCTTCTTCCGTCTTGGTGATCAACTCCTGAACGGTGTTGATGCCTGCACGCTTGAGACAGTTGTACGAACGGACAGAGAGATCCAACTCCTCGATCGTCATCTCGAGGACCTTCTCTTTCTTGTCTTCTTCCTTCTCCACCATAATCTCAGCATCTTTAGCTTCGTCCGTCAGGCCGACAAACAGATCCAGATGCTCCGTGAGAATTTTGGCGCCCAGGCTGACTGCTTCCTCCGGCCGGATGCTGCCATCCGTCCAGACTTCCAGGGTCAGCTTGTCATAGTTGGTCACCTGACCTACACGCGTATTCTCAATTGCATAGTTCACACGAGTAATTGGCGTGTAGATAGAATCCACAGGGATCACACCGATTGGCTGGTCTTCGCGCTTGTTGCGGTCAGCCTGCACATATCCGCGGCCGCGGTTAGCGAAAATCCGCATGTGGAGTCTTGCACCGGAGGCCAAGGTGGCGATATGAAGATCAGGATTGAGAATCTCGACATCGCTGTCTGCGCGAATGTCGCCGGCCGTGATGCTGCCTTCGCCTTCCGCATCGATTTCCAACACTTTCTCTTCGTCGGAATGAATCTTCAGAGACAGGCCCTTCAGATTCAGAATGATCTCGGTCACATCCTCAATCACGCCCGGAATCGTTGAGAACTCATGCAGCACTCCATCGATCTGGACAGACACCACTGCCGCGCCCGGCAGTGACGAGAGCAGAATCCGGCGTAGCGAGTTACCCAGCGTCGTGCCGTAGCCTCTCTCGAGCGGCTCGACGACGAATCGTCCGTACGTGCCATCCTCATTCAGTTCTACCGTTTCGATCTTCGGCTTTTCGATCTCAATCACTAATTGAACCCTCCTTCAAAAACGTCGCTCCGTATCCATAGCGTTATGCGGTCAAATCATGTAGTATGCCTAACCTTCACAACCATTATTCACAAGTTGCAGATATTTGATACCACAATCAAATGAACTATACGCGGCGACGTTTAGGTGGACGGCATCCGTTGTGCGGAACCGGCGTTACGTCTTTGATCATGTTCACTTCAAGACCTGCGGCTTGCAGGGAACGGATCGCAGCTTCACGGCCTGCGCCAGGACCTTTTACCATGACTTCTACAGCTTTCATTCCGTGCTCCATTGCGGCTTTCGCGGCGGACTCGGCTGCCATTTGCGCTGCAAACGGCGTGCTCTTACGGGAACCTCTGAAGCCCAGGTTACCAGCACTTGCCCAAGAAATCGCGTTGCCGTGCGGATCCGTAATCGTCACGATAGTGTTGTTGAATGTCGAGCGGATGTGCGCTACGCCAGATTCAATATTTTTACGGTCACGACGTTTGGTACGGACCACTTTTTTCGGTTTAGCCATTTCAGTATCCCCCCTTATTTCTTCTTATTCGCAACGGTCCGACGAGGACCTTTCCGTGTACGGGCGTTAGTTTTTGTCCGTTGACCACGAACAGGCAATCCACGACGGTGACGGATACCGCGGTAGCAGCCGATCTCAATCAACCTTTTAATATTCAACGAAATTTCACGACGCAAGTCGCCTTCTACCTTGACCGATTTGTCAATCGTCTCGCGCAGTTTGCTAACTTCGTCTTCCGTTAAATCGCGAACACGTGTCTGTGCGTCGATGCCTGTTTCACCCAGGATTTTTTTAGCCGTGGTTTGGCCAATTCCGAAGATATACTGCAGAGCGATCTCTACGCGTTTGTCACGCGGCAAGTCTACACCAGCTATACGAGCCATATTCCGTTTCCCTCCTTCTTAACCTTGTTTTTGTTTATGCTTAGGATTTTCACAAATCACCATAACATTGCCTTTGCGACGAATGACTTTGCATTTTTCGCAGATCGGCTTGACCGAAGGTCTGACCTTCATTGTGATTACCTCCCGAATACTTCGTAACCAGGCTAGCTAAGCAGCCTACTTCCGATAGGTGATACGACCTTTAGTTAAATCATAAGGCGACAACTGGATTACCACTTTGTCTCCAGTCAGGATGCGGATAAAGTGCATTCTGAGCTTTCCGGACACATGGGCGAGGATTTGATGGCCGTTTTCCAGTTCCACCCTGAAATGCGCATTGGGCAGCGGCTCAATCACCGTACCTTCGACTTCAATCACATCTTCCTTGGTCACAGTTATTCTCCTTTCCGTTGTATATACTTCTGAATCGCAAATCGCAGTTTCCCGTTCGTCACGCTGCCGCTCTCGCGCAGGCTGTTCGCCACTTCCTCGCTGACCTGCGGCATGAGCGCCAGATGGAGCAGATTCTTTTTCTTCGGCTCCTGGACTTTGCGCTTGTGACCGTCGGCAATCATCACGAACCGTTCATCCAATACAGCGAGGATGACAGCCGGTGTGCCTTCGTCCTTGCCACGCAGTACGGTGACGATCTGGCCGATTTGGGGAAGCTCCTTCTCCGGCATCACGGTTCTACCCCTGGCTCCGGGTCAAAATCTCATACCCGTCCTCAGTGACTGCTACCGTATGCTCGAAGTGAGCACACCACGAATCATCCTCCGTCACGACCGTCCAGTTGTCCTGCAACGTACGTACATAGCGCTCGCCGATGTTGACCATAGGTTCAATCGCCAGTACCATCCCCGGCTTCAGACGCGGTCCGCGCCCAGGGATGCCGTAGTTAGGAATCTGTGGCTCTTCATGCAGTTTGGCCCCGATACCGTGGCCGACATACTCGCGAACGATCGAAAATCCTGCTTCTTCCACAACTTGCTGAATCGCATGCGAGACCGAAAACAGGCGAACATCCGGTTGGATCAACGCTAGTCCGGCGTACAGCGATTTCTCGGTTACGTCGAGCAGGCGGGCGGCCTCCGCGGAGATCTTCCCAACCCCGTAGGTCCAGGCCGAATCTCCATGGTAGCCATTGAATTGTGCGCCGATGTCGATGCTGATGATATCACCCTCGTTCAGCTTGCGCGAACCGGGGATGCCATGCACCAACTCGTTGTTTACAGAAGCACATATGCTGGCAGGAAATTGATTGTAACCTTTGAAAGACGGTACGGCGCCCTGGCTCCGTATATACGTTTCGGCAATCCGGTCAAGTTCTTTGGTGGTAATGCCGGGCTTGACGGATTGCGCCATCAGGCGGTGTGTATCCGCAACGATGCGTCCTGCTTCCCTCATGAAACCCAGTTCCACTTCGGATTTGCAGATGATCATTCTGTACCCCGCAAGCAATCGGCAATCTCAGCGGTTACGGTGTCGATTTCCTTCTCCCCATCCACTTCACGGAGCAGATCCTGCTTGTCGTAGTAAGCGAGCAGAGGAGCAGTCTTCGAGATGTACTCGTCGAGTCTTGTTCCGACTTTTTCTTCCGTATCATCTGAACGCTGGTACAGCTCACCGCCACACTTCGCGCATACACCCTCTTCTACCGGTGGGTTAAAGAGGACATGATAGGTAGAGCCGCAAGATTTGCAGATACGACGTCCCGTAAGACGGGCCAGCAGCAAGCTGCGGTCAACCTTGAGGTTGATGACATGGTCTAGCTTCCGGTTCATGCCCGCAAGCATTTCATCCAAGGCCTCAGCCTGGGAGATCGTCCGCGGGAAGCCGTCAAGCAGAAAACCAGCTGCGCAATCATCTTGCTGCAGACGCTCGCGCACAATACCGTTCGTGACATCGTCTGGGACCAAAAGTCCTTGATCGACGTATTCTTTGGCCTTCTGGCCGAGCGGTGTGCCTTGCTTCATTGCAAGACGGAACGCGTCGCCGGTCGAGATGTGGGGAATGTCGAATTCCTCTACGATCCGCTCCGCTTGCGTACCTTTACCAGCACCGGGAGGGCCCATGAATAGAATATTCATTATCGAGTTCCTCACTTTAAGCACAATAGGCTCGGCCGGGCTGACGAAACATCCGGAGGATGCTCGCGAAGCCCGCTACTGAACCTATTGTTATTTATTGATAAACCCTTTGTAGTGACGTTTGATCAACTGGCTCTCGATTTGCTTCATCGTGTCAAGCGCAACGCCGACAACGATCAGCAGCGAGGTTCCGCCAAGCTGTACAGAATCCGGAAGACCGGCCAATTGTCCGAAGAAGATCGGAATAATCGAGATCAACGCCAGGAACAGCGCTCCGGAAAGTGTGATCCGCGACATCACGCGGGTGATGTAGGAGCTGGTCGGTTTGCCAGGGCGAACGCCCGGGATGTAACCGCCATTCTTCTTCATCTGATCCGCCATTTGGGTCGGATTGATCTGGACGAACGTATAGAAGAACGTGAATCCGATAATCAGCAGCACGTATAGAACCATACCAAGCGGCTCTGTATACATGAGGTGATTCTGAATCCAGTTGGACCATGCCTGGCCAGACCAGAACTGTGCAATCGTTACAGGGAACATCAGCAACGATACCGCAAAGATAACCGGGATAACGCCTGCGCCATTCACCTTAAGTGGAATGTGCGTCGACTGTCCACCGTACATCTTGCGTCCAACCACGCGCTTGGCGTATTGGACCGGAATCTTGCGAATCCCCTGTTGAACATAAATGACACCGACGATCATGAGAATGACCGCAATGACGATGAGCAAAACCAGAAGGATGTTCAGGAAGAGCTGATCGCCCGCATCTGCCAATTTCTCAGCGTAGATGACGCGAATATGTCCAGGGATACCTGCTACGATACCGGCAAAGATGATAATCGAGATCCCGTTGCCGATTCCTTTCTCGGTGATTTGCTCACCAAGCCACATCAGGAATGCTGTACCTGCTGTCAATACGATGGCGATCATCGTATAGGTAACAAAACTCGGATCAAGAACAAATTGGGCGTTGTACTGGCGGTTGAAGCCAATCGCGGTTGCATAGGCTTGGATCAGACCGAGAATGATTGTACCATACCGGGTGATTTGTGCAAGCTTACGTTTTCCGTTCTCGCCTTCCTTTGCCCACTCTGCAAACTTAGGAATAACATCCATAGAGAGCAACTGGACGATGATGGACGCTGTAATGTAAGGCATAATCCCCAACGCGAAGATGGAGAATTGGAACAGCGCGCCACCAGAGAAGGTGTTGAGAAGACCAAAAATGTTCGTGCCTTGTTCATTCATCGACTCGAATACCGACTTGTCAATGTTGGGAACCGGGATGAAAGATCCGATGCGGAAAATCAGCAATACGAAAAGGGTGAACATCACGCGCTTGCGTAGATCCTCCACTTTCCATATGTTGGACAAAGTCTTGAACACGTTAGATCACCTCGGTTTTACCGCCGGCAGCTTGAATTTTCTCTACCGCAGATTGAGAGAACTTGTTGGCTTTTACAGTCAGTTGAACCTTGATTTCACCGTTACCGAGAATCTTGATACCGTCCTGCGGGTTTTTAACAACCCCTTGTTCCATCAGAAGCTCAGGCGTGATCTCGGTTCCTGCTGCAAAGCTGTTCAGATCTTCAATGTTTACAACGGCATACTCTTTACGGAACGGGTTGTTAAAACCACGTTTCGGCAAGCGACGATACAATGGGTTTTGTCCGCCTTCGAATCCTGGACGGACACCGCCGCCGGAGCGAGCGTTTTGCCCTTTGTGACCGCGACCTGCAGTTTTGCCATTGCCGGTACCGATCCCGCGGCCTTTACGTTTACCTACTTGTTTAGACCCGGGTGCTGGCTGAAGCTCATGCAATTTCATCGTTCGTTGCACCTCCTTATTGTTTCAATGAATCGCTAAGTGCGGGCTGCTTAAGCCTGCACTTCTTCGACTTTAACCAAATGGCTGACATGATTCACCATGCCGCGAATGGCTTCGTTGTCCGACTGGATTACCGAGTGATTCACTTTGCGAAGCCCAAGGGCTTGAACTGTCGCACGTTGTTTCTCGTTACGGCCGATCAAACTGCGTACGAGGGTGATTTGCAATTTTGCCATCGTATACCCCTCCTTAGCCCAAGATCTCTTGGACAGTTTTTCCGCGCAATTTAGCTACATCTTCAGCACGTTTCAGGCGGGAAAGGCCTTCAAGCGTCGCATTAACCATGTTAATTGCGTTGGAAGAACCGAGAGATTTGGTCAAGATATCGCCCACACCTGCAAGCTCGAGAACCGCACGTACCGGTCCACCAGCGATAACGCCCGTACCTTCAGAAGCTGGCTTCAGCAGTACTTCGCCAGCGCCGAAATGTCCGAGAACCAGATGAGGAATCGTTGTTTTTACAAGTGGAACTTGGATCAGGTTTTTCTTGGCATCGTCGATCCCTTTGCGGATTGCATCCGGAACCTCGCCAGCTTTACCGATCCCTGCGCCAACCCAGCCTTTGCCGTCGCCTACAACCACAAGAGCACTAAAGCTGAAGCGGCGTCCGCCTTTAACAACTTTAGATACGCGGTTGATTTGAACAACTTTTTCTGTCAATTCTAACGAATTAGGATCTACACGCAAGTCGATTTACCTCCTTATTAGTGAATTCGACTAGAATTCCATACCGGCTTCGCGAGCTGCGTCTGCCAGTGCTTGAATTCTGCCATGGTACAAGTAACCGCCGCGGTCGAAGACCACTCTGCTTACGCCTTGAGCTTTTGCACGGTCAGCGATCAGTTGGCCTACTTGCTTGGCTGCCTCGACGTTGCCGCCGTTTGTGATCGACTTCAGCTCTTTGTCCTGTGTGGATGCCGTCGCCAGGGTTACACCTTTGACGTCATCGATCAGTTGGACGTAGATATGTTTAGCGGAACGGAAGACGGACAATCTTGGGCGCTCAGTGGTGCCTTTGATTTTCTTGCGCACACGCAAGTGCCGTTTCAGACGCGCTTTGTTCTTATCGCCTTTAGTAATCATTAGAGGTTCACTCCCTTCTTCTGCCTTGAACCGGTAATCTTAGCTAAGCGCTCACGCGGAGAGCTTACTTCTTCTTACCGGCTTTACCTTCCTTACGAAGGATACGCTCGCCTTCGTACTTGATACCTTTGCCTTTATACGGCTCAGGCTCGCGTACGGAGCGGATTTTTGCTGCAAAAGCACCGACCAGTTCTTTGTCGATTCCTTTAACGATGATCTTCGTGTTCGTAGGAACCTCGAACTCAACGCCGCCCTCAGGGTTGATCTCAACCGGGTGGGAGTAACCAACGTTCAAGACGACCTTCTCACCGGACTTGCTGGCACGGTAACCTACGCCAACGAGTTCCAGAGATTTGGCGAAGCCTTCAGTTACACCGCTGACCATGTTAGCAACGACGCTGCGCGTCGTGCCGTGCAGGGAGCGATGCAGTTTGTTATCGGACGGACGCTCAACCGAGATCTCGTTCTCCGCGATAACGATTTTCATGTCCTTGTGCAGCTCACGAGTGAGCGTGCCCTTTGGACCTTTAACAGTAAGTTGTGTGTTATCCAGTTTAATGTCTACGCCAGCTGGCACCTGGATAGGTTTACGACCAATACGGGACATTGTTACACCTCCAATCGTTTAACGAGTGATTACCAAACGTAGCAAAGGACTTCGCCGCCGGCTTTACCTTGGCGAGCTTCCTTGTCGGTCACGATGCCTTTGGATGTGGAAATAATCGCGATTCCCAATCCGCCCAGCACGCGCGGTACTTCCGTACTTTTCGTGTATACGCGCAGACCTGGTTTACTGATGCGTTTCAAACCGGTGATGACACGCTCGTTGTTAGGGCCGTATTTCAGGAAAATACGGATCATCCCTTGTTTGTTGTCCTCGATATATTCAGCATCGCGGATGAAGCCCTCGCGTTTCAGAATTTCTGCGATTTGCTTCTTCGATTTCGAAGCGGGCATTTCCACGGTTTCATGACGGACGACATTCGCATTGCGGATGCGTGTCAACATATCTGCAATCGGATCAGACATAACCATTTGTTGTAAACCTCCTTCCCGAACTCGGCTGATTACCAGCTTGCTTTTTTGACGCCAGGGATCTGGCCTTTATATGCCAATTCACGGAAACAAATCCGGCAGATCTTAAATTTTTGAAGCACGGAGTGCGGGCGGCCGCAACGCTCACAGCGAGTGTAGGCACGCACTTTGAACTTCGGAGTACGTTGTTGCTTAACTTTCATCGAAGTTTTTGCCACTGGGTATTACACCTCCTAGAAGTGGATTACTTCGCAAACGGCATACCCAATTGGGTCAGCAATTCACGAGATTCTTCATCCGTTTTTGCCGTTGTTACGATGACAATGTCCATACCGCGGACTTTGTCGACTTTATCGTACTCGATCTCCGGGAAGATCAGCTGTTCTTTCAGACCCAGCGTGTAGTTGCCACGGCCGTCGAACGCTTTATTGGAGATCCCGCGGAAGTCACGTACACGCGGAAGAGCGACATTAAACAGTTTGTCGAGGAAGTAGTACATACGCTCGCCGCGCAGTGTTACTTTAACCCCGATCGGCATATTCTCACGAAGCTTGAAACCGGCGATCGATTTCTTAGCACGTGTGATTACGGGCTTCTGACCAGAAATAATTCTCAGTTCTTCTACTGCTACGTCAAGTACCTTGGAGTTCTGAACAGCTTCACCAACACCCATGTTGATGACAACCTTCTCGATCTTAGGTACCTGCATTACAGTGGAGTAGTTGAACTTCTGCATCAGGTTTGGTGTGATTTCATTCAAAAAGCGGTCTTTCATTCTGATTGCCACGATTTATGGACCTCCTTTCCGTCAAAGGGATTAGTCGATTACTGCGCCGGATTTGGCTACCCGGACTTTTTTACCGTTGTCTTGCACTTTATATCCGACACGAGTCGGTTTGCCTGATTTCGGATCCAGCAACATCACGTTAGACACATGGATCGCTGCTTCCTGCTCCAGGATACCGCCTTGCGGGTTTTGTTGGGTAGGACGCGAATGTTTCTTGACCATATTCACGCCTTCAACCAGTACGCGGTTCTCGCGCGGGTAAGCGGCGATGACACGGCCTTTCTTACCTTTATCCTTGCCAGTGATGACGATGACATTGTCATCCTTCTTCACGTGCAGCTTGTTGTTATGCGATTCAAGAATCTTTTTCAGCCTTGGCATTTCTCACACCTCACTTCGTGAGCATAGGTTTTGGGTATTGCATAAGACCGCAGCGGTCTTAGATAACTTCTGGAGCCAACGAAACGATTTTCATGAAATCTCTGTCGCGCAGTTCGCGAGCCACTGGTCCGAAGATACGGGTACCGCGTGGGCTCTTGTCGTCCTTCACGATAACTGCTGCATTCTCGTCAAATGCGATGTAAGAACCATCTTTACGACGAACAGAGTTCTTTGTACGTACGATAACTGCTCTGATTACATCACCCTTTTTGACAACGCCACCGGGTGTTGCTTGTTTGACAGAGCACACGATCAAATCGCCGATGTGTCCAACGCGACGTCCAGTACCACCCAGAACTCGAATACACATCAGTTCCTTTGCACCAGAGTTGTCAGCCACTTTCAAGCGTGTAAATGGTTGAATCATTGTAACGTCCTCCTTCCGGTCAAAAATACAAATTCGAAAGCTTGGGTTCGTTCAGCTTAGAGGATAATCGCTGCTTCGACGACTTCTACGAGTCTCCAGCGTTTGTCCTTGGAAAGCGGACGGGTTTCCATGATTCGTACCACATCACCAATTTTGGCTTGGTTGTTCTCATCATGGGCTTTAAACTTTTTCGTATACTTGATACGCTTGTTGTACAGCGTGTGCTTTTTGTAAGTTTCTACAGCCACCACTACCGTTTTGTCCATTTTGTCGCTGACAACCTTGCCGATTTGAACTTTGCGGGCATTACGTTCGCTCATGTTCTTCCTCCTTCCTTCAGCCTGTCAGAGAGGCTTAAGGCATCTAATCGAAATTATAAATTAGCTGCTAATACCGAGCTCTCTTTGGCGCAAAACCGTTTTGGCGCGAGCAATCTCTTTCCGCACATCGCGAATGCGAGTCGGATTGTCGAGTTGACCGGTAGCCAATTGAAAACGTAGGTTGAACAACTCTTCCTTGAAGCCGGCGACCTTTTGCTCGATCTCGGCGGAGGTCAGGTTGCGAAATTCACTAGCTTTCATTTGCTTCACCACCCACTTCTTCGCGCTTCACAAACTTCGTTTTCACTGGCAGTTTGTGAGAAGCAAGACGCATTGCTTCACGTGCGATATCTTCAGGGACACCAGCAAGCTCAAACATAATTTTGCCTGGCTTTACCACGGCTACCCATTTCTCAACATTACCTTTACCACTACCCATCCGGACCTCAAGAGGCTTCTGGGTGATAGGCTTAGCAGGGAAAATCTTGATCCAGACTTTACCGCCCCGTTTGATGTAACGGGTCATCGCGATACGAGCAGCCTCGATCTGACGGTTCGTAATCCATGCCGGCTCAGTAGCCTGCAGGCCGTATTCGCCGAAGAGTACTTCAGTACCGCCTTTGGCACGACCTCTCATATGACCGCGTTGTTGCTTGCGGTGTTTGACGCGTTTAGGTACCAACATGATTAGTTGCCTCCTTCCTGGGGAGCTGCTGTTCTTTTCTTAGCAGGAAGGACTTCGCCACGGTAGATCCAGACTTTGACGCCGATCAGACCATAAGTCGTGAACGCCTCTGCTGTTCCGTAATCGATATCGGCACGCAGCGTATGCAGCGGCACGGTTCCTTCACTGTAACCTTCAGTACGTGCAATCTCGGCTCCGCCCAGACGACCACTTACGGAAGTTTTGATTCCTTTTGCGCCTGCGCGCATTGTACGTTGAATCGCTTGTTTCAGGGCACGACGGAACGAAGTCCGGCGCTCCAATTGAAGAGCGATGCTTTCAGCTACCAGGATTGCATCCAGGTCAGCTTGTTTGATCTCGGCGATGTTGATATGAACCTTCTTGCCACCAGAAATCTTAGCAAGCTCCGTCCGCAGGTTCTCTACCTCAGATCCACCTTTACCGATTACCATTCCTGGCTTAGCGGTATGAATCGTTACGTTGACGCGGTTAGCGGCACGCTCGATTTCGAACTTGGATACAGCAGCATCTTTCAGTTTCTTCTTCAGATACTCACGGATTTTCACGTCTTCCAGCAAGAGATCACCGAAATCTTTGCCGGCATACCATTTCGATTCCCAGTCACGGATAATACCAATCCGTAGACCGACGGGATTTACTTTTTGACCCACACGTTTTCCCTCCTTATTTTTCGGATACCACCAGAGTGATGTGGCTGGTTCGTTTGTTGATCCGGCTCGCACGACCCATCGCGCGTGGACGGAAACGTTTCATTGTTGGCCCCTGATTGACATATACCTCGGATACGACCAGCTTGTTGACGTCCAGCTGATAGTTATGATCCGCATTGGCAATGGCAGAGTTCAACAGCTTCTCGACGATTGGCGACGCCGACTTTGGAGTGTGACGCAGGATCGCGATCGCTTCACCGACTTGCTTGCCGCGGATCAGGTCAACGACTAGTTGAGCCTTACGAGGCGCGATACGGATGAAGTTCGCAACAGCTTTTGCTTGTTGTGCCATGGTAGAACCTCCTCTCAGAACAGTTAACTATCAATCAAGCAGATTATCTTCTGCCTGTTTTCTTATCGTCGGCGGTGTGGCCCTTATACGTACGTGTAGGAGCGAACTCGCCCAGTTTGTGTCCAACCATATCCTCAGTTACGTATACAGGCACATGCTTACGGCCGTCATAGACAGCGAACGTGTGTCCGATGAACTGTGGGAAAATAGTGGAGCGGCGGGACCATGTTTTGACGACAACTTTCTTCTCCGTCTCATTCAGTTCCTCAACCTTTTTCAGCAGGTATCCGTCAATAAACGGCCCCTTCTTCAGACTGCGACCCATAGGTGATCCTCCCTTCAGCTAACCTGGCGTAGAATAGTGTCCGAGCCGCTCGGAGTCAAGCTAATCTTACTTCGTGCGGCCGCGTACGATATATTGGCTGGAAGCTTTTTTCTTCTTGCGGGTTTTGTAACCAAGTGTCGGTTTGCCCCATGGGGACATAGGCGATTTGCGTCCGATTGGCGCACGGCCTTCACCACCACCGTGTGGGTGATCGTTCGGGTTCATAACAACGCCGCGTACTTCAGGACGCTTGCCGAGCCAACGCGAACGGCCAGCTTTACCGATCTTAACGAGCTCATGGTCCTCGTTACCTACGGATCCGATTGTCGCACGACATACTTTCAGGATGCGACGAACTTCGCCGGAGGAGAGGCGGATAACCGCGTAAGTATCCTCTTTACCAAGCAATTGAGCTTCAGTACCAGCTGCGCGAACCAATTGGCCGCCTTTGCCTGGCTTCATCTCAATGTTGTGGATAACTGTACCAACCGGGATGTTCTCGAGTGGCAACGCGTTACCAGTTTTGATGTCAGCTGCAGGGCCGGAAGTGATAACGTCGCCTACCTTCAGTCCTTTAGGAGCGATGATATAACGTTTTTCACCGTCTGCATAGTGGATCAATGCGATGTTCGAGGTGCGGTTCGGATCGTACTCAATGGTAGCTACTGTACCAGGAATGCCGTCCTTATTGCGCTTGAAATCGATAATCCGGTATTTACGCTTGTGTCCGCCACCGTGGTGACGTACGGTAATTTTACCTTGGTTGTTGCGGCCGGCTTTTTTGAAAAGTGGCGCAAGCAACGATTTCTCCGGTGTGCTTGTTGTGATCTCTTCGAAAGTCGAGACGGACATCGCACGACGGGCTGGAGAAGTCGGTTTATACTTCTTAATTGGCACTTCGATTCCCTCCTTACTTGTCTAGTCTCTTATTATACAGATGCTTCGAAGAATTCGAGCTCATTGCTCTCTTCTGTCAGCTGAACGATTGCCTTTTTCCACTCGGAAGTGTAACCGGCATGACGACCTTGGCGTTTTGGCTTGCCAGGTACGCGCATCGTGTTTACGCTAGCGACTTTAACGTTAAAGATCGCTTCGATGGCTTGTTTGATCGCCGTTTTGTTGGCGCGCATGTCGACTTCGAACACATAGCGTTTAGCTACCATGAGTTCGCTTGTACGCTCGGTAATGATCGGGCGCTTGATAATATCGTGTGCGTTCTTCATTACGCAAGCACCTCCTGTACTTTCTCGACCGCTTCCTTGGTGATGATCAGTTGGTCATGAGCCAATACATCCAGAACATTAATGCCTTCGACTGTCAGGAATTTGACGCCTGGAATATTGCGTGCGCTCAGTGCAACATTATCTTCGTAGTTAGCTGTAACAACCAGCGCTTTACGAGCCACTTTCAGACTTCCCAGAATTCCTTTGAATTCTTTGGTCTTTGGTTGGTTGAAAGCCAGTTGATCCAACACGATGATTTCGTTACCGATCACTTTGGAAGACAGTGCGGATTTGATGGCAAGACGACGAACTTTCTTAGGAAGTTTAAATCCGTAAGAACGTGGAGTCGGTCCAAATACCGTACCACCGCCAACCCATTGCGGGGAGCGGATACTGCCTTGACGTGCACGACCCGTACCTTTTTGTTTCCATGGTTTACGGCCGCCGCCGCGAACTTCCGAACGACCTTTGGTCTTGTGCGTGCCTTGGCGTTCTGCAGCTTGCTGCAGGACCACTGCACTGTGCATAACGTGGGTATTCGGCTGGATGCCGAAGATGGCTTCAGCCAGCTCGATATCGCCGACTTGCGAACCACTCACGTTGTATACTGCTACCTTTGGCATTACGTGTTCCTCCTTTCTTCAGGGGTGTTATTTCTTCACCGTCGATTTAATTTTGACGAAGCTGTTTTTAGCTCCGGGAATGGATCCTTTAACGAGCAGCACATTGCGCTCTACGTCAACGCGGATAACTTCCAGACGTTGAATGGTGATGGTGTCTTGACCCATGTGTCCTGGCAGACGCTTGCCTTTCGGTACGCGGTTAGCCTGGATGGAACCCATGGAGCCCGGTCCGCGATGGTAGCGGGAACCGTGAGACATTGGACCTGTACTTTGTCCCCAACGCTTGATAACGCCTTGGAATCCTTTACCTTTGGAGATTCCTGTTACGTCAACAAATTCGCCTTCGGAGAACAGATCCGCTTTTACTTCTGCGCCAACCTCGTATTCTCCCACGTTAACTCCGCGGAATTCACGAATGTAGCGCTTAGGAGCCGTGTTGGCTTTTTGAGCATGAGCTGTTTCGGGCTTGTTCGCTCTTTGCTTCTTCTTGTCGACGAAGCCAAGCTGAATTGCCTCGTAGCCGTCATTCTCCTGATCTTTCTTCTGGAGAACCACACAAGGTCCTGCCTCGATGACCGTAACCGGAATTACGTTGCCCTCAGGCGTAAAGACTTGTGTCATGCCGAGTTTTTTCCCTAAGATACCTTTCATGTTGACACCTCGTTTCGCTTCAATAATAAGTAGTTAGTTCTTACAGTTTAATCTCGATATCTACACCGGACGGCAGGTCCAAGCGCATCAATGCATCGACCGTTTGCGGCGTTGGGTTAACAATGTCGATCAGACGCTTATGTGTGCGCATCTCGAATTGCTCCCGCGAATCCTTGTACTTATGAACCGCACGCAGAATGGTGATGATTTGCTTTTCCGTTGGCAACGGAATCGGACCGGACACGCCTGCTCCGGAACGCTTTGCAGTTTCAACAATTTTCTCTGCTGATTGGTCAAGAATTCTGTGATCGTAAGCTTTCAAACGAATACGAATCTTTTGCTTTGCCATGTAATTCCCTCCTTCTATCGCCCAATTTAGTATCGGACATACTCCGCGAGAAAACCCGACTTATGCCCCATGGCAAAGGGGCCGGGTGTGTCGGCAACCTCTCGCATCATCGCACAGCCACAGACCAACGTTCACTATTATATACAAAATGAAAGGCATTTGCAAGGAAAATATCCGCTTATGCATATTTATTTTCATATTGTATTTCAAATCCAGAATACGGGCGAATTCACACTATGAAAAGCTCATACAATTAATCATTTTCGCGTGTTTTTAATAATCTTTCTTCTATTATATAGATCACAAAAAAGAGGCTGCCCTCCCGATCAAGACCGGTTGAACAACCTCTTTATTACATCCAGCGCAGCTTACGCTGCAGCCGAATTATTTTTGGATCGAAGCAACAGCGCCAGCGCCTACTGTACGGCCGCCTTCACGGATGGAGAAGCGAGTTCCTTCTTCAACTGCGATTGGAGCGATCAGTTCAACAGTAACGGTGATGTTGTCACCAGGCATTACCATTTCGCTGCCTTCTGGCAGAGTGATGATACCTGTTACGTCTGTTGTACGGAAGTAGAACTGTGGACGGTAGCCTGTGAAGAAAGGCTTATGACGTCCGCCCTCTTCTTTTGTCAGGACGTAGATTTGAGCAGTGAAGTTCGTGTGTGGCTTAACGGAACCTGGCTTAGCCAGTACTTGACCACGCTCGATGTCTTTACGCTCAACACCGCGAAGCAGTGCACCGATGTTGTCACCAGCTTGAGCGGAGTCCAGCAATTTGCGGAACATCTCAACACCAGTACATACGGTTTTACGAGTTTCTTCTTGCAGACCGATAACTTCGATCTCGTCGCCGACTTTAACCACACCACGCTCAACACGGCCAGTAGCAACTGTACCACGTCCAGTGATTGTAAATACGTCCTCGACAGGCATCAGGAAAGGCTTGGATACGTCGCGCTCAGGAGTTGGGATGTAAGTATCCACGTGCTCGAACAGCTCAACGATTTTGTCAGCCCACTCGCCGTCTGGGTTCGACAGTGCTTCACGAGCAGCACCACGAACGATTGGCGTGTCGTCGCCTGGGAACTCATACTCGCTCAGCAGGTCGCGAACTTCCATCTCAACCAGCTCGAGGAGCTCTTCGTCTTCAACCATGTCGCATTTGTTCAGGAATACGACGATGTAAGGAACGCCTACTTGGCGGGAGAGCAGGATGTGCTCACGCGTTTGCGGCATTGGGCCGTCAGCAGCGGATACAACCAGGATCGCGCCGTCCATTTGAGCAGCACCAGTGATCATGTTTTTAACATAGTCAGCATGGCCTGGGCAGTCTACGTGAGCATAGTGACGGTTAGGTGTCTCATACTCAACGTGAGCTGTGGAGATTGTGATCCCGCGCTCGCGCTCTTCAGGAGCCTTATCGATTTGATCAAAAGCGATAGCAGCACCGCCGTACTTTTTGGAAAGTACAGTTGTGATGGCAGCAGTCAGAGTCGTTTTACCGTGGTCAACGTGACCAATTGTACCGATATTAACGTGTGGTTTGTTACGTTCGAATTTTTGCTTAGCCATTGAACTTATTCCTCCTTAATAAATGGAAAGTTATAGGTATCGGCCGCACACTCTCAGCTAAGAAGCATACAGATTGACGGCCGTGGCAACCAGGGAATTACTCGCCTTTGTGCTTGGAGATAATCTCTTCCGCAATCGACTTCGGCACTTCTTCGTAATGGGAGATTTCCATCGAGAACACGCCGCGTCCCTGTGTACCGGAACGAAGGGTAGTAGAGTACCCGAACATCTCGGCCAAAGGCACTTTGGAACGGATGATCTGAGCACCCGAACGGGAGTCTGTACCTTCGATGCGTCCGCGACGGGAGCTGAGCATACCCATTACGTCACCGAAGTACTCTTCCGGTACGGTTACTTCAACCTTCATGATTGGCTCAAGCAGGACTGGCTTACATTTGTCCTTCGCTGCTTTGAGCGCCATGGAGCCTGCGATCTTAAACGCCATCTCCGAGGAGTCGACATCATGGTAAGATCCGTCTACGATCCGAGCTTTAACATCGACGAGCGGGAAGCCGGCGATAACACCGTTCTTCATTGCTTCTTCGATACCAGCTTGAACAGCAGGAACATACTCACGAGGTACAACACCACCGACGATTTTGTTTTCGAATACAAAGCCGTCTCCTGGCTCTTGTGGTTCGAATTCGATCCAGACGTGACCGTATTGACCACGACCACCGGACTGACGTACGAACTTACCTTCAACCTTGGCTGCTTGCTTGAATGTCTCACGGTAAGCAACCTGTGGTTTACCTACGCTAGTCTCGACTTTGAACTCGCGTACCATGCGGTCTACGATGATCTCCAGATGGAGTTCGCCCATACCAGCGATAATAGTTTGTCCAGTCTCCTCATCCGTGTAAGCACGGAACGTAGGGTCTTCCTCCGACAGTTTCGACAGGGCAACGCCCATTTTGTCTTGGTCGGCTTTGGTTTTTGGCTCGATTGCGATCTGGATAACTGGCTCTGGGAAGTTCATCGACTCCAGGATAACCGGAGCTTTCTCATCACAGAGTGTATCACCCGTAACCGTATCCTTCAAACCAACAGCAGCAGCGATATCACCGGAGTAAACTTCGGAGATCTCTTGACGGCTGTTAGCATGCATCTGGAGAATACGTCCTACGCGCTCGCGTTTGCCTTTTGTACCATTCAGTACATAAGAACCCGAAGCCAGAACACCGGAATACACGCGGAAGAATGTCAGTTTACCAACATAAGGATCCGTCATGATTTTGAACGCCAGTGCCGAGAACGGCTGGTCGTCACCCGATTTACGCGTTACTTCTGTACCATCTTCAAGGAGACCCTTGATGTCTGGAACATCGATTGGCGCAGGCAGGTAGTCAACCACGGCGTCCAGCATAGGCTGAACCCCTTTGTTGCGATAAGAAGAACCACAGATAACAGGGAAGATCTTCACGTCGCAGACGCCTTTGCGAAGCGTTGCTTTCAGTTCCTCGATGGTGATTTCCTCACCTTCAAGATACTTCATTGTGAGTTCTTCGTCCAGTTCGGCAACTTTCTCTACCAGTTCTGCACGAAGCTCTTCCACTTGGTCTGCAAATTCTGCAGGAATCTCAACTTTCTCAGGATCCCGACCAAGGTCATCTTTGTAAACGTACGCTACGCGCTCAACGATGTCGATCATGCCTTGGAAATCATTCTCGGCACCGATCGGCAGTTGGATTGCAACTGCGTTGGCTTGCAGACGCTCACGCATATCTTTGATAACGTTGAGGTAGTCAGCACCGATGATGTCCATCTTGTTCACGTACGCGATCCGAGGAACACCATAGCGGTCAGCTTGACGCCATACCGTTTCGGATTGAGGCTCTACGCCTTCCTTAGCACTGAATACACCTACCGCCCCGTCCAATACGCGCAGGGAACGTTCAACTTCTACTGTGAAGTCAACGTGACCTGGGGTGTCGATAATATTGATGCGGTGACCATCCCATTGAGCTGTAGTCGCAGCAGACGTAATTGTAATGCCGCGCTCTTGCTCTTGCTCCATCCAGTCCATCGTCGCTGCACCTTCGTGCACCTCGCCGATTTTGTGGGTACGGCCTGTGTAGAACAGGATCCGTTCGGTAGTCGTGGTCTTACCAGCATCAATATGCGCCATAATCCCGATGTTACGCGTATTTTTCAAGGAGAACTCTCTAGCCATGATTATGTCTCCTTTCGAGTTTAGATCCTACCAGCGATAGTGGGCAAACGCTTTGTTTGCTTCCGCCATCTTGTGTGTATCTTCACGCTTCTTAACGGAAGCGCCAGTGTTGTTGGATGCATCCAGAATTTCAGCAGCCAAACGCTCTTCCATTGTTTTCTCGCCGCGGTTGCGCGAGTAGTTCACGAGCCAACGAAGTCCGAGTGCTGTACGGCGCTCTGGCTTCACCTCGATCGGTACTTGGTAGTTTGCACCACCAACACGACGGGCTTTAACTTCGAGAACAGGCATGATGTTTTTGATGGCTACTTCAAACACTTCCATAGGCTCTTTGCCTGAACGTTCTTGGATAAGTGTGAAGGCATCATACAGGATTGTCTGCGCTACACCGCGCTTGCCGTCGATCATGATACGGTTGATCAGACGAGTAACAAGCTTGCTGTTGTAGAGCGGATCCGGCAATACGTCTCTTTTTGGTACGGGACCTTTGCGTGGCATGAGGTATCCCCCTTTCAGTCGGTTTTGATCACGATGTGACTCACGGTAGCGGATTCGGCGTCGAATCTTGAATGCACTCCGAACTTCCGGTGCTCACGTAGCTTCCACTACGCTCCGCTTCTCATTTCGTCCTGCCTCCAACCTTCTCGGTGCTGAAAACCGATCCTTAGAGTCAGAAGTGATTTCTTACTTTTTAACTTTAGGACGCTTCGTACCGTATTTGGAACGAGCTTGCATACGGTTGTTAACACCTGCAGTATCAAGTGCACCACGAACGATATGGTAACGAACACCCGGGAGGTCTTTTACCCGGCCGCCGCGTACGAGTACCACGCTGTGCTCTTGCAGGTTGTGACCGATGCCTCCGATGTAAGCAGTAACCTCTACACGGTTCGTCAAGCGAACACGAGCATATTTACGCAAAGCGGAGTTCGGTTTCTTAGGCGTCATCGTTCCTACACGAGTGCAGACACCGCGTTTTTGCGGGGCGCTCAGGTTGGTTTCTTCACGCTTCAGCGCGTTGAATCCTTTTTGAAGCGCAGGCGATTTCGACTTGACCACTTTAGCTTCACGGCCCTTACGGACCAGCTGGTTGATTGTTGGCATGTTGCCACCCCCTTCCTCAGTTTTTGACTGTCCAATCACGTCTTGCTTAAGCCCACAGATCCAGGTGGTTCATAAAAGAACAAACGAAAGTTTTTGCACGGCGACTCTAGCCCCCATCGCAAAAACGAATGTCTCTTATTCTTCTTCAGGAATGACAGCAGCCATCGCAGCCCCGACATCAATGCCGCAGGTTGCCCCGAGGCGCTCCATCGTGTCTACCCAGATAACTTCAATTCCTGCCCGTTCGCTGAGCTCTACAATCTTGCCCGTTATTCGCTGATCTGCATCTTCTGCAACATAGACGGCAGTGGCAATACCTTGCTCTACCATCTTCGTCGTCTGCTTGCTGCCGATCTTGAATGGCATAGAATGTAACCCTCCATTCCAAGGATGATCCTGCGACCATCGGATGGTCGAGCTCAAACCAGCATGTTGGCACACTCCGATATAGTAGCACTTTGGTGCCCAGGGTGTCAAGGACTGTTTCTCAAAACACCTTCACAAAGTGCAGCTTGATCTCAGAGGCCTATTCTGATATGTTGCCGGGCCCCGAAACATCCCAAAAAACAGGGAATTGCCTGCAGCCCACAGACTGCCTGCAATTCCCCGCGTTCTGCGCGGTCCTACAGCTCGACCGGCACGCCTTCGAGTTGCTCTTCGCCAGTTTCCGGCTGTTCGTCGTCGCCGGCGAATTTGATGCTGCGGTAGCGGTTCATGCCTGTACCGGCAGGAATCAGCTTACCGATGATGACATTTTCTTTCAGACCAAGCAACTGGTCGACCTTGCCCTTGATCGCTGCATCTGTCAGGACACGTGTCGTCTCCTGGAAAGAAGCCGCGGACAGGAAGGAATCAGTCTCCAGGGATGCCTTGGTAATACCGAGCAAGACCGGTTTAGCTACAGCCGGCTCGCGATCGGAGAAGATCGCGGTCGTGTTGGCCGCTTCATACTCGTGAATATCCACGAATGCGCCCGGCAGCAGTGTCGTACCGCCTGCGTCCACAATGCGGATCTTGCGAAGCATCTGCTTGATCATAACCTCAATGTGCTTGTCATTGATCTCAACACCCTGGTTCCGGTATACGCGCTGAACCTCTTGCAGTATATAGTTCTGCACACCCCGGATACCCTTGATGCGGAGCATATCCTTCGGATCGATCGAACCGTCCGTCAGCTCATCGCCTGCTTCGATTTGTTGCCCAACGGTAACCCGAATCCGCGATCCGTAGGTGACGGAATACACTTTGGATTCAGCTTCGCCCTGCACTTCAATCTCGCGGCGATCCTTCGCTTCACGGATCTCCTTGATCGTACCGTCGAGTTCAGAGATGATCGCTTGGCCTTTTGGATTACGAGCCTCGAAGAGCTCCTGAATCCGCGGCAGACCTTGCGTGATATCGTCTCCGGCAACACCGCCGGTATGGAACGTACGCATGGTCAGCTGGGTTCCTGGCTCACCGATCGATTGTGCAGCAATGATACCAACTGCTTCACCAATCTCAACGTGCTTGCCAGTCGCCAGATTGCGTCCGTAACAGATCTTGCAGACGCCATGACGTGCGCGACAGCTCAGAACCGAGCGGATCTGCAGACGTTCTACACCAGCAGCAATAATCTCATCTGCTTTGGCAGAGTCAATCAGATCGTTACGCTGCGCGATGACCTCGCCTGTCTTCGGATGGCGAATCGTCTCGAACGAGTAACGCCCTTCAATCCGATCGTACAGATCCTCGATGACCTCTTTTCCATCTTGAATCTTGCTAACCGTGAAGCCTTTGTCGGTGCCGCAGTCGTCTTCACGAACGATGACATCCTGCGCCACGTCAACGAGACGACGAGTCAGGTAACCCGAGTCAGCTGTACGAAGCGCCGTATCGGCCAGACCTTTACGCGCACCATGCGTCGAGATGAAGTACTCGAGTACCGTCAGACCTTCACGGAAATTCGATTTGATTGGGAGCTCGATGATCCGACCCGACGGGTTGGCCATCAGACCCCGCATACCGCCCAGCTGGGTGATCTGCGATTTGTTACCCCGTGCTTTGGAATCCACCATGAGCATAATGGAGTTGTAACGTTCCATCGATTTCATGAGGATATCGGTAATCTGATCTTTCGCTTTACTCCAGATGCTAATGACACGGTCATAGCGCTCTTCGTTGGTGATCAGACCACGACGGTATTGATTTGTTACGACAGCGACTTTCTCTTCGGACTCTTTCATCAGCGCGTACTTCTCATCCGGTACGACAACATCATCCACCGCAATGGTGATGCCCGCACGAGTCGAGTAAGTGAAGCCCAACTGCTTGATTTTGTCCAAGATCATCGAGGTCTGTGTCGTGTGGTATTGGCGGAAGCACTCGGCAATAATCAAGCCCAGATACTCTTTGCCTACAGCGCCTGCAATCGCCAAGTCAGCATTGAACTTAGCCAGGTCTGTACCTTTTTCATACACAAAATATTTTTCCGGCGTTCCGTTCAACAGATTGCCTTTGGTGGCTTCGTTGATATACGGGAAATCATCCGGGAAGATTTCGTTAAAGATGACTTTACCCACCGTGGTGACGATGAGTGACTTTTGCTGTTCCTCGGTAAAGGTCGATTTACCCAATACTTTGACAGGGATGACGATGCGAGCGTGCAGGGAAACAATTCCCCGTTGATAAGCCGAGATCGCTTCGTTGACCGTACCAAAAATGGAACCGGAACCTTTGGCTTCATTGTTATCCATCGTCAGATAGAAACTGCCGAGAACCATATCCTGCGAAGGCGTAACGACCGGCTTGCCATCCTTAGGGTTCAGGATGTTGCCGGAAGCCAGCATCAGCAAGCGTGCTTCAGCTTGTGCTTCAGCCGATAGCGGAACGTGAACCGCCATCTGGTCACCGTCGAAGTCGGCATTGTAAGCCGTACAAACGAGCGGATGCAGCTTGATTGCGCGTCCTTCAACCAGAATTGGCTCGAACGCCTGAATACCGAGACGGTGAAGTGTGGGGGCACGGTTCAAGAGAACTGGATGCTCCTTGATCACTTCCTCCAGCACATCCCATACTTCAGGGCTTACGCGTTCAACCTTGCGTTTTGCACTCTTAATGTTGTGCGCCAAGCCTTTGTTAACAAGCTCCTTCATGACGAACGGCTTGAACAACTCCAGCGCCATTTCCTTCGGCAGACCGCACTGGTACATCTTCAAGCTAGGACCGACGACGATAACCGAACGACCGGAGTAGTCGACGCGTTTACCCAGCAAGTTCTGACGGAAACGGCCTTGTTTACCTTTGAGCATATGGCTGAGCGATTTGAGCGGACGATTGCCCGGTCCGGTAACCGGACGACCGCGGCGGCCGTTGTCGATCAGAGCATCGACAGCTTCCTGCAGCATCCGTTTCTCGTTCTGCACAATGATATCCGGCGCGCCCAGATCAAGCAGACGCTTCAGACGGTTGTTCCGGTTAATGACCCGGCGATACAGGTCATTCAGGTCAGAGGTCGCGAAGCGGCCACCGTCCAGCTGTACCATCGGTCGCAGCTCAGGCGGGATAACCGGCAGCACATCAAGAATCATCCATTCCGGATCATTACCGGAGTTGCGGAATGCCTCGATGACCTCCAGGCGTTTGATCGCCCGGTTGCGCCGCTGGCCTTGGGCCGTGCGCAGCTCTTCTTTCAACATGTCAAGCTCACGCTCAACATCGATGTCCTGAAGCAGCTTTTTAACAGCTTCCGCTCCCATACCAGCCTGGAATCCATAACCGTATTTTTCGCGGTAGCTGCGGTACTCCTTCTCCGAGAGCAATTGCTTCTTCTCGAGTGGCGTCTCGCCTGGATCCGTTACAACATAGGATGCAAAGTAGATGATCTCCTCAAGCGAACGAGGAGACATGTCGAGTGCCAGACCCATGCGGCTCGGGATGCCTTTGAAATACCAGATATGCGATACAGGCGCAGCCAGTTCGATATGGCCCATGCGCTCACGACGCACTTTGGCACGTGTTACTTCGACGCCACAGCGGTCGCAGACGACACCTTTATAACGTACACGCTTGTACTTGCCGCAGTGACATTCCCAGTCCTTCGTCGGTCCGAAGATCTTCTCGCAGAACAGACCTTCCTTCTCCGGCTTCAGGGTACGGTAATTGATCGTCTCCGGCTTTTTAACTTCTCCACGGGACCAGGAACGAATCTTGTCCGGTGAGGCCAAACCTATTTTCATATACTCGAAGTTGTTAACATCCAACAAGGAGCAACCCTCCTTAAGTCTGTGTCAGGCAAAATGTACACGTGCAGCCATTCCCGCCAGAGGCAGGAACAGCTGCTCACGTGTTGCAGTGAAATGGCAGATAGGTTGAATCCGACTATTCGACGCCGACTTCCGCACCTTCGAGATTGAGATTAAGCTTGTCGCCTTGGCCCTCATCCTCGTCGTCAATTTCACGCATTTCAATTTCTTCTTCATCCTCACTGAGAATCTTGACATCCATGCCAAGGCTCTGGAGCTCCTTGATGAGAACTTTGAACGACTCCGGTACACCCGGTTCCGGCACATTCTCACCTTTGACAATTGATTCGTACGTCTTCACGCGGCCGACCACGTCATCCGACTTGACTGTCAGAATCTCTTGCAGCGTATAAGCCGCGCCATAGGCCTCGAGTGCCCAAACCTCCATCTCACCGAAGCGCTGTCCGCCGAACTGCGCCTTACCACCGAGCGGCTGCTGCGTAACGAGTGAGTATGGACCCGTCGAACGGGCATGGATCTTATCGTCGACCATGTGAGCCAGTTTGATCATGTACATGACGCCAACCGTAACCTCACGTTCGAACGTCTCGCCTGTACGACCGTCGAACAGCTTGGTCTTACCGTTGCGCTGCATGCCGGCTTCTTCCATGGCATCGAATACGTCATACTCACGCGCGCCGTCGAATACCGGCGTAGCCGCGTGAATACCCAAGTGCTTACAAGCCATGCCAAGATGGACTTCCAGTACCTGACCGATATTCATCCGGGAAGGAACGCCGAGCGGATTCAGTACAACCTCAACCGGTGTACCGTCCGGCATGAACGGCATATCTTCTTCTGGCAGGATTCGTGCGATAACACCCTTGTTACCATGGCGTCCAGCCATTTTGTCACCCTCAGAGATTTTGCGTTTCTGAGCGATGTATGCACGAACCAGTTGGTTCACGCCTGGAGGCAGCTCATCGCCGTTCTCCCGTGTGAAGACCTTGACGTCGACGACGATACCGTCCGTACCGTGAGGTACACGCAGCGACGTGTCACGCACTTCGCGGGCCTTCTCACCGAAGATTGCGTGGAGCAAGCGCTCCTCAGCTGTCAGTTCTGTTACGCCCTTAGGGGTAACTTTGCCGACGAGAATATCTCCAGCGCCAATCTCGGCTCCGACACGGATAATACCGCGCTCATCGAGGTTTTTCAGCGCTTCTTCACCGACATTTGGAATGTCGCGCGTAATTTCTTCCGGTCCAAGCTTCGTATCACGAGCCTCAGACTCGTACTCCTCGATATGAATCGAAGTGTAGACATCCTCTTTGACCAGCTTTTCGCTCAGCAGGATCGCATCCTCGTAGTTGTAACCTTCCCAAGTCATGAAGGCAACGACGACGTTACGGCCAAGAGCCAATTCGCCGGACTCGGTGGATGGACCGTCCGCAAGAATCGTGCCTTTGCGTACAAACTCACCCTTACGGATGATAGGACGCTGGTTGATGCACGTTCCTTGGTTAGAACGCATAAACTTATGAAGCTTATGCTTGATCAGGTCGCCCGTCACCTGCTTGCCGTCGATTTCTTCGACGCGACGCAGCCAGATTTCATTAGCCGATACGCGCTCGATGATCCCGTCGTACTTGGTTACGATACACACGCCTGAGTCTTTTGCAGACTTGTGCTCCATCCCCGTACCAACCAACGGCGCTTTTGGAATCAAGAGTGGAACGGCCTGCCGCTGCATGTTGGATCCCATGAGTGCGCGGTTGGAGTCATCGTTCTCGAGGAACGGGATGAGCGCCGTCGCTACCGAGACAACCTGCTTCGGCGAGACGTCCATGTAGTCAACACGGTCACTCGGCATGGTCAGAATGTTGTCCGCCTGCTTGTTATAACGGACGATGACACTGTCATCGGCAAACTTACCTTCGTCGGTCAACTGTGCATTCGCCTGAGCGATGACATAGTTGTCCTCTTCGTCAGCCGTCAGATAAGCAATCTGCTCAGTAACGATACCCGTCTTCGGATCAACCCAACGGTACGGAGCTTCAATGAAGCCATACTCATTGATGCGGGCGAAGCTGGACAGGGAGTTGATCAAACCGATGTTCGGTCCCTCTGGTGTCTCGATCGGACACATCCGGCCATAGTGAGAGTTATGAACGTCGCGCACTTCAAAGCCCGCACGCTCACGCGTCAAACCGCCCGGTCCGAGTGCAGACAAACGGCGTTTATGCGTCAGTTCGGCCAACGGATTCGTCTGATCCATGAACTGCGACAACTGGGAGCTGCCGAAGAACTCTTTGATCGACGCGATAACCGGACGTATATTAATCAGAGCTTGCGGCGTAATAGCATTGGCGTCCTGGATGGACATCCGCTCGCGCACGACGCGTTCCATACGGGAAAGACCAATACGGAATTGATTCTGGAGCAGCTCGCCGACCGAACGCAGACGACGGTTACCCAGATGGTCAATATCATCCGTGCTTCCAACACCATGCAACAGGTTTAAGAAGTAGTTAATCGATGAGATAATATCAGCCGGCGTGATATTCTTCACGGCCTTGTCGATAATCCCGTTCGAAATAATCTTAATTATCTTGCCGTCCTCATCTGGCGAGAATACACTGATGGTCTGCAGTGGAATACTACTTGCATCCATCACGCCGTTGGCGACATGATACGTCTTGAATGCCACGTTCTTCTCCAGCAGCGGGAGAATCTCGTCAAGCAACCTGCGGTCAATCATCTGACCCGTTTCAGCCAGAATTTCACCTGTGCTTGGATCGATCAACGTCTCTGCAAGACGCTGATTGAACAGACGGTTCTTGATGTGAAGCTTCTTGTTGATCTTGTAACGGCCAACATTGGCCAGATCATAACGTTTCGGGTCAAAGAAGCGAGCGACGAGCAAGCTCTTCGCATTGTCCAACGTCGGCGGCTCACCCGGACGCAAACGCTCGTAAATCTCGATCAAGGCTTTTTCCGTGGAATCGGTGTTGTCCTTGTCGAGTGTGTTGCGGATATATTCATCGTGTCCCAGCAAATCAAGAATCTCTGCATCCGTGCCAAAGCCCAGTGAACGGAGCAGAACAGTTACTGGAATCTTACGTGTGCGATCAATCCGTACATAGACGATATCCTTGGCGTCGGTTTCCAGCTCAAGCCAGGCACCGCGGTTCGGAATAACTGTCGCTGTGTACGTCTTCTTCCCGTTTTTGTCCACTTTGGTGCTGAAGTACACACTGGGTGAGCGTACCAATTGGCTGACAATAACCCGTTCGGCACCATTGATGATGAACGTACCGGTTTCTGTCATTAGCGGGAAGTCGCCCATAAACACTTCTTGTTCCTTAACTTCGCCGGTTTCTTTGTTGATGAGACGCACCTTTACCCGCAGCGGAGCTGCATACGTCACATCACGCTCCTTGGATTCGTCTACCGAATACTTCGGTTCGCCCAGGCTGTAATCAATAAATTCGAGCGACAAATTACCCGTGAAATCCGAAATCGGCGAAATATCCTGGAACAATTCAAGCAAATCCTTCTCCAGGAATTTGTCGTACGACTTTTGTTGGATTTCGATCAGGTTAGGAACATCGAGCACCTCGCGGATGCGAGCGTAACTTCTACGCGTGCGTCGGCCATACTGAACAAGTTGTCCTGCCAACTTAACCTCACCCCTCATGTCTGCTTCAACGCTTGCGGAACAAGACATTGCTATAGTCAAACGCCCGGCCCACTAAGTATTCTCCCAATAAAGAAAAGCCCTTATCGAATAAAGTTTCGAAAAAAGAGCGTTGTCCCAAGTGCCGTGGCGCATGCTGCCAAACCTACATATCCACTAATTTTGCCCAAAATCTAAACATTATACGTCAAGCGAGAAGCTTTTATGCATGCTTGCCTTAAAATTTCTTCTTGACATTTTAGTCTACTAAAGACATTGAGCCCATATTAATGCTGACATTTTATAATAATACCACATCAGCAAATTGGAGTCAAGCGAAAACTTAATTGCTATTTCGTGGCCTTGAAGATGCGATAGCCTTTATCCTTCGTGATTTCTTGCACGTTATCGAAGAGCGTCTCTAGCTTGGCCAGTGTCGAGGGTGCCCCCTGCTTCTTCTGAATGACCACCCACATTGCCCCGCCGGACGTTAGTAATGCTGCGCCTTCTTCATAAATCCGATGCACCGTTTCTTTGCCTGCGCGAATGGGCGGGTTCGTCAAGAGCACGTCAAAACGTTCGTCCCGTACCGCCTCATACAGATCACTTTGCAGAATCCGTGCGTTGGCAACCCCATTCAGCTGAGCGTTCTCTCTTGCCAGCTCGATGGCGCGCGCATTGATGTCGATCATCGTCACTTTCCCAGCGGGAGCCAGCTTCGCCGCACTCAAGCCAATGGGCCCGTAGCCACACCCGACATCCAACACCCGAGCATCCGCCGCAAAGTCCATTGTCTCAATAAGCAAACGACTGCCGAAATCGACACCCGTCTTGGAAAATACGCCACTATCCGTCATAAAACGGAAACGCGTGCCTCTTAGCTCGGATTCATGAAGACGGCGATCATGTGCACCGCCAGGCGTACGTGTGTAGTAGTGGTCCGACATTCTGTTCCTCGCTTTCTACTCCCGCGTACAGCAAACCCCTTGAAGCGTTAGCTTCAAGGGGTTATGCCCCATACGTTAAATTATTTTACTTCTACAGCTGCGCCAGCGGCTTCCAGCTTCTCTTTCACGCTGTCTGCCTCTTCTTTGGATACTTTTTCTTTGATTGGCTTTGGTGCGCCATCAACCAGTTCTTTTGCTTCTTTCAAGCCCAGACCAGTGATTTCGCGAACAGCTTTGATAACGTTGATTTTGGAAGCGCCAGCGTTGTTCAGGATTACGTCGAACTCGCTTTGCTCAGCAGCAGCTTCGCCGCCGCCACCAGCTGCTGCAGCTACAGGAGCCGCTGCAGTAACGCCGAATTCTTCTTCGATTGCTTTAACCAGGTCGTTCAGTTCAAGCACGTTCATACCTTTAATTGCTTCTAGGATTTGCTCTTTACTCATGAGATGAACCTCCATAATATGTTATTTTGGGTAAAAGGCTTATGCGCCTTGTTGTTCTTGCTCTTGTTTCTCTCCAACTGCTTTAACCGCAAGCGCGAAGTTGCGCACAGGGGCTTGAAGCACGCTGAGGAGCATGGACAGCAAACCTTCGCGGGAAGGCAGTTCTGCCAGTGCTTTGATCTCTTCCACGTTGAAGACTTGGCCTTCAACAATGCCGCCTTTCAGCTTAAGAGCATCATTCTTCTTAGCAAATGTGTTCAAGATTCTTGCTGGTGCAACCGCATCTTCTTTGCTGAATGCGATCGCTGTCGGTCCAGTCAGAACTTCTTCCAGTCCGTTCAGCTCAGCATTAGCCGTAGCACGGCGAACGAGCGAGTTCTTAAGAACTTGGAACTCAATCCCTGCCTCACGCAGCTCTCTACGCAGCTCAGTTACCTGGGCTACATTCAGACCGCGGTAATCAGCGATGACTGTGCAGGAGCTCTCGCGCAGCTTGCCAGCGATTTCGTCAACTGCTTGTTGTTTCGATTCAATGATCTTTGCGTTTGCCAAACTTTACACCTCCTATAAATAATCTGCATTCCGTTATTCCTGGCGTCCCTCTCCGTTCTACAACACGAGAAAGACCTTCACTACAATACCGCTAGTGAAGGCCATGATGGTTCATCATCCCCGTACGCATGACACGCACATGAAATCAATAACTCTATCATAACACCTCGGTAGGAAATTAAGCCCGGGGGCACCTACTGTCTACGGTATGCATATTCAATTCTGAATTACGTCCCTCTTAACGGAATACTGTTGCATTCACGCGAGCGCTTGGGCCCATAGTCGAGGAAACCGCAATGTTCTTCAGGTAAACACCTTTTGCCGCTGCAGGCTTGGCACGTACCAATGCTTCAACAAGCGAACGAAGGTTTTCGTTCAGTTTGTCAGCATCGAAAGAAACCTTACCGATTGGCGCATGGATTTGACCTGCTTTATCCAGACGGTATTCGATTTTACCAGCCTTAATCTCTTGAACCGCTTTGGAAACGTCAAACGTTACCGTACCGGCTTTCGGGTTAGGCATAAGGCCTTTACCGCCGAGAATACGACCAAGCTTACCGACTTCCGCCATCATATCCGGCGTTGCTACGCAAACGTCGAATTCGAACCAGCCTTGCTGAACTTTGTTGATCATGTCGGAATCACCGACAAAATCAGCACCAGCGGCTTCTGCTTCCTTCGCTTTGTCGCCTTTGGCGAATACGAGGACGCGTTTTGTCTTACCTGTACCATGCGGGAGTACAACGACGCCACGCACAGCCTGATCTTGTTTCCGCGGGTCAACACCCAGGCGGACCGCTACTTCAACGGACTCGTCGAATTTCGCGGATGCGGCCTTCTTCACCAATTCAATGGCTTCCAAAGGCTCATAGCTGGCTTCACTGTCGAATTGCTTCGCAGCTTCCAGGTACTTCTTACCGTGTTTTGCCATGTTTTTCTCCTCCTTGTGTGGTGGTAGCGGAATATCCTCCTAACGGATGATCCTCCCACGAACGCAGTCCCGTGTGGACTACGCTGTCCATCGATGATTAGTCAACGATGTTGATGCCCATGCTGCGCGCTGTGCCTTCGACCATCAGCATTGCTGCTTCGACCGAACCAGCGTTCAGATCCGGCATTTTTTGCTCGGCGATTTCACGAACTTTGTCGCGTTTTACCGTTGCAACTTTCTTCTTGTTCGGTTCACCCGAACCTTTCTCGATCCCAGCTGCTACGCGGAGCAGTACAGCCGCAGGCGGCGTCTTAGTCTCGAATGTAAAGGAGCGGTCCTCGAATACGGAGATTACAACCGGAATAATCAATCCCGCTTGGTCAGCCGTACGAGCGTTGAACTCTTTACAGAATGCCATAATGTTCACACCCGCTTGTCCGAGTGCAGGACCGATCGGCGGCGCCGGATTCGCTTTACCCGCAGGAACTTGCAGTTTGACCATCTTGATGACTTTCTTTGCCATGATAGTACACCTCCCTGCCCTAAGTTGTGGTCGAACGGGAATAATTCATTCCCTCCCACCATCGCCTGTCCAAGAGAACAAGCGACTTCAGAAACCAGATACTTATATCTTCTCCACCTGAGTGTAATCCAGCTCAAGCGGGGTTTCCCTGCCAAACATGTTGACGTGGACTTTCAGCTTGCTCTTGTCGAGCAGGATCTCTTCGACCGTGCCGACAAAATTAGCGAAAGGACCCACTTTGACTCGAACCGTCTCCTTGAGATCGAACTCAATCTTCGGCTTCGGTTCCTCCATGCCCATGTGCTTCAGGATCTGTTCCACTTCGTCAGGCAGCAAAGCCGTAGGCTTCGAACCCGAGCCGGTAGAACCAACAAAACCCGTTACACCGGGGGTATTACGAACAACGTACCACGAATCATCTGTCTGGACCATCTCGACGAGCACGTAGCCGGGGTAAACTTTACGCATGACGGTTTTTTTCTTGCCGTCTTTGTTTACCACTTCTTCTTCCATCGGCACAAGCACACGGAAGATCTTATCCTCCATGCCCATCGATTCCACACGTTTTTCGAGATTCGCCTTCACCTTGTTCTCATAGCCGGAGTAAGTATGAACGACGTACCATCTCTTTTCCATAACAAACCACCTTTGGATCCTTCTTAAACAATCAGTTCGACCAGTTCGGAGATCCCGATGTCAAGAAGCCAAAAGTAAATCGTCACAGCTATAATCGTCACCATAACAACGATTGTGTAGCTCGTCAACTCTTTACGGTTTGGCCAGCGGACTTTCTTAAGCTCCGCCCAGCTATCGGCAAAGAAGGCAAATGTTGATCCGAAGCCCTGCTTCAATCTACCTAGAAAAGACACGTCCACACCTCCAGTTGCTATCTAGTTTCGCGATGAGGAGTATGCTCGTTGCAAAACTTACAAAACTTCTTCATCTCGATACGGTCGGGGTGATTACGTTTGTTCTTGTTGGTCGTGTAGTTTCTTTGTTTGCAGTTCGTACAAGCCAACGTGATAATAACACGCATTGCAGTACACCTCCCGGTCTGACCTTATAAAAAACCTTGAAACAAAAACATGAATCGGTTAGATTCATCGAGCCATTTGTTACAATACGCGCATTTAGGCCTACCTGAAATACTTTATCACATGGCTAATTTCATGTCAACAATAAACTTCTTTAAATGTCAAGCCCCCCGATTGGATTATTTCGGTATAACGGGGCGGACCCTATGAATCTCCGAGGTGTAGGCACCAAAATAGCAGACTGGTCGTCTGTGTTCCCAGTATTGCCAGCTCGATGGAGCTATAATCCCATAGAATTAAAAAAAGACTCGCCCGCGAGCCTTATGTGTCCTGCTATTATACGATCTGCCCGTTTCTTCAGCCCGGTACATCGCGAACTTCGAGATAGCGCTCGAGCTTGCGCTTGACGCGCTGCAATGCATTATCAATCGATTTGACGTGGCGGTCCAGGTCTACAGCAATCTCTTGATAGGATCTCCCATCGAGATAGAGCATAAGCACCTTGCGCTCCAAATCACTGAGAATCTCAGCCATCTTATCCTCGAGTCCGACAAACTCCTCCTGGTTAATAATCAGTTCTTCCGGGTCAGAGACACGGGAGCCACAGATTACATCGAGCAGTGTGCGGTCGGAGTCTTCGTCATAGATAGGCTTGTCCAGAGAAACGTAGGAGTTGAGAGGAATATGCTTCTGGCGTGTTGCCGTCTTGATGGCGGTGATGATCTGCCTAGTGATACAGAGCTCAGCAAACGCCTTGAAGGAGGCTAGCTTGTCCCCCTTGAAATCGCGAATCGCCTTGTACAGGCCAATCATGCCCTCCTGTACAATATCCTCGCGATCGGCGCCGATCAAGAAGTAAGAACGGGCCTTGGCGCGGACGAAGTTCTTATACTTGTTGATCAAGTATTCCAAGGCTTCGCTGTCGCCTTCGCGCACGGCATCCACGTTGTCCTCGTCCGTATTGCAGTCATATTCGTGCATACTCAATTCTTTGAGGTCGATGCTCACGAACTATCCCCCCGGCCTGCACGGCGTGCACTGCTTGAATTGTATTCAAAACTATCAGTTCTGCTTGATTGAACAGCCTCTAAAACTACCGATCTTATCCATAAAACATAGGATCAGTATACATTATGTAACCTTGAGGCGTCAACAGAACAGCTGCTCTCTTCGTCAATTACGATTTATCGCCCCGGCGCAGTCGCTCCAGACGCGTTCGAACGTCCAAACTAAGCACATCATCCAGAGGATTACGCTTGGCCGAAGCGGTCTCGCCCGATTTCAGCGTCTGCTCCAGCTCTTTGCGGCTCTGGCCCAGCTCGATAAGCAACTCGCGCGCGGACAGACGCAGCGCTCCCTTGCCGAAAGCCATGTGCTGCTCTGCCATGTCCGAAGTAGCAACATAAATTTCGCGGCCCCGCTGCTTCAGCTCGCCCACCAACCGTTCGACAACCTCGTCTGCGGTTTCCTTCTCCCGCGTGTAGATCACCGTCAGCTTGTACTGTTTGTAGGTCGCTCCATGACCAGGCACCCGATGCGCATCGAAGATGACAATGACCTGCATGCCGGTGAAGCCCTGGTAATCCGCCAGCATCGTCAACAGTCGATCTCTAGCTTCCTCGAGCCCTTCTTCCTTCAGCCGGTCCAGCTCAGGCCAGGCGCCAATCATATTGTAGCCGTCGACCAACAGTACATCCTGCCGCCGCATGCTACTCTCGGGGCGCGGCCTCTGCGCCGCGCTGACGAACGACTTCGTACATCAGCACTCCCGCTGCCACCGAAGCATTTAGCGAGTTGAGCTGGCCGCGCATTGGCAGCTTGATCAGGAAATCGCATTTCTCCCGAATGAGCCTTCCGACACCTTTGCCCTCATTGCCGATGACGACAGCCAGCGGCATTTTTAGATTGGACTGATACACATCCTGCTCGGCAGCCACATCGGTACCAGCAATCCAGATCCCCTGTTTTTTCAACGTCTCAATTGTCTGCGCCAGATTGGTGACACGTGCCACAGGCACATGCTCAACCGCACCCGCTGACGTCTTGTATACTGTCGCGTTCAGCGAGGCCGAACGGCGTTTAGGGATGATAACCCCATGTGCGCCGGTGCATTCAGCAGTCCGCAGGATTGAACCTAGGTTGTGCGGATCTTCAATTTCGTCGAGCAGCAGCAGGAACGGGTCCTCCCCTTTGGACTGGGCTTTCTCCAGCATTTCCTCAATCTCTGCGTACCGGTAAGCCGCCGCCTGTGCCACAACCCCTTGATGCTGTACGCCGGGAACCAATTGATCCAGCTTCCGTTTGTCGACATGCTGGATAATAACACCATGCTTCTTTGCTTCCGCAATGATGGGCTGAGTCAGATTTTTCTGGGCGCTCTCCGCGATCAACAGCTTGTTGATTTCGCGTCCCGAGCGCAAGGCTTCGAGTACCGGATGCTTCCCGGCAATCCACTCTTCCTGCTTGTCATTGTCCATCCCGTGTATCCTCCTCATGGTGATCCTCTTGCGGCGGGCCCGCCTCATCCGGCCAAGCCAGCTGCAGCAACTGATGCAGACGGTCTGTCCGCTTCAAGCAATACAAGTATCCGACCAGGCATTCCAGCGATGTGGCAAGCCGGTATTCCTGAACATCTGCATTTTTGGGGGGAGCGCCTGACTTCGCATTCCGTCCCCGCCGGACAACATCTGCCTCTTCCTCCGTCAAGAGCGGCTGCATCCGGCGCAGCAGCGCGCTCTGCGCTTTCGCCGAGACGTATGTGACAGCCTGGGAATGCAAATGATGCAGCTTATGGTTCGCACGTGACAACAGATACTGCCTCACCAGCAGCTCAAATACAGCATCCCCGATATAGGCCAGGACGACAGGGTTTAACTGTTGCGGCGGTTTGGCCGGGACATGGAACCACAGCCCCATATCTGCAGCCTCTTCTGTGTGCGGCCCCGTCATTTGCGCCGCCAGCGGATGCCCTGCGGCGTATCCTCAAGGATAATTCCCTCGGCTGCGAGCTGATCGCGCAGTTCATCGGCTCGCGCCCAGTTCTTGGCCTTGCGGGCGGCAATCCGCTCCTCGATCATGCGCTCCACCTCTGATGCCGCCAGACCGTTGTCCGGCTGCTCTGCAGGCAGCAGACCCAGTACCCGGTCCATCCCCGCAGTGAGTGCCAGCAGTTCTTCCAAGTCCTGCGCCGACACGACCTCGCGTTGCAGATACTGGTTGGCTTCGCTGACCAGCTCAAACCAGGCGGTTATGGCATCCGGCGTATTAAAGTCATCGTTCATCTTCTGGTGGAAGGTATCCCGAATCGCTTGAATCCGCTCTCCGAGCTCCGGTTTCGGACCTGCAGGCAGCGGCTGTCCCGGCTCAACCTGCAGCGCCTTCAGCCGATGCTCCAGGTTGTCTCGGCTATTGCGAATCCGCTCTACGCTGTTCTCTGCCTGCTGGATCGTCTCATCACTGAAGTTGAGCGGGCTGCGGTAGTGCGTGGCCAGCATGAAATAACGGAGCGCCTCTGGCTTGACCCGCTCCAGCAGCGCCCGTACCGTAATACCATTGCCGAGCGATTTGGACATCTTCTCGTTGTTGATATGAATGTACCCATTATGCATCCAGTAACGAGCCAGCGGATGCCCCGTCAGGGATTCGGACTGTGCGACCTCGCACTCATGATGTGGGAACTGCAAATCATGCCCGCCACCGTGAATGTCCAGTGTGTCGCCCAGGTACTTGCGGGCCATCGCCGAGCACTCGATATGCCAGCCTGGCCGTCCATCTCCCCACGGACTCTCCCAGAAGATCTCGCCAGGCTTGGCGCCCTTCCACAGGACAAAGTCTTGGGCATCGTCCTTGCGCTCATCAATGCCGATGCGGATACCCATCTGCAGTTCATCCAGGTTCTGATGCGACAGCTTGCCATATTCCGAAAACTTCGCGGTGCGGAAGTAGACGTCACCGCTGCTCGCATAGGCGTAGCCCTTGTCGACTAGCCCCTCGATAAAAGCAATGATTTCTCCGATATGGTCGGTCACCCGTGGATTCAGCGTTGCCTTGCGTACGCCGAGCCCCTCAATGTCCCGGTTAAAAGCGTCGATGAAGGTGTCCGCCACCTCCGGGACAGTCGTACCGAGCTGCTCCGCCTTGCGAATCAGCTTGTCGTCGACGTCGGTAAAGTTCACAATATAGTTCACTTCGTGACCGACCGACTCCAAATAACGCCGTACCACATCGAAGAAAATGACTGGTCGCGCGTTTCCGATATGAATGTAATCATAGACCGTCGGACCGCACACATACATCTTGACCTTTCCCGGCTCTTGCGGGACAAAAGCTTCCCGCTGCCGGGTCAGCGTGTTATAGATTGATACCGTCATGTTCTTGTATTCCCCCCACTACCTATCGCTTGTCTATCCGTTCCCGCTCCTGCTTCCGGGTCCTCCGGATCGTCAGGGCGCTCCTGCCTCGCCCCTCGTTCCTGTCTTACCCGATTCAGCTCAGTCCGCAACTCCTGAATCTCCGCCTGCATCTGACGGAACATCTCGACCACCGGATCGGGCAGCTGGGCATGATCCAGCCGGTCTCGTACCCGCACGCCATTACGCTTGACGATCCGTCCCGGGATCCCAACCACTGTGCTGTTGGGTGGCACTTCCCGGAGAACGACCGAGTTGGCTCCAATATTAGCATTGTCCCCCACCGTAAAGGATCCCAATACCTTGGCTCCTGAAGCAATGACGACGTTATTGCCGATCGTTGGATGCCGCTTGCCGCGTTCCTTGCCGGTACCGCCCAGGGTCACCCCTTGGTAGATGACCACATTCTCTCCGATCTCGCACGTCTCTCCGATGACGACGCCCATGCCATGGTCGATGAAGAGGCCGCGCCCGATCCTGGCACCAGGATGAATCTCGATCCCAGTGAAGAATCGGCTCACCTGAGAGATCCAGCGGGCCAGCGTCGGCATGCCGCGGCGATGGCAAATATGAGCGATCCGGTGGGCCCAAATGGCATGAAGGCCGGAATACGTAAAGACAACCTCCCACTTATTGCGGGCAGCCGGATCGTTCTCCATGACCGCCTTAATGTCTGATTTGATATGGCCCATTCCATCCACCTCCCCGCAGCTCACGATTAACCCGCTTCTTCATCTCTCGCATGTTCAGCCGTCCCCCATCGTATCGTTGCGTCTGATTATCCTTCAAAAAAAGACGTCCCCTGCAGCCTGCGCTGCAGAGACGTCTCGACGCGGTCCCACTCTGCTTGGAAGACATCTGCAGCACGCCAAAACGGCATGCCGGTCTTCTCCTCTAAGCCTGTAACGCAGGCCTGCGGCACAGCCTACCCCTCGCGTCGCTCGGACGTGAGGCTCGGTGCGCGGCTCCCAGGCGCATGTTCGGCCGGCGGGGATGGACGACTCACAGCCGGCGCCGCGGCAATCTGCCGCATGGCGCCGGTCGTCCTCTCTGAGATCCCAGTTCCGGCTTACTTCTCCTGTTCATAGCTGTGTATATTGATTACTGGCGTATACGTTCAACCCAGTTAAATGCTTGTTAATCGGCATTGAAATCGTACCCCTAGTATACTCTTATCCCTCTGGGATGACAAGATCGTCCCGTTCTAACCCAGTCTGTCCGCGAGTCTTGCCTGCACCTTCTCACTGCCTAGCAGCTTGAGGGTGAGATTCAGATCAGGCCCGTGCGTCTGCCCGGTTACTGCGGCGCGAATCGGCATGAACAGCTGCTTCCCTTTGGCGCCTGTTTCCTTCTGCACCGCCTTGATCATGGCCTTGATCGCGTCCACAGTCAAGGGTTCTTCTGCTGCAGACAATTGTGCAGCGAAGGCCGCCAGTACAGCTGGCACTTGCTCTTCAGCCAATACGGCCGCTGCCTCGGCCTCATCCTCCACCTCGGATTGGAAGAACAGTGCCGTCTGCGGCACGATCTCCGACACACAAGTCAGCTTCTCCTGATACAGCAGTACCAGTTCATCCACCCAGCTCCGCTGCTCGGGATCCAGCACGTCTGGCAGCCTGCCGGCACGCTGCAGGTACGGCAAGGCCAGCTCAGCGATTCGGGCCGGATCAGCTTTCTTAATATACTCATTATTCATCCAGCTGAGCTTTTGTGTATCGAACACAGCAGTACTTTTGCTCAGACGGGCAGCATTGAAAATGTCCACCAGCTCACCGCGAGTGAAGATCTCCTGCTCACCCTCCGGCGACCAGCCGAGCAGCGCGATGAAGTTAAACAAGGCTTCCGGGAGATAGCCAAGCTGATCGTATTGCTCAATAAACTGCACAATCGACTCGTCCCGCTTGCTCAGCTTCTTGCGCTGGTCATTAACAATCAGCGTCATATGAGCGAAGATTGGTGGCTCCCAGCCAAACGCCTCATAGACCATCAACTGCCGCGGCGTGTTGGAGATATGATCCTCTCCCCGCAGCACGTGGCTAATCTTCATGAGGTGATCGTCAATCGCGACGGCAAAATTGTACGTCGGTATGCCATCCTTCTTCACAATAACGAAGTCGCCTGTTCCCTCTGATTCAAAGCTGATTTCGCCTTTGACCATATCGTTAAACGTATAGGTGCGGCCTTCCGGTACACGGAACCGGATGCTCGGCACCCGACCCTCCGCTTCAAAGGCCTGCTGCTGCTCAGGCGTCAGATCGCGATGCTTGCCGGAATAACGCGGGGTTTCGCCGCGCGCCGTCTGCTCCTCGCGTTCCCGCTCCAATTCTTCCTCCGTACAGTAGCAACGGTAGGCGAGTCCTTTCTCGAGCAGCTCCTCGTAATGCTGACGGTAGAGATCCACACGCTCCGTTTGCCGGTAAGGACCGTACCCCCCGCCGATATCGATACTCTCATCCCAGTCGATGCCGAGCCACTTCAGATAATTCAGCTGATTTTCCTCGCCGCCTGCAACGTTACGTTTCAGATCCGTATCTTCGATGCGGATGATGAATTTGCCGCCTTGGCTGCGCGCAAACAAATAATTGAATAAGGCCGTCCTGGCGTTGCCGATATGCAAATGCCCGGTCGGTGACGGCGCATAGCGCACGCGCACTTCATGTGTCATAGTGAGATTCCTTCCTTTCTAATTAGACAGACAACCGACTGGGCGGCGATCCCCTCGCCCCGGCCGGTGAATCCCAGCTGCTCGGTCGTCGTCGCCTTAACGTTCACCTGGGATAATTCAGCTCCCAGCGCCCCGGCGATCACTTCTACCATCTGCGGGATATAAGGCGCCATCTTCGGCTTCTGTGCGATAATGGTTGCATCTAGATTGCCCAGCTCGTAGCCCCGATCCACTACCATGGCCCAGACGTCCTCGAGCAGCTTCAAGCTGTCAGCGTCCTTAAAGGCTTCGTCTGTATCGGGAAAATGCTTGCCGATATCGCCCAATCCGAGGGCACCCAGTATGGCATCGCTTATTGCATGCAGCAGAACGTCTGCATCGGAGTGGCCCAGCAGGCCCCGCTCATAGGGGATATTGACCCCGCCGATAATGCAGGGACGTCCCTCGACCAGCTGATGCACATCAAAACCTTGTCCAACCCTTATCATCTGTTAAGCTCCTCCCCCGTCCGGATTGTCGATGCCTTGCGTGAGCAAGAACTCCGCATAAGGCAAATCCTCCGGTGTGGTAATTTTAAGATTGGTATATTCCCCTTCGGCGACCTTGACCGGCCTGCCCGCATGCTCCACCATCATCGCATCGTCTGTTCCAGAAAACCCGGACCGCATGGCTTCCTGATGGGCAGAGAGCAACAGGTCATAGCGAAAAGCCTGCGGGGTCTGGATCGCCCACAAGCTTCGCCGATCCGGAGTGGCCACAATCAGGCCGTCTCCGTCCACCTGTTTAATTGTATCTTTCACAGGAACAGCCAGTACAGCTGCACCTTCGCGCTCAGCAAGCGAGCAGCAGCGCCGGACGGCCTCCTGGCTCACCAGCGGACGTACGCCATCATGTACGAGAACCCATGAAGCGGTAACGGCTTGCAAGCCGAGATACACGGATTCCTGACGGTCTGCGCCGCCAGCGACCACGCTGGTCAGCTTGCCCAACCCGTAGAGCTGTGTCCAAGCCTGGCAGCGCTCAACATCTTGCGAGCCCACAACCAGTACAATCTCAGATACTTCGGACATCGCTTGGAACAGCGCCAGCGAGCGAGCCAGAATCGGCTTGCCGCCAAGCGAGAGATACTGCTTGCTTTCGGCCGTCCCCATGCGGGTTCCGCGGCCTGCGGCGACAACAACTGCCGCCCATGATTGATTCTGCATTGGTTAGCCTGACCTGCCTTGCTGATTAGGATAGAATACCTTCATCATACCCTTATCCTTTGCAATCCGCAATCTAGGCGGTCAGCTCGCCCCAGATCAGCCTGCCGGATGTTTTATTGGGCGCGCTCGAGCAGCTTGGGCTTGGCAAAAATCATTCGTCCGGCAGAGGTCTGCAGCACGCTGGTCACTAGCACTTCCATTGTCATCCCGATATAATCGCGTCCGCCTTCAACCACGATCATGGTTCCATCATCCAAATACGCGACACCTTGTCCATGCTCTTTGCCATCCTTGATCACTTGAACCACGATCTCCTCGCCGGGCAGCACGACCGGCTTCACCGAGTTGGCCAGATCATTAATGTTGAGAACGGATACCCCTTGCAGCTCGCATACTTTATTGAGATTAAAATCATTGGTGACTACCTTGCCGCCGAGTACCTTGGCCAGCTTCACCAGCTTGCTGTCCACCTCGCCAATTTCTTCGAAGTCCCCTTCGTAGATCAAGACATGGACATCAAGCTCTTTCTGAATTTTGTTCAGAATGTCCAGCCCCCGCCGACCGCGATTGCGCTTGAGCAGATCAGAGGAATCAGCGATATGCTGCAGCTCCTCCAGCACGAATTCCGGAATGACCAGCGTGCCCTCAATGAAGCCTGTTTTGCAAATATCCGCAATTCTGCCGTCGATGATAACACTCGTATCCAGAATCTTATGTTCTTCGAAGCGAGGCGTCTCGGGTGGTGCCTCCTTCGGCGCGCGCGATTCGAGAAAGACATGATACGCATCCGCAATCGCTTCGCGCTTCATCCAACCAATCCGCAGACCCATATAGCCCAGGAACAACGTCAGTGCAGCAGGCAAGAGCAACCAAGCTCCGGAGAGCTGAGACATCGCAGGGAAGACCAGAGCCGCCACGGCCAAGCCCGCTACCAGTCCGACTCCGCCGGATACCAGATCGCCGGTTGGCAGCTGTGCGGCTTGATCAGCCCCCTGCCGCATCAACCGTATAAGCGGAGCTGCCAGCAGTGTCGCGAGGATCCACCCGCCGAGCGCACCAAGCGCCATACTCATGTAATGCATACCGGAGAAATCCGACATCGCAATCAGTCCCTGCGAGCGCAGCATTGCGCCGCCGATCTGGCGGTTCACTTCCGTCCCCAGCATGCCTCCTAAGATAAGACCAAGCAATTGAATCATACGTTTCATCATCATTTTCCACACCTCCACTACCCATTATGTGCCAGTTTTCGAACCCTTAAACGGGGCCCGGTCCGGAAGTTGGTAGAAGCAGGTGCTAACCGTTTCCATTCCAAAAAGACTTTTGTAAAGTGGGGGTCAAATCGACTATAATGGGAGGTGGAAAGCAAATCATGGAATGAGGTGGAACTGATGAGCGCCCCAACACTGGAGCAATTTCAGCAGCAGGTGTCCGAATTGCTGCTTCGTCACCGGAGTTTGCTTGACGTTTTATCGAAGTATGGGCAAGCCGGCGCATCCGTCAACCGTGCCGTCACCAAGGCTGTCACTGAGTGTGGCTGCGTGGAGCTCAACGCCCGCAAACAGGATTATCCCGAAGGCGTCGCCTGGGAAGAAGCGCGTACCCAGTTAGCCAGCCATATGGAAGGGGACCTGTGCGAGCATTGCAAGGACGTCCTGAAGTCTGAGCTCGGCAAGAACTTGTTTTATATGTCCGCGCTTTGCAACCTACTGAACATTAAGCTGGAGGAAGTCGTTGATGCCGAATCGCAGAAATGTTCCACCCTTGGCCTGTTCAACCTGACCTGATTCTCACCAAGCCAAGCGCAGCTCTCTATACAGGCAAGACTAGCCGTCCCCCGGGACGGCTTTTTTATATGACTTATCAATCTGACAGCGTGTTTATTAAACTGTGCAAACGCGCCGCCGTATCTGTTGAAGCTGTATAAATCATAATCTTCAAGTCAGGATTTTTTGACGGTTGGAGGACCAGATGTTCAAACTCCATCTCTCCGATAAGAGGATCGTAACTTCGTTTGTAGCGATCCGTAACGGCCTGAACGTCATGTAACGGCCATAACTCACAAAACAGTTGACTGGTCTTCATTAATTCCTCAATGAGCTCATTAAACCTTGGATCATCGCGTAAATGCGCATAATCTGCACGAAACTGTGCGATCACAACTTGCGCTCTGTATTTGTCTGCCCCCAGCAAGCCGCCCGTCAAAAGATGCTTCAACCAATTGGTTCTCTGCTGCATATGATTCGAAAATAGCGGTAATTGGAAAACGAATGCAGCCGCTTTATTCCATATCAACAGATCCCAATATCTAGTGAGAATAAAAGCTGGATTAGGCTCAAGAGCACTTATTGTCCGTTCCAAACCCCTATGCATTTGCTCATCAACTGCCCGTTCCTGCTGCGCCGGTTTTGCAAGAAGATGGAGGTGTTCACGTTCATCCTCCGTCAATTGTAACGCGTGTGCAATGTTATTGAGTACATCCTCTGATGGATTGACACTTCGACCTTGTTCCAATGAGGTATACCATGAAGTTCCAATATGGGCAAGCTGGGCTACTTCTTCCCTTCGAAGCCCAGGCGCCCGTCGTCGTCCATAAGATGCTATCCCTACATCTTCTGGAGAAAGGCGTTCGCGACGAGAACGCAAAAAATCACCTAGTAACCTTTTGGATGGATCCTCCTTCATCATACTCCTCCTTATCCTGACACTCCCAATCATACGATAAACACAGGAAGGCAACTAGTCGAGCCTTCTACTAAGCTAAGCCTAAGACATTCAAGAGCTGAGGAGGATTCTAAAAATGAACATTTTCGTGACAGGATCAACAGGTAAAGTAGGAAGCCGTGTTGTCCCCCGTATACTGCAGCGCGGACACCAAGTTAAATTGTTAGTAAGGAACGCCGCAAAAGCGGATTGGCTTTATCAGCAAGGGGCCGAGCTGTTGGAAGGCGATCTTTTGCAGCCGGAAAGCTATGCTGACGATCTCCAGGGTACGGATGTTGTAATTCATTTGGCTGCACAGTTCCGCGGGGTAGACGAGAATACGACTAGAACAGCAAACTTCGATGGCAGTATAGCCTTGGCTCAAGCGGCGTTGAAGGCAGGTGTGCCAAGGTTTGTTTTTACGAGTACCAATAACGTCTATGGTTCGATTAATCGCTGGAGACCATGCCGCGAAGACGATGAGCTTAGACCCGTGCATCCTTATCCGCAAAGTAAAGTTGAAGCCGAAGATGCGCTGCTGCAGCTCCATCGCGAGCAGGGATTGGGTGTGCGCATCGTTCGGCTGCCCTTTGTTTATGGGGAGCACGATCCCCACATCACTGAAAGTCTGCCGTACTTCCGTAGTTGGAATCCAGCCAAGAGAATCCATATGGTACACCATGCGGACGTAAGCCAAGCCCTGATGCTTGCAGCCATGATACCGGGTTATGATGGCCGAATCTATAATGTTGGCGACGATGCGCCGATCTCAATTGCTGAGCTTTTTCAACTTAATCACAGCGAGATACCGTCAGAAGCATTGCAAAAGGATTATGATCCGTGGGACATGGTCGTCGATACAACGCGAATAAGAGACGATTTGAACTATCGACCGATTTATCCTTCGTTCTACTCGGCAAGAGATGCAGGTGCGTTGTAATGGCCTTCGCAAGTGCGCCTCTCAGCGGATCGGCAAAGGTTTTGCACCAAAGTTATCCAGTGTGGATAATTTAACGTCCTTCATTCATCGAGGTTATGCACATTTTTATGTTGAAATTGTTATAAACTAGCTCTATTTTTACGTATCCACAGCTTTATCCCCAAAAATCACAGGTTTGTCCACAGGGTTTGTGCAGTTACCAACACCCTGTGCACACCTTGTTAACAACTAAGGTAACGTGAGAAAAACGATTATAATCAAAAAAAGCACTTACCCCATCACACATGAGGTAAGTGCCAGCCTTGCAATGTCTCATCTCTATCCTGTATTACGCGCTATTCTCCGAGTTCGCCGACTCTTCCTTCGCTTCCATGACTTGGCCCCGACGCTTGCGGGATTTTCCGGAAAGCCGGCGGTCAACGTTTTTTTTTAGGCCATACAGTGCATACAACACCAGTGGCACAAAAATGATTTTTGCTAGTTGATCCGGAAAGATGATACCGAGGACCACTGCGATTAATACCACAAGTGGAATAACCCAGATGGACCCTTTCGGAATACCGACCTTTTTGAAGTTCGGGTATTTCACCTTGCTAACCATCAAGTAAGAAAGCACAATCATACTGAGCAGCAGAACCGCGACCGGAATATCCTGATAAAACAAAGCCAATGTACACAACACACCGCCTGCGGCAGGAATCGGCAAGCCGATAAAATAGCCTGGTGTCCCAGGCACAACATTAAACCGGGCCAGCCGCAGCGCTCCGCAGATCGGGAACAGGGCTGTAATGATCCAAGCCGCCGCCGGATTGAGCTCCTGAAAAGCCACAACGTACATAATGAAAGCCGGCGCCACGCCGAAGGAAATGACATCCGACAAGGAGTCCAACTCCTTGCCGAATTCACTCTGCACATTAAGCGCCCGGGCGACCTTGCCATCCACGCCATCCAGGAGCATGGCGATAATGACCATCATGGCCGCATATTCCGGCCGTTCATTGAACACGAGAATAATCGCTACAACGCCCAGAAACAAATTGCCTATGGTAAAAAGATTCGGTATCGATTTCGTGATCATCTCTATCCACCTCATCTTTACTATGCCCATTTACAAATCTTCGCACCTGCTCCTATTTACGAACTGGCAACCATAATGGTTCCAAGTTTCGGAATTGCCAGCAAGCACACGAAAGCATTCTAATATTGTATGGGAATTAAATTTGTCTGTCAATCAATACCTGCTCTTGAATTCGTTTCAAACCTTCCTTGATGGCACGTGCCCGGACCTCGCCAATTCCGTCTACCTCATCCAATTGCTCAATGCTTGCATTGACCACATCAGGCAAATGCTTGAAGCGTTCGACCAGGTTATGGATGATAATGATCGGCAGTCGCGGAATTTTGTGCAACAGCCGATAGCCGCGCGGAAGGATCGCTTCATCTGCTATCGTATTGGTGTAAGGGAAGCCTAACAGCCTGACGATATGATGAATATCCAGCAGCTCCTCGGAGCTCATCTTCTTCAATCCCGCCCGAATCTCGCGGATCCGTTCGTCCCCGTTGTCCCTTGCATAATCTTTGAGCAGGAACCACGCATCCTCCTCTACACCGCCGACCAACTCATCCATCTGCATGCTGATGAGTCGTCCTTCAGTGCCGAGTTCATTGACGTATCGTTTGATCTCCGTTTTGATACGCAGCACCATCTCTACGCGTTGGATGACAGCCGCCACTTCCTGCAGCGTAACCAGTTCCTCAAACTCGGCAGCCGACAGATTTGTCAGCCCCTGGCTTAGTACCGCTTTATATTTTTCGAGCGTCTGAATGGCCTGATTGGCCTTGGTGAGAATGACGCCCATTTCCTTCAGCGAATAACGGAGCTGACCCTGGTACAAGGTGATGACATTGCGCCTCTGCGAGATGGAAACGACCAGTTTGCCCGTTTGCTTGGCCACGCGTTCTGCCGTCCGGTGACGGATTCCTGTCTCGATGGAAGGAATCGAACTATCCGGAATAAGCTGTGTGTTCGCAAACAAAATGCGGCGCAGATCTTCACTCAGGATGATAGCGCCATCCATTTTGGCCAGTTCATACAGGTAGTTGGGCGAGAAGTCACAGTTGATGGAGAAGCCGCCGTCCACCACCTCCATCACTTCAGGGCTGTAACCGACGACGATGAGCGCACCCGTCTTGGCACGCAGGACATTCTCCACCCCCTCGCGAAATGCTGTACCGGGTGCGACCAGCTGCAGCAGTTGATTGGTGATGTCTTGTTGGTTGGTTTCTTTCATATGGCCTCCTCTAGCCAAGCGCTGCCGAGAGCGCTTCTGAGACGGTATTCACGCCGATGATTTCAATTCCTTCGGGCGGCTTCCACCCTTTCAGACTTTTCTGCGGCATGATCACACGCCGGAAGCCGAGCTTTTGAGCTTCCTTAACCCGTTGTTCTGCCCGTGACACCGCACGGACCTCTCCCGTAAGCCCGATTTCGCCAAAGGCGACGTCGTACGGGCGTGTCGGGACATCTCGAAAGCTGGACGCCAGCGAGATCGCCGCCCCCAAATCAACGGCTGGTTCGTCAAGCTTGACGCCACCCGCGACATTGAGGTAAGCATCTTGATTCTGCAGAAACATGCCCATGCGTTTTTCCAATACTGCGATAATGAGTGCCATTCGATTATGATCGATCCCGGTCGTTGTACGGCGAGGGGACGGGAAATTGGTCGCCGTCACAAGCGCCTGCAATTCAATAAGCATCGGCCGCGTGCCCTCCATGCTCGCCACAACCGTGGAGCCCGCGACACCCAGCGGCCGTTCGGAGAGAAACAGCTCGGAAGGATTGGTCACTTCCCGCAAGCCAGCTTCCTCCATCTCGAAAATACCGATCTCGTTGGTCGAGCCGAAGCGGTTCTTGACCGCACGCAGCAGACGATACGTGTGATGCCGTTCCCCTTCGAAATAAAGCACACAATCCACCATATGCTCCAGCAGACGCGGCCCCGCGATCGCCCCTTCCTTGGTCACATGACCAACAAGAACGGTAGCGATGCCTTTTACTTTGGCGATCCGCATGAAATGCGCTGTGCACTCCCGAACTTGAGCCACACTGCCCGGCGCGGATTGGACATTGGGTTCATAGACCGTCTGAATGGAGTCAATGACGAGAAAATCGGGCTTGGTAGCTTCGATTGCATCGCTGATGTGATCGAGACTGGTCTCGCACAAGACATACAGTGTTTCGGTCAACGCCCCCAAGCGATCAGCGCGCATGCGAGTTTGTCTGACCGATTCCTCACCTGACACATATAGTACTGTTAATCCCTTGGAGGCGAGGGCATGCGAGGTTTGTAACAGCAACGTGGACTTGCCGATGCCCGGATCGCCGCCAACCAAAATGAGGGAGCCCGGAACTACGCCCCCGCCCAACACGCGGTTCAACTCATTCAGCTTGGTGGCGATGCGCGGTTCCTCTTCCCCTTTAATACTTATGATCGGAAGCGCTTTTTCTTTCGCATGAAGATTCGACAAGCCGATTCCCTGGGTGCGGACAGTGGTTTCCTTCTCCTCTACCATCGTGTTCCAAGCCCCGCACCCTGGACACTTGCCGAGCCACTTCGGAGACTCGGTCCCGCATTCCGTACAAGCAAACTTGATTTTTATTTTAGCCATCACAGGCTCCTTTAATGTGTCAGATTACAACTTCCCTAGTTAACCCATCATTAAAAGTGTACCATTTCCTCCCCTGGTGAGGAAGCCCCATAAGTAACGAACCTCATATTCCCCCTTCCTAACTTGGATCACGATTGATTCTCTCGAAGCGGCAGCCTTAGCGTAAATGTACTGCCCTCGCCGCGCCGGCTGTGAAGCGTTAGCGTCCCCCCTAGCAGATGGGCAAGCTGCAGACTGATCGACAGACCCAGTCCGGTCCCCCCGTATTTGCGCGTGGTCGCTCCGTCAGCCTGCTGGAATGCCTCGAATATTTGCTGCTGCTTCTCTTCATCAATGCCAATGCCCGTATCCTGAACCGCGAACACAATCCATTGTTGGGGCATCACTCTCTGCAAGACATCGGATTCCGTACGCTGCCCCCGCCGAATGGCCCGGTTGACTGCGGAGTTGAAGCCACCATACCAAGCCGCATTGTTCCATGAGAGAAAGCGGCGCTTGTTCATGCGCAGCGGCTTTCCTTCCTCCTGGGAGCTGTCTTCGACCGACACTTGCAGGGTAACGCCCCCCTCCTCCGTGAACTTGAACGCATTGACCAACAGATTACGCAAAATCTGATTGACCCGAAGTGCATCAATATACAGCCCGCCTGGCAAATTCTGACCAAGCATCACCTCGAAGTGCAAACCTTTTTGCTGGGCCAGCGCCCTGAATTGATGCTCCGTCATCTGCAACAGCTCGTCCATCGCAACATATTCAATGTTAATATCCATTTTGCCAGCTTCTACCTTGGACAGGTCAAGGATATCATTAATCAGATAAAGCAAATCATTGCCAGCAGCCAGGATGATGTCGGCATAATTAACCTCGCCTGGTGCATGTGTCTGTTTCTCTTCTTCGTTTTCTTTCATCATTTGGGAGAGCAAAATAATGCTGTTAAGCGGTGTTTTTAACTCATGCGACATGTTGGCCAAAAACTCGGACTTGTACCGGGACGCTTGCATCAGTTGTCTGGCCTTCTCTTCCAGTTCGCGCTTGGCGGTACGCAGCTCCCGCGTCTGTCTCCGCAGAATGACATTCATATTGCGAAGGTCCTGGACCCGCTTCCGTTCCTTCTGAAAGTCACGAATGATGAAGATGAACAAGCCGCTAAGGATCAAGCCGAGCGGGTAGGTATAAATAGCGATTTGCGTAAAAAATTCGTAAACCGGGATGATACCCAGCAGCGCAATGTTAATGATATTTAACGTGTTAATTGTCAGGATAGCAATGAGTGCCTTACAGCGGTAGGACCAATCCCGGTCCCGGAACCAAATCACCAGCAGACTACTGGCGATCCCCAGAATAATCATGTTGGCAAACCCGGCCCAGGCTGCAGCATTGATGCCAAAAAACAACCGTCCTGCGCCGATTCCCAAACCAATTAGAATCAAGGTTGCTGGCTTGCGGAACACAAGGGCTGCAAATAAAATCGGCACATAACGCAGATCAAACAAAATCGTCTCCGTCAACTGCAGGCCAAACAGCATGGCAAGCCAGCCCGAGCAGATGAACAGCACGGGAACCAGGCCCGTCTGCAGCGTGCTAGCTGTGCGGACAAATATATATTTATAGACCAGATTAAAAATATATCCGATGGTAATAAGCAAGCTAATGTTTGTTAGAAAGGCCTTGTAGAACTGCAAGACTCTCCTCCCTTCCGGCAAGCAGAACAACTGCTGTCTTCCGATAAATGCACCTTCTTATTGTACACCATTCCTTCTACACCGTTCCACATGCATCGACCGGATTGTTGCGAGGCCGGCGCTTATTCTGATGGTCTGCCCGCCAGCGGGTGCGCATACACTTGGAACTAGTGAATTGCCAAGAGAGGTGGAGCACAAATGTTTACCCGGATCAATAAGCTTCAGATCGAACTACCAGCGTCTACGTTTGCCGACGCCAACGCTGCGGCCGCTGTCCAAGAGCTGCTGGGCGGCAAATTCGGTGAGATGTCGACATTGAATAATTATTTGTTTCAGTCCTTCAACTTCCGCGGCAAGACCAAGCTCAAGCCCTTCTACGATCTGGTCGCCAGCATCACGGCCGAAGAGCTGGGCCACGTCGAGCTGGTCTCCACTGCAATTAATCTGATTCTGACCGGCACAACCAGTCCTGGCAAGCCCGATTCTACACCGCTCCACGAAGGGCTCAATAAACGCAATACCTATCATTTTATCGCAACTGCCCAGACTGCCCTTGCAGGCGACTCTATGGGTCAGCCCTGGCGCGGAGATTACGTCTTCAACAGCGGAAATCTGGTGCTCGATCTGCTGCATAACTTCTTCCTTGAATGTGGAGCTCGCACGCACAAAATGCGGGTCTATGAAATGACCAACCACCCCGTCGCCCGCGAGATGATCGGATACCTGCTGGTGCGAGGCGGTGTCCATGTGCTTGCCTACGCCAAGGCTCTGGAGATTGCCACCGGGGTAGATATGACCAAGCTGATTCCGATTCCTGATCTGAGCAACCAGCAGTTCGATAGTGCACGCAAATTTGAAGCGATGGGATTCGGACGCAAGCTGTATACGTTCAGCTATGATGATTATCGGGATGTCGACCAGATTTGGAAAGGCACCCATCCCGAGACCGGCGGCAAGCTGGAGGTCATTGTCGGCACGCCAGAGGGTTCCCCTATCCCCGAGCTGCGCGAGCTTCCGGAGGAGTTTGCTCCTGGTATTACAGCAGACGATTACTTGGAAATCGTCAAGCGGCTCAAGCGTTCCGGCAATCTGTAAACTTGATATGGCAAGCAGGGCCCCTTCTTGGCGGCCCTTTCCTGCGTGGTGGACAAGCCTTGTCGCCCGTACTGCTTTAAGATTACAATGACGTAAATTTTTTTTACATTTTTGATTGAAGGGAAACCAAAAGCTCCGTTTGCACGTATAATATAATGGTTGTACAATGGTTGTACAGTGTCCGTCAATGAGGCGGCTTTATCTCAACCAGGCACAGGCCTGATTCCACTGGTCAGCTCTAATTATTAAAAAAATGTTAGCAAATTAAACAATGGCCTGACGCCTCCTTTATAACCATCTAAAATCTCTGGGATAAGATGATAAAAAAGAGCGGAGGTGCGTGCGATGATGAAAGTCGTTACGTTCAAAAATAAATCGGTCCCTGTATACTATCCATCTGAACATAATCAATATTATGACCTATTGCATGCCAAGCTAGCCGAGCTCGCGCTGGACTTCGAATTCTATAAGCGGTGGAAACGGATCAAGTCCGTGGAAATCATTCGTGACGTGGCAATCTTTCAGTACAATGACGGCACGAAGCTGTATTTGGAAGTATCCTGACCCACACCTACACATAAGCAAAAGAAGCCATCTGCGGAAGATGGCTTCTTTTTTTTATTGCATTGAGCCTCCGTACGTCTGCGAGAGCATGGCATCCAGCTCCACCCCTTCAAGCGGACGGCAAAACAGATACCCCTGTACTGCATCGCAGCCCCAATCTTTGACACGCGCCAGCTGTTCTTGATTCTCCACGCCCTCTGCCACAACCTCCAGCCCTAGCTTGCGGGCCATCCCGACAATACTCTCCGCAATCAGCCAGCACGTCTGATCTTCATCATGAGGCTGCACAAAAGACTTGTCGAGCTTCACGACGTCTGCGGGCAACTGTGACAAGTAGCTCAACGAAGAATACCCGGTTCCAAAATCGTCCAGAGCAATTCGCACTCCGTTCCCTTGCAAATGAAGAAGATTCTGCTTGGCCAATTCCACTTCCTGCAGCAGGAAGCTCTCGGTCAGTTCGAGCTCCAGACATGCTGGAGGCAGCTCCAATTCATCCAGGAGCAGGATGATTCGTTCGGCAAAGGTGGGATCACTGAGCTGTACTGCGGACAAATTCACAGATAGCCGGAACGGCTGCCCGCCGCTCACAAACTCACGAAAGCGTGTGAATTGCAACCCCGCAGCGCGGATGACCCACTCCCCAATACCACGGATCAGCCCTGTCTCCTCTGCAATCGGTACGAACTCCGCGGGTGAGATGGACCCCAGCTCCGGATGTTCCCAGCGCAGAAGCGCTTCTACGCCGCGCAGCTCCCCATTCTCTGCCTGATACTGCGGCTGGAACATCACCCGCAGTTCACCCAGCTCCAGAGCCCGCCGCAGTCCGCCTTCTACCACATTGCGGCGGCAAGAAGCCCGGCCCAGCTCAACAGAATAAGAAACACTAGCTGTTGTGTAGTGCAAGGTTTTGGCCTGGTGCAACGCGGTATCACTATGACGCAGCAGCTCAGGCGCGTGCTTGCCGTGGTAGGGAGCCTGGGCAATTCCGCAGCTGACAGACAGCTGCAGCTCCCGTTGCTGCACATGCAGGGGCAGCTCGGCTATCTTGCGAATCCGCTCAGCCTGGGCTTCCACATCTTCTTCATCCAATACAAAGAGAAACGTGTTCCCGCCGTACCGGCAGATTGGGTAGCCGCCCAAACCTCGTGCTTGGAGCAGCCTCTCGGCGAATGCCGACAAAACGGCGTCTCCAAAGTCTATTCCGTCACTCTCGTTAATTAGATAAAACCGATCCAGGTTGAGCAGCATCACTGCAGCTGTCTTGAGACTGCCCAGCGCTCCCTCAATGATAGGTATGGCTGCTTCGCGGGTTGCCAGACCGGTCAGCCGGTCCAGCAGCCGCTGCTCGATCTCGCCCCGGACATAGCCAGGCATTTGCCTGAAGCTCTCCATCCTCGCGCCTCTCCTCCTGCCATTGTATTCTCGGTCGTCTCAGGTTGTCTGAGATAGTATGACAGAAAGCATTTAGAAAAGTAGGGGATTCCCTTTAGGAGAATGTTAGCTTTTAGAACAGTGTTAGCCCGGCTCGCACTAATCAGGCTGAACGATATACTTGTAACCTACGCCCCATACCGTCCGGATAAACCGTGGCTCCCGGGGGTTTTGCTCAATCTTCTTGCGGAGATTAACCACATGAACATCAATAGCTCGGTCGGTAACGAAGGAATCAAAGCCGCGAATAGCATTGATCAGATCCTCCCGGGAGAATACTTTGCCTGGATGCGCCAAAAACAGCTTCATAATTTCAAACTCTGAAAAAGTCGTATCCACCGGTGTCCCCCGCACCTTCAAGGAGCGGCGGTCGATATCCAGCTGAATCGGCTCGGCAGGCGGCGGCTGGACAGGCTCGCTCTGCCTGAGCTCGGCGGGCCGGCTCATCGCCTGCGTACGGCGAATGAGCGCGTACACACGTGCCGTCAGTTCATGCATGCTGAACGGCTTGCAGAGATAATCATCTGCTCCCGCTTTTAGAGCATGTACCCGTTCAGATACCTCCGTCTTCATGGAGATAATCATGATCGGCACCTGAGAGGTCACCCGAATCTCCCCGCACAATTCCATCCCGTCACGGTCAGGAAGCATCAGGTCTAGCAATATGATGTGAGGGTCGAATTCCTGGAGCAGTCGCATGCCATCAGCGGCTGTCGGACCCAGCTTGACCGAATAGCCTTCTTCAGCCAAATACATGGACAGCATGTCCCCCATAATTATGTCATCTTCTATGACTAGCACTCGATACATAACCCGTCCACCTCTATCGTTTAACTCATGTCAACCAGCGACTGATGAATTTTGTCGAATGTAATGCTAGTATTCATGATACTATAGAGATTTGGAGTCAACAATACAATTGTTAGAAAATTGTTAGGATTTTTTCATTTGTTTTCGCACCTGGATGATTTCTTCCACCAGCAGCTTAAGTCCATCCCCGAGCGCCTTCTGATCTGGCCGTTCCTGTTGCAGCTGTTCTTCGAGGGCAGCGCTGAGTGACATGAGCCGTCGGGCAGCGAGACTGCCCGCAACGCCCTTGAGCGTGTGCGCCAACCGATGAGCGAGTTGGTAATCTCCTGCTTGCAGGGCGACGCCGAGGCGCATACCGAAGTCTGCATACTCTTGGTCGAATAACTGCAGCATGTGCTGCAGAATGCGCTCCTTTCCATTGAGCCGCGCCAGCGCTTCCTCGTAACAGAATGCCCCATCTGCCGGGCGCTCCGCCTCCTGCTGTGCAGCCTCGTCGCTAAGCGTTGGCACAGCTCGCCCGCTCCACATCAGCTGAGGGAGCCAGCGCTCGATAACGGCAAAGAGCTGCTCTTCATCAATCGGCTTCGTAATGACAGCATTCATGCCCAGTGCGAGATAATGCTGGTGGTCTCGACTGAGAACATTGGCTGTGAGCGCGATGATCGGAAGCCCTGCACATGTCGGATCCATTCGTATGCGGCGGACCACCTCGGTCCCGTCCATCTCCGGCATATGAATATCGAGCAGCACCAGATCCCATGAATCGCTGGCCATCAGATCCAGCGCCTGCATCCCATTCTCGGCGACGCCCACCTCGAAGCCCCGGCCTCGCAGCATGTCCACTGCAACCAACTGGTTAATTTTATTATCCTCTGCCAGCAGAATACGCGCCTGCCTCCCTGCAATCCGCGCAGGATCTTTGGGAATGGACCCTGCATCTTGTGTATCAGGCTGAAGCGCGCGTTTTTCAATCAATGGCTGCAAGCACTGATATAGGCTCAACCTGCTGACCGGCTTGACGAGAAGCGCGTCGGGACGAGAGTGTTCCGACAGCCGCTGCACTTCTTCCCGGCCATGCACTGTTGTGAGCATCAGCGTGCGGGCACCCGCCCGCTCGGCGGCGGCATGACAGGCCAGCCACGTGTCCTCCCCGTACATATCCGGCATTTCCATATCCAGCATAAGCAAGTCCGGCTTCTCGCCGGCCTCCAGATCCGTGAGCGCTGCTGACCAGCTGTCATAGGGACGCGGCTGCAGTCCCATCTCGCTCAGCGTCGAGCACCAGTGCTCACGCATCCGCACATCATCCTCGACAACCCAGACGGATTTGCGCGCTGTTTCATTTGTACCCGTCAGCGAGGTTGTGCCGACATGCCGTTTTTCCCGTTGAATCAGACGCAGCGTAAAGCGGAAGGAGCTGCCTTTCCCTGGCTCACTCCATACCTCCAGTGTACCGCCCATCTGTTCGATGAGACCTTTCACGATAACAAGTCCCAGCCCGCTGCCGCCATATTTGCGGCTCGCCGTTCCGTCGGCCTGGGTGAAATGCTGGAACAGACGGCTCAGCTCCTCGGGCGCGATGCCAATTCCAGTATCCTGTACGCAGAAGGTCACTTCCCTGGCGCCTTCTCTTAGCTCGGCAACTTCCAGCTTCAACTCCACCCGTCCACTAGGTGTAAATTTAACAGCATTCATACACAAGTTCAGCAGAATCTGCTCAATACGCTGACAGTCCCCAATCAGACTGGCTGGCAATTCAGCGGGTGTATCCACCAGAAACTCCAACTCCTGCTTGTGGCCCAGATAGAGGCTCATGGCGTCACACAAGCGCACGAGCATCATGCCGGGATCAAATGGCGCTTCTTCCAGCGACAGCTTGCCCGCCTCGATCCGCGAGACATCGAGCACGTCATTAATGAGCCCCAGCAGCGTTTGAGACGACAGGGACAGATTGTCCAGATACTGCCGCTGCAGCACGCTTAACTCGGTTTTTTTCATCAATTGCGTCAGTCCGATAATCCCATTGAGCGGCGTCCGGATCTCATGGCTCATTCGCGCCAGGAAACGGCTCTTGGCCTGGCTCGCTTCGAGGGCCTCGCGCTTGGCCTGCTCGCTCTCCGCTTGGGCCAGCTTCTGACCGGTAATGTCACGGGCAATAATGGAGTAGAACATCTCTCCTGCCTGTTCCTTGTGATGGACCACGACGATCTGGGAGACATGAACGATGCGCCCGTCGCTTCGTTCATAGGAGGATTCCGTTTCCCAATAGCCTTGATTCCGCGCATAAGCCAAGCCCTCGTGCAACGGCGAGAATAGCAGCGGGTGGTCCGCCACTTCTCCTGTTATGGTCTCCTCTTCTGAGAGCTCGAGCAGCGCCATCCCCGCCGGATTCATATAGATGAGTCGCCCCTGCGGATCAAAGGTTGCGACGAGGTCCTTGGCTGCCTCCATGACTTCCAAGAGTCGGCTCCGCGCTTTCTCCGAATGCTTGAGCTCGGTAATGTCGCGGGCGATGCCAATCGATCCGGCGAAGCCCCCCTCCCGATCCTTGAGACCGTTGGAGAAATGCTCAACCGGAATCCGGGTTCCGTCCTTATGCACAAACGTCCATTCCCGGCTGTAGGTGAGCTGGAGATCCCTCAATTCGTGGAACAGGGTGAGATCAGCCGGAATAGGGCGCCCCAGTTGCTCTGACAGCTCCGCTGCTGCAGCCTGCACATCCTCTGACGCAATGAAAGTCAGCGGCGTCGCCAGGTGGAGCACCTCCTCCGCCCGGTAACCGAGCAGACGTTCAGCTGTTTTGCTGAAATACGTCACCTTGTAATTTTGATCCATGACGATAAAGGCAAAGCCATTTTGGTTAATAATGGTTTCAAGCTTCTCGAACATTTCCCTTAAATGATCAATCATGCCGTTCACCGACCCGGCCAGCTGGTCAATCTCATCCCCACGACCTACAGGTATTGGCGGCACATCGAACTCGCCCTCAGCGACCTTTTCCGTCACCTGCAGGATACTGCTGATTCTTGCGATCAACCGATTGAACAGCATGAGAATCAATCCGAAGATTGTCAGCTCCGCCAGCATAATAAAAAACACGGTCCGCCACAATATATGCAGAACAGGCGCCCCGGCAACCTCCCGGACGGACAAATAATTGGCGATGCCGACAATTGTCAGCGGAATTAGGGTAACAATCAGGATGAGCACAATCATCCGGGTGCGTAGCGAAGTAATATTCACGGTAAGTCCTCCCGGCGTATATTCTTTCAAGCTTGCTTACGATCATGGAATAAACAAATGACCAATAAAGGGGCTAAGAAAACATGCAAAGGTTTTTCTGCACGGTCGCTATCCTGTTTGCTGCATGCCTTCTACTACCGGTTGCGGCGCATGCTCACGTGAAATGGTTCACGGAAGTTCAGCCTGTCAAAGAGGACATAACGACGATTCTGTCTCCCTTTTTTATGATTCTGGCGATTGTGACGGCTGTCATTCTTGCCGGGCTCACCCAGGTTGTTGGCCGATTATCCACTTGGGGCGTGTCAGAGCGGATCGACACCGGTCTGGATCAACTGCGCGGCTATCTGCCGATGCTATTGAAGTACGGAACGGCCGCGGCGTTGATTGTGCAGGCCATCTCTGGCTCTATGTTCGCCCCCGAATTCGCGATTGAGCACACGATCGAACGCGTGCTGATGTGGACAGCGATCCTGCTCTTGCTCGTCCCCTTCAAATTCGCATCCAAGGCCGGCGCACTGGTACTGCTGGGTCTGCTTATCTATTTAACCTCCTCCGTCGGCTGGTTCCACATGCTGGATTACGGTTTTTATTTTGCTGTCATCGGCGTGCTTGTTCTGGAGCGTACTCGGGAATCCAAGCTGGGCTTCCCGCTGCTCTACCTCGGTACGGGTCTGTCCCTGTGCTGGGTGGCTGTGGAGAAATGGGTGTATCCCATCATGGCTGAAGATATTATTGCAAATCATAACGTGCCGACCTTTGGCTTTGCTCCTGGCACTTTTATCGTGATGACAGGCTTCATTGAGTTCGTGGTCGGCTACCTGCTGGTTGTCGGCATTCTCAACCGGCTGCTTGCCTTCGTTCTTACCTTGATTTTTATATCGACTACGATGCTGTTCGGGATAACAGAGTTGATCGGACACTTCATGATACATGTTGTTCTATTGATGTTTATCATTGAAGGGACCAGCTTCTACAAACCGCCTGTAGCAATCCATAAATCACGGACGGATCAAATGATCTTTGTCTCCCTTAATTTTCTATTTGTGCTGTCCACGTTCCTGCTCTTCTACTATAGATTCGCCTGATTCACTCAAAATTCAAGCCCTTTGGTTCGGATATGGTATGATTCTAACAGTGTATGTTCAACTACCACTCTACCTTCAGCTACTACTAAGGAGGCCTTTATGTCAACCAACATGAATTACAGCGTCGTGCAAGTCCAAGATGTCTTTCCCGTTTATGAACTGCGAGATGCTGCCAGCAACTCCCTCGCACGCATCTGCCCAGAACGCGGAGGAATCATGACTGAGCTCGTGCTTCACGGCCAATCGCTCTTCTATCTTGACGAAGCGACCTTTCGCGATCCCGCGGCCAATATCCGTGGCGGCAACCCGATACTGTTCCCGATCTGCGGTCAGCTCCCAAGCAAGCAGTATGAATGGAATGGCACGGTCTACCCTATGGCCAACCATGGCGTAGCCCGGGTGCTGCCATGGGAAGTCGTCTCCGTATCGGAATCTTCGGAGGCCGCACTGACCATTCGGTTGACGAGCAATGAGCAAACGCTGCAATCCTATCCGTTCGCCTTTGAGCTGCTCTTCACCTACCGGTTGAAGGAAGGACAGCTGCACTTGGAGCAGCAATATATTAACCATTCCGACGAGCCGATGCCGATGGTGGCGGGCTTCCATCCGTACTTTGCCACCGACAGCAAGGCTATTGTCTATGATACGGATGCTACGCAGTACTTGGATTACAACGACAATCAGGTCAAGCAGGTCTCGGGTGCCATCGATTTGAGCGAGTTGGTGGAATCTGTCGCGCTGCTGGATGCGAGCGAGCAGCAGATCGCCTTCCCCTTGTCCGAGACATGTACGGTCAGACTCACTTACAGCGACTGCTTCAAGTATGTTGTTCTGTGGAGTGTGCAGGGCAAGCCCTTTGTATGCGTGGAGCCCTGGATGGCCAAGAACGAAGAATTAGTGGTCCGCGAGGAGCTTCCGCTTGTTGAAGCGGGTGCGACGTTGGCGGCATCCCTCACCTTCGCCTGTGACATTCGCTAGTTCGTTTGAATAGCAGGACAATGGGTGAATATAATAGCATATCTAACAACCGATGACAGTCCGTCAGGTAGCGACTGACTCGGCCAAGAGGAGGAAGCAATGTGCGATCTCACCCTTACCGTTGGTTGAATGTGCTAGGTCTCATCGCTGTCCTGGTGGTTAACACACTGGCGAATACACTGCCCATTGCCGGCAAGACAACTGGTGAATTATCCGATCAATATCCGGTTTTGATTACACCGGCTGGCTATGTCTTCTCGATTTGGAGCCTAATCTATGTGCTGCTCATTGGCTTTATCATCTACCAGGCGATGCCCCGCACCATGAACCGGGACAGTGTGCAGCGCGTCGGCATTTGGTTCCTGCTCACCTGTCTATTTAACTGTACGTGGATTATTGTGTGGCACTACGAATTGCTCCCCGTGTCCGTAGGCGTCATGCTGGCTCTGCTGCTGTCGCTGATTGTCCTGTACACGCGGATTCGGACCTCCAGTGAGCCCAAGACTCTCGGAGAGCGCATATTTGTCTACCTCCCCTTCAGTATCTACATGGGCTGGATCAGTGTAGCGACCATCGTGAACATTACGGTTCTGCTTTATGATGCCGGCTGGGAAGGCTTCGGGCTTGGCGATACGACGTGGACGGTCATTCTGATTGTGATTGCAGTGGCGCTAGCGGCCATTATCGGCTACCGCTTCACGGATGCCGCGTTCATGCTCGTCTTCGTCTGGGCGCTGATCGGCATCGGCGTCAAGCAGCAGGGAGCGAATGAGACGGTCGCGCTCACGGCCTATTCCGCGGCTGGAGTCGTGGCGCTGCTCCTTCTTGGACTCCTCTTCTTTAGACGGAGAGTGCAGTAGATAAAAAATAGGAACCTACGGTCACGGATCGATCTTCCGATCGCTATTGTCCCCAGATTTCTTTGATTTTTACCCCATTTAGGGGTGAAATCCGGGGACAGCGTATGCTTTCGAAGCTAGCTTTTCTGCGAAAAGCTTTCAGGCGAACGCTCCGCAGTTTATGCTCCCGATGTCGCTTTCTTTCAGAAAGCGTTGACCAGATTCGATTCCGTGCCTCTCCGGCCCTTTTAAACAGACTGAAGTACGGATAGAACAACACGCACAACCAGCAGGTTGCCGAGCAAATAAAGGAACAATGGTGCGTTACAGCTCACAACCAGCGGGCTACCGAGCAAATAAAGGAACAATGGTGCGTTACAGCGCACAATCAGCGGCCCGTCGAGCAAATAGAGGAACAATGGTGCATTACAGCTCATAACCAGCGGGTTGCCGAGCAAATAAAGGAACAATGGTGCGTTACAGCGCACGACCAGCGGGTTGCCGACACATCCTAAATTTCTGAACGATAGAAAAGAACCTTCAAGTTCCATGTCGCCATGAACTTGAAGGTTCTTTGGGTTGATTAGCTACTCAGAATGAGAGAGGATCCGGGGTATCGCGCTTGCGCCGTGGCTTGCCTCCGCGCAGCAAGCGCCAGAGCGAAGGTTGGGCTGCGGGAGCGTACTGGTCGGCATATTCGTCAGGCGCCAGGATGATGCCCAGCTGATGATGCTCGCCCTCATAGCGGGCACGCTGCAGGAACTTGCTCTGTCCCTCCAGATTGAGCACCTCCAGCTTGCAGAACGCTGCACTGCTGCGGGCCAACGACTCGTGCAGTTCCGCCTGCGTTCGCACGCGAAGCCCATTCACCTTGTAGAGCACCTCGCCGGTAACGATCCCTAGCTCCGCAGCGGGGCTTCCTGGCACGACAGCGAGCACCCGCAGGCCGGGACCGTCGTGAACATAGTACGGACTGCGAGTCGACTCGCGCCAAGCACTGATTAGGGTTAACACCTCGTGCAGTACGAGCGCGCACAGGGCGGCAGCTACGGTCAGCGGCGGCCACCAGGCAGCTAATGCAGCTACAACGCCCAACAGGAAACTGTAGAGCAACAGCTGCCGCGCGCTTTGGCGTGCTTTCTGTGCGGGAAGCAGCGAACGGGTCAGTGCCGTAAACCCGATAATGACCGGCAGCCCGACGATCGTCCAACCGCCCCCCCACTCACCGCTGTGCAGGAGCGGGGTCCAGGGCAGCACGGCATCTGCTGCCTGGAAGCCTCCCGCCGCAGGAGTGACCAGCAGCAGCGGTACGGGCCAGTATCCCTGCTGGCGGTAAGCTCCAACCAGCCGCCCTCGCTTGCCGCTAAGTACCAGCGGACTGGCCAGACGAGCACCTTGCCACCCGGTCAGCAAGGCCTCGGCCACGTGTAGGAGAGCCACAAGCAACAGCAGGCCGGGGATATCGAGCGCTCCCAGCGACGCGACCAGCCTCGTCGCAAGCGGATCAAGCGTCTGTGGATCCAGCCAATGTACGGCTCCCTGCAGCAGACCTAACAGGCCCACACTGTAAGCGAGACACAACCATCGGATCCTAAGCAACAGCAATAGGCCGGCTGTCCCCCACACCCACAGGGCGGTGTCCGGCGTGAGGCCTACACCGATAAAAGCGGCCACCACGGAGACAAGCAGACCCACAGCTACACCACCAGCCAGGGAGCGGCCGGTCTCCAGTAGCCACGGATGCAGCCGCGCATGAAACAACCGCTGCTCCACCTGCATCTGGTAGCGGTAGATCAGAATAATCAATCCAAGTGCGATATAAAAAAACGGCTGCATTATCAGCTGCAACACGGCGGCTCCCAGCTGGTACAGCACCTCAGTCACGACTTCCAATTCACGGTCACTTCCTCTCGCGCCAGCACCCATCAGGACTTAACATAGCAGAAGGCTGACTTCCGCCGCATGGGCGATCGCCAGCCTTCTACCCATTCGACGCCCAGACGCCGAATTCCTGCCCTCGCTCCCATCCAATCAGACCCAGCGACTAGGACGAAGCGTCCAGCTTTTTCTGCAGTTCTTCGACTGCCGCTTTGAGTTGATTGTCGTTGCTATCATCGCGGATCCATTCAATCAGCTTCTCTTCTAGCCGCTCGGCGGTGGCTTGATCCATTTCACCGCTTGCCGGCAGAGATACGCTTTGCTGGAATGCCGCTACCGCCTTAGCAGTTTCTTCGCTATAGTAACCGTCTTTACGTCCGGTGCTGTAGCCCAATCCGCTGAGCATTAATTGTGCGCTGCGAACTTCTTCACCCAGCATATCCCGCTTCAGCGTCTGTTCCTTGGACAACCGCGGTGCGTTAAAGAAGTCCGGCGGCAGCACTTCCACATCCGGTTCAATCCCCGTCTCGTTAATCCAGTTGCCATCAGGCGTCAACCATTTGGCAATGGTCATCTTCACCAGGGAACCGTCGCTCATCACTTTATTGTAGCTGACCTGGACTGTGCCCTTACCAAAGGTTGTCTCGCCCACAATTGTAGCGTCTGCCCGCTCGCTGAGCGCGCCAGCCAACACCTCTGAAGCACTGGCACTGCCTTTGTTGGTCAAGACAACCAGCGGATAAGGCTTGCCGGCTCCCTTGGAGACCGTCTGCTCCCGATCGCCGTTCCGATCTTCAATCTGGACAATTGGCTCGCCCGAACGAATGAACGGCTCGGTCACGGAAACGACTACCGGCAGTACGCCGCCCGGATTGTTCCGCACGTCAATAATGAGCCCTTTCATGCCCTGTTCTTCTAGTGTCGCCAGCTCTTCACCGAAGCGATCACCCGTGTTCATAGCGAACTGACGGATTTCGATTTTACCAATTCCGCCCGGCAGCATCTCTGAGAATACCGTCTCCACATCGATCTCGTCGCGCACGACCGTCACTTGGATCGGCTGTGCCCGTTGTCCGCGCTGGATCTGCAGCTCGGCCTTGGACCCCTTGGGACCACGCACCTTGGCAACCGCTTCGCTCAGCTGCAAACCATCGAGCCGCTCGCCGTTTACCGACAGAATTATATCCTTGGGCAGCAGGCCCGCGCGCTCGGCCGGCGAATCCTTGATGGCCGAGACGACAATGACCTGTCCGTTCTCCATCGATACTTCGGCACCAATGCCAGTGAAGGAGCCTTCAATGGATTCAGAGAAGTGCTCGGCCGCATCATGCTCCATGTAGACCGAATAGGGATCTTCAAGGACCCCCATCATTCCATTGAGGGCACCACTGACCACCTGTTCCCGGTCAACCGGCTTGTAGTACTTGGTCTCAATTAACGACAATACCGTATTCAGTTTGGTCAGTTCTTCCTGCGTCAGCTTCTCCGTAATCACCTGGTCACCCTGAGCCGTCACGAGACCTGCCCGACTACTGAGCTCCTGCAGCAGCGACCGATCCACGACCATCAGCGTCAACAAGACCGTTGCCACGATCGTCAGTGCGATATAGGCAGCTACCGTTCTGCCTTTGAATTGCATTCCCTCACCACCTTACTTTTTGAACAAGCTCTTAAACAGTGTATGACAAGCTTACAGCTTTTATTAAACTTGCTTGACCGGTGTGACGCGAGGTTCCCGGTCGCTACAAACAGCGGATGCCGCCCCGTGAAGGGCGGCTTGTAAGGGGTAGTATACCGTTTTACGGGAAGGATCGCAACCCGGTGGTGTACCGGGCAGGTTAGGCATCCATTCCCCTTAGCGCAGATAATTCACAGGGTTAACGGGCTTTTCGTTGATCCGCACCTCAAAGTGCAAGTGATTGCCTGTGGAGCGTCCGGTGCTGCCCACCTCTGCTATTTTTTCACCGCGTTTCACTTGTTGACCGGCCTTCACCTTGATGCCGCCATTGCGGATATGGGCATACAAGGTCCACATGCCGCCCCCGTGGTCAATAATGACGGTATTGCCATAGCCGCTTGTCGACTGGGCTACAGTTACCACGCCCGACTCCGCCGCGTAAATCGGCGTGCCAGCCGGTGCTGCAAAATCGACGCCGTTATGCATTCTGCCCCGCTTTCCCGTGATGGGGTCGATCCGGGGACCGAATTGCGAGTTCATGCGATAAGAGGAAGAGATGGGACGCAGCAGCCTGCCCCCTGTATCCTGATATTGCGATTCCGCTCGCGTTTGTGCCTGCATTTGCTGTTGTTTTTGTTGCTGCTGTTGCTGTTGTTGCTGCTTGAGCTTGCGCTGACGCTCCTCCTCACGGAGACGCTCCTGCTCCTTGCGCTGACGTTCAAGCTCTGCCGTTCTTTCCTTTTCCAATTCGGAGACCTTCGAGGCCAGGCTCATGAGCAGTGCTTCCTGCTCGTCTGAGATTCCCTCCAGCTCTTCCAACTGATCATTATATTGAAGAATCATGACTTCTTTTTCTTTCTCTTTGGCCAGCAGTTGAACATGATAGTTTTCCAAACGTCCGTAGAGGTCTTTAACCTCATCCAGCTTTGTCTCAATTTCCGCCTTCTTGACCAGGATGAGCTCCTTATCCTTGCGGTGCTCCTCCAGAATATCCTTATCCTGATTCATGATCGACGAGAGTGCATCCACACGATCCAGAAAGTCGCTGAAGCTCGTAGCGCTCATCAGCACATCCATATAAGATACAAAACCGTTCGTATACATAAGCCGCACTCTGGAATCCAGAAGTTTGTCCCGCTCTACAATACGGGCCTCCGTGTCTTCCAGGCTTCTGCCTGCATCGAGCAGTTCACCTTCCGTTGTCACCAGTTGCATTTGAGTGTTCTGCAGGTTTAGCGAGACGTTATCGATCTCATCCAGGATCTGATTAATCGACTTTGTCGTCTCTTCCTTCTGCATGGTTACGGCATCGTGCTCTTGCTCTGCCTGCTCTTTGTTGCTCGTTGCTTCCTGCATTTGCGAGCGGACTTTGTTCAGCTCCTGGTTGATCCGGTCAACCTCTGAAGCGGCTTGTCCGCCCACCGGTTGCAAGACGACGACCGCTACCAGCAGAAAAGCCAATGCGGCAAGTGCTTTCTTCACGAATCTCTTCACCTACACTTTCAAATACTTTCGAATCGATATCGTACTGCCCCACACGCCAATCAAGGTGCCGATGCCGATCAGCAGCGCACATACCAGCAATGCGGATTCCTGAACGGTTACCAGCCGGATCATCATCAGACCCAGTTCGAATTGCGAGAAGGACACGAGCTGTGAATAACCAAACATAACAATCGAAGACGTCAGAACCGAACCTATAAATCCTATCATTGCACCTTCAATAAAAAACGGCCAACTGATAAACGGGTTGGTTGCTCCAACCAGCTTCATAATCTTAATCTCCCGGCTGCGCGAGAGAATCGTAACTTTGATCGTATTGGAAATCAGGAACATCGCCGTAAGCGCCAGACCTGCTACAATAACCAGTCCAATATTGCGCACGGCCGTTGTCACCTTGAACAAGGTTTCCACGGTGCCCTGACCGTACTTGACGCTACTGATTGGTGCGTCATTCTCCGTATTGATGGCATCAATTTTCTTGGCCACGAACCCGATTTCCTGCGGATTAATGACCTCGACGGTAAAAGAATCCGGCAATGGATTATTAGTTTCATCGTAGCCATCGAGCAGCTCACGGCCATCATCACCCAGACTGGTCCGCAGCAATTCGAGCCCCTCCATCTTCGAAACGAAGACGACACTGCTGACCTCCGGCATGTTGCCGATGGTCGTATGAAGTTCATCCATCTTGTCCTGCTCCGTGTTCAGCTGCATGAACACCCGAATCTGTACCTGGCTCTCAATCTGCTCCGTCAAGTTGTTAACGTTGAGGGCAAGCAGCATAAAGACGCCCAAGATAAATAGCGAGATACAGATCGAACTAATGGAGGCAAAGGTCATCCAGCCGTTGCGCAGCAAGCTTTTGCTGCCTTCCCGGAGATGACGGAGCATGGTGCTAAATTTCATACCCGTACTCCCCTCTTGCCTCATCCCGGGCAATAAGCCCTTCCTCGATTGCAATCACTCGCTTGCGCTGGCGATTGACGATCTCGCGATTGTGGGTTGCCATGATGATTGTCGTGCCCCGAAAGTTGATCTCCTCCAGCAGATGCATGATTCCCCAGGAGGTATCGGGGTCCAGATTGCCTGTTGGTTCATCAGCGACGATAACCGCCGGGTTATTGACGATCGCCCGGGCAATCGCCACGCGCTGCTGTTCGCCGCCTGAGAGCTGGGCCGGCAGGCTGGCATGCTTGTCCCGCAACCCGACCAATTCCAGCACTTCCATGGTCCGTTTGCGAATCAGCCGCCGCGGCGCTTCGATTACTTCCATTGCAAAGGCCACATTCTCATAGGCGCTTAGCTTGGGCAGCAGTCTGTAGTCCTGAAAGATCACGCCGATATTGCGGCGTACGTACGGAATCTTGCGTGGCTTCAGCTTGCCGATGTTGAAGCCATTCACGGAGATTTGTCCCTTGGTCGGGACTTCCTCCCGATATATCAATTTCATGAACGTCGATTTGCCCGCACCGGAAGGCCCGACCAGATAGACGAACTCATTACGATCTATAAGGACGGAAACGCCGCGCAGAGCATGGGAGCCGTTCGCGTACGTTTTCCAGATGTCTTGCATTTCTATCACATTATCACATCCTGTAGAGAGTCAGCTACTAGACATTCGACAATAAGTACGCAATTCCTTCCATTATCCGGCCAATCGACAGGATTTTAATAATTCTCATTACAAGGAAGAGGGGACTTGCAATCGCCTAACAAGCCCTAATTATAATGTCGGCATGTCTTGCATATGTATGAAGCAAGACCATGCGAGGTGATTCAAGCGATGAAAAAACTGCATCTGTCTCTTATTGCAACCATAGCTGCGCTGCTGCTTGTATCCACCGCCTGGGGGCTCATGATGAGCTATGCTACCCAGGATACGGTACCAGACGGAACAGTTGTGGATGGAGTGCCCATCGGCGGGCTGCAGATCGATCAATCCATCGAGCAGTTGGAAGAGGCGTGGACAGCGTTCGAAGCGACGGAACTGACCATTACGGCGAATTTGACGAAGGACAAGCAGCAGACCTGGTCCCTGGGCGAGCTCGGCTTCCGCGTCAATCGCGAACCGATCCTGCAAGCCGTGCAGAGTTTGCGGGAAGGCAGTCTGCTAAAGCGCGCGCGCTACCGCTTCACCTTCCCCCGGGAGCATCGGATGAAGCTGGCCTGGAACACCAAGCAGTTCGAAGCACGAATCCGGCATCAATGGGGCTGGCTGGATCAGAGTAAGACCGCGGATGCCACCCGCCGGATTACTGCAGAGGACAAGATCCTCTACTACAATCACAGAGAAGCGTACCGCATCGACATGCCGGTGTTATCAGAGCATGTCCGCAGTTGGACTGCCGAGCTGTGGCAACAGTTGAGCACGGACAGCTCAGACTCTGATCCTGCGGCGGATCGCACCGCATCCCTGAAGCTTCCGATCCGGATCGTTCAGCCCGAGCTCACCCTGCAGAAGCTAAAGGCACAGGGCGTTGAACGCAAGATTGCCTGGCACACGACAGATTACAGTGCCAGCCCGGTGGGACGGGCCTTCAATGTAGAAGCGACAGCACGTACCCTTCAGGATTGGGTATTGGCTCCCGGCGAAGTATTCGATTATGACAAGGTCATTGCTTCGGCGCAGGCCCAATATGGCTTCCGCGAAGCGCCGGTCATCCTGAATGGCGAACTGGTGCCCGGCATCGGTGGCGGCATTTGCCAGGTATCCAGCACACTCTATCAAGCCGCTCTGCTCGCGGGACTGGAAATTGTGGAACGGCGCAATCATTCTCTGCCTGTCTCCTACATGCCGCTTGGCCAAGATGCTACGTTCTCTGAGGGCGTCATCAACTTCCGCTTCCGCAATACAACCGGCAAGCATCTGGTCATCCGCACAGAAACCAAGAATCGCAAGCTGACGATCAAGCTGTTTGGTACCCTGCCCTCGAACATCACGTACCGAATCAGCTCCAACACCGTGAAGACGATTGATCCACCAACCCGCGAGGTCCCAAGCGCCAAGGCTCTACCTGGCCGTACCGTCCGCCTTACCGAGGGTAAGCCTGGTTATATAGTGGAAACCTACAGGACAATGGTACGCGATGGCAAGGAAGTCTCACGGGAGCGTATTTCGCGCGATACCTACAAAGCTACTCCACATACGATTGGAGTAGCTGGCGATGGCATCAGCGAGAATGAAACCACTATCGCCCCACCCGCAGAGATGCTGCTGGAGGACGGCATTGGGTTAGCTCCTTAGAGCCGCAGATAAAAGGACACCTTTTAGAATATACAACAAGCAAGGCCGAGTACGGGCTTAATGCCCATGCTCGGCCTTGCTTGTGTTTCTTTCTATTATAATATGTCTTAGTTTGACGAATCCTTATCCTTCGCAGGTGCACGATCCGGCAGTTGACTGACATAGCTGTCTGAGAGGTTCAACAGCTCCAGCGCCCGGTTGTACTCGTCTTCGCTAATGCTGCCTCCATTACCACCTTCACCGGCCAGCGGGTACTCTGTCCCGTCATCATATCCAGCGCCCGGAATAAGCAGCGCATCATCGCTGAGCAGTGAACCCGATGGCAGATAATAACGCTGTGGCAGCAGGTTATACGTCTGATTGACGATATCCTGGCCGAAATAAATTCGGTCCTCGATTGATACGCCAAGCAAATTAGCTACGGTTGGTAGGATATCCACTTGCCCACCGATTTGCTCGAATACGGCTGGATAGCTCATGTCCTCCGCAATGATGGCTAGCGGAATATTAATCATATCGGTATAGCTGTATTCGCGGCCATAGATCTCTTCCATGAGTTCCTTGTCACTACGAGTCAGCGAGTAGATCGGCAAGCCCAAATGATCGCCGTATACGACAACCAGGCTATCCTGCCATACGCCGCTTTCCTTCAGCCGTTCAATGAACTCGCCCAGTGCGTGGTCCGCGTAGTTCTGGGAACGGATGTAGTCACCCACGAAAGTCTTCTCATAGCGTTCCGGCAACGTCATCCGGTACTTCTCTTCCGGAATCGTAAACGGATGATGTGCGGTCATGGAAATGACTTGTGCATAGAACGGTTCACCCGACTCATGCATGCGGATGAGCTCATCAGCTGATTTATCATAGAGCACCTCATCGGAAGCACCAAAGAAAATAGCGTCTTCTGTACCGAAGTACTCCTCATCATAGTAACGGTCAAAACCTAGCGCTTGGTACATCTCACCACGGTTCCAGAACTCTACCACATTGGTATGGAACGTCGCGCTGTTGTAGCCCTGCTCTTTCAGCAGCTTGGGCAGACTTGGCAGTTGTTTGCCAGAATACACGCCTGAGGCTGCACCGCGTGGCGGGATGTAGAACGAGGTGTTCACCACAAACTCCGCATCGGAAGTATTGCCCTGACCTACCTGTTGGTAGAAATTCGGGAAATAGAAATTCTCATTCATCAGGCGGTTCATGTTCGGTGTGATCTCCTGACCATCAATCTCCAGGTTGATAAGGAAGTTCTGAAACGACTCCATCTGGATAATAATCAGGTTCTTGCCTTGGGCTGCAGCCGTGTAATTGGCCTGCTCCAGGGCCTGTGTCCGCTTCAGACGCTCGATCTTCTCCCGGCTGATCTTATCAGGTTCAACCAGTTCCTTCTCATCCTTGGCGAAGATCGTGTAAGCTTCATAATTGAGAATCCCCATATCCTCCGCCTTCTTGATCTCGTTCATACTCGCCCGGTTTGGCATAATATTGACGAAGCACAGGACAACGGAGAGTGCGAACAAGCTCATGACCAGAGCTTTGCGGCGCGGCCGCGGCGTGTTGTTCACCTTCGGCGTGCGCTTGCGGAACAGCATGATGCTGAACACAATGATGTCAATAAAGATGAGCAGATAATACGGATGCATCAGCGACCAGACGCTGTTCTTGACAGCCGTCACCTGGTTCACCTGATCCAACGCATGATACGTCACAATGACACCATAATACTTATAATACATAATGGCTGCAAAGAAGATGGCTGTAAGTAACAAATTGACGATCAGATAATACAGCAGCTTGCGCTTGGACGCGAACCATTCAATCAGGCAGAACAATGCCCAGACAAATGGAATCTCGGTCATTAGCGGCATCAAGGATAAGCCATTGTCAAAGATGACCAGATAGGCCAAGCAGCTCTTGAGCAGCATGATGATTGAAAAAAAGATAAATGGCTTTGCGCGCACGGCGTTCAAAAACCTGGACAAGCTCTTCCCCACCTTTCTCTATACACGGACCGCGGACCAAACAGGACGAATCCCGGATCCGTCCGTTTGCTCGATGTTAATATAACGAATTGGTTTTCAAAATAGTTTCAAAACCTGGGTGTCAATCTTCAAATGTACAAAATTGGAACGGGATTCGGATATCTATTAATACCCCGTAAAATCACATTCAATCAGAAGCGATAAAGCATATTATGCTACGGCATTTACAGAAAGTCAAAAGTCAGGGAATGTTATGGCTGCCTTAATCTGTTCTGGAATTGGCGAAAAATGAACAAAAGAAAAGCCATGCTCACGAATCCGCGATTCTGCGAGCTCTGGCTCTCATTGACTGATTTTGGTATCCGGTAATTGGCGGGTGTAGCTGTCCGAGAGCCGTAAAAGCCGGAGTGCATGCTCGTAGGACTGTTCGGAAACGGGGCTAGTGCCGCCAAGAGTGCGCTGCTCTTGGCTATTGATCGGGTACAGCGTGCCGTCCGCGAACCCTCCTCCGGGGATGAATACGCCGGTATCCGTCACAAAGGATCCGGAAGGGAGGTAGTAGCGCTGCGGCAATAGATTGTGCTGCCCATTAAGGAGGTCCTGTCCAAAATAGATCTCCCTCCCCACATCCAACCCGAGCAGATTCGCTATAGTCGGCAATATATCGACCTGACCGCCGACCTGCTCCAACTGGCGCGGTTCAGATTGTCCGGGAAGCGACAGCACCAGCGGGATATTCAACATATCCGGATAGGTATAGGGTCTGCCGAGCAAAGTGTGCAGCAGGTCTAATTCCTCCTCGCCTAGCGCATACATCGGCAATCCCAGATGGTCGCCATATACGGCTACCAGACTCTTCTCCCATAGGCCGCTGCGCTTCAGTTCTTCAATAAACTGGCCCAGCGCATAGTCCGCATAATGTTGTGCAGTTAGATAATCGCCTACCAACGTATCGACAAAATTCGACGGCAGCTGCAGCTGCCGCTTGTCCTCCGGCAGTCGGAAGGGATGATGAGCCGACATCGAGATGATGTGTGCGTAGACCCGTTGGTCTTGTCTGCTCTGCTGCACAAGCTCCTGCGCGGTTCGCCGGTACAGCACTTCATCCGATGCGCCGAAGGCAATCTTGTCCTGCTCTCCAAAAAAAGCCTGATCATAGAAAGCGTCAAAGCCCAGGGCACCATACAGACGGTCCCGATTCCAGAACGCTACATCATTCGTATGGAAGGTAGCCGCGTAGTAACCTTCTTCCCGGAGCATTCGGGGTAAACCAGGCAGCTGCTTGCCACCGTAGACATCGGTGGCAGCACCGATAGGCGGAATGAATAGCGAGGTGTTGACAACGAATTCGGCATCAGAGGTATTCCCTTGGCCCACTTGCTGATAGAAATGAGGGAAGAACAGGCTTTGAGCTGCGAGCCCGTTCATGACGGGGGTAATAGCCTGCCCATTGATCTCCTGATTGAGCAGCAAGCTCTGGAACGCCTCCAGTTGAATGAGGATGACATGGCTTCCGTGTGCCTGCCCCCTCAGTTGCGGGGATGAAGCCTCTACCGTTCCCTTCAGCTGCTTGATCGCCGATGGCGTAATCTCCTCAGCCGGTATGAGCGGCGGTGGGCGATCCAATGCGATGTGGTAAATTTGATAATTCAGCAGCCCCATGCCTCTCGCTTGCACCAGCTCATTGATCTGCTGCCGGTTCCAGGCGATCTGACCGCCGCATATGGCCGCGAGCATCAAGGCCGCTGCTGCTGTCGGCAAGGCCGGCAGCTGTCGCGATGTGCTGCGCCGCCACGCACGCAGCCGACGGCTGGCGAACAGCCCCCCACCGATTAGAATGATATCGGTGTACAACAGCAGATATTCCGGGTGCAGCAGCGAGAACACGCTGTCTTTGACAGCTGTCACTTGATTGATCTGCCCGAGCGCGTGATAGGTCACAATGACTCCATAATAATGGTAGTACATGATAGCCGAGAAATAGATCGTTGTTAGCATCAAATTAATGATCAGATACCAGATTGCCTTGCCCCGAACGAATGCCAGCTCCAGAATGGCCAGCAGCAGCCACAGTGTAGCCAGATCGGTGATGAGCGGCCTCATACCCGCCTCTGGACCAAAAATAGCCTGCCAGGCTATGAGGCTTTTCACCGCCATCACTATCGTCATCATGACAAACGGCTGCCAAGCCCAAGCTCCCGAACGTGTCGATTGACCTTTCATCTCCTTCATGCCTCCCGCCGGGTGGAATGGTCTCCATAGTATGGACCAATTGTATGGCGGTTAGCCTGGCTATGCTGATAGGTGATTAGCGAGGATTGGCTTTGAGCCAGTCCAGGATCTCTCGGAGTGTCTGTACGGGAACAATATTCAGCTCTGGCGCACCGAGCCTCGCTTCCTGTGCCTGACCGTAAGGAACGAAGAAAACATCGGCCCCATTGCGATAAACGGTGTAGGCTTTCTGACGGATACCGCCGATCTTGCCCACTGTCCCGTTGGCGTTGATCGTGCCGGTGACAGCCACCCGGTTGCCGAAGGTCACCCCGCCTGGCGTCAGCTGGTCAATCAGCGTAAGTGCCAGCGCCGCCCCGTGAGAAGGACCGCCCTCATGCGCGAAGTAGGACCGGAAACGAACGTCCATCGGCAGATCGAGCATCAGCGCGTCATCGACTGTGATCCCCACTGCAGGACGGTTCTCGTCCTCCGGATGCACGACCGTATTCAGGCGCACCGTCATCGGTTCGTTATTACGCAGCAGCCGGACCTCAATCGGATCGCCGGGTTCGATGAGGCGCATCACATTGGTTAGCGTAAGGGAAGAGGACACGGCATGGGTGTTAATGCGGATAATGATGTCCCCCGGGCGCAGTTCTCCATAGGCAGGGCCGCCAATCTGTACGCTCTGGACCTGGGCGCCGTAGGCGACCGCCCCATCGCCCACCCCGGCCAGCTTGAAGCCTACAGCGCTGCCCAGATCATTGGCTTCCATCTTGAGGTTATGAACCAGGTTTTCATAAGAGCCGATAGACATCCCCAGCTTGCGGATTTCCCGGAATTTATAATTCGGGAACAGCTCGGCATACAGCCAGTCAATGGGAAAGGCCGGTCGGTCAAACACGAGTACCCCCATGATCTGTCCTCGTCCGTCTCGACCTTGGTCTCCCTCCGCCACGGCGTAACGGTGCATGTTAACGGAGAGGCCGGGATAGGTGACCATGTACGGCATCGGGTAGAACAAGGCAAACAGGAGAGCCACGGAAACAACAAAAGCCACCACCGATCGCTTGGGGAACTTGCCGCCGCGGCGCCTGCGCTCCAGCACGAGCAGGTCCCATAGCGCAATCAGCCAGGACGCTAAGAGCAGTCCTGCGATTGCGACCATCAGCATCAATTGCATCTCACCCGTTGCCGCCATCCAGCTAATGAAGACGGCCGCCACCAGCGAAGTCAGCACCAGCAGCCCGCGGCGCAGCACATCCAGATACAATCCCACGCTATAGCCCCGTTTACGGCGTGCTTCATTTCGTCCCTCCAGGCCAGCACGCAACGCCTCCTTGCGGGCATGCACAATGCCACCCACCGCCGCTACCAGCCAGACCAGCGGCACGACCGCAAGTAAGTAGACCATTCCATTAAGAAGATCAATCCAATATAACGAGGAGCCGATATGTATAGGATCCGGGATCCAGATCAACTCTCCAATAATACAGAGCATGATGGCGAGCACCATTCCGATGAGGTACATACGCTGCCAATAGGCCATGGCTGCCGCCCCTTTCGTGTCGGTCTCGGCTGTTGCGAAGATAGCCGGAAATCATTTCATCTATCATACCAGATGCATTGCCTGCGTCGCGACTGTGCAGAAGCAGCTTAAAAGGCTCCAGACAGCCTTTATGTTTTTTTATTGCTTACCCCCTTTAAATCGCTTCAAAAACATGATATAATGTAAGCGCTATCAATAAATCGGCTTTGCAATCTCTTAAGGGGGGAATTGGAATGGCAGGTTTAGCAGTGCAATCCCGCAATGTATATGAGGATTTCGAGGTAGAAAAGGACATTTTGTTCTTCAAGCTCGGATCCCACGGACAAGTGAGCTTTCACGGTCAGAATTACAACATTAAAAAAAGAATGTCTGCTGATGAGCTGCAGGCGCTGACCCGGCATGCGAGCTTCGTTCAAATCAAGTCGGATTGTTATGTTAACACAAGCAAGGTAAGCTCCATCGAGGATGACCAGCTCTATTTTGGTGCCAAAGACGCCAAGTCGCTACCAGTGTCCAGACGCCAGCAGCAGCTGGTTCGCAATCATCAGAGCCGTTAGGGATTGTGCTGAGTGCATGATTTCTCCTGACACAACAATAGCCGGGTGGTCTGCCCTTCTCTCCAATGGGAGGGATAGGCAACACCCTGCTGTTTTGTGTTGGACGGATTGACTTTATTTTATCGGTGCCGCTCCCTGTTGAACACTTGTCTGAGACGGCAGTGGCGCAGCCTGTTTGCGCTCTACGCTGATCCAGACCAGACCGCCCGCCATGCATGCCGCGCCGGCTAGCTGCAGCCACGTCAGCTGCTCCCCGAACATCAAGTACCCCGCGACGACGGCTGCGGCCGGTACGACATAACGGAAAAAGTTGGCCCTGGCTGCGCCGACTTGATACATGCATGCATTCCAGACAACAAACCCGATGACAGTACAGAAAAGAATATTGTACAGCAAGATACTATAATGGGTCGCTGTCAGAGCGCCCCACTGTACTTGTCCCCACGAGCCCCAGGTTAGCGGCAGCATGAATAGACTGCCGAACAGAATCATCCAGCTGCTGACCCGCAGTGCAGAGTACCGCCGCATGAACGGCATACAGGCAAGATTGAATAATGCGCCCAGCAGACTGACCCCGAGCGCCAGAGCGTTACCGAGCATTTGGTCACCAGCCAGCGAGAAGCTATCCCCGCCGCCAAGAATAACAAAGCAGACACCGACCATGGCTGCGCCACCGCCAACCAGTAAACGCGCGGTAATGACTTCTTTCGTAAACAGAGGAGCCAACAGCGCCGCGAAGATGGGCCATGGTGCAACGTTAAGCAGAGATGCATTAGCCAGCGAGGTATATTTAATCGAGTACATAACCATGATCTCCAGCAAAGCAATTCCGAACAGGCCGATCGCTGCAAGCGCCAGCCCCACCCGCCACGGAATGCCAACGCTCCCCTCCCGCAGCTTCAGCAGAATAAAGAAAAACGGCACGGCCGAACAAAACCGCAAAAACGTAAACAAAATAGGGTCAAAGGCATCCATTGCAAACCGGGACAAGCCAAAATTAGCTCCCCAGATGGCAGCCACCGCAATTAATCCACTAATATACAACCATTTTCTATCCATGGGATTCTCTACACTCCATCGTCTGATTCAGCCTGCGCCTGTATCGCAAAGCAATGATAGTATCATATCACGAACCCATTTCAAGTCAATGCACACTTTTCCTAGTCTTGCTACCTGTACCTGTTGGCTCTCTAGTACAACCACAGTCAAATGAATGTCCTGGATTGATAACAGATAGTGAAGTGTTAAGCGCTCTCTCATGCTACAATAAGCATATCGTTTATAATATAGGGAAGGAAGTGTGCATGTGGAAACGGTAAGAATCGGAATCATCGGGCTCGGCAATATGGGGACCAGTCATGCCAAGTATTTGATCGCAGGTGAGGTAAAAGGCGCCAAGCTAACTGCGGTATCCGATATTCGCCAGTCCCGTCTGGATCTTGCAAAGGAAGAATGGGGCGACGATGTAAAGCGCTTTCTTTCGCCAGAGGAGCTCTATCGCTCCGGAGAAGTGGATGGCGTCCTGATCTGCACACCGCACTATGAGCATCCCGAACAGGCCATTGCCGCGTTCGATCACGGCTTGCATGTCCTTGTGGAGAAGCCGGCCGGCGTATATACCAAGCAAGTTCGACTCATGAATGAAGCGGCAGCCCGCAGCGGCAAGCTCTATGGCATTATGTACAATCAACGCACCAACCCGATGTATGCCAAGCTGAAAGATCTGATCGCCTCCGGGGAGCTCGGGGAAGTGCGGCGGACGAATTGGATTATTACGGATTGGTACCGTTCTCAGAGCTACTACAATTCCGGTGGCTGGCGGGCAACCTGGGCTGGTGAAGGCGGCGGCGTCCTCATCAATCAGGATCCCCATCAATTGGATCTGTGGCAGTGGACGACAGGGCTTATGCCCAAGCGGGTCCGCGCATTCTGCTCCTTTGGCAAGCACCGTGACATTGAGGTAGAGAATGACGTTACGGCCTATGTCGAATATGAGAATGGCGCCACTGGCGTATTCGTTACCTCGACGTTCGAGGCGCCGGGTACCAACCGGTTTGAGATTTCGGGAGACCGCGGGAAGATCGTCATTGAGGATGGCAAAATCCGTTTCTGGCGCACCCGTGTGCTGGAGTCCGAGTTTAACCGTGATTTCCAAGGCGGATTCGGTCAGCCTGAATGCTGGGCGATTGATATTCCCGTGTCAGGCGGCGGCAATCAGCACTCCGGCATTACCCAGGACTGGGTGAAGGCGATTCAGACCGGGTCTCCGCTGCTGGCTCCTGGTGAGGAAGGCATCAAGGGATTGATGATCTCCAATGCCATGCTGCTCTCTACCTGGACAGATAACTGGGTCGACCTGCCGATTGATGAGGAACTATTCTACAACAAGCTGCAAGAGCAGATTGAACGTTCGAAGAGCAGCAAAAAAGCCGATGACTACCAGACGTTAGATGTTTCGGGTACGCACTAATTACGATACTACGTTCTTAGGAGGGACTATTCATGAGTAAACAGGACGGCATGAATTACGCACCAAAAGGCAAGCCTCAACCCGTTGTCACCGCAGGAGAATTTTATTTTGCAGCCAGCCGACTGGATCACGGACATATCTATGGCATGACCAATGGCCTTGTCGAGGCGGGTGCCACGCTGAAATGGGTCTATGACAACGATGCGGACAAAGCGCAAAAGTTCGCAGAGCAGTATCCGGGAGCCCAAGTCGCCGAGTCCGAGGAACAAATCCTCCAGGACGCAGAGGTGCAATTGGTTGCTTCCGCTGCCATCACATCGGAGCGTGGTCCTTTTGGCGTGACCGTATTGAATCATGGCAAACATTATTTTGTCGACAAGGCTCCGTTCACGACGCTGGAGCAGCTGGCTGATGCCCGTGAAGCAGTGGAACGTTCAGGCAAAAAATATGCAGTTTATTACAGCGAACGGCTTCACGTCGAGAGTGCCGTCTTCGCAGGTGAGCTGATCAAGGAAGGGGCAATTGGACGCGTTGTTCAAGTGCTCGGCCTTGGGCCGCACAGACTTAATGCCCCGTCACGGCCGGAGTGGTTTTTCGAGAAAGAAAAGTATGGCGGCATCCTGTGCGACATCGGCTCACATCAAATTGAACAGTTCCTGTACTATACAGGCGCTCAGGACGGCGAAGTGCTCCACAGTAAAATCGCGAACTATCACAACAAAGATTATCCTGAGCTGGAGGACTATGGCGATGCGACGCTGCGCGCCGACAACGGAGCCACCGGGTACTTCCGGGTCGACTGGCTGACACCGAGCGGTCTCTCCACCTGGGGTGACGGGCGGACGACGATCCTGGGTACCAAGGGGTACATCGAGCTTCGCAAATATGTCGACATTGCCCGCTCCAACCAAGGCAACCACTTGTATTTGGTTAACGAGGACGGCGAGCAGCATATGGAGCTGAGCGGCAAAGTCGGTTATCCTTATTTTGGGCAACTGATCTTGGACTGCCTGAATGGCACCGAGCATGCAATGACCCAGCATCATGCGTTCAAAGCTGCGGAACTGTGCCTCAAGGCGCAGGCGCAAGCAATCCGGATCGAATAAAGGAGCGAGTATCAGATGAAAATATCCATTTTTACGGTAGCTACTCCCGATCTAACGCCAGAGGAGCTGGCCACAAAGGCCCGCGAGCTGGGAATCCAGGGGATTGAATGGCGGTATAAGGATACGTCTGAGGAGGTTGCCAAAGAGGAACCATCCTTCTGGGGCAATAACCTGTGTACCCTCCCCCCTTCTGGCGGCGACGAGGCCATCGCGCGCTTCAAGAAGGCGGCTGAAGACGCCGGCGTTCCTACCCTTAGCGTGACGCCTTATCTGGCCTGCGGTGATCTGGAGGGCACAGAGCAAGTATTGGCTGCTGCACGCGAGCTTGGAGCCAAGTTCATCCGTCTGGGCGTCCCATCGTATAATCGAACCCGCAAGTTCCCAGAGCTGTTCGAGGAAGCACGAGCCTATCTGAAGCAATCCGAAGCACTTTGCCGCCAATACGGGGTGAAGGGTCTGGTTGAAACGCATCATGTGACGATCGCACCGAGCGCTTCTTCGGCTTACCGTCTGCTGGAGGGCCTCGACCCTGACCATGTAGGCGTCCTCTACGATCCAGGCAACCTGGTTCATGAGGGATTCGAGAACTACCGCATGGGTCTTGAGCTTCTCGGGCCTTATCTGGCCCATGTTCATGTCAAGAATGGCGGCTGGGTAGCTGACAAGGAACCAGTGAGCGAGCTGCGCGAGATTCGCTGGTCTTCCAATTGGACCGGGGTACGGGAAGGCATTGTACCATGGGGACAAGTGATTGCCGATTTGCAGTCTGTAGGCTATGATGGCTATCTGGGGATTGAAGATTTCAGCAATCAATATGGCACCGATCAGATGCTGCGGGAAACCGTGCATTATCTGAAGGCGCTGCTGGGCGAGAGCAACCGTGCCTAATTCCCGCTAATCTTAACCTATCCGGATGGGAGTGATCATGATGACGACAGCCAAGGATCTTCGGGGGATGATCTCCTATGGATACCGTAGCAGCAGCAGGCTGGAGCCGAAGATGCACTCCCATCCTTTTTATGAGGTGTATTACTTTCATGAGGGCAAGGTCAATTATCTGATTGGCGACAAAATTTATACCCTTGCTCCTGGCGATCTGATTCTGATGTACGGCATGACGCTGCATTCCGCCAAGGTGGACCTTGCGCATCCGTACATTCGGTCGATCGTCCATTTTGAGCCCTCACTCGTACAACCTTTTCTTGATCTGCCTGGTGCGCTCAATGTGCTGCAGCCCTTCCAGGAATTCAAGAACCATCGGCTCTGTCTGCGCGGTGAACACAAGGAAGAAGTCGAACGGATCCTCCTGCGCATGCATGAGCTGCAGCAGTGTCAGGATGCGACAGGCGACTGCAGATTGCAGTTGGCGTTTATCGACTTGCTGTATTTCATCCATGATCGCTGCATGCAGCCGATGCACCGGCCACGGGACTATTCCTCCGACAAGGAGAAGCACGTCCAGGGCATCATTTCTTATATCGAGCAGCACTACCAGGAAGCCATTACGATGGAACTGCTCGAAGAGAAGCTGCATCTGACCCGTTCCTATCTGGCCAAGATTTTCAAGGAAGTGACGGGCGTAACCATCTTCGAATATATTTACCAGCGGCGGATTAACCAGGCGCGCGTTCTGTTCTTGCTGGATTCGGGTCTCTCTGTCACAGAGGCAGGCTTTCAAGTAGGCTTTAAGCATCTGGCCCATTTCAGTCGCCTCTTCAAGCAACAGGTAGGCATGACACCGGAGACGTATCGCCGCCGTATTCGCGAGGAAACAACACTTTAAACAAACCCGAACAGTCCGGGTGCCCATGGTTATCAAAAAAAAGCTCCGACTCAGGCGAATTGGCCCAGTCGGAGCTTTCTTTGCGTGCTATAGCAGGTGGCTGAGTACGATGATCGTACCCACGGTGAAGGCGTACCACGAGAAATACTTGAGGTTGCCGCGCTCCATAATGCCCATAAACCACCGCAGGGCAAAATACGAAGCGACCAGCGACGTCAGGAACGCAAGCGCATAGGGTACGGCCAAGCTAGCAAGTTGCGGATCGCGGATCATATCCTTCCCCTCCAGTACCATCCCGCCTACACTAACTGGAATGAACATGAGGAAGGAGAAGCGGAGCGCCGTAGTCCGGTTCAGACCCAGTCCCATCGCGGCAACAATCGTCGCTCCCGAACGGCTGATGCCGGGGATCAGTGCGACTGCCTGCGCCAGACCAATGATGAGGGCATCCTTCAAGGTAAGCTGGGCATCCTTCTTATGTCCTCTCATATTGCGGATGAGCCATAGCGCCAGACCTGTCACAAGCAGCGTAACACCGACCGTGAACAGACCTTTTAGATTGGTGAATACATCATTCAGGAATACGCCCGCCAGACCGGCTGGAATGGTCGCAATGATCAGATAAACCACGAATCGGAAATCTGCTCTGGATGCCTCATCCCTATGGCGAATGTAGGACAGGCTTCCCGCAGCCAGTCGCAGGAGATCCTTACGATAAATGAGTAAGACCGCCAGCAGAGAAGCGAAATTGACCAACACCTCGAAACTGAGCCCATGAATTTCCATCCCCAGCAGCGATTGCGCAATAATCAAGTGACCGCTAGAAGAAATTGGGATCGGCTCAGTCAAGCCCTGCAGCAACCCAAGGAATGCATACTCAAACCATAACCATAAATCATTCATATCTATCAATTCCCTCCTTAGCTTGCCTCACAATCATTCATCGCCTATGTAATGAACATTTTAAGAGTATACCAGATTCATAGCGACCCCCGCCAGCTAACGCGACCGGGATCGACGGGAGAGGAGCTCAGGTGTGTGCCCCGCCCCCGAGACCATCGCGCTGCAGCATCGCCAGAAACTGTTGCATGGCCGGGCTGAGCAGCTTCTTCTTATGATGCACCAGGTAGATGCGTCGCCCAAACGAAGCCCCCGGTAGACGCAACCCTACAAGCGTCCCCTGCCGAATCTCTCGTTGAATACTCAGCTCGGAGAGAATGCCGATCCCCAGTCCGCTGCGAATCATCTCCTTCATCGTCTCGGTCGAGGAGACCTCCATGGCCAGATGCATGGCAATCCCGGATTGTCTTGCCCATCCGTCAATAAGACGCCGGCTTACCGATTCCGGCTCATGCGATACGAAGGGATAGGCGGCGATGCGCTCCGGACTTAGCTGTTTCTCCATGGACAACGGGTGGTCCGGCGGACAGACGAGGATCAGATCATCGCGCAGCGCCGCGGTCACCGCCAGCTCATTGTCCTCCAGCTTGTCATAAGAGACCAGCCCGCAATCCAGCTCGTAATGCCGAATTTTCTCCAACAGCACAGGCGCCGTCTTGACCTCCAACGCGATCCGGACGCCAGGCAGCTCATGCTTATAGGCCTTGAGCAGCTCCGGCAGCAAATAGGTAGCCGGTGTATGTGTGGAACCGATGGCGATCACGCCGCCAGGCTGCTGCCTGTAGCCCTCCATCATCGCTTGCATATCATGGGTGAGCGCGGTTACCTGCTGCGCATAACGGTAGAGCGCCCACCCTTCCTCTGTCGGCTGCAGCACATGGTAGGACTGCGTAATAAACAACGGCACGCCACAGGCGTCCTGGAGCTTGTTGAGATGAAAGGTCACGGTCGGCTGCTTGATCTCCAGCTCCGCGGCTACCAGAGAAAGACTCTTTAGCTTAACGGCAAGAACAAACACTTTCAGCTGCTGCAAATTCATCTTCGGGACCTCCCCTATTTGAACTATCTTTATAGATTTTACTGATAGTTGGATAGATAACATAGATAAGATTTTATGAAGCTTTGACAATCCATTAATCTTGCTCGTACCTTCCATTGATACAGTAGATACCAAGAAGTGCGATGCCGACGCATCCACTCAACCGATGATGGAGGTTCGATTGAAGATGACAAGAATCCAACAGTGGCGCAAAGGCCTCGTGCCCGCGCTAACCTTATCGTTGATGCTGGCCGGATGCGGCGGCGCTGCACAGCCCGGGACGAACGCGAGCACTGGTGCAGGAACATCAGGGGAGAATGCTTCCGCAGGAACCGAGCAGACATCGGCTCAACCGGAGCAACAAAAGCCGTTGATGCTGTACGGCAATGACTTTGTAGATTTTATTGCCCCCAAATTCCAGGAGGCGACCGGCTACGCCATTGAAGCGGTCCATTACGGCGGCGGTGAAGCGCTCGCCAAAATTGAAGCGGAACGCGGCAATCCCCAATGGGATATCGTTATGATGGACGGGCACGGGTCGATCCGTGGTCTCGCCGAACGCAACTTCCTCCACACCGGCTATGAGGCCAAGGGCGAAGCGCTGCTCAGCACATATGGCCAAGAGGTGATGCCGGAGGACCGGGCCTATTACCCTATTGGCATCCATGCGTCCGCCGTCATTGCTTATAATACGGATGTGATCGCACCGGAGAACGCACCTGCCACCTGGGAAGAATTCTTCGCGCTAGAAGAGCGCGTCGGACATGCCGACCCTGCCGTTGCCGCACCAGCCTACCCGCTAGTCTCCGCCTTCTTCTACAAGTGGGGTATGGAGGAAGCCCAGCAGGTCTACAGCGACCGCTTCAAACAGGGGTTCTCGATTTATCCAAAGAACGGTCCTGTTGGCAATGCACTGGTGAGTGGTGAGATCGCTGCTGCAGCACTGCAAGAGCATAATGCTTACTCCCTAAAGATGGATGGATCCCCCGTCGAAGTCATCTGGCCGGAAGAAGGCGCGCCGGGCTCCCTGCGGGTCGTAGCCATCAGCAAGGATACAGCTAACCTGGAGGCCGCTCAAGCTTTTGTGGAATTCATGATGAAGCCGGAAACTCAGAACCTGCTTAGCTCGCTGGAGTCGAACGACAGCTTCTTCACTCCGCTTGCCGAAGGCACGACCTCCCGGCCGGAGCGGAATCCGAACGGCACCTTTATTCTGCCTCCCGACCGTTGGGCGGCTGAGCATGAGTCCGAGATCAAGACCTGGTTCGCGGACCAGAATGTGCAATAAAGGAGCCTGGCAATGAGATCCAACGGTTTCTGGGCAGGCGGAGCAGTGCTCCTCCTGCTCTTCCTCTGCATGCTCTACCCTCTGCTGGCTGTCATTACGAACATCTTTTTGCCCGGCTTGTTCTTCGGCGAGGTAAACTACACCGGCTTCGGCTTGCTCCTGGAGCTGTTCGACCGGCCGCTGTGGCGGCAATCACTGACAAATTCGTTGACCCTGGGCCTGGGAACAGCCTTCTTGGGTACGCTATTGGGTTCTCTCTTGGCCATTCTACGCAGTCAGTGGTCCTTTCGGGCGTCACGGCTGCTTGATGTGTCGGCCTGGGTCCTGTTGATTGTTCCCTCATTCATGATTGCTCAGGGCTGGGTGCTGTTCGCCGGGTCGGGGGGACTGGCCAACCAGTGGCTGGGCTGGACGTGGTTGACCGAGCTGATCTTTCAGCCGTTCGGGCTCATTCTCGTCATGTCACTGTGCAAGTTTCCGCTTGCCTACCTGGCAGTCACGGCCGCGCTGGAGTGGAATGTCAGCCAGTATGGCGATGCCGCCAAACTGAATGGCGGCGGACCGCTGACCGTCTGGCGGACGGTGCATCTGCCACTTAGTCTGCCTGCCATTACAGCCGGCTGGACGCTGGTATTTATGGACACGATCGGAGATTTTGGCCTGCCGGCTGCGCTGGCGACCGTTTACCGCTTTCCGACGCTGCCCTATTCGATCTATACAGCTATCTATCAGTCGCCGGTCCGCTTTGATATGGCGGGTGTACTAGCGCTCTATCTGGTTGCAATCCTCGCTGTCGCAATGGCGATTCTGTTCTTCGCTTTGCGCAAATCTCGGGTTGATTTCCTGACTTCAAGAGCGGTCGTCCAGGCTCCCAAACCGAGCCGTTACAGCGGTCTGATGAGTGCCGTCGTCCTGCTCGTTCTGGTTGTAGCCGTAGGTATCCCTGTGGGCACCAGTATCTCCACGTCCCTCCTCAAGCAGTTGGGAGGCGGACTGACATGGGCCAACCTGACATTGGATCACTATATCAGTCTGTTTCGGGTCGACCCCGGCGAACATCGGACCCTGCCGCTGTTAACGGGCATGCGGAATTCGTTTTTGATCGCTGGCATGGCGGCCATCATAAGTATGGCTCTCGGGTTCCTGACTTCCTATGTCGTCACCTTCACTCGTTTTCGTTTTAAGAGTCTGATCCATCTCTCGACAGTGCTGTCGCTGGCTGTCCCCGGGGTTGTGCTCGGCATCGGCTATATCTTCGTCTGGAATCAACGTTGGTTGGAGCAGGTGGGTCTTCATCTGTATGGCACTCCTACGCTGCTAGTGATGGCAGCCATTGCTGGTGCGATCCCGTATGCAGTCCGCCTGCAGATTGGCGCGTTCGCCAAGATTCCCGCCAGCATGCTGAACGCTGCAGCGATGCAGGGCGCAGGTACCGTCCGGCGGATGAAGGATATTCTGCTGCCACTGGTACGAGGCGGTCTCCTGACAGCAACGCTCGCTTCCTTCGGGACAAGCGTCTACGACCTGGCTATCGCATCGATTCTGAAGCCACCGAATTATACGCTTGTGCCGCTGGTGATCGACAAAGCCTTTGAGTTTTCCCAATATGGCTACGCAACTGCGGCGACGGTATTCAGCGGCACCATCGTCATTCTTCTATTGCTGCTAGGCAGCTGGCTCGGCAAACGCTGGCTCTCCTAAATTTATTTAAGTTGACTAAAGCGAGGTAATGCCTATCATGACCGTTACATCCCCCTACCTGCTGGATATCCGGCAGTTAACGAAAACCTATGGCTCGCACCGGGCGCTGAACGACCTGTCTCTGCAGATGAAGGAAGGCGAGGTCATCAGTATTCTGGGCCCCTCAGGCTGTGGCAAATCGACCCTGCTTCAGTTGGTCGGCGGCCTGCAGAGCTGTGACAGCGGCGAGATTCATCTGGACGGTCAGCTCGTGACCGCTCCCGGCAAGGATGTCCCGCCCGAGAAACGACAGTTGAACATGGTATTTCAAGATTATGCGCTCTGGCCGCATATGAATGTAACTGGCAATATTGAATACGGGTTGAAACGCAAGAAGCAAAAAGCGGATGAACGTGGACGCCGGGTCGACCGCGTCATGGAGCTGCTGCGGCTGCAAGGGCTAGCCGGTCGACTGCCCTCCCAGCTCTCCGGAGGTCAACAGCAACGTGTTGGTATCGCCAGGGCGCTGGTCACTGAGCCCAGACTGCTGCTGCTTGATGAGCCGCTCTCCAATCTGGATGCCAAGCTGAGGCTGCAGATGCGGCATGAGTTGTCGTATCTGATTCGCTCGCTGGGCATCGCTTCGTTGTATGTTACGCACGATACATTGGAGGCTTTTGCTTTTGCCGACCGTATCCTCGTTATGCGCGAGGGCCGGATTGAACAACTGGATGAGCCGACGCACATCTTCGAGCGGCCCGTATCGCCCTGGGTCGCCGAGCTGATGGGGTTCCATAACCCGCTTCGGGTTGCGCTGGAAGCCCCGACCGGGTTTGTGCGAGCAGGCGCGTCAGCGGTCGTGTCTGCGGCCGGTGAGCGTTTGAGCGCCGCCGTGCCTGCTGATTTTCAAGCAGAGGGTAAACAAGCGCTGCTCCTGCTTCATCCCGACAATCTGCGTCTGCTCACGGATGAAGGACCACACGCCCCTGCTGCTGATGGCTCTCTTAATGTACTGCGCGGCACAGTGGTCCATCTGGTCTATGAAGGCAACCACTGGCGGCTGATGGTGGAGATCGGTGATGGTCAACGCGTGCATCTGACGACGCCGGACAGAGTCGAGCTGGGGCAAGCCGTCACCGTGGCCTTCCCAGCCGAACGCTCGCTACTCTACCCCGCCACAACCTAGACGAAAGAGTGCATGCCCGTGAACCGAACATTAGTCGTATCTGATATTCATGGCTATACCGATTGTCTCCACCAGCTGCTGGCATCGGCACACTATGTGCCCGGCTGTGACCAGCTGTTGTTGCTAGGCGACTACGTCAACAAAGGTCCTGATTCGAAAGGGGCGCTCCGGCTTGCCAAAACGCTTGCCGAAGCGGGCGCCATCGTGCTGAAGGGGAATAATGAAGACAAGCTGCTGCGGCGCCATGCCGCCGATCCAGGTGCGATGCCCTGGCTCGATGATGAGCTGCTCCGCTTCACCCGGGAGCTTCCCTTGTGGCACGAAGATGATCACCATATTTATGTTCATGCCGGCATTCGTCCCGGCATCGCACTGACCAGTCAGGCCCCTACAGACCTGCTCAGCATCCGCAATGTATTTTATAACGCTCCCGCTGTCTCGGATAAGCTTGTCGTGTTCGGTCACACAGCGACGCACGTCCTCGGGGCCCCTGCAGGACACATCTGGGAAGCCCCGGGCAAGCTGGGCATCGACACCGGCGCCGGGCATCAGCTGAAGTTATCGCTTGTGGATCTGACCGGCGGTCTGGTCTATGCCTGCGATGTGTGCTCCGGGCGGTTGAGCAGCTACAGCCTGGCTGGCTGGCGCAACCAGGCCCAATAACAGCTCAAGAATCCGATGCTGAACGCTCCGCTAACGTCCCGATGAGGGGCGGAGCTTCTTTGGCTGCGGACAGGCCCAACGCTCCCTGCTTCGCACCTACGACGAGCGGGGCTTCGTTGGCTGCGGACAGATTCACTTTGTTCAACCCTTTTCATGTTGGGTAAACATTACGTATACTTACAAGTGAGACAATTCAGAAGGAGTGGATGCATGTGGAACTGCGATCGTATGGGAAAACGAAGATGAATGTAAGCGTACTCGGTTTTGGCGGAGCAGAAATCGGTTTTCAGAACGCTTCGGTGTCCGATGTCGACCGGCTGCTGGGCAGCGCCCTTGATGCGGGACTGAACCTGATCGATACCGCGGAATGCTACGCTGACAGCGAAGAACTGATCGGCAAGACTGTGGCGCACCGTCGCGGCGACTATTACCTATTCACGAAATGCGGACATGCCTCCGGACTCGACTTCGAATCCTGGGACCCCAAGCTGTTGCAGCTTAGCATCGACCGCAGCCTGCAGCGTCTCAAGACCGACTATGTTGACGTGATCCACTTGCACAGCTGCAGCGAGGAGATTCTCCGTCAAGGGGACGTCATTGAGGTGTTGAAGAAGGCCAAGGAAGAAGGCAAAACCCGCTATATCGGCTATAGCGGCGATCATCAGGCTGCACTGTACGCTGTACAATCGGGTCAATTTGACTCCCTGGAGACGTCACTGAACATCGCTGATCAGGAAGCCGCCGACCTGACAATTCCCAAGGCCATTGAGCAAGGAATGGGCGTTGTCATCAAGCGACCGATTGCCAATGCCGCCTGGAAGCATCAGACCAAGCCCGACGACAGCTATGTCCAGCCCTACTGGGACAGACTGCAGCGGCTGGACTATGACTTCCTGTCAGGAGACATGCAGGATGCAGTCAGTACGGCCCTGCGTTACACCCTGTCAGTCCCAGGCGTCCACTCCGCGATCGTCGGCACTGCCCGGCCGGAGCGCTGGGTTCAAAATGCAAAATTACTAGAGGCGGGGTACCTGCCGGAAGCGCAGTATAACGCCATTAAAGCCCGTTGGGCCGAGGTCGCTCAGGAAGATTGGATCGGCCTGCAATAATCAAGCAAGGACAGGCATGGCGGATGGGACGTATGGTCCGGGTCCGTCATGCCGCATGTTTTGGCGCTCATGAAAGCGTTCACTATGAAGAGAGAGGAAGATGTATTTCATGTCCACTATCCCCTTGAACCGCCATGGATTCGAAGCGAGCAGACTTGTGCTTGGCTGCATGCCATTCGGCGGCGGCTGGAACAGCGAGCCCCTGACTGAGGAGCACTATTCCCAGGGCCAGGCTGCGGTCGAAGCGGCGCTGGCTGCCGGCATTAACATGTTCGACCTGGCAGATATCTATACACGGGGCAAATCGGAGCGTGTCTTCGGTGAAGTGCTGCGCCGTCATCCCGGCCTGCGCGAGAAGATCATTCTCCAGTCCAAATGCGGGATTGTCCTAGAAGAGCCGGGTATCACGAACCATTTTAATTTCTCGGCAGACCATATCCTTAGTAGCGTAGACGGCAGCCTCGAACGATTGGGCGTAGACTATCTGGACATCCTGCTGCTGCATCGTCCCGATCCGCTGATGGAGGCGGAGGAAGTGGCGGGAGCCCTGCGTCGCTTGAAGGAGTCGGGCAAGGTTCGGCGCTTTGGCGTCTCCAACATGAGCATGGGGCAAATCAAGCTGCTGCAGACGTATGCGGACGAACCGTTCATTGTGAACCAGCTGGAGATGAGCCTGGCGCGCACCGGCTTCGTCAACACCCAGGTCTATGTCAATCAGGACAAAGGCAAGGATAACATCTTCCCAGAGGGAACCCTGGAATACTGTCAGTTAGAGAACATTCAGCTCCAAGCCTGGGGCCCGCTGGCGCAGGGTCGCTTCTCCGGCCGCTCGCTGGACGACGAGAGCGATGCGATCCGCCAGACGGCACAAATCGTCGGCCAACTCGCCGAAGAAAAAGGCGCGACACGTGAAGCGATCGTGCTCGCTTGGCTGATGAAGCACCCGGCAGGCATTCAGCCGGTGATCGGCACGACCAATCCCGCGCGCATCGCAGCCTGCGAAGGCGCCGAGCGTGTAGAGCTCAGCCGGATCGAATGGTACTCGCTGTACAACAGCTCCCGCGGACTGCCGCTGCCGAAATCGAAATAACTGCCAGGTGGCTGGTGCTCCGGCTGCCAGCGCCCTGGGCCGACTGTGGAGGAATTAGCTACCGTTTGGCAACTAATCTGGCGCTTGTGCCCGATACGGGCGGATCAAGCTGCCGTTTGGCACTATTGCGGGGCTGGGGCTGGCTGGGGGCGGATTAACTGCCGTTTGGCAGTTAGTGCGGGGCTGGGGTCCTATGCGGGCGGATCCAACTGCCGTTTGGCAGCTATTGCGGGGCTCGGAACGGCTTTGGGAAGTAGTTGGTTGCTCTAACGGCCACAGATGCGCTTATTTGCTCCTTTTTAGGGGTTGTCCGATTCTAACGGCCACAGATGCACCTATTTTCACAAAATCACACACAAAATGACCACTTCACGAACAATAGGAGGCTATATGGCCGTTAGAATGTGAAACCATCGATTTTGACCGAAATAAGCGCTGTGGTGGCCGTTAGCGTCGAAATGTGCAACCAGCCGAAGTGGATTGTCCCTACAGAAACCAATTTAGTCTACTCTGAGCCCATCATAACAGGATAATCAAGTTGTGGTGTTCTACATAAAATAACCAGTCTCATGATGTTGCGTCTTTGGCGTCTTTGGCGGTACTGGCGCCATGTACGCACTTGTTTGTAATTTAATAAGGTCCCCAGCAAAATAGCCGCTGCCTTGCCAGGTCTAGTTTACCTTGGCAGATAGAGTGGCTATTTTGCTGTGGGGGGATTTTATACGGTGGCCGCATTCGGCGCACTACTCCATATGCACAGGTTCGGCAGCATGACGGTGGTCCGGAGACCAAGCACAGGTGGTACTCCAGACGGTACCACGCCACCAAACACCAGCGATTCCCGAGCGGCGTCACACCAGCAAGCCCCGGGAGGTTCCACGGGAGGCATCACACTACCAAACACCGGGCGTTTTCGGTTTGGTGTGGAGCAGCTGGGAGTCGTCTTCCGCCACCGCTACGCATATCAAGTCATCTAATGCCAACTACTTCAAATTCCGGTTCAACAGCCGATGCTCAGCCATCGCCACAAATTTGGTATCCGGGCGTCCCCAGTTGCAGTAAGGATCGATGGAGATGCCGCCACGCGGGGTGAACGTGCCCCACACTTCGATATAGCGGGGATTCATCAGCGCGATCAGATCATTCATAATGATGTTGACACAATCCTCGTGGAAGTCGCCGTGATTACGGAAGCTGAACAGGTAGAGCTTGAGCGACTTGCTCTCGACCATCCGCTGGTCCGGGATATATGAGATGTAGATGGTGGCAAAATCCGGCTGCCCCGTCATTGGACACAGACTGGTGAACTCCGGACAATTAAACGTAACCCAGTAATCACGATTCGGATGCTTGTTATCAAACGCCTCCAAGACACCTGGATCGTATTCGTATACATAGGAGGTGCCCTGGTTGCCCAAAAGGCTGACTCCCTGCGACTTCAACTCGTCATTGCTTCTTCCTGCCATGTTGTTGCTCTCTCCTCTGTCTGATAGGCTATAGCGCTCGCTTACTTGCTACTCGCATACTTTACTTGTGACTGGCTCACAGTCTTATTTAAGAACCTTGCTTTGCTAGCTTCATTTCTCTGCGTACAGCTTGGCCGTTCCACTTCCCTTGTCGCCTGCCTACACGCCGCGCTTGTTGCCCCACAGCCACGTATGCAGCTGCGGCAGCACACGCACCTGACGCAGTGCCGTTGATCCCATCACAGCCTCCACCAGCCACTCATATCGCGCTGCTAGATACGGCAGCATCCGCTGGGGCTCTTGCTCTTCCAGCTCGCCGTTGCCAGGCTGCACGATCATCGCCATCTCAGGATAGCGGGCGTGCACATCTGCGGCATAGGCCAGATCGGTCTCGTCGAAGACGACGACCTTGAGGCTCGTATGCTCATGACGGTCCTGCAGCTCAGCCATGATGGCGTCCAGCTTGGCCCAATCCGTCTTCATCCCCGAACTGGGTGGCTTGGGCGAGAGCGTCAGCTCGTCGACCTCGCGGAACCAAGGCTGGTACCGGCTGCCCTGCGTCTCCAACGCCACGGTGATGCCCTGCTCATGCAGCAAGCCGATGAGCACCCCCAATTGCGGCAGCAGCGCCGGATTACCGCCGGAGAGCGTGACGTGACGGAACGTAGCGCCGCCCACCTTGGTCAGCTCGTCCAGGATAGCTTGGGCCGGCAGCATCCGGATGGACCCGGCAGCCGAGCCGTCCCAGGTGAAGGCCGAGTCGCACCAGCTACAAGAATAATCGCAGCCTGCGGTGCGGACGAACATCGTTTTCTGACCAATGAAGCGACCCTCACCCTGCACAGTCGGTCCGAAGATCTCCAGCACCGGAATCGGCTTGTCGCTCATGTCCGCTCCCTCCTCGGCCGGTAGATGACGTAGCTGCTCGGCGTCTCCCGCAAATAAACCTGCAGGCATTGCGGCCGGTTCGGGAGCGTATTGAGATGCGCCTGCACCATCTCACACACGACCCGTGCCACCACCTCTGTCGTTGGCTTCCGCAGCTCCGGCTTGCCGCCGAAGATGGCGTGATTGTTAAGCAGTGTATGATCCAACTGGTCGTGGACCAGCCTTTTAATCGTTGAGAAATTCACCAGGAACCCCGCATCATCCAGCACGTCGCCAGCAATTGTGAGATCAGCAAAATACGTGTGACCGTGCATCGTCTGGCAGGCCCCTGCCGACTCATGAGGAATGTAGTGCGCCGCGGCAAAATGCAGATCTTTGTGCAGCTCATATAGATAATCATGGGCAGGTGAAGGATAAATTTGCTGGATCATCGGATCACTTCCTCCTCCTGGCCTTTGGCCGCAAGATACGTATCCAGCCCTTTCTTGCGCAGCAGACAGGCCGGACATTCGCCACAGCCCGCCGCCGGGATGCCATTGTAACAGGTCAGGGTACGCTCCTGTACATACGCCAGACCGCCCAGTTCATCGGCGAGTGCCCAGGTCTGGGCCTTGTCGAGCCACATGAGCGGCGTTTCAATGACGAAGCTGTAGTCCATGGATAGATTGAGCGTGACATTGAGCGACTTGATGAAGACGTCCCGGCAATCGGGATAGCCGCTGAAGTCGGTCTCGCAGACGCCCGTGACGATATGACGGGCACCGATATTTTTGGCCAGTACTGCGGCAAAGGTCAGGAACAGCATGTTGCGTCCATCGACAAACGTCGTCGGCAGGCTGCCCTCCTCATGTTCAATCGCAATATCCTGGCGTGTTAACGCATTGGGGGCCAGCTGACTGAGCAGCGACAGATCCAGCACATGCTGGCGTACGCCGAGTTCTTCGGCGATGGAGGCCGCACATGTAAGCTCCGCTGCATGGCGCTGGCCATAATTGAAAGTGACGGCTTCTACCGTACCAAATTCACGCTTCGCCCATAGCAGACAGGTCGTGCTGTCTTGGCCACCGCTGAACACGACGACGGCTTTTTCTTGTTGTCTCATCGTTTACCTGCTTTCTGGAATACAAAAAACGGCACACCAAGGCATGCCGTTCATCCTTAGTATTTTTATAGAGGGGGGGTCGCGAACCTCTCCCGGTTCTGTGCCAAGGCACAGCTCCGGTATCGATATGCAGTTCGAGGATACTATAACACAGTCCGCGGACCTTGGGAAGCGTTCCATTCAGGCTGGAAGCGATTGGCCCCCCACTAGCACCCCATTGCAGCCTAGACCTCGCCAGCAACCGGGGCCGGCAGCGTCGCCCCGCCACCGGACGGTCTTCCGCTGCGACCCGGATCATCCGTACCGCCAGGACCATCCGCAGCCTGCTGCCGGGCTTCCGCCTTCCTCAAATACTTCTGTGACCGCCAGCGCAAGAAAGCCAGGATGCCACGTACATATTCATCAATAATCATGCACACATAAATGCCCATCAGTCCCCAGCCCCAGTGAATTCCCGCCACATACGACAGGCCGGTGGCGATGATCCACATCGAAGTCAGCGACGTAATCATGGTGAACTTGGTATCGCCCAGCGCATTAAGCGAGCTGCCCATAGCCATATTGAGCATCTTGCCCGGCTGCAGCAGGAGATTGAGCGCGAGCAGCGAGACCCCCATGGCTACAATCTCGCGGTCCGAGGTGAACACTCCCAGCAGCCAGCCACCAGACAGCAGCAGGAGCAGCGATCCCGGGATGACGATGCCAATCCCAATCCAGAGTGCCCGGTAAGCCGCCTTATACGCTTCCCGTGTCCGCCCCGCCCCGAACAGATGAGCAATCTGGATCTGGGCGGCCATTGCGATCGCTTGCCCCAGCATGAAGCAGGTGGACTCCAGGGTGTTCATGTACGTCCGTGCCGCCAGCTCCTTGGCCCCTAGCATCGCAATGAACGTAAAAATGGCTAACTGGGTCAGCACCCAGCAGGACATATGCACGCCGAGCGGCCAGCCGATCCGCACCACCTCGCCGAACAACCGGCGGTCGAACACCTTCATGTCCCGCAGAACAATCCGGCGGTCAAACGCCCCTACATACATCATGAACAGAAGCACGGTGGCCAGCAGACGGCTGACGACAGTAGAGATGGCCACGCCGGTCAGTCCCCACTCCGGGAATCCAAATGCGCCATAAATAAAGGCATAGTTCAAAAACAGATGAATCACATTCATACCAATCGCCGTGTACATCGGTCCCTTGGTATTGCCCGTATTGCGAATAACCGTACTGAGTGTGGACATCAGCGCCGTCAGCAGCATACCGCCCCCGACGATTGAGATATACACCTGTGCCATTGGCAGTAGCTCCGAGGGCAGCTGCAAGGCGGACGCAATCTCGCCAGGAAACAGGTACAGGACCACGCTGAGCAGCAGCCCTACAATGGACGTCACACTAACGGCCATAATGGCCAGCGTTCGCGCATCCTCTCTTTTGCCCGCACCAATTCGCTGGGCAATCAGAATGCCGGCTCCGCTGGCAACCGTCACGAAGAGCGTGGTCAACGCCGCGAACAGCTGATTGGAGAAGCCGACAACCGCGACGGCATCATCCGAGATTTTGCTGACCATCAGCGTGTCGGCAGCCCCTAACATCAATTGCAGGAACAACTCAATAAAAACGGGCCACGCCAGAGCCCACAAGGTGTATTTCTTCAACGGGTTGGAGCCTATGCTATCTATTGTCTTGGCTGTCATTACTGTTACTCCTTTAGTACACCCTCCGCCTTCCGGAGCTGGTGCTCGTGTAATCTCGGAAACATATCCACATCACATTATAGATGCTATACTGGACTCCATGTATCAGTGGACCAACCGAAACTATCACAATTCCAACCTGTCTGATCTGGAGGAGGACCTTATGCGTTTGTGTTTTGAAGCGCCCCCGCTGCCTTATTACATCGTCTCCGGTGCCGCCATAATGCCGACAGGACGTAAGCATCCCAACCGCAGGGCATTTGGCGTTTTTGATCTCATTATCGTCCGGGAGGGCTGCCTTTTTATTGGAGAGGCAGATCAGCATTACAAAGTAATACCAGGTCACGCCTTGGTGTTGAGGCCGGACCTCCATCATTTCGCCACCCGGCCCTGCGAGGAGAATACGTCCTATTACTGGCTTCATTTTCATACGACAGGCCATTGGGAGGCCGTGGAGAAAGAGGTCTGTTCCCCTGCTTGGGCTCTATTGCCTGAGGGCGGCAGCGATACGCCCCATGCCAACGATTCAGCTCGGGCCAGTTACACAGAGCCAACCTTCCCGATCACGCTCGCTCAGTTCACCGCTTTGCTCCAGCCCCGCAAGGTATACGAACGTATCGATGAGCTGATCAGCCTGCAGCAGCGTAGTCACCTGGGGCGTGTACGCTGGCAGCAGCAGCAACTGTTTCAGGAGACACTGCAGCTGCTGGCGGACTCACTGGAATCACCACCGCCGTCGGCATCTGCCCTCTGTGCCGAGGCCGCAGCCTCTTATATCCGAGAGCATTACCGTGACGGTTTTACGGCACAGCAAATGGGCGAAAGCCTGCGCTTTCACCCGGTTTATATTGCCCGCTGCATGCATCGCCATCTCGGCTGCGCGCCATCCGAATACCTGCTGCGCTTCCGCATCGAGCAGGCCAAGCTGCTGCTGCTGCAAAGCGATCTGCCGATCTCGCGAATTGCTGAAGCGGTTGGCTTCAATCAGGCGGCTTATTTCACGGCGAACTTCACCAAGCTGGAAGGACTGTCGCCGCGCAGCTTCCGCCAGCGCTTCCTTCACAACTAGGCATCACTGCTGCAAGCTTGCTTAAGACAGAGCGCGTATATCGTTTGAGAGGCTTGACACCTGCATCATCCGCGGCACCCGGCTGCCGAGCATCGTGAGCACATGCTGTGGAATCGTCCCGCTGTGAGCCGCCAGCTCGTCCAGCGTAATCTCGGCGCCGTCTGAGCGTCCGATCGCGGTTACGATCGTACCGACCGGCACCCCATGGGGCAGACGGATCATCACCTGATCCATGCACACTCTGCCCAGAATCGGTGCACGCCGACCGCCGACCAGCAGATAGAAACCGGCATAACTCCGCGAGTACCCATCCGCATAACCGAGCGGTACCGTCCCCACCCACTCGTCTTGTTCCGCACGGTAGGTACAATCATAACCTACATACTCCCCGGCACGCACCCGCTTGACGTGTACGATGGTGGAATAAAGCGAGAGGGTTGGCTCCAACTGCAGCCCCACCTGCTCCCGAACCGCGGGGTCGCACGTGTCGATACCATAAAGTGCCGCGCCAACTCGAATCATTGCCATGCCATCTGCTGCTTCCTCCGGATACTGTATGGCTGCTGCACTGTTGCCGCAATGGGCGGGGACATCCGCCCATCCCTCCGCAGCCAGCCAGCTCCGCATGTGCGCAAAACGTTGCAGCTGCTGGCGGTAGTACGCCTGATCGGCTTGGTTTGCTGTCGCCAGATGCGTATAGACGCCAGCCACTACCAAGTCGGCGGATCGCAGCCAGGGCGCCATCGCAGCCAGCTCCTCACGGCTCCTTAAGCCGATTCGGCCCATCCCTGTATCCATCTTGATATGCAATGCCAACGGCTCACTCGTCCGTCTGGCCGCCCGCATCTCGCGCAGCCAGGACGCCTGGAATACCGGCACGGCGATCCGGTAACGGGCCGCCCGGTCAGCTTCCTCGGGATGCGGAGGTGTCAGCGCCAGGATCGGGACGCCGATGCCCACTTCACGAAGGCGCACGCCTTCCTCTAACTGACTGACCGCGAGCTCATCCGCTCCTGCCTCTACTGCCGTCCTAGCCGCTTCGACCAGACCATGCCCGTAGCCATCGGCCTTGACCGCCGCCATGAATCGGATGGCTGCCGGCAGTCGCCCGCGCAGCAACCGGACATTGCGCGCCAGCGCGTCCAGATGCACCTCGGCCCAGGTCCATGTCCCTGAGCGGCTCATCGTGCAGCCTCCCGCTCGCGCACCTCTGACAGCAACCTCTGGACCACTTCTTCCAGCCTCAGCGACCGCGATCCCTTCACGAGAATAATACAGTCATGATCTGCTTCTGCCAGCAGCGCGGCCGCCAGCTCCTGACGCTGTGTCTCATCGTACGTCATCACTGCGCCAGCAGGATAGCGGGGGGCTGCTGCTGCTGCAATCCGCGCCGCAGATTCACCGATCGTCAGCACACGGTCGATCCGTTTTGGATCGAGCGCCTCGCCGATTGCAGTGTGCAGCGCATCGCTCTCCTCACCCAGCTCCACCATGCTGCCGATGACTGCAATCTTACGCTTGTGCGGCTGCAGCGACATCAGCGTATCAAGAGCGGACCGAAGACTCGGCGGATTGGATTTGTAAGCATCATTAATAATCATCAGCTTGCCAGCATAGGCAACCTCCTGACGCATCCCCGTGGCTTCGACACGGAGCAACCCCTGCCGAATCTGCTCGGGTGTTAGACCCAGATGGCGGGCCGCTGCAATGGCACCAAGCGCATTAGATAGCTGGTGCTTGCCAATCATAGGCAGGAACAAGTTGTCCAGTTCCGTATCATTGACTGCAAAAGCAATCCCCGCTTCACTCATCGTCCAGCTCGTTGCATGCAGATCATGCGACTCACGCTCGCCAAAGGTAAGCCTGGCTACTCCGGGCTCCAGCTCTGCTATCCGCCCGGTAAGCAGCGGGTTGTCGGCATGATAGATGAACAGCCCGTCCGCAGCCAGCCCCTCCAAAATCTCCAGCTTCGCCTCCACAATTCGCTCCCGGGTGTGCAAATCCGCCAGATGCACTTCACTGACACTGGTGATCATGGCAATATCGGGGCGCGCCAGCGAGGACAGCAGCGCAATCTCGCGAAGACCGGACATCCCCATTTCGACCACGGCCATTTCCGTATCTTCCTCCAGCGCCAGCAGCGTCAGTGGCACTCCAAGCTCATTGTTCAGGTTACCCGCTGTCTTCTGTGTCCGGTAGGCGGTGCCGAGCAGACCAGCGAGAATATCCTTGGTTGACGTCTTGCCGTTGCTGCCGGTAATCCCGACTACACGCGTCTTCAGCTGACTCCGATAAACAGCGGCCAGTTGCTGCAGGGCAGCCACAGTATCCCGAACGAGCAGGAGTGGGACGCCAGTCGGCGCATTCGCTTCATCCGCGCCCCAGAGCGCTGCGACGGCTCCCGCAGCTATAGCTTCCCGCACGTAGTCATGTCCATTGAAGCGGGGTCCCCGGATCGGGATATACAGGCTGCCTGGGACAATTGTCCGCGTATCGGTAGAGACGCCACGAATTTGCACATTCGGCTCCACGTCTTGCAGCTGTCCACTGCCCAGCCCCAGCATCTCTGCGACCTCTCCCAGTGTTCTGCGAATCATGACAGCACCTCCTGGCGGCGAGCTCCCTGACGCTCTCGTGCCAGTTCAATCAAGCTGTCGATCAACTCACGGTAGGCTGTACCGTCCGTCTCCCGCCATAGGGCGGGGTACATGCTGATGGCTGTGAAGCCTGGAAGCGTATTGACTTCGTTCAGATACGCGATCCCACCGTCCGTGACAAAGAAATCCACGCGCATCAGACCAGCACCATCCAGCGCTCGGAAGGCGCGGAGGGCCGTTTCCCGCATCGCTTCATCAAGCTGAGGGGTTAAGACGGCAGGGATCTGCTGGACCAACCCGCCCTGCTTGTACTTTTTGTCATAATCAAAGAAATCCGGTTCCCGTACAAACTCACCGCCAATCGAGCAGCGCGGCTGTTCATTGCCCATTACCGCATATTGAACTTCGCGGCCTACTACCTCGGCCTCAATCACCAGTTTGACGTCATAACGCAGGGCGAGTTCAATGCCAGCCCGCGTCTCTTCGACATTGGCACATCGGCTAATTCCGATGCTTGAACCCATATTGGCCGGTTTCACATAGCATGGATAGCCAATCTCCTGCTCCAGTAGGGTTATCGCCTGCTCCGGTGCGGTCTGCCAGTCGCGCTGCTGCAGCTCGATATAGCGCGCTTGCCGGATACCATGCGCCTCCAGAATTCGCTTCGTCATCAGTTTGTCCATGCCCACCGCCGAGGCAAGCACGCCGTTGCCCACATAAGGTACGCCAGCCAGCTCCAACAGGCCCTGGACCGTACCATCTTCGCCACCCGGACCGTGGAGCACCGGGAACACCAGACTATCGCCCTCAGCCATTGCTGTCAGGAACGCTCCGATGGATGCTGCCTTCGAATCATGGGACGGCTGTCTGCGCAGCTGCTCGGGTTCACGCAGCTCGTCCTGCGCGATCCATGGCTGACACCAGATGCCCTCCCGCGTAATATAGATCGGTTGTACCACATATTTATTCTTGTCGACTGCATTTAGCACGGTCAAGGCCGTCTTCAGGGAAACCTCATGCTCGGCGGATTGACCGCCATAGAGAAGATATAATTTCGTCGCCATTGTGCTGCGCCTCCCATACTGTTCAGTAAGGGCAGCCGCTGATGGGCTGCCTGTCTGTACTCAGTATGGCGCTGTCTGTTTAAGACCCCGATAAGGAATCTTAATTTATTTCTTATGAATTCCTTAATCCCTTATGAACATGGATTTAAAAGCGTGGTGAAAAAGAGAGCCTGCGGGTGTGTGAATCGTTCTTACGATCGCTGTTGTTCCCAGAATTCTTGATTTGATAAACTCTATAGAGGTTGAATTCCGGGTACAAAGGCGAGCGCTACACGCTTTCTGCAAGAAAGCGACTTCGAAAGCATACGCTTTTCTCCAGAACCGATTCACACCTCTTCGTCAGTTTTTCACCAATCTTTTAAAGATTCAACGGCTCTACAACAACGGCGGCTTGCTTGCCGCTGACCTGAATGCCTGTCTGTGCCTTGCCTGCCTCTCGGAGGTCAGTGATCAAACGCTGGAGCAGCGCCTTGGCCTGGTCGCCCTCGCCCCGCCGGCCCTTGAGTCGGACCACGAGCTGCGCCGACTGACCCGACTGCAGCAGCTTCTCGATCTGGCGCTGTTTGGTCTCATAGTCGTGTTCTTCGATTTGCGCCGTTAATCGAATCTCTTTGGTTTTCAGCGCACCGCCCTCCGCTTTTTTGGCCAGCGGCGCTTGGCGTTTCGCCTGTCCTCTTGCCGCCAGCCTGCATAGTGGCGGACTGCTCATCAGCGAGTCGCAGACCAGATCAGCCTTTTCCTTTTTGGCGAGTGCCAGCGCTTCTTCCCGGGACACGACGCCCAGCGGCTCACCGCCCAGTCCAGTTAATTCCACCTCGGAGGCTCGGATCTTTTCATTCATTAACATTATTAACGACTCCTCTCACGGACAAATATTAAGTAATAAGCCTGGTCGATCTTGGATAAACTAACAGATAGAGTCCAACTATCAGGCTGCGCTCAAAAGTGCCGGAGAGGCACGGAATCGAATCTGGAGAAGCAAAGCGTTCGCCTTTGTCCCCGGATTTCAACCGCTAGAGCGGTTAACAATCGAGAAATCTGGGGACAACAGCGATCGGAAGATCGATCCGTGACCGTAGGCTCCTATTTGAGGGCAGCCTGAACTGTGGCCATGACGAGCTGTTATTGTGCAGCGGGCCGTACCTTATCATGATCAGGAGGGGTTGTTATCTACTATTCCAAGAAGAGTGCCGAACCCACGCCGGAAGAACAAACATCGATCTGGTCTTGTCTAAGCGACGGCTGCGAGTGCTGGATGCGGGACAATTTTTCATTTGATTCGAACCCGAACTGTCCCATCTGCGGCTCGGAGATGCTCGCGGATTCCCGGATGCTGCCTGTGCTGAAGAAATAACTTGGTAGTCTCTGTTTACAACAAAGGCGGTACAGGGCTGATGTCCACTGTACCGCCTATGCTGCGTTAATTGAAGTCTGACTCCAGCCGTTTCATGAAATCCTCTGCCGCGCTATAGCCTTGCTGCCGCAGATACCAGTTGTTGGCGGCCGCTTCGATCAGACCCGCGACATCCCTGCCCGGCTGCAGCTGCACCTCGATATGGGGCACCTTGACCCCCATATAATCCGTAAATTTCTCCACGAGCTCCAGGTCATTATTCAGCGCATCGTCTTTCCACTTCGTCAGTTCGATGTCGAGTGTGATGCGGGTTTCCTCCTGAAACGCTTTGCGTCCGTATAGACGCGAGACATTCACCAATCCGATGCTGCGCAGCGCCAGAAACTCCTTGGTAGACTCGTTATGCGTCCCCAGAATCGTCTGAGGACTGAGCTTTTTCAGCACCACGATATCATCTGCCACCAGACGGTGTCCACGCCGGATCAGCGTATGGGCGGTCTCGCTTTTGCCTACGCCTGATTTGCCCCGCAGCAGAATGCCAATCCCCGAGACATTGACACAGACGCCATGAATGGAGATTTCCTCCGCCAGATGCTTCACCAGAAAGGCATCCAGCCGGGCGATAAATTCGCTCGTCGCTGCACCCGTCCGCAGCAGTGGAATGCCCTCTAACTCACAATACTTCGTCAAGTACTTGAGCCCATCCTGATTACCCGTGACTACGAAGCAAGGCGGATGGTATTTAACGATGTTACCGATATGATGATTGCGTTCCTCTTCGCTTAGCGTATGGAGATAGTTGATCTCTTTTTTGCCCAGAATCTGGACATGCTCCTGCGGAAAAAAATCAAAGTACCCGACAAACTCCAGCCCTGGCCGGTGCGGTCTGGCTTTTGTAATCCGGCGATGAACCTGCTCCGCTCCAGCAAGGATCTCCAGGGAGAACCGCTGGGCGAGCTCTTGCACCGTAATGGCTTTCACTTTCCTGCTGCCCCCTCTCCAGACTACCTGGAACGCATATTCTAGTGCATGTTCAAAAACCTCTTATAAAAGAATTTATTCTACACGAGAATTGAATTCCCTTCAACCTGCCTTTTACCCAGGTTTACTATCGCTGAAACTACCATTATACTTATAGTTAATCGGGTAAATAAGATGGTTTGTTAAGAGTTTCCAACTCGCGGCCATTTGAGAAAACGAATACATGCAGATTGAGGTGACCCCAAGAATGGACTTGAAACAAGCCTATACCATCCTCGGCCTGCCCGAGGGTGCCGACAAAAAAGCCGTCGAGGACCGCTACACCATACTGATGCGGCAGTCCCGTACGCAGCAACGACGCGAGGAAGCCGGCGAAACGGTGGTCGATAAGCTCGATATCCAGGTCGTGAATCAAGCGTACAAGCTCGTGCTTGCCCATGAAAACCAGAAGGACGTCGAGGCCTTCAACGCCGATAAATACGGCAAGTACAAAGGGATGGCCGGGTCTGCGGAAAAGGCCGATCATTTCTTCCATTATTACAAATGGCATCTGATTGTTGGCCTTGTTGTCATCATTGGTATTATTTATGGCATTAACAGCTATCTGGATCGGCAGGAGGAAAAACGCCTGGAGGCGCTAAGGCCGCCGATCGATCTGACGTTCATGCTCTACGGCAACTATTTCCTGGAGGACGGCGGGCAGGACATCGTTCCTCTGGAGGAAGCTATGCTCGCTAACTTTCCGGAGTGGAAACGCGTCAGGGGCGTACTGACTTACCTTCCTGGCGAGCAAGGCTCTGCTCAGGATGCGGCTCTGGTCCAGAAAGCCTATATCATGCTAATGACGGAGAAAAGCGATGTGTATATTATTGACGAGAACAGCTTCCCGATGCTGGCTGCCCAAGGCCTGCTGGAGCCACTGGATGCCGAAGTCGAGGGACGGCTCGCCCCTTATGTGACGGAAGACATGCTCCGCACAGGAGTTACAGAAGATAATCCGGAGCCGCAAGTGTATGGCATCGCGCTCGGCGAGACGGAGCTGATGCAAGACCTGCCGCTCTACTACAACGATATGGTTGTGGGGGTCCGCAACAGACAACTGGAGCCGGAGAATCCCGAGCATGCCATGCTCTTCCTGGAGCGTTTCCTGAGCGGTGAAGTGCCGGATATTCCTCCTGCCTCGGCGGAGGAGTCAACGGATCCGGAGGCTGAGACAGAAGCCCCGGCTCAGCAGTAGAATGGCACTTAATCGATCCGATTCGTATGCAGCCCCCAAGGGTAATGGGAGAAGGAATGCATACGAGAGGAGTCGATGAATGATGAAAACCATGTACAAGACGGAGGTAACGTCCCAGGGCGGCCGTGACGGTTCGGTTCGTTCCTCAGACGGTATTCTGGATCTGCAGGTGGGCATGCCGGGTGGCGGCGGCCAGGTCACCAATCCCGAGCAGCTGTTCGGTGCAGGCTTCGCAGCCTGTTATCATAGCGCCCTCAAAGCCATTGCCCAGGGCAAGAATATGGATACGTCAGACTCCGAAGTGACGGCACATGTGTCGCTTCACAAGGGAGATGACGGCTACATGCTATCCGTCCTGCTGGAGGTCGCCATCCCGGGACTGGACGAGCCCCAGATCATGGAGCTGGCAGAAGCTGCGCACCAGATGTGTCCATACTCCAAAGCCACGCGCGGCAACATTGCCGTCGACCTCAAGGCCAAGACGGCCTGAAGAAAAGCTGGAAAAAGCCTGTCCGATGTTGAATTGGACAGGCTTTTTTGGTGTCTAGAGATGTCTATTTTTTGAGGCACGCCTCCCCTTGCTCAGACGACCGCCCTGGTGGGTTACAAGTGGCCGATCGTCGGGTTACCTGGCTGTGAGCTTTGAGCGCCCTCCCTCTATAACGGCCACCAGCGCACTTATTGCAGCCTTTTCACTTGGTTCGTAAACCTAACGGCCACCCGTGCAGTTATTTCAGCGAAATTAAGCAAAAACAGGCATCGACAAGGCAAATAGGTGCTTATATGGCCGTTACAATGTCAAACGATTGATTCAGAGTGAAATAGCGGTCATGGTGTCCGTTAGAGTGCAAGCTCCATAGGTTCCAAGCGACTCCAAGCGACTCGAAGCGGCTCCAAACTGTTCTGAACACTAGATGCACGAGCTCACCTTAAGCACAGCACAGCCCGGACGCTCAGCCCGAGAATGGGGTCGTCCGATATCCGTCATGCCACCGACACTCACACGCTGAGAGCTGCGCGCGGAAAGAAATCAGCTCCCCCACTCCGCCTGTCGGTACACACTGATGCCGCTCTTGATTGTCTCTTGCACCCGGTAGCGACCACCCAGGGATGCGAGCAGGACCAGATCGGCCGGGGCCCCGGGTGAGAGTGCTTGGGCTTGCGGGAGGTTCAGCTCTCTGGCCGGATGGATCGAAGCCATATCCCAGGCCTCGCCCAGCTCGGCGATACCACGCTGAACAATATGATTCAGACCGTGGAGGAGCGGCGCTGCCGCTCCAGCCAGCAGCCGCTCATCGTCCCGCAGATGCAGACGCCCCGCCTCCGTCAGGACGACATCGCCTCCTACTGGCATCCGGTAGGCACCGGGAGCCATGCCACATAGCTGTACGGCGTCACTCACCAGAATCATCTTGTCGCCCTTCACGCGGTAGACTACCTGCAACAACGCATCCGGGATGTGATGCCCATCGGCGATGACGCAGCAAGCCAGCCGGTCATCAGCCAGCTGTGTCCACAAGGCGTTGGGGTGACGCGGCAGCAGCGGCGCAATGCCGTTGCCGAAATGCGTAACCATCGAGGCACCAGCCGCTGCGGCAGCTTCAAGGCTCTCGGCCCCCGCTGCCGTGTGTCCGAGCGATACGGCAATACCTGCATCTCTACAGGCATGGATAAAATCCACACTGCCCTCCCATTCCGGAGCCAGCGTCACGATTCGGATGCGTCCGCCGCTCATGTCATTCCACTGTGCGAACCGCTCCCAATCCGGAGCCTGCACATACTCGGCAGGATGTGCCCCCTTGGCCCCCGGCTCCCCGGAGATGAAGGGCCCTTCCAAATGGATTCCCACCATCGAGGCCCCCAAGGGACCGGCTTGGCCAGCAGCTGAACCAATCAGACGCAGGGAGTGCTCGATCAGCTCTGGCGCGTTGGTAATAACGGTCGGGCAATAGGCCGTGACCCCTTCTTCCCATAGGGCTCTCGTAATCTGTTCCGCTGATGATGCCTGGGCCTCCGCCCCGTTAAAGTCGTACCCGGCCATTCCGTTCACCTGGAGATCGACGAAGCCCGGGCCAATTATAGGCAGCTCAGCCAGCTCCCCGACAGGCCCCGCCGCTTTTACTTCCGCAATCACGCCATCCCGGCAGACCACCTGTATCGCCTCACCTGAACGGTAATGTCTACCGATTACGATCTGTTCTGCGTGATCAGCCATGGTCCGACTCCCACAACTCGTGGTCAAAGGAATCCCCATCAACGTACAACGTGCACTGCGGGTGGCGTCTAAGAATGGTGGAAGGGCAAGACTCCTCAATGGGTCCCTGAAGGGTTCGCATGACTGCGCGCCGCTTGGTCGGACCCGGCACGCTGCAGAACAGAGCACCTCCCGAGAAGAGTGCCGGAATCGTCAGTGTCATGGCATGCGTCGGCACATTTTCCAGGCGATCAAAGCACCCATCATTCACCTGCTGCTCTCGGCATTCCCGATCCAGTTCCACGATCTTCACGGGCAGAGGATCATTGAAGTCGGCAACGGGTGGATCGTTAAAGGCAATATGACCATTTTCACCGATACCCAGACACACCATATCGATCGGTGCCTCCTTCAGCAATTCCCCGTAACGGACGCACGCCTCCGCCGGATCCTCCCCGCCATCCAGATAGTGCACCTGACGAAATCCAACCTGCTCGAACAGATGACGCTTTAGAAACTGGCCGAAGCGCTGCTCTGCTTCTCTTGGCAGTCCGATATACTCATCCATATGAAAAGCCGTCACGCGCGACCAGTCGATACCCGGGTGCGCCACAAGACCCTGCAGCATTTCGGTCTGCGACGGAGCTGCGGCGAATACCATCCGCACCTCCTCCTGCGTCTCTAGTAACCGGATCAAATGTTCCGTGGCTTCCTCTGCAGCTGTGCGTCCCAGCTCGACTCGATCCCCGGCAACTGCCACCTCCAGCGAATCCACACGAAATCGGCGTTGTATCCCTTGCTTCATTGGACTAACCTCCTGCCCCGCTCCCCAGGAGCGCGGATAATCATTACCTCCTTAGCATAACGCGGCCGCTACAGGCGTTCATGCCTGGGAATGTCCGTTTTACCGTTCCGCATGACTGTCGTTGCCCGCTCGCAGCAACAGCCGCCGGTACTGCTCCGGCGATAATCCGGTATGCTTTTTGAAGGTCCGGGAGAAATGGGAAGCATCCTTGAAGCCCGTACGATGGCATACATCGGTCACGGAATGGCCCGGATTGCTGTGGAAATGCACCTTGGCCTCGGCTATTCTTCGTTTGGTGACATAATCGAATACTGTTTCTTTGGTGTACCGCTTGAACAGCTTCATCAGATAAAACTTGCTGACGTGCATCTGCTCCGCGATACCCTCTCCGCTCAGCTCCTCGGCAAAATGACGGTCAATGTACGATAGCACCCGGTGTATTAGTTGTTCCTGCTCGCTGGGCGCTGATGTAAGTCCATCCGCATGCTCCTCGAAACGGGCATAGATGAACAGCAAGATCTCGTAGAACTTCAGACTCCTCCGGTTAAGCGCAACGGCCGAGTTCCCCTCTTGCAGTCCATTGAGCTGCTGCAGGAGCAGCTCAAACTCGTCCTTTAGCGCCCCTTGCAGGTTCCAACGGTAACTGGTCTCCACCTGGAAGGGCTTGCTCAGATCGACCATCCCCGGCACCAGAGCAAAGTTGCGCAACGCCTCCCGCTCAAACATCATCGTCGAACGGATATAGCGCATGCTGTTATCCATAATCGGCCCATGCTCCCGGATGCCATTCATGACCACAAGATCCCCAGGTATCAGATCAACCAACTCACCACCGAGCAGGTACTGGCATTTGCCACTGTGAAAATAATAAATTTCATTAGCCGTATGGGAATGAATATACGGCTTCATATTCGAATCGAGCCGATAGTTGAAGGTGTCGTACTCCTGCATCAGCATATCTTCCTGCCCCCCATGCCCGAATCCTTGAAAAGCAGCCTACGGCCACGGATCGATCTTCCGATCGCTGTTGTCCCCAGATTTCTTGATTTTCTAACCGCTTTAGCGGATGAAATCCGGGGACAAAGGCGAGCGCTTCGCTTCTCCAGATTCGATTCCGTGCCTCTTCGGCCTTTTTTCAATTATACGACAAACTGGGCATGGCCTCTTGCCTTTTATCAGAAAAGAGATTGACAACAGAGTTCGTTGGTTGTATGGTTAGTTACAAGAGTAATTAACCAATACGGTGGTGAAGCGATGAGTTCTTTAATAAATGATGACCGTCCGATCTTCGCCCAGATTGCGGAGCGGATCGAAAACGACATCATTGACGATGTGCTGCCTGAAGAATCGCAGGTGCCTTCGACCAATCAGTTTGCGGCATACTACAAGATTAATCCGGCGACAGCCGCCAAGGGTGTCAATTTGCTAGTCGATCAAGGCATTTTGTATAAGAAACGGGGGATTGGCATGTTCGTAGCCGAAGGCGCACGCTCCAGATTGCTGGAAGCGCGCAAGGAACAGTTCTATGAGCAATATATCATCAGCATGCTGTCGGAGGCCCAGAAGCTGGGGATCACCGAAGCGCAGCTGACGCAAATGATCAAACGGGGAGCGATGCTGAAATGACCACCATTGTAGAAGTCAAGGGACTGACCAAACAATACAAGGATGTCACAGCCGTCAATAACGTTAGCTTCACGCTGGAGGAGCACAAAATTTATGGTCTGCTGGGCCGCAACGGTGCCGGTAAAACCACAGTGATGCACATGCTCACAGCCCAGGCCTTCGCAACGAGCGGGGACATTCGTGTCTTCGGAGAGCATCCATTCGAGAACAGCCGGGTCCTGAGCCAGATCTGCTTCGTGAAAGAAAGCCAGCGCTATCCGGATGTCTTCCGGGTATGTGACGCCCTGGCGGTCGCTGCTTCCATGTACCCGCAGTGGGATGCGGCATTCGCTAATGATCTGTTAGACCGCTTTGCGTTGCCGCCCAAGCGCAACATCAAGAAGCTCTCCCGCGGGATGCTCTCTGCAGTCGGCATTATCATCGGCTTGGCCAGCCGGGCGCCGTTGACCATCTTCGACGAGCCCTATCTCGGTCTCGATGCGGTAGCCCGGGAGATGTTCTACGAGCTGCTGCTGGAGGATTACGCCGCACATCCGCGAACGATCGTACTCTCTACCCATCTGATCGATGAAGTGAGTCGGATGCTGGAGCACGTCCTGGTCATCGATAAAGGCCAGCTGATTATTAATGAGGATACGGATACGCTGCGCAGCTACGCCTATACCTTGGCCGGACCGGCAGCCAAGGTCGAGCCTTTCCTGGAAGGCAGACAAGTGACACGCCGCGAACCGCTGGGCAGCTTCATGACGGCGAGTGTAATCGGTGAACTGTCCCGTGCCGACCGGGAGAAAGCGCAGGCAGAGGGACTGGAGTTGCTGCCTGTTTCCCTGCAGCAGCTGATTGTTCAATTGACCCATAACCAAGGCTCTTCCAAGGAGGCTGGCATCCGATGAACCGTTCAGCTAAAATCATTTCCCTGCATTTACGAAATCCGTTTCTCTTGTTGGCGCTGCCGTGGGTCATTGTATTTTCGAGTTTTCTCATTAACTTAGTCATCAGTGGGTTTCTGGATGAACCTTTATATACCGGAGGTCTTGCCTCCATATTCATCATTATCTTTGTCACCGGCATTACACTAGTACCGCAGACCTTCCCACTAGCCCTTGGCTTGGGTGCTACAAGGCGCGAGTATTACACAGGCACTGTCCTTACCGGGCTCATGATGGGTGTATTCTCGGCGGTTGTCATTACGCTGCTTGGATGGTTGGAGCAAGTCAGCGGCTCCTGGGGAACAGGGCTGCACTTTTTCCATCTGCCTTATGTTCACGATGGCTCGCTGTTGGAACAACTGATTCTGTCCATCTTGCTGTTCATGTTCTTCTTCTTCTGCGGCCTGACAATTGCCGCCATCTATCGTGGCTTCGGTCGTGCCAGCCTCTTGATTACCCTGCTTGGCGCACTGCTCATCGGGACGCTGCTCTCGTTCTTCATTACACAGTACGGTTGGTGGATGGATATCTTCGGCTGGTTCGCTCGGTATACGGCTTTCGAATTGTCGCTGTGGACGCTTCCGCTTTCCTTGGTTATGGCGCTCATGTGCTATGTTCTGATTCGCAGGTCCGTCGTCTAATCCTCCCCACGCAGAAAGAGGCGGTGCAGGAATCTACCCTGCACCGCCTCTATTGTCATGGAAATCGTATTATTTGGCTGAATTTAATTCATGTTCATTCTGATGGAGTTCTTTGATCATGCGTTGCATCAGGTAGCCTTCTTGGTCCCCCAGATTGTTCCGATTGTCGCGTACGATCATGCGTCCAATGTTCCGTTTCAGAATTTCGCTTCTTCTTGTCAGTAACTCATTGTAAGTCACAATCTCTCAACTCCCGGTTGTTTTGGTCTTTTATATATCTGCCATGTTGTGGCACATCTATAAGTATAAAAGACTTGGGGTCAAAAGGAAAATCCCTTCACGCTGGCTCAGAAGGTCCTGTTCCTGCTCTCGTGGATTCTCGCTGTCTGAGCGGAAGCAAACGGAAAGATCCTCCCGCATCCTCCGGATTGTGACATAAGATGTAGGATTATAGCGTTAAAAATCAGTCTGGCTTGCCAATTGCGCGGATTTCCTGCAGCGTCTCTTCATCCAGCACCACATCAACGGCCGGAAGTACGCCCAGGATGTGATCCGGCTTGCGCACGCCTACAATCGCACTGGTTACTGCCGGGTGTGCCAGGTCATAGGCGACCGCCAGCTGAGGGACTGTAATGTCGTAGCGGGCTGCGATTCCCTTGAGCTGCTCTACCCGGTCCACATTACGCTTCAAGCCTTCGCCGGTATGTGCTGCCGAGCGAGAGCGCCAGTCGCCGTCCTCAAACTTCGTTTCGTACGTATACTTGCCCGAGAGCAGTCCCGATGTCAGTGGGCTATAGGCCACGACGCCGATTCCCTGTTCCAGGCAGAACGGGAGCAGCTCCTGTTCGGCATTGGGACGAAGGATGGAATACGGAGGCTGCAGAGCATCTACGTGCCTCACCTTCAGCGATTCCTCCAGAAGAGGGAGCGTGTAGTTGCTCACGCCGACATAGCGCACCTTGCCATCTTGGACCAGTCGGTCCAGTGCCCGCATCGTTTCTTCTGCCGGGGCGTTCTGGTCGGTATCCGGCCAATGCATCTGGTACAGATCAATGTAATCGGTTCCCAGTCTGCGCAGGGAGGCTTCCGCTTCTTGCAGTACCGAGTTGTAGGTACCGTTCTTGGACACCTTGCCCTGCTCGTCCCAGACGAGGCCGCACTTGGTTGCCAGCACGACGCGCTCGCGGTCGCTGCCGAGCGCTTTGCCGATGATTTCTTCTGAATAGCCCAATCCATAGATAGCTGCCGTGTCGAAGAAGGTAATGCCCGCATCCAATGCCGCCCTCACGCTGTCGTGGGACAACTGGTCGTCCTGATCGCCCCAACTGCTGGCCCAACCCGCACCTCCGATAGCCCACGCGCCAAAACCGATGGCCGAGATTTCCGGGCCGTTTTTGCCTAGCTTGCGATATTGCATGACTTCATCTCCCTTCTGGTATTCGATCTCTCTTATTATAGACGTATGGGGAGGCAGATTTCAAAGCCGGGCCAGATCCGGCGCTTGACGAGGGGTCCAATGACCCGTAGGATTAGGGATGCTATGCATGAATATCATGCTGTTGAAATGGAAGCCTACAGTCACGGATCGATCTTCCGATCGCTGTTGTCCCCAGATTTCTTTGATTTTTTCACCCCCATAAGGGGAGAAATCCGGGGACAAAGGCGAGCGCTTCGCTTCTCCAGATCGATTCCGTGCCTCTCCGGCCGTCTTTCAACGGTTTTAAATATAATACAAGTTCAAAAAGTTGGTGTTCAGCACCGAGAAGGTTGGAGGCAGGAGGAAATGAGGAGCGGAGCGTAGGTGAACCTACGTGAGCACCGGAATTTCCGACTGCATTCAAGATTCGATGTCGAATCCGCTTCTCTGAATTACTTCGTGATCAACGCCAACCTTTTTGAACAACCTATAAAGGAAGTGCAAATGATGTGGCTCGTCCTTTCTCTATTGGCCGCTGTCAGCTTCGGGCTGCGCGGCATCCTGTACCACGCCGCCTCGCAGCGGCGACTGAACCGCAGCCTGATGCTCTGCGGCGTTTTCTGCACCGGCGCTGTCCTTAGTCTGGCCGGCATCCTGGCCTACAACCAGGTCTGGAGCACCGCCGCGCTGACAGGTATGATGATGGGGCTGTTCTCTTACGGGGCCAATGCCTGCATGTTCAAGGGCTTTGCCGTAGGCAAGCCGTCCCTTATAGCTATTCTAACCGCGCTGCCTCCGGTGGTGGTCGTCGTGCTTGCTTACCTGCTGTGGGGAGAGACGCTGAGCGCAGGGCAGCTGCTTTCCTTTATCGTCATTGTAGGCGGCATCCTGCTCGTCCGCTATTCGAATGATCTGACGCTCGGCAATCTGCAAGGCGCGGGATGGGGATTGCTGGCGACGCTTTTCTTTGGCTTCAATGATGTGACGGCCAAGCTCTCCACTCTGCTGGGGGCCGATACGTTTCCGACCTTGTTCTTCATGTTCATTACGGGAACAACTGCCTTCGGACTGACCTGGCTGGTTGAACGGCGTCAAGCCTCCGTCATGCTCCGTGCTGCCGCCACAGCTGGTGGACTACAGAGCCAAGCCGCCTCCGCCGAAGCGGCTGCTGCAGAGCAGCGGGGACGCATCCGGTGGACGCCGCGTAATACCTTTCTCGCCGGCCTCGTAGTCGGTCTGACCAACATCACCGGAATGGTATTCATTCTATCGGCCTTTGAGACCGGCATTACGTCCCTGGTCTCGGCTGTTATTGCCCTCAATGTCCTAATTATTCTGCTGTATACCCGGATCTACCTGCGCGAGAAATTCACCCCACTCGAGCTTACAGGGATGGCGACCGCCTTTATCGGCATTGTCATGCTGCGGCTATTCTGAACTCAAGCGGCTGCGCCTTCCCTCTAGAACGGCAAGCTTGTTCACTTCCTTGCGCTAACGGCCACTGGTGTCCGGTTAGCAGGTTCCCCCTTGGGGTCGCCTAATTAATCGACACTCTCCTAGTGTCCGTTACAGCCGGAGCTGTAGTTCAAGTCAAAGAGGCTTCGCCAACTTGCACTCTCCGGTGCAAAACTGGCGAAGCCTTTTCCGATCATTCAGCTTTCTTTGGATTGAATATCCTGCTGGGTGATTTCTCCGTTGTCATTGGTGAGGATCCAGTCGCATTGATGCCCTCGGAAGGTTTTGCGGATCGGGCCGTCCTCGAAATACGTAACGATCGTACGGCCTTTGGAATTGTAATAGTCCAGCGACACGCGAAGCAGCCCCAGTTCACTTACCGAGACCTCCAGCATCTCTGCATCAAAGGGAATCATCGACGAGAACAGCTCTCCATCATAGAGCTTCACATCCGATTGAGGCTGCTCGATGGGCGTATGGGTCTTCACCAGTTCAAATACCTTGGCCCTGTTCTCCTGCTCGAGCTCTATGGAGACGAGCTCATGGTCCGCCTGGACGCAGCCTGCCAGGGAGGGGTTCTCTGATGTCGTACCCTGGCGCATCGCAAAGAAGCTAATCACTCCCGCCAAGATCACTATTGCGCCCACAACAGCCAAGAATCGATAGATCATCTACTAGCCTCCAGAATCCTGTCATGTCTGTAGATGATTATACTGAAGGTAGTAGCGAAACTCAATCATCAGCCTCACTTCTTCGGCTCAGCATACGACTTATTCAGCGCCTTGGCCGCCCGATGCCACGACCAATTAAATGACTGCCAGCTGCGATCTTGATGATCGAGAGCCTGCCAATTCCGGTGCTCCTCCAGCCGGAGCTGAGGATAGTCCATATTCCGGAAATGCACCAGCAGCGGCGTGGCATCCGTGGACAAGTTTAATAGATAATTCTCATCCAGCTTGCCACTCTTCGTATAGCGCTCGATATTCCCCGCCGCGATCCGCTCGTCCATCTGTGCGTAGTTCAGTGCAATGTATGCCACCAGACTGACGATGATGAAGCATCGTCCCAGGGGCAGGCGCCTCAGGATAGCCCGCAAGCCCGCAAGCAGCAACAACGCCCCTACATACAGCATGAAAGCCTGCGCGAAGAAACGGGCATAGGTGTAACCGTAGGCTGCCTCATACAATTGCAACCGGGAGAAGGCAGAGCTCAGCATGACGCCCGTACAGCCGACAATAACGAGCAGCAGGCTCCGAATGAGCTGACCCAGACCACTGCCCTCTTCCCTAACCAGATACAAGGTGCCCAGCAGCAGAACCAGGTTAATGCCACTCACGGTCATTAACTCCGCGAAGCCTTGTCTTGCGTAGTCCGCATACGTGAAGCCTGCCGGGAGGATGCCTTCCCAGGCGCCAAACAGATACGACAGCTGCACGCCAACGTACACGACATATACGACGCTGATCGAAATCAGTACCGTAACGGCAATAAGCGGATCAATTCTCGTCTGGGCCTTCTTCACAGGCGCCAGCTCGCCCTCTGCGGCGAGCGTCCGTTCCCAATCGTAGACCGCGCTGTCTCTGAACCCCCAGACATAGGTGAAAAATAGCAGCATCATAAATGCAGCCCATACGATGCGCCAAAACCACGTGTTCATGGAAATACTGCCTAGCCAATCCGGCACAGCGGCAAGCACGTAATGAAAAACACCGTCCGCAGCAGACAGCAAGCTGAGGATCACGATGAGCAGCGGCGCTGCAACCGCCAGACCAATGATGATTCTTGTCGCTTGGGTCCGTTGATGACTCGGCTCCGTGTTCTCTCCGCGGGCTGCTAATCGGCTGATCGTCTGCACGGTCGTCGGCCAGTGGCGCACACTCTGCGGTACGAGATGATCTAATGTATCCGCCAGCACGCGACGGTCCCAGTAACTGAAGCGCCGGCGACTGAGCAGCAGCGTGAACTGCAGGAAGACCAGCAGCGGTATGCCCAGCGTATTGAGTGCTCGCAGCACCGGATTATTGAATAGCACAAACGTCAAGGACAGCAGCGCGATTGCCCCCGCCAGCAGCCAATCAAGCGCCCGCATCGGCCGCAGCACGGGGCGTCCAAAGGCAAGCATGTACCCGTAAAATAAAACGAGAAATAACGGATGCGAAATGCCAAACGAATGACCAAAAAATAAATACTGATGCACAACCGCCAGCCCAAGCGCCGCCGCCAGAGCCGCTCCCGCGCCCCTGGTCAAGGCAGCTGTAGACGATGTTTGCTCCTCCATGATGAATCCCCCTTTAGGATTTGCCTCTTCTACTTCTTTATTCTAGGCTGTAAAATAAGAAAATAAAGAGAAATGAATTCGGGATATTTTCATATTTTAGAGAATGAGACACCAGAAAGGAGACAACAACCGCTATGAAGCTCAATCTGCAATACTTGCAGCTGCACCGACGTTACGCCGAGGGAGACAGTGCAGAGGTGACACTTGCCGAAATCGCTGAAGAGCTGGATTGCACGCATCGCAGCGCGGTTACATTGATAGGCAAGCTGACCGGGCTCGGCTGGATCGAATGGACGGCTCGCCGCGGGCGCGGGCGGCGGTCGACGCTGCGCTTTCTGGCAGAGCCACGTGCGATTGCCCGCGCTTCCGTGCGCCAGGCCATGAACACCGGTCAACTGCGCCGCTCGCTGGAGCAGCTCACCCATCATGCCGCCCCCGAGGCAGAGGCTCCTCTGGAGGAATGGCTCGCCTCCTATTTTGGTCACCATGCCGAGATTCGCCAGAACCGTCAAATCGATATTCTGAGACTGCCGATCCGGGAGCAGCTTCATTCGATTGATCCACTGGCCATGAATTTGCTGGCAGAGTCGTTTGTATCCAGCCATGTCTTCGATGGCCTAGTCCGCCGCTCGTTCCCAGATGGAGCGATTCTCCCCAACCTGGCCCATGCCTGGGAATCGGATGACAGCCGCACACGTTGGACCTTTCACCTGCGCAAGGGCGTCGCCTTCCATGATGGACGGCTACTGACGGCCGACGATGTCGTGTACTCGCTGGAACGGTTGATTCACTCCAAGCGCACCCTGTACGGCAGCCTGTTTCGTCAGATCCAATCCGTTCGCGCCTGGACCTCCGCCACCGTCGTGGTGGAGCTGAACCACCCCAATGAACTGATGCTGCCTCTGCTCTGTACCAGCCGTGCGGCCATCGTACCCGCCGGTACGTATGAAGCCTCCCAATCGGGTAGCGATCTACCGGTGGGGACTGGTCCGTTCAAGCTGCTCCAGTTGGGCCCGCAGCTGTGTGTGCTGGAAGCCTATCCCCACTACCACCTCGGCCGGGCTCAGCTGGATCGGGTCGAGATCGTGCATGTGCCCTGGCGTAACGAGCACGAGCCAGCGGACCCCCATGCCCCTTTTCACATCATGCACCATGCGGGCGAACCCGATACGGGCTGGAGCCGGATCTCTTCGGAAACGGTGGTCCGCAAGTTCATTACCTGTAACACTCGCAGGGAGGGACCACTAGCCAATCCAGGGATACGAGCGGATATCATGGGCGCTCTGGCTGGTCAGACCGAGCCATATGAGTCCCAGGCGCAACAGCACGGCCAGGTTGTCTCTCCGCTGCGCATAACGACGATTGAGCATTATCGACAAGACGCAGAACAGGTGGCAGACCGGTTGAGGGCTGCCGGTTACCGGTGCGAGGTGACGACCAGCAGCCCCGATTCCTTCAAGGACGAGCGGCGTCTCCGCGCTGATCTGATCCTGTTCTCCCTGCTCCGGGACCAGGATGTCCAGCTTCGGTTGTACGATCTCTACGCCACCATGCAGTCTCACCTGGACGAGCCGACAGCGGCTCGGGTTGACCATACGCTGACTGCCGTGTCCACGGAAGCCGACGCCCAGCGACGGATGGCTTGGCTACGCGTGCTGGAGGCGGAGCTGATCGATGGACATCAGCTTCATATTCTGTATGAGAAGCCGGTTCAGGCAGCGTATCTGCCTTCCGTGCGCGGCGTGAGCTTCAACGCCCAAGGGTGGATGGACCTCCGCAAGCTCTGGTTCCCTCCTGTTCAGGAGGAGCTGCCCGACGTCTGATAAGCCGCTGGTATAGGATACGCGTACGTCAATAAGCCCCGGGCACCGCTGGTTGCGGCAGACCCGAGGCTTATTCAACGTACTGTCGGTATTAGAATCGCCATACTTACGCTTGCTCTTGAACCGCCTTGGTCTTGGCTCGCATCAGCGGCAGGTTAAGCAACATCAGTCCCAGGAAGAATAGGATCGTTCCCCCGATAATATAGGCTGTGATTGGCTCACCGAGGAACAGGAATGACCAGAGAATGGTGAACAGTACCATACTGTTGCTGACGATGATGATCATCGGGAACGGGACCCGGCGTACCGCCTCGGAGAACCATACGAAGCTAAGGCCCGTAATCAGGCCCAGTGCCGCGAGCGCCAGCCATGCCCATCCGCTCATCGGTCCAATGAAGCCCTCGGATTGTACCGGCAGCGGCAGCGCCGTCAGGACACTGCACCAGAAGAACACGGAAAAGTTCATATTGCCGTTATCCATCGATTGGATAAGCTGCTTCTGGCTGAGTACATGCAGTGCAGAACCTACTGCAGAGATGGCAAATAGCACGGTAATCCACCCGCTGCCGCCAAGCAGATCGTCCATGGGCTGCCCGTTCCAGCTAATCGCCAGCACCCCGGCCATACAGCACGCGGCGGCAATCCAGCCTTTGCCCGAGACATGCTCCTTGAACAGAAACGCCGACACCAGCAGCAGGACGACCGTCTGAATCGGTGGAACCAGAATATTGCCGTAGGCGTAGCCCATGGAAATCGCAATATTTTCAAAAATATAGTTAATCGACTTGCCCGCCGCGCCCAGCCAAATCCACTTGAGATTGCTCCGCAGCTGGATTCGCCCATTCTTAATCAGCAGGAAGAGTCCAAGAAAAACAATGCCGAGGCTGAATCTTGCAAACGTAATCGCTGAAGCGTCCACCATCGTCGATGCGGTCTTGACCAGCAACCCGACAAAGCTCCAGGCCAGCGTGGCCAGGAGCAGATAGATATAACCCACTTTCCATCCACCTTCTGTCTGTTCTATGCGTACATTGGGCTATTGTAGCACACGCGGGACAAGAAGGGGATGGTTATTGCAGGTAGGCCGCACGCACAGTATCCAGCGCCGCCGCATGAAAAACGATGTTATGGACCAGCGTTACACCTGCGCAGACCATAACGAGTCCGAGCAGCACCTGGCGCAAGCGCGAACGGTGCAGACGGATAAGAAAGCCTGCTCCGAGCAAGAACAGAGCAAACAGCGAATGACCGGCATACAGATACATATCATACTGGAATGTCCCCAGACCAAAGCCTATCACCAGATGCAGCAATACGGCAAAGCCTATGTATATCGCCGGAATCCAGGCCTCTCTGCTCCTTCTGCCTTGAACAAGACCGAGCAAAGCCAGCACGATCAGCCCCCCGCCCACCAGGTGGACATGCAGGGGATACGGGTGGGAGAGATCGGTGACAAAAGCCGCCAGATTCGGATCGATGAAGGCTAACGCAGGCGTCAGCACCGGGCTGACAAAAAGCATATAGAAGGCCTGCCAGTGATGTACCCAGGAGAACGGCGCTACATAGCTGAAGCCGCCTTCGCTAAGGCCTTGGCGCCAGCTCGTCAGCCAGGTCTCACCACCAAAAAGCAGCCACTGCAGCAGGGTCAGCAACAGCACAATCAGCAGGGCCACCGCGCCAATTAGAAGAACCCTGGTGAGAACCGCCCGCCTGCTGCGTTTGCCATCAATCAAGTTCACGCCAACACTCGCCATGAACGTCGCCACATTCGTAGATGTCAGCGCAAAATTGGCTGCCCCGAGCACCGACTGCGGCCACACCTTGCCCTCTCCTGCGGCAGCCGTGCGGACGTACAAGAGATAGACAACGGAGAACAGAATCATAACTTGGACATACGGGTATGAATCCGGAATCAGTGCGGTGAACAGACTGTAGGAACTGACCCCGAAGAACAGCGCCCAGACGGCCGACAGCAGCATCCCGCCGCCGCTGCGACGAAGATAATAGAACAGCAGAGCAGCGCTAAGCGCATTTATAAGGGACTGCACAATCAGGAAGAACAGGTTCCCACCCATATGCGCTGCACCCAGGGCTAGCGGAACCGCCAGCAGATCTTTGAGCGGGTGGATGATGGTCGGCGCTCCCTCCGCATAGTACATAGACGGGTCGAAGTTGAATAGATTTAGTGTGAACGGCGCTCCGTAGAACGGACTTCGTGCTTGCAGCAGCTCGGCCTGCTCCTCCATAAACTGTACAAAAGGCAGATTCATTACAAAATAGAAGCTTCCGAGCAGGAGAGTCAGCATCAACGCCGCACCGTTGTCGATTCGGCTGCGCAGGAGATACCTCCAAAACCCCATCTTCCTTCCCCCTCCCATCATCCCTTCCTCAGGCGAGCAGCAGAATGACACCCGAGACAATGCAAGCCATACCAGCCAGCTTGAACATGCCTACGCTCTCCTTAAAGACCCATCTCGCCAGCAGCAAGGCCCAAATGAACGTGAGGGCATTGGCTGGCATGACGAGGGTATAGGGAAGGTAGGCGAGCAACAGAATATTTAGCCCTGCGCCCGCGCCATAAGCTACTAGACCCGCCAGCAGGATGAGCTTGCGGCGGGAGCTGGTGAAGGATTTGAACAGTACGCTGCCAAGCGCACCACACCAGGTCATGACGAGGAGCAGCAGCAACAGCCAACTAGCGCTCATAGGATGTCAACGTAACGCCTGTGCCGATTAGCAATACAGCTGACGCCTTGCCCCAGGTCAGACCCTCGCCAAGCAGAAGCTCGCCGTAGATGAGTGCGAACACGTAGCTCAGGCACAGCAACGGATACGCGACGGAGAGCTGCTCACGCGCATACGATTGGAGCATGAAGAATGCCCCCGCCCCGTAACAGAGGAAGCCAGCGCCCATGTAGAACAGATTGTGATGTCCCCACTTCCAGAACAGCTGCCCCGTCGCTGTGAGGAAAGCAGCAGTCACCATGAAGAGCTTGCCGCCCTGCCGGCGACCGCCGCTCATCTTCATCACTTAACCCCCTCCCATCCCTCCACTCTGCCTAAGAGCCACCGCTGTGAGCTATTCCAGCCAGGTCAGAATGCAGAACACGCTAATAACATAGAGAATAACCGTGATGAGCAGCGGTTTGTCCTCCAGCAGCACCCGGTCCGGTGCGCCCCCTTTGCCCGCCATATGGATCAGGTACAAATACCGAAAGATGCCATACAGCACCAGGGGAATCGTCCACATCAGGTGAATCGTACGCTCGGAGGTAAACGTAAACAGTGAATAGGTCATAATGGTCGCCGTCGTGACAATACTCGTCAGTTGGTCCAACAGCGGCAGCGAGTAATGGGCGAGGACCTCCCGATGAGAGCCCACTCCATCTCCCAACAGCACCAACTCGTGACGCCGCTTGCCGATCGCCAGGAATAACGACAGCAGCAGCGTACACAGCAGAAACCAAGGCGTAAACGGTACACGAATGACGAGGCCGCCAGCAATGGCGCGCAGCACAAAACCAGCCGCGATCGTCATGATGTCGAGGATGACCATATGCTTTAGTTTGAACGAGTACGATACGTTGAGTGCAAAATAAACCAGCAGCAGCACCATAAACAGTGGGTTGATCCAGTAAGCCGCCGCAAGCGAGGTAGTCAGGAGCACTGCGCCAAAGCCAAGAGCTGTCGCGGGTCGGAGCGCCCCCGAGGCGATGGGGCGCATCCGTTTGGCAGGGTGATGCCGGTCTGCCTCCCGATCGGCGACGTCATTAAGGATATAGACACACCCTGCTACGAAGCTGAATAGAAAGAAGCCAGCCACCGAAGCAACCGCCGTCTCCCATGCAATCCGTTCGAACGAGAAAAGAAGGGCCGCGAATAGCAGCAGGTTTTTGGTCCATTGCTTGGGCCGGAGCTGACGCAGCAGCAGCATCGGCAGCGCCGTCCGTACCGCCTCGCTCATCAATCGCCGGCTCTCGTTAGGAATGCCTACCGCCAATTTCGCTCACCCTTCCTTTCAAGTTGTGTCCTCTCATTCTTATCAAATCAGACCCAACTTAAACTTCTAACCACAAAATATCCCCATAAAGTGGAGCCTTTTCTTCGAAGCTTAATTCTTACGAACAAATTCATCCTGCGGATGATTCGAATGATAGGGATTCCGACCGTTACGCACCTTACCCCCAAAAGACGAAAAGGCGACCTTGGAGCACACCAAACGGCCCATTCCCTCACGCTAAGGGAAGAATGTTCCCTTGGAGCTATTGGCTGGACGCAACATCCGTTATAACCTTGCCCCAGATTTCTGAAAGAATAAAAAAGGGGATGTCCAATAAGTCCCCACACAAAAAGGTTGGACGAGAAACCGTTAGGTATCCCGCCCAACCTTTTTTGTTTTGAAAATCAACGGAACGAACTGCGCTGGAATTCTAGTGGACGCCATGAGCGTGTCGATTAATTGCTGACCCCAAGTGGGAAAATGCTAACGGCCACCACAGCCGCTATTTCGCCCAAATCGAGTCACTTTGAATTCTAACGGCCACCAGCGCAGTTATTGGAGGTTTTTTGAGGCTCCAGCGGTCTGTTTGGCCAGAATAGGCGCATATATGGCCGTTAGAAATGATGAGCTACCTTTTCAGGGCAAATAAGCGTATATATGGCCGTTAGCCGGGAGGGCAGTAAGACGCGTAGGGTAGGCAATACCTAGAAGTAGGTCGGCTGCTGTCTATAAGTTCTATAAAAAGTAAGGGGCCTTCCATCGGTCAGCTTTCACTGACTTATTGGACAGCCCCCTTCTACTAAAGCTAACTAACTTTTAGCACCTGTGCTCTCCTGCCAGCTCAGCACATCCTCGGGTACAACGACTGGTTTGCCGTAGTACCGCTTGGCGCGGAAATTATGGATTTCCTTGCAAGCCAAGGCCATATGCTCCATCACCTGCTTTTGGGTAAAACGCTCCTCCTCCGGGTACCAGTAGAGAATGTGCATCTCAAACGGATTCCCTTGCTCATCCTGGCGCTCGTAGATAATCTGGTCCGCATGACGAAAGCCGTTGCGTTCGTAGAATTGCATTCTTCGGCATGTATCGGCATCCTCTTCATCCGGCGGCTCTGCCTCCAGAATCATCATCTTTCCCTTGGCCTTGTAACGATTCAATAGCTCCGTTCCAATACCCTTTCCTCTAACCTTTCCTGTAACGAGAAGATAATCAATGAAGAGGAAAGAAGGAAATTCAGCGTACAGCACAAGATAATTTTCGCTTTCATCCTTATGGTAAATATCTTTGTCCTCGACGAGTCCTTCAAGATGCTCCTGTGCCTTGAGCTCATGGTCAGGGAAGTAGTTGTTAAGCTTGTTGTAAAAGTCCAATAGGCTGCCCCCTCATCAAGTTATTCATTAACATACCCATCACCTTGCCCAATCAAACCCTTCATCCAACTCTTGACAGTTTTGGTCTCTAGGGGTTATAGTGGACGAAACCGAATCCCGAATATTCACTTACGTTGGAAGCACCCGTAAGGAGTGGCGCGCAGGCGCCCTCTTACGGGTGCTTTTTTTTGTGTGCTTGCGGGCCGTGGTTAACTCATAGGATAAAAGGAGGTTTTCATGGATGAAAGTGAAGTTAGGTCTGCGCAGACTCGCAATCTCCTGCCTGGCACTGGCCCTGCTGTTGACCCTTGTCCCCTTGCCCGCTTCTGCCAGCACGTATGAGCTGACTAGTACAAGCAAGACCGCCCTCGCCCAGATGATTACGGCTGCCGACCGATCGACGGCCAGCAAGCTGGATCAGCAATACAAGCAGGTGCAGGCTAACCAGGCCCAGGAAGCGCAATGGGATGAGCGCATCCGGACGCTCCACTTCGCCAACGAGGAGCAGATTGCGAAGTTGCGGACAGCGATCCGTCAGATCGACGACCGCAAGATTGCACAGCTCGAGCAGCAGCTTCAGCAGACGAAGAACAGATACAAGCCCGTTCTAGACATGAACGCTGCGCTCAACAAGCAGATCGCTGCTGCGAAACCGCTCAAAAACAAAGATCTGAATGCCCGGCTCAAAGCGCAGTCGGATCAGCTGAAGTGGGCTGTACAAGTAGCCAGGGACGACATTCGGAGCAAGGAGCAGGCGTTGAAGACCGCTAAGTCGAACAAAGCGAAAACGACAAAAAAGTTGCGCGATATGCTTGCTGCTATCGATCCGGTGAAAGTCCAGGTCCGTTCAGCCAAAAGTACCATTAGCGCGACTAAGAAACACGCGGCTACCGCATGGAAGCATGCCAATCAAGCCGTCCGCAAAAAGGATGCCAACGATTCACTGAAAGCATTAGGTACGCTCGTCACCGTCTCTAGGCAGCTGGTCACCGAAAAGCAAAAGCAGCATGGGCTGGAAGTGAAGATTAGTGAAATCGTTGCCAAGGTTACGCGGGAAATGCCGCGCAATTAATCAAAATTAACGTTTATGTCCGCGTGCCTCTGGTTAATCATAGAAGGGCAGTGTACAGACTGACCCGATATACAATGGATGGAACCCAAGAAAAGAGGACACCAGGCATGAACCCGAAACAATTTATGATCGCAGGCACGATGGCCTTTGCGGTTACTATACGAAGCGTAATGGGACGAGAGCAGCACGGAGAACGCTATCCGGATTGCGCCCCTCTCAAAGGCTTGAACTGCAAAAGATCGGCTGATATGACCCATTTGCTGGGCGTATCGTCTGAGAAAATAAAAGACCGATTGTACGCAGGAGATTCACTGGCAGATATTGCCGTACAGCAGCACGCCGATATCGAGGAGCTCATCGATCTACAGGTCCAGGAGATGACGGAACTGATGAAGCAACGTGTACGCAATGGCTCGTTATCCTCAAGCGCCTATCGGATGCAATGCGCGGAAATCCGCGACATTCTAAGGCAGAGCGCCTATCGCCGGCTGGAGGAATCACGCAGCTCTGAGCCGCAAGCTGTCGTTTAATTTGTTCGATTTGATCCGCCGACAGGGATGCTTCTGGGTCTGAAACAGGCCCGAGCAGCCCTGTTTTTGCGCGCCTGGTCTACATTTGATGTAGATTTATTGAAGGGGCCTGTGCTATTATACGAATGTACATCAGACTAGGGGGATATTAAGCATGATTAGAAACACCCGAACTCATGTCTCGTTTCTTCTAATATTGGCACTTAGCGTCGTCTTGCTCGCCGGTTGCGGCAACCGCGCCAACAATGCTGAAGAAACAACAACTGGAAACCCGAATGAGACTGCGGAGAATCCCGTCGTGACCATCGAGATGGAGGACGAGAAGCTCATCCGCGTAGAACTATATCCGGACATCGCACCTAATACCGTCAACAATTTCATTTCGCTTGTTCAACAGGGCGCCTATGACGGAACCATCTTTCATCGCGTCATTGAAGGCTTCATGATTCAGGGCGGGGATCCCGAGGGCAACGGCCTGGGAGGCCCCGGCTACAGCATCAAGGGAGAATTCGACAGTAATGGATTCTCTAACTCGCTGAACCATACACGCGGCGTGATTTCCATGGCCCGTTCTGAAGGAGAGGATACTGCTGGCTCGCAGTTCTTCATCATGCATGCTGATTATCCAAGCCTGGATGGCAAGTATGCTGCGTTTGGCGAAGTCATCGAAGGTATGGACGTCATTGACGAGATCGTCCAGCTGCCCGTTGGCATGCAGGATCGGCCGCAAGAGCCGCCTGTTATGGAGAAGGTTACGGTTGAGTTGTTCGGTGCAACTTACCCCGAGCCGGAAATCATCGAAGATGAAATTCCGAGTTCGTAGTTCGTATTAAGGATGCGCACGTGCCAGTGCTCAAGAATAGAAAAAGCTCCTCCATGCCGTTTCGGCACTTGGAGGAGCTTTTTTCGATTCGCGTTTATACCATTACGGTGCCGGCGGCCGCTCCTGGAGATACGCGGACGGGGTAGCCCCGGTAATCCGCTTGAACACGCGGTGAAAATACGATGGATCATTATAGCCCACATATTCTGCAATTTCATGAATGGTCAGCAGGGAATCGGTCAGCATATAGATAGCCGTCTTCATGCGCTGACGATGCACGTAATCGCTAATCGTCTGGCCAGTGACCGTTCGGAAGAGGCTGGCGGCATAGTTCGGCGTAATGCCTACTGCCTCAGCCAGGCAGGATTTGTTGACGGCTTCCCGGTAATGACTCTGGATGTACTGCTTCATGCTCTCTGCCATCCGCCGCTTGCGGTCGGGCAGACGTCCGCGGTCTGCTTCGCGGCTCAAGTAGACGAGGATCTCCGTTAACTGAGCCCCGGCCATCAGTCGATAATAGTCTGAGCGCTCTTGCCATTGCTCTGCCATCTGCTTCAACCGCTCTACGACCAGTTCGTAACAGCCTGGTGTCTGACGCCATGGCACAGACGGCGCCAGGAGCGGCAGAACCTCAGAGGCAGCATGCCATGCAAAGCGGACAACATACTTGGTATGAAGCACCGTTGGCACACTTTTGCCATAATAACGGGTTCCGGGCGGAATCAACAGCAGTTCCCCCTTCTCCATGATCTGCTTATCTCCGTCCAGCCAATACACACATCGGCCGTAAGTGACCAGGATGAGCTGATACGCCTCCCGTTCCTTGGGCTCTATATGCTCTTCGAACCAGTCAACTCCCCGGTCGTGACGCACCTCCTCAATCGTCAGCATGACACCACTCCGTTCGTACTATAGTAAATTCAGTATACTATAGTTCATGTCATCTTTCGACATCTCGCGTTACAATATGGACAGAGAACAATTACGATAGCTTTCCATTCGAGGAGGATTCAACATGTTGAAAACCAAGATTATTTGTACCATGGGACCTGCCTGCGACTCCATCGAGACGCTGAAGGATATGATTACAGCTGGTATGACCGTTGCTCGTCTGAATATGGCACATGGCGAGCTGGAGGATCATATTCAGCGGATTCGCAATGTTCGTCAAGCGGCTAGCGAGCTCGGTGCACGTATTCCGATTATGATGGATATCAAAGGACCGGAGGTGCGTATCGGCCGCTTGCGTGAAGCCTATTGTGAGCTAATTGCAGGAGAAACGCTTGTGCTCACCACGGAGGAGGTGCTCGGCGATGCCGGACGTATCTCGGTGAACTATCCTGCACTGCCTGGAGACGTAAAGGCGGGCGACCGCATCCTGATCGATGACGGTCTGGTCGATCTGACCGTTCTGGAGGTTAAGGGCACGGAAATCAGCTGTCACATCGTCAGCGGCGGCAAGCTTAAGCCTCGCAAAGGCGTGAATCTGCCTGGCATCCAGACGACCCTGCCAGGTGTCACCGAACGGGATATCGCTCATATCGCCTTCGGCGTCGAGCAAGGTGTGGAGATGATCGCAGCTTCCTTCGTACGCAAAGCTGAGGACATCTATGAGATTCGCCGCCTGCTCGAAGAGAAGCAATCGGAGCATGTCCAGATCATCTCCAAGATTGAAAATGAAGAAGGCGTTCTGAACCTAGAAGCGATCATCGAGGCATCCGATGGCATCATGGTGGCCCGTGGCGATCTGGGTGTTGAAATTCCAATTGAGGATGTCCCTCTCATGCAGCAACGCATGATCGAGCAATGCAACCTGGCCGGCAAACCGGTTATTGTCGCAACGCACATGCTGGAATCCATGCAGTACAACCCTCGTCCAACACGTGCCGAGGTAAGTGACGTGGCCAATGCCGTCCTGCAAGGCGCAGACGTAGTTATGCTATCCGGCGAGTCGGCTGCTGGCAGCTACCCGGTTCAATCGGTGCAGACGATGGCATCTATTTCACGCAAGGCTGAGGCCATGACCGATTACCGTGAACAGTTCAAGCGCAAGCGGGAACAGCAAGGCACCAATATTACCGAAGTCATCAGCCAGAGCGCCGTTAGCGCATCGCTGGAGCTGGGTGCAACAGCTATCGTTACCTCTACGGAGAGCGGCTATACGGCCCGGATGATCTCCAAGTACCGTCCAAGTGCGCCAATCATTGCCATCTCGCATAATGAGCATACACTGCCGAAGATCTGCCTGCTCTCGGGTGTAATCCCCGTGCTCGGCGATGTCATCACGACCACAGACGATATGTTTGATTCGGCGGTTCGCGGCGCAGTAGGCACAGGTCTGGTTAGCGAGGGCGACACCATCGTCATCTCGGCAGGCGTACCCATCGGCAAGGCCGGCACCACCAATCTGATCAAGATTCTGGAGGTCTAAGCGCGATTCATCGTCGTCAGCCCAAGCTTCTTCATGCTATACTGTGGTCAAATGACTACGTGAAGGAGCAGCCATGGATATCACCCCTCTGCAGCTTGGGATCCTGATTCTATGTGCCGTGATGGTTGGATTTACGAAGACCGGCGTACCCACGCTTGGTATCTTTGTCGCCGCAATCATGGCCTCTGTGTTCCCGGCTCGGGAATCGGTCGGACTGTTGACGCCGATTCTAATTACTGGCGACATCATTGCCATTTTGTATTACCGACATGCCGTTGTATGGAAGCATCTCTGGACCTTGCTCCCCTGGGTTCTTGGAGGATTGTTGATTGGGTTTTGGGTACTTGGCGAGATTAGCAATGCGTGGCTATCGCTGGTCATTGGTAGCCTGGTGCTGCTGTTGATCGCCTTGCACCTTGCCAAGGACCGGCTGGAGCGTTCGCTGCAGTTTGCCTTCAGTCAATCGCCGCCCTTTCACGCCCTGCTGGGGGTTCTGGCCGGATTTACAACGATGATCGGCAATGCGGCTGGCAGCATTATGTCGATCTATCTCCTGTCCAAGGGGATGAACAAGACAACCTTTGTCGGCACTAACGCGTTTTTCTTCTTCATCATCAATGTAATCAAGGTGCCGTTCACCATCCACCTCGGTCTGATCAATGCAGATTCACTGGTGTGGAACGCCTGGATGATTCCGGCTGTATGCGCTGGAGCCTTTATAGGCTTCAAGGTGCTGCCGAAGATTCCACAGAAGCTGTTCCAAGCGCTCATTCTTGGATTTGCCGCGCTAGGCGGACTGTATCTCATTATTTTTTAAGCAAGGATCAAAAAAGGCGTTTCGGGTATGAGCCCGTAACGCCTCTTTTTATCTATTTTGAAAACCGATGATTGCCAATGTTCGCGACGGTCTGCAGCCCGCTCCAGAATGCCCCACGGGTCACTCTCGGATTGTGGAAGTAAATCGCGCCGCCGACATTGTTCTTGCCGTTCAGGGCATCCTTGACCGCACGCTGGACGCTCGCGTTAGGGACACTTCGGTCCAACTTGCCGTTGTGCGCAGGCGGGAACTGTCTGCCCGAGTAAATGACGTCACGAATGGAATTCGGAAACTGGGCATGCTTCACCCGGTTCAAGATAACATTGGCGACTGCCAACTGGCCTTCATACGATTCGTAACCTGATTCCACTTGCGTGATCTTCGCCAGCAGTTGGAAATCCTGCTCCGTATAGGGCTCCGCCTTATTGTTAAAAATTGAAGGGACAACGACGAGCAACTCCGTGCCTTCCTTAACCTGCTCAGCTTGCAACCCGTTGCGCATCAAGAGCTGCGCGCTGCTGCTGCCGAATTGGGCACTAATCTCTGGCAGTCCGTATCCTGTCTCAACCACCACAGGCTCCTGTACCGTGAAAATTGCTTGGAGCTGATCGGCATCCCAATGCACATTGGCATGCAACAGCTCGGCTACATGACGCAGCGGCACATACATCCGACCGCTTGTAACGAACGGAGCAGCGTCCATCCGGTACCGCTCATCATTAAAGTATACAACCGGCACTCCATTACCCAAGACGATCGTGTCTTGCGTTGACGTAACAATCGTCGCCTCTTGGTGCGAAGCCTTCCACTTAATTTGACTCACGTCGAACAGCTCTGCCACCCGGCTCACCGGTACGAATAACCGACCTTCCCGCATCCGGGCAGGTTCAGCTAATGTCTTCTCCTTACCATCCACCATAATCGTCACGCCATGGACGACTTGGGCCGACGCAGCCGCTGGCGTCGCCGCCAGAGCTACAATGCTGAGCAGCACAGCTGCCGCAAGCAATACCCACATACGATTAACATTGCTAACCATAACAACCTCCAAAATTATGTAAAATTCCATCTGCTTAATCCGTGTTCACACTTGCAATGGATATCCTCTAAAAGGATGACTTCCGCTGTGTAGTATACCATAGCCTTTTGCCCCTATAGGATTAGCGTTTTCACAGAATTCCCAGAAAAACAGGGATTTTTTCTCAGAAAAATCTCTTCTACAATAAAAAAACGCCTTTCCGGTTCTACCCGGTCGGCGTCTTCTTTATAATACAGGGTCCGGCTTTTGAAAGGCGGCTGCGAGTTGCTCGGCATCGCGGTCCCTTGTGTTCACATAATAATCCTCCAAGACATCAATCATATAGTCATTGCCGCCCCGGCGGCCTTCGAAGATGACGCGACGCTCGTCGACAAGGATGACCTCGTGACCGCATTCCCGCAGACACTGTGCAAATTGGGCGATGGTCGGCTCTTTCCCGGGCTCCAGCCGGATGAGGCCGCGCAGTTTTTTAACTTCTCCATCCCGAATCACCTTAAAGTGTACGATATGTTCCTGTTTCATGGCGCTCTTCCCCTTTCATCACCTGGTGTACTTTAAGTATAGGATATGTCGCTTCAGGAAGCTGTGATTTTAATCACAATCTTTTCCTGAATTCGGGGATTGATGTTCCCAGGCGGTTCTGCTATAGTTCTTTGATACTTACAAAATAACTGAAACTAAAGTGAGGAAAGTTACATGTCGACACTATCATCACCCGCCTCCGCACCAGGCGACGAACGGACGATTACATTAAACGAAGGTTCGGTCACGCTGCTGCTGGGTGTATCCATAGTTCTGGTCATTATGAATACCATGATGTTCAATTTGGCCCTCCCGGATGTCTCTGCCTTATTTGATATGTCTCCTGCAGGCACCTCTTGGATTGTCACTGGCTACTCCATCGTATTCGCCATTGCGACCATTACGTATAGCCGCCTGTCTGATTTTGTACCGATCCGCACGTTGTATCTGACAGCCATCACCTTGCTCGGCACAGCCTCCTTCATTGGACTGTTCAGTGACAGCTTCCTTGTGCTGCTGGCCGCGCGCATCATCCAGGCGGCCGGTGCTGGGGCAATGCCTGCCCTCTCCATCGTTCTGGTAACCCGCTATATCCCCTTGGGACGTCGGGGCAAGGCGATGTCCACCGTGATGGCAGCAGCCTCACTTGGCTTGGGATTGGGACCAGTGGCTGGCGGCTTCATCGTGCAGTTGCTGGGCTGGCGTTATCTTTTTGCCGTGACGGCTCTGAGTCTGCTGCTGCTGCCCTTCTTCGTCCGTCTAATTCCGCGCGAGCAGCGAGGAGACGGAAGCTTCGATGCAGCAGGTGCCCTGCTGATTGGCGTTGGCACGACGGGGCTGCTGCTGCTCTTGACCTACCCGAGCTGGCCTGCCTTGGCCGCTGGGGCAGGTGGACTGCTGCTATTCGCTCTCCGCATCCGACAAGCGAAGGACCCGTTTGTGCAGCCGTCGCTGTTCCGCAATCGTACGTATCTCATGTTAAGCGCTGTGGGCATCTCCGCCTATCTATGCAGCTTCGCTACCCTGTTCCTTATGCCACAGATTCTGATTGGCACCTTCGATCTGAGCGCGATTCAGGCGGGTCTGGTCATCTTCCCGGGCTCCCTGCTGGCGATGCTGCTATCCCGCAGAGTAGGCGCGCTCATCGACGGGTACGGCAATGGCGTGGTCCTGCGTTACGCGCCGCTCCTGCTGCTTGCGTCCGTTGTCTTGTTTGCGCTGCTGGCAGGGCAGTCATTCCTGGCAATTCTGTTTATCTATATGCTATTGAGCGTTGGCTTCACCGCCCTCTCCAGCAGCGTGTCTAATGAGCTCTCACGCATCCTGCCTGCTACGCAGATCGGCTCGGGACTGGGTCTGTTCCAGCTGCTTCAGTTCTTTAGCGGCGCGTTTGCCGTTGCCGCTGCGGCTGCAGCCATGGAGTGGCAGCACGATCTGCCAGCATCCACCGCCTACGGCAATATCTACTGGGGTCTCACGGTGCTGGTTTTGCTGGCGATCGGCTGTGCGTCCCTCTACCTGCGACGTGCACCCGCAGCCGGGCTGGAGCGTCAACCCTCCTGACCAACCGCCACCTCGCACAAAAAGCTTCCTATGCGTTCACCGCACAGGAAGCTTTTTGTGATTGTCAGTGTTACCCAGCTCAGCGCTCCTACCCTTCGCGATCTCCTTTAAGCAGAGCAAACAGGTGATCCACCGAGCGCATGGCGTACGTCATGTGCACCGGCTCCCCATTTTCCACCAGTACCAGACAAGGGACGCTTGTGATTTGCCAGGCTTCCCTCAGCTTGCCTGCGTAGTTGATATTGATCTTGTACAGTGGTGTAGGCACACCCGCCGCATCCACGATCTCCAGCATCCGCAGCGCCACCTTGCATGTCCCACAGAACGGCGAGTAGAACATAATCGCATCCCGACCGCCGCCGATCCGCTTCAACTTCAGCCATTCTGCTTCCTTTATCTCAATGATTGCCACGCGCGATCCTTTCCTTTCGTGAAGCTCAGTTGCTGGCCAGCTACCAACGGATGCTCGCTAGGAGGTGAATGAGCCGCTCCCGCAGCTCTCCCTCGACTGGCCAATCCTTTATTTCCGTGCGCACCCGCTCGCCAGACGAGAACCCCTTGGCAATCCCGTTCAAGCGGGCAGCCAGCGTGCTGTTGAGCAGCTCAGCCCTATCCCGATACAGCTCCTGAGCCTTGGCCAGTGCATCAGGGTATCGCTGCAGGTAATATTTCTGATGTCGCTCCTCTGCCCTGTACCATGCCTGGCAAGGAGCAACTGACGTCGCATCGACAGAGCGTCCCTGATCTGCCAATCGTCGGATGTACTGCCGGATCGCGTCCTGTTGCCCCTCGTCATGGAACAGGATCAGCGAGCGGTACTGGTTGCCCTTGTAGTCCAACAGGTTATTCGGATTATGCCGATCCCAGAACAAGGCGAGCAGCTGCTCGTAGCTGATTTTCTGCGGCTCGTAATCCACCTGCACCGTCTCCGTATGATCCCCCATCTCGCGATAGGTCGGGTTGGGCGCGGTGCCGCCCGCATAGCCTACCCTCGTCCGAATGACGCCTGGGAGATGGCCAAAATACGCCTCCGGACTCCAGAAGCAGCCGAGCCCGAAGGTCGCTGTCTCTTGACCGCCCTTTTGCCAAGGCTCCGCCTCGTCCTGTCTCATCTTGTCCATAGCTACACCTCAGATCGTATTGATATGCAGGCTTGCTCATCTCTTCTCATTTAACCAGCTTGGCCTTATAATCAACAAAAGAGACCCGAACCGGAAAACCAGAGAAACGAGGACAGCAATGACCAGCAGACAGCAAGGCTACCTTGGACTGATCCTTCTCATGTCCCTCTTTATCTTCTATGTGCTATACATGTATTTCATTTATGATCCACAGGCAGCCGCATTTCTTGGGCACAAAGAGGACCTGAAGCGTCCGCTCCAGGAATCCCTCTGGCTGAACATTATGGCGGGGCACATTATCGTCGCCTGCGTCGCTATGATTGCCGGAGCCATCGGCTTCTCCGAGCGGCTGCGTCGTCGCCGTCCCGACATCCATCGGATCGTCGGTTATCTCTATGTGGGTGCGGTCATGCTGGTCGTGCTGAGCTCGGGCTACATGGCTCCCTATGCCACAGGCGGCAAAATGAATAGCGTCGCCTTTAACATGATGAATCTGTTCTGGCCGGCCATGACCGTGTGGGCGGTACTGCAGATCCGCAAGAAGCGTCTCGCCAGCCACCGCCGCTGGAATATCCGCAGCTATGCCTTCTGCTATACCAACCTGTCCATTCATCTGATTACGACCGCCGCCTACAAAGGGCTGAGCCTCCCGTATGTCCTCAGCTACACGATCGGCATTTATGCAACGGTGCCGCTACTCTTGCTCGTGGCCGAGGTCATCATTCGGACGCTATACCCGGTCGCAGGGGGAAGCACAGACCCCCATGCACATGCTTAACCGGCGTCTGCTCCAGCCTCTCGAAGCCCCCACAGCAGACAGCATGCCCGCTCGATTCCTGTTGATGCCTTGGAACGGCCGATTACTTGGCCTCCGACGTCGTCACGACCGCGTTATGCGCCAGCGTATTGCTGATCGTGCAGGTCTTCTCCACAACGGACAGCAGATGCTGCTTGTAGCCGGGGTCCAATTGCTTGGGCAGCGTCAGCTCCACCTGGAACTGGTCAAAATAATTGCCTCCATCCGCAGGCTTGGCCGAGCTCACTTCGACCACCAGCTCCGACTTGTCATAGTCGACGCCATCCACATCCATAACCTTCTGCAGCGAGATGGAAATGCACAGTCCAAGCGAAGCCTCGAGCAGCTCGCGGGGCGACAGCCCCTGCAGACCAGGTCCTCGTGTTCCCGCCACTTGCAGGCCAGCTCCATTATAGATATTTTCCTGCCCTTCCTCTGTCCGTATAATCGTCATCTTGTATCGACTCCTTCTCTCTGGATGATGGGGTCCTGCTTATGGCGCAAGGGATGGCTCATTCTTATCCGCTTGCTCTTCAACCAGATGGCAGGCCACCCGGTGTTGCGGCCGCACCTCGCGCATCTGCGGGATTTCGCGTTTGCAGCGATCCACTGCCCATGGGCAGCGCGTATGGAAGACACAGCCGGCTGGCGGATTTAGCGGCGAGGGAATCTCGCCCTGCAGCGGCTTGCGGCGCTCCAGCTTGCCACGGGTGAAATCCGGCACAGCAGAGAACAAGGCCTGCGTGTAGGGATGCAGCGGCTCGCTGAACAGTCCGTCCGTTGGCGCTTCTTCGACCAGACGACCAAGGTACATCACGCCGATCCGATCCGAGATATGCCGTACCACGCTGAGGTCATGCGTAATGAAGAGCAGCGTCAGCTTCATGTCGCGCTGTAGATCCTTAAGCAGGTTAAGAATCTGCGATTGAATCGAGACATCGAGCGCCGAGACCGGCTCGTCACAGACGATAATACGTGGACTGATGATTAGCGCCCGCGCCAGGCCCAGCCGCTGCCGCTGTCCCCCCGAGAATTCATGCGGATACCGAAAATAATGCTCCGGCCGCAAGCCGACGATCTCCAGAATGCGGAACACCTGCTGCTTGCGTTCAGCGGCATCGCCCAGACCGTGGATCTCGAGCGGCTCCTCCAGAATGGTGCCAATCCGCTTGCGGGGGTTCAGGGATGAATACGGGTCCTGAAAGACCATCTGGATCTCTTTGCGGAAGGCGCGCCACTCCTCCCGGGAGAGCTTCGTCAGGTTGCGCTTGCCGTACCGGACCTCGCCCTTCGTGGCCGGCGTCAGGCCGAGCAGGGTGCGGGCGGTGGTGCTTTTGCCGGAGCCGGATTCACCCACCAGCCCATACGTCTCGCCTTCCCGGAGTTCGAACGAGACGTCTGTTACCGCCTGCACCCGGGCACGTACACCCGATAACCTGCCGAACGGTCCATAGACCGGAAACTGCTTGTGCAGACCCTTCACATCAAGAATCGGCTCTCTGTCCGGTACCGTCATGCGCGTCCACTCCTTCCTCAAAGATGCGTTCATGATGCCAGCATTTCACGCCATGATCGTCTTGCACTCGCTCCATTGGCGGCTCCTCAGTGCGGCACAGCTCATCCGCATACGGACACCGTGTGGCAAAACGGCAGCCTGGCGGTACATCCGTCAGCGACGGTACCGTGCCTTCAATCACATGCAGCTTCTCCCCGCGGTTGCCATCCATTCGTGGAATCGATCGAATTAGTCCTTGTGTATACGGATGCCGTGGCGCCGTAAACAACCGCTCGGTCGACATTTCTTCAACGATCTGGCCGAGGTACATCACCTTGACGCCCGAGCAGATCTCCGCCACCACTCCCAGGTCATGCGTAATAAACAGGACGCCCATCCCCAGCTTGCGGTTGAGCTCGGCAATCAGATCGAGAATCTGCGCCTGAATGGTGACATCCAGGGCCGTCGTTGGCTCATCCGCGATCAGCAATCGCGGCTCGCAGGCCAGCGCAATGGCAATCATGGCCCGCTGCTGCATACCGCCGGAGAGCTCATGCGGATAGTCATGCACCCGCCGCTCAGGCGAAGGGATGCCGGTCAGACGCAGCATGTCGACCGCCTTGACCATCGCCGCCTTGCGGGAGAGCTTCTGATGCAGGCGCAGCGCCTCCGCAATCTGTTCACCGACGGTATAGACGGGATTCAGCGAGGTGAGCGGGTCCTGGAAAATAATCGAGATGTCATTGCCTCGGATCTGCCTTAGCTTCGCATAGGGCAGCTGCAGCAGATCCTTGTTATCAAACAATACTTCACCATCGTACGAGATAGCATCGGAGTGATCGAGCAGCCTCACAATCGACTGGGACATCACACTCTTGCCACAGCCCGACTCGCCGACAATGCCGATGATCTCTCCCTTCTGCATCGAGAAGGTGACGCCGTTCACCGCCGTTATCCGGCCGCGCTCGGTATGAAAATGGGTCTTCAAATTGTTTACTTGCAGCAGCGGCTTCTCCGTCATTGCGCCACCTCCTCCTTTACTTGCGTGACCATAATCTCTTTACCTTTTGCTTCACACGAGGATCCAGCAGATCGCGCAGTCCGTCGCCCAGCAGATTGAGGCTTAACACCGAGAGGATGATCATAATTCCCGGAAACACCGCAACCCACCAGGCCTTGTAAATAACCAGCTTGCCAGCCTGGAGGATACTGCCCCAGCTCGGCACATCCACAGGCACGCCCGCTCCGAGAAAGCTGAGCGCCGCTTCGGAAATAATGGCTTCCGCGAAGACGAAGGTGGCTTGGACGAGCAGGGGCGACAACGTATTGGGCACAATGTGACGCCAGATAATCCGGGTGTCGCTGGCGCCTTGTGCATGCATTGCCTCAATATAGGTCTGCTCGCGGACGACCAGCGCTGTTGAGCGGACGACGCGGGCGATCCCGGGCGTGAACACAATGGTTAGCGCAATAATGACATTCCATACTGAAGCGCCCAGTGCGGCCATCAGGGCAATAGCAAGCAAGATCCCGGGGATGGCGATCAGACCGTCACAGATCCGCATCAGGATGTGGTCCAATGCCTTGTAGTAGGCCGAGTAGATGCCGATGACCAGCCCCAACGCAGAGGAGATCAGTGCGACCGCCAGGCCGACACCCATCGATACCTGGGCACCATAGATAATCCGGGTCAACAGATCCCGTCCGAATTCGTCGGTTCCGAGCCAATGCGTGCCGCTTGGTGCGAGAAAGCGGTTGATCACCGTCATTCCCGTCAGATTATAAGGGGATAAGAGCGGACCCAGCAGCGCCAGGGCTATAATGAACAGCAGCAGCACCCCGCCGATCAGCAGACCATAGCTGGAGCGCACGCGGCGCAGGAGGAGCGAACGCTGCTCCTGCCGCAGCCGTTTGCTGAGCTGGTTGATTTCTTCACTATTGATGGCAGCCATACGCGTCTCCTTCCTATTTGCGGTCCAGACGGACCCGCGGATCGATGATGCCATACAGCAGATCGACCAGCAGATTCAGCCCGACATAGATGAGCGTGACGACAAGGACAATGCCCTGGATGACCGGGAAATCCCGGCGATCAATGGAATTCAGGATGAGCTGACCCAGTCCCGGAATGGTGAAGATCGTCTCCACCACCACTGCGCCGGTAATGAGCGTTCCGAACGTCTGCCCAATCACCGTGAGGATGGGCAGGAAGGCATTGCGAAAGGCATGCTTGAGCAGCACCGTGGTTTCGCGGAGACCCTTGGAACGCGCCGTCTTGATGAAGTTGAGGCTTAGCACCTCCAGCATCGAGGAACGGGTCATCCGAGTAATCAGTGCGGCTTGAATCATGCCGAGCGAGATTCCCGGCAATATGAGATACTTCAGGTGCTCTGTCAATCCGCTGCTGAGCGGCTGATAGCCGGAATTCGGCAGCCAGCGCAGCTCAACACCAACAACCAGCATCAGTATTAAACCGAGCATAAAGCTTGGAACCGCCATTCCTGCCAAGGCGATGCCGGAGAGCGTCACATCGGCCAGGCTCCCCCGCTTGTAAGCCGCAATAATACCGAAAGGTATGGCCATCAAAATGGCGATAATCTGTGCCACCAAGGCCAGTGAAAGCGTGGGGCCGATATGGCCGGCAATCGCCTCGCCCACCGTCTGGCGCATGAAGATCGAGTCCCCCAGATCCCCGCGGACGGCATGGCTGACCCAGTTCCAATACTGCTCGTAGATGGGAAGATTGTAGCCCATTTCTTGGTTGAGCGCGTCGATCTCCTCCTGCGAGGCCTCCATTCCGAGAATGGTCGCAGCCGGCTTGCCGGGCGTCAAATGGATAATAGAAAAAATAGCAATGGAAACAATAATTAAAACGGGAATAGCCGACAGCAGTCGTTTGATGATATAGGCGAACACCGCAACCCCTCATTCTTACAAAGACATAATAGCAGGTCTTCAAAAGCAACCCTCTGAAAAATTATACTGGGCCTGTCCGTAAATGAAAAGGATGCTCACAAAGTTACCGGGTAACTTGTAAACATCCTTGACGTTTTTGTGAGTGAGAAAAATTGGCGGACAATTACTCCGGCAGCTTGGCGTTCCAGAGCACCGGCGCTTCGAACATTTCGAAGCCTTCCAACTTATTGTTGGTCGCTACAATACCATTGTAGTGGCCGATGACTGTAGAGGAAGCAATTTCATAGAGGTAGCCTTGCAGCGTCTCCCACTCGGCCTTGGCTGCTTCCGGTGTAGCTGCGCCACGGATTGCAGTCAGCGCTTGTTTGACCGTATCATCATTCAGTCCGGCCCAGTCCGGTGTAACAGCAAGCAATTGTGGAGGCGTCAGCTGGTACCCCGTGCTGGCGACGAAAATGTCCCATTTGCTGCGGTCACCCTTTGTTTCCAGGAACGTAGGGAAATCGAAGTTTTCGACTTTGACATTCATGCCAATCTGACGCAATTGTTCCTGAATGACCAGGGTGGCGGTATACATTTCGTTATAGTCACGGGTAGTGAGTAGAGTAATTTCTTCTCCATTGTATCCTGCTTCGGCCAGCAGCTGCTCAGCCTTGTCTGGATCGGCCTGGTTGTAGTACTCAGAGCCGGCATCCGTCGTCCATTGAACCTGACTGGTATTCAGATAACCTGGAGCCAGTGAATACAACTCTGGGTTGCCAAAGCTTGCCAGCAAAATATCCTCGTTATTAAACGCGGCCAGGATAGCTTGACGGATTTTGACGTCCGAGAGCAGTCCTTCCGTTGTATTGAAGAAAGCAGTAAGCGCACCAGCAGGTAGCGAGTATAACTCAATGTTGTCATCTGCAGCCAGTTCATCATAGTTCTCGGTAGGAATCGAATCGGCTACGTCATATTGACCAGTCTTTATCCCGTTGATGCGCGTGGAATGATCGGTCACAAAATGGAAGTACAGGTTGGCCGTCGGTGCTTCCTTGCGTCCGTCAAAGCCGCTTGGATCCTTGTCTACCGATTGGTATTCGTCATAACGAACCAGGTGAATATACTGATCCTGTTTCCATTCCTGGAACTTGTATGGTCCAGTGCCGATATATTCGTTGATGCCATCGGCTGGAGCATTATCAATGATTTCCTTTGGCATGATTGCCGGGAACTGGGCCTGCGAAGAGAGCAGGATCAGCACGTCGGAAGTTGCTTGCGGCACAGTCAATGCCACAGTGTACGGATCAACCTCAGTGAACTCCGCCCCAACGAGCAGCGACTTCGCACGAGAGGACGTAACCAGCCAACGATTCATGGACGCTACTACATCATCTGCCGTCAGTTCTTCGCCATTGTGGAACTTCACACCTTGGCGCAGCGGAAAAGTATAGGTCAGCCCATCTTCGCTGATTTCAACAGATTCTGCCAGAGCCGGAACTGGCTCATAATCGCTATTCAGCGTGTAGAGCGTCTCAAAAATATTCTGTGCTGTATCCAGTGCGACAGCCGAAACTGTCAACTGCGCATCCAGTGTCGGCGGCTGTGCGGTCAACGCAACATTCAACTCGTCCTTATAGTTTTCTGTCTCAGCCGCAGGCTCATTGCCACTGGCGTTATTACCGGTATTGCTACCTGTATTTTGAGGCTCATTACTGTTCGAGCAAGCCGCTAGCACCAACAGCAACAGCAGTGTTGAAGCAAATAATCCGAGTGTTCTAGCTCTCATGGTTATGCAATCCCCCAGCATAATTTTAGTTTGTCTTTCCTACCCGTTTGCTAATAGCAGCCGAATACTCACTACCACCTAATACCAAGTAAACAGGTAGAATTAATATGTAATATGAATCATATCGACTTTTACCGTTCCTGTCAACCTGTTTATCTCATTATACCTATAGGATATGAAGGAGGGAATGAGATTCCCCCTCTTCCGCCCGGAATAATAGCGTTCTCATGCAAAAGTTTTTAAATTCGACAAACTTCGATACGCTCGTTCTTCACATCGGCGCTTGATGGGACGTGAACGTCCCCATTGCCCGCCGCTTCCCCAGATCGACCGCTGCAACACACCTTTCTTCCTCTATTTGCTCGCATCCCCAGCTTCCGCCTACTGCAACACACTTTTCTTCCTCTATTTACTCTCAACCCCGCCTTCCGACCGCTGTAACACACCTTTCTTCCTCTATTTGCTCGCATCCCCAGCTTCCGACCGCTGTAGCACACCTTTCTTCCTCTATTTGCTCGCATCCCTGCCTTCCGACCGCTGTAGCACACCTTTCTTCCTCTATTTACTCTCAACCCCGCCTTCCGACCGCTGTAACACACCTTTCTTCCTCTATTTGCTCGCATCCCCAACTTCCGCCTACTGCAACATACTTTTCTTCCTCTATTTGCTCGCATCCCCAGCTTCCGCCTACTGCAACACACCTTTCTTCCTCTATTTGCTCGCATCCCCACCTTCCGACCGCTGTAACACACTTTTCTTCCTCTATTTACTCTTAACCCCAACCTCCGCCTACTGCAACACACCTTTCTTCCTCTATTTGCTCGCATCCCCAGCTTCCGACCACTGCAACAGACTTTTCTTCTGCTGATGCACGACAAAGACGGCCCTGGGGGCCGCCCTTGTTGTTGGAAAACTATATATACTTCCCTAAAAGCCTGAACTCCTCGCACCATCCGTCCCTTACAGTTGCACGTCCTGCTTGTGCGCTTCGGTGACTAGCTCGACGGCTCGGGCATTGGCTGCTACCTGCTCCGGGTCTTTGCAGCCTGGGATGACGGCGGTGACGGCAGGGTGCCGCAGACACCAGGCTAAGGCCCAGCTCGCCATGTCCACACCTTCTGGCACTTCCTCGCGCGCGATCCGCTCGACTTCTTCGAGCTTGCGGCGGGTTGCCTCGGCATCATGTCGGTGACGGACATCGTCGCTGCCGAATACGGCGCCAGGCTTGTACTTGCCGCTCAAGTAGCCGCTTGCCAGTGGAACCCGCGCCAATACGCCCAAATCCTGCTGCTCGCATGACGGGAAGACCCGCTCCTCCGGCTGACGGTCAAGGCGGTTATAGACGACCTGAATCGCGCGGCTGTTCACCTTGGTGGACTGCTCCGTCTGATGCAAGTTGTCGTTGCTGCCGATGGACGTGCCCAAGTAGCGGATTTTGCCTGCCTGCACCTGCTTATCTAATACGTTCCACAATTCATCACTGTCGAAGGCCGCATCCGGTCCCGAATGGAATTGGTACAGATCGATATAGTCTGTCTTGAGCGCAGCCAACGAAGCGTCCAATTGAGCCACAATCTTGTCCGCATCGAACACATCCGTGCGCGTGAAGCGCTCATGGAACTGATGGCCGAACTTGGTGGCGACGATCCAATCCTCGCGCCGGCCACGGCTCAGATAATCGCCAATGAGCGACTCCGACAGATGGTCGCCGTAGCATTCCGCGGTATCAATCAGGTTGATGCCGAGCTCCCGGCCTTTTTCCAGAATGGCGTCTGCTTCTTGCTGCGTATAATCCCGGCCCCATTCGCCGCCAAACTGCCAGGTGCCGATGCCAACCACCGATACGTTGAGCTCTGTACTGCCTAGTCTCCTGTATTTCAACCGTCCCACTCTCCTCAATTGGAATGTGTTTATACGCTTTCATTATACAGCAGACATGCACACAAACAAACACGCCTAAAATGTTCATCCCTAAGCGGGTAGATCCCGTTCGCTGGCCAAGGCCTCACACGAAGTGGCGCATTTATTCCGCTATTCTGCCCCCGGACCTTCGTTCGCTGCTCATAGGGCGTTTATTTTCCGTTATTCCTAAGCTAACCATTGGTTAGTATTGAAAAAGTCACGAATAGCGGAAAATAAGCGGCGCTTCCTCGCAAACCAGGTCCAAATCCGCAGGTTAACGGAAAATTTGCACCCTAATTCAAGCAGGCCACAAGCTCACCCCTGGCACTAATAGGATCCCTTCCTCCTTCAGAGTCCCCCCTGCTGCTATAGCCACAACAAAAGGCCTCACACTACCCGAAGGTATGGAGGCCCCATTTGTTACTGTAACTGTACAATCTCTGCTTCCGCCCCTAGTCGAGATAGACATCTGGGCTTCGCCGTTGTCAGTCAGCTACCGTCGCCTTACCTTACAACCCCAGCTTCTGCCCCTTCTCCAGGCGGACAATCTGGGCTTCACCGTTGTCGGCCAGCTCGCGGAACTGGGTGATGGTCTCGCGCATGCGCGGCAGCGCCTCCTGCTTGTAGGCACTGATGGCGTCCAGCGCAGACAATACGTCGGTGAACGACTGCTTCAGCGTGTCAACGGAGATACTCGTCTCCAGCGACTGCTTGTGGATCGCCGCCCCTTGGTCCTTCAGCATACGGGAGGTGCCGCTGATCAGCTGATCGGTCGTCCGGTTCAACATCTCGATCTTCTTCAGCACGACCTGCTGATTGTACAACGCACTGGCAACCGTCACCGCGATGCGCAGGGCAGATACCGTCACATTGCGCGCCCGGTCAACGCCGCGGATCAGCTCCTTGTTGTTGCGGATCACGACCTCCATAGCCATGACCCCCTGCTGATTGACGACCAGCATCTGCTGCAGGTCCATGACCCGCTGCCGCAGCGGGAACAGCACTTCCTCAGTGATGAAGCGAATCCGATCCTCGGACTCCTGACGCAGCTTCGCCGCTTCAATCTGCCGCTCAATCTCCTCGTCCATGAGCATGCCGAGCTGGATCTCCTTCTTCAGGCGCTTGGTCAGGTCGCGGAGCACCTGCTGTTCAATCTCCAGCGTCGTGTTGTCGTTACGCAGCACCGTCTTGCCACGATCCAGCGAGACAATGATGTCGGCGATCACAGTGTCCGCCTTCTCGAACTTGGTAAAATAAGCACGCAGCGGGTTGAATAGCCGTCCCAACAGACCGCTCTTGGCAAAATCAATCGCACTCGGATCGAGATCCTTGAGCTGAAGGTTCAGCTCCGTCAGCCCTTTGGCAACCTCGCCGCCCTCGTCCCCGGCCTTCGCCAGATTGCCGACGGACACTTGCAGCAGCGCGTTTTTCTCGGAAGAGGAACGCATCGTCTGCAAGCCAAACTTGTCGATCGACTGCAGGATCTCCCGCCGCTTCTCCAGCGATTCGATATCCATCTCCAGAATCGTGCCGACATTGCCCTCCGCCAGCTCTCTTAGCTGTCTGACCTCCTCCGGCTCCGGCTCCACTTGCTCCTCCAGCGCTGACTTCAACTTCTCCTCATCGATAACTTCCATCGAAAATGACATGTGTTCCCCTCCCATAGTGATCCATGATTAGCTTACTAGTGAAGCCTGGAGCAGTGCGACTCCCCCGCTGGCAGCAGCTCACAGCCCTGCACCGCGACTGCGACTGCGTCGTTACATCTGTACGTTGAGTAGGTTACCGATCTTGTAGACGACATCCTCGGTATCCGCATTGATGCTCGCGGCTTCATTAATGCTAGAGATGCTCTCCAGCGCCTGGATGTTGGCATTGTAGCCAATCGTATAAATCGGGATCTGATATGACTGAATCAGCCCCCGGACATCCTTCAGCGAGTGTCCCTCGTTGAACTCTCCGTCACTAAGGACGAAGATCAACGGCCGTAGATTCGGATTGACAGCCATCTCCTCCTGCAGCATTTTCATCGCTACCGCGATGCCGTCGAAGGTAGCTGTGCCACCGCCAGCCTGCAGACTGTTCACCGCGCCGACGAACAGCGACTGCTGGTTCGTATCATATTTGCCGATTGGCAAGTTGATCTCGACCTTGCTCGCATAGGAGACGAAGCCTATACTGTTGTCCTGGCCCAGGTACTTCTGGCCCTGCAACAGCGATTCCTTCAGCTTGTTCAGCGGCTCTCCGTTCATACTGCCGGAGACATCAGCGACGAAGACCGCAGCAATCGGCTTGTGGGCATCCTTTTTCTCTTTCCACAGCTTCTGCGCGGCAATCAGTACCGTACCTTCAACTGGCTCCATCTCGGACGCATAGTCAGGCAAACCGCCAAAACCCTTCTCCTCCGCCAGACTCTGGTTCGCTGCCTGCCCGGTGTATTCAGCGAAGGCACGCAGAATATCCTTCTTGCCCTGCGGCAGATCGCCAAGCGCATACAGCGGACTGTCATGGCGTACGCCGAACGGCGTAAACACGGTGCCGGCCTGAAGATCAGGCGCATTCACATAGGTCTGGTACTCCAGGACAAAAGCGTCGAGCGCACCCGATTTGGCGGCCTCACGCATCTGCAGCGTCGTCGAAGCAATAAACGGTACATTGGCCTGGAAGCTCTCGAATCCCTGTACCGCGGTCTCGCCCAGCAGATTCGAGCTATCGAAGGCGCCGAGCGCCGTCACCAGGAAATTCAGACCCGTCGAGCTGGCAAACGGATCCGTGTAGCCCATCGACAGCTCGCCCGCCGCAATCGCATCGGTGACCGTCTTCACGTTCAGTGCCCCGTATTTCTCAATCAGCTCATCATACTTGGCTTTCGTTGTCACAATACCAGTGACATTGCCAACCAGCCGCTTCTCGATCAATTCCGCCGATACGCCCGAGGCTTTGACCATCTCGCCCCACAGCTCATTGGACGGGGTGAAGGCATCTGGCACGTACTTGCCGGAACGGATATAGTCCGCCGCGGTACCAGAGGCGATATTGCGGATCTTCACCGATACCTGCTGCCCGTTCACTGTCGCGCCCGAGCGGTTGAACGCCTCGCCAACCTCTGCCAGCCAACCGTCCACACCGCTGCCCGACTTCTCGGTGGATGAGAAAATCTCGACGTAAGTCGAGGTCGTCGGCTCTACCGTAACCGCGAACTTCTCGATGTCCGGCAGCGCGTCGGCGATGGAAACCGGATCGAGATCGATCTGCCCTTTGATGGGCTGTGCGGTCGTGACGTTGATTTTCTTGTAGATCTTATCCAGCTTCTTCTCTGCATCCTGCGCGGAAATCTCCGTCTCCGTCTTGCCAAGATTGGCCGTGTACGTAATCCCCAGATAGACCAGGACGAATACGATGGCGCCGATGACCACCAATGAGATTAGCGCTTTGCCCTTACTGGCCATGTTGTTCTCCCCTTTCAAATCGTGCTTGCACTCTCCATTGCCTACACCTTGTACAGCTTGGTCTGCCGGATCAAGGTTTCGATCTCCTGCATGCCAGGCAGCTCTTCCACATTGCGATAGTCACTGCTCGAAAGCCGGGAGATTTCCAGCAGCAGCCGATCCAGCTTCAGCAGAATCTCCTCATTGGCCTCCAGATACCCCGAGATAGCCGCCATGTATTCACGGTAGAGTCCCGTCTTCTCCTGAACCAGCCGGGTGGAGAAGGAGGCATCCTTGTGCCGCTTGGCAAAATTGCGGAAGTCCGCAGCATCGAATACTCTCAGCTTGTTCAGCATACCGCGAATATTGAGATAAAAGAGTCGTTCCACCTCGTTGATGACGCCCATAAATTTGCCGTAGCTCAGCTCGGTCGGCTCAAACCGCTCCGCCAGCACATCCCGGAGCGAGTGTCCCCGCCGCGGCATCCGTTGCAGCTGATCCTGGGCATGCTCCAGTTCCCGCTGCAACCCGTCAATCGACCGGTACCCGTTAAGGGCGGCTACGTAATCCTCATGCGTCCACACTTCCTTTGTCGTCCGAACCACCGGTGCCGGCTCTGCCTTCAGCAGCAGCTGATAGGTGCCCCCGAGCAGGACCAGGCCGCTCATGATCAGTACGGTGATCCCCCCTGCCCGCTCCAGCGCGCTGCCACCCGTAATATCCACGCCCAGCAATCCCGGTGAGAGGACGACAACGCAGAGGGCAGCCACGCCCAACACCAGCATTGCGAGCTTCAGCATCTTGTTGCTACGCATCGTTCTCCCCCATTTCCGTCCTGTCCATCATATGGACTCCATGCGTATATCATCTAATACGTCCAAGAAATTAAAATGATGCATAATGTTAACACCCTAAAATATATTCGGTGGCGCCCGCCTTACTCCCTGCCCGTCCTGACAAATTTTATAATCACGTGACATTTTCCCCACCAAAAAAAGACGACTCCGTATCGACATCGCATCACTGCGGGTTGTCGCGGAATCGTCTTTTATTAATCAGGCTATTAAATAAAGAAAGCCTATAGTCACGGATCGATCTTCCGATCGCTGTTGTCCCCAGATTTCTTTGATTCTTCCCCCTTATAAGGGTGAAATCCGGGGACAAAGGCGAACGCTTCGCTTCTCCAGATTCGATTCCGTGCCTCTCCGGCTTTCTTTAACAGCCTGATAAATAAAGTTATAAATAAGTCGGTTATTTACGCCTCCATGGCCGTATCCTTACTGTTGAAACGCCGCTGGATAATAGTCCGCGTAATCCATTTCTCGATCTCGATGATGATGAAAATCGCCAGACCCATTAGCAGTGGGAACGTCCAGTAGGACAGTTCAATCGGCTCTGTACCGAAGATGGTGTTCATAAACGGCAGGTAGGTAATCGACAGCTGCAACAGAACCAGCAAACCAGATACGATGAAGACTGCACGGTTGGAGAAAAACCCGGTGCCGAACGCCTTACCCAGCTCGCTGCGGCAGTTAAACAAATGAAACATCTGCGCGACCACGATGGTGTTGAGCGTTATCGTATTAACGGCCGCCTGTTCATAGCCCTGATCCAGCAGACTGAGATTCATCGCCAGCGTGCCACCACCCAGAATAATGGAGACAAATAAGATCCTAAAGATATAATACCCGCTAAGCAGCGGTGTCTTTGGATTGCGCGGCGGGCGGTCCATCGCCTGCGGCTCCATTCGTTCAAAGGCCAGAGCCAGGGATACGGTAACCGAGCTCACCATATTAACCCAGAGAATCTGCACTGGCGTCAGCGGCATCATCGTACCGAGCAGAATACTGGCCATAATCAGGAAGCTCTCTGCGCCGTTGGTCGGAAGGATGAACAGAATCGTCTTCTTGAGGTTGTCAAACACCCGGCGACCTTCCTTAACCGCCTTAACAATCGTCGCGAAGTTGTCATCTGCCAGCACCATCTCCGAAGCATCCTTCGAGACCTCGGTGCCCTTGATGCCCATCGCTACGCCCACGTCAGCACGCTTCAGCGCTGGCGCATCATTGACCCCGTCACCGGTCATGGCGCAAATCTTGCCTTTGCTCTGTAGTGCTTCAACGAGCTGCAGCTTGTTCTGGGGACTTGTGCGGGCGAAGATATGGTACTTCTGCGCCGCCTCCACCAGCTCCTCTTGGGACATGGCATCGATGTCCTTGCCCTCCAGGCCAGCTTCACCGTCGCCGATACCGAGCTGCTTGCCGATTGCCATCGCCGTCTCCTTGTGATCACCCGTGATCATCTTGACCTGGATACCGGCGGAAATACATTCCTTGATCGCTTCGACCGCTTCCTCGCGCGGTGGATCGACGATGCCTGCCAGACCGAGGAAGGCCATGCCGCTCTTCAGGTCGTCGTGATCCAGATCGCCGATGTCTTCTCCGTCAGCGAGCTCTTTCATCGCAACGCCGATGACGCGTTCACCCTGCCGGGCGTGATCGCGCATGCGCTCCTCCCACTGCTCCTGCTCGAACGGCACCGTGCCATCGGCACCGACCTGATGCTCTGCCATATCGAAGAGGCGGTCCGGCGCACCTTTGACATAGATGACCTTGCGTCCATCGCGCTCCACCAGCACAGCCATATACTTGTAGTCCGAGTCAAAAGGAATCTTCGATTTCACTTCCAGCTCCGGAACCTCCGTATTGGCCTTGGCCGCCAGTGTGATCAGGCAGCCCTCGGTCGGGTCGCCCTGGATGATCCAGTGGCCGTCCTCATCCTTGCGCAGGGAGGCGTCATTACACGTTTTGACGCAGAGCAGGAACTCTTCGAGAATCGCGTCCTTCTCCACGTCCACCTCTTCGTCATCGACCTGGATTTCGCCCTCCGGCGAATACCCGGTACCCGTCACGTTGTATTCCTGATCATGCATCATAATCGAGGTGACCGTCATTTCGTTTTTGGTCAGTGTGCCTGTTTTGTCAGAGCAAATCACCGATACCGCGCCCAGCGTCTCGACGGACGGCAGATTGCGCACAATTGCATTGCGTCCCGCCATATTCTGAACGCCGATGGCCAGAATAATCGAGAGAATCGCAGGCAGGCCTTCAGGGATCGCCGCTACCGCAAGTCCGATAACAGACAACAGCAGCTCGCCCGCCTCGTAATCACGCACCAGGTAACCGAAGACAAACATGAGTGCTGCCAGTACGACAATCACGATTGATACCATTTTGCCAAAGCGGGCCGTTTGCTTCAGCAGCGGCGTCTGCATCTCCTCAACATCGGAAATGGACTTGTTGATCTTCCCGATCTCGGTGTGATGACCCGTTGCTACGACGATGCCGCGCCCGGTACCCGAAGCTACTGTCGTGCCGGAGAAGACCATATTGGTCCGATCTGCCAGCACGGCATCAGCTTCCAGCGTATCTGTCCGCTTCTCGACAGAGGTGGACTCCCCCGTCAGGGCTGACTCCTCCACATTGAGGTTGCTGGCCTTCAGCAGCCGCAGATCAGCCGGAATTTTGTCCCCTGCCTTCAGCAGGACGAGATCGCCCGGCACCACATCTGCTGCCTCGACCTCCAGCGTTTCGCCGCCACGGCGGACGTTAGCCTCCAGCGACAGCATATTTTTTATCCCTTCCAAGGCCTTCTCCGCCTTGTTCTCCTGGACGAAGCCAATCGTCGCATTGACGATAGCCACCACCACGATAACCGCCGTGTCCAGCCAGTGACCCAGAATCGCTGTCACGACCGCCGCCGCCAAGAGAATGTAGATCAACACATCGTGAAAATGTTTAAAAAATTTCAAAATGACGCTTTGCTGCTCGCCCTCGGGCAGCTCATTGCTGCCATACTCCTCCAGACGGCTGGCCGCTTCCTCGCTGCTTAGTCCCTCGGAGCTGTTCGAGCCCAGTTCCTCAAGCAATCGCTCTTCGTCCAGTGCGTGCCATTGTTGCTGCTCCTGCTCAGTCGCCAAATGTCAGTCGCCCCTTTCTGTAATGGATTGGGACAGGCGGCTCTGCATGGTTCGATCGACCACGGCGATCGTCTTATCTCTCCGTTCTAAATGGTTATGCCTGGATGCCGTTCTCCAACTGAGAACGGAGTGCCAGAATTTAGCCGCCCAACCCCTGGCCCTTGTCCAGCGCCAACATGACGCCGCAAGAGCCGCATACGGGTGAAAGTTACACTTCCTTACTCTTTAAACGAGAACAAGGGGCGATTAAACCGCGAAACCAAAGTCGGGTGCTGGGAATAATAAGGTGTGGCGAAAATGTGAGAGCGGGGGACCTGGAGGTCCCCCATAGAATGGGTCTGATACGATTAAGAGCTCTTCATCCGCGAGCCGTAAACCCGGCGGAAGAGAAGCTGGAGCAGAGGGGAAATCACGAAGAAGACGAAAAACAAGCGGAACAGCTGGTAGGCGGAAACAATGGACAAGTCGGCATCCACTTCGTGAGCAATAATACTCATCTGATCCATGCCGCCCGGCGCCATCGCCAGGAAGCCCGTAATATGATCGAGGCCGTGCATCATCCCGACCACCTCGCTGAGGCCCAGACTGCCGCCAATCAACAGCAGGCTCGTCAGTATTGCAGTCAATAGCAAACGCAGTTTTTTCTGCGCCTGGGACGGCTTGAGCAGCAGCCCGACATAGACACCAATCAATAGCTGCGCAATCTGCAGCACCGGTGTTGAGGGCTCGGGCCCCGCTACCCCGAGTTGAACCAGCAGCGCCGTGCTCAGGATCGGCCCCACCATATACGCGTTGGGCATCCGGATCCGCAGCCCGAGTGCGATCATCAGCACCCCACAGAGAATGAAAAGGCCCAGCACGGGACTGAGTCCAACAGGTACCGCTCCCGGAAGCTCTGAGCCCCCTCCCGCCGCAGTGCTGAACAAGGGGCTAACCACCAGCAGCGGCACCAGCAATACAATGAGCAGAACCCGCACCACCTGGAAGACCGTGACTGTCGTCAGATTGACGCCGCGCATTTCCTCGGCCAAGGTTACCATCTGGGATAGCCCGCCAGGCACGCTGCTGAGCATCGCTGTTGGCAGATCGATGCGGGCCAACCTCATGCTCAGCAAGGCGAGCAGCATACAGAGTCCCATCAGCAGAATGGACAATACAATCATCGTCGGCAGCTGCCGGACAATCTGGATGAGCGCTTCCCTCGTGAATGAGAGTCCGATCGCATACCCGACAATTATCATGCCGGTATTGCGCAGGCTTGGCAACCAGTGCGGCCGGGCCTGCTCGCTGCGAATCAATAGAGACGCTACGAAGACCGACGACATCGGACCAAGCAGCCAGGGCACGGGGATGTGAAGATATTGGAACAGCAGACCGCCACAGACGGCGATGGCTGCCGTAAGCAAGGTTCGTAGTAGGGACTGTTGCATGTTGCCTCCTGTGGTTATCATTTGCTTGCTTAGCAGGGCTAAGAAGTTAGAGCTGTTAAAGCCCGAACAGCTGATACACGCTCAGCGGAGCCAAGCAGCCGAGCAGACTGCCTGCACAGATCTGGCCAATGGTGTGTGCGCGCACCTTCCACCGGGCCCAGCCGATGACCGCCAGCAGGACAAAGGAAAGGGACAGTACGGGCTCAATTACAACGGCCATCGTCGTCAGCGCTCCTGAGAGACCAATCAGGTGCAGGCTTATTTTCCAGCGGGCCCACTGGGTAATCGCTAACGCCGCAAGCAGCGTGACGATCATCGCAGTAACCGTCGCCAACAGCTCTATCGGCGCCTGCAGGAAGAAGAGCAGTACAAGCACGATGACCATGCAGAGGACGGTGAACACAAACGGCACAAACCGCTGCTCCCTCCGGCTGACATGAACATTGGAATAAGTGCCCTGCCGCACCCCGCGGCGGATGAAAAGAATCGGCACAACGGAGATACCAATGCCGATCACCGCTGACCAAACCAGTCCTACCCACAAACTCGGCGCGGTGAGGACCGCCACGATTAGAAATAACGGAGGCGCAACATACAGAGGATTGGATAACCGTGAGATTAGTTGTGCGAGCCAAAGACGCTTTCCTTCATAGGGGGTCTGCCCGGCCATTTTCTCTTCCATGCGCTTCACCTCCGGTTTTGGTTGTACTCCATATTGTAAACGTAAAAAAAACCGCCCGCAACGCGAGCGATTCGTCTTCAGGTCTATTTCTCTCGGGCAAAAGCCTCCAGTTCGATTCTCCGGCCCTGCCGCACGCTCTCCATTGCACCGAGCATCATGGCCACGCTGAGGCGGTTATCCAGAATGTCCGTCTCCGAACGGCGGCCGCTTGCCAGCGCCTCCAGCATTTCATTCAAGCAGGCGTCCCGGCGCTCGGGTCCCTGCCAATGAAGCTCACCCTGCCGATCCTCGCCACCGTCCGCTGTCCGGTACAGCGCCGTCGAATCGCCGTTCCACAGGGCTGAGCCGGCCGTCCCGCCAATGCGCCAACTGCCTTCCCAGGAGGTGGTATGTCCAAGCGCGCTCCAGCTCCCGTTATATTGGAATACCGCCCCACCCTCGAATTCGAAGATACAGACGGCTGTGGAGTCACCTTTGTACCATGAACCATGCGGGTTGAAGCTGTGGCAGTACACGGATAACGGCTTCGTACCGATCAGATAGCGGGCCGCATCAAACGTATGAATCGCCATATCGAGCAGCAGTGGATCATCCATCTCCTCCCGGAACCCGCCAAAGTGCGGACCCAGGAAAAAATCCGCCGTCAGCAGCACAGGCTTGCCAATAATCCCCGTATCCAGATCCTGCTTGAGCGAACGGATCTCCTTGGTATAGCGCCTGTTCTGCATAACGGCGCAGAACCGCCCTGTCCGCTCGGCCACAGCGGCCAACTCATTGGCCTGCGCCATCGTGACGGCCAGCGGTTTCTCCATGATGACATCGCACCCACTCGCCATGGCCGTCATCGCATTGGGCGCATGGGCCTCGGGGATCGACGTGTCCAGCAGCAGCTCCGCCTGCACCGCAGGCACTGCCTCTGCCACCGACGTATAGACCGGCAGCGATAAGCCCTGCCGTTCATTCAGCGCCTGGGCGCTTTCTGGGCGCACATCCACCAGCCCGACCAGCTCCAGGTCATTCCGGCCCCTTGCATAGTCCAGCCAACGGGAGCCCATGCTCCCGCAGCCGGCAAGGATCGTTCTCCGTGTCATGATTTCGCCTCCTTTACCTTCATGCTCATCTGCTCCCTCCGGTTAGCTTCTGTTCCGAATCCACCTGCACCGCTTCCCATACCTCAAGTCGCGGCAGCGTAATGACCAGATCCTCCCCTTCGGTCCACAGCTCCAGCGGCCCGTTCTCCAGCAGCCCTACCGCCGATGGGGCTGCTGGCACCAGGCGCCGCGGCAGCCGGACTTCAATCCCGTGCAGCGGCACCGCCTCTGACAGCGGCCGGCGGCCTGTGCCATTCACGACATGCAGCATAACACCCGAGCCGTTCCGGTACAGGCTGGCTTGGAGTCCGATGATTCGCGTCACCGAGAGCAGCTTGCGCTGCGGATCGCCCAGGTCCAGCAGATTGTCCAGCAGCCGGTAATGCTCCCCGAGCCGGTATTCGTCCAGAAGCTCGCTGAATGCGAACGGGAGATACAGCACGCCGCCCTGGCCAAGCGGATGGTGCACCGCTAGCGGCAGGTCAGTCCGCTCCACTGGCAGCGATGCCCGCTCGGGCGGCGCCCCCACGCTCTCCGGCGGCGAGAAGGGCGGCACCAGCGTCGCGAGTGCCTTCGCGCCAGGCAAGAGCTTGCAATAAGCAACCACTCCGCCAAAAGCAATCAGCTCCGTCTCCTCCATACCGCGCTGCAGCGGGTTATCTGTGCCCTCGAAGCGCAGGTAGCTGGCATGTAGCGGCTCGCTCATCGTCACCAATGGCTCGATACCGAGCAACTCGGCCGCACCTTCTCCCTGCAGTCGGCCCTCAACGATCAGCAGGCCGCCCCGCTCCGCATAGCCGCGCCAACGGGCAATGGCTGCACTGTCTGCGGAATGCCCGGCAGGCACAATGAGCGCGCGGTAACGGTCCAGCGCGGCGCTGTCTTGATCGTCCGTTAGCAGATCGAAGGGAATCTGCCGGTTCACCAGCCCGTCGGCCCAGCCCTCAACCGCTCGGCCGGAGCCCCACAGCAGCGCCGTATCCGCCAGCGGCTCCGCCCCGCGCATCGGTTCAGCCACGATGGCCTCGCGCCGGTTATGCTCCGTCACGATGCGGAGAATCCGCTTGTCGCGGATCGTATCTGGCACGCCGGTCAGCGAGTGCCAGATCTGGCCGCCGTAGGCAGGCACTTGGGCCAGCCAGAAGGCATATTCCGCTGGCGGCAATCCCGTATGGCGCCAATCCATGCCAGGGCAGGAGTGGACAATGCCGAGCGGCGGGGCAGACGCCGAGCGCGAGCGCCCGAGCTTCACACTGAGCGCCGGCTTCCAGAACTCCGGTATCCGCTGATGGCCCAGCGACAGCACATTCTGCGGCTCCGTGCAGAGCAGATCGCTGCCAGCCTTACGATCCTCCAGACGCTCGTTAAACAGATTGTAGTAGCCAAGCACCGGCGCCTCAGGTCGCACCCGCTTCACCGTGCCTTGGAGCAGCTCCATGTTGCGGCGCAGACAGACGGAGAACCAGGCTCGCTCCACCTCACTCCGCTGCTCCGGCAGCGGCTTGTCATACAATGCCTGGTAGCCTTCGCGACAGCGCTCACAGCGACAGAAGATCGTGCCTGGATTGTTGAAGAACACGCCGTCAATATAATAGGCGGAGAGTGACTCCTCCAGCACCGGCACAGCCAGCTCCTCGTTGCGGTAGCCCGTATTAATGCAGGTCGCCATCAGCAGCGACCAGTTGCCCGGCCGCTTCGCCCCGATGATCTGCGGCTCCCCGCCCGCCTCGCGCACGAACCAATCCGGCCGCTGGTAATAGACGGCATCGTCAGCCTTGCTGAAATCATACCGTGCGACGAATCGCAGCCCTTCCTTGTGAAGCTCGGTTATCATTTCCTGCAGTAAATCACCCTGATTCTGTGCTGGCAAGTATTCATTCACGTGGTGGTGCGGAACCTTCGACGGATACCAGGCATAGATGCCCCCGACATTAAACACGATCGTATTCGCCCCCATCTCCTTGAGCTGGCGGGCCAGCTTGGGCGGGTCGATACGATGCGTGTCCTTCACCTGCATATTGGGCTGAATGATGCGCAGCGGCTCATGCCACCACAGCGAGTTAGACATTGGCTTCCTCTCCTTTGTCGTATCTTCTGTCGTGTCTTCGTGGCGGCTGAGCCGCCCTGCTCCTGCTACGTCGTAAGATGATATGCGGCATACACGCCTAGCGACGGAATCTCCAGCGTTAGCAAGCCGTCTGCTCCCGGCTGCAAGACCGGTGCCGAGTCGTCCTCGACAGGCACTCCTTCACCGTGCAGAGCGGCTTTGGCCGTCTCCAGACCCGAGCTCTGCACCCCCAGGGAGACCTCCCTTTCTGTTCCAGCTCCAGCCTGCTTCGCTTCCCGCTGCAGCTGCCGGACCCTGATGCCTCCGACTTCACCAGCCGATCCGGTCGACGCGGTCGTGAGGCCTCCGCTTGCACCGGTCCAACCAAGCAGATCGACCGTGAGGTTGCGCTGCTCCAAGGGCTCCTCGTACGTCGTCCCGTTAAAGCCCGAGCCATTGAGCAGCTGCAGCAGCTGCGAGCCGTCCGGGAGTTGATACAAGGACATCTGCACGCTTGGGTGAGCGTTTGTGCGAAGGGAGAGTTGATTGCCTAGCAGTTTTCGGATGGCGCCCGCCACAAGGTGACGGTGATCCGCGAAGCCTTGCGCATAATATAACTCGCCAACGTTCCAGCCGATGTAGCCACTGCCGCCCGCGCCCTCAGCGGACGGCGGCGTCAGCCCCAGACCACAGCGTTCCGACTCGACATGGCCGTAGGCACGCTCCGGCGGGCCAAAGGAGGACGGCGCAATATACGGTAGCTTTCGCTCCGTCTCCGTCCCGAACGTGACCGCCGTGAACGGACCGTCCACAATGACCCAATCCCGCTCGGTCAGCTCCGGGGCCAACTCCTTATCATCCACCCGTACATAGGAAGCCAGCGTGTCCTCCAGCACCGCATCCGGCGTCGCACCGAACAGCTGCTGCAGCGCCTCCGCCTGTCCGAACAACGCCCCGCCGGTGGCGAGCAGCTGCATTCCCCGCCGCTGCGCCGCTGTCAGCTGCGCTAGCTCGGTATTGGTGAGCGCGGCAATTCCCGGCAGCAGCACTAGCCCGGCGCCGCTCTCTTCCAGGCGCTCCAGGCGGCTCTGATCGATGACTTCGAAGAGCAGATGGCTCTCCTTGAGCATTTTGAATAGCCCCAGATATTCCCGATGCCGCGCCAGCGGACCGGGCGCAGGCTTGACCAGGACGACATCGACGACAGGGCGCCCCTTGCCGTACAACTGCTCATTGGCCTGATGCAGAGCAAAAACTGAGGATACGGCGGTGTAATTCTCCCGGTCCGGATAGTCCTCAAATACGCCGATGATGCAGAAGTCTAGACCCGAGCCGCTCAGCAGACTTTCATACAGCCGCTGCTCCGTCTCATAGCGGGAAACGCCAGTGAACCGGTACGTCAAATCGATAGCATTAATGGAGCAATTGCTCGACAGCTTGCCCTCGTAGCCGCCCGCCACCGGCATGATATTCACAGCTGCCGTGTATTGCCATCTGGGGTGAGGTGCGCGCAGCGACGTGTTCGATTCGTGACGGACGATATCGACCTTGTGTGTATGATACGTGCTGATAGCTGCTTCTGGACGCAGCCGCTTGATGTGCGCATGAATGCGGTCCAGCATATCAACGGCCGTCTCCCGCTGAAATGCGAGGTAAGCAAGCTGCCGCTCCGTCCCCCGTTCTGCACTTGGCGGCAGCTCCATCCCATGCAGCTCCATGAAGCGGCGGCGACAGCTGGCGCAGTGGCAGAGGCCGTAATAATTGCCGCTGTAGTCCCAATTCTGATACCCGAACATATTGAAGAACACCCCATCGGGCTCGTACAGGGTCAGCGCTTCGTCCAGAATCTCCATGGCGTACTGCTGCTGGTAGCCGCCGTTGAGGCAGGTATGAACAATCCCGCCGTAATTGACGATTTTGCCCTCCTCCGAGCGGTAGAACCATTCCGGCCGCTGCCGGTAGATGGACTCATGGGCTTTGCTGAAGTCGAACCGGGCGATCAACCGCAGGCCCGCAGCCCGTGCCTTCTCAATCATCTCGCCCAGCAGATCGCCCTTCAGATATGGCGTCACGTGATGATAACGCAGCTTGGACGGATAAAAGGCGAAGATCCCCCCAGCATTGACCATCAAGGTATTCGCGCCGAATGCCTTCACCTGTGCGATCAGCCGGTCCACGTCCATAGCGGCGTCGATCTCCCGAAGATTGTTCTGAATCAACCGTAGATTATTGTCCTTCCACCAAGTCATGCTACTCGCCCCTTCCTGTTTCTCGTGTCAGATTTGGACCGAGACTGCGGTTGCGGTAAATGCTGCGGTGTCAGTCCATAACGTAAGCGTTATCATTTTGCTATGCAAAAGTGGAACTCCCATTAACCCCATTTCTCAGGCTGTTGAAAAACGGCCGGAGAGGCACGGAATCGAATCTGGTCAACGCTTTCGGAAAGAAAGCGACTTCGGGAGCATATGCTGCGAAGCGCTCGCCTGAAAGCTTTTCGCAGAAAAGCTGGCTTCGAAAGCATACGCTGTCCCCGAATTTCAACCGCTAGAGCGGTTAAAAATTAAGAAATCTGGGGACAACAGCGATCGGAAGATCGATCCGTGACTGTAGGCTTTCTTTTTTCAACAACCTGATTTCTCCCGTTAATTTTATCATGTTTGCCAAAAATCTTTAGTGCGGTATTTTTATGATGTAACCCTACTAGAGGGGAAAAACCGATGACTACAAACGTCTGCTCCCACGCAAAAAAACCACGCTAGACCTTCATCCAGCGCGGTTCTTACTAATATAAAACGATCAGGCGGAGACAAAGCTCCCTGCCGCTGGCCGGGCCAAGCCCAGATGCTCTCGCAGGGTGGTGCCGCTATACTCCTGGCGGAACAAGCCGCGCTGCTGCAGGATTGGCACGACATGGTCGACGAACTCATCCAGACCACCGGGCAACACCGGCGGCATAATGTTGAAGCCGTCGCAGCCGTAGCCCTGGAACCACTGCTCCATCAGGTCGGCCAGTTGCTCCGGGGTGCCTACGAATTGCAGGTGCCCGCGCGCGCCCAGCACACGCCGTCCCAGCTCCAGCATGGATAGACGCTCACGGCGCGCCATCTCCATGACCAGCTGCACGCGGCTCTTCATACCGTTGGAGGCGGAGACTGGATCGGGGATGTCAGGCAGCTCCTCGTCGAGCGAGTAATCGCTGAGATCCACATGGAGAAACGCCGATAGAAACGCACGGATATCCTCATGCGGAATCAGCTCCTGCAGCTCGGCATAAGCCTGCTGCGCCTCCGCTTCGGTCGAGCCCAGTACCGGCGAGAGACCCGGCATGATCTTGAGGCTCCCCGGCTGCCGCCCACCGGCTGCTAACCGCTCATGCAGCCGGCTGTAGAACGACTGCGCGGTGGCTAGCGATTGCTGCGCCGTGAACACCACTTCTCCTGCATGCGCGGCGAAGTCCATTCCCGGCTCCGATGAGCCTGCTTGAATCAGGACAGGATAGCCCTGTGGCGGCCGGGGCACATTGAGCGGCCCCTTCGTCTTGTACCATTGCCCCTGATAGTCGGCTGGCTTGACCTTAGCCGCATCAGCAAACCGTCCCTGCCCGCGATCAAGCACAAGCGCATCATCCGCCCAGCTATCCCACAGCCGGGTGACGGCCTCGACGAATTCGCGGGCCATCTCATAACGGAGCCCGTGCTCAGGATGGACTTCGCGGCCATAGTTGTGGGCCTCAATATCCAGCTGCGAGGTGACGATATTCCAGCCGGCCCGGCCACCGCTGATATGATCGAGAGTAGCGAACTTGCGGGCCACGTTAAACGGTTCGTTGTAGGTCGTCGATACGGTAGCGGTTAAGCCGATTCGCTCGGTCGCTGCCGACAACGCAGATAACAGCGTAATCGGCTCCAGCATGCCTGTCGCCGCCTGTTCTACGTTGGTTGCATAGAGGAGATCCGCAAAGAAGATCATGTCCAGCTTGCCACGCTCGGCTGTCTTGGCCAGATTGCGGTATAACCCGATGTCGAACATCGACTCTGCTGCCGAGGCGGGGTGTCGCCATCCGGCATGGTGATGCCCGGCATAGTAGATAAAGGCTCCCAAATGAAGCTGCTCGTGCCGTTTGGTCATTTTGAAACCTCCTGATTAGTTGGATGAAGCCTGCTTGGGCACCGGTGCGTACTCTTAGCCCTTATAAGTGTCCCGCCAGCGCAGCCAGCGCCGTTCCAGCCTGCGTACCGCAGAGTCGGACAGTTTGCCCACCAGAGCAAACAGAATGATACCAACGAAGACCACCTCTGTCTCGGAGTAAGCTCGCGCGTCTTGAATCATGTAACCTACTCCCGCGCTTGTGCCCATCATCTCCGCCACGACAAGCAGCAGCCAAGAGACCCCGAGCGAGAGCCGTACGCCCAGCAGAATATTGGGCAAGGCAGCAGGCAGGATCAGCCCCGTGATCTGCTGCAGCCGCGTGTACTCTAGAATTCGGGATACCTGATAGAGCTTGACGTCGACACTCCGAATGCCCAGAAACGTATTGAGGTAGACCGGGAAAAAGGTACCGACCGAAATCAGCAGCACCTTGGAAAACTCGCCGATCCCAAACCATAGAATGAACAATGGAATAACGGCTAGCAGCGGCACCGTGCGCAGCATCTGCAGCGTCGGGTCCAGTGTCTTCTCCACCAGCTTGCCGAGACCGCTGGAGAGGCCGAGCAACAGCCCGAGCGTACCGCCCAGCAAGAAGCCGAGCATGGCCCGGTAGATACTGATCCCCAGATGGCGCACCAGCTCCCCGCTGCCGATTAGAGACGCAAAGGATTGCAGGATCTGCAGTGGCGACGGCAGCAGGGTATCCGACAGCACATTCGCGCTGCTGAAGCCTTGCCAGAGCAGCAGGATGAAGACTGGTACCAGCCAGCCGTGGAGCCCATGCGGAATACGGTCCAGCCAATCTCTTCGGGCGGCTTGGGTCAACGGTCTGCGCATCACAAGTCGCCTCCTTTATAACTGTCCTGCCACCGCAGCATCCGGCGCTCCAGCAGCTTCACCAGTGAATCTGTCAGCTTGCCAAAGGCTGCGAACACAAGGATCCCGACAAATACCACAGAGGTGATGGAGAAATATCTTGCATCGTTGATGAGGTAACCGATGCCTGAGCTGGAGCCCATCATCTCGGCAACCACCAAACCCAGCCAGGCCACGCCAATCGACAATCGCAAGCCGAGGAATAGATTCGGCAGCGCTCCGGGCAGCATCAGCTTGGTCATCAGCTGCCAGCGGCTGAACTGCAGCGCCTCCGCCACATCGAACAGCTTGTTATCGACTGAGCGGATGCCCAGAAACGTATTGACGTACATGGGGAAGAATGCGCCTTTGGCTATGAGCAGCACCTTGGAAGTCTCGTCGAACCCGAACCACAGAATGAAGAGCGGCGCCACCGCCAGATGGGGCAGCGTCCGCAGCATCTGCAGCGACGGATCGACCAGCCGCTCGGCTTTGTACGAGAACCCGACCCATAGGCCTGCCGCCAAGCCCAGCCCTCCGCCTAGCAGGAACCCAAGCAGCGCCCGCCAGCTGGAGATCCGCAGATGGGCCAGCAGCTCGCCGGAACGGGTCAGATCGATGAACTCTTGCAAGATGACAGCCGGCGTCGGCAGCAGCGTAGGATTCAGCAGACCAAGCATCCCCGCGCCCTGCCACACGATCAGCACGGTTACCGGCAGCAACAGGCTGAGCAGCACATTGACGGTTCGCAGCGAGAGACGGATGCTGCGGCCGATTTGTTTTTTGGGTTTGGCTGATATGGCGCTCCTGGTTTCGACTTGCTGCATGGCCTACGCCCCGTTTCTCTGCTTAGTTTTGAACTGCCTCAATATACTGGTTGTCGAACACCTCGGACACATCAATCTGCTTGCGGATCGACTCTATTTCATATTGGAAATCCGCCGTCAGCTGATGCTGCGCGATGATTTCATCCGATACAGGAATACTGATGGATTTGGATCTTGCGAAGACGGCCTCGATAACCGCAGGCGGGACATTACGTTCCGCAGCATACCGCTCAATGGCTTCCTGATGGTTATCGTTTTCCCAGGCCAGTGCTTTGTCCAGCACCTTCAGATAGATCTTCACCAGCTCCGGATAGTCATCGGCGAAGGCTTTGCGAGCAATGTAAAAAGATGGGGACAGTACGCCTAATTGCTCGCCGTCGGCCAGCACACGTCCTTTGTCCTGCAGTACGTTCAAGGTAATATTGGGATCCCAGGTGGCCCAAGCATCTACCCGGCCCGTCTCGAAGGCAGGCTGAGCTTCATCCGGCTGCAGCTGAATGATCTCCAGCTCGGAAGCGTCCACGCCTGCTTTGTCGAGTCCAAGATACAGGAAGTTATAGGCGTTGCTGCCTTTGGCTACGGCCACCTTCTTGCCGCGCAGTTCCTCTACCGACTGGATATCGCTGTCCTTAGGTACGATTATGGCTACGTTATTCTTGCCGTCCAACGCTTGCGAGATGACCGTGAACTCAATCCCCGCCGCTTGGGCTGCAATGATCGGCATGTTGCCCAGCCCCGCAAAATCCAGACGATTCGAAGCCATGGCCTCTGTCATTGGCGGTCCACTCTGGAACTCCGCGTACTCCACCGTAACTCCGAGCTTGTCGTACTCTTCTTCAAACCATTTTTCCTCAATAATTTTGCCGTACAGTCCACCACTGCCCTGATAGCCGATCCGCACTGTCACACCTTCATAATCCACTTCGCCGTCAGCCCCTGCTGTCTCCTTCGCATTGCCCGAGGCGCATCCGCTGATCGCTACACTTAATGCCACTAATCCTACCAACGTCATCCATCGCCAGCTCTTCATCTCTGATCTCTCCTTGTTATGTGCGCTTCAGGCTGTCCGTGCCTTTACGGCCACTCTTTAACAGCCTGAATCTTTATGTTTTTTACTAAATGCCTGCTCCCGCATCAACGACGGGGCCTTCGACTTTCTCGAATTCGCTCAGCACGATGCGCCGCATCTCCTGAAAGGACGATGATGTCCGCTTGCGCGGGAAAGGCAGGTCGATCGTCTGAATGCTGCTAATCTGGCCGGGGCGCGGGTTCATGACCACAACCCGTTCACCGAGAAACACCGCTTCGTCGAGATCATGCGTGACCAGCAGCATCGTCGTTCCGTTCTGCTGCCAGATGTCCAGCAAGACCTCTTGCATATGGGCCCGCGTGAAGGCGTCCAATGCCCCGAACGGCTCATCCAGTAGGAGCACAGCAGGGTTTCGGAGCAGCGCACGCGCAATGGCCACCCGCTGGGCCATTCCGCCGGAGAGCTCGCGGGGGTAGGCCTTCTCGAACCCCTTCAGACGGACCAGCTCAATCAATTCATCCACCCGCTGGCGTACATCGGGTCGGCGCAATGGCAAGTTGGCCGCAATATTCTTCTCCACCGTCAGCCAGGGAAACAATCTTGGCTCTTGGAAGATCACACCCTTCTCGATACTCGGTCCGGTGATGGGCGTCCCGTTCAGGAGCACCTGCCCTTCATAGCTGGTATCCAGACCGGCAATGATCTTCAGCAGCGTGCTTTTGCCACAGCCGCTCGGTCCGATAATCGTCACTAGCTGGCCTTCGCTCACTCGCAGATCGATATTGCGCAGCGCAACAATGTCACCCGATGGCGCCGGGAATACGCGGTTGACGCCTTGGACAAGCAGCCATTCCTGGCTCATATAAACGCCCCCTTCACATAAACTTATAATACAAACCTGAATACTTGGTTTATAGGGTAAAATAAAAAGACTTAACGTGGGTTATCACGTTAAATCTCCAGCGGTCTGGTCGATTTGAGACGTTAGATTCACAAATTGAATGTCTATTCAGTTTGTTATGAAGCTTATTTTGCAACATTCATCACAGGTTGTCAATCTCTTTTTTTGGTATTTGCAGATGACCGTTTGTTCACACGCTTGGTCGTCCCCTTCGCCTCGAACAGCCGGAGCAGTACCTCGATATCCATCTCGATCGGCACTTCATACGACGGCGGACGCTGCATCGTCAGACCCTGGATGAGACTGACAAAGTAAAAGGCCAGTTGCATCGGTTCCTCATCGACAACCGACCCCTCCTCGATGCCCTGACGCATAATACCTGCCACAGGTTCGAGATTCGCCGTAAAACGATCCGTGATGGCCCGCTTGATCTCCGGTGGCGTCGATTCGGACAGCCTCGCCGTGTGCATCAGAATAGTGAAGGCCCAATTGACGCGAATCGACAGCCAGGACGAGGCAATCGCGCGCAGCTTGGCCATCGCGTCGATGTTCATCATTTCCACTTCCCTGACATAGAGACCGTATTTGGTCTGGCCGGACCGGAGCACTTCGCTGAAGATTTCTTCCTTCGAAGAAAAATAATGATAAATGTTACCGACGCTGACACCAGCCTCTGCCGCGATATGCTGGATGCTCGTCAGTTGAAAGCCATGTATAGCCATCACTTTGAGTGCGCTGTCGAGAATCTGCTGTTTTTTCCGCTCCCGCAGCTGCTTGTCCTTCTCTACGTTTCTCGGCATAATCCACCCTCCCTCGTTGATGAGTATACGGATTATCGATGGAAAAAGGAAGGCTGGACGCGCCCCTCTCGCTCCAGCGTGGGGCTGTAGCGAAAGAAACTTGCCTTAGAGGCAGCGAGTGACGCGCGTTCGGCGCTGCAACGAAAGTTTCTTGCCTTAGAGGTAGCGAGTGACACGCGTTCGGCGCTGCAACG
>NZ_KB899671.1:79932-179136 GCF_000378385.1 Paenibacillus daejeonensis DSM 15491 | reverse complement strand
AACTCAATCTCTACCGTATGAAACCATGGGATGCATTTGTAGAGGCTCTTCATCCAGAAAGCCTCCGCACCAGTAAAGGCCGACGTAAAAAAGGAGGCCGTCCCCGAATTCATCCCAAACGGTATCCCAAGCGTCGGTTACTCTTCTATTAGAACCAAGTGATGAGGTTTTTAATTGCATAACTAACTAAAAAAGTCTTGTTCTCCTAGCTTATTTGAGGTGTGTCCATTTAAAGTTACTGCTCGTGCGGTAGTAACAAAGACCACTCCATGCGGGCGTAACTATAAAAAGAGTACGATGCCTCCAACTGCATGGAACATGAGGCCTTTGATTGAACACTTTTCGTCCTTGCATGTTAAATTGTTTGCAAGGTTTCTGGGGTTTGTGGGCAAATAGAGGAAGAAAGGTGCGCTACAGAGGTCGCGTGGCGGGTGAGCGAGCGAATAGAGGAAGAAAGGTGCGCTACAGGGGGCGCGTGGTGGGTTTGTGAGCAAATAGAGGAAGAAAGGTGTGCTACAGGGGGCGCTACGAAAAGGGGATTGGCAAACTAACCAGTGTTTGGTATGCTAGGTTTAAATAAACGTTCATGCGTGAAGCACACGCCGCTAGTTTCTTCGGAGACTTGCGGCTTTTTTGCGTCATGAATACTGGAGGGCAGGTTATGGACGAGTTTGACAAGGCGTATGAACTGTTTTTGCAACAGCAGAAGCTTGGCGCTACCGGAGCAAGACGCGAAAGATTAGACAAAATAGGACCAGGAGAAAAGCTATTGCTCCGGATTCTCTGGCATGTCTTTCAATCCTTTGACGGGTTTCATCTGGAGTATGAAATGCAGAGCGTGAGTGGGGTGAAGCTATACATCGACATTTATTATGAGCCTTTAGGGATTGCATTTGAATGCGATGGATATGTGGTTCATGCCGAGCTTATCACGAGAGAACGGTTTACTTTTGAGCGAATGCGAATTCGAAGCATGGCTATGAAAGGGATCACGTATATTCCATTCAGCTATGACGAGCTGGAGAAAAAAGCAGAGGCGTGCCAAGCTTATTTGTATATGCTGTTGGGCAAGTTCGAATCAACGGCTAAGTCACCGGCATTCATGAATTTAAAAATCCAAGAAAGAGAGCTGCTTCGTTATATGAGCCGTCTGGACCGCAAATTCAATGCTAGAGATGCAGCCCAATGTTTGAATTACAGCACTAAGGCAAGCAGGGATATTCTTCGGACGATGACAGCCAAACAATTAATTCATCCTGCAGGACTTGGTACACAAAGGCATCATTATTACGAACTCACCGATCGAGCACGGGAGTTGATTCTAGCGATGCGTTAGTCGATTGTATCAATTGTAGACGTCACCCTTACTGGGCGGCGTCTGTCTTTAATAAGTATGTAACCTAAGCACGCCAGAGCCGCCCTGCCTCTTCTTACTCGCGTTCAAGCCCACGTAGATGGCGGGTGAGCAGCTCGCGGATCCGTTCGGGCGGCAGCGTATCTGGCTGCAGCATGTGCTGGAGCGCGAGACCGTCGACCAGGGCGTGCAGCCGTTGGGATTCGAATTCGACATCCAGGCCGGGGTGTGCCAGTCCCTCGGAGAGCAGGGCTTGAACGACGTAATGTGCACTGTCATATAGCCCGGAGTGGAGCTTGTCGCTGAGGGGTTTCAATTCCTCATGCACGGTAGCTTTGGCCATGAAAGCCAGCCACACGTCCATCTCCAAGCGGCGCTCCTCATCCAGCGGGATGAATTGAAGCAGTAGCAGGACGAGCGAATCAAGAGGCGGGCCCTCAAATGACATCCGCTGGATACGCTCTACAATACGGTCCAGAAACAGATGCATGGCAAACGAGAACAACTCCAGCTGGCTGCTGAAATAGTGACGCATGGAACCCACAGAAAGGCCGGCCTCTGCTGCTATATTCCGTACGGTAGCTTGTTCAATACCGTCACGCCGTATAATTCGGATGGCCGCTTCGGCCACCCGTTGTCGTTGGGAGTCATGATCTACAATTTTTGGCATGATTTCAGTATACCATATTGCCTTTTTTAATACGACGTGCTAAATTAAACAGCACACTGTATTAAATAAAGGGGATATTTGATTTGTCTATGACACCTGAAGGACTAACGACAACGAAAACTACTGTACCATCAGCCCGGATCAGGCTTCTGGATGTGCTGCGCGGATTCGCGATACTGGGGACATTAGGCACGAATATTTGGATCTTTGCCTACTTGGGGGACCTCAACTATTTGTTCACCTTTCAAAACAATGATTGGTGGAACAATCCGGAAACTCTGGTCCGGCTCGTCTTCCTGGCCCTGGTAAACGGTAAATTTCTTGGACTGCTGGCGATGATGTTTGGTGCAGGACTGGAGCTCAAATATCAGCAATCACTTCGGAAGGGACGGCGTTGGCCCGGAATGTATCTGTGGACAGCGGGGCTGCTGATGCTGGAGGGTTTCATCCATTATACGCTGGTCATGGAGTTTGATATTCTGATGGGCTACGCCGCCGCAGCGGTCATCGTCGCTTATCTTGTCAAAGCAGGAGAGCGCGCGATGCGCAGAACGTTGTATTGGCTGGGCGGTGCGTATGCGTTGGTCGTGCTATTGGTATTACTCGCTGTAGGATTTGCGGCAATAACGGGGGCGGCCCTTATGGGAGACATGAGCTCCATCGTCACCCTGTACGCGGAGGCAACCTGGGTGGAGCAAGTGCAGTACCGGCTGACGCATCTATTGGAGCTGAGGCTCGAGGTAATCATTGCGTTACCGCTGAATGTCTGTTTGTTCTTGATTGGTATCCTGCTGATGCGTGCCGGTGCATTCTCCCCCGGAGAGAAGGGACGCCGTTTGCGCGGGAAGATGATGCGCATTGGCCTGTTCATTGGGTTACCTTTGAATCTGTTGCTGTTAGTGCCGGGCGGCGTATTCGACCTGCCCTCGCGTTATTTATTTGCACCGCTCTTATCCGTAGGCTATCTGGGGATCATTGGCTGGCTGTTGGAGCGCTACGCGCAAGCTTCCTTATGGAACAGTCTTGAACGAGTAGGGCGAATGTCACTCAGCTGTTATGTCGGACAGAATCTATTATGTGCGTGGTTATTTTATGGCTGGGGCCTGGGGCTTGGAGGGACGCTCAATGCTTATCAGGTTGTTGGGTTGTGGGCTATTCTCGGGGTGCTGCAAATTGCTTTTGCGATGATTTGGCTGCGATTTTTTCGGAACGGACCGATGGAAGCGGCGCGCCGATTTCTTTCACCAAGGGCGTGATGACCTAGTCTAGATGAAATAATAAAGTGGGATGTGAGTGATGCTCCAGACGATCGGAGCATCGCTTTTTTGCGTTAGAACACCCGCTGCAAGAAAAGCCCAGCACGCAAAAGCGTACCATAGCCTGGATCTGGACATGCTCCCAAAAACCCAGAGCAGGCGCCATTCCTGGCTTTTTAAGGCCGGCAAAAAAGTCCAATTGAACGCAAAGTACTGGTGAGGTGAAAATAGAAGAAGCAAGAAAAGAGAAACCCGGGGATAACGAGCCACAAAAAAGTGGAAGGCAAATGAGTTGACTGGAAATTGTACTATAACCCATGTTGGCACATCCCTATAATGAGAATAGCCTGTGAAGCAATAGAAGGATAGGAGCGTGGCCCAAAATGCTGAAGCGCTTACAAGGTCAAGTGGGAAAATTGGCGGGGTGGCGGAATGCCCGCAGGGGGACGTTTTACCGAAAGAGCCTGATCTTGATTCTGCTCACTGCCAGTATTCCGGGCTTTGTGACCGGGGTGTGCATCTATTGGTTTTCGGTTGCCGGGATTGAGCGGGACCTGAATGAGATGCATCAGCGGCAAATTGATGAGCGAGTGGACAATATTGATGATCAACTGAGTTACCTGGAGATGGACCTATCGCACTGGGCGTTTAGTCCGCGCTTTGGTTTCCCGCTGCAGGAGCTGGATTTTGTCTACCACTTCCAGGAGACCTGGGATATAAGCAAATCCCTTGTCATTCTCCAAGGCTCCCATCCGCTCATCAAGGATGTCAATTTGTATATTCAGCCCTTGCAGGCTGGCGGCGCGCCGGTGTTGTTCAATACGGGCTTCCACATGCTGAAGAACGAGGCACAGATTCAACCCTATGAGGAACTGATGCAAGACAGGCGCAGCATGTATTGGAAGAAAATCGGGCAGGATCGGATTTCGGACGGGTTGGACCGCCGAGAGCCGATTCGGCTTGTTCACCAGATTCCGGGGGAGAGTACGAGTCCCTTCGGCGTGCTCTCGATTACGCTGAATCATGAGAAAATGGTGAATTTACTGAAGACCATGACCCCTTACAATGAAGGGGCGACCTTCTTGATGGAGGGAACCGATAGTGTGGTTGTCTCCGATAACCGGGCGTCCTCTCAAGCGCTGTATAGTGAGCTTCGGGAAGAAGTGGCACAGCGGGTGGGGACGGTCGGCAAGGATACGTTTCTGTGGGAACGGGAAGGCAAGACCTACTCGGTCTCCTACGGCAGCTTCATGCGGGTGGACAAAACGTGGACCTACGTCTCTGCTGCTCCCGTCACCGCCATTACAGCCCCGGTAGTGATGTTGTCCAATACGATACTGATCGTCAGCAGCGTCGGGCTGATCGTGGCCTTGCTATTATCATGGCTGGCCTCGATTCGGATGTATTCGCCCATCGCCCGCTTGCTGCGCCGCCTTGGTGAGTCAGAGCCGCACCCCCGGGAGCTTGACGAGTTCCAGTTTATCGAGAAGCAGTGGCAGTCCGCGGAGCATCGGAGCCTGCATCTACAGGAGAAACTCGATGATCAGCTGCCTCATCTGCGATCAGGCTTTTTGCTGCAACTGCTGCAGGGTCATCTCTATGCTTACAGCGAGCAGGATCTGCGCATCCGGCTGCAGCGCTACGGTTGGGAAACGGAGGGCTATCAGAGCCATCTGCTGCATGTGCGGTTAACCGGCTACAGCCGGCTCAGCGGGCGGTTCCCGCGTGGCGATGAGAGTCTGGTCACCTTTGCCGCAGCCAATATCATCGATGAGCTGGCGCAGGAGGCATTCCAACGTTGCGATGTGATGAACTTCCACGATCTCTCGGTCTGCGTCATGATTGTCAGCGAGGCGGGCAGCGAAGTGTCGGAGCAGGTCATGCAGTTGGGTGATCGGATTACCGAGATGGTAAATCGCATTCTGCAGCTGCAGGTTACGCTCACCATCAGCCGGCCGATTGAACAGATGCGCCGCGTTGCCGAGACGTTCATGGAGGTCGAACGGGCCTCCGCCAATCGTCCCTTCCTGAATCAGAATCAGACGATTCGGCTGGATGAGTACGATCAATCGTTCGAGGCCCAGTCGGCTCGGTATCCATTCGCACTAGAGCTGGAGCTTGTACAGACGATGCGCGGCGGGCAACCAAGTGCGGTCTTGTTGCTGGTCGATCGGTTTTATGAGGAAATTCTGAGCTATCGGGGCTCCGAGGTGCAGATTCAGCAGACGCTTCTGCAGTTGCTCGGCTCCTTGCAGCACATGATGCTGCAGAGCGGGATTATGCCATTTCAATTATTTGAAGGGGCTAATCTGTATGAGGAGCTCTCGCAGATTCGTGACCCTGAGAAGATGGTGGATTGGCTCAAGCAGCGCGTCATAGCTCCCTTTATAGCTGAACGCGAAGCGCGGGCCAGCCGTCAGCTGCGGGAAGTAGTCGATCAGACGGTGGCTTATCTACAGGATAACTACATGACGCCAGTCTCGCTGGAATCGTGTGCGGATCGGGCCGGCGTGAATTCCTATACGCTAAGCAAGCTGTTCAAGTCGGTAACAGGTGTCAACTTCATCGATTATCTTACTGAGCTGCGGATCGCCAAGGCCAAGGAGCTGCTCCGGGATTCAGAGCTGCAGATTAATCTGGTGGCGGAGGCGGTTGGCTACCAGCAGCGGTATTTTAACCGGATCTTCAAGAAGCATGCCGGTGTCACACCGAGCGAGTACCGGGGTCAGGCTGCCAGGTCTTCCTCAGGATGATGGGAGGCGATGTGCGGGTGGACGTAGGCAGGAACAAGCTGCCAAAAAAGTACCATCCCGCCGTAAAAGCCAAGCCTGGCGCGGGATTTCATCGATCGTAGTAGCTGGCAAAAAAGTGGAATTGAAAGCGCTTGATCGAATCTGCAATACTCGGAGCAGGAAAATAAATCCCGATTTCGATAAGAAAGGAAGAGCCGATGGAGACAACCGCTCAAGCAAGCGATAAACGCAACCCGCAGCGCCCGCTGCCCGTCCGGCAAAAGCGTTCATGGACGACTCGCATTAAAAAGGACCGCTGGCTCTACGTCCTGTTATTGCCGGGCTTGCTGTATTTTCTCGTATTTAAATATCTGCCCATGTGGGGCGTACTGATTGCCTTTCAGAACTTCCAGCCTTTCCTTGGCTTCTGGGAGAGCTCCTGGGTGGGACTGGACCATTTTCGCAACTTCTTCGGCAACCCGGATTTCGTGCGGCTGCTGCGCAACACATTTATCTTAGCCGTCTATGATCTGGTGTTCTTCTTCCCGGCACCGATTATTGTAGCGCTGCTGCTCAATGAGATTCGAGTTGGCATTTTCAAGCGCTTTGTTCAGACCATGGTCTACGTCCCGCACTTTATCTCGATGGTTATTGTGGCCAGTATGACCTATGTGTTTCTGACAACCCAGGGCGGCGTCCTGCATGATCTCATCCAGCAGTTGACCGGCCGCAGCTTTAACTTCCTGGCAGATCCCGACTGGTTCCGACCACTTATCATTCTACAGATTATGTGGAAGGAGACAGGATGGGGCACCATCATCTTCCTGGCTGCGTTAGCTTCGGTAGATGTGGAGCAGTACGAGGCTGCCGTCGTCGATGGGGCCAGTCGCTTCCAGCGCCTGTGGCATGTTACCCTGCCAGCCATCAGCGGTGTCATCTCAATCCTGCTTATCCTGAGACTGGGCAATTTTCTCGACAACGGGTTCGAGCAAATCTTCCTGATGACCAACTCGCTCAACCGGACCGTTGCTGATGTCTTTGATACGTATGTGTATTTTGTCGGTATCACCCAGGGCGCTTTCAGTTACAGTACCGCAATCGGCTTGTTCAAATCGCTGGTGGGTATTGTCCTGATCTTCGGCAGTAACTATCTGGCCAAGCGCATGGGTAAAGAAGGGCTGTACTAAATAACCTGAAGTTCATACAAGAAGAAAGGAGCGGATTCCATGCATTCGCGTCATGACACGCTGGGCGAAAGAGTCTTCGATGTAGCCAATTATTTATTTCTGACGATCTTTGCCTGCGTGACCGTTCTCCCCTTTGTCTATATCGTCGCAGGGTCATTCACGACGGAAGCGGAGCTGGCCGCAAGGGATTTCTTCATTATCCCGAAGGATTACTCCATCGCTGCGTATCAATATATCTTTTCTTCGAGCACCATCTTTCGCAGTATCGGCGTCTCCATATTCATTACAGTCGTTGGCACAATCACCAATCTGGCCTTTACGCTGACCATGGCCTATTCCCTATCGCGCAAGGATCTGATGGGCCGCAACACCATTATGAATCTTGTCATCTTCTCCATGCTGTTCAGCGGAGGCATGATTCCGACCTACCTGGTCGTTAAGGAACTGGGCATGATTGATAGCTATGCGGCAGTCATTCTGCCTGGTGCGATCAGTGCATTTAACCTCATCGTTATCAAAAACTTCTTCCAGAACCTGCCCCCGGGTCTAGAAGAATCCGCACGGATTGACGGCTGCACGGAGTTGGGTGTGCTATGGCGTATCGTGCTGCCGTTATCGAAGCCGATCATTGCGACCTTCGGGCTGTTCTACGCGGTAGGGCACTGGAACAACTTCTTCTCCGCGCTGCTCTATCTCAACGATCATCTGAAATGGCCGCTCCAAGTCGTCCTTCGCGAGATGGTCATGCTCTCGCAGCTGGCCGTCGGGGATATGAGCAATATGGACCCCAACTTTGTCCGACCACCGGACCAAGCGGTCAAGATGGCAGTCATCGTTGTGGGCACCGTGCCGATTCTGATGCTCTATCCGTTTCTTCAGAAGCACTTTGCCAAAGGCATGCTGCTCGGCTCCATCAAAGGTTAGCTGGTAGTCCGGCATACGCAGATAGGCTGCCTAGCACTTGCCTGCCGCTGCCGGCTTCACGATAGAACGGTGCTCACGGGTGCCGGACCAGTCTGTAACAGTGCAGAACCATTATATAAGGGAGGTTTACAGATGAAGACAAGCAAAGGTTGGAAGCGCAAGATGACGTGGCTGCTCAGCGCAGTCCTGGTACTGGGGCTGCTCTCCGCATGCTCCAGCGGCAATAACGGAGGCGGCTCCGGCAGCGGCACAGGTACCGGCGGCGAGTCGCCAGGAACCGGCAACGGGCAGGAGGGAACCGGCGAAACGCAGGAAGCGCCGCTCAAGCTGAGCTTCATGGTACCTGCTTTTGAGACAGAGCTGCCCAGCAAGGACAGCCCGGTGCTGAAGGCGCTGCAGGAAGCGACGAACACCGATATTACCATGCAATTCGTGCCGAACAGCTCGTATGGCGACAAGATGAATATTACGCTGGCATCCGGACAGCTGCCCACGCTGATGGTGGTAGACCGCAACTCGGCAAGCTTCATCAACGCGGCGCGGACAGGCGCATTCTGGGAGCTCGGGCCTTATCTGCAGGACTATCCGAACCTCAGTCAGGCCAATCCGATTATTCTGAACAACTCTTCCATTGACGGCAAAACCTATGGCATCTACCGTGGCCGGGTGCTGGGCCGGATGGGTGTAACGGTCAACCGGGATTGGATGGAGAATCTTGGACTTGAAGAGCCCAAGACTATTGATGAATTTTATGCGCTGCTCAAGGCCTTCAAAGAGAATGACCCGGACGGGAACGGCAAGGACGATACGTATGGCATTGTCGTGACGAAGTATGCCGGTCCTTGGGATATCATGCAGACCTGGTTCGGCGCTCCGAACAAATGGGGCGAGTCGGACGACGGTTCGCTGGTACCAGCTCATACCACACCGGAATATATGGAAGCGCTCAAATTCTTCCGCCAGCTGTATGAGGAAGGATTGGTCAACGCGGACTTTGCTGTCATGGACCCTGCGGTCTGGAACGACGCCATCACCAACGGTGAGGCTGGCGTGATGGTCGATGTGGCGGATGCCGCCAGACGGATCAATGACAAGATGCAGGATGCCAATGAGCGGGAGAAGCCTTACGTCAACGTGTTCCAGGCGCCAGTGGGGCCGAAGGGACACCGCGATATGCCGACATCCGGCTACGCCAATGTCATCGCCGTCTCCAAATCGCAAGTAAAGACGGAGGAAGAGCTGCAGCGCGTATTGAAATTCCTGGATCAGCTGAATGATGAAGACATGCAGATGCTGCTCGGCTACGGTATCGAGGGCCGCCACTACGAAATGGTGGATGGCTATATTCATCCGCTGGTTACGCCAGAGGACGTAGCACTGTCCACGGAGCTGCGTTCCATGAACCAGATGCTGATGTTCATTGGGCCGGAGACACCGACTCTGGAGTCTACAGAAATCAATGACAAAGTAACCGAAGTGCAGGCGCTGAACGAAGAAATCGTCGTGGCCAACCCGGCAGAGCCGCTGATCTCTGATGTCTACGCCCAGAAGGGTCAGCAGCTGGACAACATCGTCAATGACGCCCGAATCAAATACATTGTGGGCCAAATCGATGAGCAAGGGCTGGAGGAGGCCTTCCAGCTGTGGCGGACGAGCGGCGGCGACGACTATATCGCCGAGATCAACAAGCTGCATCAGGAAGCCCAAACGAATTCATAACTAACCAGCGAACGGGGCGCAGCACAAGCTGCGTCCCGTTCCTTATTACGAAATGACTTTTGAAACGGGTAAACCTTGTTAAAAGAGGGCCGAAGAGGTGCTGATCAATTCTGGAGAAATAACAAGAAATCTGGGGACAACAGCGATCGTAAGAATGATCTGCTACCTCGAGGCCTCACTGTTTAACAGTTTCTATGAGGAGGAAAAGACATGAGCTCAAAAACCATGCTGCACACACCGGCCCTGCTGCGAACGCTCGATATTAGAGAGGCTGGCAAGCGATGCAAGATGCTGCTGGGGGATATCAACGGGGATGGCCGGTTGGAGATCGTGATGATTCAGGCTGACGGCGGCATTGATGACCGCTATGTGCCCCATCAAGTCCAATGCGCCACAGCTTATAACCTGGAGGGCGAGCTGCTCTGGCAGGTGGGGACGCCTGATGAGGACGCCGGCGGTCCGGGATCCGATTATCCGGCCCAGCTCTACGATATCGACGGTGACGGCTGCTGTGAGCTGCTGTGCGTCATGAACAAGCAATTTCATATTGTGGACGGCAAGACAGGGGCGATTCGGACGGTCCGCGAGCTCCCGGATGAGCTGGCCCATGACTGCATTATTGTCGCCAATCTGAGCGGCAGCGAGCGGGCACAGGATATTATCCTGAAGGATCGGTACAGGCGGCTATGGGCGATGGATGCCAACTGGGAGCTGTTATGGACGCATGAGGGCAATCCCGGCCACTATCCGTGGGTGCATGATATTGATGGGGACGGCCGAGACGAGGTGATGGCCGGCTATACGATGCTGGATCATGATGGGACGCCGCTCTGGTCCTGCCAGGACCTCGATGATCACGCGGACTGTCTCTGGATTGGAGATGTCTTGGGGGATGGCAGCCGCCAACTGGTCGTCGGCGGCAGTGTCACTGTGCTGTATGACCTGGAGGGACGTGAGCTCTGGCGCTATGACGGTTCCATCGAGTCGCAGCATGTGGCGCTGGGGCGATTCCGAAGCGGGGAGCCAGGTCTGCAGGTGGCTGGTCTCGACAGAATCGAGCGTGGTGATCAGGGGCACGCGAGTGGGCGCGACGGCATTTTCCTGCTGGATCGCGAAGGACGTGAGGTATGGAAGGAGGACCGCCAGACGAAAGGGTGGCTGACCATCATCGAGACGCTGCGCGGGTGGGATGACGGCGAGCTGGACTATATTCTTGCCTACCGCCGCGGCGGGGGCGTACTGCCTTCGCTGCTGGACGGTTACGGACAGACCGTCTGCACTTTTCCAATCGACGGCTACGTCCAGTACGGCGACTTAACCGGTGGCGGGCGCACGCATGTGCTGATCTACAACGAGCATACGGTATCCATTTTTGCCTCGCAGCCGGGCGAACTGACGGCAGCCAGCGCAGGTACCCCGCTGCGACAGCCGAAACGGCTGCACCATGCTACGCTCTATCCGGGCGGGGAGTATACGGATGCCTGATCAGGCCATATGCCGATATGGGCGCCTTCTGTATGCCAACCCGCTGGCTAGGGCTGCTGATACGACAGGGTTTGTTATGGAGGGGGACGGGGCGATCTCTTTCCCCCAGGGCCGTCTGCGGCTGGAGAGCACACGGAGTCCGCAGGAAGGGCAAGCCGCTAATCTCGTCTACTGGTGCCCGGAGCGATTCCCGGATCACATCGCCATCCGCTGGCGGTTCTGGCCGGTCCGGCAGCCGGGGCTGGCCATCTTATTCTTTGCGGCCCAAGGCCGATCCGGTGAGGGGGTGTTCGATCCGGACCTGGCACCGCGCGCAGGAATTTACGACCAATATCATCACGGCGACATTGATGCCTATCACATCTCCTACTTCCGCAAGAGCTATCCGGAGGAGAGGCGGCTGCAGCTGTGCAATCTTCGCAAGAGCTACGGCTTTCATCTGGCAGCACAGGGAGCGGATCCGCTGCCTGCCATCCCGGATTGTGATCCTCCATATCAGCTCGAGATCATCAAGAGCGGGGAGCATGTCCGCTTTTCAATCGAAGGCGTGGAACTGTTCCGCTTCCGGGATACCGGCCGCCTCGGAGAGATCCAGACGGGACCGCCGCTGGGGGCGGGCTGGCTGGGCTTGCGGCAGATGGCACCGCTAATTGCGGAGTATTCGGATCTGGAAGTTGTAGAGGCGTGGATCGACGAATGAGGAAAGGGGAGAGGAAGATGGACAGCAAGGGTCAGAATGCAGCGGCGGGGGCGGCTGAGCTGGCGTGGCTGGGAAACTCGGCGCCATCAGCGGCTGCTGTTGGGACGACATGGGGGGTACCGTGGCATCGCGGAGAGCTGCACAAGGATGAGCCATTGGCTCTGCTGGCGGGGGAGGAGCGATTGCCTCTGCAGAGCTGGCCAACCGCGTACTGGCCGGATGGCAGCGTCAAATGGACGGCGCATGCGTCTGTATTCGGTCCAGCGCACGAAGCAAGGCTGCGGGTGGTCAAAGGGGAGTCGGTCGTGCCTGCTGCAGTCGTGACGGTTGTGGAAAGTGAGTCAGAGGTGTGGATAGATACGGGGGCTATCAGCTGCCGGCTGGGCCGCACAGGGAGTGAGCTGATCCGCGAGCTCAGCCGCGGTTCCAGTCAGGTGTGCAGCGGAGGGAGACTGGTCGTTCTCCGCGAACGGCGGGGCCTGACGGCTGGCCTGCAGACCACAGTGGAAGAGCCCTATGACGGCACAATTGAATCTGTACAGGTCGAGCAAGCGGGCCCTCTGCGGGCAGTGATTAGGGTAGCAGGCCGTCACCGGGCAGCCGGCGCACCAGGCGGACAGCGCAGCGGCGGGCCGGACCGGCGATGGCTGCCGTTCACGGTGCGATTGTATTTCTATGCAGGAACAGCAAGTATTCGGCTGATGCATACGGTGCTCTACGACGGCAATCCGCACCAGGACTATGTTAAGGGAATAGGGATACGATTGAGCGTGCCGATGCGCGGCGAGTTATATAATCGTCATATCCGATTCAAGGGCGATACCGGCTGGTTCGCCGAGTCGCCCCAAGGGCTGATGACGCATCGGCTGACCGATCCGATTGCCGCCCTGTATCGCAGCCAGCGGGAGGGTCGGCCCATTGCCTTTGACCGGGAGCACGATGCGGACTTCCTGCGGCTGCTGGACGATGTCGCAATCTGGGATAGCTACAGGCTGGTGCAGCACAGTCCTGACGCGTACAGCATCGCCAAGCGGACCGGCGAGGGCTGCAGCTGGCTGCCGGCGGTATCCGGGCGGCGGGCAGGGGGCATGCTCTACGCCGGGGGCGAGGACGGTGGACTGGCAGCGGGCGTACGCCACTTCTGGCAGCAGGCGCCGGCGGCGCTGGAGGTGGCTGGCGCCTCCACGAATGAGGCGGAGCTGACGGTATGGCTCTGGCCGCCTGATGTACCTGCGATGGATCTGCGGCACTATGATACGCGCACCCATGTGGCATCTGCTTACGAGGGTGCTGATGAGCTGCGCAGTACCCCCTATGGCGTTGGACATACGAGCGAGTGCATGATTTGGTGCTGTGAACGCACCCCCTCCCAGGATGAGCTGGATGGGATGGATAAGCACAAGGAGTACCCGGTATTGCCGGTGTGCGAGCCAGCGCGCTACCATAGCACGCAGACGCTGGGCATCTGGAGTCTGCGGGATGACAGCACACCAGCCAGAGCCGCAATCGAAGAGAAGCTGGATGAGATCATTGCATTTTATCAGGCAGAGATTGAACAGCGAGGGTGGTATGGGTTCTGGAACTACGGCGATGTAATGCATAGCTACGACCCGGTCCGCCACACGTGGCGGTATGATATTGGCGGGTGTGCCTGGCAGAACGCCGAACTGGTGCCGAACATCTGGCTGTGGTATATGTTCCTGCGATCCGGCCGCGCTGACCTCTTCCGCATGGCGGAGGCGATGACCCGGCACACGAGCGAGACGGACACCTATCATATTGGGGAATATGCAGGACTCGGTTCCCGGCACAACGTCATCCACTGGGGCTGCGGCTGCAAGGAGGCCCGGATCGCCATGGCCGGGCTGCACCGGTATTACTACTATTTGACGGCTGATGAGCGCATAGGCGAGATTATGGATGAAGTGAAGGATGCCGACTTCAGAACGGTGGGTATCGATCCGATGCGAGCCTACATGCCCCGGGATGAACATCCAACACACGCGCGGAGCGGACCGGATTGGGCGGCCTTCGCCTCCAACTGGATGGTGCAGTGGGAGCGATACGAGGATACGGGATACCGGGACAAAATCAAACGGGGCATCGCTTCGCTCAAGCAAGCGCCGCATCGCCTGCTGACCGGGCCGGTCTTCGGTTATGATCCGAAAACGAGCGAGCTGGCTATGATTAGTCACGAGAACTATGGCCATCATTTAATGATCTGCATGGGTGGTGCACAGGTCTGGATGGAGTTGGCCGAGTGGTTGGAGGACGAGGAATGGTCTGCGATGCTTGCAGAATTCGGAGCTTTCTACACGCTGCCTCCAGAAGAGAAGCAGCGGCGCACCGGCGGCGACATTCCCGGCAAGGACTGGAACATTCCGATGCTGGCGACAGCCATGATGGCCTATGCCTCAGAGCGGGACGGGGGAGAGGCGTTGGCCGATGAGGCGTGGCAGCTGCTGCTTCAGGACCGTACGCATTGGGGCATGGATCAGCCGCTCCAGCCGCAGCCCGTACCCTTGACGGAATATCCCCGAGCGGTAAAGGAGCTGCCTTGGATCTCCACCAATACCGCCTCCCAGTGGTCGATCAATGTCATCGTCTGCCTGGAGCTGATTGGCGAGCGACTGCCGGGGAACCGCCCGGTGTAGGGAAATGCGCTAATGCGACGCGGCGGAGGAGCGTACAATGTTGGCGAACGATGGTAGTAAACGGTAACGCATCGAGGCAACAGAATGGACCTCTTCGGAAGAACTCAGTTTCTGCATGCGTTTCCGCACAGCGTCTTCTTATGATGAATGGTTCCATAGAACCGGCTTCGTCGCGACCTTGCTCTGCGTGAGTGGCGACACTAATTTTGCTTTAGCTACGTTTAAAACGATACATTTTGTGAAAGACTTCATAGTAAACCGACTCCTTTTTTGTTTATAGCTCTGCTTTGTGGGATTTTGGGTTGCACTTACCTCCCAGTATTCCCGCAAGTAACCTACGAATGAGCAAAAATGGGATGTCGGTTTTTCGTTCTGCTCGTAACCCCGCACCGCGCCCTCTGCAGCACACCTTTTGCTTCCTCTATTTGCCCGCATTCCCGCCCCACGCCCGCTGTAGCACACCTTTCTTCCTCTATTCGTCCGCATTCCCACTCCGCGCCCACTGCAGCACACCTTTCTTCCTCTATTTGCCTGCATTCTCGCCACACGACCGCTGTAACGAACTTTTCTTCCTCTACAGGTGAATGGACGGCGAGCAGGACCAACGCGAAGAAGTAAACAATAGGTAATAAAACAAAGAAGTGATGGTTGTTGTGATTCAGCCGGATTCACATACTTAATAGGGAAGAGATTAAAAGAAGGAGGGTCCTGTTCAGTTAAGTGTGTAAGCGGTTACTGACTTTGATTTCCTAAAAGGAGCGACACTTCATTACATGACGATGCAAGAGCAATTACCAGAGCGGCTGCGCAACCAATTATTAGGCAGGCAGCTGCTATTCAGCTACCGGACCGATCTGCTTGCTGACGGCAGGTTCGGTTCCCAGTGGATTGCGGTCACAGATCAGGACGTCTTCGTCTGGAAGGAGGAAGGAACGCCGGTCTATCGCTTGTCTGTCTCGGAGCTGAAGGATGCCCGGGCGGCGGGGGCGGTAGGCGGCGGGATGCTTATAGCCGATACCCATGCAGGACCAGTGGTGCTGGTCCGTTACACGGCGGCACTGACGTCGGTCTTTAATTATATGGCCAAGCTCATCCGTGCACTGGCCAAGAGTGAAGAGCCGCCAGCCATCTCCGAGCGGGATTGTCCGCGCTACTGCCCGGATTGTGGCCTGCCGCTGCCCGAGTCCACCCAGGTCTGTCAGCTCTGCGCCAATAACGGCAAACTCGCCGTCCGCATGCTCCGTTACGCCAAGCCCTATCGGTTGCGGATGGTGATTGCTGCTGTGTTGCTAATTCTCACCACGGTATTGGAGCTCATCCCGCCGTATCTGACTAAGGTTATGATTGACGATGTGCTGCAGTCGGAAGGTCGGGAGACCCTCCTGTTGGCGGTAGTGGCCGGCTTGGGAGCAACGATGCTGATGATGGCGATCATGCAGGCCGTGCGAGGCTATATCGGGGCTTGGGTAGGCTCCAAGCTGATGGGAGATATCCGTCGTGACATCTACAACTCGCTGATGAAACTGTCGTTAGCCTTCTTTGACCGCCGCCAGACCTCCCAGTTTATTAGCCGTGTGAACAATGACGCCGAGTCCATGCGCCAGTTCATGACCGACGGCGTGATCTATGTGTGCGGTGAAACGCTGCGAATCGTGGCGATCTTCGCAATTCTGTTGTCGATGGACTGGCAGCTGGCGCTGCTCGCCCTGCTGCCGATGCCGATTATGCTGGTGGCGTCGATGAAGATCTGGCCCAAGATAGGCCGGCGCCTATATCAGCAATGGCGGTCCATCTTCCGGCTCAACACGCTGGTCGGCGATTCCCTGCAGGGCATCCGCGTCATCAAGGCCTTCGGCCGCGAAGGCGAAGAGACCTCGCGCTATGGCATCGCCAATGCTGAGGTCATTCGCAATAACGTCAAGACCGAAGGCATGTGGCAGTTCATCTTCCCGGCCTTCGGCTTCATCGCTGGCCTGAGCACGCTGCTGATCTGGTACGCTGGCGGTGCCAAGGTACTGGGGGCCGAGCTGCAACTGGGTACGCTGATCGCGATGATTGCTTATCTCGGCATGCTATTCGGTCCACTGCAATGGTTCAGCCAGATGATCAGCTGGGCAGGCAATGCGATGGCGGCTGCGCATCGTGTGTTTGAAATCATGGATACACCCCCGGATGTTCCGGATGCGGCCCAGCCGGTCTCGCCCGGACTGATCAAAGGCGAGGTTCGATTCGCAGGCGTTACCTACGGCTATGAGAAGCATCATCCCGTACTGAAAAACGTCGATCTGCATGTGAAGCCCGGCGAAATGATAGGGCTGGTGGGCCACTCAGGGGCTGGCAAGTCGACCTTTATTAATCTGTTATGCCGGTTCTATGATACGGATGAGGGAGCGATTCATATCGATGGCGTCTCGATCCGTGACATTGCTCAGTCCGAGCTGCGCAGTCAGATTGGCGTCGTGCTGCAGGAGACCTTTCTCTTCGACGGTTCCATTGCAGACAACATCGCGTACTCCAAGCCGGATGCTACGCCAGAGGAAATTATGCGGGCTGCCAAGGTAGCGAACGCCCACGACTTTATCGTTAAAATGCCCGATGGTTACGACACAAGAGTCGGCGAACGGGGCCACAAGCTCTCGGGCGGCGAAAAACAGCGCGTGGCAATCGCCCGGGCCATCATACATGATCCACGAATTCTTATTCTGGACGAGGCAACGGCATCCGTCGATACGGAGACCGAACGTCAGATTCAGGAGGCAATCGCACGGTTAATCCGGGGAAGAACGACCTTTGCCATTGCCCACCGGTTGTCCACACTGCGGGGGGCCGATCGGCTCGTCGTGCTGGATCAGGGGAAAATCGTTGAGGTCGGCACGCATGAGGAACTGTTGGAGCAGAAGGGCGGTGTCTACCGCAAGCTGGTGGACGCGCAGAAGGAGCTGTCGCAAATTAGGGGGGTAGAGAGCTGATGCAGGATATACACGATGGAGTACGAGTGCTGCAGCCGGAGTCTGTCTCTTTCAGTCGTAGCAGAGGCGGCGTACTGGAAGGGGTTCTCCATGGCAAGTCTTACAAGGAGCTGGTGGTCTACCGGACCTTCCCCTTCCGCTATCCGAGCCGCTACCTCTCCATCCGTACGCCGGAGGGCGAGGAGCTCGGCATCATTGACGATATCGCTGAACTGGACGGAGAGAGCAGGCAGGAGCTGAGCTTGGAGCTGGAGTTCCGCTACTTTCTTCCGAGGGTCGAGCGGGTGGAGCGGGTCGATTTTCAGTCCGATCTGTGGATTTGGGAGCTGCAGACCCATCTGGGTCCAACCCGTCTGGTCATGCGCAATCTTCATGAGCATCTGCAGTATGCCGGGGGCAATCGGATTGTGCTGACCGACCAGAGTGGCAAGCGGTGTGAGATTCCCGACTGGCGAAGGCTGGACGCGCATAGCCGCAGGCAGCTCAGCGAGCTTTTGTAAGAGAGATAACGATACGGGGAGGAACCATGTATAATGAAGAGGCTCGTCCGCTCCAGTGCGCGCAAGAGAGTAAAAGGAAGGTAATTATACAAAGAAATGCTGCTTGTTATTCGGAGAGCCGTTTTTGATAATTAAAGATACAGATAGGCTCTTTCCAGATCAGGGGAGATGGGGTGCTGCTGACGGATGGTATTGGCAAACACCGTGAAGCTGGGACTTGCGGTAGTGATGCTGCTGCCTTTGGCCCTGACTTGCAATAAGCGTAGCAACGAGCAGGTGGAGACTCAGACTCCGCCAGAGGCCGTGCAGGAAGCTGATGGCCCCTTTGCAGCGTACGATCCGCCAATCAAGATTGGCATGGTCCGCGAGACAACCGATGCACTCGAGGAGCTGATAGCCGCTCTGCCAGGAGAGACGCTGCTGGACAATCGGTGGAGCCAGCTTTATGAAGAGGAACTGGGGATACAAATTACGTACGATTGGGTCGAAAAAGGCGTGTTGTACCATCAGAAGATGGGTATATCGCTGGCCTCCGGCAACATCCCCGACGTGGTACGGGTGAACGCGCAGCAGCTGCGGAGATTAAGTAACGCCAATCTGCTGCAGGATCTGACATCTGTATATGAGACGTATGCCTCGCCGCTCACACGAACAATTATGAGCGAGGAGGGAACAGGGCCGCTCGATACAGCAACTATTGATGGTATGCTGATGGGGATTCCCGAGACGAGCGGGTCGATCGGCCAAGCCATGTTTATCTGGGTCCGGACCGACTGGTTAGAAGAACTCGGTTTGCAGCCTCCTGACACGATGCAGGATCTTTTAGCTATTTCGGAAGCGTTTACAGAAAAGGACCCTGATGCCAATGGCCTTCAGGATACGTATGGGCTCGGCCTTGCCAGCCATATCTGGGATCCGGTAGCGGGCTTAACCGGGTTCATGGCTGGTTACAACGCTTATCCGACCATCTGGGTCGAGGATGGACAGGGTGGCTTGGTCTATGGCGGAATTCAGCCCCAGGTCCGAGAAGCGCTGGCTGTCCTGCAGCAGATGTACTTGCAGGGACAGCTGGATCCGGAGTTTGGCCTGAAGAATGGCACGAAGGTGCTCAAGGATATTACTGCGGGCCGGATCGGCCTGGTCTATGGGGAACAATGGAGCTCGTTTTTTGTCCAGCCTAGCCGGACGGAAGACCCGGATGCGCAGTGGCAGGCCTACCCGATTGTCTCCAATACCGGGGAGCTGTCGCGTGTGCCGCTCAAGGTAAGCCCGAGCCAGTATTTCGCCGTACGCAAAGGCTATGAGCACCCGGAGGCGCTGGTGAAGCTGTTTAACCTGCACCTGGAGAAGAACTGGGGCGAAACCGCCGAGTATGAGACGTATTACAGCACGCCGCGTCCCGTATGGCAGTTATCTCCGGTAACGCCATTTCCCGGCCGGAAAAATCTCGATGCCTTCCTTCAACTAGAGGAGGCTAGACGGACGGGCGATCTCTCGCATCTACAGGCAGAGGCAAGGGCCATTTACAATAACATTGCCGATTACGAAGCTGGCGGAGAGGATAGCGAGTCGGGCTGGGGATGGGAGCGTACCTATGGTTCGGAGGGGGCTTTCAGTATTGTCCATCAGTACGAGCAGAACGGACAATTCCTGATGGATGGTTTTACGGGTGCTCCCACAGAGACGATGATTGACCGTCAGTTCATTCTCTCGAATCTCCAGCACGAGACCTACATTAACATCATTATGGGCCGCCCGCTGGAGGAGTTTGACCGGTTTGTGGAGGATTGGCTCGCCCTGGGCGGAGAGGCGGCCACCAAGGAAGTCAATCGCTGGCTGCGGGACAAAGACAGGTCGTAATCCAACTTCGCTGCCACTGGAGCAAAGGACGGCCATAGCATCTATGAATGAACGCATTGGAGGCGGAAGCTTGCGTACCTTTTCTGCGATCCGGTTTCGCAAAACCATATTTACCCGACTGGTCGTCACTTATGTGCTGGTCATCCTGCCGATTATCCTGCTCGGTTTCTATCTCTACCAATGGAGCTATGAGAATGCCAGTCAGGATATTTCGCGGGCTACAAATATGCAGCTATCCCATTATTTCGATGAGCTCGAGAGAGAAGTGGAATGGATGGGGCTGCAGCAATTCGACATCCTGGAGGATGAAATACTGAACAAGCTCGCGGTGACCTGGTCAAGTATGGACCCGCCTGAGCAACGGGAGCGCTTAAATTATGTCGCGCAGCGGCTTACCTCGTTCAAAAACAGCAGCGCCTATATCAAGGATATTTACGTCCATATCCGGACGATGAACAAAACCGTTTCCGCTTCGAACGCTGTCACCGCTTTTGATTCGGAGCGATTCTCGCGGTTTGATGCCGCCTCGATCCGCAGGGAGCACCGGCTCATCCGGTGGGGGGACACCCTGCATCTGAGTGCGGCCAAATTTAGCGGACGCCGAGGGGAGCTGCCGCTTTTTATCGTCCAGATCGAGCTGGACCCAGAACGGCTGCGCTCCTCGCTGCAGCAAGTGCATTTATACCCGGAAAGCGGCTCTTTCCTCATGTCTGAGCGTTCAGGCTTTGTCCTGAGCAGTGATCCTGATTCCGCCACCATTATCCAGAGCTACCTCTCAGAGCGCAAGTCGTACCGCGAGCTTACGGCTCTGCTGGATATGGATGGCGTGCTATACCAAGTGGATCAGGTGTATTCGGAGCCGCTGGAGATGACCATTGCGACCTATTTGCCGGAGGAGACGGTCAGACTGCCCCTCTCCAAGTTTTACAACTGGGCCTGGATCTTTGCCATTGCTTCGCTGATGGCCATCATCTTGATCTCATACTCGACCTACAAGTTCATTCACAAGCCGCTCTTTTTACTTGTTCAGGGCTTCAAACGAATGGAGGGAGGCGCATTGAATATTCCAATCAAGCACGAGCAGCAGGATGAGTTCGGTTATTTGTACCACCGATTCAATCACATGCTCAAGAAACTGCAAAGTCTCATCGACCAGGACTTCAAGCAAAAGATGATGATGCAGCGGGCTGAGCTCAAACAGCTGCAATCGCAGATCAATCCGCACTTTCTCTACAATAGCTTCTTCATCCTGAATTCATTGGCCAAAACCGGCGATGTCGAGCGGATCGAGGAGTTCACCGACATGCTGGGCGAGTATTTCCGATTTATTACGCGCAATGGCGAGGATCATGTTCCGTTGGCAGAGGAAGTCCGCCATTCCCGTATGTATACGGAGATTCAGAAGCTGCGATTCTCCAGGCGGATTACCGTACAATTCGACGAGCTTCCAGAGTCCATGCACCGAATTCGCGTACCGCGGCTCATTATCCAGCCCATTATTGAGAATGCCTACGAGCACAGCCTGGAGAAGATGCTGGACGAGGGACGATTGCGCGTAACCTTCGAAGAAGCAGCGGATGCTGTCTGTGTCATCATTGAAAACAACGGGGAACCCATTAGTGAAGAAGCGCTGGAGGATCTGAGGTACCGGCTACATCACCCTTCGGAATCGTATGAAATGACCGGAATTATGAATATTCACCGGCGACTGATCCTTACTTATGGCGAAGCCAGCGGCCTGCAGCTCTCCCGAAGCGAGCTGGGCGGACTGAAAGTCGTGATTCGAATCGGATGGGAGGAGGCGCGTGATGTATCGTCTGTTGATCGTGGATGATGAGGAGATTATCACTGATGGACTCTACGAGGTGTTTCACCGTCTGATGCCGGAGAAGCTGGACATCTGCCGGGCCTATTCTGGCAAGGAAGCGTTGCAGTGGATGGAGCGGACGCGGATCGACATCGTGCTGACGGATATCCGGATGCCCGGCATGTCCGGTTTGGAGCTGTCCCAGGAAATTCTGACGTACTGGCCGCGTTGTCGAATTGTCTTCCTGACGGGCTACAGCGAATTCGACTATGCGTACCAGGCATTTCAGATGCCGCATGTACGGTATCTGCTGAAGACGGAAGGCTACTCCAAGGTGACGGAGACGATTGCAGAGGTCATCCGCGAGATCGATCATAGCAATCAGATGAGTGAGTTGGTCCAGCAGTCGCAGGAGCAGATGGATGCACTCACATACATGGCCCAGGGCGACTATCTGCGGCATCTGTTGCACGAGAGCCCAACCCTGGCAGAGCATCCGGAGAGCATGGAGCGGGATTTCGCGCGCTGTCAGCTGCCGCTTGACCCGCGAACCCCAGTGCTCTTGGCGTTGGGACATCTGTTCTTCCCGGCAGGCACATCGTATGCAGCAAAGCAGGAGATGACGGCTGCGGTTGGCGTCATTTGGCGCCAGTTCCTGGGCAGTCCTACCCGCAGCGCAGGCACGACCGACAAGCATGGCGACATGGTATGGTATATCCAGCCTTCGATCTATGCGGAGGAGAAGGTCGCCCAGCATATGGTGCGTTATCTGGAAGGTACGTTGGAGCTGGTCCAGGAGGCCTGCATGGAGTCGCTTGGACTGCCCAGCTCTTTCACCATCAGCGGCGCGCCCAGCGCCTGGAGAGATGTCCGGGAGCAGCACGAAAGGCTGCGGCAGCAACAGCAGATGCGAATTGGCGACGGCATTTCCATGATCATTACAGATCGCACCGAGGCACAGGACAGCGGATCGGTTAGAGACGGCGGACGGGTCAACCAGAAGGTAGAGCAGATGGCGGCGCATTTGGAGGCAGGCCGGGAAGAAGAGTTCAACCAGCTTTTTGAGGAGGTTGCGGCCAAGCTGCAGCAGCCTGAAGCGCTGGCTCAGCGGAGCCAGGAGGCCTATTATGCGGTGGCCCTCATGCTCTTGTCCTTCATTAATCGTTGGGGGCTGCACACCCATGTCGGCGACTATGGCATGCTGATGCGGCTGGAGGAGCACGCCTCACTGCGCAAGGGCGTGGATTACCTCGCATTAATCGCAGGGCGTATTTTCGCAGTCAGACGGATGGATGCCAAGGACAGGACTGCTCATGTCATCGAGCGAATCTGCAACTATATCCAGGATCATCTCGGGGATGATTTGTCGCTGGTTCGACTTGCCGAAATCCACTATTTCAATCCATCGTATTTATCCCGGTTTTTCAAGCAGGAGTGCGGCATCAATCTTTCCGACTATATTGATCAGTGCCGCGTCCGTCAGGCCAAGCAGCTCTTGGAGCAGGGAGAGCTCAAGGTGCGGGATGTTGCTGCGGCGGTAGGCTATGAGGCGGCACACTCCTTCACGCGTTTTTTCAAGAAAACAGCGGGGATGACACCCCAGGAGTACAGGGACACCCTAAGTAGCGTAGGAGAGTGATGGCGTACGATGAGCGGCTGGGGACAAGGGGCACGGGCATGGGCAGGCATTCTGTCGATTATGACTCTATTGGCAATCGTCGTGTATGTAATAATAGAAACGCAGTCCGATACTATCAAACAAAAGGGAGATGCAATGATGACTTCTCATCTTAACTCAGATTCCGGAACCATTCAGAACGAGCAGAACGAACAATCGGTGACACCAGCAGAGCAGGCGATCACCAAACCGCTGGGCAAGCTGCCACCGCATGGCAACCCATTGATGGCACACAAATTCGGTGCTGACCCGTATGCCCTGGTCTATAACGACCGCGTCTACCTGTATATGACGGGTGATCAACTGGAGTATGATGCAGCGGGGGAGATCAAGGAGAATTCGTATAGCTCGATCAACAAGCTGAATGTCATCTCATCCGCCGATCTGATGAACTGGACGGATCATGGCGCCATTCCGGTGGCTGGGCCACAAGGCGCCGCTACCTGGGCGTCCCAATCGTGGGCGCCAGCCGCTGCTCACAAAGTTATCGATGGCAAAGATCGTTTCTTCCTGTATTTCGCCAACAATGCAACCAGCATCGGTGTCTTGACGAGTGATAGTCCCGAGGGTCCCTGGGTTGATCCAATTGGCAAGCCGCTCATTACCCGGCAGACGCCGGGCGTGGAGTCAGTCACCTGGCTGTTCGACCCGGCGGTACTGGTGGACGATGACGGCGAGGCCTATATTTATTTTGGTGGCGGCGTGCCTGAGGGACAGTATGCGCGTCCCGACACGGCCCGAGTCATGCAGTTGGGCGCTGATATGACGAGCGTGATCGGTACAGCAGAGGTTATCCCTGCCCCTTATATGTTCGAGAATGCCGGAATTAATAAGGTGAATGGCTTGTATTATTACACGTATTGCTCCAACTTCTACGATGGCGTCCGTGAAGAAGGCAGCCCGCGGGCGGGCGAAATTATCTATATGACGAGCGAGAATCCGATGGGGCCTTGGACGTATCAGGGCTCGATTCTCAAGAACCCGGTTCACTTCTTCGGGGTTGGCGGCAACAACCATCATGCCATCTTTGAATTTCGTGACAGCTGGTACATCGCCTACCATGCACAGACATTATCGAAAGCGATGGGGGTAGCCAAGGGATACCGCTCGACGCATCTCAACCAAGTGGAGTTCGACCCTGCGGACGGAAAGATTGCAGAGATTACAGCGACCTACGAAGGCGTAGAGCAGCTGCAGTCCTATGATCCCTATGCAGCAACTAGCGGTGGCACCATGGCCTGGAGCGCCGGACTGTTGACAGCGCCGGCAGACACGCACGCGCGCACGCAGGCAGTCGATATCCAGGACGGGGACTGGTTGGCGCTGGCTTCGGTCGATTTTGGCGACGGTGCAGCCACGTTCCGGGCCCGTCTCCTGGGCACTGGTGCAGCAGGGAACATTGAGCTGCGACTGGGCAGTCCCGAGGGCGAGCTGGCAGGCACGCTCAGCGTCTCGGAGCTGGCATCGGGAGAAGCAGCCGACCTGTCGACAGAGGTTACGGGCGCGACTGGCACCCATGACCTGTACCTGGTCTTCCGGGGCGAGCAGGAGACCGAGCTGTTCCAGCTGGCGGAGTGGACGTTCGACAAGTAAGCTTAACCGCACGTAACTACCATTGTACAGAGAAGGCGTATGTCCGCTTGGCGGGCATGCGCCTTTTCTATTGGTCCAGCGTGAATTGCAGAGGCGCGTGGCGGGTGGGAGTGCGAGCAAATAGAGGAAAAAAGGTGTGCTACAGAGTGCGCGTGGTGGGAATGCGAGCGAATAGAGGAAGAAAGGTGTGTTACAGCGGCGTGCGGCGGGAGTGCGAGTAAATAGAGGAACAAAGGTGTGCTACAGAGTGCGTGTGGCGGGAGTGCGAGCGAATAGAGGAAGAAAGGTGCGCTACAGAGGGCGCGTGATGGGAATGCGTGCAAATAGAGGAAGAAAGGTGCGTTGCAGACGGCGTGGGGCAGGGGTTCGAGTAAATAGAGGAAGAAAGGTGCGCTACAGAGTGCGTGTGGCGGGAATGCGAGTGAATAGAGGAAGAAAGGTGTGCTACAGAGTGCGCGTGGTGGGAATGCGAGCAAATAGAGGAAGAAAGGTGCGCTACAGAGGACGATCGGCGGGAGGACGAGCGAATAGAGGAAGAAAGGTGCGCTACAGGTGGCGCAGTGTGGGTGCGAGAGGACGATAAGGGTAAAGAGAAATTTGCAAATCTCTACTAGTATCTCAGGAAAATCGGCCGAGGGGAAGCAGCAATCCTTTACTTACCTATCCCGATCTTTGCCTCGTCAATGAGCCATAAATCAGAAGGGTGAAAAAACGCAAAAAACCTATACATAGACAGGTGAAAAAACCTGTATTTACGCAGGTTGTAGACCCTAAATGAAAGCGCTACACTTTCGAAGTAGATCATCCATTTGAGGGGGATAACGATGAAGACAACAAAGAATTTGTTTATGCTTCTGAGTTTGATGCTAGCAATTACTCTGGCCGCGTGCAGTGGTAATACCGGAGGTAACGGGCCGGTCAATGAAGGACCGGGCGAAGATCCCGCAGTGACCGAAAACACAGAAGATACTCCCGAGGAAGAGGAGCCACCGGCCAACGAGATGGATTTTGATATGGGCGGACGGACAATCAAGGTCGTCTCTTGGTGGGATATGACGATTCCCGACAATAACCCCGACAATATTCAGCGTCTGGAAAATCTGGAGGCGCTCAAGGAAAAGCATAACTTCGACATCGAATACATCGCCATCGATTACGGCGAATACCAGGAACGCGTGGTTGCTTCCCTGATGGCTGGCGAGCCGCTGGGCGATATCGTTCGCATGGGTAAAGCGTACATGATTCCGGCGCTCACCAAGCAAGACCTGTTCTGGCCGGTAGATGAGTACACCACCAACGAGCAGGTTTTCAATCAGCGGATAACCTCGATGTACTCGCAATACGAAGGTAAAGGCTACGGCTTCTCGGAAGGCCAGACCAACCTTATCACGGGTATCTTCTACAACCGTACACTGATGAAAAACCTCGGCCTCAAGCCGCTGCAGGAGTATGTGGATGAAGACAACTGGAACTGGGACACCTTTATCCAGGTTGCCAAGGAAGCTAATCAGGACACGAACAACGACTCCAAGCTGGATACGTGGGGCCTCGCGGGTCATTCACTGACAGAGCAAGCACTGGCAGCCAACGAGACGGATCTGGTCAACGGCACAGAACAGAATCTGGATGACCCTCGGGTGCTGGAAGTCTTCAATTTCATCTCCCGACTGGCAACTGAACAGGTAGGGAGACCAACCGAAGGCGGCGACTGGACAGAGCCAGGACAGTTTTTCCGTCAGGGCAACACACTGATGTATGCCGGGGCTGAATACGAAACGAGTGGATTGAAGCAGGATATGCAGGACTTTGACATCGGCTTTGTACCTTTCCCGAAAGGCCCGAGCGCTTCCACATACCATGCACATGAGCCAGCGGTTCAGTTCCTGACGCTTCCGAAGCAGACGGAGAACCCGGAGCAGATCATGTACATCTGGGAAAAGATTAACGAAATCGAGTCGATCTACGACTATCCGGGTCAAGCAGGACTGGAGACGAACTTCGACAATGAAGATGATATCGCAAATGCACGGATGGCAGGGGATAACATGAACATCATCGACCGCAACTCGTTCCCTTCCATTCCTTACTACGACATGGTGGATGAGCTGCTCCAGGGCGTCTCGGTATCGACGGTCATTGAGAAATATAAATCGCCGATCCAGGCCGCAATCGACGAGGTCTATCAATAACGATTATAAGAATCATTGAACAGTCCCCATTTTGATTCTTCGAAATGGGGACTGTGCACTTTGTTCTTATTATAGAATTTATAAGTTTTCGGGGATATTTACAGGTTAGGAGGTAAATCATGAAGCGTCGTTGGAAGACTTATACGATCGTTCTGCTGGCCTTCACGCTCCTCGTCTCCATCTGGGCCTGGCCCAGTAACCAGTCTGAGTCGTGGCAGGTCCAAGCGCAGGCGGATTTTGAAGCGGTATCGGACTCGGCGGGTGAGGACAGCTATGACGAGTATTATAACCGGCATGCCTCAAGTGCGAGGCCGGATGAGATCATCCGCATCCCAGGGGCCGATTTCGTAGAGACGTCAGGCGGCGAATTCGAGATTGTCGAGAATTATATGGGTGCGCAAGGCCAGGCGGTATTGACGCCAGAGACGGGCACGATTAGCTGGCAGGTCGAAGTGCCGGCCACCGGCATGTACAATATGCGCGTCCACTATTATCCGGTCAGCGGCAAGAGCTCGTCCATCGAGCGAGTGCTCACCATTGACGGCGAAGTGCCCTTCCGTGGGGCTGATCTGCTGCTGTTCGACCGGGTGTGGGACAATCGCGAAGATTATATCCGGCGTGATGACCGGGGCAATGATCTACGCCCACGACAAGTCGAGCGTCCGCAATGGCAGCTGGCCGAATTCCAGGACAGTGAAGGCTACTATGAGGATTCCTATCTGTTCCACTTCGACGCGGGGACGCGGACGATCGCGTTGGAGGCTCAGCGCGAGCCCATGGTCATTGAATATATTGAGCTCTACCAGGATAAGGGACTGCAGACGTATGAGCAGGTCAAGGCGGACTATGAGGCACAAGGGCTGCAGCCTGCACAGGGACAGTTCATTCAGATTCAGGCGGAGGATGCGGTCAGCAAATCGGCACCGACGCTCTATCCCGAGTCGGATCGTTCTTCACCGACTGTCGAGCCCTATGATGTGTCGAAGATTCGCATCAACAGCATCGGTGGTCTCAATTGGAAAATACCAGGACAATGGATCGAATGGGACATTGAAGTACCGGAGGATGGACTCTATCAAATCGCTCTCAAGCGCAAACAGGACCAACTGAGGGGCATTTATTCCACGCGCAGTCTGACCATTAATGGCGAGTTCCCGTTTGAGGAAATGAAGCGCCTGCGCTTCAATCACGGGACGGAATGGCAGACGGATGTGCTCGGCGGAGAAGAGGAGCCGTACCTGTTCCATCTGACCCAGGGGACCCACAGGCTGCGGATGACGGTAACGCTTGGCGATATTGCCCCGCTGCTGAGGACAATTGAGTCCAGTGTCCTTGCCCTTAATGAGATGTATCGCAACATTCTGATGATTACTTCCAATAATCCAGATCCCCTTCGTGACTATCAACTGGAACGGCGAATTCCTGAGATGACGGAGGTGTTCCGCGAGCAGGCGGAGATTGTTGGCTCCGTCGCAGACCATCTGGAATTAGTGACAGGAGAGGCAAGTGACAAAGTCGCTGTGCTGCATGCACTGGTGCATCAGCTCAACGACATGGCCGAGCGCCCAGAGACGGTTGCCAGAAGGCTCGACAGCTTCAAGATCAATGTAGGCGGTCTGGGCACCTGGATTCTGACGGTACGGGAGCAGCCGCTGTCGCTGGATTACCTGGTCGTCTCCACGCCGGGGGCTGAGCTGCCACGGGCAGAGGCGACCCTGCTGGAGAAAACCCGCCATGAGCTTGGGGCTTACATTGCGTCATATACAGAAGACTATGACAGCATCGGGAACGTCGAGGAAATGCAGCGTTCCATCACGGTGTGGATTACCACCGGTCGGGACCAGGCTCAGGTGCTGAAAGGCCTGATTGACGATACGTTCACACCTGCAACTAACATTTCCGTTAGCTTGCGGCTCGTGCCCCCTAACATCCTGCTGCCAGCTACGCTGGCCGGGCAAGGTCCTGACGTGGCAATGCAGATGGGCGAGGACGTGCCGGTCAACTATGCCATGCGTGGGGCAGCGGCTGATCTGAGCGGATTTGCCGATTTTGAGAATGTCGCTTCACGATTCAGGGAGAGCGCCATCACGCCTTACCGTTACAATGACGGTGTCTATGCGCTGCCAGAGCAGCAGCTATTCCCAATGCTGTTCTACCGCAAGGACATTCTGGCCGAACTGGGCCTGACGCCGCCCAAGACCTGGGACGAAGTCTACACGATGATCTCCGTGCTGCAAAAGCACAACATGGAGTTCTTCCTCCCGATCGAGGATACGATTAACAATGCGGCACTGGTCCCCAACGCCACGTTTGCCATGCTGATGTATCAGAATGACGGCAAGTTCTATCAGGAAGATCACTTGGCCAGTGCGCTCGATTCGGAAATCTCGATGGAGGCGTTCAAGCGGTGGACGCAATTCTATACCAATTACAAGTTCCCGCTGCGGGCAGACTTCCCGAACCGCTTCCGGACAGGAGAGATGCCAATCGGCATCGCCGATTATATCACCTACAATATGCTGACCGTCATGGCACCTGAGATCCGCAACCTGTGGGAATTCACGATTGTTCCGGGTACGGAGCAGAGCGATGGCTCGATTACGCATGAAGTGGCGAGCTCGACCAGCGCCGTTCTCATGCTGGAGAATGCCCAGGACAAAGACGCGGCTTGGGAATTCATGAAGTGGTGGACGGAAAAGCAGACGCAGATTGAATACGGCCGCGAAATGGAAGGCCTGATGGGAGCGGCAGCCCGCTACCCAACGGCCAATATCGAGGCGCTGGAGCAGCTGCCTTGGCCGGTCAAGGATTACAATAACCTGGAAAGCCAATGGCAATGGGTGCAAGGGATTCCTCAAATCCCTGGCGGATATTTTACCGGCCGTCACCTGGACAATGCCTTCCGAAGAGTCGTGAATGCGGGCGAGAATCCGCGCGAGGCGTTATCCGACTATATTGTCTACATTAATGACGAGATTACGATCAAGAGGCAGGAGTTCGATCTGCCAGTCCGGTAGGGAGGGAATACGTTGCAAGCTGAAAGAACCGAGAACGTCGCAGTCTATGCCGTCCCGCCGGAGAAAACCTCCCGTTGGGCCCTGTTGCGGAAGCAATTGCATACCCACAGGCACTTGTACGTGCTGATGAGTCCGTTCATGCTCATTTTCTTCTTATTTACTGTCATCCCGGTGGCTATGTCGCTCGTGCTCAGCTTTTTCTACTTCAATATGCTGGAGTTCCCCCGCTTCATCGGGTGGCAGAACTATGCACGTCTGTTTCTGAACGATGATGTCTTCCTGATCGCGCTCAAAAACACCCTGTTGTTCGCCGTCATTACGGGGCCAATCAGTTACGTTGCCTGCTTCCTGTTTGCCTGGATCATCAACGAGCTCTCGCCCAAGGTCCGGGCCTTCATGACACTGGTGTTCTATGCACCATCGATCTCAGGCAATGTGTTCTTCATCTGGCTGATCATCTTCTCCGGTGACAGCTACGGCTATCTCAATGGTTTCCTGATGCGCGTCGGCTTCATTCTGGAGCCGATCCAATGGCTGCAGGACGAGAAATACATTCTTGCCATCGTTATCATTGTCCAGCTGTGGTTAAGCCTGGGTACCAGCTTCCTGGCGTTCATCGCCGGTTTGCAGACCATTGACAAGACACTGGTGGAGGCAGGCTCCGTGGATGGTATCAAGAATCGCTGGCAAGAGCTCTGGTACATTACGCTGCCATCGATGAAGCCGCAGCTGATGTTCGGTGCGGTCATGCAGATTACGGCCGCCTTCGCGGTAGCCGACATCTCCATCGCGCTGGCTGGCTTCCCGAGTGTCAACTATGCGGCCCATACGGTGGTCACGCATCTCATGGACTTCGGTACCATTCGCTTCGAGATGGGTTATGCGTCCGCGATCGCAACGGTGCTCTTCGGTCTCATGCTGGGCACCAATATTGTGACGCAGAAATTGCTTCGAAAGGTAGGGGAGTAAGATGTCGACCAAAGTACTCCCGGTGCTGCGTGTTCGCAAGCGGCTGAATCGCTCGTTCACTGTCAGCTTCCTGCTGTTTGGCTTGCTGGCGATATTCGGCTCCTTCATGGTGCTGCCGCTGGTCTATACCATCAATAATGCCTTCAAGCCACTGGATGAGTTGTTTATCTTCCCGCCGCGTTTCTTCGTCAACAATCCGACGATGGATAACTTCTATGATCTGGTGGCATTGATGGGCAATTCCTGGGTGCCCTTCACCCGGTATATTTCCAATACGATTCTGATTACGAGCTTGGGGACGGCGGGCCATATCTTCCTGGCCTCGGCTGCTGCTTACCCACTGGCCAAATACCGCTTCCCTGGCTCAAAAATTCTGTTCACCATCGTCATTCTCTCGCTCATGTTCTCGCCGCATGTCACGGCCATTCCGAACTACATGGTCATGTCCTGGCTCGGCTGGATTAATACGCATGCAGCTATTATCGTGCCGTCGCTGGCCTTCTCGCTGGGACTGTTCCTGATGAAGCAATTCATGGAGCAGATCCCGGATGCGCTGCTGGAGGCGGCCAAGATTGACGGTGCCAGTGAATATCGCATTTTCTGGAGTATTGTCATGCCCAATGTCAAGCCGGCGTGGCTGACGCTGATGATTCTCCAGTTCCCTGCCCTATGGGGAACGGATGGCGGCAACTTTATCTACAGTGAGAATTTGAAGCCGCTGAACTACGCCTTGAGCCAGATTATCCAGGGCGGTATAGCCAGGGCCGGGGTAGGGGCGGCGGTTGCGCTCGTTATCATGATCGTGCCGATCAGCTTGTTCATCGTCTCCCAGAGTAGTGTCATCCAAACGATGGCCACCTCAGGCATGAAAGACTAGGTTCGCTTCCGATTACGGAAGTGGTTCAGGATGAGGATTCGGCGGCGAATCTTGAATGCAGTCGGAACTTCCGGTGCTCACGTAGCTTCCAGCTACGCTCCGCTCCTCAGTGCCTTCCTGCCTCCAACCTTCTTGGTACTCGAAAGCGAACAATGGAACGTGTATTACATTCGTTGTTATACGGATTAAAAAGGGGGACCGACAAGATGCCAAAGAGTGCGCGTCTTACCAAATTGACGCTCGTTGCCCTCTGCTGCTGCCTGTGCCTGGGCGTATGGGGCGGCCAGCGGGCACAGGCGGCCGAGGTCTCGGCTTCCTATATGTATTCCTTCTGGGGCGAGGCGGTCGCCGCTCCGGCAGCCTACCAGGCGACCGATCTGCATGACGGACAGTCGCTGGGGCTGGGAGCGTTCAAGGAACCAAACGACTTGTACGTACGGGCCGATGGCACGATCTACATCCTCGACTCCGGCAACAACCGGGTCGTGCGGCTGGATGAGCGCCTTGAGCCGATTGATGTCATCGATGGTTTCGTGAATGGCGGTGCCCAGGAAGGCTTCGCCAATCCGCAGGGATTGTTCGTTACAGAGACAGGTCATCTGTACATCGCGGATACCGGCAACCGGCGCGTCGTCCATCTCGACGAGAACGATGAGCTGGTGAAGATCATTGATTCCCCGGAATCGGAGCTGCTGCAGGCCAACTTTGTGTTCCAGCCGATGCGGCTGGTCGTGGATAATAGCGAGCGGGTCTATGTGATGGCAGCGGGGGTATTCGACGGGTTCATGGAATTCAATTCGGACGGCACCTTCTCCACCTTCATCGGTGCGAACCGCGTCTATGTGGATCCGGTGGAATACCTGTGGAAGATGCTCGCGACCCGGCAGCAGCGCAGCCAGATGGTCATGTTCACGCCGACAGAGTTCACAAGCCTGGATATTAATGAAGAGGGGTTCATCTATGCGACGAACGGCGACCGCTTCGGCGACCCCATCAAGAAACTCAATGCCCAGGGAACTGATATTTTGCGAAGAGAGGGGATGGATTCCCCCATGGGTGACCTCCTCTACACGAGCAGCACCGGGCCCTCGCGACTGATCGACATCGATGTCGGTGACAGCGAGATGTATTCGGTCCTGGATGCCAAGCTGGGCAGAATCTTCACGTATAACGGAGATGGACACTTGATGTACATCTTCGGCGGACTCGGCAACCGGCTGGGCGAGTTCAACACCCCGATCGCGATTACCCGCTCGGGCGACGACATTCTCGTCCTCGACAAGGCGCTTGGCGAGATCACCCGGTTTCAGACGACCGAATATGGCCGCGTACTGAACGAAGCGGTTCGCAGCTACTACCGGGGGAATGAAGCGGAGGCAGCCCAGTATTTCTATGAGGCCATTAACCTGAATGCCAATCTGGAATACGCCTATGCCGGCATCGGCAAAGCGGAGCTGCGTCAAGGCAATTATAGCGATGCGGTACATTATTTCAGACAAAGTATGGATCACGGGAATTACTCCAAGGCATTCCAGCTGCTGCGTAAAGAGGTGCTGCGCGAGCATTTCTCCGTCATCATGTCCGGTATTGTGCTGGCGGTCGTCTTGCTCGTATTGGTGAGCAGATATCGCAAAATGAAGGCCAGAAAGAAGGTCGTGTCCGTATGAACCGAGAGCGAATTACGTATCCGCTGCACCTGATCGTGCGTCCCTTTAACGGGTTCTGGGATATGAAATATGAGCACGAACGCAGGGGCAACTTGATTGCGGCTTGGGTCATTCTGGCCCTGCTTGCCCTCACCATGATTCTGCAAAGCCAGTACAGCGGCTTTCTCGTCAATTTCACCAATCCGAAATACCTGAACAGCCTGATGGAGCTGATGTACGTTGTTGTGCCCGTGCTGTTCTGGTGCGTAGCGAACTGGTCGCTGACTACGTTGATGGATGGGGAAGGCAAGTTCGTCGAGATTTTTATGGCCACCTGTTTTGCGCTGGTGCCGCTCGTGCTGATTCAGTTCCCCTGGATCTGGCTCAGCAACTATATCACGCTGCAGGAGACAGCCTTCTATTATTTCTCGGGAAGCATCGCCGTCGTCTGGTGTCTGTTCCTGCTATTCGTAGGGAATATGACGGTACACCAGTTCTCGCCATCCAAGACACTGGTCACCATGGCGCTCACGGTACTCGCTATGGGGTTCATGGCGTTCTTGTGCCTGCTGTTCTTCAGTCTGGTCCAGCAGATCGTTTCGTTCGTCTCGACGATTTACCAAGAGCTGTCGCTAAGAAGCTAGAAAGGAAGGCAACGGATGAGAGTAACGAAAACTTACCTGGGGGTCGCACTGTTGCTGACCGCCCTGCTCCTGTCAGGCTGCTCGGGGGGCGATTCGGAAGCCATGCAGGCCGCTGCCGAGCCTGAGGTGATTGCTGTCGCTGACGGGGAACGGCTCGAGGCGTCCTTCTCCAATCCACAGATGCAGGGCATGAAGGGAATTGCCGAGAGCGGATCGCTGCAGTTGTACGTCGATGAAGCGAACGCAGGCATTGCCGTATTGGATCGGGCGAGCGGAGAGATCTGGCGCAGCAATCCGGCTGATCCGTACGCTGACACGCTGGCCACGGGGACCAACAAGGATATGCTCTCCTCACAGGTTCGTATGAGCTTCTATAACAACCTCGGGCAGATCAGCACGGTCAACTCGTACACGGACAGTGTCCTGCATCAGCAGATGAAGTATGAACGCATCCCGGACGGACTTCGGGTGTCCTATCAGTTCGGCACGAACAAGAAAACGATGGATGATATGCCCATGCGGATCAGCAAGGAGCGCTTCGAGGAGATGGTGCTGAGCAAGCTGGACAATACGGGACAGCGCGCCCTGCGCATTGCCTACACCGAGGACCGGGAAGCCCCGTTCTATAACCGGAACGATTCGGCGCTGCAGGGGCTGCAGTTGGAGCGGGCACTCGCGGCCTTTGAGGAAGCGGGCTATACGCCGGAGGACCTGGAGCAGGATATTGCGGACAATAATCTGGACCAGCCCAAGCCTACACCGCGGATGTTCAATCTGTCCATCGAATACACGCTGGAGGATGAGAGTCTGCTGGTGCGTGTGCCGGTGTCCGATATCCGCTTTCCGGAGGCTTATCCGATTAACGCCATCTCGGTGCTCGATTTCTTCGGCGCCGGCGGCACGGATGAAGAGGGCTCGATGCTCGTTCCCGACGGCTCCGGTGCACTGATCCATTTCAACAATGGCAAGCGGGCCTATCCAGCCTACCGCCAGGCGGTATACGGGATGGATAATACGATGAACAGCACACAGACGTATTCGAGGGACGAGAAGGTGCGTCTGCCGGTCTTCGGAATTATTAAGGAGGATCGGGCGATGCTGGGGATGATCGAGCAGGGCGCGGCTGTCGCGTCCATCACTGCCGACATCAGCGGCAAAGTGAATAGCTTCAACTATGCGTACCCGAGCTTTGTCGTCATCAACAAGGACGATATTACGTTGAATGCCGATGGAGCCGTACGTACGCTGCCTAAATTCCAGGAGGCGCCTACCAGGTCGGACTTCGCGGTGCGCTATGTATTCCTGAATGGCGAAGAGGCGACGTATGTAGGGATGGCCGCCCGTTACCGCGAGCTATTGATCGAGCGCGGACAACTGGCTCCTGCCAGCGAGGTCTCCGAGGATGGGGACACGCCGTTTTATCTGCAGCTGGTGGGTGGCATCCCCAAGCAGAAGCACCGGCTTGGTATTCCGTATCAAGCGCTGGAGCCTCTGACGACCTTTGAGGAGGCCCAAGCAATCATCAGCCAGCTCAAGGAACGACAGGTCGACCAGATCAAGCTGCAATATGCGGGTTGGTTTAATGAAGGACTGGATCACAAGGTGCCGGATCGCATAAAAGTGGATGGTGCGCTTGGCGGCAAGCAGGGCTTGCAGGAGCTGGCTACGTTCCTGGAGGAGCAGGACGTCGAGCTGTACCCGGACACGGCACTGCTGACAGCTCACCGGACGGAAGGATTCCGCGTATCCCGCGAAGCTTCGCGGATGCTGAGTGAAGCGCCGGCGGCGCTGTATCCGATGAACCAGGCGATTAACCGCCGTGACCGCAACCGCTCGCCAGCTTATCTTGTCTCGCCACGAGTGGTACCGGGCTACGTCGATTCCCTGCTGAAGGGGCTGGAGCCGTATGCTTCGAATGGCATCTCGCTCCGGGATTTGGCTGAGCAGTTGAATAGCGACATGCGCAAGAATAACCAGATCGACCGGACGGAAGCCGAAGCCATTGCGGTGGACGCATTGACGCGAATCAGCAGCACCCAGGATCGTGTGATGGCCCAGGGCGGCAATGCCTATGCCCTCCCGTATCTGACGGATATTACGTATGCACCGCTGAACAGCAGCCGCTTCAAGCTGGAGGATGAGGACATTCCGTTCTATCAGATGGTCATTCGCGGTTCGATCGACTACACGGGTGCGCCTTATAATCTGTCGACCCATACGAATACCAATCAGTATGTACTCAAAAGTCTGGAGTTCGGCTCCCATGTGTACTTCACCTGGATCTACCAGCCGAGCCACAAGGTCAAAGAAACCGAATTCGACTATCTGTACGCCGTCAACTATGAGCGGTGGATCGACACCGCCTCCGAGATGTACAGCGAAGTCAATGAAGCGCTCTCCAAGGTGGCGGGCCAGCGTCTGACAGGCCATGAAAAACTGGCGGACGGAGTATTCAAATCTACGTATGAGAATGGCATCTATTTCATCGTCAACTATAATACGGTGCCCGTAACGGCAGAGGGACGTCAGATCGAGGCAGAAGGCTATGTGACAGGAGGTGAGCGTTGATGAAGGCCATACTGAAACTCAAGTCCAAACCGAAAACGTATGCACAGCAAAAAGCAATCTGGGGCTTCGTTTACGTCCTGCCCTGGCTGCTGGGCTTCATCTTCTTCTTCCTGACGCCACTCCTGACATCACTCCGCTACAGTCTCAGCACAGTGGAGGCCAATGCCCAGGGGCTGTCCATTCAGTTCACGGGTCTGAAAAACTACATCGAGGCACTCACGGTCAACACCAGCTTCAACCGTGCCTTGACGGAGTCGATTATCAACATGCTGGTCAATGTACCGCTTATCGTCATCTTCAGTCTGTTCCTGGCGGTCCTGTTGAATCAGAAGTTTTTTGGCCGTTCGGTGGCCCGCTCGATCTTCTTCCTCCCCGTCATCCTGGCTTCCGGCGTCATCATGGCGCTGGAGAGCACGAGTCTGATCCAGGCTGTGAATGATCAGAACAGTGGGTCGGGGGTCATCAACGCACTGGGCAGCTTCGAGTTGGAGCGAATCATGCTACAGGCTGGCGTTAGCGAATGGATCGTCGTGTATCTGACGGGCGCGGTGGATCGGATCTACCAGATCGTCAGCCAATCAGGCGTGCAGATTCTGATCTTCCTGGCGGGCATCCAGACCATCTCGCCGGCGCTCTATGAGGCTTCCAAGATTGAGGGCGCGACTGGCTACGAGGCGTTCTGGAAAATTACGTTTCCGATGGTCAGTCCGCTGATCCTGGTCAATATTATCTACACCATTATCGATTCGTTCTCGCGCAATACGCTGACGGATCTGGTACGCGAAACGGGGTTCACCCGGTTCAACTTCGGCCTCAGCTCGGCGATGGCCTGGATTTATTTTCTGGCGATTGCACTCATCCTGGCCATTATCTCGTACCTTGTGTCCAAGAGAGTGTTCTATCAAGACTAGACTTGCAAAGGAGGACGTATACGCATGCAAGCCACCCGGGTATTATCGCTGGAAAACTGGAAACGCTGGCTCTGGACCGTGGTCCGGTTTATATTGATTGTAGGATTGTCATTCGTCATTCTGTACCCGATCTTTCAGAAGCTGGCCACCGCCATCAAAGACAAGGCCGACCTCTATTCGCCAATTGTCGTATGGATTCCACAGAACTATACGCTGGAAAACTTCCGGCAAGTCATCTCGGTGATGGATTACTGGCAGACGCTGCTGAACACCTTTACGCTGGCAGGGACAACGACAATACTGACGACTATCTCCTGCGCACTGGCAGGGTATGGCTTCGCCCGGCTGAAGTTCCGGGGCAGTAATCTGCTGTTCGCCGGTGTCATTCTGACGATCCTGGTCCCGCCGACAACGATCCTGATTCCGATGTATCTGAATCTGAAGGATTTCACGCTGATGGGCATTATCCCGCTATTGACGGGCAAGCCGGTCAACCTGCTCAATTCGTATTGGCCGTTTCTGTTGACCTCGCTGACGGCGACCTCCCTGAAGGCGGGGCTGTACATCTTTATCTTCCGCCAGTTCTTCAGGGGCATCCCCAAGGAAGTAGAGGAGGCGGCTTACGTAGATGGCGCGGGCGTGAGCACAACCTTTGCCCGAATCATGCTGCCTAATGCCATTCCTTCTATCGTAACTGTCATGCTGTTCTCCTTTGTCTGGCAGTGGAACGACAGCTTCTACACGACCACGTACCTGACCAGCAGCAAGGTCATGGCCACGCAGCTCTCGTCGCTGCCGCATAATCTGGCCATCCTGCTGCAGGGCGGCGATGCGTCGACGACAGATCCATTCTATCTAAGCATGGTGCAGGACACCGGCATTCTCATGGCCATCCTGCCGCTCATTATTATCTACCTGTTTGTACAGCGCTACTTTGTCGAGAGTATTGAAAGAACGGGACTGGTTGGCTAAGGGCAAGCGCTAATTAGGGGAAGGAGGCGTGTACGTGAACAAATCAAGCAAGCGAAGGCTGGCCATTCTCAGTGCGGCGGCTGCTGTCGTGGTGATCCTGGCGGTAATCGCGCTCCGTCCGGAAACGGAGCCGCCTGCCAAGGACGACACGGAGATCACGGAAGAATCGTCCGTGCCTGAAGGCGAGACAGCCGGTGCTGAGCCTGTATCAGCGGAGCCGCTGCCTGTATCTGAAGAAGCAGAGGAGCCGGAGCCAGCAGAGCAGATCGCCCCGGAGGAGCTGCGTTCGCTGGCAGATGCGTATACAGCAAGCTTCCCGATTGGCGCTGCCATCGAGCCCTTCCAGACGGAGGGGCCGACGGCGGAGCTGCTCAAGCAGCATGTCAACTACCTGGTGGCAGAGAACGCGATGAAGCCGGCGTCATTACAGCCGGTGGAAGGCCAATTCCGCTTTGAGCCGGCTGACCGAATCGTTGCTTTTGCCCGCGAGAACGGGATGGCGCTCCGCTTTCATACGCTGGTCTGGCACAATCAGTCGCCAGACTGGTTCTTCCTCGATGAGAACTGGCAGCCGATGGCGGAGGAGACGGATGAGGCCAAGCGGGAAGCCAACAAGCAGCTGGTGCTGGAGCGACTGGAGACGCATGTGCGTACCGTGGTGGAGCGGTACAAGGATGACATCGTCTCCTGGGATGTCGTCAATGAGGTCATCGAGCCGGGCGATCCCGATGGCATGCGGGCCAGCCTGTGGTATGAGCTGACCGGTACCGATTATATTGCCACGGCGTTCCGGGCCGCTCGCGAGGCCGGCGGGCCGGATATCCGGCTCTATATTAACGATTACAACACCAATGAACTACGCAAGCGCGATCGGCTCCACGAGCTGGTCCAGTCATTGCTGGCCGATGGTGTGCCCATTGACGGGGTCGGCCATCAGACGCATATTAACTACCGCTGGCCTTCCGTGGATTCGATTATTACCTCCATGCAGATGTTCGCTGAGCTGGGACTTGTCAATGAGGTTACCGAGCTGGACATGAGCGTCTACGAATACCAAGACCGCAGCGATCTGGGGCTGCCGATTCCGGAAGACCGGTTGGAAGCACAGGCTCAGCGATATGGCGAGCTGTTCCGTGCCCTGCAGGAACACAGCGACATCATAGACGGTGTTGTGTTCTGGGGCATAGCCGACAATCATACCTGGTTGAATGGTTTTCCGGTGGAGCGAACCGATGCGCCGATGCCGTTTGACCGTGAGCTGCAGCCCAAACCGGCCTATTGGGCGATCCTCGAAGCGTCTCAATCTTGAGCAACACAAACAAACGTCCATCCCCTTAAGCGGTGATGGACGTTTGTTTGCGATAGGCGTTGGCGCTGACGCCGGTGTACGCCTTGAATTTCTTGTAGAACCAGTCGGTCTCGCTGTAACCGACCTCCCGGGCCACCTCGTACACCTTCAGACTGGTCTGGGCGAGCAGCGTCTTGGCCTTCTCCATGCGCTGGCGCAGCAGATATTCATGGAAGGTGATGTTCTCGTGAAGCTTGAATTTCTGGCCCAAATAGGCGCAGTTCAAGTGGAGCCGATTCGAAATCTTCTTGAGCGTCACATGGCAGTGGAGCTCTTGCTCGACGTAGCTCTTGACCTTCTCAATATCCGGACAAGGTGTTCCACCCGTCCAGCTCTTGGGCGTGCCCGCTCCCGGCGGCTGCTCCAGGTCGCGCCGGATGTCAGCCAGCGCCGCTTGGAGCGCCTTGGGCCCGGCAGGCTCCGGCAGGATTGCGCGGATGCATCCGCGGGGTGCCTGCACCTCCTCGAGCCAACTGGCATGGCCACCCAGCAGAATGACAGGCAGGGCGGCCGACTGGCTCACGCGCGCGAAGAGCTGACGCTGCTCCGCCGGACCCCCGTTCATCTGGATGATGATTAGTGCATAAGCCATATCGTCTGATGCGGCCGCCAGCATGGCTGCCGCTTCCTCGTAACCGTCAGCATAGCCGGATATTCTCCATTCAGCCGGGTGCCGCTCGAGAATCAAGCGCGTTTTCTCCCGGGAATAGATACTGGGGTCCACCAGTAGTGCATTGAACACAATCAATCCCCTCCTTGGTGAGTTCGCTTGCCGTTCCAGGCGCAGCAGAATTGAGTACGCTTTCATTATCATCTGAAAAGAGATGCTGCACAATGTGCTATTCTTTGGATCGCTCACCGTCGTTTACCTGATCTGCAGCGCCGAGAGAAGGGAGCATTCCGAACAGAGAAACCTATAGTTTTTGATAGATTATCTAAGGTTTGACGGGTTGTTGGACGTACGTGTAAGCGCTACAATGGGGTTGATTGCATTCTACGGAAATGAAGGAGAGACGTTATGAGCCAACTACCGCAACAGCACCGTCCGCTGGTTACCCATATCTACACCGCCGATCCATCGGCCCACGTCTTCGAAGGCAAGCTGTATATCTATCCTTCCCATGATCTTGATCATGACGGACCATCCAATGATAATGGCGACCAGTACAAAATGGAGGACTATCATATTCTGTCGCTGGATGATTTCGATTCGCCGGTGACCGATCATGGCGAAGCCCTGCATCTGAGAGATATTCCGTGGGCTTCCAAGCAGCTATGGGCGCCGGATGCTGCCTACAAGGGCGGCACGTACTACTTCTACTTCCCTGCGCGGGATCTGGAGGGGAACTTCCGAATCGGAGTGGCGACGAGCGCTACGCCAGCAGGACCATTTGCGCCGGAGGCGTCCTATATCGAGGGCAGCTTCAGCATCGACCCGGCTGTGCTGGTGGACGAGGATGGCGAGGCTTATATGTATTTTGGCGGCCTATGGGGCGGTCAGTTGGAGAAGTGGCAGCAGGGTGAATTCGATCCATCAGGTGCTGAGCCTGCAGCTGATGCTCCAGCGCTGGGTCCACGCGTTGCCCGGTTGAGTGAAGATATGCTCACGTTCGCGGGTGCAGCGGAGGAAATCGCCATCCTGGACGAGAACGGAGAGCCATTGCTTGCAGGCGATGAGGACCGCCGCTTCTTCGAGGGCGCCTGGGTACACAAGTATAACGGATTGTACTATCTGTCCTATTCGACGGGGACGACGCACAAGCTGGTCTATGCCACTAGTCGGACTCCACAGGGGCCGTATACCTTCCAGGGGACGATTCTGGAGCCGGTCATCGGCTGGACCACCCATCATTCCATTGTTCAATTCCAAGACAAGTGGTATCTCTTCTACCATGACAGCTCCCTCTCGGAGGGTGTCAATCACAAGCGCTGCGTGAAGTACAGCGAGCTGCAATACAATGAAGACGGTACAATCCGTCTGGTTCAGCCCGACTAAAACGAATCGGAGGCGAAGCATATGACACAACCAGCCACTTCACTACCCAAGCTGAAGGATGTATTTCAGGATCAATTTCTGGTAGGCGCTGCTGTAAACCCACGTACGTTGAAGGAGCAGCGCACGTTGCTGAGTGAGCATTTCAACAGCATCACGGCGGAGAACGAGATGAAGTTCGAGCGGTTGCAGCCAGAGGAAGGGCGCTACACGTTCGAGCATGCGGACCGGATGATGGATTTTGCCGAGGAGCACGGTATTGGGGTCCGGGGGCATACGCTGGTCTGGCACAACCAGACGCCAGCTTGGGTATTCGAGGATGGTGCAGGCGGACAGATCAGCCGCGAGGGCTTGCTGGCACGGATGAAGACGCACATCGACACGGTGGTCGGGCGCTACAGAGGCAATATCTACGCCTGGGACGTTGTGAACGAAGCCGTCGCCGACAGCGGACCGGAGGTGCTCAGGGAGTCGCCCTGGCTGTCCATCGCCGGGGAGGACTTCATTGCCCGCGCCTTCGAGTATGCGCATGCGGCTGATCCAGGCGCCTTGCTCTTCTACAACGACTATAACGAAGCGGTCCCGGAGAAGCGGGAGAAGATCTATACGCTCGTCAAGTCGCTGCTGGATCAGGGCGTGCCGATCCATGGCATCGGGCTCCAGGCACACTGGAGTATCGCCCATCCGGCCGAAGACGACATCCGGCGGGCCATCGAGCGCTACGCCAGCCTGGGGCTGAAGCTGCATATTACGGAGCTCGATGTCTCTGTGTTCGCCCATGATGACAAACGAACCGACCTGCAGTCCCCATCCGAAGAGATGATGACCCGGCAGGCTGAGCGTTATGAGACGTTCTTCCGCATCTTCCGCGATTACAGCGAGTCTATCACTTCCGTCACCTTCTGGGGCGCGGCGGATGACTATACGTGGCTGGATAATTTCCCTGTACGCGGCCGCAAGAACTGGCCGTTTCTGTTCGACGCCGGGCATCAGCCGAAGGCGTCGTTCTGGAAGGTTGTGGAGGATAAGGCGTAACCCGGAACCCGTAGGCCGAATGTCGGAATGCCGGTCATAGCAACGCTTGGATCGGCTGTTGCATCAGCCGATCAATCGCTTGGCGAGGACGGCCGCAGCCGCTGCAGGTGTGATGCCGGTCTGATCGGCATGATCGAGCACAGCGGTAAGAGTTGTCGGCACCGACTCGGTCTGGTGGCGGGCGCTGGCCGCATCTCGGCCGTCCAGTTCAGCCGCAGTCACGATGATGCCGCCACTGTTGATCGCGTAGTCGGGTGCATACAGGATGCCGCGGGCTTGGAGCTGATCGGCTATGGCTTCCTCCGCCAGCTGATTGTTGGCCGCACCGGCCACAATCCGGCAGCGCAGCTCCGGCAACGTCCGCGAGTTCAAGATCCCGCCGACAGCGCAGGGGGCGAAGATGTCACAGGCGGTGCGGTGAATCTGATCTGCCGGGACAGCGTGGGCTCCCCACCGCTGCCGCGCGCGAGCCACCAGCGCGGGATCCAGGTCGGAGACGATCAGATGGGCGCCGGCCTGCGCCAGATACGCGCACAGGAATGAACCTACCTTGCCGAGACCTTGGACCGCCACGGTGCGCCCTGTCAATTGATCCGAGCCCAGTTGCCGCTGTGCAGCGGTTCGGATGGCCAGGTATACGCCGTAAGCCGTCATATCCGCCGTCAGATCGCCCGTTGCACCGAGAGAGCCTGTCGTATCGGTGACATAGGCGGTCTCTTGGCGGATCTCATCCATATCTGCTGGCAGGCTGCCGAGGTCCAATCCGGTGATGTACAGGCCCTGCATCCTGGCAATTTGTCGTCCCAAGGCTCGGAAGGCATCCTGCCGCGCCGCTCCCATGAAGCCCGGCGGGGCCAACACGACTGCTTTTCCTCCGCCATATGGAATGCCGGCCAAAGCGCATTTGTAGGTCATGCTGCGGGCCAGCTGCAGTGCATCGTCCAATGCTTCCCCGTCGCTTGCATAGTGCCGTACGCGGCATCCACCCAGCGCCGGTCCTTTTCCCGTATGATGTACCGCAATGATTGCCCGCAGTCCGCTCTGCCGCTCATGCATCCATACTAGCTGCTCCATCGGGTCCTTGGCCCATGTGTCCCATCCACTCATTGTTTTCCCGCCTCCTTGAACAGCTGTACTTCGCTTATAACTCTATAGAATGCAGCCGCACGTCGACTGGCAACGGGACATCCGCCCCGCCGGGGAGCGGGAGCGTTCGCAGCTACTATCGGTTCTAGGTCATAAGTTGCAGAAAATGTAGCGAAGATTACAGATTTTATATGGCAACCGTGCTATATTAGAGTCATCATCACCTCAGAGAAAGGAGTGGGACCCATGTTTTTACCTCCGCCAAATTTGGATAAAAAAGAGGGCTCAAAGCTCGGCAAGATTGTGCTGGACATGATGACGGCCAGCGAGCAAGTCCGTACTTCTGCTGCAAAATAAGGGTTAACCAGGGCCTTCGCCGCCGACCAGTGGCGAAGGCCCTGATTAAATGGAGACCTAAAGACGCGTAGCCGACACGGCCGCATAGTAACAAACCACGTTGTTGATGAGGTGTGCGATGTCAGTCCAATTTACCTGGTGCCGGAGCGATGCGGATTATGCCCGGTTCGTCCTGTATTACATCCGTAACCGACATTTGTTCAGTGAGCAGCTGAATTTGCTAGAGAGCCTTTTCTATGTCCTGGATAGTATTCAACGGACACGCATTTTGCTCATTCAGTCGGGGGAGACGCTAATCGGTTGGGGACAATTCGGGTATGTGAACGAGGCTTACGAACCGGATCCCGAGGGTCCCATTCTATTTATGCAATCGACGGCCGTCGCCCCAGATCACCGCAGTCCCATGCTGTTCTTCCTGGGCTTCCGGGAGATGATTGGCAGCGTTATTGCAGAAACGCCGCATGTACGTGAATTTCACTTTTTTGCCCTGCGTGACCATACCTATTTAAACCGTCTTTACAGCAAGTTTGCACAAATCATCGGGCAGCGCGAAGGCATGCACGGCGAGGAGAATATTTACGCAACCGGCATGGATGAGCTGAAGCGGTATTTGCGGCTGGCCTAAAGGCCGGTTTTTTGTATTTCCCCGATCCGTGCGAGACTGGGCCATAAGCTGCAGGAAGTGTAACGCAAACCACAGAATTTTTCCCGCTACCGTGCTACAGTAGAACCATTAGCACATCCAATCAGGATAGGGACGCAGAGGAGGGAATACCATGGATTACTATATTGAGGCGTGCAGAAGCGAGCATTATATGGAGAAGTACATGACGCTTGTCCTCGAGCACTATGAAGAGTTGAACTTGCCTTACACTTTTCCTGTCGCACTAAGCTTCCTGTCTTCTCCATTACTCATGAACAAAAAGGCCTTTGTCTGTTTTGCAAACGATTACGAGACGGTGGGGGCATTTGGCTATATCCGCGGGACGGCAGACGAGAAGTATACCAATCGACATATTGCACAGCTGCAGATTGTCTTTATCCAGAAGGCTCATCGGGGCAGCCGTTTGTTTCTCGAAGGCATGCGGTGCCTGGCAGAACATAATGCCATGGAGCAGGAACCGATTCGTGAGTTTCGTTTCTGGGTGCCTACAAACTTGGGGTTGCAGCGGTTACTTGGCAAGTTTGCTACACTGGTTCGGACGTGGGATACGGAAAATGGTCTGCTGGACGAGTACCGCATGACGTCTGAAAGTCTGGAAGCTTATGTACGCCGATTCGTCCGCACCGTTGCATCTTAGTATAACTGCGAGTCGATCCGAGAGCTGAAGCATGAGCTGTATCTGGCGGGATGGGGCGGTTTTTTGACGCTGCCGGGCAGGAGTACCTCCAATTGTGGCGAAACAGTCTATAATCAACAGATGCAGCAGACATAAGGGAGGACTTGCAGGTGAGCATCAAAGCAGTGGTCATAGGAAGCTTGAATATGGATTTGACGGTAAGCGTGGAGCGTTTGCCGGGTGAGGGAGAAACGCTGCTGGCAGGGAGCTCAAGCGAGTTGCCCGGCGGCAAAGGCGGCAATCAGGCGGCGGCCATTGGCAAGCTGGGTGTAGCGACAGCCATGATCGGCAAAGTGGGCGATGATGCGTACGGCAAACGGCTGATCCACTCGCTGCAGCAGAGCGGCGTGGACACCTCCGGCGTCATGCCGTCGGCGGAACCGACAGGTATGGCGATGATTACAATAGATCGGGAGGGGCGCAACCATATCGTGGTCATTCCCGGTGCCAATTACGATCTGACTTGTGAGGATATCGACAAGCAGCGCCACTTGATTGAGCAGGCTGAGCTGGTTGTCCTGCAGCTGGAAATTCCATACGAGACGGCAGTCTATGCCTTGGAGCTGGCCAAACGTCTTGGCAAACGGACGATCCTCAATCCCGCGCCTGCGAGAACGCTGGAGCCCGAGGTGCTAGCGAACGTCGATCTGCTCATCCCCAATGAGCATGAGCTGCATACGATCACCGGAATCGCTCCGGTGAATGAGCAGCAATTGCTGGCGGGGGCTGCGCAATTGGCGGAGCAGGGAACACAAACCATGGTCGTCACGCTCGGAGCGGCGGGCTGCGCCTTCATCCAGGGCGGCAGTCTGCGCATGTTCGATGCGACCCGCGTCCATGCAGTCGATACGACCGCGGCGGGCGATAGCTTCATTGGCGGCTATGTGGCCGAATATCTGGAGACGCACGACGAGGAGCAGGCCATCCGGTATGCGATGAAGGCCGCTGCGGTAACCGTCACCCGGCACGGTGCCCAGCAGTCCTTGCCAACTCGTGCGGAAGTGCGGGCATTCCATGAATCCGATGGCTAAAGGCTGCAGCTCAGAGCACGATTGAACACAGCAAGGCCCCCTCATTTCGGGTGAGGGGGCCTTGCTGTGTGTCGTTGTGCGGTCTTATCCGACGCTGCGGCGCTGGCGCGCCACCAGCAGATAGGCACCGGCAACAATCAGCAGCAATCCGATGGCCGATTGGCCGCCGCTTAGCTGACTGAGAAGGCCGCCTGCTGTGAAGATGGCGAAGAACAGCAGCGACAATACCGTGAGAATCTGTACCGGCAACAGAATCCATTTGTTGCGGTAGCCAAACCAGTAGAATTCAAACAATCCGACAGCTGGCGCCAGGATGAAGCCGGGCCACATGTAATACCAGTTATTAAAGAGCATGGCAATCTGGCAGATGAAGCCGGCCGTAATAAGAATACCACCCGGAATCAGCAGTCCTACCCCATTGCGCCCGATCAGGGAGAAATACATCCAGTGGAAAAACAAGCCCAGCGGGATGACGAATAGGGTTGGCCAGAAGTACGCAAACAATTGTCCCGTGCTGTAGTTAATCGACTGGCCCAAAAACAGAAAGACGCCGAAGAGGAGCAAGACGGCTCCAAGGACAGCTTTCCTTTGCATAGAATCAGCTCCTTCTCTTATGTAAAGTACAGGCTGTTGCGGCTAGCCTGCCTGTTATCTCTACAATAGCACAGGATTGAAGCGTTCGTCGTCCTCCTGGAGGTCAACAAAAAAACTGGACCGGAGTCCAGTTGACGTTCATCGATCGATTATCCTGCGTGAGGGCCGCTGCGGAACCTGCAGTGAGCGCCTTAACCTCTCGATACTAGCTATCATATCCTAAGAAAGAAGCAAGCCCTGCTAGAAAATGGGCATGCGGGTCCGATGACCATTCTTGTAATAGAGGATGGCGTCCGTACTGAACAAGTCGATGCTGATGATTTTGTCCTTCAAATGAGATAAAAGCGCTTCCTGACTATTCAATACAGAAAGCAGAAAAGGAATCAGCTTCTGATCCGTACCAACCAAATTGACCGGTATGGAATCTTCATTGACCCGGATACAGCAGATGTGGCTCATAAACGCGTCATCTCCTCATGCAAAGTGAATTTGGTCGTGCAGGCCCTTCGTCATGTATATACGATACCATCTTCCGGCTGCGAAATTGCTCGAACGATGGCAGGGTTTAAAGTTGTCACCGTCCGGTCACAATGAGTGACAAAGTAGTCACCACGGGTGCCAAGGAGGAATCGACGATGCTGACAGATAGCTATGCTGTACTGAACAAGCTTTGTTTGCCTCACGGTTTGTATATTGCCAGTCCTTCGCAGGATTACCGTTACGTATGGATTCGAGACAGTATTTATATGTCATTACCCCATTTGGACAAGACGACGCAGGCGTACGAAAAAACTTTTTACCGTCTCTTTGACCTGTTCCTGGATTATGAGTGGAAGCTTGACTGGATTGCGATGCAGCGACCGCATCATCCATGGGAATATCTGCATGCCCGTTATTCTCATGACCAGGTGAAAGAGGTTCATCATGAGGAATGGGGACATATCCAGCACGATACCATTGGCGCGTTTTTATTCGGAGTAGGAGCGGGATTGAAGCGCGGCAAGACGATGCTGCGTGACGGCAGAGATGCGCGAATGGTGCAAAAGCTGGTCCACTACCTGGAGCATGTTCGTTACTGGGAGGATGCGGATAACGGGATGTGGGAGGAATGGCGGGAAATTCATGCCTCGTCAGTTGGCGCGTGCGTGGCAGGCCTCAAGGCAGTCGAACGAATCGCCGCAGTACCTCAGGGCTTGGTAGAGAAGGGACTACGGACGCTGCTCGAGCTGTTCCCGGCGGAAAGTAAAGATAAGCCGGTGGATCTGGCCCAATTGAGCCTGATCTATCCGTACCGCTTGTTCTCCGGCGTAATGGCCGAGACCATCGTTAACGCTGTCGAGCAGCGCCTCCTGCGGGAGCGAGGGGTCATCCGCTACGAGGGAGACAGCTATTACAGCACCCTGGAGGCAGAGCATGGACGGGGCCAGCCTCTGGCCTTCTACGAAGGAACCGAGGCGGAGTGGACCTTTGGCCTGCCGTGGCTGGCACTGTGCCATCTGGAGCTGGGCAATCCGGAAGAGGCGCGCCGCTATATTCGCTGGAGCGAAGACGTGATGACGGAGCCGGGCTGCCTGCCAGAGCTGTACTACCAAGGCTCTGCCACGCCCAATGTGAACACGCCGCTGGGCTGGAGCTCAGCGATGTACATTCTTGCCAAGGAAGCGGAGCTTGCCAGCGAGCGGTCTGCGCAGCACTTGGCATAAGCATTCGATTGTGAATCTTCAGGAGCCGCAGTAAGAAGCGTGAAGACGCCGCTGCGGCTTTTTCAATTGGGCGAAATGCCCGAAACCTCAAACAAATGGAATTCGTATACCCTCTTATCACGTTACGCAGATAAAGGGGGAATTATGATGTATTTTGGAGGCGGTGGTAATATAGTAATCTCGATATTGCCTTTCCTTATGTTCATAGCAGGTGGAGTGCTCATCCTGATGGGGGCGTACGCGCTCTATCTGCTCATCAAGGTGCTCTTGCGAGCAATTGTTGCGTTGGATCTCTATATTGCTGAGAAGCGCTATCGCGGCGGGCTGTAACAGGCAGCAGGTGACCCCTGCTTATCAACTAACGAAGAATAGCGGTCATTGCTCTTGGTGTGCGCAGGACATTTCGGAGCACTCTCCTAGCATGTTAAAAATACCTATATTTCCGATGGGGAAACATTCGAGTAAAGATAGCTGACTTATTGTCGGATATCGACTATAATAGGTTACAGAATGGAGGGGACATGATGAGTCATATCGTAATTATCTCCGGCAGTCCGACCCCGGGCTCGCGGTTGAACGGATTGATTAACTATGTGGAGAGCAAGTGGGTGGCGGATGGACACAAGATTAGTCACATTCGGGTAGCAGATCTGCCTGCTGAGGCACTGCTGCACGCCAAGTTCGGCGACGAGGCAATCGTGAAGGCGGTTGGCGTGGTAGCCGAAGCAGACGGCGTCGTTATCGCAAGCCCGGTATATAAGGCCTCCTATACAGGGGTGCTGAAGGCGTTCCTGGATTTGCTGCCACAGACCGGTTTGCGAGACAAAATCGCGCTGCCGCTGTTCATTGGCGGGTCCCTGGCGCATCTGCTGGCCATCGACTATTCCTTGAAGCCGGTCCTGAATGCCCTGGGCGCTCGCAACATCCTTGGCGGTGTCTATGCGGTAGACCAATGGGTAGAGCGTCTGGAGGGTGGGGAGCATGGCTTGTCACCTGAGCTCCTGCTGCGCTTGGATGCTTCCGCGGCCCAACTGGTCGAGGAGCTGCACTGGCACGAGTTGAAGCTGCAGGAGAAGGCCAAGACCGCAGCTGCTGAGCAATAAAGCTGAATAGCAGGTATGTCATTGACCTAACATGAAAAAAGGGGCACCCACCGTACGTCCATCGGATGACGTACAGTGGGTGCCCTCGCACAAGGAAGGACCTCGATCACCAAAGAGGAGATATCGTAGAGTCCGCCACTCGCCAACTGTAACGAACTTTTCTTCCTCTATTTGCACGCAATTCCGCCAAGTGCCGCCTGTAACACACCTTTCTTCCTCTATTCGCCCGCATTCCCATCATGCGCCAGCTGTAACGCACCTTTCTTCCTCTATTCGCACGCAATTCTGCCAAGCGCCGCCTGTAACACACCTTTCTTCCTCTATTTACTCGCAAACCCGCACCGCGCTGGCTGTAGCGCACCTTTCTTCCTCTATTCGCACGCAATTCCGCCAAGTGCCGCCTGTAACACACCTTTCTTCCTCTATTCGCACGCAATTCTGCCACGCGCGCCCTGTGGAATTCGCGCTACACGGGCTAGGCCTGCGAAGGGAAGGAGATAGCTTGGCCCGTGTCGGCCGACGTTCGCGCGAGGAGGCAGGCCTCGGTCACGGCGAAGCTTTCCTCGGCGCTGATGCGGCAAGACTCGCCTGTGCGTAGCTGACGCACAAAATCCTCGAAGATCCCCGGTTGCGGCTTCGGCGCAAGCGTGTGAATCCCATCGCTGTCGGCCTCGATCAGCAGCGCTTGTCCATCCCGCACCTCGACAATCCCAGCTGTGCCGGCAATCCGGATTCGATCGTCGGCATGCGAAGGCGCGCCAGCAGGCCGCAGGTAGTCCAGACTGACGGAGGCCTGGATATCGCCTCCCATCCGGAACTGACACAGCGCGGTCATCTCCAGGTCACCGTGTCCGGCGTTGTCCTGGCTAGAGTGAACGGCATAGACGGAACGGAATTCCGTCCCGGCAAACCACAGCAGCCAATCCACCGCGTGACTGCCCACCCATGGAATCGTGCCGCCATACGTGTCCCGACTCCGGTAGATGGCCGGGCGTTCGCCGAGCCGGTATGATTTCTGGGCATGCATCAGCTTGATGCGGCCGATCGCACCGGCTTGGACGGCCTCCCACGCAGCATGGAAGGCAGGCGCATAGCGCAAACCATGCATGGCTGCGAGCTGGACACCGGAGGCGTCATACGCGAGTCGCAGCTCCTGCAGCTGCTCCCGTTCCGTCGCGAGCGGCTTCTCCAGAAACAGGTGGATGCCACGCCGCAGCGTCTCGATGCCAATCGTCGCATGCCGTGCAAAATGGCTGTCTACCGCCGCCACGTCGGGCTGCTGGGTATCCAGCATCTCCCGCCAATTCTCGAAGAAACGAGGCACCTCCAATCCCGCCGACTTGGCAAGCGATGCCGTCTTGGCCAGGGTTTCCTCCCGTTCCTCTTCATCCCCTGGCGCATAGCCTACCCACTCGACCTCAGGCAGCCGCGGCAGATCTCTCAGTACATAGGCCAGATGTCCGGACCCACCAATCGTGCACAGTTTCAGTGTCACTTGCCATTCCTCCCTGTACTTGTCATACCTTTTACTCTATCGAACGTTGGACAAGAGTGCAATCGTTTACGCAGGATGATCAGGGGCTCTACCTTAGCGGCCATATTCAAAAAACAGGATGGTTTAAACAAGCAGCCTGGTGTATAATAAGCCCTGTTGAACATCGGCCCCGATCTTTCTGAGAGTGGAGGATCAGCAATACCCGCAGTCGCGCGGTCTGAATATCGCGACACTTAAGTCAGAGGACGTCACCGGGGCGTCCTATTCCCAATTGGCAAGAAAGGACAGATTACGGGTGTTACAACAACTGCATAAGTCGTGGTTCTCCAACATACGGATGGACGTACTGGCGGGGATTACCGTGGCGCTGGCGCTGATTCCCGAAGCGATCGCCTTCTCCCTCATGGCCGGAGTCGATCCTACGGTAGGTTTGCATGCGTCGTTTTGTATTGCTGTGGTTATCTCGATTTTTGGCGGACGTCCAGGCATGATTTCGGCGGCTACTGGCGCGATGGCACTGATTATGGTTTCGCTTGTGGCGGAGCATGGTCTGGAGTATTTGCTAGCGGCCACCATTTTGACAGGAATGATTCAATTCGTGCTTGGCGTACTGCGTTTTGGACGGTTTCTAAGCTTTATTCCCCATCCCGTCATCGTGGGCTTCCTGAACGCGCTCGGCATTCTGATCTTCACCACGCAGTTGACTCATTTTCAAGGCGCGTCCTGGGTGATGTATGCCATGGTGGCGGCGACGATTGCCATTATCTATCTGCTGCCTCGCTATACGAAGGCTATCCCGTCGGCACTTGTGGCCATTGTCGTCATGTCGGTCATTGCCATTGCAGGCGGGCTGGAGCTGAAGACCGTGCAGGATGTCGGGGCCATCGCGACGACGCTGCCGATTTTTCACCTGCCACTCATTGAGTGGACGCTGGAAACGCTCTGGATTATCCTGCCGTATTCGCTGAGCTTGGCAGTTGTTGGCATCTTGGAGTCGTTGCTCACGGCCACCATTCTCGATGAGATGACGGATACCAAGAGTGACAAGAACGTCGAAGTCCGTGGTCAGGGGATCGCCAATACGGTTAACGGCTTCTTCGGCGGCATGGCGGGCTGTGCGATGATTGGTCAGTCTCTGGTTAACATCAAGTCGGGCGGCCGGAGCCGGTTGTCGACCATGACAGCCGGAGTGTTCCTGCTGTTCCTCATTCTCGTGATGGGCGATATTGTGGCTCAGATTCCGATGGGGGCGCTCGTCGGAGTCATGATCACAATTGCCATCGCCACCTTTGACGTCAGCTCACTCAAAACGCTGCACAAGGCGCCGGTGGCGGATACGTTTGTTATGCTAGCGACGGTTGGCGTCGTACTCTACACGCATAATTTGGCACTGGGTGTGCTGGTCGGCATTCTGATCAGCGCTGTTATCTTCGGCTGGCGGATTGCCCGTATCTCAGCAGAGAGCCAGCTTGAACAGAGTGGTGTAAAACGCTATGTGATCCGCGGTCAGATGTTTTTTGGCACGATGAGCCACTTCGGTGAACTGTTCGACCCGGCAGGTGATCCAGAGCGGGTAATCATTGACTTCAAAGCCTCTCATGTCTGGGATCATTCGGCTGTTACTGCGATCTCCAAGGTGGTTGGCCGCTATGAGCAGGCTGGTACGAAGGTGGAGATTACAGGGCTCAATGAAGAGAGCCGCAGACTCGTCGAACGATTGACCTAAAGAGGGGAGAAGCGTACCCTTCGACAACGAAGTCAAATTGAGACTTGGCGTATTTGTGACAAAATTGTGTTGACAGGAATTAGTAGCGGTGATAAAGTGACAAATAGATTTTGACATCTTATTTGGATCAGAAAGGAGGTTGCGTCATATGAATTCCACTGTAGAGAACCACGGACATGTAGCAGCAGGTGTACCATTCAGTGGCGTAATCTCCTCACGCATAGACACCCGATAGGACGGCTGGGCCGTTCAGACGGGCGGGGCGTGTGATTACGTTGCGGCATCGACGTAATCATGCGCCCCTTTTTTGCGCTTATCAGCATGTGACGCCCGCTTGCGGGTGCTTGAAGCTGTGGCGTACATAGGAGCGCATCGCTTGCGGCGGTGGGCTTCTTTTATTTTTGATCCATACCATGCGGGGACGTGAGTGAATGTTTGTTGTACTGAAGAAATTAAACTGGTTTTTCGCCATGCATTGGAAACGCTACGCAATAGCGGTTACCTTGCTGGCACTCGTCGGCCTGCTGGAGGTCATCCCGCCCTGGCTGATCGGCTACACGATTGACGGGATTGCACTGGGAACCTTGAGCGAGCCGGGCTTTTATAACACCCTGCTGCTATGGGGCGGCATAACCGTTGTTGGCTACATCATGACGTATGTCTGGTTCTACCAGCTATTCGGCGGCTCGTTCGTCCTGGAACGGCTGCTGCGCTTCCGTCTGATGCGGCATTTCATGAAGATGACGCCGACCTTCTACGAGCGCAACCGGACGGGCGATCTCATGGCGCGGTCGACCAATGATCTGGGGGCTATCGCCACGACAGCGGGCTTCGGCATTCTGACGCTGATTGACTCAACGCTGTTCATGCTGACCATTCTGGCGGTTATGTGTATTCTGATTAGCTGGAAGCTGACGCTGGCGGCGCTGCTGCCCCTGCCACTCGTGGCCATTATCATGAGTTATCTTGGCAAAAAGATCCATGACCGCTTCATGGCTGCCCAGGATTCGTTTGGCGAGCTGAACGATCAGGTGCTGGAGTCGGTGGCGGGTGTCCGCGTCACGCGGGCGTTCGTTCAGGAAGCGGCGGATGAAGGGCGGTTTCAGGCCAAAACCGATGAGGTGCTGGGCCGCAATATCGAGGTGGCGCGGATCGATGCGCTCTTCGAGCCCACGATGAAAATCTTGGTGGGACTGAGCTATCTGATCGGCCTCAGCTACGGCGGCTATCTTGTCTTCCGGGGCGAGATTACGCTCGGAGAGCTGGTTTCCTTCAACGTGTTCCTGGGCATGCTGATCTGGCCGATGTTCGCCATCGGCGAGCTCATCAACATTATGCAGCGCGGCAACGCCTCCCTGGACCGGGTGCAGGAGACACTCGGCTATCCGGTGGATGTGCGGGAAGCGGAGGATCCGGTCCGCCTGAGCGAGCCGGAGACGATTGAGTTCCGCGGCGTCACCTTCCGTTATCCCTCTTCTCAGACGGATAATCTGAAGCAGGTCTCGTTCACGCTCCAGCGCGGACAGACGCTCGGTATCGTCGGACGTACAGGCAGCGGCAAGACGACACTGCTCAAGCAGCTGCTGCGCGAGTATCCGTACGGCACAGGCGTTCTTGCCATGAATGGCGTACCGCTGGATCAGCTGGACCAGGATCAAGTGCTGGGATGGATCGGCTATGTGCCGCAGCAGCCGTTCCTGTTCTCCCGTTCGATCCGTGACAATATTTTGTTCGGCAAGCCGGATGCCACGGAGGACGATATGCAGCGGGCATTGGTCCGCGCATCCTTCGCCAAGGATATTGAGCATTTGCCTGACGGTCTGGGGACGATGGTCGGTGAGAAGGGCGTCGCACTCTCCGGTGGTCAGAAGCAGCGGGTCAGCATCGCCCGGGCGATCATTGCGGATCCCGAAATTTTGCTGCTCGATGATACACTCTCGGCGGTCGATGCCAAGACAGAAGCCGAGATTATCGAGGGCATCCGCCAGGAACGAGCAGGAAAGACGACGCTCATTACGACCCATCGCCTCTCCGCCGTCCAGCACGCGGATCATATCCTCGTGATGGAGGATGGCCGGGTGACGGAAGAAGGAACGCATGAGCAGCTGCTCGCTCGCGGGGGCTGGTACAAGGAGCAATATGACCGGCAGCAGCTGGAATCGATGCTGGACTAGTAGAGAGCGCCGGAAATAACCGAACGATGAGACGTGAAGAGGAGAGGGAGGCTGGAGAAAAGCTTATGCTTCCGATGTCGCTTTCTTGCAGAAAGCGTTGAAGCGTTCGCCTAAAAGCTTTTCGCAGAAAAGCTAGCTTCGAAAGCATACGCTGTACCCGGATTTCTACCGCTGAGGCGGTTAGGAACAAGAAATCTGGGAACAACAGCGATCGTAAGCTCCCTCTCCTCGCAACGGCCATAGGAAGGTTGTTTAAGGAGCGATCTACTAGAGACAAGAGAGAATAAGGGTGTGACAATCCATGACTATAACCAAAAAAGCTTCGGGCCCGGGCAAACGACTGTGGCAATATGCCATGCTGTTCAAGAAGCCGATCCTCATCGCACTGGTGATGTTGATGCTGGCCGTGGGCGCCGAGCTGACCGGTCCGTTTGTCGCCAAACGGATGATCGACCAGAATATCCTGGGCATCGAAAAACGCTGGCACGCTGTCGAGCAGGAGATGCCTTATGCCGTGGAGCGGGAAGGCCGCTGGTTCAAGCGGGAGGACCACTTCGAGCCAGGCGAGACGCGCGGCGAGACGGTGCGGATTCTGCAGGCGGGCCGCAGCTTCTACTGGGTCGAAGGCGATATTGCCTTCGACGGCAGCCGGGAGGCAGATGGCAGTACACTGACCATTACCAGCCGCGACCGGCAGCAAACGGAAGCCTATCCGGTGGAGCCGCTGTCGCGCGAGACGCTGTACAATTTCTACCGACCTGAGCTGTCGGGATTCCTGATGCTAGCAGCGATGTATTTTGGCCTTTTGGTGATCGCCGGCATCTTCACGTATTGGCAGCGGCTGCTATTGCAGACCTCCGCCAACCGAATCGTGAAGCGAATGCGCGACGATGTGTTTGCCCATACGCAGCGGCTACCAGTGTCGTATTACGACAAACTGGCTGCGGGGCAGGTCGTCTCACGCGTCACGAATGACACGGAGGCGATCCGAGAGCTGTATGTGGCCGTGTTGGCCAACTTTTTTACCGCTGCGGTTTATATGACGGGGATTTACGGAGCGCTGTTCATCCTTGATCCCCGGCTGGCGCTGCTCGCGCTGCCGCTCGTACCGATCCTGATCATCTGGATTATCGTCTACCGCAAGTATGCGGCGCACTACAACGGCGTCATCCGCGCCAAGCTTAGCGAGCTGAACGCGATGATCAACGAGTCGATTTCGGGTATGCCAATCATCCGTGCCTTCCGCCGCCAGAAAGAGATGACCGCCGAATTCGAGGCGCTGAACGACCACTATTTTACGTATCAGAACAAGCTGCTCAATCTCAACTCGATCACCTCGCACAACCTGGTCAACGTCGTCCGCAACATTCTGTTCCTGGCGCTGATCTGGCTGTTCTGGGGCGACTGGCTTGGGACGGCAATCTCGATTGGTGTACTGTATGCCTTCGTCGATTACATGAACCGGATGTTCCAGCCGATCGTCGGTATCGTCAATCAGCTGTCCAATCTGGAGACGGCCAGAGTATCGGCCACGCGTGTATTCGCTCTGATGGATGAAGAGGGCGTGGATGTGGATCACGGTCAGCTCGAGCGGTACAAGGGGGAAGTGGCCTTCAAGGATGTCTCCTTCGCCTACAAGCGTGACGAGCTGGTGCTGCGCAACATTACCTTCACGGCCCGGCCGGGCGAGACGGTGGCGCTGGTGGGACATACCGGCTCAGGCAAGAGCTCAATCCTGAACCTGTTGTTCCGCTTCTATGACATCCGTCAAGGACAGATTACAGTGGACGGAATAGACATTAGCGAACTGTCCAGGCAGCAGCTGCGCCAGCATATGGGCATCGTGCTGCAGGACCCGTTTCTCTATACGGGAACGATTGCGTCCAATGTGAGCCTGGACAATCCGGCGATTAGCCGGGCGCAGATCGAGCAGGCGCTGCGTGATGTGGGCGCGTACGATGCCTTCATGTCCCTGCCGCAAGGCATCGATACGCCTGTCATTGAGAAGGGCAGTACGTTGTCGTCCGGCCAACGCCAGTTGATCTCGTTCGCTCGGGCGCTGGCCTATGATCCGGCGATCCTCATCCTTGATGAGGCGACCGCGAGCATCGACACCGAGACGGAAGCTGTTATCCAGCGAGCGCTGGAGGTGCTGAAGCAAGGGCGAACGACCTTCGTCATCGCCCACCGGCTCTCGACAATCCGCCAGGCCGAGCAGATCCTCGTGCTGGACCGTGGCCGTATCGTCGAGCAAGGGGACCATGACGAGCTGATGCGCCAGGGCGGCAAATACTTCGCCATGTATCAGCTCCAGCAAGGCGCGGCGGTCGGGGCGTAACCCAAGCGGCGCGCATTGTCCAGTCATGGTGAACAAATCGTAAACCTGCCCCGTTCCAAAGGGGCGGGTTTTTCGTGGTATAGAGATGTGTCCCCGAACCGCAAGTTGGCCGCTGTAACGCACCTTTGTTCCTCTATTTGCTTGGCAAACCGCAAGTTGGCTGCTGGGGGTCATTTTTCTTCCTATGAGTCCGCATATTAGATTGCAATTAAGAGGTAGCTGCAGCCGTTCCACCTAAAGTTCCAGTTTCTATACATTTCAAAGTATATGCTTTACTATCTCGGGTTCAGCAAAAAAAATGCCTTGTTATAATAGAGTATGAAAGCGATTACTTTGCTGGAAGGAAGGCGCATCATGGAATTATACACAGAGTCCTTCAACAATGTAAATCAACAATACAAATTGGAAGAGGGGTAAGATATGAGGAAAATGTCCATCTGCTTACTGGTCTTGGCCATGCTTGTGACGCTTGTACCTTTGCAAGCGGTCTCAGTGAGCGCCAACGAAATCACGGTCTATCATGAATCCTTTCAGGCTGGCAACGGTATTGCCTTGCAATCGGGCGACGCAAGTTTGACGCATGTTACAGGCAAACAGTTTGATGGCAACGAAGACGGTGGCGCGTTGCATGTTACTAATCGAACTAATAACTGGGATGCGGTTGATTTCACTTTCGCATCGATGGGTCTGCAAAACGGCCAAACCTATAACGTAGCGATATCCATCTATGTGGACGAGGGTGTGACGATTCCTGCCGGCGCGGAAGCCTATCTGCAAATGCCGTCGGGAAGTTATCCATTGGTGGCCAACCAACCCTATGCAGCGGGTAGCGCCATTACCCTGAATGGACAGTTCACGGTTGATGGCACGCAGACGACACTGCGCGTTCAGTCCAATGCCGCAGGGGCTAGCGTGCCTTTCTACATTGGCGACATTCGTGTGACAGGCACGCAGACGAGCACGAATCCCGAGCCAACGGAAATTCTGTTCCAGAGCTTTGAGGACAATAATCTTGGCGGATGGGGCAATCGTCCGTGGGGATCTCAAGGTGTGGCAACCGTTGTTGAAGGTCCAGCCTCCCATGGGACGCATGCCTTGCAGTTCGGGTCCCGGGCTGATCGGAGCGCAAGTCCTAGCCTTGATTTGACGAATGTGTTGAAATCCGATCACACCTACGACATTTCGTTGAAGATCCGAATGGGGGAGGGGACGGACACGCTCCGTATCGCTTCCAAACAAGTTGTTAACAATGGAGATACTTACCCTTGGGTGATCGGCAACCAACCAGTGAATGCTGAGGGATGGACACTTTTTGAACGGAAGGACTTCCAGGTATCCAGCAACACGGGCGAATTCCGGATCTGGGTAGAAGCTGACGGTGAAGTCGGCTCCGCAGCAGATATCTACATTGATGAGGTCAGGATCGTCCAACATCCGGAAACGGAACCTGAAGAAGAGCCGGGCGATCTGGACCAGACAGGTCTTTTCTTTGACTTTGAAGACGGCCTTGGCGACTGGGAAGCCCGCGGCGGTGAGGGCAGCGTCAGCCTATCAACCGCTGACAATCATACACCGGGTGGTTCGCAGAGCTTGCTGATGACCGCTCCAGTACAATACAATGGTGCGCTCGTCGATGTCCTGGGCAAGATGCACCGGAACCATCAATATGAATTGTCTGCATGGGTGAAGATGGCCGAAGGCCAATCGCCGACTGTGCTGCGCATCAGTGTGGAGAACAGCGGAACCTATGCCAATGTATCCCAGAACGCGACGGTTACCGCGGACGGATGGGTTGAGCTCAAGGGGACGTATACCCAGACAAATAACGCAACCGTTCTGAACGCCTATATCGAGGTGGCCAACAGTTATGGCGAGCCGCGCACCTTTTATGTCGACGATTTCAGGCTGCGGCATATGGGAGCAGTTGCGGGGCCACTGCCTGTACAGACGAACTTGACCCCATTGAAAGAAATCTATAAAGATGACTTCTTGATCGGCAATGCCGGGGGAACGCTGACGCTGGACGGCACGAATCTGCAATTGCTGCAGCATCATCACAATGCCTTCACGGCTGAGAATGCCATGAAGCCAGATGCCATGTACAATTCCAGCCGACAATTCGATCCATCTGCAGGCGTGGCCTTGGCTGACAAAGCGCTGGAAGCAGGTATGGCTATCCATGGTCATGTGCTGATCTGGCATTCGCAAAGTCCAACATGGCTTGCCGAGGGGACGCGTGATGAAGCCCTCGAAAGTATGCGAAATCATATCTACCAAGTCGTAGAAGCATTTGGAGACAAGGTCATCTCCTGGGATGTTGTCAATGAAGCAGTGCGGGACAATCCTTCCAACCCAGAGAACTGGAGAGGCGCGCTGCGTACTACGGATGCGCCTTGGCAACAGGCAATCGGCGACGATTACATCTATTGGGCCTTCCGCTACACCAAGGAAGCGATTGCCCATTTTGAGCTGAACGAAGATATCAAGCTGTACTACAATGACTATAACGATGACAATCAGAACAAAGCGACTGCCATCGCCAGCATGGTGAAAGAATTGAATGAGCGGTACGTTGAAGAAACTGGGAAATTGCTCATCGATGGTGTTGGCATGCAAGCGCATTACAATCTTGGCACCAGTCCGGAACGAGTGAAGATGTCCCTGGAGCGCTTCATTGCCCTCGGCGTGGAGGTCAGTATTACCGAACTGGATATTACAGCAGGCAGTAACCGGCAGTTGACCGAGCAGGAAGCGAAAGCACAAGCTTATCTGTATGCACAACTGTTCAAGCTCTACAAGGATAATGCCGAGCATATCGCCCGTGTCACCTTCTGGGGGCTGACTGACAATGTCAGCTGGCGGGCAGAGAACAATCCATTGGTGTTTGACAGCAGACTGCAAGCCAAAGAGGTATACTACGCCGTAGCTGATCCTGAGGCTTACTTAGAAGAGCATGCTCCGGTAGAGGTCGAGGCGAGGCAATCAACAGCTTTCTACGGCACGCCTGTCATTGACGGAACGATCGATGGCGTATGGGAGAAAGCGACCATCTTGCCGATTAACCAGTATCAGACCGCGCACAACGGCGCCAGAGGAAATGCCAGAGTGCTGTGGGATAATGACAATCTGTATGTGCTGGTAGAGGTAACCAATAATGCAACGCTCGATAAATCCAGCGCAAACGCACATGAGCAAGATTCCGTGGAAGTGTTCCTGGATCAAAAAAATGCAAAATCCCCGACTTATGAAACCGGGGTCGGTCAGTACCGTGTGAATTTTGACAATGAAACGTCATTTAACCCGGCCGGTGTCGGTGAAGGTGTCGTATCCCAGACGAAAGTTACAGGCTCGAACTACATCGTCGAGCTCTCGATTCCGCTCACTGAAATCAATCAGGCTGCGGATATGCAGATTGGTTTCGATGTGCAGATCAACGACGGGGAGAACGGATCGCGCCGAAGCGTTGCGATCTGGAATGACACGACCGGCCAAGGCTGGCAAGATCCTTCCGTATTTGGCGTGCTGACCTTGAAGCGGGAAGGTTCGCAGCCGAATCCACCGAACTGGCCGTATGTGCCAGTACCTCAGCCAGAACAACCAGAAGAACCGGAACAGCCGGGGTCTGAGGGCAGTGTGACCGTCACGGTGAGTGACGAGCAAGTCGCAACGGCCATATCCGGTATGAGAAACGGGGTCCTGAGGTTGGATGTGACAGCTTCAGGATCTGCCAGATCTGTAACTGTTGCATTAACTTCAGATCAGATCCGTACAGCCAGAACGGCTGGCGCGCACAGCATCGAGATTACATCGGGACTGGCTTCGGTTCAACTACCGATCGCCTTGTTTAACGGCATCGCAGAGGGAGCCGCAATCGAGCTGACAGTAGCAGAGGTAGATCGCAACACGCTGCCAGCCAACGTTCGCAACCGGGTTGGATCGCATGCGGTCTATGACTTCACACTCCAAGTGGACGGACGTCAGTTGAGCGATTTCAGCCAACATCCTGTAAAGGTGTCCCTGCCGTTCACGCCGCGCTCCGGCGACGTGCCGTCGCAGATCGTCATCTATCACGTGACGGAGGCTGGCGCGTTGGAAGTCGTCAAGAATGGCCGTTACAACAGTGACACAGGCAGAGTAGAATTCAACGCCAAGCATTTCAGCAAATTCACGGCGTTCGCCAACCCGATTCACTTCAATGATGCGCGTTCGATTGCCTGGGCCAACGAGAGCATCGGCGCCTTGGCGGCGCGGGAAATCATTCAGGGGTTCAGCGAGAACGTCTTTGGTCCGAACCAGCAGGTGACAAGAGCCCAGTTCATCCAGATGCTCATCCACACGCTGGATCTGGAACAACCAGGAGCAGTCAGTACCTTCACCGACGCCAAGCCGAATGTCTGGTATTCCAGTGCAGTAGCTTCCGCGCAACAGCTCGGGATCGTCACGGGTCTGCCGGACGGCTCGTTCGGCATCCATACACCGATTACGCGTGATGAGATGGCAGCGATGGTGTATCGTGCGGTTCAGGTGACAGGCATAGAGCTCCATGAGGTCAATGCTGCCAGCGCCTTCCGCGATGAGCAAGCCATCGGCGCGTATGCGCGGGAAGCAGTAGCTGCCTTGCACTTGGCGGATATCATTAACGGTGTCGGCAACAACACCTTTAATCCGAAGGGAACAGCCACACGTGCGCAAGCAGCAGTCATTTTGTATAACCTGCTGATGAAATCACTGTAAGCCATGCAGTAAGTGCCAGAGCCCGTAGCAAAGCAAAAACCCCTTAGCGAGGGGTTTTTGCTTTGCTATAGAGGAAGAAAGGTGCGCTACAGAGGTCGCGTGGCGGGAATGCGGGCGAATAGAGGAAGAAAGGTGTGTTACAGGTGGCGCTTGACGGGAATGCGGGCGAATAAGGGAAGAAAGGTGTACTACAGGTGGCGCGTGACGGGAATGCAGGCGAATAGAGGAAGAAAGGTGTGTTACAGGTGGCGCGTGACGGGAATGCGGGCGAATAGAGGAAGAAAGGTGTGCTACAGGTGGCGCGTGACGGGAATGCAGGCGAATAGAGGAAGAAAGGTGTGCTACAGAGGTCGCGTGGCGGGAATACGGGCGAATAGAGGAAGAAAGGTGCGCTAAACCGACACAAAATAATCCGCAGAGCGGGCGTGCCGCCGTGCGGATTGGAGTTTGTGAAGTATTTGGCCTTGCCTAACTAGTTTAATAGTAGACGATGTCCGAGGCGTTGCCGGAAAAAGCAATAATGGCAATGACCACGATGAGCAGAATGATGCCATAGATGGCTGTGCCGATAATGCCGCATACCATGCCTGCGACGGCCATCCCGCGTCCTTGCTCCTGGCGGAGCCGGATTTCCTTGAAGGACATGGAGGCAAAGACGATCGCCACAATACCGAATAAGAGACCGATATACGGAATAACTATGGATAGAATACCCAGCACCAGCGCGACGATGGCTTTGCTATTCGTCTTGGCCGGCAGGTGTGGTGGATAAGGCGGGTAGGGTGGATAGGGATTGGAATGCTGCTGCTGGGCATAAGGATCATGATACTCCCGATGTTGTTCATTATCATTAGGGTAGCGTTCCATGACTACGGGTCCTCCTAGAATGCATTTCGATTACCTCCATTATATCCAGATCGCCCCTCTGTTTCTACTTATTTTGCAAAAGCCCAACCGGTAGCGATTCAATGTCTCTTACTTTCGTTAATTATATTAAAGGAGCATACATAATATAACAGAGGAAGGGATGGATGGGATTGAGAGGATGGAAGACAAAGACAGCCGCGCTGGCGCTCTGTCTGAGTATGGTCATGCCCTTGGCGGCATCTGCCTATGTGCCGGAGGATGCTGCACTGGTTGGGCTGGCGGATCGCGAGGTACTGTACGCCGGGTTTATCGCGCAGAGGGTTCAGGACGAGGGCGCTCTGAACGAGCAGGGCGTGGAGAACGGGACACGTACAGATCCAAGTACAGAGCCAGGCACAGAGCAGGGGAACGAGCTGGAGCCGCAGCCGACAATGACCATCACGATGGCGCTGGGCAGTGATATAATTGACATTGATGGCGAGACGGTCACGATGGCTGTTGCTCCGCTAATCAAGGACGGGACGACATACATTCCGCTGCGTTATTTAGCCGAAGCCATTGGGGCAGAGGTGGGTTGGGATCAGCAGCAGCGGGCGACAACGGTAACGGCAGGAGCAGATGTGGCCCGCTTCTGGACAGGACGGACGTTTATGGAGCTTAACTCGATTCAGCGCCACTTTGCGACGCCGGTTATTGTGCAGGACGGCCGCACGCTCGTGCCCGTACGATTTATTGCCGAGCTGTTTGGCTGGGATGTCATGTTCAGCGAAATCGACAATACGATTCGTTTGACCCGATAACTCTGGTGACAGATGACGGGAATCACCCAAATCCTGTATAATAGGCAAGACGTCTGTTGTGTACAGACGTCTTGCCTATTTATGCCCAGGAGATGACTACATAATGGAAGGACTACTGCCGGGAGCAAGGCCGGTGGTGTGGATGGAGGCTTAAGCATGCGCAAAACCGGAGCATTTTTGAAACCGTATACTTGGATTATAATTGCCGCCTTGCTGTTGATGCTGGTCGAGCTCGTGGTCGAGCTCTGGCACCCTCTCTTGCTGGCACAGGTCATTGATGAAGGCATCCTCCAGAACGACACGGGAGCCGTGATCCGGCTGGGAGGCTGGATGGTCGGTGTGGCTCTGGCGGGATTTGCAGCGGGCATTATCAATTCCTATCTGGCCGCGCATGTCAGCCAAGGGTTTGGCTACGATATTCGAAAGCGGATGTTCGCGACGATTCAGACCTTGTCCTTTGCGGGCTTCAGCCGCTTCTCTACAGCGACGCTCATAACGCGGCTAACGAGCGATGTGACCCAGCTGCAGAATCTGGTGTTCATGGGTCTGCGGATTATGCCGCGGGCGCCGCTGATGATGATCGGCGGACTGGCGCTCTCGCTGATGGTTAATTTCCAGCTGGCGCTAATTCTGCTCGTCGTGACACCGCTGCTGTTCGTGCTCCTGGTCTGGATTATGAATCGTGCGTTCCGGATGTTTCAGAGCGTACAGGAGCGTCTGGACCAGACCAACGGCGTGCTGCGTGAGAATCTCGGCGGGATGCGTCTGATTCGGGCATTTGTCAGAAAAGGCTATGAGATCACCCGGTTTGGCCAGGCCAATACCGAGCTGAAGGACCGTACTGTCCGCGCGCTGCGTACAATTGAGATGACCTTGCCGCTCATGCTGTTGGTGATGAATCTGAGCATTCTGCTCGTGCTGTGGCTGGGTCAGGATGCCGTGCGAAACAGTGGTGTCGATGTCGGCCAGGTTGTAGCGATCGTCAACTACGCGACCCGAATTACCGGCGCCTTCCATGTCATTTCCTTCATTCTTACCGGCTTGTCGCGGGCCCGTGCGTCCAGCAGCCGGGTTGAGGAGATCTTGGTATCCGAACCGGATATTACAGACAGTCCGCAGGCGGATCCCGCCCGCAAGATCGTACGGGGTGAGTTGTCTTTTGAGGGCGTATCCTTCAAGTATCCCGGGACCCAAACTCCCGTGCTGCAGGAGCTCACCTTCTCGGTACGCGCGGGACAGACCGCAGCCATTCTCGGCGCGACCGGCTCTGGCAAATCGTCGCTCTTCCAGCTGATCCCCCGTCTGTACGATACCGATCAGGGGGTGATCCGCATTGACGGCAAGGACATCCGTACCTATACGCTGGAGCAGCTGCGGAGGGGAATCGGGTACGTGCCGCAAGAGGCGCTGCTATTCACCGGATCGGTCGAGCAGAATCTGCGATGGGGCAAGGAAGAAGCCGCAGTAGAGGAGATCCGCCAAGCGGCGTCGGATGCCCAGATTGATGAGACGATCCGGCGGCTGCCGAATGGTTACGAGACGATGCTGGGGCAGAAAGGCGTCAATCTCTCCGGCGGCCAGAAGCAGCGGCTCTCCATTGCCCGGGCCCTCATCCGGCGACCCCGGCTGCTGATGCTGGACGACAGCACCAGCGCATTGGATGCCCGAACCGAGGCGCGGCTGATGGATGCGCTGGGCGGCTATCCCTGCACGACATTGCTCATTACCCAGAAGATCTCCACAGCAATGGAGGCCGACACGATTCTGCTGTTGGAGGACGGTCGCCTGCTGGCACAAGGATCGCACGAGGAGCTGCTGCGTACAACGCCGCTCTACCGGCAGATTGTGGAATCTCAAGCCGATCAGGAGGTGGCGACGTGACACCAGACAAGGGGAATCCCCCAAAAGTAAAGGATTGGAAGCGAACGCTGCATCGCATCTGGGTCTACCTCGCCTCGCATAAGCGGCTGTTGTGGACGATTCTGCTAATGGTGCTGGTTAGCTCGCTGTTTGGTCTGCTTGCACCGTTCTTGCTGGGTCTAGCCATCGACCGCCTGGTGTTGACCGGCGTGGAGGGCAGCCTCACCTGGCTGTTGATCTTGCTGGGCGGAAGCTATGCGCTGTACTCCCTGACCATTTGGTTGCAGAACTATTGGATGATTGGTGTTGCCCAGCAATCCGTGTACCGGATGCGGGAGGATTTGTTCGGCCAGCTGCATCGGTTGCCTGTGTCGTTCTTCTCGCGCCGCCAGCACGGGGAACTGATGAGTCGATTGACCAATGATATCGAGAATGTCAGCCAGACGCTGAATACCTCCTTCATCCAGCTGACCTCCAGTCTGCTGACCTTCGTCGGCATGCTGGGTCTGATGCTGTACCTAAGTCCGCTGCTCACCCTGATTACACTGTCTGTCGTGCCGCTGATGTACATTGGGATGAAGTGGATTACCGCGCGTACCAACCGGTACTTCAAGGAGCAGCAGCGCAACCTTGGCGAGCTGAACGGTTTTGTGGAAGAGACCCTGTCGGGCCAGCGTGTTGTAACGACGCTGTCTCAGGAGCAGAAGGTAATTGCGGGCTTCGAGGAGCGCAATGCCCGGCTTCGTGTCTCCGGGTACTGGGCGCAGACTTATACAGGGTTTATTCCGAAGCTGATGAACATGCTCAACAATGTCAGCTTTGCCGTCATTGCCGGAGCGGGTGGCATCATGGTCATCCAGAGCATGATCTCGATCGGGGTGATCGTCACCTTCACCGAATATGCCCGTCAGTTTACCAGACCGCTCAATGACCTGGCGAACCAGTTCAATACCTTTCTCTCTGCCATTGCAGGTGCAGAGCGGGTGTTTGAAATTATCGACGAAGGAGCGGAGGAAGAGGATGAACGGGAAGCCGGGGAGCTGGCCGGGGTACAGGGAGAGATTATATTCGACCGTGTGACCTTCAGCTATGAAGAGGGACATCCGATTCTGAGTGATGTCAGCTTCCGGGCAGCGCCTGGCGAGACCGTCGCTTTTGTCGGGCCGACCGGCGCAGGCAAGACCACGGTTATCCAGCTGCTCTCACGGTTTTATGACCCCGATAGCGGTACGATTGCCATCGACGGACGGGAGATCGGCGATGTGAAGCGGGCCAGTCTGCGCAGTCATATCGGCTATGTGCTCCAGGATACGTTTCTGTTCGCCGGTACGATTCGGGACAATATCCGCTATGGCCGTCTGGATGCTCTGGACGAAGAGGTCGAAGCGGCGGCGCGCATGGCCAATGCGCATACATTTATCACCAAGCTGCCGCAGGGCTACGACACGGTGTTGGACCCGGAGGGCGGCAGTATCAGTCAGGGTCAGCGGCAGCTGCTCTCGATTGCTCGGGCAGTGTTGGCGGACCCCTCGATTCTGATCCTGGATGAAGCGACGAGCAGCATCGATACCGTGACGGAGATCAAGATTCAGGAAGCCCTGTACCGGCTGATGCAGGGACGGACCAGCATCGTCATTGCGCACCGGCTCAACACCATCCGTCAGGCGGACCAAATTATTGTTCTGGAGCAAGGACGGATTATTGAACAGGGCTCGCACCGTGAGCTGCTGGGGCAGCGCGGCTTCTATTACGGGCTTGTCCATGCCAGAGAGCCAGAGACCGCAGGGGCCCGCTAAATCCGGCATTGCCTGCACCCATGGATCGTTGTACAATTTTGGAATATAGTCCGTTTTGGACACGGATACCATCCATGGAAAGTTGGTTGCGCAAGTGAATGCAAGTCGAGTCAAAATGTTCGAAGGGCTATCGAATATAGAGCTGGCCCGGGTGCTGGGCAGGCTGGAGAAAATCACACGTCCTGCGGGGACGCTATTGTTCGCCCAAGGGGATGTCGGCGAGGATATGTACATCCTGCAGGAAGGGACCATCGACCTGTTGGCCCACGCCGCTAGCGGAGAGCAGCGTCCGCTGGCGCGTCTGCTGGCAGGTGACTCGCTTGGCGAGATGGCGCTGCTCACGGGCGAGCAGCGTTCCGCCACAGCTGTCATCGGGACGGACGCCGTGTTGTACCGGATGGATAGGCCCACCTTCGACGAGCTGATTCTGGAGCAGCCGTCCATCTCGGCTTACTTCCTAAAGCAGCTCTCGGCACGGCTTAATCAATCCAATATGCAGCTGCAAGCCTCCAAGGAAGAGCAGGCGCAGCGGGCAAGACAGGAGCTTCAGGAGCAGTCCCCGGCTATACGGGAGTTGCTCCTGAAGCTGTCCGTGTTTCCGGTGATTGAAGCCTCGCTGCCGTTGCGTCTGCTGGATGCGGGCGCGGGAGAGGACGCAGCAGGAGATCAAGCTGGAGATCAGGCGCAGATTGGTCATGGCACAGGCGCCGCGAAGCAGGCTACAGCTGAACTGTCCAGCGGCCAAGAGGGAGGCGGGGCGGACGAGTTGGCCCTGCTCGGCCGTTATTTGCAGCAACCTGTGGATCGACCGGGCTGGCTGATGCTGGACCCGGCGCTGCGACGCATGTTGGGCGAGCTGTTCCTGTCCGAGCAACCGGCTGCCCGGCGTCGTGAGCTGCTGGCCGAAGAAGCCGGCAGGCTGGCAGCCGCGGGTCATCCGGACGAGGCCATGCTCTGCTGGCTGGAGCTGCAAGCATGGCCGGAGGCAACGGCGATGCTGCGAGCGTTGGTGGAGCGAGGTGCCTCACTGCCAGCCCGATCGCTAGAGCGGCTCGATGGCTGCCCGGCGGGACTCCTCGCAGGGAGCGGCTTGCTGCTGAATGCCTATGCGCAGCAAGGAATTGCAGAGGAAAGAGAGCCGGTGCTGGATCAACTTGAAGCGATGATTGCGTTAGAGCCTCCGGGCTGGACCTCCGAGCAGCAGGCGCGCGTCTATGAGTGGGCGGCGGAGCTCAGTCACCGGCTGGGACGGCATGCCAAGGCGCTGGAGTATGTGCAGATGGCAGAAGCGTTGGGCCGCCCCAGGGGAGAGAGGGGCCTTGGTGCTGCTGATTCAGGTATCGGGGAGCAGAATTACCGGCTTAAGAAACAGCAGGTGCAGCGGCAACGTACGGAGCGTCTCGCTGACCGGGCCGGCCGCCTGCTTCAACGAACTCGCTGGTCGGCTGCTGCGAGTGTACTCTCAGCGATACTCGTGATTCTGCTCTTTGTCTGGCTACCGCCGGTGGGCGGATTGTCAGAGCAAGCGATGGTATTCATCGGAATCAGTATTGCCGCGGTTATCCTATGGATTGTCAATATCATTCCCGATTACCTGGTTGCCTTGCTTATGGCGATGCTATGGGTGCTGGGCGGCGTCGTGTCACCGGAGACGGCATTGTCCGGATTCGCCACGCCGACCTGGCTGTACATGGTGTTCATTCTGGCGCTGGGCGCCGCCATTACGCGCTCCGGTATTCTGTACCGCCTGTCGCTGCATGCACTCAAGCGGTTCCCCTCGCATTATCGCGGTCAGCTGTGGGGCATCGTGGCTGGCGGGGCGCTGCTTAACCCGCTGATTCCTTCTTCATCGGCCAAGGTTGCGCTGGGCGTGCCGGTCGCCAAGACATTGTCGGAATCGATGGGATTCCGGGATCGCAGCAAGGGGGCGGCTGGGCTCGGTCTGGCGGCGATGGTGTTCTATGGCTTTACAGCCCCGTTCGTACTGACGGGTTCTTACACCAACGTTATGGCTTACGGGTTGGCAGGAGCCAATCATCCCATCTCGTGGTTCGCCTGGTTTCTCTACGCGCTGCCGGCGTTTCTTCTGTTCAGCGCAGGCATCTTGCTGCTCCTGCGGGTGCTGTTCCGCGGCGTGCAGGCCGAGAAGCCGATTTCCCGGCAGATGCTGGATGAGCAGTTAGCGGTCCTGGGCGCTTTTACCCGTGCGGAACGGATTACGACGCTGACCGTCATTGGCTGCATTCTGCTGATGATCGCGCAGCCGCTGCATGGTGTCGACAATGCGTGGGTGATGCTGCTGGGCTTTGGCGTTCTCATTACAACGGGCGTGCTGGATACAGCGTCACTCAAAAGCGGCGTGGATTGGCCCTTCCTGATCTTCATCGGCATCGCCTTCAGCTTTGCCGCGGCGGCCTCGGAGCTCGGCATCGTTGAAGCGATGACAGGCTTTCTCGGCGAGCATATGACGGTTTTTCTTGCCTCGCCTGCGCTGTTTCTGCTTGCTGTGGTGGGGCTGTCTTTTCTGGTGACGCTTATCATCCGGGATGATCCGGCCGTCATCCTGCTGGTGATTGCGCTGCTTCCGCTGGCTGAGCTGGCAGGTGTGCATCCCTGGGTGCTGGTATTTCTGATCCTGCTCTCCACGGACCCGTTCTTTTTCGCCTACCAGTCACCTACGTATCTAATGGCTTATTACAGTACAGAGGGTAAGGCGTTCAGTCATCGGCAGGGCCAATGGATGGGGCTGGGCTATGGTGTGATGGTGCTGTTGATTGCCCTGATCTGTATTCCGTATTGGCAGTGGCTGGGTTTAATTCAATAGAACAGCATTTGCCACACCTCGCATCCAACCCTTGGCTACATTCGAATCTGCCTGAATGGGTGGTTTTCCGCTATAACGGCCACCACCGCCGCTATTTGATCCAAAAACGCTCATTAAAAGTTGTAACGGCCATATATGCAGCTATTGTGGTGCGGGGAGAGCATTTTCATGTATTTTGGTTGTAATAAGTGCATCTGTGGCCGTTAGCCGGATTGAGTGTGCAAAAGAGAGGAAATAAGCGCCTCTGTGGCCGTTACAGCGCCACCGCTGCCGCAATACGTGGGCTGGGCGCTAAAAAGCCGGCGGGCTCCCTCCGTGGGAAGCTCGTCGGCTGTGTGCTTTCTATGCGGTTCTCGGATGATGGATAGGGGCACGTAACAGAGTGACAGGGTCATGGCGCCTGGCGTTCAGGACACTTCGTCAACGAGGAACAAGCTGGTCTCGATTACTTTGTTTCTGCCTGGCAGCAGCACCTGGATCCACTCGCCTCGGCGATTGATGATGATGCCATTTCCTTCGCGAGTCCGGACTTGGGTGACGTGAAGCTCGACCTGGAAGGGATACTGTTCTGTCTTGTTCACTTTCCTGGGCAAGGCTACCATCCTCTCTTTGCTTGAATATCCTCATTATACGCAGCAAATGTCAACAGAATTTAAGTCTACTATTAGCGAGATATTGGTTTTCCGTACACTTTGCTAACATTTTGGGAGGCGGATGGAGTTCTGGTATACTACTAGCGTAAGCGCGCACCATACTAGAGTAGCGAAGGGAGATCTAAAAGATGAACATTACGTTTCTTGGCCACAGCTGTGTACAGATTCAGACCGGGACGCACACCTTGATAATCGACCCTTTCCTGACCGGGAATCCGGTCGCTGCACGTGAGGCTGGTGAGATTCAGGCGGACGCTGTGCTGCTGACACACGGCCATAATGATCATGTCGGAGATGCGGAGTCAATCGCCAAGCGCAATGACGCCGTCATTATCGCGCCTAATGAGCTGGCGGTGTACATGGGCTGGCAGGGCTGCAAGGTGCATCCGATGCACATCGGCGGTGGACATACCTTTGATTTTGGCCGCGTCAAGCTGACCCAGGCCTATCATGGATCGGGCTATGAGCTGCCGGATCAGCAGACGATCATTTATATGGGTATGCCGGCGGGCTTATTGCTGGAGATTGAGGGCAAGACCATCTATCATGCGGGGGATACGGCATTGTTCGGTGATATGAAGCTTCTGGGCGAGCTCCATCAGATTGATCTGGCCTTCCTGCCGATCGGAGACAACTTCACGATGGGACCGGACGATGCGCTGCTGGCTGCCCAGTGGGTTGGAGCCAAACGCGTCATCCCGATGCATTACAATACGTTCCCGCTCATTGAGCAGGACGGACAAGCCTATGCCCAGGCCTTGGCTGGCGTCGGTATTGAAGGCATCATTCTGGAGCCCGGAGAGAGCAAGGAGCTCTAGGCACATACTGACTAATAAAAAAACAGGCAGCCGCGAAGCGAGCCCGTCCACCAGGACCGGCCACTACGTCGGCTGCCTATTCTTGTTGTGCCCGGCCGTCATGCCGCAGCACCCTGCGCGTTGGGAGCTACGCGTGGAAAGATAGTTGCCAGGTAAGTTCCTGCTTGCAGTCCGTAGGGAGTGCGCAAGCTTGTTGGTTTAGTTATACTCCACAATGAGACGATACCCTGCCTCTGTTGCAAAAGTTGTCAGCTCCTGCATCCAGTCGGACGGCACGGTGATCAGCACGTAGCTGTCACTGTCGATATCTAGACTCGCCAACACTACGTCCTGGGCTGCCAAGGCGTCGTAACACGCTTGCAGCACGACATGCGTCGCCTCCGAGGCAAGCGCATCCGCCGGTGGCAGCTCCCGTCCGTTCATGAGCAGCTGTCTGCGATCCAACAGCCGCTGTACCACCGCCAGCACTTCGTCACTTTCTTCCTTCCAATCGATCTCATGCGCCAGCCCCCGTTGGATCAAGGCATCGACCAGGGCAATCCAAGGCAGGAACGTCTCATTCCCTTCCAGTCCGCGATTGTCGAACCGTTCAGGATTCTTCTCACTGTACACTGTGGGGTAATGCAGCGCCTCGTTCACCTCGGCAGCCACATCTGCTTCACCCGGAGCGAGGAGTCGGCTAAGCCGCAGCAATGCTGATTCTTCCTCGTAATACTCCGGATCCCGGGCCCCGGGAGGCGCGATGGGAGAGAGGCCTTCAGATTTTCGACGGAAATCGGAGGATGTCATAATGGAATGTCTCCTTTCTTAATTGGCGCAAGTTGCTTCCTTCTTATAGAAGTAATTAAGATTCCTGCGTGCCGTTGAAACAGAGGAGAAGATCACAGTGATCTGGCAGCCCGGAGGGTCGGGGGATGGGGCGGTGATTGCTCTAGCGCGTACGGGAGGTACCACCACCAGTCTCCATCAGCCTGCAACCATCCAACAATAGGTCACCAACCGTCCGCTGTAACTTTGCTCGCACACCCGCCGTCCAGCGGCAGTAGCGCACCAAAGTTCCTTTATTTGCTCACACAACCGCCGTCCACTAGCAGTAGCGCACCAAAGTTCCCTTATTTGCTCGCATCCCCACCATCGGACGACAGTAACGCACCAAAGTTCCTTTATTTGCTCGTACCCCTGCCGTCGAGCGGCAGTATGGTAACAGATCGATGGAGCTTTAGAGGAACAAAAGTGCGTTGAGGTCCATGTTTGACATGGACCAACACATGTTGACCAGGCAGCCCAGCATATGGTCATGGCTGCATGGCGGTGGCGCGGTACTGGCCCGGTGTCAGGCCAGTCCATTTCTTGAAGGCGTTCTGGAAGGCGCTTGGCTCGGAAAAGTGCAGGGCATAGGCGATCTCCCCCACAGCGAAGGGCGTACGCTGCAAATAATCAATCGCCAGCTCCTTGCGAACCTGCATGGATAAGGCGTTGAACGAGGTCTCCTCCTTGCGGAGTCTCTCCTGGAGCGTGCGTGTACTGAGATGAAAAGCGGCAGCCGTCTCTTGCAAAGTGGGCAAGGCCAGCGGTAGCTGACGCCGCAGCCAAGCAAGCATTCGATCGGAGAGTGCCGAGGACATCTCCAACTCCTCGACGCTCTGCCTGGCGAGCCCTTCGAAGAGGGCGAGCAATCGTTGATCCGCGTAGCGGACAGAGTAGTCCAACACGCCGCCGTCCAGCCGCAAGCGGTTATGCGGTTGGCTGAAGCGGGGCATGATGCCGAAGACCTCCAAGTACGGACCGGTATCGGCGGGCGCTTCATGGGTGAACTCCACACCAAGCAGCGGTACAGAACGGTGGCTCAGCTTGCCGAGCAGGTCATACAGCGAGCTGGCCATATCCTCTACACAGTGCCGGGACAGCCCCCGGGGATCGCGCGAGAACATCCGCAGACCCAGCACCCCATCCTGCACCTCCCATTCCAGACCAAACTCGCTCGCCAGAATACTGTTATATCGTTGATACGCCGCCAGCGAGTCAGCAATTGTCCCGCAATGCATCATGACATAACCGAGTATGCCAAGGTCTACAAATTCCATCATTTTGCCCTGATGCAAGCCGAAATGATCATCTCCGGTCCAGGTGGCGGCAGCCAGGGTGAGCCGTTCAAGCTCAGCGCCGGTAATCCGGGTGTCCGGGTCGTCTAGTAGCTGCGGCTCCAACTGGGCATAGCTGCAAAACTCCGCAATGTCATAGCCTGTGCGGGTTAATGTTTTGATCATGGGATTGACCATGGATATCGAGACGCCATAGTCCTGCAAAGCCTATCCCTCCTTGCTTGCGCAATTGTGCAATCATTGTGCGCGATATGTCATATCGGATGCGGGGTCCCGCGTAGTACGCTGATATCATTCAGGTGAAAGAGGAGGATCTCGTTACGATGAAATCAAAAATTGCACTTATTACCGGACATCCCGACCAGTTAAGCTATTGTGCCGCATTGTCGGCAGCCTATCGGGAGGGCGCGGAGAGCGGAGGCGCGGAAGTGCGCCAGATTGATTTGAGCCAGATGAGCTTTAACCCCAGCCTCGCCTTCGGCTACCGCCAGCGGATGGAGCTGGAACCCGATTTACTGGCCGCACAGGAGACCATCCGCTGGGCTGAGCATCTGGTGTTTGTCTACCCGATCTGGTGGGGAAATGTACCGGCTGTGCTCAAAGGATTTCTCGATCGGACGTTCTTGCCCGGCTTCGCTTACCGGTATCGTGAGAACTCGCCGTGGTGGGATAAATTACTGCAGGGCCGGTCCGCTCGTCTGATTGTTACACTGGATACGCCGTCGATCTTCAACCGTCTCATCTATCGGCGCGCTGGCCACCGGGTCATGAAGCATAATGTGCTTGGGTTCTGCGGCGTCAAGCCGGTACACATCACCGAGCTTACGCCCGTGCGCGGCTCCTCTCCGGAACAGCGTGAACGATGGCTGAGCCAGGTGCGGAAGCTGGGGGAGAAGCGGGCTTGAACGAGGCGCATCCGAGCCGAATGCTATAGCGGCCAAGCCTTATCCACTGTCCGCAGCCACCTAACGATCGATGGGCTTGCCAGCGGCAACCAGCATGACAGACCACCAAAGACGTGCCTCATTGCTCAAGTCAGCCCCACTTGTTGTTCGCTCCAGGTCCATAATCGCACAGCCTCCTGCTTGTCTGAGGCCCGGTCGGTTACCGTAGCAGGCTTGCTTTTGATAAAATAATTGCCGCTCACCCGGGCAACCTCCGGGCTGGAAGCCAGATAGATGGCTGTCTGCGCGCCTTCGTCGGGGGTCAGGAAGAAGGGACGCAGCAGCGCGTGGACGCTTTTGCCAAAACCGGTCTTACGGTCGATGCCGATCTGTGTGCTGACCGCTCCCGGATGCAGACTGTTAGCGGTGACGTTGGTCCCCTTCAAGCGATCCGCCAGCTCACGCGTAAACAGGATGTTAGCGAGCTTGGATTGACCATAGCCCTTGACGACGTTATAGCCATTCTGCAGGTTGGGGTCATCCCAGTGGATGCGGCCCCACTTGTGCGCGCCGGAAGACACATTGATGATTCGTCCTTGTGGCGCGGCGGTCAGCGGCTCCAACAGAAGATTAGTGAGCAGGAAATGGCCCAAGTGATTGATGCCAATCATGCTCTCGAACCCGTCGCTGGTCGTCTGGCGTTTGATAGCAACAACGCCGGCGTTGTTGATGAGCACATCCAAGGTCTGGAAGCGCTCGCGGTAAGCCTCGGCAAAAGCACGGATACTCTCCAGTGATCCCAAGTCGCACAGCATCAGCTCGATTCGATCTGACCCGCTGTCCGTCTTGGCCTTGGCCAAGGCTGTCTCTCCCCGCTCCCGGCTCCGGCAAGCCATAATGACGTGGGCACCCTCTGCTGCAAGCTTGGTAACCGTAGCCAATCCCATCCCCGCATTGGCCCCTGTGACGATAACGATTTTGTCCTTCATCGGCTCGCCTCCCCTTCATAAGTAGCCCTATTATAGCATGGCTGCAAGGCTGTCTTCACCTAGCGGTGGGCGCTACCCGGCTCGTCCGACCTGTGGTATAGTGAGGCTAGTTGCATCTAGCAAGTATTAGAAGAACGAACAGGAGGAAGGAAAGATGTCTGCATTGCATCAAGCCTACGAAGGTACATTTCATGAGGAGCCCGCGGTCTGGTTGCGGTCCGGGGATTACGAAGCTGCAGTCCTGCCGGGTGTTGGGGCCAATTTGATCGCGTTTCGTGATACGGCGAGGAATCATCATTATTTAAGGGAACCTGCTGCAGAGGAAATGGAAGCGTTTAAGGCGCTGCCTTACGTCCATGGCATCCCCGTACTGTTTCCACCGAACCGTTATGAGGACGGCAAGTTCAACTGGGAAGGCAAAACCTATCAATTTCCGGTAAATGAAGCGGCCACCGGCAATCATCTGCACGGCTTTGTGTACGGATTGCCGTGGACGGTAGAGGGCTACAGTGCAGATAGCCTGGAGAGTCGTGTTACCTTATCGCTTCATATTGATGAGCAGCATGAGGTGTACACACATTTCCCGCATGCTTTTACCATTCGGCTGCAGTACACCCTGAATGCCGACGGACTGCATCAGCGGGTGCAGGTGCGGAATGACGGGCAGGAGCGGATGCCGTGTCTGATGGCGTTCCATACGACGATTAATGCGCCATTTGCACCGGAGAGCTCAGCGGAGGATTGCACGTTCAAGGTGACGGTTGGCGAGCGTTGGGAACTCAGTGAGCGACTGCTGCCGACGGGACGCTATCAGGAGCTGGGCGAACAAGAGAGCAAGCTGGCGGAGGGCGGACTGTCGCCGTTTTTTGAGGAAATGGATAACCACTACCGGGCGGTGCCGCAGGATGGCCGCAACCGGATGGAACTGACGGACAGCCGTTCCGGGCTGAAATTAGTCTATGATGTGGGGACCGCGTACAAGCAGTGGATGATCTGGAATAACAAAGCGACGCCGGGCTTCTTCTGTCCGGAGCCCCAGATGAACCTGGTCAATGCGCCGAACGGTCCGGATCTCCCGGCAGAAGAGATCGGCCTGATCGGCCTGGCGCCAGGCGAGCTGTGGGAGGAAACAAGCCGCCTCTACCTGGTCGAGCACAAAGCGTAGGAAGTGCCGGAAGAGAGCCGCGGTGGCAAAAAGGGATGCTCCCGGGGCCGCACCCTAGGCGCGCGGCCCCGGGAGCGAGCAGTAGCGGAAGAAAGGTGCGTTACAGCAGGCCATCGTCCTCAGGAGCGAGCAATAGGGGAAGAAAGGTGCGCTACAGCGGGCCATCGCCCTAGGGAGCGAGCAATAGAGCAAGAAAGGTGCGCTACAGCGGGTCATTGCCCTCAGGAGCGAGCAATAGAGGAAGAAAGGTGCGTTACAGCGGGCTAATGTCCTCGAGAGCGAGCAATAGAGGAAGAAAGGTGCGTTACAGCGGGCCATTGTCCTCAGGAGCGAGCAGTAGGGGAAGAAAGGTGCGTTACAGCAGCCCAGCGAGCTAAAGGCCACCGTTCCGCCACCCACTAGCCGCAAAAAAACAAGCAAAACAAACAAGCCTGCGCCCCCCTTTGGGAGTGCGGGTTTGTTTGTTTTGCGCCTGCTTTTGCCGTTCCCGCCTGCTCATCTGCATACCATTCCGCCCGCTGTTAGCGCCTTACACCCAGCAGCTGGGCGACCGGCTTGTGGCCGAACTGGGCCTGGACGGAGTCGCGCGTGGCGGTGCGCTGATGGATATCCGCGCCAGCTTCCAGCAGCACTTCGAACACTTGACGCAGATCCGTCAGCAGCTCGACATGATGCGGGGCCAGATCAAGCTGGCACGCATCCATCACGGCACGCATGAGGCAGGTGTTGCCGTAGGAATCGGTTTGCTCCATGCGGGCACCATGGGCGATCATGTTTCGGAGTGTGGCCAGCGCCCGTTGGAATTGCGCCTCCGTATTCTGGAGGATGCCGCCATAGCCGGGGAAGCGACTGGAGAAGACGGCTGCACGGATCGCATCGTGGATCGCGGGGGCCCGCCATTCGTTGACGCTCTCCCGCTCGATATAGTGAACATCTGCTCCCGCTTCGATCAGAAAGTCCGCGATATCAAAATTCCCCGTCTTGAGGGCCACCTGCAGGGGCGATTGGCCATCGTCCTTTTTTGGCGGCTGTTGGGCTACACTGTGCACGAGTTGACTGTTTCGGGTCACCAGGGATACGACCTTGTCGAGGTCCGATGCTCTGATGGCGAGAAACAAAGCTTTCATCCATTCCCTCCTCGCGGTTGTACTGGCAGACAACGAACTGTTCTGCCTATCTTCCACATTTCGACAAATCGCATGGAAACTCCTTCCGTGAAAATCCCGAAAAAGGTGAAGATTTCCTCAGAGTGTTTGGCTGCTACGGACGAGGGTAATATACGTAAACCCTGGGCATGCTAGCGTCATGTCTATGAAAAAGGAGTGTTTTTCCAATGAAACAAATGACGAAGAAGGTAGCATTTTTGTTGGCGGACCAGTTCGAAGATTCCGAGATGCAGAATCCCTACGAAGCCATCACCAAGAATGGCGATGAAGGCGTCATTATCGGATTGGAGAAGGGCGCTGAGCTAACAGGCAAGAACGGGAAGATTACCTACAAGACACATTTGGCAATCGCGGATGCTGATCCGGCAGACTATGTAGCTGTCATTATTCCTGGCGGCAAGTCTCCATCCCATCTGCGAGACAATAAGGACATCCAGTCGTTTGTGCAAAAGGCGGATGCGGCAGGCACGACGATCTCCGCGATCTGTCACGGACCGCAGGTGCTGGCATCGGCGGGTCTGCTCAAAGGCCGGACCTTGACCGGCTATCCGGAAATTGCGGACGAAATCCGTGGTGCCGGGGCGACCTTCGTGGATAAGGAAGTCGTGGTGGACAATAACCTGATCACCTCGCGCACACCAGACGATGAGCCGGCGTTCATTCAGGAGACAATCAACAAGCTGGGCGTGTCGGCGTACTAATCGCTGGCAGCGCAGCAGCACCCATATACGACGAGAACCCGTTCCTTGAGGAGCGGGTTCTTTGTTCTTGTTTAGGAAATTATAAGTTTCGCTAGCTGTGGATAGGTTTCCGTTGAATCATCCGCAGGACTGATAGTAACAGATGCTGAGTCCAGCCTACTAGCTCCAAGGGAACATTCTTCCCTTAGCGTGAGGGAATGGGCGGACTGGCGTGCTCCAAGGGAACTTTCTTCCCTTAGCGTGAGGGAATGGGCGGACTGGCGTGCTCCAAGGGAACTTTCTTCCCTTAGCGTGAGGGAATGGGCGGACTAGCGTGCTCCAAGGGAACATTTGCTTGCCACCCAGCCAGCTAAACACTGGCGGCTAACGAAACGACAGAGCGTTATTTGGTCCAAAAAGCTGGTTTTGGATTTTTAACGAAACTGGGGAACCTTATTTGATCATACAGCGCGAGGAAACCCGTGTTTTCACAGAATAAAAATCTGTCGTTTCGTTAGAGTTGGGAAAGGGAGATATAACGCGAAATAGCGTGATGAGGTTTCGTTAGAAAGGAGCCGCCAACCAGTACCATCTGCTGCGGTCTGCGGTCTGCGGTCTGCGGTCTGCGGTCTGCGGTCTGCGGTCTGCGGTCTGCGGTCTGCGGTCTGCGGTCTGCGGTCTCTGGGCTACGCCGCCCACCAGGGCGGTTTGTATCACAAGTCATCCGGATGAAGCGTACGGCTGCGCCAACCGACGGCAACCGCCGTGTCTCCTTGCCGGGCGACTGGCAGCGGACCATTCAGCCGGGCAGGGGCCAGACGTCTTGCAGGAACTACGATGCTACTACGGCGATGGTGGCGTAGCTGCACAAGCGAGAACAGGCTAACCAGCAGAATCAGGATCAACACGGGCAGCAGCATTTGCCGCCACGATAGCGACAGAGCCAGCGGCGGAGCGACAGCGTAGTAGAGACTGCAAGCTGTACTGCAGGCGGCGGCGAGCAGTGGAGTAACAAAATACGGGTCCGTTGTCATGTCGCGTTGCTCTCGGGTCGGCGCCTTGCGCCCGCTTCCGATATAGCGGACCATCGTCCACAGGCGGGGCAGCGTGAAGAGCAGAACGCCGGCAGCGGAGACCAGCAGCAAGGGGGCTTGCAAGAGCAGACCTTCCTGCAGCAAGGAGCCGGAGCGCGACATATCCGGTAGACTCATCATCAGGACACTTGCCGCTGTGAGAGGGACCGCCGGCAGGAGCAGCCAGAGCAACAGGCGGGCACGACGACGGAGCTCGGCTTGGGTGCTGCGGCGGGTGATGCTGAATGCACAAGCCGCTGCGACAGCCCACAGCATCAGCAGCAGGCCTTGTACCCAGACATCAACGGCAGGTAGAGGGAAATTCATCGGTCAACGCTCCTTATTTACAAGTTACATCTATATGTACGGGCCTATGTGCATGAACTGGTGTTAGTACCTGCTACTATATTATTATATTTTCGATATTTCGATAACGGCCCATGGTATGGTTTTGTACCTGGTCTCAAGTCGGGGTTCGGTGTCATATCACGGCGGAACATAGGGAAGAACTAGATTTATATTGCGCAGAACCATAACTATGGTGTACATTTATTGGCAGACTGTCGCATGACAGGCGGCCAGGCTGGGCCTGGACCGATCCGCGGTTCGAAACCTTCCCGCGTTATCAAAACTAAGGAGAGTCGAAGATGTTTAATGTGTTGTGGGGTTTGTTATTTGTTATTGTTAATTTTGGTCTGTTTCTGGTCTGTTACCGCCTCTTCGGCAAGAAGGGGCTTTTCGTATGGGTCGCGCTGGCGACGGTGCTGGCCAATATTCAGGTCATCAAGACGATTGAGCTGGTCGGAATCGTGGCGACGCTGGGGAATACGATTTACGTTACCATCTATCTGGCGACGGATCTGATTAATGAGAAGTATGGAGAGAAGCAAGCGCGGCAAGTGGTCTGGTTCGGGTTCTTCACCCTGATTACTTCAATGATCATGATGCAAATGGTGCTGGTGTTTCAGCCGCAGCCAAGTGATCTGGCGCAGGATGCGCTAGTCAGCATTTTCAGCTTGGCGCCTCGTCTGGTTCTGGCCAGTCTGTGTGCCTACTTGGTCAGCCAGCTGCTGGATGTGAGACTGTTCTCCTACCTCAAGAGAAGATTTCCTAACTACAACCAGCTATGGCTTCGCATGAACGGCAGCTCGGGCATCAGTCAGATGGTAGATACGCTCGTGTTCTGCACGATCGCCTTCGCTGGACTGTATTCGCTAGGTATCTGGCTTGAAATTCTGCTGACAACCTATATTCTAAAAATTGTCATTTCATTCTCCGCGACGCCAGTGCTGTATATCGCCAGAAGATTCAAGCATCCGGATGACGAGCCTGTGCAGGCCAAGGGATGACTCGATTCATCGCCGCAATTTTGCCTCCCTCTCCTAATGAGGGAGGCGTTTTTGTGTTAAGCCCAGCATGGCAGTTGACAGCAAGAACGTCCATCTGATATAGTTCGACTATCGAACTATTAGATAGACAAACCATTAGAGAAGCGAACAAGTTGTCAGAGGTTCGTATGGGAGCAAACAGGAGGAGTCTGGAGAATGAGCGATGAACTGTGCAAGTCGATGCTGGAGGACATCATCCGGCGGTATGAGCAGGCGCAATTTACAGTGAACCGTCAGTTGAACGTGATGATGCGGGATCTCATCCCCGAAGAAATCACGGTGGATCAATACGCGACGCTGCGTTATATCCATCAGCAGGAGCGGTGTACGTCCTCGGAGCTCGCGGAGGTATTCAGTGTAGCGAAGAGCTCGATTTCAGCTATTATTACAAGACTGTTCGACAAGCAGCTCATTGTACGAGAGCCGGACGAGAAGGACAGACGAGTGACTTATTTGGCTCTAACGGAGAAAGGCAAGGCAATGTCGGAGGAGCTGAAAAAGCAGATTCAGGAGAGATTGGCGCAATATTTGGGAGCCTTCAATACAGAAGAGGCAAGGCATTTCATCGAGACGTATGAGAAGCTTGCCAGAGTGCTGGTCGAGACCGAAGAGAAGGGCGGCAGACAGGCATGAGAACGGTACTGAAATTCAAATGGTTGATTCTGGCGCTCTGGATTGCAGCATCCGTTGGCTTGATGTTCACCGCTCCCAATATGGAGCAGTTGGTTCGCGAGAAAGGACAGATTACGGTTCCGGACGGTTATTCCTCAACGGAGGCTGCCAAGCTGGCAGCGGAGCTGGGAGGTAGTGAAGGCGGTGGTGAGTTATCCTCCGTGCTGGTCTTCCACAATGAAGCTGGCCTGACGCCGGAGGATCATGCGGAGATCGAGCGCGCCATCGATCATTTGCAGTCGGAGGGATCGGCGGTGGGCGTTACCTCGGTGATGACGCATCTGGAGACGCCAGAGCTGGCTGATCAGATGGTGGCCGAGGATGGCAAGACGATTCTGGCCCTGATCGGTTCGGATCTGGGCGACCGTTCCTATGTCGAGCTCCGCGAGGACCTGGACGGATTGCTGTCCGATGTTCAAGTTGAGCATTACTACACCGGCAACTGGCTGATCGGTGAGGATGTGGTGCAGAGCTCACAGGAGGGACTGCGCAAGACGGAGATCATTACGCTGTTCTTCATCCTGGCGATTCTATTCCTCGTCTTCCGCTCAGCCGTTGCACCGCTGATTCCGCTGGTAACAGTGGGTCTGAGCTATCTGCTATCGCAGTCGGTTGTGGCGTATCTGGTAGAGTATGCAGACTTCCCGTTATCGAACTTCACCCAAATCTTCATGGTGGCGGTCATGTTCGGGATCGGCACGGATTACTGTATTCTGTTGATCAGCCGTTTCAAGGAAGAGCTGGCCCATAGCGGCGACAAAACAGAGGCTGTGCTCAACACCTACAAGCATGCCGGACGTACGGTATTCTTTGCCGGGTTGGCTGTGCTTGTCGGCTTCTCGGCCATTGGCTTCTCCGAGTTTACGCTGTACCGTTCTGCTGTAGCGGTAGCCGTTGGTATTGCCGTACTACTGATCGCACTCGTAACCATTGTTCCATTCTTCATGGCCACGATGGGCAAAACCATCTTCTGGCCGGCACGCGGCTCGCTAGAGCACAAGCCAAGCGGCCTCTGGGGCGCGATGGGGCGCTTCTCGCTGAAACGTCCGGTATGGGCGCTGGTTCTGCTGGCCTTAGTAACCGTACCGTTCTTGTCTGTCTATGAAGGCAAAATTTCGTTCAACTCCCTGGATGAAATCGGGGATAGCTACGACTCTGTTCGTGGCTTCCAGATCATCTCGGACAGCTTCGGTCCTGGCGATACGCTGCCATCCACACTCGTCATGAGAGCGGATGAGCCTCTGGATACGCCGGAGGGCATGGCGGCGATGGAGCAAATCAGCCGAGAGCTGGCAAGCGTGGAAGGCGTGAAGGCAGTTCGCAGCGCCACCCGGCCGACCGGCGAAGCGCTGGACGATTTCCTGGTGACGCAACAAGTGGAGCAGCTCGGCGACGGTCTGGGGGAGGGCAAGTCTGGCCTCCAGCAGATCGAAGAAGGTCTGGCTGAAGCCAGCCAGGCATTGAGTGACAATGCCCCACAGCTGGAAGAGGCAGTCAGCGGCACAGCCGATCTCATCGGCGGCACCCGCGAGCTACAGGCAGGCGTTGTCCAGCTCGGCGATGGCCTGCGGCAGATTGAGCAGGGGATGCGTGACGGCTCGGCCGGTGCAGGCGAGATCCGGGCCGGGCTGGCGCAGGCACAAGCGAGCGCCGAACAGCTGGCTGGGGCGGCCCAGGAATTGCTGACTAGCTATCAGCAGCTCGGCAGTGGGCTGAATCAGATCACAGCGGGTTATGAACAGTTCGCCGGAGCACAGGCAGAGCTGGCGCAAGGTCTGAGTGGCGCGATCCAGGGGCTAAGTGCACTGGGCGAGCAATATCCCGAGCTGCAGGACGATGCGACTTATACGAATCTGGCCCAGCAGATGGCCGTTCTGCAGGGTAGTGCCGAAGCCATGACGAGCGGGCTGACGGAGTTGAACACGCAACTGGCGGGGATCGCTTCCGGAATGGAGCAGGCCAACGCCGGCTTGCAGCAGGCAAGTGGCGGTCAGAGCGCGTTGGCCCAGGGCTTGTCGGAGCTGGTGGATGGCATTGCCCAGCTGCAGAACGGACTGGATCAAGCGGCTGGGGGTCAGAGTCAGATTGTCACGCAGCTTCCAGAGCTGACCGGCGGCTTTGACCAATTGGCAGAGGGACAGGAGCAGCTGCAAGCGGGCTTCGCCGAGCTGGGTGGACAGCTGACGGAGCTGACAGATGGCCTCGACCAAAGCGTCGACGGCCTGCAGCAAGTGTCTGGTGGACTGGAATCGGCGCAGTCCTATCTGACTGAACTGTCCCAGGCACCGAACCAGCAGCTGTCCGGTTGGTTCATACCAGAAGAAGCAATTGGGATGGAGGAATTCCAACAGGCGCTGGATGTGTACTTGTCCGAGGATCGACAGATTGCCAAGTTTGATGTGGTCTTCGAGGGCAATCCTTATGCCCAGGATACAATGGACCAGATTGAAGAGCTGAGTGCAGCGGCGGACCGCGGACTGCGGAGCAGCGGCTTCCAGCAGGCGACGTTTGCCATCGATGGCGTGACCAGTATGAACCATGACCTGGACACCATTTCGAACAACGACTATTCCCGGACTGTGATGCTCATGATTATCGGCATCGGCTTGATTCTGATCTTGCTGTTGCGCTCAATCGTGATGCCGATCTACCTGATTCTATCGTTGTTGCTGACCTACTACACCTCGATGGCTATCGCGGAAGTGTTGTTCGTACGGATTCTGGGCTATGCAGGCATCAGCTGGGCCGTGCCGTTCTTCGGCTTCGTCATGCTGATGGCGCTCGGCATCGACTACAGTATCTTCCTGATGGACCGCTTCAAGGAATACCGCGATCGGTCACCACGTGAAGCGATTCTGATGGCGATGAAGAATATGGGCACTGTGATCATCTCGGCTGCCATCATCCTGGGCGGAACCTTCGCCGCGATGCTGCCGTCGGGTGTGCTGTCCCTACTGCAGATTGCCACAGTTGTATTGTGCGGATTGTTCATGTACGCGTTGCTGATGCTGCCGTTGTTCGTACCGGTGATGGTGCGGACGTTCGGCGAGGCCAACTGGTGGCCGTTCATGAAACGCCGGGACGAGGATCTGCCTGCACCTGGCACAGGCCGCGACATTGGAATGTAAATGAACGGAATGGCTTAGCCTATAACCATAAAAAAGAAGCTTCGGCCCGGGAGGGGGCTGAAGCTTCTTTTGGCTGCTGGTTCCGGTCCGCTAGTCCATCTCGTAGATTGTACCGGAGTGGCTGGTGTACAGCTCGGCGTACACTTTCTCCGCATAGGTGTCGGTCATGCCCGAGATGTAGTCGGCGATGAAGCGGGGCCAGCTCCAGTGACTTTTGTGACGCTCGTAGTTAGCGGTCCAATCCGAAGGAATAATGAGGCGCCCAGACTCCGGATGGATGAAGCTCTCCCATAGTCCGCGCAGCCGAATCTCACTGCGCATCTGCAGCCGCTGGACGCGGAAGTCCTTGATTAGTGTAACCCAGGCCAGCTTCTTCAGAATTTCCATAGTCCGCAGCAGCTCGAAGTCCTGTATACCTTCATGGACAAAGGTAACCTGCTTCCAGCCGCGGGCCGGGTCATCAATGATGCCGATTCGGCCGACAAAGGTGCTGACCCAGCGGGCCTTCATCTCCCGGCGCGTCCGCGAGGATTCGCGATCGCAGCTACTATAGATAGCCTCCCACTGAGCCAGATATGCTTCCAGCACGCGCTTCACCATAGCGGGAATGTCTACACTGTCCCAGCCGAATGCGTGATTGCCGTCATCGGCAATAATCTCCTGTACGACATCGTTGATCAAGCGGCCATCTTCGAAGAAGGCCCGATTCATGCTGATTTTGCCTGCTCGAATGCCATCCTCAATATCATGGGTCGAGTAGGCGATATCATCGCACAGATCCATCAGTTGGGCCTCCAGTGTCGGCGCACCTTCGGGCATGCCCCACTTGTCCCGGAGTTCGCGGATGCCGGCCCACTCGGATGGGTAAACCCCCTTGATTCGTCCGGGTTCGTCCAGGCAGCCCGGATATTTGTTAATGGCCAGCAGCACCGAGGCCGTCAGATCAAGACCGCTGCCGCTGCCCGCCCGTTTCTCCAGAAACATCAGTATTCGGAAGTTCTGGGCATTGCCCTCATAGGGCAGGCCGCACTCTTTTTGGAGCAGCTGGTTCAGCACATCCTCTCCCTTGTGTCCAAATGGCGGATGTCCGAGATCGTGGGCCAGCGAAGCACATTCAACGACCGCAGGATCGATGACGAGCCCGGGGTGTTCGCTTTTGCCCAGCCACGCATATTGACCATTCAGACGACGTGCGACTTCGCGGGCGATCTGCGACACCTCCAGCGAATGGGTCAGTCGAGTCCGATAGTAATCACCTGTGCCTGCCCCGAACACCTGCGACTTGCCTTGCATCCGCCGGAAGGCTGGCGATTGAATCAATCGGGCATAGTCCCGCTCATAAGCTTCTCTCTCATCACTGAACATACTCGCGGTGGACTCATCCAGCCGTAGCTTGCGCAAATCCATGCTGCATCACCTCTTCATCTAGTACCCTTAGCATATCATATTGTTAAGTAAGCTGACCTGTGCGAGGTTCACGACTGATAAGGAGGCAGGATGACTTCAACGGTCGTGCCCCGGCCTTCCTGGCTATGCAGCGTCATCCGTCCGTTATGCGTAGTAATGATCTGCTGGCACACCATCAGTCCGAGGCCTGTTCCGGATTCCTTCGACGTGTAGAACGGCTCTCCGATCCGTTCCAATTGATCCTCGTTCATGCCAATACCTTGATCCGTAATGCGAGCACACAGCTCGCCTTTGTCGGTTGAAGTGAGCTCGATATCGATTGTGCCGCCTTGGGGCATGGCTTCTACCGCATTTTTGAGCAGATTCGCGAACACTTGCTTCAATTGATTAGGCTCTCCGTAGACGAGTGGGATAACGACATCCTTTTCGACCCGAATATGAATCGGATGATCGCCATTCTGCGAATCGAGCAGTACCGTCATGGAACGAACGATTTCCTCAATGTTGACAGGCTGGTAGGAGAGCAGGTGAGGCTTGGATAAAACCAGCAGCTCACTGGCAATATAATTAATATGGTCCAGCTCGGTCAGCATGAGATCCAGGTGGTCTTCACCGATCTTGCCCTTGGTCTTGTGCAACTGGACGAAGCCCCTCAGCGTTGTCAAAGGATTGCGAATCTCATGAGCCACGCCGGCTGCCAGTTGCCCCACGACAGACAGCTTCTCGGAGCGTCGCAGCATTTCCTCCGTCTGTTTGCGGTCCGTAATATTGCGGGAAATGGTGGCGACGGCTACGATGGCTTCTTGCTCGTCGCGGATGGGCGAGATGGTGAGACTGACATCAATGGTGTCGCCAGACTTGGTTAACCGAACGGTCTCATGGTCGGTAATGGAATGTCCTCTGAGGACCTGTCCTAGCAACTCCCGGTATTCTTCTTGCTGCTCCAAAGGCAAATTCTCAAGTGGTCTGTCTAATACCTCTTCAGCGGTCCATCCGTAGATTTCCTCAAAGGCCTGATTGGCCTGCATGACCAAGCCATCCCGTGTAGACACGTGAATCGCATCGGAGGTGTGATTGATGAAAGACTCAAGATACTGCTTGGTGCTGCGTAATTCTTCGGACGATTCTTTGATCTGCTGCACATAGAGGTTCAGACTGGTCGACATGGAGTTGACACGCGCGGCGAGCTCTCCCAGTTCGTCCTTCGAGTGGATATGGATATGTTGACCAAATTGGCCTTTGGCTATAGTGTTGACACTACTCAGGATCTGATTCAGAGTGCGCAGCAAAAAACCAGATGTGACGTAGCTAGCCACCATGGCGACCACAAGCAAGATGGCAGATATCACGACGTGAAGCAGCATCTGCCGATTAAGCAAATGCAGGACAGAACCGTAATCGGTTGTGACACTCAGTACATAATCTGTAGACCCGCTGAGCGGAATAAAGCTCTTCAGCACATCCGTTCCGTTAACCGATGCGGTGGTCGTGACGACCTGTTGCTGGTCGGAAGCATCCAGAATATGAGCAAGATCGTAATCATTCTGGTACGTATATTCGCCAAACATGATGCCCCGGACATCAAGGTTGTGCACGATGACCCCGCGCTTAATGCGGAGGATCGGATCTTTGCCAAAAAATTCAGGGTTGAAGCCAGTGATTTCGAGTACATTATCGTTCTGGTCCACTAGTTGGTTGAGCAGGGCATTGGTACCGGCCATTTGTTCAAAGGAAAGCAGGGATTGGGCATTGAGGTAGGGGTTGATCATATAATTGGTCGAGCCGTCGTAATAGTAGCCCCATTTGTTGATCTTCGATGGATCGGACGTGGCAAAATTGTAGGGCCCCGACCAAAAATTCGTTAGCGCCAGGCCCTCCCGGACAGATACGGGTTCAAGGTTGAACAAGTTACTGAATGCGTCATACCAGTACCCCCAGGTCTTGGCGCTGAGTCCGATTTCATCCGGCTCGGAGGAACGGACAGAGATGATATCTTCCTCTTCCTGCACCCACAGGGTGATGTCATCTACGCCAATCCGGTCGCTGACGGCGTCTAATTGTTCGTTCGTAATTTCTTCATAATTAGAGGGTAGAAGTTCAAGGGCAGCAACAGCCGAGGCTCGAAGCGAGCTGCCGACCGAATCTTCGACTTTCATTTTGGCTTGCTCTGACATGTCTATTGTAGCTCCGATTTGCTTGGCAATGCTGCTGGCCTGTTGCTCGGACGCGGCGATCCATTCATTTTTGCTGGATATATAGTAGATGGAAATGTTAAGTGTGAGGATAACGGCTACAATGAGGGAGATAAATAAGGATAGTTTCATTTTGATGGACATGATGCGGGACCTCCTTTGTCCAATTGCTCTATTGATATTACACGCTTCGTAAGCAACCTGCAATTTAAATTCAATCTTTTAAATTTTTTCCGAAAGCTGCAATTTGACCTTGACTTTGACGGGTCTAAAGGCTTGAAAATTTATCTTGTTTTAAGGTAATTTCACCAGGAGTTTGCTATATTCGTAAGGTAGCAATGAAATATAATGGAAATGGAAGCTGTTGTTAACCTGCAATTAAAAGCAGTTCTTAGGAACGAATAGACGGAAGGGGTTTCTGGAATGAAAGATGATGATTACAAAAAGCCGGGTAGCGCGGAGGATTCCGATGCGCTAGATGCGGACCGTAAGACAGATCAGGAAATCGAAGCAGAAACAACTCCCGAATCAGATCCAGATCATGTGAACGATACACGGTCTGAGTCGGATGCCAGTCAGGCTGCCGGGGAGAGAGAGCCTTACCCGGCCTCGGCAGCAGGAGTTGAAGAACCCGGTCACACGACGCTTGGCGACCGGACGGACCCGGAGGATGCGGAGCGCGCAGCGCTGGTATCGCCTTCGAGTGCTGATCCGCAAGCGCCTGTAGCACCGGAGACACCGCCAATTAGTACAACGGCACCCAATACGACGGCGTCCGCGAGCGGTCGTGGCTGGATGGGGGTATCGCTGGTGCTGCTGATCGCCCTCATTGCCGTAACGATCTGGGGCGCGATGCGCGGCGGCGCCATCGGCGGCGACGATGTGGCGACAGTCAATGGCGTCGGTATTCCGAAGGAGACGCTGTATCAGGAGCTGGTTAAATCCGGTGGGGAGCAGACGCTGGACAACCTCATCACTGAGGAGCTGATCCGTCAGGAGTTCGACAAGTCGGGCGTTGTAGTAACGGATGAAGACCAGAATAAAGAAATCGAATCCCTCAAGGCGAGCTATCCGGAAGGCGAGTTCGAGCTCGTACTGGCTCAGAACGGTTTGACGGAAGAGGCTCTGAAGGAGCAGCTGTACTTCCAGATCGGGCTGCGCAAGTATTTTGAGCCGCAGACCAATGTGACCGAGGAGCAAGTGAAGGAATATTACGAGAGCATCAAGGACCAGCTCGGAACACCGGCACAGGTCACAGCTTCGCACATCCTGCTGGAGACCCGCGAGGAAGCGGAAGCCGTGAAGGCTGAGCTCGACGGCGGTGCGGATTTCGCCGAGCTGGCACGCGAGAAGTCGCAGGACCCTGGCTCCAAGGAGCAGGGCGGCGAGCTGGGCTCGTTCGGCCCGGGTGCATTCAATAACCCTGCGTTTGAGGATGCGGCGTTTGCACTGGAAGCGGGTGGCGTGAGCGATGTTGTGGAGTCACCCAGTGGCTTCCATATCATCAAGGTGACCGACAAGCAGGAAGGCGTCACCCCGCCGTATGAAGAGCAGGCAGAAATGCTGCGCAACCAGTTGATCAGCCAGGAGGCTAACCCGCTGATTGGACCTTGGATCGAGGAAGTTCGGGCGAACGCCACCATTCGCAATACGTTGGCACCGGAAGAAGAGCCGACTGAGGATGTAGATCCGCCACTTGAGGGGATCGAGGAGCTTCCACTGGAAGGCAACACACCAGCAGAAGGCAATGCACCGGCCAACACACCGGCTCAGTAACAGAATAGCTGAGGGACAGCGGCCCAGTCCGGGCTGCAGCCCTTGTAAACGCGAAGAAACCTTCAAGCCACGTTCGGTGGACTTGAAGGTTCTTTGATTTGTGTGCCGCAACGCCGCCAACCGCCTGCTGTAATGCACTTTTCTTCCTCTAATTGTCCGCATCTCGGCCAACTGCCCGCTTTAACGAACATTTGTTCCTCTAATTGTCCGCATCTCGGCCAACCGCCTGCTGTAACGAACTTTTCTTCCTCTAATTGTCCGCATCCCGGCCAACCGCACGCTGTAACGAACTTTTCTTCCTCTATTTGTCCACATCCCGGCCAACCGCCTGCTGTAACGAACTTTTCTTCCTCTATTTGTCCGCATCCCGGCCAACCGCCTGCTGTAATGCACTTTTCTTCCTCTAATTGTCCGCATCTCGGCCAACTGCCCGCTGTAACGAACTTTTCTTCCTCTATTTGTCCGCATCCCGGCCAACTGCCCGCTGTAACGAACTTTTCTTCCTCTATTTGTCCGCATCCGGGCCAACCGCCTGCTGTAATGCACTTTTCTTCCTCTATTTGCCCGCATCTCCGCCAACCGCCTGCTGTGACGAACTTTTCTTCCTCTACTTACTCGCATCTCCCTCATCGGCCAGTTGTAACGTACCAGCTGCTGGAATACGTCACTTGGAATCATCCGTAGGATGATTTGTTCAATATACCTTCGCAACCGCCATAGGAGAGAAGTTTGGTGAGATTAGTATTTTCTGCTATATTTATTTTATAAGCTTATAGAGTTCTTGATCCATACATAGGCGGAAGCAGGGGGCACTTGCATGCCATTGGGTATTTTTCAGGATACGGTTATCTTACTGTACATCCTCAATATTTTCTTCGCCGGCACCGTCATTTTCCTCGAACGCCGCAACATTGCAGCGACTTGGGCATGGCTGCTGATCTTGCTGTTCCTTCCAAGCGTGGGGTTTCTACTGTATCTGGTTGTTGGACAGAACCTTAGCCGCCGCAAGATTTACAAGGTCAAGGTGGACCGGCTCAAAGAAATCCGCGACATCCTCAGCCGCCAGTTTCGCTTGCTGGAGCAGGGCAAAATCGTTTATCGCGACCCCGTCATCGCCAATTATCATGATATGATTCTGATGAACCTCGTGAGCGCTTACTCCCTGTTCACGCAGAACAATCGTGTCGAGATCTTCACCGACGGGAACAGCAAGTTCAATTCTCTCCTGGATGCCATTGAGCAGGCGGAGCATCATATTCATCTGCTTTATTTTATCGTGCGCGACGACGAACTGGGCAAACGTCTGATCTCCGCACTGGCGCGCAAAGCACGTGAAGGCGTCGAGGTGCGTTTTCTTTTCGATCATGTCGGGTCCCGGGCACTGCCGCGTCGATTTTTCTCCGAGTTGGTTGAAGCCGGGGGCGAGATGGCGGCGTTTTTCCCTTCACGCATTCCGCTGCTGAACCTGAGGCTCAATTACCGCAACCACCGCAAGCTGGCCATCATCGATGGCTATGAGGCTTACATCGGCGGCTTTAATATCGGCAATGAATACCTCGGCCTCGTCGAGCGTTTTGGCTTTTGGCGGGACACGCATCTGAAGCTGGTCGGCAGCGCGGTGCAGCAGATTCAGGTACAGTTTGTCCTGGACTGGAACCTCGCCTCCAAATCACAGATTCCCATCGATGAGGAGTATCTCCCCAAACCGCGGGAAGGCGGCAATGTCGGGATGCAGATCATCGCCAGTGGACCCGATTCTGAAGCGGAGCCGATCAAGAACGCCTATCTCAAAATGATCTATGCAGCCAAAGAAAGCATTTATTTGCAGACCCCCTATTTTATTCCCGATGAGAGTCTGTTGACGGCGCTGAAGCTGGCTTCCCTCTCAGGCGTGGATGTCAAAATCATGATTCCCAAAAATCCGGATCACAAGCTTGTCTATTGGGCGTCCTCTTCCTATCTCGGCGACCTGCTGGAGAGCGGGGTGCGCTGTTACCTGTATGAAGCAGGATTCCTGCATGCCAAGACGATTGTTGTGGACGGAGTGGTGGGATCGGTGGGCACAGCGAACATGGATATCCGCAGCTTCCGGCTCAATTTTGAGATGAATGCTTTTATTTATGACTCGGCCACAGCCTCGCGGTTGAAGGCGATCTTTGAGGAGGATAGCAACGGTTGTATCGAGCTGACCCGGGAGCAATACAATAAGCGGCCGTTGCGTTTGCGCCTCAAGGAGTCACTCGCGAGGTTGCTGTCTCCGGTGCTTTGACGTTTACAATATCCCCCGAGGGGTAAGTAGGTAGTATAGCGGAGGACGGTCTACAGATCCTCGGTGACTACCAACTAACAGGAGGGATTCACAATGAGCGAGAAGCAGATCATCGGTGTATTTCACTCGGAGCAGGAAGCGATACAAGCGATTGAAGGTCTGAAGAAGCGCGGCTATAGTACAGACGAAATTTCCATTGTTGCCAAAGATAATGAGGAAGCCTCTTATGTCTCGGAAGCGACAGGAACCAAAGCACCTGAAGGCTTGGCAACAGGAGCCACAGCGGGCGGTGTACTTGGCGGATTGGCAGGTGTGTTGGCTGGTGCGGGTGCACTCGCAATTCCTGGTATCGGACCAATCCTCGCAGCCGGTCCAATTGCAGCAGGGCTGACAGGAGCGGCAGTGGGTGCTGGCGCAGGCGGTCTGGTGGGCGGTCTGATCGGGCTGGGCATTCCGGAAGAGGAAGCCAACCGGTACAGCGATTATGTCAAAGAAGGACGGATTCTGGTTCTCGTCGAGTCCGACGACAATCGGCGCAACGATGCGTATTCGACCTTCCGCGAGTACAACTCGCTGAATTCGGACTCCTACGTGAGTGACTGGAGTGCAGTAGCCAATCATCCAGACCAGACCAAGTAGATTGGGCTGCGTGATGGCACAAGAACCGATTCGATAACGGAGAAGGAGCTGAACACGATGCCGTGGACACAGCGGGATTATCCCGATTCGATGAAGAACCTGGAGCCGCGCGTGCGGAATAAGGCAATTGAGATCGCCAATGCCCTACTGGACGACTACGATGAGGGACGGGCGATTGCTATTGCCACTTCGCAGGCCAAGGAATGGGCGGATAACCATCCGGATCATCAAGGTGAGGGAGGCAGTAACCACGCCAATCTCCACGTCGTCCCACATGAGGATGGCTGGGTGATCAAGCGCGAGGGCCAGGAGCGGCCTGAGAAAAAGCTGTCGACCAAAGCAGAGGCGGTGGATTATGCCAAAAATCTGGCATCCGACCGCAACTGTAGCGCGATCATCCATCGCCAGGATGGTACAGTGGAGACCTCACATAATTATGCCTGACAGCAGGGCCCGACAGAGCTCCAAGGAAGACAATCACAAAACGTCCCGCTGCGACGCCGTACTAACGGCAACGCAGCGGGACGTTTTGTCGTAGTTACCCGCCACTGAGCCATAAAGCGAGCATCAGCAGGAAGACAACAACCGTAAGCAGATGTTGCCAGTCGTTTGGCTGGTGAACCGCTAAACAGGTGGCTTTTGGGCCTAGCAGGACATAGCTTATGTACAAAATCGATCCGCGATAGAGAGGAAGACGCCAAACAAACTAAAAGTTCCGCTTATCAGAGATAACCGGAACTTTTAGCTGTTCGCATATCGACTATTCAATTGTTACCTACAACTCCGTTCCATTGTCTTGCGTGATCCTTCCATCAATCGCAATCCGTTCAGATTTTTTTGGTACTATGGATATTCGGTGATTCGCCTGCCTGCTAAGGCTTGTCAGCACGACTTCGAATCCCCTTAGGCTCAATTCCGACTGGTTGACCTCTGGAATCCCCCACATGATTTCACCGGATCCAGCAAGATACTTTCCTTTTTTAAGGGAAGGCATCCTTTCCGATGGGTTCCTTGTTCAAGGGAACACAAGTTATCATGCTTCGCTCACATTCTCCAATGGGCTATCCCCTTCCGTATTAAGCTTGAGTAAAGAATACTACATAGAGTGACTATTGTAAATATTCAGAAAATTCAAATATGGGCGATTGACACGTTATATTCGCTTGCTCTCTCGCATTTCCTTGATAATGCTTTCATTTACAATATTTTTAGAAAATTCGTCAAATCATCGCACGAGGGGACATTTGTGTCAGCTACGGTGAATCGAATATACTAGAAGCGAAGAGAAGCATAAGAATTTGAACTGCACTTGTAAAGGATAAATAGGTACAGACTAAGGTAGGAGATGAGTCGGGATGTTCGAAAAAGCACTATTAATCTATAACGGCTCAGCCGGACAAGCAGATATTGGCGAGCAGCTGGCAACACTGACACGTATCCTCGCTCCTGAGATCGGGGAGTTAACGCTGCTCCAGACCAAGGAGAAGGGCGATGCAGAGCGCTACTGCCGGGAACGCGCGGAAGCGGTAGACCTGCTGTTGATCCTGGGCGGAGACGGGACAGTCCATGAATGCATCAATGGTCTGGCTGCGCTTGAACACCCGCCTGTGATTGGGATCCTGCCGGGCGGAACCTGCAATGATTTCTCGCGGACGCTCCGCCTGCCCCAGCAGTTGGCGCAAGCGGCAGAGGCAATGGTTACGGGCCGGACACTAGCGGTCGATATCGGTGTCATGAACGATCGTTTTTTCTCCAACTTCTATGGTATTGGTCTGATTACCGACACCTCAGAGAACATCAACAGCGAGCTGAAAGGAAAGATTGGCAAGCTGAGTTACTTCCTGAGCGCGCTGCAGACGGTGCGGGCGGCCGAGTCCTTCTCGTTTGAACTGGAGACGGACCAGGGAATCGTGACTGGAGAGGCTGTCATGATCCTCGTAGCCAACGGCGGCTTCATCGGAACGAATGAGCTGCCCGACGTCGAGAACCGGCTAACCGATGGGCTGCTCGATGTCTACATTATTCGTGAGGCAGGTCTGCCGCTGCTGCTGGAGCTGCTCAACCAGAAGACCAGCAAGCAATGGGATCCGGAAAGCAGTAGCATTGATTACCTCCAATCCTCCCGTGTGACGATTCGAACGGAGGTACCCAAGCGAGCGGACACCGATGGCGAGGTCTACATGGAGACACCGGCCGAGCTGTCCCTGCTGCCACAACGTCTGACGTTTATCGTGGGCGGGGTAGGCGAAGAGGATGCGCAGGAATAGGTAATCGTGTAGGTGAATAGAGCATTAGGGCGGAGTCGGGGGATCCTGGCTCTGCTTTTTTGTGCTTGGCAGGACGGAGTCAAAAATGGCGCTAAGGTACGCTGGGATTGTTAGAGTTTTCGTGATGGCGGAGAAATAATGGGAGAGGGGGAAACTGTAAAAATTGGGAGCGAACGAAACTGTTGCATGCTAGAAACGTAAGTAAGGAGGGAGGAGGTTGATCGGAATGAAGGTGAAAGAACGAATCAAGTTGGTGTTAGGAGCGGTTACGATTCTGTTACTCTTGTCCGGCTGTTCAACAAGTAAACCTTCTTTGGAATTGATTAGTGCTGCGGTAGAGATTACGGATGATGAGGAGAAGGTCGGGGGAGTAGGGATCACTTCTGGAGACAGGGAGGGTGAGTTCATTTATGCTCAGACTCTCATCTATGATTTTGTGATCAAGAATACGGGGAAAAGCACGCTTGGCGGAGCGGAGAAACCCAATTTCCAGACTTTTGACTACGCCGACGGAATCAAGGTTTCAATTGAGCCTAAGCAAGAGCTACTAGAGGTTTCGACTGAAAGCTTGGGTATCAACATCTATGATGCGGAAGACAATAATTTAGGCAGAGAAGAAGTGAGTACAGCCGTTCTCGAGCCCAACCAAGAAGGAAAGTATTCTTTTAAATTTAAATTGGGTGCAACAGAAGAGAATCCTGACTTAGTGCTTACTCCTCCTGCAGAGCAATTAGATCAACTGAGAGCACTGGCCATGCAAGCCCATGTAGTAGTCACCGTTGAAGACGAAGAGATTGCACGTTTTGACCTCAGTGACTGGGAATAACCATAAAGAATCGCGGCCCCCACCCGACAAGGTGGGGGTTTGTTTTCGTCTGTTTTGCCTGCCACAGTGCGAACACTCATAAACCGGGTTAGATGCGAAACGAATCGCTTTGTTTGGAAAATCTAGGGTCGTGTTAATACAGACATGTGATCCAAAACGAAGCAACACACGTATCACCTTATAGAACAGCCTCACAGACTTACGATTACGGTACGTTGGGGAGGAGGTGAGACTTGATGACAAGTGGCCAATCTGGCCGACAACAACGGGTCTCCTTGCTAGGCATGATAGGGATGTTGGTCTTATTGCTAGCGCTTACACATAGCGTGTATGCACCCAAAGCTTCTGCATTGCTCAAGGATGTGTTGGGGCCGGTGCTTTCTTCCCCCACTGAGGAGGATGAGAACAGCGAGCAGGTTCAGGAGCGATCAGCCACCACCGGGAACAGCGGACTGCTGTCCTTGCCGGAGATCAAGCTTGAACTTCCAACCATTAAGGTGGATACGCCGATCGTTAAGGTCGAGACTCCACCAGTAACAGTAGAAACCGGACCGGATCTTCGCGACACGAAGGTCGATGTTCCATCTATCAAGGTGGATACGCCGATCATTCGAGCAGAGACTCCCAAGGTTGAAGCCAATACGAAGTCCGTCGTGCCGGAGGTAAAGGTGACGGTACCTGAAGTCGAGGTCAAGACCCCGATCATTCGGGCACAGACACCTGAAGTCAAGGTTGACGTCAAGCCTGAACCGGTGATACCGGACATTAAGGTGACGGTACCACGGGGCGAGGTGAAAACGCCGATAGTGGAGGTGGAAACACCTGCCGTCGAGGTTCATGTGCCGCCAGTTGCACCTGGTAAGCAGCCTTCGGAACCGACGGAGATTCTGCCAGTTCAACCTCAGCCTACAGAGAATCCGAATCAAATTGGGGTACAACCGGTTGACCAGGAACCAGCATCTGCAACTCCTGTTCCCGGGACACCTAGTGCGCCGGAAGCGCCAGTTGTTGAGCCGGAGATGAACTCCGGCCAACCGGAACAACCCGTTGAACTGGAGCTTCCATTCGAGCTGATGCCGACAACGGAGCAGACAGAACTGGAAGCAGTTACTGGAGCTGGAGTTCATCCAGCACAGCCGGACCAGGTGGTGAGCCAGCCGGGAGCTGATGCCAAGGTCGAGGATCGTGTATCTGCTGTCGACGGACAGCGTGCTGAACCTCAGTCGCAAGAAAGGCAGCAGCCCCTAAGGCAGCCGGTGACGGCGTTGCCTCCGGTCTGGAGTAGCTCGGGTTCGAGCGTAACGCCAGGTCAGCAGGGTGGTGGACTGGGTGGATCGCCAAGTGCAGGTGGCGGCGGACCAACCGCACCTATCCATTTGACTGAAGCTGCGGCGCCTGGACTTCCTTCGGTGAATGGAATACGACTAAGCAACCTCTATCTGTTGGGCAAGGACCAGTGGTGTCAGCCACCACCGGGACAGCCTCCCATGTATGCCTTCTTCTCTATCTATTGTGATGTCACTACATTCACAACTTAAAAATGAGAAGGAGTGCATATAAAATGAAAAATTCGACTAAATGGGTAAAAACGACGGTAATGACGGGTACATTGTTCGTAGGATTGTTGGCTGCTTCACAGACAGGTTATGCATCCAGTGACCACAATAGCCGACTGGGCTTGGGGCTGGGGCTGAACTTGAATGCAGACACCTCGGTATCCTCAGAGAGCACGCGTCATCAGGATGGACACAGCTCGCAAAGCAAAGGCCTGCTGGGTCTGGACCTGGGCTTGGACGCTAATGCACAGGTGGAAGCCGAGTCTAATAGAAGCAATCATCAAGGGAACCATGAATCTAGTCAGGAGAGTCGTCTTGGCCTGGATGTCGGATTGGATGCCAATGCCAATGTCGCATCGGAGACAATGACCGAAACGAACCGCCACGAAGGGACAACTGCATCGGCTAGCGAAAGCAAAGCGAATGTAGGCCTGGGAGTGAATGCGGACGTGGAAGCTGAGTCGAAGAC
>NZ_KB899671.1:22970-77927 GCF_000378385.1 Paenibacillus daejeonensis DSM 15491 | reverse complement strand
GATTGAAGTAACATTTTACCCTTGGATGTGGCAGTAGGCGGACAAAGGATCGCATCAAGTAACATTTTACCCCTGGATGCGGTGGTTGGCGGACAATGGATCGAATGAAGTAACATTTTCCCCTTGGATGCGGCGGTAGGCGGGGAATGGATCGAATGAAGTAACATTTTACCCCTGGATGCGGTGGTTGGCGGACATTAGCTTACATTCGCCTGAACCCAATACCATGTTCAGACTACCCTTCTGTTGGGGACATCTGGGCCATTGCTCTGCTCGGAAATGAGGGCTACAATAGACCTATCCTGTCCACAGATACTTCTACTGGAAAGAAGGCAAGACCATCTTATGTTCATGACCGTCTATACTACATTGCTGCAAGTCATCCTTCCACTCATGATTCCTGTACTGGTCGGCGCGTTGCTGGCCCGTTACAGACAATTAGATACGAAGCCGCTGCTCGTGCTCTACCTTTATTTTCTCAGTCCGGCTATTCTGCTGGATACGCTGCTGACCGCTGAGATTACAATGGGCGACGTCTACAAAACGGTCGGCTTCTCGCTGCTCAACCTGATTCTGCTCTGGCTGCTGGCCCTGGGACTGGGCCGTCTCCTCAGACTGCCACAAGAGGAGCAGGCGGGTCTGACGCTGGTAACGACCTTTACGAATAGTGTGAATTACGGGCTGCCGTTGGTCCTGCTCGCATTCGGGCAGCTTGGGTTGGACAAGGCATCCGTATACGTCATCGGCCAGATGGTGATCGTCAACACGATTGGCATCTATTTTGCGGCTCGCTCCCATTTCTCGGTGAAGCAGGCGATTCATTCGGTGTTCAAGCTGCCAGCGATCTACGCGGCTGTCTTCGCATTTGCCGTACGCAGTATCCATCTGGAGTTGCCTGCGGGGCTGGTCAGCGGGATTTCGATGGCTGCGGCCGCCTACTCGCCTGTGGTATTGGTTGTGCTTGGTGCCCAGATGATGAATGTGAGCAAAGTAAAGCTCGACCCGCAGGTCGTCAAAGGCTTCTGGGCAGGCATGAGCGCTCGGCTGCTCCTATCCCCGTTTGCTGCCTTGTTGGCATTGTTCATCCTGCAGATCGACGGCATCCTGTTCTCGGTGTTGTTCATCTTGTCCTGTATGCCGGTAGCCGTGAATTCCGTTATCTTGGCAGAGCAATTCAAGGCCGCGCCGACGATGGTCGCCAAGTGTATTTTGTGGAGTACACTGATTTCGTTCCCCTTGCTACCTATATTAATTAGTCTGGTTCAATAGCAGCCAGGCCCCTTCTGTCTGAAACACGACAAAGGCCGCCCCCGGATTTCCGGTGGGCGGCCTTTTCACTACGTGTAGCCAGCACGTTATGCTATTGCTAGCTGCGGTTAATTAACGATCGCGATCCGGCGTGCTGCCGTTTAGTCCAGTGCGCGGCTCCTCGCCTGGGAGCGTCGTTTCGTCGGCTGGCTCATGAACGTCAGTTTTAGGAAAGTCCGTGGTAAATCCACCAACTGGCTCGTCGATGATCGGGCTGGTCTGTACACGCTCGGCCTCCGCCAACTGCTTCTCCAACTGCTTGACCCGGCGCTGCATTTGCACCTGGCGCACGAAGCTGAAGAGGAAAACCATCAAACCACCCAGGAGGGTAGAGATGAGGATGACCAAGATCAGCGGGGTCTCGACAGTCGTGAATAAGAAGTTCACCTGCACCGAGTCGACGTTAATGACGGCGAAGATGGCTGTAATCACGGCAAAGACGAGGGCGGAGATAATTAGCCATTGTACTTTCATAGACGATTGATTGCTCATAATGCCGCCTCTTTTCGTAGGTTAATTGGACTATGCTCTCGGCGAGCCGCAGAATCGTTAGAAGTCAGTCCGTACGGATACCGATACCTAATCATAACACCGCTGAGCGCGGATGAATCAGCAGCGGGTGGAACTGGATTTATTTTCTCCCAGGATAAGAATTTCTATGACCAAAACGGCGTAACACTATTATATGAAGAAACACGTTGAAGAGCAGAGGCCTCGGTTGGGAGTGTGAACCAAGGAGAATCCCATTGGAATCGCTGGAAATCCCGGTCTACGCCTCGATAAAAGGTGCCAGAGGCTTAGCAACGTTTTGGCCAAACCCTGCTTACAGGACTATTTATTGTGAAGAGAATACCAAGCAAGTGAGTCGGAATGAATGGTTGGAGGGTTTCATAGGACGAACCATAGTCCCGAAAACGAGTGTAAGCGTTGTGCATTTTACCCAATTTCCAAAAGGAACAAACAAATCTGAATAAATATTAATGAAAGCGGTTGTATTTTTCAGATTTAAGGATATACTTAGTAGTATCCTGCAGAATGAAGGGGGCGCTTTCTCATGATTTTTCGGGAAGGAAGTCTTAGAGTAGGCTATATTAACGGTTTGCTGCTGGCAATTCCGTTCTGGGTCTGCCTGGTTTGGCTGTTATTTCGCTGATCCACTGGCCGCTACCCTGCTCACATCGTTTGTTACTAGTCCCTTTTACTGTTTTTCGTTCGCTGGACCCAGATAGATTTGCATATTAATGCCATTATTTCCGGAGACGGAGAGGATGGCATTTATTTTTTTTCAGAAGAAATCATTGCTATACCTGAATAGTAAGCGGTTACGAGTTGTAAGCAATTTGTAATCGTATTTTATTCGACATAAAGCGACACATATTTTGAAAAAGCTATTTTATAATTATTCAAAACGTATAACATTATTTTGCCAAAATCCTCATACTGAGAATTCAGAAACGGAGGGAATTGACTAATGATGGATCAGGCCAGATCGCTGGCAGCTATGGACTACCGAAGGGAAATTCATCATATGGAACTTTCCGACAGCCTCCAGGCGCTGCTCCTGCGCAAGCAAAAAGCATTGCGGGTGAATGAGTTCCTCAAGCGGCTGGCTCAGGATGAAAGTCTGGCTGAAGCCGGCGGTAAGCAAGATCGACCGACGATGGCGGAATGGCTGCACAGGGCTGAGTATCCGGTCAAAAAAGAGATGGTCTATGATTATGCCAAGCGCAGATATGTGCCTGTCCACACGAAACCGACGGTCAATCTGGCCGAACTGGTTACACTCATTCTGGAGAAGGAAGGCAGCGCCTGCACAGCTGAAGACCTGATCGGTCACGTACTTGAAGGTGGTTCGGTGGATGAATTTTCAAAAAGGTATTTACAAAATAATTCGTATTGAATTATACTCAAATCGACAAATTCTCTAAGTGAATAATAGTTTTCAAGTGAAAAACTGTCATGATAAGCATCTAAAAGAGCTCCTGTACCAAGAATTATGTCTGAACATTCTTACTTCCTTGACTTGTATCCAAGCGGCGAAGAGACAGACATAATTTTTTTTAACTAAAAGGTCGCGTTTTGAATAACTTTAATCAAAAATGTCCAGCTTCTGAAGAAGGTCATACGTATGGCGTCGACAATTACACAGACAAGGTGAAGTGATGAACAGGAGGAAGATCATTGGAACTGAAACAGTATTGGACCATCGTCAAGAAGCGGTTGTGGCTGATCATTATGCTCATGGTACTCGGCGGTGGGGGTGCGGGGCTCTACTCGTACATGGTGATGAACCCGGTGTATGAGGCTTCCACCAAGCTCATCGTCAATCAGTCGAGTGAAGCAAGTATGTTGGCCAAGCTGGATCTGGGGACCATTAACTCCAACATTCAGTTGGTCAAGACCTACAAGGAGATCATCCAGACACCCCGCATCATGGGAGTGGTCGCTGAGCAGCATCCGGAGCTCGGATTGACGGCGCAGCAGCTGGTGCAGAAGATCAATGTCAGTTCGGTCAATGATACTCAGGTGATGAACGTCTCAGCCCGAGATGTCTCCTACGAAAAAGCAGCCCTGATCGTCAACAGCGTGTCTGAGGTATTCATGCAGGAAATTCCGTTGCTTATGCAGGTGGACAATGTCTCCATCCTCAACACGGCAGAGTTAGATCGTACCCCGGCGCCAGTATCGCCTTCGCCGAAGCTCAATATTGCAGCAGCGCTGCTATTGGCAGGGATGTTAGGAATGGGTGCAGCCTTCCTGTTGGAATATTTGGATGACACGATCAAGTCCGAGGACGATGTGATGAAGGTGTTGGATATGCCAACCTTGTCCGTCATTCCCCGAATGAAGGAGCGGGATTTCAGCAGCAACAGCGGCAAGCTGAAGCCCGTACCGGTCGAGAAAAAGGCGAGGAGTGAGAAAAATGTCCCTTTCGAAGCCTAGTCTGCCGCTGATTGCGGAAGTAAATCCAAAATCACCGATATCCGAGGCCTACAAAGTACTTCGTACAAACGTGGATTTCTCCAACTTTGAAGAGGATATCCAGACGGTGATGATTACGTCATCGCGGATGAGTGAGGGGAAGAGCACCACGACAGCCAATCTGGCTGTCACGTATGCCCAGACGGGTAAGCGAGTGTTGTTGATTGATGCAGATATGCGCAAACCGACGCAGCACAAGATTTTTGGCTTGAGCAATCGTTACGGACTGACCTCGGCACTGAGCAACAACAGTGAGCTTCGGGAGGTCGTCATGGATACCGGTATTGACCATCTCAGCCTGCTGCCCTCGGGTCCGGTTCCCCCGCATCCATCAGAGATGCTGGCCTCCAAGCGGATGGAGCTGCTGCTGGAGCGTGCCAGAGGCGAGTACGACATTGTGCTGATCGACACGCCACCGATGATGGCAGTCACCGATGCTCAGATCATGGCCGCCAAGTGCGACGGGGTCATCCTCGTCATCGATGCCGGCAAGGTCAAGAAGGATATGGCGCGCAAGGTAAAAGCCAAACTCCAGCACGCCAACGCCCGCATGCTCGGCGTCGTGCTGAACAACGTCAATCGCTCTGGCTCTGACAGTTACGCCTACTACTCGTACTACGGGAGTTGAGGGGGCAGGGGAAGAGGAGCAAGGATAACGGCAAGAGCAAAGGCAAGAGCAAGGGCGGGGCAACTAATGCGTCGGATGGTGGAGCAAGATTCTGTGGTGCTGCCAGCGTCACACGGTTCGTGAGCTAGCTGATGCGTCAAATTGTCACATTTGGCCAGTCCGTCACTCGTCACTCATGTAGGTAATGTCTCCTGCACCTGTATCACTGGAGGCACTCGGTCACGCTGTGGGTTCCGCCAAGCGGAGCCTTAGACGTTCATCGTCAAGGGTGTGATGTGAGGACGGGTTTGATGCCCGGTAGTACAAATACGAGCTATGGGTTCTTGACGATGGTTGTTCAACAAGCCACTTTTGATCACGAGGCTAATGAACTTCTATTTTAGGCAAGAATCCATACCTGGCATTTATACCAAATACAAAGTAAGGGATAGGGTGATGAGAGATGACGAAAAAAGTAACGAAGGCGATTATTCCAGCTGCGGGACTGGGTACGCGGTTCCTGCCGGCCACCAAGGCGATGCCGAAGGAAATGCTGCCGATTGTCGACAAGCCGACCATTCAGTACATCGTCGAAGAAGCGATTGCCTCAGGCATTGAAGACATCATTATCGTCACTGGTAAGGGCAAGCGCGCGATTGAAGATCATTTTGACCATGCGTTCGAGCTAGAGCACAACCTGTTCGGCAAGGGCAAGTTCGGCCTGCTCGACGAAGTGCGCGCCACCTCCAATGTCGATCTCCACTATATCCGTCAAAAAGAAGCGAAGGGCCTCGGACATGCCGTCTGGTGTGCTAGAAAGTTCATTGGTAATGAACCTTTTGCTGTTCTGCTGGGCGACGACATCGTCCAAGCGGACAAGCCTTGCATCCGTCAACTGGCGGAACAATACGAGTTAACCCAAAAATCGGTGATTGGCGTGCAGACGGTAGGCGACGATCAGACCAACCGCTATGGCATCGTCGATCCGATTCGCAGTCACGGCAGATTGTACGAGGTGAGCCGGTTTGTGGAGAAGCCTCCGCTCGGCGAGGCGCCATCCAATCTGGCAATTATGGGCCGGTATGTGCTGACGCCTGAAATCTTCGATTACCTGGAGGAGCAAGAGATCGGTGCAGGTGGCGAGATCCAGCTGACCGATGCGATCCAGAAGCTGAACCTGGCTCAGGGCGTGTGCGCATATGATTTCGAAGGTGTGCGGTATGACGTGGGTGAGAAGCTGGGCTTCATCATGACCTCGATTGATTTTGCTCTCCGTAGTAATGACTTGCGTGCCCCGCTGCTGGAGCAGCTGGAGGCGCTGATGGGCAAGGAACGGCTCGCTGATCTGACAACGGTCAGGGGGAGCAGCGTATGATCAACCCCAAAGAAGCGCTGCACTCCGGCGTCCTCAAGAACGAACAGGCGGGATACCTCATCGCCAAACGCATCATCGACATGCTAGGGGCGGCCTTCGGGCTGCTCGTGCTGTCACCACTGCTGCTGTTGATTGCGCTGGCGATCAAGCTGGAGGACCGGAAGGGTCCGGTTCTTTTTAGCCAGATTCGCATCGGCAAGAACGGCAAGCCATTCCGGATGTACAAATTCCGCTCGATGGTCTGCGACGCCGAATCGCGTTTGGCCTCCTTGCTGGCCAGTAACGAGATCGAAGGCGCGATGTTCAAGATGAAGGACGACCCGAGAGTAACACGGATCGGCCGCTTCATCCGCCGCACCAGCCTCGACGAGATCCCACAGTTCCTCAATGTGCTGAAGGGCGACATGAGTCTTGTCGGTCCACGGCCGCCGCTGCCGCGCGAGGTCGAACAATACACCTACTACGAGAAACAACGGCTGCTCGTCACACCAGGCTGCACGGGCCTGTGGCAGATCAGCGGGCGCAACCAGTTGAGCTTTCAGGAAATGGTCGAGCTCGACCTCCGCTATATCCGCCAGCGCAGCATCCGCTTCGACCTAACGGTCATCGTCAAGACGGCCGGCATGCTGCTGGGCTCCAAGGACGCGTACTGAGGCGCGACGCCTTGGGGATTGGATGCTTTGCTCGGGCGCAGGGGCTGAGCGAGTTGCAGACGGAAGCTGTAAGGCAAGAAACTTTCGTTGTAGGGCCGAGTGCGGTGCAGACGGAAGCTGTAAGGCAAGAAACTTTCGTTGGAGAGCCGAGTGTGGTGCAGACGGAAGCTGTAAGGCAAGAAACTTTCGTTGGAGAGCTGAGTGTGGCGCAGACGGAAGCTGCAAGTAAAGAAAGTTTCGTTGGAGAGTCGAATGTGGCGCAGACGGAAGCTGTAAGGCAAGAAACTTTCGTTGGAGGGCCGAGTGTGGTGCAGACGGGAGCTGTAAGTAAAGAAAGTTTCGTTGGAGAGCCGAGTACGGTGTAGACGGAAGCTGTAAGGCAAGAAACTTTCGTTGGAGAGTGGAGTTTGGTGCAGACGGAAGCTGCAAGTAAAGAAAGTTTAGTTAGAGTGCCGCGTGCGGCGTGAAGTGAGGGTTGTAAGTAAAGAAAGTTTAGTTAGAGTGCTGCGCGCGGCGTGAAGTGAGGGTTGTAAGTAAAGAAAGTTTAGTTGGAGTGCTGCGCGTGGCGTGGAGTGGCGGTTGCAAGTAAAGAAAGTTTAGTCAGAGCGCCGCGCGCGGCCTGCACATAGAAGGATTGGTTAGTTAACACATTAGGAGGAGGAGCGCACATGCCCAGACCATCGGTCGTTATTGCCCACAGTCTCTACCCGCCGCATATTATCGGCGGGGCGGAGGTGTCGACGCAGATCTTGGCGGAGACCTTGGGCAGCCGCTACGAGGTGACAGTCGTCACTGTCGGCCCGCAGGAGCGGGAGACGGTGGAGGAGTCGCACGGGGGTGTCCGCATCCTCCGGCTGCCGCATCACAACTTATATTGGTTCGGGGATACCCAGAAGCAGAAGAGCACCATGGAGAAAATCGCCTGGCGGATCCGGGATGTCTACAACACTCGGCAAGGCCGCCGCGTCCAGCAGATCCTGGAGCAGATCAAGCCCGATCTCATCCATACGCAAAATCTGGCCGGGCTGAGCCTGTCCGTCTGGCAGGCGGCAAGACGCGCGAATGTGCCGATTGTGCATACCCTGCGGGATTACTCGCTGTTTGATCCGATTCCGTTTCGTAGCTATTCCATGCTCTACCATCAGGCAGCGCGTCGAATGAGCTCGGCCGTCTCGGCGGTAGTTGGCATTTCGGAGCATGTGCTGGCGGAGCACCGCAAGCGCGGTTTCTTCCGCGACGCCGCTGCCGGCGTGATCTCGAATGCCGTCACACCGAGTGTGCAGGCAGAGCAGCTCTACCTGGAGCGAACGATTACGGGCGGACCGCTGCGTGTCGGGTATTTTGGCCAGATTCAGGAGATCAAGGGGGTCCGCCATCTGGTGGAGGCGGTTCGCAGTCTGCCACCGGAGCTCGTCTCTGAGCTATGGATCTGCGGGGACGGGCCAGAGCTGGCGGCGATCCGGGAGCTGGCTGCAGGCGATGCTCGCATTACCTGCACAGGCAAGCTAAGCCGGGCCGAAACGATGCGCCGGATGAGCGAGGTCGACCTGACGGTGGTGCCGTCGGTATGGGAGGAGCCATTCGGACGCGTCATCATCGAGTCGTACCAAGTGGGGACACCGGTGCTGGCGTCACGGATTGGCGGCATCCCGGAGGTGCTGGAGGATCCATCCTGCTGTGCCTTTGATCCGGGCAGCGCCCAGGCGATTGCTGACAAACTGCGCAGCTACAGCACATTATCCGAGGAAGCGCGACGGCATCATAGTGTCTTGTGCCACGCGCACAGCCGGCGCTACGGCACGGACCAACTGCTGGCACATCACGATGAGCTGTACGGACGGCTCCTGTACCCGGCGGAAGGAGCGGCCGCATGGCGACAAGCGCTCTAAGGCTGGCTGCGCCGCCGCGTCCGCTGCTGGCACAGGGTACCGCTGGTGCGGAGACGCTGGTTGGTCGCACGACATGGTTGCTGCTGCTGTTCGTCTCGGTGTATGGTCTGATGTCCGTCTTCGTCGACAACCTGCTGGTCCGCTCCATCAAGGACGTGCTGATGCTGGTGTTCGCGGCGGTCAGTATCCTCTATGTCCTGCAAAAAGGCTCCGTGTTGGGTGCCTCACTGCTAGCGCTGATCGGCGGCATGGTCGTGATCGGCGCTTTTGGCGTGCTGACGGGTATCGACGTGGTGGTCTGGGTGTACGGCGTCAAAATCACGATTCTACCGCTGCTGCTGCTGTTCCTCGGTATGTACATCGCACCGCGGATGCACCGGGGAACCTTGGATCGGACATACCTCGTCGTTTTCCTGCTGGCGATTGGCGGTTGGACGGCGCAATATCTGCTCGGCATGGAACGGCTGATGCAGATGGGCTTCGTCTATGGCGTGAACATCAAGCACTTTGCCGATGGGATGCCGAGGCTGTCGTCGATTGCTTTCAGTCCAGATAACTATGCCTATCTGCTGGCAATCTCCGGACTGCTCTTGGAGCGGTCGAAAATGCTAGCGAATCGCCCCTGGCTGCGGCTGATCGTTATGGTGGCAACCGGCGTATTCCTGATGCTCTCAACGATCCGCTCGGCACTAGTGCTCTGGCTGGTCAGTCAGCTCTGTCTGTTCCTTCTCAAAGTAAGAGGCGAGGGGCAGGGCGGCCTGTTCTGGCTGGCACTTCTGCTGCTGGCAGGTCCAACCGTCGGCACCGGCCTGTTGCTGGTGCTTCAGGAGCGGGATTTGTTATCCATCGGCTCGACGCTCGACCGCTTCAGCCATTGGGGGGATTACCTGGTGTCGCCGATCAGTCTGTTCGGCATGATGGGCTTCGGCCTCGGGGCAGTCGGCGCTGCCAGCAAGCGTACGGTGGCGCTGGGCCGCGAGAATGGCAGCTATGCCGTGGACAACCAGTACCTGGCCATCTATGAACAGATCGGTACCGCCGGCATGCTGTTGATGGCCGTGTTGACGGTGGTGCTGATGGCCAAGCTGCTGAGCAATCTGCGTCATGCCGATGGCGCGGTTCCTGGCTCGGCTGTCGGGTTAGTTGGCGGGCATCAGACAAACAAAGCGGTCTTGCCCGGGATTGCTGCAAGAGACATGGCGTCAGTCATGCCAACGCAGAGAGCTGCTGAGTCGCTGCACGGGAGGCTCGGTCGTCAGCGGACGCAGCAACGCGGGGCGACGAATAGCGACTTGCACATAGCGCACGCAGAAGGTTCGTCCCCCAGCCGCCAAGCTGACCGCTCGCGCGAGACTGGAGGGCAGCCCCCGGCAGTGGAGACACGGCATGGAAATCCGGCACCGGCTATTCAGCGCAATTATATCCGGCAGACGGAGCTGGCCATTGCCCTCATCGCTGGCGGTTTGTTCGCTGGCCTGACCACGAATGTGCTGGAGCTGTTTCCCTATAACGTATTCCTCTGGCTGGCGATTGGCAGCTGCCTGTTCCGGCCGGAAGAGACACAAGATGAAGGAGGTGCATGATGAATTCAGAGCAGCACATTATGATCAACGGCCGCTTCCTGACGCAGTCGGTTACCGGCGTGCAGCGAGTGGCCATGGAGGCTGTGCGGATGCTGGACGAGATGCTGGAGAGCGGCGAAATCGACCGGCGCCAGTATCGCTTCGAGATGCTGGTGCCTCCCGGCAAACGGCAAGAGGTAGAGCTGCGGCACATCCCGGTCCGCGAGGCTGGGCGTATGAGCGGTCATCTGTGGGAGCAGCTGGAGCTGCCGCGTCTGACGCGGGGCAAGCTGCTGGTGAACCTGTGCGGCCCTGCGCCGCTGGCGAAGCGGCAGCAGATCGTGACGATTCACGATGCGGCTATCTTTGCTAACCGCGAGAATTTCTCGCTGGTGTTCCGCAGCTGGTACCGGCTGATGTTTACGGGCTTCCGGATCGCCTCGCGCAAGGTGATAACCGTCTCGCATTTCTCCAAGTCGGAGATTCAGCGCTACTGCGGGATTGGCGAGCGCAAGATTGCGGTGCATCATCTCGGCGTAGACCATATGGCCAAGACGATCGCCGACCACGCGATCCTGGCCAAGCACGGCCTCACCCCAGGCAACTATGTGCTGGCGGTAAGCAGTCGCAGCCCCAACAAGAACTTCGACGCCATCGTCAAAGCGATCCGTCATCTGGGGAACACCGCTTATGACTGTGTGATCGTCGGCGGGGCCAATGCTCAGGTGTTTGGGCAGGCCGAGGTGAGCGGCGTGAACGGGGAAACGGGAGGACACGCGAGAGCGGAGCAGGTTCCTCGTCCTGTCGTGAATCAGGCGGAACTGGCTGGTGTACCAGACAAGCCGCTTGAAGAGGGAGTTGGAGCTCCGGTCTCCGCAGCAGGCAGTACCCATCATGGCGACAGCCATGCGGACTTGATTGCAACCGAAGAACGGATGGCAGGAGCACGCAACGGCGATGCAGCGCAGACGCCCCGCAACCGGGTCAAGCTGCTCGGGTACGTGAGCGACAGTGAGCTTAAGGCGTTGTACGAGCACGCAGGCTGCTTCATCTATCCGTCCTTCTACGAGGGATTTGGATTGCCACCGATTGAGGCGATGTCCTGCGGCTGTCCGGTGATCGTCTCGCAGGCGGCATCGCTGCCCGAGGTGTGCGGACCGCATGCGATCTACTGCGATCCGCACCAGTACACCGATCTGGCCGAGAAAATCCAGCAGGTGATGGGCGACGAGGCCTTGCGCCACTCGCTGCGCGAGCGCGGACTGGCGCATGCGGAGGGGTACCGGTGGCGTTCCTTTTCGGGCGGCTTGTTCCGGGAGATCGTGCAGTCGGGGTAGCAGAATAAGCTCACAAACTATTAAGCGAGTGCTTCCGAAGTGAGTTTTCCTTCGGAAAGCTAAGCTAATGCTTCCGAAGTGAGTTTTCCTTCGGAAAACTAAGCTAATGCTTCCGAAGTGAGTTTTCCTTCGGAAAACTTTTAGGAGGAGCGCCATGAGAAAGCATATCGTGTTGATCTGCGAAGCGATGGGCGGCGGCGTCCGCAAGCATGTGCTGGACATCCTGCTTCATCTGGATCTGAGCCGGTACCGAGTGTCACTCATCTATAGCGACCGGCGTGCGGACGAGCTGTTCACCAGTCAGCTGCGGCTGCTGCGGGACATGGGCATCGGACTCTATCCGGTGGATGAGCTGGTTAGGGAATTGTCGCCTCGTCGGGACTGGGCGGCGCTGCGCAAGACGATGCGGCTGATCCGGGCGCTGGAGCCGGACATCGTCCATTGCCACAGCTCCAAAGCCGGGGGAATCGGACGGCTGGCGGCCAGACTGTGCGGCATTCGCACCATTTTGTACACACCGCATGCTTATATGTTTCAGAATGTCGGCCTCAGCGACCGCAAGAAATGGATGTACACCATGATGGAGCGGGTGCTCGGCCGCATCACGACGATGACGATCAACGTCTCAGCCGGCGAACGGCGGGCGGGTGTTGAGCAGCGGGTCATGCGGGAGGAGCGCTCGGTGCTGATCTATAACGGCATCCAGCCGCCCGAGCAGCCGGACGCGGCCCCCGGTTCGCGGCACGAAACGTTTCGACGACGGGTCGATGCAGCGAACTATGCGAGTGCCTGGCAGCAGCTGCTGGGCGTGGAACCACACGTGGCGGCGGCAGCGGAAGGGCAGGAAGGTAGTACGCAAGTGGCAAGCACAGAAGCTGCCAGCAGGCTGGCGCTTCAAGAAGCTCTGCAACCTGTTAGCACGGGCATCGGTTCAGCTGAGCAACAACTCGAGGCAGATCGACACCGGACGACAACGGACAACGGCCAATTGAGCAAGACGGCAAGCAATGTCATTAGCTTTGCGGCTGCGGAGCGAGCGGCTCGATTGCGTGCTGGGGGCCGGTTGACGATAGGAACGTCGGCAAGATTGGACGAGCAAAAGGATCCTTGGACCTTTTACCGTATTGCCCGGGAAATTGTGACACGTTACGACCATGTGGACTTCGTCTACATTGGCGATGGGATTTTTAAGGACATGATCGATGAGCAGATCCGGCAGGAGGGGCTGGAAGAACGGATCCGGCTGGTCGGCTTCCGCAGCAATGTGATGGAGCTGATTCGGGCATTCGACGTCTATCTGATTACCTCCCTATATGAAGGCTTGCCGTACTCTATCGTGGAGGCGCTCAGCCTGGGCATGCCGATCGTCGCTACTGACGTCATTGGCAACAATGAGGTCGTGCTGGCCCGCTACAACGGCTTGTTGTTCGAGGCCCAGCATATCGAGCAAGGCGTGGAGCGGCTGTCGCGGCTGATCGAGCATCCCGAATTGATCGCGTATTACGGCAAGCGGAGCCGGGAGTTGTATGAGGGATATTTTACGCTGGAGGGCATGATGGATTCGCTGATTGATGTGTACGAGGGTGGGCGTCCTCGCAATCGCCCCGTCACGGTACCTGTGGAGGAAGAGACGACATTCGCTGGTGCGATGTCCAGAGGGTTCGGTCCGGGCAAGGCCCCGCAGGGTGCGCCGGCTGTTGCCTGGAGTAGTGCCAGAGAGTAATGCCGCAGGAGCTAGACCAACCAAACGAAGGGTGAGGGATGAGGATGTGGAGCGAGCTGGACTGTGAAGTGAGAGAGCACTATGAGCTGAAGCATATCACGACGATGGGCGTCGGCGGACCTTGCGCTTATTATGTTGCGCCCCACGGCCTGAATGCGCTGGAGCCAATCTATGCAAAATGCCGCGAGCAGGGATTGCCTGTACTGGCCGTCGGCAACGGCTCGAATCTGCTGGTGGACGACAGCGGCTACGCCGGGGTGGTCATCCATCTCGGACGCCGGCTGAAGGGGATGCGGCTCGAAGGCGACACGCTAATCGCTGAGGCCGGACTGCCGATGCCAAGATTGGCTTGGGCCATGGCCAAAAAAGGACTGGCTGGATTCGAATTCATGGCTGGCATTCCAGGAACCGTAGGTGGCGGCGTCGTCATGAACGCAGGCTGCATCGGCCGGGATACCGCAGATGTGCTGAACGCAGTGACCTATCTTGACGAGCAGGGCGTGCTTCACCGCAAGCTGGCTTCGGAGCTGGGGCTGGGCTTCCGCACTAGTGCGCTGCAGGGCACGCGCTGTCTCATCCTGGAGGCGGAATTCCGGGTGCAGCGCGGCGATGCCCAGGAGGATGTAATGGCCCGCACCCGGGCGGCAGCGGATATCCGCAAAGGAAAATTTCCGCTCCATGTGGCGACTGTGGGCAGTACGTTCAAAAGTCCGCCAGCCGGACCGCACCCCGGACGTCTGATCGAGGAGGTTGGGCTGAAGGGACACCGGGTCGGCGGCGCAGAGATCAGTCAGGTGCATGCCAACTGGATTATCAACCTCGGCACCGCAACCGCGCAGGACGTGAAGCGCCTCATGCATGTGATGCAGGAGACGGTCGTCCGCAAGCTCGGCATCGAGATGGAGCCGGAGGTCTTGATTGTCTAAGACGTGGGAATGCGTGCGATTTACTTACCTTAAAGAAATGAGGAGAGAAGATGGAGAGAATTAGAACTGGAGCCGTGAGCCGGCTGGCAACAGCGGCGGAAGCGGTACGTCCCCGGCTGCGCGAGCCGCATCTGATCATCGAAGGTGGCCGCCCGCTGCAGGGGGAAGTGACCTTGCCGGGAGCCAAAAACGCCGCTCTTCCCGCCATCGTCGCCGCCTGCCTCGCAGATGAGGAAGTGACGCTGCGCCATGTGCCCCTGGGACTCAATGATGTGCAGAAGCTGATTCAGCTGCTTCAAGACTCAGGAGCCGAGGTGAGGCAGGAAGGTAGCGACTTGATCTGCCGCGGTGCCGGTTGGCATGGAGGGACTTTGAATGCCGAGCTGGCCGGGAAGATTCGGCACTCCCTGCTCCTGTTGGGTGCGTCGGCGAACTGGCGGCAAGGCTTGTTCCTGCCACTGCCAGGCGGCTGCAGCATCGGGAACCGCAAGCATGATCTTCACTTGCAGGCGCTTCAGCAGATGGGCTTCCGAATGGAAGAAAGTGAGCTCGGCCTTCACTTGGCAGCAAGCCAGCCGCATACCGAATCGGTAGTGGACTTCTCGTACCCGACCTTCGGCGGCACGCTCAACGTGCTGTTCGCAGCAGTCAAATCGAAGTCCACGGTCACACTGAAGAACGCAGCTCGCAACCCGGAAGTGCTCGATGTCATCGAGCTGCTCAGCCGGATGGGCGCCGACATCGCTTGGACCGAGCCGGGGACACTGAGGATTCGCGGGGTGGAGCGGCTGCATGCGGCGGAGCATACGGTGATGGGTGACCGCATCATTGCGGCAACGATCATCTCGGCCATCGGCGCAACACGCGGCAGCGCGATTATCCGCAATGCGTCAACGCGGGTGCTAGAAGCAGAAGTTGCGGTCTGGCGTGCGGCGGGGCTACGGATTGAGGAGCTTGCGGACGGCATCCGGGTCGCCTGGGAGCGGCCGCTGCGTCCAGTTGATGTGATGACGGAGGCATACCCCGGATTCCATACGGACATTCAGCCGCTGCATACGGTGCTGATGATGCATGCGATGGGGACGTCGGAGCTGAAGGATACGATCCTCGACGGACGGTTCGCGTACTGCGAGGAGCTGAATAAGCTCGGTGCGGATATTAAGGTCAAGGATGGCGGATTCACCTGCGTCAACGGCGCACCGGGCCAGACGGCAGTCATCTCCGGCACGGGTCAGCTCTACGGCACCGACGTGGTGGCCACAGATATTCGCGGTGGTGCGGCCGTGGCAGTAGCAGCGATGGCAGCGGTCGGGACGAGCCGGGTCACGAACCTCTACCAGTTGGAGCGCGGCTACGACAGCTTCCGGGAGACCTTCACGGCGCTCGGCGCATCTATCACCCGTGTAGCGGAATAAGACGGGGCGGACGGAGACCCTATGGACAAAAAAGGCATGCTCTTCCAAATCGTCAGCACCTTAGGCACGCGGGTGGTTGTGCTGTTCGGCGCGTTTGTCGTCTCGGTCATCATGGCGCGCCTGCTCGGACCGGAGGGCAAGGGCATCATCACCGCCATCCTGGTCATCCCGACGCTGGTAGTGACGATTGCGGATCTGGGGATCCGGCAGGCGACGGCGTTTTTTATCGGTCAGCGCACGTATGAACAGCGGGATATTGTGTCCTCGCTCACGTTCCTGTGGCTGCTCACCTCCCTGCTGAGCGTCGGCATCGTGACGGTCATCTTCCTGCTCCAATACAGCGGCCAGTACAGTTGGTGGCTGCTCGGCGTCTGCATCATGACGATACCCGTCAACCTGGGCATCCAGTATTTGCGGGGCATTATGCAGGGGCGGGGACGGATCGGTGGCATCAATCGGGTGGAGATCGTCAAAACGGCGCTCAACTTCATCATCCTGATGCTGCTCGTCGGCTGGCTCGGTCTTGGTGTGTTTGGTGCGGCGCTGACTCAGCTGCTGCTGCTCCTGGTGACGCTGGTGTATTCGTTTGGGCTGTTAAAAGGAGAGATTGGCTTCTCGATTCGCGTGGTTAAGCCGATTCCGCAGATGCTGATTCGCAAGGGCTTCGCCTTTGCACTGGCGCTGTTCGTCATTCAGTTAAACTATCGCATCGACATCGTCTTCCTGGAGCGATTGACCAGTGCGACGGAGGTCGGATTGTACTCGGTAGGCACCAACATCGCCGAACTGATCTGGCAGCTGCCGACCGCCATCGGTTTGATCCTGTTCTCGCGCAGTGCCGGGTCCAAGACGACGGAGGCCGCCGTGGCACGTACATCCAAGCTGATCCGGCTGGTCGTACCGACGCTGGTGGTTTGCGGTACCCTGTTCTGGCTGATGGCGCCGGTCATGATTGACCTGATGTACGGTTCGGCGTTCGCCGGGTCGGGGACCATCATCCGCTACCTGCTGCCGGGCATCATCATCATGGTCATCTTCAAGCTGCTGCATGCCGATCTGTCAGGGCGCGGCGCCCCGCTGTTCTCGATGCGGGTCTCGCTGCTGGCGCTGGTGGTCAACATTGTGCTCAACCTGATGCTGATTCCGGGCTACGGCGCCATCGGTTCGGCAGTGGCCTCCAGTATCAGCTATGGCATTGCGGGACTTCTGTTCGTCTGGCTGTACGTGCGACGCGAGGGCATTCCACTCCGCTCGGTGCTGCTGCCGACCGCCGAGGATCGCCAAGAGATCCGGGCCAAGCTCGGCAAGCTGCGGGCGCGCATTGCCCCCTCGGGGTAGGCGGGGGCTGGCTGCCTAGCTAGGCTAGAAGGTCCTGGCCAGTTGTGCCGGTTAGGACGGGACGATAGGGCGGCTGGTTGGTGGGTTGAGCGCGGGATAAGAGGTAAAAAGTTACTTGGATTGGCCGGTTGGTGGGATGAGTGAGGAGTAAGAGGTAAGGTTACTTGGATTGGCCGGTTGGTGGGTTGAGCACGGAATAAGAGGTAAAAAGTTACTTGGATTGGCCGGTTGGTGGGTTGAGCACGGAATAAGAGGTAAAAAGTTACTTGGATTGGCCGGTTGGTGGGTTGAGCACGGAATAAGAGGTAAAAAGTTACTTGGATTGGCCGGTTGGTGGGTTGAGCACGGAATAAGAGGTAAAAAGTTACTTGGATTGGCTGACTGGTGGGATGAGCGCGGAATAAGAGGTAAAAAGTTACTTGGATCGGCCGGTTGGTGGGATGAGTGAGGCACAAGAGGTAAAAAGTTACTTGGATTGGCTGGTTGGTGGGATGAGCGCGGGTTAAGAGGTAAAAGGTTACTTGGATTGGGCCGGTTGGTGGGATGAGCACTGAATTAGGTGCACAATGTTACCTGAAATGGCTGCCTTGCTGGGTAAGCGGCGAATCAGGTGCACAATGTTACTTAAATCGGCTGATTTACTGAGTACGGGTCGGATTAGGTGCATTATGTTACTTGGATTCGCCAGTTGACGGGTTGAGCACTGAATTAGGTGCACAATGTTACTTGAAAAGAGCGACAAGCGGGTTAAGCGTGGAAATAGGAGCAAAATGTTACTTCAATTGGGCGACTAACGGAGTGAAAGAAGGCATTTGAAAATAGCCGAAGAGGCACGGAATCGAATCTGGTCAACGCTTTCTGAAAGAAAGCGACTTCGGAAGCACACGCTGCGAAGCGTTCGCCTGAAAGCTTTTCGCAGAAAAGCTAGCTTCGGAAGCATACGCTGTCCCCGGATTTCAACCGCTAGAGCGGTTAGGAAATCAAGAAATCTGGGGACAACAGCGATCGGAAGATCGATCCGTGACCGTAGGCTCCTTTTCAACGGCCTGTAAGAAAGGAGGGACCATTCATGAAAGTATCGGTACTGACGGTGTACTACAACCGAGGCGATCAACTGGACGAGTCGATCCGGAGTCTGGTGAGCCAGACCTACGAGGATCTGGAGATCATCATCGTGGACGATGGATCAACGGACGATACGCTGGAGCGGCTGCAACAATGGACGGATCCGCGGATTCGCGTCATTAGCCACAGCAACCGGGGATTTACGCGATCCATCATCAAGGCGGTGGCGGAGAGCACGGGCGACCTGATCGCTATCCACGGCTCGGGGGACATCTCCTATCCAGAGCGGATCGAGGAGCAAGCGGCGTTGCTGAAGGCCAGACCAGAGGTTGGCGTGGTCGGGTGCGTGGTGGAGAACCGCAACATCGTTACCGGGGAGACGGCGATGTTTCACAAGCTGAAGGAAGAGGAACGGCCGCTCACGCAGCTGCTGCGCAACAACGTCTACACCCACGGCGAGGTCATGTTCCGCAGGTCGGTGTACGACAAGGTTGGCGGGTACCGTGAGATTTTCAAGTTCACCCAGGACTATGACCTGTGGCTGCGGATGGCGATGGTGACGGAGTTCGCAAGCGTGGATCGACTGCTATATCGCCGGTATACGCTGCCGGACGGGGTGAGTGCATCGGTCGACAAAATGATGGTGCAGCAATACCTGGCCGAGCTGGGCCGGCAATGCATCGAGATGCGCATGGACACCGGTCGGGACTTGATTGACCAGTATGGGGCGCATAGTTTGTTTTTTCGCAAACGGTCAAAGCGATTGGCGGGTCTGCTCTACGGGCTGGCCAAGGCGGCTATCATCCAGGACCGCGACCTGACCAAGGCACGCAAGCTGCTGCAGCTGGCACTGGATGAGCATGATTCGTTCAAAGGCCGGCTATTGCTGGCAGGCGCGGACTTCATCGACCGGAGGGAAGGACGCCGGGAGCGGGCGCTGCGGTGGATTGATCAGCTGAGGGCTGTCAAAGCCCGTCGGCGAAGAGCGCTGCAAGCGGCCCGTTAAGGCGCCGCGGTGTCACTGACAAGACTCGCTGCATGGCGGACGGAACAAGTTGAAGAGAGGAGAGTGAGGACGGATGAGGATTGCGGTGTTTGCGGATTATTTTCCGGCGTTGTCGGAGACGTTCGTGCTGAACCAGGTTACCGGGCTGCTCGATCGCGGGCATGAGGTGGATATTTACGCCACGGCCCCGAGACAGGAAAACACACGTCACCCCGACGTCGCCGCCTACAATCTGGACGCTCGCTGCCGCTACCGGCAGATGCCGCCCGGCAAGTTGGCCCGTTATGCCAAGCTCCTACCGCTGTTGGCCCGTCACCTGTTCAAGGCGCCTGGTGCGCTGCTGGGTGCATTGAATCCGATTCGGTACGGCCGAGAGGCCTCGTCGCTGAACCTGTTCTATTCGGCAGTATCCCTGCTGGAGGCGGATCGGCGGGAGTATGACATCATCTACTGCCATTTCGGACCGACGGGCAAGCTGGCGGCTGCATTGCAGGGAATTGGGCTGCTGAAGGGCAAGCTGATCACGACCTTTCACGGGGCAGACATCACTTCGTATCTGCAGCAGCGGGGCGAGCAGGTGTACCGGGAGTTGTTTCGCCAGGGGGATCTGTTCCTGCCCATCAGCGAGCGCTGGCGGACACAGCTCATGAAGCTGGGATGTCCGGAGGAGCGAATCACGATTCACCGGATGGGAATCGATTCGTCGCGGTTTGCCTACCGGCCGCCGGTGGAGGGGGAGGATATGCCGCTGCGCTTGGTGACAATTGCCCGACTGGTGGAGAAAAAAGGTGTCGCCTACGCCATCCAGGCTGCCGCAGCGCTAGCCGCCGAGGGGCGTGAGGTGAAGTATACGATCATCGGCGATGGACCGCTCCGAGAGGAGCTGCAGCAACTGATTCTGTCGTTAGAGATGGGTGAGCACATCCGGCTGGTGGGCCCGAAGGGGCAGAACGAGGTGCTGAATATTTTGCGGCAATCGGACCTGATGGTGGCACCCAGCGTAACAGCGGCCAACGGTGATCAAGAGGGAATCCCAGTCGTGCTGATGGAGGCGATGGCGATCGGACTGCCAATCGTGTCGACTTGGCACAGTGGCATTCCCGAGTTGGTCGAGGACGGGGCAAGCGGATATCTCGTGCCCGAGCGCGATGAGCAGGGGCTGGCGCACAAGTTGAAGCTGCTGATGGATAACCGCCACCAATGGCCGGAGATGAGCAGGCGGGGACGGGAGATCGTCGAGCAGAGCTATGACATCCACCGGCTCAATGAGCGGCTGGAGGATATTTTCTTGCAGCTGCTGATTCAGCCGGGGGCGAGCAGAGAGGTCCAAGCCCGCCGCAAGCTGCAGCAGGCCGAAGGATAGCTGGCTAGTGAGCGGGTTGTGAACCCGCTGGTGTGATGGGCGACAGTTGGTCGGGAATGTACGATGCTGACATTAGCTAGTGCGAGAGACTAGGCGCATAGTGGCCCACTGGCGGTGGGCAGAAGGCCGAAAGTGTGCGAATAAAGGAAGAAAAGTGCGCTGGAGCGTCGGAGTTGGTTGGAAGTGAGCGAATAAAGGAAGAAAAGTGCGATGGAGCGTCGGAATTGGTTGGCAGTGTGCGAGTAGAGGAAGAAAGGTGCGCTGGAGCTTCGGAGTTGGCGGAAAGTGAGCGAATAGAGAAAGAAAGGTACGTTGGAGCTTCGGAGTTGGTTGGTAGTGTGCGAGTAGAGGAAGAAAGGTGCACTGGAGCTTTGGAGTTGGCGGAAAGTGAGCGAATAGAGGAAGAAAGGTGCACTGGAGCGTCGGAGTTGGCTGGAAGTGAGCGAATAAAGGAAGAAAAGTGCGTTGGAACGTCGGAGTTGGTTGGCAGTGTGCGAATAGAGGAAGAAAAGTGTGTTGGAGTGTCGGAGTTGGTTGGAAGTGTGCGAGTAGAGGAAGAACTTGGAGTAGCTAGTGTTGGTCGAAATTGTACAAGTAAGCTCAGCTGATGGAGCTACAAGTAGCGTCAGCAGTGGGATGCGCGTCGGTGTCGCGTGGTGCGGTTGGTAGATATCAGGCAACAGGAGGGAGAGGGATCGATGAAGCTGATCTTATTGTCCGGCGGGTCGGGCAAGCGGCTATGGCCGCTGTCCAATGACGCCCGCTCCAAGCAATTCCTCCGCATGCTGGAGGGGCCGGAGGGCCGCAAGGAGTCAATGGTGGAACGCGTATGGCGGCAGCTGGGGGAGAGCGGCATCCGCTCCTCCGCGTATATTGCCACCGGGCAAGCGCAGGAGGAGCTGCTGCGGGCGCATGTGGGACCGGAGGTGCCGCTGATCGTGGAGCCGAGTCGGCGGGATACGTTTCCCGCAATTGCCCTCTCGGCCGTATATCTCTACTCGATTCTGGGCGTCAGCCTGGATGAGACGGTGGCAGTGCTGCCAGTCGATCCCTACGTGGAGGACGGCTTCTTCCGCCGGGTGACCGAGCTGGAGGAGGTGATCGCCCGGACGGGCTGCGATATGGCGCTGATGGGCGTGGCGCCAACTTATCCCTCTGCCAAATATGGCTACATTGTTCCAGAGCCGGGGCATGCTGACGATCCAGTACAGTCCCCTCGCGGCGAGCTGGCACCAACTGGGGTCGAAGCTTCCGAAGAGGAGGCTCGGTCTGGTCAGCTGTCAGGGGTAGGCGCAATCGCCCACAGCCGCCGGGTACGCCGTTTTACGGAGAAGCCGGATGAGGCGGCGGCGGCTGGGCTGATCGCGGAGGGGGCGCTGTGGAATTGTGGCGTCTTTGCCTTCCGGCTGGGCTATCTGATTCAGCTGCTGATCGACCGCGGACTGCCGATTCACTATGACGGGATGCTGCAGCAGTATGATCGTCTGAAGAAAACCAGCTTCGACTACGAGGTGGTGGAGCAGGCGGCGCACATTGAGGTGCTGCGGTATGACGGGTATTGGAAGGATCTCGGGACGTGGAACACACTCACCGAGGAGATGAAGTCCCCGCTGCTGGGCGAAGGCCGGATGACTGAGGATTGCGTGGACACGCATGTGCTCAATGAGCTCGGCATCCCGATTGCGGTGCTCGGTCTCTCCGGCATTGTGGTGGCCGCCAGCCCCGACGGGATTCTGGTCTCCGACAAGGCGGCGAGCCCCCGGATCAAGGAGGTCATGCAGCACGACGACCGGCGGCCGATGTACGAGGAGCGGCGCTGGGGGCACTATCTGGTGCTGGACCAGGTCCGGCATGACGATGGGACGTCGGCCATCACCAAGCGAGTGTGCTTGGAGGCGGGTTGTAACTTTAGCTACCATTTTCACACGGATCGCAGCGAGGTCTGGACCGTCCTCAGTGGTCGCGGCGAGATGATTCTGGATGGGGCCACCCGATTACTGCAAGCAGGTGACGTCGCGGTCATCCCGGCACGAGCGGTACACACGCTGATGGCGCATACGGATATGCAGCTCATTGAGGTGCAGCGCGGCGTCCGGCTGGTGGAGGAGGATATCGTCCGTCTGGGTACGCAGTGGTCGTCGATTACACAGTTCTGATAAGCCAAAGGGGAATCGAGCTATGAATGCCATCGCAGAACAATTGGATCACCAGATTCAAATTCGTTACCGCCGCTGGCTGCATGCGGATCTGCCGGGCTACCTGCGCAAGGAGCTCAGCGAGCTCAAAGCCAGCGAGATGACGGACCGCTTCTACCGCCATCTGGCGATGGGAACGGAAGGGATCCGTGAGCGGGTCGGTGTCGGAAGCAACCGGATCAATATCTATACCATCCGGCGGATCGCCCGTGCACTGGCCACGGAGCTGGAGGCTCAGGGGAGCGAGACACTGGAGCAGGGCGTCGTCATCGGCTATGATGGGCGGTTGTCGTCTCGCGGATTTGCCCAGCAGGCAGCGCTAGTGCTGGCGCATTGTGGGATCCGGGCGTATCTGCTGGAGCAGTCGCGGCCGACGCCGCAGCTATCCTGTGCGGTGCGGCTGCTGGAGGCTGCGGCGGGTATCGTCATTACGGCCGGTCATTACCCCAGAGAATATAGCGGCTGCAAGCTCTATGGCCCAGACGGTTCGCCGATGGCTCCCGAAGCCAGCGGGCGGCTCGGACAAGCCATGGCCGAATTGGAGGACGAGATTGGGATTCCGCTGATGGGTCAGCAGGAAGCGCTGGAGCAGGGCCGCCTTATCATGGTGGGCAAGGAACTGGACCAGGCCTATCAGCGCCAACTGGAGATGAGTGTACCGCTCGCCAAGATCAGCAAGAACAAAGCGGCTGGAATCGGAATTGTTTTCACGGCGCTGCATGGCACAGGCGGCGAAGCACTGCAGCGAATGCTGAAGCGTGCCAAATACACGCACGTCTATGAAGTGAAGGAGCAGGCGGGGCCGGATCCTTTCTTCTCCACCGTGAAAAATCCTGATCCATTTTGTCCAGAAGCGCTGGAGCCTGCGCTGGAGTTGGCGCGTTCCGTTCAGGCGGACATCGTGCTGGCTATGGACCCGCAGGCACAGCGGCTGAGCCTGACGATCCGCGAGAGCGGAAGCCGGTATCGGACACTGCGGCCGGATGAGACGGGCGCTCTGCTGCTGGATTATATCGGGATGCAAATCAAGCGCCGGGACAAATCAGCAGCGAGTGGCTCCATCTATACCAGCGTGCTGACAGGCGGGCTAGCGGACGAGATTGCGGCCCGCTACGGTTTGCAGCTGGTTCGTACGCTGCCGGGCTTTCGCCATATCGCTTCGGCGATGGCGGACGCGGAAGCCATGGAGGAATGGCCAGCGGTGGAGAATGCTTCTGCTGCTGCCACTGAGTTAGACTCATCAGCATCAATACCAGCAAATGTCGCAACATCCGCGACATCCGCAACAACAGGAGCGGGAGCTGCAACAGGGGCGTTGAGAGGACAAAAACGGCTGTCGACGGAGGGAGAGCAGGCTGCGGCGGAAGTGGAAAAATTTCAGTTCCGTGTGCAGCCAGTCGTGAAGCTTCGCGCCAAGCGTCAATTGCTCTCTAGTGGGCACCGGCGGGCTGCAGTTAGCATGGTGATGGCGGCACCGCCAAGCAGCCTCCACCAAGGGGCCACGGGCCCGGCGGCATGGGGCGCGAACATGTCGTTGGCTGAGCGTCACACCAATACGATCAACCTCTCGGTAGGGAAGGCGAATAGCCAGTCGCTGCATCCTCGCGCTGCATTCGTCTCGACGAGAGTCGCACAAGACACATCTTCATTGAACCAGGGCGAGGGGAGTCTGGGGGAGATTGCTGCACCGCGGCCGAGCTCCGGCACCGGAGATGCAACATCGACTAGTGCAGCTCAGCCGCCAAGCTCTGGCAACAGTGGCGAATCCTTGGCCAGTGCAGTTCAGCCACCGGGCTCCGGCAACAGTGGCGATGAAGCTACTGGCTCTGCGCAACCGCAAGCGCCAGCCCCGCCATTTCGCCTCGCCTATGACGAGAGCGGGGGCTGCCTGCCGGCGGACTTCGTGCGGGACAAGGATGCGCTGCAGACGGCGATGCTGATTGCCGAGATGACGGCGTACTATCGGGGTAAGAAGCTCACACTGGCCAAGCGGCTGCAGCAACTGGGTGAGCTGCACGGCTACCATCTGGAAGGCCAGGTGAGCCTGGTGTACAACGGGCTGGAAGGCTGGCAGCGGATCCGCAATGCCATGGAGAAGCTGCGGGCAGAGCCGCCCGCGGCGATCGGGCCGCTGCAGGTGAGCGCGGTGTGCGATTACGGGAGCGGTGAGATCCGCTACCGCTACCGCTCGCGCGTCGAGCCGACAGGTCTTCCAGCGGGCGAGATGATTAAGTATCAGCTGGACGGGGACGCCTGGTGTGCGGTACGTGCCTCCAGCGCTGAGCCGGTGCTGACGCTGTATTACGGTTGTCGAGCAGATACAGCTCAGGAGAGCCGTCGCCAGACGGCGGCGCTCCGGTCTAATTTGCTGGTGGAGCTGGAATCCATTTTATAACTATATACGGGGAGTGGACGAGATGAGAATAACGGTAATCGGAACGGGCTATGTAGGGTTGGTATCCGGCGTCTGCTACGCCGAGCTGGGCCATCAGGTGGTCTGCGTGGACAAGGACATGGACAAGATCCGGCTGCTCCGCGAAGGCGGGGTGCCGATCTACGAGCCGGGCCTGAAGGAGCTGATTGCGAGCAATACGGCAGCAGGGAGACTGACCTTCTCGGCTGACCTGGAGGCAGCGATGCCCGAGGCGGAGATTGTGGTCATCGCGGTTGGTACACCGCCGCTGGCAAGCGGAGAAGCGGACATGACATATGTCGAGACAGCCGCTCGCGAGATTGCTTACACGCTCAATGGCTACAAGATCATCGTGACCAAAAGTACGGTCCCCGTTGGCACCAATGAACGCATTCAGTCGCTGATTGCGAAGGGAACCAAGCAGCCGTTCGATGTGGCCTCTGTACCGGAGTTCCTGCGCGAGGGCTCGGCCGTTCATGACACCATGCACCCGGATCGGGTCGTCATTGGCGCTGAGAGCCCGCAAGCCGTGGAGCGACTCACTGCTCTTCATCAGCCACTCACTGATCAGGTTGTTGTGACAGACATCCGCAGCGCGGAGATGATCAAGTACGCCTCCAACGCGTTTCTGGCGACCAAGATTTCTTTTATCAACGAGATTGCCAATATCTGCGAAAAAGTCCACGCCGATGTCACCGAGGTGGCCCGCGGTATGGGACTCGACGGCCGGATCGGCGCTTCCTTCCTCCAGGCGGGCATCGGCTACGGCGGCTCTTGCTTCCCCAAGGATACCAAGGCGCTCATCCAGATTGCTGGCAATGTGGCTTATGACTTCAAGCTTCTCAAATCGGTGGTCGAGGTCAATCAGCATCAGCGCTTTGGCGTCATCGACAAGTTAGTCCATGCGCTCGGCAGCCTCCAAGGCAAGACGGTGGCAGTGTGGGGATTGGCCTTCAAGCCGGAGACAGATGACGTACGCGAATCACCCGCAGTGGAGATTCTGGACCGTCTGCTGGAGCTGGGCGCGACGCCGCGCGTGACGGATCCGGTCGCGATGACGAACTTCCGCCGCCAGTTGGATCATCCGTCCATCGTCTGGTGCGAGACAGCGGAAGAGGCCGCAGCAGGAGCGGATGCCGTCTGCCTGCTCACCGAGTGGGAGGCGTACGCAGCTCTCGATCTGGAGGCAGTTGAGCGCACAATGCAGCAGCCGGTGCTAATCGATGGACGCAATCTGTATGGAGCTGAGAAGCTCATGAACACCCACTTCTCCTACTATCCGGTAGGGCGGCCAGCGCTGTACAATGAACGGCCGCAGGTTGGCGAGCTGGTTTAATCCACCTGTAATTCGTATGCCATACTTAATAATATTTAGCATTACCTAATATGACTGGAGAGGTGAAGGAACTGTGAAATGGAAGAGTAAAGTCGTGACCGCAACGGTGGCAGTGACACTGGTGGGAAGTACGCTGACAGGTATCCCGCTGAGCAGCAAAGGGCTGGCTGAGTTAACCAGCGTATCCGTGGCTTATGCCAATGAGCGTCCATTCTTCAGCGAAAGCTTCCTGGAGCGGATGCGTGCTATCCACGCTGGGCTGCATATCGAGGAGCAGGATGTGCTTGACGTCCGCAGGCTGCGGGATGAGATCCGCACTCTGACGTATGAGGAGCATGGCGCAGCGATTGATCCGATCTGGAACAAGCTGGCGGATGATCTGCCAGAGGCTGAACATGCGACCATCAAGCAGAATCTGTTCGAGTTCGTCACTGCGGTCGGCGGGATCTGGTACGATCCGAACCTCACCGATCTGGAGGCGATCCGCAACGATCCGGATTACCGGAGTGCGCTCGTGGCGGTGGCATCCGCAGCGGGCTACGGTGATCAGACCGATCTGACGGTGCCGGATATTTTCGAATTCATCTTTGGCAGCGAAGGCAAGCGCGGCGTCGAAGGCGAGTTCCGGGCGCAGCTGGCCGGGCGCTCCTCGACGGAGCTGGCGCTGCTGCTCGCGGACGAGACACGCCGCAACGCTCTGCTGCGCTCGGCACTGGGTGTGGTGCTGCGGGATACCAACACCTATACAGTGAGCGCAATCTTGAGCGAGTTGGGCGTGAACGAACAGGATATCATCGATACCAGCCTCAACTTCCGCCAAACCCTTCAGCATGAGAATGCGGCAATTGAAGCGATGGCTTTTGCCTACCTGCGCTCGGAAGCGAAGGAAGAGGTCCAGGTATCGGCCAATGGCAGACGGCATACGTTCAAGCTGAGCATTCTCGGGATTGAAGTACCATCGCTGGCGCTGGAATGGTCGAAGGTGTCGGAGGGCGGCAACCTGGAGATCTCCCCATCCGGTGTAGTCACGCTGATTGGCAATGCCAATTCCGGCACAGCAACGATCCGGGCAGAGGTACCGGCGCTGGAGCGCATTATCTTCCAGAAGGAAGTGACGGTGTACCGCGGCGGCGGTGACTTCCTGAGCGGCTATGTCGCGGATATGGAACGTCTGATTGCTAGATTACCAGGTGCAAATGAGCAGCGCCGACTGGCACTCATCCGTCAGGGCCAGCGGTTGTCCGAGCGGACATGGGCTCCATTCATCACCCCGGACATCAGCTCCCTGATTGACCGGAGCGGCCAGCGGGCGCAATTTGCCCCGTCCCTGCAGGTGATACAGCCGATCATTGATGAGCAGACTGCGGCGGAAGGGATCATTAGCGAGCAGCTTGGCGAGCTCGGAGGATCGCTGGAGTTCCTGTATCCGGCCATGAACTTCGACTTCGAACGTCTCAGACGTCAGGCATTGGACATCCGGTTGTCAGCTGACATTCTGGCCAGCCTGAAGGAAGCGGACATCAACACGGTGACGTTCATTGCGGACGGCATGCGGGTGAACATTCCAATCGGCCAGTTCAGCTCTGATCTGACATTCAGCTTCGGCGCATCCGCACCGCCTAGCAGTGGCAATGCTTCGGAGGCGTACGAGTTGGAGATTCAGGAGGGCGGCCAGCCGGTCGGCTCGCTGGAGCAGCCGATTCTGATCGAGGTGCCGACAAGCGGTACGGGCGAGCAGCCGGAGGAGATCGTCTCGGCTGCGCCGATTGTGAACGGGGAGCTGCAAGAGACGGCTGCCGTTAACGGAGGCAGTACGGTGATCGAGTCATTGAGCGGCAGCTTCACGTACGCGATTGTGAGCCAGGCTGGCAATGGGGTCACGTTCCATGATATCGACAGTGTCCGCTCCTGGGCGGGTGCACAGATTCAGGCCATCGCAGCCAAGGGCATTATCGAGGGCGTAGGGAACGGCAGCTTTGCACCGCAGGCCAAAATCACGCGTGCCCAGTTCGCCAAGATGCTCGTCCTGGCACTGGATCTGCCGCAAGATGGCGCTAGCGCGGCCGGCTTCGGGGATGTCATCTCGGGCGACTGGTTCGCACCATTTGTTGAATCCGCCTATGCTTATGGCATTATTCAGGGACGCGACGCAAGCACGTTTGCACCCCATGCGCCGATCACCCGTGCGGAGATGGCAACGATGATTACCCGGGGCGTTCAATTGGAGACGGCAGATGAAGAGGTGGAGGAGACAGGGGCATCGCTGGACGGCGTGTTCGCTGATAGCGCCCAAATCCACGCTTCACTGAAGGCGGGCGTAGCCTACGCAGCTGAGCAGGGACTCATCGTCGGCAGCGAAGGCAGCTTCTACCCGAATCGGGATACGTCCCGTGCGGAGGGCGCGGTTGTTATCTACCGGTTGCTGGATCTGTTGGAGCAGCAATAGTCGGGAAGGTTAGCAAGATCACGAGTCAGTAACGTTAGCAAGTGATTAGTGGGCGTTACGCCAGTGAGATTTACACAGCAGCCGGAAGGCAGCCGCGAGGCTGTCTTCCGGCTTACTTGCTTTTTGGGGTAGGAAGTGAGGAGTCAGGTGGGCCTAACTGCATCATGTTGCATTAAGCTGGGCCGTTTTCGCACCGCTCCAAGTAAAAAAAGTTTAGTTAGAGGTTGGAATCAGGCGCCGAATGGTGGCTGTAAGTAAAAAAAGCTTAGTTAGAGGTTGGGATCAGGCGCCGGATGGTGGTTGTAAGTAAGGAAAGTTTAGTTAGAGGTTGGAGTCGAGCGCCGAATGGTGCTGTAAGGGAAGAAAAGTAAGCTAAACAGAACTGGGCAAGGGAGGCAGGATACGCATGAAGCGAGTATGGAAGATTACGCTGTGGACGACGGGAATTATGGGGCTGCTGGTGGTAACGGCGGCGGGGTTGCTGTATTGGAAGCTGACGTCGATGGATCTGGGTGACATCCGCGAGCGCCATGTCCTGCAGGCCGATCCGGGCACGGAAGGGCAAGAGGGAAGCGAGGGGGCCGAGGGTTCCGAGGCGGGCGGTGGCGGGGCGCTGCCACCTTCACTCAGCAGTGCGGTGAGCAAAGCCGATACGCTGGCAGACAAGCCGATTCAGAGCGACGATGCCCTCGATGCGGCGGCGATTCTGCTGCAGTCGGGACTGTCTTTTCGCGAGATGTACTACCTGCTAGGCAAGTCGACAGACACACTGTCTACGGAGGAAAAACAACATATCCGCGATCTGCTGCTCGCGAAGCTGAAGCGAGAGGAGATTGAGTCACTGCGAGCGATCACCTCCGGCTACGGCAAAAACCTCGTCATCCTGGACCCGAACTACCCGATTGAAGCGGTAGGGGTGAAGGATGATGCCGAGCGGGACCGGATTATCTATGAGCACCGAAAAAAAGCCAAGGCAGCAGCCGAGCAGTCGGGGGATAGCCCGCAGCCAACAGCGGCAGCACAGCCAAACGCAGGTGCGGCGCCGGGTAATACACCCGCATCTGGCCCCTCGACTACTACAGGCGCGGCGGAGGGCGACGCCCCCGTCGCTTCTTCGGATGCCCCCGCGCAGAGTGGTTCGCAGCCATCTGCACCGACGGCGGACGCCAGCAAGCCGAGTGCTACTGCATCCGCAGGCGGTCAGGAGCCACAGAAGAATGAAGCGGCCAGCTCCACACCGCCCCAAACCTCTGGCCAGAGCGGTCAAGCTGGCCCCGCGACTGCTGAACAACTGACGGCATCCTATCATCGTCAACTGCAATCCCTCAAGTCGAGCTGCGTACAGGAGGCCGAGCGCATGCTGAGCCAAATTATCTCCCATCTGGACAAGGCAGATAGCGTGTCGGCGGCTGGAGCAGCCGAGCAAGATCTGATGGAGCAGGTAAGTGTGGCTGAAGAGCGCTGTGACCGGCAGTATGAACAGTTAGTAGCGCAGGCCGAAGCCGAATTCAAAAAGGCGAAGCTGAGCTTCGCCGCGGGCAAGACCTGGGATCAGGAATATGAGCAGGCCAAAGCCTCGATTCGCAATCGGGCCACAAGCCAGATTCAGTCCAGAATGTAAAAAAAGGCCGTGCGGGCGGGGGTTAGGGCCAGCACAGCCACTTGCGATATTACAGATCCTTGGTCGAACGGTCCTTGACCACACGCTCGAGGAGCCGTCTCACGAGCTCCAGATCTTCTTCTTCGAGCGGAATACCATCCCAATGGAGCTGTTCATAATTGAGCAGCTCTCTTGCATTGCTGCTGGGCTCCTGTGGCTCAATGTAGTCCGTAAGGCCCAACAAGTAATCAGCTGACGTGTTGAGCTTTTTGGCAATCTGCTGGATCGTCTCCAGTGTCGGCTGACGGTACCCCGATTCATACCCGGCATATGTACTCTTCGCAACGCCTACTTCATCTGCTAACTCCTGCATGGAGAACTTCCTTTTCTTCCGAAGCAACTTCAATCGTTTGGAAAACATCTGCACAACCCCCTGGAGGACTTTATACTTACTTCTTAAACCGACTGTAGGATTTTAATCACAAAATATTAACCAAATATAGGTATAATTAAACCGGTCTTAAGACCTATATTAATTCAGATCAATCGTTAAAGGCAACTAATTATAGCATGATCATGGGCTTGTTGCACGAAAATCGAATCATCCGCTCCGCATCTATCCTGTCTACAACCACGTAAATCCTCCAAAAATTAGGGAGTGAACGCGGTCTCTAGCATTTGATGAAAAAGTCTATTGAAAATGAGTATTTAGAACTATTAAAAAGTAATACGTTAAAACAGACGAAACGGATCACTTTTTTTCAAAAAAATGTGCTACAACCCTCAAAACCAACGTCAAAAAGCATCATATTGCTATGATGCACCAAAAGGTTCCACTCTATTTAAAACGTTATGAAGGACGCAAAGGTTGCCATTACTTTGTCCCTCCCGTTTCTATTGTCTTCCCTTATATTCCAACGCAAAGTGGTGTATGATAAGAGGATGAGACATTACCATGCGGGAAGGTTGATCATTATGGAAAATAAGGCAGTAGCGGACACAAAGTCCTCATCTTCGAATTTTATCAAAACGATCGTGGAAGGCGACCTGAGCGCCGGCAAGATGGATACCATCGTCACCCGGTTCCCCCCCGAGCCTAATGGCTATCTGCACATCGGACATGCCAAGTCGATCTGTCTGAACTTTGAGTTGGCCGACGAATACAAGGGCCGGACCAATCTGCGGTTCGACGATACGAATCCACTCAAGGAAGATACTGAGTATGTGGAATCGATCCAGGAGGATGTCAAATGGCTGGGCTTCGAATGGGACGAGCTGCGGTTCGCTTCGGATTATTTCGAGGAAATGTATGAGCGGGCCCAACTGCTGATTCGCAAAGGAAAAGCTTATGTATGTGATCTGAATGCGGAGCAGATCCGTGAAACGCGCGGTACACTGACCGAGCCGGGGCAGGCGAGCCCGTACCGTAATCGGAGCGTGGATGAGAACCTGGCGTTGTTCGACGAGATGCGAGATGGCAAATATATCGACGGGGCCAAAGTATTGCGGGCCAAGATCGATATGACGTCCCCTAACATGAACATGCGTGATCCGGTACTCTATCGCATCGCACATACGCATCACCATCGGACTGGGGATGACTGGTGCATTTATCCGATGTATGATTACGCGCATCCGCTCGGCGATGCAATCGAAGGGGTGACGCATTCGATCTGTACGCTCGAGTTCGAGGATCATCGTCCGCTCTACGACTGGGTGATCCAGGAGTGCGAGATGGAGGCACAGCCTCGCCAGTACGAATTTGCCCGCCTGAACATCACCAACACCGTCATGAGCAAGCGGCTCTTGAAGTCGCTCGTAGACGAAGGTGAAGTGGATGGTTGGGACGACCCGCGGATGCCGACAATCTCGGGGATGCGTAGAAAAGGGTACACGGCCGAAGCGCTCCGCTCGTTCTGCCGCGAGATCGGTGTGGCACGGGCCAACAGCAAGGTCGATGAGCGTTTTCTGGAGCATTTTATCCGGGAGGATCTGAAGCTCAAGGCGCTGCGGACAATGGCGGTCGTGCGGCCGCTCAAGGTCGTCATCACCAACTATCCCGAGGGCGAGAGCGAGCTGCTCGAAGCGGAGAACAACGCCGAGAATGAAGAGATGGGTGTACGGCATATTCCGTTCTCCCGCGAAATCTATATCGAGCGTGATGATTTCATGGAGAATCCGCCGAACAAATACTTCCGTCTGTTCCCTGGCAACGAGGTGCGGCTGAAGCACGCATACTTCATCGTATGCCAAGAGGTCATCAAGGACGAGCAAGGCGAAGTCATCGAGCTGCGCTGCACGTATGACCCGGCGACCAAGAGCGGCTCCGGCTTCACCGGCCGAAAGGTCAAGGGCACGATCCACTGGGTCGATGCGTCTCAGGCTGTTCCTGCGGAGTTCCGTTTGTTCGAGCCGCTGATCACGGATGAGGCCGATGAGGAAGGCAAGTCGTTCCTCGATTGCATTAACCCGGAGTCCATGCAAGTGCTGCAAGGCTTCGTTGAGCCGGACATGCAGCGTGCCCAAGGCGGCGACAAGTTCCAATTCTTCCGCCACGGTTACTTCAATGTGGATCCCAAGCTGACCTCTCCCGAGCGTCCGGTGTTCAACCGGATCGTATCGCTCAAGAGCTCTTTTGATCCTAGTAAAGGTTCTTGATGAGAATCATATGAGCATTCTCTCATCTCGGGAACGCTGCCTAAAGAAATGCTAAAGTTCTACAATTTGTAAGCGAATTGTTAAGCGCCGCGTGGTACAGTATGTACCATGTGGTGCTTTTTTTTGTTGTTTTTGACCCTATTCGACAAGAAATAGACATGAAATCGGGTGTTTTAGACGGATTAACGAGGCTTTTTTTGACAATTTGTGATTCAACCTATGATAGAATGGGTGATAGCTTAAATAGGCTACACTCGTCTGGAATATAAAGGAGAGTCACAATGATCGACATACATACACATATTTTGCCCGGGATTGATGATGGCGCAGAGGACTGGGAATCGTCACTGGCGATGGCCCGTACAGCAGCGGCTGAGGGAATCACGACAATCATCGCGACGCCGCACCATGCGAGCGGTTCCTGGCGTAATCCTGCCGATGGCGTACGCTCGTTGACCGATGAGCTGCAATCGCGATTGGATGCCGAGGGAATCGCGATCCGAATGCTGCCAGGCCAAGAAATCCGCGTCCACAACGATCTGCTGGATGCGTGGGGACGTGGTGAGCTGTTGACCCTGGGCAACTCTTCCTACATATTAGTCGAGATGCCGTTCACGGAGATTCCGTCCGGTATGACCGATTTGCTGCATGAGCTGAGGGTGTTGGGACTAACACCGATTATTCCCCATCCCGAACGCAACGCGCCGATCATGAGACAGCCGCAGCGGCTGGCCGAGCTGGTCGAGGCGGGTGCTTTTGCCCAGGTGACGGCAGCTTCGTTGCTGGGGGGCTTCGGCAAGCGGTGCCAGGAATCCGCGTGGACGCTGTGCCGCGAGGGACTCATTCATCTCGTTTCCTCGGATGCGCATCATGTGGAGCGCCGGGGGTTTAAGATGAGGGAAGCCTATCAGGAAATCGAGGAGGTGATGGGGACCGAGTGGAGGGATTATTTGCTCCAGAACGCCGAAGCCGTAGCGAGCGATCGGGCGTTTGGACAAGCCCCGCCATTGATGGTTTCGAATAACAATATTTGGCATAAAATTACAAGGATTTTCCGAAAATGATTGACTCTCTCATATTTCTAATGCTAGACTAAACTTGATTCGCTACATATTTCGTCATTTTTTGACAACATAATCTCAAAATAACTAGTCGAGGTGAAGAGAAAGTGACAATGAAAAGAAAAATTGCGATTTCCACGCTTGCGGCATCCATGGCAGTAACCGCTTTTGCAGGAATCCCGCTCAGTTCCAAAGGTTTGGCTGAAAAGGTGGGTTTTCAAGTAAATGTGGCTAGTGCGGCTGAAATTGTAATCGATTCAGCTTTCAAGGCCAAGATTAAAACGATTCATGACGCACTACATAAGGCTGATGATCAGCATATTCAAGACGTAAGAGATTTCAGAGATGCTCTGGGAGCATTGGACGAAGAGGACATTGAAGATGTTATTCTTCCATTCTGGTTCAAAGTTGTAGATCAGCTAGAGTTGATTGAACAAGAAGAGGTCGTAGCCAAAAAAGGTCTTAAAGCGATTCTGACTGTTGTAATGGGCTCTTATTATGACGAGGACTTGAAGGCTCTTCAAGAGATTGCTGTTGATCCTGATGTTATCGCGGGATTGACACTTCTTGAAGAAAAAACAGGAATTGAGATTACGGTAGCTGAGGTTGTTAAATTCCTCGATCAAAGCGAAGGAATTGTAAAAAATTATGTCGTAGCAGAACAAGATAATCTTCTTGATCTCATTAATGCAAATGGTCGTGAGGATATCATCAGAGCTATTGCGCCAGAACTTCGTGCTGCTGATAACAATGTAAGTGCTCTGTTAAGGTTCTTGGATAATAATGCTTCGGAAGAGTTAAATATCACTACAAATGATCTCGTGGCTGCTTACAATGCATTTACGGAGCTCCCAGGAATTGAAGACACTTATGAAGATGCTACCAAGGCACTGGGCACAGCGTATATTCGTGCCAATACGACTGCACTGGGATCCACGAACGGACTTGTTCGTTCTTACAGTGCGCTAAGAGTACTTGGAATTGATGTTCCAGCTACGCAGTTTGGTCTGACATGGACGACATCTGGCAATACCTTGACACAATCTACATCTAACGGTAATCGAGTGTTTACTGCGAGCGGAAATGGAACTTCGACCATTACAGCTAGTATTGGTAACCGTGTAATTTTTGAAGAGACCGTTACTCTTACAGCAAATACAGGCGGCTGGGTCCCAGGCCCTGGAACTCCAGTTACTCCTCCTCCAGGACCTGGCACTGAAACGCCTCCAGTTGACGTACCTGGCGTAATCGGCGCAGTTCTGGACGAATTGGATGACATTCTGGCTGGTCTGGAAGGCGCATCGCCATCCGAGCGTGCGGAGATCATTGCCAAAGCAATCGACGCAGCAGTAGTAGCGATCGACAAGATTGCGAACTACAATGCAGCATCGAGCGTGACGGTAGCGAACGGCGTGGCTACGCTGAACGTATCGGATGCAGACGTGCTGGCGATCATCAACGGCATTCGCGATATCAAAGCGAAGCTTGAGAGCCTGGCTCCTGGTTCCACGAACGGCCTGAAGCCTCGTGCGATTGCAATTCACCTGGGTGCAATCTCTGAGGACCAAGTGTCCGTGAACATCTCGCAAGCGCTGTTCACAGCTGCACGTAACGCAGGTCTGGCTGGCTTCGAAATCGTTGCTGACCGTCTGAGCGTAACTCTGCCAGCGAGCAACAGCTTCGCAGGTGGCGCAGTGAACCTGTCGGTTGAGCGCGAAACGCCAAATGGTGAGCCTGCTGTTGAGGGTGTCCGTACCGCATCGCAAATCTACAGCTTCGATGTAACTGTAGGCGGCAATGCTGTAACGACTTTCGACCGTCAGGTTATTCTGAAAATTCCTGTTGTTAACACTGACGGACTGGACGAAGAGTTGCTGTCGTTGGCCAAGATCGTGAACGGCGATCTGGAATTCCATGGCGGCTTCCTGCGTGGCGGCTTCATCGTTGAACCACGTGACTCGTTCTCCTCTTATGTTATCGTCGAGAACAAAGTCAGCTTCAACGACATCGGCAGCGTAAACGCATGGGCTGGACGTCAAATTCAAGTTATGGCAGCCAAGGGAGCGATCCAAGGAAGAGCTGCAGGTCAATTCGTACCACGTGACAACGTCACTCGTGCTGAATTTGCTAAAATGCTGGTTCGTGCCATGAACCTGGAGAACAACTCAGCTACGCATAGCTTCTCTGATGTAAACTCGGGCGACTGGTTTGCACCATATGTAGCAGCTGCAGCTGATCTGGGTATCATCAACGGCCGTTCCGCGACTTCATTCGCACCGAACGCTCTGATCACTCGTGCTGAGATGGCAACCATGCTGGCTCGCACATTGAGCATTACGCATGAGCTCGAAGCGATTTCCGATGTTGACGGCGCACTGGCAGCCTTCATCGATGGTGCTTCGATCCACTCGACACTTCGTTCCGGCGTAGCGCTGGCAGCTAGCAAAGAGCTGATCATTGGGTACCAAGGTAACTTCATGCCGAACGACAATGCTACCCGTGCAGAAGCGGCTGTCATGGTCTACCGTGCATTTAACTTCACAGAATAATATCCTCATCTATCCTTAGTCAGGCAACAGCATCCTCTTCTCTCTTAGGTGAGAGGAGGATGCTTTGCACGTTTTATTACCAAGCGCTACGCGCTTCTATAGTTATGGAGGGAATTAACGTTGTCCACTGAATTAGACTTGCGGGATTACTTTCGCATTCTTCGCAAGCGCATCTGGCTGATCGTGGCGATTGTCCTCATCTCGACCGTGGCCGCAGCCGTTTATAGTATGTTTTTCAAGGAAGCCGTCTACCAAGCCTCAACCAAAATCATCGTCAACCGAGCTGACACTCAAGCTTCTGCTCCCCAGTTGGATCTAAATGAGATCAACACTAATATTCGCATGATCGATACATACAAAGAAATTATCCGTACCCCGGCGATCATGGACCGCGTTGTCTCAGAGCACCCGGAGTTCGGATTGACCTCTGAGCAGTTAACCCAACGTATTCAAGTCAATGCGGTTAATAACACGTTGGTCATGACACTGAGCATTCAGGATACTAGCTACCGTCAGGCAGCAGAGATCGTCAATGCGGTGTCCCTTATTTTCCAACAGGAAATTCCACAGATCTTGAACGTAGAGAATGTCTCCATCCTCAATGCAGCCAAACTGGACATTACGCCATCTCCAGTGGCGCCGAATATCCCACTGAACATCGCGATTGGTTTCATCGTGTCGCTGATGATTGCAGCAGGAATCGCATTTTTGTTGGAATATATGGACGATACGCTTAAGACCGAAGAGGATATCCAGCAGGCGCTGGGATTGCCAACGTTGGCTATGATTACTCGTGTCGATGAGCAAGAGAAACAGAAGTCGCTACAGGAGAACCGATCCTATCAGAAAGCGGGTGAGCTCGAACGTGTCACAGTCGAATAAACGTCATCTAATCACTGTCACTAATCCGAAATCTCCGATTTCTGAGTCTTATCGTTCGCTGCGAACTAATGTAGACTTCTCGTCAATCGATGAGTCTATGCAGGTCATTATGGTCACCTCGGCTGGTCCGGGTGAGGGGAAATCAACGACGATTGCCAACCTTGCCGTAACCTATGCCCAGATGGATCGTTCGGTTGTTCTGGTGGATGCAGACATGCGTAAACCGACCGAGCACCATACGTTTGGTGTCAGCAACCGCTTTGGCCTTTCGTCCGTACTGTCTCAACAAGCCTCGCTGGAGGATGTGATTCAGAAGACGAATGTGCCTAATCTTAGTGTCATTACTGCAGGGCCGATTCCCCCGAATCCGGCTGAAATGGTTGCGTCCCGGCGTATGACGGCGCTGATCGGCGAGCTACGCAACCGATATGATGTTGTCTTGATTGATACCCCGCCTCTGCTGGCGGTAACCGATGCCCAGATCGTCGCTACCAAGAGTGATGGTGTGCTGCTGGTCATTGATTATGGAAAGGTCAAACGCGACATTGCCATCAAGGCGAAGGCCAACCTGGATAAAGTGGGTGCCCGTGTCCTGGGAGTCGTGATGAACAACGTGAAGCGAAAGTCTTCGGAAGCTTATTATTACTATTACTATGGCACGGCGGACAGCAAGTAGTGTCCGAGGGCAAGCAGGAAGGAAAGGGAGGCGAGACATGAGTACCAAGCAGAAATTGCTGGCCTTGTTTGTAGTCGATATCGTCATTGTATGGTTCAGTATAGGGACATCGTATCTGTTCAAGTATAACGGCACCTTGCCGCAAGCGGTCCAGATGCAATTCATGCTCTACTCTGCCGTCTCCATGATCGTCTGCGGTGCTGCCATGGTCTATTACCGTCTCTATCACCGGATGTGGCAATATGCCAGTATTAGCGAGATTATCGCTATCCTCAAAGCGGTAAGTATTGGTTGGGTATTCTCGTACCTTATTACAGCACTATTGTTCCGTGAATTCGTACCGGTTGGCATTGCCGTACGAACGCTGGAGACGATGTTGCTCCTCTCAGGCGGAATCCGTTTCTTCTACCGACTGGTGCGTAATGGTAGGGCGAAGCGCGCTGAGCAAAAAGCGCAATCCTCTGTGCTGATCATCGGTGCAGGCGACTGTGGCGCACTGATTGCCAAGGAATTGCAGAATCCGGCTTTTGGAGAATGGAAGCTTGTCGGGTTCATCGACGATGATCCGCTCAAGCAGCGCATGCAAGTCTATGGTCTTCCCGTATTAGGGGACCGTAATATGATTCAATCGGCCGTCAAGGAGCATGGCATTGCAGAGATCATTATCGCTATGCCATCTGCGCCCAAGAAAGCAATCTCTGAACTTATTAACCTCAGTTTGGCATCTGGAATCAAGGTGAAAATGATTCCAGCCCTGAACGATCTAATTACGGGCCGGGTATCCGTCAAGGCGATCCGCGACGTCAGTGTCGAGGACTTGCTGGGACGTGATCCAGTCATTACGGATCTAGAGGGGATTGCCAATTACGTACAGAACAAAACGGTACTGGTCACTGGCGCTGGCGGATCCATCGGATCCGAGCTATGTCGCCAGATCGGCACCTTCCATCCTGATCGGCTGCTGCTGCTCGGGCATGGCGAGAACAGTATCTACACCATAGAGATGGAGCTCCGCAACAAGTTCCCGTGGCTCGACCTAGAGACCGTCATTGCGGATATTCAGGACCGGGAGCGGATGGACGAGGTGTTCCGCACCCATCGTCCACAGGTCGTGTTCCATGCGGCTGCCCACAAGCATGTGCCACTCATGGAACGCAACCCAGCGGAGGCCGTCAAAAATAACGGCTTCGGCACGAAGAATGTAGCAGATTGTGCAGATAAATATGGCTCGGAACGGTTTGTCATGATCTCCTCGGATAAGGCCGTCAATCCGACCAGCATCATGGGAGCTACCAAACGGATCGCTGAAATGTATGTGCAGAGTCTGGGCGCAAGCAGCCGGACCAAGTTCGTTGCCGTCCGATTCGGCAATGTCCTCGGAAGTCGTGGCAGTGTCATACCTTACTTCAAGCAGCAGATCGCAAGGGGCGGCCCGGTCACCGTCACTCATCCTGAGATGGTGAGATACTTCATGACCATTCCGGAGGCCGTACAGTTGGTCATTCAGGCTGGTTCATTCGCCAAGGGCGGCGAGATCTTCGTCCTCGATATGGGCAAGCCGGTACAGATCTTGAAGCTGGCGGAAGACCTCATCCGGCTCTCTGGCTTCGAACCGTATGCAGAGATTCCAATCGAATTCTCCGGCATGCGTGAAGGCGAGAAGCTGTTCGAAGAGCTGCTCACTGATGAAGAGGCCATCACCTCTACCACGCACGAGCGCATCTACATAGGCAAGCCGTCTAACATTAACCGCGCCGAGCTGGAGCTGGAATACAAGCGGCTTGAGAAGGTTGTCAGTGAACCTCCAGACAACGTAAGAATGGCGATCACGAGTATCGTTCCGTTATATGAAGAACAAATTGAAAGACCAATCGTCAAAGCAACGTCAACGATTCAAATAGAAAGGGAGGCCGTCGTATCATGAGTGAACAACAGCCACCAGAGCAAATAAGAGTTCGTAAGAAGCGTTACCGCAAGAAGAAACGCTGGCCCAAGGTACTGCTATGGACGCTCTCTATAGTGGTCATTCTTGGTGCCGGTGGTCTTTTTGCGGCTAATTATGCTATCGACAAGTTCTTGGAACAGATGGCAGCAGAGATCGATTTTGGAGATATCACGGCTGATGCTGGCGGTGAGCAGGCTACTGGTAACAACACTCCTGTAGGAGGCGGTGGCTCCGGGGATGGAGATTCTTCTGAGGGCGGGGCTGTGACCGATGGTACTGCTACACCAGGAACAAGTAAAGGTACGGGGGCTGATGGAGCTTCAGGAGGTAAACCTAGTAACAATCCCGCCCCAACAACACCTGAAGACTTAGATGGTTACTCAGCTGAGGTTACGCCGGATAAGGCGCAGCATGTGCAGGATAATGTAACGCTTGGCGATAAATCTAAAGTGCTGTCTATTATTATGGGTCAACTCAGTGTGGAAGATATCAAGCGTCTCCAAGAGTTGGCTAGTGGCGGGTTGACCGTCGAAGAGAAAAAAGAGGCTAGAGCATTAATGTTAGAAAAACTGACTGAAGAGCAGTACGATGAAATTATTGCAGTTGCTACAAAACATGGGCTTAGTACCGGGAAGAGTTATGGGGAACAAACTTCAAGTAGACAATAGGGAAAAAGTTATTTAGAGTAGGGGAGTTTTTAATGACTTTCTTAAAATTTAAGAGAACGATAGATATCTTACTTTCACTTTCTAGTATGATTATCTTATCCATTGTTATACTCATACTTGTCTTAGTGATAAAAGTTGATTCTAAAGGCCCGATTTTATTTAGGCAAAAAAGAGTTGGTCTTAATAAGAATTATTATTATATTTTAAAGTTTCGAACTATGAAAATTGATACTCCAAGTGAGATGCCCACTCATCTTCTTACCGATCCGGATCAATACATAACCCGGGTCGGTAAGTTTTTGAGAAAAACATCACTTGATGAGCTACCCCAGTTATGGAATATTTTTGTAGGTCAGATGTCTTTTGTTGGTCCCAGACCAGCTTTGTGGAATCAATATGACCTAATTTTTGAAAGAGATAAATATGGTGCTAATGATATTAAACCAGGCCTAACGGGATGGGCACAAATTAATGGACGAGATGAGCTTCCAATTGAAATAAAAGCGAAGCTTGATGGGGAGTATGTTGAAAATATGGGTGCAAAAATGGACATCAAGTGTTTTCTTCTTACCTTCAAAACGGTATTGAAAAGTGAAGGTGTTGTAGAAGGGCGAGTGCAATCTAAAGGGAATGCGAGGAAAAACACGAGCCTATGAATACTGTTGTCACTAAAAAAGTGCTAGTCACAGCGAAAAATAGTTATATTGGTAATTCGTTCGCTTCTTGGGTAAGCAAAGATAAGCAAATTCAAACGGATTTTATATCTTGTAAAAATGAGGATTGGAAAAATAAAGAATTTGGAGATTATGATGTTATACTGCACGTAGCAGGAATAGCACATGTAGATGCAAAGTCTGATATGGAAGAAATTTATTATAAAGTTAATAGAGATCTAACGATTGAACTTGCAGAAAAAGCTAAAAATGAAGGCGTAGAACAATTTGTTTTCATGAGTAGTATGATTGTTTACGGGGAAAGTAAAAGTGAAAAATTCCAAATAAATAAGGATACAGTCCCCAATCCATCTAACTTTTATGGTATGAGCAAATTGCAAGCTGAACAAGGATTAAAAAAGATCTCCGATACTAACTTTAAAGTGGCTATTATAAGAGCCCCTATGGTTTATGGTAAAGAAGCTAAAGGAAACTACAAAAAACTATCGAATTTCGCTTTGAAAACTCCTGTTTTTCCAGACGCAGATAATGAAAGAAGCATGCTTTATATTGATAATTTATGCGAATTGATAAAGTTCATAATACTTAATAACGATCAAGGTGTTTTTTATCCCCAAAACAAAGATTATGTTAAGACAAGCGAGTTAGTAGAATTAATAGCTAGATTTCATGGGAGAACGGTTAGACTCACTAAAGTATTCAATCCATTTATTAAGGTCTTTAAATCAAAATTAACAAGAAAACTGTTTGGTAATTTTACCTATAGTAAATCTTTAAGTACATACCCGTATGGTGATTATCAAATTTTTAATTTGAGTGAATCCATACTTAGAACAGAAACTAAAAACAAACCAGATGTCATAATTATAGGTGATAATGCGTTAGATAGCGTAGGGGGAGAGCAAGAGTCTACAAAAATTATTTTGCGAGGAATCAAAGATTTATTCCCATTAGGTGTCATTCAGCCAGGGATAATAAAAGAACCAATTGAAGCGATATCTTACTACGATGTTACTTCTGAAACTAGAATTAAGCACTTGGTAAAGAAACCGATTAAATTCCTAAGATATATTTTTAGAATTAAAGGTGTAATAAAAAGCAATAAACCAAAAGTGATTCACACCCAGGCCCAAGTTAGTTTTTTTATAATTTCTTTGTTGAAGAAGATTAAGATGATTTCAAATGATATAAAGTTTGTTCATACCGAAAGAGGTTTGTATACAAAGTATAATGATTTAATTAGAAAGGTTTTTTTATTTTTTATAAATGAGTTGGATGTTTTTGTAACTACAACGCAATTTAACATGACCCATTGGGAAAAAGCTATAACTGCTAAAAAAAATAATAAGGTAGAATTTAAGATTATAGAGAATACTGCAGGCCTATTATTTGAGGAATTTGATGAGAATTTAAAAAAGAAGAATTCAAATTCAAATTGTATAAAAATAGGGTTCGCTGGTCGGTATTGTGATTGGAAGAATTGGCCTTTAGCAGAAGAAATTTGTGAAAAGCTTAAAGATGTTCTTGGAGATAAATTATATGTTGAAATGGCAGTAGGATGTTTAGATGAACACTCAAAACAGCAAACAATTGATATGTTTAATAGATTGAAAGAACTACTAGGAGAAAGATTTAATGGCGCTATAAATATAGATTTGAAACAGATGGATGTTTTTTATTATAAATTGGATGTATTTATTTTGACTTCGAATTATAATACTGAATCGTTTGGAAGAACATTGGTCGAAGCAATGAGTAGAAAAAATATTGTGCTTACAACTAATTCAGGTGGATCAGTAGAGGTTGTAGGCAACAAAAGCAACGTCTTTGTAAGCTCTGATGAATTCTCTCAAAAGGTTTTGTTTTATTATAATAACCCAGAGGAGATGGAGGAAGAAAAGAAATTCAACTTAAGAAGAGTAAAAGAAGTTTATTCTCTACAGAATAATTTAAAAAAACATATTGCTCTTTATCAACAGCTTTCAAATGAGAATATGTAAATATGAAAAATGGAGTGTTTCCTTTGAGTCTCTTTCAAGCATTAATAGATAGACGTGAAAAAATGTCCATTATCGGTCTGGGCTATGTAGGTATGCCTTTAGCTGTAGCGTTTGCAAAAAAAATTAATGTTATTGGTTACGATAATAATATAGATAAAATTAAATTGTATAAGTCTGGGCAAGATCCCACTAATGAAGTGGGGAATGAGGAAATAAGTAATACAACTGTAGAGTTTACTTCTTCTGAGCAAAGGTTAAAAGAGGCGAAATTTCACATTGTCTCAGTACCTACGCCAATAAATTTAGATAAGACCCCTAATCTTGCTCCAATTGAAAATGCTAGTAAAGTAGTAGGGAGAAATCTGACTAGAGGATCTATAGTAGTATATGAATCAACTGTGTATCCTGGTGTAACAGAAGACATATGTGTAAATATACTTGAAGCTGAATCAGGGTTAAAGTATGGCGTTGATTTTAAGGTGGGTTACTCACCTGAAAGAATCAATCCTGGGGATAAAATTAATACCCTTGCGAGTATAGTTAAGATAGTTTCAGCTTGTGATAATGAAACTCTTGATATTATTAGCAATGTTTATAAATTGATTATCAAAGCAGGAGTTTTTCAAGCGAAGTCTATAAAAGTCGCTGAAGCTGCAAAGGTAGTGGAAAATAGCCAACGTGATATAAATATTGCTTTTATGAATGAACTGGCAATGGTGTTTGATCGAATGGGGATTGACACTAAAGAAGTTATTGAAGCAATGAACACTAAATGGAATGCACTTGGTTTTTACCCAGGTTTAGTTGGGGGGCACTGTATAAGCGTAGATCCATATTACTTCATATATGAAGCAGAGAAACTCGGGTATCACAGCCAAATTGTTTCTGCTGGCAGGAAAATCAATGATGGTATGGGACGATTTGTAGCAGAATCTATTGTTAAGAAATTAATACATACCAATAAAAAAGTAAAAGATTCAATTGTGGTTATATTGGGTCTTACATTTAAAGAAAATACACCGGACACTAGAAACTCCAAGGTAATAGATATAATTAAAGTTTTGGATGAATATGGTGTAAGGCCAATTGTTGTAGATCCGATAGCAAATATACATGAGGTTAAAGAGCAATATGAAATTGAACTTGTTGATTTAGATAAAATTAAAGATGCGGATTGTTTAGTATTTGCAGTTGCTCATAATGAATTCATAGATAAAGATATGAAATTCTGGAGTAAGTTATTTAAAGAAGACCTGGATAACAGTTCCAAAGTCATAATAGATGTAAAAAGCATTATGGAAAAGTCGGATATTTCAAATGAAGGATTCTCATTTTGGAGATTGTAAAAAGATATTAAAATAAGTAGGTGAACAAAGTGGCAGTTCTTCACATAGCCTGTGGAGCTAGCTATAGTAATATTTACTTTGAATTATTTAATGTTCTTAAAGAAAAAGAAGTGGGTTTTTCAGTCTACGTGCCGCAGCATTATTCAAACAAAAAAACTTATAATGAAGATGATTATGGTTTCAAATTATATTCTAATAAAATCATAAAACCATATGACAAATTTTTGTATTTCACTAAAATTAAAAGGATGGAAAAAGACTTAATTAGTAATATTGGTCTTTCAAACCATGATTTATTGCATGCTCATAGTTTGTTTTCTGATGGTGGAGTGGCTTTTAGTATTTTTAAGAAATACAGAATTCCTTATATAGTTGCAATTAGGGACACTGATGTTAATAAATATTTTCGGATGGCAATTCATTTGAGAACTCATGCAATTAATATTATGGAAAATGCTTATAAAATTGTTTTTTTGTCTGATGCATATAGACAAGCTGTTTTAAATGAATACGTTCCTGATAAAAAAAGAAATAGTTTATTTGAGAAGAGTGTAGTCATTCCAAATGGTATTAATTCATATTGGTTAAATAACAAACATAAAAACATAAAGAAAAATGAAAAGGTAATAAGTATTATCTTTGTGGGACAAATCATTAAAAGAAAGAATATCGAAGGTTTACTGCACTCGCTAAATATCGCTGAAAAGAAATCTGATAAATCTATAAAATTAATGGTTATAGGAAAAAAAGTAGATGAAAAGTATTTTGAACAACTAAAAGGTATAAGGGAATTTGAATATATTTCACCTATATCAAAGGAAGAGTTAATAAAATACTATCGTAAATCTGACATTTTTGCTATGCCATCTCATACTGAAACTTTCGGATTAGTATACGCAGAGGCGATGAGTCAAGGATTGCCAGTAATATATACAAAGGGACAGGGATTTGATACACAATTCAATGATGGAGAAGTAGGTTATAAAGTTTCGGCAACTGACATTGAGGGGATATCTGATAAAATACTGTTAGCCTATAAAAATAAAAAAAGGATATCAGAAGCGTGTATTGAAAAAGTTGGTAAATTTGATTGGGATGGAATTGTTGAGAAATATATAGATATTTATCATAGTAGCAAAACTTATTTCTGAGTAGTAAAAGAGTGGAGGGTTTAAAATATCAATATACATTTTTGTCTTTTCATTTGTATTTTTATTGGGACTCTTCAATACAAAATACTGGAATAAGAACGCTGGTACCAAAATAAGTTATTTAGTTTTATCCCTAACTCCACTGTTTATTGTATCTGGATTAAGAGGGTCTAATATTGGGACCGATACTTGGAATTATCTTCGAGGTTTTAGGAATATCGCAACCACATCATTCAATAATGTATTTTCTCTCGAGAGATGGGAGCCTGGATATTTAATAATAAATAAGCTATCTAGTATTATATCGTATAATGAACAGGTAATTCTCATTGTGACGAGTTTTCTGTCGTTAGCTGGTGTAGGTTATTTTATTTATAAAAATTCTACTAATGTTGTTTTTAGTTTGTATTTATTTGTATCTCTTTACCTGTACTTGTTCTCTTTTAATGGTATTAGGCAAGCCATAGCTATATCTATAATAGCAATTGGATTTCATTACATTATTAATAGAAAGCTAATTAGGTATATTGTAGTCGTAGCTTTAGCGTCACTATTTCATCAAACTTCAATTTTATTATTAGTTTTATACTTTATATATGGATTAAGAGCTAATATAAAGGTTTTAGCATTGTTAGCTAGTGTTTTCGCAGTTGTTTGGGCAATTTTAGATAGATTAATTCTCGTAGTTATTAGAAATTCAAACACTTTGAGTTATCTAGAATCTGGCCAATTGTTTGAGGGTTCTGGTCTGCTATTTCCTTTAATTAGTGCGAGTATATTGTTTTTGTTGGTGTATATTAAGTTTTCTGAATCAATTAGAGACAAAGATTTAGATTTTTTTATTATACTTACTCTTCTTAGCTTATTTAATAATTTGTTGTCGCTAGAAATAGCTCTTTTTGTAAGGTTTAGTTACTTTTTCATGGTTTTTTACATACTTGCTATACCTTATTCTTTGCGGCTAATTAAGAAAAAAGAAAAGAGAATCATTTTGAGTTACACAACAATTATTTTAACTTTATCTTATTTAGCGATTAGATTGTCACAGGGATGGCACGGAGTAGTACCTTATCAGATATACTGAGGTGAATTAATGCACGTTATATATATTTCTAGAATTTACCCGAATAGATTAACCGATAATGGGCGAGTATTCCATAGTCAAGCAAAAGAGCTTATGAAATTAGGTTGCAAAGTGACTGTCATTTCTCCTATACCCTTTAGCCCCAAGATATTAAGTAAACGAAAAAAAACTTGGTCAGAATATAGTAAGCTTCCTTTAAAAGAAATCTATGACGAAATTGAAGTTTACCATCCAAGATATATTAAGCTGCCTAAAGCTGGACGCTTCCTTAGTACATTAAACGAGCATTCGTTAATGCGTTCAATAAGAATGACATTAAATCAAATAGCTCATAACTTGAAATTTGACATTATTCATTGTCATATGACCTACCCAGATGCTTTAGGCATCAGAAATCTAAAAAAAAGATATAACGTTCCAGTTATAGTATCTGCTCGGAGTTCGGATCTTGACTTGTCGATTGGTAAAACATACATAAAAAATAAAATGCGCTCCATATATACTAACGCCGATGGAATAGTTACGCCAAGTGTGCAACTTCAGAAGAAGCTACTTAATGAGCTTGGTTTTGAATCTTCATTAATAACCAATGGGATATATCCAGATGAGTTGTCTCAAGTAAAAAGTAGTGATTCAATAGAAATGGTTGACGAGAAGATTATCTTAAGTATCGGGAATTTAACCCAAACTAAAGGTATTCAATACAATGTAGAAGCATTGGCCGAATTAGTAAAGGAATATGAAAAAGTTAAATATATTATTATTGGAGAAGGTGAGTTTAAAGAGGATCTAATAACTTTAACGAAAAAATTAAAGCTAGAAAAATATATTCAATTTAAAGGTAGTTTGTCTCACGGTGAGGCCATGAGATATTTAAAAGATTGTGATATATTTAGTTTACCAAGTTATAGAGAAACTTTTGGACTTGTCTATCTTGAGGCTTTATTTTACGGTAAGCCTGTAATAATATGTCAAAATCAAGGTATCGATGGTGTTGTTGTGAATGATCAAAGTTGCAAAGTGGTAAGACCTAATTCAGTTGAAGATGTTTATCTCTCATTAAAAGAGTTAATAGCCAATGATAAAAAGAGGAATGAGCTCGGGAGTAGAGGGCGAGAAATTGTTCAGAAAGGATATTTTTGGAATGACATTGGAAGGGAAATTAAAGAATTTTATTCGTCTCGCATAAACTAGAAAACCAAACACAGGAGTCATGTGCAGGAGAACTATGAGACATTTAGCTAATCAATTCCGTAAAAATAAATTAATAAGAAATATAATTATAGTAGCTTCAGGTACTGCTGCTGCTCAATTTATAACGATGATATTTTCACCTATCATTACTCGTATTTATGGTCCTGAAGCTTTTGGGATATTGGGAGTTTTTGTAGCAATAGTCGCTGTTCTTTCGCCCATAGCCGCTTTGACATATCCTGTTGCAATAGTTCTTCCTCAAGACGATTTTACTGCGGGAGTTCTTGCGCGACTTTCTTTTTGGTTATCAGGAATCATTGCTAGTATTACTATACTAATAGTAATATTTTTTAGTTTTGAAATAACAAACGTTTTTCAACTACAAATAGATGCAAGGTATTTGTATTTTGTACCGATCTTCATGTTCTTTTCCTCCTTTTTACAGGTGGCCCAGCAATGGAGAATTAGGACTAAACAATTTGCTGTAACTGCAAAAGTATCTATAATGCATTCTTTAATTTTAAACAGTTCAAAAGTCGGAATTGGTTGGCTACATCCTTTTGCGATATCCCTTATATATGTGACTGTATTAGGAAGCTTACTTCATTCAATAATGTTATTTGCTTCAATGAAAACAAAATCAACTTACGGAGATTCTGAAACTGTAAACAAGCAAACATATTTCAATGTGGCAAAACAATATATTGATTTCCCGCTGTTTAGAGCTCCTCAGGTATTTATTAATGCCTTGTCGCAAAGTTCACCTATATTATTGTTGTCTATTCTTTTTGGTCCTATCTCTGCTGGGTTCTATACTCTTGGTAGGACTGTACTAGGAGTGCCCACTCAACTAATTGGAAAGTCTGTAGGTGATGTACTCTATCCTAAACTTGCAGATGCGTTAAATAAAGGGCAAGATCTTAGTAAGTTAATTATAAAAAGTACCTTAGGATTAGCCGCTCTTGGTTTGTTACCGTTTGGAGTAATTATATTGATTGGACCGATTATATTTGGCTATGCCTTTGGTTCAGAGTGGACTCAAGCAGGAGAATATGCACGCTGGTTGTCGCTATGGCTATTTTTTATGTTTATCAACAGACCATGCGTTGTAGCCATTCCAGTTTTAGGGCTTCAAAAAGGTTTTTTAATTTATGAACTATTCAGTACGTTATTCAAGATAGTTGCCTTAATAATTGGTTTTTATTTTATTGGAGATGATGTTGCTGCTCTAGCTTTGTACTCAATAGCAGGTGTGTTATCTTATGTCTTTTTAATTCTTTGGGTAATAAAATGGAGTCTAAAATCAAGTTTGAACAGAACATGAGGTGAGCCTATGAAAGTCCGCAAAGCCATCATCCCAGCCGCAGGCCTCGGCACGCGTTTCTTGCCCGCCACCAAGGCGCAGCCCAAAGAGATGCTGCCCATCGTGGACAAGCCTACGATTCAATACATCGTGGAAGAGGCAATTGCCTCCGGAATCGAAGATATTATAATCATCAGTGGCCGCAGTAAGCGTGCCATTGAAGATCATTTCGACAAATCCTATGAGCTCGAAGAAACGCTGTTGAAAAAGGGCAAGCACGACCTCTTGGAAGAAGTGGCGGCCATCTCCAACATGGCTAATATCCACTATATCCGGCAGAAGGAAGCGCTGGGACTGGGGCATGCAATTCAATGCGCCCGCTCCTTTATTGGTCAGGAGCCCTTTGCCATCCTGTTGGGAGATGATATCGTCCAGTCCCCTGAGCCGTGTCTGAAGCAGTTGCTTGACGTCTTCGATCGCTACCATTCCTCCGTCGTTGGGGTCCAACCGGTAGATGAGGCGGACGTCTCCAAGTACGGGATTATTGATCCGAAAGGGCATGAAATCGAGCCGGGTGTGCTTAATGTCCAAGCACTTGTGGAGAAACCGCATCCGAAGGAAGCACCATCCCGCTACGCAATCTTGGGTCGTTATGTATTGAGACCAGAAATCTTTGATGTTCTGGAGTCCTTACCAGCTGGTTCTGGTGGAGAAATTCAGTTAACGGATGCTATCAATGAGTTGAACCGCACCCAAGCGGTGTTGGCCTATCATTTTAAAGGAACCCGTTACGATGTGGGGGATAAGTTTGGCTTCGTTAAAGCGACCCTTGATTTTGCGCTGCAGCGGGAGGATCTGCGGGAGGATGTTGCCCGATATCTCCGACAGTTACACAACGAAGAGGCATTCTGAGAGGAATGCCTCTATTACATAAGCAAGGAAGTGTCGCCTAGTGAAGATTACAATCGCAGGTACCGGCTATGTCGGTCTCTCCAATGCAGTGCTGCTGGCTCAGCATAATGAGGTCATCGCGCTGGATATCATCCAGGAGAAAGTCGATCTCATCAACAATCGCCGTTCGCCGATTATCGACCCGGACATTGAGACGTTCCTGGCTCAAGAAGAATTGCAGCTCACGGCAACTACCGATAACTATCTGGCCTTCAAGGATGCGGAGTATGTCATCATTTCTACGCCTACGAATTATGATCCGGACAAAAACTACTTCAACACCCGCAGCGTCGAAGCGGTCATCGCCAGTGTGCTGTCCATTAACCCGGATGCGGTGATGGTGATCAAGTCGACGGTGCCGGTGGGCTATACCGAGAAGGTGCGGGAGAAGTTCGAGACGGAGAATATCATCTTCTCGCCAGAGTTCCTGCGGGAGGGCAAGGCGCTGCACGATAACCTCTACCCGTCCCGTATTGTAGTTGGCGAGGAGTCCGAGCGTGCGCGGCGGTTCGCAGACTTGCTGGTGCAAGGGGCCCGAAAAGAGAACATCGACGTCCTCTTTACCGGCTCCACCGAAGCGGAGGCCATCAAGCTGTTTGCCAATACGTATCTGGCGATGCGTGTCGCGTTCTTCAATGAGCTGGACTCGTATGCCGAAGTGCGTGGGCTGAATACACAGCAGATTATCGATGGCGTTGGTCTGGACCCGCGGATCGGGACGCATTATAATAACCCTTCTTTTGGCTATGGCGGCTACTGCCTACCGAAGGATACGAAGCAGCTGCTGGCGAACTATGCGGATGTGCCGAACAACATCATGGGCGCGATCGTCGAGGCCAACCGTACCCGGAAGGATCATATCTCTGAGATGATCCTGAGCCGCAGTCCGAAGATCGTCGGCATCTACCGTCTTACAATGAAGATGGATTCGGACAACTTCCGCCAGTCGGCGATCCAGGGCGTGATGAAGCGCATCAAGGCCAAGGGCATTGAGGTCGTCGTGTATGAGCCGGCCCTGACGGATGACACCTTCTACAACTCCCGGGTGGTCAACGACTTCGCCCTCTTCAAAGAAATCTCCGACGTGATCGTCGCCAACCGTCTCTCCAGCGACCTGGAGGATGTCGTGGCGAAGGTGTACACACGGGATTTGTTCAGCCGGGACTAATCTCAGCGAAGGTGAGGTGAGCCGATGCCTGTACCCTACCTGCTAATCGTGAACGGCCTGCCCGGCTCCGGCAAGACCACGCTGGCCCAGCGGCTGGCGCAGGATCTGGCGGTTCCCCGTTTTGCGCGGGATGGGATCTACGAGACCCTGTATGATGCTATGCACCGCCCATCGGATGAGGCGCACCCTGCGCTGGGGCACGGGGCATTCGCTATGATGTACTATGCGGCGGGACAGATCCTCTCGGTTGGACGCTCCTGTCTTGTTGAAGGCTATTACGGCCGTCCGGCACTACGAAGCGGGGAGTTTCACCAGCTCCAGCAGCGCTATCCGTATGAACCGATCCAGCTGCTCTGCAAGGCGGACGGTGAGGTGCTGGTCGAACGCTTCCTGGCGCGTATGGCCAGCGAGTCCCGACATGGCGGCCACGCCGATCAGGCCTGGCTGGAAGCCAACCGTGAGCTGCTACTGCAGGGCGAGCTGACGCCGCTGTCCGTCGGTGGGACCTTGATTGAGGTGGACACCACGACCCCGGAGCGGATGAACTATGAGGCTCTCCTTACACAAATTCGAACCAAGATGACCGTCACTGACCTGTAGCCGTGGCGGTCATCTTTTTGTACAGTGAGGTCCATGTTCGTTGGGTTGTCGACGGCAAGGGAAATGGCCTGGCATGTATAGATGTCAGGTGAAATATAGCAGGAAGGCCGGATTAAAGATGGCTAGGGGGAAGATGGCGGGGGGCGTGTGATTTCATATTCTTTCATATTTCTTTCATAGCGATCTAGTATAATGAGGAAAGGATCTCTGTAATCGGAAGACAAATATGTATTTTGGAGGCAAGAGAATGGTATTGCAAAGGATTGTGCCGAAGTTCATTCTTTTTTTGGTTTTCCTGTTAGTAGTTTCGGTTGCTACCCCCGGCCAACCCGTCCTGGCGGATAATTTCGGTGATTATACGTACACGAATCATGGAGACGGGACGGTAACAATTACCGACTACAATGGTACGGCTACGGATGTGAACATACCTGGGACATTGAATGGGTTGACGGTCATTGGAATTGGAATGGACGCTTTCAGAAGCAACGCACTAACTAGTGTTACAATCCCTGATGGTGTAAGGACTATTGGTGCTCAGGCTTTCCTCTACAACAATTTGACGAGTGTTACCATCCCGGGAAGTGTGACGTCCATTGGAGATCATGCTTTCAGACAAAGCGGACTGCGTTCTGTTACCCTATCGGATGGAGTGACGACAATAGGGGCAGCTGCATTTAGCGAAAACGACCTATCCAGTGTCACCATTCCGGGAAGTGTGACGACTATTGGAGATCAAGCGTTCAGAGACAATTCACTAACCAGTGTCACGATTTTAAATGGTGTTCAGACGATTGGGAATTATGCATTCATCCTAAATAGCGTGTCCAGTGTCACCATTCCGGGAAGTGTGACGAGTATTGGAGAGCATGCTTTCAGAGACAATTCTCTAACCAGTGTCACCATTCCGGATGGTGTGACGACTATTGGTGTGAGCGCATTCTATAATAACAGTCTGACCAGCGTCACCCTCCCGGATAGTCTAACGTCTATAGGGAATTCTGCATTCATGAATAACAGTTTGACAAGTGTTACGATCCCGGATAGCTCAATGACAATCGGGAACGGAGCATTTCAAGCCAACGCTTTAAGAAGTATCGCGATCCCGGACAGTATACCGGAAATTGGAGAATATGCATTCTCTTATAACCAACTGTCCAGTGTTAGGATCAATGGCAGCGACACGATAATCGGAGCGCATGCGTTCGAGGGCAATCAACCATCCTCGGCGGATCTAACTCTTATTAGCTTTGATCCATCTACGGCTAAGGATTATGCTGCTGATTACGGGCACACATTTAATGCCTTTGCTGACCTAACCAGTCTTACGCTGAGCGCGGGCAGTCTGGATCCCGCGTTTGCATCGGACACGGAGGAGTATACTGCTTCCGTTGCCAATAGCGTGAATACAATCGAGGTCACGCCGACAACAGCGGTCGGCACATCTACCGTGACGGTTAACGGTGATACGGTGACCAGCGGCAACGCTTCTGATCCGATCGCGCTGAACGTCGGGGCGAACACAATCACCTTGGTAGTGACGCCGCAGAACGGCTCGACCAAGACCTATACGGTCGAAGTGACGCGGGCCGCATCCAGCAACGCGAATCTGAGCGATTTGACGCTGAGTGCGGGCAGTCTGGATCCCGTCTTTGCATCCGGTACGGAGGAGTACACCGCTTCCGTTGCCAATAGTGTGAATGAGATCGAGGTCACGCCAACTGTGGACGCTGGCACATCTACCGTGACGGTTAACGGCGGGACGGTGACTACCGGGAGCGCTTCTGATCCGATCGCGCTGAACGTCGGCGCGAACACGATCACCGTGGAAGTAACGGCGCAGGACAACTCGACGAAGACCTATACCATCGAAGTGACGCGTGCCGCATCTAGCAACGCGAATCTGAGCGATTTGACGCTGAGTGCGGGCAGTCTGGATCCAGCGTTTGCATCCGGCACGGAGGCGTACACCGCTTCCGTTGCCAATAGCGTGAATGAGATCGAGGTCACGCCGACAACAGCGGTCGGCACATCTACCGTGGCGGTTAACGGCGCTACGGTAACCAGTGGCAGCGCTTCGGATCCGATCGCGCTGATCGTCGGCGCGAACACGATCACTGTGGAAGTAACGGCGCAGGACAACTCGACGAAGACCTATACCATCGAAGTGACGCGTGCCGCATCCAGCAACGCGAATCTGAGCGGCTTGACACTGAGCGCGGGCAGTTTGGATCCGGCGTTTGCATCGGGTACGGAGGACTACACCGCCTCTGTCGCCAATAGTGTGAATAACATCGAGGTTACGCCGACAACAGCCGTCGGCACATCTACCGTGACGGTTAATGGCGGGACGGTGACTAGCGGCAGCGCTTCGGATCCGATCGCGCTGAACGTCGGCGTGAACACAATCACCGTGGAAGTAACGGCGCAGGATAACTCGACGAAGACCTATACGGTCGAAGTGACGCGGGCCGCTTCCAGCAACGCGAATCTGAGCGGCTTGACACT
>NZ_KB899671.1:0-22145 GCF_000378385.1 Paenibacillus daejeonensis DSM 15491 | reverse complement strand
CTCGACGAAGACCTATACGGTCGAAGTGACGCGGGCCGCTTCCAGCAACGCGAATCTGAGCGGCTTGACACTGAGCGCGGGCAGTTTGGATCCCGTCTTTGCATCGGGCACGGAGGAGTACAGTGTCGCTGTTGTCAATAGCGTGAATACCATCGAGGTTACGCCGACAACGGCCGTCGGCACATCTACCGTGACGGTCAATGGTGAGACGGTGACTAGCGGCAGCGTTTCTGATCCGATCGCGCTGAATGTCGGCGAGAACACAATCACCGTGGAGGTGACGGCGCAGGACAGCTCGACCAAGACCTATACGGTCGAAGTAACACGGGCCGCTTCCAGCAATGCGAATCTGAGCGGCTTGATGCTGAGTGAGGGCAGTCTGGATCCCGCGTTTGCATCGGGAACGGAGGCGTACAGTGTCGCTGTTGCCAATAGTGTGAATACCATCGAGGTTACGCCGATAACGGCCGTCGGCACATCTACCGTGACGGTCAATGGCAATGCGGTGACTAGCGGCAGCGCTTCTGATCCGATTGCGCTGAATGTCGGCGCGAACACAATCACCGTGGAAGTGACGGCACAGGACAACTCGACGAAGACCTATACGATCGAAGTGACGCGAGCCGCTTCCAGCAATACGAATCTGAGCGGCTTGATGCTGAGTGAGGGCAGTCTGGATCCAGCCTTTGCATCGGGCACGGAGGACTACACCGCCACCGTTGCTAATAGCGTGGATACAATCGAGGTAACACCAACCGTGGACGACGGGCCATCTACCGTGACGGTTAATGGCGATACGGTGATCAGCGGCAGCGCCTCTGACCCGATCGCGTTGAACGTCGGTACGAACTTGATCACCGTGGTGGTGACAGCGCAAAACGGCTCGACCAAGACCTATACGGTCGAAGTGACACGGGCCGCTTCCAGCAACGCGAATCTGAGCGGCTTGACGCTGAGTGAGGGCAGTCTGGATCCCGCGTTTGCATCGGGCACGGAGGACTACACGGCCGTCGTTGCCAATAATGTGAATACAATCGAGGTAACACCGACAACAGCCGTCGGCACATCTACCGTGACGGTCAATGGCGAGACGGTAACTAGCGGCAGCGCTTCTGATCCGGTCGCGCTGAACGTCGGCGCGAACATGATCACCGTGGAAGTGACAGCGCAGAACGGCTCGACGAAGACCTATACAATCGAGGTGACGAGAGCCGCTTCCAGCAACGGGAACTTGAGCAACCTGACGCTGAGTGAGGGCAGTCTGAATCCCGCCTTTGCATCGGGCACGGAGGACTACACCGCTTCCGTTGCCAATAGCGTGAATACGATTAAGGTAACACCAACCGTGGACGTCGGTACATCTACCGTGACGGTTAACGGCGATACGGTGACCAGCGGCAGCGCTTCTGATCCGATCGCGCTGAACGTCGGCACGAACACAATCACCGTGGAAGTGACAGCGCAGGACAGCTCAACGAAGACCTATACGATCACCGTGACGCGGGCCGCCTATTATTCTTCCGACAATGACTATGACTACGATAATGACTATGACAATGACGAAGATAATACTCCTCCTAAGCCAGTGGATACAACGTATGTCATGAGGCTAACGAATGAGGGGAGCGCGTCCCACACGCATACTTTTACCTTCGAACAAGGAGAGTTGCTGCGTGAAGTCATCCAACTGGATAGCGGCAGCTTAAATGAGGGGAAACCACTAGATGCTTGGGTTTTGACCATTCCCGCGCAAACCATGAGGGCTCTTGTAGCGTCTAACCTCGAGGGAACGGTGCGTGTGCTGACCGATGTCTCAGCTTACGACCTGCCAGTATCCGTATTGTCCGGGATCGATGCAACCGGCGTGACCGAAGTCACGCTGCGCATTGGACGTGTCGATTCCACGATTATGCACGAGATGGAGCAAGCTGCTGCGGCGATTGGCGCACGATTGGCTGCCGTTCCGGTTGAGACTGAACTAGCTGTGATAACTGCTGATGGCAAGCGGGTCGTGCAACGCTACGCACAGTATGTCTCCCAAACGCTAGCTTTGAAAGAAGCTGGCGATTCGGATCAACAAACCGGGGTTCGTTACCATCTGTCGGAACGAACATTCCAATTTGTGCCGTCCCGGATCGATGGCGCAGAAGCCACGTTACAGAGCCGTTCCGGCGGCATTGAAACCGTGTTGGTCCAATCCAAAACGTTTGTAGATGTGGACGGTATATGGTCGGAAGAGGTGATCAAACGCTTAGCCTCAAAGCTGATTGTGTACGGTAAGGATGAGGGGCGCTTCGATCCGGACACGCCGGTAACGCGTGCGGAAATGACAGCGATGCTGGTTCGATCGCTGGGTTTGCAGGTAGATCAGGCCGAACGATCCCACTTTAACGACGTGAGCCCGGCAAGCTGGTACTCCAGCGTGTTGGCTGCGGCAGTCCGGGAAGGGTTGGTGCAGGGGGACGGAACCGGCAAGTTCCGCCCCGAAGAGCACATCAGCCGAGAAGAAACAGTGGTTATGATTATGTCGGCGATGCGATACGCAACTATCCAGTCGAAGCCAGACATAGATGTGGACCTATCCTTTTATCAGGATAGCGATCTGATCTCGTCCTGGGCGAAGAACGCGATGGCCGAAGCGGTACAAACGGGATTAATTTTGGGTAATGAAGAAAACCAGCTTATGCCGAACAAAAATACATCCCGAGCGGAAGCAGCCGCCATGATCGACCGCTTGCTGCGGACGATCGGATTCATCGATTAATTGAAGGGAGCCATCACTCATGATTGGTATGGGGGATGGCTCTTTTGCGTTGCAACTAACCCAGCACAAGAGGAGCACCACCATGAACCCCACAGAAGACATCTATATGTTCGGCAGCAATTCGGGATGGCGCAATGGTGCAGTGGCTGTATCCCCCTGTGCCGTTAAGACGGAAATTTCACCTTAGTCAAGGTTTCCGATGTGTCCCACAGGGTTGAAGCCACTTCCATATCTGTTGCCTGCGGTGCTAGCTTGGCGATGGTTGGATAGCCTCGCGTTTCACTCATTCGGGAGGGGCCGTAATAGGTACCGCCGGTCGCTTCGGGGGCTGTAGCGGCATAGAGCGAGGGCCAGGCGCCGTGGGCAGCCGGCTGAAAGAAAATCGGCCCTAACAACAGACGGACGAGCCCTGCCGGGCTATTTTTGCCTGCGCCATTCGGAATCAATTCCGTTCTTGAAATACCCGGATGCGCTGCCATGCTGGTAATGCCCCAGCCGGCTGCCTCGCTTCGCCGTTGCAGCTCAAGTGCAAACATCAGACACGCCAGCTTCGACTGGGCATAGGCGGTCATTGGCTTATACTGGCGTTCCGATTGCAGATCATCGAAATTAATCTCGCCCGAACGATGAGCGATGCTGCTCAAGGTGACCACTCGTGGTTGATTCGCTTTTAGCAGAAGAGGCAGCAGTTGTGCGGTTAGCGCGAAATGTCCAAGATAGTTCGTTCCCAGTTGAAGCTCAAAGCCATCCTTGGTCAGCCTGCGCTGTGGTGGATTCATGACGGCTGCATTATTAATTAACAGATCGAGGCTGCTGCGTTGTGCCCGGATCCGCTCGCCAAACGCGTTCACCGATCGCAAATCCGCCAGGTCAAGCTTTTCGAAGCGGATCGTTCCAGCAGGTTTGAGGGCGTTGATCTTGTGTAACGCTTCTTCGCCCTTCTCCTTGTTACGGCCAGCCAGGATGACGTCCGCGCCTGCGCGGGTCATCTCTAGTGCGGTTTCGTAGCCAATTCCTCCGGTGCCAGTAATAATGACGGAACGGCCTTTTTGCACGGGGATATCTGTTGCATTCCAACCACGCTTCATTGTTTTTGTCATTCCTGAGCTCTCCTTTAAAGATCTTGTGTGTACCAGAATTGTAAATTATACTCATGGTAGCACTTTGAGTTCTATCGAAGTCAAGCGCGTTTATTCATCCTACTTTTAAGGGGAGTTTCGTCTTGTACACCATTAACGAGGTTGCGACAATCTGTGATATCTCCGTTCATACCATCCGCTTCTATGATAAGGAAGGATTGCTTCCCTTTGTGACTCGCAATAGCACCGGAAATCGGCAGTTCAGTGATTCGGACCTGGAAGTGATCAAGCTGATCTGCTGCCTCAAGAACACAGGGATGCAAGTCAAGGATATCAAGCATTACATTGCATTGTGCATGCAAGGGAAAGAAACGGCCTCTGTCCGCAGAGAACTCATGAGGAACCACCGCAAGGCGGTGCTGAGGCAAATCGAGGATTTCAAGAAGAGTCTGAATGTGGTTGATTTGAAAATCGCTTTTTACGATCAATATCTTGCTGCTCCCGATGCGGGCTACGATCCCTTGACCTACATGCTGGAGCATAAGCCGCGTGATTAACTTCACTGGAAAAGGAAGAATGTAGAAAAACACTTAGAGTTGGCTCTAAGTGTTGAGTTGAGGATCAACGACTGACGCCTTCAATCGTCATCGTGGGCGTTCGGCAACAATAGGGGACATATAATCTGGGGTGAGGTTATGAATAGGAAGTGGATAGTAGTTGCGATTTTTTCAATAATCATTTCTGTCGAAGATTTATCCTTCCTTGAAGCGTCCTCTGTCTCCTCTATCAATGCACTTCCCGATCACAATAAATTTGTAACTGTCAGAGGCATTCGTATTGGCGACAGCCAGTCTAAGATTTATGAAAAATATGGATCTGAATCGTTTAAAAGCGATGTCTACGGAGATGCTTCCGGCTATACGCTGCATAAGCGGGGGGATGAAATCCTGCTTCATTATATTTCTCATACGCTCGAAGACCGGTGTTACCATGGATCGGATGCTCTTTTAATGGGAATACAACTTCCAACCGTTTTGCATCAGAACGATAATTAGCGTAAATAGATTCACGGTCACTGAAATGATCATAAGTCTGAAATATATCTTGAAATTCTTCCAAGATTTCTTGAATATCTGCAGGATAAAGGAGGGAGGTGGCATTTATTTCTGTCACTTTCTTGCTATCCCTCCTGCCATCTTAAGAATTTCAGTCGATTCCTCAACAAGATCTTTCCAGTGATTATAATCTGTTGGATCATCCATCTCATCCCCATCATACTCACTAAAGGCCTCTTGATAAGTTTCAGTACCATATTTAATCTGATATTCGGCAATCTCTTTATAAATTTCACCTAATCGTTCAGATGGGGGCTGTTGCATACGTTTTTTCTTCTGACCAATCATTTGCATGAGAACGCCATATACTGGATCACGTAATAGTTCTACTGCATATTTAGGAATTTTGTTTTGCGATCCATTATTTAAACATTCCATTCCTTGCTTAATATATTTATTAAGTGTTACCGTAGAAACGCCAAGTTGCTCGGCGGCTTCGGATGGCTTGATTAAGTAGTTTTTCTGATAGGAAAATTCGATGAAATCCCCACCCAATTCATAGTACCAAAGCTCAAAATCAATTTTTAGTTTTCCGAAATCAATGTCGTCTGCAGGCCACTCTATCTTATTTAAACGATCCAACCACTTAAATAAGTTTTTCTTGTGCTTTGGTGAAAATAAATACTCTGGCGAAAAGGAAATATCATGTATTGTTATTCCGGCAACTTTGTCCGAAAACAAAGTCGATAAGCCCGCAAGCAATTTTGAAAATATATAGTCAGTACCCATTGCCAGTGACAATTGGTTTTTTTCCTTATAAGCAAGTTTATACCTTATTAATTGATATCGCAGCAGAAAGAGCCGGACACGCAGGCCCGGCTCTTTCTACTGCTTGGTTTATTATTTTTACGTGCCTGCATCCATATCCTACATTTAAGCTACAACTTCTTCCCAGTCCCCGACACAATCTTCAGGCTGTCGTTCTCCAGTTTGACTTGGTAGACCTGGCTATATGAACTCAGGATTCGCTCGCCTTGACGAGTTTCCCAGGCTTCAATAATTAGGTTCACCTCGGCACTACTTGCTGTCGACTTCCCCACATGGAGACTAGTCACGGATACACTAGACGTATTAAGATAGCCCTCGCGGAATTTCGCGTAAGATGTCTTGGTCTGCCAGTCGCTGCCAAGGAGACTGTAGGCCGTCACATAGTCGCCGTTGTTCAAGCTCTCATAGAAGTAATACAACAAGTAGGAGCTATCCTCTGCTATGTATTCTGCTGTGTAGGCATCCAGAGCGGTATCGTCAGATGAATCATTCGCTAATGATTGATCCGGATTGTTGCTCCAATTCTCCAGCATGTCAGCAACCTGGTGGTAAGGAATGCTAAACCCGATCTGACCCTGGACTGTTCCGGCCGAATTAATCCCAATCACTTTGCCTGTGCTTTTCATGACCAGAGGGCCTCCACTATTGCCGCCAGCAATAGGAGCGGAGATTTGATACACACCCACATATTTGGTCTGGTCAATCTCCAGGTCCCGGTCAACCCCGCTGATAATCCCTGTGGTCACGGTGTTCTCAAGCCCCAACGGGCTTCCAAAAGCCAGCACTTCATCCCCGATATCCGCTTTTGTTTCCGAGTCTACCGCAATTGGCGTTTTTCCCGCCAGTTCCTCCACCCGGACCAGGGCAATGTCCCTTTCCTCATGGATCCCGATGACTTTTCCTTTATACAGGCTAGTATCGCTCATCTTAATCTTGACTTGTTTTGCCCCGGATACGACATGGGCATTGGTCACGATATCGCCTCTATCATTGTACAGAAAACCGGAGCCGATCCCAGAGCCGTCATCGTAGACGGTTTGTATGGATACGACCTGTTTCTGATGATTGCGAATCATTTCTTTGAGGTCAGATTGCCCTTCGGATGTCTGTTCCTCCGACATGATCCTACCAAGTGGCGATTCTGCTGCTGCGACAGGGTTGCTCCAACGCTCATGAAGGTAATATAGGCCGCCGCTTCCAGCTGTAAGAGTCATCAGAGAGAGAATAATTAAGAACCATTTCTTCATCGGTGCTGCTCCATTCTACTTGGTTAATTCAATACCCACTCAAAAGAAGTCACATTCGCACGTTCCATATATTGATAGTTGTAGTATTGGCTGCTAAATGTTGCTGTGCCGCCAACCTCCACGTAATAAGGGGAGACATAGACGGAATCTTCGCGAAGGTAATTGCCCCATTCATCGTAGAGGTCGTAGAAGACAAGAATTGTGCTTAGCGGGCGGGTTGCTACATTCTTGACTGTGCCTTCAACATGGAAGTAGCCATAGTTATCGTTATATACTTCGAGCTCGACGAGCTCGACGGCGTGAGTTCGGTTCAGGAGATCCTCCTGGGCGGCCGCTTCCATTGCTTGTTGGATGCGTTTCTGCTCCGCATCCTCATAGGCAGACTTCTCTTTTTCGATGGTTGCTTTGAGCGCAATCAGCTCGGTATGGTCTTTCTCCAATGAAAGAGCTTCGTTGACTGTAGTCAGTGCCTTTGAGAAATCCCGACTTTTTAACTGTTGTGATGCTGACGCTTGCGCCAAGCCAGTTGCTTTATTTATAATGTCAGCCTTGACCACTTTAGCCTCTTCACTCTCATACGTTCTGAGATGATGCAGAAGAGGAATAAGGTCTTTGACTGTTTCTATGGTCATGAGCTCGGCATTGGTTCTGGCAATAACGATTGTCTCTTCCCTGCTATTTATTGTGCCAAGAAGTTGGTCATAGATGGGACCCGAGCGAGTATTCATTTGCTTCTTGACCGAGTCAATCACTGTCATGGCTTCATCGAACTGTTGCTGCTTGATTTGGTCGCTGGTAGCCAGCACACTTCTTTTAAGCGTTATGGCGTCCTGCAGCAGGCTGTGGCTTGCCAGTAGAGTGGGATGTGTCGGGCGTTTGGCAAGAGCCGCTTCTAGAGCCTTCAGGCTCTCCGATAGTTGATCCGATAAGGCCAAGGCCTCTGCCTGTTCTAAGAGCCCTGCAACCTCTTGGTCGATCTGGTCATGATAGTGATACAGCAGGGCTGCCGCAACGACAACGAGCAGCAGGCAATTGATAGGGAATAGCCACAGAAGGTTGGATGATTTACGAACAGGTGACGCATGGGCTAATGGTTGTTTCCCCGATGATGAGGTTTCCAGGCCGCACTGGTTACAAAATTTACTTTGAGATTGTATTTCGCTCCCGCAGTGTGAACAAAACATAGACTCGATCCCTTCCAATAGGCTGCTTTGTTTTCCTATATTTGATTAGAAGAACAAGTATATTTATACCATAAAACTGAAAAAAACACAGCAAAAAAATAGGTCTAAAATCCTTGTTTCCATGAGAGGAAGTGCTGGAAAAGGAGGGTCATTGATTCAAAAGAACTAATTTTTAATTTCATTAATCAGGAAGAGATGGTATGATAATGTCGTATGCAGGACAATAGTCCTTGCAGTGCGGGGTTCATATCTATTTACAGGAAAAGGGTGCTATCTTATGCGTATTCCAGTTACTTCAGCAACGAATTCAAAAGGGTTAAAGCTTCTTCTTGCACTCGCCATCTTGGCCATTACAGTTACTATGACTATGGGAGCGAATTCCCACGCTACAGGCACACAAGGAACAGCCGCTCTTGGGGGACATGTAATCTCAAGTCATACTTCAGATGCAAACGCGATTGGTTCCGGCGCGGCCAAGCTGGGTGGAAGCGTCCTGCACGTGGCCATACTCAACAACCAATAGAGGCATAGGATGTGTGCAGACGAATAACCCCCAAGAGGTCACATCGTTGTGTGTCCTTCTATGGGGGTTATTTTATCGAAAAATGGAGTTGGTCCTACATCTTCTCGCCCGTACCAGCAATGATTCGGACGACGCCATTCTCCACATCGACATGGTAGACTATGCTGTAGGAGTTGTAAACTTCCTCTCCGTCCTCATCCTCGCGAGCTTCGATCAGCAGGGACACTTGCACGCCACTACCATTCTCCCTCGGGTGAAGCTCTAGTTCCAAGATGTAGACGCCTAACGTGCGTTCATAGCCTGCCACGAATTCCTCGTAGCTGGTCCGGCTCTGCCAGCCGCCGCCAAGCAAATTGTACGCTGTAGCGTAGTCGCCGGCATCGACACTGTCGTAGAAGTAGCGGACGATATATTCACTATCCCGAATTAAATCCTCTTCGCTGTATGGATTCTCGGGTTGCTCTGGTTCCTCTGGCGACGGTGGTGGTGGTTGTGTCAGATCCTGGTCCTCATCGTAATTCCCGCCTGGCGGCCCTTCAGGTGGAGCAATCGGAATCTCAGCTACCGTGGGGTCTGGATTGGCACTCCAATTCTCCAGCATATGAACGACCTGGTGATACGGGATGCTGAAGCCGATCGTCCCTGAATTCGCAGCGGCCGAATTGATCCCGATGACCTTGCCTGTGCTCTGCATAACCAGCGGCCCGCCGCTATTGCCTTGGGTAATGGGCGCAGAGATCTGATACACTCCGACATATTTGGTCTGCTCAATCTGCAGGTCGCGGTCAAGACCACTGATGATGCCGGTCGTGACGGTGTTTTCGAATCCTAGTGGGCTGCCAAAAGCGAGCACCTCATCCCCGATATCCGCCCGTGTCTCCGCGTCCACCTCCAGCGGCGCAGTTCCGACGAGCTCCTCCACACGAACGATAGCTATATCCTTCTCAATATCCATGCCAATGATGGTACCCGGGTAGGTACTGGTATCACTCATGCGTACAGACACTTGCCGTGCACCCGCCAGGACGTGGGCGTTGGTCACGATATCTCCCAGCTCATTGTACAAAAAGCCAGATCCGATGCCTTCGCCCTGATCGCCTATCGTCTGAATCGAGACGACAAGCTGCTGATGCGTACGAATCAGGTCCTTCAGCTCGGGGGTCTGCTCCTCGGTCTCTGCTTCGGGATTGATGCTCCCCAGGGAGGAGGAGCTGGCAGTGATAACCGGGTCGCTCCAGCGTTCATGCAACAGATACAGTCCGCCGCCGCCAGCCAGTAGGATGACCAGCGACAGCAGGATCGATAATGTTCTTTTCATCGGCGTTGCTCCATTCGCATTGGTCTAGTCAGACGCCCCATTCCACACGCTTGATAATGGCCCTGTACATGTTCTCGCCATCCTCGTGGTAGGCTTCAAATTCGGCCTCCGCCCCCGCTTCCAGCGTCAGCGGCGACGGGCGCATCGTATGCTTCTCCAGCAGCTGATCGTTTTGATCATAGATCTCATAATGAAGCAGCAGGGAAGGGAGGGTCCGCGAAGAGATATTCTTCAGGATGCCCTGAATATGAAACCGTCCCGACGCGTCGAGCTGAACCTTCATATTCAGCACCTCGACGGGGCTTTGTTGTGAATCGCCTTGGCCTTGCTGCCCTTGCTTGGCTTCTTCGAGGGCATCGCGGATTTTCTGAGCCTCTTCTGCTTCGTACTTTGCTTGCGCCTCTGTAATGGATGCCTTCAGCGCAGTCAACTCCTCATGATTGGGGGCCAACGACAGCGCTTCGTCCACGGCAGACAGGGCAGCGGGGTAGTTTTTTGTTGCCGTCAGGGCGTTCACCCGCTTTTTAACCACTTCTACAGCCTTCTCGCGGATTTCTTCCTTGAGAGTCTCGGCTTCCTCGCTCTCATAGTCGCGAAGGCGATTCATGAGTGGAATGAGCTCGCTGACGGTTGTCAGACTGGCGAATTCCGCTCGGGTATTAGCGACGATGCTTGCGGATTCGAGCTCCTGAACAGCCGTTTGCAAATGATTGTAGATCGGACCGCTCCGCCGCTCCAGCTCCTGCTTGACCTCAGCAATCGTAGTGGCTGCTTCTTCGTGCTGCTCTTGCTCGATCTGGCCCCTTGCGGCTGCCACATTCTGCTCCAGCGCGACCGCATCCTCCAGCAGCGTCTGGTGCTCCAGGAGCACAGGGTGCTCCGGCTGCTTGGCAAGCGCCTGCTCAATACGGGCGAGTCCCTCGGGGAGCTGGCCATCCAGCGCGAGCTCTTCGCCCTGGGCAAGCAGCGAGCGCACCTCCTGGTGCGTCTGCTCGTGGTAGAGGTACAGTCCGCCGCCAGCCAGAAGAACGAGAATCAGACTAGTGAGTGGCATGATCCAGAGCAGGTGGTAGGCTGCACCCCTCCGCTTGGGGGATGGCGCTGCTCCGTCTGCGGTCTCCATGCTGCTGGCACTTTCGCGGGAACTGCGGTCCCTGTTGTTTACCCTCGGATTTATAGTCTCTGTGGGATCCACAGGCGGCGCAACGAAGACGGGGCGCACTGGCTGGTCCGCACGATTGGCATCCGAATTGGCGGGTTCAACGGAAGGAGCAGGACGAACAACTACCTCCTCCGCAGGTACGACGGTGGCTTCCTCCGCCGGGTGATGGGGAACAGTCTCCGCTTCCTCCAGGGCACGGTCATACGAGGTTTCTCTGCTCTGAACAGCCCTGTCGTCCGAGTTATTCCCGGAATTAGGGTCATCCGAAGGATAGGCGAATCTGGGGACCTGTTCGTTGTGGGTGTTGTCACTTACCGATTCTGTATCGGGAATCTGCGAGAAGTCCAGCTCATCGGCATACACCTCTCCATCTACAGCCCGGGCATCTGCAGAAGCCTCCCGAACCTCAACCTCATCAACGGGTGTACTGGTAGTACTTGGATCAGGGTAAGGATCGGCATCCTCCCCGCTTGGTTCATCTAGGCTGGCACTCTCTGGCATGGGCGACGTATCGTCTGGATTCCGTACCTCTTCGACAGGCGCCACTCCACTCGAAGCATCCGCTGTCGGCAGTTGACTGTTGTCACCAGCAGCAGGCGTGGTTTCCTTCATTGAACCCGAATTCGGGCGAATGTCCGCCGCGTCGCGCTGGGCACCGCAGTGCGGGCAGAACCGGCTCTCCGGCGGCACTTTTTTTCCGCATTGGGAACAGAACATCGAATCGACCCCTTCAAACCGAACTTTTAGAAACGTCTCATTAAAAATACTTATACCAAAAAAAAGAAAATCAAACAGTGGACAGGGTTATGATTTTACTCGGAGGTAATAGTGATATTTGCGTGACCACAATTTATATTGCAGCGGACTCAGCACCACGTGGATCAACGCCGCGCATAGAATGAACGCAATCTTATACTTCATGTCCACACCCTGTAGCAATAACAAAGTGAAAAACAAACCAATTGCAGCGCCCCACGCCGCCATGAACAACACAAACAGCACCTTGTATCCTGGCCGAGTTTCGACTTTGCTCCACAGGTCTATATACCAAGGCATTTCCGCTTCAACTCCTTCGCATCGGATGGTGACTGCAAGCGCCGTGTCCTCACGGCTCTGCCATCACTGTGACGGACCGTTGCTAAGATAACTTCGGAAGAGTTCATGCTTATTTACGTATTTGGTCACAGACCGTTGCAATTTGCGCTGTGTTATTGCATGCCAGCGGAGGGCATGGTGTTCGATTAATAGTAAAATATTCTTTTCAAGCCTTGGTTCGATCCGTTTTTTTTGTTTTGTAACCCAGCCTACAGAAATGTTGTGGTCAATCGATTACGATAATAAGGAACGGGGCGGGGGGGGGGCGACACGAGAAATGAGTAGGATGGCAAATGTGACGAACGAACGGGTGGGGAAGGAGCAGTTCCAGATCCGCATGCTGGGTTCGCTTCGTGTCACTGGCCCATATGGCCAGGTTAAGTGGCGGACGGTCAAGAGCGGCGAGTTGTTCGCCTATCTGTACCTGCATCGGACGGTTGCGGTGGACCGCATCCTTGACGAGGTGTTCCTAGACGGCAAAACGGATAATCCCAAGGGCTATCTGCACACGACCATCTACCAGCTACGCAAAAGTCTGGCTGCGTCGGGACTGTCAGAGTCCGTAGTTATCAGCTGCGACCAGGGCAGCTATCGTCTGGAGGTGCAGAATCTAGAAAGTGACATCGAAGCATTCGAACGAGCCGCATCGCGGACGGCGTCCGATCAGGAAACGCTCTGGGAGGCGGTAGGGTTATACGGGGGCGGATTGCTGGAGGGTGTGGAAAGCCTCTGGGTGATTGAGCGTCGTGAACGTTATCGCAGACAAGTGATGGGGATGGGCAGCCGGCTGGCGGGGCTGCTCGAGACCCAAGGCGCGGTGCGTCATGCCCTGGAAGTTGTGCAGAAGCTTCACCGACATGATCCCGGCAATGGTTCGCTGGCGTTTCATGTGGCGCGTCTGTACCAGCAGCTGGGGCATCGCGGACTGGCCGATGATTATGTGGAGCGGTATCTGCTGCGGTACCGGGAGGAATGGGGCTTCGAGGCTGAGCGGCCAAGGCTAGTTTATAGCGGGTGATAGAGGGATTGGAGGAGCAGCTGGACCATAGAAAAGGGACGCCGGGAGGGGCGCCCCTTGGAACTTGGATGCAGCAAGCCAGCAATTACTGCTCGCGGAATTTCAGTTCTTCTTTGAAGATGGCTTCCGCAATCTCGTAACAGTCATCCAGGTAGGCTTTGCCCGTGAAGTAAGTGATCGAGAAGCCTGCCGTGGCCGAGACGGCCTGTCCGATGAAGGGGACGTAACGGGATAGTTGCTGCGTCGCTACTTTGCCCGCTTGCCGCTGTAGCAGGTGGGTGATGCCCTGGAAGGAAGCGGACTTCAGCACGTTGTTGGCGACGCTTGCCAGATGCGGCACGATGCGGGCACCAGTCTTGATTCGATCCTCCGAGAGGTCGAAGCTCTTGCGAATCTGCTCCAGCAGTTTCTGGAGAATGCCTGCATCGATGGCGAGGTTCAGCCCAGGCACCGGATTCAATCCGTTGGCGGCCGCCGCGGCGCTGTTGAGGAGCAAGATTTTCTCACAGGCCTTTTTTTTTCGGACCAAAAAATCCAGTGAATACGCCTTCGCATTCCGCTCCCACTTGGCTTGCTTGGACGAGGAGAGCCGCACATAGATTTCGTCGATCAGCTCGCTCAGGCCTTCCTCCGTGACGCAGCTCGTGAAGATAACCTTGCTCTGCGCCCCGTACCGGCCCTCGACGGCCTGCCGGATCTCAGCCTTCAGCTCGTCCCGGTTCTTCTGCTTCTTCGTATCGAAGAGGGTATCCGAGAAGTTGCGCACGAAGATACACGGCTTGCCCTTGGCCACAATCTGGCGGAACAACGCATCATCAGCCTCGTGAAACTTGCCGGAGAACACACATAGGAACAGATCGTAGCGGTCCAGATCGAACCGTTTCCAGTAGCCTTCTGCCGGAAAAGCGGTCGTGCCGTAGCCAGGCAAATCTGTCAGCAGCAAGGTGCCGTCCTCACCCCAGGCGACGCTGCCCGCTGCTACGGTTGTATCGGTATTGGTTGACACCTGGGCGACATTGTCCCCGATGATAGCGTTGATAAGGGAAGATTTGCCTGCGCCGGGCTGGCCGAACAAGGCGATATTAATTTTGGTTTGTGATTCTTTTTCTAGCGCTCTATGGATTTCATTCATCGTTTGGAAGCCGGTTTGATTGTCCTTGCTCATCGTGGTTCCTCCTCTAACGTGCTTCATCTTTCTTCGTCTATACTATGTATATAACCTGCAGGATGTTTTCCCATTCATGAGAGACTTGAGGGGGTCAAATATTTCCGTCTATCTTACTATATACCACTTGCGCAGCGGACTCTAGTCGGGGCTCCTCTGGTTGAAGTTACCCCGGGCTTAACTGGATTGTGAATATAATCACATACGAGAATGTGTGCGCGTTGTATACTGCGAAATATACGAGGAGGGTGAGAGAGATGGAGGCTTATTTTACAGGGAAAGAGAAAGTGGAATCGGTCGTAGAGGCGTTCCCCGGAGCAACTCAGCTTCTGCGTAAGGCACATATCGACTTTTGCGTGGATGGGGACTTGTTCCTGATGCAGGCGATCGAAGTGAGGGAGATAGATGCAGATCGGTTTATCGGGAAGCTGAATTCGAGCTTTGAACAGGCGAAACGGCGTTCCCACCCGGACCGCTCCGAATGGCGGCGAACCAGCGTGTATCAGCTCATCATGCACATTGTGTACAGCCATCATCGCTATTTACACTCGGAGCTGCCGCTCTTGGGTGAGCTTATCGGGCAACTGGTGCAAACCAAGGGTGCGCTTTACCCCGAGCTGGTGGAGCTTCATCAACGATTCCAATCGTTTCAGCAGCGGTTGGAGCGCCAGATGACGGAGGAGGAAGAGGGTGTGTTCCCGCTCTTGTTGGCCTTCGGCGAGCATCCGACGCCAGACCGGCGGCAGCGGGTGGCTGCGCGGATCGAGGCGCTACAGCCGGATTACCAGGCGGTTGGCGAAGATCTGCAGGCGATCCGTCAGCTCACCGACGACTTCGCCTGGCCCGAAGGGGCGTGCAAGACGCACATCCTGGCCTATCGCAAGCTGGCCGAGCTGGAGTTCGACCTGCACGAGCACCTGCACCTGGAGCAGCAGATCCTATACCCACGGGTGTGAGTGGCAGAGGTTGCGGCAATAAAGTAGGGTGCCAAAGGTTAAACGTAGATCAGGCGGTGATACAACGAGTTAATAAGGGCTAAACAGGCGGGGGCGCAGCGCTCTCGCTTGGTTGGCGTGCCGGGAGTGGCGCCAGCCCGTCGGCTTGCGAGCGAACCAAGTAAAATTTTACCTCTCATTGTGCTCGACTGCCGGTTGTTGAGCGAATCAAGTAACCTTTTACCCCTGATTGTGCTCGACTGCCGGTTGTTGAGCGAATCAAGTAACATTTTACCTCTCATTGTGCTCGACTGCCGGTTGTTGAGCGAACCAAGTAACATTTTACCCCTGATTGTGCTCGACCGCTGGTTGTTGAGCGAATCAAGTAACATTTTACCTCTCATTGTGCTCATCCACTGGGTTTCGAGCGAATCAAGTAACATTTTACCTCTCATTGTGCCCGTCCGCTGGCTTTTGAGCGAACCAAGTGACATTTTACCCCTGATTGTGCTCGACTGCCGGTTGTTGAGCGAGCCAATTACCCCTGATTGTGCTCATCCACTGGGTTTCGAGCGAACTAAGTAACCATTTACCTCTTCTGCTGCCATCCAGCCCACTATCGCCAAATTCAAGTAACCTTTTCCCCCTCATGCCACCGTACCTTGCCTAATCGCCCGCTCTATCTGGGAAAAAACACCATCCTGTTCAGAATTCGTTTAGTGGCGTGCGGTATAGTAGTCCCTATACATGCATTCCCGCCGTGTGACAGGAATTCAAACTGCAGATGTTGCAGCGGGGGAGAGGGAGACTTGATGGCAGCAGCTATTGTAATGATAGAGAACGGACAGGCTTTGAAGGAGGCGCTGGCGAGTGCGCGTTGTGGTAGCCTGATCAGATTGGCCGCAGACATTCGTCTCATGTATGAGAGCGTGAGTGCACGCCCGGATGCCCGGCTTACCCTGGACCTGAACGGCTATACATTGGCCATCGAACGGGGCAGAGTTGATGCTGCGCTGCGGGTACCAGCAGGTGCAACACTCGCCATTGAGGATAAGCGAGGCGGCGGCCGATTGACGGCAACCACCGGAGCTGCGGGCGCGTCCGCCATTGGTGCTGGGCCGGATGGCGCTTGCGGAGAGATTGAGATACATGGCGGTACCATCCGTGCCTGTGGCGGCCCGGACGGCGCCGGGATCGGAGGCGATTCTGGAGCAACGGTTACTATTCATGGCGGTACCGTCGAGTCAACAGGCGGGATGTATGGGGCTGGCATCGGCGGTAGCAAGCACAGTGGTGGTGGCGACATTATCGTCCGGGGTGGCACACTGACGATTCGCGGCGGTGACTACGCAGCAGGTATTGGCGGCGGATATGCTGGAGACGGCGGGCGTATTAGTATCTATGGTGGGATGCTGGACGTTAAGACCGGTTACCTGGGTGCGGCGATCGGTGGAGGCTATCGGGGCGGCTGCGGAACAATCACTATCCATGGCGGAATTATCGTAGCCACAGCAGAAGCTTACCGCTACTTGGACCTGGGCGTCTGGAGTGGAGCGGCGATCGGCAGCGGCGTCATGGGTGGCGGTGGCTCCATCAATATTCACGGTGGCATGATTACGGCACGGGGAGCAGCCCAAGCGGCAGCGCTCGGCGGTGGGACCGATGCATCCGGTGCAGCGGTAGCGATCCACGGAGGCGAAGTGGTCCTGAGCGGCGCAGGCGGCTATCGCGGTACTCTCATTGGCGCTGGGGCGGCGGATGCGCGTCCGCCTCAGCCTTCGGGATCGCTTTTCAATGGCGGCAGACTCACCCTCTCCGGGGACGGTAAGCTCTGGATTCCTCCAGGCGAACGCTTCGTTAACGAAGGGGTCGTCTCCGGTACGGGATACATCGGGGGTGAAGGCCGGCTTGTGAACCGGGGGATTATCAATACTCTATATACGGGCGGTCTCGTCTATACGCTGCCGCTGCATGGCAAGGAAGGACCGTCTATTGGCGGGCGAGTCCGCAACCACGAGACAGGCCGCCGCTGCGGGCGGCAGCGCGAATGCTCACCAGCACTCGGACGATTGGCACGCGAGTAACAGTCCAGTTAAAGGCCGAATAGGACGAGTACATGTAGGCTCGCCGTGTTGGATAGACTGGCAGGGGATTGCAGGATCATTGTCGAATAGATGCTTTACAAGCAACGGGTGCGTACGGGAGCGACAGTCGCATTTTCTCGTAGCAGAGCGGATCGTGCATGGGAATCGTGCGGCCACGGCAAAGGCACGAATACAGGACCAGGAGGTGTGCCGCCCTATGAAAATGAACGCGATCATCGTAGACGATGACAGACCGGCCATCGAGGAGCTGGAGGATGCGCTGGCAGAGGCGGGACTAGTTGGTAAGGTGGAAGGCTACACCCGCGCCGCCGCGGGCTTGGAGGCCATCCGAGAAGAACGGCCGGATATCGTTCTGCTGGATATTCAAATGCCTGGGCTGACTGGCTTGGAGGCGGCTGCTGAACTGCGCCGGGCAGCTCCGGAATGTGCAGTTGTATTCGTGACTGCTTATGCTGAGCATGCGATTGAGGCCTTCGGCCTGGCTGCTGTTGATTATCTGCTGAAGCCGGTTGATCCGAAGCGGCTGCGGCAGACGCTCCAGCGGATCTGGGACCGCAAGCGGCCGCGGATGGAGTCTGAGGCGGGGCCGCCTGCTATAAGGCTATTCGGCTCGCTCAAGGTTGCAGGGCCCGGCGGTCAGGTCAAGTGGCGAACGGCCAAAAGCGGCGAGCTATTCGCCTATCTGTATCTGCGGGGAGAGGTAGCCCCGGAACGAATTATCGACGACTTGTTCATGGACGGCAAGACGGATAACGCCAAGGCTTATTTGCACACCAGTATTTATCAGCTCCGCAAAAGCCTCGCGGCGACAGGTCTAAGCGAGCAATTGAGCATTGCCTATGATAAGCACAGCTATCGCCTGGAGACGAACGGAATGACCAGCGATGTCGAGCGTTTCGAGCAGATTGCAGCGCGGCACGGGGACAGCAAAGAGGAGCTGCATGAGGCGGTGAACCTCTATGGCGGCGAGCTGCTGGAGGGGCTGGGCAACCTGTGGGTGGTCGAGCGTCGCGAGCACGACCGGCGGCATTTTACGGCGATGGCCGGGCGGCTGGCTCAGCTGCTGGAGCAAGAGGGGGCTCTGCGACAGGCCCTGGAGATCGTCCAAAAGCAGCATCGCCATGATCCGCTCAATGAAGCACTGGCGCTGCATGTCGCCCGTCTGTATGTGGACCTGGGGCAGCATCGGCTGGCCGATGACTATGTCCGGCGGTACATGCAGCGGTACCGGGAAGAGCTTGATTCGAGCAACAGTCAGGTTGTAGATGAATACAAACGCATGCTGCGGTGAGCGTTGGATAGATAGCGAGTCGAGGGCACCTTTCCTTTGTTGGGGAGAGGGCCTTTTTGTGTGTATAGGAAACTATGATTTTTTATGTTGTGGATCAGATGTGCCTGGCAACTCGCTAGATGGTCGCTGTAACGCACCTTTGTTCCTCTATTTGTCGGGCAACCCGCCGATCGGCTGCTGTAACGCACCTTTGTTCCTCTATTTGCTCGGCAACTCGCTAGATGGTCGCTGTAACGCACCTTTGTTCCTCTATTTGTCGGGCAACCCGCCGATCGGCTGCTGTAACACACCTTTGTTCCTCTATTTGCTCGGCAACTCGCGAGTTGGTCGCTGTAACGCACCAGGTCGGTCGTCAGAGCAAGGGGATGAGTCTCTTAGAATCATCCGCAGGATGAATTTGTTGTTTAATTGCTTATGATTTCATATTTTGCCAATTTGTTCAGTAAGTGTTCAGTGGGTTCCTATATACTCCTTAGAAGCTATGCTAATTGTAATCATAAGGAGGAAGCATCACGTATGAAAAAAATCTTGTTGGCCTCGGCACTGGCCCTCGCCTTGACCTGGCAGCAGGCAGCACCGGTAAGTGTCTACGCTGAAGAGCAGGTGAAACTGGTCGTGGATGGCCAGACAATCACCCAAGGGGAGCCGCCTGCACTGATTGGTGGCGCGGTACTGGTGCCGTTCAAATCCATCAATGAACTGTTGGGGGCCGAGGTAGTCTGGGATAATGCAGCCAAAACGGCAACGGCAACTAGAGGAGAGGTGACCGTTGTGTTGCGGAGCGGGGAACTCGCGGCCACGATTACGAAGAATGGTGTGACGAGCCGGGTTGCCCTGGAATCAGCGGCCGTTCTTCAAAATGGCAGTTTACTCGTGCCGGTGCGTGTATTTGCCAGTGCTTTCGGAGCAGACGTAGCGTGGCAGGGTACAACACGGACGGTAGAGATCAGCTTCCCGGATCAGGGGAACGGCAGCTCCGGTGGTACACAAGGTCCGGCAGGGCCAGCAGGACCGGCCGGACCACAGGGCCCCGCGGGCCCGCAAGGTCCACAAGGGCCTGCAGGTGAGTCAGGTGTCGGCTTGGCCGGAATCAAGGCTTACGATGCTGTGGAGTCTTCGCAGTATGGCATGTATCAGGTGGTTACGTATCAAGGTGCAGTCTACGTCGCCTTGAAAGCTTCTCCGACAGGAGCGCCAGATGCGTCTGACGATTATTTGCTGCTGGCGGCCAGAGGACAAGCGGGTGGCTCGGGCCCGGCGGGTCCACAGGGTCCGGCAGGCCCGGCTGGAACGCAGGGCCCGGCTGGCGAGACAGGCGCAACCGGCCCGCAAGGTCCAGCAGGTCCGCAGGGACCAGCCGGTGTGCAAGGACCAGCGGGTGAGACCGGTGCAACCGGTCCGCAAGGTCCAGCAGGTCCAGCGGGTTCAACCGGTGCACAGGGCCCAACAGGAGAGACTGGTGCAATTGGTCCGCAAGGTCCCGCTGGCTCGCAGGGTCCAGCCGGCCCACAAGGTCCAGCGGGAACGCCAGGGACACCAGGGGCTCCAGGTACGCCTGGTGATACAGGCCCGCAAGGTCCCGCAGGTCCCGTAGGTCCAACAGGACCACAAGGACCGGTAGGCCCAGCGGGTCCAACTGGCCCCGCCGGTGAGCAAGGTCCAGCCGGGCCGGGCGGTTTTACCGGCGTGGTGGTTTTTGATCCTGCAGTGGCTCCTGGCTATGCGGCCTATCAGGTCGTCACCTATCAGGGCAGTGCTTACGCGTCTCTCGTAGCCTCGCCCACCGGCACGCCAGGCGCCTCCGCGGATTATCTGCTAATCGCAGCGGCGGGTCAGACGGGTCCGCAGGGCCCTGCTGGGCCTCAGGGCGTAGCTGGTCCTCAAGGTGTGCAAGGCCCACAGGGCCAGCCAGGGATGCTCACTGGGGTCGTTCACTTCGATCCGGCAGTAGCACCTACTTATGCTGCAGGGCAGATCGTGACTTACAACGGCAGCACCTATCAGGCCCAGGTGGCTCCGCCTACCGGTACGCCAGACACCTCCGCGGATTATATCCTGATTGCTGCCCGGGGGGCTGATGGTGCTGACGGAGCTAATGGAGGCTCATCTTCCCAAGGAACCATGATCCCTTATGCTTCCGGATTGCCGATTGCCATGACCACCATAGCTGGCGGCCTACCAGGTACGAGTTCGATCCTGGGGTTTGGCAACTCAGCTACTGGGATCTCCACCATAGGTGGAATGATTGATTTGACAGGCGCAGCTGGTACGCTGCTGAACTTCGCATTTATGATGCCGCGTGATGGGGCGATTACCTCTCTGTCCGGCTTCTTTAGCACAACAACAGCGATGAGTCTAGTAGGCAGCACGGTAACGGTACAGGCACAGCTGTACGAAGCACCAGCGGGCAGCAACTATTTTACAGCTATCCCCGGTGCCACGGTAACCCTTGCCCCGCAGCTTACCGGTGTTCTAACCATGGGTACAACCTCCACTGGCACGACGACGGGACTGAACATCCCTGTAGCAGCGGGTACCAGGCTGTTGCTTGTCTATTCTTCAACCGCAACAGGATTAACGCTGGTTAATACGGTTACTGGATACGCTAGCGCCGGAGTGAACATTCAATAGTTATTTCTTATGCAGCTTCTGCCCTAACAGGGGGAGCTGCTTTTTTTTGCGTGCAGGATTTTACAGATATATCCTGTTTGTTCATTGGTGGGTCAGTGGTAAGTTGTATACTACCAAGACGAAGAGAGGAGCTGAGTTGCCATGCAGGCACGAGTAGAACAGGGGAGCTCCAACATGATGCCGTCCAGGCCCAATATCCGATGGTACGAGCTGGGGCTGATTTTGCTGGTTGTCGTGCTATTGATGAGTCTGTTGACGGTGGCGGGCATCCGGATGGCTTATGGTGAAGAAGAGGCGGGGCGCGATACGAAGGAAACGAATCATGCGTCGTGTTCGCAGGAAGAGTGGCGGTGGTCGTCCGACAGCCGATATGCCGCCGAACCCCGTGAATTGGGCGTTGCGTGCGAAAACTTAACCGATTATCCGACGCTAACGGCCACCACGGCAGCTATTAGACGGATTTAAGGTGTCTGGTCAGAAACCTTGCAAACAATTTAACATGCAAGGACGAAAAGTGTTCAATCAAAGGCCTCATGTTCCATGCAGTTGGAGGCATCGTACTCTTTTGTAGTTACGCCCGCATGGAGTGGTCTTTGTTACTACCGCACGAGCAGTAACTTTAAATGGACACACCTCAAATAAGCTAGGAGAACAAGACTTTTTTTAGTTAGTTATGCAATTAAAAACCTCATCACTTGGTTCTAATAGAAGAGTAACCGACGCTTGGGATACCGTTTGGGATGAA
>NZ_KB899670.1 GCF_000378385.1 Paenibacillus daejeonensis DSM 15491 | reverse complement strand
GGAGCGTTCGTTTGTAGTAACCATTTCGACTGTTGTGCGGTCCGTCTTGATTCTCCTCCAGATGCGATTGGATCTCTGCTCGCATGATGGTCTCCAGCGTGTTTTTCACGAAGTCAGTAACAAGATTTTCAACTAGCTCATTCAGTGTGCTTTGGGTTATAGTAGTCATCGAGAAGGGTCCTTTCTTGGTGGTTTCGTCACTCCCGAGAATACCCTTCTTTTTTATGCTTTGGATAGACTCCAAATCATGGTACACAAACTACTGTATATCATCAGGTAACCAATGGTTAGTTGGCCAATAACGGAACAAATGCTCCGTAAATCTGGCAGAACCCCCGATATGCAGCGGATAACGGAATATATGCACCATAACAACATCTTACCCTAATCCTTATCCCCGCTGGGCATACGCTTGAATACTTGGGGTTCAAGCACCCCATCGACCATTCTTCCTACGATCTATAAGCCGTCATCTGTGGCAAGTAGTGTCCGAACACCATCGCCGTCAACGCTACCGTCCATAATAGCCGAAGCCATCAACGTAAGGTCGACAACATCGACCTTGCCGTCTCGGTTCAGATCAGCTTGGGCATGCTGCTCCCACGCTTCATCGTCGGCATCCAGTCCGTAGGCTGCGGCAACGATTGCCAGATCGCCTACTGACAGGACTCCGTCTCCGTTAAGATCATAGTCGACCTCCTCTGCCAGCACTTGCACCGCATCGTCCTCGGCGAGCCCTTCCTCATCCGCTTCAGACGCTTGCTCTTCTGCAGCATCCGTTGGCAGGCTACCTTCCGCTTCATTATTCTCGCGTGCTTGCACATCCTCTACTGTTCCCTCTTCCCCCGTAACCTGCGATTCCGGCCCAGCGTCCTCTTGCTGTTGTCCGAAAGCGACGGGCAGCTGCTGCCACGGTGCAACCGCGACTAGTGCCGACAGTCCGAAGGTTAGCACCCCTTGGTGCCATGTGCGTTTCATCGGTTCATCGCCTCCCTGACTGTAAGAATCAACTTCACCGCTTCGGCGCGGGTCGCATGCGCGGTTGGCGCGAACTGGCCTTGGCCGCGACCTTCTATATAGCCTGCTTGCTGCGCATAAGCAACCGCCAGCTGAGCCCAGGCTGGAATGCTCGCTACATCCGTGAAGGTCGGCTTCGCTCCGTCTACCAGCTCAGCACCCCTACTACGGGCGATCATGACGGCCAACTCCGAGCGGGTAATCAGCTGCTGCGGCCGGAAGGAGCCGTCCTCATAGCCAGTAACGATGCCAGCTATCTGTACTTGGTCAATGTAAGATTTGGCCCAAGCCGGAATCGCCGCTGCATCCAGCCACGCTGCATCCGTGGAGGCCTCGGGAAGCTGAAGCGCCCGGGCAAGCATGGTGACGAACTCAGCCCGCGTCACGTGTCCGTTCGGACGAAACGTGCCGTCCGGATAGCCGCTCACGAATCCGATAGCCGCTGCCTGCCCAATCAACGACTCAGCCCAGTGGCCGTCTGTATCCGTGAACGACACCGGCATTTCCGGCTCTGGTTCTTCAACAGCCGTAACTGCGATGGTCTGTGTAGCATTCGGGGTGAGCGTAACCGCCTGCTTGGCGCTGTCTACCAGCTTGGCCCGAATCAGCTGCACTTCCGTGTCACCCGCCGCCAAGGGCTGGAAGGTGAATGTTGCCAGATCCTTGGAGCCATTCTCCCCTGCGGAGTTGCCCAGCTTCGTATGGGCGAACGTCAGCACACCCTCCTCATTCAGCGGCACACTGAAGCCCTGCCAGTTCGCCTCGGCGCGGACATAACGCAGCTGTTCCTCATCGTACGCAAGCTGCAGCTCATAGCCGTACAATTGCTGTAATTGCTCGGCCCGCACGGTGACCTTCACTTCGGCGCCCGTCGTTGTCGAGGTCTGCCCTGTCATGAACAGCTTGGTGTCTTCTGCCGCCATTGCTGCCGTCCAAGGCAGGGCTGCTGCCACCAGCAGGATGCACAGGCTCATCAGCCCCCATTGTCGTCTCATCATCCGTCATCCCCTATCCCTCCAGATATGTAGACGAAGGAAGACGGCTCGTCGTCCGTCCTCCCCCGTAGGTTGTGTTACCTTACCATTTCAAAATGCGTTTGGCCATCTCTACGAGATCCTCGATGTCGATGATGCCGTCGCCGTTGAGATCGGCGCTCTTGACGCGATCCCAGTCCGGATCGGTACTCGTCATGCCGTACGATTTAGCAATGATCGCCAGATCGCCGACTGTCAGTTGGTGATCCTGATTCTGGTCGCCGCCGACGCTGGTGATCACCGTAGCCGAGAAGGTGCGGATCGCTGCACTGAGATCTGATTCGGCCTGTGTGATCTGTGCACCTGTCGAAGCATCGTCAAGCGCTACCGCTTTGGCTGCATCAATTGCCGCTTGCAGTGCCGCCTTCGCACCTGCCCGGTACTCGCCAACCCGGTTGCCTTCGCGCGCTACGTCATGCGCAGCCTGGGCCTGACTGATCAGGGCTTCGAGTGAATCTCGGCTCGGTCTGGAAGACTCGATGCTGAGACCGAGCGTGCGCGCTTCGTGCGTCCGCTCCACGCCTGCGCCGTTAGCTACAACAGCGGAGGCAGATACTGGCGCTGGGCCTGAGGCCGCATCGGTCTTGGCCTGCAGCGTCAGCTTCAGCAGCTTGCCGTTGGGATCCGCCTGCTTGCTGCCCAGATGGACGGCCAGCAATCGCACCGTACCCGGTGTCTCCAGATCGTAATCCACAATTTTGACCTGATCCTCATCCAGCGAGCTTACGCTCACGAAGTCGAACCTGTCCGCATCATACGTAAAGGTTACATCTTGCGCCAGCACCTCCGGGTTGGAGAGCAGCCCGTAGCTCAGATCCACCAACCCCCCTGGGGCCACTTGGAGACCTGTCTCTGCTTCGAAGATCAGATGATTCTTCAGGTACAACGGCTCCGACTTGTTACCCGCGTTGTCTTCCATTACCACATACACGGTCTGGGCATTGGAGACAAAGCTCAGGCTCGCCTTCATCGTGCGGCCGCGATGGATATACGGACGATTGCCCAAGCTGTAGGTGGTCGGGAACGAACGGATGACCCCATCTTCATAGACATACATATACCGCCAGTCGCGGGTGTTCGGCATTGGCAGGTTCAACCGGCTGCCATCCCACGACCAATTCTCGGCGTAAGGGGCAATGAATTTGTCGATAAAGTTGCCGCTGACGGAGGCATGATGCCCGCCCGTCGACACCGTCACGATATAATCGTCGCCATTGATCGGCATGCCGGAGAATGCAGCAGTGGTCGAGCCCGCAGGCATAATTACGTGCCGGACCACAGGGCGCTCCGTCGTCGTCCAATTCAGCGAACGGATCGATACACTAATCGGTCCGGACTGTGCTGTCGGATTCGTCCAGGACACCATCAACTGGCCATTCTCCTGTGAATTCACCTGGAGTCCTGACACGGCAGCATTCAGGTCATAGGCGATGGTAGCTGCTTCGCCTTCCACACCATCCGCGCCTACTGCGGCGACTCTTACCTGTCCGGAATCTGCCGGCAGGTTCTTGATGTAGAACACTTCGTCATATTTGCCACCAACGAATACATCGTTCACATAAACATTGTAGTTCTTCACCTGTTCATAGTTGGCATCCAAATTCCAACGGATCACCATTTCATCGGTATCCGTATACGCTTCGCTGATTGTCAAACCGCTAGGAGCAGCCGGACGTACCGCAGAACCGTCGTGAATACGAATTTGGCCTACATTCATCTGATAATCTGCAATGGCACTGTCACCTGGTTGGAAGACAAGACCCATAGCTGCGATCGTCTTGCCAGCATAAGCGCTCAGATCCAGCTCGCGCGTCACCCAGCCATCAGTCTGCTTGCCGCTCTCCGGCACAGCGACGTGCACGACATTCGTCGGATCGTCTGCCAGGATGAGGCCGACCTGCATGATCGAGCTGTCGTCTGCGGACGTTTTGTTGTAAGCAATGGACAGCTTGGACGCGGCGTTCACATCCAGGTCCGTCTTGTAGAGACGCAGAAAGTTGTCCGCATCCAAATTTCCGTTTACGACCAGCGAGCTGCCGCCTTCATAGCCACCGATCTGCTCATAGTCAAACCTCGTCGTGTCGTCAATGTTGTATTCCGGTCCATAATCAAAATCCACCGTAAGGCGGCTGCCCGCCGTCTCCTGCCACCACTGCCAGGTAACCGGCACGTCCTGCAAGCTCATGTTGGACCACTCTTCCGCATTGGACAATTCGCCGTCGACATAGTAAGACAAGCCGTGTCCCGTGTTGAAGCTCGTGTAGAAGTTGGTATCACCAATGACAGAACGCTCAGCCATCACCGATGCAACGCCAGGCCAATACCGATTGTCTGCATACACATCTGTGACAGTGTTCGTTGCTGCTTTAGCTGTGTTCTTGGGATCCAGGTTAGGTCCTGACCACCACAGCTGCTCGCGAATCTTGGTCATCCACTGGTAGTCATTCTCCGCCCGGTGACGGTTCGGCCACGGCAGATTCATGTCCTCATCCAATCCGGCATGCACAAAATCCGCACCCAACGAGGCAATGCTGAGTCTTGGCAAGCCGTTATTGTCCAGCTTATTGGTCAGCGCCGTGCCTTGGACATTCTTGAACCGGTCGCGTCCCGCCTCCAGACCAGCGAACCCAACATCGAACAGATCATAGCTCGTGCCGTATTCAGCGTTAAGATTGGTCAAATACGTGTTGGCCGTGTTGATCTGGTTATTGCCGACGCCGTAGTCGAAGAAGAACGACTGAGATACTTTTTCCCCTGCTGCCCGGTCATACAGGAACGATACATTGTTGTTATTAAACGTGCGGGCGAACTGGTTGGCGCCTGTGCTGGTGTTGAGCGAGTCGTACCATTGGACGTACAAACCGCCCTCCTGTAGCGTTTTCATAAATCCGATGTAATCCGGAATATCTGCCACAGCTACATTGGGATTCTGCTCTTCCTGATTAATGAAGTACCCGTCGAAGCCAAAATAATTGGCCATCTCGATCATCTTCTCGGCCACCGGGTAGTTGCCGTCTTCATCCTTGATGATCATCTGCTTGTAGGTTTGCTGACCGCGGTCATTATTGGAGAAAAACACACCAGCCAGTGACCTCACGCCATTTTTGTGCGCTGCGTCCGTGTAGGTCGGATTAGGAATATTCAGCATGCCGAATTCAAACCATTTCTGCTGCCAGTCCCGCTGGGCCAGATCGTCATAATATTCCGGCGGCGTATAAGCGGTTGCGGTACCGTGCCAATAGGAATAGTAGTCGATGTACTGCCAGAAGTTGAAGTGATATTGTGCAAATTTGTTCGTGTACGGCGCGTTCTCAATGAAGGCGTTCCCATAATCGCCCGCAACGTTCATGTATTGTACCTTCGAGCTCAGATTGGGATTGGCCTGCGTCGCCGCGAAGGGTTCAATCCGCTCCTGCAGCGGCACACGCGAACGCAGCATCTCGGATCCCCTGTCCCGCTCCGGGGACCAATTCAAGATATGATCGCTGGTGTAGCCATGCACATTGGGCTGGTTGGTACCATGGGCGCTGTCGCCCTGGAACGGCCACGTATCGCCAGCCTGTGCCGTCAGTGGCAGGACGCCCACCACCATTGCAGTAGCCAGCAGCGTGGCCGTCGTCTTGCGAACCGCAGCTTTGCTTCTCTTCTTCATTCGCTCAACTCTCCTTATTATGTATGATTTCTTCCCTCCGCATCTGTGCGCAGTTCCTGATCTCCACCCCCGTAACTGACTTGGTACGCAACGTATTGTCCTGTTCCTTCTAAACGATACCCTATGAAAGCATTTTCAATAAGAAGAGAAAGTAAAGATCCAGTGTTCAAAGTAAAGAAATGCATCTAGTGAAGCTATTCCATTAGTCCTCATAAGAAAAAAGCTGGCGCGAAAACGTCGTGTTTTCGTTCCAACTTTTCTTGGGCTGCTGCCAGGGGTAAAATGTTACTTGGATCGCATCATGAGGCAGAATTCCACCCAACCAGGGGTAAAATGTTACTTGGATCGCATCATGGAGCAGAATCCCACACAACCAGAGGTAAAATGTTACTTGGATCGCATCATGAGGCGGAATCCCACACAACCAGAGGTAAAATGTTACTTGGATCGCACCGCTGGAGAGGCACCCGTCTCAATCGAGATATTAACATGTATACTAATCTACACACGAAACGCTACAATGAGCTCAATCTCCACCGGGGTGTCGAAGGGAAGCTCGTTCGTACCAACAGCCGAGCGGGCATGCCTGCCGCACTCACCGAAAACATCGATGAATAGCTCTGAAGCACCGTTGATGACTGCTGGCTGCTCATTAAATCCAGGGGCGCTGTTGACGAAGCCGAGCATCTTGACCATCCGTTCGATTCGGTCCAGATCGCCAAGATGCTGCCGCAGAATTGCCAGCAGATTAAGAGCCGTCTGCCGGGCGGCCGCTTGGCCCATCTCCATTGTAATCTCATCGCCCAGCTTGCCCCTGTACATGAGTGTTCCGTCGATACGGCAATCTGCTCCCGAAGTGTAAACCAGATTACCTGTCGTCACCGCGGGAATATACTTGGCTACTGGCGGTGGCGGCTCAGGCAAGACGATGCCAAGCTCTGCCAGCCTCTGTTCAATGGTACTCATACTCTCTCCTCCGTTCTGTTCCTCCCTATGCTACTGTTGCGCCAGCAGACCGCCGTCCAGCACTAAGGTCTGACCGGTGACAAAACCCGAGACGTCCGAGGCCAGATAGGCGCATGCCCAACCGATATCCTCCGGTTTGCCGAAGCGCTGTTGGGGGATGTGTTGGCGAAATTGCTCTAAATAATCGGGGTCCCACCCCGAATCCTTCATATTCAACTCCGTTGCGATCGAGCCGGGACAGACGCAGTTAGCACGGATTCCCTGTGTAGCAAATTCTACAGCCAGTGTCTGCGTGAGCGAGACCAACGCGGCTTTACTGGCATTATAATGGGCCATCGTCGGCTGCCCGCGCATACCATTAGTCGAGCCCATATTGAGGATGACTCCGCCACCATGTGACAGCATCCCTGGCAAGAGGGCCTGCGTGCAGTAAACGGCTCCCTTGAGATTGACGTTCATGACGCTGTCCCAGATGGCATCCGTTAACTCCAGGAATGGTGTGCTGGCACCGATACCTGCATTGTTCACAAGGATATCAGCTGGTTTGCCGCCGTACGCAGCCTCAAGTTCACGTGCCAGATTATCCACTGCCTGTCGGTCGCTCACATCCAACTTCTTACCTTGTACATGGCCAAGTGGCTGCAACTGCTCCAGCGCTTCCTGTAGTCGCTCCTCATGAATATCGCACAGAATCACCTCAGCGCCCTCCATTAGAAACCTCGATGCTATGGCCAGCCCGATGCCGCGTGCACCGCCTGTGACGACCGCGCGTTTATTTTCCAGCAGCATACGTATCCCCCCTCACGATAAACGATGATATAAAGGTCTGCAGTCGGCCAGCAATCAGTTCAATGAGCGCTTCGCCCTTCTCTCGGCTAGCTTGCGTCGCATCACCCAACGAACCGTCCGTCGTCAGATATTGCCACGGGTACGGATAGTCCACCTTGGGTCCCGCCTCCAGGCCGGAGTAGGGCATCGGGTATTCATGCAGTGTGGATGTCCTTAACTTGTCGCTTCGTACGATCGATGAATCAAGGTAAAGCCCGAATGACGCTTCGATCTCGCAGGCATGTCCGTAGCGTTCGGTAACCGCCGCTTGCTTAATCTCTTCGGTCGCCAGATTCCAGTAGAAGACATTAACAACCTCGACCTCCAACTCATGCAGCGCAACAGTCGCTGCCGAGGACAAAGCGCTCTGGTTGCCGCCATGGCCGTTCATCAGGATGAAGCGCTGTACCCCATGCTTCTTCATACTGCGGATATAGTCGAAGAGCACCGCCTGCAGCGTCGCCGGTGATAGCGTCATGCTGCCGGCAAAGGCCATATGATGATAGGAGATCCCTACCGAAATCGGTGGCAGGACGACCAAGTCGGGATACATTGCCGCGCCAAGCTTAGTGCACATCGCTTGCGCCAGTCGGGTATCCGTGTTCATCGTCATGTTGGTGCCATGCTGCTCCGTGGAGCCGATCGGAATCAGGGCAGCCTTCACGCCCGATAGCAAAGCCCGGGCCTCCGCGGTCGTCATCGTCTCCAATTCGAATCGTCGGTGGTCGTTATCGTTCATGCTTACCCTTCCCCTTTCTTCAGCTGCTCTGATGGGAACAACATCTCGAAGGTTCCCGAGAACAGCCGCTCCCTGTCCAATTCGGATATTCGCAGCTTGTTCACCTTGCTTATCTCCGCCTGCGGGCTCATGCCCGGCCAGCCCGACCCGAACAGGATGCGCGATGCGCCTAGCTTGGCGACGGCATCCTCGAGGATGGTCGTAATATTGCATCCCGAGGTCTCCAGGAACAGATTATCACTTCGCAGGGCAGATGCCGTCGCATGCTGATACACCTCTGTCTTGGCCATATGACCCATGATGATTGGGAGATGCGGGTACCGCACCGCCATATCGGCTATCTGTGCGGGCATCGTGTAGGGGATATCGCCGGAGTAGATGAGCACCGGCACTTCATAATCCGAAGCCAGATCGAAGATCGGCTCCAACATCCCGCTATTAGCCACATATACGTCCCAATGCGGGTGCAGCATCAAGCCGCTGATTCCTGGCGTGCGCAGTGCACGATCCATCTTCTCCAGTGCATCCACCTGACGCGGCAGCACACGGTAGAGCCCAACGAAGCGTTCCGGCCGCTCTCTTACTGCCTCGCAGATGTGAGCCCAATTGACCTCGACCTCCTCTGCCCGACCGCCCGGGACCAGCACGGAGCGGCCGATGCCGCAGTCGTCCATTGCAGCCAGCCGCGCGCGGACCGAGTATTCCCGCAGCTGATGAAAGTACGTGTGGTAATCCGGGCCTATGTAGGCATGGGCATCGTGAATAACGCGCCTCATTCTCCCCCCTCCTTTTTACCTGGCGTAAGCTTTAACAATTTGGCGGCATTGCCGCCGATAATCTGTCGCTTCTGGTTCTCAGAAATCATCATATGCCGGATTTGCTCCAGACCGTAGGCCTGGCCTGGCCCCGCGCCGAACTCATCAGAGCCATACAAAAACTTGTGTGCCCCGAGATTCTGAATGCCCCACTCCAGAACGCCCACCAATGGATTGCCAGAGAAATCGCAGTACAGATTATCCACCTCTCGCATCACGGTAAGACAGTCGTAATAGAGTGTGGTCTTGCCCATATGGCCGATGATGACTGGGACGCGCGGATAGCGCTTGGCCAGATCGGCGATCAGCACAGGCGTCGTATAAGGCGGCGTACCGGAGTGAAAGACGACCGGAATCTCATAATGCGAAGCCCTCTCCATGATCGGGTAGACGATCGGATCATTGGTAGGGAACATCTGAAGCCACTGATGCATCTTGAGTCCGCGAAACCCCCATTCTTGGACCGCGCGGTCAATCTGGTCGCAGGTAATCCCGGGATCCTCATGGGGATCAACGCCGAGGAAGCCGACAAAACGGTCCGGATGCGCATCCACCGCCTCGCGGATCTGCCGATTGTTGTCAGCCAGTCCCTCGGCGTCAAAACCGATGCCGAGCAGCACAGACAGATCGACGCCCGCCTCGTCCATCTCCTGCAGCGCATGCTCGACAGGATTGTCATTAGCGTCGTCTGTGTATAGTCCGCCATCCATCAGGTGGGTATGGATATCAATGACGATTGATTTGTCTGCTGTCATGATTGCAACTCCTGTGTCAATGTAGTCAAATGCTCCCAGTGGGATCTGGCAACCTGTCCGTAATTGTACAAAGAAAACCCAACGAGCCAGCGGTCCTCCACCATCTTCGTCAGCACACGTGTCCGCTCCACCAGCTCAGCAGGCGAGGCGACATCCGGAGCAACAGCGCGCAGAACGAGCCTTAGTTTGCCAGGGGTGATGAGCGGTGCATAGGCGGCAGCCAGCTCTAGCGCTCCCGTCGTACCGGGAGCGTAGTGATAGCTCTCGAAGCAGTCGACATACGGATCCAGTTGCGCGTGGTCCACCCCGTACAGCCATCCCGTAGCGGGATGACCACTGAAGTAAATGAGCGGCTTGCCTTGCACTGCCTCCGCAGCTTCCCGAACCAATGCGGTCACTGCCGACTGTCGCATGGCCAAGTAGTCGGACCATCCCTGGGACTCCAGCCACTCACGAGCAGCAGCCGAAGAGTGATCGTCCGGCTCTGCACCGGCCGTGCAAGCTTCTGCCTCGGCAGCCACCCCGGCGCGCAAACCCTCCATATCGATACCAAGCTGGCTGCCGGCCTTCATGCAGGCCTCACAGAAACAGAGCGACAACAGCGCCTTGGCATATCCACTCAACGGCACACCTGTCATCTCATGATGATAGCCATGCTCGAAATCCATGTACTGAAAAGATTCCAGGAAGAGCTCGTCGATCGCCGGATGCACCGCCAGCTCTCGCAGCAAAGCCGACTGGTAGCTGCGCACGCCGACATGATTGGGACAAAGGCTAAAATAGTAGGGGTCACCGTAAGCGTTGTGCACGGCCCACTCTGGATGAAGACGGCCAAGCGGACTATTGTGCAGGCCAATTGTCCATGCCGTAACCTTCATGCCGCAGCGATCCGCCGCCTCTCGCAGCTCGTCCCAGAAGGACGGATGCTGCTCCGCCCAGAGGCTATTCCGAGATCGCAGAGCATCCCCCTCGCCGGGGAGCGGCAGATAGAAACAGCCGTCCTCAGGAAAGTATACTTTGCGCTTGGGATTGTGCGGCAGATACAGCTTGGCTGCATGATAATTAACGGCAACCGCGATGGAGTCGAATCCCCAGCTGCGGATCGCTTGCAGGGTCTTGTCAATGCCTTCATCCTGCAAATCCCAGGGATAGATAAACAGTCTCATGGTTACACCTACCCTTTCACTGCCCCACTAAGCGTACCGGCATAGAAGTAATGCTGGAGCAGCAGGAACAAAATGACTGTAGGAAGCGTAGCAATGATGGAAACGGCAGAGATATGCTGCCAGTTCGAGGTCATCATTGACATAAAGTATTGGATGCCGACCGGCAACGTGAAGCGCTCAGGGTCCTGCAGCACGATAACCGGCCAGAGGAAGTCGCTCCAGGCAGCAGTAAACGTGATAATCGCCAGGGTCGCAAGCGACGGCTTGATGAGCGGCAGCATGATTTGATACCAGATTCTGAAATCCGAGCAGCCGTCGATGCGGGCCGCCTCCTCCAGCTCGTAAGGGATGGCCATGAAGGCCAGTCGAAGCAGGTACACACCTAGAGCAGTGATGGCGGTCGGCAAGACGACACCGATTGGCGTATTGACGATCCCCAGATGCTTGCAGATCAGGAAGATCGGCAGCATGATCGACTGAAAAGGCACGACCATCGTCGCCAGGATGGAAAGGAACAGCACCTTTTTCCCGCGGAATTGCATCCTTGCCAACGGATAGGCGACCAGTGCAGAGAGCAAGAGGTTCAGGAACACCGACAGCACCGCGACAACCATACTGTTACCGAGATAGAGCGGTACATCAGCCGATTGCAGAACATACTCATAGTTAGCAAGCGTCGGATTGTCCGGCAACAGCTTGGGCGGTGTCGCAAATACCGTTTCTCCGGTTTTGAATGAAGTGGACAGCAGCCACAGGATCGGCGCCGTCATCACAATGGCCGAGCTCACGATGAGCAGCATCACCAGAATCGCATAGATGAGCAAGGAAGATTTACTATGAAACCGCATCTAGTATTTCACCTCATCCTTCTCAAAAAAATTGAGCAGCAGCATCGTGACAGCTGTCACGATCACCAGCAGGATGACAGCCATGGCACTGGAGTAGCCAAATTTGAAATTGACGAACGCTTCTTCATAGATGAAGTAGGATGTGGTCTTGGTCGAATTGACAGGACCACCACGCGTCAGGATGAAGATTTCGTCAAAAATTTTCATCGCGTTGATGAAGGACACGATTGTAACGAGCGCAATCGTATTGCGCAGCAGCGGCAGCGTAATCAACACGAAGGTCTTCCACCTGCCTGCACCGTCGACGGAAGCCGCTTCATACAACTCCTTGGGGACACCAAGCAGTCCCGAAATATAGATAATTAAATAGAAGCCGAATGAACGCCAGAAGATGACCATCAGAACACTCCAGAGCGCGACTGAAGGATCGGTCAGCCAGCGGACCGGCTCACCCAGAATGCCGATGCTGACAAGCACCCAGTTCAGAATTCCTTCCTCCGTCAGTATCCACCGCCAGGCCACTGCCGAGACGATAATCGGCGTAATGACCGGCAGGTAGAATAACGCTCGCACCCAGCCCAGGCTCCGAATGTTGCGCTCAATCATATAAGCAACCGGAATCGGCAGTACCGTCAACGTCAAGACGATACCTGCCGCCAGCAGTGCCGAGTTCACCAATGACTTGCGGAACACATCGCTGGATAGCAGCTGGTTATATTGGTCCAGAAATACAAAGGTCGGGGCATTCAATGAGTCGTACTCTGTAAAGCTGATGATTATGGTCACTACAATAGGGATCACAAGGAACAACAAAAATACCGCTAATCCCGGCAGCATGAACAGCCATGCCTTCCAGCGTCTCATCATCGCCGTACCAGTCACCGCAGACCAACCTCCTCTCCTCCCCGCCCGGAAGCGAGGAGTTGAATCATAGGCTTGTGCATCATTGTGCCAGGATGGAGGTCCACTGCTGCGCTGCATCATCCAGCGCTTGCTGTGGCTCCTTGCGGCCGAGTGCCGCCTCCTGGAATTCGACCCGCAGGGTTTCCAGCAATTCTGTCAGACCAGGAACGAGTGGCCAGTAGAACTTGGCGAGCGGCAGCCCTTCCGAGATAATCTTCAGTTCCTCCGGTCCTTCCGTAAAGTACGGATCGTCCAGCAGCTCTGTAATTCCCGGTGCCACAGGTGCTTGCTTGATCAGTTCGATGGTCGTACCGGAGAAGAAGACAGCAAAATCAAGCGCCTCTTGCTTATGATTCGATGCCTCGGGGATAACGAAGGTTTGCAGAAAGGAATTCAGATGCCCGTCCTCGCCAACAAACCCGGGATGCACCTGGAAATGATCAAAGGTCTCTGCCGAGGTATTGTCCTTCAGCCAACGCAGCATCCATGGTCCAGGAAAGATCATCGCCACCCGCTCTTCGGAGAAACGTGCGGCTGCATCCATCATGGAGCCAGTAATCGAGTCGGGATGAAGCGCACCAGACTGGTACATCTCAACATACTCGGTCAATACCGCCACGCCTTCGGGGGTGTTGAATGCAGCCTGCGTGCCGTCCTCCGAGAGAATCGGAACGCCTCGGCGCGCCAGGATGTCGATCGGGTTGCCGGAGTCGGCAAAATTGTCGATGGTCTGCATATTGCCGGCAATGCCGGTCTGTGACTTGATCGTCTCGCTCATCTCGGCAACCTCGCTCCAGGTGGTGGGCAGGATGGCAGGATCCAGTCCTGCTTCCTCGAACAGTCTCGTATTGATGAACAAGCCTGGTACGCTGCCATAGAATGGTATGCCGTAGGCATGGTCTCCGACTACGCCTGCTTGCCAGAAGGCATCGACGAACGTCTCCTCTACGCCTGGCTGCAGCTCATCAATGGCGGTGAGCGCACCGCTTTTCACAAATTTGGGGATCATAAACGGCGTCAGGTTGACGACATCCGGCGCATTGCCGCCGGAGAGCGCCGCCAGCAGTCTGGCATCCGTCTTCTCGATATCTGGCACGTCTACCCATTTGATTTTCACTCCGGGATGATCCGCCTCATACTGTGTGATCTGGCTGGTAATATACTCGCTATAGCCTTCCTTGAGGTTGATCGTCCAGAACTCCAGCTCCACCTCACCGCCTGTCTGACTGGCAGCATTCCCATTGGTGCCTGTTCCTGTCGTGCGCTCGCCATTCGGACCGCCACAAGCGGACAAGAGCAGTAAGATGCTGAGTAACAGCAACACTGACTTTCTCATGGTTTGTTCCTCCCCTTTGTTCCTAGTTGACGCTATAATGGCGGAGCTTCTCTTCATCAATCGTCACGCCAAGTCCCGGGCCCTCCGGCACGATGACTTGGCCGTCTCTATAATGTGTCGCGGTAGTGATGATATCGTCGGTATGGTATAATGGGCCTATGATGTCTGACGGGTAGGTCAGGTCATCGATTGTCTCATGGGCAATGCCGAGATGGGCCATAGCTGCGGATCCGATTCCCAACTCAAGGTTGGATCCCAGCAGGCCTGTTTTTTTTGCCATGCCAGCGGCACTTAAGATTTGCATGCTTTTGTAGATACCGCCGTTCTTGGCCGGATAAACGGAATAGATATCTGCCGCCTCGGCCTGAAGTGCGCGCCATGCCTGCCCTGTTGTGAAGATACTCTCGTCCATGACGATCGGGCAGGAAGTGAATTGGCGTAGCTCCCGGAACCCGCCGTAGTCCTCACGTGCCAACGGCTGTTCGATGAACAGAAGCTCGTACTGCTCCAGACGCTTAATCATTCGCTTCGCTTCATCCAGCCGCCAGGCGTTGTTGGCATCGATAGCCAGCGACAGCTCTTTGCCGTATGCATCATGCAGAATCCGCAGCCGCTCCAAATCCTGCTCTGGCGTCATCCCGACCTTCACTTTGATCGTGCGGATCCCCCGTTCCATCGCATAGTCGACAATGGTCCGCAGCCGAGCCTCGTCATTGATGGCCGAAATGGAGAATTTGACAGGAATGGCCTCCCGCACTTTACCTCCCAGCAGCTTGTACAGGGGCACGCCAAGCGTCTTGCCCATCAGATCCAGCACCGCCATCTCCACAGCAGCCTTGCTCGCATGATGTCCATAGATCGCCAGATCCATAGCCGCCAGCATCCGCCGGATATCGAATAGCTCATACGGCAGAATAGCCGGAATCAGGACCCGCTGGATCACCTCTACGGAGCCTGCTTGCCGCTCACCTGACCACACATCCGTGAAGCACGCCTCGCCGATGCCTTCCAGTCCTGCCTCATTTGTGATTCGAAGCACGACGTATTCCGATGTCTGCTTCCAGCCATAAGCATCCTTAATTCGCATCGATTCCAGGATGGGCATGTGCACTGGAATAACCTCTATGCTAGATAGTTTCATTTTTTTCACCTCCTTTCATGGTTCATGTAGCTATATCTGTTGCTGCTCAATTTGGGCTAGACGATAAATTTTGCGTGGTCGCCCCTTGGGATAAGGTCGCTCCATACCCACTTCATGCAAGTAGCCCGCATCGGCCAGCTTCTTGAAGATGTTGCGGATGTTGCGGGTGGTCACTCCCAACACACTCGCAAGCTCATCAGCGGTAAACTGACCCTTAATACGGGAGTACGATTGCAGCTTGGTCACGGTGTCCATGCTCAGATTGGCTCGTTGAGCCATCTCGCCCAGCAGTGGATTCTGCGATTTATAGCTGTATTCTAATGTTACACTGCGGCCAAGCGGGCCAATTACCTTACCGTCGTCCCGAATCAGAAAAGCACATCCAGATGGTTGTTCTTTTGCACGCTCCAACCCGGACTTGGCATGATGCTGTGCCGAGAGCGCCGTTCGTCCGGCTCCGAAACCGGCGTATACCCGGGCGGACAGCTCTTGCTCAAGCTCTTGTATGACCATCGTCTGCGTCCACAAGCGGGTCAATTCCTCCAGCAGCCCTCGGTTGGTATAGAGCAAGAACTCATACCCGCCCAAGGGTAGAATTGATGCATTGACACGCTGAGCGATATCGACCAACCAGCGATGAAAATCAAGACTTAGCTTCTCTTGTGAATAGTCTCCTGCGGTTCCGCCTGTAGCTTCGGGAGTAATTTGAAAATGCCCGATTGCGATCTGGGAGCTGGTGTTTTGCATATTCTCACCCATTAGAATCGCTTTGGCTATTGAGTTCCGGATATTGAACAAGGAGGGAAGAATCTTGGTGGTCGGTACGCCTAGTTCCTGCAAACCGTTGTAGACCGAACGCCTGCAGGTCAGCACATGCTGGATTGCGCCCTCCTCCCAGAGCGCGTGGTGGAATGCAATAATCTCTTCGGGTGATTGCTCCTGGCGGTAAGGTCTGACATAGGTGTCCAGATGCGGGTATCCCGTCTCTGCCAGCACTTCATGCACGGTCTGCTGAGAGAACGTATCTAGTGAAAGTCCTCGAATCTCTTGATTACTGCCAAGTGAGAGCTGAAGCAGACCCATTAACAGTTCAGTCTCCCGGTATTCAATACTGAGCGCCGGCATATCCTCGCGGACGTACTTTTTGTTCATGTAATAACTGAGCGGCCCCCCGAACAGAATCACATCTACCTCCTGTTGGTGCTGCTCGATCATCTCCCGGATTTCCTCGTCACGATGATAGATGATCAGCCGGCCCTCTGTCCCTCCGAACTCCTGCAACACGTTTTGGAAGACCCCCTTTCCCTCGGGGGAAGTGATAATGCCGATACGAATGGTCGAATGTGTCATATAGGTTTAGCCACCTTTTTAATTAAGGAAATTTCCTTTAATGTTCTTTATATAAAGATAGCAAGCCTCAATGCCTACGTCAATAGATTTCATGTCAATTAACTTAACACAAAAAAAAGCCTGTGCTTGTCGCATAGGCTTGTTCGATATCATAATTAGGGTAAACGATAGGCCAGCTCATACTTGTTTCCATATGCATCCTCGAAGTAGAAGCCATAGTAGGTTGGGCTGATAGGAAATGAGCGCGGGCCCTCCGTAATTCTTCCTCCATGCAACGCAAGCTGCTCCGCCATCCGATCCACCTCCGATTGGCTGCTCGCCCAGAAGCCGATGATCTCTTCCTTGGGCTTCTTATACCCCGGCTCTTCCATAATTGCGAAGAAGGATGCGCCCTGCTGTCCTGCAGTGGCAAACACTTTCCATTTGTCCGTTTGATGCTGCAGCTTGTAGCCCAGGGACCCTAGCAGCACCTCGTAGAAAGAACTCACTTTGTCCCAAGACGTCACCCGCACATCGACTCGGCTCATCTGGCTCATCCGCTCCCCGCCTCAAATACGAATTGTAGTTATTGTACTACAATAAGGCCAGGAACCAAAACGAGTAGAATCATTCAAGATGAATTCCCTCCAAGAAAGCTTAACATGCTATACTATGAAACAGAAAAAATAAGCAGGGAACAGGAGCAAACGAGATGGAATTTTCACTTAGCCGCATTGAGAACAAGGTTGAATTTTTTCAGGCCTACGACCTGAGATCGCTGGAGCAGCGCATCGATGTCCAGATTGAGAACAACAAAGCACTGATGCTCGACGTCGCGTCTGTCCAGCATCAAACGGTGTTTGACCCTAACGCCAATAAAATGCTGTACACGGCAGTTGTACATTTCAAAGCCAAGCTGTAGCCCTTGAAACTGACGTAGCGTCATCTTGTATACTGGTACGTAGGAAGGAAGTGATCCTATGATACCCATACATGAACTTGCACGACAGACGGGCATTACCGTACGCACACTACGCTATTATGATCAAATCGGCCTGGTGGAGCCGGGCGGGAAAACCGAGGGTGGACACCGGTTGTATGGCGAGCAAGAGATCAAACGCCTGCAACAGGTGCAGTTTCTCAAATCCGTTGGCTTCCGGCTGCAGGAGATCGCTACCATCCTGAGCGACGCCAAATGGGACTGGACACGTGGACTTAAAAAGCAGATGGCTTATATCCGGGAAGAGCAAAAAAAGTTATCCATGATGGAGAATGCCGTACGGGGGCTGATGCATAGCGAAACTATCGAAGGTGGCGTCAAGCTGTCCACGATCGAGCAGCTGATTCAACTGTCCGGTCAAAGCGCCGAGCAAAAACGCCGTTATCGCAGTCACATCTTTGACGAAACGGAGCTGGAGCTGTGGGAACGGCTGCCCAATGTGAGCAGCGATGATCCCGATTCACTGGAATGGATTGCGCTGATCGGCCAATTGAACCGGCTCCAAGCCCAGGACGTACCACCGGCGGATGCTCGCGTTCAGCGCATTCTTCGCCGGATGGATGAGAAGGCGCAGGAGACCTTTGGAGACGCGCCTGAATTTTTGGATAAGCTGTGGGCAGCACGCATGTCCCCCGATGAGTCGCAGCGATTGCAGCTGTATCCGCTTGATCCACCGCTGCTTGCCTTTGTGGAGACGGCTTATGCGGTCTACGAGCAGGAACGCCAGCAAAGGGGGGAATGAGCTATGATGCTACCAGCCCCCTATGTGTGGATGACTGTTCTGTCCCTTCTGGTCATCGCCGTGTTGTTCGTGCTTCAGCGCTGGCCGAAACCTGCGGTTGTCGTGGGGCACATCAGTTGGCTGGCGCTGAGCCTTTATTTTCTTATAGAGTATCTGGTCATCCGGGCAACCACCCTGCCCTATGACCCGCTCCATCAGCCGATGAGCGATCTTGGCGTAACAGGCTGCGGCGAATCGTTGTATGAACTGTCAGGACATGCCATTTGCTCGCCCCTGCATCTGACCATGAACTGGACCTTCACCATTGCGGGCTTGGCGACAATTGCCGGAGCCTTGAGCTTGCGGTTCTGGCTGCCGCCCGGACGGAAAACCCGCGCTGCCACAATTCTATGGATCATCCATGGCCTGAGCAGTGTCGCAGCCGGCGTCGTGCCGGCCGATCTCGATTTCTGGCTGCATACGCTGGGTTCGATTCCGAGCATGGTGGTTCAGATTCCTGCGCTCATCCTGATCGCGCTGCTTGTCAGAGGTTCCAGACCCGCGCTGGCTGTATGGACCTGGACCGCGGCTGCTGTGACGACAGCTGCTCTCCTGCTGCTGTTCGTGCAGGCGGGTCCGCTCAATGTGCCAGGCGGCCTGCTTCAGCGTATCCTCTACGGCTCGGTCTATGTGTGGATGAGCGTCACCGCAATTGCAGTATGGCGGGGGCCGCGGAGCTGACTGGATTGACGGGCAGTGGTAGATGGGCGGAATAAGTGTGAAAAAACGAATACATTGGGTGCGGGCGAGCTACTGTGGCGCAATGGATATGAAATTTCGTGCTTATTCGATGGTTGTGAGCCGGGATGAGCTCAATAAGGTTGAAAAAACGAATACATTGAGTGCGAGGCAGCAACTGTGGCGAATTGTATATGAAATTTCGTGTTTATTTGGCGCTAGAAGGCCGGGATGTGCTGAATAAGGTTGAAAAACGAATACATTGGCAGCGAGGCAGCAACTGTGGCGAATTGTATATGAAATTTCGTGTTTATTCATTGGTAGATGGCACTCGGGGACGGAACGAGGGTCCCGGGGATGATCCAGCGAGAAAACACTAACGAGCAAACGCCCGCTCCCGGCCATGAGGCCGAAGAGCGGGCGTTGTTTCTTCTTGCGTTGTTACTTTTGGTTTTATTGGAATGCAGGTACAACCGCACCTTGATACGTTTCTTCGATGAACGACTCCACCTCTGGCGAGTGCAGCGCCTCGATCAGCTTGCGAATCGCTTCGTCGTCCTGATTGTCCGGACGGGTGGCGATAATATTCACATAAGGAGACTCTTCGTCCTCAATAAACAGCGCGTCTTCCGTTGGATTCAGATCGGCTTCGAGCGCATAGTTGGTATTGATTGCCGCCAGAGCGACCTCATCCAGGATACGCGGCAAGGTAGCTGCCTCAAGCTCGACAAACTCGAAGTTGCGCGGATTGTCGGTAATCTCCGCTACCGTGACATTAACGCCAGCCGCTTCATCCAGCGTAATCAGTCCATGCTGGGCCAGCAGGAGCAAAGCCCGGCCGCCGTTGGATGGATCGTTAGGAATCGCGATCTTGGCGCCGTCCTCCAGCTCATCGATGGATTGCAGGCTATCAGAGTAGACGCCAAATGGCTCGATATGAACACCTGCCACGCTTACCAGATCATATCCGCGTTCTTCATTGAAGGTCTCGAGGTACGGGAGATGCTGGAAGAAGTTCGCATCCAGATCGCCTTCATACAACTGAACATTGGGGAGCACATATTCCGAGAATTCGATAATATCGAGCGTGACACCCTGCTCTTCAAGCGCAGGCGCAATGGCCTCCAGAATCTCAGCATGCGGCGTTGCACTCGCACCAATCTTCAGCGTAACGGGATCTGCCGACGGCTCTGCAGCCCCATTGTTTTCTTGCTGCGCAATGTTATTGTTCCCTGCATTCGGTGTGTTAGCCCCGCCCTGTGTATTATCCGGCGTATTGCCTTGTCCGCAGCCTGCCAGCACCAGAAATGCCGCGAGTACAAGTCCACTTACTTTTTTCATTATGAATTCCTCCATCCAATTTGATATAATCTCTATCTACTTGCGGCTATACTTCCTCACCAAGGCGTCTCCAATCATCTGAAGTCCCTGAACCAGAATAATGAGCAAAATGACCGTTATAATCATGACGTCCCACTGGAATCGCTGGAAGCCAAATCGAATCGCGAGGTCACCCAGACCACCGCCACCGATCGTACCAGACATCGCCGTGTAGGACACCAGTGTTACGGCAGTAATTGTGGTCCCGGCCAATAGCCCTGTACGCGCCTCCCTCAGCAATACATGCCAGACAATCATGCCTTTGGAGAACCCCATCGCCTGGGCGGCCTCCAGCACGCCCTTGTCCACCTCACGCAGCGCAGCTTCTACCAGCCTGGCAAAGAACGGGGCTGCAGCGATAACGAGGGGTGGAATCGCACCCTTCACACCGATGGAGGTGCCAACCATGATTTTGGTCAACGGCATGATCAGAATCATCAGAATAATAAAAGGCACCGAGCGCAAAATGTTGACGACTAGCGATAAAATCCAATAAACAAAACGGTTCTGCAGCATTTGCCCTCTGGACGTAAGAAACAGCAAGATGCCGATGGCAAGTCCGAGGATTACCGTGAAGAACATGGAAGCCCCCATCATGACTAGCGTTTCCCGCGTCGCTTTGTTGATGGCATCCCAACGGATATTCTCAAAAAAGCTCAATACCTCATTCATCACAGCACACTCACATCCAATCCTCGGTGCCGGAGCTGCTCAATAATCTGGCTCGTGTCCCGGCTATTGCCACGCAGCTCGACGATCAGCTGCCCATAGGGCGTATCCTTCATGCGGGATACCGTCCCCTGGAGGATGACAAAGCTTGCTTCCGTACCTTTCACCGTCTCGAACAAGATCGGCTCGTGGGCCAGGTCTCCCTGATAATTAATTCGGACCACGACTCCCTCCGGCCGCAGGCCCTGCGCCTGCACATCCACGGTCTCCGCGACCTGACTGACAAAATCACGGGTCGTCTTGTGGTGCGGATTGAGGAACACCTCCAGCACCTCGCCCAGTTCAATAATGCGGCCGCCTTCCATGACAGCGACCCGGTCGCAAATTGAGCGAATGACATTCATCTCATGCGTGATGAGTAGAATCGTAATGCCCAGCTTCTGATTGATATCCTTCAGCAGTGTCAGGATCGACTCGGTCGTATGCGGATCCAGCGCAGAGGTCGCTTCGTCGCACAGCAGCACGTCGGGATGATTGGCCAGTGCTCTGGCGATGCCCACCCGCTGCTTCTGTCCGCCAGACAGTTGAGCCGGATAGCTCTGCTCATGCCCTCGCAGACCGACCAGATCGAGCAGCTCATCGACACGTCGTCTGACCTTTTCCTTGGACAAGGTCGACATCTTCAGAGGAAAAGCAATATTATCCCGGACGGTTGCTGTGGAGAGCAGATTAAAATGCTGAAAGATCATGCCAATCTTCTGACGGCGCTGCTGCAGCTCTTTCTCGCTCAATATCGTCAGCTCATGTCCGCCGACAGAGACACTGCCCAGCGAGGGCCGCTCCAGAAGATTCACGCAGCGCAGCAAGGTGCTTTTGCCGGCGCCTGAATGCCCGATAATGCCGAAGATTTCACCTTTCTCTACGGTCAGGTTGACATCCGACAGAGCATCCACGGTCGTCGCGGCTGTCTCGTAGGTTTTGGCTACACCTCTCAGTTCAATCAGCGCGACTCCCCCTCTCTCTCATTTCTTTAAATCCTATTGGAATAGTCTAATATAAACGTTTGCGTATTTCAACACCCAATGAAAGTAAATTTTGGCGGAAGTGTGGCGGCTGGCACATGGACAACAAAAAAACACCCGACCGCCAGATTGGCCAGTCAGGTGCCGAAACGTTATTATTTTGCAGCAAGATGCTCGTCCAGGCGATCCCATGTTTCGGAGATGCCCTGCTCCATACCCATATCGAGCACAGCTTTAAGTCCCTCAGCAGATGCATATTCTGCGCGGTTGATCAGCTTGGTCCCGCCTTCGTGTTCTACAAAGCTAAGCGTAACTTCGGTTGCAGGCATCTCAGGATTCTCGTTTCCTTCGGCATCCGAGAAATAGTCCGTGTACACAATCTTCTCATTCGTAACAATCTCGTGGTAGACCCCCTTGCCCCAAGACTCCATGCCATAAAAATCACCTTGCTCGCGGTCCTCACACTTCATACAGTAATGCCATACGCCACCAGGACGAAAATCAATGTTACATACGGTAAGCGCCCAACCGCGCGGGCCCCACCACTGCTTCAAATGCTCGGCTTCGGAGAAAGCTTGAAACACCAGCTCGCGCGGGGCTTGAAACTTTCTCTCCAGAATAAGTACATTTCCCTCTACACGGCTCGTCATTTTGTTCGTCATCTCTCATTCCTCCTATAAGTTAGGTTGTCTATAATCTCAGGACTCTTCCGGCGTCGGTTCCGATGTCCTGTCATTGCTCTGATCCTGCAGACGCTTCAGATAGATGTCCAGATTGTCGAATCGTTCTTCCCACAGGTCCCGGTAGGACGCTAACCAAGTGGTCAATTGTCTAAAAGGCTCCGGCCGCAACCGGTACTCTCTTCGATTGGCAATCGCCTCTACTTCTACCAGTCCTGACTCCAGCAGTACCTTCAGATGCTTGGAGGCTTGCGGCTGACGTATATCCAAACGCTTGGCTATCTCGCCTACCGTCAACGGTCCCAGTAAAAGCAGCTCTACAATGCGCAACCGATTCGGTTCGGATAATGCACTGAACGTCGTCGTTTCCATACTCACCATCCTCTTGAGCCGTTATATCCACGCTTCGCTAACTGCGAAGGCCGGCCCGGATTCTCACCTCGCCTTGCTCATTTTGTTCTTTATGAATTAAATATACCACACATGGAATATTCCTGTAAAGGAATATTCAAAATACACTCCGCCTTCTCATGCTATACTGAAGTCAGGAACAACTGTGCTCAGAGGAGGGGAACAAATGCTGTTTAAGAAGAACATTCTTGAAGGAATTGCCGCAGGTAAGGTAACCCAGGCCTTTCGCCGCTGGCGGCGACCCAGTGTAAAATTAGGCAGCCAACTGCATACATCTGCCGGGTTAATTGAAATCGTAGCGATGGAGGAAATTCAGGAGTCTGTCATTACGGAGGAAGACGCAACCAGGGCAGGGTATGCTTCATTGCCAGATCTCCTAAAAGAACTGAATGGATTCAGCATGGAAGGCATTGTCTACCGTATTGCGATTCGCCGGATCGGAGATGATCCCAGGGAAGCGCTCCGGGAAGACACGGCGCTTGACGCGGAGCAGTTCACGGAACTGCGAGAACGGCTTAGTCGCCTGGACCGTGCCAGTCGGCAGGGCCCTTGGACGGCTAAGTTTTTGCATGTCATCGTCCAGCACCCAGCCGAGCGAGCCGCCAATCTGGCAACCCTACTCGGCTGGGATACAGACAAGCTGAAGCTGAATGTTCGCAAGCTCAAGAACCTCGGACTGACGGTGAGTCTGGGGACTGGATACCGCATTTCACCACGGGGGGAGTCGTATTTGCGTCAATCTGGACTTGCCCCTGCCACAGCGGACGACGATCCCCCTACTCCTGATTCCAAAATATAGCGGTTCCACTTGCGCTGCCAAGCGACATCCTGCCAGAACGGATGATGAGGTGCACAGTTGGAGCATAACGTCATTCCCCAGAATCCCAGTGCTATCCCCTTGCGGATCGCGTATTCGGCAATAAATTTCCCAACAGGTCCCTCTTCAAAGCCTGCATGCAGCGGCGTATAGCCGACATATCCCTCACCAATTACGATGGGCAGCTCTGAGCGGCGCGCCCACTCCCAGGCTTCATCGAAGCGGAGGTCGGCTTTTTGCAGCATGGCCAGCTTATGTGCGCCATACCGTTCATACAGGTACAAGTCCCAGCGGTCAGGGTCGGCCCAGTCATGCAGGTAGATGAGTCGCATCCCTACCGGATTTCCCTCCATCCGCCATTCTTGTCCGGCCGGTAGCGTCCAGGACGTGAAGGGCGGCGCGTCATCACGGAGCAGGGATTGGACAAAATGATTAGGAAATTCCCCTTCGCCGTACAAATCCGCCTTGTCCATCAGCTCCTGCAGCACACCCTTAATGTACAAATGAAAATGTGCGACCTGCAGATTATTAGCCATGTAAGCCTTCGGATAGGCTTCATTGAGCGTGTAGCTTGCGGTCATCAAAATATCTGGGTGCTCGTCACGCAAGTAGCCGACAGCTTCCTCAATATACGGCTGCATTGCTTCTACAAGGGCAGGCGTATCCGTTGCCTCAATCCCACGACTCGTCCCCACCTCGGTCAGTTGGCCGAATTCCACCTCATTATGCAGCTCGGCGTAAACAATCTGACTGCCATACCCCGCCGCCTTGACGTAACGAATTAATTGATCCAGCGAGCGGGCAAGCGCCATGAAGCGATCCTCGGGTGGAATCGCTTGCAGAAGATCGCGTAGTTCTGGATCGGCCAGAAAGCTGGGGCTCTGCTGGTACTCCCAGGACGAGAGCATAATGTAGCAGTCATGCGCCTGAGCCTGTCTGAATAGCTCGAGCAGCTGGGCATGACCGTCCAAGGCTGCGCCGCCCTCGCAATTGTACCAGCGTGTCCGCTGTCCGACCTCGCCGAGATTGCCGAAGCGAAGCGGCCCCGGGCGTGGGCCCTCCGCCATAAACAGCATGAACGGCATCGCACAGATACGGATCGTATTGTACCCCCGCTCCACCGCCTCCGCAAAGCGAGCTGCCAAATCATGATACGGCTCCCCGGGCTGCGTCATCGTATACCAGGAGAAATCCCACATGGTGATCGTCAGTTTGTGCGGAAGATGATCCATCCTTGTTGCCATTCGTTCGCTCACTCCATTCCCCATTAAATACCCCCAGCGTAGCGAACATCCCTGAGGCATGGCAATAAACAATTGTCGGGAAATGATGGAGAATAACCTTATTTCTCTGCAAACCAGGCGTCGATTTGTTTCTGTACCTCAGCCTGCACTTTCTCAATGCCTGCCGCCTTGAACTTGGTGTTGCGCTCATCAATCAACTGCGATGGATTCGGAATGGCGCCCGAGCTGATCGTTTTGTATTCGTTGATGATGGCTACCAACTGGGACAACTCGTTTTTAACTGACGCATCATCGAAGACGAAACCAAGCAGTGGCGAACGTGTAGCATTGTCATTGAACTCCTGCCATCCCGTGTACAAGTCATCCGGCTGGCCGGGCTTCAAGTAGTTCAGCAACTGGTTGCCGATGACCCAGAACAGCGCTGTGGAGCCGTAGCCGGAATCCGCAATCGGTTCAATGCGGTTGTCGCCCACCTTTTTATAATGCTGATCCTCAATGCCGTTAACGATTAGGTTGATCAAATACGGATCGGTGTGCAGGTAGTTCAGCACCATCATGGCGCGCTCCGGGTTTTTGGACGTACGGGCGATAGACATCATCGATCCGGTCGCGAGATCCGTGGTGACAATTGGCTCTTCGACTACATGAGAGACAAAATCGTATTGATTGTCTGTTGCGATCTTCAGCTCGATATCCGCTCCTGGCTTCCACACGGCGCGCTGCATCCAGATCTTGCCCTGCTTGCGCAGGTCCGAGACGTTCGTCGTTGTCGTCGCAGCGTCGCTGTTGATATAGCCTTTTTCATAATATTTGCGGTAGAGCTCATATTCTTTCTTGTTGATGTCTACAATCTCCGGGTCCAGCACAGATTTAACCTCAACGTCGCCAGTCGATGTGTAATCGTAGAGGAACAAGGTCATTTTCTCCGGTGTCGGGCCGATTGGACGGTAGTTGGATTTGGTCTCATACATCAGGTTATCGCCGCCGCCAGCCACGTAATTCAGAATCAACTGCGGCTCCTTCTCCTTGAGCAGCTCGAACCACGGCTCCAGATCGTCCATCGTATTAATGTCTTCAATAGGGATGCTGTATTTGTCGACGATGTCCTTGCGATACGTCAGCGACAGACCTTGCGTAATTTCTTTGTTTGTTGGAACCGCATACAATTTACCTTTGTAGCGTGGAGCTTCCAGGTAGAGCGGGTGGATGGTTTCCTTGATGCCCTGGCCATGCTGGTCTAACAGTTCATCCAGCTCCAAGAAGGCGCCCTTGGTCACGTTGCTGGTGAAGCCCAGCCATGAGGCCGTGAACATCAAGTCGACTGCTTCGCCAGTATTCAGCATCAGCTCCGTCTTCTGCTTGTATTCACTGGAGGCAATTGGACGCAGGTCGACAGTGGTGTTGATTTTCTCCTTCAGATACTCGTTAATCTTCTCTTCGACCAAGGCATCATCGCGCTGCGGGGTGCCAAAGTAAACGATCGATACCTCATACGGCTCCAGCTCTTCCGCCTCGGCTCCGGTTGCCGGAGGCTCCTCCGTGCCGCTTGCGGCCGGTGGATTGTTGGTGCCCGCATTAACCGGTTCATTGTTCGCCGGACCGCCGGAGCAGCCCTGCAGCAGCAAGGCCAGCAGTAGCGTCAGCACCATTGTTCCTTGCCATCCCCATTTTGTTCGTCTCATGTGAACCCTCCTGTACATGTAAGTTCTATATAGAACACTCCGTCCCCTGCAGGCCGAAGAGGCTCTAACGGTATTCGCAAAGCATTAGCCCTTCACGGCGCCAATAGTCAGACCTTTGACAAAATACTTCTGGAAGAACGGGTACACCAGCAGGATTGGCCCCATGCCGATGACCGCCATCGCCATCTGCAGCGATTCGTTGGGCAGGTTGCGCAGCAGCTCCGGATTTTGTGCCGCCAGCTCGACGTTGCTCCGGAGGAACTGGACATCGCTGAGCACCCGCATCATCAAGTATTGCAGCGGATATTTGTGTTCGCTGTTGATGAACAGCAGCGCGTTAAACCAGTCGTTCCAATAGTTAATGGTGCTGAACAGTCCCATCGTCGCCAGCACGGGCAGCGATAACGGCAGCACGATCCGGAAGAAAATGCGCAACTCGCCAGCTCCGTCGATCCGGGCGGACTCAATGAGCGCCGGGTGGATGGTCGTCTGGAAGAAGGTCCGCATGATGATGACGTTGAACGGAATGATCAGCAGCGGCAGTAGCAGTGCAATGTATGAATCCCGCAGTCCAAGTAATTGGGTATAGACGAGATAGCGGCTCACGAGTCCGCCATTGAACAGCATGGTGAAGAACAAAAAGAAGGTGAAGAAATTCCGGTACGGATAATCGCTGCGCGAGATCGGATACGCATACAGCGCCATCAAGATGACACTGGCCACAGTGCCCACAATCGTGAGCAGGATACTCACCGTGTAGCCACCCAGAATCATGCCGTAGTCTTTGAAGATGGACGTGTAGGCGATGAGCGAGAACTTCTCGGGAAAGAAGCTGTAGCCTTTGTTCAGGATAGAATCGCCATCGGTAAAGGAAACGATCGTGACCAGCACGACCGGCAACACACAAGCCAGGGACAGCAGGACAAACAGCGTATGAAGGATGGTATTCGGCAGCATCGCAATGCTGTTGTCCCGGCGCGAGACACGGCTACTCATAGGGATCACCTCTTCTGGATATGGACTTGCAGCTGGCAGTTCGGGTCAAAAGAGTGCCTGCTCGCGGTTGATGCGCCGAACCGTCGCGTTGGTGGCCAGCACCATGATGAAGCCGACAACCGCCTGAACGAGCGCCGCAGCGGAGGACATGCCGATGTCATTCATCTTCATGAGCGCCCGGTAGACGTAAGTATCGACCACGTCCGTCACCGGATAGAGCGCGCCGGAGTCCAGCGGCACCTGGTAGAACAAGCCGAAGTCGGCGCTAAAGATACTCCCCATCGAGAGAATGGTCATGATGATGATGACGGGCTGGATGGACGGCAGCGTGATATGCAGCAGCTGCTTCCATTTGGATGCGCCGTCGATGACCGCTGCTTCGTAATACTCCGGATCAATGCCGGCAATCGCCGCAATATAGATGACCGCGCCGATGCCGATGCCTTTCCAGGCGTTGACCAGCACGAGAATGTACGGCCAGAACGATTTTTCGGTATACCAGTACACGGGGTCCTTGCCCAGTCCCTCCAGCACGAACGCATTGATCAGACCATGCTCGGGATGCAGAAAGGCATACACCAGGTAGCTGACGACCACCATGGACAGAAAATGCGGCATAATGATGAAGCTCTGATAGCCCTTCGCCAGCAATCGGCCCCGCAGCTCATTGATCGCCACTGCGATTCCTACCGACAGCAGCAGATTGACGATCATGAACACCAGACTGTAAAGCACCGTGTTGCGCGTGATGCGCCAGAGCGAGCCCGAGGTAAACAGGAAGTTGAAATTGTCGGTGCCGACCCACGGACTCCCCCAGATACCATCAATATAGTTGATGTTCTTGAAGGCAATGAACACGCCGAACATCGGCAGATAGCTGTGCACCAGGATGATCAAAGCCGAGGGCACCAGCATCAAGGTCAAATAACGATATTTCAAAAAAAGTCGCATCACGCAGCCTTCCTTTCCTCTCGACCGGGTATAGTTCAAGTATAGGACCGCCCCCCTCCGATAGCGATGATCTATTCCTGTGCAAGTGTGACGTATAGTGATGGGGTACGACAGCGAGAATTAGGCGGCATCGGGGGCGCCTGCAGAGGAAGAATGGTGCGCTACTGTGGGCACGTGGCGGGGATGCGAGCAATTAGAGGAAGAAAGGTGTGCTACTGTGGGCGCGTGGAGGGAATGTGAGCAAACAGAGGAAGAAAGGTGTGCTGCAGTAGGCGCGTGGAGAGAATGTGAGCAAACAGAGGAAGAAAGGTGTGCTGCAGTAGGCGCGTGGCGGGAGTGCGAGCATTTAGAGGAAGAAAGGTGTGTTATAGCGCGCAAATGTGTGGCAATGGCGCCCCAGCGAGAAAAAGGGAGCTGCCCGCATCGGGCCCGCCCTTCTCTCTCCACATCCATGTCCTGCCGAGCAGCGCCCGCCTGTTCCATAACGCCTCAATCCATGCCGCCTGCAACCGAGGCTACCTCCCACTACTCCCCCCTGCAACCATGCTCGCTCACGACTCCGCCTTCCGCGCCGGGAGACGAACCATGGCCTTCAGCCCCCCGCCCTCGCGGTGGCTGTAGCTCAGGCCGTAGCTCTCGCCGTAATGCAGCTGAATCCGCTGATGCACATTGCGAATGCCATAGCCGCGCTCACTGTCGGAACCGGAGAGAATGGCCGTCAGCCGCTCCAGGTCGACCGGGAGAAAGCCGTTGTCCTCCACTCGCACGCAGAGGTCCTCGCCTTCCAGCGCGACGCGCACCCAGATGCAGCCTTCACCGTCCATATGGCTGACCCCGTGGAAGATCGCGTTCTCCATGAGCGGCTGGAGGATGACCTTGGGCATCTCATAAGCCAGCGTCTCCGCTTCAATATCCCAATACGCCTCGAACGTATCCGGATAACGCTTGGCCTGGAGCCGGCTATACGCCTGCACATGCTCAATCTCTTCAGCGACCGTAATGATGGTCTTGCCCTTGCTGAGTCCGATCCGCAGCAGCTTGGAGAGGTCCTTGACCATCTCGCCGACGTCGGTGTTGCCGCTCTCCAGCGCGTACCAGTAAATCGAATCGAGCGTGTTGTAGAGCAGGTGCGGCGTAATCTGCGAATGTAGCGTTGAGAGTTCGTTTTCTTTTTGCTTGATCTTCATGAGGTAGTTCTCTTCAAAGGTGCTATCCAGCCGCCTCATCATCTTGAGGAACGCCCCATGCAGAATGCCCAGCTCATCCGCGCGGGGCGGCTGCTCCGCGGGCTCCAGCTGCTTGCCCGGCTCGTAAATTTTGGTCCAGGCCACGAGCTGGGACAACGGCTTGACCACCACCCGCAGCAGCACCAGCACGAAGAACAGCACCAGCGCCAGATAGATCGCCGATACCACCATCATCGTCACCTGAAAATTACCCTGACTGCCCGCCAGCGTCTCAACGGGAATCCGGTAGATCAGACTCGTACCGAACAACGAGCTGCGAGAGTACGCATACAGCCACTCGGTGCCGCCCTTGGCATTGAAATAATATCCCTCCTGGCCAGGCGGCAGCGAGGCGGGATCCACGATTGGCGCATCTGCCTCGCCGCTGTGCATCAGTTGCTCGCCCCGCTCGTTATACAGATAAATATTCGCGTGGTCCTGGAGCTTGACCGAGACCAGATCGCGCGTCAGCAGCACCTCCAGCCTCGAGACAACCAGCAGCCCCAGCGTGTCATCGTAAGCATCCGGATTAAGTATGCTGCGCATGTAGCTGACCGTCTCGTTGCCATTGGCATCTGGAACCACGCGCAGCGTGCCCCGTCCGCCCTCCGCCATGACCTCGGACGCCCATTCAGGGACAACCTCCCCTCGCTCATCCATATACTTGAAGCCTCTGGTCTTGTACGACAAATCCATCGGCGGCGGCAGGCCGGAGCGGTTATGCATATAGAGTGTATATTCGGTGCCGTCGCTGGACCAGCGCTCCAGTATCGCATCCGCCTCCAGCATCTGACCGAGCGTCCGGATCCCGGTCCAGAAGGCGTAATTCCGGCTGTCGCTAAAGAAGTAATTGTCCAGCAGCGTCACCGTCTTGTCGTTGACCAGAGAGAGCGTCTTCTCCAGCGTCAGATGATTCTGCCGCACTAGCTGCTGGGTTGTCCGGCCAAGCTCATCCTTCATGGCGTTCGAGGCGGTATAAGCCGAAATCCAGCCGACGATCAGGAACGGCCCCACAATGAACAGCAGAAACGCCAGCGTCACTTTGTACTTGAGCCTCAGTCCGCTCCCCTCCGTTCCTCCTTGCGGAAATCGGCGGGACTGAGACCAGCATAGCGCTTGAACATCCGGCTAAAATGCTCCGGCGATTCATAGCCGACCTCATAGGCGATCTCATACCGCTTCTTGTCGGTGCCCGTCAGCAGCCGGCGGGCCTCCTCAATCCGTTGCTCCGTCACATAATCCCAGACGTTCTTGCCGGTCTCCCGTTTGAAAAGCGCGCTTAAGTACGCCGTGCTGAAATGCACTTCACTGGCGATGTCCTGAATCTTCAGCGCAGGATTGCGGAAGTGCTGGCGGATGTAGCCCGTAATGCGGGAGAGGATCGTCTGATCCCGCTCCTTGGCGAGCATGCGGGCCATCTCTGTTGCTTCACGAATGTACTCCGGCAACCGACCCAGCCGATCGCGGCCCTCCGACGAGCGGAAATAGACCGACGGATCGAAACGCTGCAGCGACAAGCCTCCGTCCAGCCCATTCTCCAGCAGCCAGCCATACAGACGGTAGACCAGCATACCGAAGCAGCTGTTGAACAGCTCCTCCGCCGGCAGTTGCTCAGCAAGCGTTGAGAGAAGCGGCGAAGGATCGGCGGCTTCCCCTGTCCCTAGTCCGGTCTTGAGTGCCTCCATGAAATCCCCTACCTGGACGATCCAGGCCGAGATGCCACTGTTCTCCCGCTCCAGCACATCCTCGTAATAGAATACCTTTTGACCCGGGTGCAGGCGCCACCACTCGACAGCGGCATTGGCCTCTTCCAGGAGCTTGGGCAGCATGGGCAAGTCGCGGTGCAGTGTGCTGATGCCGACAATGGCTTCAATATTGAGATACTGCTTCATATTCATCATAATCATCTGTCCAATCAGATGCAGCTGCGACTGCGTATCGAGCCGTTGTCCGGAGACCGTCTGGTCGCTGAGGCGGATCAAGCCAATGAGCGTATTGCCGAGACCGCTCAAGGTTAGCCCCTGCCATTCATACAGACTTTCCTCTACAATATTCATGGCGGCATACTTGAACAGCTTGCGGTCCGCCAGCGAGATGCCACGGCTGCTGAAGCCGGCGTGACTCAGATCAAGTCGGACGGAGACAATGCCGAACGGCTCTCCCTCCAATAATCGACTCAGCTCACTTGTCAGCTCCTCGTAATCCCGCCCGCTCACATGCTGCTCCGTCATCAGCTCCAACAGCCATTCATGATGCCGATCGCGCCGGGGCGCTTCGCCAGCTCGTCTGGTCAGCTCCAGCGAACGGCTTCCGGCCTCTCCCCGCTCCTGCAGCACCTGGCCCACGACACGTAGCATCTCCTCCAGCTCTACCGGCTTGACCAGATAGTCCCGAGCCCCCAGTTGAATCGACTTCTTGGCAAAATCAAACTTCTCATGCGCTGAAATCACGATGATAGGCAGCTGCGGCTGCTCGAGATAGATCGTCTCCATTAGCTCAAGCCCGTTCATCCGGCTCATCTGGATATCTGTCAGCAGCAGATCGTACGTGTCCATGCGCAAATAATCGATGGCTTCAAATCCGTTGCACGCGGTCTCGACATGGCTAATCTGCAGGCTCGATTCCAGAAGCACCTTTTTGATACCCATACTAACGCGGGGCTCATCATCGACGACCAGAATTTTATACATAGCCAGCCTCCGTTACCCAAATAAATTAACCGCTTACATATCCATCCTCTGTGAAGTGCACGAACTTCACCGGTCCGGTCGGTTTCATAGCTTCAGTATACTACACTGGCCATAAGCCAGGATGATGTTTTCTGCGACGATTGTGATGTATTGCCAAGGTAACGAGAATACATCACAGATTGCTCGGGATAGATCATCGCCGCGCCTCAGACGATCCTCTATGATCAGTTTTGTAAGCGAATACAAATTGTGAAGGAGGATCTTTATGCTGTCATGTGTTTCCGGATGGACAAGTGTCAGGCGGATGCTCTGCGCAGGACTCAGTGCTCTGCTGCTTCTGCAGGTGCTTGCCATCTCCCCTGTGCCCGTCGCTGCGGCCGCGCCCCCCTTGCCTGGACCAGGCACACCGCTGATCTATGATGATTTCGGGGGCGGCGGTGTATTCAAGCAAAACTGGATGAACTGGTTCAATCAGGCCGGCGGCACCGGCGCATTCTCGCGAACAACGGCAGATGGACGCAGCGTAGGCGTGTTCAGTCAGACGCCCGCTACCGCCTCGTCATGGGCCAAGTTCCAACCGTGGAATGAGCAGGTTGATCTCTCGGGTTACCGCTATGTCAACATCACATTGAGCAATCCCGATTACCCGGATGCCCGGTTGCGAGTTGCGGTACAGGACGGGACCCGCAGCGTCAACTTGACGGATGGCTGGGTTGCTGTAGACGAGGACTGGACCACCCTGACCCTGGACCTCGATACCCTCTCTCCCGCACTCGACAAGAAGAAAATCCGCTTCGAGATTTGGCTGCGCCAAACCGGCGGCGCATACGGCGAGATTCTCGTCGACGAGCTTACCGCAACTACCGCGCAGAGCGGCTCAGCGCCCGTCCTCTCGGATTACGGCGTCACCGCAAACACCAGCGGCGCCTACACGCAGAATACGAACTTCTCCTTCCATGCTACCTATACCGACGCAGACAATGAACCTCCTTATGCCATACAAGTCGTTATTAATGACACTCCCTATCCCATGAGAGAAGCGGACCCTGGTGATCTGGACTATACCGATGGCAAAGCTTACACCTACACCACGCAGCTGCCGCCTGGCGGACATGCGTACTACTTCCGCACCACCGACACCACTTCAGATGGCGATCAGACAACGATACAGCCAGGTCTCACCGTTATTCACGCCGAGCAGACCATTGATGTCGTCGTCAGTCAGGCCGGCTACAACGCCGGCGACCTGAAGACCGCCCAAGTGATCGCGTCCCAGCCGCTCACCGATGAGAGCTATGAGGTGCGCAGCGGCGGCACGGCCGTCCATACCGGTACCTTGAATTATCAGGGCATCGTCTGGGACAAGCATGTCTACACTGCCGACTTCTCGGCGCTTTCCTCCGCGAGCGGCAGCTTCACAGTGGTCAGCAATGGCATCTCCTCGTATGCCTTTCCCATCCAGAGCAATGTATGGGACAACTACCGCGACGAGATGACAGCCTTCTACCGTCTGTTGCGCTCCGGTGTCGCTACGGAGGATGCTTATCCGGCAGGCTACAGCACGGCAGCCCCCTCAGCCAAGCTGTACCACCCGGCCGGTCATCTGGATGACGCGGCTTCTACCGACGGATCTCAGCATTACGATCTGACTGGCAGCTGGTACGATGCAGGCGACTATGGCAAATACGGCGGCAATCAATGGGTCGGGGCCCAGATTGCACTGGCCTACATTAGGCATGCCGGTGATGCGGCTGTCAGCTACGACCTGGATGGCAACGGCATCCCGGATCTGATCGACGAGGCGGTCTTCGGCAGCGAATACCTGATCAAGTTCGCCGATCAGCTGGACGGTGCAATGTTCAATCTTCGCAACAATGCCAGCTTCGTACATCCGCACAAAGCGACCGACAACATCCCCGGTACCGCCGACGACCGGCGGCTGACCGATCCCGGCGTCGGCGGCTCGGCCAAATCCTCTGGCACGCTCGCCGCAACCGCACGGGCGATCCGGATCGCCATTGTCAATGGCGACATTCCTGCCAGCTTGGCAACGGAGATGGAGGCTTTTGCCCAAGCAAGTGAGGAAGCAGCGCTTGTATTCTATGATTATGTGCTGGCCAATCCAACCGCCCCCATCGGCAGCTACAGCACGCAGGGCGGTATTGCGAACTCTCGGCTGCTCGCCGAGGTCCAGCTCTACCTGCTCACCGGTGACACGGATTACCGGGACGCCGCCTCTACCCAGATTAATAGTCTGACGCTGGCGGATCTGGCATCCACAAACTACTGGGATATGCGACCGATGTCGATGGCCGAGCTCTATCCCCAAGCCGATAGTACCACCCAAGCCCATATTCAGGATTTGCTGAGACAGCAGGTGGACTATTTCCTTTCGCTGGCCGACGATACGCCCTATGGCGTACTGAACCGTTTTGGCAACTTCGGGGTTAACGAGCCCCATGTTTCGTACCTCGGTGATCTGATGCGCTACTATGAGCTGTTCGGGGACGAGACCGTGCTAGAAGCCATTCATCGCGGATTGTATTGGATATTCGGCCAAAATCCGTGGAATATCAGTTGGGTGTCCGGCATCGGAACCGACTACACCCGCTTCCTGCATACGCGTTATGATGAAGAGGCCAACACCGCCGGTGGCCAGGGCATCGTGCTTCCGGGCGCCATGGTCAGCGGTCCCAATATGAAGGATCCGGCGAACCGGCAAAGTGTCAGTCCTTGGTATGAAGACCGTTCGATGTACGCCGACAGTATTAACCAATGGCGTTACAACGAGTTTAGCATCAGTATTCAAGCCGGCTTGCTGTATACCATCATGGCATTGAGCGCAGCCGACACCTCGACCTCAACACCTGGCACGCCGCCGACCGCGCTGCCGATTCTCACGCCGGGCTTCGGCGACTATGTGCGGGGGCAAGTTACTGTACAGGTGCCTGTTGTCGCCGGATTAAGCGATTATGCTTTCTTTACGCCAGGAGCGGCTTATACCCCCATGACACTGGAGGGTGACGTCTATACCGCGGTTGTCGACGAATCAGCGACTGCCGCATACACCAACAAACGTGTCGAGGTACGGGCCCGGGATAGCGCAGGCCGCTATACCTATAGCTCCGTGCAGTATACCGTCGCACCGCCGCTGCCAGGACCCTCCTCGCCTCTTGTCTATGACGACATGGGCGGCGGTGGCTGGTGGGGCACCGTTGGCGGCAACAATCAGTGGGTCAACTGGTATACGCAAAATGGCGGCAGTGCCACGTTTGCCAAGGAGACGGTTGACGGTCGTACCGTGGGGCGCTTCACGCAAACACCGGGCTCCGCAACCTCGAATGCAAAGTTTCAACCGTGGCATGACACCGCCGACTTCTCGGGCTACCGCTATATCCGTCTCACCGCCAAAAACCCGGGCTACTCCGACCTGCGCATGCGTGTCGAGCTATCGGATGGCACCCGCACGCACAACCTGACCGGCGGTTGGGTACCAGTGCCCGACACCTGGACGGACCTGCAGTTTGATCTGAATGCATTGGCGCATCCGGTCAACAAGAAGACCTCCAAGCTGTCCGTGTGGCTGAACCAGTCAACCGGAACGTATGGCGAGCTGCTCATTGATGACATTCGGGCAGTCAACGCAGCCAGCGGAAGCGCGCCTGTGCTGTCCGATGGCACGGTAACGCCAGCCACCGGTGATGCAGAAACGGACTATACCTTCGCTGTGACGTACACGGATGCTGACAATGAAGCCCCCTATGCGGTTGAATTGAATGTGGGCGGCGTCTTGCATCGGATGAGTGCTGCCGATCCAGGTGATACGAATTATGCCGATGGCAAGAGCTATGCCCTGACGACAAAACTGCCGCAAGGCATGCATACGTACACCTTCCAGACCACAGATACCACCTCGGATGCTGTCGCTACCCTACCGGCCAGCCTGACGGTCAGCGCTGACGGAGATGGCGAGCCTGAACCGGAGCCTGGGACAGTCGTGCTATTCGCTGATGACTTCAGCGCTGGCGACGGTGCCTGGACAACAACCAGCGGCACCTGGAGCATCCAGGACGGCGCCTATGCGGGCCAGGCTGGCAGCGGCATCTCACTGGCTCTCGCAGGGGATGGCACGTGGAGCGACTACACCTACGAAGCCCGCGTCAGCATTACCAATAATGCCGGTGGCAACAAGGACGCGGGACTGGTCTTCCGTCACACCGATGCGGACAACGGGTACATTCTTTACCTCAAAAACAATGATCGCAGCGGCCGCAAGCTGGAGCTGGTGCGCAACGTTGGCGGGGTCCGGACGACCCTTGCTTATGCGAACCCGAGCATTGCTGGGGACACCTTCTATGCGTACAAAATCGTGGTCGAGGGCGACTCCATTGAGGTGTACCAGGATGACGTGCTGCAGGTAAGCGCTACGGACAGCACCCATGCCACCGGCTCCATCGGTCTTCGGGTCTACGCCAATACCAAAGCGTTTTTCGATGATATCGTGGTCACGGAATTAAACAGCTAAAGTAAGAGGCCCTGCAGCGGATAGTCTCCTCCACTGCAGGGCCTGCTCTTATTCTTATCTATTAGTCTGAGGTGTGCGGCCGCTGCGGTTCTCCGCATCGGCTGTCCCTCTTTTGTCTGCTCGGGACTTGCCTTGCTGCGGCGAATGCGCCGCCTGCTTGCGCTGTGCCTCCCTCGCAAGCGAGTCGTAATACGACTCGAGATCATCATGATGCGTGCGCTTGTCAAGCGGAACCCGGGTCCTGTAAGCCGATCGTGCGATCATCAGGGCAGCGACGGGCGTCGTCAATGCCACGAATATAATAACGAGCAGCAGCTTCCAGACGGCCCAGCCATGGCTGTAGGCAAAGTAAATAAATGACGCTCCCATTAGAAAGACAACGGCGGTAACTGAGCTCTTGCCGGTCGCATGCAGCCGGGAATAGACATCCGGCAGCCGAATCAGGCCAATCGCAGCCACGATGCTGAACAAGCCGCCGATCACAGCCAGTACGGCAATCAACCATTCAGTCGCGCTCAAACAAATCCCCCCTCTCCAGGAAGATCGCCAGCGCCGCCGATCCGGCAAAAGCCAGCAAGCCGACGACCAGAATAATCTCGGTGTAAGCCGTTGTGTCCTGGATGATCATAAGAATTCCTATAAAGCCAATCAATAGCATGCCCAGCGTATCCAGCGCAGCCACACGATCAGGCAGCGTAGGTCCGGCAAAAACACGGTAACAGCACAGCAGCGCCGACAGCACAATCATCATGAGCACACCTGTCAGAATGGTGTTAAGCATGGCCTCGCGTCACCTCCAGGATCCGCTTCTCGAACGTATCTTTCACTTCCATAATGGCAGCTTGCCGGTGACGAACATCCAGATAATGCACGAATATCCGGTCGCCTTCCCGTGAGAACTCCATGGACAGTGAGCCTGGCGTCAGCGTGATGCATGCCGCGAACAGCGCACGCTCCAGCGAAGACTTCAGACGCGTCGGCACCTCCAGAATGGCAGGCTCAATGTTCAGATTCGGGCGCAGCACGATTTTCATCACGACCCAGTTAGCAACTGCCATCTCGCGAATCAAGACCACCAGCAGCAGCCAGGCTGCCCAGACGCGGCGAAGATACAGCTTGTGCCCGCGCCATCTTACCACCACCATGACCACCAGCAAGCCTGCCAGATACCCCATCAGGGCGCTACCTGTGCCAAAGCTGTTGCTGAGCAGCATCCACGCGGCGGTGATACCCAGGTTCAATACAATCTGATACAGCATGGGCCTCTACTCCTTTAACACAGTTTGGATGTAGCCTGCAGGATTAAGCAGCTCCTCGGCGACGGTCTCGGCATAGGTGAAGAACGGCTGAGCGCCAAAGCCCAGAGCAATCGTCAGGATCACCAGCACGCTTGCCGGAGCCAGCAGCTTGCCCACCCGCACCTGGGCCTGATCTCCCGTATGCTTCTGCTGACCCCAGAAGGCGTACATGAAGATTTTCATCATGGAGATGAGCGTCAGTAAACCGACGACCAGTGCGACAATCGCAATGACATAGCTCTGCTCCTGGAACGCTGCAACGATTAGCGGGAACTTGCCGAAGAAGCCGCTCAGCGGCGGAATGCCAGCAATGGACAGGGCCAGAATCAGGAAGAACCAGGCCATGTAGGGATGCGTCCGCAGCAGCCCGCCCATCTTTTTCAGATCCGTCGTTCCTGTCACCTTCTGAGCCGCTCCGGCCATCAGCAGCAGTCCTGTCTTGATGATAATATGATGGGCCATATAATAGATGGCCCCGGCCAGCGCCAGCTTGGTGAATAGCCCCAGGCCCATAATCATGTAGCCCAACTGACTGATAATGTGGTAGGCCAGGATTTTTTTGAAATCGTATTTGGACACCGCACCCAAAACCCCGAGCAGCATCGTCAACCCGGCTGCCGCCGCAATCAGAATATGATGGGTAAACGCAATATCGTGATTGAAGATCAGCGTAAATACGCGAATCATGGCATACACGCCAACCTTGGTCAGAAGCCCACCGAAGAGGGCTGTAATAACCGCCGGAGGTCCATAATAGGAGCGCGGCAGCCAGAAATATAACGGAAACAATGCTCCCTTGATCCCGAAGACGAGAAAGAACAGGATCGCGATGACCTGCAGAATGCCTGTCTGCTCCAGCTCCCCTACCCGCTGGGCCAGATGGGCCATATTCACCGTACCGGCGACGCTGTACAGATAGGCAATGGCGACCAGAAAGAGCAAGGAAGAGAACACATTAATGACCGCATATTTCATCGTCTCCCGAAGCTGATACTTGGTTCCCCCAATCACCATGAGCGCGTAGGAGGCCAGCAGCATCACCTCGAAGAAGACGAAGAGGTTAAACAGGTCACCTGTTAAGAACGAACCGTTCACCCCGGTAATAAGAAAGAAATAGAACGGATAATAATAATGGCGCTCCCGCTCGGTATGAATCGTTGCGAATGAATAAAACAGACAGACCAGTCCCACGATACAGGTTAGTACAACCATCATGGCCGCGAGATTGTCAGCAGCTAGGACAATGCCGAAGGGAGCCTGCCAGCCGCCCACAGCCAAGGTTTTCATACCGTTCTGGTAGATGTCTGCAGCCAAGTATAAAGAGAAGCCCGTTAATATGATCATCATCAGGCCTGCCACTATTCGCTGCAGCATCGGTCTTTTGACAAACAAAATCAGTACAGCACCTGTAATAAAGGGAAGCAGCACCGGCAGCATGATACTATTACTCATTTGGTTCCCCCCTCAGCTGCTCCAGATCTTCTGTGTCATGAGCTTTGTACGTTCGGTAGGCCAGCACGATCAGGAACGCCGTCAGACCGAAGCTGATGACAATGGCCGTCAGAATCAGCGCCTGCGGCAGCGGATCGGTCGCGCCTGTGCCACTCTCGTCCAGCAGGGGCGGCGCCCCTTCGCGAAGCCCGGACATCGTCAGAATGAGCAGATGGACGCCATGCGATAGCAGCATTAGCGATGCCACCACCTTCAACAAGCTTCGGGAGAGGAGCAAATAGGTGCCGACTCCGAACAAGACAGCAATAACGATCAACATCAGCAGTTCCATTAGTCCTCATCCTCCGATATCGTGACGATCGCCGCCATCGTCGCGCCGACGACAACCAGATACACGCCAAAGTCAAATGGGACTGCAGTTGTCAGCTCAATCTCCCCCACCAGCGGCAGCGTCACATAGTCAAAGTACTGGGTAAAAAACGCGTCGCCGGCGAGCAATCCGATCATACCGACAACGACAGCCACAAGCAGGCCAAGCGAAATGACAACAGGATAGGATAGACGCATGACGCGGCCCGCTTCTTTTGCGCCAAAAAACATATACATCAGGACGATCGCACTGGCGGTCATAAGCCCGCCGATGAAGCCCCCGCCCGGCCGGTTATGACCGGCGAAGAAGAGATACCAGGAAAACGCCAGCAGCAGACAGATGACTACGGTAATCCAGACCCGCTGCATTACATCATGTTCACGGGTGAACCTCATACGTCCTCTCCCCCTTTGAACCGGTGCTTCACCAGCATGATAATGGCAAGGCCAACGATGCCCAGGACGAGCACTTCCAGCAGCGTATCCAGGGCGCGGAAGTCGACCAGGATGACGTTAACCATATTTTTGCCGCCACCCAGCTCGTACGTGTTCTCTTTAAAAAAGTCTGAAATCGAGGCGAAGCCTGTCTCATTCCGGAAATGGAAGGCACTGACGCCGACAAGAAACACACCGATAGCTACCGCGCTGGAAATCACGAGCTTCACAATCCGGCTGAACACCGGAATTCGCTCGGGTGTGATCTCTGGCAAGCGCCGGAAAGCGAGCAGCAGCAGGATGACCGTCACGGTCTCGACCAGCAGCTGGGTAAGCGCCAAATCCTGACCGCTGAAGATGGTAAACAGCAGCGACACCATTAAGCCGATTACACCAAGCACAATGATGAACGAAATGCGGTCCTTGATACGCAGCAGCGCTACGGTTGCCAGAATCATCAGGAAGGCTACGCCATACAGATAAAGCGGCGCATCACCTGCTATGGCCGAAGGCGCCACGAGAGAGTCGGAACGGAAGAACACATACGTGGCCAATCCGATCATGAAAATAAGCATGTACGCCAGATAATCCCGGAGTCTGCCGGTCATCTGGATTCCAGTCACTTTCTCCGATCCAACAGCTAGTGCATCCAGTCCGCCGTCATAGAGTTTATTAAGCGGATCGCGCTCACGGCTGAAGAACCACCATCCGGACACCCCTGGCAGACTTCTGTACAAGAGCACCCCGAAGACGATTACGCCAATGGACATCCATAGTTCCATGTTGAAGCCGTGCCATAAATATAGCCGGAAGGAATACAGCTCTGGATCCAGGGCCGGCAGAATCGAAGCCACCGCCGGTTCAATCAGGCTTGGCACCATCAGGTTCGGGAACAAGCCAAGTAGCAGGACCAGTGAGCCAAGGATAATTGGAGAGATCAACAGGCCGATCGGTGCCTCGTGCACTTCCTGATCAAAATTGAAACGCTTGAACTCGCCGGTGAATGTCCGGAACAGCATCAGCGCACAGTATCCGAATGTAAAAATACTGGCCAGCCAACCGATCACGGGCACCCAGAGCATCGCTGAACCCCAAGAGAGCTCTTGCAACGAGATCATTGCGGTAAAGAACATTTCTTTACTAATAAAGCCGTTAAAAGGCGGCAAACCCGCCATTGCAGCCAGTCCGAACAAAGCCACGGTAAAGGCAATCGGCATGACTGTCATCAGGCCGCCGAGCCGCCGGATATCCCGTGTGCCCGTCTCATGGTCAATAATCCCGACAATCATAAACAGACTGCCCTTGAAGGTAGCATGGTTGACGAGATGCACCATCGCCGTCGTTATGGCAGCGGCATACACACTCTCCATGGCGTCTCCCCCCACGAACATCGCCGCAGAACCAATGCCAAGCAGCATCATCAGCAAGCCTAGCTGACTGATCGTGGAGAAGGCTAGAATCCCCTTAAGATCATGCTGCCTGATTGCCGAGACGGAGCCCCAGCACATGGTAACAAGTCCGGTCAGCAGCAGGATCCAGAACCAGGCCTCCGACGCCCCGAAGACGGGGATCATGCGGGCCACTAGGTAAATGCCGGCTTTGACCATCGTAGCCGAGTGTAGATATGCACTGACTGGCGTCGGGGCTTCCATTGCGTCCGGCAGCCAGATATGGAACGGGAACTGCGCCGATTTGGTGAACGCACCGAGCAGTACGAGTACCATGGCAGGATAGAACAACGGACTACCCAGCAGGCTGTCTGCCTGGGCAATCAGCCCCTGGATGCTGAAGGTCCCAGCTTCGATGTACAGCAGGATGAAACCCGCCATCATGGCGAAGCCGCCGAATACGGTAATGAGCATCGACTTGCGAGCACCGTAGATGGAACGGTCGCGATCATACCAGAAGGCGACCAGCAGAGATGAACTCAGGGAGGTCAGCTCCCAGAAGATATAGAGAATAATCAGATTATCCGAGAGCACGATACCAAGCATCGCACCCATGAACATGAGCAGATAAAAATAAAAATGATGCAGCTGTTCCTTGCGTTTATCCAAATAAAAAATCGAATACAGAACAACCAATGTGCCTACGCCTGTAATGAGAAGGGCAAACAGCAGACCGAGCCCATCCACATAAATATCAAAGGAGATGCCCAGGGAAGGCACCCACGACATCTCGCGGGAAATCGACTCTCCCCGTCCAATCGCAGGCAAGTAAGTCGCAAAATACGCAAATAGCGCAGCCGGGACCAGCAGCAAGCCCCAGCCAATCTGTCTCGCACGTGTCCATCTGAACAGCACAGGGAGCAAGAGTGCGATGAAAAAAGGCGCTAAAATGGCTAAGTACAGCACAGATGAAACTCCCCCTTATTCCAAAATAAATGGTACGAAAGCAGCCTCCTTCCTCATATAGGAATATCCGATAGAATACCCCTATTTCTCTAAAAAAACACAAAAAGAGCCCGCTGTTGGCAGGCTCCTCCGGTCATGCAATTATGCAGTTTGTTTTTTGCTCATTTCTTAATGATACACGCTGGAGCGATTGATGTAAAGAGTAAAACCTCATCCCACGCTGGAATGTCTCCGATATCCATTGACATTTGTAACTCATTTCGTTACAGTTGCTTAATGCGTTGTTCTTATATATAGAGTTTTAAGTGGAAGGATTGCTGCACCTCATGACCAAAAATCCACATCCGATCCGGTTTGCCCTGCTGCTCGGCATGATGTCCGCGCTCGGGCCGCTTACGATTGATATGTATCTGCCCGCCTTTCCGGCTCTGGCCACAGACTATGACACCAGCGCCTCGCTGGTTCAGTTCAGCTTGACGGCCTGCTTGCTCGGACTTGGCGTGGGCCAATTGTTTACCGGACCGCTCAGCGATGTGAAGGGCCGACGCAAGCCGGTACTCCTCTTTATTTTCTTCTATATGCTGGCATCCGTCGCCTGCGCCTTCGCGCCGACGATTGAATGGTTTATCGCTGGCCGCTTCCTGCAGGGACTCGCGGCATCTGCTGGTATCGTGATCTCACGGGCAATCGTGCGTGACGTCTATCACGGCAAAGAGCTAACCACCTATTTCTCGCTGCTCGTGCTCGTCGGCAATTTGGTGCCGATTCTGGCGCCGATGTTCGGCAGCGGGGTGCTGCTCTACACTGACTGGCAGGGCATCTTCCTGGTGCTCAGCGTGCTGGCCCTGTTGCTCCTGATCGTCGTGACCTTGCGCCTGGAGGAGACGCTGCCGCAGGAACGCCGTGTACCAGCCAATCTCGGGCAGACGTTCCGCAACTTCGGCGACCTGCTGCGGGACCGGGAGTTTGCCGGGTACGCCCTGACCCAGGGCCTGATGATTGCCGGGGTATTCGCCTATGTGGCAGGTACGCCATTTGTCTATCAATCGATCTATGGCGCCTCGCCGCAGTTGTTCAGCATTCTGTTCGGCATGAATGGCATCGGGCTCATCATCGGCAGCCAGATGGTCGGCCGGCTGGCTCACCGTATCTCAGAGCTGACCTTCATGAAGACCGGCTTGATGATAGCCGGCGTCTCCAGCGGCTTGATGCTGGTAGCCGTGCTGCTGCACGGTCCATTGTTCATGATTGTCGTGCCGATGTTCTTCTTCGTCGGCTCCATCGGCATGGTGGCCACTTCTTCCTTCGCCTTGGCGATGGCTACCAAAAGCCACGTTGCTGGCAGCGCGTCGGCCCTGCTCGGCCTGCTCCCGTTCGCCCTCGGTTCGGTGGTCTCACCGCTGGTCGGTATCGCTGGCGAGTCAACGGCAGTGCCCATGGGCGCGGTCATCTTCGGCACCAGTCTACTGGCGCTATTCGCCTTCTATGGACTGGCAAGACCGGGTTCCCGCTCCATCTCTGCGGACTAATTGCTCCTGAAATAACGTTCCTATGGCCGTTACGAGGAAAGGGGACTTACGATCGCTGTTGTCCCTTTCCACACCTAGGTACGATGCTCTCCTCCGAGCACGGTTGTCTTCTGCGCCAGCCCCAGCAGGTCGCGGACATCCTGCTCGGTCAGAGCACCTGAAGCGTTCTCGCCGGGTTCCATGATTTCGGCGACGAGCGCTTTTTTCTTCTGCTGCAGCTCGTACATCTTCTCTTCCACCGTTCCCCGCGCCACCAGTCGAATGACCTGCACCACACGTTTCTGCCCGAGCCGATGCGCCCGGTCCTCTGCCTGCTGCTCCACCGCCGGATTCCACCACAAATCGTAGAGGACCACCGTATCCGCGCCCGTCAGGTTCAGCCCGGTGCCACCGGCCTTAAGCGAAATCAAGAACACGTCGCGCTCACCTGCATTATAGCGGTCGCACAGCTCAACCCGTTCCGCTGCAGGCGTATTGCCATCGAGATAGAAGTAGGGCACGCCCCGGTAACCAAGCTCCCGCGCAATCATCTCCAGCATCCCCGTAAACTGTGAAAACACCAGCAGTCGCCGACCGGAGCGTCCGCACTCTTCAACAATCTCCAGCAGCTGATCAAACTTGGCAGAACCGCCCTGATAATCCTCCAGGAACAGGGCCGGATGACAGCAGAGCTGGCGAAGCCGAGTCAAACCGGCCAGAATCCGGATGCGGCTCTTCGCAAAATCCTCCTCATCCAGATGCTTGAGCGTATCATGCCGAAGCTTGGCCAGATATGCGGCGTAATGCTTGCGCTGTTCGGGCAGCAGCTCGGACACATGAACGGACTCGATCTTCTCCGGCAGCTCGCCGAGTACCTCTCGCTTCATCCGGCGAAGCAGGAAAGGCCGAATCAGCCGGGCTACCGTCTCACGACTTAGTTCGCCGAATGCCTTGCGCTCCGGGAACAACCCTGGCAGAATCGCATCCATAATCGACCATAGCTCTTCAAGTCGGTTCTCCACCGGGGTGCCGGTCAGCGCAAACCGATACCGTGCAGCGATGGCTTTAACAGCCTTGGCTGTCTGGGTGGTATCATTCTTGATCATCTGCGCTTCATCGAGAATTAGTGTATGCCAGCCCAGCTCTGCATATCGTCCGGCATCCCGGCGCAGCAGTGGGTACGAGACAATAACCGCGTCATATTCGCTGGAACGGTCCAGCAGGCCATGCCGGTCGCTGCGGCTGCCATCGGCAACAACGACGCGCAGCTCTGGGGCAAACCGTCGCAGCTCGCTGAGCCAATTGTACATCAGCGAGGCCGGTGCCACGATGAGCGCAGGTTGACGATGCTCCCGAATCTGTGGCAGGACGGAGACGAGATACGCAATGCTCTGCAGCGTTTTCCCAAGACCCATATCATCGGCCAGAATGCCGCCAAGCCCATAGTGAGCCAACGTTTTGAACCAGCGATACCCTTCCACCTGATAATCCCGCAGTACGGGCTCGACCGTCTCCGGCACCTCGACGTCCAGCGCGTCAGGATGACGTAAATGCTCCAGCAAGAGTCGCAGCGACTTGTCCATACGAAGTGGGGAGTCTGACTGGGCATCGCTGCTCTCCATGAGATGAATGCCCCTGACGAGCGGCAGCCGGAAGACCGGCTGGCTCAGCTCTGGGAGTGGTAGGCCCGTCGCGTTGAGCGTCTGGACGATGCGCTGCATCTCCTCCGTCTCCAGCGGCATCAGCGCACCTGTCGGGAGGCGGTGGTATTTGCGTTTTTCGACTAGGGACCGGATGACTTCGCGGATCTGATCCTCGGGGATGTCATCCATCCGGAAGCGGAACTCCAACCAATGCGTCCGCTCATCGGCTTTGACTTCAATTCGCGGCGGTGGATGCTCTACAAACAGCCGCTCTTTGACTGCTGACGTGGCATAGATCCGGGCCAGCTGCTCCAGCTGCGGAACCACCCGGTACAGGAACTCATACTCCGCCTCCTCATCCTGCATAATGTAGCCGCCCTCTGTGCTGACAAATCCGGACGAAGCCATCAGCTCCAGAATCTGCGCCTCCCGCTCGCCTTCGCGGACTAAAATGCGGCCCTCGCCCCGCCGGTCCTCACGCTGCTCCAGCGGGTGAATCACAATATCGCCATACTGGAATTCTAATCCGGCCAGTAGCCGGTCACGCACCCGGTCCAGGTACACCCGAGCAGCCAGCTTGGACTGCATGACGCGATCGTTAATAGTCTGGGCAATCCTCACCTCGCCCAGCTGCATTAGTCCCGGGATCACCCGCTCCATGAACGGACCGATCTGCTGTTGCGGCACACGAATGGCATCCGCTTCCCCGCTGCTCTTCAGTACAGCTTGCAGCTCTGTCAACCTGCGGCATGCGGCTGGCTGGAGCCGGACAAGCTTGCCTTCCGCTACTGCCAGTCCGTACGAAGGCAGCACCAGCAGCTCGCGCAGCCCATCGGCAACCAGCTGGCACCCCTCCTCCTGCGTCTGCTCGAACACGAACCGGATCGGAAGTGCATCGTCCCATCGAAGCGGATGGAGCCGCTCGCCGCTCTTTAGTTTGGCATGCGAGGCAGTGGCCAGCTTGGGTCCCAGCAGCTCCCAGGCTGCCGGGGGTACGGGAAGCGTCCTCGGATCGCCAACCTCACCGGTGTACAAAGCGCCTGCCGCCTCCCGCTGGAGCCGCTCGCTGCGCCAGATCTCCAGCAGCTGCCGGAACACCTCATCCTCGGCGGGGCCGAAGCACTGAAGCGTCGGATCATAGGTGAAGTGCCGCGAAAAATCATACGCTTCCCCCCGCTCGAAATGCCGCAGAAACGCCCGCAGGTCGGGGACGACGTAACGGCTCTCGTCCCCCACCTTAAGCTCGACGCCCAGTAGGCCACTGCGGCTGCCCTGCGTGTAGGGCACAACGAGGAATTCCGCCGCGATGGGGCGGCGCGTCTCAATTAATCCGCGTTCGCCGCTGCCGGCTCGCGCCTCATACCGGAAGGCATCCAGCAGCCGGCTGACCAGCTGGAGCTCACCGGATTCCGCTATGGCTTCCTTGCTTCTCGGCTGTATCTGTGATTGTGGCGTCTCATCTTCATCTTGCTGCATGAGCATAATCTGCCGCAGGGCGGCGGCAACATGCTTGCAATATTGGTCAAATGCAAAATGGATGGAACAGGGGCAACTGGCCGCCACGGCACCGTCCGCCCGTAATTCCACCCTCACCCGGCTGCTGCCGCGGTCTTGCACCGCCGCCTCATAAACCACCCAATCCTCATCCATTTCGATCAGCGCCACGGTCACTTTGCCCGCCCGACACAGCGCCTCGCCCTTGCGGAGTGCGCTCTGCCCGCACAGGGACTGAATATTGCGCATCGTCAGCTGAACCTTCATCCGTTCCTCGCCCTTCTCTCCAAAGTAACGCCATTATAGCATACTCGCTCCCCCCATCCGATGGGTGGTCATGGCAGAGGGGCAATTCAAGTAACATTTTACCCCTGGTTTGGCGCACCCGTCGGCTTTTGCCCGATTCAAGTAACCTTTTACCCCTGGTTTGGCGCACCCACCGACTTTTGCCCGATCCAAGTAACCTTTTACCCTTGGTTTGGCGCACCCACCGACTTTTGCCCGATTCAAGTAACCTTTTACCCTTGGTTTGGCGCACCCACCGACTTTTGCCCGATCCAAGTAACCTTTTACCCTTGGTTGGCTCATCCGCCGACTTTTGCCCGATTCAAGTAACATTTTACCCTTGGTTGGCTCATCCACCGACTTTTGCCCGATCCAAGTAACATTTTACCCCTGGTTTGGCGCACCCGTCGGCTTTTACCCGATTCAAGTAACCTTTTACCCTTGGTTTGGCGCACCCGTCGGCTGTCGCCCGATTCAAGTAACCTTTTACCCCTGGCATAAAAAAAATCATGTCCTCATTCGGAAAGTGGTTTACTTACCCGAATAGAACATGATTTTGTCTTTATGGTGCATGCGTGTTGCTCCAAGGTAACCGTTACTAGAGAGCTTGACGTTCCTGCCTCCCAGCAGCTACCTACCTATAACCCAGCGCCGCCAAATTGGTGTAGCTGGTCTGGAGCGAATCGAAGGGGCTGCCCTGGCAGGTGTCCTGCTCGATGAGCAGATACTTGGTGGAGCCTGCCTTCTCAAGCGCTTTCAGAATGGCGTGGAAATTCATGTTGCCCTCCAGCACCGGGGCCATCAGTTGGGTCATGCCCTGGACCGTCATATCCTTCAAATGCACGCAAGGCAGCCGATCGCCGAGCTGCTCGATCCACTGGACGACATCCGCACCACCCGCATGCACCCAATACGTATCCAGTGTGAAGCCCATCTCGTCAGCGGCAAAATCTTCAGCCAGCCGCTCGATCAGCCGCTTCCCGCCAATTTTCTCAAACTCAAAATTATGGTTGTGATACATGAACAGCTTGCCTGCGGCCGCCAGCTTCTTGGCCGGCTCCCGGAAATCCTCGGCAAAGTGGCTGTACCACTCCGCTGTCCGGTATTTGTCCGGCATGCCGCCAATTCCGATGTAGTCGCAGCCCAGCACCTCATGCTCGCGAATCACTTGCTCGGTTTCGTTTAGCAGCCGGTCGGCGGGGATGTGAGTGAGGACAATCTTCAGAGATAATTCATCGCAGATCTCGCGAAGCCGCTCCGGGGCAATTGGCCCCAGTGCCGATGCCTGTACGGTGGTATAGCCCATTTCGGCGATTTTCCCCAGCGTATAGCGGATGTCCTGTTCCGTCTTGACGTAATTGCGAACCGTGTACAATTGAGCGCCCAACAGCATATGCATGCACCATCCTTTAGGAATCTATACTTGCTTCTTCCACTATACCGGATGGCAGACCGTTGTACATGGCTATAAGCCAGAAAGCGAAGGAGAATTAAATCTCGTATAAGGTTGCCCAGTTAGAGTCAATAAGCCCAGCCGCAGAAGTGCCTGCCAATGCCACTCTCTAGGCTGTCACACTGTCTTAAAACAGCTTAAGCAGCAGTGTCACAGCCTCTGCCCGAGTCGCTTGTTCGAGTGGCGCGAAGCGGTTGTTACCCCTGCCTTGCACCATGCCCGCATCGACCGCAGCCGCTATATGTGGCACTGCCCAGCCAGGCACATCGCCCGCATCTGCAAACGACAGCACTGCCTCCTGCGGCAGCTCAAGACCGGCGGCTCTGGCTACCATTGCAGCAATCTCTGGACGGGAGATCGGCTGATTCGCCCGGAACGTGCCATCCGCATACCCTTGGATATAGCCGGCCTCCACCGCCGCAGCTACAGCGTCACTAGCCCAGGCGGGGATGACGTCCGAGAATGGCGGGGGAGTCGCTGCATGCTCCTGATCCAGCCCCCTCACCAGCATGGCGGCAAATTCCGCACGTGTTACCTGCGACTGGGGCTTGAAGGTGCCGTCCGGATACCCGGTTACCCAGCCCTTGCCTACAGCCTGTATAATCTGCTGCTCCGCCCAATGGCCTGCAATGTCGGTGAATGCAATCCGGTCACCGGCAAGAGCCCGGACATCCAGCGTCAGACTGACCTTCTCAATGTCGGAATCGACCAGTTCTGCCTTGTACAGTCTGATCTCCGTCTGGCCCGGCGCAATCGGCGCAAAGACGAAGCGGGCCAGCTCTGCTTGCCCGTTCATACCAGGCGTGCTGCCCACTTTGGTCAGCGCATACGAGACATTGCCCTCCGTCTCGCTGCCCACGAAGCCGAAGCCCTGGACCGAACTATCAGCGCTGACGAACCGCAGCTTGCTCGCATCGTAGGCCAAATAAACCTCGTACGCATACACATCGCTGAGCTGCTGTCCCTCCACGATGACGTGAAGCTCCTCTGTTGACTGGGGTTCTACATGCAAGTGAAAGACAGCCGCAGCCGCCGCACGGGCTGAATACGGATGGAGCCACGAAGCCAGAACCACACATACGAGTATCAGGGGAATCATGTTCTTCCTCATCAAGTCTGCTCACCCTTCCATAGTATAGGGCAATGGAGACGTATCCCCATTGCCCCGTATTTGTTATTGGTCCATCCAAACATCCAGAATCAGTCGGGCAATACCGGCCAGCACCTTAATGTCGATCCGGCCCTCACCCGAGAGATCCGCTGCCTCAATTTCGTTCCACTTGCTGTCACCGGAGACCGTTCCGTAGTATTGCATGACAATGGAAAGATCCCTGATGGTAATGCGGGTCGCACCCGGAACGAGTGATACCAGACTCCTCGTAAAGACCTGAACGGCCGATTCGAGCGCGGCTGTCGCCTGATCAATGGTCGCCTGCGACGCATAGCTCTGGTTTCTAACCGCCGCAGCAGCCTGAATGGCCTGTGTCAAAGCATTCTTCGAGCCCACGGCATACTGACCGACCTTGCTGCCTTCGACCGCATTATCCAAGAGCGCCTGCGATTGTTGGAGCAGGCCGATCAGCGCAGTCTTGTCGCCTGGCACCGGCTGGACAACAATAACACTCGCTCTGAAGGTTGCCACCGCCTGATTCAAGGCTACCAGCGCAGCGTCAATCTGCGCCTGGGTGGCGCCTCCATTCTCGCTTACCGCCTCTGCAGCGCGGATAGCAGACAGCAGCGTTGCCTTGGCCCCCTGCGGGTATTGTCCAGGCGAGACGCTCTCTGAGGCACCGTCGTGCAGGGAGCGAGCGGCTCGGATCGCTTCGCTCAGCTGACTGGCATCCGCTGCGGCGATCTGGATGACATGCTGCGCCAGATCGGTATCGACCGGGATCGACTCGCCCTCCAGCGACAGCTCGGCACTGGCTATACGCACCACCGTGTCTCCAGGCTCGGCGCCTGCTCTAGCATGACCTTGCAGCTTGAACCATTCGCCATCCCCGGAGAGCGGGGTGGACTGGCCCAGAATAACCTTGATTCTGCCTTGCTCCGGCTTGATGGCTGTACCCAGCACAGCCAGTTCAGGGTGCAGCGGCTGCACCACATCCTGGGCCAGCTCCTCTCCATCATGCTGGAATTCCAGCGCAGCCGGATCATAGTGCACCTCGACCTCCACTACAGTGTAGCTGACGCTAGGCAGCGTGACTCCGATCCGTAGCTCCACCGGAACGCCGGCCCGTGCAGTCTCCGTACCCGATACCCATGCGGCAGGCACCAGGAGAACCAGGCCTTCGATGGCCTCCCGCAGCTGTCCCGTCGCCTCGTCAATCTCCGCTTGGGTCGTATCATCGCTCTCCAGCGTGGCTTGGGCGGCACTCACTGCGGCTTCCAGCAGGGCTGCGGTTTCTGACGTATACAGCGACAGGTCGATGGCTGCCGCGTCCGCCAGTGCGTCCCGAAGAGCCGAATCATCCACTTCTTCGGCTCCAGACGCCTGAACCTTGCCATAGAGCTTCAGCTCGCCCAGATTCCCGAACCAGTTGCCCGGATTGGTCAGTCTCAGATAGCGGTAGGCCGTCTCATCCGAGACGTCGAATACCTGCCACGGCGCAATGCCTTGCACGCCGGAGATCAGATTCGTCCAGTTCTCCTGGTCGTTGGAGCCCTGGAGCAACGTCCCGCTGGCACGTCCGAGCTGATCCTGACGCGCAATCAGCTTCACCTGGGACAGCTGCACCGTGCGCTCCTGAAAGTCCATGATGACCCAGCCGGCGCCGTTGTTGCCCGGACCGCGGAAGTCGGAGTTGGTCCGAATATTGCCATCGAACAGGTAGCCGACCTGCGTCAGCGTCGCCTCAGGCGAGCGGCTCGGCGTCGAATCGATGAAGCGGGCAAGTGAGGTTACCTCCTCGATGAAGCCCGGCTCCTCCAGCACCTCCACTGCCGTACCGTCCGTCGTCTCCTCAATTGGCCACCCATCCTTGTAGTTAATCGTGAAGGAGACGGGGCCAGGCATATCGGTTTTGCTGACAGTAAAATCTGCCTTCCAGTTCAGTCCATCCTCGGATTGTGCCGGGGCCGCCCGATCGAAGAGGACGACACTCACATCCTCCAGGACATTGTCCGCCACAAAGGAAAGGGTGACCGTATCCCCCACCTCTGCAATACCCGGATCGGCTTCATTGTCGGAAGCCAGCGAGGCGGTGTGAATATCCTTGCGCAGGTCCAGATCCGTGAATGTACCATACAGCCTGAGCTCGCTCAGGTTGGCATACCAGCCGCCGGAGTTGGCTGCGCGGATATAGCGGCAGGCCGTCTCCGTGTCCCGGCTGAAGAACTTCTGCAAGGCATCCGTGTTCGCTGCCGGGTCCGTCAGTTGTGTCCACTGGGTGCCATTATTGGAGCCCTCAATGCGGACGCCGGCAATTCTGGAGCCCCACTGCGGCCTGGCCAGAATCTTCGCGCGATCCAGCGTGAAGGTCGTCCCCACGCCAAAATCGAACATCGCCCACTGATTGCTGCCCTGCCATTCGGTATGGGTGGTTGGCTTGTCGTCGAACCAGACCGAGATGATATTTTTTGCCGTCTGTCCCGTATTGCCATTATTCAGCGTGACATTCACGCTCTTGCCGAGAATATCCGCCGCTGGAATCGGCGTTACGGTGTCCAGCGCCTGCTTCAGGTTGTAATATGCAGTTCCCGCTTGTGCCTGCGTAGGTGAAGGCAGGGCGACGATGGCCTGGGATGCGGTAAGCGCATCTATGATGATGCTCCAGCCCTCCGGCGTGTAATCGTCCTCTTCGAGCGCCTCGGCGACCGGGTGCAGAGCGCGAGCCTCCTCGATGAGTCTCGCAATGTAGGCGTCGGACGCCAGCACCGTATAGTTCACCATGAAGACGGACGTATCGATTCCGTCTGGAGCAGTGGCTGCCAGCGTGATATAGCCTTCACCCGCTGGCTGCTCCGCAGGCACCTGCCAGGTCAGCTCTCCCGAGTTGGCGTCATAGGTTGCCGTACCGGGGAGACTCGTCGGCACCAGCTCGAGACGGCTGCCGGACGCATCGAACGCTTGCACCTTGTTCTCATACGTCGCGCCCGGATAGAGTAGAATTTCGCGTTCACTGTGCTCAAGCTCCAGACGCGGATAGTCCCCGCCCTCGCCAAGCAGGAAATCCTGCAGCTCTACCGTTCCGCTGTCTGTGCTGGAAGCTGTGAAGCGCAAGAAGTTGGTGACTCCCGCCTGAGTTTCATACCTGCTGTCGGCAAGATGGTATTGAATCGTAATCCAGCCGTCCTCACCCAGTCCATCGGTCTTCGGAATACTGTACTCCGCAACCTGACCCACCGGATTGCCCAGCATATTCACCTGCAGCCTCGCGTCGGTATCACTTTTCACCTTGATGCGCAGCGCGGGACTGCCAGTTTTGAAATCCACATTGCTGTACGTGATGGAACTGCTGGAGCTAGGGGCTACGCCCAGCTTGACAGAGCCTTGTCTGCCCTCCTCCCGCACCGCCTCGCCTTCAAGATGATAGGTGTAGTTGCCGCCGCGCACGGGTACAAAATCGTTGTTGCTCATCTCCGGCATCGCGACAAACGTATCAATCGTGATGGAGCTGTCTCCCTCGTATACCAGGTACAGCTCATTGTCGCCGCCGTTGCGTCCGACCACTTGCTCCGCTTCACTATGGGTGAACGTGAGCCCGCGCATCAGCTCGCCTGTGCTCTGCAGCTCGTAGGTCTTGAACGGTGTCCCTTCCGGCGAGCCGAGCATCAGCTTCAGCGAACCGCCGCCCGTGCGGGCGTTCACCAGGAAGCGACTGATGCCCCTGTCAAAATCCATGTTCTTGAATCCAATGTAGCCTCCGTTGGTCAACGTCACTGTGCCATCCGGCCTTTTCTCCGAGGCCGCCCGGCTGAACACCTGGGCATCCGCAGCTCGCGTCTCGAAAGCCAGTGTAGACGGAGCAAACTTGAACCACATCGTATTGCCGTGGAAGTTATATCCGTTAGCTGAACCGTAGAAGTAGAAGTAGACGGTCTTCTTGCCTGTCAGCAGCTCCGGCCGAGTCGTCAACTGGCCGACATTGGTTCTGAAGATGTTGTACCAGGTCGAGTTGATGACCTGAATCGACCCAGCCAACAGAGAGCTGTTGTAATGATTGACGGTTGGCTTCTCCACATAGGGGCCAACCCGGACATCGATGCTGCCGCCGATATTGGAATTCATGCCGAAGCTGATGACCAATTGATCCGCCAACTGCTGCGGAGTAGAGCCAAACTGGTCAAAATCGACCGTATAGGCTGTCCAGGCGCCATTTTTGACATTACTCGTGGCAAACCGCGTGACCCCATCCTCGTCTACGAAAGGCTCCGTAATGACGCCGCCTTCCGTACCGCCGGTCGCAGTGTAGCTGTAGCCTGGAATTCGATTCCACAGCTCATAGGAATCGTCTGCCGGCTCCGGCGCTGCAGGAAGGCCTGTTCCGGTCTGGCCAAGGCTGACTGTCCAGGGTGTCGTCAGCATCTCGTCGATGCCTACCGTGCCTGACGCTTCATAGGCGGCATCAATATAGTTATACAGGCTGCCGTATGTATTGCCGCCGTACAGCTGCAGATATCTCCCGTCCTCATGGTTCATATAAAGGTCGTTTCTGACATCTTCAGCCTCGTACCCTTGCTGGTGCTTGTAATAATTGACGAGACCTCCGTAGGCATAGAAGATTCTTCCTCTCCCATCGGTCGTAATCTTGTCGAAGGGCGCCTGATCGCCTGTGCCGTTCATATTCGGCTGCCAGATGACATCGCTGCCCAGATTGTACTTGGCGAAGTAGGCGGCATACTTCAGCAGCTTCTGGTCATGCACCTCAAACAGATTGACGCCGCCCGCCTCGGCAGGCGTGAACTCGCCTTCTTCATTGACCAGCGTGCCCTGAATGTACGATGTCCGTGCCATGGCCGCCCATGGCCGCATGCTGTCCTGCGCATGAGGAATATCCCGGCCCATCTCCACCTGCTGCCCGGAAGGCAGAATCATGGCGTTGAGGGAGTGGTTGTAGGTCATGCCCGAGACACCGACCTGGGCCTTGTTATGGACGATGCGTTCAATCGCTTTTTTGTACATCTCCAGATCGTCGAGATAGATGGCAATCGCCATGTAAGCCTCCGTACCGAAGTTGCCCTGGTTGAAGTAGCCGTCGGTCCGGTCAACTCCGGGAATCAGAAGCCGCAGCATCCGCTCGAAATTGGCCAGCTCGGTTTCGCTTCCCCATCCCGCGCTCGGCGTGTAACGGAGAATTTCTGCTGCCATCACAAGCATCGGGCCTGCTATGCCGTTACGGATAATATCCCGCTTGGCATCCGCCTCCAGCGTGCTAGCCCAACTGTTCAGAATGGACTTGGCCTTCTCTGCGTAGGCGTCATCGCCGGTAATATACCACATTAAGGATAAGTTGTAGGCGGCATTCCCGTCGCGAATCAGCGCATAGGTTTCCCTGTCGCTCGTCAGCGTCGTGAACGGACCGCTCATGACATAATCCAGACTGGCAAACGCGCTGTTGCGGAACACCTCGAAGGATTCCTTCCACGGCGACATCCCCTGCCAGATCATATCGCGCATCACGTTCAGATCCTCCCGACTGATGTAATAGCCGGGGTGGACAAGTCCGGAGTCCGAACGAACGACCAGATCGTCGTAGTCTCGATTGTAATCTGGATTAATCCAGCTGCTATTCTGCGGAGTCGGTACTGTGGATGTATACCCCTCACGCGGCGTATCCGGCGCGGCTTGCGCCTTGCTGCCTCCAGTAAACGACAAGCTCTGTAACAGTAAGAGGACGGCCAAAACGCATGCGCCTGTTTTGTTCAGACGATTTCCCATTTGCTGTTCATCTCTCCTTCTGAATGAATTTTTGAAACGCTTTCAAATGTCCATTCACACTCTATCATGCTTCCTCTTTCAACAAAATGAAGTTTTTTAAGGCGGAGGTCAGGTTTTTTAGGCATCTCTGCTAGGCATTACAAACTCCCTGCAGACTAAACTGCAGGGAGTTTCTTAACGATTTACAGATGCAGCAGCAGCTCAAGAATGACTGCGGCCTGGGCCCGGGTCGCTGTGGCCCGCGGCGCGAATTCACCGCCTGGCAGACCATTGACGATGCCAGCTTGCTGCATGGCACTGACGGCCTGGCGCGCATAATCTGCAATGGCATCCGCGTCGCCGAAGGCGGCCGTCCCTTGATTGGTGTCCAAGTGGCGGCCTGCAGCCTGCAGTGCGCGATAAGTCATCACCGCCAGATCCTGACGGCTAATCGAATCATGGATACCGAATGAGCCGTCCTCACGGCCCTTGACGATACCGAGTGACGATGCAATTCCAATTGCCTCGGCATACCATGCCCCGTCTTGAATATCGTTAAAGGCGTTAAAGGTACCCGTACTGGCTGCTTGTTCCTCCAGATCCAGCAGACGAACCAGCAGCTGTACGAATTCAGCGCGAGTGACCGCCTTGGCAGGGTCGAAGCTCTGCTCCGTTACGCCTTGGACCACGCCTCGCGCGGCTAATGCGGCAATCGCGTCAGCTGCCCATGGGGCAGCGTTCAGATCGGTAAAGGACACATCGACATGCAGGGCTAGGAAGCTACCCAGTTGCCTGGTGTCGAAGGTGATGAGACCTGTCCCGGCGTCATAACGACTATTCTTGATAAGATAGCGCTGGCCGTTATCCGCCAGCTGATAGACCACGATCTGTCTGGCGTGCTCCCCATCCTGCAGAGAATAAGGATAGGACACACGGATTGGGCCGTATTCAGCAGTATTCCTAATCGTCTCGTTGCCGACAAAGATACGGAGGTCGATGGCAGCTCTATTCGTCTTGCTCACTTCGATGACCGCATCCGCCCCATCGGCGTCCAGCAGGGCGATCGGCAGGTCAAGCGAGCCCTGCTTCGTACGTATATGGATGAAGGCAACCTTGGCTTCCACAGCCGCTCGGATCTGGTAGGCCTTCAGGTAGAGGGCTACCACGGCGGCGGTCTCCGCGCCAGCCACTTCAATGACGAGCCGGTTGCTCCGAGCGTCGGACAAGGCCTTCTCATAATCGGCTTCGCCGATAATGACAGACGCCTTGCCTTCCTCATCAATCGTCACTTCGGTCACCAGATCGGGCTGCTGCTCCTTGTCAGGAGGAGTTGGAACGCTGCCTGTTCCATTGCCATTGTTGCTGCCTGTGCTGCCTCCGGTTCCTTTTACAGTGAGAACAAAGAGCTTGGTATCCGTGATCGTGCCTGAGGACAGGGTTGCGGTCAGCGTCACTTGCTGATCCTGTGCTCCGCGTGTCACCTTACCCGAATTGGATACCGCAGACGGTTGACTGGAGGACCATGCGATGCGGCTACCCTGCTCCCCTTCGCCTGGTAGCTCCAGATTGCCAGTGACGGAATCGGCCCGGTCCCCTGTTGCATATCCGAGCTGCAGCGCGGCCTTGTCAGCGGCGATGATTGTCGAGCGGTCCGCTACATAATCCCCGAACATCTCCAGCTCCGAAAGATTGCCGAACCAGGAGCTGGGATTGATGATCCGGATGTAGCGGTAGTAGGTCGGATCATCGATCAGCAAGCCCTGCCAATCCCATACCAGGCGAGTCCGGGGCGAGATGACGTTGAAGTTTACCCCGTCGTTTGAGCCTTCGACATAGGCGCCCATCATGCGATCGGCCAGATTGGTCGTCATTCTGGGCACGACTTCGACACTGCTCAGCGAGACGCCGCCGTCGCCAAAATCAAACCGATAGAAGACGCCATTGCCTGCGCTCGCGTTATTGCGGATGTCGATAAACGTGTTCGGATTCTTATCAAACAGATTCGGTCCGATCACCGAACCGAGGTCCGTAGACCGGTTGAAGCTGAGCGTCGCTTTGTCCAGCACGTGATCGATCCGGCGGCTGACATCCGACACCAGCACAGTTGACAAGTCTGTGGTGTCTACCATCGGCAAGCCTTCAGTTTCCGCCCCGCCGTTCTTTCCGTCCAAGTACGAATAGTTGATCTCAAAAGCCGCATTGCGGCTTGCATTCCCTCTCGCTGCGGCCTCGGTCAGTGTGACTGTTGCCTTATAGTTGAGCTCATCTACCTGCACGACATCGGCATCCAGCCCGGCGATCGTCACATGTATCGAGGACAGCGGTTGCTTCGTTCCGATATCGAGCGTAATGGCATCCCCTGCAACTGCCTTCTTCACCGGCACCTGCGTGTTGGCGCTATTGGAGAGATGCTGTGTAAGCGGAGCAGCATCCGTTCCGATCGATACTCGCTCCAGACGGCTGGGAATCTCTGACCGGTCGCCGAAGATACGAAACTCGCCGACGCTCAGGATGTTGTTCGCCCGGCCATAACGGTCGGTCGTGTCCAATGTTGATACCTTGAAGTACCGATAGGCCTCTCCCATATACGCCTCACGTACCTCAAGCGTCTGCATCTGGGAGCTGTAGGCCGCTTCGCCTGTCAGCTGCACCCAGCTTTCTCCATCATGCGAGCCGTAGACGATCGCGCCTGACATGCGGTCCTGCCAGTTATTGCGCGGCTGCATGGCAAACGCCGACGGTGAAACGCGAAAGTTTGGCCCGAAATCCATCGTGAAGTATTTGTTCGTCAAGTCGCCGCTAAACGAGACGGTATTGTTATCGATTAGATAATCGTCGTACCCTGTCCGCAGGGACGTCGTCACGTTCGCGGCAACAAAATTCAAACTGTCGTCGCCAAGTCTCGGATTAAGCAGCCGCAGTCCATGGACTGCGCGCGCCAGCCGGTCCAGTGCTGCATAAAATACCTCGTCCGAGCTGTCATCGGCAATCGCCCCCAACTCCTCGTAGACTTGCTCGAAATATTCCAGTGAGGTCGACTCATAATCGGTGTCTTCGTCATAGCCGGAAATGACATCCGCAATCGCTTCCCCCCGACTGCCGGACACCTGGATCGTCAGACGAACTGTTGTCACTGCTGTTCCGTCCCCAGCTACCACGAGCGCTTCATAGCTGCCGGCATGCGCAGCTTCAACCGTCCAGTTTAGCCTGCCCATAGATGGATCGAGCACCGCGCCAGGCAATGAATCGCCTTGTAGCTCGTATGTGATCGTATCCGCGCTGCTGCTGTCTGTTGCAGAGAAGTCGTATTCGACTGTACTGCCGGCGAACAGCGACAAATTCATCCGGTCTTCCGTGATGTTGTTGAAGGTCGGCGGCGTCAGAAACTGGTCGGCCCGGATATCCATATAGTCGATATCGACCTGGGTGCCATCCCCTACAAGATTGAAGTAAGCCAGGAAGGTCCGGTTGGAGAATTCACCATAGGAGACCTGGCTCTGCCCCATGTCAAACGAGATATACTGCCATTCTCCTTTTGTATCGGGGAGGTCCAGCGTCTGGAACGGTGCCATCTCGCGCTCGCGCTTCAGCTCCAGCTCGGCCCGACCGTTTGTGCGGATCTTCAGCGCAACGCGGGCAGTATCATTGCGGTTGATGAAGAATAGCTTGTATGCCGCAAACAGCGTGTGATTGTCGCTGGCCTCCGCCCGGATGAAGCTGCTCTCCCCTTCTGTCACGGTACGAATAAGATCCGTGTCGTACACCACTGCATTGGATCCGTCAAGAATACTGTAGCCTTCCTCCAATTGGATCTTATAGCGATTCTCATGAGCGACAGGCTCTCTTACGAATCGGACCATGCTGTCCTCAGCCTCATCGGCGACGGCCTCAGGAATGTGCAGCCACCAATCCGCACCGGTCGCTCGCCGGGTAACATCGCTATCAGATCCGGAGCCCGCAAAATAAAAATTTGGCGCGACCCGCTCCTTGAAGCCTTTCATAAAATAAGGAGCGATCGCCTCCAGCTCTTCATCCGAATAGCCGAGTTGATACCTGTACACGTAGTAGAGATTCCACCCCGTTTCGGCCGTATACATGATACGTCCTTTGTATTCATCTGAGACGATTGCATATATGCGGGCCGGATCAGCTGCCGTCTCCATGGCCGTGATTGCTGGCGTCCATTGAATATCGTACCCTTGCTGGAACTGGAAGAAATAATCGACTCCCGCAAGAATCCGATGATTGAGAAAGGCATAGACCGACACCCCTTGATCGTCCTCGGTTACGGTGCCATCTACCGGATGGACACGTGTTCCCTGTGCTTCGATCATCCGGGACAGCGCGATCATATTGGATACGTCCCCGTCACTGTGGGCCAGGTCGCGCCCCATCTCCACCAATTGGACATGCGGCTCTACCGGCTCGCCTGTCTCGTCGTTTTGCGTCATTTCCCGGAACAGCCAGTAAATGGAGCCGGTATAGGTTTTGTCAGGCGCCGTATCATTGACCGTAAACCATTCAATCGCTTTGTCGTAGTTCGACTTGTCATTCTTGAAAATATACGAAGCGATTGAGCCGTATAACGGATAATTATGCTGGTTCATGAACTTGTCGTTGAAGTCCAGGAATGTCCGAACCGTCGGGTCGATGACGTTGTCCGTAAATTTCTCTGTATCTTCCTCTGTCCACTGCCACTCTTCGGAGGAGGTTGTGTAACGCAGAATCTCTGCCGCCATCACCATGTAATAGAGTGGAATCCCCGTATGAATATGTGCATCTGCAAAATATTGATATTGGTTAGGGTCCATCTGCTGCCAGATGCGGAGAATCCGCATCGCATTGGAGCGGTAGACCTCATTGCCTGTAACATAGTACAAGAACGCTTGCGTAAAGGCCCGCTTACCGTCGGCAAATGCCATATCCTTGACGTTGCTCGCATTGTAGCTATTCTGTCGGACGGTTACGCCATCCAGCGAATTACTCATGGTGAAGCTCGTTTTGGCCTGATCCGTCTCCAATAAAGCTACGTAATAACTGTACCAAGGCTCCTGCTGATTATCGATCTGATGCCGTACATTCTCCAGCACCTCCTTCGTGAAACCGACTCCTGGGTGGATGAAGCCCGTTTCGCTCACGACGCTAATAATCTGCACCTCTTGTTTTAATCCGCTGATGGCTTCCTGGACGGCAGCGGTCAATCGATCCAGTTCCTCCTGTGTGATACCTGCTCCATGCTCCCCTTCCAGTTCATCGATGGCCGCCTGCCCTTCCAGGCAGGCTTGCATTAGCAGGTTCCAAGCTGCTTCAGCATATGCCCCTTGACCACCCTGGACGATTTCCTGCGCACGGCCCAGTTGATAGAGCAGATCGTCCGTGAAGAGCTCGCCTGGCTGCCGCTTTGCGCCATAGAGCTTTAACTCGGCTACATTGAGATGCCAGCGGTTGTCGTTGGTCACCTTCAAATACCGATATGTCCCGCGTTCGGTCATCGTCAGTGTCTCCCACTGTCCTGTCGCTGCAGCGCTGCTGCTGATCTTATGCCAGGTCAGGCCATCATGAGAGCCTTCAAGATAAGTACCCGCGAGTCTGCCAACCTGGTCTGCTCTGGGCAGGATGTAGGCGCGCGAGGGCGATACGGCCCGGCCTTCGCCCATATCAATGACGAGGTAGGGTCCGAACCCGGTATTGTCCGGACCATTCCAGTTCGCATGCGTGCCGGTGTTGTGGTCCATCATGGCCTGTGCCAGCGATAATCCGGATGGTGTGGCATGCGTGCTGTAGTCCACCGTGAGTGTGCCATCCGTCCCTTTCACGGGAATTCCAAAACGTGAAGCATCGGACAGGAGGTCAAGATAGTCTGCCGGCTCCCGTACCACGACGGCGCTCCCATCCGTTGTCGCGGTAGCGGGAACGCCTACATTGCCGGCTTCATCCGTATAAGTAATCGCAAAGCTGACCGGCTGTGCAAAGGCATACGGGCTCACGGTATGACTCACTGTCCATGACAAGTTGTCCGAACTCGTCGCCTGTGCCGTAGTCCCACTTATGATTGCGTTTACATTTTGCAACGGAGTCATTGCTTGAAACGTCAACGTAACCGTATCGCCGGCTATAGCCATCGCCTGATCGGCATTGCTGCTCGAAATCGATACACTCTGAATCAAATCAGGTATCGCTTCCAATTCACCGAACAAACGAAGCTCGCTAAGATTGAAAATATTATTGTGTCCATCAGCCGTTATTTTCAAATAGCGGTACGGAGTTGTCTTATACCCTTCGCCCACTGGCAGAACCTGTTTATCCATCGTCGACACTGCACGACTGGTTGTAATCTCCGTCCATTGCAGCGCGTCCTCCGATCCTAACACCCGTGCGCCATTAATCCGCCCCGGGAAGCTCTGAGTCTCGCTGTTGCGGCGAGCCTGCAGATGAACCTCCGTGAGCTTGACGCCGTTGCCTGCCCCAAAATCAAGGGAGAAGGAACGTTCGGATTGCTCCCAATACAGGTCTCCGATATGCGTGATATCGCTTCCATCTGTCAGATTGCCAATATTAGCGATCGGACCAACAGGGTTGCGTGAGATGCTGCCGGTCGCTGCAGCGAGCAACGGATAGTTAAGCGACCCGTCAGACAGATAGGTCTCTTCAGCAAAGGCCGGGGCTGCCGGCAGCATTGGCACCAGCATGGCGATTGCGAGCAGCAGGGCTACCCATTGCCTTGACCTGAAACCCTTTGCGTTTTTGTTTCGCTTCATTTCATCATTCCCCTTTATGGCAAGTTTGACGTTCCCTGAGCGCAAAGAGCGAGCTCTTGCAAACCTAGCAAGAGCCCTTAATCCCACTCACTTATCCTTTAATCGCGCCCGAGGACACACCTTTAACAAAATACTTCTGCAGCGTCAGGAAGGCGATCAGTACCGGGATAAGCGACATGGTCGTACCCGCAAAGATCATATCCCAACGCGAGGAAAACTCACCGACATAGTAGAACAACTCGACGATCATCGTCTTCGGCTGACCGGACGGCAGCACGAGCATCGGCATCAGAAAGTCGTTCCAGATTCCCAGGCCCTGCAGCACCACCATACTTGCCGTAACCGGGCCAAGCAGCGGGAATACGACGCGCCAGAAGATGCCCATTCGCGAGCAGCCATCAATCTGTGCCGACTCCTCGATCTCCCGCGGCACGCCCTTGAGGAAGCTCGTGAACAAGAGAACGCCGAAGCCGACCGAGCCTGCAATATAGATCATGATTGGACCGGCAAGGTTGCCGAAGAGCCCCATCGCCTTCAACTGCCTGAACAGCGGAATCATATACACCTGGAACGGCACCATCATGCCAAACAGGAAATAGATGTAGACGCCGCTGGTCCATCGATTGCCCGTCCGCTCGATAGCGTAAGCCGCCATCGGGATAATGACAATCATGGCGATAATGGAGCCGATCGTCAGAATGGCACTGTTCAGGATCGCGCGCGGATACTCCGTCTCTGTCAGCAGGTAAGTAAAGCTCTCCGTATAAAAACCCTTCGGCAAGGCAATGGCATCTCGCAAAATCTCCCCATTGGTCTTGAAGGCCGACATCAGATTAAAGAAGATTGGGAACGCAAAGATAACAGCAATAACCAGCGTGACAGCAAACAGAATGACATCGGAAGCCTGGATTGGTTTTTTGATTCTTGCCATCTACATTTGCACCTCCCTCTTGCGGAGCACACGAATCTGAATTAAGGAGATGATTACGATGATGAAGAACAATACGATACCCAACGCTGTACCGAAGCCCTGTCTTCCCTCACCAAATGCCACCCGATATATAATGTACGTTAACGTCTCGGTCGCAAAGCCGGGACCGCCGTTGGTCATGACAGCAATCTGGTCGAACAGCTTGAGCGAGTTAATCATCGCCAGCATGATGCAGACGGTCATCGCTCCGGCAAGCAACGGGAAGGTAATATGACGGAACTGCTTCCATCTCCCGGCACCGTCAATACTGGCCGCTTCCAGCAGCTCCTGCGGAATGCCTTGAAGGCCTGCCAGATAAATGATCATATAGTAGCCTGCGGATTTCCATACCGTTGACAAGATAATCGAAGCCATCGCATAATCCGGATTCCCCAGCCAATCGGCCTTGATGGCGCTCAGCCCCGTCATGTCCAATAATTGGTTGACCACGCCGAAATTATAGTTCAGGATAATCATCCAGATGAAGCCCATGATGATTCCGCTCATAAGAACGGGGAAATAGAAAATACTACGAAACAAATTGCGGAACCATCTAACTTTATCTACAAGTATTGCTAATCCCAGTGCAACGACATTTTCCAGTACAACTAGCGCAATGGCCAGCAGAATGGAATTCCAGATGGCATTGTGCACCCGGGGACTATTCCAGATTTCGCGAAAGTTCTCCAGCCCGATGTAACGGATGTCGGGATTAATCCCGTCCCACGAGGTAAAGCTTAGGCTTATACTGCTGAATGTCGGCCACATCACAAATGTGGTGTACAGTACAAACGCCGGCAATATAAACCAGAAAGCATAACCTAGCCGCCATGTTTTCTTTTTTTTCTTTTCCAGTGTGGCGTCCATGTTCTCTCCTCCTGCCTTCCATTAAGAAATCCCACAAATGAAGACAACCTCTGCCACTCGGGCAGAGGTTGTCTTCATCATTACTCGCCTGAGTCACTCAGTTGATGTTAAAGCGCATTGGCTCTGACGTTGTTGTCATATTCGGTATCCGCTTGCTTCATGTACTCTACGATATCACCGTCTTTGACAACGAGATCCTGCAGCTGTTTGTAGAACCAGTTACGGAATTGCGGCGGAATCGCATTCTCGCCAAACCACTGATTAATCATCATTGATTTCTCAATCGAAGAGTCCGCAACAATATCCAGAACCTGCTGCATCTCTTCACTCGTTTCAATCTGAATCTTCTCGGCAGTCGACGGAATGCTGCCGCTTGCTTCAAGGAACGGCTTGTAGTTCTCTGCATCGAAGAAGAACTGGACAAAAGCCGTGAACGCTTCAACCTTGGCCGGATCCTTGGCTGCTTCAGCCGACAGCGACCAGCCTGCCAGGGTAGGCAATCCATTGACCGTTACTTTGCCCTCTCTGTCCGGAATCGCGTAGAAGCCAAATTCAAAGTTAGGATCGGCTTCCTTGATCTGCGTGATCATCCACGGACCGGAGAACAGCTGAGCCGCCTTGCCCGATACCAGAATGGATGCGGTCTGATTGTCGGCCGTGCTGAGCCAGCCTTTATCTACATACGTGGTGAACAGATCCTTGTAATCGGTAATCGCCGCTACGACCTGCTCATCTGTGAAGCTTGCCGTCTGAGCCGTGCGCTTCGAGTTCCAGTCCGGGTCGTCAGCATAGACATGGTTGATCAGGAAGTAGTTGACCCAGAAGCCCATATGGAACAAATCCTTACCGCCGACCACGATCGGCGAGATGCCGGTTGCCAGCAGTTTCTCCTGAATCTCCAGGAATTCATCGTACGTTTGGGGCAGCTCGGTTACACCAGCATCGGCATAAGCTTGCTTGCTGTACAGGATGCCGTTAGGCGCATTGGCCGCAATCGGTGCGTTGTAGAATTTGCCCTCGTACTCCGGCAGGTAAGCAAAGAGATCATGCAGTTCCTCCGGCAGCTCGGCCAGCTTGCCAGCATCGACAAACACCTTGGTGTCGCGCATCTCGATGATGTCCGGGAACTCGCCCACCGCGTCCTTCGTCTTCAGCCAGTCAAGATATGAATCGCTTGTCGTTTCGCTGTAATTGGTAATCGTGATGTGCGGGTATTGCGCATTAAAGTCGTCCAGCATGTCTTCGAGCGCTTTTTTGCCTGCCGGGTCTCCGGTTGCATAGCCGATGGAGATCGTGACCGGATCTGGGCTGTTGTCTGGCGTTTCGGCGCCTTCCACAGGCGGATTGTTCGTCCCCTGATTAGCTGGCGGATTGTTCGTGACGTTATTGCCGCCGCAGGCCGACAGAACCAGCGATCCGGCTAACAACAGCGTACCCAGTTGCACAGATTTCTTACTCATCTGTTTGTGTGCCTCCCTTTTAGTAAACCTTTAGTTGATGTGATTGCCTTGATACAAGATTACCATTACAACTGGTGGCGTTGAATGAAGTTTTTTAAGCCTTGTGTGCGGCATTTTTAAGCATTCCCCAAGGTGTAGCACCAGGAGACTTTCCAGGACGCCATAATTCTAAAAAAAACAGACCTAGTCCCTTAAAAAACTTCATGCCGGTTTTAACAGCGCTATGATACGCTTGCTTCGACTCCGAACTTACTGATGGCAACGCAACTGCACCCTTTTGACGGAGGATCCTTCAAGAAAGGAGGCCATTGGAGTATATTATTTTGTTAACGCTTACAATATTTAAGGAGGTTTAATAAACCATGAAACATCCCGTACATCGATGGATTTCCCTCCTCTTAACTGTCGCATTACTCGCAGTGCCTTGTTCTTTCTTCATTCTGCCTTCCGCCGCAGCAGCTGCAACGATGACCATCTCCCCCAATCAGAGCATACAACAAGCGATGGATCAGCTAGCCAGTCAAGGCGGCGGCACGCTTTACCTTAATCCGGGTACGTATACCGTAGGCTATGGCGTCAAGGTCTGCAACAATTGCACCTTGCAAGGCGTTTCTGCCACGAACCGTCCGATTGTCAAACTGGCCTCGGGTAAAGACGAGCCTGTCATTACGACAGCGACTGTGCCTTTTACTAATGTTGGTGTCCGCCATGTCATCGTAGACGGAGGGCTGGCCGCAACCGAGCAAAATTACCCAGAATACTTCCATAAAGGTTCGGATGAATACAATCAGCGAATCTCCAGCGGCGCCGAGTCCAAAGCTGCCCTGGATGCCCGAATTGAAGCTGCGCGAATCAATGTCGTTGGCATTGACTTCTCCGATCGACACGCAGGTGTCATGAGCAGCGGGGCGACGATCGAGAACGCGCGGGTCCAAAACAGCGCTATGGGCGTAATTATTGGGCGTACGCACCAAGTCACTATCAAGGACAGTCAAGTGACCAACAACGGGGGGATAAACAAGTATTTCCACGGGCTCTATTTAAGCATTGTGGACCATGTGCTGGTGGAAGGATTGGATGCCTCCAATAACAAAACGGGGATGGGACTTAAGGTCACCGACTTTTATGATACCAACAACGAAGCGAGCATCATCATCCGCAACAGTAAGTTCAACAATAACTATGATCGGGGAATGACGGTCTACCACATGCAGAATCTTGTCGTGAACAATAATGAAGCGAAGGATAACGGCAAATCAGGCATTAATTTGATTAATTGCAAAAACGGTTCGTTAACGAACAACACCGCGTTGAACAACCCGCTGGTCGTCAATGTATCCTACGATATCTGGCTGAATACGACGACAAACTTTACAATTAGCGGCAATGTGTTCGGCTCTAAGAGAGGCTTCTAGAGCTTAAGCAAAAAGGGGAACCTGCAGTGGCCGCATGCCGGTTCCTTTTTGTTTATCTCAATCTCAATTCCTTCCAGCGTCCTGCCCCGCAAGCGGTATAAAACCCGAACGTCCCCGGTACCATCGCCCTTCATCCAGCAACCGGTGAGCACCTCGCTGAAGCGTGGTCACCGCCTCATGTGACTTGTACGACTCCCGCTCCTTGTCCATTCCGAAAATCCATCGATAGATCAGGCTGTGCTCGCCCTCTCCTCCCGCACATCGGGTGAACAAGGCGGAGAATCTCACCAGATTGGACTCTGGCGATAGTGTCTCTGCCAGCTCGTCGCTCAAAAGCCAGCTTGCGCATACGAATCCCTTATAGGCGATCTCCGGATAATATCGCTCTGCAAAAGCCAGGGCTTCGTCCAGGGAAGAACGGCAAGCCGCCATATCCAGCTTGCCCTCGGCCGGGATGTGAATGTCGATCACTGGATCGCCGTCCCGCAGCAGACACTCATATTCCTGTAGATCCAGCACCGTCTGGTCGCGGAGTACGTCGCCGTGCACGTTGATCAGATGGGCAGTAATCCGCTCTTCGTTTTCTGTTAAGACCGTATGGAACGCCGGGTCCACATCAGAGATGAAGCCTCGGCAATTAACCGGCTGCCCCCCTTCCGCTACGACAACCAGCGAGCCGTCCCGTCTGCTCCGGTAGATGCGTGTTCCGTAATTGGCGTGCTTGTCGAAAATAAACTGCAGCCGGCCCAATTGCACAAGCGATGCTGTCATATGCAGGGTCAGCCAGTTGTAATCGTCGATACCGGCATATCCGTACATCCCCCAATAATTGTGCACACGTATATTGAAATCGCGCAGTGTTGCCGCCAGGACCTGTTCTGAATAATCACGCTCCCGATAGCGAGCAACCAGCTTGGGATACGCACGCTCGTACACATAGGCCAGATAGCAGTCGGCGTCTTTCCCAAGGGCGTGTCCTACTTCTTCACGCCTGGTTGAATAATGCGTCCAGAAGGTGGTAGCTCCTCCCTGCCTATACAGAAGATCGATGAGCTCCTCGGCGAGCATACCCAGCCAGGGGGTTGTCATAGCTGCCGCCTCAACCCGCGCCATCGCCTCCAGCATGGCGGGATCAGTAATGTGGTCGGATAGCTTGTTCATCCTTTCTCGCCTCGCATTCCTTGTCAAGTTGCGGTAATTTTACCAGAACGGCGGCCCCCTGCGCCAGCATAATTTGAGCACAAAGAAGAGGAACTCGCCAGCAGGCAAGTTCCCCAGGTCCATCTACAGGCTAATCGTGTTGTTCTGCGTACTCAAAATAATCAAAGTCGGCATGCTTGCGGAAGCCGGTCAGATCCTGGCAGCACAGACCAACGAAGGCCCCGGTAAACCACCCTTCCCGGCACGCTTCATCAGAGAGCGTACTCGCGTCCAGAACAGGCCCGATCGGCTCATACTGGTTCTCACCGCTGGTGGAATAGTAGAATTGCAGCTTGTCATTATCGACCTCGGCCCGCAGCCACACCAACGACGCGTCCTCTGGCAGCGCCACATAACCGACCGGATCATTGTATACCTTGTTCACCGCCGACAAGATGCTGATGCACTTGCCCTTGTCCTCATGGTGGGTGACATGGAGATAGTAATAGTTCTCCGTATCATAGAGGCAGATCAGGCCAGCCAGATGCTTGTAGCTTGTCGGTTCGAACGCCAAGCAAGTGCTTGCGCTAAACTCGAATTCCTGCCAACGCCTGGCGATCAGGCTCTGACGATACTTGGAGCCTAGCCCCTCCCTGCCATAGAGCCGCAGATGACCTTCTCTGGCAGTGAGGGAATAGAAGGTTTCATCCAGCGGAATACGCAGCGACTGAAAATGGATATCCAGTGTCTTGCTATCAAAATCATCGCGCGCCGGCCGGCTCGGAAACGGATGCAGCGGCAGGTTCGGAGCCGGCACCTGTGTATCCGGCAGCACCGTCCCATTCGCCAGCCGCAGCCAGCCGTCCTCGGTCCACTCAACCTTCTGAATGGCAGTCTCCCGGCCAAGCGTGTACTTGCGGTCGCCCTTCTCTGTCCGGTTCTCCAGTGCCCGGCCGCACAGATGGATCATATACCACTCGCCGTTTTGAGTCTCCACCAGGTCCCCATGCCCTGACTTCTGGAGCAGCAGCTCCGGATGCTCACGCGCGGTCATCAGGGAATTCCCGTCATAAGCCTCATAAGGTCCGAAGAGCTCTCGGGAGCGCAGGATGGATTGACCATGCCCCTCGCCCGTGCCCGTATCGGCGGCGAACAGATAGTAATAGTCGTCCCGCTTGTAGATGTGAGGACCCTCCAGATAGATGTCCTCGCTGGCATAGATGGTGACCGGCTCGTCAATCATTTGCTGCTCCTGCACATCATATTCCTGGAGGACCAGATGGCCACGGTAGCGTTTCGGTATCCGGTGATCAGTCACCATGCTGACGATATACTTACGTCCGTCATCATCATGGAAGAGCGACGGATCGAAGCCGTAGCTGTTCAGATAGATGGGCTCCGACCATTCACCCGAGATATCGTCTGTCGTCACCAGATAGTTGGGCGTATCGTACATGTTGACATAAAAAGAATTGACGACCGTGTAGACCAGATAAAAAATGCCGTTGTCGTACGTAAGGCAAGGCGCCCAGATGCCTTGTGAAGCGCCGACGCCCCTGAGATCAAGCTGTGACACCCTGTTCAGCGGACGGGTCAGCAGCTGCCAGTGCACCAGATCCTTCGAGTGATGAATCTGGACGCCGGGAAACCATTCAAAGGTCGAGGTCGCAATATAATAGTCGTCTCCAACGCGGATGACCGAGGGGTCAGGGTTGAAGCCGCGCAGCACCGGGTTCTGAATCGTATGGCTTGCTTGCGGGCACCGTCCTACCATAGGTACAGATCACCGCCTTTGAGCTTGAATATCGCTTCCATAAAGTAGTAATCCCCATAAATAATCGACGTATGACGGTTCGGGTTATGGTACGCTGCCGAGCCATGCGTCAGGATTGCGTCACTGCTCTCGCTCCAATCGGCACGGGACTCGTCCAGTCTGCGCAGCAGCTTGAGCGCCGGGCGCAGATACATGTCGCGCTCCAGTTCCCCGACTGCGTTCGCAATCTCGATCAGACCGCAGGCCGCAATTGCCGCAGCCGTTGAATCCTCATACGCCGGCTCCTTGGGCTGACGGAAGTCAATCGGGATAATGCCGCTCTCCGGGATGTTCGCAATGAAATAATGGGCAATCCGCTGGGCGGTCTGGAGGTATTTCTCGTTGCCCGTATGGCGGTAGCTCATCATGAAGCCGTACAATCCCCATGTCTGCCCGCGCGTCCAGGACGAGCCGTCGCCATAGCCTTGACCGCCGTGGGCGCGCACGAAGCCGCCATGGAACGGGTCAAATTCAACTATATGATGCACCGAGCCGTCCGGGCGGACAAACGTCTCCATCACCGTGTCGGCATGCCGTTCGGCAATCTGGCGATACCGCGGATCGTTCGTTTCCTTGCTAGCCCAGTACAGCAGAGGAATATTAAACATGCAGTCGATGATCGCCCAGCCGCGCGTGTCACCCTCCTCCAGGTCGTCCCAGGCCCGAATGAAGCTACCGACAACATTGAAGCGCCCCGCCAACAGGCTAGCCGCATGGAGCGCCCGCTTGCGCGACTCCCGATTGCCTGTCACCCGATAGTTGGCTACGCTCGTGGGCAGCCACATGAAGCCTACGTCATGATGCAGGCCGTGAAACTGTTCGAAGCAGGCATCCAGCTTCGCCTCGGAGATTTCGGCAATCTCCCGGTACCGCTCCTCTCCCGTCTCGTGATGCATCAGCCACATCATGCCGCCCCAGAAGCCGTTGGTCCACCAGCAGATGCCATCCGCATCATAACCACTCGGGTTATCTGCAGACCGGTCATCATGCGTGCCGTCCTTTGTGGTGTAGGGAATTTTCTCCCGCGACTTCTCACTTACCCAGTTCATCTTGTTTGATAGTTTCTGTATGACGCTCTCCACCCAGAGTCGATCTTGTTGTTCCAGCATTTTGTGCTCCCTGCTTTCTTAATAGACTTCCTCTATCTTTTCACAGAGAGCAAAGGAACAAAATGATCTTTCTTTAGATTGAAGTGCGGTTTTTTTAACTTATTTGCGTATCTCTTGCCGATAATCATTGGGCAGCTGTCCGTAGAGCTTCTTGAACATGTCGCTGAAATGCCGGGCGTTGTTGTACCCCACCCGTTCTGCAATCTCATAGACCTTCAGGTCGGTACGCGACAGCAGCAAGAGGGCATGCTTCATTCTCACCCCGGTGACATACGACTTGAAGTTGTGACCCGTATGCTTCTTGAAGAACGTACTGAAATAGTAAGGGTTCATATACGCTTGGCTCGCCATCGACTCCAGTGTGATCTCCTCAGCATAATGCTCCTCAATGTGCTGCTTGATTCGGGCAAGCACCAGATTTTCCCGATGACTGCCATCGGTATGAATGGCCTCGTGAACTGCACGAAACATAGCCTTGAACTCCTGTCCTAGCTCCTCGAACGTCCGGCTGGTTGCTAAGCGCTGCTGGAGCGTGCGTTTGTCCAGCGTCTCCTCAGGCAAGGTGAGACCCGACTTGGCCAACTCCTGAATCATAGTGACAATCGAAGACAGGCAAGCACTAATGGCCAACTGCGGGTGCCCCCATGTCTCATGTCCAAGCTCCTGCAGCCAGCCGTTGAGGGCAGCCTCAAGCTCCGGCCACCCGGTCGACGTCAAATCACCAAGCGCCGTCCAACGCAGCTCGTAAAGCGGCTTGTCGGTGCGACCTGAAGGCGCCTGCGCCGTATAACGCAGAACCTTGCCCAAGCCGGCAAAAAATTTCAAATGCAGCATTTGCTCTGCCTGAGCATAAGCCTCCTCCAACCGATTAATACCTGCTGCCGCTCCGCTCACAGCAACCGTCGCCTCCAGCTTGAGAATGGCAGAAATTTGCTTGCGAATGTCCTCGGCAAGCATGCCGGCAGAGGTCTCTGTCCGGTGATGGACGATCAACACATGCCGCTCATTCTTCTGAAAAACAAATCCCCTGTTCGCCGCCGTCACCATTTCCTCCAGGATGTTGCCGATGGCAAAAGCAATCAAACGGCTCTCCTTCTCTCCCCAGCGCTCCGTACTGTGATCCATCTCCGCTTCCAGTAACAACACATTCAGATACGGTCCTGGCAAAAGTGTCTCCAGACGCAACCGCTCTTCCGTATTGCGAAGGGGGACCCCGTCAACAAGCTGGCCAAGAGCCGCCTGGAGCTCCTCATGCCGATGCTTCCGCTCCAGATGCTCCAGCTTGCCCCGACGCTGCTCCTCTTGCAGGTCCTCATCGATAAGCGAAGCGGCATGATGCAGAGACTTTTCCAGCTGCTGCTTGACGACCGGTTTAATCAGATAATCGATCGCCCCATAAGCAATCGCATCCTTGGCATACGTGAATTCCTGGTAAGCACTTATGAAGATCACCTTGACGGACAGTCCCCGCTCTTTGACCTCCCGAATGATATCAATTCCACTCCGGTGCGGCATACTGATGTCACTAATGACAATATCCGGCTTCAAGGTCTCGATATGCTCCATCAGCTCCGCTCCGTCATACGCGCATCCGACAATCTCCATTCCAAACGCAGACCAGTCAATCAGCTTACGCAGTCCTTTGATAATGATGGGCTCATCGTCCGCCAGCACGACCCTGATCATCGCTGTTCCCCCTCCCTCAGCGAAAAAAGCATAATCACTGATGTACCGGTATGCGCCCGGCTGCTCACACTGAGCCCGTATCCCTCACCGCATACGGAACGGATTCGCTCATGAACATTCTTCATTCCTACATGACCCGCAGGCGGCCCGGGATCAGCAAGCGTCTCATGAAGCCGCTGCACTTCCTCCGCCTCCATACCGACACCGTCGTCGTAGACCGTCACGCAGAGGGCTTCCTGCTGTCTCTCCATACTGACACGGACCGTTCCTTTCCCCTTGGGACGAAGGCCGTGCTGAATGGCATTCTCTACAATCGGCTGCAGCGACAGCTTAAGAATTCCCCAGTTTAAATCGACCTCCGGCGCGATATCCAACTGAAACATAAACCGCTGCTCGAAACGGACCTCGATAATATAGAAATAATCCTTCAGGTGCGCTAGCTCTTCCTGAATCGTTACCCAGTCCTCCCCGTAATCAATAACATACTTTAATTGATTGGAGAGCGACAGGATCATATCGGCTACCTCGTCGGCATCACTATGAACGGCATTCATGCGAATGACCTCCAGCGTATTATATAGATAATGCGGTCGGATCTGGCTCTTCAGTGCATTCAGCTCCGTCTGCTTCTGCTTGATTTCGGCGACATACGCTTCATTAATAAACGTCTGCAGGCGGTCAATCATGCGGTTGAAGCCGTGCGCGAGCCGGCCCATCTCATCCTTCCCCTTCACTTCCACCTGAATCTCCAGATTGCCGGATTCCACCTTGGCCATCTGACGGATCAGACTGCGGATTGGCGCCGCCAGCCGGCGCGAGAACCAGGTGCCCATGACAATCAGAACCAGCGAGCAGATTAGAATCGCCAAATAAACGGCCGAGCTGGTCGTCTCCAACTGCTCGTACAGTTCGTCAGTAGCCAGCTCCACTGTAAGATCGCCGCGGATGAAGGGAATGGGCTCCTGCAGGACGAGCCGGTTCGGTTGAGGCTTGCCTGTGAGACGCTTGTTCGCCTCCTCCAGCTCCAGATTACTGAAATAGATTTGCCCCTCCCCATCCCTTACAAATAACTCATCCCGCTCTCCCAGTCTTAGCTCCTGCAGGAACTGGTCCGCCACAGCTGCCTCGACATCAAAGAACAACGTCCCGACAACTTTGTGCTCTGGCATCAGGATACCTGATGTGTCAATGAGATTACGGCCGATTGTAATGACCTGTTCATCTGAGTTGAAATAGTAGGTATTGGCATGCGTCGGGTAGATTTTCAGCTGATTGGGTTGCTCTGCCATCCCCGCAAGCCACTGCTCCAGTGGCAACTCTTCCTGCAGCAAAATCATGTTCTCCTTGGCCTGGCTGTAGAGCTTGCCGTCAGAGCTGCGTACAAAGTAAGCACTGCGAATATAGCTGTCGCTATAGGCAATCATCTTCAAAAATGCATCGATGGGCACCGAATTAATCTGCTCCAGCTCGTTCACATTACGCGTTTGGTTGTTGGCGAAGCTCTCCAGCATGCCCTCATAGCGTCCTGTATACATGAGCATTGATATTTCGTTATAGTTGTTAAACGCCGAATTGAGATTATAGCTGGCGTAAAGCACCATCTGTCGCAGATTGTCCTTGGTATAGCTCTCCACATGGCCCTTGAACGTCTGAACGGAGAAGAAGCTCAGGGCAAACAGCGGGACAAGCCCGACAAGGATAAAAGCAGCCGAAAATTTGACAAAAACACTGTTCCAGCGCTGACTCCACAAGCTCATCCCACAACGCTCCGTTTCTTGTTGATATGGCGTTAGTATACTAAACAATAGTCAAAAACGCCCATAGCGGGCGTTTTTGGAGTCTTTGCAGTTAGCGTACCACGGATCGATTGCTGCGCCTATGAAGTTTTTTAAGACTAAGGTGCGGCTAACTTAAGATGGTCTGGGTTCCACCCGGAAATAAACACCATACGGCTGATCCACCACATCCATCAGTGGGATAAAGCGCAGGCCCACCGCTTGTCCCCGCGTCCGGTAGCTGCCCGTCCTCCACCAGCTATGGTGCCGCTCTCTGTCGGGAATGAACAGCACATTCGGTTCGTCGGGGTCACCGTACAGTGTGCGGTCCTCCTCGGTCAATCCGACCAGCACTAGCGGTCCATCCAGCAAGGCGTAACGCGCCTCGCTGCCCGGCAATCGTTCCATTGAGAGTCGCTTCGGCAGTTCAATGCGCAGCTCGTGGGTTTGCTCCCAGTGTCTATGCAAATGAATGAAGGAATCGATAACCGCCGCTTCCACAGCTTCCCCGTCAATGGATACGCTCGGCGTACCTGCAACCCACCACGGAATGCGCAGCCGCAAGTCGAACTCAGCCGCCTGACTCACCGTCAACTGCAAGGTATACACCTTCCGATCTGGGCGATGTGCAGGAATTGCCGGGATATCAAGCTTGGTAATCTGATGCATTCCCCTAACCGACCAGCCATCCGCCGGCTGGACGCCATGCTGGCCATCCTGCTGGAGTGACAGCTTGACCCCCGTGCCGGTCTTGGTTTCCAGTTCAACGTCGGCTGGCAGCCACTGGCTTACGACAAGGCCTGCCTCATCCTTCAAACAGATCTGCTCGTCATAGCCGGCATGCGCCTGCATCAGAGTCCCGTGGCAGCACCAGAAGTGCCGGGTCCGTGTGCCCCACTTCTTGCGGCTGCCGGGTGCAACGCCAAGGAAATAACTAACCATGCCGTCCTGTCCTGACTGCTGGGCCATCGCGCCATTCCAGAAGCGCCGCTCCCAATAATCGGCGTACTGGGCTTCTCCAGTCCAGCGCGTCAGGACATGAGCAAGCCGCATCATATTGTAATTGCAGCAGTGCTCTTGTCCGACACCCAGCCGCTCGGCCATATCTTGCGGCGGCATCCACAGCTCCCCATCATCAGCCGCACCGGTCGCTACAGATCCCCGCTCCGTCACCGCGCATCTCCAGAAGGCCTCCACGATGTGCCGGAATCGCTCGTCGCCGGTCACTTCCCAGGCCCGGGCCGCGCCCAGGATTTCAGGAATCTGCGTGTTGGCATGCTTATTCGTCAGCACATCCTCACCCGCCAGCAGCCGGTCGAAGAAGCGGCGCCGATCATACCGGTAGATCAGCTCCCGATGCGTGGCATCCCCGGTAACTGCGTACAGATCAGACCAGGCCTCCAGCATGCCCCCCGTTTCCATATCCAGTACCTCGTCCATTTGCTCCTGCGAGAGTGTCCCGGTCCACGCATGGAACCAGGATGCAATACCTGTCATGATCTGCAGGGCCTGCGCGTTATCAGCCAGCGTGTGCATCTCGTGCAGACCCATGAGCAACTTATGGATGGTGTAATGCGGCGCCCATACCCACTTTCCCTTCGTCAGCCGGTGCATCGCCGATTCGGAAAATGCCGCCAGCCACCTGCCACCCATGGCCTCCTGGCAGCGCGCTAACTCCGCTACGATGGTATCTGCCTTGGCCTTAACCATCGCATCACCGCTGCGCGCATAGATCCGCGCTGCAGCCGACAGCCAGTGTCCCATGATATGCCCCCGCAGCTCGCAGGTCGGCGCCTCCCACCCCCAATGCCAGTGCTCCGGGCTATCGGATACCGTGGACGTTTCCGTTGTCGTGCCCCCGTCACCGCTATAACTCCATAGCCCTGCCTCCAGATAGAAGCTGCGCAGCAGATTCTGGTTGGTCAGACTCATGATGTAATCGGTGTTCAGCTTCTGTCTCGCTTGCAATGCCGGGGCGGTCACATTTACCTTTCCTGATGGGATGGTCTTGAACTTGATCTTCATATCAATCTCCTCCTCACTACTACACTTTATTTGGCTCATGAGTTCATTGTATATATGCTATGATGAGGATGAAATGCAGGAAATATCATTTACCTGTCTTTTTTTTGGGTTCTAATCGGAGGAGGGAGGCACGTTCGTGGATACTGATATCTATCTGGCCGCCGACCGCCTGCCGCTGGTCCAGGATATCGGCTGGAATCTGAGCGAGGAGCGGTATACGCATCCTGATCGCAGGCTTGCCTTCGACGTCTTCGTATTTGTCGTATCGGGCCGGATGCAGGTGATTGAGGAAGGTGTTGAATATTGGATAGGTCCGGGGGAGCATCTATTTCTCAAAAATGGGGCGCATCATTACGGTCTGCCCCGCTCGGATCCGGGGACCGGCTGGTACTGGATTCATTTTCGCACCCCGGGGCTGGACGCCGAGGCGTATGAAGGAGCCGAGCCCCTGCCCGGCTTGGATTTCTATTATCCAGAGCATTACCGCTACCGGCTGGCGCTTCCCAAGCACGGCTCCACGCCGTGGCATGTGATCATGGCACAGCGTCTGGAGCAGCTGCTCCGCCAGAGCCGCGACCGCAGCCTCCCGCATCGCATGACTTGGCTCAGCGTTCAGACGCATGCGATGTTTCTGGAGCTCCAACGTGCGGCTGCGAGTACAACCAGCGAGGTGGCGCAAGGGAAAGCTGCCTCGCTTCCTGGCAGAGTGATGAGCTACCTGAGGCAGCATGCCTGCGAGGAGCTCGATGCCACGCAGCTGAGTGCCGAGCTCCAGCTCAATTACAGCTATATCTCGGCCACCTTCAGTAGGCTGACCGGTCAGACCATCGTCCAGGCACACACCAAGCTGCGGGTCGAGCAAGCCATCGCCTTGATGCGGGATACCAGCCTCAACATCGGAGAGATTGCCAAGCGCGTCGGCTATGCCAACCCGTTTTATTTCAGCCGAATCTTCAAAAAGACGATGGGCGAATCGCCATCGTCTTATCTGAATCATTTTTATCGGACCTAGCAGGCGCGCGTGATCCGGTAGTAGAGACTTAACGGGAAATCGCATGGTCAGCGGGCTGGTCACTGCCGCCGAAGATCAGCCGCGAGGTCCAGTCCCGATTCGGGGCTGACCAGAACGGGTCGGAGGACGGAAGGCCGAGCGGCAGAAAGACGGCCATACATAGATAGAGGCTGCCCGTATTGATATACCCCTCAGCCAGGGAAGGCTGATGCCCGGCTACACCTGGCTGCAGCCAGCCCTCGGCATCCAGGGTGCCTGGCGCTGCCATCGTTCGGCGCATGACGGCAGTCAGAGCGCAGCGCACCTGCTCAGGCGCCAGCTCCGCGGGCAGGAAGTGCTGGAGTGCGGCTTGGGACAAGAGCTGGAAGGCTCCGAACCGGTACGTGAGCGAGCGGCCGATCGGCGGATACGTGCCTTCCGGAGAGATCATCCGCTCCAGCACACCCGCGTAACGCTGGGCCCGCTCCATGACCACCGGCTCCAGCGCCCGCAGATCGCCCATCTCACTGCCGAAGAGGCGAATCAAATCGACCAGCATCGGCTGAATGACGAAGCTGTTGTAATAATCCCAATGGAACGGTTCCCCGTCACCGTATACGCCGTCGCCCTTGTACCATTTCATGAACATATGGACGGCGTAAGCCACCCGCATCCGGTCATAGGTCTCGTCGCCCAGCACATGGAGTCCCGCCTCCACCATGGCGCTGAAGAACAGCCAGTTGCTGCCGTGCGGGACCTGCCGACGCGTCTTCCGCAGAGCGGCAATGACGCGCACTCTGGCCCCTGGCGACAGCCCTCCCGCCAGACGGTTGGGAGCCCGCAGCAGTGCGTGCGCCAGAAAGGCTGCATCGACCAGCGGCTGGCCCCCGCTCTCGAAGTTCATCGCATCCGGCGAGTCCAGGTCCGTGGCCGAGTCGATTCCTTCCAGCAGCTGACGCGTGGCCTGCTCCCGCAAGCGCTCCTCTGCCTCAGGCATGCCCTCCAGCTCCAGCCAGGGCGCGATGCCGCAGGCCAACCTTCCCAGTGCCTCCAGCGGAGCGAACTCGCTGCGGTCGGCATGGAATGCCGGGAGCCGCTGCTTCAGCTCCCTTCGGGACAAGGCCTCCAGCACCGGGCGAGCGATGCGCAGCATCGTTTCCACCCAATATGCCCTCGTATGCAAGTGTTCCGTCATCGTATTGCCCCCTTGAAGTGATCCCGTATCGCGCCTCTTCTCTTACGGACGATAATCGCTGCCTGTTGTAATGCCCACACCCGATCCCAATTCCTGCACGGATGCTGACTTCTCATAGAAACGCGGTGCCTGAGCCACGATGCCCTCGGCAGTATAACATGGATCCTCAGGAGCAATCGGCAGCGTCACGGTGCGTTCCTCGAAGCCGGCCTTGTAGATTGCCGTAATCAGCTCCAACGTCATTCGTCCGCTCTCTCCTGTCACCAGTGGCTCGCTGCCCGTCTCGATGGCCGTCAGCACATCGTCGATCTGCCCCTTATGCCCCATGTGCTCGACGACCGGCAGCTTCGACCGGTCCAGCTCCAGCTCGGCCTCCAGATCCGGATTGCGCTCCGGAAAGCCATTGCCCAGCGATTGCGAGGCATAGACCTTCCACGGGGCAGAGATACGGGCATACTCGCCCTGGAAGATGATCTGCTGCTCCTCGCCATGATGAATGACCGAGCTCGTAATCTGGGCCATCCCTCCGCCCGGATACTGCAAGGCCGCCACGGAGATGTCCTCGACCTCGGCATTGTCATGCGCAGCATTGCTCAGCATCGCAGATACTTTGGTCGGCAGCCCCATCATCCAGCCCAGCATATCGATATGATGCACAGCATGGTTGAGTGTCGGGCCCCCGCCCTCCTTGGACCACAGGCCGCGCCACCATAGATCATAGTAGCAATGGCCCCGCCACCAGTAGGAATCGACCTGGGCATGGACGACCCGGCCGATCTTCCCCCCATCCAGCAGCTGCTTGAGCTGCATGATCGGATCGCGGAACCGGTTCTGGGCGACCACCGACAATACCTTGCCGCTCGTCTCGGCAGCACGAATCATCCGGTCGCACTCGGCAAGCGAGGCCGCCATCGGCTTCTCTACCAGCACATGCTTACCGTCCCGGAGCAGCGACTCCGCCAGATCGGCATGGGTGAAAGGCGGCGTACAGATGCTTACCAAATCGATGTCTTCCCGCCCCAGCAGGGCATCGTATTGCTCCAGGATGTCTACCTCGATGGCATGCTGCTCCGCGGCAGCCGCTGCCTTGCCAGGCTGGATATCGACGATGGCGACAATTTTGCAACGTTCCGGGAACGCCTGATAGGCCTTAATATGGGCGGATGAAATATTGCCTGCTCCAATGATGGCTACATTGATCATGATTACGCCTCCATTTCACGAACTTTTGGCTTCATTATATCACCGGCTTTCTGCCTGCTTGAATGGAGCAATTACAGGATATTTGTGCAAATTAAAGATTGCCATCTTGCTTCAGTACAGGGTCTTGCGGTAGATCCTGTATCTGGATATTGCCTCTGGTGCCTGCTATACTGAACGCATACGCAGTAACCCAGAGCAACTCCCATGCAGGAGGGATATGTCCATGCAAGATTTACTACAGCCTTTTCTCAGCTATTTCGTCGTGAAAACGTGTACACCCAACTGGCGCTTGGCGAACCCTTTTATCCCTTTTCACTCGCTGACTTTTGTCCTTGAAGGTGAGGCCAATTTCCTCGTGCACGAGGAAGAAATACGGGTGCAAGCGGGAGATATCTTATATATCCCCGCTGGCAGCGACCGCTGGGCCACCACCTCCGGCATGCGTTGTGCGGCGATGAATTTTGACCTGGCGGACGGCCAGCGATTACCATTGCCCGCGCGCATCTTGGGCCGGGAGATGGAGGAATTCGAGACGCTGTGCCGAGAGATCAACTATGAATGGCTGCAGCGCCGCAGCGGCTATCAGTTGAAGTGCCAAGCGCTGTTCGCGCTGCTGCTGCACAAGCTCATCTATGAGGAGGAAGCGAATCGTCCGGGCAACCTGCACGTGGAGCGGATGAAGCGTCATATTGCCGAGCATTATGAAGGCGTCATTACAGTACGGGTACTGGCTGAACTGGTTGGGCTGCATCCGGTCTATTGCGGCGCCCTGTTCAAGCAGACCGAAGGATGTACGATTGCCGAATACATTCACCGGGTACGGCTGAACAAAGCTGCCGCCCTGCTGGTCAGCGGTGAATACACCGTAGGCGAGGCGGCGGAGCGAGCGGGGTTCAGTGACCCTTACTATTTCAGCACCCGCTTCAAACGGCATATGGGCGTGACTCCGAGTGAATACCGGAACCGGCGAGGCGTGGATGCGTTATAGCGAGGACAGATCATCGATAGAGGAAAGGTGACTATGGAATATATAAAGGAAGATGAAGCGCTGGCGGTATCTCTTGTACAGGCCATTCAAACGGGCAATACGCGATCCCTAGAGCAGCTACTCATTAATCATCCAGGCCTGGCAAGGGTAAGAATTGTGCAAAAGGACAACAGCAGCCATGGGACCGGGATCACCCGGACACTGCTGCATGTGGCCACCGACTGGCCGGGGCATTTCCCGGGCGGTGCGGCTACTGTGAACCTGTTAGTCCAGTTCGGCGCAGAGGTGGACGCCCCGTTCACTGGTCCACACACCGAGACGCCGCTTCATTGGGCTGCGAGCTGTAATGATATCAGCGTGCTGGATGCGCTCCTTGATGCCGGTGCCGACCTGGAAGCTCCAGGTGCAGTCATCGCTGGCGGTACGCCGCTGGACGATGCCGTCGCTTTTGGACAATGGGACGCGGCTCGCCGATTGGTGGAACGAGGAGCGCGGATGGCACTGTGGCATGCAGCAGCTCTTGGGCGGATCGATGTTATAGAGGCCCATTTTGCCGGAAGCCGTCTTGAAGAACGTTATCCTTGGGGAGCCTCCAGTGATTCTCCGCCGGATAAGGTGACCGTTGCTTTCTGGTGCGCTTGTCACGGAGGACAAACGGACGCAGCAGCATACCTTCTCCAACAGGGTGCGGAGCTGAATTGGCGAGCGGTATGGGATGGACTGACGCCACTGGACGCGGCGAAGCGGAGTGGTGCCACTGACACAGTGTCGTGGCTGGTGAGCCAAGGAGGACAATCGGCTCAGGATGGAGGCGTGCCTCGCTCCTGATGCCCGCGGGGTGGCATCATCGTTGGGCTAATTACAAGATAGGAGGCTGGATTCATGAACCAAACTGTTGCATCATCACCGGGATTAACCGCCGTCGTTGCGGGAGCAACTGGACTGGTGGGCCAGGAACTCGTGCAGCTGCTGCTGGAGGATCCGGCCTACAGCCGCGTAATTGCACTTGTGCGGCGGGAGCTGGGGCTGACGCATCCGAAGCTGGACGAGCGCAAGATTTCCTTTGACCGGTTGGGAGAGGAGATAGATGGCGCGTGGCTGCGGGACGCTGACGTCTACTGTACGCTAGGCACGACCATCAAGAAAGCCGGCAGCCAAGAGGTCTTCCGGCGGGTCGATTACACGTATCCGGTCGAGCTGGGACACATCGCCAAGCGCTCCGGCGCGGCCCGTTACCTCATTGTGACGGCCATGGGTGCCAATGCGCGCTCCAAGGTCTTCTACAGCCGGGTCAAGGGAGAGGTGGAACGCGACTTGACTGCGCTCGCCCTCCCCCGCCTGGTCATCCTGCGGCCGTCCCTGCTGCTGGGCGAACGCGGCGAGCGCAGGCCCGCCGAGCGGTTGGCCTCTGTGCTGGCGCGGCCGCTCGGCGCCCTCATGGTCGGTCCGCTGGCCAAGTACAAAGCGATCGAAGGCCGCGACGTGGCGCGCGCCATGATTGCGGCAGCACGCAAGGACGGCCCCAGCCTTGAAGTGCTGGAGTCGGATGGAATTGCCCGGCTTGCGGCGTCAGCCCAGTAGACAGGTTCGTGAGCCCCACGGGTAAGTGGCGTTCGCACGGATAGTTGGCCCGCCGACCGTTCCCCGGCGCATCCAACTGCCGGTTCGGCAGTTATTTCGGAGCGCTCCCCACTATCTAGTATAAAAAGCTGCCCCAGAACTTCATAGGCTCCGGGACAGCTCTTTTGGCATACAATGTTCTTTCATTAGGTCAGCGTAAAGGTAATCGTCACTTCCTCTTGATCCGCCAGCTCGCAGCGAATATGAGCGGATCTGCCCTCCCCTTCCACTTGGACAGTACGACCGTTGACCGCAGCCCCGGTCCAAGGGACACCCGCACGAATCCGCACAGAGTTATCCGCCTTGCCGGAACGAATTACCAGCTCCGCCGTCCGTCGCTCCACGTCCCACGAGAGGCTGCGCACCTCGATCAGCGTCCGGGTGAGCAAGCCGCGAATGCTGCCCGCGGTCCAATCAGATGGCAGAGCGGGCAGAATCTCGATTACTCCGGTATGGGAGAACACCAGCGCTTCGTGGACAGCCGCTACCAAGCCAAAGGACGTGTCCGTACAATACGTGTGGTTGCGCCGATTGGTATCATGGTCGGTCATGAGAGACGGATAATACGCAGTTCCCGCCATCATCGGCAGCAGTGAAGCAACGACGCCTTCGCCATCCTTCAGCCTAGCCTCCACGAGCGCCTGATGCATCCAGCCATGACCCGCTGTCGCATCGCTCCTATTGTAAGCCTTGCGGTTGCGAATGGCCTGGGCGGAAGCTTCGGCAAGCGCCGCATTATGCTCTGTCTCATAAGCCGGCCAAGCTACATAAAGGTGACTCAGGTGCCGGTGATCGTTGTTCTCCTCATATTCGCTCATCGCCCATTCGCGAAGCGCGCCATCGGCATCGTATTGATAATCAGGCAGCAGCGCCAGCAGCGCCTCCCACTTCGCGATGGCCGTCTCATAGCCTTCCCGTTTCACAGCCCGCTCCATCGCGATCACCATGCCGAGTCCATCCCGTGCTGCCGAGATGTCCATTGTGGCGTTAGCCGTGATCGTGCTGCTATAGCCAATCGGGTGGTTCTCCGGCGAATAAGTTGGGATAAGGATGTACTTCTCTCCTGGCAGCAACTCGGATTTGCCCCGCTCGTAACGTGCGTTGCCCTCCACGTCTGTATAGTACTCCGGCGTACAGAGCTGTTCCCAGAAGTTCGCCTGCTTCGTCAGCAGCGGCAACAGGATATCCCGCTCCAGATCGAGGAAGCCCTTCGCCTTCAAACTCGCTAGCTCGTCATCCGTCAACCCGCCATCCCGCACGGAGAGAATCGGCTGCAGTTCACTTACCCGCATCTCCTCGCGAATCGGGATCTGGCGGTTCCCGTTGCACTGCCAGAATTCAAAGATCGGCAGCAGACACCAGCTCGCGCCTGCATTCCAATATTGAAACGGATAGTCATTGTCATATTCAATGTGCATGCCCCGGTCACCATCCGAATTAACCGACACCTGCAAGGCATCATGCATCCCATAAGCCATCCTGGCGTTGTCTGCAAAGTCCGGCGTATTCCGCAGAAAAAAGGTGATGTAGCCCAGCGGCGCATGCGTCAAATGTCCCGTGTTCATCGCGGCGACCTGAAGGTTCACATTGGCGTCGAGGGTATAGATCCCGCGCCATCCCGGATTCCACTCACCGGTCCAGAGGCCGCACAAGCGTGGCGCGCTGGTTCCGCCAGTGCACACCATCGCATATCGGCCCTGGTGGTAAATCTGCTCCAGGAAGGCCTGATTAATCCGGTCTGGGGAGCTCTGCTGCAGCCTGATCAGCGACTCATTATCCAGTCCTTTGTCAGTGTCATCGCCAGCCAGGCTCAGCTCGACCGCGTTGAATTCCACTTGATGGAGTCGGGCATGGGCCCCTACAGCAGAGTCGTAATCCAGCCCTCCTGCCTCATCAGCATAACGGTCCATAACGGCTTCCGTCTGCGCGAGCAGCCCGTCCAGCAACGCGTATTCGTTCATTCCGGCGAATGCCTCAAGCGGTCCCATGTCATGCGTTCGCCCGCTGCAGCTGATGAGATATACCGCATCGGCGTCGGTAATCTGTACGGCAGGATTTCGCGTATCCCCTTCCCCTACATTCATCCGTTCCCCGCTATCCTCCAATTTGATTCTCTCTTTTGTCCCACCAACAGTAACGACCCGCGTCACACCAGCATACCCGCCCTCTGCTAGTTCACTTCCCTCGTAAGATGGGTAATGAACGACCTGAGCAATATAGTCCGCACTGTCATTGACCAGCTTCTTGTAGCGCAGCGCATCGACCTCGGACATACCGTTCTGAGCCCGGCTCATTCCCGCAATATCGTCAATGGAGATCACCAGGTTGAGCTTGGCCCCTGTCGAGGAGCGGCTCAGTCGGGTGATCGTCACATGATCAGCCCGGGATGTAAAGGACCTTCGCTCCCATGCTCCATACTCATCGGTGTAAGCTACGCCGGTCTCGGCTGTCTCGTAATTGGTCCAGCGCTCATAAGCAGCCAGACTGCCCCGGCGCTGCATCGACAGTCTGAGCTGATGGCCCGGATGATAACTATAATAGAAGGGTCGACGACGGCGTCCGCCTTGCTCATCTTGGATCGTCCACTGGTCATCCAGCGCGAAGACGTGACTTCTGGCCTCTTCCAGCTGACCTGTCAGCTCCTCCGGGATAAACCTGGGATCACCAGACGGGAAGTTATACCACATATATTGAAAGATAAACGTATCGGAATAGGGTGAGCCCGATGTGATGTATCCGTTTTCACCATTGCCGCTAACCATCCCGTCCCGCCAGGCATACCCTGGATTGGTTGGCGGCACCTCCGTCCAAGTGAAGGCGTGATTGCCCTTGTGATATCTATGATTCATATTCCCTCTCATCATCTGCTTCCTCCCTGTTACCTCTAATCTGGGCGACGCTGTGTGCCTCTCCCTCCCCCCGCTTTCTGCGCAATAAATACTTGTTAGCCATCCAGAATCATTCATGCTATCCTATCCAGTATAACGCCACGCAATCCTTTCCGTTAGGCAAGAAGACGACTAGACGCATACTCGAGGTGTCGCATGATGATAGATAAACGACAGGGTTTGAAGCTACCCGACATTGACATTGGCAATCTGGATATCAAGTTTCCGCTGGACGGGCTTGTCCTGAACGTATTGTACGTGAAATATGGGGTATTCCATAGGTCGATGCGAGAGCATAGTCATAGTCTCGGAAGCTATGAGCTCCACTACATCCCCAGCGGCCAGGGCACGCTGCTCGCCAATGGGGCACGATACCCGATCGAACCCGGAACGTTATTTATGACCGGTCCCGGAGTCTTGCATGAGCAAATTACAAACCCAAGCGATCCCATGGCAGAATACTGTATCTTCTTTGAGGTGCTCTCTACAGATACGAAGCCTGCAGATGTCCACTACCCTGGTGATTCATCAAGCACCCTTGCAGATCGACTATGCGGTACACCGTTCTGGATCGGCCAGGACAAGGAAAACTTGATGCCCTTGTTCGAATTGCTGGCCGGAGAGCTGGCGAACAAAAGCCTGGGATACCACCGGATGGCGACCAGCATTCTCGAAATGATCGTGATCCGAGCCATCAGACAGTATGAGGCTCATCCCCCTCTCGAAGACGCCGTACCCACAAAAACGCTGGATGACAACAGGCTGTTAACCATTGAAAATAGCTTCCTGTATGATTATGCTTCGATCTCGCTCCAACAGCTTGCTGACAAGCTGGGACTCAGTACGCGACAAACGGAACGAATGGTGCACAAGCAATATGGCGTCTCTTTTCAGGAGAAAAAAAAGCAATCGAGGATGAGCGCCGCGGCAGAGCTCCTTGCAGCCACGGAAATGCCCATCGGCTCGATTGTCGAACGCGTCGGGTTTGCCACACACGAGCGCTTCAGCCATTCGTTCAAACAGCAGTACGGCATGACCGCTTCCCAATATCGGTCACTCCGGAGAAGATGAAGCGATTCCCCCTGCTTGACGCTCACGATACTCGCCTGGCGTAACTCCGCACTGCTGCTTGAACACCTTGTAGAAATGGCGATGGTTCTCATAGCCTACGCATTTCGCTACGGTTGCAAGAGGCAGCTGACGGGCCTGAGTTAGCAGCTCCTTCGCTTTGGTCATCCGCAGCTGGGTCAAATACTGGACAAAGGTTGTGCCCGTCTCCTTCTTCAACAGCTGGCCCATGTAACTGGGGTGGAGTCCGAGGTACTCCGCTGCCGACGACAACGATAGATCCTGCGCGTAGTTGTTCTCCACATACTCCTTCAGCAGGCGGATATATTCGTTGTTGGGGCGGGCAGGAGGCGAGCTCTCGCTCCTGATCTGAGGTCCCGCCTCCTCCCGCTTGCGCTCCAGCAGGTCCACTGCCATTGACTTCAGGAGCCGCCCAAGCTCGGCCTGATGGACAGGCTTGAGCAAGTAATCCTCTACATGCAGCCGAACGGCCTGCTGCGCATATTCGAACAGATCATAGCCCGACAAGATGATGACATGCGTCACCTGCTTCTTGCGCGCCTCGCGAATCAGCTCCAGTCCGTCCATCTCCGGCATCTCGATATCTGTAATTAGCAGATCCGGCAGAAAATACTCCATTTTGTCCAGCGCTTCCCTGCCGTCAGAAGCCGTGACGATGTGAGTGAACGCCGATTTCTCTTGCTCAATCATATCCAGAATCCCGTCACGGATGATGGATTCGTCATCGACGAGCATCAATTTCAACATCGCTTATCGCCTCCGCAGCCATTTTCAGTGTGCAACAGGTTCCTTCGCCAGGGGAACTCTTGATGGTAAGACCTGACCCGGCACCATAGAAGGCCGCCACCCGTTCATGAACATTGGCTAGACCGATGCCCGAGCCTGTCGAGCGGTAGGCTTCCGGCGCACGCGTACCCCATAGGGTCTCGTTCACTTCGACCAACCGTTCAGCCGTAATCCCTGCCCCATTGTCCCAAACCTCTACATAGACATATTGTTCTTGTTCATAGACGCGAATCACGATTTGTTTCGCTCCCTTTTTCTTGGACAAGCCATGGAGGATACTGTTCTCCACTAACGGCTGCACGATGAGCCGCGGACACTTCAAGACGAGCAGCGATGCTTCAACCTCCCATGTCATCTCCAGCCCATCCAGGCGGATCTGATGAATCGCAAGATACCGCTCGGCATTCTCCAATTCCTCAGCCAGCGTGACCTCGTCCTTCCGGGACAAGCTGTAGCGCAGCAGACTGCCGAGCGAGAATGCCATCTCCGATACGGTGTGGGCTTTCTCTTTCCTGGCCAGCATTCGCATCGTTTCCAACGTATTGTACAGAAAATGGGGATGGATCTGGGCCTGAAGCATCTTGAAATCGGCTTCCTTCTTCAACCGCTCCACCTTCTGAACCCGGCTGACGAGCTCGTCAATGCGCTGCAGCATGGCATTGTAATTGCGTATCAGAAATCCAACCTCATCCGTTCCCGTAGGACCTGTATATTGGCCGGAAACCGTATCGTCACCGATCCGCCGCATATGCCTGGACAGCAGGATGACACGGTTGGTTAACGACGAAACCACCAGGTAATAAAGTACGGAGAACAGCAGCAACAGCGCGAGGCCAGCCCCTGCCATCAGCTCCTTGCTCTGCAGCGTATGGAACAGCGTACCCATCCGGTTGACCTCTACCACCCTCAAACCGGCCCGCTCCAGCTCCGCAATATTGACCATCCAGGACTGTCCATCCATCTTGATGAGATGTGCTTCCTTGCGGTCAGCGTGACCTAGCAGTTGCTCCACCTGGTTGCTTGTGAAGTCGGACTGGAGCCGACTCAACAACAGGCTGCCGTCGGTTCCGGTCAGGAGGAGGTCGTTATCGGGATGAACGTTGCGCAACCCCTGCATCAATTCATGGAGCAGCTCTGGCCCCAGGTCGACGCGCAGAATTCCCAGCTCGGTCGTGTAGCGATCATTGTATAGTTTGTGATAATACGAGAGCGTTAGCTCATTGCCTCCAGGCCCTGATGGCTGATGGACCCATAGTCCCCGAGTCGGAGTCAGCCGGGCCAGCTGTTCGCCGCTCAATCGTTCGTAGATCTCTTCATATGGAGGAAACACGGTGACCGTCGCGAGACGGTCTTGCAGACGGGGATAGACCATTACCTCCGAGATCATGGGATCCCCCAGATACGCAAATGAAAAAGCCGGGCTAATGTCTTTGTTGAATGCATAGATGAGATCCCTGTCTTCGATGTAGTCATCATTCAAAAAGCTAATTAGGGCCGGATTATTTTGAAACACCGAATAAACGGACTCTACTTTCAGCAGACTGGTATCGACATTGCTCGTAATCTGCTCAATGCTCTGCTGATTAGCCAGCTGATATTGAGTAATCAGCTTGTCGTACAATTGATAATAGGTGAAGATGCCGAACAGGACAAAGGGAAGAAACACGATAACGATGTAGCCCAGCACCATCTTGGTACTGATCCGCAGGTTGAACCGGTTCTCGGAGAGCAATCTTGTTAGTCTGGACATCATGATGGGCTTCGCCTCGCTTCTCTTCATCCCCGCTAGTCATGAGCCAAGCGGAACCGAGGCATGGCCACGATTCCGCTTGGGGGTACAACTAGTTTACCATACCATCGTATTGCTCTTTATACTCGCCATACTGCGAGTTGGCCCACGCCTCCAGCTTCTCCATCCCGATGTTGTCCGCCTTGGCGATGATTTCCTCATACGCCTTCACCGCCTCTTCCTCGGTTGGCGCCAGATAAATCTTGGTGATCTCGTTGCGGAGCATGTTGTCAATATTGGTGCGGATAATTTGTTCGTCCGAGTCATTCTCTGGATTGACCATTCCCAGTGCCGGATTGTATTCTACAATTTCCCTGTACTTCTCGCCCACACGTGTCGTCTCCGAGCCCGGGTTGTAGGCTGATAACGACATGCCAACTCCAGTCTCGGTAGGTACGCCCCACCAGTAAACGCCCAGCTCCTTCATGACTTTCTCGTCATTATTATCATAATTGAACACCGGGTACCCCTCTTCATGCATTTCCCAATGCTCACCCTCAATCCCCCACTGAGCAGTCTGCCAGCCTTCTTCGGAGAACAGGTAGGAGACCAGCTTCATCGTTTCCTCCAGATGCTTGTTGCTCTTGGTCACATACAGTCCGAAGTATCCGTTGCCAGAGTTGTGGATTTTGGCATCGGGGCTGAGCGGATCGGCGAGCTCGGCGAAGGTCATGCCACTGTCGCCAACTGCCGCATTGAGACGGTCGGCCCCCTGGCTGGTCCACGTGTACGCGAATCCTTTGCCGCCGGTCATCATCTCTTGCGTCTGAACTTCATTCTTATAGGCAAAATTCTCTGACGTCACCAGCCCCTCTCTGTACAACCGGTTAATGAACAGGAACGATTGCATGAGCTCCGGCTGTCTCAAGTGGTGAATTAATTGCCCTTCTTGATCAGCAAATCCCGACGTCACTGCACCAAACTGGGCGGAGAAGAACGGATGCGTCCAGTTCGGATTAAGAACCAACGGCGTCATGTCAGGATACTGAGACTTCACTTGCTGGAGTACCCCAACCAAGTCGTCCAGCGTTTGAATCTCGGGATTCCCCATCTCCTCCATCAGATCTTGTCGCACCTGCAAGCCAGGGGTGATTGGGAAGGCATGAGGTGCAGCCTGCCACTCGGCTTCGGTCGAGAAGTCATTACGAATCGTATAGTAATTGCCGTCCTTCGCTGTGTTCACAAGTTGCTTAATGGGGTCAAAAGACAGCTCAGGTGCGTATTCAGGAATGAGATCATTAAACGCATGGCTGAGATTGGCATCGGACATCAGCTGCCAGTTCGGCGACAGCACCAGATCAGGCAGGTCGCCGGAGGATACCATCAGCGACAGCTGCTTGTCATCGGTTGCCACAGAAATCTTCGGTCGTACGCCAGTTGCGGCTGTAATGGCCTCTGGAATCGGGCCTGTCCAGTCCTGGTACGGATACCAGGTCGCATCTACGAATAAGGTAATCTCGGTCGGACCCGCGGATCCTCCGGTTTGTTCGGTAGTGCCACCTTCGGTCGGCGCGTTGCCGCCGTTGTTGGAGCTGCAGCCTGTAATGGCAAGTGCTGCTGCCAAGGGCAGCGCCAGCCATCGGGTATTGAAGTGGTTTTTAGGTGTTGCTGTCATGTGAGTTCCCCCTCTTAAATTCCTAGTTTAGCCCTTTACAGAGCCGATCATCATCCCCGAGACAAAATAACGCTGCAGGAATGGATAGACACACAGGATCGGTACAATCGAAACCACCATTGCAGTTGCTTGCAGTGATAGCGGTGTTACACTGAGCCTGGCCATCGAGGCGGTTGCATCCGCGCTCCCCGTCGGCATCATGCTCTGATTAATGACCTGCATCATACGATAGGTCAGGGTACGCAGCTCCTCGCTCTGGACGAAATAGGCTGAATCCAGCCAGGAATTCCATTGTCCTGCACCCAGAAACAGACTCATTGTTGCCATGAGTGGGAGCGACACCGGCACCATGATCCGGGCGAAGATCCGCAGTTCACTCGCTCCGTCGATGCGGGCCGATTCTGCCATCTCCTCCGGAATCTCCCGGAAGAACGAAATCGCGATGAGCAGGAAGAAGATGTTGAGCATGGACGGGATGACATAGACACCAAACGAATTGATCAAGCCCAGACTGCGGAGCACCACATAGAATGCGATCAGCCCACCTGAGAAGTTCATCGCAATGATGACAAAGATAAAATAGGCGTTGCGCAAGAGCAAGTCTTTTTTGGCCAGCCCGTAGGCTACCATACTTGTAAAGCCCACTCCGAGCGCGGTGCCGATGAGCGTACGCAGCACCGTTACGCCAAATGCATTCATCCAGCGGGCATCATCAAAAAAGTAAATATAGTTATCGAGTGAAAAGGATCGCGGCCATAAATATACCCCGCCAAAGCTCGTGTCGGTTCCCGCGTTGAACGTCATGATCAGGATATAGTAGAACGGATACAGGGTGACAAATGAGATGATGATGAGTAAGGTGGTGATTCCGGAATCCAGAATCCAATCTTCTGTCGTTCGTTTCCTGCCTCGTCGCATTGTTGTACGCCTCCCTTCTAGGTGTTAGAACAGGCTCGATCCCGAAACCCGCTTGGCAATATAGTTACTGCTAAAGATGAGAATGACCGAGATGACAGATTGCATCAGATCAATCGCCGTCGCGAACGAGAATCTGCCTTCTGCAAGCCCGACATTAAACGCGTAGGTCTGTATAATCTGCGAGGTATCACTGTTGAGAGGATTGCCAAAAAGCATCGCTTGCTCGAAGTTGGAGCCTACCAGCCCACCGCCCAGGATACTGCCGATTGTCAGAATCAGCACCACAATGCTGGCGCCTTTCAGGCCAGGCAGCGTGATGTACCAGATCCGCTTGATCCGGCTCGCCCCGTCAATCTCAGCCGCTTCGTGCAGCGCAGGATCAATGCCCGTAATGGCAGCCAGGAAAATAATTGTCCACCACCCCGCTTCTTTCCAAATGGCACTGGATACAGCGAATCCCCAGAACGAATCGGGATTGGTCAAAACATCGAGCGGCTGATTGATTATACCGGTGGAGAGCAGCAAATCGTTGACAATGCCATAATCTGCGGAGAAGAACGTATAGGCAATGCCCGATACGACGACCCAGGAGATGAAGTGTGGCAGATAACTCACCGTCTGCACGAAGCGCTTGAAGAAGGCGTTTCTCACTTCGTTGAGCAAGATAGCCAGCAGAATCGGGATCGGATAGGAGAAGATCACCTTCAAGAAACTGAGTGCCAGCGTATTACGTACCAGGTTGTTGAAATTGTAATCATTGAAGAACGCCTCAAAATGCTTCCAGCCTGCCCAGGGGCTTGAGAAGATTCCCTGAATGCCTGTAGAAATTCGATAGTCCTTAAAGGCGATGATGATGCCGAACATCGGCAGGTAATGGAACAGGAGTAAAAAGAACAGGCCGAGCCAGACAAACATTTGAAAGGAAAGCTGTTTTTTGAACTGTTGGAAAAACCCTTGTTTTTGCGTGGTCGATGTTCCCGTGACCGCTTTCATTTGTCTCCACCCCCTCGTTGACTTATTTGGTGTATCCAAATTATAAACAGCGGGAGGATGCTATGAAAACGGTTTATTTTCTAGGTTTAAGGGTCATTTTGCAAGGTCAATCAAGAACAAAATCACCCTGCGGATGATTCTAAGAGACTCATCCCCTTGCTCTAACGACCGACCAGCGGGTTGCCGAGCAAATAGAGGAACAAAGGTGCGTTACAGCTGGTGCTGAGTGGGGATTCGTGCAAATAGAGGAAGAAAAGTGCGTTGCAGCGGCCGAGCAGCGGGTTGCCATGCAATTAGAGGAACAAAGGTGCGTTACAGCTGGTGCCGAGTGGGAATCCGTGAAAATAGAGGAAGAAAAGTGCGTTACAGCGGCCGAGCAGCGGGTTGCCAGGCAAATAGAGGAACAAAGGTGCGTTACAGTGGCCGACCAGCAGGTTGTCAGACAAATAGAGGAACAAAGGTGCGTTGCAGCGGCCGAGCAGCGGGTTGCCATGCAATTAGAGGAACAAAGGTGCGTTACAGCTGGTGCCGAGTGGGAATCCGTGAAAATAGAGGAAGAAAAGTGCGTTACAGCGGGCGAGCAGCGGGTTGGGACACATCTTATCCACAACATAAAAAGCGACCCTGAGGGTCGCTCCATACTTTTCATGCTCTGCTAACGATAGGACTGGTACAGCGCAGCCGTATAATACGGCACCGGCTTGATCTCATGAAATACAGCGATCTCGACGCCTTCGAACCGTTCAACGAGCGCCTGATTGACAAAGGTGTGTACCGTGCCTTTGCGCAGCGGCGTAATCGACAGATGCAGCTGTTGCCCCTCCAGCTCCTCGCGGAACTGCTTGAGCCCGATGGGCCAGGATTCGCCATAATGAATATGGTCGGTAAGCATCCGATCACCCAGGTAAGCCGCCGCCACATCGCCGTCATAGGCAACATGCAAGAACACATCAGATACCTGTTGCGGCCACTCCGTGTCAATCGTCAGCAGAGCGCTGCGCTCCATAGGATGCTCGACCTTCACTTCGGGCGCATAGTCCGCAACCTGCAGCTCCAGCGTCTGAAAGACACCTTCCGTGCCATGGCTCACTGTGCCTGTACTTGTCTGCACTCTCTCCTCCGGGAGTCCCGGCCATAGGGAGACCTGCCACAACGACGCGCCTTCCGATGTACTGATCAGACGCTCATCCTTGACATAGATCCGGCTGGAGCTGATCACCAGGCGCTCCTGGCCCCAAACCTCCACCTTGTAGGTCTGCAGCGCCTCTTGCCGGCTCAGTACAATGACATGAATTTCCTGACCATTGGTTAGCTCCAACACAAGTCCATGCTGCTTGCCGATTGCCGGCTTGATGACCCAGCGCTGCTCCGTGGCAGTCACGTCTGCGGAATCACTGTGAATGGCAGCAACCGTGCTCCGGTCCCACACGAGCTCCGGCGCCAGTCCTGGTTGTACATAGAACACCAGCGTAGGATCATTCTGCTCCAACCGAGTGAGGGGCTGCACGGTGGCCGATATAAGATGCGCGCCATACAAGTCGAGGTGGAACGGCAGCACGGCACTTACGTCCCGGCTGAGCGTGAAGGTCCCTTCCTGTGGAAAAGCAACGGCTCCCTGGGCCGTCTCCAGCTCCAGGCGCACGCCGCTGCGTTCCGGCATCTCCTGATGATCCTGGAAATTGTTGAGGAAGACAAACCCGCCGCCATCCTTGTGACGGACACACCAGCGCAAGCTATCCATATCCTCGGGATCAATCGTCTCCTGGCCCTGTGGCAGCAGCGTGCCCATCGGTGCCAGCAGCTCCCCATAGGCCTCCATGAACAGTGCCAGCGATCGAATCCGGTCATAGGACTTGCCTACCCGGCCGAACTCTCCCAGCGGCGATTGATAATCATAGGTGATTTTCGGCAAGCCGTACTCATTCAAATAACCGCCGCGTTGACCCTCGGGATTGGAGCCACCGTGATACATGTAGTAGCCAAGCAAATTGCTGCCGCTGGCAAGCTTGACCAGGGTCATCGCCTCCACGCTCTCCGGACTGACATTCGGCCGTGCCGTGTAGCTGACCTGCATCCCGCCAGCCATCTCACAATACGCCACAGGAACCTGCTCCGAATCGTAGTTGACCGCCTCCATCGGCGTCACGTGCAGATCACGGAAAATATATTCGCCGCTCGGCGGCTGATTAGGAATCCAGGGCGTGTAGGCGTAGCCTGCCAGCATTGGCAGCGTATCCTGCGAGGACACGGCTGCACCGCCCCAGGCTGTTGCTGTGAAGAATATCGGGCGAATACCTTCCCCCTCGGCGATGCGGCGCAGCTCATCTAGATGCGCCTCGCCGCCTGTGCCAGACGACATGAAAACACCCGTTTTGTACCCCCAAGAGTCCTGTGGTGCGCCGCAGTGCATGTACTCGTTCTCCAGCTGTACCGCAATAACCGGTCCTCCCTCCTGGAACAGCGAGCCCTTCACCTGACGGGCAATCTGACGATACAGCCGCTTGGCATAAGCCAAATAGTGCGGATCGTTGGAGCGGATGTCGAGCGGCTTGTGGAAAACCCAGTCCGGGATACCGCCGTTGCGGACTTCGCCGTGGCAGAACGGACCAATCCGCAGCACGAGCGGCAGCTCATGCTTGGCGCAGAGATCGACGAAATGACGGAGATTGCGGTTGCCGTGCCAGTTGAAGACCCCTTCTTCCTCCTCGTGATAATTCCAGAAGATGTACGTGGCGACAATATTGACGCCCCCCGCCTTCATCTTCAGCAGCTCTTCCTCCCAGTGGAGATAAGAGAATCTGGCGAAATGAAATTCGCCGACAACGGGAATGAAGGGCTTGCCGTTGCGCAGCATATAGAAATTCGTAAAGCCGTAGCTGCCTCCCTTGGGGCTGCTCCCACCGTTACCCGCCAGTTTGCCAGGACGGATCTCTTTGTTGGGCTGATCAATGTGCAGTGAATAAGGCGTCATGGACTATCCCTCCTCTTTACTCGAAGCCTGCCGCTGGTGGATGGACGCGCCCTGATGTCCCGGATCAAGCGCCTGCACAGTCTCGAACTCCGCTCCTGCTTCCTGTGGTCGCTGTAGACCCAACAGGCCCAGTCCCCGCATGAACCGGCAATGGATAACGTTCCGCTTGTTCAGATCCTCATCGAAGACGAGGAAGTCCGGCAGCGACACGGCGAAGTAGTCAATTTTCACATCATCAAATAGATGTTTCTCGGCATAGTCGATGAGCTTGTTGAATCGTTTGTTGGCTTCCTTGGGATTGCCCAGCTTCTCCCATGCCAAGCCTTGATAAAAAATCATCTCCGGCGGTTGATCATTGTAGTACATCGCACTGGCAGGTTCATCGAGGCCCTGAGAAGCCGTACGGAAGGCCGTCTCCGCCTCTTGCTCTCTGCCCTGATCGGCAAGCGCGCAGCCGAGATAATAGTACACATTGTTCTCTTGGGCACCAGCCAGCTTGGCTTCGCCCAGGTTGACCGGATTGTGCAGCGCCTGCATCAGAAGCTCCTCTGCCTCGGCATAACGCTGCGCATCGAGCTCCTGCTTGGCCAGCTCGACATGCGCCAGCACATACTGCCCCAAGGTCTTGCCTTCCCCGCCCTCCCACGGGTGGAAGGTCCGGCGGGCCAGCAACTGAATCGCCTCTTCATACCGGCTTAGGGTATTGTGCAGCGTGACATATTCAAGATAAAGGTCGTCCCGGGCCTCCACCAGATCCAGATGGCCCGCCAGGAAAGCCAGCCGCTCCTCTGCCAGATGACCAAGCTTTTTACGCAGCTGATCCAGCTCGTAGGCTACCCTTGCGTCGGCAGGATCGCAGCGGAAGGCCAATTCAAGCGCGTCCAGCGCGCGCTCTGCGTCCTGCTGCTTATTATAATAGGCGAGCGCCAAATTGCGATGAACCGTGGCCAGTGACGGATCGGCTGCCGCCGAGCGCTCCCACGCCGAGATGGCAGCCTCGCCCCGCTTGCAGTCATAATACAGGTTCCCCAGGAAATAAGGCACGCGCGCATCCTCTGGCTGAAGCAGGGCGGCATGCTCCAGCACCTGCAGATCGAATAGCGTGTTCGGGAAGCAATAATCGGGCTTGGCAGCACTGCCAGCGCGAACGCTCTCAGAGGCCTGCTCGGTCTCACCGAGGCGGCTAAGGCAAAGAGCCCGTCCATAATGGACCATCGGGTAATCTGCAGCCTCCCCCTGCACGGAAGTTACCTTCTCCAATACGCCAACCGCTTCGTGGTAGAGACCAGCGGCGGTATAATCCGAAGCCAGCGCAAGGTAGTTATGCACATCTTCGCGCATCAGACGCTCCAGCTCGCTTCGCACCGCACCGGCTGCTTCCTCGTCACCGGCGCTCTGCAGACTCAGCGCCAGCTCCCAGGCTGCACCGAAATCTGCTTTGTCCAGCTCCAGCGTCTGGCGGGCATAAGCGGCAGCCGCCTCTGGTTCACCAGCCAGACGCAGCACAGCTGCCCGGAGGTGACGCGCTTTGTAGTTGTGGGCATTACGGATCAGCCCGCGGTCCACCAGCTCCAGCGCCTCCTCATAGGCTCCGCGTGAAGTGGCAATCTGGGCAAGCGAGTAGTAGCCGGCATCCTGCCAATCGGCAGACCAGACCGCTTTGTACAAGGCGGCGAACGCCTCATCTAGCCGGTCCTGGTACTTGAGCGCCATTCCAAGCTGGTAATAGGCTTCGCTGTTGTAAGGGTTCGGATTACGCCAGGTCAGCCGGCTGATCGCCTGGCGAAAACAGGCTTCCGCCGCTTCCCACAAGCCGCGTCGCAGCAGCAGCGTGCCATACGCCACATTGATCCGGCTGTCCTGCGGGTCCCGCTTCAACCCTTCGAGGTAATACGCCTCCGGCTCGAAGGTCGCATGCCGATACTGCTCCAGATGCAGGCCAGCCAGATACAATTCCTCCTGTGTCTTCAGCTCCTCCGGCTGGGGCAGCGGCTTGGCGGCGTCCGGCACCTCCTCGATCGAAGGTGCAGCAGGCCGGTACCGAACCAGCGTGCGGCCTTCCCTGTCGTAGACCACTACCTCGAGTTCATGCGGCTGTACACCTTCTGGCAGCCCAACCTCTTCGGAGAAGACCGTCTCCGGCGAGAGATGGCTGTTGCGGCGAAGCAGCGCTTGCCCCCGATGCGTGAGGGAGACGACAGCTCCTTCTCTGTCGGCTGTCACATAGACGAGAATAGCCGCCTTGCTGCCGTCCTCGCTGATCTCGAGATTAACTGCAGCGTCGATAGTCGCATTTTTGACCACGCCTACTCCTTTGTAAGGCATGAAGTATTGGGTGAACGACTTCTCTTCATACGGCTGCAGCCAGGTGAAATCCGGCTGGTTGTCCGTATAGACACCGGTCATCAATTCAATATATGGGCCATCCTCATCCGTCAGCGCGCGATCCCAGGCCTGGCCGAATTCTCCATTGCCCCAGGTCCATTGCTTTTTGCCGGGTGAGATATGATGGTTGGCCACATGCAGAAGACCCGCACCTACAGCGTGGTCGTACCCGCCTACGAAATTGTAGTCGGACTTGTAGGCCATGTAGGAGGTAGGCACTGGGATATTCTTGTAGCGGGAGATATCGACGCCTTCGGAATAGTCCATCTTGTAATAGGTGCCTGTGGCAATAGGGAACCGGGAGACATCCCGCTTGCCATGATCGAATACGGCATTCACATCCGGCGGGAAGACCGACTGCGTGTGATCATTGACTGCAACGGCAGGATTGGCCCACCACAGAAACGTCTGCGGCTGCGCCGTACGATTGTACAATTGAGCGTTGATCTGAAGATAAGCTTTGTCCGGATGTAGCGTGAACCCGGCCGTTACCTTGGTCCCGTACATGCGGTCAATCTCACTGATCCAGACGGTCGCCGTCCCATCCTCCCCCTGCTCCAGCTTGTATTCCACCGGCCCGAATGTGTTGGGGCGATGATGCTGGGGCCAGTTGAACTCGATGCCTCCAGAGATCCAAGGTCCAGCCAGACCGACAAGTGCCGGCTTGATGACTTGATTATAGTAGACAAAATCATAGTTGTTGGTCTTGTCCACCGCACGATAGATGCGTCCGCCGAGCTCCGGCATGATCTCGATTCGCAAGTAATCGTTTTCGAGAATGAGCATCGTATAGTCCTTCAGCGTCTTCTGATCCTCAATCTTGTCAATGACGGGATGCGGATAGACTCGGCCCGAGCTGCCCTGGTAGACCCGCTTCTCCAGAAACATGGGGTTGCGGTCCGGTTGGCCCACGCCATAGGTAGGGATAGCGGCAACCGTCTCCCGGACTTGGGCTGGTTGATGCGACTGACTCATGAACATTCACTCCTCGGCTTGGTAGTTGATAGCTCTACCTTACCGAATCCCAGACTGGCAGGCCATGAATGATCCGCTGTTCATGATGGACAATAGTCTGTTAGACTGGAATCAAACGGATATCTGTATAGGGGGCATCGCATGATTCGCAAAGCAGAAGGGTTTCAGTCGGAGAAAATCATTGTCCTCCCCAGCTATCAACTGGAGGAGCTCGCCTCCCACCCGCTGATCAACCAAATTCATATGACCGATATCGGCTATTATCCCAGGGCTGCTGATCATTACCGCGAACGTCCGCATGGCTGCGATTCACACATCCTAATCTATTGTGCCGGCGGTCGGGGCTGGATTCGCCTGGGAGACGGCAGCCCCGTCCAGGTCGTGGAGCTGAGCGTGGCCATTCTGCCTGCCGGCATTCCCCACGCCTATGGCGCGGATGCTGCAGCGCCATGGAGCATTTACTGGTTTCATCTGCAAGGGGAGCAAGCAGGTCCGCTGTTGGCTGGCATTGATACGCCTGACGGTGTCCGCCAACTGCCCTCGGCAGCAGACGGGGAACGGCTGGTGGAGCTGTTCCATCAGTGCTATGACCTGCTCTCGGCCCGCGCCTATTCGTTGCCCCATCAATTGCATGTGTCGCACACCGTCCGTTACCTGATCAGCTATATCGGACTCCTGCCGGAACGCCAGGCAATCAAGAGCCAAGCTTATATTGAGCAGGCGATGCTGCTCATGCAGGAGCGTCTGGAGTCACATGTGACCATTGAAGAGCTGGTCACCTACACACGCATCTCCAAGCAGCACCTGAACCATTTGTTCAAGCAGCATACCGGCTTTGCTCCGATCGATTACTATCTGCGTTTAAAAATGCAGCGGGCCTGCCAGCTGCTTGATCTGACGGATGATAGCGTCAAGTCGATTAGTCTTACCCTCGGGATGACGGATCCCTACTATTTTTCCAGGCTGTTCAAGCAAATTATCGGTGTCTCCCCTTCCGCTTATCGGGGCAAGCTTAAAGGATAATCGCCATCTCCGAAATGACTGCTTTGTTGCGAGCAGTCATTTTTTGTCGTGGGATGATTGACCTAACAAAAACCGGGTTAATGGATACATGTGCTAGTTCTGCGAGAAAACATCAGACGAAGGGCACAAAACTTTGTGACCCTGCTATCATGACTTCCATGTCAACTCGTGGAATAATAAGAAACCGTAGCGGGTTTTGGTAAATCGAGGCGAAGAGAGATGAAAGCCAAAATTTACTTACCAAATAAAAAAAGAGAAACCAGTGGGAGGAAACAACGTTGAAAAAATGGTCTATGGTAATGGTGATTGTGATGCTGGCAACTGTGCTTGCGGCATGTGGCGGCGGAAACAACGCAACAACAAATGATACACAGGGGACTGGCGGAACAACTAACAATGTAACAGATAATGCTACGAATACAGAGACAAATGAGCCTGACGCCACAGAAGAGCCTTCCGGCGATGTGCCGACGGCAGAAGAGCTGATTACTAACATTGCTGCAGCCTCTGCAAGTATGGAGAGCTTCACGATGGAGATGGTTTCCGAGCAAACCATCGACATGAACGGTGAAACACAAAATGTGAAAACATCGGTCAAAAGCGACATTATCCAAAACCCTCTTACTGCTTATCAGGAGCTGACAATGGAAATGCCGGCTGAAGCTGGCGGTAACCAGGAAATGATCCAGTACATGACTCCTGAGGGCATGTACATGCAGGTATCCGGCCAATGGATCAAGATGGCTGGCCCAGAGCAAGGCGCAATGATGGAGCAACTGCAGCAGCAAGCAAGCCCAGAAGCCCAACTGGAGCACTTCAAGACCATCACGAATGAAACCACGGTTACGGAAGAAGGCGACAACTACATCCTGACCGCAGACGTGTCTGGTGACAACGTGAAAGAACTGTCTAAGAACATGCTCGAAGGCATGGGCGGCGGTGCAGATGCAGGTGGTATGGACCAGCTGATGGATCAAATGGGTATTGAAAAAATGCTCATCGTTTATACCGTCCGTAAAGACGACTACCTGCCTGTATCGATGAACGTGGAAATGTCGATGACAATGGAGCAGGAAGGCATGACGATGAAAATGAACAACAAATCGGAAAGCACGTTCTCCAACTACAACGAAGTCGGTGAAATCACCGTTCCTGAAGAAGCACTGAACGCGCCTTCGATGGACGAAATGATGCCGGAGATGCCAGCTCAATAAATCTTCTACCTTTAAACATGAACGACGGCGCCAGGGGATGACCCTTGGCGCCGTCGTTTTTGTCTTTCTTACCGCTATCCCCGTTCAGTCGCGCTTCAGCGTCCCTTGCAAGAAAACCTCTATAGCCTTTCGATGCATCACAAGCGCGTCGGCTTGCGGCAGACGCTTCGCCATCTCGGCCAGGCCCATCAACGTGGCTTCGAGAATGATCGCCAGCTCTTCAGCGTTCCCCTGCTGCAGCTCCCCCTTGTCCATGCCTTCCTGCAGGAGCTCCCGGTTAAAGCGCAGATGCTCGTCCATATAGCCGGCCACTACCTGTTGTACGTCGTTGCTCTCCAGCTCCGTGGAGAGAAATTCGTCCATCGCTTTGCTCAGCGGATGATTGAGATCATCCACCACCAGACGTTCGACCAACCCGTACAGCTTGTCTACTACTGTCGTGTAGTTGCCTTGCTTAGCGTCCCACTGCTCGCTCCACTCCTCATACCACTCATCCAGCAAATAGCGGAACAGCCCTTCTTTACTCTGAAAGTGATAATAAATATTGCCCTTGCTCGAACCCGTCGCCGCTACGATATCTTCAATAGAAGTTGCCTTAAACCCCTTCTGGGCAAATAACGACCGAGCTGCCTCGGCCAGCCGGGCCTTGGTCTGTTCGCTCTGCTGGCGTTTTTTGTTCATCGTCTTCCCCTCCTGCTTCATCGGTCCGCTCCCAACCGGGCAGGACTTGTGATGGCACCATATTTTCTATAGTACACCACGATGGTCAGCAAGACGATAGCTTCGGAGAGCGGGACCGCCAGCCAGACCCCGGTAATGCCGAGCCAAGGTGGCAAAATGAGCAGGAACAGCAGCATGATGATAATTTCCCGCGCTGCTGTAATCCAGACCGCCATCCGCACATGGTCGACCGACTGAAAGTAGGTCATCATGACAAAGTTCATGCCCATGAACGCGTAGGCGAATACGAATATCTGAAAGCCATCCACGGCTGTTTGCTTCACAGCCGGAGTGAAGTCACCGAAGATACCGACGATCCAAGGCGTGAACAGCTGAATAAATACCAGTAACGCCACGCCTGCCCCCGCTGCGGTCCAGAGTGCGATCCGGAGGGTCTGTCGTTTACGCTCCTCTTGGCGCGCACCATGATAGTAGCTCACCAATGGTTGGATGGCCGAGCCCATGCCCAGAAAGGTTAGCAGGACAACACTATGCGTATAGTTAATGATCGAGAAAGCCGCTACACCTGATGTGCCGGCCAAATGCTCAAGAGACAAGTTGTGCGAGATCGTGAACACGGAGATGCCGACCTCCGCCAGAAAGCTTGGAAAACCGATGATCACAGCAGATACGAACAGGACGCGGTCCCATTTGAAACGGCGTAAATGCAGATTATTGGCTTTCCGTGTAAAGTGCGTCAATAACACAAGCAAGCCGAGCGAGGCTGCAATGATTGTACCTGTCGCTACGCCCGCCACACCGAGATCGAGCACATAGAGAACAATATAGTTAATGCCGATGTTGGAGAGCGCAAATGTGATCTGCGCCGCCATCGCCAGGTTGGGATTGCCGTCGTTGCGTACGAAAATGCTGAGCGCATTCTCTACCGTGAACACAAAACCTAGCAGCAGCATGACTGTAATATAAGCCATCGCATGCGGGTAGGTGTCACTATTGGCCCCGAGACCATAAACGAGCGGCTCCCGGAAAATAAAAGCCGTCACCCCGATGATCAGAGTCACTGAGAAGATCACCGTAAGCGACTGCGCAAATATCCGTTTCGCCTTGTCCGTATCTCGGGCACCCATGGCCTGAGAGTATAGTGTCGCGCCGCCGATACCGAGCCATAGTGACATGGCAATCAGCAGGGTATACACCGGACTGGCAATGCCGATTCCTGCCAGCGCCTCAGCACCAAGCTTGTTCCCGACCATGATGCCATCGACGACAATATTGACTGCGACGAGAAGCATGCCTAGCAGCGATGGAATGAGATAGCGCAGAAACGCGCGTCCAACGGACTGATTTTCTAACGGGTTCAACATTTTTTGTGATTCCATGATGATTGCACCTGTCCTATTATTATTTATACTGAACGTTCATTCAGTATTATAAGACCTTTAAGATAACAATGCAACTGGATGCTGTTTCCCGCTAACTGACTAATTTCAATCCGACCGCCGAAGCCAATACCAATCCGATAAAGAAGATCCGCAAGGCCTGCCGCGGCTCCCCATAAAAGATCATTCCCAGCACCGCGCCCCCCGATGCCCCGATCCCGGTCCACACCGCATAGGCTGTACCCATCGGCAAATGCTCCATGGCATAAGCAAGCAGGAGGAAGCTGAGACCAAATGCCAAAATAAGCTGGGCCAAAGCTGCCAACGAACGCTGATGATTAAATTTGTTGATCATGAGGACGCCTGCCATTTCACATAACCCTGCCAGTATTAGCGCAATCCAGCTCATGCGTGATCCACCTCCACAATCTCTTCAGGCTTCTCATGGCTTACCAGCTTCAGTCCAATGACGCCAATCAGAAGCAATCCGATCATCGCCAGTTTGCCCAGCTCCGCCTGTCCACCGAACAGAATGATCTCCGCCATTACTGTACCAGCTGTTCCTAATCCCACAAAAACGGCGTAGACTGTACCAACCGGTAACGCCCGCGAAGCTGCAATCATCAGCGTAAAGCTGACAATAATGGCGATTACCGTCGCTCCCCACTCCAGCCAACCCGTCGCATGCTTCAAACCTATCACCCATCCGACTTCAAATACTGCTGCGATGATGACCATCAGCCAGCTCTTGCTCATCCTTCCTCACGCTCCTTGGTTTATTTTCCCCGGGAACTCTCCCGGCATACGTCAACGCCACTGCTGCCAGCCTTCTCCCGTAACCATAGCAAAAGCCCGGGATATAAACTGCTGGCGCAGTCTATCTCCCGGGCTTTTATCCCTCCGTGTCACAGCCTTGCGGCTGCCGTTTTCTCTCGGTCCAGTCCACGCAGCGTGCGGAACCCTAGAAAACTGTGATCCTATGACGTTCCCTCCATTATACACAGATATCTGCCATGGTCAAGTCAGGTTTGAAATGGGTAATCGTCTCCAGCTACTTGTCGGATAATCCTTAATATTGTGCTATCATCCCCAAAATCCTTTTATATCTTCTCTAGCCGATACCTTTTATACTGTGAATATAGCTGTATTCAATCGTAAGGGAGAGAGATACTATGCGAACCAAATTTGTCCATCAACCGCCAAGCAATGGCTATCCCGAGTGGAATAACAACCCTGAGATCTTTCAATTAAACCGTCTGCCCGCCCATGCTTCGATGATCGGATACCCGACTGCCGAGCAGGCGCTTGCAGGCCAGAAAGCCGCATCTCCCTGGCGCCAGTCTCTGAACGGACAATGGAAATTTGCCTGGTCCCCGAATCCTGATGAGCGTATCGCGAACTTTTACGAAAACGATTACGATACAAGTGAATGGGCCGAGATCGCGGTTCCTTCCCACTGGCAGCTCCAAGGCTATGATTATCCGCAATACACGAATATTCGCTATCCATGGTCCGAATCTGAACCGGAGCTGAAGCCCCCGTACGTACCAACCAAATACAATCCCGTCGGCTCCTATGTGCGGACGCTGACCGTCCCCGAGGCTTGGCAGGGCCAGCCGGTCTTCATCAGCTTCCAAGGCGTAGAGTCGGCTTTCTACGTATGGCTTAATGGTGAGCTGGTGGGCTACAGTGAGGACACCTTCACGCCTGCCGAGTTCGATCTGACGCCTTATCTCATTCCCGGTGAGAACAAGCTGGCCGTAGAGGTCTATCGCTGGTGTGATGCGAGCTGGCTGGAGGATCAGGATTTCTGGCGCATGAGCGGGATTTTCCGTGAAGTCTACTTGTACACGTCCCCTCCTGTCTTCATCGCTGATTTCTTTGCCGTGCCGCATCTGGACGAGAATTACGAGCATGCTGAGCTGCGCGTGAATGCACGGCTCGAGGATTACAACCTGGCAGCCGCAGCCGGCTACCAGCTGTCGATGCAACTGCATGATAAAGATGGCCGTTCTGTATGGGCACAGTCACCTGGCGAAGGCGTTGCTTTTACGAACGGAGCCAGCCAGTCGGTGCAATTGACAGCTTCCGTTGAGCGACCACTACTCTGGAGCGCCGAGACTCCACACCTGTATACGCTCGTCCTGTCACTGACAGATGCAAACGGCGAGTTAGTGCAGACGGTCAGCTCCAAAGTTGGCTTCCGCTCCTTCGAGCTCAAGGACGGCCTGATGAAAATCAATGGCAAGCGCGTCCTCTTCAAGGGCGTCAACCGCCACGAATTTTCTTGTGATACGGGACGTGCGCTTGGCGTTGAAGAGATGATCACTGATATTTTGCTGATGAAATCGCATAACATCAATTCCGTTCGCACCTCGCATTATCCTAACCAGTCGGTATGGTACGAGCTGTGCGACGAGTACGGTCTGTATGTCATTGATGAGACCAACCTGGAGACACACGGAACGTGGCACTACCGTCAGGGCGAGTTGAATGAAGGCAATGTACCAGGCAGTCGTCCGGAATGGACAGCCAATGTACTGGATCGCTGCAACTCGATGTTCCAGCGCGACAAGAACCACCCGTCCATCGTCCTGTGGTCGCTGGGTAACGAGTCGTTCGGCGGTGATAACTTTATCGCCATGCATGATTTCCTGAAGGACGCGGATCCGTCACGGCTTGTTCATTATGAGGGGATCTTCCATTACCGTAAATCGGAAGCCGCATCCGACATCGAGTCGACCATGTACATCCGCCCTGATCAAGTCGAGAAGTATGCGCTGGAGGATGCGAGCAAGCCTTATATTATCTGCGAATACAGCCATGCGATGGGTAACTCCAACGGCGGACTGCACCTGTATACAGAGCTGTTCGACAAGTATGACATTCTGCAGGGCGGCTTCATCTGGGACTGGGTGGATCAAGCGATCCGCACGACAACCCCGGACGGCACGGAGTATCTCGCTTATGGTGGTGACTTCGGCGAATCGCCGCATGACGGCAACTTCAGCGGCAACGGCCTGATCTTCGGCGACCGCTCGATCACGCCGAAGCTGTTGGAGGTCAAGAAGTGCTACCAGTACGTGGATATCCGCGCCGTGGATCTCGCCGAAGGCCGCATCGAGGTTCGCAACAAATATCTGTTCCTTGATCTTGAGGCGTTCGACCTCACATGGGAGATTCAGCTGGGTGGTGCTCCTGCGCAGCAGGGCAGCCTGACGCTGGCATTGGCACCAGGTGAGACCCTGGAGGCCGTCCTGCCATACGAGGCAATCCCGGTAGATTCAGCAGAAGAAGCGCTGCTGACCGTATCCTTCCGTCTGAAAACGGCTGCGCCTTGGGGTGATGCCGGGCATGAAATCGCCTGGGATCAATTCGTACTCGCCCCAGGACTGCCGAAGCTGCCTGCGGCTGACCACTCCGATGCCTCCCTGGATGCCCAGGAACAGGATGGACGCCTGGTCGTGTCGGGCAGCGGCCTGGCTGTCGCCTTCGATCTGGCGACTGGGGAGCTCGTCTCCTATGCGGCAGATGGCCAAGAGCGGCTGCTGGCGCCAGCAGCGCCTACCTTCTGGAGAGCCATTACCGACAATGATATCGGCAGCCGGTTGAACGAGCGCAGTGCCATCTGGCGTGAAGCGTCGCTGAGCCGCCGCCTGAGCCGCTTCCATTGGACCCAGGACGGTCGGCTTGTGCTAGTCCGGGCGGACTATACGCTGCCAACTGCACCGGTCAGCTCGCTGACGGTCAGCTACACCGTACGTCCGGATGAAGCGGTGGAGATCGAGCTGTCCCTGACGCCAGGCAGCAGTGATTCGCGTCTGCCGGAGATCCCGGCGGTCGGCATGCAGCTCGTGCTCAACGGCTCGCTCGACACGATCGCTTGGTACGGTCGTGGACCGCACGAGAGCTATTGGGACCGTCAGACCGGCGCCCGTCTGGGTCGCTTCATCGGACTCGTCACTGATCAGTATGTGCCTTACTTGCGTCCGCAGGAGTGTGGCAACAAGACAGATGTGCGCGAGGCTTCGATTACAGCCGGCACCGACGGAGCAGGTCTCCACGTCACTGGCCCAATCCCGCTCGAAGTATGTGCGCTGCCTTGGACCTTCGAGGAGCTGGAAGCGAACGATCACGGCTACAAGCTGCCTGCCTCCGAGAAAACCGTGCTGCGTGTCAACTACAAGCAGATGGGTGTAGGCGGCGACGACAGCTGGAAAGCCCCGACGCACAGCGAGTACCTGCTCCACGCCAACCGTCCGTACACGTACCGCTTCACGCTGTCTCCGCTTCGCTAGTCTAACGTTACTCCGCGCTTGGGCGGACGCCTCGTGGTCCGTCCAAGTGGGGAGATACTTTGACGGCTTAGTTAGTTTAGCCTAGTATGCAGAAAGCCGGCCCAACTGATTTGGAATCAGTCGGGCCGGCTTTTTTAGGTGCGTTGCGCTGCAACGCACCTTTCTTCCTCTATTTGCCGCCACCCTCGACTTTCGCCTGCGGTAGCGCACCTTTCTTCCTCTATTTGCTGCCACCCTCGACTTTCGCCTGCGGTAGCGCACCTTTCTTCCTCTATTTGCCGCCACCCTCGACTTTCGCCTGCTATAGCGCACCTTTCTTCCTCTATTTGTCGCCACCCTCGACTTTCGCCTGCTGTAGCACACCTTTCTTCCTCTGGGCACGCCGTTATGAACGTGCTGGCTCGCTAGACGGCGCCATCCGTTCGACGGACCGGGCCATCCAGGCCAGAATCAGGCCGCCGAGACAGACTGACAGCACGGTGCCGATTCCAATTGGGCCGCCAAGCAGCAGCGCCAATCCGAGGAATACCAGGTAGATCAATGTCCGCGCGACACCCAGCGTCATCCGGGCGCGCTGGCGCAGTACCAGCATCAGTCGGTCCACCGGGATCGGCGCAATCCGTGTATACAGATACAATGCCGTGCCAAAACCGATACAGAGCAGGCCCACACCAAATCCCGCCAGCTGCTGTCCCAGCAATGTCGGCTCGACATGCCTTAGGGCCAACAGCCACCCGTCTATGCCAAGCCCGGTCACCAATGCGGTGCCCAATCCGGCAAAGTCCGGCCGATGGCGCCCCAACAGCGCATTGAAAAAAATCAGCACAAACGCAATAATAATCTCCCAACTGCCCACGGTCAGGCCTACGCTCCGTGTCAGTCCGACCAATGCCGCATCAAACGGCGACACACCCAGGCCGCTAACAATCGTCAGCGCAATGCCCAGACTGAGTATGCCGATGCCTCCCAGGAAGAACCCCCACTTGTACTTGCTTTGCATCCCTTGTTGCTCTGTCATTCTTCAAGTCTCCTCTGCTGTCCTCGTGCTGAAATTCGTCCCTTAACCATCCATCTAATTAACTATCCACCCCATTAACCTTCCATCCGAAACTAATAGAGCAACCGCCACATATAAAAAGTCGCGTACGCCTCCCAGCCGGACCAGCCGCCCGCCAGCTCCCGGATCTCAGGAATCGTCGGCTTGCGGTCCCAGCCCAGCGCCTGCTTGAGTGCCAGGTGCAGCCCCACATCGGCGATGGGAAAAGCCGTCGGCATTTGCAGACAACGCATCAATACATAGTTGGCCGTCCATGGGCCAATCCCCCGAATCCGGACCAGCGCCTGCTCCATCCGCGCCAAATCCCCCTCTGCGAGCAACCCTTCCCGGCTCAACTCCCCCCGTCCAATCAACTGGGCGACATGGATGAGGTATTCACTCTTGCGACTAGACAGCTGTAGCGGTCTCAGCTCCTCAACGCTTAGCCCCGCGATCCGTTCCGGAGTTGGAAACATAGCGTAGCTCTGATTACCGGCCTCCAGCCGCCGTCCATACTGCTCTATTAATCTGCGCTTCAGCGTATAGGCAAAGGGCAAATTGATCTGCTGACCGAGGATGCCCCAGCTAATCGCCTCGAACAAATCGGGGATTCCTGCAATCCGCAAGCCCCGGTACAGACGGGCTGGTTCCTGAAGCAAAGTATCTTTTTGAGCCATCTCATCAAAGGGGCGCAAATCCGTATCCAGGTCGAACCACCGCCTCACATATCGGGTAGCCGCTGCCCTAACAGCTGCTCCCGGTGGCGGCCCGTCTCCAAGGAAGCGTACCAGCAGCGCTGAATCATCCGCCGCCATCCCGATTTCAACGACTAATGCCGTCCCTTCCGCGTCAATGGCCCTGTACACTTTGCCATTCTGTACAGTATACAGGATTTCCAGAGGCGAGCGTTCCAGATAGCTCAGGTTCTGCGCGAAACTGAAAAGCTCCGGCACAGGCAAACTCAGTTGCACGGCCATCCCCTCCTTTTCCTTATCTCAGTTATACCATACTTTCGCCTGATGGCACTTTCGTTATCTTGCGCTTCCATCTTCCGAACGTATCATTCTCGTTTCTACAGAGGTATACTTGAGCTACGGAGAGGAGGAGGTCACTAGGATGGAAATTGACGAGGAACTGCAATGGCAGGCCGTCCTCAATAATGATGCAAGTCACGACGGACGATTCTGGTATGCGGTGCGGACGACCGGTATTTTTTGCCGACCCTCTTGCAAATCCAGACCTCCCAAGCGAGCGCATGTCCAGTTCTATGATACAATTGCCGCAGCCCAGCGCGAGGGCTACCGCCCCTGCAAACGGTGCCTGCCCCACGAGCACAAGCTCCCCGAAGAAGCCTGGATTTCCCGCGCTGCAGCCTATATGGACAGACATTATGCCGAGGAGCTGACACTACACCGGCTGGCTGAAGCCTGCCACGGCAGTCCTTATCATTTGCAGCGCACCTTCAAACGGATCATGGGGATCACCCCGACGGCCTATCTGCAGCAGCTACGGATCAGCCGCGCACAGGAGCTATTACGTTGCTCGACGCTATCGGTCAGAGCAATCGGTCAGGAGCTTGGTCTGAGCAATCTTCCTTACTTCATTACACTCTTCAAACGAATGACCGGGAGTACGCCGGCCCGGTACCGACAGGATAATGGCGTGCACGCACAGGAGGCGGTAACGAATGAATAATACACAACACCCCGTATATTGGGACCTATTAGAATATAAAAATTGGCGGCTTTACCTGGCAGCTGAGGAGAGCGGGCTTTGTTTTGTGGGGTCGCTGAATGGAGCTTTTGAAGAGCTGTCTGCCTGGGCGGCTGCCAGGCGGCCTAACGAGCCCTTGCTGCAGGACCGTGAGCGCTTGCGTCCTTACGTTCAAGAGGTAACGCAGTATCTGTCTGGGGAAACCACCGTTTGGGATCTGCCGGTGGCGTATCGCGGAACGCCATTTCAGCAGGCAGTGTGGGAAGCGCTCCGGGAAATTCCTTATGGCGTGACTCGAACCTATAGCGAAATTGCCCAGCAGATCGGTCGGCCCGCCGCCGTCCGTGCTGTCGGTGCAGCAATTGGTGCCAATCCTGTCATGCTCTACATCCCCTGTCACCGGGTCATCGGCAAGGATGGCGCCTTGACCGGGTTTCGCGGCGGTTTGGAAATGAAGTCTCTACTGCTCGAGCTGGAGCGCCGGTAACGGCGCTTTTTTGGTCTTCAGAAGTGATTGACATCAATGGATTGGCGGCGTATAGTCTAATTAATAAAACACTTATTAAAACTATTTTAATAAAGGAGCTGCCCGCATGTCGCTCTTCGCCAATAATGCCTCCCGGGTCAAAAAGATCAACACCGAGCTTATTAAAAATACGCTGCGAAGTCTGGATTACGCCACCAAAGCACAGGTCGCCTCAGCAACAGGGCTGAGTGTAGCCACCTGCGGGACCATTCTTAATGAACTGCTGGAGCAGGGCGAGGTGCTGGAGGCTGAGCTGGAAGAGTCCAGCGGGGGACGTCCCGCCAGGCGGTATCGTTACAATCCGGATTACGCTTATATAGCTGTGCTGCTTGTACGTACGGAGGGCGGACGGCATTCCATTCAGGCTTCCGTCGCCAATCTAGCCGGGGAGCTTATTCATGACGAGCTACGTGTGCTCGAGCATATCGATGCCGAGGTGATCGACGCCCGCATTGAGGAGTTATTGGCTGCTTATGAGCAGATTCGTGCTGTCGGAATCGGCATTCCCGGCGTTGCCCATCACGGAGTGATTGGCGTATGTGACGTGCCTGCGCTGGCTCATCGTGCTTTAGGTCCGGAGCTGCAGGACAAGCACGGCATAGAGGTTCTGATCGAGAACGATATGAACATGACCGTGTACGGACTGTATCACCGCCAGCAATACGACGAAGAAGCGGTGTTTGCTGCCATCACTTTAGTCGAAGACCACTTTCCTGGTGCAGGCTTCATGGTGAACGGCCGGCTCGTGCGTGGCCATACCACGTTTGCTGGCGAGATTTCTTTTTTGCCACACGTCATGTCCCGGGCGGAGCAGCTGCGTCGGATCAACCAGCCTGATGAGATGCTGCCGCTGGTCGTCTCCATTATCCTGTCAATTGTATCGATACTCAATCCAGCAACGATTGCTCTCACCGGTACGATGTCAGCAGCCCTCTCACTCGAAGAGGTCACGGAAGGCTGCCTCAAGCATCTGCCCAAGGAACACATGCCGGAGTTGTTCGTCAATACGGAAACCAGTGAGGAGTACAGGTTTGGCTTGCTGCAAGCCACCCTGGAACGACTGACTTACCATCTGCAGCTCATTGAGCGAAAAATATAGAAACGAGGGAACCTCATGTCCAGCCCAACCCAGCTCCACACGGTTAATCTCGCCAAGTGGCGTTTGGCCGTCTTTATCCTGTTCGCCCTGCCCGGTCTCTCTTTTTCCACGTGGGTATCCCGCACACCGGTGATCCGTGACCTGCTTGATGTAAATACTTCGCAAATGGGGTGGATCATCTTTGGTCTGGCCGCCGGGTCGATGATTGGCCTGACATTCGCTGGCCATATCGTCGCCCGTTACGGGGCCCGGCCCGTTATCATTTCGTGCGGACTTTTATTTACGGCTGGCCTTGGTGCTGTCGGTGCATCCGCATCGTTTTCTTCGGCCATTGCTGTTTTTATCAGTCTGCTCTTCTTCGGACTGGGCTACGGTCTGGCTGAAGTTGCGCTTAATGTCGAGGGTGCTGCCCTGGAACGGGCTACTGGCAAAACCTTGATGCCAGCGCTGCACGCCGGTTTCAGCGCAGGCACCCTGCTCGGCGCGGGGATCGGATCGGGCGCTGATGCCCTGGAGGTGTCTGTTCTTGTGCATCTGAGCGGCATTGCGGTGCTGGTCACCATCATTGTGCTGGCGTTCTTTCGCTTCCTCCCTCTGGCCACAGGCAAAGATGATGAAAATGATGCAGATGAAGCGCCAATGTCCTTCACTGAGCGGCTTGCGATCTGGAAGGAACGGCGACTCATTCTGCTTGGTCTCATTGTACTCGGTATGGCATTCGCCGAAGGCTCGGCCAGTGATTGGCTGCCGATTATGATGGTCGACGGCTATCAAGTGGAATCTGCGATGGGCTCGTCCATTTATGCGTTGTTCGTGGGTGCCATGCTGATCGCCCGTCTCTCCGGTGGCTACTTCCTCGACCGCTACGGCCGTGTGCCGGTGCTACGCGCCACAGCAGTGCTGGCCATTATCGGCATCCTGCTGGTCATCTTCGGCCAACATTACCTGGTCGCTGCAGTTGGCGTCGTCTTCTGGGGCCTCGGTGCCGCACTCGGTTTCCCTGTCGGCATGTCGGCCGCCGCGGATGTGAAGCGCGGTGCAGCAGCCCGGGTGAGTGCCATCGCCACGATCGGCTACCTCGCCTTCCTGGCCGGTCCGCCGTTCCTCGGCCTGCTTGGCGAACACTTCGGCTTGCTGCGGGCCATGCTGGTCGTCATGGTATTCGTCATCATCTCGGCCCTGCTCTCGCAGGCGGCTCAGCCCCCAGAACGAAAAGCGAAAGCTGGGGAAGCCTCTTAAGGTGCGAGGTGCCTGCGGTAGGTCGAATGTTACTAGTAGCCAGAAAAAGCAGAAAGCCGCTCCTCCTCCGAAAGGATGGAGAGCGGCTTTTTTGGTGCATTCCAGTGGTGGCACGAGCTGCGATCGTGGCCTAAACGAGCGTCGCTTGGTGCGATCCATGGAAAGCTGGTTTCGTTAGAGTAGATTTCGCGTCGCAGTGGGCGCTCCAAGTAAACTTTCTAGACTTAGAGCGGAGTTCCACAACGCTTGGCGCCCTCCAAGTAAAGTTTCTAGACTTAGAGCGGGGTTCCACGACGCTTGGCGCCCTCCAAGTAAAGTTTCTTTCGCTGCAGACCCACCAAACCGCCGCTCGACGCCTCCAAGTAAAGTTTCTTTCGCTACTGACCCCACCCACCGCCGTTCGACGCCTCCAACGAAAGTTTCTTTCGCTACTGACCCCACCCACCGCCACTCGACGCCTCCAACGAAAGTTTCTTTCGCTACAGAGCCCACCCACCGCCGTTCGACGCCTCCAACGAAAGTTTCTTTCGCTACTGACCCACCAAACCGCCGCTCGACGCCTCCAACGAAAGTTTCTTTCGCTACTGATCCCACCCACCGCCGCTCGACGCCTCCAACGAAAGTTTCTTTCGCTACTGATCCCACCCACCGCCGCTCGACGCCTCCAACGAAAGTTTCTTTCGTTGCAGCCCCGCCAAACTGCCGCTGGGCGCTTTTCTTGCCTGGTGCGCAGATCCCAGCGCGCGGGGGGCGGGGCATCCGAGCTCCCGGCGAAGCAGCGAGAGGCCCATTCGTTCAGGCGGCGCCGAGCCGGATCCGGGGCCGAACTCCTGTGTCGGATTCCAGCCATCGCCGCCCAGCCCCGCCGCCCGCAAAGGCCCAGCCCCCCCCCCCCCCAGCCCCCGGGGGCTACTCCGGGCGTCCGACGGGGAAGCCGAACAAGGAGGCAAAGGCCTCCTGCAGCCCCTCGGAGCCGAGCTGTTCGCGAATCCGAGCGGGGGTGCCCTCCAGCTCGATGACGCCGCCGCGCAGGAAGGCGATTCGGTCCGCGAGCCCTTCAGCCAGCGGCAGCTGATGCGTTGAGAAGATGACCGTCTGCCCTGCAGCGGCGGCCTGTCTCACCAGCTCAGCGAAGCTCTCCATCCAATACGGGTCGAGACCATTGGTCGGCTCGTCCATTATGAGCAGCGGCGGCCGGGCCAGCAGCGCCTGAGCGAACAAGATGCGCTGGCGCATCCCTTTGGAGAAGGCACTCACCGCCTTGCGCCCCGTCTCCGTCAGGCCGACCTCCGACAGCACTTCCCGCGCGCGTGCCGCTGACAATCCTCGCAGACCGGCCCAGAAGCGCATGGTCTCCGAAGCCGTCAGGCCCGGGCTAAACCGGTAGTCATCCGGCATGTATCCAATCTGCCCCGCATAGTCGAGTCGATTCTCCCGCCACCGCAGACCACCTACCACAATATCGCCCTGGTCCGGCTGCATCACGCCCGCCAGCATCCGCAGGATCGTGCTCTTGCCGGCACCATTGCCGCCGCATAGCGCAACGATCTCTCCCCGCTCTGCACTCAGATGCAGGTCTTGGATAATGACCTGGCGCTGCATGGTTTTGCGAATGCCGCTTAACTGTACAAACGGCTCACCCACGCGATCGCCTCCTCTCCCAGAACCAAGCCGATGCTCCTGCCGACAATACAATCCATAGCGCTGAGACTGCCGCGAAGCCTAAAGTCCCCGCTGGCTGACGAATCCATCGCACCCACGCGTAGTATTCCGGGCCCAGTATGGACCCCGCTCCCAGCTTGACCACAACGAACAGCCGGGTCAGCTCTGCCGGGTTCAATAGCGTTAACGCCGTCACCGCCGGCTTGACCCACAGATAAGGCAGCAGCCCGAGCACAGCAATCAGCAGCGGGGCCCAGCCAATGACGGCGAAGAACCAGATCGCAACGGCCATCGTCAGCGCCTGCCAGCGGTTGCGAGCCAAGGTGCCCACGACCAGCGAGACAGCGAGGAACAGCAGAGCTAGGCTGCCGGCAAAGACCAGCAGCAATCCATACGTTTGCAAGTCAAATCCGCCGCCTGTCAACCAGCCGGCCACACCCGCTAGGCCAAAGCCAGTAGCGATAATAGCCAGCAGCACGACCGCCAATCCACCGTACTTGCCGGCAATCCAAGACCAGGTCCGCACCGGATAAGAAGACAGCAGCTCCCAGTTGCCATCCTCCCGCTCCCCCGTTAAGGAGAACGAGCCCAGCATGAGCGTCATCAGCGGCAACAGATACACAATCAGGTTGAGCATCGTCCCTGTCACACCTGTGTAGCCCTGCACGTAGCCTTGCGACTGAATCAGGAGTAGACTAAGCATGAAAAGGGCGAACAGCGCCATGAACGAATACGCCCACGGATTTCGGAGACCCATCCGAACCTCCCGGAGCGCGATCTGCAGCGTGTGACTCATGCCGCCGTCCCAGTAGCTGTCGCTCCGTTTGCTGTCATGCCATACCCCGTACCCTTGGCATCGCCGTTTCCTGTACTCCCATGTCCCGACGCATTGGACCGACTGTTAGCCTCATGCGTGGGCTGATCAACCTCGCCATCTTTATTAGCACCCTGCCCCGCCGCACCAGCATCGTTTCCGGCACCGTGTGTATCAGCTTCGTGACCAGCCTGTCTATCCCCATGCGCCTCCTGCTCATCCTCATGCGCGCCCATCGCGCCGTTCTGTTCATCATCATGCTGGCTCATCTCGCCATCCTGCGAGTCGCCATGCGCATCCATTTCTGCTTCCCCATCACTACCATGCGCATTCACCTCACCGTCGTGGGAGTGGCTGTGCCCCTCCATGCCGGACATCTCCATCATCTCGCGATTGACCTCCCAGCTGTGATTCGCCAGATCAGCCGCGGTCATCAGCTCACCTGCCCCGTATTCAGCCATGAACGCCTCGGCCTCGGCTTCTTGCTCAAACGAGACAATCCCGTACGCCATTGGCGTCTGGATGGTCGCATCGTATACATAGTAGGCATCCTCATATTTGAGCCATTTGCTATTGGTATAATCGCGGACAAACTCGGCCCCCACCGTATCCGTGCCGTATTCGGTTTTCCATTCATTCATACAGCCAATATCATCGAATTTCAGGGACTGTCCGTCTTTGGTAATGATCTGCGTTGCAAACTCGTCATCCTTGATGGCCATATTGCAAATTGCGCAGCGGTCGGTTGCTTCATCAATCGGATGCGGCTCGTACGACGGACCACCACAGGCAGCTGCCAGAACCATCGTTAGCAGAAGCACTGCCCAGACATTCACCTGCTGTCTTTTCACTCGTTTTATGTATCTCATGTTCCTCTTCTCCTTGCCAAATAGTATAAAATCCCCGTTCCCGCCAGCAGCACCGAGCCTGCCACGCCAACAAGCCAGCCACTCTGCCGATCCGGATCTGTCTCTCTCATGTCCAATGGCCTCATCAGGGGCGACGCATCCGTCGTCCAGGATTGCCGGTCCGCCTGGTACAGATCCTCCAGAAACAACATGCCCGGCGATTGAAACAACAGCTGCAGCTGCGGCCGTCGTTGGACAATCCCGCTAAACAGCGGATTAACAGCATAGCTGATGTCACTATAGCCGTCCCCGTCGATATCGACGCCGCGGTGAGCATCCCAGTAGTTGCCGGAAATCGTATTATCGACGCTTCCCCTCGCCTGCGCATCCGCCATATTGCCGATCCATTGATTTCCCGTCAATGTATTGCCACTGGCCGAGATTAATTGGATGCCGATGAAATTATCCAGCATCCGGTTGCCCTCCAGCTGATTATCTGAAGACTGCTCGACATAGATTCCTACCCGATTGCCTTCCAGCTGGTTATCCCGGACGAGGGTAGCGTGCGCATCGAATAACAGCAGGCCTTGCGAGTTCACGTTTTCGTTTTGCTTGGCAAATGTATTGCCGGTAATCTCGACTTCCCGTGTATTCATCACCATCGCGCCCGTCACATTGCCTTCGCCCCGGTTACCCAGAATTCGGGTGCCTACCGTGTACATGCAGTGCACACCATAGCGAGAATCGGCAAGATCATTATCCGTCACTTCATTATGATCGCTGTTCTCCAGATAGATTCCATCATGCATATCCCGAATCCGGTTGCCTGTTATCAGGTTGTCGTGGGAATCATATAGGTCGATCCCATTGCCTTTGGCAGCCAACCGCACGGCCTGTGCAGCCGCCTGACTGCTCCATACCACCAGATTTCCTCGCAGCTCGCCGCCTTGCGCCCCTCTCAGCTGGATCCCGTCGGCTGCCGTAATAATGGTGAGGTGGCTCAATTGCACCTGGTCGCCTGTTACCAGAATCGTCGGCTCGTTCTTGACCGTCTCATCCACGATGCGCAAGCCATCGACCGCTACCCCGTCCGCTTCAATCCGCAGGGCCTGACCCTCACCTGTGTACTTCAGCAACACTTCGCCCGTTTGGTCAGCTATCAGTGCAAGAGGCTTGGTGATGACAAGTGGTCCTTCATATGTACCCTCCGGAATGGTCAGGCGATCGCCTACTGCAGCTTGGTCTATCAGCGTCTGCAGGGATGGGCTTGAAGCCGATGCTTCAACCTGGTGATTCGCCCCGGCTATCCACAGCATCGCCACACCTGCCATCAGAGCCAAGACTCCCCCCTTTAGCGTTCGACCGCTTCTGCGCTGCATGGCTCGTGTCATTGAACATCAACCTGTGCTTTTTTGGTGAGATGCAGATCGTCCACATACAGATGGACAAACGTTTCATAGCTACCTGGATCGGCAAAAGTATACGTCGCCTCAAAGCCGCCCTCGCCGTCATACGTCGCATCAATCAGCACCGGCTCACCTTCCACCCGGATATCCAGTGTCACATCGGCCCGGTCCGTAATCTCGGCACCCGTAAATTCCGCAACCAGTGTCACTGGCGTGCCGCTACTAGCCGGAGCCGGTTCAGTCCGGACTGTGGCTTCCACCAGTGCCGGATCAATCGGCACCGCCGGTTCGCCGCCGCAGCCGCTAAGTCCGATACCAAGCACGCCTAGCATCAGCAGTTGACGCCACCTTGCTTTCATCCCTTCACGCCCTTTCCTTATTCAATCATCCTGCTCCCGTCTCTACACGCTCCTGCGAAACTCACCAGCCCCAAGGACCGCTCAGCCATCCCAGCCTGACCCCTGCCACTTGCCAGAGCATCATGGACTGCGGCTCCATCAACGCTGTCGTGCATGCCGACTCCGGCTTGTAATTGTACGTCTGGGCCCCCCGCCAATTGATCTCCCCGAGATAATTGGTCGCTTCCGCCTGATCAAAGCACGGAGGCGCGATATACGTTTCCAGCGTATGATCCACCACCATCCGCGTACGGTCCGGTGGTCCAGTCGTGACCGGCACGACCGCAATGACGCACAGCAACACGATCAGCCCCGGCAGCCACCACCGTCTGATCCGCTTCATCCTATTCTCCTTTCCCAACTGCATCCTGCAGCTGCCTTGTGAACATTCCATGAAGCCAGGCCCCTATCTAACAGAATAGTAGCCCTATCGGGTTATAGCCCCGGCCAAATAGTGAATGCTACACTAGAATCAAACACCGGCATGCCTTATTTGAATAACCTCATTTCGATAACCTCTATAAGAACTAGGAGTGATACGATGTCCAGCCATACCAAAGCCGCGCGTCCTTACCTCATTGCGGCGATTATACTTGTGGCGGCTTTTGCCGCTTACCTGCTGTATCCGCTCTTCCAGAGCAAAAGCCTGCCTGTCGTCATGGCCTCTCCAAACTTCCAAATGCCTGATCATGAAGGTAACATCGTGACGCAGAGCGATTATGACGGCCAAGTGCGCCTCATGTCCTTTATCTTCACCCGCTGTCCTGACATCTGTCCTGCCACAACCATTCATATGGTTGATATGCAGGAAGAGCTGAAGGCTAGAGGATGGTATGGCGATCAGGTCTCTTTTGTCAGTGCCACTTTTGACCCAGACAATGATACGACCGAAGTACTGGAAGGGTATGCCGAGCGCCTGGGTATCGATCAGACAGGCTGGACGCTGCTGCGAGGCGAGGAAGCCGATACGATTGCCCTCGCCGCTGAATACGGCAACAGTGTGCAGCGTCTGGATGACGGCCTCTATGTGCATAGCATTACGTCTCTGCTGTTGATCGACGGCGAGCATCAAGTACGCAAGATTTATCGCATGGGAGATGACATCAATCAGGAGGAAATTCTCGCTGACATCGCGACCCTCGTCGAAGGACGCTAATCTTCGTTCTAGCATGGGCTCCGGGTTCACGCCGCCAGCAGGCAGCATGTGCCCGGAGCTTTTTGCATGAGCGTCCCTACAAACGTATGCTGTACGCCAGTTATTGCTGCACCGCCAGCCATTCGGCAAGCGAGCCGATTTCCTCTTCGCTCAGTTGTCTGCCGAAGGCCGGCATCCCGCCCTGTCCCTCCGTAATGATCTGGGCAATCTGCGCTTCGTCATACTTGGCACCAACCTGCTGCAGGCTTGGCGCCGAGCGGCCTTGCAGCTCCGCACCATGGCAGCTCAGACACTTCTGTCGGTATACCGACATCGCTTCACTGTACTCCGAGACTTCTTCCCCTGCTCCTGTATTGTTGGGTGGTGCCTCAGAGCCTCCACCTCCGCCGCAACCGCTAATCGCAAGCATGGCTGCCAATGCAGTTGTTGCAATCGACCATTTGCATCTGTTCATTTGCAATCGCTCCTTCATTAGTAATTAGTCTTCCATTTTCTACCCTTTCCTAAGCCACCCCTGCTCATACGCATATCTGGCCAGTTGCACACGATTATCCAGATGCAGCTTGTGCAGAATATTCTTCAGATGGTTCTTCACCGTGTGCTCCGAGATCCCCAGCGTATGCGCAATATCCCGATTGGCGGCCCCTTTTGCCACTTGACCGAGAATCTCTCGTTCTCTGGCTGTGAGCGGATCGCTGCCCGGTGCAGCTGTCTCGATGGGTGAGAACTCCTTGAGCAGCCGGAACGCCAGCTCCCGCGTCATCGGCGCTTCATCCAGTGCGATGGCCCGAAGATATTCGTGCCAGGCAGCAGGCGAGAGGTTTTTGAGCAGATAGCCCTGAGCCCCTTTCTTCAGCGCCTCGAACAGATGCGTAATATCGTCGGACACGGTAACCATGACAATTTTCACATACGGATACTTGTCCTTCACCCGCTTGGTTGCCTCCAGACCGCCGATTCCCGGCATGGTGATATCCATCAGGATCAGGTCCGGCATCCACAGCTCGGTCAGCGGCAGGGCCTCCTCTCCGCTAGTGCCTTCAGCCACAACAACAAAAGCGGGATCGCCCCCAAGAATCATCCGGATGCCTTCTCGCGCATGGTCACTGTCATCAATCACCAGTACGCGAAAGACGGGACTGTTCATCAGCTGCCCCTCCCTTCTATTCCCCTTTATCCTACTGTACCTCTGGCTCTGGCACATGACCCGAAGGAGTCAGAAGCGGTGAACGTTGTATGTCAACCGGATGATTTTCGCTGTGACGCAGCTTACAAGCTTGGCTCAGCGCCGTCACAGAAGCTATAGCGCCACCTTCTCTAGGGATGTTATAATGTAAGCGCAAACATAGCATAGAAATCAGGGGGCTTCCATGTACAAGCTGATGATCTGGTTCTTTATTCCTTATATCATCATCATGATTATTACGCATGCCATCAGCATGTACTCCTACTACAATACCTTTGTTGCAATGAAAGAAGAGATTGTAGCGGTCAATATTCAGGCACTGGACCAGACCAAAGAAATTCTGGACCGACGGCTGGCCGAGATCGGTCTGCCGCATTCCTCCCAGGGAGAAACCGTCGTTTTGATCGGTGAGCAGCAGATCCGGCAGCTTCTGGAGGGACTCGTCCAGGCCCCTGAGGGCTGGGCCTATATTACAGACAAGCAAGGCCAAGTCCTTGTCTCGACCGCAGCTCAGGGAACGGAGGGGCAATCGCCCAGACCACGCACGATCTCCACACCCGGGCCGCGCCAGGGTGTCTTCGAGAAGACCGTGGACGGCAATGCCATGACGGTTGTCTACAACACCTCAAGCCACAACAACTGGCAATATGTCGTCGTCCAGCCGACCGGTACGGTGATGGACAGCGTCAGCGCCGCTCAGCGGACCACGCTGACTGCGCTGGCAATCTCTTTTGTGATCGGGGCCTGCATTGTACTGTATATGGCTTATCGCAACAGCCGTCCGCTTCAAGCGCTTCTCCGGCGTGTCATGGAAGGGCTGGAAGGGGAGACACCCACGGGCAAGGATGCCTATGGACTAATAGAAGAGAAACTTCGCGCGCTCACGGTGGGCAAGGCCCAGCTGGAGCAGCGGATGACGGAGCAGCTGCCGAGGCTGCGGCATAGGTTCATTGACCAATTGCTCAAGGGAGAGTTCAGCTCAGAGGATGAGATTCGGCAGCGACTGGGCCATGCCGGCATCTCGCTCGGCAATGGTCATTACTGTGTCACCGTATTGCAGCTCCATCTCTATGAAGATGAGGCAAGCTCGCAACCCGAGTTGAAGCGGCTGGATAAGGTACGCATGATTGCCCGGGAAGTCCTGCTGAGCGTCACCCGCGCTGAAGATTACCTGTACGATATTGATGAAGACAAAATCGCACTCCTGTATGCTTGCAAGAAGGAAGGGGATGAAGCCTGCCAGGATGGGCTGACACAGCTCCTATCCCCTGTCAAAGAACTGTTGGAGGAACGTCTAACGGTGCGTTGTCTGCTGGCTGCCGGCTCGATGTCGGGAGGACTCTCTGAGATCTCCCGCTCATATGAAGAAGCCCGGCAGGCTCTTGCCGCCGGTGATCCCCTGAATCCGGATGGCCCCATCGTGTGGTATAGCGACCTGCCGCGCGGTATGCATTCCTACAGTTACCCAGCTGATCTGGAGGGACGGCTGGTCAATTTGATCAAAGCCGGCAACGAGACGGAGACACACGCCCTGCTGATGGAGCTGCAGGAGGAGAACTTCATCCGGCGTCAGCTGACCCAGCCGATGCTGCAGTTATTCCTGTATGATCTGATCGGTACGGTGATGAAGCTCTCCGAACAGCTGAACCAGCACGAAGGGGATACCCGCGAGGCTTATGCCGAGGCGCTGCTGCTGCAATTGGACGAATACGCGAATATGGGATCCATCTTCCTGCTCGTCGAGGAGGCCTGCCTGCAGCTGTGCCATTCCCAGCATGCGCGCAAGCGGAGCCGTAACGTAGGGCTGCGAGACCAAGTCGTCGACTTCGTCCGTCAATCGTATGCGGAGCCGGGTGATTGACCCTCATCCATTCCCGTAACGTTGCCCAACAGCCCTGCCAGCCCCACTCCATCACCTTAACGACAAAAATACCACTATTTTCACATACTTGGCCTCATTTAGGCTCCCTAAAGACAAAAATACAATTAAATCACCCGAAATACCCAGTATCTAGAAATTTCGTCCGGTTTAACTGCACTTTTGACCTTATCCCTGTCCGATGCTCCAATTCGCGCCTTACTAACTGCACTTTTGTCTGTAGTATCGGTTATAGTGATAGCAAACTACCCCCACATCAAGCATCCAGCTTGATGTGGGGGTAGGGGAGCCGTTTTTGTTATCTCCAATCGTGTTTCTTTAGCACACTCTGCAAGTAAGCGATGGTCTCTTTGGCATACCAGTCAGGCTCGCCCGCCCGTTTATCGAATCCAACCTCAGCGGTTAAGTAACCCGAGTACCCTGTTTCCTTGAGTGCCTTCAGTACTGCTTCCATATCGCATCGCCCCATCCCCGGCGGTAAACGATCACTGTCCGCCAGATGGATATGATGCAACTTATCGCCCATCCGATATACATAATCGCTTGCAACCTCATTACGATACAGGGCATGGAAGGTGTCAAACATTACCTTGACGTTGTCTTGTCCCGACTGCTCGGCCAACATTAGCGCATCGTCAGCGGAATCAACTAGATTGCTGTCAGTTGGCGTCGGTTCAACGACAAGTGTAATGCCCAGCTCCTTGGCGTAAGGAGCCAAACCGGTTAATGCCTCCAGACTGTGACTCCAGGCATCCGATTGTGATGTTCCAAACACCGCCCACCCGGGCAGATAGATGACTGTCGGACACTCCCAGTCGTGCGCCAGTCTCAGGATATCCTTGTAGTGTTCAACTGTTAACGCACGCTCCTCCACCACTGGTGAGCTGGGGTTATTGCCCGGTCCCCCGCCTGGCGCCGGCAGCATCGAAGATACGGCGAGCCGCTCTTTGCGCAGCAACTGCAGAATATCCTTGCGGCGCTCTGGGGTGAGGGCCGCTGGCCAGGCATGCGGACTGGCACAGCCAATTTCAATAGCGTCATACCCGAAACTGGCTAGCCGGCGAATCACTTCCTCCAACGGATACGAGGGTACCCATACCGGAAAACTACTATAGGCCCAAGTGTTAAACGATATGCCTTTCATGACATCCCCATCCTTTCTTGCTGATGCCTACCGATATCGGTACGCAAGCCTTATTCCCACACAAACACTGCTTTCTCCGTTTCTCTGGCATCGAACATCCGGAATGCTTGTTCGGCCTCCTCCAGCTTGAACGTATGGGAGACCAACTTCTCGACTGGCAGCTTGCGGTCTAGAATAAAGCGGGTGATCTCATCGTATTCGAAAATGGGAAAGTACCATGAGCCCATGACGGTAATCTGCTTGCGAATCAACTGATCGCTCGGGTTAATGGTCAGCTCCCTGCCCTCACCGATGAATGCTGCCCGACCGTGCGCCCGAAGACTGTTCAACGCTGTATTCTGCGCATGTGGGCTGCCGGAGCAATCAATCACCGCATCCGCGCCGCGTCCGCCGGTCAGTTCCATGATGCGGGCCAGCACATCCTCCTTGCCGTTTATCGTATACTCGGCTCCGAGTTCCTTGGCCATCTCCAACCGTTCATCCAGCATGTCCACTGCGATGACCGTCGCGCCAAGACCTCGAGCCACCATTACGCCCGCGCCGCCCATCGGCCCCATGCCGAAGATGACAAGCGTGTCTCTGCCGTTGATCGCCAGACGCTTCTGTGCATGATATAGCGTTCCTACGGCATCCGTCGAGACGGCAGCGACGAGGTAGCTCATCTCGTCGGGAATACGCATGCAGTTCTCCTCCGGCACGACGACATAGTCGGCATCGCCGCCATGCTTGTCAAAGCCGATGCACTGCCAATCGGTACAAAACATTTTATAGCCGCTTTTGCAGTGCGCGCATTCACCGCAGCCGATCGCCAGATAGACTGCGACGCGATCGCCATTCTTAAACCGCTCTACCCCTGCTCCGATCTCTACGATCTCGCCCGCCGGCTCGTGCCCAGGATGGATGCAGCCAGAGGTCGCCGCTTCTCCGCCGACCACGGGATTGCCATAGTACAAGCTCATATCGCTGCGACAAATCGCCGACGCTTTCATCCGGATCAGTACTTCGCCTTGTCCCGGCTGAGGAATCGGTACCTCTCTCACTTCAACTTTCTTGTCCCCTGGAAATATGACCGCCTTCATAGTCATTGCTGTCCCCTCCGTTTGTTTAAGTTGGTTAATGGTCAAAGCTCGACCGCTGCCCATTGTTGCCGCTCATGACTCTTCAAAATGGCATCGGTAATGCACATGGACAGGTGACCGTCAGCAAACGTAGCAAATCCGCATGGATCCCGCTCCGGGTCCTTACCGTCTCTAATATAGCTGTAGAAATGAAGCATCATGTTCTTCAGCGAATCCGGCCATCCTTCATGATGCCCGCCCGGATGATGAATGGAAGACCTCGCCTCTTCGAGAAACAGGGCCGGATCGGCAAGCATCATCTCGTTGGAACGATCCCGGTGACCAATCCACAGACCTGCTGGCTCCTCTTGCTTCCAGGCTGCCGATTTGCGGGTGCCGTTCAGCTCGAAGCTCAGCGCATTTTTACGTCCGGCGCTCACTTGGGACACGGTAAACACCCCCTTGCTACCGTCTTCGAACCGCAGCAGCACCGAGCCATAATCCTCCGTGTCGATGGGTACCTCTTCGTATAGCTGATGGTTGTCAGCCCCGTCCCCAAATGTCTCCCCGCTACCGGAGACAGGCTTCTTGCGTACCGGCAGCACCGTCCAAAGATCGGCGAACACAGCGGCTATCCGCTTCCCCGTTACATACTGGATGCTATCGCACCAATGGGAGCCGATGTCGGCCATGGCCCGCGAACGCCCACCCGCCTGGCTGTCAAGTCTCCAGTTGTAATCTGTATCATACAACAGCCAATCCTGGAGGTAACTGCCGTGCACCAGCCGGATATCGCCGAATTCACCTTTCTTGACCATCTCCGAGAGCTGCTTCATCATCGGGTATTGACGATAATTGAAATTGACACCGTGAATAATCCCACGCTCTCTCGCCAATTTCACCAGCTCAGCCGTCTGCATACTGGATGTAGCGAGCGGCTTCTCTGAGAGCACATGCTTGCCAGCGGCAATAATCGCTTTGTTAATGTCATAGTGAAGATAGTTAGGTGTGCAATTATGCACAACATCGATATCCGGGTTGGCCAGTAACTCGTTATAGTCGCCGTAGGCGAGCGGAACGCCAAGCTGCTCTGCCTTGCGGTCTGCCTTCTCTTGCGTATCCTGCGCCAGCGCAGCAACCTCGACGAATTCCAACCTTCGGATCGCTTCAATGTGCGCCGAGCCGATGAACCCGCTCCCGATAATGCCTGCTTTCAGTTTGCGGCTCATTTCCTGATCGCCTTCCTTCCGAACACGACCGCCAGGATAATGATCAGCCCCTTGATCATCATCTGTTGGCTGACGTCAAGTCCCATGATGATCAATCCGTTGTTGATCGTGCCCATCATCAGCGCACCGACCAGCGTACCGATAATGGTCCCCACCCCGCCGAACAAGCTCGTCCCGCCTAAGATTACAGCCGCAATAACGGACAACTCGTCGCCTTCGCCGAACGAGAAGCGCCCGGCATTCATCCGCCCGGCATAGAGCAGTCCGGCCAATCCGGCCATTAGGCCTGTCCCCAGGAAGACAAGTAGCTTGATCCGTCCTGTCTTGACGCCGGAGAAGCGCGCTGCATTCTCATTGCCGCCTGTAGCCAGTGTCTGCCGGCCGAATGCCGTCTTGCGAAGGAGCACATGGGCGATGACCGTGAACACCACCATCCAGATGAGCAAGACGGGGATGGTGCCGAGATTGCCGGACCCGAACCAGAAATTAAACGTAGCATTGGTAATTGGCACCGGGGCCGTATCGGTTACCCACATCGCCATCCCTTTCACCGCTCCCATGGAAGCAAGGGTGACGAGGAAAGAGGGAATCGCTGCCTTCGTGACCAGCAGGCCATTGACTAAACCGACAAGCAAGCCCGTCCCAAGACCCGCAACCACTCCGCCAAGGACGCCAAGGCCCGATTGCAGGGCATAGGCTCCCGTAAGCGATGCAAGAGCGGCTGTAGAGCCGACAGACAAATCGATCTCACCCGTACTAATGACGAACGTCATCGCAAGTGCCATCAATGCGATGATTGCCGTCTGCCTGATAATGTTGAGCAGGTTGCCGGTTGTCATGAACCCTTGATCAAACAAAGAGATTGCAAAATAAGCGAATACCCCGACGAAAGCAATATAGACGATATAATTGCGCCACGGGAAGTGTTTCACAGCTGCCAGCATTCCCTGCTTAGACTCACGCAGCTCAGTATCCCTGGATTGCATATTGCAGCCCCTCCTCCGATTCAATATCTTGGCGTTTCATTGATTTGCCCATCCGCCCTTCATGCATGATCAGCACACGATCGCTGAGCGCTAGCAGCTCCTGTAGCTCCGAGGAGACGACGAGGATGGCCTTGCCACTCTCCGCCAGTTCCCGGATGATGTCTACAATTTCCGTCTTGGCACCGATATCTACACCAATCGTCGGCTCATCCAGAAGCAGGACCTCCGGATGGTTGGCAAGCCATTTGGCCAGCACAATCTTCTGCTGATTACCGCCGGAGAGCAGGTTGCTGGCCTTGGAGATAGAGTCTGTTTTAATGTTGAGACGCTTCACCAGCTCCCGGCTCAGCTCATTCATCTTCTTGCCGTCCAATAGCGGACCTCTGCGAACCTTCGCAAGAATCGGTAAGATCATATTGTCCCGCACACTATGCTGCAGGACCAGCCCTTGCACCCGACGGTCCTCTGGGATCAATGCGATGCCCGCGGCGATTGCGTCAGACGGATTGCGGATGGCACATCGGCGTCCCCTTACGTAGATCTCGCCGCTGTGTATCCGGTCGATGCCGAATATCGCACGCAGCAGCTCCGTCCTGCCGCTCCCCATGAGCCCGGCGATGCCCACAATCTCCCCCGGCTGGATCCGCAGACTTACCTGCCTCACCTTATCGCCGGCCGTGAGCTCGCGCACTTCGAATGCTGGCTCACCAGCCTCATCGTACGGGCGCTCGACCCATTCGAACGCCTTGCCCGATGCCACACCGACGATGTCTGTGATCACTTGATCCATCGATGTCTCAGAAATCTGAGATGTACTGATCTTGCGGCCGTCCCGCATGATTGTGATGCGGTCGCAGACGCGGAAGATCTCATCCATCCGGTGCGAGATATAGATGATCGCATAGCCTTTTGCTTTTAGCTTGTTCATAAACGTGAACAGGACTTCCGTCTCCGTCTTCGTGAGCGAGGAGGTCGGCTCGTCCATGATAAGAATCTTTGCTTCTTGAGACAGTGCTTTGGCAATCTCGGTCATCTGCCAATAGCCGACGCCCAGGTCCTGAACCAGGTCGGAAGGTTGTATATCAACACCAAGCTCGGCAAGGAGCTTTGCAGCTTTTTTCTCGTTAGCTTTGTCATCGAGCAATCCCAGCGAAGTCTTGGATTCACGGGTCAGATAGATATTCTGTGCGACCGTTAAGGTCGGGATCAGACTGAATTCCTGAAAAATCATCGAGATGCCGTTGGATCTTGCATCCTCATAATTGCGGATCGCAACGACATTATCGTCCAGCTTCACTTCGCCGCGGTCTGCCGAATAGACACCTGTCAAGATTTTCATCAGTGTAGACTTGCCTGCGCCATTGCCCCCCATCAGGGCATGGATCTCGCCTTGCTTGACCGAGAAGTCAACATCCTTCAGAACCGGGATGCCATTAAAGGATTTAAAGATACCGTTCATCTCCAGAATAGGCGGTTTCATCGCTTCACCTTCTTTATGGATACGCCTTGTGTTCCCGGATTTCACGAAAGTTCAAGCTCTCAGGGGCGAAATCCGGGAACAATTCAACGTCCTACTTGATTGCGTCTTGCACAGTAGATGGAGCATCCGTGCCGTAGATAAGCTTCCAGCTCTCCAGCACGTTCTCTCGTGTCACCTTGATTGCAGGGGAGGCTACATAAGCGGGAGCTTCCTTGTCCAGCAGAGCGTATCCGGCCAGAATCGCTTGGGCCACGCCTTGATCGTACGGCAGCTGGGCACCCAGCCCCTGAACAATGCCGTCGGAAACGATAGAAATGGCGACATTGGTCCCCAGATCGACGGTGGTCACGATTAGGTCATTGCGGCCGGCGGTACGGGCAGCGGCCATGACGCCTTCAGCAGGCACATCCCACGGCGCGAAGATGCCATCGATGTCGGGATGCCGGGTCAGCATGGCGGAGGCCACCTCTTCCCCTTTGTTGGGATCCGTGATGCCGCTCTGCGCCACGATCTCGATATCCGGATATTGTTCCTTGATCCGGGCTTCGAAGGCATCGGAACGGTTCTTGGTAACAAAGAAATTGACGTCATGGTAGACAATGCCGACCTTGCCTGAGCCGCCCAGCTTCTCGGCCATGATGTCGGCTGCTACCGCGCCGTTGCCGTAGTTGTCACCGGAGACGATGCTAATGTAATCCTCGCCTGCTGTCATGCCCTCGGCTGCTCCGTCCATGAATACAAGCTTTACGCCTTGTTCGACAGCACGTTTGTAAGCCGATGCCGTAGATACCGCATCAACAGGTACGGAGATCATAATATCCGGATTTCTGGCAAGGACGGTCTCGATATCATTGACCTGCTTCTCCGCTTTGAACTGTGCGTCAGTCACTGCGACGACCTCGATGCCCATCTTCTCGAAAGAATCGCGCATAGCGCCAACTGCGGCTGTCATATAGTCCGTTCCGGAATAATGCATGACAATAGCTGCTTTATAGTTACCGTCTTTGATCTTCTGCAGTTCCTCTTCACTGAGGCTCAAGTCTTTGGCAGATACAGCCTGTTCGCCGTTAGGACCTACATCTTGTACTTCGAGATCGGGTATATCCGGGTTAATGGTGAGGGGGCCGCTTGTCTCTGTGTATCCATTGTGCGGCTCTGGGGTAGGCTCATTCCCGCCCGGGGTTGCGTTTGGTGGGGCTGCATTGCCGCAGCCGGCAAGTACCATCCCGCAAACCATAAGTAACGCGAGCGGCTTCGCCAATTTTCTGTTCATTGTAGGTGTCCCCTTTCTATATCTCCAGGTTATATCAGGCGACATTCGCAAGCGATGCGCCTGATGTACTTTGAGTATAGAGGGGCGAAGGAGGGAGAAGTAGAGGAGTAATTTAACCTGCAGGGGGGAACTTTTTAGTGCACCGGGGTGTCTTCCAGCTGCCGGATCTCCTCTGCGGCTTCCGATAGCGCCGTCCTGGCATCCTTGGTGAAACTCAGGTATTGCTGGACCGCTGTCTGGATCGCCTCCGACAATTGGTCATAATGGATGGTTCTCGGTCTGCCAACACCGACGCTCAGCGACTCACCCAACACCCGATAATATTCGCGCTGCGAGGCATCCTCCAACAACTGGGCAGCCTCGTATGCCGACTTGCGAGTGACGTGCTGACGAAAACGCAAATACTTCTTCTGCACAGCAGAACTGGTTAGATACTCCGCCAATTCAAAAGCGCTCTGCTTCCGTTCTGAATACCGGTTCACCGCCAGCCCCCAGGAACCAAAATGCGGTCCTCGCACCAATTCCCCGTCATGGAGCATACCCGGCATCATGAAGTAGCCCACGGTTCCGTTCACCTGGGGATTCAGCCGCATATCGTGGTAATTCATGCCCATTGCCACTTGCCCAAAACCAAAAGCGATCTCCACCTCATCCCAAGTGTACGACAGTACGTCAGGGGGTGTGACCCGAAAGTCGTGAATCCAACTCCCATAAGCTTCAAGCGCTTGCACACCTTCCTCCTGATGGAAGACAGGCTCGTTATCGTCATTCAACAGACGCCCGCCATAGACGCTTAAGAACGATTTGAAATCAACAAAGTTCGATTCGTGCTTCGCCGACATCAGCGTCGTTCCGTAAATCCGTTGTCCATCATCCGAGAGCTCCGTCGTGAAAAATCTGGCGATGTCAAGATACTCATCTAGTGTATCTGGAATTGTCAGTTCACGGTTAAAGCGATTTCGAAACTGTGTCCGATTGGTTTCGTCATCGAATAAATCCTTGCGATAGCTGACGACAAGGACATTGGACTGAATCGGAAAGCTCCAGATGTCAAAACCAGCTGCTGTAATGTCATCCAGCTTCACGGGGTCCATCACGGGAGGTGCTTGCTGTGGATTCTGTTCATTGAACACGGACGTATCCAAGAAAAGCTTGGCGATGTAGTCCTCCATGTCGAATCGTTTCCAAGCCGGGATGTATTGGCTCAGCGGTTCTAAATGCTGGATAATTCTCGGTATCCAAGGCGTATCTATGGCGATAAGATCATAATATCCACTCTCTCTCGCCAACTCCGAAAAAACACGTTCTTGCAGGCTATTATAGGGGAATGCATTGACCTCCACCCGCACCCCCGTCACCCGTTCATACTCTTCTGCTGCACTGATGACTGCTTCCGAGCCAGCCTCCGCTGCAGCATACAACACGCGCAATACAGGATCTGCTTCGTTCTCCTGAACAGTTGGCGGCTCGGTGTCCGATCCACCGAAACAACCTGCCGTAACCATGGATATCCAACCAAGCATGAACAATGTGCCGATGCTTCTTTTCAGCTGTTTCACCTTGAATTCCGCCCTCCTCTTGATTCGCTTTGCCTACGCAGCTCGGAAGGGGAATATCCGAACTCTTTCTTGAACAAGCTGCGGAAATAAGATTGATCCGTATACCCCATCATCTCAGCGATCTCTGTGATCCTCTTATCCGAAGTCAGTAACAGCTTCCGTGAAGCATTCATCTTTTTCTTAGTCAGAAAATGCACGAAATTCAACCCCATCCGCTGCTTGAAGGTCCGGCTGAGCGTAACCGGATGAACATTAACCGCATCGGCTACCATCTCCAGCGTCAGCTGCATATCCTCCGACTGTGCGATGATATCTAGCGCCTGCTGGAACCAACCGGATGCATGCTCGTCCACAGGACTGCCCACGGCAGACACATCCTGAAGGGCCTTAACGCCGCCCAGTACCATCCGCTGAACCCCCTCCCGCAGCTGCTGCCAATTACTATGGCGAGTCACCCATTCATACCAGTAGCTCCACGCCGCTTCATCGATGAAGATCACCTCTCTTCTCATCAGTCCCTCATCGAGTTGGGCCATCAAAGTCGCACATTCCTTTACGAGTTCCGTAAAGCCGGGACGCTCCAGCTCTGCTAGCCATTGAGCGAGCGCAGACCCCAGCTCGTCCTGCTGGCCTGCTCGCGCGGCATGTATGACCTGCAGCCGCAGCTTATGCACCTTCGCGGACCATGCTTTATCTCGCACCACGGGACTGCCAACGCTCACATCTCTAGCAGTCCCGAAAAACCGCTGCTCCTGTTCAACAGCAATTACATGCTTCAATACTAGTGTAAAGCTGCGCTTTTCCCGAAAACAATCGGCCTGCAATCCGGTCTCTGTCCTTACTATGATGAGCTCAAGACCCTCCCGTACCACGATCGTTAACAAAACGTGCTTAAGCTCCGGTTGTGCTATTTTGTCCGACAACACAACGATCCGCTTCGCTTCTCTCTCATCGAACCACAGACTAGCATTGTATAGTCTTATCTGATCGACGGAAATATAAGGCATAGGATCTGCAGCCAAACATTGTCCCATTTCCTGCAGAGCGGCCTGCTCCTGCTCTACTTTGATTTTCTCCACAATTTCCCGTAACTTGACTCTATCCGCCGGCTTCAACAAATAGTCGGTCGCCCCTAGTTGTAAAGATTGACGGGCATATTCAAATTCGTCATACCCTGATATAATGACCACATAAATCGCAGGGTAGTTTCGCTTGACCTGCTTTAGAATGTCAAGCCCGTCGACGTCCGGCATTCTGATATCAAGGAAGATCAGATCCGGACGGATCAGTTCGATACGATCAAGTGCCAACAAGCCATACTCGCCATTGAACACCTTGGCGTCGGGAAACAGCGCAGTCAGCTTCTGAATGATGCTTGTCCGGACTCCAAGCTCGTCATCAATGACACATATTTTCACTTGAATCCAACTCCTTTAAGAAACTTTGAGATGATATTTTGCACAAGAGTAAGGAGGGAATCTTTCGTTGTTTCGCTTCCAGCCTGTTACCCGTATCCTAAACCGCTTATCTCTGAAGTTCAAGTTGTTTGTGTTATTAATTCTTATTTCCATTATCCCCATTACGCTCGTCAGCTACAGCTCCGAGTATTTCATGTATCGTTCGGGCACAGAGTACTCCGCCACCATCTCCGAGCAATATGTCGACTTCGTCTCGCGGGAGATGTCCGGTTATCTTGACAGTCTAAACCAATCATTTGATAGTGTATTTATGAATCCCAGTTTTCAGAGTTTTATGACAACACCTGCGGATCAGTTGGATATGCAGGCCACACACATGATGCGGATTCGTCCGATCGTACGTAACACCTTGCAATTTCACCCTGAAGTAGCCGGTATCCTCTATCTGGATCGGCTGGACAAGCATTATTTTGACTCTTACCAGAAACAACTGGATCTTGCATTCGATTTTTCCACCAAACCTTACTACCAAGACATCCTCACGCTTGATCGCCCGGAGCTGACAGGACCGCGCACGCTGGACTATATCGCATACAGCGAAACCAATGTGTTCTCGTATGTTCGGCCGATCTTCCATACACTCACTGGTACTACCCAAGCTGTGTTTATTATGGAGATCCACGAGGACAAACTCCGCAGCATGCTGAGTGAAGGCGATCAGGATCAGCAAGGGCAAGTGATGCTTCTGCATGAGCCTAGCGGTACTATCGTATCCGACCTTCCCCAAGCCAAGGCGTTGGTCGACGACTTTCGCGCGGCACGGGATGAGCATAGCCAGCAATCTATAGTCGTGTTTACATCTGACAATACGCAATATCAAGCCAGCTACGCTTCCTTGACGAATAGCGATTGGAGTATCATCTGGACCTCGCCTCTCAGCAGTATCCGGGAAGGGGTACAGCAAACCTATCGGCTGACATTGGTAATCGCCGCCTTAAGCTTAGCCGCCGCACTGATCATCGCCTTCCCTGTCATGAACGTCATCCTCTATCCACTGTACCGACTGAAGGAGAGTATGTTGAAGATGGGGCGCGGGAAAAGACAATACATCCAGGTAGAGCTTGGACACAACTACGATGAGATTGGTTTTCTCATTCACAGTTACAACCGAATGATTCAGCGGCTTGAATGGATGGAAAGCGAAGTCTATCAGGCAAATATGCGTGAGAAAGAACGGGAACTTCTTCAGTTACAAGCGCAGATTAATCCGCACTTTCTGTTCAACACTTTGGAGACGATTGAATCGTACGCAGTGAGTAACAAAGGGGAAGCCGTAGGAGAGATGGTACAATCCGTATCACAGATGATGCGTTATACGGTACGCAATGACGATGGTTTTGCAACCTTGCAGGAAGAATTGGACTATATTCGTAATTTCTTAACGATTCACTTCTATCGCAATGGCAAGGCCGTCCATGCCGATTTACAGATTGACTCTTCTGTTTTGGATCTGTCCGTGATGAAGCTCAGCATTCAACCGTTTGTCGAGAATGCCATCAAGTACGGGTGGGGTCCGCATCTGGGCCCGGACGACTTTACCCTGCGGGTCGATGTCATGCGAAGCGATACCTATCTGCACGTACGAATATATAACTCAGGCTCTAGTATTCCATCCCATGTGCTTTCGAAGTTGCACAGCTTGATTGCTAAGCGCGGCGAGACCCAAGACTCGTATTTCCGCAAACATACAGGTATTTATAATACCTATCGCCGCTTTGTCTTGATGTATGGTGAGGAATTGGTTTTCCACATCGAAAGCGATTCTGATACCGGAACTGTTTTTGAGTTTCATCTTCCCTTTCATCAGCGAAAACTATCCGACACAGAGCAAAAAGGGTAGCCTCCTCTAAAAACTCAGGCTACCCCACACTACCCCTTCTTTTTCTTATACCATTCCCAAAAGTAAAAGATCCAGATAAAGATGACAAGTAATACGATAGCCCAATAAGACACAGGACTATCTGTGAAATTATCCATGTACCACAGAAACGCAAGTAATATAGCAGCTCCTACATGAGCAAATAGGAGTTTGTTTTTCATCCTATTCCTCAAATACAAAACGAGTGAAATCATTAGGATGGCAATTCCTATAGCAGGAAGAATTGAATCTTCAGATCCAACAAGCAAGGGGATACCTATTAGCGAGATTGCAACAACCAAAATTATCGTAATCATTATGGTATTTGTATTTTTCATTATAACAACCTCCTTACACAAAAAATGTCAGTAACATGTTAAGATTAAACAATGTCACTGACCGTTTCATCCCTCTATTTTATATGTACACCCGTGACCGCCTGTCCAAGAGACTTGTATTTATTAGTAAAAGGGAATCAAGTCCCTTAATCTTTTGCTAAATGTTCTCTTCTCCTTTATCCCCCACGTTAGATTCAAAAGTACTGGTGGTAAATAAGTGGGATCATCCCACTCATAAGTTCCATCTAAAGTTAGCCTTCCGATCCAAACCTCTCGATTTTCGTCCACCTTCATGGCCCACTTGCCACTATAAATTATACTGTCTATATTTTTCTCCACATATTTTGAGGCTTTGCCAAAATTAAATGTCTCTGCAAGGGAAGCGTCCACTTCACGAATCAATGATTCATATTTCGCTTCCTGCTGTTGCCACGAGAACTCTGAATCCCAGATATCAATCAATTGATATCCCGTTAGATGGGTTTCGATCCATTCTTTAAGCTGATCTGATACATAGAGATAGGGTTGAAGCCGGTCCCCCTCATGCATTTGAATTCGAAACATATCATGCCCTTTTACAACGTCCTCATAAAGACTAATTTCCTTGTAACCCATTAATCGCCCATCAGGCCTTCCTCCCACTCTGTCTACCAATGACTCCTCGCCATTCACGCAATCCAGAACAGTGAGTGCATTTAGAATATAGCAATCCATGGATGGGTTTAAAGGTAACAATTCAACATTTAAGTTCGGAAATTGATTAAATAGCTCCTTTGCTTTTCCATTAATAATTAGCGCTCCCGAGATCCTCCCTAAGAAATCCGTCGGCTGGTTATAATCCTTCAACTCAAGCTCACAGGTTTTAAGCTTTCCTTGCAGCGTTTTGGCCTGACTTGTCATTTCGTAAATGAGTGAATAATCTTCATGGTCCACGAATTCAGTATGATGCTTAAAAGGATCATAATCTAACAGCCACACTTTCATCAACTTGCTCCCCTTAACAAATAGTAGTTAACTAAATATCACCTTCTTATTTTACCATAATTTGTTTATAAATCACTCATTAATTTGTGCACAAAAAACGGGCGCCAGTATTGGCACCCGTTTCTTTTAATATCATAAATATCTCTTTTGCTTGTAATCTAAATCTTATAAGCCTTCATAGCCTTACGAATTTCCTTCCACGATGGGCGCTTGCCGTACATGAGAACGCCGGTACGGTAGATTTTGGCGGAGAGCCAGCCAAAGATCAAGATGCTGACGAGCAGCAGGCCGATGGACAAGGCAATCTCCCACAGTGCCGGATCGGTCAGGCCAACGCGGAGGAACATCGCGAATGGCGCAAAGAACGGAATATACGACGCTACCTGGATCAAGGTCGAGTCCGGTGCCGTCATCCCGAAGATACCGATGTAGAAGCCCGCCATTGAGAGGATCGTCACTGGCGTCAGCGCCTGTGCCAAATCCTCGGTGCGACTGACAATCGAACCGACAGCTGCGAACAGGGTTGCGAACAGGAAGTAGCCGCCGAAGTAGAAGATAATGGCATAGACATACAGCATTGGATCCAGCTCAGACAGATTAATATCGATACCCGCCAGCATTTCTTGGTTATGTGGCAGCATGACATTGATTAGGAAGACCAGGATAAAGGTACCGATCTGCATCGTGCCCACGAGGAACATCCCGAAGATTTTGCCGAACATCTGAGTGAGCGGCGCCACGCTTGTGACGAGGATTTCCATAACACGCGAGCTCTTCTCTGATGTAACCTCTGTCGCAATCAATTGACTTGTAATAAAGATACCCATGAACAAGAGGATAATGACCACATAGACAAAGCCCATGGCCAGACCGCTAGGTCCTGTTTCTCCACCAACCGTTTCCGTACCGGTCTCCGTCGAAATCTGTGTCGAGTTGAGGTTAATCGGCTCAAGCAGCGCCGCGCGTTGCTCCGCTGTCAAACCTGATTCCTCCAGGATGATATCGTTCCGAACGGTTTGCAGAGCTGACATTAGCGATACGGATGATCCGCCGCTAAGGGTCTCTGCCTTATACGTGACAGCGGGGAATGCCTGGCCTGCTTGCTCTTCAAAAATGAGGTAGCCACGAATCTCACCTTCACTGATCGCCTCGCGAAGCGCTTCTTCATTAGCATAGCCCGCGAGCTGCAGATCAGCTTCCTCGCCAAGATTATTATAATAAGTAGTTAGCGCGTCCGTCACCTGCGGCGCTTCGTTCTCGACATAACCGATGACTGTCGACTCTGTGGCAGCGTCATCTCCTGTGAATTGGCTGATAATAAAAGGCAAGTTAACGCCTAAACTCATGATTGCAGCAATAATGACGGTGGTCACAATAAACGATTTGGTACGGATTTTATTCTTTACTGTAAAGCCAACAACATTCCAAAAATTACTCATTTCTTCCACCTACCGATCGGATAAAGATTTCATTCAATGTGGGCTCTAGCAGCTCAAACCGGGTCAGCTCCGCCTGGGCCATTGCATGCCGCAGCAGATCCTGTGCCGTTTCTGGACGTTCAATCAACACTTCATAGCCATTTTCCATCCGCTTCACCTGACGGACACCGCTCAGGCCCTCCAGTCCGTTGAGCTCACCTTCGGTTCCCAGAATGACGCGCTCACGCGGGAATTGCTTCTTGATCTCCTTGATATTGCCCTGCAATACCGTATTGGAACGGTGCAAAATCGTGATGTTCCGGCACAGCTCTTCGACATGCTCCATCCGGTGGGTGGAGAACAGGATTGTAGTTCCGCTGTTGCGCAGCTCTTTGACCGTCGCCTTTAGTTGTTCTACGTTAACCGGGTCCAATCCGCTGAACGCTTCATCAAGAATGACGATGCTTGGTTTGTGGATGACCGCCGCGATAAATTGAATTTTCTGCTGATTCCCTTTGGACAGCTCTTCAATTTTCATGTTGTAGTACTCGGTAATGTTGAAGCGCTCCAGCCAGTCCCTCAGGTTCTTATCGGCATCCTTCTGCGACATTCCCCGCAGCCGGGCCAGGTACGTAATCTGTTCATTAATCTTGACCTTTGGATACATCCCTCTTTCCTCCGGGAGGTAACCAAGCATTTGCAATTGCTCCCGGCTGTAAGGCTTGCCATGATACAAAATTTTGCCTTCATCCGGGAAGATCAGTCCCAGCACCATACGCATGGTCGTCGTCTTACCCGCACCATTAGCGCCGAGCAACCCGTAGATTTCACCTTTTTCTACCTCGAAACTGATTTTGTTAACTGCTGTTTTGTCGCCATATTCCTTGACTACATTGTCTACGATTAACGGATTCATTGTCATACCCCTTTCGTTCTTGACGCTGAGTGCAAGGCGCGCTGCGCCATCAATTCAGCTAATATCTCATCGAGTTCCAATGGTTGTCTACCTTGAATGACAATGTTTCGCTCCTGCAGCCACACTTCGGACTGTTGAGCTGCGCTTGTCATGAGCTTGACTGTGTTGGAACCCGTTTTCTCCTTGCTGCTGTAGCCCGGCATCTCTTCCCATGGAATGTTCGCGTCTGGCACTTGCACATACAGGCAATGCCAACTGCTGAACAGCTCATCTTTCTCGTAAATACCCATCACCTGTCCATGTATCATAAATACGATGAAGTCGGCCAATCGTTTCACTTCTTCCACGATGTGGGAAGCCATCAGAATCGTCCGATCGCCACGCTCCATATGGCGGTGCAGAACATCGATCATCTTCCGCCAAGCCAGCGGATCCAATCCGGATGAAGGCTCATCGAGCAGCAGCAGCTCAGGATCATGGGCGATGGCCATCGCCAGCTCGTACTTGCGCCGCATCCCCTTGGACATCTTGCCCAGCTTCAACCCGTCGTCCACACCGAACAGATGCAGCAGCTCACGGTACCGGTTCACGTCCCAGCCTGGATACCAGTGCCTGGCGAAGGCTGTCTTGTCTTTGGCGCGCAAGCCATGATCATGAGACGGTGCATTCTCCTCCAGATAGCCAATTTGCTGCTTGTAATCCACCCCCAAGCCTGGTTTCACGGCCTGACCCAGCACCTCAATCTCGCCATCATCCGGCTGTACCAGACCGAGGAGCATACGAAATGTGGTGCTCTTGCCTGAGCCGTTCGGCCCTACAATGGCTGTAATATAGCCCTGTGGCACATTCAGGTTCAAAGGCCCCAATTGAAAATGCTCCCGGGTCAGCTTGACGCCGGATAGACGAATTACCTGCTGCTCCTCCATTATTCATCCTCCTGTTCATCCATCATCTCTTCGAAGAGCTTCCCGGAATAGCGCCTCCAGCTCTTCATCACTGCATTGTACTCTTCGGCCAGCATCGACCGCTTCTTCCATCGCCTTCACCACAGCCTCCAGCCGGTGTCGGTCCCGGTCAGCCGAGTCCACCTTGGCCACAAAGGTGCCGGTTCCCTGCTTGGTCCGCAGCAGCCCTTGGGCCTCAAGATCCTGATACACTCGGCGGATGGTGATGACGCTGCACTTCAGCTGCTGGGCGAATTCGCGGATCGACGGCAAGAGTGTCCCCTCCTGCAGTTGGCCGCTGACAATCAGCGCCCGGAGCTGGACCTCGATCTGATAGTAGAGCGGCTCAGCACTCTGTTCATTGATCTGGATTGTACGCCACACACCTTCACCACCTTTATCCTAAGCTCCCTATTCTCCTACAGGAACAAGCTCCGCCGTTCTATTCTGCTGTGAATCGCCGTATAGATCAGCCACATCAATCCCACTGCTGCAATCATTAGTACAACCGGCAGCCACCAGGTCCCCTCAATCATCAACAAGGCACTCTTGCGTATCAATCCGATCTGGGTGACTTCCAAGCCGAGGGTTACGAGACCGAAGAAGGCCATAAACACTAACGTCATGTACATGTATTGCTTACCTGAAACACCGAGCTCGAAACAAATATAGATACTGCCAATGACGACGCCGTAAGCGTACCAGATAAGGGCAAATCCCAGAAAAGCAAGCAGTTCCATCTCCCCGGCCCAATCCACAATCAAATAAATCATGGTGAAAAAGTAGAGCCAGCCGACAGTAAAGAAAATCGTGAATTGCAGCAGCCTGCTGCCGGCAATTTGACGTGATGTGATGGGCATACTACGCATATCAGCCAGTTTGTAGCTGTAGGTATCCTCTGACCATACACGCATCATTGTCCGATTCAAGGTGAAGCCGAACATGGGCATGAGGGTTAGGAAGAGAAAGTTCTCCACCCAAACCGTATATTCGTTCAGAGGTGCAGATTGATGAATCACAGCAATGATCATAAACGTCGTATAGTTCACTAACAAAAAGCTGAACAGAATGGATCTCCGTTCATTAAGCAGTTCATGCTTGGCAATCAGCCATATGCCCTGCCATGTCTTCATCTCTTCACCGCCTTAGGTCATCATACTGTATATATCTTTATACACAGTATAATCACACCTTGTTTCTTTGTCAAACAAAAAGCAAAACAAAAAAACGGCCCAAAGGCCGTTCATGTTCGAACTATGCAGTACCAGGATTCGGATTGGAGCTTGGCAATTCATCCGAATCTTTATTTTCCTTCTGGTACCATTCCTTGAAGACATAGATCAGGATAGCGCCATACATAAGCTCTTGGACGAGCTTCATCACTACGCCACCCAGCTGTTGGTCTTCAATCGGAGGCAGGAAATTGAAATACTCGGGTCCGCTGAATTGTTCAAGCAACCAGGTTGTGTCCCCTGGCAAACAGTATCCCATCGCTTGTACCCACACGTTCGGATCATTGTACATCGGATACAGTGGCTCTGGCGAGAAAATAATGAGGGCACACGCCGGTGTTAGCAGCACCCCGTTAGCAAAGATGAATCCCATCTTCTTGACCCCGCTCAGACGACTCCATTCCGGGACAGGGCTGACGATCTGCCACCACATCATGAAGGCGGAGATTAGCAGCACGAAGAAGTAAATCCGATGTACCGTGAAGTTCAACATAACATACTCATGAACCTCAGGGACATGATAAATTGAGAACAATATATTAAAGAGAATTAGTGAGATCAACGGGTGCATCATTGGCCGCAGGCGTTTCCAGAATGGCTTGCTGAAGGCAGCCCGCCATAAGAACGTAGGAACACCTAGCAAAATCATCGGTGGAACCACCAAGTAAGAGATCGCCATATTGGTCATATGAAACGAGAAAATCAAATGACCCAGGAGCTCCAATGGCCCGCCATTGGCCAAATAATATAACACCACGCCGCCCACAAAAAATGTTTTCTGTTTTAGCGTTGCGGCAGCCTCCATGGGATAATGACGCTCTCGCCATGGTCCGATTAGATAGAAATAGAGTATGACTATAGCTGCGAATATGAAAAATACGATCGGGCTCCACAATTCCTCAAAGCTGAAGTATTGCAATCCAAGCATCATGGATTCCCCTTCATTCTTAGAATTTGAAAAAAGAGGGGGTCACATGATGACCCGCCTCTCTTCAAGCTATTCCGACTTGACCTTACCACCAAACCCAGAACTCGGCCATAACTACGCATGTAAAGACTACGAAGACGCCGAAGAAAATGCCGATAATCGGTAACAAATGTCCACGGTCCTTCATGTGCATCCAGAAGGACATTTGAACGAATACCTGCAGAGCCGCCATAACGACCAGCAGGATGTACGTAAAGGTAGAGTTGATCTCTCCGGCTGCAACGGTGGCAAACGCCAGAACCGTCAGCAGAATGGAGAAGATGTAAGCGACAATATGCTTTTGCGGCCCTTCGACCCGATGTCGCTTGCCTTTGCCTTCAGCAGCAGTGTTGGAATGGTTGCCTGCCATCGCTTAGCCCACCTTTCCCATCAGATAGACGACCGTAAAGATGAAAACCCATACGACGTCGACAAAGTGCCAGTATAGACCAGCTACATAGATCTTAGGAGCGGTAACAGTGTTAAGACCTTTCTTGTACACTTGACCGATCAGGAGTGAAATCCATACGACGCCCAAGATAACGTGAGCACCATGGAACCCGACGAGCGTATAGAAGGACGAACTAAAAGCACTGGTCGTAAAGCCATGACCCATATGCAAGTAATGAATGAACTCATAGACCTCTAGAACCAAGAATCCCAAGCCAAGAGCAACGGTAACGATTAACCAGTTAATCATCGACTTGACATTATTCCTATGCATTGCCTGAATGGCGAATACACTTGTCAAACTGGAGGTCAGGAGGATAAACGTAGCCGCCGCGACCAGTGGCAAATCAAACAACTCATTGGCTGAGGGGTTACCCTCCAGCACCTGGCCACGAAGTGCCAGATACACGGAGAACAACGTACCGAACAATACCGTCTCGCCCCCCAGGAACAACCAGAAGGCAAGGACTTTATTGCGTCCTTCCAGGGTGGCCTTTTCAGGCTCATGAGGCAATTGACCATCTACGTGCGAGTGTGCGCTCATGCTTTCACCCCTTTCTCAAGCTCTTCAACCTCGATATGGTAACCATGATCGTCGTAGAGGGAACGCAAGATCATACACGTGAATGTGATGAGCAATCCCACGCCGCCGATAATGTATTGGTGATACATGAACCCAAAGCCTCCGATAAAGAGACCGACAGACATAAAGAATGGCAGAATTGATGGCGACGGCATGTGAATCGGTCCTACTGGTTCAGCAGGTGTAACTGTCTTGTTGCCATCCATTTTTTCTTTCCAGAGTGCATCGAAACCACGCACGAGCGGTGTTTGCAGGAAGTTGTATTCTGGTGGTGGCGATGGAATCGTCCATTCCAGTGTACGGCCGTCTCCCCATGGATCTGCGCCGAGCTTTTCTTTGCTTCTGGAAGTCACAATGATGTTAACGACGAACAGGATCGAACCGATACCCATCAACAGCGCACCAATGGTACTGATCAAGTTCATTTGATTGAAGCCGAGACCGTCGAGATATTGGTAAATCCGACGAGGCATCCCCATCAGACCAAGGAAATGCTGGACGAAGAACGTCAGATGGAAGCCAATATAGAACGTCCAGAACGTAATTTTGCCCAAGGTTTCATTAAGCATCTTGCCGAACATCTTCGGCCACCAGTAATGGAGACCTGCAAAGATACCAAGCACCAAACCACCCACGATAACGTAGTGGAAGTGAGCAACAACAAAGTACGTATCATGATACTGGTAGTCAGCTGGCGCTGCCGCCAACATGACGCCCGTGACACCACCCATAACGAATGTCGGTACGAAGCCGATCGCATAGAGGTTGGCACTATTAAACGTAATGGATCCACCCCACATGGTGAAGATCCAGTTAAAGATCTTGATCCCTGTCGGAACTGCAATTAGCATCGTGGCGATGGAGAACAACGCATTCGCTACCGGTCCGAGGCCGGTCGTGAACATGTGGTGAGCCCATACCATGAAGCCCAGGAAGCCGATCAGCACGGTAGCGAATACCATTGAGCTGTAACCGAACAGACGCTTACGCGAGAAGGTCGCGATGACTTCCGAGATGATGCCGAAGGCCGGCAGGATGAGGATATATACCTCAGGGTGACCAAATATCCAGAAAATATGCTCCCATAGCACGGCGTTACCGCCCATCTCTGGATTAAAGAAGTTCGCGCTGAATAGTCGGTCGAACATCAAGGCCGCCAAACCGACAGTCAGTGCCGGGAAAGCGAACAGAATCAGAGCCGAAGTTACAAAGATCGACCAGGTAAACATCGGCATCCGCATGAAGCTCATCCCTGGTGCACGCATGTTAATAATGGTAACCAGGAAGTTAATACCGCCGATCAATGTCCCGATACCCGAGATTTGTAGGCCTATGACGTAAAAGTCAACGCCATGCGTATCACTATATACCGGACTTGCGAGCGGTACGTACGACGTCCAGCCTGCATTTGGCGCTCCGCCTGCGAACCAACTGATGTTCAGCAGCAAGCCGCCAAATAGGAACGTCCAGAAACCCAGTGAGTTCAGGAACGGAAAAGCAACGTCGCGCGCGCCGATTTGAAGCGGCACGATCGCATTCATCAAGGCGAATAATATCGGCATCGCCGCGAGGAAGATCATCGTTGTTCCGTGCATGGTCAGAACCTGGTTGTACATATCCGCACTCAAGAAATCATTCATCGGCTGCCAGAGCTGAATCCGAATCAGAATCGCCTCAAGCCCCCCGATCAGAAAAAAGAAACCGCCGGCAATCAAATACAGAATGCCGATTTTCTTATGGTCAACCGTTGTAATCCAGTCCATTATACCGGTGTAACGCTTGACCGTGTGTCCATGAGCCAAAGTAGGTACCTCCTTCTAACACCGTTAATTAATATTCTAATTTCTGCTCCGCCAAGTAGCTGGCAAGCGCATCAATTTCTTCTTCTGTCAGGTCCATTTGGCCCATTTGGTTACCCGGTTTCACGGCTTCAGTATCTGTAAGCCAGCGTTTCAGGTTTTCATAAACAGTACCCTCGTTCGTGTACTCAGCTTCACCCTCTGGTACATTCACAAGAATACCAGCTACGGATTCCCGACTACCGATACCTGTAAGGTCAGGATATAACGAGATACCTTGGTCTCCAATCGCATGGCAAGTCAGACATTGGCTTGCCAACAGCTCTGCAACAGCAGGATCCTCAGGCAATACCGCAGGGGCTGCCATAGCAGTTGTCCAACGCTGGAACGAAGCTTCGTCTACAGCTTTAACCTTGAAGTCCATGTTGGCATGGGAAGGTCCGCACAGCTCCGCACATTTGCCGAGGAATACGCCTGTCCGATCCGCTTGGAAGAACATCCGGTTGACGTTGCCAGCCGGGTTCGTGTCGATCTTGCCTGCGAGCGAAGGAATCCAGAACGAGTGGATAACGTCAGCTGTTTGCGCTTCGATCGAAATAATCTTGCCTTCCGGAATAACCAGATCTTGTGCAGTTGTAATTCCGTACTGCGGATACTCAAACTCCCACCAGTATTGATGAGCTGTTACTTTGACCTGTATTGCGTTCTCATCTTGGCTGTAGTCCTTGGCCAGGCCGAATACCGATTGAATGGTAGGCACGCCGAGTACGACCAGCAGCATCAGAGGAATAACGGTCCAGATGATCTCCAGCTTGTGGTTACCCTCGACCTGCACGGGAATCGTATCATCTCCCTTGCGGCGACGGAAACGGATCAGTACATAGATCGCAAGCGCGAATACTACGACGACCACGATAACCATAATGGAAATCGACAATTGCATAAGTCCAAATTGTTCTCTTGCTACCGGCCCCTGCGGTCTGAGCGCGGACAAGTCCTCCCGGCCGCAGGCGGACAACAGAAGCGCAAGCCCTGCCAGCAGAGGCAGAAGCCGTGTTACTACAGGCCACCGTTTCATCATTGATCTACCCCACTTTAAACGTTTTCTACAGTTGCCTGAGCAATGCCTGACGGCAGACCTCAACAGCCAATAACCGCCTCCACAAAACGTTAGCCCCGACTATGCGGAGCTTGTGGGCCGGAGTCGTCACGACTCGACAGCGTTATCGATTGTTGAAGCGGTTGCCCGCCCTGTTTATGGCGTGTGCGGCATGCAGCATACTGCGTGTTTTACCCAGATGACATGGCTATCCCAGCAAACAGAATCACTTTATTAAATATAAAGTTGATGCCCCCTTTTGTCAATGATCACACCACAGTTCACAAATTGTTCTCAAAGCTGTCAAATCAGCGGTTTTTCAAGCCTCGGCAGACGGCCTGAGAGACGACGCAGGGCCCTTTCTCTTCTTTCATTGTGCACCGATTCCATGGTCAATTATGTATGCTGTCCCGGCGCATTATTTCAATCGATGCTGTGTACCCTAAGCCTATCCAGTATGACATAAGGAGGGCCCTGCATGAATAATACCCTTGACGATCCCTGTCGAACCGATTGTGACAACAATCACAGTGGCTGGCGCCGATTACTCATCTGCATGATGGCGGTGTGTGTGACGCTTGCGCTCGCGAGCGGTTGCAATTATACCCGAAAAGTTCAGGACAGCGAATATGATTATGGCTCTCAGCAGGCAGACGATCCCAAAATGATGGGCAGCCGGATGTTCGGACCTGTTGGCAATCAACCGGATCGTCACAACAACAGCCATGTGGAATACAGTTATATGTTATCCAGAAAACTATCTAAAACTCAGGGCATTGCAGCAGCTGTGGTCATGCTTACGGATAAAAATGCTTATGTTGGCCTGGTTCTTGACTGGACAGCCCTTGGTACCAAGCGGGCTGGCGGAGAGAAGATGCGAGAGCAGAACAACACCGGAACAACTAAAGGCGTCTACAATATTGAAAATGGTAGTCCATATTGGGATAACCGGGATCTCGTCAGGCCCTACAATTCCTATTTCTCCGTCAGCGATCATGAGATGATCTCTGCCGAATTAAAGCAGACGGTTGCGGTCAAGCTGCGCCAGCTCAGCCCTTACGTTCAGGAAGTCCATATCTCGGCAAACCGCCATTTTGTGAACGAACTGGTTGACTATGCACGGGAAACCTGGATGGGACGTCCCCTGCAGCCATATTTGACCGAATTCAACAAGCTCGTCGATTATGAGTTTGGCGAAGGCACTGTTGTGCCGCTGCGCCTGAGACAAATGAAAGAACAAGCAGCTGCTCAGGATTAACGAGCTGCTCGCTTCGGAAGACGGGTCAAAATCCGTGCCCCCTCCTTGCCGATTGCGACGGTGTGCTCAAACTGAGCGGTCCTCATCCCATCACGTGTCCGGACGGTCCAGCCATCGGGCGCAATCCACACTTCAGGTTTACCTAATGTCACAATGGGTTCAATGGTCAGCACCATGCCCTCCATCAGCTTCGCACCCGTTCCGGCCGTGCCGGAAGGAGGCACCTGCGGGGGCTCGTGCAGTGCCCGCCCAATTCCATGGCCCACGAAGCCCGGGATGATCTGACAACCACTGCGCTGGACGAACGAGGCCATGGCATGACCGATATCGCCGATGGTATGGCCCGATTTCGCTGCCGCGATGCCATGGTATAATGCCTGCTTCGCCGTGCGGAGCAGATAGGTCCCACGAGGGTCTGCTTTACCTACGGCATAGCTCCAGGCGGAATCCGCCAGCCAGCCCTTGTAATCCACTACGAGATCGATCGTTACAAGATCTCCGGCTTGCAACGGCTTTTCATCAGGAAAACCATGACAGGCGACATCATTGACGCAAGCACAAGTTGCATAGGGATAGCCCTTATAGCCCTTTTGCGCAGCTCTCCCTTGGCGTTGCTGAATATAGCCTTCTACGAAGCGGTCAATGTCTGCCGTCGTGGTGCCAGGCTTCAAACGCCGTTCAATTTCACGATGGCACGCGGCAACGATTTGTCCAGCTTTGGCGATTCGTCTGATTTCCTCAGTAGTCTTTGCTTTCCCCATTCCTCGACCTCCTATACCGCTTTATCCCACGCTATTCGGAAGTCGAAGCAAATATCCATGAGTTAAGGAACTATAGCTAGTAGAAAGCAAAGAAAACCGCATCGCTAGCGATGCGGTTCAACCTATTATATTGGGTTATCGCACACGGCGGTTTAACCGACCGAATTCATCTTGCCCATCTCTCGCTCAACAAGCATCGTCAGCTCTTCTTCGTATCCGCCGGTGATCCGGTATTTGCGGATATAATCCTTAACAAATTTTTTGGGGTCTTTCGGCTGAAAAATTCTCGTTAATTCACTCAGACTGTCCTTGACTTCATTATGGCTTCGTTTGGCCATGAAATCCCCTCCCGTTTATGTCGGATGGTCGTCCTAATGCAATGTACGAGTATACACAACACATCTTTCAGTTCAAGCGATCCACACGTTTGTGAAGGTAATCCATGGACTAAGTTAAGTTATCTGCCACCATTATACCATTTCTTCGGCCTAATGAACAGACCGACAGTTGCCCGCCTACCCTTCCTTGCGGTCGGAAAAGTGTTGCGCCGTCTGTTCCTCCCGATCTGGCACTTGACGCTGCTCCTCCTTATTAGACGTTTGCTGGTCGACTGAAGTTGCGGAGATCAAGCGAAAGTAAGCATAGACGCCGGCAATGGCCACGATAATACCGAACGCTACCAGTACCCAGGTAATCCATCCTTCCACCATGTTCCATCGCCTCCTCGTCCAGCTTATCATGCCCGATTTATATAACGATAATTATAGCAAAAAAGACACAAACGTTTCAATCGGAGGTCCGTATCATTATATGTGTCCATCGCTCGGAGGATGCGCTTCCTAGTCGCAAAACCTGCCAGCTTGTCCCAACAGCCGAACAATCCAGCTCAGACGATCTCAGGGAAGGAGGTCCAGCAAATCCTGAAGATTCACATCGCTCTCCAGCTCGAACCGGATCGAGTCCGTCTCAAACGTCACCTCCCCAATCTCCAGGAAATTGGGCAACTGCCCGGCAACTGGCACGCGAATCGTATCCAGCATCGTGTAGGGCAGACGAATCGAACGGATGTGTAGCCCCTCCGGTATGGCTACCAGATTAGGGTGCTCCCAAGCCAGTCGATACGTAGCCACCGCGCCAACAGGAATCTGATCCCGGTATTTTAGATTGACATGGGCAATCAACCGGTCCGTCGACAGCTCGATACGTGCGCCAGTCAGCAGCACATCCGGAGCCAATTGCGGATCCTCCTGAAGCTGGGTCTTGATCAACGACTCCACATCCGACTCGGTCAACTCGAGCGCCAATTCGCCAGATGTAATTAAATCTTGCGCTTTGTTGTCGAGCCTGATTGGCTGAGCGGTCAGGTCCAATTCCTCTTGGGGAGCTGCGTAACGCAGGGCACCCCATACGCCCAGACCGGCCAATACAATTAACACTAAAATTAGCATTAGCAGTCGTCCGAGCCATTTTCTCATCTCACGCATCCTCTTTCGTTTCGTGTGTTGTCGTTAGTTCTACTTCATATATTAACTCGCTGGCACACATTCGAAACGCAAATTATGGGGTTGGCACAAAATGGACAATATTGAGTTCCTGAACCGAGCTTAAATCGATAAACTGCTCTCCCGTCCGCACCAGCGGATTAGCAGGATCATGAGGATGCACGGATAACACGGTACCAATTCGTCCATCGCTGAGAATGACCTGGCTGCCGATCATTGTCTCCATCATCTTGCGGGAGAACACGGTTACGACACGGGCATCAAACTGATCAAAAGCGGATTGCCCAATCTCCTTGATCACCTGGTAGAAGGGCAACTCATTCTTGTAGACCCGCTTGGACAGCATGGCATGAAACACATCAGCGACTGCGATGATCCGGCTGGGCAGATCAATCAACTCGCCCTGCAAGCCATAGGGATATCCGCTGCCATCCATCCGTTCATGATGACGCAGTGCTACCAGCGCAATCGGCTCATCAATGCCTTCTTGCCCACGCAGCATTTCATAGCCATAGAGCGTGTGCCGCTTCATCTCTGCAAATTCCTCTGCCGTTAGTTTGCCGGGTTTATTCAGAATCTCGGCCGGGACATGCAGCTTACCTACATCGTGCAGCAGACCAGCTGTTGCGAGCAGAGCGAGCTGTTCATCGTCCAATCGCAGCCACTGCCCGATTAGCACCCCGACCATGGCAACTGCAATGCTATGCCTGCATGTCACGTCATCCTCCAGCTGCAGCTTGTTCAGCAGTTGATAGAGCATCCCCGCCTCTGCGGTTTGACGGATCATCGGTACGACCCGGGTTCTAATATCATCGACAACGAGTTGGCCGTCTTCTCTGGCAAAATGAAAGATATCCTTCATTTCACTCATTGCATGCTCCACAACCCGGTCAATGGTATGCGAGTGCGGCTCCACATCCTCCTCGTGCAGCTCAACGCCCAAAGCATACAGTTTGCGCAGCACTTGTTCCGTGATCATCGTATGGGCCGGCCAGGCGAGTACATTTTGTTTCGTATACACATTTTTGTTGAAACAACGCCCTATATAGGGGTGATTGCGGGTCCATTGGTCAGCACACACGATCCGATTCTCCGTTTCTGTCAGATATAGAGTTCATCACTATTCGATTCTGTCGCACGCGAAATTCCACATGCTCGACGGGTTCCAGGATATCCTGGGCAAAACGACCGACCACCACCCGGCCTTCATAGAGCCGGGAGACGACCACCTTTTCGCCGGCCTTGAGCTGCGTACTGCCCCCCGATTTGCCGCCGACGATCATCGCAGAGATGGAGCCTTCCGCCTCTAGCTGCGACCCCCGGCAGACCGAGTCCGGTTCATGGAAGACAATATTGCCTTTGGAGAAGAGCTGGCTCTGTACAACCCCCTGCTTCTTGATAACAATATCGCCTCCCGACATAATACTGGTCATGTTGCACTGCTCCAGCTCTGTACGCACTTCCATTTCCTCGCAACGCTTGATGGAGTCAACGGTTTCGATCAGAATGAACTGTAGTTCGTCGAGCATCTTATTCAGATTGAATTCGACCATGATGGGGCGCTGCATCAGCTCCAGCAGTTTGTTCTTCAGCTCCCCTAACTGACCGTTCTGAATCTGCTGTATATTGGAGATGCAGAGCAGAATTTCTTTGATGGTAAGGGGAATTTGTTTGAATTTGGTTTCCAGCAACAGCTGGAACATCTGCCTGGTCGATACCGACTGCCCACGGGATTCCGCCATGGTTCCCAATTGTTTGATCGTACCGCGCAACAGCTGAAGTTGACTGTTCAGACTGCTGGAGTGGGTGCAGAGTCGGTTGAACAAGACGCCATAGTGGCCGGAGTACAAATGACTGCCGATAGCATTTCCTTTTATATAGATACTGCCAGTAGCCGTTGCGGTTGCCCGGTACACATTGCCCATCACATAAATATCGCCGAGCGCTTCCACAATCATGCCGTCCGTAATATTGCCATAAATAATCACGTCACCGGAGAAGACAATATTACCCGTCTTCATATCGACATCGCCCGGAACGACATGTGTCGTTGTAATGTCAATCAGCTTGATGCGCTCTCCGGTAATCCGTGGACGCCCTTCCTTGAGGGCATAAGCTTCATGATGCGCCAATCGGATGTGATTTTTGGCGACCAGCATGATGTCCTTGGGACGCGGCGGATCAATTGGCGTACCAAAGACATCATAACCCGGGGTGCCGGGGATCAGCGGAATTTTGCGGGCTACGAGGTCTCCCCCTTTGACCGACGGGATCTTCAGGTGGTTGCGGTAATCAATCAGCCCATTGACCTCTTCAAATTCGCTGACAATCTGTTCATTGAAAAAAATCTCCAGCGCGGCATCCCTGCCCTGTGTCGGTTCTTTGCCCATTGTAATGAGGACGGGTTGAAAGGACGGACGGTCAAGCTCGCGCTGAATGGCTTGATAGTCGACATGAACCAGCGAATATTGCTCCAGCTCTGGCACAATATCAATCAGCGTCAGTCTCACGGGGAGTGCATAAGGGACCTGTACAGCCTTCACCATCAGATCCGTACTCACTGTTGTGTCTTCCAGCTGTAAGAGGTGACGCTCCCGGGCGATCAGAACAAACCAGGCACGCATCCGGTCCGGTGCGAATTTAATCTTGTACTGCGGCATCTCCTCAAGCTCCCACTGCACTTGATCACCAGGACGGACCTGCCGTCTGCCCTGCACCACATCCCCGTTAATCTTGAGCAATACAGGAGCAGTTGCTTCAATATACGGGTCTTCCCCTGTCTCCCCTGTCGAGACTAACTCAATACGATTGTCCTCTACCTTCAGGTAAGCGCGCATGCCAATAGAGGGACCCGTCTGCGGTTCACGCAAGGCTCCCTGATTCTCTTCAAGATCAAGCTCATTAATCAGCTCGAATAACTGGTCTTCCGACATCCGAGAAGACATGGGAATCACATTCCTTCCACGCAAAATAAACAGCAAAGCCAACCCCTATAGACAGGGATAGCGTTGCTGTTCGGCTAGTCCCTACTATTCGGTAACTCAGCCACCGATAGAGTCCGAGGACTCCTTAGGTCTGTAGCTTTGCGTCCCCGGCTTTCGCCGGGTTTGCCTTTTTCGCAGTAGAATTCATATGATGTAGTACTTTATAACCATTCAATTCACGCCAAATTTCGACATGATAGTATATAAGTATTATAGACAACCCTGAAAATGGTGTCAATCGCCAATTCACATAATAATTGCCATGCGATGATAGCCTACACTCCTATGCCTTTAGTCTGCCATCTTCAGCTCTGGAAAACGCTCGGTGAGAGCTGCCCGGGCGGCCTCAGCATCATAGGCTGATCCTCCGGAGGATCGCCCATAACCGGTGACCAGCAGGGTCATTGCATAGCGGCTCCCGGTGGCTATCGCCGGTCCAGATGCACCGGCAGTCGCATCACCAGCTACTGGGGACACGGAGGCACGCTCAAAAGCCATGACATCTGTCTCTCCGGCAGCCAGCTGCCGATAATTCCACCATTTTACTGCATACAGCCGCTCCGATTGATGAATACGGTCCAGCATCTGCAGCATCCCGGTCAGCGATCCACTCAGGGTGAGTTCCACAGCAGCTTCCATAGCTGATGACCCATTGTTCAGCTGCATATCTGGCTTGTTCTGTTTCATATCCTGAAGCTGCACGTCCGAGGCCTCGGCCAATTCCATGATCTCATCCAGCATGCCTGCAACATCCAGGCCCTCTGGCAGACGTGAAGCCAACTCGTCATACTCACTGCCCACGCCCCGAGTGGACGCCTCCTGACGCAACATCCCGACCTCCTGCTCCAGAACGCGGAGCTCCGATGTCATAGACGCCCGTTCTCTGGCTTGCGGCAGTACGACCCACAGCAGCAGGATCACCAGCGCGAACAGCGCCAATCCGGCAGTAGCGAACAGGAGCGTAGGCGCATGCTTGCTGCGCAGCCGTTCCCTGAGCGTTTGTAAATGGGACATCGTCCTCGCCTCACTCTCCTGTTGTAGGGTCTGCCAGCATCATAGACAGAATTAACCGGATGACCTGTACCGATTCGCCTCCGCCTGCCGGTGTCACCTGCCTGCTCGTATCCGGCTTCAAGGTACTGACGTACACTTGTGAAAACAGGGGCACCTGCTCAACCGAACGGACAAAAGCCAGCGCCGCCTGCTCATTGTCAAATTCATATTCAGCACTCAGCTCTCCAGCTTCATTGATCCCCATATTGGTAATCATTGCGTCTGCCGGGAGCGGCTCGATCAGCGGCGCCAGTACAGACAGCCAATCCTGTCGGCCTGACTCCAGACGCCCGAGCATCGCTGTTAAATCTGCCTGTTCCTGTGCGGGCGGCAAGGCGAGCAGCTGGCTCTCCAGCGTGGCTCGCTCCTCGGCAAGGGCTGCCAGCTGCCTGACTGTCCCTTCGCGCTCTGAGCTCCAAGTATGGAGCAGCACCCCCTGCCAAGCTAGCAGCAGCACGGTCAACAGTCCGATCCCTACTTGCAAATGGAGTCGGTACCGCACGTAGAAAGGCTTGCGGGGCAGCAGATTGATTGGCCTTATCATCGCTGATTCCCCCTTAATGCCAGTCCCAATGGAACAGCATATCGGGAAATATCCCACATCTCTGCTCGCTCAGCTGCTTCCAAGCTACTCCAAGCCAGTCGAATGACCTGCTGGGTCATGCCTTGTGTCAGCACATCTGTTAGCCGTTCCATGTCCCCGATGTCACCAGTCACGACAACCGCATGAAATTGTTCTTCCCGGTGATGAAGGGAATAGCGGTAGAAGTTAATGAGCCGCTCCAGCTCGGAGATCAGCTCCTGCGCCGCGTTCTGAAACGTTTGCTCTGGACTGGTCCAGGCCGAGAAGGGATCATCTTCTGCTTCTGCAGCTGTAGCAGCTGTCTCCGGGTGGCCAAACCGAATTTCGATGTTCCGGGTCACCTTAATAATCCCCTGATCCACAATGGAGAGATCACAGTTTTCCTGCTTGACGTCTACCAGCAGCCAGACTCCGCTTTGTTCCATCCGGGCATGTTGGGTTAGCCGAAGCAGGGAAAAGGCCTTCACCTCCATGCTGACGGGTCTTAGTCCAGCACCCTCAATCAGCTGCGAATAGGTATGAAGCAATTCCATGGGTGCGGCCAGCAGCATTACGTCCCGCAATTGGGCTGCCACTGCCTCTTGTTCCTCTCCGCCTGCCAGCCAACTTGTGTCGGTCCCGATGGGTGCTTCTTCTTCGGCAGGTTGTCTGAGCGGCTGGATCACAAAGTCGAAGCTGGGCTCTTCAAAGGGCAGGTGTAATTTGTGCTCGAGTTCAAATTGAATCAGCTTCCGCATCTCTTTTTCCGGTACATCCGGCATTCGAATCATCCGAATCATGACCGATTGACTGGGCAGCGCCAGATGGACGGAACGATTGCTCCATTTGACTGACTTCGCTACGTTGTTCAGTGCCGCAGCCAACGCTTCGGCATCTACGATCCGTCCGTCATGCATCGCACCTGGCGGCAGAGGCTCGGATACATAATTGAGAACCCGGATATGCCCCTGCTTCTCCTGTACCTCGCAGATGCGCACATGTTCATCCGCTATTTCCAGTCCCAGTGCGGTATAGCCGCCGCTCCATCGCTTCCACCATGTCTGGCTCATGTCATTCACCTCTGCTCACAATCTGGATGTCAGGTGTCTTGTACTGAATGCACACCGTGTCCTTGCCTGCTCCCCACTGATACCAGTTCGGGAAGATCGTCCGGTTCCCCGCGTAGAAGCCTCCCAGCCGGTTGGTAGCATTACTTATATTGTTGTTGAAGGCGATGTCCTGCAGCGCCATCAGAAAACCATCAGTTCGCAAGGTGCGGGAGATGGTCTCAAAGCTGATCAAGCCATAGCTGATCATATCTTTGCCAACCTCGACGCGAGATACGGTATTCGTGAAGCGGATATCGCCTTTGGCAATAATGGAGCCCCCCACTGTCACTGCATCCTTCACATCCGCAAACATCAGACGCTCGCCTGTAAAAACCGACTTGCCAACCTGCAGCAGCCGCATGGAGCGCAGATCAATGGTACCACCGACAACCAGATGCTCGCCAATTTGCCAATCCACAATCTCTGAGGCAACCGTTATGCCACTGTTCGTTATAAGCGAGCCGCCGACCTTGACTACCTTGACCTCGCCGCGAAACGTAACGACTGGTGCGCTCAGATTCCCGCTTACTCGCATCGTCCCGGTGCCGTTCATAGTCAGCTGCGTACCGGAAATCAGCGAACCAGCCGGTGAACCGGCGACAATGACACCTGACTGCCAACGTCCCACCGTGAACTCGGCCACGTAGCCGCTGAAGGTCAAATCGCTCTGCGCGCTAATCGAGCCTTCGACCGTCATGCTGCCGATTCTAGGGAAAGTAAGACGGCCGGCAGAGATCAGATCGCCTCTGACCGTCAGCTTCTCCATATTGTTGTTGAACGCCGCATGCCCCTGTACCTGTATGCTGCCGCCTACCGTCATTTCGTTGTAGATCTGCATAATGTCCATCTGACCTCCGACGCGGATATTGCCCAGCACGGTCAGCTTGCGGCCGCTTACGCTCAGCTTGCCGCCCACAATCAGATCCCCTTCGATAATGACTTCGTCTCCAATCTGGCCGAGCGTCATGTCTCCGCGAACGATTAGATCCCCCTGCACAACGAGCTTCTTGCCATCCGCGCGGAAACTACCGCCGACATGCACGCTGCCCGCGAACGTAGCCTGCTCCACATATCCGTCGAAGGTGACATTACCAGCTGCGGTTAGCGCCCTTTTGTCAGCATAGGGTGAGATCACAATTGGCTTATAGGTATCACCGAACGTAACATGTCCCGCATAGCTGAGCCCTGCTCCTGACTCCCGGATGATCCGAGTTTGGGTTTCTGTGATCGTATTCGGTACATCCACCGTAACTGGAGGCACCTGAAGCGGAGATATGATCTCCGGCTTGCCGCTCTGACGATTCAAGGCATCGCCATAGAGCCGCTCAAGATAGTAAGACGCATACAGTTCGAACTCTTCGCGGTACAACGCCCGATCATACGTATTGTCCATGAATTGGACGGTAGGCGGCAGCCCGCTACCGCAGCGGGAATAGTTCTGATTGTGCACAGCATTGTCATTCACCACGGCTCGGGTAAAATAGAACTCCCGGCCGGTGGCGCCGCCCTCTGAAGGCGGTTCTGGCTCAGGCGGTGTCCCAGGGCCGGGCTCATCGGGCGGATCACCGGGGCCGGGATCGACAGGCCCGGGGTCTACGGGACCAGGTCCGCCGGGATCTGGGGGCTCGGGCTCAGGCTCAGGTTCAATCGGCGGACTGACGAACGGCTGCAGTCTGACCCGTGCTGCGCTGTCCCGGATTAACCTCCCTGATCCGCCTTGTCCAGTGAACTCAACCGCCGTCAATCCACCCTCGGCATCCCGAATCAACGACTGCTGCACGTCCAGCTGAGAAATGGCAGCAATTTCTTCAGCAAGCTGGATCACCTGAGCTTCCTCCAGGTAGCCCTCATGCTTGTAATAGAGCTCCCGGTACACCCGGCTGAAGATCGCTGCAGCCGAGCTTGATTTGGCGTAGGCCTTCTCCGTATTCCCGCCCGTCACGGATTGCAGCATCCCCGTATTTATGTAGGCAAGCAGCGGTGTCACCAGCAAGGAGAGCATGACAATGAGCGCAAAGACCAGCAAGAGTGTATTGCCCTTGTCGGATCGTATCGAATTATGCATTGCCAATCCTCTCCTTGTCCCTTATTGTTAGAAGTAACAAATGTTATGGCATGTGAGGTGTCTTCACCCATGAATAATCAACGCGGCGTTACGCTCATTGAAGTGTTGGGATCGGTCGCGCTGCTGGCCGTCGCCATTTTGACAATTACATATGCTCTCCAGCAGTCCACCGTCTTCTCCAAGGACAACGAGCAGATCGATCAGTCGGTCCAGATCACCCGCACGGTCATGGAGGAGCTGCGCGGTCATCTGAGCGATCCGGCTCTCCGCACCATAGCCATCTATGATCAGGTTGTCGACCTTGATCAGCTACGGGAAGGCACGAGCTCTCCGATCAAGCTGTACTATCCGGACACGACACAAGTCCAATATACGTTGTCCATCTCTTCCGCCTCAGGAGGACTCCCTGCTGTCGGGACGGGGGACGATACAATGGAGCTGGACAGCAGCTTCAAGCAGATTACGATCTATTGCGAATCACCGGGCAAGAATAAGCCTTATGAGCTGCAGGCTTATCTGGAGGTTGATTAAGGATGGAGGGATCTGAAATGAAACAGCTTCTCAAAATGAAGACGTTGGCGCCCTCCACCGCAGGGGAAGCAAGCTCCAAACCAGAACCAAGCCAGTACAAAGGCGGGGGCTTGTATCGCTTCGCGGCCTCGCAGAGGGGCGTTACCCTGATTGAGGTGCTGGCAGCCCTCGTGCTGACGACGCTCGTCTTGGGTACCCTCTTCTATCTGGTGAATCAGACCCACTCCAGTGCGGCTCAGGTGCAGACGCGGGAGGTCGTCCTCCAGCAATCGCGTGATATTATCCAGCATATGGTCAGGTCCGCGCGTGGCACGATGCAGGCCTCCCAGACGTCCTCAGAGGAGCTCTGGCTGCACGGGGATCACGATGCCTATGTTCACTACACATGGGACCGCGCATCCAGACAGTTCAGCGTCGAGCAGCGACTAGCAGATGACCAAGGTCAGCTAGGATCACTGACGAGCCATGTGTTCTCCGAGCACGTAGCCAACATGCAGATCACGGTTGCTGCCAATGGTCGGATCGAGCTCGAACTGACGATGGATCTGCCCAATAACCAACAGCACACCCTCTCTACTGTCGTCTATACCAACGAATCTCTCTAGTTCGCAGCGTTTATGACTAATAGGATGAATAACAAACCGAGTGAATGACAAACGCCATGAATGATCAACGGGATGAAACGTAGATGCCGTTAATCATGAATGGCGTTTATTGTATAATGGGTTAACCATTCACCTATTTAAGCAGTCTACGAGCCTGCCGGTCGGCGTTTTCACCCGGCCCCAGCCATAGCCCTCCGTGGATTTAAACTACCCCACACTGAACATCCTGCTGACCCACGCCAAGTAGCCGTGCAGCCAGCCTTCTCCCCACAGATAAGCACACCAGGCCCCCACCGCAATGTACGGCCCAAAAGGCACCAGTTCGCCATACGCTCCCCTGCCTGCCAAACGCAGCACGACAGTAACCAACAGACCAATCAGACTTGCTACAAACAAGCTTAACAGCGTTAGCTTGATGCCCAGCATAAGCCCAATGACGATGTACAGCTTCACATCGCCGCCGCCCATCGTCTCCTTGCCCAGCAGCCGTTCTCCGACGATTCCAATGACGAGCAGCACACCGCTGCCAATCAAGGCGGCGAGGATGTAATTCCAATACGGGAGGGGCTGACTCCACAGCCTGAGCAGCAGCAAGCCAACCACTCCAATCAGTACTATACGATCCGGAATGATTCGCTCTGCCAGATCGGTCTGTACAATCACGAGTAAAATCGAGACAAAAAACAGCAGCGGCACCAGCTCAGCCACCAGCCCGAGCGAGGCGGCAGAGATGACGTAAACAACTGGCGCAGCCAGCTGACCGGAGAGATAGTGGCGGGGCTTAGTAGCTGCTGGGCTCCGGCCTAGCGCCCCAAATCGGCTATCCCACCGCATAGCCACCTGATTGAGCACGCCACCCATCAACAACCCGCCAATTCCCGCCATCACCGCCAGCCACATGCTGCTGTCTCCTTTCTCGTGCTGCTACTCCCCGAGTGGTATCCCAGGGAGGGCGTGTTGTGGAGTTGTAACGAAACTACAGATTCTTATTGAGCCTAAATTTCCAGAAAAGAAATTCTTACGAAACTGAGACATGTTATTCGTTCAAAATCGCACCGTTTTGAGAGAAATGACTTAAATAAGGTGGCTCAGTTTCCTTAGAAAACGAAAATGTTGGAATAAGGGTAAATAAGGGGTTGTGGTTTCGTGGGCCCGGTTCCTAAATTAACCACCGCTGCCCGGTACACTTGCTGTACTTGGAAACCGCGCTGAAAAACTTCCGTTTTCTGGATCTCTAGTAATTGAAACAGAAGAATTATCAGGGTATGTCGTCTTGTCATTGAATTCAGGTTCGGCATTCAAATATCCTTTATCCCCCAAGTCTTTCAGACTTACTGTCACTGTATTGTTGTTAGCAAATAAATTATCGTTGTCCATCGCATAACGAACTGCGGTTTCCTTAATAATTGTCACACTAGCGTCATCAGCCTTCTTCTCCGAGTTCTTAATCGTTGCCCCAATAGCCGGGACCGCGATGGCCGCGACGATGCCGATAATGACGATGACTGCCAGAAGCTCGATGAGTGTGATCCCTTTTTGATTGCGTAATGCTTTTACCATTGTGTTGTTCCCCTCTCAATTGGTTCTTGATCATGCTTTATCAAATCAGCAGCGGCTTCCCTATCGGGTGCGTGCTGGGATTTGCTTTCATTCTACGTCCCACAGCCCAACTACATATTCTGCATCAGCTTGAACGACGGCATGAGGACGGCGAGGACGATCAGGCCGACCACGCCGGTGAGGGCGACGATCATTAGGGGCTCGAGGAGCACCTTGAGCCGGTCGGCGAGAGTGTCGACGTCTGCCTCATAGAAGTCTGCGACCTTCTCCAGCATCGTGTCCAGGGAGCCGGAGCGCTCACCGACGGCGATCATCTGCACGACCATCGGCGGGAAGAGCCAGGTGGCCTGCAGGGGCTCCGCGATCGAGTTGCCGCTACGGACTTCCTCCCGGATGTCGGAGATGACCTTGCCAATCGCCGCGTTGCCCACCACGTGCGAGACGATGGTCAGGCTCGGCAGGATCGGAATCGCAGCCACATAGAGCGAGCTGAAGGTACGACTGAAGCGGGCGATGGCCTGCTTATGCCAGAGCTTACCGAAGACGGGCACCCTCAGCTTCCAGTAATCGAGCTCCCTGCTCGCCCGCTCGTTTCCGCGAATCACACGGAGCAGCAGTACGGGCAGGAGCAGCAACAAGAGGAGCGCGTACCAGTACGTCTGCATCCAGTTGCTCATCCCCATAATGAGGACCGTCGGCAGTGGCAGCTCGATTTCCATCATGGCGAAGCTCTCGACGTAACGCGGAATGACGAACAGCATCATGAAGGTAACGACGAGCACCATAATGACCATCATAATGACCGGGTACACCATGGCGGATTTGACCTTCTCCCGCGTAGCACGCTCTTTCTCAAAAAAGATCGCCAGTCGCTCCAGCATCTCATCCAGATTACCGCCCGCTTCACCAGCCCGTACCATGTTCACGAAGACCGGCGTGAAGATCTTGGGATGGGCCGCTACCGCAACCGAGAATGCCGTCCCGCCCTCCATCTCAGCCGTAATCACGGCCAGAATCTTGCGGAAGGGCTTGCCGGGCGATTGCTCACTCAGGATTCGGACGGCCTCCACCAGGCTGATGCCCGAGCGATACATCGTCGCCAGCTGCCTGCAAAAAATGGTGAAATGCTCCGTCTTCACCTGGGGCCCGCCCAGTTCGATGTCCCGGTAGAGTAGACTACGGCTCAGATCCGTCAGGCTTGATGCCCACAACTGCTGCTCACTAAGCTTATCCAGGGCAATTTGCTCAGAAGCCGCCTCGATCGTTCCGGTCATCTTCTTGCCGGTAGCGTTGACGGCTTTGTATCGGAACTTGGGCATTGGCTGCTCCCTCCTGTCTGTACCTGATGTTGTGCCCTAAGCGTGCAGCTCTCCGAAGCCGAACAACGCCTGCTTGGCCTCTGCGGGTAGAATGCGCCCTTGCTGGAGCAGTTCACGCAGCGCGTTCTCCATCGTTGTCATGCCTTGCGCCCGTCCGGTCTGCATGATCGAGCGAATCTGATGCACCTTCTCAGAGCGGATCAGATTGGCGACGGCCGGAGTATTAACCAATGTCTCTATGGCGGCCACTCGGCCACGGCCATCGGCTGCAGGCAGCAAGCGCTGCGCCATGATTCCGAGCAGCACCGCTGCCAACTGAACACGTACCTGCTGCTGAGAAGCGGGTGGAAACACATCGATAATCCGATCAATCGTCTGAGGCGCATCGGCCGTATGCAAGGTCCCGAACACCAGATGGCCCGTCTCAGCTGCCGTAATCGCCGTACTGATCGTCTCCAGATCCCGCATCTCGCCAACCAGAATCACCTCGGGGTCCTGCCGCAGCGCGGCCCGCAGGCCCGTGGCAAAGCTGGCCGTATCCGTCCCCACCTCACGCTGATTGACGATGCAGCGCTTGTGATGATGCTCGAACTCAATGGGATCCTCGAGGGTGATAATATGGTCACTCCGGTTCCGATTAATATAATCGATAATGGCTGCCAAGGTAGTCGACTTGCCGCTTCCCGTTGGTCCGGTCACCAGAACCAATCCTTGTCGCTTGCCTGCGAATTGCTCTGCTATCGACGGCAGCCCAAGCTCCTCCAATGCCGGGATGCGGCTCGGAATCAGACGGATGGCCAGCGACAGCGCGCCTTTGCGCTTGTAGGCGTTGATACGAAAGCGCGACAAGCCGGGCAGACTGTAGGAGAGATCAATCTCCCCCCGCTCCAGCAAGCTCTGATATTGCTCCGAGGTGAGCAATTCCTTGGCATAGCGCGCGGTGTCCGCAGCACTCAGATGCTCGCCTTCGATCGACTTCAGCTTGCCGTCCACCCGCAGCTTGACGGGCGAGTCGACAGTCAGATGAATATCCGATGAGCCTGCCTGGCAGGCCATGTGCAGCAGCGTCTCTGCAGAATGCATAGCCGTCTCCTTCTTTCTTCTAGTTGACTGCTCCGCGTTCGTGCAGAGGCTAGTCTTCCTTACTAATAACACGGAAAATCTCACTGATTGTTGTCTTGCCGTCTGCCGCTTTGCGCAGCCCGTCAACGATCATGGGCACCAATCCACGGGCGAGCGCGTGGCGATGATAATCGCTGTCCGAGCGCCTGGACAAAATCATCGAACGAAGCTCATCATCCATCACCAGGACTTCGTGAATGGCCAGTCGTCCCCGGTATCCCGTACGTCCGCATTCACTGCAGCCTTGTCCCTTATGTAATTGGGTCGCCTCGATCTCGTAGCGCTGCAGCAGTTCCCGCTCGTCCCTACTTGGCTCATACGAAGCTGTGCAGGATGGACAATTGAGCCGGACCAGGCGCTGCGCCACAATCGCATTGACCGCTGATGAAATCAGGAACGGCTCCACTCCCATATCAATAAGCCGGCTGATGGAATTGACTGCATTATTCGTATGCAGCGTACTCATCACCAGATGACCGGTCATCGCCGCCCGGATCGCTATCTCCGCCGTATCATAGTCCCGGATCTCTCCAACCATGATAATGTTGGGATCCTGCCGCAGGATGGCACGCAGTCCCCGGGCAAAGGAAAGATCCGTTACATGATTGACCTGCACCTGATTAATGCCTTCCAGCTGATACTCCACCGGATCCTCAATCGTAATGATATTCACATCTTCATGATTGAGATGAGAGAGCGCCGAATACAGCGTGGTTGTCTTGCCGCTGCCCGTAGGACCGGTAATGAGGACCACGCCATACGACGCCTCGATGCTGCGCAAAAAAGCTTCTTCATTCCGTGGCGAGAAGGCAAGCTTGTCCACCTCGGTCAGCGTACTGCCAAGATCGAGGATCCGCATCACTACCTTCTCGCCGTGAATGGTCGGCAGCGTCGAGATCCGGATATCAATCTTGCGATAGTCTACCTCCTGTTCGACACGTCCGTCCTGTGGCAGTCGCCGCTCGGCGACATTCATGTCTGCCATAATCTTGATCCGGGCTGTGATGACGCCGTGCATGTTGGGCGGCAGCGTTCGCTCGGTTCGCATAACGCCATCCACACGGTACCGGATGCGAAAGCTATCCTCTTGCGGATCCAGATGAATATCGCTGGCCCCGAGCTGGACGGCTTGGGTTATCATCTGGTTGACGGTCTTGACGACCGGTGAATCATCATCTTGACGCGGCAGGTCATAGTCTACCTCTTTGGCCTGCAGCGTCTGACTGATCTGCTCAATCGTCTCCTGGAGTCCATAGTAACGGTTGATTGCACGGGTGAGCTCGTCCTTGGAGGCGATAACCGGGTCCACACGCATACCAGTCGCGATACGAATTTCATCGATTGCAAAATAATCCAGTGGATCCGACATGGCCAGGATCAGCTTGCCGCCATCCACTCGCAGGGGCAGCACACCATGCAGGGTTGCCATCTTCTGCGGGATGAGTGCGATAATCTTCGGCTCAATCTTCTGCCTGAACAATTGAACATGCGGAATGCCAAGTTGGAACTCCAGCACCTCGATGAACTGCTGCTGCGAGATGTACCCCTCGGATATCAGGACATCGCCCAGTCTTTTCTTCATTTCTTTTTGCTGATGCAAGGCTTGCTGGAGCTGATCCGGCGTGATGACGCCAGCATCGACGAGCAAGTCGCCGATTCGTTTGCGGGTTGTGGCCATATTCATCACCCTTTAAGGAATAATCTTCTGAGGAACTGTCGGCTTGTCGAAAGGTGAGAATGAAATTGCCCATAAAAAGGAGGTCACGGGACTTAGGTTGGAAGTTATTTCTATTAAATCAAATGATTCTGAGAAAGTCAACATCCCAAGACCTATTTTACATTCCTTTAATAGAACCTAAGAACTATATTTTTTTGAGCGAATATCTGCTTTTTGAATAACTTTTTATAAATCAGCTATTATAATTTATTTATCGGCAGCTCTCAGTAAAATTTGAAAGGTAATTTAACCCATAAACCGACAAAAGCCCCGGTTGACTTTTGGGAAATAGGGGCGTATAACAGAGATAACTAATACCATTTCGTTGACGGGAATCAGTACGCCCCGGAATTGGTCTCTCCAGAGAGTCGACTGCAGCTGTGATGTCGATGGGACCACCCAGGCCGAATATCCTCCCCGAGAATGCAAGCCCAACCCGGTATGCTCTGGCATGCTTCAGTAAGCTTGGACGGCATCCTCCGTTATCAGGAGCACGTATGACTGTACGTGACAGAGCGCCGCGCGTCCTGTCTGCTAATTGCAAGCAGAGACCGCGGAACAAGGGTGGCACCGCGAGTTGATCTCGTCCCTTCGGGACGGGATTTTTTTGTGTATTTTTATATCACTGGAAGGGAAGATCGAGGATGAATGAACATGCAGGTGGCCACAAACCGGCCGTTGCCTTAACCGATATTGTCTTTGCTCAGCATCTGCTTAAAGATGTCGTCAATCGTACCCCGCTTCAATACAGCCGCGTTCTGTCCGAGCGTTACGGATGCAAGGTGCTGCTCAAGCGAGAGGACCTGCAGGTGGTACGGTCCTTCAAGCTGCGAGGCGCGTACCACGCCATGAAAACATTGGATGCGGAGCAGCTTGCTAGAGGCGTGGTCTGTGCCAGCGCGGGCAACCATGCCCAGGGAGTCGCCTACTCATGCCAGGTGCTTGGCGTACAGGGACGCATTTTCATGCCTTCGACGACGCCACGCCAGAAGGTGAATCAAGTCGCCTTTTTTGGCGGTCCCCGGGTTGAAATTGTGCTGACGGGCGATACCTTCGATGATGCATATGCCGAAGCCATCGCCGTGAGCCAGCGTGATGAGTTGGCGTTTATCCATCCCTTTGACGATCCTGGCATCATCGCCGGCAATGGCACCATCGGCTTGGAGATTCTGGAGGCGGCATCGGAGACGCCCGACTACCTGTTCATGACCGTCGGCGGTGGCGGTCTTGCGGCTGGGGTTGGGGCCTATATGACAGCCGCGGCGCCAGGCATCAAGCTGATTGGTGTAGAGCCTGAAGGCGCCCCTTCGATGCAGGCATCCCTCGCAGCCGGAGAAGTGACGCCGCTAGCGGAGATCGACAAATTCGTCGATGGCGCTGCCGTGAAGCGGGTTGGCGATCTAACGTTCGCTATGTGCAAAGAATATTTGGACGACATCGCTGTGGTTTCGGAAGGACGGGTGTGCACCACACTGCTGGAGCTCTATAACGAGAGTGCCATTGTGGCCGAGCCGGCTGGCGCGCTGCCAATCGCAGCGTTGGAACAATATCGTGATGCAATTATTGGCAAAACGGTTGTATGTATTGTCAGCGGGGGTAATAATGATATAGACCGGATGCAGGAAATCAAGGAACGCTCGCTCATTTATGAGGGTCTGAAGCATTATTTCATGCTGAACTTTCCCCAACGGGCTGGTGCGCTACGCGAATTTCTGGATGATGTCCTGGGTCCGAACGATGATATCACTCGATTTGAATATACGAAGAAGCACAACAAGGATAACGGCCCTGCGCTTGTGGGTATCGAATTGAAGCAGCGCAGCGACTATGAGCCCCTGATCGAACGGTTGAATCATAAAGGATTCCAATACCTTGAGCTAAATAAGGATCCACTGTTGTTTAACTTGTTGATTTAAGATCTGGGCGTAACGAACGGAGAATTACAGATGAGTATGATTAAAGACTGGATTCAGGAATTATCGACGACTGATCCCGATACCTTGCAGCAAGCGCTCGAAAGCTACTCCGCTTACGGGCCCTTGCCAGGCATTGTGGCTCCGCTGCTGGAAGCCCTGCTGCCCTTTTTGCCGTTATTGCTCATCATCGCGGCCAACGCCAACATTTATGGCCTCGGACTGGGCATCCTGTATTCCTGGATCGGCGTGTCGCTCGGATGCGTCCTCGTGTTTTGGCTTGCTCGCAAGCTGGGCGGCCGGCTCGGCGCCTGGCTGCAACGCAAGTATCCGGCGACGGCCCGATTTTTTCACTGGATCGAACGCAAAGGGTTCACGCCGATATTCCTGCTGGCCTGCTTCCCTTTCTCCCCGTCGTCCCTCATTAATATTGCCTCGGGGCTAAGCAACGTCCCATTCCGTACATTCCTGATTGCGGTCTCACTGGGCAAAGCTGTTATGATTATCTGCGTCTCGCTGCTCAGCTTCAACATAACGGATCTGGTGGACGAGCCCTGGCGCATCGTGCTGGCAGCAGGCGTCATGTACATGATGTGGTATGGCGGCAAGCGGCTGGAGCGGCGATATCAATATTAATTGGCACAGGCTTATCATAATCGCATCCTTCTTGTGAAATGCTAAGGTAGAGATTCCATCATAAGGAGCGATGTTACCCGTGAGCGAGCATTCCAATGAATATCATGACATGCTGCCGATGTCCGGAGAGCCTGTCGAGACTGATGGCATTTACCGCAACGAATGGGGCGGCGAGACGCCGTTGAAGCGCGGCGATGTCTTCCCTGCTGATCCCCAGCTCGGCACGACTACCTGGGAGATGGTGGAGATGGATTTTGACAACCATCATCAAGGGCGTACGGATCAGCGTCTGATTCCAGAGAAGAAGGTCAGCAATCTGGAGGCTCATCTGCAGCATCCCCGCCGTCATCCGGACGATCAGGATCATAAGCATTAGTATTGCGAATAGCAATGCCGTCTGCGCACGATACGCAGACGGCATTTTTCGTAGAGTAGCTTGCTACTCAGCCTTGAGGGATGTAGCTGCTGGCGAGCCGGCGGATGGTGCTTCCCGGAGTTTGAGCGTTACCAGCGATGCTGCCATCAGTAGCAGACCAGCCGTCAGAAACACCACTGTCAGTGACGTAGCTTGCATATAGACGCCGGACAACGCCGTCCCGATCAAGATAAAACCAGTAAATATCGGCGTGAATAGTCCATTGATTCTGCCAATATAGCTCTCTTGTATGGACGTTAGCATGATAGTAGCCAGAATCGTCTGCATGAAGGCCAACAGAACCCCGGTCAACCAGCGCATGCTGCCGGTCAGCAACGGCCAGAGTGAAAAGCCTTCAATCATCGTTGCGATGCCGAATACCAGGGTGCCCAGCAGCAGAATCATGCCCTCCTTGCCCTTCAGTTTCCCGCCTGACGACCAGATCCCGGCAAGAATACCGCCCATCAGCATCCCGATGCCGCTGACAGCCGTGAACCATTGCAGGCTCTCCTCCGGCAGCTGCAGCCTCTCGGTGACCAAGAAGATTTCTAGCGGCTGAATTAAACCGACAGACAATGCTATTAGGGCAAAAAGCGAAAATAACACCATCAGCTGCCGATGACTGCGCACATAGGCAAGCCCGCTTTTCCATTCCTGATACAAACCCGTATGTTCCGTGCGTTCTACCGGCTCTGACTTCGGAAGCATCGTGAGGCATAGCGCCGAGAGGGAGAACAGCACAACGAGACTCCCCAGTGAAAAAGAAATGCCGTATTGGCTGTAGAAAAACGTCCCCAACACCGGCCCCCCAATAATGAACAAGGACATCATCGTCTGGGAAATCGCCATTGCCCCTGCTACCTGCTCTTCCGGTACGTAACGTTTGAACATCTTCATCGAGGATGGCTGGGAAAATTGGGACACAATAGCCGATACCGCTGTGGCCGCAAATACGGCTTGCCAATAGCCTGCCTGAACAGCCCATAGAATAGGCAGAATGGAAAGCAGACTCAGGATATCGCCTGTAATCATCGTGCGCTTGGGCCGCCAACGGTCGGCCAACACACCGCCAATTAGAGAAAAGATGAAAATTGGCGCATATTCAGCCAACGTCAGCAGGGAGACGGCAATCGGATCCCCATTCGTCTGGGCAACCACGTAGTAGAGCAAGGCCATATTACGGATCCAGATGCCAACCTGCTGCAGCAGATCGGAGGTCATGACGATAACAAACACCCGATTGCGAAGTAATTCTTTCATATATTGAACCCCCTTAGAAAATCTGACCAGTCGGTTTATTTTTCGCTAAAACCTGACCGGTCAGTTTAATTTAGTGCTAGGCTGAGAGCTGATTCCCCAGACTCCCGCCTTGACCTGCTTAGCTGACCTGCTCCCGCAGTACGCCGTTCAGGAAACAATCTACCGCTAGCTTATAGATCCGTTCAATCTCGTCGCTGTTATATTCATAATAAGTAATACTGAGTCCATCCAGCACAGCTGCGAACAGCAAGGCCAGTTCCTTAACAGGAATCTCGCGCAGTGCGCCCTCTCGGACACCCTGCTGCAGAATTTCTTCATAGCTTCGCCTCGGGGCTTGCGTTGTTCGCACCAGACGATCCAGCATCTCTTGCTGCTTCTGGGCCATGCCGAACTCCTCAGCCACCTTGAGCAGCGGATTGTAGAAATCCTCGACGTAATAGGAGGCGATGCCATAGAGCTTCTCTCTGAACCCCTGATACTTGCCTTCCCGCTCTCTCCACGCGATCCACCAGTCCTCGCTATGCTTCTCCAGCAGCTGCAGGAACAATTCTTCCTTGCTCTCAAAGTGGTAGTAGATGCTGCCTTTGCTGATCCCGCTGTAGCGAACCAAGTCTTCCATTGTCGTAGCCGCATAGCCCTGACTAATGAATAGCTCCTTGACTTTGCTGAGGATCAGTTCCCGTTTGCGCTCTCCTTTGGTACCCGTAGTCATGATGTCATTCCTCCTTTCCCACTATTAAAAACCGACCGTTTGGTTTATTTTATTATAAAAGAAAAAGCTGCCTCATGGCAACTCTTCTTTTTCCTGGGCTTCCACCTTACGCAGTTCCACCTGCTCGACCAGCTTTTCCAGACGCCGGAGGTGATAGGCATATTCAAACATTGCGGCCCCGACGAATATTAATCGCTGCCGCTCCTTGGGATCAATGCTCAAATACGCAGACAGCTGCTCGACCAAGCGGCTGCCCTGCTGCCCGTCCGGACTAATTTCGGCCCCAGCTTTGATCTTGCCCTCGGCCTTAAGCAGAATGTGCTCGTGATACTTGGTCAGATCCTCGATATGTCGGTCAAAGGCCTGGGCCCACTCTACTGACTCGGGAGCGGCAAAATAATGCTCCTCCACAGCATCCAGCAGATCTTCCCCTTTTTGGAGCGCCTTGATCAATTGCTTGGAGAGAACCAACTGCCTGGCCCTGCTCAGCTTGCTGCTGGCTGTAATGGCCCGCTCCTCATCGAACAGGCTGTATTGCTCGTCCAGCTTGCGCAGCATCCCATGCAGCTGCTCCCGTTCCTTCTTGTAGATCTGCTCCTTCATCTCATTGGAAATCGCTGTCCGCAGCAGCAGCGACAGCTGCTGATTGGCCTGTGTGACGTGCACGTTAAATTGGTACCGCGGGCGCGGCGGGAACAGCACGATATTGACAGCAAAGGCCGCTCCCATGCCCGTCAGAACCATCAAGAACCGGTCAACGGCATACCACCATCCTGAAGCGTGGGCTTCCATAACCGCTACGACCGTCACCAGGGTCAGGCCGATTGTGCTCTCCATCTTCAGCTTGATATTAATGACAATGACCACGATACAGACCAATCCGACAGCAATTGGCGTGCTTCCGAACAACTGGACGGCTGCCAGGGCGATTGCCGCGCCAATGAGGTTCGCTTGCACCTGATCCAGCATTTGCTTCCAGGAGCGGTAGATGGACGGCTGGATGGTGAAGATCGCAGCCACCGCCGAGATAATCGGCGACGGGAATTGCAGCCACTCACTAAGAAAGATGGCTAGCGCGACAGCCAGTCCGGTTTTGAGTACGCGCGCGCCGACAGTCATTGACCCTCACTCCCCACTGCATCCTGCGGCATCAGCAACAGCTCTGCCTCGGCTACAGCGAAGCCATTGACGAGCAGCCGGATCAAGTGCAGACCTGGATAGTGCTTGCGTGTCGTCAGATCAGCCCAGCTGTGGCCGCGCCGCCCCTGAAGTCTGGTGCCGCCGGCGACCGTACGGTCAGAGAGCAGAAACCGCTTCGCCGTGCTCTTGCCGTTCGACTTGACGAAGCCAATCTCGTATTCCACCCGAATCCGAACATCCTCACCTTCGCGGACGAGCAGCTCATAGGCAAGCTCCATACGATCACCAATGGCAGCCTCCTGCTGAGACAACTGCAGTGACGCCTCCTCTGCCAGTCCCTCCAGTTCAGCACTATACCCGAAGAGGGCCATAATGTGAGGATCGTCCTTACGTATCAGTGTCCGGCAACCGTGCCTTACAATCCAATCCGTATAGGGATGCTTTCCCTTCCAGCGCACTGCGATATCGCGTACCACTTGCGGGTTATCCTTGGCGATATCATTCAGATTATTCGCTACGCTTTTGCGTACATAGAGCGACTCATCCTCCCTGAGCTGCTCGAGAATGGGCAGGACCGGCGCTGGGTCCTGCTTGAACATCGGCAGCGCCCCGCCCCAAGGCAAGCGGGGCCGGCAGCCTTCACTGGCCAGGCGCCGGATGTGCTCGTTGCGATCGCCCGCCCAGATGTTCATCTGACGCATCATCCGCTCCGGATCGGACATGATAAATGGTCGCACCGCAAATTCGGACGTTGATCCTTGAGTAAAACGCGCCAAGGCCGTCATCGACAGCTCCCAATTCTCCGGGTCTCGTCCGTACTGTTCAACATAATCCGGAAAGATCAAATAAGGCAGCCCGGTGCATGCCTGATCGATCTTATATAGAACCTCCAGCGCTTCACTGTAGCGCTGAGGCAGACAACGGCCTAGCGCCTGCGTAATGATGCGCATTCTGGCCTTTAATGGGCTATCTTCCCACGTATCGTTCAGGACCAGATCCAGGAAGCGCTGCTCCTCAAAGCCGTCCCAGGCTTCGTGAAGGCGTGATGCAAGTTGTGTAAGAAAGGTTATATGATAGATATTTTTGAGCGCTTCAGCCATCGTTGATCTCCTCCTGCGACTATTATAGCTGATGCCGCATCAAAAAGCACAGGACGGTGTCAGTCTGCGTTTTTTTCTCGATCGGGCTGGAAAGCTGTTGCCATTAAGGCGCACTCCTGAGCATACGGAAGCTTGATAATGCACGTCGTCCCTACTCCAAGCTCACTGGAGATGGCTATTTTCCCTTTATGATTATCTATAATCTTAAAGCTGACCATGAGACCCAGCCCGGTACCACGGTTCTTGGTCGTGTAGAACGGTTGTCCCACCTTGGCCAACTGCTCTTCATCGAGGCCAGGTCCTTCATCTTCAATGCGAATCTTAACCTGGGATTCTGAGAGCATCGCACTAATTCGGATACTGCCCCCGCCCGGCATGACCTCAATCGCATTTTTCAGGATGTTGATCAACACCTGCTTGATTTGATTCTCTACACAGCGGACCCAGAGCGGCGACTCACTGTATTCCGCATCCAGGATGATATTGTACAGGTTGGCCTGAGGCTCCAGCAACGCCACCGTATCCTGCACAATCTGGCGGGCATCGCAATAATTGAGCTCGACCAGTTGAGGCTTGGACAACATCAAGAGCTCACTGACAATGGATTCAATTCGGGTGAGCTCGGATTTCATGATGTCGTAGTAACGTGTCTGATCACTGCGGCCTGTGGAAATGAGCTGCAAGAAGCCCTTCAGCGACGTTAACGGATTGCGGATCTCATGGGCAATGCCGGCTGCCAGCTGACCTGCCACATAGAGCTTCTCCGAGTTAATCAGCAGCTCTTCATTCTTCTTCCTCTCCGAGATATCGCGCACGATTAATTGCGTGGCCGGACGCCCCCCAGCGAGCGTTGCGTTGGCTGTCACCTCGGTATGCAGGGTTTTGCCGCCAAGGGTGAACCACTCTTGTTCCAATGGCGTGCCTGAGCCTCCAGCATTCCCTTTTCCCATTTGCATAATCATCTCTTGATGATGCCTTTTGTGCAGCAGCGGCCATACCTCGGTGCCCAGCACTTCACCCGCATGGCCCGCTTCCAGCAAACGCAGACCGGATCGGTTCATATAGATCCACTTGTCCTGCTGGACAATTGCGATCATGTCCAATGAATTTTCTACCAGTAATCGGTATTGTTCATCCACCTGTCCCAGGCGCCTTCTGACCAGGATGACCATCAGACAGACACTCAGGATAAGCAGCGTTCCTACGCCCATCCCGCCCGCCAACACCCGGAGCTGATCAGTAAGCAGGTCAGCTGTCATAATCTTTCCATATTCGACAGTGAGCGCCTCGGTATTGATCATTTGCATGATCATCGCGGAGCAGCCCATCAGGATCGCACTGGGGAGCAGACTGAACCCTTTGCTGCGGTGATAAGCATAACAAGCGAGAATCGTTCCCGCCAGATGAATCAGGAATGCGCTGATAGCCATCCCGGGGTGGAGGGTAAAACCGCGGTGTGAGAAAGATAGGATCTGCCCATAGTGCAGAATTAAGTGAGCCAGAGTAAGCAGGAGACCGGTTGTTAACCATCGCATAAACAAAGCTTGTGTTCTATAGCCAATCATTAGCGAAGCCTTAACGACACCCACTGCCAGTAGATAGGAAAGAACCAGCGTCCAATCCAGGCCGATCAGACTGTCGGAGGCCAATTGAATCAGGAGCTGCATGACGCCAAATCCCAGGACGAATAAGGCAGCAGTGCTCAGTGCCGCATGCCATCGCATGCCCATCTGAACTTGGCTAATCATATAAAAAAATGTGTACGCAGACAGTACGCCTATGGATAATGCCAATGCCAGCAAGAAGAGCTCGCTGGACTCAAAATACGTGCCCATGATGTCCCTCATTCACATGCTATTTCTATTCTGATGTTAAAATTCGACATTTTACCATAAAATCCTTTTTTAAGTAAGGTTTTTTGCGTCAAATCTCGACACTGTTTTTGATGCCTGGAGACCCTGAAAAAACGTCCTAAATCGGTTATACTTATTCCAGAGCTTGTACAGAAAGGAGACGAGAAGTTGAAAAAGATTTTTCAGGAATTTAAGGAGTTCGCGGTAAAAGGGAATGTGATTGATCTTGCCGTCGGAATTATCATTGGCGCGGCTTTTGGCAAAATTGTTACGTCCGCCGTCAATGACCTGATTATGCCTCCAATTGGCAAAGTGCTCGGAGGGATGAATTTCTCCGACCTTTATATTAATCTCGATGACGAATTTAGGTTAAGCGGTCAACCCGCGATGTCATTGGCAGAGGCTCAGCAAGCCGGGCATGCTGTCGTCGCTTACGGGCAGTTTATTAATACCGTCATTGATTTTCTGATTGTGGCTCTATGTGTCTTCCTGATCGTCAAGGGTGCCAATTCCCTGCGGCGCAAGCAGGACGCTCCCGAAGAGCCCCCAGCCGCGCCTACGGAGAAAAAATGCACCTACTGTCTATCCAACATTCCAATCGAGGCAACCCGTTGCGGACACTGCACCTCGCATTTGATTGTCGAGAAGGGTGCCACAACCTAGGGTACAGCCATTAATGCCGCCCCTTTTGGGGGACTCTGCGGCGCCCCTTGCTGCCTAATGGTTTCTTGGAGCTTTTCTTATTGGCTCCCAGCAGACCATGCACAAGGGGGCCTCTTTTTGTCTGGCTGCGGCTTGGACTGGCTTTTCGCTTCCCCCGTCCGGGAGGTCGACTGGCTGCTGGCCTTCGCGAGCTTTGTGGTGCAGACGGCTGTGTATCAGCTCGCTGCTCCCGGAGTCTCGTGGCCGGTGCGCCAGACATTCCGGATGCGGCCAGCCATTCGGCGTACCAGCGGTCAATCATACCGTGAATCTGATAGAATACGGTACTGCCTGGGGCAATATCCAGATCGTTAAGCGCAGGCTCGTTATAGTAGAGAGCGGCCTGCTGATGAATGCAATTGTGCAGACCGGACGCCTCAATGAATCGTCCTAATTCGTCAGCACTGGCAAAGGAGCGCGGGTTCATCGTAATTCGCTGCTCAGCTGCCACATCGTAGCAGGGCGACCGACGAATCTGCTCGGGCGGCAGACCCCACGGCTGGATAAGACCGGGATCGTAGCCTTGTTGCAAATACCACTGCCGGGCCTTGGCAATATATTGACGATGAAACTGCAAGAAATCCAGCCCATAGCCCGGTGGCGGGTTGTTCGTATTCACTTGATGCCTCGCATGATGCCAGTTCCGGTGCTCAGCTAGCAGCTCCGGCGGAAAATTGGGAATGGCCGGCATACTCATTCCTCCTCTATTTTTTAGACGCTTCTTGTGCTTTAGTGTATGATGATGTTTGCCCGGCTGTGAGCAACCGAAGCGCATGCAAGTTATTTTAAAAAAACCTGTTGACACTTCCCACACTTCCATGCTAATATCTTTCTTAGGGTTCGCAAGATAAATTACTTGCCGTTGTAGCTCAACTGGTAGAGCAACTGACTTGTAATCAGTAGGTTGGGGGTTCAAGTCCTCTCGACGGCACCATTTAAACTGCTTCAGAACGGTTCACCTAATGATGCATGTGTCGCAACCCATACATAATGACCACTCCTCGCGGAGTGGTTTTTTTGTTATTTATATATCTTCTTGGTTTGAAGTGGTATCGAATGTCCGATTCAGGGGTTACGCGTACGGGTAATATAGAGAATCAATGGAATCCAACCATAATTGGGGGTAGATGAGGATGGCTTATCATAATCTTCTCGTGGCCTATGATGGCTCCGAGCAATCCATTCGTGCGCTGAAGACGGGAATTGAGATGGCCCGCAGCTGGAACGCCAAGCTAGAAGTGGTCCATGTCTTCGACATCCCGATGCTGATCGTTGGCGAAGCAATGATCCCCCCGCCGGTGGAGAATTCAGTCGCTATCGCTCAGGAAGCGGATAACCTCGCAGCTGAGGCTCAATCCATTCTGAGTGCTTCGGATGTACAGGCCGAAGTAACCGTATTACAAGGCGACCCTGGACGCCGGGTTATTGAAATGGCGGAGGAGAAAGGAATCGACCTCATTATTCTGGGCAGCCGAGGCATTAGCGGTATTAAGGAAATGTTCCTGGGCAGCGTGAGCAATTACATTGTCAAACATTCGAATATTCCGCTTCATATTTTGAAGTAACGGCATGCATTCATTATCCAACAGATAAAAGCCTCTGATTCTCTTAGGAGAACCAGAGGTTTTTTTTTACGGTCAGTTTATGATTTCGGCTGGAGCTCCACGTTTTCCTTGAGTACGATCAACTGTCCGTCTTTTTCGTCGATCGTCAGGGAGTCGCCTTTGGAGATGTTGCCCATCAGCAGCTCTTCCGACAACCGATCCTCAATATGCTTCTGGATCGCTCGACGGAGCGGACGTGCACCATACTGTGGATCGAAGCCTTCCTTAGCCAGGAACGACTTGGCCGAGTCCGTCAGGGTGAAGGCTACTTCTTGTTCCAAGAGACGCTTACGCAGCTCTTCGGACATGAGCGAGACGATCTCGTTGATGTGCTCTTGCTCCAACGAGTGGAACACGATCGTATCGTCAATCCGGTTGAGGAACTCCGGACGGAAGCTCTTCTTGAGCTCGCCCAGCACTTTATCCTTCATCTGACTGAATTCATGGCCTGCATCATGAACGGCCGTGAAGCCCAGTGTCGAATTACGTTTAATCTGATCTGCCCCAACGTTAGAGGTCATAATAATCAGCGTATTGCGGAAGTCAACGACGCGGCCTTTGGAATCGGTTAGACGGCCATCCTCCAGCACTTGCAGCAGGATGTTGAATACCTCGGGATGCGCCTTCTCGATCTCATCAAGCAAGACAACAGAGTAAGGCTTGCGGCGTACTTTCTCGGTCAGCTGACCGCCTTCCTCGTACCCGACATATCCTGGAGGCGCGCCTACCAGGCGGGATGTCGAATGCTTCTCCATATACTCCGACATGTCGATGCGGATGACCGCATTCTCTTCTCCAAACATCGCTTCGGCCAACGCACGTGCCAGCTCGGTTTTACCGACCCCTGTAGGACCCAGGAAGATGAACGAGCCCATTGGACGCTTCGGATCCTTCAGTCCAGCACGGGAACGGCGTACAGCACGGGATACAGCCTTAACCGCTTCGCTCTGACCAATCACACGGCTGTGGAGAATCTCTTCCATCTTCAGCAGACGTTCGGACTCTTCCTCGGCGAGCTTGCTAACCGGAATACCAGTCCAGCTGGCCACCACCTGTGCGATGTCCTCCGGCGTAACCTCTGAATCCGTACGGCCTTGTTTTTCTTTCCACTGATTTTTGGTAACATCCAGCTCTTCACGGATTTTTTGCTCGGTATCACGCAGAGCCGCTGCCTTTTCGAACTCTTGGCTTTGTACAGCGGAGTCTTTTTCCTTCCGGATATCATCCAGACGGTTCTCCAATTGCTTCAGGTTCGGCGGTACAGTGTAAGAGTGCAACCTTACCTTGGAGCTGGCTTCATCGATCAGATCGATTGCTTTATCGGGCAGGAAGCGGTCCGTGATATAGCGATCCGACAGCTTCACTGCTTGCTCGATGGCGTCGTCTGTAATTTTGACCCGGTGATGGGCTTCATAACGGTCACGCAATCCATGGAGGATCTGTACCGCCTCTTCCGGCGAAGGCTGATCCACCGTAATCGGTTGGAACCGGCGCTCCAGCGCGGCGTCTTTCTCGATGTATTTGCGATACTCATCCAGCGTGGTTGCACCGATGCACTGCAGCTCACCACGAGCCAGGGAAGGCTTGAGGATGTTGGAAGCGTCGATCGCTCCCTCCGCTCCGCCTGCGCCAATCAGCGTATGCAGCTCATCGATAAACAGGATGATGTTATTCGCTTGACGAATTTCGTCCATGATCTTTTTGAGTCGGTCCTCGAACTCACCACGGTATTTGGTACCCGCTACGACCGATCCCATATCCAGCGTCATGACACGCTTGTCACGCAGCGTCTCTGGAATCTCATTGGCGATGATTTTCTGAGCCAGCCCTTCAGCGATGGCTGTTTTACCAACGCCGGGTTCACCAATCAAGACCGGGTTGTTCTTGGTACGGCGGCTCAATACCTGAATGACCCGCTCAATTTCCTTGCTGCGGCCAATGACCGGATCGAGATTGCCATCACGAGCAATTGCCGTGAGATCCCGTGCCAGACCATCCAGCGTTGGCGTGCTTACATTAGTAGGCGTACCATGGCTGCTAGATACAGCTTCACTGCTGCCCAGCAGTTGAAGGACTTGTTGACGAGCTTTGTTCAGGCTGATCCCCAGGTTATTGAGGACACGTGCGGCTACGCCTTCTCCTTCACGAATCAAGCCGAGCAGGATATGTTCTGTCCCTACATACGTATGACCCAGCTTGCGGGCTTCGTCCATCGACAGCTCAATGACTTTTTTCGCCCGTGGCGTGTAAGCAATGTTGGTCGGCTGCTCCTGTCCGCGGCCAATCAGAGATTCGACCTCGTCCTGGATTTTCTCCAAGCCCAGTCCCAAACCGATGAGAGCCTTGGCAGCAATGCCTTCCCCCTCGCGGATCAGACCAAGCAGGATATGCTCTGTACCGATATTGTTATGCCCCAGCCGTACGGCTTCTTCTTGAGCCAGTGCAAGTACCTTTTGTGCGCGTTCCGTAAATCTTCCGAACATCATGTTCAAACACCTCCGTGCTTAGGTTTTGGGAGATAAATATCGTCTAATCAATTCAGCACGCCGGACATCCCGTTCTTCGGTATTCAATGGTTCACTGAATACTTGCTGCAGGAAGCCTGGCTGTGTAAGTACCATTAATTCATTCATTACCTGTGGAGAAAGACTTTGAATCAGCTGTAGGTCAATCCCCAGTCTCACATCCGACAATCGCTGAGCCGCTTCCTTGGAATCCATGATTGTTGCGTGGGAGAGAATGCCGTATGAACGTTGTACGCGGTCCTCGATGCGAATCTGCGATTCCGCCATCAGCCGCTCCCGTGCAGCCTTCTCATGCTCAATGATTTGCCTAGCGACGCTGTACAGATTGTCGATGATCTCATCCTCGGATTGACCGAGAGTAATTTGGTTCGAGATTTGAAACAGGTTACCTATAGCTTCGCTGCCTTCCCCGTATAATCCTCTAACCGCCAATCCAACTTGGGTAATTGCAGATAAAATTCTGTTAATTTGCTGTGTCAGCACCAGTGCCGGCAGATGCATCATAATCGATGCCCGGATGCCTGTGCCCACATTGGTTGGACAGCTTGTCAGATAGCCTCGTCGTTCACTGAAGGCATAGTCGACTTCCTGCTCGAATATATCGTCGATCTCGCTGGCCAGCTGCCATGCTTCCCGGATTTGAAATCCCGGGTACAAGCACTGGATGCGTAGATGATCTTCTTCATTAATCATGATGCTAACCGACTCACTGCCGCTCAGCACCAAAGCCCCGCCACGCGATTCATTAGCTAGATTGGGGCTAATCAAGTGTTTCTCCACCAGCACCCGCTTTTCAAGCTCGCTCAGATCGCTTAAGACGAAGGTCTCAAAGGCGCCTAGCTCATCCAGCTTGCCGGAGCGGGGCACTTCGGTCAATTGCTCCATGACCTCGCGTGATTGCTGGTTGGTCGCCAGCATCGGAAACGGATGGTGACGCAGATTGCGAGCTATGCGAATCCGGCTGCTGATCACGATCTCCGAATCGGGGCCATCCTCTCTCATCCATTCGCTCAGGGCATCCTGGGCGAATCGCCGCTTTTCCATTCCCAACCCTCCTGCTCATAAGCTTCGTATAATATGCGTCCGTCTACAAATCCGTGATTTTACTCTCTAGCTCCCGAATCTGGTCCCGGATGCTGGCTGCTTGCTCGAACTCCTCCTGCTCAATATGCTGGTGAAGCTCCTTCTTGAGCTGCTCGACCTCTCGCTTGTACTTGATCTGACCACCTGAGCGCTTGGGAATCTTGCCCACGTGACTCGCGTTGCCATGTACCCGTTTGAAGAGCGGGTCCAGACGGTCGGAGAAATGCTTGTAACACGAGCTGCAGCCGAAGCGTCCAATCTTGCGGAATTGAGAATAAGTCAACCCGCATTCATCACAGCGGATCGTTTGAGGCTTGGGACCCAGGCCTGCAGAGGGCTCAAATTCCAGCAAACCAGACAACAGGCTGTGAATAGAGAACCCGTTGGCTGTACCAGGGATGCCTTCTCCTTTTTCACGGGCGCACGATTCACAGATATGAAATTCCGTTTTCTCACCATTAACGATCTTAGTGAAATGCAAGGTGGCTTGCTTGGTTCCGCATTCCTGACAAATCATTGTTGCTGCCTCCCTCCTCTCGCGCCTGCGTTATTTCACAAGCAAGGATATAAGCATTGCCTTAAGTATCTTAGCCCGAATTTCATCTCGGAGCGGTAACCCAACGATGATAACATCCCGGGAAACAGCCGCTTTCAACAGATTGGCCTCGCGGGATGAAATCCTATCCGCTTCTCTTAGCTGATAAATCAGCCCTTCTGCTGCTGCCTGATCCACCCGGTCTCCGATGGTGCTGTTAATGTAACCTTGAATCGCCTTCAGCAAAGGCAACTCTACACGCTGAATCCGGATATATCCGCCTCCGCCTCGCTTGCTTTCGACCAAATACCCCTTCTCAAGGGTGAATCGTGTGCTGATCACATAATTGATCTGCGAGGGAACGCATGAAAACCGGTCAGCCAGATCATTGCGCTGGATTTCGACAGCCCCTTCGGCACTCTCTTGCAACAGTTGCTTCAGATATTGCTCCAGAGTATCGGAAATGTTGCGCATATCACCAACCTCCCAGAGTCGTTCACCAACCTGCACAACGTTTCTTTGATTGACTTTGACTTTCTTTGACTTTAACCTTATTATACGCAATTTTCTAAAAACGTCAAGCGTTCTTTAGCAACCCTTCATTAAAAGAAGTCCATTAAGTATGTGGTCTTGGCCGATATACACGCTTCTAGGAATTGTATCGCTTGATGATCGCCTTGCAATTGCATCAACTCCCTCAGCTCAAGCGGCCGTTTGAATCCAATCATCATGGCAGACAAGGACTGGATCGAGCAGCTGATTTGTGCCTCAACTGCATTTGGCTGATTATATTTTGTCACAGCGTGGCCGTTTTCATTAAACTCGATTTGATACACGCCCTCATTCCAAGGCGCATACTCATCCGTGACCGCGATTGTTACGTTCCCCTGCTCCACCGTTGGGGCAAAGGGATAGGTCGTCAAGAAGGATTCGACATCCACGATACGCCCCATGAAATAAGGAATTAACTTCTGTTCAAAACGTGGATTCGACAGCAAGTAAGACAGCGAATCATCCGACGGCGCTTTCAATTGCACACGCTCGATCATGGAGTCATGATTGCTTATGAAGTTCCATAAGCCCTGGCGCGCTTCAGGAGTCAGATACACCATTTCATGCACGATGAACTCGCGATTATCAATTTTGTAAAACAGATAGCCAGTTATTTGATTCTCAGCATCCGTATAGACCGCTACATACCCTTGATTGCGCTTAAATATCGATTGGAACCACCAGTCACCGGATCGAGCTAAAGTGCCATTATAGCGGCTCGCGTAACGCTCATAGACCGGAGCAATCCGATCCACCAAGCTTTGATTCAACTCGCTATATCTCTTGACCGTGCCATCAACAGGACTGCGAGGCGGCAACAATTCCGTCTCAATCGTATACGCTTTGTACTCCACATACATTTCCCATCCGTAACGGCGGTAAAACTGGAAAGCGAACGGGGTCAGAAAGGAGATGGTCTGTCCCTGATTACGCATATGCTTCAACGAGTGAACCATCAGTTGCGCTACTGCACCTTGACGACGATGCTCCGGCCAAGTCGACACACCGGCAATCCCGCCCATAGCCAGCGATTTGCCTCCAATATAAGTCTGTAGCGGCAGCAGCGTGAGCTGAGCAATCAATTGCCCTTCTTCAAAAACACCCCAGACCTCTTCCACATTGACACGTGCTTTCGCTTGCTCCAGTTCGTTCTCATCGAGCTTGAACTGAAAGGCATACATCGCAAGCTCCAGACTAGCCTCCACTTCATCTGCGGTTATATTTCGCAACTCCACAAGAGCACCTGCTTTCCTCTAGATACTGGTATTATGTCATAAGGAGACGCCAGGGTTCAACCTGAGCGAGTAGAGGTCATTCACATTGAACTGACAACTTGCTCTTTTGGCGGCTTAACTGTAGTTAAGCGTACGCTGGACCTGTGATGAAGCTAGGCGCGACTTAGTGAGAAAGGGTCTACTTGGGGGGAGAACGTGGGGGTAGCTCCTAAAGACAAAAGTACAACTAATTTCTCACTTTCATCTTAAATTGGGTAGCGTCAAGAAGTTTGTGTAAGCAGGGAACAACTCCCAACGAGTGGCGTGTAATTAGGTGTTGAAATAGATAGACGAGTGTAGCCCAAGCGAAGGCGCGGGAGCCCGAAGGGTGGTTTAGGTTTCCTCCTCCCTTGTCGGATAACGCTCCTCAAAGAGCGCCTGGAGTTTCTCCTTCACCAGAGCATCATTAAATCCACGGATGACGCGGCTCTCAAAACGCTCGTTGTAGGTTGTCACCTCTAGGTAAACGATCTTCTCCGCCGCGTCCATATTGGTCAGACTGTTCAT
>NZ_KB899669.1:175287-186024 GCF_000378385.1 Paenibacillus daejeonensis DSM 15491 | reverse complement strand
CGTACAATAATAGTTGTGCGACATTAATCGGCAAAATTTGTCTTATTTCGTCATAATTATAGGACAAAATGACTATATAATCAAGGGAAATGTTAGATATTTGTGCCTTAAGACTCAATTCGCTTATTTTTTGTGTCGCATAAAATCCATGAGGCTTTCTTCTACATAATCTGGGGCTGTTTTCTTAATTTGGTCTACCGTGTGAAGATAACGCTGAGTCGTATTGATATGCGAGTGTCCCAACGTAACTTGCACCTGCTGCAGGGTTGCGCCGTGGAGTAAAGCCAAGGTGGCATTCGTATGTCGGAGCCAGTGTGGAGTCAACTTTTTGCTGATGGAACACTCGCGGGCCGCCTGGCTGATAATTCTCTCGATCTGTCTGGTCGACACTTGAAAAAGAACCAGGTCGGGTGATGGCTCTTTTTGGCCAGACAAAATGCGGGCATACTCCAGGTACATTGTCCACAGTTGCTGTGGTATTTTGATTTCCCGTTCTTTGCCCCCTTTCCCCTTTGTAATTGTGACCCATACCCCCGATTCCGTAATGTCCGAATAGAAATCCCGCCACTGAATGGCCGTAAGCTCTGATACGCGAAGTCCCAGCAATACTAAGGATAATCCGATTAAATAGTTGCGCAAACCGCCTTGTTGAAGCTGAGTTAGCACAAGCCCGACTTCATTACGGGTAAGGTAGTGGCGCTTGCTGGTTACTGGTACTGGCGGTAGCCGCAGCCGCGAAGCGGGGTTTTGCGAGAACAGATTAATATTGGGATCACTGCCCCATTTATAGAGCGATTTGAGAGGGGCAATACAGGCGGCGATCGTCGCGGGAGCCAGCTTGCGGGGGGAGTTTTTGGTCCCGGCCGTTGTATGGAGGTGACCCAGATGCAACTTGAAGGCCTCTAGCTCTCGCCAGGTCACTGAATTAAGCGGCTTGTATTTTAGAAATGCCCGGAACCGTTCAATGGCCCGGACATAGTTTTTATGAGTATGGGCAGACCCGCTGCATGTGGCCAAAAACATTTGGATAATTTGACTGTCATTGTACTGTAAATCGTTGTTTTCCATGATGTCGAGAGATGCCGTTTCGCTGTGTTTTACTACTGTGGAAGGTTCCATATTTGCATTCCTCCTGCGGTCTAAGATGTCGCACAACTATTATTGTACGCCACACCACTATATCGTCCGAAAGGCGAAAACATTATAGGGGGGTAGCAGGAAAAGCGGGGTACATAGGGCAGGGAGGGCCATCAGGTGAGAATGCTTGTGTTCAAGAAGCCAAGAGTACATCAATTTGGAGATTTACTAGGAGTCGGGAGCTGGATGGAGTTGCTGAAGCAGAAAACTCCAGAGACGTATGAGCATTGTAGTCGGGTGGCACTGCTGGCGGAGAAGATGGCGGTAGCGTTGCAATTCAGCAAGCCAGAGACCGACCGGCTGATGCGGGGCTGCTTCGTCCATGATCTCGGCAAGGTGATGATCACGAGGGAAATCCTCTATCAGCGGGCCAAGCTGACGCCGGACCAATGGGTCATCATGAAGCTGCATCCCGAGCTGGGTGCGGAGATGTTGGAGCTGCAACCGAGGTTTGATCCCGGTATCATTAAGCTGGTTCGACATCATCATGAGCGCTGGGACGGAAAAGGTTATCCGGATCGGCTGCGCGGCGAAGAAATTCCGCTGTTTGCCCGGATTTGCGCCGTGTTGGATGCCTATGACAGCATGACCTCCAGCCGACCCTACAGCAAAGCTTTCACCGAGCAGGAAGCCTTAGAAGAGCTGCTGAGACACAGTGGGACCCAATTTGACGGCCATATCGTCGACGTTTTCCTTCGCGTACATCAAGAAATGCGCAAGTTCACCAATTGAGAGGGGCAGCATATGTCAGTCAAAGTTCTGGTCGTCGATGACTCTGCATTTATGAGAAGTTTCCTGATTAAATATATCGACACGGATCCCAGGCTGGAAGTCGTCGGAACTGCAGCTAATGGTAAGGAGGCTATCGAACGGGTCAAGGCCTTGCAGCCTGACGTCATCAGCCTTGATATTGAAATGCCCGGAATGAACGGTCTGGATGTCCTCAGAACGCTGATGCGGGAGCATCCGGTGCCTGTCATCATGCTAAGTTCATTGACCAGTGATGGGGCCTCGGAGACCATCGAGTCCTTGCAGATTGGAGCCGTTGATTTTATACACAAACCAAGCTCCACCTTTATCCTCGATATCCATCGGATTATGGGAGAGCTCAATAACAAGTTATATGCCGCCTCTGCCGTCAAGCCCAAACGTCTGTCGCCGCCACGTACAAGAGTGCAGGCAAATGCACCGGTTGGATTTGCCCAACGTCTGAGTTCAGTAGACAGGATGCAGCGTCAGGTCAAACGACTCCTGGCCATCGGTACCTCGACTGGCGGGCCGCAAGCGCTGACCGCCCTGCTCTCGGATCTGGAGGCAGGGTGGGATTGCCCCGTGCTGGTTGTTCAGCACATGCCGCCCCAGTTCACTGCGTCGCTGGCTGCGAGGCTGAACAAAATATCGCCGATGCCGGTCGTTGAGGCAGTGGATCAGGAGCTGTTGCAGAACGGCAAGGTTTATATTGCTCCCGGCGATTATCACATGACCGTCGAGCGCGCCAGCGACGGATACCGGATCGCCCTGCACCAACAGGCGGAACGGAGCGGACACCGCCCTTCGGTGGACGAGCTGTTTGCTTCACTGGCCCCTCTGGAGGAGCTGCAGCGGTATTTGGTTCTACTGACAGGCATGGGGAAAGACGGAGCCGAGGAGATGCTCCGAGCGAGACGCAGCGGCCAGGCAACGACGATAGCCGAAGCGCGGGAGAGCTGTATCATTTACGGCATGCCAAGGGCTGCTATTGAGGCAGGGGGAGCGGAGCATGTGGTCCCGCTTGGTGAAATGGCCGAATTCCTAACCGGTTGTATGCGCAGATAACATTCACGCAAGGAGGAAGCACCATGCTGGCATCAGCGGTGGAGCAATATGTGGAATTTGGCGTAGGCGGCGAGAATTATGCGATCCGAATCGCCGACGTTCACGAGATTATCAAGCTCCAAGATATTACCGATATTCCAAACTGTCATTATTATGTCCGGGGCGTTATCAATCTGAGGGGTAAAATCGTCCCGGTTATCAGTCTTCGCAGCCTGTTTGCCCTGGAAGAATCAGAGCCCACCAAAGCTTCGCGAATCGTTGTGGTTGCCCATGCCAACGACGCGGTGGGCCTTATTGTCGACCATGTCAATCAGGTCACACTGTTCTCCGACATCCAGCCGCCACCGGAGCGGGTCGGGGGAATTAGTGGCTCCTACTTTGTTGGCATAGGCATCACTTCAAACGGATTGGTTGGCATACTTAAATTGGACGAAGTGCTGATCCAGAGCTAAAGGTGGGAACATAATGCTTGATTTGTCTGAATTTCGCGACATCTTCCTCGAAGAGCTAAGCGAACAGCTGCAGACCATCGAGGAAGAACTGCTCGCGTTGGAGCGGGAGGGCGGCACGGACGCAGGCATCCAGCGATTATTCCGTGCAGCGCATACCCTTAAAGGATCTTCGGCTGCCATGGGCTACGCGAAGCTCAAGGACCTGACCCACGAGATGGAGCATGTGTTAGAGAAGCTACGCAACAGGGAACTTCAGATTTCACAGCAATTGGCCAGTTTGTTTTTCGAGGCCCTGGACGGCTTGCGTCAGCTACAAAGCGAAATCGTCCATCATCATACAGAGCAATCGGATATGGCCGATACGATCCAGGGGCTGCGGGGATATACGGCGAGCACCAGCCCGCCCCCACTGCAGGCACCACCCCTTCTTCCCTATGAGATCTATCAAAAGTTTCTTGCTGCACAGGATAAGAAACGCCAGTTGGTCTGGTTGACATTGCAGCTCTCAGAGCATTGCGAAATGAGGTATGCGCGATTCCAGATTATCGAAAGGAAGCTGGATGAGCTGCTGGAGCTGATCTGGCGGGAGGAGGACGGTACGGGACCTACAGATGAAGCGTCTGAGGCCTCGCGTTCGGCGCGCTGGCTTGTCTCGACCAGCCTGACAGCTGAAGAACTGAATGAGCTGGCATCGGCTCTAATGGATGTGGAGCAGGTCGATCTGGAGCTAGCCCAGATGGAGCGGCTGCAGACCCAACCGGAGGTTATCGTCGCCGAGGAGGAGACCATCCTGCCTGAGCTTGTTGTCCAAGCGGGTCGTGGGGTACGACAAGACACAGCCAAAGCGGCTTCGATTCGAGTCAATGTGGATCGTCTGGAGCAGTTGATGAATCTTGTAGGGGAGCTGGTAATCGACCAGACCCGGATTCAGCAGGCAGGGAAGATCCTACGGCAGCGTTTCGGACCGGATGAAGCCTTCGATGAGTTCAGCCAGCTCTCTGACCATCTGACCCGAACCGTCGGGGAACTGCAGGAAAGCGTAATGAAAGTACGGATGCTGCCGATCGAGCAGCTCTTTAACCGATTCCCGCGGCTCGTTCGGGATCTCTCGATCGCGCTCGGCAAAGAGGTCGAACTGATTCTTGAAGGCAAGGATACGGAGCTGGACCGCAATCTGATTGAGGAGATCGGTGATCCGCTAATACACTTGGTGCGCAACGCGGTTGACCATGGGCTGGAATCACCGGAGGACAGACGCGCGGCGGGCAAGCCAGTCAAGGGTAGCCTGCGGATCACCGCGGCCCATGAGGATGATCAGGTCAGTCTGTTGATTGAGGACGACGGAGCGGGAATCGACACCGACAAGCTGCGCCAGGCCGCCGTGAATCGAGGGGTGATGAGTGCAGCGGAAGCAGCACAACTCTCAGAGCACGATGCGGTACAACTGATCTTTCACCCCGGTTTATCTACAGCTGCCAAGCTGAGCGATGTCTCAGGCCGCGGCGTCGGCATGGATATTGTCCGCAACGATATTGAGCGGATGAACGGACTGATTGATATTGATACCGAACGGGGGCGAGGGACGCAGTTCAAAATTAGGTTGCCACTGACTCTCGCGATTACGACAGGTCTGGTCATTACGATAGCTGGACGAACGTTTATTCTGCCGATGAGTAACGTTGCCGAGATTGTCCGGGTTGAGGAGGCGGCAGTCCGTACGGTTAACGGCATTCCGGTTCTCACATTGCGTAATCAGGTGATTCCGGTTGTACATATTCACCGTTACTTCGGCTACCCCGAGCCTGCCGATTCCGGCCGGTACCGGCCTTTGGTCATCATCGGACGCGCAGAGAAACGTGTGGCGCTGGCCGTGGACGAGTTGATTGGCAATCATGAGATCGTCGTACGTTCGCTTGGTCCCTATATCGGCAAGGTCGAAGGGATTTCGGGTGCCACTATTCTGGGGGATGGCAAAGTCGCCTTGATTCTGGAAACTGGTGGCATCATTAAAATGATTACTCGTTAACAGCACGACATACATTGAAGGGGTTCCAAGCGACCCAGGGGAGAATGACAACATGAGATGGTTATATAATTTGCGCACGAGTGTAAAGCTGATTTCGGCATTTTTGATCATTTCCGTCATCATGGCATTTGTAGGGCTGTTCGGCGTCATTAATATGGGCAAGCTTAACAGTAGTTTAGAGACGATGTATCAAGATAACCTGGTACCGGTCAAGGAGCTGTTGGAGGCCCAGAGCAAGTTTATTGAAATGCGTGTCGTGATCCGCGATGTACTCCTGTCGGATGCTAACGACGCACGGAACCGTCTGGCTGAGCGTTACGAAGAGCTCAAGCGCGAGGTGGAGGGGCATATCGCCGTCTTCCGGACTACAGCCCTGAGTGCGGAATCGCAGGAAGCCATTCGGCCTTTTGAAGACTACTGGAGCACTTACAACGGCCTATATGAGCAAGCCTTGCAGATGGGCCAGTCGAACAGGGGGGAAGAGATGGGCGAACTGGTTCGTGGTGAACTGACCGAAGCGGGTAACACCATGATCAGTCTACTGGATAATATGGTTAGCATTAATGTAGCCGAGGCCGACCTGGCACGGGGAACAGGCAATGAGCTGTTCAATTCTTCCCGGTTGATCACCATAGTGATCCTGGTTGTAGCGGTACTCTTGTGCATCGTATTTGGTACGGTCATCTCACGCGTGATCTCCGGTCCGTTGGGCAAAGTGGCTCATTTGGTCAATCAGGTGGCGGATGGTGATCTGCGCCAGACCATCGGTATTCGTACCAAGGATGAGATCGGGCAGCTCGCGATGGCTATCGACAGTATGGTTGAGAACCTACGGCGGATTGTAGGAGGCATTCTAGGATCGGCTCAGAGCGTCTCTGCGGCGGCTGAGCAGATCTCTGCCAGCACCCAGGAGGTTGCCAGCGGCAGCGCCAACCAAGCCAATGCGGCACAGACGATTAATGAGCTGTTTGTCGAGCTGTCGTCGGCGATTCACTCGGTCGCACAGAATACGGAACAAGCCTCGGAAATCGCAGAATCGACGATGACACTGGCGCGCGAGGGAGGGGAGGTCATCCGTTCTTCTGTGGAGAGTATGCAGCAGGTTAACGGACAAATGCGCAAGCTGGAAGGCGATTCGCAAAAAATCGGCGAGATCATCGAGGTCATCGAGGATATTGCCGATCAGACCAACCTTCTCGCGTTGAACGCAGCGATTGAAGCCGCCCGTGCTGGCGAACAAGGCCGAGGCTTCGCGGTCGTAGCAGACGAGGTGCGTAAGCTCGCAGAACGCAGTGGCGAGGCGACCAAGCAGATTGCGGGCATCATCAAAGGCATGCAGGACAATACGCGTCAGAGCGTCCTCGCCGTACAGGAAAGCACCGTGTTGTCTGAGAAAACAGGCGAGTCCTTCCGCAGTATCGCAGATATGGTCGATGAGTCCGGCCAGAAGGTTGCGGAGATCGCAGCGGCCAGTGAAGAGCAGGCTGCACAATCCTCAACCGTGCTGAGCGCCGTGGAGAATATCTCTTCGGTCACCGAGGAAGCAGCGGCCAGCAGCGAAGAGACAGCTGCTACTGCCCAGTCCCTAGCTCAGCTGGCAGAAGAGCTGCAGCATTCGGTGTCTACGTTTAAGCTGGATTAAGGATTACGGTGCGGGGGTGAGCCTCGCACCGTTTTTACATTGGGCAGCTCTGGCCGCATGAAGCCCCTTGGTGCCGAACATGGCGAATTTGAATTGTTTGTGGGATAATGAGAGAGGTTTGGATCGTCTGGTAAGCTTGCTCTGACAGGCCGGCATGACATTCGGGACAACTCAACTCTAATCAGAAAGCCGGTTATAAGCTGTGTACTATTTTTTACTCTTTTATGCCGTTATCTATATGGGAAATGCCGTATTCGGCACGTATATGCCCGTGTATTTTCAATCCGAGGGTCTGTCACCTTCTCAGATCGGCGTTCTGCTGAGTCTTGGACCGCTGGTTGCCGTGTTGGCCCAGCCCGTGTGGGGCGCTATAGGTGACCGGGCACGCAGCAAGAACAGCGTCTTGGCGGTGCTGCTGGTAGGGAGCGGGATCGTCATGCTCCTGTTTCCGCTATCCTCGGCATTTATTTATTTGCTGCTGATGGTCTGTCTGTTCACCTTTTTCCAGACTTCCACGTTTGCGCTCAGCGACACGATCACTCTGGAGCAGTTGGACAAGCAGTCCCGCTGGAGCTTCGGACCGATCCGGCTCGGCGGTACCTTCGGCTTTGCAGCGATGTCGGTGTTTTTTGGCTGGCTGGCGACCCGGGATATCGGGTACATGTTTCCAGTGTATGCATTGGTGATGCTGGCCTCGCTCCTCATTCTTAGTCGACTGCCGCGTGTCGCCGGAGCCCGGGCGCGGGGGAGCACAGAGCGGGTCTGGGTGCTGCTGAAGCACCGTAAGCTGGTAACGTACATGAGTATCAGTCTGGTGCTGCACATCACGATGGGGTACTACTACTCATTTTTCCCGGTCTATTTCCGCGATTTGGGCGGGGACAATGCGCTGCTTGGCTGGTCGATGCTGATCTCATCGCTCAGCGAAATTCCGTTTTTGCTGCTAGCGGCCAAGATTTTCAAAAAGGTTCGCATCACGACCGTGCTGCTCGTAGCCGGGGGCGCGTCAGCAGCCCGCTGGTTCATCTGCTCGCTGACCGATAGCGCGGTCTGGCTGCTGCCCACCCAACTGCTGCACGGTCTGATCTTCATTGTTTTGACCGTCACGCTGGCCATGTATATTAACCAGGTCGCGCCCAAGTCGCTCAAGGCGAGCGGACAGACACTCAATGGGCTGCTGACGCTGGGGGTGGCTCGCATTATAGGCAGCTTCTTTGGTGGATTTGCCAGTGAAGCCATTGGCATGCGTATGGTGTTCTACGTATGCGGCTGGATTGCTCTAGCTTGTTGTTTGTTCACGCTTGTCGTTCTACTTCGCGAACGCAGAGAAGAGGCCGCACAGCCCGTTTAGGGCGGCGGCCTCTTCTGTTGTTCTATGGGTGATAGGATGATTACTATATCAGCTTAGCATTTTGTACCATAGTGCATGCTAGTTGCCAAAAGGGGCTGGCTGTTTCACCCTGCGTACTAATAACGGATATTTGTCAACCTAATAGCGATCTAAAGGCCTCATCAGCTGCTGCAAGCGTCTGATCAATATCCTCGTCTGTATGGGCCGTGGTCAGGAACCAGGCTTCATACTTGGAAGGAGCGAGACAGATGCCGTGGTCCAGCATCGTGCGGAAGAAGCGGGCGAACTGCTCGCCATCTGTATCCTGCGCTTCATCATAGTTGGTCACGGGGTGATCGCAGAAATGCATGGAGAACGAACCGCGGATCCGGTTAATCGTTACAGGGATACCATGACGGTCAGCCGCTTGCTGCAAGCCTTCGGTCAGACGAACAGTAAGGTTTTCCATACGGTCGTAAACCCCCTCTTGCTGCAGCACCTCCAGACAAGCGATGCCCGCCGAGATGGAGGCCGGGTTGCCGGCCATCGTGCCTGCCTGATAGGCAGGGCCCAGTGGGGCGACCTTCTCCATGATGTCTTTGCGCCCGCCGTAGGCGCCAATGGGCAGACCGCCGCCGATGATTTTGCCGAGTGCGGTCAGATCAGGCTGGATCGCCTCCGGGTCAGGGAAGACGCTATAGGTCTGGGCAGCGCCATAATGGAAACGGAACGCGCTGATCACCTCATCATAGATGACCAGAGCGCCGGCATCGCGGGTCAGACGGCACAGCGCCTCCAGGTAGTCTGGTTGTGGCATGACCATGCCGAAGTTGCCGACAATCGGCTCGATCATGACCGCAGCGACCTGGTCGCCCCAAGCGGCCAAAGCCTGCTCCAGCGCCGACAGATCGTTGAAGGGCACAGTGATGATCTCTTGGGCAATGCTGCCTGGGACGCCGGCGCTGTCGGGGATACCGAGCGTCGAAGGGCCGGAACCTGCAGCGACCAATACAAGATCGGAGTGGCCGTGATAGCAGCCGGCGAACTTGATGATTTTGCTGCGCCCCGTATAGGCCCGTGCCACCCGGATCGTCGTCATGACAGCTTCGGTTCCAGAGTTGACGAAGCGGACCTTGTCCATCGAGGGGATGGCTTCCTTCAGCATGCGCGCGAGCTTGATCTCCAGCGCCGTCGGCGTACCATACAAGGTACCGGCTCGCGCGGCGCCAATGATCGCCTCCGTAATATGCGGATGGGCGTGTCCGGTAATGATCGGGCCATAGGCAGCCAGATAGTCGATGTACTGGTGGCCGTCCACATCCCAGAAGTGGGAACCTTCCGCACGTTGCATGAAGACGGGTGCACCGCCGCCCACCGCTTTGAACGAGCGCGACGGACTGTTGACGCCACCTACGATATGCTCGAGTGCTTCTTCATATAGCAGCTCAGACTTCGGCCGAATTTGATTTGATGCCATAAATAATAACCTCCATAAGTCATTTATGATTTGAACCGCATAGCTGCAGCCAAAATAAAAAGGAGCCTACGGTCACGGATCGATCTTCCGATCGCTGTTGTCCCCGGATTTCTTAATTTGTTAACCGCTCTAGCGGTTGAAATCCGGGGACTGCTATGCTTCCGAAGCTAGCTTTTCTGCGAAAAGCTTTCAGGCTAACGCTACGCAGCATATGCTCTCGAAGCCGCTTTCTTTCAAGAAAGCGTTGACCAGACTCGATTCCGTGCCTCTCCGGTATTTACTCAACAGCCTACACAACCTGCTTGGATTTTCGCAGCAAGTCGGCATGGCCACAATTAACATGGCCGCAACCAAGTAACAAATGTTACTTAAATCTGTGTAATGAGGCGACATGGCCGCGATTAAGTAACAAATGTTACTTGAATCGATGAAGTGAGGCGTCACGGCTGTAATTAAGTAACAAATGTTACTTGAATCGATGAAATGAGGCAACACGCCCGCAACCAAGTAACAAATGTTACTTAAATCTGTGTAATGAGGCGCAATGGCCGCATTTAAGTAACAAATGTTACTTAAATCGATGAAATGAGGGTAGCGTCAAGAAGTTTGTGTAAGCAGGGAACAACTCCCAACGAGTGGCGTGTAATTAGGTGTTGAAATAGATAGACGAGTGTAGCCCAAGCGAAGGCGCGGGAGCCCGAAGGGTGGTTTAGGTTTCCTCCTCCCTTGTCGGATAACGCTCCTCAAAGAGCGCCTGGAGTTTCTCCTTCACCAGAGCATCATTAAATCCACGGATGACGCGGCTCTCAAAACGCTCGTTGTAGGTTGTCACCTCTAGGTAAACGATCTTCTCCGCCG
>NZ_KB899669.1:108015-175187 GCF_000378385.1 Paenibacillus daejeonensis DSM 15491 | reverse complement strand
TGCGGTCTAAGATGTCGCACAACTATTATTGTACGACCTTCAGTGTAACGAAATCTGTACAAAAAAGCACAGGACTATTTTAAAACTCGTCTTACATATCTAGGATATTTGATAATTTTCAAATCCCACCCATTTTTCCTATGAAAATCAAGGCTCCCCCCATATATTTGTTCTGTTTAACAAAGGAAAGAGGCCTTTACGCAACATGCGCAAAGACCTCTTTTTAGAAAGACCCACTGACTCCTGATACCTATCGTATCCTAAAGCCCCGTGTTGTAATCGCTTACCACGATATAAACTGTATTCTGATCTGATCTGTTTTCTCTTCCCAAGATCAAGTGTCCGCCTCTAACCGGTAGCTTCCGCTTTCCCTAAGGCAGCTACCAACTCGTCATGGACCAATCCGTTGGAAGCAATCACGTTACGCACCCCGAGATGGTAACCGGTGCCCACGGTATCGCTCACATGACCGCCTGACTCTTGAACCAGCAGCGTCCCGGCTGCCATGTCCCAACTGCTGAGTCCGATCTCCCAGAACCCGCTTAGACGTCCAGCAGCTACATACGCCAGATGCAAAGCCGCCGAGCCAGCAACGCGCAGATTGCGAACTTGAGGTGCAATGGCCTGTACACCTTTTAGATTGATGGGCAGCGCGGTTTGCTGATCCGCAGGGAACCCCGTTGCAATCAAACTATCGCCCAATGTCGTTTCTTTGGACACCTGCATCCGAGTGCCATGGACATACGCGCCTTTGCCCTTCTCCGCCACGAACAACTCATCCCTCGACGGATCATACACGACGCCTACAATCACTTCACCCCGATACGCAAGCGCAATGGAAACCACAAAGAAAGGAAAGCCGTGCACAAAGTTCGTGGTCCCATCGATAGGATCGACGATCCACAGATATTCTTCCTCCTGCATGTCCTCCAATGCTTTGCGCGAAGCCGCTGCTCCAGCTTGTACGCCCTCTTCGCCGAGGAACGCATGGTTTGGAAAATGGGTCAGAATCAGACTGCGAATGAGCTTCTCCGATCCCTTATCCACTTCGGTGACCAGGTCGCTGGTAGAGCTCTTTATGGTCAGAGAGGCATAGGCCCCCAATTTGGTCTTGATCCATTCGCCGGCCTTGGCCGCACAATTAATGGCTACTGCGGTAAAGCTCTTGCTGCCGACGACACCGTCATTACGTCCATCAGTCATTGTGTCATCACTCTACTTTCCCTATAATTCTTCATCTCATCTGTTTAGTATACGTACCGAACCGCTCCAAGTTTCGCCCAAATTACGGACAAGCAAGCAAAAACGACTTCGTCGTTCGTATATAACGCACGAAGAGCTTTGTCGAAGAATTCTAAGCCTATTTTTAAGCGAAGCGTAAAAATTCTTTAGAATTCAAGGTGAAACGGCGATTACCATGCTACGGCAATCGTAAGTTTCATTCCGAAGAAATATAAGCCTAGCCGAGGTGTGAAACCTGCACGTGCTTATATTTCAAGCAAAAACGACTTCGTCGTTCTGCTGCCCGGGCAGCGAAACGGCCCTGTACCGCTGTCATCAGCGATGCAGGGCCTGCGCAAAATGCCGGCTATACGCCTACGATGTTGTATCCGTTGTCCACATAGATGACTTCTCCGGTAATGCCCCGGGACAGATGGCTCATCAAGAACATCGCGGTGTCGCCCACTTCGGCTGTCTCTGTCGTCCGGCGCATCGGCGCCTTCTCCTCGACTTGACGCAGAATGGTGTTGAAGTCCTTGATGCCCTTGGCTGCCAGCGTCCGGATCGGTCCGGCCGAGATCGCATTCACTCGAATATTGGAAGGCCCCAGGTCGTTAGCCAGGTAGCGGACCGAAGCTTCAAGAGCCGCTTTGGCTACGCCCATGACGTTGTAGTTGCGAAGCGCACGCTCCGCACCGAGGTAGGTCATCGTCATGATGCTGCCGCCCTCAGTCATCAGCGGGTGCAGTCGTTGGGAAACTGCAGTCAGGGAGTAAGCACTGATGTCATGTGCCAGAGCAAACCCTTCACGGGACGTGTCCACGAACATACCTTCCAGCTCTTCTGTCTTAGCAAAAGCAATACTGTGCACCAGACCATGCAGTACTCCGAATTGTTCTTTGACATGGGTTGCCAGCGCGTCGATTTCCTCATCCACTGTAATGTTGCAAGGCAGGATAATCGAACCAGGAATAGTGTCGGCCAGCTTGCGGACACGGTCAGCCACGCGGTCGCTTTCGTATGTAAAGGCCAGGTTAGCGCCCTGGGCAGCCAGAGATTGGGCAATCGCCCATGCGATACTGCGGTCATTGGCAACACCCATGACCAAGATATTTTTTCCGTTTAACAAACCACTCATTAGATTTGCTCCTCCTCATCCCTCACCGGGATTACTTTCTATCGTGACAATAAACAAGCTCTTGTCCAAAGTACTTCATTTGGCGGGTCATTTCAAGAGGCAATTGGCCTCTCGTCCGCATCTTTAATCGACAATCTCCACTGTGGCGTCGTCGATCATGCGCAAGCTATTGTCGGATTGTGCGTGGGAACGAATCTTCTCCATGAGCTGCACGAGTGCTGCATCCTTCTGCTTGGCCTCGAGCATGACATCGACGTAGGGTACAGATCCGGCTATGCCCTGCAAAAAGGCCAGGAGCGGCTCCGGCTCTACACCGTCAGCATGGCCGCGGGGGTCCTTCTCACTCTTGGGGCTGGATGCATGAATCTTGGGTGCCAACAGCCGCTGCAGATTGTCCTCCCCGCCACCCAGTCCTGCCGCCTGCGCACGCTGGCGCTCTGCGGACCAAGTGGCAGCGATGCGCGGCCATAGCTCACCTGTAACTTGCTCCGGCAGCAAGCCGCCTGGATTCACCGCATGGTGATGAATGTCCAGCACCATCGGCACACCGGACGCTTCCGCAATAGCCAACGTTTCTTCAGCAGTAAACGTCTTATCGTCGTTCTCCAATGTAATGCGGTGTCGGTACCGATCCGAGAGCTCCCCAAATTGCTGCAGAAACCGCTCGCCCGAGGTAGGCTTGTCTCCATAGGCGCCGCCGACATGAATATTGCATTTGTAGGCTTCATCCAATCCGAGCGCTTCCATCATCCGCACATGCATCTCCAGGTCCTCCACGGATTTCTGAAGCACTTCCGGACGCGGCGTGTTGAGTACACAGAAATGATCGGGATGAAAAGATGCCCGGATGCCCCGCTTGCGAATGAAATCGCCGACCTCGGTGAACGATGCCACAATGTTAGATACGGGATCCCAACCTGCCAGTTCCTCATGGGTAGCTAGCGGAATCAGTTTGGACGACAGCCTGTACACCTTAATATCGTGCGCCGCAGCATGTCGCAGCACGCGCAGCGTATTGTGTAGATTTTCTTCCCCAATGCGTTCCAAGCGACGGACTGCCGCATCCCTCTCCGGCAAACGGGAGAAGTTGCGATAGGTCATCGTTCGGGATGGCGAGGCATTCTCCAGCAGCATGCTCATCGCCACAAATCCGAAACGGACAATCATCCGCGTTCGCCGAAAAACATCTCATACGCAAGCGCCGTCTGAATCCGGGATTCCTCTTCGGTCAGCTTGCGTACGAGTTCCATTTCAACTTGAGTAATTTCCTCTCCCTGGAAATTAATCTCGGATAGCGAGACAAGAATTTTGACGATACAAACCGCCGTGTTATCCGGAGCATAGGCGATCACTTTTTGCCCGGTCGGATAGACGCGGAATCCGCTTTTGACCATCTTGTTGCGTCCGTACTCCAACAGCTCGTACAATTCCTGCTCCGACTTGAATTTACAGACAGAGTTGAACTCAGTCTCAAATCCCATATGTATCCCTCCTATTCTCAGTTGCCGTCCGCCACTCGTGCGGATGAGGCGCTCCAAGTAAACTTTCTTGCCTTACAGCTGGCCATACGTGCGATTGAGGCGCTCTAAGTAAACTTTTTTGCCTTACAGCACGCCACGCGTGCGATTGAGACGCTCTAAGTAAACTTTCTTGCCTTACAGCTCGCCACTTGTGCGTATGAGGCGCTCCAAGTAAACTTTTTTGCCTTACAGCTCGCCCCGCATGCGCATGAGGCGCTCTAAGTAAACTTTTTTGCCTTACAGCCCGCCACGCGTGCGCATGAGGCGCTGTAAGTAAACTTTCTTGCCTTACAGCCCATCACACGTGCGATTGAGGCGCTCTAAGTAAACTTTCTTGCCTTACAGCCCGCCATGCGTGCGAATGAGGCGCTCTAAGTAAACTTTCTTGCTTTACAGCTCGCCCCGCATGCGAATAAGGCGTTCTTACCGGGTTTCGAAAGCAGAAGCTTCTCCTTGGTGAAGCCAAGCCCTGCTCCCGAAACCGCTTTTCCTCGAAAAGCCTTTAACTATACGTCAGTCTCTGCTTTTCCTGGTGTCTGGCAATGGCAAGTGAAATGAGCGTATCCAGCAGCTCGCTGTACGGCATCCCGGTTTCCTTCCACATCAGCGGATACATGCTGAATGGTGTGAAGCCAGGCATCGTGTTAACTTCGTTAATGAGCAGCTGGTTATCCGAGCGGCGCAGGAAGAAGTCGACGCGGGAGAGACCCGAGCCATCAATCGCCAGATAGGCCCGCAGCGCCATTTCTCGCACCGTCTCCGCGATATCTGCTGGAATGTCGGCCGGAATCTGCATCCGGGACGTACCGTCTACATACTTGGCATCGTAATCATAAAAATCGCTGGAGGTAATGACCTCCCCAGGAACGGATGCACGCGGCTCATCATTGCCCAGCACGCTGACCTCGATCTCGCGGGCATCGACGAATTCCTCGACGATGACCTTGCGGTCGTAGCGGAGGGCCAGCTCGATCGCTGCCGTCAGCTCCTCGCGGTTTTTCGCTTTGGAGATGCCGACGCTCGAGCCGAGATTGGCGGGCTTCACAAAGCATGGATAACCGAGCGATACTTCGATTTCCATGATGAAGAACGCAGGATCCTTGGTCCATTGCGTCCGGTTGAAATGGCGATAGATGCACTGCGGCAGTCCCTCATGCGCAAATACCTTCTTCATCATCGCTTTGTCCATGCCAACAGCCGAAGCGAGTACGCCTGCTCCAACGTATGGCACATCGGCCATCTCAAGCAAGCCCTGGATCGTCCCGTCCTCACCATAGGTGCCATGCAGCAGCGGGAAAATAACATCCAGCGCCTTGCCCTCAGCTGCCCCACCTCCGGGCTGCAGGCTCTGCAGTACGGGTACCAAATCCCCGCCAGCCGCAGAAGCTTCATATTGTAGTTGTTTCACTTCCTCTGGCGGTGCTGTCAATGGTGCGCCAGCGTGCCACTTGCCCTGCTTGGTAATATAGAAGGGTATAATATCATATTGGTCATAATTAAAAGCCTTCATAACTGCCAGCGCAGTCTGCAGCGAGACTTCATGCTCGCCGGACTTGCCGCCGTAGATCAGGCCTACACGTACTTTTTTCGCCATTGGTATCCTCCGGTGCCCTGTAATTAACATCAAAACTCATCTGCTATATGAAACATCGAATAGCGCGTCGCTTCCGTCCATGCATAGGAATCCCGGTAATCCCAATACCGGTGGCGGCTCGGTACCGTATTCGCATTGACCAGTGGCATACGATCCGCATCAAACGCCGTCACAATCGTACTGTGCTGATATCTGCCGTCTCCGTTCCAGTCGTACAGAATGACATCGCCCAGCTCCAGTTGTTCGGGGCGGTCAACCAGCGCTGCACGCAGCCCTTCGCGCCGCGGTGTGGCCAGCAGCGTCTGCAAGGCGTTGGAGACAGCCCAACTGTAACTCCACCACTCCATGCCGCCATCCCGGCCCTTGTACCACCACCCCGATTCCCTTCTACCAGTATAATTCATCGGAGCACCGCCTGCAAAGAGACACTGGGACACATAGTTGGTACAGTTCACCTCGAACTCTTCGTATTCCGGATTCCCCTTGTTCCACCAAGTGTCGGCATAAGCAACGGCCCGGTCGCGGCGGTAACGATGCACCGTGTTGCGGATGGCCAGCGGCAATACAATATCATAATTTACGAACGGACGCGTACGCATCTCTGTAAACCCGGACCGACGCTGTCCTCTTTCTTCCTCATAGGTTGCCGTCCCTCCAGGATATGAGCCGAAGCGGGGCCGCCGCTCTAACACCATCGGCTCAATCCGGGAAATTTCCCATTCGCCGCCCCGATCTCCCTGAAGCCATAGCCGTTCATATTCACTTCGCTCTTCTACATACCCATGGCCAAATTGATCCAGTGACCGACGCTGGTCCAGCCGCAACAGCACGGTGGCTTCATGCGTGGATTCATGTACCCGCATCAGCTGTGCTTTGGTCTCGTTGCGGCTGGCCCATACGCACCGCTGCCGCTCACGCTCGCGCAGCCGATCCAGCTTCCAGCCGTACCTTGACAGGTGGTCGCGGTCTTGAACCAGCCTCTTCAGCGGCTCGACATCCAGCTCGATTTCAGACTGATTCACCTGCTTCACATATTCATGGACGGCTGCCTTCCAGCCCTGCAGTCTGTCTGAGCTGCGGGATTTACCCGAGGTGAGCGGCATTCCGATTCCTCCCTCTGCGGATTTTGACTATCCAAATCACTTGATTCAGTATATGAAGGAAACTGGAAACTCATGTTATAAGGGGCAGCCTCCTCTGACGCGTGAACAAATAGCGCCAAGGTAAGTCTTGCAGCGCTTGCAGGCAAAACTTATACTTTCAAATGAGGCCAAAAAACGCTATACTTAAGGTAGCCGTGATTTTATGAAATTGAGTTTCACACAGTGAAACCACCTCGAGACTCAATCGCCATAAACCATCACAATTATTAATGAAGAAACCATCAAGGAGGAGCACATTCATGCCGACACAAGATCAATTCTCTGTCCGCACTTCGCTCACCGCAGCAGGCCAGTCTTATGCGTACTACCGCCTGCAAGGTCTCGAAGAGCAAGGACTGGGTCCGATTTCCAAGCTTCCTTTCTCTATCAAGGTATTGCTGGAAGCCGCTGTCCGTCAATTCGACGGCCGCGCCATTACTTCAGAGCACGTCAAACAGCTCGCCAGCTGGGCTGACGAGCGCGTAGACAAAGAAATTCCTTTTATCCCTGCACGTATCGTGCTGCAGGACTTCACAGGCGTCCCTGTCGTTGTTGACTTGGCTGCAATGCGTGACACCGTGAAGAAAGCCGGCGGAGATCCGAAGAAGATCAACCCGCTTGTGCCCGTTGACCTCGTTATCGACCACTCTGTAATGGTTGACGCTTTCGGTTCCGAAGGCGCACTCGAGTTCAATGAAAACCTGGAATTCCAACGCAATGAGGAGCGTTACCGCTTCCTGCGCTGGGCACAAACTGCATTCGACAACTTCCGTGCCGTACCACCTGCGACTGGTATCGTTCACCAGGTTAACCTGGAGTACCTCGCCTCTGTAGCGGCTACGAAATCCGTTGACGGTGAAACGGTTGTTTATCCTGACTCCCTCGTAGGTACTGACTCGCATACAACCATGATCAATGGTCTGGGCGTTGTTGGCTGGGGTGTCGGCGGCATCGAGGCAGAAGCCGGCATGCTGGGACAACCACTGTACTTCGTTATGCCTGAGGTTATCGGCGTGAAGCTGACAGGCAGCCTGGCTGAAGGCGCAACTGCGACTGACCTGGCCCTGACAGTAACCGAAATTCTCCGTAAAAAAGGCGTCGTCGGCAAGTTTGTCGAGTTCTACGGCCCTGGACTTTCGAACATCAGCCTGCCTGACCGCGCGACAGTTGCCAACATGGCACCTGAGTACGGTGCAACAGTCGGCTTCTTCCCAGTCGATACCATCGCACTGGACTTCCTGCGTCAAACCGGTCGTACGGATGAGCAGATCGAGCTGGTAGAAGAATACTACAAAGCACAAAACATGTTCCGCACAGACGACACACCAGACCCTGTATTCTCTGACGTACTGGAGCTGGATCTCTCGACGATCGTACCAAGCTTGGCTGGACCAAAACGTCCACAGGACCGTATCGAGCTGACCGACATGAAGAAATCGTTCAACGATATCGTACGCACGCCGATCGACAAAGGCGGCTACGGTTTGAGCGATTCCAAAATCGATGAGCGCGTCGAAGTGAAGCATACCAACGGACAAGTTAGCGAGATGAAAACGGGCGCTGTCGTGATCGCTGCGATCACCAGCTGTACGAACACCTCCAACCCGACCGTTATGCTGGGCGCAGGCCTCGTTGCCAAGAAAGCTGTCGAGCGCGGTCTTGTGAAGCCTGCTTACGTGAAGAGCTCGCTGACACCAGGTTCCCTGGTCGTTACTGAGTATCTCAAGAAAGCCAACCTGATCGAGCCGCTCGAAGCGCTGGGCTTCCATGTTGCTGGTTACGGCTGTGCAACTTGTATCGGTAACTCCGGTCCACTGCCAGATGAAGTGAGCAACGCCATTGCGGACAATGACATGACCGTAGCTGCCGTTCTCTCCGGTAACCGCAACTTCGAAGGTCGTGTTCATGCTCAGGTAAAAGCCAACTACCTGGCTTCGCCTCCGCTCGTCGTCGCTTACGCGCTGGCAGGCACCGTGAACATCGATCTGGCGAACGATCCAATCGGCTATGACCAGAAGAACCAGCCTGTGTACCTCAAAGACATCTGGCCATCCTCCAAGGAAATTGCCGAGGCTGCAGATGCTGCGATTACACCGGAGATGTTCCGCGACAAGTACGCCAACGTCTTCACACAAAACGAGCGTTGGAATGCAATTCAAGTACCGGAAGGCGAGCTGTATGAGTGGGATTCCCGTTCGACGTACATCGCCAACCCGCCGTTCTTCGAGAACCTTGGACCTGAAGTTGGCGATATCGCCGACATCAAAGGCGCCAAAGTCCTTGCCTTGCTGGGCGATTCGGTGACAACCGACCATATCTCGCCAGCTGGTAACATCAAAGCGGACAGCCCTGCAGGCGAATTCCTGCTGAAAAACGGTGTGGAGCGCAAAGACTTCAACTCATACGGTTCCCGTCGTGGTAACCATGACGTGATGATGCGCGGTACATTCGCCAACATCCGGATTCGGAACCAGGTTGCTCCTGGTACTGAGGGTGGCGTAACGACATACCTGCCGACTGACGAAGTCATGTCGATCTATGATGCTTCGATGAAGTATCAGAAGAAAGGCACTAACCTTGTCGTTATCGCAGGCAAGGAGTACGGCACAGGCAGCTCGCGTGACTGGGCAGCCAAAGGTACCTTCCTCCTGGGCGTCAAAGCGGTTATCGCTGAGAGCTTCGAGCGGATTCACCGTTCCAACCTGGTTGGCATGGGCGTACTGCCACTGCAATTCCAGGAAGGTCAAGGCTGGTCCACACTCGGTCTGACAGGCCGTGAGACGTTCGATATCACTGGCATCGACAACGATGTGAAGCCAGGTCAAAAAGTGAACGTTACAGCTACTCGCGAAGACGGTACGACCTTCGAATTCACAGTCCTTGCTCGTCTGGACTCTGCAGTCGACGTCGACTACTATCGCAACAGCGGCATTCTGCAGACGGTTCTCCGTCAAATGATTGCCAATATGTAAATTGTAGGACATTAGCAAAGCAACGAACTAGGACCCCGCACCCCTGCCATTCACATGGCGGGGGTGTTTTGTTTCCTGGGTTCAGCACACTTGGGTAGGCATGCTACGCCTTTATTATAATGAAAGTGATAATCAATATCAATTAAAATATTTACATCTTTCCTTCGGTCGTCTCTTAGACGAAACTTAACCTGTTCCACCACGTACTAACAAGTAACATTTATCCCAGGAATGCACATCCCTAAGGAGGTGAATTATGCGCTATCTAATCCGAATTTCCCTTGCCCTTTTCTTAATCATAATGCCTTCCCTTTATCTGTTCTATAGATACTGGATCTACAACAACCCCCCGACGGGACCTGTAGGCAACGGAATAATGCCTATTTCAGGCAGCAAATTAGTATTTTGTATCGGCCTTATTGTACTTGGTTTGTCTCATCTCATCTTTGCCATCTATCAATACAGACGCAGCGAAGACTAAACAAGCCAACCTCCGAGGAGATTGGCTTGTTCTTTAATGTGCTTCTATTCCAACCAAGCGTTGACTTTATCTTCGTTAGCTGCAACCCAGTCCTTGGCTGCATCTTCTGGCGATTTGCCTTCCATGATCTCGACCATGACCTCAGCCATATCATCTGGCGTCCAGTTGAACTTATCCAGCATGGCATAGGCTTCTGGCTGATCATCCTGGAGACCTTGACGGGCAAATGTATGAATCTGCTCATCACCGCCGTAGATATTCAACGGATCTTCCAGGTACTTCAGCTCCATGCTTGCGAATTTCCAGTGAGGCGTCCAGCCAGTCACGATGATGGGCTCTTCATTCGCATAGGCATTTTGCAGTTCCTGAGCCATAGCTGCAGAGGAGCTAGGCAGCAGGTTCCAGTTGCTCAACTCGTAGTCTTCAAGAGCCTGCTCAGTCGACATCATGATGCCTGCGCCAGGCTCGATGCCTGTAATCGTATAGTTGATTTCTGCACCGAATCCGCCTTCTTTCAGATCCTCAATGCTGTTGACGTCCTCCATATAGGCCGGGACAACGAGACCGATCTTGGTACCCTCGAGGTTAACGCCCAGATCTTCAATACGATCGCCATACGTATCGAGATAGCTCTGATGCGTCGTTGGCAACCAGCCGGCTACCATGGCGTCCGCACTACCGTCCGCTACACCTGCCCACATTGGACCCGCATCGACCTGCAGCATCTCTACGGAGTAGCCCAGCTTCTCTTCCAGTACTTCTTTGACCACATACGTACTGGCAATCTCAGAGTCCCATGCCACGTAGGCCAGTGTCACTTGGCCTCCACCACCATTGCCATTGCCGTTGCCCGAGTTGGAACAAGCCGCCAGCAGTGATGTAGCCATAACCATCGTCAGTCCAAGTTTCCAATGTTTCTTCATAATAATAAAGTCCCCCTATTGTTTTTTCTTTTTCCGTAATGCATTCTGCGTCAGTCGGTCGAGGATAATGGCCAGAACGACGATCGCGATCCCCGCTTCAAATCCTACCCCGGTCTTCGCTTGCGTTACCGCTCGGTAGACGTCTGCGCCTACACCCTGAGCACCAATCATGGAGGCAATAACAACCATAGATAACGAAAGCATGATGGTCTGGTTAATCCCCGCCATGATGGTCGGCAGTGCGATCGGCAGCTGCAGCTTGATCAGCTTCTGTGAAGGTGTAGAGCCGAACGCATCAGCAGCCTCCACCAGTTCAGCTGGTACCTGGCGAATACCCAGATTGGTCAGACGGATCGTTGGCGGAATCGCGAAGATAATCGACGCGATAACCCCGGGTACGACGCCAAGTCGGAAGAACGTGATGGCCGGCAGCAGGTAGACGAAGGCTGGCATCGTCTGCATGAAGTCCAGCACCGGTGTCACGATATTCTGTACCGCACTTTTGCGGGCGCACAGGATACCGATCGGTACCCCGATCACAACGGATAGGATTGCTGCTGTCAGTACCAGCGCCAAGGTCTGCATCGTACCGGACCAGTAGCCCAGATTATAGATCAGATATAAGCCTAACAGAGCAAATATACCCATCCGCCACTTGGCGACATACCAGGTCAGGGCAGCAATCAGTACGATTAGTAGGAGCGGCGGGAACCATTGCAGGACCGATTCCAGTCCATTTACTGTTGAGCCCACGATTAATCGGATAAAATTGAAAAGAGGAGACAAATACTCTTGCAGCAATTTCTCCAGTTTATCAACCCACTGGGCTATCGGAATTTTTGGGATATCCACGCCTTACGCACCTGCTTCCGGGATGGTGTTGCCTGCCAAGGCGGCAAGCACGGCACCTTTGATGATAATGCCCTGCAATCGCTGATCTTCGTCGATGACGGCAACCGGCAGCCGGGTCGTACTGATAATCTCGAACAGCTCGTGAAGCAGCGTTTCCGGTGATACGGATGGCAGCTCACGTTGGATGATGCTCTCGAGTGTCTGATTGTCCTTGATGGCTTGAGAAGCATCCTCGGCGCTGATTACTCCGATCAGCTTCTTCCCTTTGTCCACGACATAGAGATTGGATACCCCGCGGTCCCGCATCAGCTGCAACGCCACACGAGGTCCACGCTCCAGCGTAATCGTCTCCGGCTTGCGCATAATATGGCTCGCCGTCAGCACTTTGGATAAATCCACATCTTCAACGAAACGCTCGACGTACTTGTTGGCTGGCTGCATCAGAATCTCTTCCGGCGAGCCTATCTGTACAATGCTGCCGTCCTTCATCAGGGCGATTTGATCGCCAATCCGCAGCGCCTCATCAAGGTCATGCGTAATAAATACAATCGTCTTCTTCATCTTCGACTGCAGTTCGAGCAGCTCATCCTGCATATCCTTGCGGATCAGCGGGTCGAGCGCGCTGAATGCTTCGTCCATCAGCAGAATGTCCGGATCGTTGGCTAGGCCGCGCGCCAGGCCGACACGCTGCTGCATCCCGCCGCTCAGCTGGTCCGGATAGCTGTCTTCCCAGCCCTTCAGCCCTACGAGCTCCAGCGACGTCATGGCCTTCTGGTGACGCTCTGCCTTCGACATCCCCTGAACTTCCATTCCGTATTCCACGTTCTGGACAACGGTTCGGTGCGGGAATAAGGCAAACTTCTGGAAGACCATGCCGATGTTTTTGCGCCGGAAGCGTCTCAGCTTCTCGGTGCTCATCTTCAGCACATTGTCCCCATTAAACAATACTTCGCCCCCTGTGGGCTCAATCAGCCGGTTCAGCAAACGCACAAGCGTTGACTTACCACTGCCTGATAGACCCATGATCACGAAGATTTGGCCCTCTTCTATAGAGAAGCTGGCTTGGTTGACGCCTACAGTTAACTTCGTTTCTTTTAGAATTTTCTCTTTGGACCAGCCATCATTCAGTAACGGAATGGCTCGTTTCGCGTCAGGTCCGAAGATTTTGGTCAACTTCTTTACCTCGATAATCGGCATGTTATCCCCCTTAAGACTCCTCTAACACTGTCGCTTGACTGGTTACAGTTTAGTTCGAATAGCCTAGTACCGTCAAAAGCGGTATTTCTCCGTAATTTACGTACAGTTTAAACTTTACAAACTTTTTGTACTGTATGCTCTTTATTTCATTGTTTTTCATAAACTTGTCCGACTTTACTTTTCCACAAAACTTTGATTACAATACTTACTATAGTCGAGCAGAGGTCTAAGCCAGCAGGAGGGTATTATGAATAGCATTGATGCGTTACTGGAAGAGGATAAGCAACGTATTCAACATATAAGACAGCGCGTCATCGAATCGATCGGCAAGAACATGGATCTCTATGGCATCACGCTCTCGATCGGCCATCTGTATGGCAACATGTATTTCAACGGCAAGCCCGTCACACTCGACGAGATGAGCGAGACCATGGGCATGAGCAAGACATCTATGAGCACAGGCATGCGGACATTGACCGATCTGAAGATGATCAACAAAGTCTGGGAAAAAGGCTCGCGGAAGGATTTGTATGAGGTCGTCCCGGATTGGCATCAGAACTTTACAGATTATTTCTCGATTAAATGGCGTAAAGCTGTAGAAATGAACATGAATGTGCTGCTTCGTTCGTTGAAGGAAATCAAGCTGATGCGGGAGCAGAAGCCCGACCACGAGGCGTTGCAGGCCCTGCTTCAGGAGGACGCCGAGAAGATCGAGTGCGCAGTCGATTATTACCGTTGGCTGCTTCGTTTGATTGATTCATTGGAGGACGGCAGCATTTACGATTTCATTCCCAAGGAAGAAAACCGTTAGTCGGATAGATCGCAGAGTATAGATTACGCAGCAAAGAGCCGCCGGATGCTAGCATCCTGGCGGCTCTTTGCTGTTATAGCGTATGACGGGCTCTATCTACCCTTATTCAACCGGAACGAAGCATAGTCCCCATTAAGCGAGAAGCCTCCATGACCACAGGTGCGATCTCACGCATCCGCTCCATGGTCAATCGGCTGGCTGGCCCGGATATGGACAGCACAGCTGCCAGTCGGCCACTCCGATCGAAGATTGGCGCTGCAACTGCCGCAGCCCCCGCCTCCCGCTCTTCGATACTCGTCGCATATCCCGCCTGCACAATCTCATCAAGCTGTCTCCGATAAGCCTCTGCGTCTACACCTGCAGGCCATGAAGCGTCTGCGAGTATTAAATTGCGCTCCTCTGCTTCCGCAAATGCTACCAGCACCTTACTCGATGCGCCGACATAGAGTGGCAGCCGAACGCCGACAGGCGCTACCCGCCGAACCGCTTGATTGCTCTGTACCGCCTGAATTCGAATCCGTTCCTGGCCATCCCTAACGTAGAGACTTACGGTCTCGCCCAACTGGTCACGAAGCCGCTCCATTTCAGGAAGCCAGATCACCGCAGGATCATCCGTATCCGACAAATGGGCTGACAGCTCCCATACCCGCATACCTAGCCGGTAGCGATCCGTTGCCCGATCACGCATGACGAAGCCCTTCTCCTCCAGTGTTGCCAGCATGCGATGTACCGTGCTCTTGTGCAGACCCACCCGTTCGGCGATCTCGCTCATCGCCAGATCTGTACCGGAAGTGAAGCACAGGAGGATATCCAGCGCACGCTCGACAGCCCGAATCGTCGACTTTCCTTCTTCCATTGCGGCCGCCCCCTTGTTCCATAGAATGAAACTTATGTTCATCTAGTATAACCTATCGCCAGGGAACCCGTCTAGCATAGGGCATATATTTCAACGGCATTACAAGCGCCTTACAATCCCCCTTCTTTCATTGACACTGCGGTTTAATCATCATACGATTAACTTATAAAGCGCTTTCTTAAACTGACATGCTAAGGGAGGAATCGCTGTCATGCACACCTCTGCCACTGCAACCAAGACCCAGGACAGCCTGCGCTTCATTCCTTCACCATCCATCAAAACTAAGCCACTATCACGAAGACGCCGAATTTGGGTTGCCTTGCTTTCATCGCTGCTCCTCTTCGGGCTCCTTCTCGTCCTGGCCTTTCACGGCTTCATCGCCTGGTTCATTGCTTACCCTTATGTAGCGCCGCTTATCTCCAATCCGATGGAAGCCAAGAACCTGGCCTACAGTGACGTGAGCTTCCCCAGTGCGAGCGGCAGGACCGCAGTCCATGGCTGGTATATTCCTGCGCCCCAGGACTCAGTCCGTACCATCGTTTTCAGTCACGGCTATGGTGCCAACCGCGAAGAAACCTGGGTGCCCATGTACGAATTGACTGAACGAGTCCATACCCTTAATTATAACGTCCTTCTCTTCGACTACGGCTATGCCTCCAAGATCGACCGCGCACCGGTCACAGGCGGACAGGAAGAAGCGCAGCAGTTGCTCGCCGCTATTGACTACGTCCGGGTGCAAGGCTCGGAGGAGATTATTGTGTGGGGCTTCTCCATGGGTGCCGGTACGGCGCTGCAGGCAGCGCTCCACACCGATGCCATAGATGCCTTGATTCTGGACAGTACCTTTTTGGCCGATCCCGATACGCTATTCGATAATGTCCGTGCGTTTGTTCAACTGCCCAGGTTCCCATCGAAACCGCTCATTCAGGCCCTGTTGCCGTTGTGGACGGGGACCAGCTTTAGCCAGCTGCAGGCGGAGGAAGCTCGTCAGACCGCTTTTGACCTGCCGATCTATATGATGCATGGAACAGCGGACGACAAAGCACCAGTACACATTGCAGAGGCGGTGTCTGCTCTTCAGACGCACCCGCTCTCTGGAGGATGGATCGTACCCGGCGGCAAGCACGAGCTCCTCTTCCAGGTGCATCCGGAAGAATATATCCAGCGGACTGCTCATTTTTTAAGTCAGGTCCATGCTGATGATGTTACGGTCGTAACTGCCCAATAGTCAGCCCGGAGACGACCATTCTCGCTAGGTTAACTCCCGGTAGTCCATAGGTGAGACACCCACATACTTCTTGAATTGCTTGTAAAAATAGCCCGTCTCCCAGTACCCTACCTCCTGAGCGATTTCCTGCACCTTGCTGTTGCTGCTGCGCAACAGCATTTTTGCTGTGTCGATCCGGTATTTGTTGAGATACTCGGTAAACGATTCTTTCATTTCCTTATGAAATAACTGCCCCAGATAAACCGGATGAATCTTGTATTCCTTGCCCAACGACTTCAGCGATAGCGGTTCGCGATAATCGGCGGCCACGCGGGCTAGCACCTGATCAATGACCGGGCTGCGAACTGCCTTCACCAGCGCATCTACGGTCTGGGCGGCGACCTCCTGTACCGCCCTAATCAACGTTGCAACCGAGGTGCTGCTTGCCGCTAGCAGCAGTTCTTCCTGATACAGCTCCGGCTCCTCCATGCTGCGTAGCGCCTGCAGCTCGGTTTTGAACCGGACGATGAGCTCAACGGCTACATTGCGCATCGTGGCCGGCGTTATCCCTGGCTGCTCCAGCATACGCGTGAAATCATCCGAAATATGGGAAGCCAACTGCTCCTTATCCCGCAGCGGAATCAGCCGGGCATAGCTGTCCCAGTCCAGTGCTTCCTGATGCTCGCCGGAGGATTCCTTCCGCTTCAGCGCTTCATAATCCAGTACGCCGCCCAGTGGCTTCACCATCGCATAGTCTACTGCTGCAACCGCATGCGTGTAGCTGACATGGACGGCTCTGGCTCCCTCCGCAATTGTGCCCAGCGCGAGATGAGCGGGACTCCCGAGCTCAGTCAACAGCGGCTTCAACTGTGCTAACGCCATCGCCTTCAAGTCCTCTGCTGTTTCCGAGACATAGAGAATAACGATCTCACCTGTCAGATTTGGAAGGACCAGCGCTGCAGAGCCGGAGACCTCCCGCTTCACCTGCTCATAATCCGTCTCTCCGGCCTGCTCCCGGCGGATCATCGCAGCCAAATAGTAAGGTGACGCAATGGGCAAATCAAGCGTAGCCGCTCGCTCCCTCAGCTCGCCCGGAGCAATCGCTCCGGTAAGCCATCGATACACGATCGTATTGCGGAGAATATCCATATCTTCGTCCGACCAGCGCTCCGTTGTTCCGGCACGCAGCTTCTCCACCGTGCCCGCCATCGTCGCCCGGAGCTCCTCCACATTGACAGGCTTCAGCAGATAATTCTCAATGCCGGCACGCATCGCTTGCTTCAGATAATCGAATTCATTGTAGCCGCTCAGTACAACGATCTTCAGCTCGGGATAGAGCTGCCTGGCCTTGTCGATCAGCTCCAGACCGCCCATCACCGGCATGGAGATGTCCGTTACCAGAATATCGGCGCCCCGTTCGCTTAGCAGCTCCAGTGCCGCCTGACCGTTGGGCGCATGACCGACGATTTCCAGACCCAAGGCCGACCAGTCGATAATATAATACAATCCCTCGATAATAAAAGGTTCATCATCCACAATGATAACGCGGTACATTCGCTTCTCCTCCTAACCAGCGGGAAATTGAATCCAGACGGTCGTGCCTTCGCCTGGCGAGCTTTCCATACGGATGCCGTAGGCATTGCCGTACAACAGCCGAATGCGTTCGTGAACGCTCCGCAGCCCGAACGACTGCCCTTTGTCCTCGGACTGTTCGAGCCGGTCCTGGATCTGCTCCAACCGTTCTTTTTCGATGCCTACGCCATTGTCCCAAACCTGGATGGTGAGCAGGCCTTCCCGCTCCGTCGCTTTGATGTTGAGCTTGTTATCGCGCTGACCGATCCGAATGCCATGAACAATATAATTCTCAATGACTGGCTGGATGAGCATGCGAGCGACCGGCAGCTCACCCAAGCGGGGTTCATAATCGATCTCATAGGTGAAATGGTCCTGATAGCGAATGCGGAACAGCTCCAGATACAGACGGCAGTTCTCCAGCTCATCCGTGAGCGTCAATTGGGGATCGGGGCGGACGAAGCTGCGGAACAGCATGGCCAGGGCGTAGATCATCTCGCCAACGTCGTGGACACCCCGCGAAATCGCCCGCATCCGAATGACCTCCAATGTATTGTGCAGGAAATGCGGATTGATGCGCGCCTGCAGCGCTGCCAGCTCGGCATGCTTTTGCCGGATCTCTGCCTTGTATTCCCGTTCAATATGCCGGCTCAGCTCCTCCAGCATCCGGTTGAAGCTATTGGCGATCTGGCCGAGCTCATCCTTGTGCTTATCCTGCAGACGTGCACCCAGATTGCCCTGCTCGACCTTGCGCATGAAGCGGATAATCTTGTACGTCCGCTTGGCGACATTCAGAACGAATACCGACGGCACGAGCACAACGACAAGCATACTCAGCAGGCTAACTATAATAATGGTGCGGCGAATGCCCTCATAGGACTCCGCGACTTCTCTGATCGGGGCGACGCCAGCTACAATGAAGCCTGCCTGATGCTGCGGCTGCCGGGTCACATAGGCGGATTCCTCCAACTCCTCGATCTCGTTGAGCGATTGGATCGCCTGCAGATAAGGATAGCGTCCATCGTAATAACGCTCGGAAGAGTCGTAGATGACGTCCCCTTCCGGCGACAGCACCAGGATGCTGCCCTTGACCCCTTCGGAAGACGTATCGACGACCGAGCCAATTGTCTCTGCATCATAGTAGAACATCAGCTGGCCGATCTGCTTCATCGCCACCGGGTCATTAATTGGCACGCGGAAGGAATACAGATTACCCTCCAGATGCGGCACCGCCCGGCGAATCCAGACATTGGGTACCGAAGCAGCGGCGGCCTCGCTCGCCATGACATCGGGGATAAAGGACCGGGCGGCATTCGTCGGAATAATGACAGGCTCGCGGTCCTGGCTGTATACATGCAGCGTCTGTCGGTCGGCGCTGTAGAGCAAAATATGCCGGAGCTCCGGCATATCCTCCAGCGCCTGCTTCAGCGTAACCGTAATCTGTCTGGGGTTGGTAAGCAGATTCTCATAGGACTGGTCCAATCGAAAGCGGATATAATCTTCGAAGGAATGCTGCAGATAGTAGACCAGATCCTGAGCCAACCGGTTGTCCCGGTAGACCGAGTTCATGAAGGACTGCGTCGTTTCATATCGCTGCTCCAGGTACTGGCTGACACTGGCAATTGCTTTCTTCTGCGTGTCCAGCTCCGTGCCGATGATTGAACGGGACAGATAGAGATATAGCATATAAGAAACAACAGCGATGGTCAGCACCGAGATCAGGGCAAATACGATCATCAGCTTGACGAACATATTATCGCGCAGCGGTGTGTAACCGCTTAATTGCTCTCGCCACCTGTGGATGGTTCGCATCCTGATCCCCCTTTCTCTCGGATGAGCGCTAGATGCATGGGACAGACAGCAAGGAAGGGCTCCGGCAGCTTCGGCAGCCTGAGCGGAGCACCTCCTTGATATCCATCCGTGCAGGTATAGGGAAGAAGCGGCCGCTAAGTCGGCCGCACCCTCGAACTCGAACACTTAAGTCTATCACGCCAGCTTAAGGATTGACTATGGATCAACCTGTATGCTGCTCCATAAGACAGCCAAACCAGGAAAAACAAGGCGAGCAAGGTGAACCGGCTACCCCAAGACGTTTTGCGGCGTAGCGCGTTTCATTCCTTCATCCCTAGCCCCCCTCTAAAGACAAAAATACAGTTCATAACCGATGATCCGAGTGACATGACGGGGGTAAAGTCAAAAGTACAACTAATCCGCTTGTTTATGGAAAATTCAAGGAGATTCCGGCGATATTAACTGCACTTTTGTCCTTACGAGCCGCATTATCCTCTCTAAGGCTAGATCTAATTGTATTTTTGTCGTTAGTATTACAGCAAGCCACTCAGCCAGCGCTAGCAAACGACATGAACCGTCTTAACCTCATACGGCTTCATCGGGAGCTCTACGCTGCCGGCGTCGCACACAAGCGGTGTGAGCGGACGCTCCAGCAGGTTGGTAACCTGGGCCTCACCTGCAGCAGGCAGCTGCAGTCGGATCTGCTCGCGGCCGCCGCCCGATTCGTACATCCGCAGCACATACCCCTTGCCAGATTCCGCAGGCTTCAGCGTATCCAGGATTACCTGCTTGCCCTCCAGCTTGGCGAAGCTGTGGCTCGCCGGCAGCTCTCCTTCGTGAGGCGTAGCCAACAAGCTCTGCACTGGGTGGTTCAGCTCATAGCCACGCTTCACGACTGCTGCCTCTTGCCAGCTGCCGGCATGCGGCAGCAAGGAATACTTGAACTCGTGCTCGCCCCGGTCCGCGCCCGGATCAGGCCAGCCTGGTGCACGCAGCAGCGACAGACGGAGTGTGTGTCCTTTAATATCATAGCCATACTTGCTGTCATTGAGCAGCGCAACGCCATAGCCCTGCTCGGACAGGTCTGCCCAGCGGTGGCCGCATACCTCGTACTGCGCTTCCTCCCAGCTCGTGTTGCGGTGCGTCTTGCGCGGAATGGCACCGAACGGAATTTCATAGGTGGCCTGCTCACTCAGCACCTCTACGGGGAAGGCGACCTTGAGCAGCCTGTGCGACTCCTGCCAGTCGACGCGGGTCACGAAGTCAATTCGGCCGTCATGATGGCGGAAGACGATATCCTGTTCGATTGTTGATTCGGACAGCTGCCATGACATTCGAAGAATATCTGCAGCTTCGCCCTGCTGTACCACGTCAACCGACTGCAGCTGGGCTTCGCCAGCCGGATGCTGTTCGTAAGCTGGATCGATATCCCAGGCATCCCATACGAGCGGCCGGTCATGGAACAGCTGGAACTGATTCGCGGTCTCGCTCGCAGCCAGCACCTCGCGGCCTACCGCCTTGTCGTGGAGCCGGCTCCATTGCCCGCGTTCATTCCACTCAACGATGTAGCGCGCCGTCTCCCAACGTCCATTTGCCGAGACCGGTGCTGCGCCAGACACCGTCTCATCCTGGCTGTTCACCGTCTTCCAGCGCCCGTCTGGCGCAGCTGGTGTAGGAGTGGTGGTAGCAGCCGCCTCATCCTGGTCGCCATTCGCCGGCTCGCGAAGCCAGATGACGAAGGTGCCCAGCGCTGGCATCCGCTCTACCCGGATCGACCATTCGATGCGGCCGTCTTCGAGCAGATGCTTGTCACCCACTAACCGCTGTCCTTCACCGTCGTAAGCCTCCAGCTTCAGCCATTCCTTACCGCCCAGCAGCGTCACGATATCCGTACGCTCCCACGAGAGGCTGTTGAAGAGCACGACCGGCTGGCCTTCACCCTCTGTATCCAACCGGCTCGCCAGCAGCGACAAGGCTGCTTCTTTTGCCTGCTCACCACAAGCGAGAATCTTCTTGTAATCCTGCGTCGAGCGCTCGTACACTTGCGGGATCGACGTCCCCGGAATAATGTCGTGGAACTGGTTGAAGAGCAGCAGCTTCCAGCCCTCCTCCATTGACGGCACGTCCTGGCCAGTCACCAGCTTCGCCAGTGTGCCCCACAGCTCGGCATCCCGGTAGAGCACCTCGGCCTGACGGTTCCACAGCTTGTTGCGGGCATGGGTCGTATACGTCCCCCGGTGCAGCTCCAGATACATGTCACCTTGCCATTCCGGGAGCGCCGCGCCCGAGTCCCGAATGCCGTCGAAGAACGCATGCGCGTTGCTGAACTTCGCCGCCGGCAAGCCTGGCAGAGCCTCCGATCGCTTAGCGTATTCCAGCATCTCGCGGGTCACGCCACCGCCACCGTCGCCGTGGCCATAGAGCAGCATCTGCTCGGGATGTGCGGACTTCTGCTTGAAGCTGTCCCAGTGGGTACGCAGCTCCTGGGGATGCGTGTATTCATTGATGCCATGGCACAGGTAGGAGAGCACCGACGTACCATCGATTCCCGTCCATTGAAAAAGATCATAAGGGAACGGATTCGTATCGTTCCAGTTCATCTTGGTCGTCATGAAGTATTCCATATCCGCCAGACGAAGCAGCTGCGGCAGCGAAGCGCAGTAGCCAAAGGTATCCGGCAGCCATTCAATACGCGGACGCACGCCGAACTCCTCTTCATAGAAGCGCATGCCGTGAATCAGCTGACGCACCAGTGACTCGCCGGACGGAATATTAAGATCCGGCTCAATCCACATGCCGCCCACCACTTCCCAACGGCCGGAAGCGATATGCGCCTTCACCCGCTCATACAGGGCCGGGTAATGCTCCTTCACGTACGCATAGGTTTGCGGCTGGCTCTGCGCATACGTGAACGCAGGATACTCATCCAGCAGGGTGCTCATCGTCGAGAACGTTCGGCTGCACTTGCGGATGGTCTCCTTGGCCGGCCACAACCAGGCCAGGTCGATATGCGACTGGCCCACCATATGCATAATGCCACGGCTGTGGGCACCTGTATGACGGACCGCATCGAGCAAGCGCTGCTCCAGCTCGGCCAAGCCCTCGCCCTGCCGGATAGCAGCCGGGGCGAGACGTCGGAACTCTGTCTCCGTGCCATGAAGCGCACGGATAATGTCCGAGCGGTTCAGATCGCCTTCCGGCAGCAAGGCTGCCGCCTCATAATATACCTTCACCGTATACAGCAGCCGCTGCAGCGGCTCATTGACCAGCACCAGCTCATTTTCCAGCAGCTGCAGCGGCGCCGGGTCATACTCGGCAGGCTCGTTCTGATGATTCAGCGCATCGACCGATTGGGCAATTGGATTGTAGAGCTCGATGGATACCTGCCACGAGGACTTGCCTGGGGGCAGCGAGGCATAGCTGCGGTTGCGGTCGAGCCCGTGATGCGGCACGCCGTCCAGCGTTACCAGTCCTTCGTGCATGGTGAATTGTCCGGGAGCTCCGACTCGCACCAGCAGCCCGGCTGCAGCGCCCTGCCAAGACGCCGGCAGTTCAACCGTCTGCTCCAGGCAAATCGTCATCCCCGTATCAATCAGCCAGTCTCCGGTACCGACAGCGACTTCCTCACTGTCCGTATACCGATAGTCGCCCGGCCCCTCATAAACTGAACGACGGGCTTGCCACGCGCCAAGCGGCAGCCGGTCGGCATATTGCTGTCCCGCCAATTCATCAATAAATCGTTTGATTCTAAGCATGACGACCTTCCTTCCTGTCTTGCGCTACCGTAATCTCGACCTCATCCGGCCGGTACACCGCCAGCAGCTCGCCGCCCGCATCGGTGGCGAACAACACCGACCGCTCGCGCGTCAACTCGAAGCTGTAGGCACAACCAGTGACTTCGTCACGGACTTCAATCGCTGCATCGGCCGCATATTCCGAGATGAACACGTAGAGCGACCCGTGGGCAAAAGTAAGCCTGCGGCCATACACACCCGGCAGCCCGCCGCCCTTGAGCCATGTCATCTCCGGCTGCACGCCAGCCGCCGCCAATGCATGACGATACACGCGGAGAAGCGGCTCGCTGCGGTCGTTCAGCTCCAGCGGGAGCGCACACCAGAGCAGGCGGCCCGCCCCCAGCGGAATCTCCATCAGCTCTGACGTGCCGCCTTTCCCTTCTCCGGAGACCGATTTGACGGTTTCCGCAATCCGCCGTTTGCTATAAGACACCGGCAGCAGCTCGCCGCCAAGCGCCAGCACTTCTTCGCGCACCACATTGGTCGTCCGCTGCGCCCCCGCCTCTTCCGCCAACCGGCTCGTCTCCCGCCAGTAGGCGTCCAGATGAAGCGGACCCGTCCATAGCAGCACAGCTCCGCTGCGGCGGACATAAGCCATCAGACGGTCGAAGGCTTCGGAATCAAAATTATGCGGACTCGGCACGATAATCAGCCGCGGCTGCGCCTCCTCCAGATCGTCCAGGCCGTATTCGCTCACCGCAAGAAACGGTACCTTCAGCTCATAGCCGAGCACCCGCGTCAGCCGTGTCGTCGCCTCAAAGGCCAGAGGCCGGTTGGAGAAGTCGTTGGAGTACGGATACACGACCGCCACCTGCTCCAGCTCCCTGTCCACCAGCAGATCGCGGATCTCCCGCATGAACGAGCCGAACCGATACGAGACATCGGCTTCCGGCTTCTCTGTACCGTCTGCACGCAGAGCGCCGATATGGGACTCATTCGCATTGTCCATATAGTAGTTGGTATTCCAGATCCACTGTACGGCCCCTGCACCACCTGCGGCAAAAGCATAGGCGTACTTGCGCTCCAGCATCGCCCGCAGCTCCGCCTCGGTCCGCTTGGCGCGGCCGTCTGGCGTTTCGACGTACATGATGCCCGTCTCCTGTACCAGATTCGGCCGCTGCAGCGTCTTGGCGAAGATACCGTCCCACAGCAGCTGGTCATTCAGCCACCAGGAATGGACCGTCGTATAGTCGACCTCCTGACCATAGAAGAGCGGTGACGGCCGCTGCGCGCCAAGCGCCTCGTCCTGGCCCACGGTCACCAGTCGGTCAGGACAGATTTCCTTGATCGTCGCCGTCAGCTCGCGTGCCCAGCGGTTGTGCATCGCCATGGAGAACAGCGTGTAGTCGAGAATGCGTGTGCCCCGTTTGCCCTGGTGCATGTCCTGGACGTCCATGTTGATCTCTTGAGGCTCGGGCGGTCTGGCGGCTGAGAAATCCGGCAGCTCCGCTGCGGTCATGTTCCAGCGTTCTTGCAGCAGCCGGATGTCGCCGTGCCGCTCCTGCAGCCAAGCACTATAGGCCGCTTGCTCGAAACGGTCGCCGCAGGTCCGCGGGCCATCCGAGAATATCCGTGCCGGATCGAACATCGACGGTTCGTTGATCAGATCCCAATCAACATGCGTGGAGGCCTGGTGACGGGAAACAATCGCCCGGATGAACCGTTTCTGCGCCTCGACGCTGCGTGGATCGAGATACGGATTCACCCCTTCCCAGGTCTCCGGCGTAAAGGAGAAGAACGTAAAAGTCAGCTGCAGTCCGTGCCGCTTGGCAGTCAGAATGAACGCATCAAGGGCGCGCAGCACCTCCTCGGAGGCGTGACCATCGACTTGCATCATATTGCGGTAGGCCGTCCAGACACCGGTCCGAATCCAATTAATACCTGCCTGGGCCATCTGCGCCATGTCTTTATCCCACACGGCTGCATTGGGCAGGAACAGGAACTTGCGTGCCACATCCGAGGTCATATACGTCATGCCGACGACTGGCATCGGACGCCCGTCCTGGATGAAATAATCGCGGCCGCAGGCAACAGGCTCTCCCGCCTGCAGTAGCTCGCGGTCCATGCCCCAGATGCCCTGCCGCAGCACCCGGCGTTCGCCGCGCTCGCTGCGGAGCTGGCATTCCAGGCGGTAATAGCCAGCCTCTAACTCCACCAGCGGATACAGCCGCTCGCTCCGGTATTCCCGATCCGCTGTCCATTCAGAGGTATGGCGCCAGCAAGGCTCGGCTACCCCGTCCTTGTACATCGCCAGCTCAGCAGTCCAAGCTACCTGCTCAGTACGTGGCCCCAGCTGCTGATATTGCAGCGTCAGCATCGGCCGCTCGCCTGGCTCGTAGCTGGCATAACCTGGCTTGAGCCACACCTCGGTCACGCCCCAGCCGCAATAATCCGCCCACCGCAGGAGCTGGGCGATCCCGCCTTCTTGCCAGAACCGATCGCCTGGCTGCTGATTGACGAACAGCCAGCGGCTGCCCGCGAAGCTGCCGCCCGTGTTCTCCCAGAGCACGACAGGCGCCGCGACCTCACGGCCCTCGGCGGACACGCCCTTAACTAGCGCATGCAGCCGGGCATCCATCGGTCCTGCGGAGCCCATCTGATGTGGCAGGTCACTGCTCTTGGTCACATGGGGCACCATATTCCAGGTCGGCGCATTGTCCAGCAAGGGCACAGCCTCTGCCAGCAACGGGATGTCCTCGGATGCAGCCAAGCTCTTCACTGGGGAGCTGTCGACCGGCAGCATCTCGTGGATACGCAGCGCACGGTGGTAAGCCGTCTGCTCCGCTTCTACCGTCCATTCTGCCCCTACACGGCTAACCGGCCGGCGAAACGGCTCCGCGCCAACGCTGACCAATCCGCCGCCTGCCTCCAGATAGCGGATAATGGCGGACCAGGCGGCCTTGGGGAAATACGGTGCATGCAGATTGATGAAGCTGCCGCCGTCCTGTGCATCTAGGGCTGCAGCGAGATCGTCTGCTGTCGTCACACGACCAAGCGAAGCCAGCGCCTCTCCAAGTCCTTCAGCCTGTGGAGCGCCAGGAAAGTTCGGGTCGTACAGGATGATATGGGAGGATGACATTAGAGCAAGTCCTCCTTCATCGCCTGATAGACGAGCTGGGCGAACAAGCTGTTCGACCAGGCAAACCAGTCGCGCGTGTACGTAGTCGGATCATTGGCATCGAACCCTTCATGCATATAACCCGTGCCGCCGTCGGTCGCTTCCAGCATGTTGATCATGGCCAGCTTCTCCTCTGCCGCCTGGGCAGTCAGTCCCTGCATCGACAACGCCATATGCCAGATATAGCCAGGCGGCGTGTGCGGACTGCCAATTCCCCGGGCAGCTGAGCCCTCGTAGTAGAAAGGATTGCTGTGACTGAGTGCAAAAGCCCGCGTATTGCGGCAACGCTCATCATCCAGTCCGGCATAGCCAATGTAAGGAATGGACATCAAGCCCGGCGTTCCCGCATCATCCATCAGACAGTGGTTGCCATAGCCGTCCGTCTCATAAGCATAGATTTCACCAAACTCGGGATGCCGGTAGATGCCGTACAGTTCAATGCCGCGGCGAACCTCCTGCTCCAGCTGCGCCAGCTCCTGACGGAACGACTCGTCGCGGTACACCCACTGGGCGATCTCCTGCATCTGGCTGAGCGTCACAGCCGCCAGCATATTAGCCGGAATATTGTAGTGAAAATCACACGCATCATCACTCGGACGGAAGCCCGACCAGATCATTCCGGTATAGTTGACGGGCATCCCCAAGCCCCCGCGCTGCAGCGTATCCTCGGGAATCCCGTTGTCACGGACAAAACGGTACGGAGAACGCTCCGTGTGATATTGCTCCGTTCTCCACAGGGCGTAAGCGGCTCGCATCGCTTCCTTGAAGGAAGCATCGAAGATGTCCGCTGCGCCTGTCTCCTGCCAATAGCGGTAGGCCAGCTTCATCGAGAAGCAGATCGAGTCCAGCTCGAACTTGCGCTCCCACACCCAGGGCGACATCTCGGTCTGATCCTGAGTGTTCCAGTGCCAATCACTGGCCGTTTCATTAAAGGCATTCGCATAAGGGTCCATCACGATACAAGCCGCATGACGACGAATCAGACCGCCAAGCAGCTCACGCAGCTCGCGGTCCTCCTTAGCTAGTGGAACATAGTGCATCACCTGCTCCACCGAATCTCTCAGCCACATCGCTGGAATATCGCCGGTAATGATGAAGGTTGTGCCGTCTGCCATCCGTTTAGTTGTCGTCTCCAGCGTATTGGGGAAGCAGTTGCGGAACTGCGCCAGCAGCCGCGGCCGTCCGGCCAGTTTTTCCTCCGCCTCGGCGAGCACCGCCTGCACCGACTCCGGCAGAGTCAGGGCAGGCATCTCGATGGCGGGCAATCTGAATTGTTTCATCTGGGGTGGGCCTCCATTTCTATTCTTTGACCGCGCCGATCGTCAGACCTTGGACAAAATAGCGCTGGAAGAACGGATAAGCCAGCACGATGGGTCCGGTGGCCAGCACGACCATCGCCATCCGCGACGTATCCTGTGGCAGCGACGAGAGCAAGCCGACGTTCACCGACGGATTGTTGGAATTCTGCAAAATGAACTGCATGCTGTTCTCGATCCGCATCAGCATCGCCTGCAGTGGCACCAGATTGGCGCTATCAATGTAGAGCAAGGCATTGAACCAGTCATTCCAATAGCCAAGCGTACTGAACAATCCAATCGTCGCCAGACCCGGCAGGGACAATGGTAGCACGAGACGAGTGAAAATCCCCAACTCACTCGCGCCATCGATCTTGCCCGCTTCAATGATCGATTCCGGTACCGAGATCGAGAAGAACGTCCGCATGATCATGATATAGAACGCGTTGACCGTCAGCGGTAGAATTAGCGCCCAGATACTGTCCTTGAGCCCCAGCAGCTGCGTCACTACGATGTACGTCGGCACCAGGCCGCCGTTGAACAGCATCGTGAAGAAGGCAAAGAATGCGAAGAAATTACGATACTTGAAGCTCCGTCTGGAGATCGCATAGCTGAACAGCGCAATCAGCACCAGCGACAGCACCGTACCGATCAGCGTCACCAGAATCGTAACCCCGTAGGATTGCAGCAGCTGATCGCCGCTCCGGAATACATATTTATAAGCCTCCAGGCTCCATTGCTCAGGCCAGATGCGATACCCGTTTCTGCTAAGCGTCATCTCATCCGTCAACGAAATGATGACCACGAACAAAAAGGGAAACACGCACAAAAAGGCAAACAATCCGGCGGCGAGCACCGCACCTGCGTTGGCCACCGGATTCAGTTGGGAAAAATTACGGCTCTTGCGTTTCAGTCCGGCCATTGCCCTTACCCCTTTCCTTGTTACGTCTGTTTAATCTGTTGTGTTTTACATAGTCCAGTGGGTGTATTGAAAAAGTACCGGAGGGTGCGGTATCAGTTCTGGAGAAGCGAAGCGCTCGCCTTTGTTCCCAGATTTCCCCCTTTAAGGGGGTTACCTCATCCAAGAAATCTGGGAACAACAGCGATCGTAAGAACGATACCGCGACCCGCAGGCCTACTTTGTCTAGAACAACGCGTTGTCCTTGTTAAACTTACGCACCACATAATTCGACGTAATCACCAACACAAAACCAACCACCGACTGATACAAGCCCGCAGCCGTACTCATGCCGATCTCACCCGTCAGCTTCAAGCCGCGGTAGACATACGTATCAATTACATTCGTGACCGAGTAGAGCGTGCCCGAATCGCGCGGCACCTGGTAGAACAGTCCGAAGTCTGCGTAGAAAATCTTGCCGATCGCAAGCAAGGTCAGAATCGTCATCAGCGGTACCAGCATCGGAATCGTAATGCGCCGGATCTGCTGCCACTTGTTGGCGCCATCGATCATCGCCGCTTCATAGAGCGACTTGTCGATCCCCATAATTGCCGCCAGATAGACGACACTGCTATAGCCGACCGTTTTCCACACATTGACCAGCACAAGAATGAGCGGCCAGTAAGTCGGGTCGTTGTACCATTGCCGCAGATCCCAGCCCATATAGCCGAAGAACTGATTGACGACCCCTTTGTCATAGCTCAGGAAGCTGAATACAAAGTAACCGACGATAACCCAGGACAGGAAATGCGGCAGAAACATCCCGGTTTGAAAAAATTTCGCAAGCCGCTTGTTGACGATCTCGGACAGAATAATCGCCATCGCCACCGACATGATCAGGCCCAGAATAATGAACACCGCATTGTACAAGACTGTATTTCTCGTAATGATGTAGGCATCCTGCGTGCTGAACAAAAACTTGAAGTTATCCCAGCCAACCCACGCGCTGTGGATAATACTTGCCAGGAAACCATCCGTATGATAGCGGTACTGCTTGAATGCAATAATGACGCCGGCCATCGGCAGATAAGAAAAGCAGATGAACCAGATGGTGGCGGGCATAACGAAGAGCAGCATCGCCTTATTGCGATAGATATCTCTGAAGAAGCGTCCGATTTTCATATCTTCTCTCCTCACCTTCCTACGCAGCCTGCCGCAGCAGACCGGAATAGAGAGCAGGCGAATACGGAGCTCCCCCGCATTCGCCTACCCTTCCTTTGCAATTGATTACTGATTGGCTGCCCACTCGTCCAGCTGACGCTGAGCTTCCTCCATGACGCGGTCGAGACCAGCGGCTTTGAATTTCTCGATGGCTTTGGCCGTATACTCTTCCGGATCGACCGTGCCTGTCATAATGGCAGACCAGAACTCTTCCTTGACGTTCTGCAGCGATGCGATCTCCGTGGTCACCGAGGACGTGTCGAAGTTGAAGCCAAGAATAGGTGATGGGACGCCTGCTTCGTTGAACGTACGGAACTCATCCCACTTGTTCTCCGGATCTTCAGGGTTCAGGTACGTCAGCAGGACGTTACCCAGCGAGAAGGTCGGCATGTCGTAGTTTTTGGACTCCGGCAGGTTCTCGGCCACATTGTCGCCGACCTTGTTGAAGTGAACGCCTTCGATACCGGAGTCTACCATGTTACGCAGCACCGGATCGGTGTTCAGCAGGTTCAGGAATTCCATCGCTTTCTCTGGATGCTTGGAGTTCGCCGAGATCGCCTGCATCGAGCCCATAACGGACCAGTTGTAGATCGTCGGCTCGCTAGCCGGTGTCGATACAACCGGGTAACCCAGGCTTGCAGACCAGAGGTTGTCGGCAAACGGCTGCGTGGCTGCACGATCTGTGAACCAAGTGCCTGCATTGAGCGCATCCTGCATCGTATCCAATGTTGCTACCTCTGTCGGGATGTAACCGGCTTGGTAGAACTTGCGCATCGTTTGCAGCTCTTTCTTCATTTCTGGCGTCTCCAGAATGTTCACGACCTTGTAATCCTCGGAGTCCAGTTTGACCGCCATCGGCATTTTCTCGATCAGGTAGTCATAGCCAGCCAGTGGCATGAAATCCTTCGCGATCGCCAGCGGCGTGATGTTCGGCTCATTCTCCTTGATCGTTTTCAGCAGCGGCTCCAGGCTCTCCAGGGTGGAAACCTGGCTGATGTCCAGGTCGTACTTGTCAACCAGCTGCTGGTTGAAGCGCCATACCTCTTGCGCTGGCAGCTCTTTGTTGGCCGGTACGCCGTAATTGACGCCGTCTACCTTGGAGCCTTCCAGGAAGGCCGGGTCCAGAACATCCAGGATGCCTTGGCCATGGCTTTCGAGCAGATCGTTGATCGGCATGAATGCCCCTTTGCGCGCGCTTTGGACATAATCGAACGCCCAGGAAGCCGTGAACATAATGTCCATCGCTTCGCCGGAAGCCGTCATCACTTGCAGCTTTTGCGAATATTCGCCCCAATCGAGCATGTTCATTTTGACAGTGGCATTAATTTTCTCAAGCGTGTATTTATTGATCTCTTCATTGACCTTGGCCAGGTCCTTCTGCGGCGTACCGATCGTGTACCAGACCAGCTCTACCGGAGCCTCGCCTCCGTTATCGCCGGTTTGGGCTTGACCGTCTGTTCCCGTCTGATTGCTTGGCGCATTGTTACCTCCCGAGCAAGCAGTCAGCACCAGCGAGCCCGCCAGCAGCATCGACATTGCCATCGACCATTTCTTTTTGTAGACCATTGTGATTCATTACCTCCCTTTTATGAGTCAACGCTTTCCTTCTGCTCCCTAAAGATACCGCATGAAAACATTTGCAAAAAGAAGTGAAACTAAAGATATAGTGTACAAAGTAAAGAAACGTCATGTGAAGCGTGCTAAATGGTCCTAGCCCGTCATGAACTCATGCAAGGGGCAGGCGACATAAGCCAGGCATGGCTGAGAATATACATAGATGAAGCAGCTTATAACCGTGAGGAGGTCTATCCAATTGACCCAAGTACAGGAGCAAAGCGAGTCTCAGCGGAGATTGGAGCAAATTGAACGTTGGAAAAGGCGTGAGGAGGAGCAAACGGCGCAGCTGCTGCAGGTACTCCCTCAGCTGGAGCCGCCGCTGATCAGCGTACTGCAGGAATGGCGGCCGATTCTCCGCCTGACAAGCCGCTACGCGGCAGACTGGCAGCAGACCAGGCCCTTTCAGTCTGCACGGCCAGAACCGCACACTGAGATTCAGGTGGAGTGGTTGACCAGCGAAGCTGTCCGTCAGACCGAGGAATGGTCGCGTCAGTTAGGCGTTCTGCTGCAACACAGCAGAGCCTTGGCAGCCGATCCGGAGGCGTCTGAGCTTGTAAGGCAGTTTATCCGTGAATCCCAGGAAACGATTGGTGTCCAGTTCACGGCCGACCCGGCAGCACCGCCGACGTTTGCTGCTATAGAGCAATATGAGGAAGAGAATCGGACAATTGATGGGGATACTCCTTCCCCCGATAAGCCTGTTAATTCAGCCGAAGCGGACGGCGAGCATAGCCGCGCAGAAGAGGAGCCTCCGAATGCACCAGACATGAACGGTGGTGCAGTCGGCACAGACAACCATATGTCAGACGACAAGCCCGTGCCGATCGGCGGCCACACCCTTCCGCCCCTTCCCTATGCCTACAACGCCCTGGAGCCTCATATTGACGAGAAGACGATGCGCATCCACCATGATATCCATCACAAGAGCTATGTAGACGGTCTGAACAAAGCTGAGAAAGCATTGGAGAAATCCAGAAAGACGGGCGACTTTGACCTCGTCAAGCATTGGGAGCGCGAGCTTGCCTTTAACGGTGCGGGCCATTACCTGCATACGTTGTTCTGGATGACCATGTCGCCCGTTGGCGGCGGGACACCGCCGGAGCCTCTGGCCGGGCAGCTGGCCTGGGATTTCGGCAGCTTCAAAGCCTTCCAAGAGCAATTCAGCCAGGCAGCCGAAAAGGTAGAAGGCGGCGGCTGGACCATTCTCGTCTGGAGCCCCCGTAGCGGGCGGTTGGAGATCCTCCAGGCCGAGAAGCATCAGAACCTGTCGCAGTGGGACGTGATCCCGCTCCTGCCTCTCGACGTGTGGGAGCATGCGTATTACCTGAAGCATCAGAACAAGCGCGCTGACTACATCAAGGACTGGTGGAAGGTTGTCAACTGGCCCTTCGTCAATGAGCGCTTCGAGCAGGCCAGTAAGCTGCGCTGGAAGCCTTATTAAGCGAGCTTAGGTATGTTACAACAAAAAGCGCCCCTTACGTCAGGCGAACTGACGTAAGGGGCGCTTTTTAATCGCTTGGGCTGATGTCCAGAAGCCGGATTAGCGTTACTGTGGACTCGGCCCGGGTGGCAGCAGCCTGAGGCGCGAACAGAAGTCCTTCCCGTCCGGTTATCAGCCCCAGCTGCCGGACAGCCTCGACCGGACCGGCAGCCCAGCCGGGGATATCCTCTACATCGGCAAATGTAACAGGGACGCGAGGTGGGGATTCGAGCGTGTGACCTGCCAGCCGATACAGGATAACCGCCAGCTCGGCCCGGGTAATCGGTGCTCCCGGACGGAAGCTTCCATCCTCATACCCTACGAAAATACCCGAATGTACAGCTTCACTCACAGCGTCTGCCGCCCATCCCGGAATGTCTCGTCCATCGGTGAAGCGTTCCCTCGCTGAATAGGGATCGGGATCGGCAGCAGTGGACCAGTCGGGCCCCTCATTATGCAAGCCTGCTCCAGAGAGCATAACGGCTAGCTCAGCTCGTGTCACCTGACGCTCGGGCCAGAATGTTCCGTCCGGGTACCCCCGGACAATTCCCAGTCCGGCTGCCTGGCGAATTTGCCCTTCTGCCCAATGTCCGGCCAAGTCGACAAATGAAGGCAGTGTCGGCTCCGCTTCCCCTTCCGGGGGCTCTGGAGACGGCTCAGGCTCAGGAGACTCTTGCCCGCCTTCAGGTTCCTCTGCCCCCGGATCTGGCGGGATCACGACGGGTGGCACCCATGGCGGCGGCGTTTGCGGACGAACGATCTCCAGCGTCAGTATGCTTTGAATGCCATGCACCGTCTTGGCAGTCACTGTGATCGGTCCGGCTTCGGCTGGCGCTGTGTAATCCGCCATAATCCTGCCATCCTTGTCGGTTACGGCTGCACGGGGACGGAGCTCACCTGCAGTGGCAGCCCATTCTATACTGGCGCCAGGAACCGGCGAGTCCTCGCCATCTGTCGCCGTTAGCACCAATGTCGTCTGTGTGCCTGTATGAACTGTCGGCTGTTCAGCTGACAGCTTCAGCTCCGCTGGCAGCGGCACGACGCCAAATACGAGACCGGCTGGCGGACTTCCTGGTGCCACATCGACACTGGTCTCGACACGGAATTGCCCAGCTGGATAATAACCCGCTGCTGGTGCGCGAATCACGGGGGCAACCAGTTCCACTTGCTCATTGTCCCCAATCCTCAGCGGTACCGTGACCCTTACGCGGTGGCCGGCAGTGACATCGACAGTGGATACCGGCACACCGTTCACCCGGTAAGCACCGGCCTCTTCAGCGAATCGGCTTCCCTCCGGCAGTGTGAGCGTAATTGTATCTACTGAGCGGCGCAGTGCGCCTGCCGGTCCCGTATGAAAATGAACGACCCACTGGCTGGCTGCTTCAGCATCGGTCGTCTCCGGGAGCATGCGTACGGAGGCCACCGCCGAGACCGGCTCGTTGCGAAATACCGGTCCGCTCTCCGCCATCGCTTGTAGCGGGTCCCGGGTGGTCTGCAGCCGCAGTGCCTCACCGCCGTAGTCTCCAGCGGATGGGTTAGTCACACCTTCAATGCTCAGATTCACCCTAGATCCTGGCTCGGCGGGCGACCCGCCCTCCGCTGAGGCGGGAACGGTCAGAACGACCTGGCGCCCTCCCGCATACACGTTTACTCCCGCTACCGGCCGTCCATCCAGCTCGTACGCAGCCGCATGATCCGGAAATTGCGTCCCGGCTGGAGCTTCCAGCGTGATGCTGTCCCCTGCCGCCAGACCACTAGTAGCGACAAAGTCTGCCTCCCAGCGGCCGGGCATCCGGGCATGCGGCGGTTCGACCTGTAACGCCAGCTCCTCAACCATGGATAACCAGGCGATCGGCACCTCCGGATGAGCAGGCATTACGTCCAGACTGGTCGATACGGCATAAGCTACACTCGGGCTCGCCTCCGCTGGATTTCCCGTCCCGCTGGCAAGCACGACATACTCCCGGCCCCCAAGCGACAGCGCATTCGCCGGTACCCTCAGCGTCACCTGATGGGGCTCAAGAGCTTCCAACCTGTCCACGACAACGCCGTTAACCGTATAGTGCGCGGGATCGTCAGAGAAACGGGTGCCTGATGGTCCGAGAAGCGTAATTGTCTCCAGGCCTGTCGTGAGCAGCCCGTCCGGGCTCGTCCGAAATCGGACGACCCATTGCGACACCGCACCCAGCTGCGGTGGCATAGCCTGGAACGAGACATCTTGAACCATAGACGGCTGGAGCTTGGCAACAACAACCGGACCTTGAGGCGAGACCGGCGCAGGATCGGCCTGGGTGGCTACGGCAAACACACTTCCCGGGTACGTGCCGGGCTGTGGCCTGGTGGACATGAGAACCTCAATCTCCACGTAGGTGGATGGCCCGATCTCCAGATGCGGGCTGGAGAACGACAACGTATTTCCCGAATATCGGACAGATGAAGCTGACACCGTAAGTCGGCTGCCTCCGACGTTTACATAGATGTCTCGGCCTGTCAGCAGTCCCTGAGGTGCCGTAAGATGAACGCTGTCGAACACCCGTACCACTCCCGAAGAACTGGTGACAAAAGAAATCGTCCAGGCACCTCCGGTATCCAGCGCCCGCCAGTCAAAGCTTACGGCTTCGATACGCCCTTCGGCAGCGTGCGCGCTTCCAGACGCCAGCATTCCGGCCCACGGGGCGGCAGGCCACCAGGCCATGACGGCTAGCATCAGGTATAAGGTGACCTTGCGCAATTGATAGTGGCTCATGAGATTCTCCTTTAACCATTAAGAATAGGTCGGACTAAAGAATACCATAGCAGAGCCACTGCCTTTCTTTCGTATATCAAAAGTTATATTCAACAGACCTCTCTTACAAGAGCCCTAGCTGTCTTGCCCGCTCGATCGCCTGGGTGCGGCGTCTGACCCCGAGCTTCTCATAGATCCGATGCAAATGAATCTTCACCGTTCCTTCCGCTAGCTGCAATTGCTCAGCCAGCTCTTTGTTGGACCAGCCTTTGGCTGCCAGACCCAATACCTCCCGTTCGCGGACCGTCAACCCCTCAGTCACCTGGTCCGCTTCATGTCGGTGCGCCCGCTCCGCTGAACGCTCCCGGAGGGCCTTGGCCATCTGTAGGCCCCACTCATCCGGCAGGATGAGCGCAGGCGACAACTGCTTATCCCCATACTCCAGATAGAGGTAGCCGATAGGACGACCCAGATCATGGATGGGCAATACTGCTAATCCCTGTAAGCTGTGCTGTCTGAGATAAGAATCCGTGCCAAAAACACCAAAGGCTGCCTCATCCATCAGCAGAATCGGCTCGCCTGTGCGTTCCACCATTCTAAAGAGGGAGCCTGGCCCGCTTCCCTCTCCAAATGCATTCTCCCAGCAGGCCGTGCACTTGCCCGGAAGCCAGCGGGCGGCTATCCGCAGGGTATCCTCCTGCCGAAGCAGTAGCGCCGCTGCGGAAGCTGCCGCACCTTCAGCAACAGCAGTCAGGAGCTGGCGCCAGGACAAGGATGTCGCTGAAGAAGATACGTCTACAGTTCCTGTGAAGAGGTTGTAGTTGTCCGTCCGGTTCATGATGCTAACGCCTGCTGCTGCGACGCCAGCCCCCTCATCCCCCATGCTCTTCAGCACAGGTGTATCTCTGCTCCACCGGGCCCTTGGGAGCTCGATACCCGATTCCTGCCAGAGGCTTGACCATTCGCGCTCCAACCGGTCAGCAAGCATGAGGGCTCCCGTACGCTGAGCGGATTGCCAAGCCGCTGCAGAGAGCAGTGCCGCCCCCATACACCGGTCGGCCTGGCGATGAAGTGCAGCTGCACGCTCCCCTGCAAGAGCGGATAGCAGACCATTGCGCTGCAAACGACTCGCACGCATTGCCTTTTCATAGAGAATGACCGCAAGCTCCCGGTCCCCCTTCATGCACGCTTCATCACCAAGCAGCAGGTTATATTTGTACCCGTAATTATCCGGAGCCAGCTCCGCCCAGACAGAGAGCTGAGCGAGCGCTTCCTCCAGCCACGCCACGTCAGCTATGGAGGTCGCCGCAAGTCCGGTATACAGCCAATATTCGGGATGATGTGGAAGTACGGTCACTTCAGCGACAGCCTCCCGGCAGGCGGCTGCCCATTGTAGCGCTCGTTCAGGATGTCCCTGCAGCACTAAGAGCTGAACCTGCATGGCTGCGAATTGACCGTACAGCAGCGCATGCTCCGTAAGATTGCAATTCCCGGGCGGCAGTCCTCTCTGACCCGGGGGCGGCCCTTCGAGGGTATAGTATCTACCAGAGGCAGACGCCCCGTACCGGAGCCGCTCCACAAATTCCACATACAGGTCAAGGGCAGCAGTCAGATAGGGATCCTCCCTTCCCCCTTGACGATCTGCTTCCTGGACCTTGCGCCAGCGGAGATAGCGCTCCAGCCTACGCAGATTGCCTGCCAGATAATAAGAGCAGGCCTGCATTCCCGAGAGAACCGTATGGGCATGCAGCAGCCCTGTCGCTGTGGTGGACTGCGCCGCTTGCCGCAGAAAACGCCCCCGCTCACGAGGAGAGAGGAGACGGGCATAGAGCGGGAATACAGCTCCGTACACATTGGCCCGGATGTGCATATCCTCCTGGGCATCTGCCATCTCCACAGCTTGTTTGGCAAACACGATGGCTTGCTTGCCATCCCCGGCAGTCCATAACATCATCCCTGCCAGCCCGGCATAAGCCTCCACCGTTCCGTAATTCCTGCCTCCCCGGCGGATGGCCTCCGACAGCAAGAATCCCAACAAGCGGTAATCCGCAAATCCGGCTGCTGCTGCCGTAGCCATCAGCAGGTCGATAATGGTTTCGTTCGTTACGTCCCCCCGCTCCGGCAAGCCTGGCTCATCCATAAATCCGGCAGCAGTGCGCAATTCGGCCAGCAGCCTATCCGCGCTCGGGGTACGGGGAATCTCGACACCCAGCTGCCCTAACAGCATGATCCCCTTGTCCACCGCCTCTTTACGACGATTGGCGTAAGCGTGCTGCTTAGATTGAACGATGAAAATCCGTGCCCGCTCGCCAGCATCCCGGGCTGCTGACTCCAGCTCGGCTGCATACGTCTCCGCCCGCCCAGGCGCACCAGCAAGGTATTCCAGCCCCAAACGCATCAGCGATATCTTAAAATGAGCTTCACGCTTCCCTTCCGACTGCAGCAGTTGCTCAGCAATGCTGGTATAGAACAGACTGGTCTCGTAGTCACAGCTCGCAATTGCCTCTTGGGCCGCCCGATGGTTGAGCTCGGCCAGTTCCGTGCGATTATGCTCCATCTGGGTGCCGATGCAGCGATTGAAATGTCGCAGGAGCTCGGGGAGATTCTCCCCTCTCCTATGATCGGGTGCATGCCGGAGCAACCAGTTCCCTGCACGGCTATGCATGCAAAGCCGGATCTCCTTGTCCAGTTTGGCTTGAGCGGCAGCTCGTACCGCTTCGTCAGGGATCCGCCATCGCTCTACGCCTGCACCGGGGCACCTCACCAACAAGCCTTGGTCCGCTGCTAGCTGAAGCTCCTGCCTCAAGGTATGTTCCGGCAAGCCGGTCACGGCAGCCGCCAAGGACAGCTCAGGCTCCTCCCCTAGCAGCGACAGCACACCTAATCGTTCCTGCAACGCTTTTGGCAGCCGCTCCAGACGGTCCGTTGGATGAACAAGACGGGGCGCTAATGGCTTGAGCGAGTCCAACATCGTCTCTACGCTTTCCCATAGCGCTCCGGTTTCTGTGTAACGAAGCAAACCCGTCTCCATATGAGAAAACAGCCAGCTGGCGATCGTCCCCGGGTGTCCACCACTCCACCGATAGAGCAGAGAAGCCATGCGCTCTGCTTCGTCCCCAGCCAGTCCCCCAAGCTCTGTAATCCAGCTTCTTACAGCCTCATGCGATAACGCTTCCACACGCAGCTGCATGGCCTTGCCCCTGGCAGGTATCTCGGCACCTCCTCTTACAGGAGACTCACTCTCCTCCTTACCGCTCGTGCAGACCATAATCAGCAACAGGCTGGGTGGGCGTGTGGCTACCTCTAGCCTCTCAATCAGCTGGCGCAGAGCCGGATCTACCAGATGCCAGTCGTCAAAGCACAGAACGACAGGAGCAGGACCGTCGCATAGCACTCGCAGCAGGCGGAGCAGCATGGTCTCTAACTCCCGCCGCGCATCGGCACCCGGCGGCAGAGAGGATCGGGGGACTTGATCATGTCCTCCCAGCGCCTGCCCAAGCTCAGGGAGCAGGACCGCAAGGGGACGGGCGTAGGCTCCGACAGAACGCCTCAGCCGCCTCCGGTACAGACGCAGTACACGCTCCTCCGTAGTGAGTAGCTGACGCAACAGCATACGCAGTGCAGTCAGGAGCGGCGCGTAGGGTCCATTGGCCCCATCTGCGAGACCGCAGCTTACACTGACTAATCTTGCTTGACCTCGCAGCAGCTGACGATACCTGTGTAGGAGAGCCGTTTTTCCAACCCCTGTCTCTCCTGAGACTACGATGCAAGGCGATGCACCTTCTCGGCATTGTTGCCATGCCTCCAGCATCTCCTCCAGCTCGTACTGCCTGCCGGCCAGGACACGGAACGAATCATACACCACTGCCTCGCCCCTCCTTCATAGCCTTAGATTTTCAAAAAAAACCGCCTCTTCCCGAAACATATCGGATGAGGCGGTCCCTTTATTGCTTCAGCAGCGACAAGAACTCGCTGCGCAAAGCGGCGCTGGTCCGAAACTCGCCGCGAACGGCGGAGGTGACGGTTTTGCTGCCGTATTTTTTGACGCCACGGGCGCACATGCACAGATGCTCACCCTCCACGACGACCATCACGCCGTGCGGCTGCAGCACTTCATCCATAATATCTGCAATCTGGGAGGTGATGCGCTCCTGCACCTGCAGGCGCCTGGTAATCGCATCAACCAGCCGGGCCAGCTTGCTGAGACCGGCAATCTTGCCGCTCGGGATGTAACCAATATGGGCTCGTCCGAAGAATGGCGCCATATGATGCTCGCACTGGCTATAGTAGACGATATCCCGGACGATGACCAGCTCTTCATGCTGCTCGTCAAAGGTGACACCCAATACTTCTCTGGGGTCTACTCCGTATCCGGCAAAGATTTCCTCGTACATTCGGGTGACGCGGGCCGGGGTTTCGAGCAAGCCTTCACGTTCCACGTCCTCGCCGACAAGCTTGAGGATTTCCTTGACATGATGCTCGATTTTCTCGCGATTGGTGTCGACCATCTCGTTCACATACTCTTTTTTGCCTGCCAAGTGATCCCCCCGTTCCTCAATTTCAATTTTTGCGATGTATTATCTGCGCCTTCCGCCTGGCCGCTGTTGATTTTTCATCATGGACTGCGCCTTTTGCAGTTGCTGCTTATTCATATTATAGCCCATTTGCTTGGCCATCTTCTGAAGCATCTCCGGATCGCTTTGCATTTTTTCCATTTGTTTGCGGAGATAGAAGACACCGATGAAAAATCCGCCTGCTAATCCAACGATCAGCGTAATGACAGGAATCACAATATCCCAAGCCGACATGATGTGTTCTCACCTTTCCTTGTTGAAAGTTAATCAACGCTTATCATACCATGTTAGGCCGTGCCAGTGCCACCGTAAATCGCCACTTTTCAAACCACGGAATTGTAAGGTCAACATAAATTTTCCTTCGCCGAGTCATACTACAGAATATTGATTCCAGGGGGAACGGGAAACCATGAACAACGCGCCGATTGCTCAGACGCATCACCAAGAGCCGATTCCTGCAAACATGACAGACACACTGCATCTCGTGAAGACCCGGCTCGGTCACAGTACCGACCTGGTTACCAGACAAATGCAGGTCATGCATGCCTGGCCTGCAGCGTTGCTCTACATTGAAGGCATGGTAGACACGCAAATGCTGCATCAATCTATATTGGAATCTCTGATGCAGGAAGTACGGCCGCTGCCAGAATGGGAGGGGGACAAGTCAGCATGCCTCACCTATCTGAGGAACGAAGTGCTCGTAGCCGGAGATATGGAAACCGTCGACAAGCTTTCGGATCTGCTCGACTTCCTGCTAGCTGGCAGCGTTATTCTGCAGTTGGATGGCCTCAGTACAGCGATTGCTATCAGCGCTTGCGGCTGGGAGGATCGTAATGTGACTGAGCCGCAGTCCCAGACGGTTGTCAGGGGACCCATGGAGGGATTCACCGAGAATCTCAGGACCAATACGACGCTAGTTCGGCGCAAAATCCGTAGTCCCGAGCTGTGGCTGGAGACGATGCCGATTGGTCGGGTCACCAAAACCAATGTCGCCCTTATGTTTATTCATGGCGTGGCCGAGGACGGTATTGTGGAAGAAGTGCGCCGGCGGCTTCGCGCCATTGAGATCGATAGCGTGCTGGAGAGCGGTTATCTGGAGGAATTCATTCAAGACACGGCCAAAAGCCCGTTTCCTACGCTTTACAACAGCGAAAGACCGGATACGATTGCCGCAGGACTATTGGAGGGAAGAGTAGCCATTCTGGTGGATGGGACGCCATTTGTTCTTCTGGTACCTGCACTGTTCAATCATTTCTTCCAATCTCCAGAGGATTACTACCAACGGGCGGATATCAGTACACTGATCCGCATGATTCGCTACCTCTGTTTTTTCATTGCCATGCTTGCGCCTTCGTTTTATATCGCGATTACAACCTATCATCAGGAAATGCTACCCACCGGACTCTTAATTAATCTCGCTGCCCAGCGCGAAGGGGTCCCCTTTCCTGCCTTCATCGAGGCTGTATTGATGGAGTTGACCTATGAAATTCTGCGTGAAGCCGGCGTTCGCATACCCAAAACGGTCGGACAGGCTGTATCTATTGTGGGTACTCTTGTCGTCGGGCAAGCGGCTGTTGAAGCCGGGGTCGTCTCGGCGGCGATGGTCATTATCGTGTCCATTACGGCCATCTCTAGTTATGTTATTCCCGAAAACGGCATGTCTATCGCTGTACGGATGCTTCGTTTTGTGTTGATGGGACTGGCTGCTGCCTTCGGATTCTACGGAATCCTAATCGGTATGTTATGCATCTTGCTGCATCTGACCAGCCTCCGGTCCTTCGGTGTCTCTTATATGAGTCCCTATGCGCCCTTTCAGCCTTCAGACATCAAGGATACCCTCTTCCGCCTGCCATGGACACACATGCGCAGACGTCCATTGTCTGCAGGCGGACCAGGCAAGCAGCGTCTCAAAAAACCACCCAAGCGGGTGTAAATGGAGGATGGAGCCATGCGGTTACGGGTGTTACACATTGTTATTGCGGGCCTCATCCTGCTATCCGCTACCGGGTGCTGGGACCGCAAGGAGCTAAATGAACTTGGCATTGTCCTAGCCATGGCTGTCGACAAGGACGGCGACAAGGGCTACAAGGTCTCCTGCCAGGTCGTCGTTCCCTCCGAAGTCGCCTCCAATTCCGGCAAAAGTACGACGACAACCGTCACCCTTGTACAGGCCACCGCTACCACCATCCATGAGGCACTATATAAAATGACACTAAGCAGCCCCCGCCTGAGCTATATGTCCCATGTCCGGCTGCTGGTGTTCAGTGAGGAAGTCGCCCGTGAAGGAATAGCAGATACACTGGAAGCGCTCATCCGCGATCCCAATTTCCGACCCGATTATTATATTACCATCGCCCGGGGCTCTCCGGCTGAGGATATCCTGACGATTCTGACCCCGCTGGAGAGCATTCCAGCCAACAGTCTGTTCTATTCCCTTAAGAATTCCTCGGATAGCTGGGCACCGACGATTGCCGCCTATGCAGATGATACTGTGGAGAAGATGGTTTCCAGTGGGGTCGAGCCGGTACTGACCGGCGTTCGTATTCTCGGAGATCGGGTCGCAGGCGGAAGTAAGGATAATCTTACGCACATCAAGCCGGAGGCTAGACTAATGTTCACCGGGATGGCCGTGCTGATTCGCGACCGGCTGATCGGTTGGATGGATGAGGACGAAAGTAAAGGCTATAACTACATTGCAGGCAATGTAAAGGAAACTACCGGTCATATGAACTGTCCAGAGGGAGAGGGGGTTGTTTCTCTAGTGCTGCTTCGTTCAACAAGCAAAATTATTCCCCGCCTGGTGAATGGCAAACCAGCGTTTGATGTAAAGCTGCAAGTCGTGCAAACGATCTATGGTGACTCCTGCGAAACGTCGCTCAGCTCCGACTATGCCATCAGACAGCTCCAGAAGATTAGCGAGCGGAAGCTGATCAAAATTATGGAGGACTCCGTCAATGCAGCTCAGCATCGCCTACGCTCCGATATATTTGGATTTGGAAGAGAGTTTTACCGAAAATATCCATTGCATTGGAAAACCCTTGCAATGAACTGGAACGAAACGTTCCCCTCAGTCAAGGTCAACATCGAAGTAGAAGCCCAAATCCGCCGTATTGGCACGCTGGATGATTCCATTATCAAACAGATGAAAGAAGAGATGCCGGAATGATCACCCTGGTATTCTGCGTAATTGTTCTCGCCATCGTGATTCCGCATCTCTGGGTACTTGGCCGAAAGAGACTATACCGGGAATTGGTGGTCTTCTGCCTGCTGATGATTCCAGGGATCGCCTTTTCTTATATGGCTGCCACTCTCATTATTATTGAGGAGCCTTTATTTTTTTTGGAATGGATCTACCGGCCGGTGAATGACCTGTTCTCGATGTTTTTTCCATCCTAGCTTGCAGGAGGTGTATACGGATGCTTGAGCCCGGTAAAATTTCGATCCGCCAACTCACTGTTCTGTTCTACCTGGCCATGATTGGTGACATGATCATTATCCTGCCGCCGATTGCAGCAGGATACGCACACCAGAACGGCTGGATTGTTGCACTCGCCAGTATTCCCATGGGCATGGTTCTGGTGTGGCTGATGCTCAAGCTGGCTGCTCATTATCCCGATTCCAGTCTGGTCCAAATCTGTGAACGAATACTTGGTCGATGGCTAGGCGGCCTGGTTAGTGTTACCTACCTGATCTTCTTTGTCATCGCAGGCTCCATCTACGTGCGTGAGGTAGGGGATTTTTTGACGACACAATTGTTTGCCAATACACCGATTAGATATATTCACCTGCTCTTCATTGCGACTCTGCTCTGGGCGATCTGGCATGGACTGGAGTCCATCGCCAGAAGCGCAGAGCTGCTACTCCCTTTGTTTATCCTCATTTACATAGTCTTAATTCTCTGTCTGCTTCCGGAGATCGAAGTGAGCAGACTCAAACCGATTTTGGGAGAGGATCACCTGTGGATGCTGCGGGGAACCATGCTGACGACCTTTTACCCCTTTGGCGAAATGATTGTCTTTCTCATGGTCATTCCCTACGTTCAACACCAGAAGCATCTGAAACGTGATGTACTCTTAGCCTCGTTGTTAGCCGGCTTGACGCTCGCGCTCATCATCTTCATTTCCTTGACCGTGCTCGGTTCTTTCTTCACGCAGCATAATATTTATGCCACCTACACCTTGACGCAAAAAATCAATATCGGCGGGTTTTTGCAGCGGATTGAAGCCCTCATGGCCGCAGCATGGGTACTGACCACCTTCCTCAAATCGTGTCTGTTTTTTTATGCCTTCGCGCTTGGAACCGCACAGTTGTTCAAGCTAAGAAGCACGAAGCCGCTTTATGTGCCCACAACGTTCATAATATTTGGCCTCTCTCTGCTTGTAGCTACCGATGTCAGCTATTACCTCAATACGATCGTACCGTTCTGGATTGATTGGAACCTGACATACTCCCTTCTATTTCCACTCCTATTGCTCGCTATTCATCATATCAGGAACCGCAAAAAGAGCGTTTTGCCTGGATAACATTCAAGGGCAAAACGCTCTATAAAGTTTGTTCTATATGAGCCAGCGCCTCCTCCATCATCCTCTTGGCAGTCTCATCGCTTTCGCGTTCGGCCGCCTGTTGCAGCGGTTCAATGGCAGCTGCTTCCCCGATGCGCGCCAGCGACCAGGCCGCGGTGCCCCGCAGTTCAGGACGTGGATCGTTCTCCAATACACCGATCAGATCCGGTACAGCTGTCTTCTCCTTGAAATTGCCCAGCGCAATGACCGCGTTACGTTGGATCGGCTTGCGTCCCCGCCACGACGAGGCGTTGTCCGCATAGCGTTCACGGAACGCCTTGTTCCCCATAGTAAGCAGTGGCACCAGTAAGGGCTTCACCTGTTCTGTATCCGGCTGCAGCTCCGCATGCTGTGTCCAGTTCTTGCCCCGGTTGACCGGGCACACGATCTGGCAAGTGTCGCAGCCATACAGCCTATTGCCGATCTTGCGCATCATCTCATCTTCAACGAAGCCCTTGGTCTGCGTAACAAAGGATACGCAGCGCTGTGCATCCAATTGCCCCGGCCCCACCAGCGCGCCAGTCGGACAAGCGTCAATGCACTTGGTGCACTCTCCGCATTGATCCGTCAACGGTGTATCCGGAGGCAGCGGCAGATTCGTAATGAGCTCGCCAAGATAAATCCATGAGCCCAGCTCTGGGGAGATGATGGCACAGTTTTTGCCGCTCCAGCCAATCCCTGCCCGTTCTGCCACCGCACGGTCAACCAGTGCTCCCGTGTCCACCATGTTCACAGCACGCAGCTCTGGTACCCGTTCGCGCAGCCACGCCTCCAGACGTTCCAACCGATTGCGCAGCACCTTATGATAATCCAGCCCCCATGCCGAACGTGAGAGTATGCCGCGACGTGCGCCGGGTTCAGATTTGGGCGGGTCGGGCAGTTTGGACGGATAAGCAACGGCAATGGAGAGAATCGACCGGGGCGAAGAGAGAGATAATGCGGGATCTGTGCGTTCGTCCAGATCCGGATGCTCAAACCCCGATTCCCTGCCGAGCTCCCTGTGACGCTGCAGCACCGATCGCAGCTCGGTAAATGGTTCGGCAGAGGCAATACCCAGGCTATCTATGCCGAGCTCGGGCAGGGCCATCTGCAGTTCCTTCTTCAGCAATCCATAATCCAGCTGTGTCAGCTCACTCATGATGTTCACGCCCTTCCCCGTAGACTTGCGTACGCCTGGGCAGCTGTCCCTCTATAACGAGTTGATTCTTGTAATCGGCCACAGAATCAGATCAGCCCGTCCCCGAATCACGTCCTCGGGCACAGTGCCGAAGGAGCGGCTATCCCGGCTTGCACGCGGATGACGATTATCTCCCATGACAAAATAATGTCCTTCCTCTATCACTCGCGGCCCCAAATCGGGACCGTCTATTGCAACATCCGTGTAACGTTCAATAATCAATTCTCCATTGCGGTACAACTGGTGATTGCGGATTTCAATCTCGTCTCCGGGTACGCCGATGACGCGCTTGACCAGATAATCTCTCACCCCGGGGATCGCATCCGGATCCTCCAGAATGACGACATCCTCATGTGACGGCTTGCCGATCAGGTAGACGAATTTGTTGACAAACAACCATTCCTTCTCTACCAGAGTCGGCTCCATGGACTGGCCTTCGACAGTGGAGAGATTGAAGACAAACACATGCAGCAGCAAGACTACAATTAAAGCAATGGCAAGCGTCTTGCCCCAATCCAACAGCTCCCGCACCCATCTGGCGGGCTGCTGGCGGTCCTTGGTATGCCGGCTTCTGCGTTCTTGCGGCTGCGGTCCCTCAGCAGACATCCGTGATCCGTCCATCCTACACCTCGTTCGATTCGTTATGCTGTTGCTTCCATGCGTTGTAATACGCATACACTATTGTATCATTGAACGGAGCTCCGGCGCACGCGATGCGATCCCTGAGCATCCGCAGACCATCCTCCACCTTGCGGGTGACCAGGCGCGAATAACGATACGTAATCTTGTGCTGCTCATACTCGTCCCGGTCGACTTCGAAGACGGAGCCGTCGGCGAGCTTGATGACATCCAAATCATAGTCGATATAAGTGAGCACATCCTTGTGCAGGTACGGAGGCGAAGCCACATTGCAGTAATAGCGGATGCCAGGTTCCTCCAGCAGGGCCACCACATTAAACCACAATCCCGGCATGAAGAAAGAAACGGCTGGCACCCGACTGGTCCAGACCTTGCCGCTCGCTTCCTGGATCGGCGTATGTTCATTGATCAGCACGATTATCGACGCCTCTGCATGCTCCGGAACCAGACGGGATTCGGGCACCAGCAAATTGTCCATCCACATCCGGTGCAGCCGGCCATCGTGCTTGAAGCTCTTTATGGTGCATCGCATATAACTATCCATCGGGTGCTCCCTGTGCTTAAATTTAAGAAAAGCATATTCCGTCGCCCCTAATGCAACTGGCGTCGGAACATGCTTGTTCATCGTGACTATACCATTCGCCGGATTAGCCGGCGACGATGCTTAGCTTCTGAATCGATCTCATGAAATCTTTGGCTGCAAATCCCATCGATTCATACAGGGACAAAATAGGCTCATTGTATTCGTCCGCCGTAATCATGATTTTCGAAACGCCCCGTTGTTCAAAACGCTGGCGAAGACTTTGGATCAGCGATTTGGCAATCCCTTGCCGCTGATAATCCGGGTGAACCGCAATGCGGTAATAATATCCTTTATTATTGTCAATCGTACCAATAATCATGCCTACAATGTCGTTATCCTTGCTGGCGACCAGGACCAGTTCGCTGTCCCACGAGAGCTGACGGGCGAATGCTTCCATAGTCTGTTCGTAACACGCCTCGGTTAGAGACACTTCAAGAAGGCGAGTCAACGGACGGTAATCAGACAATTGAAAAGAACGAACATGCATGTATGAGAGTCTCCCTTTTCATCGCGGCCGAACATCGCAGAGCGGCGGCTTCTGTTTGTATCTTGTTAATAATACGACAAAACTCAACGTATTTCCTCCTTTGTCCTTAAAAAAATCTTAAAAAAAGCTATGAAAATGCAGGAAATTAATAGAAAGCGCTTTATTTCAAAGAATGAGCACAACGGACAAATAGTCCAATAAATATAAATACATGAATCAGTAGCCCCATTATATACAACCAAAAGGTCATTTCTAGATTATAGCCGTAAACGAAGCCATTTAAATAAACTCTGCTGGGCCAGTAAGTAGGCGCTAGGCCAGTAAGCCATTGCCATGGTTCGGGTATTAAATATGCTCCTGTCGCTCCCAAACAAATAAAACCAATGGATCTTAGAACGATGGCCTTCATCTTTATTTGCTTCACGTTGAATGAGAAAAATAACAACACATAGATTGGCGCCTCCGCGATAAGTAAAATTAAAACGGCCAAATTCTCAATCTGTTGCATAGAAATGGCACTGGAAGCCAAGAACAATGGTGCAATAAGAAACGTCAGAACAGCCGACATGATGAGTCCACTGACAATATAGCTAAGTCTACGTTTCTGATTCATGTAAATATACGAGGTACCTATTTTATTCTGTTCTTTGAGCATGAATAGTCCCATCCCTGTGCCGATCAATTGAGGCACAAACAGCATGGATAGAACGAAAACAAAGTCTTTGTAAGGGCTGAAATCAAATCCTATTCCCTTGCTTAGGGAGAGACTAATCTGAATGGTCGTAAAAAGAAGAAGAGGAGGAATCCCAATCATAAAGAACCTAGGATTGTGTGATGCAGTTCTTAAATCGTCAATTAACCATTGCACTAAATTCCTCATCCTCTATGCCCCCCCCCCCCATTTGAACGTTATCCTATTAGAACGTTATCTTCGGGATAACTCAGCTTTGAAGCACGTCTTCTGTGAGCTAGAGCAAAAGCCAAAGTCAAAGGTCCCAATCGTCCTGCAAACATGGTCACAATAACAATACATTTGCCCAAGGGTGATAATTCGCTCGTCAGACCCATGGAAAGTCCGGTTGTGCTGAATGCGGAGGTCGCTTCGAATAACACTTCAAGAAAATGCTCTTCCATCAAGTTTTCCGTTATATTTAACAGAAAAGCTACGACAAGTACAAAACCAAGGGAACTGATAACAACCGCTAGTGCCCGCATGACAGTCTCTTGATTAATTGTGCGCCGGAAAGCATGGATTTCTTTGCCGCCCCGAAACGTATTGATGGTCGCTAAAAGCAGGACAACAAATGTATTAACCTTGATCCCGCCCCCTGTGCCTCCTGACGCCGCACCGACAAACATCAGAAATATGAGAACAAATTGCGAGGCGGTCAACATACTGCCGATATCAATGGAGTTGAAGCCGGCACTTCTGGGGGTCGCGCCCTGGAAAAAAGCCGCCAGAACCCGCTCACCGAACGTTAATTGTCCAAACGTTGAAGCATTCCAGCTTTCTAGAAAAAAGAGAATGACAAATCCAAATCCCAGTAGAATACCTGAACTTAACAAGACCACTTTGGAATGTAATGAGAGCTTCCACCATGACCGCTTTTGGACCAAATCTACAACCACAATATAGCCGAGTCCCCCTATTAAAAATAAAGAGAAAATGGTTATTATGACAATTGGATCTCCAGTATATTGAGAGAGACTATCTGACCATAGCGCAAAGCCTGCATTATTAAATGCAGACACGGCATGGAACAGGCCATTATAAACAGCCGCACCGACACCCATCTCATCCTTCCAGCGAAAGGCAAGAATGACTGTGGCGAATGCCTCCACCACAAAAACAATGGTAGCAATATATAAGGACAACCTGACCATTCCCTGTGACGAGCTGGACTGGGTAGTTTGTTGGATAATGAGCCGCTGTTTTAAACCAATCTGTTTGCCTAAGACAACGGCTACCATCACCCCAAGAGTCATGAAACCCAACCCTCCAATTTGAATGAGCACCATAATAATAATCTGGCCAAAGGTGGAAAAGGTACTGCCGGTGTCCAAAACTACCAATCCGTTTACACAGACAGCAGAAGTCGCAGTAAACCATGCATTGAGCAGCCCGACCGACTCACCATGTGCTGAAGAAACAGGCAAAGCGAGCATGAGTGTCCCAATTCCAATTAAGACTATAAACACGATCATTATTAATTGGGGCGGGTTAATTTTTTGCAATGGATCTAATAGTTTTTTGTTCATACTGTTTCTCCGTTTTTGTCATATTCTTCCCCAAAAAACACAAAAAGAGCCCGTACGTGACAGGCTCCTCCAAGTAAGACCTATTCGGTTATCGTGTTGTTTGACGTCAAGAAATCTACACTGATCAATATACAACTTATATTAAGGCTTGTAAAGCAAGCAAAACCGACTTCGTCATTCTTATGGACGCTCGTATAGAATTCTCTGTTTTGCGCCAAGTTAGTTAGGGTAATAACTTGGAGTCGTGCCTTGACTTTACAAACATTCATGTTGATTTATTCGGATGAATAAGGGATAATGAAGGGGCTTGGACGACTACATATCTATATCTTAGGAGGTAATACGATTATGGCTCATGAATTGCCAGCACTGCCTTATGCGAACAACGCACTGGAACCGCATTTTGACGAAACAACCATGATGATTCACCATGACCGCCATCACAACACATACGTGACGAACCTCAATGCTGCACTGGAGTCCGCTCCTGAGCTGCAAGGCAAATCTGTCGAGGATCTGATTGCTGATCTGAACAGCGTGCCTGAGAGCATCCGTACCGCAGTCCGCAACAACGGCGGCGGCCATGCTAACCATAGCCTGTTCTGGGAGACCATCGGACCAAACGGCGGCGGCGCACCTACAGGCAAGCTTGCCAGCGCGATCGAGAGCGAGCTGGGCGGCCTCGACAAATTCAAAGAAGATTTCGCCAAAGCAGGCGCTACTCGTTTCGGCAGCGGCTGGGCTTGGCTGGCCGTATCCAACGGCAAACTGAAAGTGTACAGCCTGCCTAACCAGGACAGCCCGATCATGGAAGGCGACACGCCAATCCTCGGTCTGGACGTATGGGAGCATGCGTACTACCTCAAATATCAAAACAAACGTCCGGACTACATCGCTGCATTCTGGAACGTTGTCAACTGGGAAGAAGTCGGCAAACGTTACGAAGCTGCGCTGTAATATCCGTCTACATGAACAGAAGCCGCTCGCAGGATGTCCTGCTGAGCGGCTTCTTTTTAGATTGAATTAGGATTGCTGCCACGCTGCTGCCAGTATTCACGCAGAATCCGTACAAACACGTTGGGGAATGCCAGCTCTTCCATCTCGGCCGGCCCGATCCAACGGTATCCCGGGGGGAGCTCTTCCCTCTGGCCGGCCACTTCGTTCGCTTCGTACCCGGCAGCCGACTCGGCGGCAAACAAACTGTCTCCCTCGCTCTGAGCCTGCTCCGTCTTATTCAGTACAAATCCGTAATCGGTCAGATAGACTTGTACCTTCCACACGATATGGCTGAACACATGGTCGGCCTCCATCCACCAATGCCGGGGCCTAACCAGGACGCTCGTCTCTGCAGCCAGTTGCCTGCTCAACAGTTCCATCTGCTCCATCTGCTCTGGCAGAGGCACCTTCAAGATGGATTCCCCATCTACGCCCTCTGGCCCCGCCTCTAACGCATTCGCTTGCTCGGCATCCATTCCCCATGCCCAGCCAGCGCCTGCCTTCCATGCAGCGGCAGCAGCCACAGCTGTAGCTGCGCCCGCAGCCGGACGACCACGCTTGCGGGTCTTGCCCTCCTGCTCGGCACCCTCCGCCAAAATATGCGGCAGCTCCCACATCCGAGCCAACAAACCGCTATCTGGGCGCTGACGCACCAGGATACGCCCGGCCTGCTCGCCACTCCCTTCGATGAGCGCAGCCAGACGCAACTCCGGACGCGGCGGCTTGGCCTTGGACTTGATAGGCAGCTCTTTCTCCCGGCCCGCCAACCTTGCAGCGCAGTGCGCCATCACCGGACAGATCAGGCAGCCCGGCGACTTGGGTGTACAGATGAGTGCGCCCAGCTCCATGAGCCCTTGGTTGAAATCGCCGGCCGCACCTTCAGGGATGAGCGACTTGGCCAGAATCTCCATCCGCACACGGGTGCTGCTCTTGGCGATATCCTCCTCCAGACACATGTACCTGGAGAGGACACGCATTACATTGCCGTCGACTGCAGGCTCCGGCCTGTTGAACGCGATGCTCATAATGGCCCCTCGCGTATACGGTCCAACGCCCTTGAGTGCTGCTACGGCGTGGACATCGTCCGGCACGGAACCGCCATGCAGACGCACCACTTCACGCGCACCGGCCTGCAGATTTCGTGCCCGTGAGTAGTACCCCAGCCCCTCCCAGCATTTAAGAACTTCCTCTTCCGGTGCTTCGGCCAGTGCCTGCAGCGTCGGGAATTTGTCGAGGAAGCGCTTATAATAGGGAATGACGGTGTCTACTCTTGTTTGTTGCAGCATAATTTCCGACACCCAGATGCGATAGGGGTCCCTGCTGTGCCGCCAGGGCAGATCGCGTTTGTGCGCTCTGTACCAGGCCAGCAGCTCTTGGCTGAAATAGGCTTTGGTGTCTACTGTCATGTCCTGTACCCCGCTTTCTCTGGTTTGTATTTTTCAAGCATACTGCAGGACGCCCAATATTTCTTCCGGTATTGGCTGGGCGATAGACCACAGTATTGTTTGAACATCCGCGAGAGGTAGTGGTTCTGCATTCCGATTTGAGATGCGATCTGCGCCACATGGTCCTCGGTCAGCTCGAGTTGTTTTTTGGCATATTCCAGCTTACGACGGTTCACATAATGAATCGGGGACATGCCGACCAAGCTTTTGAAGAACTCCATAAAATAATTGGGGTGCATATACGTCAGGTTCGCCAGATCCTCTACTGCCACCGGTTTGTCCAGATTGGCGTCGATATACTCCAGCACCGGAGCCAGCTTAGCGAAGGGCTCCAATTCGGACAAGGCAGCAGCGTCCAGCTCGCAATGATCCAAGTAGCAGGACAACAGCTCGAGAAAAGCGGCCTTGAGCTTCAATGGACTCGTCAAAGAGTCCTCGTATTCGGCAGCCATTATACGCTGGAACAGCTTCTCCGTTTCGGATGGTGCCTCAAGAGATACAATCAAAGGCAGCGGAATCAGCTCAAATAGCTTCGTCTCCACCGGACTTCCGCCGAATTGACACCAGGCCACCCGAATATCGCCGCTCTGGTGAGAGAATCGCACATACTTGCCAGCCGGGATCAAAGCCAGATCCCCTGCATTTGCCTCGTAGGTCTCCCCTTCCCATTCAATCCGAGCTTGTCCAGAAAGAAGCAGGGAAAACAGATAGCCATCCGGTACTTTCTCATCACTCCAGCCTGCTTTAAACTCCTCATAACCTGACATGGAAACTTCCGCTTGAATATGTTGAAGATAACTCTGTATGATGTGGGTATAAGCTATATTCATTGGAACTCCTGTATCTTATGGGATAATGGCACACTCGCAAGAGCAGGCCAAGCTTCTATTATACTAAGTTCACGGCTAAATTGATATGGGGGGTTAAGAGAAGAGGTGTATGCGCAGATGAAAAAATTTGTCATCCTGGCTGCAGGAATTGCCCTGCTAACCGGCTGCGGCAGCGGTTCATCTCCGCTCAGCGGACCGGCTGAGACCGTTATGATCTACCGCACCAATTGTCTGAATTGCCACGGCTCAGAGCTGCAGGGACGTATGGATGAGCAGAGCAATCTACAGCAGGTCGGCCAGCGTATGAGCCAAGAAGACATTGCAGCCAAAATTACTGCCGGAGGCAACCTGATGCCACCCTTCGCCGAACGGTTAACGCCTGAGGAGATTGATCAGTTAGCCGCGTGGCTGGCTGAGAAAAAATAAATGCTGCGCATTGGCTCACCCGTGTGACCCAATGCGCTCAGCTATAGCATAGGCAGAAGCCAATGACCGCTCATGGGTAATGCTGATGTGGAGTCGCACGTCCTCTGATGAGAAGCCCAGCCTCTGCCAGGCCTGCTCAGATAGCCGGCATTCTGGCTTGCCGGATGCATCTGGCAGCACCTCGATATCCAGGAAGCCTACCTTGCCCCCGATACCGCAGCCAAGTGCTTTGACAATCGCTTCCTTGGCTGCGAATCGGCCGGCTATGTACTCGGTTCGTCGGCCTCCCCTGGCATCTCCCCGTTCCCGCTCAGCCGGGGTCAGAACTCTGGCCACAAACCGCTCTGCCGTCAGGCCGTCCAGAACCCGCTGCATGCGATTCATTTCCACCAGATCGTGTCCAATGCCGATAATCATCCCGATTGCCCTCCTTATGTAATGCTCTGTCCACTAAAAAGCCCCCCGCTTACGCGGAGGGCAGCCCTATTAAATGCCGGGAATGGGCGAGCGCTTATGCTCTGTCTTCAAATATTGCTGCTCCAGCTTCTCTCGTACCGGGGCGGGCACTTCCTTGCCTTCCAGGAAATCGCTGTTGTGCTCGTACGAAATCCCCAATTCATCCTCATCGGTCTGGCCTTCCCACAGACCAGCACTAGGCGCCTTGTGCAGAATGCTGTCGGGCACACTAAGCTCGGCAGCCAATTGGCGAACCTGGCGCTTGTTCAGGGAAGCGAGTGGCGTAATATCTACCGCGCCATCCCCCCACTTGGTATAGAAGCCAGTGACAGCTTCCGAGGCATGATCAGTACCGACCACAATCAGATTCAGGTCAAACGCCAGGGCATACTGGACTACCATCCGTGTACGCGCCTTGACATTGCCTTTGCCGCCGCGGCTGATATGGCGGTGAATATTAAGAGCCTTGAAGCCGTGCTCTACCTCCAGGGCAATCTCATTCACCGTGTCTTCAATATTAGTCTCCACGGTATGCTTCAGCTCAAATGCCTTGGCTACCGCATAACTGTCATGGATGTCCTCTTGCTCGCCATAAGGCTGGAAGACGCCAAGCGTCATGTAGTCCTGACCCGTTTCTGCTGCCAGCTCATCAGTCGCCCGCTTGCACAAGCCGGCGGCTACGGCGCTGTCAATGCCGCCGCTAATGGCAATCAGCAACCCCGAAGAACCAGCCTCTTTCACATAGCTTTTAAGAAAATCAACCCGCTTGCGGATTTCTTCCTGCGCGTCAATATGCGGTTTCACGCCTAACCGCCGGATAATCTCCTGCTGCAGATTCATAGTCATCTATTATTTGCAGAAACGATCGAACGCAGAAGTCAGATCCGCAGCGATCTCTTCAGCCGAACGATTCTCAATTTGGTGACGCTCGATAAAATGAACCAGTTCGCCATCCTTCATCAGCGCGATAGAGGGAGAAGAAGGCGGGTATGGAGCCAGATACTCACGAGCCTTGGCCGTAGCTTCCTTATCTTGACCGGCAAATACGGTGAACAGATGATCTGGTGTCACTTCATGCTGCAGTGCCTCGGCTACGCCTGGACGGCACTGGCCAGCAGCACAACCGCATACCGAGTTCACAACGAGCAGTGCGGTACCTTTGGCAGATGGCAGCTGAGCCTCGACTTCCTCTGCTGTGCGCAGTTCTTGTATACCTATACGTGTCAGATCGTCGCGCATAGGTTGCACCATGTCGACCATGTATCGTTCGAATGACATTGACATCTGGAATCACTCCTTGACTAGCTTGATTTTGCTACTATTATACTCTCCTATGCCTCCTAAAGCAAAGGTGTTATAAAATAAGATGCCCGTCCTTCAGCTTGTTTGCTGTCGGCGGGCATCCCGTTGGTCAGGCTATATCTGTTCTAGACGGACGGACGGTCCGGACCATCCAGCTTTTTGTCATAACCCGATTGCTCCGGCTCCGGTTTAGCCGTTGAATTCACCGCATCAGCCGTCTGGGCTGACTCCTGCTTGAGCTGCTCTGCCGACTCCTGGCTATGTTGTTCATGCGATTCAGTCATTAGGACACGCCTCCTTTGATGCTAGGATGCGCAGACGAGCCGCTCTCTATCCTCTTGTTTGGCTGGCAGCGCAGCACGACACGGAACGTTGTGCCTTCCCCTTCCTTGGACTGCACCTCAATCTTGCCGTGATGCCGTTCCACAATGCTGAGACACAGCGGGAGGCCCAGTCCTGTCCCGCGAGACTTGGTCGTATAGAAGGGCTCGAATAAACGCTCCTGCTTGTCCTTGGAGATGCCACAGCCCGTGTCCTCCACCCGCATCTCAACGACATCGCCCAAGAAGCGGGTATTGATCTTCATCCGACCCTTCTCATCCATCGCTTCCATCCCGTTACGCGCCAGATTCAGAATCAGCTGCTTCATTTCTTTGACGTTTAGATCAAGATCAGGCACGGCTTCGTCCAGCCCCAACTCAATCGTCTGCCCTCGCAGGTTCGCATCTGCCCAGAGGAGCGGCATCAGCTCACCAATAATATGGTTGAGCGAACTGCTTTCTTTCTCCACAATCCGGTTCTGCGCCAGTGATAGAAAGTCATTGATGATGCCGTTAGCCCGATCCAGCTCCTCAATAATGATGCGGAAGTATTCTCTCTGATTCTCCGGACTGCGCTCTTTCATTAACTGGACAAAGCCCCGGATAACGGCCATGGGATTGCGAATCTCGTGCGTGATGCTAGCCGCCATCTGTCCGACCAGACTCAGTCGCTCCATTCGTCCCACTTCGTCCCTTAGCTGGCTAACCTCGGTGATATCGTGCGCGATCAACGCGGCCCCGATAATCTCATGGTTTCGAGCATCTTTGACGCTGAATCCCGTTTTAATATACATTTTATTATCTTGTTGGACGATTTCCGACACACTGTCGTTGCCATTGAGCACACTCATGAGCATGCTGGCATGCAGATCATTATTCATCTCCTCTTGTAGCCCGTCCAGCGAGCGCCCGATCATGTCGGCTGTTCCGTTCTTGGCGGAATCTTCCGGCATCTGGCTCATCGCCATCTCATTAATATGCGTGATATCGCCATCCTTATCGACAATGACGACACCTAGCGGCGTGTTGTCAATAAATTGCTGCAGCTTCTGCACTTCATTCCGGTAGTTGGTGGACATTTGCTGAAGCCTGTATTGGAGCTGCTGTTTGTCTTTAACGCTTTCAATAAGGAAGATAAAAATAATACTGATTCCCACAAGAGCGACGATGGTTGCAAGACTCTCCAAAAAAATCATCGTATGTACGGCCGTGGCGCTCCACAGCAAGTAAATCAAAGCCCCGACCAAATACGCGCCGATACTTCCCAGCCCTAGCAGAACGACAAGACGCTGTTTCTTCCTGCGAGATGCCAGCTTAAACCTGTGCATATAGACAAAGAGAAAAGGAACGATAAATGCGAAACCCATGGCGAAACCTGCCGCTTCCCAAGGGCTGTCTGCCAATGTAAACTTGAGCAGACCGTACACCAAGGTCATAAGAATCGCTATGAGCTTACCCCCGTAGAGCGCACCCAAGATATAAGAAACTAAACTAAAGTCGAACTTTATTGCAAAATCAGTCCCATACGCGAATAGGATGCATAGGATCATGGACAAACAGCTGAAAATGCCTATGAAAACCGGTGTTCCTTTGTAACGGTCCGGGCGATTATACCATAGCTGCAGCGCAAACACGGGGAGTAAAGCGATCATGACCTGTAACAAGGTTTCTTTCCACACGAAAAACCGGTCTCCTCCTAGTCTGGCATGTCATTTCCTGTTAATCCGATTAAAACACATGTAAATTTTTTTTACAATGTTGAATTAGGTCAACAGTCTCATAACGAGGAGGAAACGTGTCCTATGTTCGCGAAAAATGAACTTTTTTCCATGCAAACAACCGCATGCTGCCCGTAGGCTGCTGCGGTTGTAGGTAATGGGGCTACAGAGGCCCCTCATCGTTTTTAATATTGCGAGCGATCCAGGATTCGATTTCTTGCCTCAGTTTTACCTTGTGCATGAAGGCAATGGTCGCTGACTTGACGCGCGGGAGGTCATGTGGGCCAAAATAGACTTTGCCAAGCTCATGGTCGTAGGCTTTAATCTTGCTGGAATTGACGAGATTGATACGATCCAGCTTCCTAAATCCCATCGGCCCCAGATGCCTGAGGTATGCCGACAAAGACGGGACGAGCGGGTAGAAGTGGTCTTTCTCCGAATGGAATACGAGTACGCCCTCTTCTGTCTGGATGTAGAGAATATCGGCCACGTCCAACATGACAACGTCGGTATCATTATGTTTGTCACGCGTAACTGGTATTTTCATAGACTACACTCCAAAACCGTTCCCCCACTTGGGCTGCAAACGGCGGCCGCCCGAAGCCGGCCGCCCTGCACCTAGACTACTTCTCCAGCAGTTCTGCAGGTACTTCTGGACGATGTCCAAACCACCAGCATGCTGTTGATACAAACACGACGGCCGACGCACCCAGCGATGTAGCCAACAAACGAGCAATTTTGCTTCTCATCATTACGAATTCCTCCCTTTGAACGGTAAAATGGTCAAGACTTGAGCCAGAAAAGAAAGAGCAAGCAAATGCGACTCGAAGAAAAGATTCGAGGCGACAATTGCAAGGGCTACCAGCTTCATAACGAGCAATCTCCGCGGGGAGAGTGTCGTTACGCCTTTGAGATCAGCCGGTGCAAATCGTGCAATGAGAAGCATGGTGACTGCTGCACACGGGATGAGAAGCATGTCCAAAAACGGTATATGAGGAATAGCGGCCACAACCGAGCTCGAAATCAGGATGCAGGCCGTCGGAGACTTAAAATGATATCCGCCTGTCAAATTACGAAGTACTGCCATTGACACCAGTACGATGAGCGTATCCACAAAAGCGCCAAGCACGTAACCCGCAGTCAACGAAAGCACGATGGTTAGCAGATTCGTCAACAAGGACTTGATTGCAAACACCAGCACGTCCTGGCTGACCTGCTTGCGGTCATTATGTCGGTAGATATAACCGCCGAACTCCTCGGAGATCCGTCCGATCATACGCTTCGCTCCTTTATCACCATAAGATGAATAATCATCGCGGCAATGAGGCTGATGGAGATTAGCGCCCCCACGAAAGCCCCCATCCCTCTGGAAAGCACCGACACCATGACCGAGATCCAGATGCTGGCTACAATGAGCGTAATCAGCAGCTTGCGATTGGTACCGCGAACGGGGACACTCTCACTAATGCGGTCGGGTACGAAAGAAAAACCAAGGCGTTTCTTGATGAGTACCCGCGAGATGGCAAGCGCGGCAAGGGATGCCAGCAATTGGACAAGCTTCAGGTACTGAAAGGTCTCCTGAATCTCAGTAAGCGGCGAGACCGCCTGCAGAATAAGTACGATCAACATCTGCAGTACGATATAAACCAAGTAGCCGGATACTGCCATTAATAAGGCATAGAATAAATGAATGCGGAAAAGCAACCAAAGCAGGAGTACCATCCATAAGAGCATGAAGAATGGCGTCAACCAGTCTAGCAGGAACACTTCCCGGAGCAGATACGAAGTCTGGGCCATTACAATGGAAGTAAACACAATCTGTGGTGTGTAGCTCCTTATGGGAAACAAGTAAATCGACAGCATTAGTATAAAACCGGCAATGGTCTCGAATACGTTAACCGCAAAATCGATCAGGAAAATGGCCATCGACGTCCCCCTGAACTCGAGTGACTGTGTTCTCAGTTCTCTAATCTATGAGCCTACTATACCACGCAATAAGTGACAAATAAAAGAAAAATTTTTAAATTAACCCCATTTTTCTACATGTTCATCCAAGATGAACAATTTGACATTTTTCGCGCAAATTGGTGCCGAATTTTGTCGTGACTTTTTTGTCGATTTGGAAAGGATAGCGAATTGTGAACAGCTTTGTTAAAGTAGGAGTTGTACTAGGTAATTAGGAAGGGAGAACACGAAGTATGGCTCTAATTGAATGCCGATTTTTCTCGGAGACCTTGAAGCTCAGCACCTCCATGACGGTGATTCTGCCGCAGCGCACCGCTTCTCAGATCGGAATGGATGGCAAGGCGTCGACCGGGCGTCACCAGACACTGTATCTGCTGCACGGGCTCTCCGATGACGATTCCATCTGGCTGCGTCGTACCAGCATCGAGCGTTATGCGTCCGCTTACGGTCTGGCTGTCGTCATGCCGCAAGTGCACCGCAGCTTTTATACAGATATGAAACGGGGCGACCGCTATTGGACCTTCCTGTCAGAGGAACTGCCGACGCTCGCCCGTTCGTTCTTTCCACTGTCGGATGCGCGTGAGGACAACTTCGTTGCGGGCTTGTCCATGGGCGGGTACGGCGCCTTCAAGCTGGCGCTGCGCAAGCCCGAGCACTATGCAGCAGCCGCCTCACTCTCCGGCGCACTGGATGTTGCGAGCCTGAGCACCGATCCGGCACATCAGCACCTGATCGGCGAACTCTTCCCGCTCGTATATGGCGATGAACCGATCGCCGGCACGGACAATGACTTGCTCTGGCTGCTGCAGGAGCAAGGCAAGAAGCCCGGACCGAAGCCGGAGCTCTTCCAGTGCTGCGGAACCGAGGATTTCCTCTACGACTCGAACCTTGCATTCCGCGACGCTTGCCGCCAAACCGACTACGAGCTGGCGTACCACGAAGGTCCCGGCACCCATGAGTGGGGCTACTGGGACGCCAGGATTCAGGACGTTCTGGCCTGGCTGCCACTACGCAAGCCTGCACAGGGTTAATCGGGCGCACCCGCAAGGCCGTCCGGAACTGCGATTCCCGCCCCGCTGGCTGCTGCCTGTGGAATCGTCTGCACCTGGTGCACCGATTCTGCTGGGTTGTCTGACAGACGGTCCTCCATCCAGCGAACGACGCATTGCATGACCTCCCGGCGCTCCCGGTCATTGTGCAGTTCATGCAGGCCGTCCTGCCAGCTGTAGAATGCGCACCGTCCGTCCAGACAGCCTGCCAGCTGCTGGCTTGCCACATACGAAGTGACCCGGTCGGCTGTCCCGTGCAGCAGCAACATCGGGGCATGTAGCCGTTCGCTGGCATGAGCAAGCGCCCACTCCCCTTCCGCCTGCAGGCCGAAATACATAGCGGCGGAGATCCGATTATGTGCCAGCATATCCATGACTACAGGAGCGACCTCCTGATCGGGACGGTACAACTGGCCCGGATCCAGACCTGTCGCCAGTGAGAAGGACGGCCAGACGCGCGCCACTTGGCGACCGATCCATTGCTTGGCGCGCGGCGGATCAAAGGCCAGACGCAACCAGGGGCTCGTCAGGATGAGTCCCTGGATATCCGGTTGCCGCCGCAACGCGCAAGAGAGGGAGACGTTGCCGCCCATACTATGCCCATAGAGGAAAACCGGTGTATCCGGATGGCGCTTCCTGGCCATGCCAATGGCCCGCTCTGCATCCTCCGTCAGCCGTTCAACGGACGGTGTGTGCCCCCGTTTGCCCGGTGAACGACCATGGCCCCGCTGATCATAGGTGAACAGCACATACCCTTCACCCGTCAGCGTTTCTGCTACCGCTTGGTAGCGCGTGCTGTGCTCGCCCATTCCATGTACCAAACAGACAACCGCTTTGGCCGGCTTATCGTCGCTGCGCCACTCCTGGGCAAATAACTCAAGACCATCTGCTGTAGGCATGACCAGTGTTTCATGAACCATCCTCCGATTCCTCCTTGACGATTTCAGATTGTATCCACAAGTTGTCCTTCTTCTTATTTACCACGAAAGAATCGCACTTTAAACGCGAGGTTTGTGACTATTATTCCCCGATCTCTGGTAGAATAAGAATTAAGGATATAGCATAGTAGAAAGAGGCTTATTAGTGATGACTTACGATATTATTATCATCGGCGGCGGATCCGCAGGATTGATGGCTGCCGTTGCCGCAAGCCGCGGCGGCGCCCGTGTGCTCCTGCTGGACAAAGGCAATCGGCTTGGGCGCAAGCTCGGGATCTCTGGAGGCGGCCGCTGCAATGTAACCAACAATAAAGAGCTAGACGAAATTATCCGGCACATTCCGGGCAACGGGCGGTTTCTGCATAGTGCCTTCAGCATCTACAGCAATCGCGAGATTATCGCTTTCTTCGAAGGACTCGGCATTCCACTCAAAGAGGAAGACAACGGCCGCATGTTTCCGGTCAGCGACAAAGCCAAGACAGTGGTGGATGCACTCATCAGCCAGGTCCGCCGTCAAGGCGTGGAGATTCGTACCGACCAGGCGGTGCAAGAGGTGCTCTACGCAGATGGCGCTGTACGCGGCGTTCGCCTCATCTCCGGCGAACGGGTCTATGCCGGGCGCGTGATCATCGCTACCGGCGGCTGTTCGGTGCCGCATACGGGCTCTACGGGGGACGGCTATGCCTGGGCAGAGGCTGCCGGCCACACGATTACCGAGCTATTCCCTACTGAGGTTCCCCTGCGCTCCAGCGATGCCCATATCGCCAGCCGCGAGCTGCAGGGCCTATCGCTGCGGGATGTTACGCTCACCGTCTGGAACGCCAAGGGCAAGCGGGTCATTACCCACCGCGGGGACCTGTTATTCACCCATTTCGGACTCAGCGGCCCGATCGCTCTTCGCTGCAGTCAGTATGTGGTGAAGGAGCTGAAGCGCTCCGATTCGGTCACACTGACCGTAGATCTGTTTCCAGACACCAGTGCAGATGAATTGTACGCAAGCACCTGGAAATTGGCCGAGACGGAGTCCAAGAAAGCCATCAAGACGATATTGAGAAGCCTCGTGCAGGAACGTTTGGTTCCGGTGCTGCTCGCGAAGGCGGAGCTTTTGGAGACGACCACCTTCGATAATTTGCCCAAGGCTAACTTGCTGGAGCTGAGTCGGCTCATGAAGGCATTTCCCGTTCACATTCATGATACGCTCTCCCTTGAAGAGGCGTTCGTCACAGGAGGCGGCGTTACCCTCAAGGAGATTGATCCCAAGACCATGCAATCCAAGCTGATGCGCGGACTTTACTTTTGCGGCGAGATCCTGGACATCCATGGCTATACGGGCGGATACAACATTACGGCGGCCTTTTCCACCGGTCATGCGGCAGGCACCCATGCTGCTGAGGAAGCTCTGGTCCCCGACCTGGGTCCAGGGTGAACTCGGACTCACGGAGTTGGTAATCCCCCACATAAAATGGTACCCTATCTTATAGGATAGAAGTAAGGTTTTTGCATCTGGAGTCGCTGCATAAGGAAGTTATGAGAGGAGTCCGCAATGTTTCAACAGCTTTTGGATTTTCTGAAGGATTTCGGCGCCTGGGGTTTGTTCATCCACGCCTTTATTGATGCCGTTATTTTCCCGATTCCGGCTTTTTTCCTGCAAGTTTCTTTAAGCGCGCTCAACCCGAGCAACGCCCTGTGGCTGGCCACCGTTGGTTTCATCGGCTGTATTCTGGGTACCCCGTTCGGTTACTGGATCGGCAAAGCGCTCGGTCATTCCATACTATACAAATTCCTGAAGAAGGAATGGATCGATAAAGCGACCGCGATGTTCCAGAAAAACGGTGAGACCGCCATTCTCATCGGTTCCTTTACACCTATTCCCTTTAAGGTATTCACGATTCTTTCCGGGTGTCTTAACTTCCCACTGTGGCGCTTGATCGCCTACGCGATGATCGGCCGTGCCATTAAGTTCTACGCAGTCGGCCTGTTGTTCTATCTGTATGGTCGCGCGGCAAGCAGCATGGTCAATGATGTATCGCTCTATATCTTTCTCGGCGCCATTCCGTTTATTATCCTGTACCTGTATCTGCGTAAGCGGATTCGCGACAAGAAAGCCAAGGCCGCTCTGGAAACCTTGGCAGAGGAAGCGGGCCAGCCGGCAGACGAACTGCTCGAGCGTGCCGATGGCTCACGCGAGGCGGCCGAGAGCTCCGCAGCCGCATCAGAATCTGGCGGCGAGCACGAGAAGCTCCGACCCTCCATCAAGCTGGATAAATAGACTCCTTTGGTAAGCCCTGCGGCTATGATGTCGCAGGGCTTTTTGTGTGCGCATGAACCGCAGCATGAAGGGACTGAGCTCCTCGCCGTAGAAGAGACCACCCGGCACCGGGTGGTCTCTCCTCTGATCGTGCCTATTTGGGTTGTTTCAACTAAAATGGAATTCGGCTCGTTGTCCACCAGCTGAGCACGGCTCCCGCCATCGCCAGCGGCCCGCCCCACAATCCCAACCAACTGAAGCCGGCTACCAAACCAAGGATGGCTACGCCCGGCAGCAAGAGCAAGAACTTGGAGCGAACCATCGCATCTGCAGCATCCTCATCCCGCCAGCGAAACTGTACAACGAAGCGTTCACTGAACCATTGCTGCCACTGCAGACGCTGCCACGATCCTGCCAGCAGAGGCAAGATCAGTACCAGTACGATACCCAGCCAGAGCGGCGACAACAGTACTGCTGTGATCGAAACGGAGAAAAAACCGAGATTCAGCCGAACATAGCCAAATTGACGAATCGCAGACTTTACATACATCTCAGCCAGAATAACGGTTGGCTCTGATCCGCGGAATAGACGGCCGGACCGACGCATCACCAAGGGTTTCTTCTGTCTGCCGATTGGTTTCACCGGAGCGGCCTGCGATAGCAGCAGCTTGGTGCTCGCGAGACGGGCGTCCTGCTCACTGGCAATATCCGAATACAGGCTGCTGCGGCTGGCCAGCTTGCGCCCGATCAGCCACGTGATAACCGCAAACGCGGCTCCAACACCGATCAGACCTGCCGTAGCAGACAGGCTCATCCACTGCAGCATCCCGTACACGAAGATGGCCACCAGCAGAATAAACCATAACGTACCGATGACATGCCGCCGCCAGCCTGTCCACTTGGCATCCATCAGATTGGCCGTGATGGAGCAGATCATCTTGAATGCGACCGTCCAGCCGTAACCAATCGCAATTACTTCCCAGGAGAGCTCCAGGCCCCGGACCAGATATGGCAGCAGCGGCACAAATAACAGCGCGGTCGTGATCATTTGTACAATGAAGGTGTATAGGATGCCTCTAAGTACTAGTACCCTCAACCAGCTGCGCTGCTGAACGAGGAACAGCACGTCCGCTTCTTCCATGAATGTCCGCAATCTGCCCAATAGCAGTGAAATAATCAGAATCGCAGGGTATAATCCGGCTGGCAGCTGCAGCAGCCATGATGGCGGAGACTGCCAGATTTCCAGATACGTACCTCCCCCAATGAACAAGCCTGGTACGATCAAGTACAGCCACACTGTCCAGTCTAGCGCGCCTTTCCATACGCGGTATTGATCGGTGCCATATTTTTTGAGCCGGAGAACGAACAATCGATTGGCATTCATCATCTTCAATGTCCTCCTTAAGTCAACGCATGAAAGCAATCAAAGAGCGGCGCGTCGATGGCGCACCCCGCCTGCTCACGAACCTCATCCAGTGTGCCGTGAGCCACCACGGAGCCGCTGTTAATCAAGACGAAGCCATCACAAATCCGTTCAGCGGTATCGAGAACATGTGTGCACATGAGTATGCCCGCACCACGCTGTCGCTCCGCCTCCAGCATATCCAGGAAATCTCGCGTCGCATGAGGATCCAGTCCAACAAACGGCTCATCCACGATATACACGTCCGGCTCCAGCAAAAAACCGATGATGAGCATGACCTTCTGCTGCATGCCCTTGGAGAATTTCACTGGATACTCATGCTTCACCTCCGATAACCGGAACCGTGCCAGCAGGTGATCCGCCCGTGTTCCAAACTCTGTTTCATCCATGGCATAAGCAGCGGCCGCCAGCCGCATATGCTCCCAGAGCGTCATATATTCATATAACACCGGCTGTTCCGGCACATACCCGTAGCGTCCCGCATTGCCCCCAAAAACCACTTCCCCCTTGACGTGCTTCACCAAGCCCAGCAAAGTCTTGATGGTTGTGCTTTTGCCCGCCCCATTGGGTCCAATCAGGCCAATGAGCTCTCCCGGACGCACTTCAAATCGAATATCCCGAATAATTGCCTGCTGCTGCTCATAACCCGCTTCTGTAATATCTGACCGCAGCACGATCTCTCCCTGCGGTTCGACTCGTACATGTATTGCCTGCGATTTCGTCTTCTCCATCTGGCTCACTCCCGCTATAGGTTCGGCCATTCGTTTGGTGCGGTCCGGTCCATTTCTCAACCCCGACCCTTCCTCGCTTGCCGGCCTTCTTATTCGCTTACTACGCAGCTTCCGTTTCAATCGTTTCAGAATAATTGTTTTTTTATGTAAAAAGTGATATCATATCGATATTACAACTATATCATATTATTGAACGAGGTGTCCTATGAACGCATTCAAAGCTTGGCACGTCAACGGATTTCTGGCGCTGCTCCTGTCGTTAGTCTGTATTATCGGCGGTGCTGCCGCTCTCGTATTCGGCTTTCGGGACGTGCCCGTCCACATCCCGCTGGTTTCTCTCGGTTTCCTGTTGCTGGTGATCGCCTCCGTTGGCGTGACCTCGTTGACGATCGTCAAGCCCAATGAGGCACAGGTGATTACGTTTTTTGGCCGCTATATCGGTACCGTCGTGAAGGATGGTCTGTGGATGGTCATTCCCTTCACAATCAAGCACACGGTCTCCCTTAAGGTTCGCAACTTCAACAGTCAGACGCTCAAGGTCAACGATGCCGACGGCAACCCGGTAGAGATCGGCGCGGTCGTTGTGTTCCGTGTTGTGGATACGGCAAAAGCTACCTTCGACGTAGACAATTACGAGCGCTTCGTCGCTATTCAGAGTGAGACGGCTGTCCGGCATATTGCTGCTCAATATCCTTATGACAGCTATTCCTCCGAGCAACTGCTCTCGCTTCGAGGCAATGCGGATGAGGTCGCTGCGGAACTGATGGGCGCGCTCCAGAGCAGACTCCGCGTAGCTGGAGTGGAGGTTATGGAGACCCGGCTCACCCACCTCGCCTATGCACCGGAGATTGCGAGTGCCATGCTGCAGCGTCAGCAGGCGAGCGCCATCGTAGCCGCGCGTTCGCTGATCGTCGAGGGAGCCGTAGGCATGGTGGAGATGGCGCTGCGGGAGCTGGAGGACAAGGGCATTGAGCTCGACGGCGAACGGCGTGCAGCCATGGTCAACAATTTGATGGTCTCCATCGTATCTGACCGTGCCGCTACTCCAGTCATCAATACCGGGACGCTGTACAGCGGATAGATTGCCTCGATGAGCAAGGGCAAAAAATCCTTTCCGCTCCGCCTCGACCCCGAGCTGCACCGGGCTCTCGAGAGGTGGGCCGCCGACGATTTCCGCAGCGTGAACGCCCATATCGAGTTCCTGCTGCGCGATGCGCTCCGCCGCTCAGGACGGCTTAAGGGCATGCCCGAGCAGGAGCATCGCGACCGTGAGCACCAGGAGGAGTAAGAACTGAACACTCCCCTCGGAATCGCACAGTTTCCCCAAGGAGTCGTATCGGCAATGGCGAGTCTAATGAGCAGTGGCTGTGCGACTAGATTCAGCTCTGCTATTGGCTACACACTCCGTGCATGCCCTCCCCCTGCCTACTGCCAGTTTCAACACCAAAAGGCCGTTCCCAGTCAGTTGACTGACGAACGGCCTTTTGGTTCCACTTGCCTAAGTTAAGTCCATCTCTCACTGCCGATCCGATCATCCAAATGCCTTTCGGCAGCTTTCGGCGCTCCGTGCAATTTAAGTAACATTGTGCACCTATTGGGGCAAATTCCCCGGCAGCGGC
>NZ_KB899669.1:26524-107486 GCF_000378385.1 Paenibacillus daejeonensis DSM 15491 | reverse complement strand
ATTCAAGTAACATTGTGCACCTATTGGGGCGAATTCCCCGGCAGCGCCGCCATTCAAGTATCCTTTTACCCCTGGTTAGTCGCAATCCCCAACAAAGACGTCATTCAAGTAACCTTTTCCCCCTCATTAGTCCCATCTCCCAACCACGGCGCCATTCAAGTAACTTTTTACCCCTGGTTAGTCGCAATCCCCAACAAAGACGTCATCCAAGTAACCTTTTACCCCTCATTAGTCCCAACTCCCAACAACGGCGCCTTTCAAGTAACTTTTTACCTCTGGTTAGTCCCATTCCCAACCACCCCACCATTCAAGTAACCTTTTACCCCTGGTGAGGCGCAAGCCCGGTCAGCAGCGCAGTCTCAGGAGTACGCTGTGCACCTGAATACCGGCTCGCCTGAAAATGAAAAACAGCCGGCACGAAAACATGACGTTTTCGCACCAGCTTATAAGCAAGCCTTTTATCTCGCAGTCACCGCATAGCGTTCCCGAGCCTGCTCGGTGGCCGATACCATGTTGCGCAGGGCGAGGATGGTCTCTTCCTGACGACGCGTTTTGAGGCCGCAATCTGGATTGATCCAGAATTGGGCAGGGTCCAGGACGCGCAGCGCGCGGTCGATCATGCCCGTGATTTCCTCAACCGGCGGGATGCGCGGGCTATGGATGTCGAAGACGCCCAGGCCGATTCCTTTGTCATACGTATAGGCCTCAAAGCTCGACACCAGCTCACCGTGGCTGCGTGAGGTCTCGATCGAGATGACGTCTGCATCCAGTGCACTGATCGACTCAATGATGTCGTTGAACTCGCTGTAGCACATATGCGTGTGGATCTGCGTCTCATCCTTCACCGTGCAGGTCGCCAGACGGAACGCCTTGACCGCCCATTCGAGATAAGCGTCCCACTCGCTGCGCTTGAGCGGCAGCCCTTCGCGGAGTGCGGGCTCGTCGACCTGGATCATCCCGATGCCGGCCGCCTCCAGCGCCTCGACCTCCTCACGAAGTGCCAGCGCAATCTGGTTGGCCACTTCTTCGCGCGGCTTGTCATCGCGGACGAATGACCAGTTCAAAATAGTGATCGGTCCCGTCAGCATACCTTTCACTGGCGTCTTCGTCAGCGATTGCGCGTAGACAGTCTCAGCGACAGTCATCGGCCCTTCGAAGGCCACATCCCCGTAGATGACTGGCGGCTTCACGCAGCGCGAGCCATACGACTGCACCCAGCCGCCTGAAGTAAAGGCGAATCCGGCCAGCTTCTCACCAAAAAACTCCACCATATCGTTACGCTCAAACTCGCCATGCACGAACACATCGAGCCCCAGCTCCGTCTGAATCCCGATCCAGGTCCGGATCTGGTCCTTGATGAACGCCTCGTACTGCTCCTCGCTCCACTCGCCCTTGCGCCACTTCTGACGCGCACTGCGCACCTCCGTGGTCTGCGGGAAGCTGCCGATGGTCGTAGTCGGCAGAATCGGCAGCTGCCAGCGCTCCGCCTGAATACTGCGCCGCTGCTCGACACTCGCTACACGCGCTGAAGGCTGCTCCGCCAAACGCGCGATCCGCTCATGCACGTCCTTGCGCGCTCTCACCGGCGACGCAGCCAGCGCCTCACGGCTGCGCTTGGCTGCGGCGAGCTCACTTGCCACGCTGCTTGCTCCGCCTTCCGCTGCCTTGACCAACAGCGTCAGCTCCGCCAGCTTCTCACCGGCAAAGGCCAAGGCCGCCTGCAGCTCAGGCGCCAGCTTCTGCTCCCCGGCGGCGCTCACAGGCACGTGCAGCAGGCTGCAGGACGGCTGCACGAGGATCCGATCCGCGGCCACGAAGCGGCCAAGCGTCTCCAGCTGAGCCAGCTTGCTCTCCAGGTCCGCGCGCCAGATGCCTCTGCCGTCAATGACCCCGGCACCCAGCACCTTGTCTGCCGGGAAGCCATGCTCCGCGATTGCCTGCAGGTTCCGGCCCCCATCGTGAACGAAATCCAGCCCAACGCCCGCAACCGGCAGCGCCACAACCGCCTGATAATGATCCACAGACTGGAAGTACGTCTGCAGCAGCAACTTCACCCCAGGCGCCGCCTCGCGCAGCGTCTCATAGATCCGTTGCACCCGCTCCAGCTCCTCATCCGCCAGTGTCGTGGAGAGAATCGGCTCATCGATTTGAACCCACTGCACGCCCTCACGCTCCAGCTCCTGGAGAACCTGTGCGTACAATGGCAGCAACCGATCAATCCAGCCAGAGAGCTCTGCGTCTGTTGCGCCTTTGGAGAGCTTCAGGAAGGTATACAGTCCGACAAGAACGGGCCGACCTTCAATACCCAGCTCCGCCTTGGCCTCCCGGTACGCCGCCAGCGGGCGGTTCACGGTCAACTGCGGCTGTGCACTGCCCAGCTCTGGCACGATATAGTGGTAGTTGGTATTGAACCACTTGGTCATCGTGGATGCGGCAGCGTCCCTGTTGCCGCGAGCCATCGCATAGTACGTCGTCAGATCAACTTCACCGCCCTGGTAGATGAATCGCTCCGGTACAAGTCCGAACATCGTAGCCGTATCCAGGATGTGATCATAGTAGGTGAAATCTCCAACTGGAATGACATCCAGCCCGCTTTCCTGTTGAATCCGCAAATTGTTAAGGCGAATCTCCTTCAGTTTGCCGTGCAGATCAGCCTCTTCCAACTGTCCCGACCAATACGCCTCCAGCGCTTTTTTCCATTCCCGGTTGCCGCCGATCCGGGGATATCCCAAGTTTGCACTTTTCATAGTTATAATCGCTCCTGTTCGTGTAATGTCCTCTTGGCAAGAATCCAAAGAATCACTACTTGAACGATACCATGACTTCCCAGCTATAGCGTAACTCTTTAATGTTATAGCTGGTTATAGCCTGAAGCTATATCGAATCGTGCATAGGGTCTCTAACAGACTGAGAAAAAACGGACTGACACGCTACACGCCTTAGTCGTCCCCGAGTCCGCTGCCAGTCGATTCGCCGGAATCCCCGGGCTGCCCGATAACCTCATGTAGTGCTTCAACATAGGCAGTAGCCAGCTTGGATAGCGCAGCATTCTGGTGCGAGATCCAGCCCACATGAATGATTTCGTCACTAGCCAAGGGGACAGCTATAATCTCATTGCCATTGAGGTCACTGCTGACAACTCCGGTGGAAATCGTATACCCGTTCAGACCGATCAGCAGATTGAACAGCGTCGCCCGGTCGTTGACACGAATACTTTTCTTATGGGAGAGCGTACTGAGAATCTCTTCTGCAAAATGAAACGAATTATACTCCCCTTGTTCGAAGTATAAATACGGGTAGTCCTGTAGCTCGTCCAGCGTCACAATGGATTGGCGGGCGAGCGGATTGTTCGTACTGATGAAGATATGTGCCTTCGCTTTAAATAGACTGGTAAATGTCAGGTTGGCGTCGCGCAGCAGGCGGTTGATCACGTTCGCATTGAATTCATTGACATACAGAATGCCGATTTCACTGCGCTGGCTGCGCACATGCTCAATAATTTCGTGCGTCTTCGTCTCCATGAGCGCCAGCTCGTATTCATCCTGTCCGTAACGGTCAACAAGCTTCACGAACGCATTGACGGCGAAGGCATAATGGTGCGTCGATACCGAAAAATGCTGCGGCGACGGCTTGGCGTTCAGATAGCGATTCTCCAGCAGCTCTGCCTGCTCGATCACCTGCCTGGCGTAGCCAAGAAACTCCGCTCCGGCCTTGGAGAGCGAGATGCCTTTATTAGAGCGTTCGAATATCGTGATGCCCAAGCTTTGCTCCAGTTCACGGATCGCGTTGGATAGCGAGGGCTGCGAGATAAACAAGCGTTTGGCCGCCTCATTCATGGAGCCACGGTTAGCCACCTCGATTACATACCTCAACTGTTGCAGCGTCATGCGCCGTCCTCCTCATACGTTCGTTTTCTATCCACCAGCATACCACGAAGCAGCCGCACAGGCACATCATACTGGATTGCATCGCTCATCCGGGCGCACCAGCGCTCCTTTCTGCTGGCAGTTACCACCTCCCAGCCACTCCACTCTCACTAAAAAAATAACCCCCGCCAGGAATGTCTGACGGAGGTTCATAAGAGCCATTGCAGATCGTACACGTGCTTGCTGGATTAGCTGCGGTAAGCGGCGAGGGCTTCGTTCATTTCGCGCGTTTGTCCATAGACCTGCTGGTAAATGCTGAACAGGCCTTTGTACGCGAGGACCGCCTCAGGGTTCGGTTGGTACGAGGTACCGCGCTTCACGAACTGCTGCGCGCATGCCTCCAGGGAATCGAACCAGCCGCAGCCATAAGCTGCCAGCATCGCAGCGCCTAGTCCAGGCCCCTGCTCATTGGCCAGCGCAATGACCTCGCTGTCGAAGATGTCGGCTTGCATTTGCAGCCAGACCGGATTTTTCGCGCCACCGCCGATGGAAATGATCGCGTCCACCGTTTTGCCTGCCTCACGGAACATGTGAACCGACTCGTGCAGCGAGAAGGTAATCCCCTCCATGACCGCCCGTGCAAAATGAACCCGCCGGTGCGAGCCATCCATGCCAATGAAGCTGCCGCGAATCGTCGAATCGGCATGCGGCGTGCGCTCGCCTACCAAATACGGCGTAAACAGCAAGCCATTCGCGCCTGGCGCTACATCGCCAACACCAGCGAGCAGCTCATCGTACGACTCCTCAGCCGCAAACGTCTTCTTGAACCAGCTAAGCGAATAGCCGGCGCCCAGCGTGACCCCCATCGCATAGAACGAATCTTCCTTGCCATGGTTGAAGAAATGTACCTTGCCTTGGAAATCTCGGTCCTTGTCATTCTCGTAGGATAGGATAACGCCTGAAGTACCGATACTGCACAGGGTCAGCCCTTCGGAAAGAATGCCTGCGCCGATCGCGCCACAAGCGTTGTCGGCGCCGCCAGCGAACACCTTGGTCGATGGTTGCAGGCCGCTGCGCTCCGCCGCCTCCGGCAGCAGTGTCCCTACCAGGCCATGCGACTCAACGAGCGGCGGACAGAACGAAGCAGGCAGCTCGAATGCCTCCAAGACGTCAGCACTCCACTGCTTGCCTGCAACGTCCAGCATCAGCGTACCGGCTGCATCCGAGTAATCCATGTGGAGCTCGCCAGTTAGCCGGTAGCGCACATAATCTTTGGGCAGCAGGAACAATTGCGCCTGCTCGAACACCTCAGGCTCCTGCTGCTTGACCCACAGAATCTTCGGCAGCGTGAAGCCTTCCAGCGCCGGATTGCGCGTGACCGTCAGCAGCTTGTCGCCCAACGTTTGCTCAATTTCGCGACATTGCGCAGTCGTGCGCGTGTCGTTCCAGAGAATGGCACGCCGCAGCGGCTGGTTGTCCGCACCCAGCAGTACCAGACCGTGCATTTGGCCGGAGAAGCTGATCCCCTCGATCGCCTTGGCATCAATGCCCTCCTGGGCTACCAGCGCGTCGATCGCGGACAGCGTTCCATTCACCCAATCCTCGGGGTCCTGCTCACTCCAGCTGGAGTGGTCATGGTACAGTGGATATTCCTGCGAAGCCTCTGCACGCACCTGACCCTCGCGGTCCACGAGCAACGCCTTGACAGCGCTTGTACCCAGATCGATCCCTATGACATAGCTCATCGTCCAAGCCCCTTTCTTATCCGTATCGTTGGTTCCCGACGCAGAGGCTGGCCACCTGCCAGCCCCAGGACGGGCAAAAGCTACCCCAGGCAAAAAGCCCGGGGCAGCATGACGAAATTAACTTAATAGTGCGTGCCTTTTGAACAACGATTATACGCTGAAAATGTACTCGCTCAGCTTGAGCTTGATACGCTCTTGGCGGCCGGATTCGTTTTTAATTGGGTTGTTTTGCAGCGCGTAGGCTTCCAGCGATTGCAGTGTCGCTTTGCCAGCGAGAACTTCAGCGCCGATACCTTCGGAGAAGCTGCGGTAGCGATTCTCAAGAATACCCTCGAAGAAGTTGTCCTCGATCATCTTGCCTGCAGCCTTCAAGCCCCAAGCGAAGCTGTCCATACCAGCGATATGCGCCAGGAACAAGTCTTCCACTTCGAAGGATCCACGACGAACCTTAGCATCAAAGTTCACGCCGCCACGGCCGATACCGCCTGCGCGCAGTACTTCATACATGGTAAGAGTCGTAGCGTACAGATCTGTTGGGAATTCGTCCGTATCCCAGCCCAGCAGCAAGTCGCCTTGGTTGGCATCGAGCGAGCCCAGCATGTTGTTGATCCCTGCGACGCGGATTTCATGCTCGAACGTGTGACCAGCCAGTGTCGCATGGTTAGCTTCCAGGTTGAGCTTGAAATGGTTTTGCAGGTCATATTTTTGCAGGAACGAAATCGTCGTTGCCGCGTCAAAGTCATATTGATGCTTGGATGGCTCTTTTGGCTTCGGCTCGATCAGGAACTGAGCGTCGAATCCGATTTCTTTGGCATAGGCAATCGCCATATGGTACAGACGCGCCAGGTTGTCCAGCTCAAGTCCCAGATCGGTATTCAGCAGCGTTTCGTAGCCTTCGCGGCCGCCCCAGAACACATAGTTTTCTGCGCCCAGACGCTTACCGACTTCCAGACCTTTCTTCACTTGTGCTGCAGCATACGCATACACGTCAGCGTTAGGAGCCGTACCTGCACCATGGGTGAAGCGCGGGTTGGTGAACATGTTGGCTGTATTCCACAGCAGCTTGGCGCCGCTGGATTTCATCCCTTGCTCGAGCAGGTCGACAATGACGTCCAGATTCTTGTTCGTTTCCTGCAGCGTCTCGCCTTCTGGCGCGATATCGCGGTCATGGAAGCAGTAGTACGGTACGCCGATTTTCTCCAGGAATTCGAAGTTCGCTTCTACGCGAGCCTTTGCTTTGTCCATTGGAGACAGATGATCCCAAGCACGTACAGCCGTACCCGCACCGAACGGGTCGGAGCCGTCACCGGTAAATGTATGCCAGTAAGCAACTGCAAAACGAAGATGTTCGCTCATTTTTTTGCCGAGCACGACTTCATCCGGGTTGTAATGTTTGAATGCAAACGGATTGTCAGAGCCCTTGCCCTCGAACTGAATCTTGTCAATGTTGCCGAAATAACTCATAGCGGAAATAGCCTCCTTGAATTAAAAAAGTTGAATGAATCGCAGCGCGTGAAAACGCTCTTAGCTCTTATAATAACATCCCCAAACTTAGTTTGTCTATTAAACTAACAAAGAATATGCTAAAATAATTACATTACCCACCTACTTACGAAATAATCACTATTTGATATTTTAGAATAAGTGCCGGAGAGGCACGGAATCGAATCTGGTCAACGCTTTCTGAAAGAAAGCGACTTCGGAAGCATAAGCTGCGAAGCGCTCGCCTTTGTCCCCGGATTTCAACCGCTAGGGCGGTTAGAAATTCAAGAAATCCGGGGACAACAGCGATCGGAAGATCGATCCGTGACCGTAGGCATTCTATATTCAACAGGCTGATTATAAAGATGGAGGCCCGCACATTCGTCATGAAGAAACCAACCGGAGATCTCGCCTTAATCAAAAAAATGAATACCGCGATCGTGCTGGACGCCATCGTCAAAAAAGCGCCTCTTTCGCGTGCCAATATATCCGAACTGACCGGACTCAACAAAGCCACGGTCTCCAGCCTCGTCCAGGATTTGATTGACGCCAATCTCGTTCTGGAGATCGGAATGGGTCAATCCAGCGGCGGCCGCAAGCCGGTCATGCTCATCTTCAACCGGACGGCCGGCTATGCCGTCGGGATCGACCTGGGGGTTAATTACATTCGCGGCGTCCTAACTGACCTGGAGGGCGGCGTCATCTTCGAAGCAGAGGTTGCGCTCCATCGCCACGCCCTGGAGCATGTCTTGCCCGAGCTCTACCGTCTCATCGAATCGCTCATGGCGCAGTCTCCGGAGTCACCGTACGGCGTGGTCGGCATTGGTATCGGTGTGCCAGGCATCGTCGACGAGTCGGGCACGATCCTCTTCGCCCCGAACCTGAAATGGAAGCAAGTCGAGCTGGAACACCTCGTATCCGACCGCTACGACCTTCCCGTCTTCATCGACAATGAAGCGAATGCCGGCGCCCAAGGGGAGCAGAAATACGGGGCTGGACGGGGCATTGCCCACCAGATCTACGTCAGTGTCGGGATCGGGATTGGCACGGGTATCATCTTGAACAAGGAGCTGTACAAGGGGGCATCGGGCTTCTCCGGCGAGCTCGGCCATCTCTCCATTGACCTGGCTGGCAAGCCTTGCAGCTGCGGCAATCTCGGCTGCTGGGAGCTGTACGCCTCAGAGCATGCTCTGCTGGAGATGGCTGCACCATTGGGCTACGGCAGCCTGCGGGAATTAATCCAGGCTGCGGATCAAGGGGACGAGGCCGCGCAGGAGCTGTTTCGCCGGATTGGTGCGGATCTGGGGGTCGGTCTGGCCAACGTTGTTAATGTGTTCAACCCCGAAGTGGTCATTATCGGTAATCGCATGAGTCTGGCCCAGCGCTGGATCGAGGATAGCGTCCGGGATACCGTGACGAAGCGGACCCTTTCGTACCACCGCAAGGAGCTGCGCATCCTGTTCGCCGAGCTCGGAGAGCAATCCGCCGTTCGGGGTGCAGCCTACTATGCGATTCACCAGTTCTTTCACCGGGTGAAGGGCGGCGCGTAAAGCGTCGTTCTGGATGCGGTGGCTTGTATGGCGTAATCCCCTCCCTACTCTCGTACTCCTCTACTGCTACTCTCGAAGGCCGTCCATGGTCTATAACCTGACTTTTCCGCTTTACCGCCCCACTAGCTGCTCGACCCTTCGTCCTCTGCCCCTCTGTCCATGTATTTACGAAAACCCTTACATCACGTATGATAGCCTCAAGATTCTTCCCCCCTTACTCCTGTGAACCTTGAAAGGAAGGACGTGGACTATGAATTCAAGAGCGCTGCGCATCGTCATTGCCGACGATGAACTGCCGTTGCGGGAAGAGCTACGCCTGCTGCCCTGGGCTGACTACCATGCCTCACTGGTCGGCGAAGCCAGCAACGGTCAAGAGGCGCTGGAGCTCTGCTCTAGCCAGCAACCCGATGTGTTGATTACGGATATTACTATGCCTGTGATGGACGGAATTACCCTGGTCCGCGAGTTGAAGGTCTATAGTCCCCAGACACAAATCATCCTTCTCACCTGCCACAGCGATTTTCACTATGTGCAGGATGCGCTGCGTCTGGGGGCGCTTGCCTACATCCTCAAGGTATCCCTTGATGACGGTGAACTCTGCGAAGCGCTGGACAAGGCACGTGAAGCCATCACCGCCGCAACGCTCACCCGCCGCTCCATTCGTTCCGAGCAAAGCTCCAGACTGGCAGCGCTATTAACGAGACTTCTGCAAGGCGAACCCCTGGATCATACGGACTGGCAGGCGTTCCCCTTGGAGGCGGGACCTTACCGAGTAGTCCAGTTGTGCCTCCTTACTGAAGAAGCCCCAGCACTCACCGTTCGCGAGAGCTTGGAGCAGTGGCTGGTTCAGGATGAGCACCCTCCGCGTGGGTCGACGGCTTGGGCTGCTGTCAGCGAGACGGAAATATACGGCGTCATTCACGAGGAAGCCTCCCCTGATCTCTGGCTGGAAGATACCTTGCCAGACATCGTGGCAAAGCTCCGGCACCAGCTCCAGCTTCGCCATCCTGCAGACAGCGGTTTCCCGGCCATCTGCGCTGTGGTCAGCGAGCCGCTGGCATCCCCGGGCATGCTGACAGCTGCGCTGGAGGTGTGCAAGCAGTGGAGACTGGCCTTGTTCTATGATGGGGCGGATGAACAAACTGTACACCGCGGCTCCCCCCGCCCCCTTCAGCCGCTGAGCGAACCGCTTGCCAGGGAACTGCAAGAGCTGCTCCGCACAGCTGGCCCCACCCCAGACCATCGATGCGCCTGTCTGTCTGGCGAATTCCAGCGCCGCTGCGACGAGGCGCGTCCGGAGCCGTCCCAGCTCAAGCAGCAGTTGGTCATGTGGCACATGGACTGGCTGCGTCAGCAGGAGGCTTCGGCTGAGAGCATAGACAGCCTGAGTCTGACTGCGCTTATGGATGCCAAGACCCTCGTGCAGCTCATCCGTCTTCTCATTCAGAGCATCCTCCGCGCAGACCAGGCCAGGCAACGCTGCCGCCTGGAAGTACGCGAAGCTATGGCCTATATCCGCGAACAACTGCATGAACCGCTAACTCTGCCATCCATCGCGGCCCATGTCGGTCTTAGCACACACCATCTCAGTCGGCTGTTCCGTGAAGAGACAGGCAGCACGGTGGGTGAGACCTTAACCCGTCTTCGCATGGAAAAGGCAGCCGAGCTGCTCACCCAGACTAACCTGAAGGTATACGAGGTCGCCGACCGCGTCGGCATTCCGAGCTATCGTTATTTTACTCAGCTGTTCCGCAAGTGGACTGGCGTCCCGCCCACCGATTACAAACGCCACAGCTGAATCACGCAGCCCATGGAGGGGATATTCCATGTCCAAATGGTTCCACTGGTATAGCAGCCTCGGCCTGGCTACCAAACAATTCATCTACCTGTTTATTGTCACCTTAGCGCTGGTGATGGTGCTAGCTTGGCGCAATCTTCACGAGGCCGAGAGTCTGCTCCGCAATCAGGTGGTACGCGACGCCGAGCTGCTGCTCAGCCGCACCAATCAGTACATCGACGCCAATCTCGACAACGTAGAGAATATGCTGCTGCTGCTCTCCACACAGCCCCAACTGCTTCAGGAGGGGAACGAGGCCCTTGCTTTTGATACGCTCCGCCAATTTGCCAGCCACAATAACTCCATCGCCCAGTCGCTCTACCTGATTCGCTCGGATGGCAAGGTGCTCTCCAATGCCCAAGTCTACTACGACATTATCGGCAACCCGCATCTTCCCGGGCTCTATGATCTCGCGCTTCAGAACTACGGGGCCATTAATGTGAGCGAACCCTACTACTCTCCCATGTCCGGTCATACGCTCGCCTATGTCCTCCCGATTACCGATCTGAACAAACACATCCAGGGTGTCGTCGCAGCCGAAGTCAACGTCTCGCTGCTCAGTGAACGCATCTCGCCAATGATCTACCAGTCCTATGCTCTCTTTACGAGACAAGGCAATCTGATCAACCGGCTCAACTCACGCGACCCGATCCTGCCGCTGCGCGAGGGGGTCTTCCCGCCGGTCATGCAAGACAGCTTCCAAGCGCAGCTTCCCGAGCTATCCGTTGGCATCAGCTCGCTCGAAGGCCGTGCCGGCAAGCCGCTGGTCGCGGTACGCTCCGCGCCTAACCGGCTCGGCTGGTCACTGGCAGCGTTTATCGAGGAGGATTATTTCTACCAGGATCTGCAGCAGCTCAATCATAACTACCGGACCGCCTCGTTAATCTGGGTCGTTGTCCTGCTGCTCAGCGCTTATCTGCTGACCCGCTCCTTCACTCGCCCGATCCGCCGCTTCGTAGAGAAAATGGACCGTGTGGACGATGTCCAGGTCGTTGCCAAGCTGCCGGTCACCCGCCACGATGAGATCGGTCGGCTGACCAGGAGCTATAATGCCATGCTGGAGCGCATCCAGATTCTGCTCCACAAGACCCGAACCGCCGAGGAGCAGAAGAAAGAATACGAGCTCAAGATGCTGCGCAGCCAGATCGCCCCTCATTTTCTGTTCAATACGCTGGCCTGTATTAGCAGTCTGGCCAAACAACAGAGAACCTCGGAAGTGCGGGAGACGATCCGCTCGCTCGTCAAGCTGCTCAGCTTCAGCTTCGACCGGCAGTCCGAATATGTATCACTCGCGGAGGAACTGGAAGGGCTGCGCATGTATATGCATATCCAGCAAGTGCGTTACGGTGAGCAATACCAGTACGAGGAAGCGATTCATTCCGAGCTGCTCTCTTGCCGGGTTCTCAAGCTGACACTTCAGCCCTTGGTGGAGAACGCCTTGTTCCACGGTCTCACGCCGCAGCAGGGCGGCCAGATTACAATCAGCGGCGAACTGACAGGGCGCCGGCTGCGGCTCTATGTCCGTGACAACGGAATCGGTATGGATGCCATTACCCGAGAGGGACTTGTCTTCAATACAGACGAGACGCCCGGGAGCAGCGGTCCACTGGAGAACAGCGGCAGCCGCCAGCCGTTCCGGTTCACAGGCATCGGCCTGCGCAATGTTCATGAGCGTATCCGAATCCACCACGGCGAACACTATGGCCTGCGGATTGGCAGCCGCCCTGGCATCGGCACGATTATCCGGCTGGATTTCCCCTTGCTGACAGAAACCGAGGAACAGACTGGCTCGCATCCTTGACCTGCTTTCCGTTCGAATTTGATACACTTTTTACGTTTTTGTGCATATCGGCCCTTCCGAATCCTTCGTATAATAAGAATCAACAAATGGAAGCGCATTCAATTATGGTGTGCACGCCGAATGGATTGCGCTTCTAGGTGTAAGGAGGGATTCTATGCAGACCCCGGGACTAGCCGATGCTTCCAGCCTCCAGCCGTCCCGCTGGCAGACAACCGCCAAGACGTTATGGCGTTTCCGGGCTTTCTATCTGATGCTGCTGCCTGGCATCGTGTATTTTGTCATCTTCCGTTACTTTCCGATGTATGGGGTTATCATTGCCTTCAAGGATTTTGCCATCATGGAGGGGATCACAGGCAGCCCCTGGATCAACCCGTGGTACAAACACTTTCAAGATTTCTATCAATCACCTTACTTTGGCCAACTGATGACCAACACGCTGCTGATCAGCCTCTACAAGCTGGTATGGGGCACACTGCCGCCGATCCTGCTGGCATTGCTGCTCAATGAATGCCGGCTCCGCTGGCTCAAGTCGTTTGTACAGACGCTCACGTACATGCCCCATTTTCTCTCCTGGGTGATCATCTTCGGCATTCTGCTGTCGTTGTTCTCGCAGAATGGCGGCTTGATCAACCGCTGGATCGTTGAGTCGGGCGGCAGCTCTATCCCGTTCCTGACCTCGACGGACTATTTTCGCAGCATTCTGGTAGGCTCGGAGGTCTGGCAGAATCTTGGCTGGGGAGCCATCATCTATCTGGCCGCCATGTCTGGCATTGATCCCACCCTCTATGAAGCTGCCAAGGTGGATGGGGCCACCCGGCTGCGGATGATCTGGCATATTACACTTCCGGGTATTCGCAGTATCATCATCCTGCTGTTCATTCTGAAGCTTGGGCATCTGCTCGACGCAGGCTTTGACCAAATCTATATCCTCTACAACATTCAAGTGTACCCGGTCGCCGACATTCTCGATACGTGGGTGTACCGTACCGGTCTGCAGCAAATGAATTTCAGTCTGGCCTCTGCCGTCGGACTGTTCAAATCCTCAATCGGTCTCCTTCTGGTGCTCGGCGCCAACGGGTTGGCTAAGCGATGGGGGGAGGGCATATGGTAAGAGGCCTGGATGACAAGCTGTTTAACACCTTCGTCTACATCATCCTGGGACTATGCGGCCTGGCTGCTGTGCTGCCAATCCTGTATGTGGTTTCCGTCTCGATTACACCCTTCGGCGAGGTGCTGCGCAACGGCGGCTTCATCTTATTCCCTCGGGAAATTACGTTCTCGGCCTACAAGACGCTGCTAACGGAATCGAACATCCCGCGCGCCTTTCAGGTCACGATCTTTATTACGGTCGTCGGCACTGCCGTCAACCTTGTGCTGACTGCACTGATGGCCTATCCGCTCAGCCGCAAAAACTTGCCGGGACGCCATCTGTTTCTGCTCATGATCGTCTTCACCCTGCTCTTCAGCGGCGGGATCATCCCGACCTATCTGATCGTCAAGTCCATGGGACTGCTGGACAGCGTCTGGGCCATGATTCTTCCGAATGCCGTGTGGAGCTTCAATGTCCTCATTATGAAAAGCTTCTTCGAAGGCCTGCCCGAGGAGCTGTTCGAATCCGCACGGATGGACGGTGCCAAGGAATTCCGGATTCTACTGCAGATTGTGACGCCGCTCTCGGTGCCGGTGCTGCTGACCGTGGGCTTGTTCTATCTGGTCGGTCACTGGAACGAGTTCTTCCAGGCCATCTTCTACGTCACCGACAGGACGCTCTTCCCGCTCCAGGTAGTGGTGCGTGAGATTCTGATGCAGAGCCAGCAGCCGCTGGAGAACGCTGAGAACATGATGCCGACTCAGACGATGCAGATGGCCTCCGTCATGCTCGCGTCACTGCCGGTCATCGTCATCTATCCGTTCCTGCAGAAGCACTTTACCAAGGGCATGCTGCTCGGTTCCATCAAGGGGTAACCGCTGTTTTACAGACTTCTATTAATAGGCGTGAAAGGGGATCAGCTATATGCAACAATCAAATCGTGTCCATCGTACCGGAAAACGTGCGAGAAGCTGGACCGCACTCCTCCTCATGACCGCTCTGCTCGCAGGTTGTGCCGGTGGAAATGACGGCAGCGGCGGAGCGCCTGTGAATGAAAATAATACACCGCCTCAGGCCAGCAGCACTGCGAATCAAAAACCGATCAAGCTGGAGATTATCGAAAGCGGCAACAACCTGCCTTCGCCCGACAAGGATCAGATCAAGCAGGAGCTCGACAAGGCGCTCAACATCGATCTGTCGCTTACGGTGTATCCGTCCGGCGACGATTACAGCAACCAATTGAATGTGCGGATGGCGTCGGGCAACTTTCCGGATCTGTTCATGATCAACCGGCAGCAATTGCTTCAATTCTCCAAGCAAGGGCTGCTGCTCGATCTGACTCCATATCTCGACCAGCTGCAACAGACAGTGGACTTCATAGGCGAGGATAGTCTCAAGAAAGGCATCGTCGGCAACAACGTGTATGCGATCTCCAAATCGCCGCAGGTGCCATACAATACGTACTTTATTCGCAAGGACTGGCTGGATGCGCTCGGGTTGGAGGTGCCACAGACAATTGAAGAGCTGTCCGCCGTCGCCCAGGCCTTCACAACCGGTGATCCCGACGGCAACGGCAAGCCGGATACGCTGGGGCTGACCGGGGGCAAGCTGGGCGCCTTCGCGCCGGTATTCGGCAGCTATGGGGTCGGTATGCCCGGCAACTTCTACGAGAAGGACGGTACAGTCGTCAACTCTCTGTATGACCCGGCGATGCGGGAAGCGCTGGCCTTCATCCGCGATATGATCAGCACTGGCGCGGTAGACCCCGAGCTGCTCGCCAACAGCGGCCTCCAGCATCAGGAGAAGGCCATCAAGGGGCAAGCCGGTATTATCTACATCGATTGGCCCAATATGACCAAGGAGCAGTTCGTTGAGCAGATTCAGACCGTTAATCCGAATGCAGAGTGGATCCAGATCGAAGCACCCGAAGGCCCGGCTGGACGCTACGATGGAGCATGGGACATTGGTGCCAGCCCCGGACGATACGCGATTCCCAAGGCGCTGGAAAAACAGCCGGAGAAGCTGCAGCGCGTGTTTGACCTGCTGAACTACGTCTCAGACCCGGACGGCGGCTCAATGCTCGTCCAATTCGGAGTCGAGGATGTCCACTATACGCTCGAGGGCGGCGTCCCTCAGATGACAGAGCAGTCGGGCGATGTCGGTCATTCCTGGCTGTACCAGTTCACCGGGCGGCCCGAGATGGACTATCTTCAGGCCAAATTCGCTGCCCAGTCGGATTACATTACCTTTGCTGCAGACCAGCCCCGCATTGAGGTGCTGGACGGCTTCATCGATAACCCGGACGGCTTCAATCAAGCAGACGCCACCCGTTACATCGAGGAGGAGCTGGCCAAGTTCGTCTATAGCAAGCGTCCACTAGACGAATACGATGATTTCCTCCAGACGCTGGAAACGTCGATGAATTATAGCACCTTTGTCGATTCCGCCATGACTCAACTGCAAGAGCTCGGCTTCGGCTCCTAACGACGAGACACGTCAATAAGCCCCGTCTGCAGGCGACCTGCACACGGGGCTTGACTTGAATGAATGGGATCGCAAGGCAGCAGCTTAGTTCTTTATCTGATAACTATAATGCAAAAACGCTTCATCCCGCTCATAGCCGAGCGACTCGTACAAGCGTTGAGCGGTGTAATTGTCCTTGGCTGTCGAGAGCCCCAACCCCTTGGCGCCAGTCTGCTCGGCATATACGCGGGCCGCTTCCATCAGCTGCCTGGCAACGCCACGCTGCCGGAACGCCTCATCAACGTACAAGTCATTCAAGATCCAGGTACTACGCATGGAAATCGATGAGAACGAAGGGTACAGCTGCACAAAGCCGGCCACCTGCTCCCCCTCCTGTGCTACAGCCATCAGAATGACAGACTCGCCCTGTTCCGTGCGCGCCTGCAAATAGGCAGCGGCTCCCTCCACATTCGAAGCTTGACCATAGAACATCCGATACCGGTCAAACAAAGGCGCCACCACCGGAATGTCCGCCAGGCTTGCCTGCCTCACATTGCTTTGTCCGCTCATTGCATCCCCTCTTCCCTAGTACAACGGTGATTCACTCTGTGTTTTATGGTGCTCCAGCATCGCTTCCAGTTTGCGTTTGTAAGCATCACCGGCAAGACGATCAAACGCGCCTTCAGCCGTCTTCACATCCTTATAGTCATTGCGGATGTCGTCCCCCAATTTCAGAGCCTCTACGACTCGGAACTCGAACTGCTCCGCGCCGAGCGTCTTCCAGTCGTGCTGGAGCTCTTTGTTCACATGCGATCCCATCGATAATACAAATTGCTCCTTGCCCCATACGGATTGCAGCGTCGGACTGATGGCCACATACCGCCTCCCGCTCGTCGTATTGACGATTTCATAGATGCCCATCTCTCGTTTTTGCTGCTGGTATTCGGCTACCAGTTGTTTTCTCCGTTCCATTTCCATTTTCCTCCTTTTTTCGAAAAAACGAAAGTCTAAGGCTATCAGTTTGCTCTCAAAAGGCCGAAGAGGCACGGAATCGAATCTGGAGAAGCGAAGCGCTCGCCTTTGTCCCCGGATTTCAACCGCTAGAGCGGTTAGAAAATCAAGAAATCTGGGGACAACAGCGATCGTAAGATCGATCCGTGACCGTAGGCTTTATTTTGAGAGCACCTGCGAGCCTGCGGCTATTTGTTTTTAAGCCAATACGCACTACCATCGTCGTTGCGGTCCATGAACCCGTACTCGATCATATAGCGGCGCAAGGTGACGTGGTCCTCCGGGTAGACACCCTTGAGAATCTCATTGACTTCCTTCTCCGTGTACTGTCGCTGCCGCTCGAATCGGCCAGTGATATGGCGGAGAATCGCCAGTTTGCGCTTCTCTTTGCGGGGAAAGCCGGTGATCGTGCTGCCGGGACCCTGGGGAAAATATTTGCGAATCAGTGCATCGTACTCCTCCACCGTCAGCGCGTAGCGCTCATCCACTTGGGTGGCCGTCCGGTGAATGGGCAAGAATCGGGTTGTTCCCTCGGCAGACTCCTCCAACAATTCCATAATGGTGAGATACAATCGCGCTTGCTTGGCCCGTTCCTTCATGGCAAAACGGTGGTTGCGAATGGTCGAGGTCGTACCGCTGCCTGCTTGCTTCACGATGTCCGCATCACTTAGTCCCGCGGCAAACGAGGCGATCAGTTCCTTCTGCAAATCCGTTAGACCGGTTGCCTTTTTGTCTAGACTTAGCAAATAGCTAAGCATGGACCCATGTTCTTGCTCCACGTGCACCCGGACGCTGCGGCGGGCCTCCAGCAGCTGTCCATCATGCGGATAGATCATACCATCGGCGTACGCTTCACCACAGATCAAACAGATATACGTCTCGTCTATTTCATCATAATCAAAGCCCCTCTTAAGCGTCTCCAATGAAACCGTCCAGAAGCGTTCTGACAACTCCAAATCCATCACTTCCTGCTTTTGTTTGATTATTTTATAGACATTATATAATTTTGTTTGGTTTTATTCAAGGTCTATTTCTCTGCTCATGATTCATGTCCCAAGTGATATGTGAGAACGTGTTGAAACAAAAGAAATCGGGGTATATAAAAGAAAGTCGACTGCAGCGTGGGCTGTAAGCCGTGAAAACGTGGAGGAGGAGTTACAATGACACAATCCATAGCAGATTACACTACACTAAACAACGGCGTGAAGATGCCATGGCTGGGACTGGGCGTGTGGAAGGTCGAGGATGGCAATGAGGTGGTCCAATCGGTTGAGGCTGCGATTCGCCATGGCTACCGGAGTATTGACACAGCTGCAGCCTACAAAAACGAAGCCGGCGTAGGCGACGGCATCCGCAATAGTGGCGTTCCCCGGGATGAGATTTTTGTGACGACCAAAATCTTCAACTCTGATCAAGGATACGAAGAGGCGCTCGCTGCCTTCGAGAACAGCAATCAAAAGCTGGGATTGGAGTACGTGGATCTGCTCCTCATTCACTGGCCGGTCAAAGGCAAGTACAAGGATACCTGGCGGGCAATGGAGAAGCTCTATAACAATGGGCTGGTCCGGGCCATCGGTGTCAGCAACTTCCAAGTGCATCACCTTATCGATCTGATGGGCAGCTGCGAAGTGTGCCCTATGGTGAACCAGGTCGAGTTCCATCCGCTGCTCACCCAAGAACCGCTGCGAGCCTATTGCCGGGAAAATAAAATTCAGCTGGAAGCCTGGAGTCCACTCATGCAAGGGAATCTGGACCTGCCGGTATTGCAGGAGCTCGCCGATAAGTACGATAAAACGGCAGCCCAAATCGTCCTGCGCTGGGATCTGCAGCATGGCGTGATCACCATTCCCAAGTCGACCCATGAAGAGCGGATCAAGGAAAACGCCAATATCTTCGACTTCTCTCTGACCCAGGAGGAGATGGAGTGGATCAACGGGCTTAATCAGAACCGCCGCTTCGGACCGGATCCGGATAACTTTAATTTCTAAACGGCAACTCGGATGGATAGGGGGCATATGTTCCGACTACGCCGTCCTTTGACGACGCCCGCAAGCTCCAATCCAATAACCTGATAAAACTAAAAAAAGCTCGCCTCCTCCAGGATGCGAGCTTGATTATCGTTCAGGTGATTAGCGGTCCGTAAACTGTTTGCGGTATTGCAGCGGAGACAGGCCAGCGTGCTCCGAGAAGGTACGCGAGAAATGAGGCGTCTGGCGAAAACCCGTCTCTTCGGCTACGCGGGCCACCGGATAATCCGTTTTGACCAGCAACAGCTTGGCCTGATCCATCCGGTACAGCAGCAGGAATTGTTGGGGCGTGAAGCCGTATACCTCCAGCATGCAGCGGGCAATATAGTTGGGATGCAATCCCAGCTCGCTTCCGAGCTGACTATTGCTGATCTGACTGCGGTACAGCCGCTTCAAATAGGAAGCTGCCCGTTCGGCCACACCGAGCGAGGTTGGAGCATCATTGGCCCGCCACTCCTCATCCAGTAGCTGAAGCAGGAGTTGAAACCCCTGCTGACGCTGCCAGAACGCGGTCTGCTCCGAGCCCTCCGCTGCATCCCTCAGCTGGTGCATGAGCTCAGCCGCCCGCTGCGCTTCCCGGATTCGGGCCAGCTTGGGCAGATGAAGCGCATAGAGGTAATGGTCGCCCCGCAGCGTATCTTCGTGGGTATCGGCAGAACCTCGCTCCTCCCATTCGCCAGCCGTCTGGAAGTGCAGCCACTCGAATACCGTCTTGACTCCGCAAGCCTGGCTGCTGTGATGACGCCGGTCCGGCCGCAGGATGACGTATTGTCCAGCCTCCACGTCCATCCGGAAATTGTCCTCTTGCAGATGCAGCGTCCCTTCCCTCACATAAAGCAAGTCAAAGGTGCCCCGTTTCGTTCGTCCCGGATGTGACTCGCCAGCCTCGTAAGTCCGAAGCTCGGCATCAATCAGATAGGGCATGGGCGGGGCAAGAAAGGTCAGAAGAGGCGTGTCGGTCGATATACTCATAGTTGTTGTTGCTTCCCTTCCTTGTAATACATACGAAACACGATGTCTTGGTCATAATTGCCGAATCCGCGGCCGTACAGCGTCAATCCGCCTACATGAGCGGCTGACTGCGGCACTTCGAATCGGAAGGTCCATTGATTGCGGTCAAGCTCGATGTCTCTGATGGTGACAGAGGATATTTGCTGGCCGTCGATAAACGTCCCTTCCCCCGTAATCCGGAGGCTCTTGAGCAGACCGTACTGGTTCTTATCGCTCGTCCACCAATCAGGCGTGAGACGCCCGCGGGTATCTCCGTAATCGCCAGGGCTCGTCCATTGACCAAGCAGCGTATGATTTAATGTAAAAGCAATGTCTGATGGCCACTGATCATTGTAACCCGGAGCCTCCGAGCCGATCTCGAACGAGACCTCAATTTCTTCGGCCTGTTGGCCGTGCAGCAGGTAATTGGGCAGTTTATACTCCACATACCCCCTGCTGAACCAGATTAAGTGCGCCTGTGTACGCTCGGGTTCAAAAAAATATCTCGGATCGTCATACTGACCGATCATTTTGTCGAGGGCAGCCAAACCACAGGTTGGCCACGCTTCGATATCGGTATAATGTCCAACCGGAATCGCATGCTCATAGACCGAGCGCTTCTCAGGCTGGGAGGTATGAGGAAACTCGACGGACAAATGCTCTACGACAAGCGTGCAATACTTGTAGGTACTGCCGCCCTTGCGCTCCATTTGCGAGCGGATGAGGCCTGCTTTTTCCAGCTTGCCTACATGCATCGTCATAATGGCGCCGCTAAGCCCCAGTGCCGCGGCGATTTCCTTGTTGTGCATCGGACCCCGTTCGGCGAGCAGGCGTATGATATTCAAACGAACTTCGCTGGCGAGCGCTTCGAACACCGGCAGCGATGCCCGGCTGATATCTGCTTTCATACGTGCAGCTCCCTTGAAAGAATTAATACAAATATTAATTGATCCCGGCACAAATGTAAAACTCTTTTCTCAGTTGACGCCGAGATACTCAGGTTATATACTTACTTTAAGTAAGCTAATAAACAAGCCTGGAGGCCTTTATCATGATCCCATCGTTGTTCCTGAGTCACGGCTCCCCTTATATCGCCATTGAAACTACCGAATATACCCGCTTCCTCGATCAATTGGGCAGCCGTTACCAGCCCAAAGCCATCGTCATTTTCACTGCTCACTGGGAAGCGCAGACCTTAACCATCTCCTCCATGGACGAGATCTATGACACCATCTATGATTTTGGCGGGTTTCCTGAGCTGCTCTCGCTCACCTATCCAGCCCGGGGCAGCAAGGTTGTCGCCGAGATGGTTCGTTCCCGCTTCGAAACAGCTGGCATCTCTGCTGCGTTCGATACCGAGCGCGGCCTCGACCATGGGACATGGACACTGCTGCGACGAATCTACCCCGAAGCCAATATTCCCGTCGTTCAGCTGTCCGTCCATCCCTTCCTCCCTGCAGAAGAGCAGCTGCGGATCGGCGAGGCGCTCTACGGCCTTGGAGAAGAGGATATTCTCGTGATCGGCAGCGGCGCCACGGTTCATAACCTGCGGCAAGTCAGGTTCGGCGCGCAAGACACCGACGCTTGGGCCAGTGCCTTTGACGACTGGTTAATCGAGCGTATCAGCAGCGGCGCCCGCGAGGACATCGCCGCCTACATGGAGCTGGCACCAGATGCCGCCCGCGCAGTACCCCGTCCGGAGCATTTTGTCCCTCTGCTGCTAGCTCTGGGAAGCGGTGGCCCGGCTGCGACGGGAACGGTCCTGCACCGTAGCTACGATCATGGCAATCTGAGTTACCTCGCTGTGGAATTTTAAAGACCCTCAAACACCGCGCACCTGGAATGGGTGCGCGGTGTTTCGTTGTATGCCTTCGTTCATCTATTTTACTACACATCTGCTTTGTGCTCCACCCATCTCATCGATCCGGCAGGGAAACTCTTTTGAAAAGTGTAGTCTGGGTTACAGAATATTTGTCAGCACATGTCGTATGATGGCAACGGAAATGGTTTCAGTGGGGGCAAGCTCGTGTAAAACAGTAGTAGACAATCCTGTAAAAAACTAACTCTACATAATTCAAGGAGGAAACGAATGTTTAAAAACAAATTCATAGCCTGTGCCCTTACCGTAACGCTCGGGCTCAGCCTCATCGCGGCTCCGGTCAGCGCGATCTCGCTTCAGGTGAATGGTCAACCGCTGCAGACAGAGGCACAGCCGATTATGGTCAACAACTCCGTGTTGATTCCACTTAAGTATGTATCCGATACCGTGGGAGCTGAGCTGCAATGGGATGGCCCGCGACAAACAGTAACCATTACCAAGGGTGACCTGACTGTTACGCTTGTAGTGGGACAATCCTCTGCGACTGTTCAAAGTACAGCTGGCACATCTACCGTAACTTTGCCGGAGCCTGCAAGATTGCAATCCGATCGCGTCATGGTTCCAGTACGATTCCTGGCAGAGACGTTCGGCGTCGGCATCGAATGGAATCCGACGTCGCAGAGCGTTAACGTCACACTTCCAGACACCGGAACTCCCGGAGCACCGGGACCTCAAGGAGAGACCGGCCCAGCTGGGCCGCAGGGGCCTGCTGGACCGCAAGGACCGGCAGGACCACAGGGACCTGCCGGTCCCGCTGGCCCGAGCGGACCAAGTGGTCCGTCAGGCTCGCCTGGCGCTGCAGGGCCTGCCGGCCCACAGGGGCCGCAGGGCGAGAAAGGTGACACGGGTGAAGCTGGTCCTGCGGGACCAAGTGGAGCGGATGGCGTTACGGGGCCTGCCGGTCCAGCCGGACCGGCGGGACCCAAAGGCGATACAGGCGACACTGGCCCTCAGGGTCCAAGTGGAGTGGACGGCGTTACAGGGCCTGCTGGTCCTGCGGGACCTAAAGGCGATAACGGCGATATCGGGCCGATTGGTCCTGCCGGTCCACAAGGACCAAAAGGTGACACCGGCGAGACCGGCTCTCAGGGCCCTGCCGGACCGGCCGGACCTGAGGGCCCTCAAGGACCTCCAGGAACCGGGGGCGGGGCTACGGGGACGTATGGCTTTGCTACGCAAAGCAACTCAGTAATTGCTGTTGTTTTGGGCGGAACCTCGGTTCCATTATCCCAGAATCGTGAGCTGTCTGGTGTAACTGTAGATGGTAGCAGCACGACGTTTACAATCCCTGAGAGCGGTGCGTACTACCTGTCTTATACGATAGATCTTACAGCCAGCCTGCTCATGGGAACACGCCTCACAGTGAACGGAGCCCCACTTGCCCCGAGCCAGATCAACCCATGGGTGTCACGTCAATCCTTCAGCCGTGACGTGATCGTCCGATTAACCGCAGGCGACACCCTATCTCTTCAGCTGTACGGACTGCTGGGAGTAGCAAATCTGGCGGACACAGGTGCTTCCTTAACCATCCTCAAGCTAGCTGATTAATCCTTCCTACACAGCAACTGCCCGCTCTCGTCATCGACGAAAGCGGGCAGTTTCGCTTTAGCTAAGATTAACTTTGCGACCCGTCTTGGCACTTTCCACGGCCCCGAACACCATCGCCATACTGCGTATATTATCCAGACTGTCGGTCTCCGCCGGACGCCCTGCCTCCAAGGCAGCGAACATTTCGTCCAGACACCCCTCATGCTCCAGTCGGCCATCCCAGTCAGGCGCCAGCGTATGTGATACCGTGTTCGCGGTAAAGCCTGGCTTCCCTGACGTATCCACCAGCTCCGCCACCGCATCCGTTCTTCCATCCCATCTCGCTGTGCCCTTACTCCCGATGACACGCCAGTCCGCATCCCAGGCCGTACCGAAGCCTTCGGCGCTCCAGGAACCGCGATAGGTGAACACCGATCCGTCGCTCATCTCGAAGATACATACCGCCGAAGCGTCGCCCTTGTACCACGAGCCCGGCATATTATGCTCATGGCAGTATACAGATACGGCATCTGCTCCCGTAATGAAACGGGCCTGATCAAAGGTATGAATCGCCATATCGATAATGAGCGGACTGGCCATCTCATCCCTGAAGCCCCCGAAATGCGCCCCGATGAAAAAGTCGGTATGTACCGCCCCCAGCTGCCCCAGCCCACCTTCCGCTACCAGCTTGTTCAGCGCACGGATGCGTGGATTATAACGCCGATTTTGCATGACGCTGTAGCGTTTGCCGGTCCGATTGGACACCTCCGTAATCTCCCGCGCATCGGCCAACGACTCGGCCATTGGCTTCTCACCGAACACGTTGCATCCAGCTTCCAGAGCCGTCGTGACAATCGCCTTATGACTAGCTGGAATTGTCACGTCAAACACCAGATCAGCCTTCGTTTCGTTCAAAGCAGCCGTGAGATCCGTGAAGACCGGTACATTCAGCTCTTTACGCTCTGCCAGCTTGAGAGCGGATGCTTCATACAAATCGACCAGGCCAACAATCTCGGCCCCTTCACGTGCTTTTGCGTAGTCCACCCACCGGTTGGCCATGCCACCGCAGCCAGCAACCACAATACGATGCTTTGTCATTCCTATCTCTCCTTCGTAAAGTAGGCCTCAGAGTTTTCTACAGGAAAACTGTCTTCGGAAGCCTAAGCTCAGTCTTTGGTTGGGTTCGGTATAAAGTTGCCGCCCCGGCAGTTTTTCAGATAGTTCAGGCCATGCACTTGACCCGTCATCTCCCACTCGTCACGGTACACGGGATCGTGGAAGCCTTCGATATCGATGGAGCCGTTGTAGCCACCCTGACGCAGGATGCTAATAATGTCGGTCCAGTTCGTATCGCCGAAGCCCGGCGTCCGATGCCAGACAAATTGTTTTGGGCCATGGATGCCATATTCCCGAACGATATCCCAAGCGATGGTTGCGTCCTTGCCATGCACGTTGAAGATCTTCGGCAGCCATTTGCGGAGCTGCGGGATCGGGTCAATCAGGCTGACCATCTGGTGACAAGGCTCCCACTGCAGACCGATGTTGTCCATGGGCACCGCATTGAACATCATCTCCCAGGCCGTCGGATTGTGCGCAATGTTCCACTCGCCGCTTTTCCAGGTGCCGTGCATGTCGCAGTTCTCAAAAGCCAGCTTGACCCCGCGCGACTCGGCACGCTTGGCTAGCTCCCCGAACACTTCCGTGTAACGGGTCATCGATTCGTCGATGGAACCCGGCATCCGGCCCGTGAAACCGGCTACAAGATTCGTCCCGAAGTCTTCCGCATGATCGATCAGGCGCTCCCAGCTGGCCAGCGTGTCCGCATTGTTGTCGGCACCCGTAAGCGGGTTACCGAAAATGCCGACATGCGAGATGATCACATCATTCGCCTCCGTAATCTCTCTCACCCGCTTGGCAAGCTCCGAGAGATCGGTCTTCCCTGTCGTCTGCCAGAAGGTCAAGCCAAACGATTCAAATCCATGCGGGATAATCTGCGGCAAAATCCGGGGTGCGTCCGCCCCGCCCACCAGTGTGCCGATCCTTATCTGTTCCATTTCTAGAACCTCCATCCGTTGTTTTGGTCCCCTTTATACTACTCCAACCCTGCTATCGCAGCTAGAAACAATTCTATTGAATATACATACGATTTTACGCATCCCTCTGGAATGCAACCGTTACCTTGCGATATAATAGGACCATTCATGCGAAAATTGTACGGGACTCGCCACTCTATCGAGGAAGGAGTCGATCTGCTTGACCGACCGCTCATTGCGGGAACAAACGATGTTCCCTGATAAGACGTTTCCGATGAATGTCTTCTTCACAACGCGCATCCCGCCGCACTGGCACGACCATATCGAATGGCTGTATGTCAAAAGCGGACGCATCCAGCTTCAGCTCGACGGTGCTCACTCCGAGCTGCATGAGGGGGAGCTGGCGATCGTCCATTCCCGGCAGCTGCACGCGGCCCAGGCGCTTGAGCCAGACACGCAGATGGTCTGTATCGTTTTTAACGAGGTGCTCGTACGGAGCGGCGGACTGGACAGTACAGAGATGGACTATTTTACCCCCTACTTCAACCATCGGATGGAGCTGCCTCAGCTGCTGAAGCAGGACAATCCGTTCACGGCTCCCGTCAGTCAGGCATTCGGGGCGCTCGTCACCGAGTTCAAATCCAAGCCTCCCGGCTTCGAACTGTTCGTCAAGGCAGAGCTCTACCGGATCTTCGGCTTGATGTTCCGATACTCCCGGCAGCAGGAAGCACCCGGCGCGCACCGGCCTCATGTGGACCACCCGTTCACCGAGCTGCTGCTCCATATTCGCCAGCACTATCATGAACCGATGACTGTCGCGGATGCCGCTTCTCGCGTCAGCCTTAGTCCCAACCATTTCTGCAAACGATTCAAACAGCTGACTGGCACCTCGCTCATTGATTACATGCACCTGCTGCGAATCAACGAAGCCCATCGGCTGCTGCTGGAGAGCGACGACCCGGTCGCCACAGTGGCAGAGCGTGTCGGTTACAGCAACCTCACGTATTTCGGCCGCATGTTCAAGCGTCTAAAGCGGTGTACACCAAGCGCCGTCCGCAAAGCCTGAGTCCGTTTCCTGCGGGAAGCGCGGCTCAGTTTTTTTGATATATACCTAAATGTGGGAAAGGAGTGAAACCTTAGCGGGTATAGGCACGTCTACAAGGACAGTGCTGCTCGCAGCCTATCTAGAAGGAGGTTGAGTGCCATGCGTAAGCTAGCTGTGTGTCTGTTGGCCGTCCCGCTCTTGCTGGGAGGCGCGTCTGAGGCTGGTCAGGTGAGTCTGCCGGAGCAGAGTGTGAGTGAATACCAATCATCATTTTATGGCGGAGTGGAAGTGTTCCCGTTCGAGGAAGGTGTAGCCTTGGCCGATCTAATCGTTGAGGTTGAGATCATCGAGAAGCAAGATGACGGACTCTCTCATCCCACGCCAAAAAGTATTTTCGAAGCACATATCGTAAGCACCCAAAAGCAGGATCACGGGTTGGAGTCGGACGTCATTCATGTGATGCAGCAAGGAAACGATCGCATGTTGTTTAATGATAATCCCTTGTTCGAGCAAGGGGATCGGTATATTTTGTTTCTGAAAAAAGCCGTCGGCCCATCATCCGAGCATTATCCCAACCTCTATTGGATTCAGGGGGAAGAGAGCAATATGTACAAGGACTTGGGCAACGAGACGGTTGAGAAAATGGGCTTCGTAGACGTCAGTATGTCCGAGCTCCAGCCCGCGCCAGGAGAAAGGGCTGCGACGACGCAAATCCTGGATAAGCAGAGGTTTATCGAACGGATTCAGCTAATATCCGGCGACGCCCCTGTGGATTTCGCCTCCGATTTGACTGGTGTAACGGAGCAAATGCCCATCAAATGCGGTGAACCCGTTCAAGATCCGCTTCCCGACCATTAATCTCGCGTTATCTGGCGGATTATCGTGGAGTCTCGGTAACCCTACGGATGAAGCAAAGCGAGCCAGCAATAAACACGAATTTTCGAGTATATTTCGCGAGAATCACAACTTTTGGACAAATATATATGAAATATCGTGTTTATTTACGAAAATCTGCCGATTTCCGCCAAATATATGCGATTTTTCGTGTTTGTCTCCATGCTCCCATATTCACTGAGCGTTAAGTTGTCACCAACTATCGATGCCCCGAGTGCGCCCCCTCTTCTGACCAAGTCACCGGCCCATCCTGCTGCTTTTTGGAAGTAATTGGGCGAAGGGGCTAGTCAGCTGCTGCATCCAACTGCCTTTTGGTAGTTATTTCGCCCCGTGGCTCGCCTTCGACTACATCCAACTGCCTTTTGGCTGTTATTACACACCGAGGTGGGCCTGACAAGCTCTTTCACCTGCCTTTCGGCAGTTATTCCTACGCATGTGGTGTGACTGTAAGAGTTGACTCTACTAGGGTGCAGGGGTTGGCTCTACCGGGTGCTTCGGGTGCTTGGGAGTGAGTCAGGTTACATGGTTCCGCCACATCGCACAGCAAAAGAAGCCTGCCGGGCCCCTTGCCCCGACAGGCTTCTCTCATGTCTCTATATGAGTTACTTCCGCTTGAAATGCCACATGTGGCCCTGGTAGTCTCCGGTCAGGCGCGGTACTTGCAGGCCAGCGTACATCAGATGGTCCCCGCCGTACACGGCTGCCTCCGCTTCCTCACCCGCCAGCGCGTAATCCGCCTCCGGCAGCAGCCCCTTGAGGCGCAGCCACGCAAACGGCGCATTCGGCTGGGCCAGCACGCGGAAGTAGAACACGGCCGCTTCTGATTTGTCCTCGGAGACGAACATCCAGGCTGCCTCGTTGCCCTCGAACGGGCTGCGCAGACGGTAGAAATCACCGAATTGCGCGAGCGGACGGAAAGCCTTGTACTGCTCTACCTGCTGCTTGACGAGCGTACGCTCTTCTTCCGTGAACTTCGTCAGATCCAGCTCGTAGCCGAAATTGCCGGACATCGCCACCAGGCCGCGCATTTCCAGCGAGGTCATCCGGTGTACCTGATGGTTCGGCACAGCCGAGACGTGCGCCCCCATCGAGCTGATCGGATATACGAGCGATGTACCATATTGAATGTGCAGACGGCTGATCGCGTCCGTGTTGTCGCTCGTCCAGGTTTGCGGCATGTAGTAGAGCATACCCGGGTCGAAGCGTCCGCCGCCGCCCGAGCAGCTCTCGAACAGGATGTGCGGGAACTCCGACGTCAGCTGCTCCAGCACACTGTACAGTCCCAGCATATAGCGATGCGCCGTCTCGCGTTGACGTTCTGCTGGCAGTGCTGCCGAGCCAATCTCCGTCATATTGCGGTTCATGTCCCACTTGACGTAAGTGATCGGCGCGCTGCGCAGAATATCCGCCACCATCGTGCGGATGGCCTCGCATACCTCTGGACGCGAGAAGTCCAGGATCAGCTGCTGGCGTCCCTCGGTTCTGCGACGGTCCGGCACATGCAGGCACCAGTCGGGATTTTTGCGGTACAGATCGCTATCCGGCGACACCATCTCCGGCTCGAACCAGAGGCCGAACTGCATGTCCAGGTTGCGCACCCGCTGCGCGAGATCATCCAGGCCGCCCGGCAGCTTGGCGCGGTCTACGACCCAGTCACCCAGCGAGCTGTTATCCTTGTCGCGCTTGCCAAACCAGCCGTCATCGAGCACGAACAACTCAATGCCCAGCTCACTGCCCGCCTTGGCGATCTGCTCGATCTTGTCGGCGTTGAAGTTGAAATACGTCGCTTCCCAGTTGTTGACCAGGATCGGACGGCTCTTGTCGCGGAACTCGCCCCGGCACAGCCGTGTCCGGTACAGCCGGTGATACGTGCGCGACATGCCGCCCAGTCCCTCGGCCGAATAGACCAGCACAGCCTCCGGCGTCTGGAAGGACTCGCCCGGCTCCAGCAGCCAGCTGAAGTCAAACGGATTAATCCCCATCGTCACCCGGGTTGTCCCGTATTGCTCCACCTCAACCTGTGCGGTGAAGTTGCCGCTGTACACCAAACTGAAGCCATACACATCGCCATGATCCTCATCGGCACCATTCTGCAGCAATGCCACAAACGGATTGTGGTTGTGACTGCTGGAGCCACGGCTGCTGCCGATGCTCTGCAAGCCTGGTGCGAGCTGCCGTCGTTGCATATGACGCTCGTTGGCCCAGGCACCTGCCAGATGCACCATTTCATAATCGGAGGTACGGAAGTCCACGCCAGCGCTGAGCGCTGTCAGCAGCTTCAGGTTGCCGCCGCCTTCATTGGCAAAACGAACCGAGCGGGCAATCACATCCAGCTGTTCGAAGATCGTATAGATCAGTGTAATGGACAAGCCCGCTTGCTCATCCACTAGATCCAGCTCCAACGTTGTGGCTTCGCCGTCCTGCTCGACATACGTAGCAGGGAGTTCTTCCAGCTGCGGTTTGCCAGCATAGATGCGATGCGTGCGATAGACAGCTTCGGTAATCGTCGAACCGTTTGGCAGCTGTACCTGATACGCTGGATGACGGAAATCGCCCGTGCCATAGACCGGATACTCTAGCGGCAAGGCATCAAACGAGACCGTGCGGTCCTCCGCGAATGGGTTCGGGGAGAAGGAGCTACGCTCTTGATAAGGAATCAGGGTTGCCAGTTGGCCATCCTTGACCTTGCGTCCCCAGTAAACGTGAGCAGGGACACCCGTTTTGACAAGCTGCAGCACATAGCTGATCCGTTCGTTGGACAGATGAAAGACTCGCGATTCTTTATCGAAATGGATAGGCATAAAAACCTCCTACGAAATGTGAATAGTATAATCGGTTCATACGTCTTCATTATAGCGATTCTGATGGGCGGGGGCACATGGCGAAAAGCGGCGGATATATGGACAAATGTAGTTTTTCTTATGCAAAAAACGAGCACTGCACACGAGACGACACTCCTGTGGTAAAGTATTATACAGGAACAAGAATTGAATTCAAAAAAGGAGCTGAAAGACAGCCATGACAGTCGAAGTAGTGAAATGGGGCATCTTCGGTCCAGGCAACATTTCCAAGAAATTTGCCACGGATCTGAAGTTCGCCGAAGGGGCAGAACTACTGGCGGTAGGCGGCAGAAGCGCAGACAAAGCTGAAGCCTTCGCCCAGGAATTTAACATCCCGCGCGCCTACGGAAGCCTTGAGGAGCTGGCCCAGGATTCGGACGTTCAGATCGTGTATGTCGGCACCTTGCATCCTGTACATAAAGATAATGCACTTATCCTGTTGCGTGCCGGCAAAGCGGTCATCTGCGAGAAGCCATTTACGATGAACGAAGCCGAAGCCGCCGAGCTGATCCAGGTCGCCAAAGAAAACAATGTCTTCCTGATGGAAGCCATGTGGACCCGCTTCCTGCCCCCAATCGTCAAGGTTAGAGAATGGCTGGCGAGTGAGAAGATTGGCGAGGTTCGGATGCTGAAGGCTGATTTCGGCTTCAACATTGGCTGGCAGCCCGAGAGCCGCTTGCTGGATCCCAATAAAGGCGGCGGTGCTTTGCTCGATGCTGGCATCTACCCGGTTTCCTTTGCATCGATGATTTTTGGCACACAGCCAAAATCGATTCAAAGCGTAGCTAACATTGGCAAGACAGGGGTTGATGAGCAGTTCTCCCTGCTCTTCGAGTATGAAGGCGGACGGTCCGCTGTCCTGAACAGCGCGGTGCAATTGGGGATGGTGAATGACGCCTATATTTACGGTACGAAAGGTTATATCCATATCCCGAACTTCCTGTTCGGCAAGTCAGCATCACTGCATGTGAGCGGACAAGATCCCGAGCACTTTAACGACGGTCGTGAGATGCAAGGCTATAATTTCGAGGCGGAGGCAGCCATGCAGGCCATTCGCGCTGGCAAGCTGGAGTCGGACATCATGCCGCTAGCGGAGACGCAAGCCATCATGGGAACGCTGGACGCCATTCGCGCCCAATGGGGACTACGTTACGAGGCCGATCAGGCTTAAGAACAGCATGAGGGCTGAAGGGGCCATCCCCTTCGCCCTCTTTTGCTGTGCCTATTCTACCCGATCAAAGCGAGGTGACTTTACATTGGATTACATCAAACGCGGCATTACCGGCTTCGCAGATCCAGGGCAACGGCTTACGCCGCTGCATGCCAATTCTTTCTTGAGCTTCGTACACGGCACAGATCCTGGACAGCTCGTGCTCACATGGGAGGATATCGATCTGACCGGCAAAAACTACTATTGGTTTCTGGTCCGTTATGGCGAGGAGGAATGGAGCTTTTTTCTGAATGCCTATTACCCGATCGCAGCCATTCGCCGGGAATCGCCAAAGAGCCATTTCGGTTACTTGACGCAAGCCGAGCTGGACTCGCTCTACCGGGACCCGAACGCCCTCGGTTATACATTGCTCAGTCATGAAATGCTGGAGGAGCACCTGACGCAGGAAGTTATGAGCCGGCTGGACGCTGCCGAGCTGAAGCAAGCGCGTTACTGGCAGCCGAGATCCGTAGAGGATCTGGTGTTCAATAATTGGGACTAACCGCGGCAGCTAGTCACTTCTTGGCACGGTTGGACGAATGGCGAGACCCGCCAGTCCGAAGAGGCCAAAGCTCAGAAAGGCGACCGCATAGGAAGTGGCCTCAATGAGTACACCAGCGGCCATGCTCCCCCCGAACTGGCCTACCCCAAGCATCAGAAAAGCTAGGCTAATACCGAAGGCGGCATGCCGGGGAAAGCATCTCGTCCCCCATACAATAAATATACCCGTCAAGAATATATAAGCAATCCCGAACAAAATAGCAGACAACATAAGAACCGGCAGCCCGGACAATGTGATTCCACAGATGGATAGCATCAGAATCCCTACACCCCAGCGATATGCTGCCCCTTGGCCGAAACGTTCCACCACCACACCCGCAAAGCCACCCAAAATGCCGGACACGCCCATTAGCAGCCACAGGAAAGCGGCGCTGTCGCCCGTAAGTCCGTGCCAGGCTTGCCACATGCTGCGGGCAAAGGTCCAGTAGACGGCCGAAGCCGCCCCCACCGCAAATGCGGCCCCCATTAATCTGCCGCCCGTGCGCCACAATCGGCTCGGCACCCCGGGAGCTGACCGGTTTTCTTGTGCCCGTGCTTGAGGAAGAAGTCTCCACTGCATGAGAATTGCTAAGGCTGCAAGCACCGCAAATCCCAAGTAGGCGAAGCGCCATTCTGCACTAAAGAAGTACGCAATGGGTCCCAGCACAACCAGTCCCCAACTAGTCCCGCTATTGATCCAGGCATTGCCCCGGCCGTGTTGTTCGGGCTGTAGGCCAGAATGGACCACCTCCCCATAAGCGGGAGAGGCCCAGCCTGAGCTCAAGCCTGTCAGTGCGAGCCCGACGGCCAGACTCAACCCATGACCTGCTGTGCCAATCAGCAGCAAACCCAGTAGTACACAAACACCCGCAAGCTGCAGCGTCCCCCGGCCGCCGCCCCACCGCACAAGAGATGAAGCCGTAAGGAGGGCTAGACAATAGCCCGCATAGGCCATTGAAGCTATCGATCCGCTACTCGCTTCGGAGAGCCTCAACGCGGCGCTAATCTCGGGCATAAACAATCCATAGCTGAACCTTCCCAGCGCATAGGTGATGGCAATAAAGACCGTGCCGGTCAGTACAATACGTTTCATAACAGCACTCCCATCTAGATAGAACGATCATTATACTACCAATTAAAAAAAAGCCGGGCCGCTGGGAGGAGCCCCGGTTGTCCGTTTGTTCAATTATGCAAACATTTGCTCAGCGATCATCTCCAACTGCTCGCTAGCTTGCCCGGCACCCGACGTCTCTGCCAAGGCAGTCGCTCCCTCCATCAACAGGGTAGCCTGCAATGCCTGATTAAACGTAATGTCTGCGTGCAAGTTATGAATCCACTCCTGCAGCGTATGCTTGTGCTTATCCACCAGTTGAACAATTGGATGCTCCGCGTCACCGTTATACTCTTCCTTTGCCCGCAGGAACAGGCACCCCCGCTGCTCGTGCCGTTGTAGCCACAGCCCATGCGCATGGCAGAGTTTCTTCAGCATACTTCCTGTTTCGCCGGCCCCTCCGAGGTGCCGATGCAAGTGATCCAGGTACCTGCTTTCCCGCTGCTGAAGAACTTCGATAATCAACTCCTCCTTGGAGGCGAAGTGATTGTACAACGTCATTGTGGCAATACCCGACTCCGTTACAATCCGCTTGATGCCAATTGCGTGGAAACCATTCTGGTAAAACAAATGCTCAGCGGTCCTGATTAAGTCGGCTCGTTTTTGACTCATTGGTCCTCCACCTTAGATAGAATGTTCGCTCTAGATAGCATATCAGAAGTGGAGCACCATTGCCACTCTCGTTGGGCAGATGGCTTAACGCATATGCATACCGCCGTTGACATCCAGGGTAGCGCCCGTAATATACCTTGCTCCTTCACTGGCAAGAAACAGGGCCGCTGCCGCGATATCCCGGGGATTGCCCAGACCAAGCGGAACGGAAGACGATAGCGCCTCTATTTTCTGATTCCCCAGGGTGCTACGCAGCAGCTCCGTCTCGATGATACCCGGCGCAATGGCATTCACTGTGATGCCGTAAGGAGCGGCTGTCCGGGCCAATGTTTTGGTGAAGGCGAGCTGTCCGGCCTTGCTGGAGGCGTAGTGGACGTGACCATACAGCGCGCCCTGCTGCGCCACGACCGAAGCAATCTGGATAATCCGGCCCGAGCGCTGCTCTTGCATCATTGGCATGGCGTGCTTGCAGCAGAGAAACGTGCCCGTCAGATTGACAGCCAGCACCTCCTCCCAGCTCTGCATCGTGATTTCGCTTAGGGCCTCCGCACGGCTGATGCCTGCGTTATTGATCAAGACATCTAGGCGACCAAACACAGATGCAGTGCGGGCGAACAGGTCCGCCACTTCCTCCTCCTTGCTCACGTCTGCCCTTATCCCCTCGCAAGCCGCCCCTTTTGCCCGCAGCTCAGAGACTAACGCCTCCAGCACCTCCGGCGGATCCACGCTGTTCACGATGAGCTTAGCACCTCGCTCGGCGAAGGCCTCCGCCATTGCCTTTCCTAGCCCTTGCGAAGCACCGGTAACCATCACTACCTTGCCGTGATACTCCTTCACCTGTAGTCCTCCTGTCACATATACGCTAAAAATAGGGTTTGCTCTGCGGTGGACGAATGGCGGTCAGTTCTCCATTGTAATGCCGTAAATCATGCGCAGCATAAGGAAATCTCAGCGCTGCGTCTTCATCCAGTTCAATGCCCAATCCCGGCGCATCAGGAATGTGCATCAGGCCCCCGGAGAACAACAGCCGCTCGTCGGTCAGCTCGCCGCGCCAAGGCACATCGGTAGCCATAATCTCAAGAATATGAAAGTTCGGTGTACATGCGGCGAGCTGCAGCGTCGCTGCATTGGCAACTGGCCCGCTAGGATTATGGGGTGCAAACGGCAGGTGATACGCTTCGGCCATCGCGGCGATCTTACGAGTCTCGCTGATGCCGCCCGCGTGGCTCACATCTGGCTGGACATAATCGACGGCCCGCTTCTCCAGCAGCTCGCGAAATCCGAAGCGCGTGTAGATGCGCTCCCCGCCGGCAATCGCTACCGGCGATTGCCGGCGCACCTCGGCCAGGGCATCGGCATTGTCCGGCGGAATCGGCTCCTCGAACCATGTTGGCTTGAAGCAGGCAATCTCCCGAGCTATGGTCAGCGCCGTCGGCACGTTGAAGCGGCCGTGACCTTCAATATACAGATCGATGCCATCGCCGACTGCGGTGCGAACCGCTTCGATACAGCGCAGCGCATGCTTCAGCTCAGCTCTGCCAATCGTCATATAGGCGCTCCCGAAAGGGTCCCATTTCAGTCCGGAGAACCCACGCTCTACCGCCTCCTGCGCTTTTTCAGCGAACACTTCGGGCTGATTGGCCCCGGCGAACCAACCGTTTGCGTACACCTCGACGCTCTCTCTCACCTTTCCACCCATCAGACGATAGACAGGCACGCCAAGCGCCTTGCCGCAGATGTCCCACATCGCCATTTCCACGCCGCTCAGTGCAGACATCAGAACCGCCCCTCCACGCCAGTATGCGTCTCTATAGATCGCGCTGTAGTGTGCCTCAATTTCCCGGGGATCCCTGCCCACCAGGTACCGGCGCAGGTCCTCCAGCGCGCCGACCACTGCCTGCTCCTTGTACTCCAGCGTCGCCTCCCCTACACCCTCGATGCCTTCATCCGTGTACAGCTTCACGAAGACGAAGTTGGTCCGGAAGCCGTCCACGACAAAGGTGCGCATATCCGTAATCTTCATTATTATCCCCTCCTATCTAGCTGACGCAAAATGTTGCTGGTGATTCAAGCTCCCGTGTATCCTCGTTGACGCATCTCCGCTGCGACCGCCGTGCCGCTTAGCTCCACCAACGGCAGTCCCTGTAACGCTGCCCAGGCTGAAGCAATGTCGGTTGCCTCCCCCATGGCGACGGAATTGCCGGTCACCCGGTACGAAGCATGCGCATAAAAATCGCCGCTAATGCAGCGTCCCGCCATGGCCAGATTGTCCACCGCTGTGGCAATCAGCGCCCGGTACGGGATCTGGTAGGGCTGGGCCACAAGGCCGTCACGACCGGCTCCTTCGCCTTCATGCGCAGTCACATCGTGGATATCGACGGGAAGCGTTACCGTGAATAGACCATCAGGAAACTGCGCGCCTTGCACTACATCATCGACCGTAAGCTGGTAATGCCCCTCCAGTCTTCTGCCCTCGCGCAGTCCAATGTGCGAGGCTGTCGCAACAATGCGGGCATTCTGCCATTCTTCGTGGGTACGCAACGCCGCCACCGCTTCGAACAGTTCTCGCCTCGCATGCACCGTGGCATCTGTGATCTGCCTTGCTGAATCGCATTGCACACCATACTCATGATTAATCATCAGGCATACCAGGTCGGGGTGCGGAAGCGCGAACAGACTGGGCAATCGGTAGCTGGGCTCCCGCCCCACACTACGCAGCAGATCATAGAATGCCTGCTTCTCCTCGCTTCGGAACCAACTGAGCGGCAGCTTCGGCCCGCCGCTGACCAAGGCATATAATGTCGCTGGCTGCGTCTTGCCTGTGACCGGATGGCCACGCTCGTGGCTGCAGCCCGCATAAGCGCCCACATCGCCATTGCCTGTACAGTCGATGAAGACCCGACCTGTTACCGCGCGGCGGCCGCCGGGTCCTTCAGTCAGCACCGCAGTCACATGTGAGCCTTCACGGAGGACGCCGCAGAGCTGCGTATGGAGTAGCAGCTCCACGCCAGCTTCCACACACATGGCCTCCAGCACCAGCTTCATAACCTCGGCATCATACGTGAAATCACGGCTGCCGTCATATTCGCTGTCCGAAGCAGGATGGGGCTGCAGCCGATAGCCGTCCAAGAACTGCAGCCGCTCCTGCAGCTCTGCGAGCAGGCCCCCTTTGCCGCCGTTGTCCATAATGAACGACAGTAAGCCCGAGGTCCATACACCGCCCAGCGCCCCCGCCTTTTCCACAAGCAGCACGCGCGCACCGAGTCTGCCCGCGGCCACCGCTGCAGCAAATCCCGCCGGACCGCCGCCGCAAACGACGACATCATAGTCGCCGTCCACGGTGGTGATGCGGCCGGGCTCTTGCAGGCTCAATTGTCCATACATCCTCTGGACCTGGTCCTTGGCCTTGGCCTTGGTCTTGCTCTTGGCCTCTGCCTGCTCCTGTTTCACTGGATTTCCCCCTCCCTTGCTGCGGCGCAGGCGTCGCTTATTCCGCCTCTTCTTCCGCACTGACAACCTCCGATTCCACCCGGGATATCTCGATCCGTGTTACCAGATCATGTGCCTCGGCCCGATCCATATACAACCGCAGCTGATTCACCTCTCGATACTCCCCGTGCTGATCGCGCTGTGAGCCAATCAGATCCGGTCCGCAGAAGTCCGACACGGGGGTATAATTTTCAGGAATGACCGCGATCTCGATATTACCCTCGCGAATGATCCAGCGGTCGCCGCGCCTGGAGACCAATCCATACGTGTTCAAGCGGAAGCTGGAGGCCGTCGGCCGGACATAGCGCACCGTATCCCGGATGCGGTAGACATACGACGAATCCGAATGAATCGAGCGTGTGCAACGCTCGAATACATTCGGCTCCCAGGCCGCAGTCGTATCGGTGCAGTACTCGAACATCCCATCTTGCAGTTTGGCTTGCAGCACTTTACCCCCGATAGAGTCTTCTGCTGGCTGGTCATATTGCATGCGCCCCTCTGCCTCCGGCTGGAGCAGGTTGTGCGAGCGGCTCTTGCGCATCTCCGACCCGTAGGCGTTGTTATAGGTAAGAATGCCCCGGTCAATGAGGATTGGTGTCCCTCCCACCTCCAGGATGAAGGCCCCCCGATCTCCATGGGAGTGGGCAAAATAGACGGGCCCGCTCGTCACATGCAGATGAATCCGCCCCAAATCAGGCGTCGTGCGCCACAGCGAGGTCTGTCCGGTATGCTCCAACGTCAGCAGGCCGTCGGGAACGACAGGGCCCGACTGGGCTTGTCGTTCAGGTGCCATCAGACAAAAAAACACGCGGTTCATGCCAAGTGATGCGACATCCAGTTGGGTATAAGCCCGCTGCCATGCCGGGTCCTCGCTCAGCCCGGCAAACATGCTCACAGGAAACGGATTGATGCCGAGCGCCCCGCTCCCGCTGTGTGGTGAATCATTGACCGGCAACATCCGCAGACCGGGACCTTGGTCGCTGAGCATCGTCAGCCCATAGGCGGCCAGCGAGCGAATCGTGGCTCCAGCATACTCCGTCAGCGTCTTGCCGCGGTAGCGGGCCAGCAGTTGCAGCGTCGGGAACAGGCACTGACAAATTGCCGTCCAGTAGACCGGTCCCTCCAGAATGCCGCCATCCGGCTGCACGCAGCTTGCAACCATCTCCTCCAGATCCCGCTCGGCCTGGACAATTGCCGACTCATAGCGCGGATAACGACGGACCAGCACGAGCAGCGCCGCTACCCGTCCCCAGTTAAACATGAAGCCCTGATTGTTATCGTAAATGTAGTCCATGGTACGGAAGTCCGCCTCCATGCGCGGCAGCCCCTTCATAATAATGGCGTCCATAATAATATTGCGCCCGTGCCAGGTCAGTAGGGACCCCGCCCAATCCAGAACAGTCGCACAAGCCCGACTCACCGTATACTCGGTGAACGAGCGGTGATGCCAGGTCACACCTGGCATCACACCCATAATACTCTCGCACCAATATGTGCTGTGAGCCGCGCTGAGAGCCATCCGGCAGGCCATCCGCAGCAGATCCTCTCGGCCGTCAATCAGACCAGCGAAGGCAACCGTCTCCATCTGCCTCGCAAGATCCGCGCGGGTATAATCCCGTTCACGCTGGAAGCGCCGATCGGGGAATGGAAAGTAGACCCCGATCTCGCGCTCCGGCTGGCTGAGCAGCAGTTGCTCCGCCTCGCTGCGAATCTCTGCCATTACACTGCAGAACGGCTCTTGCGCCAGCTTGTGCCGCAGTGCCTCCAGCTCGGCAGCATCCGTGTAGAGTCCCGCTTCGGGCGCCAAGTCGGACGACGCCCGGAAGCAGCCCTCCCAAGCGGCATTGTACGGACTCTCCATCGCTTCCAGCTCGGCTTGCCGATCCGCATTGGCCAGCCCAAACCAGTAGAGATGCGCGCTCAGCGGCGTCTCGCTATCCTTGCGGAAGCGCAGCCGAATCCGGCTTAACCGGGTACCGCTCAACGATCCGTCATATTCACCGGTTGCCCCGTTGCCCTGCGACTGCAGGATAAGCCGTTCCTCGCCGTCAATGACGCCGTGAATTTCCAGCTCGATCTCGCGGGGGACAGCGGCAAAGATGCGGAAAACATCGTAGCTGCCGATATTCACCTCGCAGTCGCGCTCCAGCTCGGCCGCATACGTGCCTTCAGACTGCTGCTCAATCTCCACCCGGACCCCGTTCCAGGTGTCATGCACCTTGGCAATCGCGCCCAGACCGTACGTGATGCGGTAAGGCGTGAGCCGTGAAAGCTTCTGATGACCGGGGTAGGAGTCTCCTGTATCCCAGAAGGGCTCCAGTATCGTCTCAGCTGCATTAATCGGTACGTTAATCATACGAATCCCCTTTCTGCCTAATCGATGTTCCGTATATTTCAGATTGCCTTCAAAAAGAAAGCCTACAGTCACGGATCGATCTTACGATCGCTGTTGTCCCCAGATTTCTTGATTGTTAACCGCTCTAGCGGTTGAAATCCGGGGACAAAGGCGAACGCTTCGCTTCTCCAGATTCGATTCCGTGCCTATCCGGCCTTTTTTTAAAGTCTGATATTTGTCGTTCGCGCTTCTATTCCGTAATCAACAGGCCGGACAATTCGGCCCGGTTCATATTGCCCTGGCTGCCGCTCTGGAGGCCAATGCCCGCCAGTACATCATCGCCCATAGGTACGGTAATCGTCGCGATTTCTATCCAGTCGCCAAGCCCGTTCTTGTAATAGCCGGTGTATTGATCACCATTCTTGGTCAGTCTTACCTGGACCGGCTGACCGGGCTCACCGCCGCTCACACGCGTTGAAGCGGGATACGCCTGGTTGCGATACGACATAATGACATCCCCATTAAGCCGGTACCGCACGAAGACGTTATGGCTGGAGGCCGCATCCTCCGCCCGGATCATTACTCCTGCCGCCGCATGGATGGCGATTTCTCCCGAGGCCTCGATAGCGGGCGGGTTCTGCAGCACGTGAACTGTTGCCTCTACTGTCAGCTCCTCCGCCTCCGTCAGTTCCCTGTGCAGGAAGGCCATGCTGTCCTCCGTGCCCCAGGCATCGAAGCCGCTGGTGGCCATATGGATGCGCCCTGCCGCTTCATAGGCATAGCCTGCGCTCGGATTCAATCCACTGCGGTTGTAGTTGCTCAAGGTATAGCCCGCCGGGATCTGTGCCCCCGCTGGCTGGACGGCCACGTCGACACGACCGGAGCGGACCTGACCCTCGAGATCGGCGGTGACGACGATGCTGCCTATGCCCTCACCAGTAGCCAGCACTTGCCCCTGACTTAGCTCCAGCACGTCCTCCCCATCGACGGTAAACGTGATATTCGCCTCGCTCGCATCCATTTCCTCACCTGCCGAATCCAGCAAGGTATAGGAGACCGCGACAGTCTCTCCTACTTCGTAAACAGCCTGGTCCAGCGTGACCTCCACCCCCGCAAGTACCTCGGACTGAACGATGAAGTCCACAGATACGCTGAGCGCGGGATGTCCGGGTGAAGCAGCCGTGAGCGTGTAGGTGCCCGGCGATGTCACGGTGACCGTCTGGCCGTCAATGACGACGCTGGAATCGCTCGCACTCAGCACGGCATCATCCAAGCGTACCAGATGGCCGAACTCGGATTCGGCCAGCACAAGAGGCACGAAGGACTCCTGCACCCGGTAAACCGGCCGCACCTCATGCAACTGCAAAGTCTCGAGCTCGTCATCAACAATAATTTCGTATCCTGCCGCTAGCGTGACGCCGCCGCGGCTGTAGGACACCGTAATCTCTGCCGTCCCCCGGGCCAGCGCGGTCACTTCACCAGCCGCATCCACCACGGCCACTTGGGGATTGCTGCTGATGTACGTGACTGAGGCGTCCTGCACATCCCACCGGTACCCGCTGGCGGTGCGCACAGTCACCTCCAACTGCCTGCTGTCGCCAATCGGCAGCGCAGCCCAGGCCCGCTTGCTGTCGTCGCCTGCGGCTGAGAGGTAGAGTCGCTCCACCGGTTCGGAGGCATCGGCGAAGGCATAATCCGTCTGCAGCCCGATCTCGCCTTGCGGAATATCCTGGAATCCCGTCGCATACACCGGCGAAGCGTATCGCAGACGGTAGTCGTCCCCGGACGCGTTGGCGAAGAGCGGCTCCCCGGTCAGCGAGTGCGCATCATAGTTACGGTTGTCGTACGTCTTCCACTCCTCCAGCGTCTGCGCCGGACCGTTGCCACGCAGCAGATAACGGCCGTCGCCGCTGTTCATGAAGTTGCGGTCTACGGAAGTGACCGTCTGGTCCGTCCATTTCGAGAAGGTATAGACGTACCCGTTGAACCCGCTCATCAGATTGCGCTCCGCCACCAGGCCTGTCGAGCGGCGGTCGGTTGTGTTCATGTCATTGACACTGACTACGGACTTGCTGTAATTGGCATCGAGGAAGACGTTGTTCGTGAGTATCGCATCCTTCGAAGCGTTATCATGGAATGCGGCAGCCTGCACGCCGTCCCCCGTGAGCTGGTTGCTGTAGGCGATATTACTGTCCAGGATCTGGTCATTGGAATTCTCGTCGAGGTACAACGGAAACCAGTACGAATGGCTGCGATTCAGCGTAATCTGCGGCAGGTTGACATGGTGCACACTGTTGCGACGAATCGTATTGCGCACGCCCGCACCCCACATGCCGATCGCGTTCGTATCCATGGAGTCCTGCACCACCTCGGAGACGTCGTTGTATTCCACCGTATTGTAGCGGGCCACCTTGAAATCGTTGACATTGTTCTCCGTGACCAGAATGCCGTCCAAGGTCCGTCCGATCAGCGACGGATCGGGTGCTCCCATAATATGAATCCCGTTGCGCGGCGAATGTCGGATTCGGTTGTGCGAAACCAGTGAATAGGAGGCATGGGCTACTCGAATGGCGGCGGCATTGCCGTTCATCTCTCCCACATGGTGTAAATATGAATTGGTGACGACATTGCCATACGTTTCGTTCTCGCTCGTATTCTGGCGGCCGGCAATGTATACGCCATAGAAGCCGGTCTGATAGATCAGATTGTTGTCCACTACGTTCTGTCTGGCATGCTCCTTGATATGAATGCCAATATTGCCGCTGTTGAACAGCTCGGACTTATGCACTGTAATATTGTGGGCATTGGCAATGGACACCAGATCCCGCCCCAGGTCAGTGCCGTGCAGGACCAGTCCCTCCAGTACAATGTTGCGAGCGGGTGCCTCGGGCGTGCCATCAATGACGATCAGGTCGTGATCCGCCGGTATTAGTACCTCGTTTTCGTCCAGATCTCCGTAGGGCATGTAGAAGAGCTCATCGGTCGCCCGATTGACATAATACTCGCCCGGCGCATTCAGGAATTCCGGGGCGTTGTACATATAATAACGCGAGCCTGTGCCCAGCTCATACGTCGCGGAGCGGACCAGCGCAACCAGACGCTCGGTATAGTCGACTGAGACAACTGCAGAGCGGAAGGTGGAATAGTTGATATAGCCACCTGGCCCGCCCGGCCAGGCCAACACCTGCAGCTCCTCGGGCTTCGCCACCTGCGGGATGTCACCCGGCTCGAAGATGAATGCGCTGCGCGGGCTGGCTTCGGACTTGACCATGCGGAGATATCCGGTGTCGGGATGTCTGGCGATGGACGCGCGCGTACCGCTCTCATAGAGGGTCTGCGGATGGCTGCCTGCCGGCAGCGGCGCCTTGTAGATGCCACCTCCATGAGGCAGCCAGCCGCTGGCAACTGTCCCGCCCTCGACGACCGCGCGCTCCCCGGGATAAGACATGTAGGTCATCGTGTAGGGGGCCTGGGGAGAATCTGCATCCGTCAGCACAAAGCTCTCCGACAGCCGATAGGTGCCTCCCCGCAGTATGACCCGGATATCGCCTGTCGCCTCAGCGGCAATCAGTATCCGGGCCGCCGCCCGGGCTTCTTCCAAGGCAGCAAACGGCGCATTCTCGCTGCCGTCTCCGCCCGGCGCTGCAGCAGCATCCACATAGATGTCCGCGGATGGCAGAGGTACGGTATCGAGCAGTGCCTCGGCCTCGGACCAGAGCATGCCTAGCGCATCCCCAGAGGGAATCACATCGGCGTAGGCCAGTATCGCCAGCCCGCTCGCCGCATCCCATATCGCTTCCTTGTCCAGGATAAGCGCGGCGGCGTCCAGACTGACATACAGCGTCCCCGCCGTCACAACCGCAGGAACATCAACTGGCATCGGCACCCCGCCCACGAGGACCTCGGCGGCACCTGCCGTCACCAGGACATCCACCCCATGCCTGGAGATGCGCTGGGTCTTCGTAGCTTCGTCGTATCCGGTGTCGGCCCGCAAGCCTGCGGCGACCGCGCCGATCGGCAGCATGAAGACGCCGTTCGCCACATATGGCGAATGCTCGGCTTCAGTTTTGAAATTTCCCGCAATCAGGGTTGGATCGTCCGCACGCAACAGCACGCTTCGCAGCAGGTAGCTGCTGAGCGGCACCGTCGCAACCGGGATACGCGCCTCACCCTTGTACACGAAGACATTGTCTACATAGAATTCCGGATCGGTTGCCGTATGTGCCGTGAAACGAATCTGTGAGAGGGAGACGGCATCCGTGCCATTGAAGAACGGCACGTCTTCCAGGAACGGTACATCATTGAGCCACAGCGAGAAACGATCGGTCACGGTACTGGCCTGGATCCTGATGTTGTGCCACTCATTCGGAGCCATGGGTGTCGTCTTGCGGACATTGGTGCCGGTGTCGGGATTGAAGTAAGGCACAGACAAACGGTTGCCAATAACGGAGGTCAGGACGCCTTGTTGATTACCGTTGATGAACAAGTCCGGTACCTTAATCTGGGTAGCGGACGCCGCGTAATTGACCTCGACCTCTAGCGTAAGGGTGCCCTCGTAGGCATTCAGACTGTGCGAGAGATGCCGGCTGGCGGAACCCGCCGGAATATGCATCATGTAGTCCCCCGGCTCTGCTCCCGGACGCTGCACCCGGGTGAAGGTCGGATGCACCGTCCAGCCTGCAGGCTCATCATTGAAGTCCTCTTGCAGCACAACTTCAAGCTCCGGCAGCTCCTGCGGCGTATCTTCCTGCGCCGTCCCTGCTGCCGGAAACGCGCTCCAGATCAAAGCCAAGATTAGCACCCATGCCATGTTCTTCCTCATCTATTCCTGCCTCCCACTTACCAAATTGGTCTTCGTGTCTCAAGGCTCGTCATCATACCCCACGATAGGACCTGTATAAGGGGTACTGGCAAACGACGGCTGTGCAGCGAGCCACGCATGCCAGTCATCGGGTGTCTTACCTTGATCAGTGCCCGCCAGCAGAGTCAGTTCGCGCTGTGCGAGCCGACTCAGCACATAACGGGCATCCCCTGCATAATCGGCCAGCCGGGCCGCTCCCGCTCTGACGCCGCATCGGGCAGCGGCTCGCGCGATACAAAGCTCCAGATAAGAGCAAAAGAAGGGCGGCACGTCGCCGTGCTTCTCCGGAGCCAGATATCCCGACAAGGTTCCGTCTGCTAGCAGCTTGGCGATTCCCGGGGAAAGCCGTTCGTCCGCCAGCCGCTCTGCGGCATGGCACAACGTCAACAGCCGCGCATAATGCGGCACGCGGTGAGCGTCTCTGCGTCCTTTGCCATACGCATTCTGCTTATGATAGGCTACCGGGCCACCCGGGCCTGCTGCGTCCAATACAAGCGCCAGCGTCGGCACGTACCGGGTATTCCCGGACTTGCCCAGCAGAGCAATACACTGATTGATCTGCCGGTTGCGCATCTTGTCTTCATCCGCCGACACCGCGCTCACCCGATCCAGCTCGCCACCGCGTACGAATCGCTCCAGCAGCTCGGCCAGCTCGCCCAGCGCTGTCTCGTCCCCGAACCAGGCCCGCACCAGACGGAGCCGTTCATCCGAGGGCGCGTTCAGGCCACCCTCCTCGTCCAGCGTCGCACGGGTGGCCTCCTCAAGACCGGGAGCCATCAGCAGACGCATCGTCTTCACTTCTTCGGCCCCCGCGCCGACCACAGGCTCCTCCGGAGCGGCAAGCGCCCAGTCCGGCAAGATTTCCCGCTCAATAAGCTGCTGCTGAAGCGCGGTCACGTCAATGCTCCTGACATCCGTCCCCGAACGCAGTGCCATCGAAGCAGCCAATCCGACCGCGTAACCGGCATGCCGAAGATCCGCGTTCATCCGGCCGATGCAGGCGGCATCCCGCGTACTGGAGAAGGATTTGCCCGTCACCAGCACGCCGTCGTAGCCTCTGGGGATGTAGCAGCGGTAAGGAATGCGAGCCTTCAGCTTGTAATGTGACTCATACAGCCCCAGATGTACAAAATAGGCGGAGCCTCTCCCGTGAAAATCAACCGGCGTCTGCGTAACGCCGACACAATCCTCAGGCACCGTCTCCTGCACGATATCCCGCATCGTCAGCCGTGCCTCCCCGACAATGCGTCGCGACTCGCGGACAGTCAGCATCGGCGAGAAGCGATAGTCACTGTTGTGGCGGTGACCAAGATAGAGGCCCCGCAGCAGCTCGGAGTACTTGTCGTTGTAGATCATATCGAGATCCGTGAAATAGCGGTAATCCATCACATTTCTCGTTTTCCAGTGGTCCTCGCCCCACAGGCTGGCCGTCTGGGTCGTGCCATCCCGGGGATCGCCATACTCATAAGCACACCCCGCCAGATAAGCGACATCAGCATCGCCCGTGGCATCAATCGTGACGGGCGCATCGATTGCAAACAGACCGTAGTCATCGACGGCAAGCACGCCCCTGACCCGCTTGCCCTCCGTCAGCGTACCGCAAACCAGCGTGCCCGTGTGGATACAGGGCATCTCCGGCTCCAGGGCCAGATGCTGCAAGATAATGGACGACGCGACATCGGTCGTCATCCGCTTGCCCGTCACCTCCGCTGCGATGTCGGCAATCGCGCGGTCGCGGCGGCGGTTCATGCCGCCCTGGTAGCCGTTCCAGTAGCCGCTAACCAGACCGACTACGCTAGTGCCGCCAAGCTCGCTGTTGGCTTCCAGCACAACTGGCGAGACCTCCATCTCCCGCAAAGCGGCCGCCGCCATCGTGCCGGCCGTGCCGGTGCCCGCAACAATCGCTGGGGCGGCAATCCGCTGCCGAACCTGCGCATCATCAAACGCAACGGCTATCAAATCGACGTCCAGCCTGGAGTCGTCATACGCCGAGAATTGGCAATCTGACACGGGCAGATAGGTGTGACCCGCCGCAAAGCCCGCCACAGGCCGCGCGCCGGTCGGCAGCTCCGATAGAATCTGCTGGGCCAACACCTTTGCCTGTTTCTCCAGCGCCGCCAGGTCAGAGGTCGAGAGCGCTGGATGTGTGGGAGCCCAGAGACGATACAGTCCGTTCGGCGTCTCTGGCCCCTCTGTCTCCTTGCGCTCCTCTGGCTGTTCCGCCCCCGCTTGCTGTCCCAGCAATTCAGCCCCTTCCTCATCAACACCGCCGATCCAGGCCTCCCACGGCAGATAGCTGAGCCGTGACGAGGCAAATGCCTCGACATGCTCCCTCAGCCAGCAGGCGAGCCGATAGGCCCGGCGCTTGGCTTCGCTCTCCAGGATAGCCCGGGCATTGCGTCTGCCTTCGCCAAGGGCTGATACAAAAGCGAACTCCACCTGCAGCGTCCGGCTCTTGACGCTCTCGCGGCACAACACTTCATCGCCCAGCAGCTCCAGCTCCCCGGGCACCCGCTGCCGGGACTCGAAGAAGTAGTCGATATTGTCCATTTCCATGACATAACGAACCAGTGCTGGTCCGGCAACCGGCTGGGCGAAACCAAGCAGTCGAGCGGCGACGCCATGACCCGTCGTATCAACCACTGCCCGGGCCTTCAACAGCTGCAAGCCATACTTGTTGCCGATCAGCACGCCCGCTGTGCCCTCCTCTCCAACCGCCAGGGCGGCAGCAGCGGAGAAGAACAGCGGGACCTGGCCCGCATCCAGCTGCTCTTGCAGGAGCTGCTTGCGCAGACCTCCACCAAGCACAGGGATCGTTGCATCCGAAGAGCCGTTGCGCAGCCAGGTCCGGTCGGTCGCTACGATCTCATGCCCCAGTGTGCCGCGACGCTCGACGATGGCAGCCCGGAGGCCGAGCTCCGCCGCTTGCCTTGCCATCGCGCACCCCGCCAGCCCGCCTCCCAATACGACAATATCGATATCAGCCATCAGATTTGTTTATTCCTTTCTCGGCCAGGAAGGCATCTACTTGCTCCTGCAGCAGTTCCTTCACCCGGTTGCCACCGGCGCGCTCGATGCGGTCCACCTTCTCTGCTCTAATCTCATCCAGCGGGCGCGTGGAATACTCCGTCAGCAGATATTCCTGGTTGATTGCGCTAATCTGAGCGAGCTCGGTACGCACACTCTCCAGGTCTGGCTGGAAACCGACCAGCAAATGGATGGTCGCCGTCTCGTGCAGCTCAAGTACGTAGTCGTTCCAGCCTTCTTCATCGAACTGCGTCTCATAAGCATTGAAGGTGTTGCCTACTACCCATTTCGGCAGGGAATACGGATGCTGGGCGGTATCCTGTGTTTCGCCAAAATCCGTCAGCTCGATGCGGTTCTCGCTCACCACGGTGTAATGCTCTCCTTCAATACCGTTCACCAGCAGCCGGTACAGCTCCTTGCCTTCCTCCGACTGGATCAGACTCAGCAGCTGCATCGCCCGGTCCGGATGTTTGGACTGCCTGGCGATTGCCGTGTTCGTCGCGCTATTGAGCCGTGAGATTTGAAACTCCTTTTGCATAGCCACCACTTCAACCGGAAAACCTCTCTTCCCACTCTCCCGAAGGCTCTGTCCCTCGAAATTTTCATGAAAATAGGCAATGTAGCCGTCCGGCTTGCCTTCGTCCTGTCTGCGGTTCGTATTGCTCAGGATATCCTCCCGGACATAGCCCTTCTGGAACCACTCTCTTGCAACCTGCTGCTGCAGGATGCGCTCCGGCAGCTCATCAGCCAGACTAACTGTATAGGTCTTGTCGTCAAACGGGATGACATACGGATTTGCCAGAATGATTCCCTTGTTATGGTCCGTCCAGATGGCGTCACTCACGCCCTTTTGGATCCGGCCTGCCTGCTTGAGCTTCTCGAAATACTCACTTAACACGTCATACGAGGCCTGGTCAAGCGGCGTCGCTTCCCTTGCGAAGAAGATTTCCTCCGCCTTTTCTTTATCCAAAAACTCATCCGCCAGCTCCTTGGGCGTGCGCATTCCCAGCCGCAAATCCGTCATCTGCTGGTAGTTGGGCACGGCATAGATATCGCCATCGAAGGTCACCAGGTCGAACACCCACTGCGGAATCGTCTCCAGCAGCTCCGGCGCATGCTCATTGATCAGCTCGTTCAGCGGCAGATAGGCACCCTTGCTGACCTCATCGGCGAGCGGCATTACATAACCGTGCCAAGCCAAATCGACACGCTCCTGCGAAGCAGACATCAGCTGCCATCTCTCCCTATATTCGCTGAAGGGTACAATCTCGAACTCCACCGTCGTATTCGGCAAGTACGCCTGTAGACGTTCGTTGAATTCTGCCCATACGCGGTCCGAGTCCTGTTGCTTGCCGGGGCCCCCGAGCATCCATTTCAGCGTAACCGGATCGGCCTCAGCCACTTGACCGCCAGGTGTGGCGTTCGGTCCCTCTCCCGTATTCGGCAGATTAACCGAATCATTCGAGCAACCGCTTACAATCACAGCCGCTACCAGTGTCGCCAAGCCCATGCCTCTTCTTCTATTCCATGCCATCCGACTCATCCCCCGTTTTCCCCACGCTGTGGTTCATTTTTTTGGAAGCGCTTCTGTCTTTATTGTATCGGTTCCCTTTTCTGCGGATCAATTCTAATTCCTGAAGATTCCTTCCACTTTCTCGACTTCCGGTCACTTCTGATGGTGTAGATTCCCTACTTTGGCGGACAAGCTCTACTAATCACCCCTCGATAAAAGGAAGCCGGACATACACATCGGTCCCCCGCCCGCTCTCACTCTTCACCGTTATGCCCGCCGCTTCACCGAATAACAGCTTGATGCGCTGGTTGACATTGCGCAGGCCGATGTGGTCGCTCTCCAGGGTGTACTCCCGTTTGAGCCGTGAATTCAGCTCCTCCAGCTCACCGGCAGGAATACCGGCGCCGTCATCTCGGATAATAAAAGTCAGCCAGTCCCGCTCGCGCTCGCAAGATACGCTAACCTTGCCCGGCCTGCGTGTTGGCCGAATCCCGTGCTCAATCGCGTTCTCGATCAACGGCTGCAGGATGATCTGTACGACCTTGCACTCATGCAACGAAGAATCGACCTCTATCTCGAAGGCGAGCCTCTCCGCAAATCGAATTTCCATGATCTCGATATAACGGCGCGCATGTTCCAGCTCCTGCGCAACCGTAATGAGGTGACTGTCGCTGCGCATGCTTGCCTTCATCAGAGCCGACAGCGACTGCACCATGCGGGATATTTCGTTGCGTCCGCCCGTCAGCTCCATCGCCATCCATTGCATGCTGTCTAGCGTATTACTCAGCAAATGGGGATTGATCTGCGCTTGTAGGGCTGCCGTCTGCGCCTTGCCGAGAAGTTCGATTCGGTGCTGCAGCTCCTTCTCCGCCGCCTGCCTGGACTTGGCCGTCGACAAGATGCCATCGGCAATATAATGCAACTCGTCCTCATTCAATCGCTCTCTGGACTTGCTTGGCCTTCTCTGCCGCCGCTCCTCCCATGCCTCGGGGTTGTCGATCAGGGTCAACAGACGTTTGAGCGGGCCGTAAGTGCGCAGCGAGATAAGGATGACTGCCAGCAGGACTGCGACTGCACTCCCCGCCAGCACCATACTGTAGAATCGGTTCATCGTCTGGACTTGCTCCTCGACATGCACCATAGGCAGAATGGATACATACCGCCAGGGCATCGTTGATGAGGGGATAACGGAGACCACATAGCGATCCTTCTCATGCCGTACGATGCGCGATTCCGCTTGCATGACGACAGCGGTCCCCGAGAGCGCCGGCACCTGCCCCGCGTCGGCGAACAACTGTCCCGTATCTTGGCTGTAGATGATCTCCCCCGTGTTGCTGATGATATAGATCAGTTCTCCGTCAGCACGCTCCGTCTGGTTCAGCAGCATGCCAAGGCGTTGGATGTCCAGATTAATGATGACGGCCCCCGCCATGTAGCGGTCAATGGATGCGGCCGGTCGCACCACGGAGAGCAGGTACGGGTAACGGTCAAATTTTTTGCGAGTCATCGTCCACGACCGGTCATTGGCCTGCCGGGCATATTCACCCAGCCAGTTATTATCCCGGAAGGACGCAGCGGCGGTATTGTTGTTGTTGGAGATGATGAACTGATTGACCTCTGAGTATAGATGTATGGAATCGATATAATCGTGTACATGGATAAACGAAGAGATGCTGCGCCCCAGATTGATAACGCCTGTCTGGAAATTGCGCATATAGTCGGGGAATTTCATAAATGCCTGGGCGTCAGGAAGCAGCGCCAGCTTGGTGGCCATCCGATCGGTCTGCGCCATCACGCTGTCGGATACCTCGCTGATTCGGGAGAGCGAGTTCAGATGAACAGCGCTGATCTCGTCCTCCAGGATGGCCCGGCTATGCTGGTTCATGATGAGCCAGATGCCGGTGAATGGGATGGCGATGACAATGAAGATGACCAGCAGATTACGCACGAACAGACTATTCAGCTTGTAGGTCCGTACGACCTGCCAGATGCTCCGATTCTTGCTCTGCAAGCGACTCATTCGCTCTCCTCGAACATCCGGCTGAAGGCCATGGGGGTATAGCCCGTTTCCTGCTTGAATACCTTGGTGAAATATTTGCTATTGCGATAGCCCGTCATTTCGCTGACCTCATACGATTTGTAGCGGCCGCTTTGAAGAAGCTCCTTTGCCTTGGCCATCCTTACCTTGGTCACATATTCCGTGAAATTGATTCCCATCTCCTGCTTGAAGAGTCGGCTGAAATAGACCGGGTTCAGATACACCTGATCTGCCATTTCCTCCAAATTGACGTCCTCTGCATAATGGGCTTGGATGTACGCTTTTACTTTGGCAAACAGCTTCTCATGCGTTTTCTCTCTGCCAGAGGACATATGCGCCAGGATGAGATCGAAGACCCGCTGACACCACCGTCTGATCTGTTCATGCGATTTTTGCCGCAGCAGCTCCGAATAATCCAGTTGACCTCCGGTTAACCCGCCAACCCGGCCACCCCAGTCGGCAATATGGCTTGAAATCATCGCGAACAGATCGATCATCAGTCGCTGTACGATGATAATCGGCAGCTGCTCCATCTCCTGGAACAGCCGATCGGCAAGACTGGCCACTTGGTCCGTATTGCCATCGTACAGATTGGACACCAAGAGCTTGTACTGTTGGACCAGGCGCTCGTACTCTCCTGGCTTCAGTACGGCTTCCCGGCAGGCTCCCTCCGACAGCTCCCAATCCAACTGAACCGGGACAATGGTCTGCGCCGCTTCCATAAGATTGGCATATCGAGCCTCCAACTGCCAGATCACCTTCAACCCATACAGCTGCGCCACGGCCAGCGCCAGCGCGGCCAGTTCCGACTCTAGTGACTGCTCCGAATCTGAACGTTCCGTTGCCTCGCCTACCGCAATCAGTCGCGTCTCGCGGCCATACCGGAGCAGGATGCCGAATGCCAGTTGCAGTTCAAGAAGCTCAGCCTGGATATAATGGATAGCGCTATCATTCTGTCGATCGCTTACTCCGGCAGCCTCTCCAGCCTCGCGACTCAGGATCAGTCGGTAGACGGCTGTCCGCTGACTCTTGATAGTGACTGGCAACTGCAGCAGCTCCAGCCTGGATTGAATCGTTTCCGGCCGGTTGCGGAGCGCGCCCAGCAGGAGATCGGTAAACAATTGTTCACGCAGCATCGGCAGGACCTCGGCAAACCGGCGTTCCTCCCGGGCCAGCCGCTGCCGCTCTTCCCGCTCTGCATCCAGCTGACGGACGAGCTCGCTCATCACATCGTCGATTTCATCGAGGTCAATCGGCTTCACCAAATAGTGGAATACATTGTATTGGATCGCCTGCTTGGCGTAGTCAAAATCTTTGAGCCCACTCAGGATGACGACCTTCACCTGCGGGTGATGCCGAGCCACATGCTTGGCCAGCTGCAGTCCCGTTACATCCGCCATGTCGATATCCGTGAGGATTACATCGACCTCATGCTCTTGCAGGTACGCTATCACCTCACGTCCATCCTCGAAGCTCGCTTGCACTTGCAGCTTATAATCCTGCCAAGGTACGGATCGCGTAAGCCCTTTCAATATGATTGGCTCATCGTCACATAACAGCAAATTGTACATCATCCTCATCTCCCCATTGAGAAACCGAACTTTTGAATACGCTATTGCATAGTTATGCTTCTATTATAGCGCATGTCCGTCCGATCAGCCCTTAACGCTACCGATCGTTAATCCCCGGGCAAAATACTTCTGAAAAAAAGGAAAAATGACGAGCAGCGGACCGGCCGCCACGATGGCAAGCGCAAACCGTACCGTCTCCGTCGGTACGGTGAATACGCCAAAATCAATTCCCGTGGGTGCCTCGCTTGCCATCTGCCGAATAAACTCCGCTTCCAGCAAGATGCGCTGGAGCAAATACTGAAGCGTATACAAGCTCTCGCTGCGGATGTAGATGAGGGCAGTGAACCACTCGTTCCAGCGGGCAAGTACCCCCAGCAAACCCAGGGTCGCCAGCACCGGCTTGGAGAGCGGCAGAATCATCTGGAAGTAGATGCGCCATTCGCTGGCACCATCCATCTTGGCCGATTCAATGATGGCATAGGGCAGCCCCTGGAAGAAGGTACGGAAGATGATGATGTGGAACGCGTTGGCCAGCGAGGGCAGTATATAGACCCACACTGTGTCTCCCAGATTCAAGTATTGCGTAATGAGAATATATGAGGGGATCAATCCGCCACCGAACAGCATGGTGAAAAAGATATAAAACGTAATCGGGCCACGCCAGCGAAACGATTGACGGGAGAGCGGGTACGCGCACAGCGACATGATAAACACACTGGCAATCGTCCCGAAGGCGGCTTGAAAGGTCGTGACGAGGTACGAGTCGATAATCTGTTCCGGGTTCTGGAACACGACGCGGTAGGCGGTGAAATCAAGCGGGAAGGGAAACAGACTGTACCCGCCGCGGAGCACCTCTTCTTCATTGGTCAACGAAATGGCGATGATCAGCAAAAACGGAATTAGAAAACACAGACTGAACAGGATAAAAAAGGCGTGTACCCAGAAGACGGGGTTGCGCAGAGACAGACTTCTTTTGGTCATACAGCTTCACTCCTTGAATGGAATCCTCTTGCTAGAACAGGGCATTCTCCGGCCGCAGCTTGCGGACGATGCTGTTCACGATCAGGATCAGCACCAAACCTACAAAGGACTGGAACAGACCGACGGCAGCCGTCATGCCCAGATTGCCTTGACGAAGCCCGCGGAACACGTACGTATCGATAATATCCGTCGATGGGTAGAGCATGCCCACATCTCGGGGAATCTGGTAGAACAAGCCGAAGTCTCCTCGGAACACATCACCGATCGCCAAGATCGTCAAGATGGTGATGACGGGAAGCAACGAGGGGAGCGAGATTGCCTTGGTCTGCTGCCAGCGGTTCGCGCCATCGATCTTGGCCGCCTCGTACAGCTCGCTGTCAATGCCCATCAAGGCCGCATAATAGATGATGCAGCTGAGTCCGATCGTCTTCCACACATTCACCGCCGTCAGAATATAGGGCCAATAGGCAGGATTCGCGTACCAGTCGACTCTATCAGCGCCGAAGAACGACAACACCTGATTCAACACCCCGAGACTGGGATTAAACAGCGTGTACGTAATGTAGCCTACCAGCACCCAGGAGAGGAATGTTGGGAAAATCATGGTCGTCTGATAGTACTTCAGCGCAAATCGATTCTTAATTTCATAGAGCAGCAACGCCACTGTCACCGCTGCCGAGGTGCCGATCCCAATGAACAGGACGCTGTAACCGACCGTATTGCGGGTGATTCGCCAAGCATCGTTGGAGAGGAAGAAAAATTCGAAGTTCTTAAACCCAATCCACTCACTGCCGAAGATCCCCAAGTGATACTTGAAATCCTTGAATGCCATGATGATGCCGAACATCGGGAGATAGTGGAAAATCAAAAAATAGAGGAGTGCCGGCAGCGTGAGCGTCAGCAGTACCAAGTTGTCCCTCAAAAACTGCCGTTTTGTTCTACTTCGCTTGGCCTTGCTAGACACTATCGGCCTTGTCGTCTCTTGTGTTTGCACATGGATTCTCTCCTTGCTGTTGATTCGTTATCTCAATTGTAAGTGTTTACATCTGTGATTTCAGTTCCAAATAATGAAGGTCGGGGGAGGTTGGTTTACAAGTTGAGGGGGTGAACATTCCACTTTCTTTACTTCGGGGCGAATTTATCTAGGAGTCCTCCTGAATAACTAACCGTCCTACGTCGAGAAGGAGGGCGGCCCTTGTGGCCGTTACGCAAGTTGTCGCAAAAAAAGCACCCTCCGAATGAAGGGTGCCGGTATTGCTAGCAGAGCGTATTGCTGTGGTTCCGGTTGTTTTATGCTAACACCTTAAATTTACCATAGCCACTGTCCGCACACCTTGCCGGCGACGGATGGGCCAGATAATCTTCCATGCCCCCGTACTGCAGGTAAACAGTGTACAAGGCCGCTTGTCATCTGTCCCTGTGGATCCCCGGGGCAACCAATTAAAACGACACCTTGTCATCTTTAGCAATCGATAAGAATTGCGTCCTGTAAGAACGTGATAGGATAGTAGGCAGAAAGGAGAGATCACATGACTTCCAATCAAAGTTTGCCTGCTCCCCCAAGACCCGGAATAGTTCTGTTCTTGCTATGTGCTGCTTTTTTTATGGTTGTTACAGATTCGACATCGACCTTCACTGCACTCCCTTCCATTGAAGCAGATCTTGATTTCAGAGCAGGAGCTGTGCAATGGGTCATTACCGCTTACTCGCTAACCTTCGGGGGGCTACTGCTGCTGGGTGGCAGGCTGTCTGATTTGGTTGGCCGCAGACGGATGTTTTTAACCGGGGTGTGCTTGTTCGTATCCGCATCCTTCCTGTGCGGGTTTGCTTGGTCTTACCAGATCCTGATTGCGGCCAGAGCAATGCAAGGTATCGCCGGAGCTCTTATGACACCGGCTGCCCTCTCCATTCTCATGACGACCTTTCCGGAAGGCCCCGCCCGCAACAGAGCACTGGGGGTATGGGGGTCGCTCGGGGGAATCGGAGCCACCGCCGGCTTGTTGATCAGTGGCCCCGTGACGGAATGGTTGGGATGGGAATGGATCTTTTTTATTAACGTTCCAATTGGCGTTGTTGTTTTTGCCATGAGCGTCTTCAGTATCGGTCAGCAACAGCAAGCGACGGTCAAGCGAGTATTCGACCTCGCTGGAGCCCTTACGGTTACAATCGCTTTGTTTGTTCTCGTCTATACCATTTATGCCATTCCCTCAGTAGGATGGACAAGCTTAAAAAGTATTGGATTATTAGCTGTATCTTGCCTCCTCTTCACCCTTTTCCTTCTCATTCAATCCCGTTCCCGGGACCCGCTGATTCCCCTTCGTATCTTTCGATCTCGTACTTTAATCGGTGGCAACCTTGTCGGCATGGCTAGCATCATGTCCGTCGATGGTATGCTATATACGTTCACTCTCTTTGCTCAGCGAGAGCTTGGTTATACAGCCGTCCGATTTGGTCTGACCATGACCCTGATGACGGTCGTATCCGTTGCCGGCGTCTATGCCGGCCAGTACCTGACAACCAGGTTGGGATTTCGCAAGGTGGCTGGAGGCGGAACCAGCCTAATCGCTGGAGGCGCATTATTGTTGTCTTATGCTGCATCTGGCCAACCAATTGATATTGTTATTTATACTGGTCTTATCCTCTTCGGTTTAGGTATGGGATTAGCATTTGTCGCAGCTCAGATTGCAGCTCTGACAGGTGTTGCTGACCGGGACGCCGGTCTGGCCTCAGGGATTGAAGAAACGTCTACCTCTATCGGAAGTGCACTGAGCGTAGCGATTGTTGCGGCTATTACGGTGGCATCGCTTGGTCGAATCGGCGAGGCTGCTCCCGATTCCGTCACCACGATTGGTTTGTATCAACCGGCGTTTATGACGGTCGCCATCTTCGCTATGCTTGGCTTGCTTGCAGCAGTCATACTACTAGGACAGCCACGCAAAGAACCGGCATTGGATGTACTATAACAGGCTTGACCCATGGAAAAAAGAAGCATGAAGAGGTGCAGTTCTGCACCTCTTTCCATACGTTTTTGAACATGTTCAAGTCTAGCTTTTACAAGTTCATGTGACCCAGGGTCCGATAGATCAAAACTGCCGCTTCAGCACGGGAGGCTGCGGCTAGCGGCATGAGCTGTCCCTGTGGATCGCCCTGCACCAGCCCTGCCTTAACGAGCGCAGCAATATCCAATGCGGCATAGTTTGCAACAGTTCCACTGTCGACAAACTCGCGCAGCACGCCAAGCCCTTCCGTGAGCTCCAGCCCGCCGTAGCCTGCAGCACGTAGCGCTCTGGCGAGCATGACCATCATGTCTTGACGGCTGATGGCGTCATGCGGACGGAATCTGTTATCCGCGCCGCCCCGAACAATGCCGTGGATGCGGGCCTGTTCCAGCTCTTCATAATAGTATGATTCCGTATCTGCATCGATGAATGGCTCGCTATTGTAGCTGTCCGCTGTTTCACTGGTTCGAGCGTCGTCTCCTGTGTTGAGATCCAGTGCCCGGACAAGCAGCAGCGCAAAGTCTGCCCTGCTAATCGAGCGGGTCGGATCGAAGCGGTCGGCGGATACCCCCCGGACTATTCCAGTCTCCGACAATTGGCGGATCGCCTCATATGCCCAGTATCCAGCAGACACATCCTGGAATTGAACTTCCTCCTCCACAGATTCACCTGTTGCGACGTAGATGATAAACTTGCTGCTATGCGATACGGCAAAGCTGATCTGCCCCTCGCTTGCGTCGTAGATGCTTTCCAGCAGAACCGGCTCCACGCCTGACAGTCCAGTTAACTGATAGACTGCCGGTTGAGCGTCTTCCGCCAATTCTCCAGCAGTATAGCTCAGCTTAATGGCGATTGGAGAGGCCAATTCATCCCCCATCAGCTCTCCGTCGATATCGATTTGCAGCTCCCAAGCCTGAGTAATTGTGCCTTCAGGCAGTCCTGCCTCAGCAATCTCTGGAACATCTGCGCTTGCTGTTACGGTAATTTGAATTCGACTGGCATCTGAATACTTCTGCTCACCAATGAGCGTGGATGGGGCAATCATGGTGGCCCCTGGCACGGACAGTTCTACGATTAGATTCTCGCTTCCGACCTGGCGAAGCACTTGTGCCGGCAAGTCGAAACTGTAGACGGTCCCTTCCTGTTCTTCCCCGGAGTAACCGCCGTTGGCCTCCAGAACCACCACGCGCTTTCCATTCACACCCGGCTTTGCCAAACCGGCCGCAGCGTTTAATTCATAATCGGTTATATGGAAAGTAACCACACCATCTGCTGAAACTTCCCTTGTTGGATTGATTCGTACACTACCGTCATTCTGGATTGAGACAGTGGACGGCACTGGTGGTGCAACCGGCGGAATATAGCCGCCGCCCGGCGGGTTGCCCGGTGTTCCCGGCTCCTCCGTCTGCGGAGCGAGGAAGCGCAGGAAGTCGCCCCAGATGATATCTCCGTTCGCGTCACGCTCATAGGCCACTACAGACTCCAGACTGGCGAAGTTGGCCTCCGTCAGCTGTACGCCCTCGCTGTTCGCTGATATGGTTCCATTGAACAGATAATTGTCTGGTGAAGCCAGACGGGCCGGATAAGCATCTCGTACCTGATGATTCAGTTGGAAGGAAACAAAGCGCTCCAGTGTAAAATCCGTGTCGATTCCCGGGTAGGTTGTGAAGCTCAGGTTGCCTCCCGCGTTATCAAAAGCAATGTTGTCCCTGGCAATAACCCCGGGATTACTATTGCTGGTGAAGCCGTAGGCCCCATTGCCGAAGGCCATACTGTTGCGGATGACATGCGGCACATGGATGCCCTCGCCGCCCAGCTTGAAGCCATTTTGGTCTCCAGCCCCAATCGTACCATCGGTGAGGAACCCATTGTTGAAAGCGATGCTGTTCTCGATCAGAACCGGACCGATGGCCCCGGTGCCGGCCTTCGTATAGAGATCCCAGCCATCATCGATGTTGTTGTGGGCAATACAACCCCGGAACACGTTACCGACGCCAGAGGTCAGCTTAGCCGCGAAGCCATCGGCGTTGTTATCGGACGGATCGCGGTTGTCAAATGCCGTACTGTTCAGAATCAGATTGTGAGACGGCCAGTTGGCCGGGTCATTCTCCGACGTGTCCGTCCGGCTGATCTGCAGCCCCGTGTCCCCATTTTCGTAAAAACGGCTGTTCTCGACGATATTGTGGCTGCCGCCGACAGTGAAGCCCTTCGTATTGCCAGCCGACCGGGCAAAATCGAGACCCTGGATGTGCCAGTAGTCACCGCTGAGCACCACGCCTTCCGAGCGACGGTCAAAATCGATGACAGGCCTTGTTCCCGGAGCAGCTATCATCACTTTCATCTCATCCGGGCGGCCGTCGTTATACTTGGCAATCTGTAGACTAGAGCTGCGGACATATTGTCCGTCGTGGACCACGATTCGCTGACCGGGCATGACGTAGGCAACAGCCGTGTCCAGGTCCAGAGGCCACTCCAAGCTGCCATCGCCGTCTGGTGATCCAACCGTAGTCACTTGCAGGTCTGCTCCCTCTTGATAGCTCCTCATCGCAACCGTCACGTTCCGGACAATCCGGTCATAGTCGGTCAACCGCTGCGTATCGTCCGGCAGGAAGCTGAGGCTGAAGCTGGTTCCGCTCTGCTCTGTGAGTGTAGCCGGAATGACTAGCCGCTCGCCTGCTGTCATCTCCAGATCCTCTGCAATCACCACCAGTCCCTGCTTGACGGTAACTACGCCATCCGCATTGGATCGCAGAATAAGGCGATAATCACTCTCGGAGGACTGGAGCCGCGAGAGAACCTCCAGTTCAGGAGTAACTGGCTCCGGCTCCGGCAACACCTGCGGCGCGTCAGTTGCCGCTGCCGTCACCTTCAGATCGATATTGCTCACCCGGATCGTGGCCAGCCGGGCCACGTAGAAGCCGACGTACATTGTGTCACTGTCCTGGACCTTCAAAATATCCGGCTCGAATACGATTTCTTCGCTCCCGTTATTCAAACGGCCCATAAACCCGCTGTTTGTCTTGGAGAGCGTAAGACGGTAAGGCTCAGCAGGATGGGTATTGCTTGGCCCTGGACGTGACTGATCCAGCATAATTGCCTTGATTCCCTGGCTGCCCGCTCCGTCAGGCGACTCGACACCTGTGCGGACGAACAGCTGCGTGCCGTTATCCAGACGTGTCCCGCCGCTGTAGCCGCCAATAGCAGCGATATTTGAAGCAAAGACACTGCTGGTATTCGGTGCGCCGATGACATCTCTTGCCATGATGCCGAAGGATTCCTGACCATCATGCGGCGTCTTCGCATAGGCCGCTACATGAATGTCGGCAGAGAGGGTGAAGTTGTCTTGCTCTGCATCCAGCTCCGTGTAGTAAAAGGAGATGCCGTCATGGTCACCCGTCACTTTGCCGCCGCCCTCCAGCGCAATCAGCTCGATCTCTCCATTGTCGAGTAGATTCACGCGGTTGTTCGCAGATGAGGTCGACTGGCCAAACCGAATCACTTCCCATTCATGCCTGGCCGATGCGCGGATTGTGATTGGCAGCTCAATCGAAGCCAATTCCTCATCTGCTGCTTCGATGGCGACCCTGTAGGTCCCCGGCTGAGAGCGATCCACCGCAGATGTATCTGTCTTGTAGTCGATATAGAGCTCCAGGTCCCCGTTATCATACCGCTTTGACACCTCCAGCCCGGTTGGATCGAAGACTTCGCCCACCAGATACGTCGTTTGCGGGTACGCGGTAATGACGAGACCCTCCAGTTCCCTCGTCTTGACGGTAACCGGAAGCTGTGCAGTCAAGCCTTTATAGGTAAAGACGATCTCCCGCTCACCCGGGCTATCTGTGGACAGGGAAGACACCTCATATTCGCCCGGTGTCAGCCGTACCCGGTTCTCATCACTATAGATCGCGTAGAGCACCAGACCTTCTAACTGCAGCTCATCCCCGAGATAATAAATGGTCTTCAGGGGAGCCTGCCGGATCTCCAGTTGGGCGAGAGTGGCCGCCCGCACTGTGACCGGGAACGACACGCTAACCGACGGCGCATCAAGCGCAGTGAGGGTAACCATCGACTCACCTGGGTCCGAGAGTACATAAGATGCCCCTTCGGATACCGGCTCTCCGTTCACCGAGACGGTATAAGCATCGCTGGCCAATTCCTCTACCCGGTATCCATCATCATATACGGCCTCCAGTATGAGCCCTTGAAGATCCAGCCCGTCACCAGGGTAATAGACAGTCCGTGCCGGGTAATACTTGATCCGCAGCTCATTTAACTCCAGCGCCGTAACACGGAGTTCAACTGCTGCGGTAGCACCTTTATAATGAATCATCAGCGTCTGCGTTCCGGCCTGGCTGCTGTCGAAGCCGGTGACGATATAGTCACCTGGCTCCAGCTGCTGCTCAAGCCCCTCATCGAATAATGCCCGGACTTGCAAACCATCCAAACGGAGCGGTTCACCGATTCGGTAGTCCGTCTTCATTGCTGTACTATCGGTCTCCAGCGCTGTAATGAGACGGTCATCCACCTCCAGTGTGTAATCACTAACGGTGATCTCCGCATCCCTGGCGACATAGAAACCGCCATAAATTGGGCCCTGGAGCGCACCGTCCAGCGTAATGACCTGAGTATCCTCCCCTACCCTAAGTTCGACCGTGTCGCCAAATTTGCGGATTCCGAACGTATACTCCTGCCCGCCGCTCGGCAGAGCCGCCCCGTCAAAGGCGGGTAGCTTAGTTTGTGTGCCCTGCTGTTTATAGAAGCTCTTCATGACGGTATCCAGCACACCAACCGCCGCGTAGCTCGTCGTCTGCGTCGACGAATTGCCGTGCTCGCCCACGCTCTCCCGCAGCATCAGGCCAAACGATTTCTGGTTTGGGGTGCTGATCGCGCTATTCTGATTGAAGCTGTGCACCGTAATCTTTGCCTTCAGCTCGGCACTGCTCCCCGCAGGGATCGGCTGGTACAGAAACGACAGCCCTTCATCGCCAGAGGCTACTTTGCCACCTGTGGCTGACATGACGATTGACCCATCCTCCTGGGGCGCAGGCCGGGGATTCCGCTCGCTGCTTGTGTTGCCGCCAAATGCGCTGAACAGCCAGTCGCCAAGTCCTGAATCCGTTACAGCATCTACCTGTATTTCGTTGACAGCACCCTGAGCTTCCTCAGCCGGGTCGCTCGGTTGCTCTTGAGCTGCAGCCAACGGAACTGAGGACAAGAAAACCAGAACAGCTAATGTCAGGACAAGCATTGCGTTCCACCTCGGTAATTGTCTCAATGCATCCATCACCCTCTCTATGTAATTGCAAGCGTTTTCATATTAGTCCACTCTGCCTGTAACCACAATAATCATTAGCTCATATTTCAGTGGTGCAAGGGATTGAACAGCTATGAGACCCATCAAAACTGAGCCAATGATCACCCGGGTTTCGCCGGATGCCCCACTCTATATAGAAAAGCTATGCGTTGCGCATAATCATTGCTTCACATTCCATCACGTGTTAGATGGGAAAAAGATGTATTTTTGGATACCTGATCAAGTGATTATTGGTGTTATCCCCTACCCATGCTACGATCGCAGTGTGAAAGGGGGAATGCCGATGAGGTGTCAGTGCAGCCGTTCACCATGATTCACACCAAAGGAGGCTAATACCGAAAGCGCTATCATTCTAATCTATCCTTCGAGCACCACCCAAACTGAACAGAAAAGGATGTGTATTCATGCGTAAAAGCTTGTCCTTTCTCCTGATCGTTGCTCTGGTGTCCTCACTGATGGCTGTGGTTCCTGCTGCAGCTGCTCCGTCTTTTGATCCAGCTAAAAGTTATGTGCTCCTCAATAAGAACAGCGGCAAAGCGCTCGATGTCTACGAATGGGCGGTTCACGATGATGCCCCGCTGGTGCAATGGGCACGCAATGATCTCGAGGTGCAACAATGGAAGATCGAAGCCATCGGCGACGGATATTATCATCTCATCAGTCAGCATAGCGGCAAGCTCCCCTACATTCTCGATAAATCTAAAGCCGAGGGCGCCGAGGTCGTCCAGATGCGTGAACGAAAAAGTCAGGCCCACGCCTGGAAGATTGAGGCCCGCAGCGGCGGTGTGTTCAGTCTGATCAACAAGAACAGTAATAAAGCGCTGGAAATTCCGAGCGGATCCCAAGCTGATGGCACCCAAGCGGTTCAACGATCGTATACCGGCGTTGCGCATCAGCAATGGGAAATCATTGAGGTCGGCCAACCGGGCGGAGGCAATCCTGGCGGCGGGGATCCGGGTGGTGGAGACCCTGGCGGTGAAGAGCCCGGCGGCGGGGATCCCGGCAACGGAGAGGGTGAAGAACCAGGCAGCGGGGATCCCAATGCTCCGGACTTCAGTATGCAAGGGTTCGCCACACTCGGTGGCGGCACGACCGGTGGTGAAGGCGGCACAAGCGTAACTGTCAGCACAGGCAACCAGCTCTTGCAGGCTCTGTCGAGCAAACCAGCGGGCACGCCATTGAAAATCTATGTCGACGGCACGATTACGCCTTCTAACACGAGCGCCAACAAAATTGATATTAAAGACATTTCGGATGTATCCATCCTCGGTGTCGGTACCCGTGGCGTATTCCATGGCATCGGCCTGAAAATCTGGCGGGCGGACAACATCATCATCCGCAATGTTACCGTTCGGGAAGTCAACATCGGTGACAAGGATGCCATCAGTATTGAAGGACCCTCGAGCAATATCTGGATTGACCACAATGAGCTGTATCACAGCCTGGATGTGCACAAGGATTATTATGACGGGCTGTTCGATGTGAAGCGGGATGCCTATAATATTACCTTCTCTTGGAACTATGTGCATGATGCCTGGAAGTCGATGCTGATGGGCTCCTCCGACAGCGACAATGCCCAGCGCAACATCACGTTTCACCACAACTGGTTCAGCAATTTGAACTCCCGCGTCCCGAGCTTCCGTTATGGCGAGGGCCATCTGTACAACAACTATTTTGACCATATTCTGGAGACTGGCATCAACTCCCGAATGGGCGCCAAGCTGCGCGTGGAGAATAACGTCTTCGAGAATTCCACTAACCCGCTCGGCTACTGGTACAGTAATCAAACCGGCTTCTGGCATGTCGCGAACAACCAGTACATCAACAGTACAGGCAGCATGCCAACAACCTCAACCGTCAGCTATACGCCGCCTTACAGCTATAGCCTCGACCACCCGGATCATGTGAAGCAGCTCGTCACGCAATATGCGGGGGTTGGCAAGATTAATCCTTAGAAAAAGAAAGCCTACAGTCACGGATCGATCTTCCGATCGCTGTTGTCCCCAGATTTCTTTGATTTTTACCCCTGTAGGGGTGAAATCCGGGGGCAGCGGATGCTTTCGTTGACCAGATTCGATTCCGTACCTCTCCGGCCGTTTTGAGGGCAGCCTATAACTTTCCGCACCTGTTCATTAGCAGCGTGCGGATTTCCTTTTTCAAGCTGAAAACAAAAAAACGGCACCCTCCACATGGAGAATGCCGTTGCTTGCGTTCGATTAGAGATTGATGACGATGCGCGATGTGCCTGCGGCAGCGCTCAGCTTGAGGCCTTCTGCGCTCTCTGACGACTCGGCGCCGTCCACGGAGGCAACGCCTGCGATGTTGCGCAGGACGACGTTCCATGGCTGGGTTGCGCCTTCGACTGTCACAATGATCTGCGAGCCATTACGCTCCGCCTTCGCAGTCAGCTGCAGTTCTGCCTTCGTGCTGTACACCTGCTCGGTTGCAGATGCGCCGTCAGCCAGCTCGAACAAGTGCAGGGACACGCCATCAGCGTAGTCGTAATCAGGACGTTGGTCGTTGGCACCAACAGCGATTAGGCTGTTCGGACGTGCCAGGAACGGCAGTGTCAGGTAACCATGGTTCTCCTTCACCCAGCGTCCGCCCTCAACCACATCGCCAGTGATGAAGTTGGTCCAGCGGCCTTCCGGTACGTAGTACTGCACGTCTCCGTCTTCACGGAAGACTGGCGCCACGAGCAGACGCTCGCCCAGCATGTACTGACGGTCCAACTGATGAGCCGTTGGATCCTCTGGGAACTCCAGCACCATGGCCCGCATCATCGGTACGCCTACTGTGGAGGACTCGATGGCGCTGGCGAAAAGGTGCGGCATCAGGCTGCTTTTGAGCTTGGTGAAGCTGCGGAGTACGTCAACCGCTTCTTCGCCGAACAACCAAGGCACCCGGTACGACTGGTTGCCGTGCAGGCGGCTATGAGAGGACAGCATACCAAAGGCAACCCAACGCTTGTAGATATCCGGTGGTGCCGTGTGCTCGAAGCCACTGATGTCATGGCTCCAGAAGCCGAAGCCGGACAGGCCGAGCGACAAGCCGCCGCGCAGCGACTCTGCCATGGAGTCGTAGTTGGCCGAGCAGTCGCCGCCCCAGTGTACTGGGAACTGCTGACCGCCAGCGGTCGCAGAACGCGCGAAGAGCATCGCTTCGTTTTTGCCAAGCTTCTCTTCCAGTACTTCGAATACTGCTTTGTTGTACAGCTGCGTATAGTAGTTATGCATTTTCTGTGGATCGGAACCATCATGGTACACGACATTGGTCGGTATACGCTCGCCGAAATCCGTTTTGAAGCTGTCCACGCCCATGTCGACGAGACGGCGCAGGTGGTTCTTGTACCATTCGGTTGCTTCCGGGTTGGTGAAGTCGACCAGACCCATGCCCGCTTGCCACAGATCCCACTGCCATACATCGCCTTCCGGTGTCTTCACGAGATAGCCATTGTCCATGCCCTCTTGGAAGAGCGGCGATTTTTGCCCGATGTAGGAGTTGATCCAGACGCAGATCTTGAGGCCGCGGTCCTTCAGACGCTGCAGCATGCCTTGTGGATCAGGGAAGACAGCCGGATCCCATTCGAAATCACACCACTGGTACTCGCGCATCCAGAAGCAGTCGAAATGGAACACATGCAATGGCAAGTCACGCTCAGCCATGCCGTCGATAAAGCTGTTGACGGTCTCTTCATCATAGTTGGTTGTGAACGATGTCGTCAGCCACAGACCGAACGACCATGCTGGCGGCAGACCTGGTTTACCCGTAAGTGCGGTGTAGTTCGCCAGGACTTCCTTCGGCGTCGCGCCACCGATGATGTAATATTCCAGCCCCTCGCCGGGGACGCTAAATTGAACCTTGGAGACAACCTCGGAGCCGATCTCGAAGCTGACTTTTTCCGGATGATTGACGAACACGCCATAGCCATTGCTGGACAGATAGAACGGTACGTTCTTATAGGCTTGCTCACTGCTCGTGCCGCCGTCTTCATTCCAGATGTCGACGACTTGGCCGTTCTTCACAAATGGTGTGAAGCGCTCACCGAGACCGTAGATGCTCTCACCTACGCCCAGACCGAGCTGCTCACGGAAATACACTTCCTTGTCAGCCGTCTTGATATGGCCTGCGCCACGATTGCCTGTGCGGGTAAGCGGCTTGCCTTGGTAGGAGAACTCAGCCCCCCATGCGCCTGTACCAACGCGAACGCTCAGATCGCCACTGGTCAGAACGGCATGCTCCTCTTCCTGCACGATAGATACTTTATGGTTCGCATCCTGGGCCAGTTGGAACTCGGGACCCCGCTTGCGCTTGCCTGCATGATGCGTATATTTGACCTTGATGACATTCGGAATTGGGGAGCTGAACTCTGCATTCAGCAGTGCCGCATTAAGTGTATCGCCCTTGCGTACTACGTTTTTGGTTGCTACATGAAGAGAGAGCTTGTCCTCACTGACGATGGTGTCGCGTACTTCAACGGGATGTTGAATGGAAACGCCTTCACGCATTTGCCAATAACCGTCTGAAAATTTCACTTCGTATCCCTCCGTTTCGTATAGTACAATTATATTGAACTTCGATAGCAAAAAACTTGATGTATTTTGCTTTTTTATATCACTATTTTGACCTTCGAATAAATACGCATACGAAAGGAGGTCCCCATCAGTGAACAAGGAGCAGTTGAAGGAAAAACGTCTGCATGGCGATCCCCTCTACCCTGCCAATCTCTATGATTATGCGCCTATCGGCTCGGAGCCACTCATGGAGCTGCACTGGCATACCGAGCTGGAGCTGCTGCTGGTCACCTCGGGCTCGGCGGTATTCCGGGTCGGGGTCCAGAGCTACGAGGTGCAAGCAGGCGAAGCCCTGTTCATCAACAGCGGCGAGCTGCATGAGGCGCTGGAGGGTCGCGACTGCGCGTTTCGCGCACTCGTGTTCCACCCCGATCTGATTCGAAGCGCTGCGGATGATACCCTGCAGGTACAGTACCTCGACCCGCTGCTGCAGGGCCGTCATCTGGCGCCAGTTCATCTCACGAACAAGGAGCCGGCGCACCGAACACTGCTGGAGCTGCTCCAGCAGTTGCTCCGACTGCACGCGGAACGTCCGCCAGTGTATGAACTGACAGCCAAAGGTTTGCTGCTGCTCGTGCTGGCCGACCTGGTGCGTCTAAGTGAACCCGCCGCTGACCGCACCCGGGTCGCCGCTGATCAGTACAAGGTGGAGCGGCTCAAGAAGGCGATCGGCTATATCCAGTCCCATTACAGCGAAGCCGTGCGCCTGCGGGACATGGCGGGTTCCGTCTCGATGAGCGAGGCGTACTTCTGCCGCTTCTTCAAGGACATGACAGGCCGCAATCCTGTCGACTATCTGAATCAATACCGGATGCAGCAAGCCGCCCGTCTCATTCGCAGCACAGACAACAAAATGACCGACATCGCCATGGACGTCGGCTTCAATCACGTGAGCTATTTCATCGGCGTGTTCAAGCAGCACTACGGCTGCACTCCCTCCGCTTACCGCAAGGCGGCAGGGGAAGTGGAGCAGAACGGTTTTTCACTGCTCTAACGTTCGCCAGGCGTCTCATGAGGCGTTTTTTGGTGAAAACTTACCATGGTAACGCTTTGTCAGATGGCAGGAGCGAGTCAACGGGGTCGTCCGCCTCGCCTTCATGCCACCGTTCCCCCCACGCTGCTCTCCCCAAGTCTTGATAGCAAGTATGGCATCACGCCCCTGCTGTCTGATTTGGCCACTAAGGTTTTTACACAAACGTTACCGCAGGTGGTCGACAACTCGTTCTTCTTGTACACCCTCAAAACTAGCAAATAGACCGCTACCTTTGGTGAACTGCGCTCCAATTGGTTAGACATCTAACGTTGGAGGCAGCAGTTCAGGTTGAGGGCGGTCTATTTCCTTTTGGTTTTCCAAGGGAACGAACTTCGTAAGCGTTAGGGTGTCATTCGTCTGCCCACTCTTATTCTAACGGCCACCACAGCAGCTATTTCGTCCTAAAATGGGAGTTTGAAGTTGTAACGGCCATATAAGCAGCTATTCTACGTAAGTACGCCGCTTTCCCAACGTTTTTATGGAAATAACTGCGCCTGTGGCCGTTAGAAAGTGATAGCTCCCAAAAAAGTCGAAATAAGCGTCAATATGGCCGTTACGCACCATAGTGCAGAACACGTCAGTGTGAGAGCATTCCAGGGCGGAGCACGAAAGTGAGCGCACCCTAGTGCAGAACAATCCAGCCAGCCAAGCAACTTGGGCTCTTGCCCCTCCTTGTTTGCGCCAGTCAAGCCCACTTGGGCTACTGCTCCTCCTTGCTTGCGCAAGCCAAGCAACTTGGGCTCTTGCTCCTCCTTGCTTACGTAAGCCAAGCAACCGAGCTCTTGCCCTGCTTCTCTAACTCCTTACCAGGAGTAAGCTCGCGGGCCTTCGGCACCCGGTCCAGGGAAGATTTCGTCCAGGCGATCCAGCGTCTGCTGGTCGAATTCGATATCAACCACGCGCAGCGAGGACTCGAATTGCTCCAGCGTACGCGGGCCGATAATCGGCGCCGTCATGGCCGGGTTAACTAGCGTCCAGGCCAGCGCCACATTGGCTTCGTGCTCGCCCATCTCCTTGCACACCTTCTCGAACTGCTCCAGCTGGCTCCGGTAGCGCTTGACGCCGTCGGGGTTGTTTGCGCGCCGCGAGCCTTCGACCGGCTTGAGCGCGTTGCCGCTCAGCAGACCGCCGTCGAGCGGACTCCAGGCAATGACGCCGATGCCGTGCTCCTCCGAAGCTGGCAGAACCTCCAGCTCCGGCAGACGACACAGCAGACTGTATTTGTGCTGCTCGGAGACCAGACCTTGCATTCCCCGTGCTTTTGCTTCGTATTGTGCCTTGACCAGGTCGCGAGCGCCAAAGTTACTGGACCCTATGTAGCCGACCTTGCCCTGGTTGATTGCCACTTGATACGCACCCCACAGCTCATCCCAGCCTACCACGCGATCATTATGATGCATCTGGTACAGCTCGATATGATCCGTCTGCAGCCGTTTCAGCGACGCATCGAGATGACGGCGCAGCTTGTAAGCGGACAGACCACTGCCACTGTTAGGGCCGTCTGCCTCATCCTTCATATCGCCATAGAACTTGGTAGCCAGCACGACCTTCTCTCGCCGTCCGCCGCCCTGGGCGAACCAGCGCCCGATGATCTCCTCGGTCAAGCCAGGGTTCTCGCGTCCATACACATTGGCGGTATCAAAAAAATTGACCCCCGCGTCAATCGCCGCATCCATGATGCGAAAAGCTTCCTTCTCGTCCGTCTCCACGCCAAAATTCATCGTTCCCAAACAGAGCTTGCTTACCTTCAGTCCGCTTTTGCCCAAATACGTGAACTTCATGAATTGTTACCTCCCAGACGATTTTGTTGAAGCGCAACATGCATTGCCCGGCCAGCCTGCCAGCTAACCTCTGTCCTATTACCCTTGGGGCATGATCTGCAATCGCTACCCTGCCATCTTAAGCGCGGTTCTGGAATCTGCCCCGGTAAACCCCAGGCGGACAGCCAAGATGCTTGCGGAACAACCGGATAAAATAATTGCCGTTAGGCTGCCCCACCTGCTCGCCAATTTCTTGAATCGACAACCCGGTCGTGACCAGCAGCGTCCGCGCCCGCTCAATCTGCAGCCGGTGCAGATACTGCAGCGGACTCATGCCGGTGTACTGCCGCAAGCAGCGGGAGATGTAATCGAAGTGATAGTGCAGCTCGCTCTCCATCTGCCTGGAGTCAAACGGCTGAGCCATATGATCCCGCAAATATTGCACCGCACATTCCGACAGATAGAACGAACGCGAGGACAACTCCGCCATGACCACCCGCTGCAGCCGCTCGAACAACTCCGCCCCGGCAATATGCCAGCGGAGTGCGTTTTGCAGACTGAGGGTGCTTCCCAACTCAACGATTTGATCCAGCAGCGGCACGAGCAGTCCCGGGTCGACCGTAGCGGTTTTGGGCAGGAACATGGATTGGTCCGAAGGCGCGACATCCTCGTCCGTCCCCCGCCGCAGCGGGCTGGACCACGGGATGTCATCCCCGCGCTGGGCCTTGGGCGAATGGGGATGGGCAAAATGCACCCAATACAGCTCAGTCGGCACATCAGTTACCTGGTGTCCCCAATGCGTTCTACCGGCTTCCAGCAGGAGCAGCTGACCATCCTCCAATACATATGCCTGATCTTCTTCTGTCATGTACAATGCACCTTGTTTCACATAGATCAGATCATAAACGTCAAATGTCCTCCGAAAATGCTGGGTGCCCGGTGCCCATATTCCGTGCCCAGCCGTAATCAGCTGCGGCAGCGGCGGGATGCGCAGCTCCAAACAATCCATAGCTCTCCCTCCTCCAGTGCGCTTAGCGCTTCCTTATTAGCATTCGCCGCCCTTCTCTGGTTTCCTGCTCCCCGTTTAGTCGGGATTGTGCTTAAGCATGTAGAGATTGTTTCTGTTCGAATGGTGGGGCAATCGCTTACATTAGAGGTATCCTTCAAGACCAGAAAGGTGGTTCATTCATGCGTTTTCGTCAAGTTCATCTCGATTTCCATACGTCTGAGCGTATTCCCGGCATCGGCTCCCGCTTCGAGAAGGAGCAGTTCCAACAGATGCTGCAGCTCGGCCATGTCGACTCCATTACCATCTTCTCCAAGTGCCATCATGGCTGGGCCTATCACCCGTCCGAAGCCAATACCATTCATCCCGAGCTGTCCTTCGACCTGCTCGGTGAGATGATCGACTCTGCCCATGCCATTGGCGTCAAGACGCCGGTCTATCTGTCCGCCGGCCTGGATGAGAAGCTGGCCGTCCAGCATCCAGAATGGATGACCCGTAATAAGGAAGGAAAGACCTCTTGGGCCGAGCATTTTCTGGTTCCCGGCTACCATGAGTTCTGCATGAACACGCCCTATCTCGACATTCTGGTTGCTCAGATTGAAGAAGTGGTACAACGCTATGATGCCGACGGGATCTTCCTGGACATTGTGGGGGTTCGCAATTGTTATTGCCATAGCTGTCTGGCCACGGTACGGGAGCAAGGCGGCGACCCGCTTAATCCCGCCGACATGCAGCCAATCTGGGAGAACACGTATAAGACGTATGCCGAGCGAACCAATGCGGCGGTACACAAGCATAAGCCGGGTCTGCCCGTCTTCCATAATAACGGACATGTCCGTCGCGGCCGCCGGGATCTGGCACATATCAACACGCACCTGGAGCTGGAATCCCTGCCGACCGGCGGCTGGGGGTATGACCACTTCCCGCAATCTGCGCGTTACGTGCAGCCGCTGGGGATGGATTTTCTCGGCATGACCGGCAAGTTCCATACGAGCTGGGGCGAGTTCGGTGGCTACAAGCATCCCAACGCCCTGCGTTACGAAGCTGCCCTCAGTCTGGCCAATGGGGCGCGCTGCTCGATCGGTGACCAGTTGCATCCCGAAGGTCTCATGGATGAGGCCACCTATACGCTGATCGGGGCCGCCTACTCCGAAGTCGAGACCAAGGAAGCCTGGTGCCGTGATGTCACTGGCTTGGCGGATGTCGGCATCCTCAGTGTCGAATCCTTGCAGGAGAGCGGCCAACAGGAAGAACGCACAGGCGCTTCCGATACCGGAGCGGTGCGGATGATGCTCGAAGGCAAGCTGCTCTTCGATGTCCTGGATCTCGAGGCAGACTTTTCCCGCTACCGTGTGCTGATTCTGCCCGACCGTATCTCTATCGATGCAGAGCTGAGACGCAAACTCGATGATTACACCCGCGGGGGCGGCAAGCTGCTCGTCACAGGCAAATCGGGCCTGGATCGGAGCAGCTCTGCTACTCACGGTACAGGCGCCAACGATGCGCACAGTAAAACTGCCTGTGACACAGCCCATTCGCTGCTCGCCGAACTGGGAGCCATTCATCTGGGGCCATCTCCGTATCAGCCGAGCTACGTCCAGATCGATTTCCCCATCGCAGGCTTGCCTGCTGCTGCGCACGTCATGTATGCGCCTGCTCAACAGATCGAGCTGGCCGAAGGCGGCCAAGCGATCGCCATGCTCGTCGAACCTTACTTCAATCGCGCGGTTGCTCATTTCTGCTCGCACCAGCACACGCCTCCGCGGCCGAAGCCTGAGGGACCAGGCATGACGGAGGGCTCGTCCGGCATTTATATCGCCTGGGACGTCTTCCAGGATTACGCCGAGAATGGTAGCCTCGTTCTGCGAGAACTCGTACTGCATGCGCTGGATCGTCTGCTGCCGGAACGCCAGCTCCGCACGAATCTCCCGGCACAGGGTGTCGTTACGCTTCAGCAGCAGCCCGGCGAGAATCGCTTGGTGCAGCATTTGCTCTATGGGTCCCCGGTGAAACGAGGCAATGGCATTGAGATTATCGAGGATCTGCCAACGCTGCGAGATATTCAGGTCGAGATTCGTACGGATAAGACAGTAAAGGAAGTCTACCTCGCCCCTTCCGGCGATCCGCTCACGTTTGAACACCAGAATGGTATTGTCACCTATACCGTGCCAGAGTTCAGCTGTCATCAGATGGTTGTGCTGCAATACTAATCTTCCTTAATTCCTCCCACCCGCCGTGCAGCCCTGGCTGCACAGCGGGCTTTTTGCATGCCAACCTTGCATAAAAACGACCCAACTTTGGAAACCTTCAACATAATTAGTCATTCATTCATCCAGGGGGGATCTGACGCCATGTCGACCATGATTGAATATATCCCCGACTGGAGTACCTGGGGCATGGCTGGTATCGCACTACTGGTCCCCATCCTTGGTCATTTGCTGTATCAAAAAGTGTATCATTTTATCGGCACAGGCACGCATCTACATGACGCTGCACCTACCACACCATCCGAACCTTCCTCAGAAGCGGGAAACACCTTCAGCGGAAATTATGATAAGGATCTCTGTTACATCCAGGATAAACTCGGCGCGAACAGCGATGTGTGCTTTCGCGAATTTACACTCCATCAATTAGGTGTCCGGGGTACGCTGCTGTACGTGGACGGCATGCAAAATGACCGTCTGCTTCAATTAAAGATCATGACGTTTCTGATGTACGAAGCAACGGCTGAGAAACTGGCATCCCCCTCGACCGACGAAGCCGGCCTCCCCTTCCTTCAGCTTCAGGAAGCCTCGAATCTCGATGGATTTAACCACGCCATCCTTTTTGGTCACTTCGGACTGCTCATTGAGGGGATGCCTATCGGCCTGCTGATAGAGCAGCCTGACGCACGCAACCGGCCCATCCTGGAGCCCTTGTCAGAGGCGCTCCTGCGGGGCCCCCGCGTCGGCTTTACCGAGATTCTGAGCGAGAACACCTCCATGCTCCGCAGGCAAGGGATGAGTGATCAGCTGGAAATCACAAGCTACCGGGTCGGCACACGGATGCAGCGGGACCTGGTACTGGCTTATATGAAGGATCTCGTCAATCCCGACCTGCTGAAGGAGGTCCAAACCCGTATCGAACGCATGGACATGGACTTTTTCGCAGAATCAGGATACGTGGAGCAGTTAATTGAAGACAACTATCTCAGTCCGTTCCAGCAGGTTCAGAATACCGAGCGCCCTGACCGGGTGATCAATGCCCTCATGGAAGGCCGGGTTGCCATCCTGCTGGACGGTACCCCTTTTGCGCTTATTGTGCCTGCCACCTTCAGCATGCTCCTGCAATCGCCGGAGGATTATTATGAGCGGTGGCTGCCCAGCTCGTTGCTGCGGATCATGCGGTTCGGCGCTGCCTTTCTGGCCCTGATGGCGCCCGCCCTCTACATCTCCTTCATTTCGTTTCACCCGGGCCTGATTCCCACCGAGCTGGCGATCTCTATCATCGAGACCCGGCAGGGGGTGCCGTTTCCATCCCTGATCGAGGTGCTGATTCTGGAGGTAGCCATCGAAATTCTGCGGGAAGCCGGCATCCGGCTGCCCAAACCGATCGGCCCTGCGATGGGTATCGTTGGCGGTCTGATCATCGGAGATGCTGCCGTGCAAGCAGGAATCGTCAGTCCGTTCCTGGTCATCGTCGTGGCAGTCACAGCCATCTCCTCCTTCTCCATCCCTACCTACAGCGCCGGCATCACGCTGCGGATGCTCCGTTTTATCGGGATGGTATTTGCAGCCGTATTGGGCATCTTTGGCACCATTCTCTTCTTCCTGCTGCTGTGCAGCCATCTGAGCAAGCTCAAGAGCTTCGGCGTGCCGTACCTGACTCCTATTACCCCATTCCGGATGCGGGACTGGAAGGATCTGTTCTTCCGGGCTCCACTCTCGCTCATGAAGCGACGGCCAGCCATGATGAAGACTCAGCAGAACAAACGGAAATCGTAAGGAGAGGGTTGCCCTGTGTTCACTCGTACGGACGATAAGATTACTACCTCGCAAGCGGTCGTATTCCTGACCAATACGGTTCTCGGGGCCGGTATCCTCACGATGCCGCGCAGTATAACAAAAGCGATGCAGACGCCGGATGCCTGGATTGCCATTCTACTTGGCGGCCTCCTGATTATGCCTGTCATTCTGATCATGGTTAAGCTCTGTCAGCAATTCCCCGGGCAGACGATATTTCAATTCTCCGGGCGTATTATCGGCCACATTCCGGCCAAGCTCGTATGCCTGCTGCTCATTTTCTATTTCCTTGTCATCGGCGGCTTCGAAATCCGCGTGCTGGCTGAGGTAACCTTGTTCTTCCTGCTGGAGAGCACGCCGATGTGGGCCATCGTGCTTCCGTTCATCTGGGCCGGCACCTATCTGGTCTCGGGCGGCATCAATGCGATTGCACGGGTATACCAGGTTGTGTTTCCCATTACGATATTTGTTCTGCTCCTCTCCTATGGGGTCAGTCTGCGGCTGTTCGATATTAACCATCTGCGTCCCGTATTGGGCGAAGGCTTCCTGCCCATATTCGCCGGTTTGAAATCCTCCATTCTGATCTATGCCGGATGCGAGGTCGTGCTGACGATCGTGGCCTTCATGCAGCATCCCGGGCAGGCCGTCAAAGCGATGCTGGGCGGGATCGCCATCCCGTTCGGGCTCTACTTGCTGACGGCGATTGTTGTGATCGGCGGGTTGTCCATCGATACAGTCATTACCAGCACCTGGCCGACACTCGATCTGATTCGCAGCTTTGAGGTAACCGGTTTTTTTGTCGAACGGCTCGAGTTCCCGCTTATGGTTATCTGGCTGATGCAGATGTTCTGTAATTTTTGCAGCTTCTTCTACCAGGCTTCGCTGGGCATCTCCCAGCTCTTCAAACTATCGATACAGCCAGTTATATTCGCACTGGTTCCGGTCATCTTCCTCTCTGCCATGGCGGCCAAAAGCATACAGGATATATTCGCCGTCGGGGACGCCATCGGCATGATGTCCATCGGCTTGTTCCTGCTCGTCACCGTACCGCTGCTGCTGATCTGGCTGCTGCGCAAGAAGGGAGATCAGATTCATGGCTAGATGCATCCGGATGCTTCTGCTGAGCTGTCTGATGACGCTGCTGCTGACCAGCTGCTGGAGCAGCCAGGAGATCGAGAACCTGGCTTTGTACAGCGGCTTGGCATTGGATGTGGGAGAACCCGCCCCCATTGAAAAAGAGTTCGAGGCCAAGGGGGCCACTTATCCGAAGCAAAATAAAGTGATGGCGACCGTTCAGATTGTTCCAGTGAAAACGATCGGCACCAACTCTCAAAAGCAGCAGGATCAGAAAAAGCCGTATATCAACATTTCAGGCAGCGGCGACTCTATACTGGAGATCTTCCGGCAATTCTCCATTCGTCTGGACCAGCCTATTATCGGTCACCACTTGAAAGTCATTGTTGTCTCTGCCGAGCTCCTCAAGCAACAGCCGATCGGGAATGTGATGGATTTTCTGCTGCGGGATAATGATATTCGCCCCAGTACCATGGTATTCGTCAGTCAAGGCTCGGCCAAAGCCACCATGGAGTCGAACATTGCCAGCGAAGTGCCGTCCTTTCATATTATGGGCATGCTGCGCAACCGCTCGCGCACGAGCAAAGTGCTGAAGCCTGTCACGCTGTCCCGGCTCGATTCCCTGATCTATTCGGAACGGAGCTTCATGCTGCAAAATCTGGTGACTGGCGGAGAGGAAGTCGAGTTATCCGGCGCAGGCATTATTAAGGGATCCAGCGGCAAATGGATCGGTACCCTGAATCAGACGGATACACAATGCCTCGCCTGGATTCGAAACGAAGGAACAGCAGGGACGATCAAGGTGAATGAGGGGAATAACAACGTCATTACCTATGAATTGGAGGATATGAAAAGCAAAGTAACGCCTAAGGTGGACGGTGATGACATCTCTTTTCACGTGGAGCTCTCAACGGAAGGGCGAATTATCGAGGTCTGGAATGACCAGGCGCCGTCCTCTTCGCATCTGAATGAAGAGGAGGTCAGCCAGCTCATTAAAAAACAGTTGAAGGACATGACGGAGGAATCGATTCGCAAGCTGCAAAAAAAATACCAAACCGATGTCGCAGGCTTCGGCAACCGGCTGGCGATTAAGTATCCCTCGGTGTGGCGCAAAGTGAAGGACCGCTGGGATGAGGTGTTCAGCGACTCGGAGGTCACCTTCAGCTACGAACTCCAGATTACGGATTTTGGCTCCTTTATCGAGGATTAACTGGGTGCCGTGTCCCGCCTCACGACTGTAACGGGATGCGGTACTCCGAATGCTCTTCAATAATATGCTCGCCGCTCGCATAGACCCAGCGGAAAATGAATTGATGTCCTGTATAGCCAGTTCGTGCACGGATGTCCGGGATAATGGCGCTGTCCAGGTTCTCGAGAATGGTCCGTTCCAACACCTCGATCCGCTCACGGTTGCGCTGACTCATATCCTCGGCAGCTTCGTCCGTCTCTGTCTGCAGCCGGAAATATTGGTAGGCAATCTCGTCATCCGTCAGATGAGGCTCCAGCGGATGCCCGGATCCCCGGAATACCTCTCTTGCCGTATCCACCCAGTCCTTGTATAAATGAACGATTACTTCATGTGGCGTGCTCATACCTGTCACCTCTCCGGTTTATGTGCTCGGCCCGCGCCTCCAATGACGCAAGACCTGTTCCAGCCATCATACCATATTCTATTGGACGGTCCCAATCCATGTGATGACCCTCCTTGCTTCTTCGGGCCTGGACCTCGCGATGCGCCGTGCGCTGTCTTCCCCGTCATTCGATCTGGAGGTCTCCTAGGTTTGGATGCAAAAAAGGCGATCCCACATCCTGGTCAGGACGCCTGGGATCCGCCTCTTTTTCTCGTTATATGGCGCTAAATGAAGTTCTCATCGATTGTCGTAATGCTTACCACGTCACCCATGGCGGCGAGCCTGGCCCCGACTGACCCAGCATTTCCAGGACCGGGATGGTGTACGCGAACAAGATCAATACAACAACGAGGACGATCCAGATCCACCATTTCTCCAGCAGCTTCGGCGTCGGCTCCGCCTGATCCGAGACCTCGCCGATCGGATAGGGTGTATCCCCTTTTGGCATACGCATCATCGCAAAAATGTTGTACACCATCAGGATGACCGCGACGAACAGAATCGTGCCGCCGATTGCCATCGCCACATGGTACGGCATCCATAGCACGGCGTCGGGATGATCATTGTACGTCGTATAGGCCGTCCGCCGCGGCGAGCCGAACAGACCCGCGGTATGCATGGAACCCGACATGAAGAACATGCCAACCAGCCAGATCACGGTCTGAATGATGCCGAGCCGGTTCATCGCCGGTGTCAGCACCCGATTGGTGATGACGGGAATGAGCCAATAGGTGATGCCGAAGAAGGTGAGTGCTACACTGGTAGCCACCGTCAAGTGGAAGTGTCCGGTTACCCACAACGTATTGTGAATGACACCGTTCATCTGATGACTGGCATTGATGAGGCCGCCCGCGCCTGCCGGGATGAAGATCAGCATGCCCATGAACGGGGCGAAGAAACGGACGTCCTTCCAGGGCAAGTATTTCAACCAGCCGAACAGCCCTTTGGCGCCCTTCTCCCTGCCGCTGATCTCAAAGGTTGCAAACAAGGAGAATGCGGTCATGAGCGACGGAATCACCACCATGAAGGTCAGCACGACCTGGATGTATTTCCAGAGCGGTGAGATGCCGGGCTCCATCAGCTGATGGTGAAAACCAACCGGGATCGAGAACAGCAGCAGCAGGATAAACGAGAGACGCGCGAGGGCGTCGCTGAATATTTTGCCGCCGATAATCTTCGGAATGACCACGTACCAGCAAATATAAGCCGGCAGCAGCCAGAAATACACGAGCGGATGACCGAAGTACCAGAACAGGGTGCGGCTGATCATAACATTAATCGTATCTACCCAGCCGAGCGACCATGGGATAAACTGCAGGATGACCGTCGCCGCCACGCCGATTGTCGCGATCAGCCACATCAGCATAGTCACAATCGACATGAAGGCAAACAGCGGCGACAGCTGGCCCTGATGCTTGCGACGCCAGTAGCGATATTGGTAGATCATGCCGAAGCCGCTGCTCCAGCTGCCGACAACGAGCAGGACCAGCGCAATATAGAACAGGACGGATGCCTGCATCGGCGCATAAAACGTGTAGAGCACCGTCGCTTTATTGAGCAGGATCATGATGGTTCCCAGCACGGTGCCCGATGCCATCAGGACGAAGCCGAACCAGGCGAAGCGCCGGGTCGCTGGCAGCAGCTTGCCGCCCAGTGTATTGGCAATTCCCGAGTACAGAAACCCGATGATGAAAAAGGTCGTAAATACGAGCGCCATCAAGACACCGTGTGCAGTGAGCAGCTGATAGTAGCCGATACCAGCAGGCAGCTCGACCATGCCACCGCGCACCAGGCCTTGCAATAGGCCGGCTACGCCGCCCAGCAGCAGGGCCGCGAAGGCGAATATAATGTGACTCAGGACAATGGCCGCATCTTTGGGCGGATACGGCATGTGAAGACCAGCTTTTTGGGTCAGGGTATCCGCAGGCTTAGCCGGCGTGCCGGTAGATTCGGCCGATAGATCGGCGTATTCGGCTGGGGTACCGGCTGACTTGGCCGATAGATCGGCATGTTCGGCTGGGGTACCGGCTGACTTGGCCGCTGTGTGCCCCTCTGCTGCGTGCGCAAGTGCTCCTTGATGTGGATCACCAGTTGTCTCGGAGGGGCCAGTGGGTTCGCCGCCTCTTCCAGCGCTGCCTGACCTGTCAGCCACCTCGCGCGGCAAGGATTGTTTTGGATTTGTCATGGTTGGTCCCTCCTTTCTTATGACACAATAATGGTGGTTGCCATATATTCATGGCCGATGCCGCAATACTCGTTGCACAGAATCAGGTATTCCCCCGGCTCCGTAAAGGTGTGGCTCAGGTAGTTGACCTCGCCGGGGACGACCATCATGTTCACATTGGTGCCCGGGATTTGAAAGCCGTGGACCACGTCGCTGCTCGTAATCTGGAAATGAACGGTGGACCCCACCGGAATCTCCATTTTGTCCGGCGAGAAACCGAAGGCATACCCCACCATGTAGGCGTTGTACTCTTTGTCTCCGACTTGCTCCAGTCTGGGATTGTCAAATGGCGGCGTCTCGTCCACCTTCTCCGGATCAATCGCGCCGGTATGATGCGCATGGTCATGGTGTGAGCCGGGAGGCTGCATCCCCATAGCGAAAGCCCCAACGCCGACGACCACCAGAAACACGCCGAGCATCGCAATGCCGACGACGATCCATATTTTTTCTAATCGATGAATATGCATCCCTCTACCCCCTCGCTATGAATAACACGAACACGCCAAGCCATGTAACGACGATAAATAAGGCCAGCAGCAGGACGGAGGCAAATGTCCCTTTCAGCGTCGGCTCCTTGTCCTTGTACTTGCCTTCCTTTCCAAGCGGTTTAGTCATTATGAGCCCTCCCTATCTCTTTGCGTTCCTTCTCCATTGTAAGGTGGGCTGCCTGGTTGCTCAGTGACTGCTATCACATCGCACCCGTGCCGTTTGTTAACGTTGTGTTACATACAGAGCGTTGCGGCTGTTTGGCTGTAGTGAGGGAGTGATTTTTGTTGCGATGGGGTAGTCACCACAGCGTCTAACCATCCTGCCAGCTAAGCTCTGCTTATCTCCCCCACCACGCGAACAACACGTCTCAACAACAATAGTCCGCCCACGCATTATAGATTTCTCATGACGGGATGCCCCCGCTCCCCGTGCTCAGTTCGTGCATTGGGGTCCGGCAGCGGGAGCGCAGGCGTGTGTTTGTAATGACTAACCATTAGCCACCACTAGCTTCACGTGCTCCGTTCGTGCGTGGGGGTCCGGCAGCGGGAGCGCAGGCGTGTGATTCCCTGGTTGCCAAGTGTTCCAAGCCGCTTTATAATAGAAGAATACGAACGCGGCGAAGCACGCCCCGTCCTCCCTGTCAGGGGGGATTGGGGCGTTTTTTGTCGTCTGGGAGGCGATGGAATGGGATTTGAGGCAGCCTATCAAGCGTGGCTACAGAAGCATATTCGGAGTTGTACTGGCGAGCGTCGGAATCGGTTAGAGCGGGGCCATGGGCATGGGGAGCGGATGTTTTTGATGAGAATCTGGTACGCGCTGGTAGGTAACTTTGATTTTTTGCATCCGGAGTATGAAGTACGAGACTGGCGAGGTAACCCATATTACTTGGATTTGGTGTGGATCTGCGGAACATTGAAGCTCGTCATCGAAATTAAGGGCTATGGCCCCCATGTCCAGAGAACCGATCGCATCCGCTACCGCCGCGAGCTCAATCGGGAGATCTACCTTCAAGTTATGGGCTACCGCATCATCGCCGTTCCCTATGATGAGCTGGAGGAGAATCCCGAGATGATCCTGGGCTTCTTCCGGGCCTTACTGTCCCCACTCATGACACTGGCCGACAAGAAAGAAGACTACACCCTCATCGAGCGCGAAATCCTCCGGCTCGCTGCACGCTGGGACGGCCCCCTTCGGCCGATTGATGTGGTGAACGAAGCAAAAGTATGCCGACGAACCGCAGTTAAGTATCTGAAGCTTCTTTGTGATAAAGGCCGCTTACAACCACACTTAAGCGCGGGAGAGGCAATAAGAGTTTGTTCGTATGGTTATATCCCTTCACTACATCAAGAATGGTAGCTTTAGTTGGACCTGGCTAGTTGGGACTTCTCTACTGTGTGGCGCATTTCAAGTAACATTGTGCACTTAATTCAGCGGGTGATCACCATATGCCGCATTTCAAGTAACATTGTGCACCTAATCCAGCGCGTGA
>NZ_KB899669.1:0-26309 GCF_000378385.1 Paenibacillus daejeonensis DSM 15491 | reverse complement strand
TGTGCACCTAATCCAGCGCGTGACCACCATTTGCTGCAATTCAAGTAACATTGTGCACCTAATCCAGCACGTGACCACCATATGCCGCATTTCAAATAACTTTTTACCCTTAATTCGGCACTCGTCCAGCGCCCAAAGCAAAAAGCCCCGCGACGGGGGCTTTTCCTTGGGCACGGGAGCTCTACCTTCAACTCTCGACCGCATCTCGTTCTACCACTAGCTCTATCCCACTCTCGACCGTATCTCGTTCTACCATTAGCTCTCTATCCCACTCTCGATCATTCCTCGATCTACCTTCAGCTCCCGACCTAGCTCTCAATCGAGCGGATCAGGTCCTTGAGTTTGTTGGCCGATTTGTGGAGGAGCTGCTGCTCGCCCTCGGTGAGCTCGATGTCCATCACTTGGCGCACGCCTTGGCGATCGACTACGCAGGGGACGCCGAGGTAGACGTCCGATATGCCATAGTAGTCCTGGAGCAGCGTCGATACGTTGAGGACAGCGGCTTCGTCGCGCAGGATCGCGGTGACGATCCGGTCGAGCGCCAGGGCGATCGCATAGTACGTTGCGCCTTTGGCTTCGATGATCGAATACGCCGCATCGCGTGTCTCGACGAACACTTTGTCCTTGGTCGCTTCATCCAGCTCCACCTTTGCACCGGCCACATTGGCCAGGCTCCAAACCGGCAGCTCCGAGTCGCCATGCTCCCCAATAATGTGGGCATGCACGCTGCGCGGGTCGAGCGTCAGTTCCTCACTGATCAGGTAGCGGAAGCGGGCGCTGTCGAGCAGCGTTCCCGAGCCGATGACCCGGTTGATCGGCCAGCCCGATTTTTTGAGCGAGAAGTAACTCATAATATCGACTGGGTTGGTGGCCAGCAGCAGAATGCCGTCGTCATTGTACTTCAGCACCTCGCTAATAATGCTCTCGTAGATCGACACATTGCGCTTGAGCAGGTCCGTACGCGTCTCCCCCGGCTTCTGGGCCGAGCCCGCCGTGATGATGATAATGTCCGCGCCCTTGCAGTCTTCGTAAGTACCCGCCCATACCTCAGTGTGACCGATGAACGGCATCCCGTGATTCATATCCAATGCATCGCCGACCGCTTTATTGTGATCCACATCGATCAGCACCAGCTCGTCCGCACGCTCCCTCAGCAGCAGTGTGTAGGCGGTGGTCGACCCCACCATGCCTACGCCAATCACAACGACTCTTGTTTTCTTCATGCCGACTCCTCCTCGAACGGTTTATTCACCATATAATACATCCACCCCATAAATACTGCACCGCCTAAAAGATTACCGAGCGTCACCGGAATCAGATTGTGCAGCATACCACCTACCGTGACCGAGTCCTGTGTATCCACAACGAACGCAATCGCGAAGGTACACAGGTTGGCTATACTGTGTTCGTACCCTGAGATAAAAAAACAAAACACAAACAACATCATCGCAAACAGCTTAGGCCCATCGCCGCGCAGGTTCATCGGAATAAAGAACGCCAAGCAGACGAGCCAGTTACACAGCAGCCCCCGAAAAAACAGCTCCATCGTCGGCGCATGCATCTTCTTCTCCACCACACTGAGCAAAAACGCATGCACCGAGACCTCTCGGAACAATCCGGTCGCCCAGATCAATAAGGCGAAAGCCGCCGCGCCCAAAATATTGCCCGCATAACTGGTGATCCACAGCATAACGACTCTTGCCCACTTCAGCTTGCCACGCAGCGCAGCAAAGGTGAAATAGAACGTATTGCCGGTAAACAGGTCACCGCCGCCATAGGAGATCAGAATGATGGCCGCCCCGAACGTGAGCGCCGCCATCGGATACATCAAGGGTGACTGGTCAGCATAGAAGAAGCTGCCGGTTTTGAACGCCACGATGACGCCGAAGCCGATGAACATACTGGCCAGCATCGAGCGTAGCACATAGTTCAGCTTACTGTGACGGTAGACTTTATCCTTCTTAAGCGCCAGCTGCTCAACCCGGCGCAGGGGAGCGTGTTCCAAGCGAATCAACATCCTTTCCATCCAGCGACCGTAGCATGACCTCATAATCCTCTCTGGTTTTGATTGCCGTGACGAAGCCGGGGTCGATCCCCGCTTGCACAAATTCGGATTCCGGCACGGCTTGCCAATCGAGCACATCCAACAAAGCCGGAAGCATCGCCAGGTCATTCATCAGCAGCGTTTCCATCTTGACGGCACAGGAGCGGTCAAAGATGCCGTGCAGCACCCGCGTTGTCCCACCGATAATCGGCAGTACAGCCTCACCTGAAGGCTGAAGTAAACGCAGCATCATCGATGCGGCTTCCCATGAGAGAAAAGGCATATCCCAGCCCGTAATCCAGGCATGCTTGTTGCGGGAGAGCGTCAAACCCGCATGCATCCCGCCCAGCGGTCCACGATTGGGATAATAGTCTGTTATGATCCGTACCGACTCGTCCACCTTGCGCAGGAAGAGCCGGGGCGTATTGGTCACAATTATAATTTCACTGCAGACACATTTCATTAACCGAATCTGCCGCTGGATGAGTGCTTCGCCGCCGACTTGCAGCATGCTTTTATTCTCGCCGTCCATCCGTCGGCTATGCCCATTCGCCACAATAATCCCTGTCAGCATCTTGTTTCCTCCTTGCCGGCAAGAGATGAGAGGACCTCCTGCTTGGTGCCTTTATTACACCATGATTCACCCCCTTTCGCAGTGATGAATATCACACTTGCCCTAAGGGAATGCCCTCGCTTTATCCGTTAACATTAGGGGCATCTCCCGATATCCCTTTGGCGTGTGATGTATTATACTTTCATTATAGAGGAAAAACTACACGATGAAAGGGGCCGATCAGTATGAAGACCACCGCGAGTGCAGCAGCGCAGGAGCAGCAACCTGCCGCTCAAGGGATCTCCGCTTACTTCTCCCCCGATAATATAGAAAAGCTCACCAGTCTGATGTACGTCAACAAGGTCAAAGCGGGAGCGTACCTGTTCTGGGATGGCGATCCGGCAGAATACTTGTACTATGTGAAGTCGGGACGCGTGAAGCTGACCAAGATGACGGACAATGGTAGCAAAATTACGCTCTATCTCCACCATACTGGCGATATGTTCGGTCAGATTGACCCTTTCCAGCAATCGGTGCAGAGCTTCAATGCCGAAGTAATTGAGGATGCCGAGATTGGTATCATCCAGCAGAAGGACTTGGAAACCATGCTGTGGCAGCACGGCGACCTGGCCATCGAGTTCATGAAATGGATGGGCGTGATGCACCGGATGACGCAGACCAAATTCCGCGACCTGTTGCTCTACGGCAAACCGGGCGCGCTCTGCTCGCTCATCATCCGGCTGGGCAACTCGTATGGAACGGAATGCGAGGATGGCATCCGAATCGACAAGAAAATTACGAACAGTGAAATGGCTGAAATGATCGGCGCCACCCGCGAGAGTGTCAACCGGATTCTCTCGGACCTGCGCCGCGCAGATGCCATTACCGTGGACAATGGCTCGGTGCTGATCAAGGATCTCAAATACTTGCAAAATATCTGCAAATGCGAGAACTGCCCGAAAGACATCTGCCGGGTGTAAAATAAATCCCCCAGTTTCAATAACTTGCCCCAAAAGTGAAGCAAGCCATAATAAAAGGCCTGATCCTCGGCACAACCTTGGATCAGGCCTTCTTTTTATCCTTTTGTCGCTCCCGCCGTCAGTCCCTCTACAAGGAACCGTTGCAGGAAGAGGAACAGCAGCGTCACCGGCATGGCAACCAGTACGGCCCCTGCGGCGAACAGAGTGAACTCCGTAGAGTTGCGCTGGCTAACCATCTGGTACAGGCCGACCGCCAAGGTCCGCTGATCCTCTGTCCGCAGGATCAGGTCCGCGAAGATGAAGTCGACGAAGCAGCCGTTGAAGATCATCAGTCCCGCATAGGTCAGCATTGGCCGGGACAGCGGGATCATGATGGAGAAGAACAGCCGCAGATGACTCGCGCCATCCATCCGTGCGGCATCCTCCAGACTTTTCGGAATGGTGTCGAAGAAGCCTTTGGCCACGAATACGTTGGTGACCATCGCCCCGCTGCTATAGACGAGCACAAGCGCCCAATGCGAATTCAGCAGGCCCAACGTATTGAGCAGCACGTAGATGGCGATCATCGCCATGAAGCCCGGGAACATCTGCAGCACCAGCAGTGTCGTCAGCGTCGACCGTCTGCCCGCGAACCGGTAACGCGAGATCGCGTAGGACGAGAGCAGCAGCAGGAATGTCCCGAAGATCGTCGACAGGGTGGCTACCTTGAGCGTGTTCATGAACCAGGTCGGATACCGGGTGTTCTGAAACAGATTAATATAGTGCTCGAAGGTGAACTCTCTCGGAATAAACGTGTCACTGAACAGACTGTTGCCTACTTTAAAGGAAGACATCACGATCCACAGCGCCGGGAACAAGCTGACCAGACTCAGGATGATCAGGATCAGATAACTGATCGATAATTTAAATGTCGTCGCCGTGCCTCTCCTCATGCGATCATGTCCTCCTCTTTGTAGGATCGGGTCCGTCTGTAGCTCCAGATCGAGAAGGAAGCCACCAACAGGAAGATGACGATGCCAATGACCGAGGCGAAGCTATACTGCGATTGATTAAGCGCAAGCTTGTAGAGCCACGTAACCAGCAGGTCCGTGTGGCCCGCATACTGGTAATTGGCATTGACCGGCTCACCGCCAGTGAGCAGATAAATGACGTTGAAGTTGTTGATGTTGCCAGCAAACTGCATAATGAGCACCGGCGCCGTGGCGAACAGCACCATCGGCAGCGTAATCATGCGGAACTTCTGCACAGCGCCCGCACCATCCACCTCCGCCGCTTCATACATATCCTTGGGAATCGTCGTCAGAACGCCAATCGCCAGAATCATCGTTACCGGAATGCCCAGCCACATATTAGCGATGATAACGGTCACCTTGGCCCAGAACGGATCGGTCAGCCAGGGAATACCATCGAGTCCGAGCGCCCGCAGATAGCCATTGACCGGACCGAATTGGTTGTTGAACATATTGCGCATGACGAGCAGCGAGATCATGCTAGGGATCGCAAATGGTACGATCAACACGGTCCGCCACAGCTTCTTGAAGCGGATCCCCGGCTGCTGAATCAGTACCGCCACCAAGACGCCGCCAACATAGGTAGTGAAGGTAGCGATGACCGCCCAGATCAGCGTCCACGTCAGCACGCCGCCGAAGGTCGAGCTCCAAACCTTCAGATTTACCATTTTGAAAAAGTTATCAAACCCTACCCAATCCACCAGATTAGCTGGCGGGAGAATCGGATCCGCGTAATTGGTGAAGGCCAGAAGTATGGAGAAGATGATCGGCAGAATCGTCAAAAACAGGACCGCTACGGCAGGTATCGCCAGCACCAAATAGGCAAAATGCTTGCGGTTCAGCTCTCGTAGCGACTGCAGGAATGTGTGGGGAGGCTCGCCTTGGTCGCGCGATTGTCCAACCAGGTAGGCATCCCTCAGATTCAGCACGTACAGCAAGACGAGTAGGAGCACGGCGAGCAAGGCGATCAATCCGTCGATCATCATAAAGATGGAATGATCACCTTCTACCATTTTGGTCAGCCTGCCGACCTTGACCATGCCGCTCGGCTGTACGCCGAGCGTGATCAAGCCCTGCATATAGCCGAGCAGCGAATTCAACAAGCTGTACCATCCGGCGGCGTATATCGCTAGGAACAGCAGCCCCTTCAGATACTGGCGGTTGTATAGCTGCCCTGCGCCCATACAGAGTATGGACAAGAGCAGCGCCTTTGTTTTTTTGTGCATCCTGCTAACCACCTGTCATTTATTTCGAATCGATGTCCGCCTTGATTGTCGTCACTGTCTGATCCAGCATCTGCTTCACATCGACGTTCGGATCATCCCATACGGAGATGAAGGCTGCCTTGAGCGGATCCCATACCGAATTGATCTGGGAGATCGACGGCATCGGCGTGGAGTTCGTGAATTGTTGGAAGAAGCCGCTCGTAATCGGATCGTCCTGAATCGCTGGGTCTTCACCTGCCTCGATATTGGCCGGAATGGCACCCGTCATCTCGAAGTTCTTGAGCTGATTCTCCTTGCTGCTGGCGAACTGTGCGAACAGTCGCGCTGCAATCGGATATTCGGAGTACGAGTTCACATAGTACGATTTAACACCAGAGAACGACTGCGACGGGTCTCCATTCGGCGTGCTTGGGAGCGGTACCACCCCAAAGTTTACTTTGTCCTTGAAGGCTGCAACAGACCACGGACCATCAATATTCATCGCCAGCTTGCCTTCCTGGAATAGCTGCGTTTTCACATCATACGTGACATCCCCGGCATTCATCGGCAGAATTTCACGCAGACTCTGGAGGAAGGTGAAGCCTTCAACGGTACCCTCACTGTTCAACCCGATATCGGAAGGATCCATATTGTCGTTACCGAAGATATATCCGCCGAAGCTGCCAATGAACGGATACGTGTAATAGCCTACGAACTCCCACATAATGCCGTATTGGTTTTGTCCCGGATTATTGTAATCCTTGGCGAATGCGATTACATCATCCCAGGTTTCTGGCGCTTCCGGCATCAGATCCTGATTGTAGAACAGACCATACGTCTCGACAGACTTGGGATAACCATACAACACACCGTCATACGTAGAGGCGGTCACTGCCGCTTCAACCATGCTCGCACGCGTCTCTTCTTCAAATACGTCATTCGGGAGCAAGAGTCCTGCCGTTACCGCCTGGCCGATCTGGTCATGCGGCATCGTCAGGACATCGGCTGCCAGCTTGGATGGACCGTCTGTCGCCAGTCGTCCGCCTTGCTCGCCGCCCGCCAGCTCCTCGATCGTGACTGGTACGCCATACTCTGCCTCAAAATCAGCAGCAAGGATGCGCATATACTCCAGCTGCTCCTTGGATTCCCAGACAACCAGCTCGGCGCCCTCTTCCGGAGCCAGCTCTTCGTCTTCGGGATCATTGGTTTCTCCATTGTTAACCGTACCCGCCGGTGGCGTATTCGTGCCCCCATTGACCGGATTGTTCGAGCCACCACCGTTATTGCTGCAGGCTGACAGGACAAGTGTGGCTGACAAACACAGCATCAGCATCGTTTGCAGACTAGCATTCTTTTTCTTTTGTTGATTCATCGTAACCGCCCCTTTTTTCCTAATTTGGATGTTGAATAAAAGCAAAAAAGAGCACAACCCGCTGCACAAGGTGCCGAGGTTGTACCCTTTCAGGTAACATTGCCTTTAGATTATCGTGGGCCTATCTTTTTCTCGCCTTCATCATACAACGGCCTTTAAAGCGTTTGCAAATCGGTTAAATGCGGAAAAATGAGTGAAATTTAGCTGTTTTTCTAACTTAATCACCATTTTTCTCGATCATGCTTGCGTTCATTCGAATTTTCACCATATACCAGACTATTGTCAATTTCCAACTTCCCATGCTATGCTGGGGGTAATTTAAAGGCAATGAAACTCTCGGGTTCAACCTCGCATTTTTGATGAGGTTGGACCTTTTTTGCGTTTTTTGCCGCCAGGAGGTAATACAGATGATTAGGCTCGAAGCCGTCCACCACCGGATGGGACAGAACTGGTCCTATGCGTACAGCAGTACAGTTTTGCATATTCGCATTCGTACCGCCAAGCACAATGTTGCACGAATCGACCTGCACTGCGGCGACAAATTCGACGCAACCAAGTACAACGAAACGCTGGTCATGACCCGTTTTGCCTCGGACGATCTGTTTGATTATTGGCAGGCCGAAGTGTCCCCCCGGTTCCGCAGACTGGTTTACTACTTTGCGCTGCACGGTCATGATGGGGAGCTAGTGTACATGCTGGAAAAAGGTTTTTTTCACCACCCGCCCGCTGTCTGGTATGAAGGCTTGTTCGACTTCCCCTTCCTCAATGAGACGGATGTACACACCCCACCGGCCTGGGTCAAAGACGCTGTCTTCTATCAGATCTTCCCGGAACGCTTCGCCAATGGCGACCCGTCCAATGATCCGGAGGATGTCCAGCCGTGGGGCGGCAAGCCGACCCCAACCAACTTCTTCGGCGGCGATCTGCAAGGCATTATCGATCATCTCGATCATCTGAGCGATCTGGGCATTACGGCACTTTATCTAAATCCGGTCTTCACAGCGACGACCAATCACAAATACGATACGAGCGATTACATGCAGGTGGATCCGCACTTCGGCACCAAAGAAAAGCTCAAGGAGCTAGTCGATGCTTGCCATGCACGAGGCATCCGGGTGCTGCTCGACGGTGTGTTCAATCATTGCGGACATACCTTTGCCCCATATCAGGATGTGGTCGCCAAAGGTCCGGAGTCCCGTTATGCAGATTGGTTCTATATCCGGGAATGGCCGCTGCAGGTGAAGGACGGCATTCCGACGTATGATACCTTCTCCTTCGAACCGATCATGCCCAAGCTCAATACCGCCAATCCTGAAGTCAAAGCTTACCTGCTGGGAGCGGCGCGATATTGGATTGAGGAGCTGGGTGTCGACGGCTGGCGTCTGGATGTGGCCAATGAGGTGGATCACCAGTTCTGGCGCGATTTCCGACGCACCGTGAAGGAGGTCAATCCGGAGGCTTATCTGCTGGGTGAAATTATGCATGATTCCATGCCATGGCTGCACGGAGACCAGTTCGATGCGGTGATGAATTATCCGTTTACGAATTTTGTACTCGATTTCTTTGCCCGTCGTCTGACGACTGCGGCGCAGTTCGCCCAGTCCATCAACTCGCAGCTGGCCAACTATCCTCAGCAGATCAACGAAGTGGGCTTCAACCTGTTGGATAGCCATGACACGGTGCGATTGTTGACGCTGTGCGACGGCAATGTCCAGCTGATGAAGCTGGCTGTGTTGTTCCAGCTAACCTTCCAAGGTACGCCTTGTGTTTATTATGGCGATGAGGTCGGCCTGGATGGCGAATACGATCCGGACAACCGCAAATGCATGGAATGGGATCCTGCCAAGCAAAATCAAGAGCTCTACGCCTTTTTCCGTAAAATGATCGCCCTCCGTCGCACCCATCCTGCGCTGCGGGAGAGCGGCCTTTCGTTTATCGCTGTACCAGAGCAGCCGCAGTTGCTCGTGTATGAGCGGTGGGATGCCAAGGATCGGTTCCTCTTTATCCTCAACAATTCAGATGAAGAGGTGTCCGTGGCTATACCAGCCAAACCGAACGTGCCGTGGTGTACACTGGATAGTGAAACGGCCGCTCCTGTTGAGCAAGGCACGATTCCTGTGACGCTGGCTCCCTATGGTTATGAGATTCTGTATGCCCCTGCGGATGCGGCGATGGCTGAAGTGGCAGCGTATAGCGAAGCAGCGGAATAGGCAAACCAAACGAAGTGGCGACGTGGTGAAGTAGCGAAGTGGCGCTCTCGCGATTTGGCGCCCTGACGCCCTGGCGCATAAGTTTAATCACTTTTGCTCTAACGGCCACCAGCGCCCTTATTCCAGCCATTTCGCTTAGTTTTCAATTCTAACGGCCACCAGCGCAGTTATTTCAGCAAAATCAAGCTACAATAGGCATCGACCAGGCTAATAGGAGCTTATATGGCCGTTACAATTTCAAACGGTCGATTTTGAGTAGAATAACGGCCATGGTGTCCGTTAGAGGAGAGTCCCAGCCCCGAGTGCTGATCTACAAACCTTCTGCAAGCGTCAGCGCAGCACGTCTCATGCCAGAGCAATAAAACAGGCAGTAGCCAATCGGCTGCTGCCTTACCTTTTTTCTACAGTGGGATGGCCTCGCCTGCAAAAGCAACCAAAGCCTGATAGGGCTGCAGCAGTACCCGCTCCAGCCGCTCGCCTATAAGCCCGGACTCGGGATCGCTATCGACAACCACCGTTAGTTGCTTCCCCGCGCAAGCCGCTGCTGAGGACAGCTCGACCATCGCAGGCAGCTCAGGGCTCAGATTAAAGCAGGCCAGCAGGCATGCTTCTCCATTCCGATAACCGTAGATGACTACCCCGTCAGGGGACTCCGCTGTGAAGAAGTGTTGCGGACGCAGTAGCGGCTGGACCTTCCTTCTGACCTCATACAGCCTCTCCAGCAGTCCAATCATGGGCGCTGGATTGGTCCAATCCAGGGTCATGGCATTGAAGAAGGCTCGCGGAATTTCCGCCCCGTCGGTATTGTCCCCTAACCCGCAATTCATGGGCTGTCCTTCATTGAGCTCGAAGCCGGTCGCCAGGAAGGGAATAGCCAACGGTAGAAAGTGATTGAACACAGCTATCATCCTCGCGATTCCTACCCCGCCTCTGCTCACAATTCTCGGCGTATCCGCCGTCTCTGCACAGGCAAATACATGGATGTCCAGCCCGGGCAATTCCTCCACATAAGCCAGCAGGTTGTCCTTGCTAATATCCGTCATCACATTCCAGCCGCTGCCGAGCATAATATTGTAGCCCACTGCAGCAGCCTTGCTATGATTACGGTTGAACAGATCTTCACTGATGAGCAGCGCCTGCGGGCGGATGGAGCGGATGACATCGAATACCTCCTGCAGCAGAGGGGTCGGCAGGACGTGCCCGATATCGATTCGGAAGCCGTCGATCCCGTAGCGATTGAGGTTGTATTTGACGCCTTCCAGCAGCAGGTCCCACAGTTCCCGGTTCGGCTGCTCTGCCGGATAATAGTTGCATTTTATCGTATCGAACAGAACATACGGCGCTTGGTCTTCCCTAATGTAAGGGCGGACAGCCGGCGAGAAGTCACGATATAGGCGCAGAAATGTAATATCGGTCCAGATCGGCTGCACATCATTAATCCAGTCCGAATGCGCCGGCGATGTTGTGATTCCCATCTCTTCCTCGACCAGAGCTAACAGCTCTTCCCCTGTCGCCTCTGCACGCGTCCGCAGACGCAGCCACAAATCTTCGTCCAGCACATTGGGCGGGTGCGAAAATTGGGCAAGAAACGCTGCCGTCCCCTCACTGCGGTAGACCGTCTCCAGCTTGTCCGGCGTGCATTCCTCGAAGAATCCGAGCTCCGGAACCGGGGGCGGCCGGAATCCATCCAGCGCCTCCTTCCGTATCCAGTACACCCATTCGGGATGGTCATGAATCAGATCGCTGTTCCGCGCTGTGACACGCGGGATGAAATCCACCACAACCCGTATATCCTGCAAGTGGCAAGCCTCTACAAGCGCAGACAACTCATCATGAATCGTCAGCTCCGGCATACCGTCCAGCAACGGATCATGCAGATGGGGGTCCAGATCGAACAGGGACTGAACGGCATAAGGTGAGCCGATATCCCCCTTGAGATGCAGGGTGCTGTAGCGGGTCACCGGCAGCATGTACAGGATATTCACACCCATCCGCTTCAGGAGTGGCAAGAGCAGCAGCAACCGCAGAAACGTGCCCGATTCGATGCGGCCGTCATGATCATAATCCCAAGCGGTCGAATAGCGCACCAGCGAGGAATAGATAATACTCTCATCCAGATTGACCGACTTCAATTCCGGCCCACTGCCGCTCCCGCCGCCTTCAAGCAGCGCCTGTAGATGAGCAGCCATAAACCTCGGGGCGTTCACCCGGATTTCTCGCTTGGTGCGATCCTCTATCTCGCTGTACCCGCAGCTGTTCCAGAGCTCTGGTATCCAGAAGCTGGCCCTGCGATCCTGCACCCCCGCCATATAATCGGCGATTCGCCGCAACGGTGAATTAATGGGCATTGCTGTTCTCTCCCTTCGCAACAGATGCTGCCTGCAGCGTCTTCTCAGGCAGGGCATGCTCTCTATACTTCAACTGCGAGAATTCTGCCGTATGGTTCGTCGGTTCCCATGTCTTGGAGAAAATTCCGATCCGTCGCACAGCTGCTGGGGCTGGCCGCTCACAGAGCAGCTCCCACGGTTCCTCCTCTTCATGCCTGGCCAGGAAACGCAGGATGCCTGATGTCTCTGCTTCCACACGCAGATAATGCACATCATGGACCTCCGGCCGCGCATACCATTCATAATTGTCCGTATGCTCGGGGTAGAACACCCCCAGAAGCTTGCGTCTGGCACAGCCGAACATCACTTTGCTGAAATCATTGAATTTCACGATAATGCCGCTATGAAAGCAGGGACCATACTTGTTGCGGCTGTGAAGCCGGGCCTCGAAGAAGAAGCTCTGGCTGGCCGGAATCAGCAGCAGCTGCGGCGCCTCGTCCTTAACAATCCAGGTATCGTCCGTCCGCTCCTCAGTATGCACGATACGAATACATGCTTCTGCAACCTCGAGCTGGGCACCGTTGGGATTATATACGCTCATCCCTCCAACGCCCTGGACCTGCTGTGCCCCTGCCGTTCCTGCAGCTGCTGGCTTACTGACCTGTCGCAACACCGCCAACACCTCCCCAAAAAATGCATATTCGGCATCCACCCCCGCGTCCATCTCCGCCTGCAATCCTGCAAACTGGTACTGCTCATCACCAATCTGATCGAACAGCTTCAACCGCAGACTCTCCCAGTCCTGTCGCAGCTGCCCGCTCTGTCTGCGGAGCTCTTCGATGGCAGCACGGCTGCATCCTGCCTGCTCCAATAGTCGAAATAGAAGGTCGTAGTATACCTTCTTGTAGTTCGTCAGCGGAATCACGTTCATAATCCGGGCTGCGTCTCCTCTGCTCTCCACCTCCCGGGCCATCTCCTGTTCAATAAACCGCAGGCTGAACTCGCCTCGCTGCCATCGCTCCAGCTGCTCCCTGTGATAACTGAGGGAATCCAAAGGTGTAACCATGCTCTCTCCCTGCTTGCTGAGCTCCCAAAAATGAGGCATAGTTCCCTCGGCACACCAGTGGTCAGCGTAATAGCGGCTCATCTCGTACAGATCCGTGAATCGCATGACGAAATCCGTATAGATTGGCCTTGCCCCTTCATCATTCTGCATGTTGTCCAGAATATACAGCAGCCCACGCTTGGCATCATACCCCTTGACGATAAAATAATGCGTATGCGGTTCGCTCAGGTAATGGTTGGAATAAAACAGTCCAAACAAGTCGCCGGGTATCAGGACGGGATGACCCTGGTCAATGGCATGAATCAGGGACTCTCTCATCTCGGACTCATTGGTAAAGGTATGCCGCTCCATATCCATATGAAAAACATCATGCAGCAGCTTGCCATACATTTCGAAAAATTCGCTGTGCGGCTCGGCGCTCCGCTCGAACAGGTCCTGCCGCCAATCGTCCGGGAAAAAGGTGAGCCCGAACTGCACATGAAACAGAAACAACTCATAGCTGCCCGGCGACAACGCTTCAAACAAGATGGCCATCGGCTTGGTAAAACAGTTGATCTCTTCCCAGGTGTACGCATCTTTGTTGGCGGAGACACTGCTGATTACACGAATCGCTGAACGCGGATTTGCCCTGGCTGACGGATCATCTGCTGCTCCGGGGGCTTGAAAAGTAAAGGCGCCGTGCCGTTTGCGCAGCAGTCCAGCAAGGCCCAGCGGGGTGGGTTCGGCGTACAAATCCGATGGCCGGGCCGGAATTTCCCGTTCCTTCATCAGCGAAACGGCGCGCAGCACGTGCAGAGAATGCCCGCCGTGTCTGAAAAAATCATCGTCCAGACCAAGTGGCGCTCCCGGCAGCAGGCTGGAGAGGCATGCGGCAATGGTGCGTGCCAGCTTCTCCGCTTCCCCTCCGGAGCCGTCCTGCGCAGCCGGCATGGCTGCCCCAGGTGCAGAGGAACCAGACGTTTCTATCTCCCTTGCTGCACGTCGGCTCTCCGCCAGCGCCATAGCACCAAGCATCTTGCGGTCCACCTTGCCGCTGGTCGTTAGCGGCAACTCCGGCAGCTCGCTACATACGGCAGGAATCATATAAGACGGCAGCCACTGGGCTGCGTATGTCCGCAGTTCTCCAGAATCAAGAGGCCCCGAGGAGGTGTAGAAGGCATAGAGGTGATGCACGCCGAAGGCATCCGCTGCATCGACAACTGCCGCCATGCGGACCGCCTCATGTCCCATCAGGCAATGCTCGATCTCGCCGGGCTCGATTCGGTGGCCGTGAATCTTCATCTGGCGATCAATTCGTCCCAGATGCTCGATTGTGCCGTCACCTCTCCAGCGGGCCAGATCCCCTGTGCGGTACAACCGGCCATTCTCCGATAGCGGGTGATAAATGAATTGCTCGACTGTCAGGTCGGTGCGGTTCCTATAGCCGCGCGCCAAGCCATCGCCGGCAATGCACAACTCCCCCACAATGCCGATGGGCAGCAGCTCGCCTAGCTTGTCCAGGATAAGCACCTGGGTGTTCCTGAGAGGTCTGCCCACCGTCACGGTATCCGCCTTGCTCACTTCCTGAAGGGTGGACCATACAGTCGTCTCCGTAGGTCCGTACATGTTGAAGATACGGGCCTTGCTCCGTTTCTGCAGCTGACTCAGCAGCAGCGGTGGCAACGCTTCGCCTCCCAACAAGATTATCTCCACCCCGCCCAGAAAATCAGAGGACTCGTGCCCCTCCAGCAGCAGCATCATCCTGGAGGGCGTCAGCTGTATGACGTTGACGCCACTATCCCGGATAAGACTCTGCAGCTGCTCCGACTCCATTTGCTGACGCTCATCCGCCATGATGACCCGCATGCCCCTGGCCAGTGGCAGCAGCGTCTCCGTCACGAAGATATCAAAGGACACGGTTGTCACACAAAGGACTTCTGGTTGATCAGGCCAGGGAAGCGCCTCGGCCATCGCTTCGATGAAGTTGACGACTGAGCGGTGCTCGACCATAACGCCCTTGGGACGCCCAGTCGAGCCAGACGTATAGATGACATAGGCCAAGTCGTTGGGCCCGCTAGCCGAAGTTGGATTGGAGCTGGGCAGCATCTCCCCCTCCGCTTCCTTCAGGTCAATCAAGGCAAGCTGTCCTGCCGTGACTGCAGCCAAAGCTTCCGCATCCTTTCTTGTCTCCCCCGTGGATAGCATGACCTTGGCGCCACTATCCTCCAGCACATGTCGCAGCCGCTCCAGCGGATGCGTCGGGTCGATCGGCACATACGCTCCCCCGGCCTTGAGAATGCCATAGATGCCAACGATCAGCCCGGGCGTGCGGTTCGCAATAATTGCAACGGTGCGGTCGGGGCCGACTCCTTGGCTCCTCAGCAGATGAGCCAGACGGTTCGCCTGCTCATTCAGCTGTCTGTAGGTCAGTGAGCGGTCCCCACATATCAGTGCTTGTTGGTCCGGCCGATACAGCGCCTGCTCCTCGAGCAGGCTGTGCACGGTTCGCCGGTCAGTATCAGGTGACCAGGCAGCTTTGAACTCATGCAGCAGCTGATGCTGCTGGCTGCGCGATACCAAGGGCAGCTTGTCCAGATGAAGGCTATCCTGCAGCAGAACACCATGCAAGAGCTCCTGCAGCATACCCGCCATCACCTCGATCTGCTCCGATGGATAGATGGCCGTCTGGTACCTGAGATCCACAGTAAACGAGCCATCGTCAGACCAGTCTTGGACAACAAGCTCCAGCGGATGTAGCTGGCAACCGCTGTATAGCTCCCGGTTGTTCACCTGCCAGTCGCCCAGTTGTTGGCACAGTCTGGTGTTGTACACATTCACGGTCACCTGGAACAGCCCTTGCATCCCCTGTCGGCGCAATTCAAGATGCTGTGCGAGTAGATCGTAGGGATATTTCTGATGCGCATAACAGGATTGCAGCCAGGACTGCATGCGCTGCAGGAAGGCCGCAGCCGTCTCATGGCCTTCCACCTGGGCCCGCAGGGGCATCAGGCTGGTATAGACACCGAGCATCTCCTTCTCCTGCCTGCTGGTGCGATTGTAGACGGGTACACCAATTGTCACATCGGTGTTGCCATGGTTGCGGTACAACCAGATTAGAGTCAGTGCAGTAAAGAAGCTGTAGATAGAAAGATTCTGCTGGTCTGTGTAATGCCGGATGGCGGAACTGATCGCAGGCTCAAGTACAAATGTGTAGCGTTGTCCTTGCAAATCAGAGCCGGCGTTCGGGAATAGCGGCTCGGGCAGTGCAGCAAACTGCTTCATCCAGAATTGCCGGTCCCGCTCTGCGCGAGGAGACTCCGCATATCGCTGCTCCCGCTCCAGCAGAGACAGATAGCTCCCTGGTGAGGGAGCGATCGCTTCATCGTCATTCACATAGAATTGGGCAATCTGCCAGGACAGCTGGTTGACGGACCAGCCATCCGTAATCAAGTGATGCATGGTATACATATAGGCAGAGCGCTCACCATCAAGCCTGAACATCGTAAAACGAAACAGGGTATCCCCAGTGAAGGGCAAAGGTTGGCGTGACTCCTGTGCTGCATGATGCTCCAGCGCCAAATCCGCAGCTTCGTTCCCTGAGAGATCGATCAACGGAATTCGAAACGGATTAACAGTCGACAGCTGCAGCTGCAAAAGCTCGCCCTCCACCTCCATGAACCGCAGTCGGAAGGCGTCATGGGTAGCCACCAAGCGTCGGATGGCCCGCTCCAGCCGTGCAAAATCTACAGCTCCGTGAATCGTGGAGACACAGCCAACCACATGCAAAGGAAGGTCCGGATGCATCTGCTCTACATACATGATTCTCTTCTGCGGGTGTGTCAGCGGGTACGCAGCAGGACGATCAGCACTTGTACACATCTTCATCTCCCCCTCAAACCGAAGTCTCGCTTGTCGCCTGGTTGGTTAAATTTCGAATCCATTTGCCTGAGCGGAACCGCATCAGACCAATCCCAAATCGCACGACCTCCTCCATCGACAGGAAGAAATAGACCCAGAACAACGGTTGCTTCCACACCAGGGAGAGGAGCAGACCAAGTGGTACGCCGATCAGCCAGGTCGCAGCAGATTCCATCTTAAAGACAAACTTGCTGTCTCCGCCGCTCTGTAGAATGCCCCCGGCGATAATCATGTTGGCGACCTTCACCCACATGAAGGCGGCGAATACCCAGATGACATGGACAGCCAGATCATTGGCTTCTCCCGTGATCGCAAATGCAGACACATAGAGCGGGGAGATCGCGGCAATTACGACGCCCAGGCCGATAGAGAAGATGATGCCCACCCGGATCAGCCTTCTGGCATAATCTCGTGCCATTGCCTCCTCACCTGCGCCCAGCCTGTTGCCCACCAGCACACCTGCAGCTCCGGAAAGGCCCGTCAGCAATCCGATACTCAGACCTTGCAAGGGGAACGTAATGGTCATAGCGGTCATTTCGGTCGTCCCCATCCGGCTGTAGATGACGGCATAAGCGGTCTCTCCCAGTACCCACACCAGCTCTGTCAGCACAATAGGATACGTAGTTAGATAGAACTTGCGGGCCACCGGCCTGTGAAACGAGAACAAATAGCGGAAGCCGGCGGCTCCGGGAAGCTTGAAACGATACACGGCGCCGATGATGAGCAGGCATTCCACCACACGCGCAATACAAGTGGCAATAGCCGCTCCTGCAAGACCCAGCTGGGGAAAGCCGAGATTGCCGAAGATCAGCAGATAGTTCAAACCGATATTGAGGATGACGACAACCAGGCTGACGTACATCGGATATTTGACATGCCCCGTACTGCGGAGTACCGCAGAGTAAACCATCGTCAGCATGGTGGGCACGTAGCTTAGCGCGACCAGCTTCACAAAAATCGCGCCATCCTCCATCACACGCGCATCCGTCGTGAACAGCCCTAAGGCAAATTCGGGATTCAAGTAAATGACCCCTGTGAATAACAAGGAAACCACCAGACCTAGCGACAGCGTCATACCGAGCAGCTGTGTAATGCTCCGCACGTCCTTGCTGCCCCAATATTGAGCTGCATAGATGGACAACCCTGCAGAGAGTCCAGCCAGGAGCACAGAGATGATGCTGTAAATCTTGCTGGCCATGCCCACGGAAGCAATGGCGACGTCGCCGAGCTGGCCGACCATCAGCTGATCCGTCATATAAAGCGCGGCCATGATCAGGCTTTGCAGCGCAATCGGAATCGCGATTTTGTACAGGTTCTTGTAAAAATCTACTCCTGTATCGAGCTCTCTTGCCTTCGTCCCGTTAGCCATGTAACCGTATATCCTCCTCCGCCGCCTCGCACCGAACATACCGCATCAGCGTATAGTTCGGCGACGGCTGCATCTCCACGACACGAAACCGCTTGCTGAAGGCCAAGGTATTGTAACCCTCACCATCTACCAGCGTAATGTTCGAACCGCCGCCGATAATAATTGGCAGCTGCATCAGGATGATCTGATCCACCAGATCCCGTTCGAACACGTACCAGTTGAGCAGGCCTCCACCTTCGACCATGAGCCGGTGGATGCCATATTCGGTCTCCAGCCGCCGGAACAAGACATCAAAATCCACCAGGTCTTCGCCACAGACCATCACTTCTTTGCCCATCGAGGCGATTCGTCTTCGCTTGTCCTTGTCCAGCCCCCGCTCAGTGGTAACGATAATCGTCCGCTCCCCATCCAGAAAAATGTTGCTGTTCAGCGGAATGTCCAGTGTTCGACTCGGTACGATTCGCACCGGATTGCGGCCCGGCTCATAGCGGTTCGTAAGGAACGGATTATCGGTGCAAATGGTATTTTTACCAACCATGATCCCATCTACCTGTCCACGGAATTGATGAATATAAGCGATGTCCTCCGGCCCGAACAGCTGAAACAGCTCCTTGCTCGATTGGCCTTCCCCAAACGTCAGCTTGCCGTCAATAGAAATCTGGCTAAAGATGGTGACTTCCATCGGATATCCGCTCCCTTTGTAAAGTGTTCAAATAATGATCCACTTCCGCCATCACCTGCTGCGCCTGCTTCTGCATCAGGCTTCTTATCGCAGACGGTCCAATGTCTGCCAGTTCCGTCAGACCGGCCTCTATGCCGACCCAGCCTGCAATCATATAGGAACTGCAGGGCATCGGCTTGCAAGCCGCGAGCTGTGACACCAACTGTCGCCTATTCTCGCCGCCACTGGACATCCACCGCTTCATCACCGCTTCATTGGCGGGAATTCGCTGCACCCGCTCCGCCCACATCCGCTGACATTCCTCACCAAGCATGAACCGCGCATAAGCAGCAAGCGCCCCGCCGCGTGAAGAGGATAGGGACTGACCGGGAAACACCAGACCGACGGAGGAGCACATCGATACAGCAGCAGCGCCATGAATTCGCGGCAATGCACCTACGCCCAGACGTTCGCCCATGCTCCTGCTCAGATGATTGAAAATCCACTCTCCGCTAATGATCGCTCCGATCTGCCCGGCTATGAACTGCTCCAGCAGTTCCGTTGCGCCATCCATGCTCGTTACCGTGCCTGTTCCCCACTGCTGTTGCAAGAAGGTTATCGCCTGCTCTACCTCATGCGTGTCCAGTGCGATCCGTCCGTCTTGCTCCGGCCAGCCGCCAAAGGCCGTCAGGAAGGGGATGAAATTGTAGGCCTGGGCGATATCCAAGCCTAGTGGCACAATACCGGCCTTGCCTGGCTGCGCAGCAAACTGCTCGAAGGCCTCCCATGGTTCAGGAGCCTCAGCATAGTGTTGCTTGTTGTAATAGAGAACCAGATGATTGCCGGTCAGCACCGGGATTCCATACAATCTGCCTTTCATCCGCATGCTGTCCAGAACCCTTCCCGGCACTAGCTCTTCACACCACGACTCAAGCACAGGAGAGAAACGGGAGGCTTCCCAATAGCTCGTCATATCGGAGGGGACCAGCGCCATATCCACACCAGCATCCTCTTCGGGGAGTCGGGTCAACCGCCGGCCCAGCTCGGCAATCCCCATTACCTCCGACCGGACCTTAATCCCATATTGGGTCGTGAATAACGTGTTGATTTCATTCAGTACTTCAACCGAGGTATCGCCAGGACCATCAAATTCGTGCCACAGCACGATTTCATCCTCTCGTCGTGTTGCTGTCATGCGCTCCAACCCTCCTTTAAGGCTGTTGAAAAAGTAAAGCCTACAGTCACGGATCGATCTTCCAATCGCTGTTGTCCCCAGATTTCTTTGAATTTTTACCCTCTTAAGGGGTGAAATCCGGGGACAAAGGCGAACGCTTCGCTTTTCCAGATTCGATTCCGTGCCTCTCCGGCCGCTTTTCAACAGCCTGTCTCTCTTGCATTTTCCCCTTGGTAGTGTGCGCGGCTAGTGAACAGCCCCAAGGCTCAAAAACCGATTTCAGGGTAAACGTCTGCACCGGTTCTCCAGTGGCGGGATTGTAGCCGAGCAGCTCCTCCATCGCCTGCTCATGCTGCTCCAGTGAGTAACGCTTGGTCACTAGCCTATCCAGCCCTGTCATTTCATGAGCCATCCGCAGAGCCAACGGGAACATGCAGCGATATTCCCCTGCGCCGATAATACTGATGGCCCGTTGAATCAGCCTGGCTGGAGCAATGGTATATCGGTACGATCCGTGGATACCCAGGGGGACAATCCGCCCGCCTCGGCCAATGACGCGGTCAGCCATCTCCAGCTGATTACCGACGGCGTCGATGACGACATCGAATCCGCGGCCACCGGTCAGCCTTGCAATCACCTGCTCATCTAGCTCTGCAGGATGGTAAGCCTCATCCGCGATACGTCCTGCCGCCTCTAGTCGGTACGGATTCAATTCTGTTGCGACGGTCAGACGGGCAAGACGCCGGCTAGCCATCTGGCACAACAGCCCCATCGGCCCGGAACCGAGTACCAGCACCGAATCATCGGAAGCTACCCTGGCCTCTTGCAAGTTGTGCAGTACACAAGCCAGCGGCTCCACCAGCACCCCGCGTTCCCAGGGCATATCTTGCGGCAGCCGATGGACATAACGCGCTTCAGACACATAGTAGCCCGCGAAGGTGCCGTTGACATTAAGACCGGCAATCGCCATGGTGCCTGATGAGCCAATGCACAGATGTGGCAGCAAACGCAGGCAATATTCGCACCCACCGCAGCTGTAATTGGGATCGATGACGACGCGGTCCCCCACTGCCAGTTCCCTTACTGACGCTCCCGTCTCCACGATAACGCCAACCGCTTCATGACCCCGGGTAATATGAGCAACTCCCTCTTCCTTGCCCGCAATGACAGCAAGATCTGTTCCGCAGATCCCCGTCATTTCGATGCGGATCTTGACCGCTGTGGACGAGACAAGTCCCGGTTCATCCAGTTCTCTCAGCACCAGACGAGCATCCGGCATCCATTGGAGCGCCTTCATCGGCCAACCTCCCCGCTTATGCATCGGAGCACCCGACAGCCATAAGCCTCAAGCTCCAGCGTTAGCTCCTTGCCAGTCACCTGGTAGATCTCGTCAGACCTCAGGTCCTCCCACACTTCTGGTTCCGCAGATACAGCGATCTCTGCATAAGCCTCGCTTCCCTCTGACTTCGCACCTCTTCCATCTGGATGCGCTGTTCGCTGCAATTCCAACCGCAGCACACCCGGCTGAGGGGCAACATTCATGGCAATGAGAAGTCGCTCCTCTCCCAAGCTCCGCTCATAAGCCAGCTCATAGCCTCCCGGAGGCGCATACAAAAAGCGGATTTGCCCACTGCGGAGCGCTGGATAGGCCTTGCGCATGGCAATCATCTCCTGGTAGAAGCCGAACAGTTCCTGGTTCTGCATCTCGGTATCCCAGATCATACAACGCCGGTTATCCGGATCATTCTCCCCGCTCATGCCGATCTCGTCCCCGTAATAAATACATGGCGCTCCGATATAGGTGAACTGGAACAGCACCGCAAGCTTCAGCTTCTCCATGCTGCCCCCGCATAAGGTCAGCAGGCGCGGCGTATCATGGCTGCCCAGCAGTTGGAGGGCTGCTTCATTCACCTGCTGTGGGTAGGAGGCCAGCTGCTGACCGATAATGTCCGCGAACATACGGGCATCCACATGCTGCGACGAAAAAAACTTGATTGCGATGTCCCGCACCGGATAATCCATGACGGCATCCAGTTGGTCACCGCCAAGCCACGCCATGGCATCGTGGAAAATCTCGCCCAAAATATAGGCATCCGGCTTGATCGCCTTCACTCTCTCGCGAAACCTGCGCCAGAAGTGATGATCCACCTCGTTGGCTACATCCAGCCTGAAGCCATCGATATCCGTTGTCTTCAGCCAATACTCCGCCACCTCTAGCAGATAATTGGCGAGTTCACGATTAGCCATGTTAAGCTTCGGCAGGTCCCGTTCATAGCCGAACGTCTCATAGGCCATCGGCATCCCTGCTTCCCGATCCGACCATTGCAGGATATGGAACCAGTCTGCATAAGGGGAATCCGCCTCCTTCTCCAGGACATCCTGGAAGGGAGGAAACAGACGGCCAGTATGGTTAAATACAATATCGAGCATCACGCGTATGCCCCGTGCATGGCAGGCCCCCACGAGCTGCTGCAGCAGCTCCGTGGAGCCGAACTGGGGATCAACCGCATAATAATCCTGCGTATCGTACTTGTGGCTGGACGGCGCCTGGAATACAGGGGTCAAGTAAATGGCAGTAATGCCAAGCTCGGTCAAATAGTCCAGGTGATCCAGCACGCCCTGGAGATCTCCGCCGAACGTATTCTGCTTGGTAGGGACCCCTCCCCATTTCTCCCATGTGCCTGCCGGTTCTTCGAGCCTACCTCTGGCGAATCGATCGGGGAAAATCTGATAGAAAATGGCATCCCGGACCCATTCCGGCGGATGAATGCCATCCGTCACGCTGATGTAAGGGTATTCGAAATTACCGAATGAATCTGGCGGCTCCTCTGCTGCGCACCAACGCTCCCCGTAATAGACACGTTCGGCACCTCCGTGCACTACGAAACGGTAGCTCAGTCTGCCGCTGCTGGCATCAACCTCTGTCTCCCAGTAATCGTACCTCCCATCTGAAATCAGCTTGTGCATCGCTCGATGCCGTACCGTCTGATACCAGTCGTATTTGTCACCCCAGTTAATGTCCACCTGCTCCACATCACCACGCATGGTACGCATCCGCACCCGCACATCCTTGCCCTTGTAGATAAAAGCCCAATTTTGCTTGTGACGATGATAAAACGCCTCCAGATTCATTTTTCGATCCTCCTTCTTCAGCAGGCATACCGCGCCCCAGGACGCAAAAAAAGGCACACCCTCAGCAGATTCGCGAGGATGTACCTTTCGGTAGCATAGCCTTCAAATTTTCCCAAATTGTAGCACCCTATGATTCAATTGGCAATCTATTTTTGACAACTATTTTTTTGGTTGACAAATAATAGGCTGTCCTCTTACAATGAAAGCGCATCCCTGAATGAGTTGATGACCTCTGGATGTTCAACCCATCGGATGTGCAATCATTAGACAACCACAATTTGAGGGCGCTGTATTCTCTGTCCCGAAGCGGACTGGGAACAACCCCGTAATCTTCTCTGAAGATTGCGGGGTTGTTTGTATTGTGCACCCTCAGGAGGGGCGGTGAAACCAACCACGCAGGACGCGCGGTCAGTCCGTTGTAATCCAATGGTAAAGGCAGTTCCCGTGTTAATTAAACGATGCTGAAAGGTGGTTTACCCTGATGAAATTATCCAGAAATCGGCTGTTCGCTAAGTGGTTGCTCTCCCTCTTCCTAATCGCCGGACTCGTGCTGCCTGTAGTTCCGGTTGCCGAAGTACATGCTTCTCCTGACACCTCCGTTTTGAACCAACAAGGCTTCTCCACCGATGTCATCTATCAGATCTTCACCGACCGTTTCTCGGATGGCAATCCGGCCAATAACCCGACCGGAACGGCATTCTCTGCCGGCTGTACGAATTTGCGGGTCTACTGCGGCGGGGACTGGCAAGGCATTATTAACAAGATTAATGACGGATACTTCACAGGCATGGGCGTTACCGCGCTGTGGGTCTCCCAGCCTGTTGAGAATATCTTCAGCGTCATTAATTATTCCGGTGTTAACAATGCTGCCTACCATGGGTACTGGGGGCGCGACTTCAAGAAGACAAACCCTGCATACGGCACCATGGCCGACTTCCAGAATCTCATCAATACCGCGCATGCCAAAGGCATTAAAATCGTCATCGATTTTGCGCCCAACCACACGTCCCCGGCTATGGAGACCCAGCCTTCGTTTGCGGACAACGGCAGGCTCTATAATAACGGTACGCTGGTAGCTGGCTATACGGGCGATACCAATAATATTTTCCATCACAATCTGGGCACCGACTTCTCCTCACTGGAGGACGGTATCTATCGGAACCTCTACGACCTGGCAGATATTAATCACCACAACAATACAACCGATGCGTATTTCAAAGAAGCGATCAAGCTGTGGCTGGATATGGGAATTGACGGCATCCGTGTGGACGCCGTGAAGCATATGCCGCTTGGCTGGCAGAAGAACTGGATGTCCTACATTTACAATTACAAACCGGTCTTCACTTTTGGCGAATGGTTCCTGGGTGTGAATGAGAATGATCCGGCCAATGTCCATTTTGCCAATGAATCCGGTATGAGCCTGCTCGACTTCCGGTTCAACCAGAAGGTTCGCCAGGTATTCCGTGACAACACGGATACGATGTACGGCTTGGACTCGATGATCTCCTCCACCGGCGCCGAATATACCCAGATTAACGACCAGGTGACCTTCATCGACAATCACGATATGGACCGCTTCAAGCTCGGCAACAACAACCGCCGGCTGGAGCAAGCACTGGCCTTCACGCTGACTTCGCGAGGCGTACCTGCCATCTATTACGGTACCGAGCAGTATCTGGCAGGCAATGGCGATCCGAACAACCGTCCGTTTATGAACAGCTTCTCTACCACTACAACTGCTTACAATGTGATTGGCCGACTGGCTCCGCTGCGCAAGTCCAACCCTGCTATTGCCTATGGCAGCACGCAGCAGCGCTGGATCAATAATGATGTCTATGTGTATGAGCGCAAATTCGGCAGCAGTGTAGCGGTTATTGCCATCAATCGCAGCACAACCACTGCGGCGACAATCAGCGGCTTGACCACCTCCCTGCCAGCAGGCACCTATACCGATGTGCTCGGCGGCTTGCTGAACGGCGGCAGCATTACGGCTAGCGGTACGGGCAGCGTTTCTTCCTTTAACCTGCCGGCTGGTGGTGTAGGCGTATGGCAGTACACGACCACTCAGACAACACCTGTGATCGGTAATGTCGGTCCTGACTTGGGCAAGGCAGGTACGACGGTTACGATTGATGGACGCGGCTTCGGTACAACGAAAGGCACCGTTTATTTTGGAACAACAGCTGTAACGGGTGCGAATATTACGCAATGGGAAGACACTCAGATTAAAGCAATTGTACCGAACATCACGGCCGGCAAACTTAACGTGAGAGTTCGGAACGCGGGGGCGGTGGACAGCAACAGCTACAGCAATTTCAATCTGCTGACAGGCGATCAGGTGTCCGTCCGGTTTATTATCAACAATGCTACCACTGCTTTAGGCGAGAATGTCTACCTGGTCGGCAATACGGCCGAATTGGGCAATTGGGATCCTGCCAAAGCCATCGGGCCGATGTTCAACCAGATCATTACCTCCTATCCAACGTGGTACTATGATGTCAGCGTGCCTGCAGGAACGGCGCTGCAATTCAAATTCATCAAGAAAAACGGTACGGTCGTTACTTGGGAAGGCGGCACCAACCACACGTTCACTACGCCAACCAGCGGTGTCGGTACTGTAAATGTGAATTGGCAGCCGTAAGTCGCAGTATGAACCTATGAGGGTGATATCCGGGAAAGCGTATGCTTTTGACCAGATTCGATTCCGCGCCTCTCCGGTTCTTTGCTTAACAAGAGTAATTTATGCAAAAAGCAGCAGCAGTCAATTGACTGCTGCTTTTTGCATGGTCCGCGTGGGCATGTTCAACTTCTCTAGCCTTGCTTCCGATGGGAGTGACCTGACGTCGCGTCCGCTTACTGCTTCCTGGCTGTTTCCTGGCTCCATCCTTGCAGGATCCTGCCTGTAGCCTGACTATAAATAATAGGGAGCATTTTTTCCGCTAAACTGTCTGTATCGCGTATGAAATGAAGAACATGGCTTCTATTTTCCGCTATTAGCTGAAAACGCCAAGGTAACCGGTAGCGTCAAGAAGTTTGTGTAAGCAGGGAACAACTCCCAACGAGTGGCGTGTAATTAGGTGTTGAAATAGATAGACGAGTGTAGCCCAAGCGAAGGCGCGGGAGCCCGAAGGGTGGTTTAGGTTTCCTCCTCCCTTGTCGGATAACGCTCCTCAAAGAGCGCCTGGAGTTTCTCCTTCACCAGAGCATCATTAAATCCACGGATGACGCGGCTCTCAAAACGCTCGTTGTAGGTTGTCACCTCTAGGTAAACGATCTTCTCCGCCGCGTCCATATTGGTCAGACTGTTCA
>NZ_KB899668.1:112369-246951 GCF_000378385.1 Paenibacillus daejeonensis DSM 15491 | reverse complement strand
TCAAGATATGCATCTCGACTGCGTATCCGGTATTAGCTGCGGTTTCCCGCAGTTATCCCAGGCTTGCAGGCAGGTTGCCTACGTGTTACTCACCCGTCCGCCGCTAACTATCAGAGAAGCAAGCTTCTCATCAAGTCCGCTCGACTTGCATGTATTAGGCACGCCGCCAGCGTTCGTCCTGAGCCAGGATCAAACTCTCCATGATAGAAAGCTGAATAGCTCATTACTTAAAGCTGGTAAAACTATTTGTTCGGATCGACGCGATCCATTTGTTCAGTTTTCAAGGAACTTGAGTGTCACCGTTGCGGTGACAAGATCATATGTTACCAGCTTTCGAAGTGAATGTCAACAAGTTTGTTTAATTCTTTTTCTCTAGCCCCTGTTACCAGGTTAAGAGAGTCTTCAAAAGCGACATGTAATAATGTATCACAGCCCATAATAGAATGCAAGCATCAATTTCAACTTTATTTAAATCACCTATCATTCAATTGCTTGATACGCACTCATCAAAAAGAGCGCAGCCTTAGGCTGCGCTCCGTGGAAGACAATGATCTTATATGCAAACGAATAGGCGCAGAGCTTCTACTGCTCTAGCAGCGCAATGAATTCATCTTCATCTTCAATGATAGCAACGCCGAGATCACGCGCTTTGGTTAGCTTGCTGCCTGCACTTTCTCCGGCGATAACATAATCCGTCTTCTTTGATACGCTGCCGGACACTTTTGCGCCTAACGCTTCGAGCTTCTTGGCGGCTTCATCGCGGGTCATCTTTGACAGCGTGCCAGTAAGCACGACAGTTTTGCCGGAGAACACGCTATCCTCTCTCACCTCAACCCGTTGCTCGGCCTCGGCCTTCACGCCCAGTCTGCGCATGCGAGCAATGCTCTCCTGTATGACCGGATCGGCAAAAAACGTTACGATGCTCTCCGCCACAATCGTCCCGATATCGGGCAGCTCTACTAATTCCTCAACACTTGCTTGCATGATTGCGTCTAGCTGGCGATAATGATCAGCCAACATCCGGGTCGTAGCTTTGCCCGTGTTAGGAATGCCCAGTGCGTACAGGAAGGCAGCCAATTCCCGCGTTTTGGATTGCTCAATTGCCGCAAGCAGCTTGGTAGCTTTTTTCTCCCCAAAGCGCTCTAGGCCAATGAGCTCGTCAAATTCCAACTCATACAAGTCAGCCGGATCTCTGACCTCTCGCTCTGCATACAACTGCTCGGCCGTCATAATACTGAAGGCTTCAATATCCATGGCATCCCGCGAAGCAAAATGAGTAATCCGTCCCACAGTCTGCGGCCGGCAGGCCAGCTTGTTGTTACAGAATAGATGGGCACCGCGCTGCTCCAGCTCCGTGCCGCAGGACGGACAGGTCGCCGGAAACGGGATTTCCTCGCCGATCTCTTCATCGGCCTTGCCGAGAATCTCCGGTATGACATCATTGGAGCGACGAATAAATACGCGTGTCCCCAGTGCATGCTTGAGGTTCTTGCGCTCGATATCTCCAATATTGTTCAGGGTGCAGTTCTGGACGGTTACGCCAGCGAGCTCTACCGCCTGCACACGTGCGACCGGCGTAATCTTGCCTGTACGCCCGACCTCCCAGTTCACGGACTCCAGTACGGTTGTCGTCTCTTCTGCCTCGAATTTGTATGCAATGGCCCACCGAGGGAACTTGTCTGTATACCCCAGCGCATCGCGTGTTCGCATATCGGTGACTTTCACCACGGCTCCATCAATCAGGAAATCCAGCTCCGCCCGACCAAGCGCCAGTTGCTCCAGCTCCGCCTGCACTTCATGGATATCCGTGAAATAGACAAGATACGGATTCACCTTGAAATGATTATCCCGCAAAAACTGGACCATCTCTTGATGCGTATCAAAACTGACACCGTCCTTGTAACCCACATTATAAATAAACGCACTGAGCTTGCGCTCGGCTGTCGTACGCGGGTTAAGATTGCGAAGCGCGCCGGCGGCGGCATTACGGGCGTTCTTCAGCGGTTCGGCCGCTGTCTTGTTATAGGCTTCCAGGACAGACAGGTGCATAATGCCCTCGCCCTGCACTTCAATTGTGCCGTTATTAAAGGGAATGGATAAAGGAATCGAGCGAATAGTTTTCACTTGCGCCAAAATCCCCTCGCCAATCGACCCGTTGCCCCGGGTGGCTGCCTGCACCAGTTGACCGTCCTCATAGGTAAGGTTCAGCGTCAGGCCGTCAAACTTCAATTCGACGACATAGGAAGGGTCCGGCAGCGGCTCTTCGTCTGGATGCTTGGCATTATAATCAGCGACCGCTTTGCGGACACGCTGGTTCCAGGCCTCAAGACTTTCGATATTCTGCGCCTTGTCGAGGCTCCACAGTCTGGACAGGTGACGATGCGGCTCAAAGCCAGTCAATAGCTCGCCGCCCACCCGGAGAGTAGGCGAATGAGGCAGCACGACGCCATGCTCTGTCTCAAGAGACGTTAATTCATCGTATAAGGCATCGTACTCCTTGTCGCTGATGATAGGATTATCCAATGTATAGTAATGATAATTATATTGGTTCAGCTCTGTAACCAGCTCTTCCATTCGTTGCAGCACAGGTTCCATAATAAACGCCGTCCTCTCGGGCACGTGTATGTATATATGTAAAAGCCAAGACGGCCGGCGCCAGCCGCAAGGCCGGCTCCCGGACACAATCATGACTTACGTTTCTACTTGATTGTAGTATATGCAATTCGGACAAATTTACAATTTGGTCACTGGAGCAAATGCGGCTAGCAGTCGTTTGACACCAACAGGGGCAGGAAAAGCAATCTGCAGTTCCATATCATTATCTGCTCCTTTGACAGAGACAATTGTCCCTGTGCCCCACTTGCCATGCTGCACCTTGTCTCCGACACTGTAGCTGCCGGATGCTCCGCCAGATGCGGCTCCACTGCCAGCTGCTGGCGAGACCTGTCCACCACCGGTGACGCGAACGCCGCCGGTGACGGATGCGCCCGCCGCAGGAGCAGCGCCAAAGCCTGGACGACCAGGTACCGCATTCCCCGCACTGCCAGTCCGCCCACTGCCGCCCCGGAAACCGAAGCCGGAGGTTGGTTCAGAAGCATAGCTGCGTCGTCCCCCGCCAATCGTCCGGCCCAGAGGACTGCCGCTGGTTTTGAGTTCCTCTGGCACCTCCTCCAGGAAACGCGAAGGTGCGTTAGCGCTGGTCCGCCCAAATAGTGTCCGCATCCGGGCGCACGTTAAGAATAGTTGTTGCTCGGCCCGGGTAATGCCGACATACGCCAGCCTCCGCTCCTCCTCCAATTCTTCATTGTCAGAGAATGCGCGGCTATGCGGGAAGACGCCTTCCTCCATCCCGATAATAAATACAACCGGGAACTCGAGCCCTTTTGCACTATGCATGGTCATGAGTACGACATTATCGGAGACAGCTTCAGGGTCCTCGGCTTTGTCCATCGAATCGATATCGGCGATTAGTGCCAGATCGGTCAGGAACGCAACTAGCGTCTTATCCTCATTGCGATTCTCGAATTCCATCGTAACAGACAAGAATTCATCGATATTCTCCAGTCTCGCCTTGGACTCCAACGTATTCTCCCGCTGCAGCTCCAGCTTGTACTCGGACATTTCCAACATCTTCTCGGTCAGTTCTGTAACCGAGAGGTAGTCCACCATTCGGGTGAGATCGTCAATGATCTTCTTGAACTCGGCCAGTGCTGTGCGAGCACGCGCGCTGACATCGAGCCAGTCCAACTGGTCGAGCAGAGCGAATATGGAGATCCCGCGCAGCCCTGCTTCGGCAGCCAATTTGCCCATGGTCGTGTCGCCGATCCCGCGTTTGGGCACATTCACGATGCGAAGCAGCGAGATATCGTCATCAGGATTGGAGATCAGACGCAGATAAGCAAGGAGGTCTTTGATCTCTTTGCGATCATAGAACTTGATGCCGCCCACGATTTGATAAGGAATTTCGGACTTGATCAGGATTTCCTCGATTACGCGCGATTGCGCATTGGTGCGGTACAAGATGGCGTGATCCGCAAATTTGCGGCCCGAACGCTTATTTTTCTGAATCTCCGCTGTCACGAAGTAGCCTTCTTCATGCTCCGAGTCTCCCATATAGACAGTGATCGGGTCGCCTTCGCCGCGATCCGTCCAGAGCTTCTTCGGCTTGCGGCCTGTGTTCTGGCTAATTACCGCATTGGCTGCATTAAGAATATTGGAGGACGAGCGGTAATTCTGTTCCAGCAGGATGGTCTGGGCTTCGGGATAGTCCTCCTCGAAGTTGAGGATATTGGTAATATCCGCCCCGCGCCACCGATAGATCGACTGGTCGCTATCGCCCACAACGCACAGGTTGTGATGCTTGTCCGCCAGCATATTGCACAGCATATATTGCGCCCGGTTCGTATCTTGATACTCGTCCACATGAATATAACGGAACTTGTTCTGATAGAATTCCAGCACTTCGGGAACCTCAGTGAAGAGCTGGATCGTCTTCATAATGAGATCATCAAAGTCGAGCGAGTTGTTGGCTTTTAATTTTTTTTGATACGCGGCGTACACATTGGCCACGATCTGTTGATAATAGTCGCCTACCTTTTGCTCATAGCGGTCGGGTGAAATCAATTCGTTCTTGGAGCTGCTAATGACAGCCTGGATTCCCTTGGGCTCGAATTTCTTCGTATCAATGTTCTGATCCTTCATGATGCCACGGATGACGGAGAGCTGATCACTCGAGTCCAGGATGGAGAAGCTGGAACTATAACCGATCCGGTCTATATCCTTGCGCAGCAAGCGGACGCACATCGAGTGAAACGTCGACACCCATACGTCGCCTCCCATATTGCCAATCAAAGAAGACACCCGCTCTTGCATCTCGCGGGCAGCCTTATTCGTAAACGTAATCGCCAGAATGCTCCATGGCGCCACGCGCCGCTTGTCGATCAAATAGGCGATGCGATGGGTTAAGACGCGTGTCTTGCCACTTCCCGCGCCAGCCATAATCAAAAGCGGTCCTTCCGTCGCCTTGACGGCCTCGCGCTGACGCTCGTTCAGCTTGCTGACCGCCTGTTCTATATCAATTGATTTGTACATCCACCGTACTCCTTTGTTCGCGTTTGTTCGCCTCATTCCAGTCTAGTCAACCGCCACCCCGGTGTCAATGTCCAACGACCGTGCAAATCCAGGAATTAGTTGCGTGCAAAAGCGGTATCCCGGACCGCCGCCACCGTAGCCAGCGCTGCTTCCGGGTCTTCATAGACAACATTGCCGACGATGACGGTGTGGGCAGCCGCCGCCGCTTCAGCAGCTTTGCTCGCGCTATCGATACCGCCCCCGTAAAAAAGTCTCGCCTGGGTAACAAGCTCCGCCGCCTGGGCAACCAGTTTCATATCGCCGAAGCGCCCGCTGTACTCTACATATACAATAGGCAGACGCATTAATCGGTCCGCTAGTCGCACATGGGCCATCGCAGCAGCGGCATCCAGTCCGCAATCCGCACCGGTCAGGCGAGCGGCCTCGGCATCCGGGTTCAAGATCAGATAACCTTCTGCCGCCGTATTTTCCCAAGGAATATAAGACCCGTAGGCTTGCAGCCCTTCGACCTGTTTGCCTGTCAGCCATTCTGTCCGTGAGGTGTTCAGTACCATTGGGATCAGATACAGATCATACCCTGGAACAGCGGCCTCCAAATCCGATACTTCCAGCGCGCACGGAACTTCATATCGACGAATCCTGGCTAGCAAGTCTACCACTTTCTCAAAGGTCACGCCGCTGGAACCGCCGACCATGATGGCATCCGTTCCCGACAAACACAACCGATCCAGCAACTCATCATCGATCTCGCGGTCCGGGTCCAGCTTGAATACGTGCCGCCAATCCTCATAACGCTCTCTATACATTCCGATCCCACCGCCAGCTTCTTCATTTTCTCCAGTCTATGTCACCCCCGAGGGCGTGTCAATTTGAGTGCAGTGTTTCAAGGCCTGCTCCCCAGTGGTATACATTAATAATAGAAGTTAGACAGAGGAGGAAGTCACTATGATTGCTAATGAAAAAAAAGTATATTACGTGTCCGTATCCGGGAATTCTATTGAAACCGAGCCTTCCAAAGGCGAACAGCTGACCATTGAAGCCACTGAAGAGGAGCTCGCCGAGCTGCAGGCGGTGCTCGATCAGGGTCAAAGCAACGACGAAACGACGGCTCTGCGTACACCGATCCCATACAAGTCTGCGGATCATGATGAAGCGCAGAATGAATTTACGGATCAGCTGCTTGAGGTGTATCGCGCCATCTACCGGGTCGGTACTGAAGAGACTCAGACGCATATCCGGGGCATGAACATTCTGGAGGAGCTTAAGCATACCGATTACAATCACCCCGGTTACGAAGAGAAAGATACCCGTCAGTAGGGTGGTATATAGTGCAAAAAAACCTATCCTAGACTATTGCGTCGGATGGGTTTTTTTGCTTAATTTCAACCTAGTTCTCTTCTTGCTCAGCTTCGTGAAGTGCACTGATTCGTTCCATAACTGACTGCTCATCAGGATAGATCATCAAATATTCCGTCAATCCTACCATGCGAAATAGCTTTTGATAATGGACGGAAACTCCATAGGCAAAGGTATGAAATTGACTCTTCTTGCCGGATCTGGCCAAACGGATTAGCACCGCCATCCCTGCACTATTGATATAGTTGACTTCCTGCAAATTTAAAATCAGGCATGAGCGCCCGTCCTGCAGTCCATCGTCCCAAGAATAGCTACCCAGCAATACGGTTTCCGCAGGTTTGTTCAGCTCCCCGTGCAAGTCCAGGATCATTGCCTCTTCAGTTAACCGCATTTGCATTGTAAATGGCTGCTCCACTCTCACTCACCTTCTTCCCTAGAACGCTCCGCTTTACGCAAGAAAAATAATTCGACGTAAAACCCCTCTTTGTCACGCCCGGTCTCCCAATAATCGGATAATCCATCGATGAGCATCAATCCCCAGCCCCTCGGGTCTTCCCGATCAGATCTGTCGGTGTCATACAGCTCCTTGCCCTTCATTTCACAAGCATTGAAGCCCGTCCCCCCGTCATAGATCCGGCACACAATCAGATGTGTACCGATTTGGACTTGGACAGGGATCAACCGCGAAGTATCCAACCCATAGCCATGCTCGGCTGCATTAATGATGGCTTCCGCAATGGCGCTCTTCATGTCCTCCAGCCGATGGGTGTGCGGCCAAGCCTCGGCAACAAGAGCATCAAGCTCCCTCAACACTTGCCGCTCACTACCATGCGTCGCAGGAATCTGCCACTGACAGATCATCTGTCCGCCCTCTGCCAGCGTCAGATTAGCACTTCCAGCAGGAACAGTATCCGCTGACTGTCGCTCCAGCACGACAATGGTCCGGTCATCCTGCTCCTGTGCTCCGGCATAGCTGTCCATTCGCTTCAAGAGGCCATCGACGAGTTGAGCTGACGGAACGCCGGGGCCCCAATCTGCGAGTTCCTGCTCCAGCCGTTCAAAACCAAACAGCTCTCCCTGCCGGTTTCTCAGCTCCACCATGCCATCCGTATACATGATGAAACGGTCTCCCGGACTCAGATGCAGTTTCATCTCCTCGTATCGGCCCGCCGGGTCAAAACCAATCGGCAACGAGGAGCCTTCGACTTGAATTGGTGCCGCTCCGATCGCCATATAATAGGGGGACATATGCCCCGCGCTGGCATATGTCAGCGTCCCCTCCTCCGTATCCAGTAAGCCGATACCAAGCGACACATAACTCTCTCCACCCAGGGTATCGCACAGTTGCTCGTTAATACGCTGCAGCACTTCATTGCTGCTGCCGCCCCGCTTGATTTCGGAACGGAACAGGACAATCACGGCAGACATGACCAGCGCAGCTGGCATCCCCTTACCAGAGACATCGCCAATGGCGATCGCTACCCTGCTCTTATCGAGTGTAACCACATCACACAGGTCCCCCCCGACCTCGCGTTCCGAGCGGCTCCAGGAGAAGATCCGAAAGGATCCGGCAACGATATCTCCAGGTGGCAAGAGACGCTGCTGGATGTTGTATGCAAGCCTGAGCTCTTTTTCGAGTTCTTCATACTCTTGACTGACCCGCTCTCGCAGCTCGTTGAACGTCATGGCCAGCTCGCCTGCTTCGTCCCGAGAGATGACTGGGATTTTATCCTTGAGCCCGCCGTGGTTCCACTGACCGCCTACGAGCTCGCGGATGCTGTGAATCATCACTCGCAGATCACGACGGAATTCCAGAGCGACGAACCCGAGTACCGTCATGCCGAAGGTAAAATAAAATAAAGAGGAGGCGACAAAGGCACTGGTATCCATACCAAATCCGCGATGCTCGGAAGCGATAACAAATTGCATCAAATTGATGATGGTCACCATAAATGTACCTGTATAAGCAACAATCAATGGTCTTAAAATAGTTGTCCTGCCGGCACCCCTGAGCCGCAGCGGCTCCATCTGAATGATAAACGGACGTACACTGCGTCTGATCATGACATACAGAACGATGCCGACCGTCAAGCCCATACCGCTCTCGCCAAGGATCTGTTGGAATCTATCGAGCCATTGCCCCTGCGCCCAGTTGCTCCAGCTGTCATGCGTATGCACCAATTGTGCCACACGCAGTATGACAGAGGGGACGGTCGTCAGCAGCACGACGCCAATCAGAATTTCATAGGGAAGCGCCAGCAAACGTCCGATCGCCTTTTCCCTGCGTGGTTCAGTAGGCTGATTGCACCATTGTCTCACGACCGGCACGATTCGCCAGGCGGTATAAGCAATCAGCAGCATCCACATCGCGATCATGATGCCTGCCATCTTGAAGCCAAATGGGAACTGGCCAACCAGCGCCTCGTGCCGAAGCCATCGCACCTCCAGATAATGCAATCCCCCTGCAAACAACAGCGTAGCCGCGTAAACGAACATTAATCTTCTTGTAATGGCGGCGCACATCTCGGGCTTTACGGCCATAAAAGTCTGTGGGTCTCGCGAAGCGGTTTAGTTCCCAGCTCCTCCTCACATACACGTTCCAGCCGCCGGTACCAACTGATAGCTTCTGCTTCATGACCGGAGGCCTTCCAGAATCGAATCATCGCCTGATAAGCCTCTTCATGATCGGGCCGTAGCAGAATCCATTGGTTCAACCAGTGCTCGGTTCGTGTCTTGTCCTCTGCATCCGTGTAGTAGTCGATGAGCCGTCGCAGCATCAGCGTCTGTCGATCCATTAATTGGGACCGCCACCGCTCCAGCCATTCCGCATAAGGCATATCTGCTCCCAGCTGCCCATACAGCTGCACAGCATCCAGATACAGTTTCAACGCAGCTTCACGATCATCCGCCCACAGCTGGTCCCCGACCCGGCACAACGTTGTATATTGCTCCACATCGACAACGCCGATACACGCCTCTTCGATGCCGATGACCCCACTGCGGGCGTAGACGGCGCCTTCCCAGCCACATGTCTTGAGCACATGTCGGAGTTCATGCAGAGATACATACAGGTGGTTTGCCAGCTTGGATGCTTCGCCATCCCCGAACACCTGCTCCAGAATGACCTCGCGCATGGCTCGGTAATTGGGCTGCAAGAGCAAGTAGACCAGCAGCTCGCGCGCTTTGCGGCGTTTCCACTTGAGCTCAATCTCTTGCCCGTCTCCAGTGGAAAGGCGTAGCCCGGATAACAGCTGTACATGTATTGCCCGTTCCGGATGCCGCTCTTCCGCAGCAAACGACGCCGGCTTGGTGTCTGATGATGGTACCCTCTGTCCCTGTTCAAGCAAATTCCATGCCGGCCGAAGATCCTGTAGTGTTCGGCCGAGCTGATCAGAGAGCCGCAGGGCAGCAGGAGAACCAATAGAACGGGCCAGCATCACAGCTCGGCGCAGCCAAGCGGCTGCCGTCTCCATATCCTCTTTTGCCAAGATGTCATCCAGTTCGCTCGGCATCGTGAACAGTTGAACCTCCGCGTCATGGCGGAACGGCTTCGCTTCCTTGACCCGACGGGCAGGTTCCTTGATCGCCTGCGTCAAAATCCAAAAACGGATGGGAAGCCCCGTGTCTCTGAGCGCATCGTCCGCCTCAGGCGTCAGCAGACGGTACGCCTGGCTGCATATAGGGTATAGCGCGGCCCATTGGCGTAGGAGCTCCATCCAACGCTCCCATTCGGGCTTGCTCCGGAAGCTGTCAGCATCAAACACCCAGCGGTCCAGCAGCAGACCGGCAAACCAGATATGCTCTCCGCGCTCCATAAAACGGGCAGCCGCCTCCAAATAGTAGCGCTCCGCCTGTGTCCAATGCTCCTGTCGGCTGCTGTGATCGGGCACGCCGCCACGCCGGGCCAGCGCCCACAGGACAAATCCGCTGCATTGTCCCGGTGTCCGTTCGTATTCCTCCTGCAGGAAGTCCAGAATCGTTCGGGATTCCGGCGTACCGCCAATCTGGGTATACAATAAGGCAAGCAGCCCCATCATGGATAACATTTCGTGTTCGTTGGCCTGAGCCGCATAGGCTTTTACAGACAGTGACAGCTGCTCTGCAGCCTCTCGAGCCTTGCCTTCTGCCAGCAATCTTACGCATTCCACGCGCAAGAGCAGCGGTGAAGCGAGGCGTACATTGGCCGGCAGTTCGGCATAAGCCTGCCGCTCCGGCAGCTTGCCATCAAAATATTGTTGTTCCAGCTCCAATACAAGGTGGCTCCAATTGGTAGAAGGTGCTGATTCGTTTTGTTTGCTCATTGGAAGTTACCTCTTGCTCGTTTATTTTCATCCGGTCGATGAAGCCGTCCCGCCCTTTAGTTTTATTACTCTCTTTATCGGTATGTATATCCTTCTCGTTTACTCTTGTCGATTCCTGCTTTTCCCAATCATACGGATGCAAACAAAGTAGAAAATCGTCAAAAAGCATAAAAAATCATAAAAAAACCGACCCGTAACCGTGTCGGCGAGTAAAAATCAACATATTCAAAAACAATTATTGGCTATATAAAATATTTCTAAAGTTTTATTTGAGCATAGTTATGGTTCAATACGTTGTAAACCGGAGAAGCTTTTGGATGCCGTACATCGTCTGCTTGATCCATGGCAGCTCATCCGCATAGGCCGAGTAAGGGAGCGTGAACTCCGCGTCCTGATTCATCCAGAGTCGCTCGAAGTATGTCACCGCCGATTGCATGACCGGAGATGCGGTGGGAGCGTGAACCTGGATATTCGCCTCCAGATTCAGGTCGTCCAGATTCCTGCGGGTAAAATTCGCGGATCCCGCGATCAGCTCGCTATGCTCCTGCCCAACAACCAGCAACAGTTTGGTGTGGAACTGCTCCTCCACGGTGTTATACCATCGCAGTTGAATCGCTTCTTCCGACCGGCTTAGCAGCTCGGCGGCAACTGGACGATTGGGCAAGCCAATCTTTTGCTGACCGAAGGCATTCTCGTTCGGATCGAGGATCAGTCGGACATCGACACCGCGGTCCGCGGCGTCTAACACAGCTTGAATGATCTCGCGATCCGCCAGATAGAACATGCCCATCCAGAGCTGCTCCCCGGAAGCCGCCTCTTCTATCATATCCAGCGTCCGCTGCAGGATGGCCCCTTCCGTCAGCCAGCGCAGGGACGTTTCCCCCTCTGGCGGCTGGGCGTCTGCATCATCGCTCGTCTGGGCTGGCTGAGGCTCAGAGGAGAGAGGGAGATGGGGCTCAGGCCCACCCGAATAACGAATGACAGCGAGCTCGGCCTCCAGCGCATCCGCTAATACATCACCACTGAAGCGTATGGCAATATTACTATTATAATAGCTTGCATCATGGGCATTGGCAGACGTGACGATGCCTGTATTTTCGGTAAGCAGCACTTTGCGGTGGTTGGCTTTGACATTCAACAGCTTCAAGTAGGAGCGAGCCGTTACCTTGGGCGCCGTATCCGCTAGCGCATTGGGAAGCCAGCCCTTTCCTGATTGCCCGAACCACTGTATCCCTGCACGCCAAAAAGAACTATAGATGGGATTGGAATCCCGCAATGCATCCGTATCCGAGATCACGACCTGGGCCCCGCGCGCTCTGAGTCTCTCCAGCTCTTCTGCTTCATGCGAGCCGTACGTCGAGTTGATCTCATCGGATATGATGATCACCTTCAGCTCCGGATGACGGTCCATCTGGCTAATAATCCGGTCTGTAAGATCTCGGCTCAAGCTGGGGAACCCCCCCTCTTCATTCACATAGCCGTTGTACAGGAACATATCCAGCACAATCCACTGCTCAGCTTCTGCGATGACTTCATACCAGCTCTCATAGATTTGCTCCTCAAAACCTTGTTCCTCCTGAGCCGGATAAGACAAATTGTATAAAAACTCCACGTCCGTCGCAGGATGCCAGGCACTCTCGTACGTCAAGCCTTCTGGCAGTTGCTTGTTCGTGTGATACCATCCGATGCTCGTCAGCACCAGTGCCATCATCAAAAGGATGACAAAAATTGCGCGTTTCCTGCGCCGCCTGGGTGGTTTCTTTAATGAGATATCCATCGTACATTCTCCTTCATAAGCAGCGTCGCGTATCTGTGTGCCATCCCCATTTACCCGAACCCGTAATCGCATGAAACAGCCTATTATTTCAAAGAAAAAACCGTCTGTCTCCAAGAGGCAAACGGTTCAGACTTTTTATTATTTGACAAGCTGACCACGCGTAACCCCCAGCTGGTTCGTCGCCTTCAGTTTGCGCCAGACTTGCGTTCCGCTGATCTTGCCATGTAGAGCATCATCATACAGACGGATGACCTCGGCAACCTTCTCCGCGGATTCTTCCAAAAACTCGATACGGAATGAGCGGACGCCCAACTCCAGGAAATGCTGCAGGTACTCCGCTCCGGACTGCTCCACCGCATTGTATACCGTATTCCGGCAACCTTCGTCAACCCGAACGGGATGGGACATGCCGATCCGGTCCTGCAGCGAGACATCGTGATCCTCACAGGGCCGGCCGCAATTCGTAAAGTCTGTCCCTTCACTGAGGAACGTACAATACACACAGTGCTCCGTATGGAACATCGGGAGATGCTGATGCAGAACAACCTCCATCCGCGCCGTATCGGCATGGCCCAGCATGTCTACCATCTGCTGAATGTTCAGGTCGTAAGAAGGCGTGATCCGCTCGCAACCCGCATCCAGGAACAGATCCGCTGTTTTGTGGTTGGCGATGTTAAGCGAAAAATCTCCGATCAACCGCGGAAATTTGCGGCCTTCCCGCTCAGCCTCGGCCTTGGCCCGCATATAGAAATACAATGCTCCCGTGTTGCGCACCAGAATCGCGTCAGGCTCCAGCTTCAATATATTGTTGTGATAGCCGTTCTCCCCCGGCATATGAATACGCGGCGTGACCAATGCAATTTGACGGCCGGCATGACGTGCCGCTGCAATGGCAGCAGGGAACTGCTTAATAAATTCAAAGTCAGCATAGATTAAGTCGATGCCAGCTGCTGCAGCCGCTTCGACTTGCGCCAGACTGCGGCAGAGTGCCGTCAGCTGGGGCCGCACAGAGGTATCTGCCAATGAACGCTGTGGTGGCTGGTGTACCTTTGCCATCGGATACTTGATATAAACCGGCGGCTTGGGTCGCTCGCCAGACAACTGATCCACAGCTTCCCGGCGCAGACGGTTCAATTCCCGAATCGGTAGAATGAGGTCTCCGTTCAGATGAACCTCCAGCTTCTCCAGCTGATACAGCGTACCGCCCAGGCGGCCCAACTGCTCCTCGAGCAGCTCTTGGTCCATGGGGCGCTTCCGAGCCACCTCCAACTCCAGCTCACTGGCCACCTCAACCGTCGTGCCTTTCTCGACATCGGTCCACCAGCTGCGCAGTGGCTGTCCTTCCGCACCACTCACACGGACATGGAGCGGGAACACGCGATAAGGCTTGTCTGTCTCGAACGACTGGCGCAGACGCTTGTCCAATGCCGGATCATTCGTCTTCCAGATTCGGTCGCCTGGCTTCACACGACGCAGGTCGATGTCCTGTCGTCCCGGCACCAGCTCCAGCACCGTGCCCTCCTGGGCTTCGCCCTCCAGCTTCACGCCTTGGCGACGCAGATCATAGACGCGGCCGCCTTCTTCCTTCTTGGTGGGATCTCCGGCGTCGAAGACGATCCCGTCGCCACGCTTGAGCGGCGCTTCAATGCGGCAGACGACGGCGTCACGCAGTACCCGCTCCACACGGCCCATATAAACGCCGCGGCTCTTCGGGAAGGTGCCGTCCACAAGCAGCTTGTTATTCGTTCCATCGAGGAAGCCATGCGTGAACCCGCGCGAGAAGCTCTGCTGCAGCTCCCGCACATCCTCCTCCGAAGGCTTCGAGCGGTCTCCCGCGAAGTAACGGTCAATCGCCGCCCGATACTTGCTGACGACATTGGCTACGTATTCCGGTGTCTTCAACCGGCCTTCGATTTTGAAGGAGGTTACTCCCGCTTCGATCAGCTCCGGCACAATGTCTATCGCAGCCAGATCCTTGGGTGAGAGCAGGTAAGCGACGTCCCCCATCGGCTTCTGTTCCCCGTCTACCATCAAATCGTAAGGTAGCCGGCAAGCTTGGGCACACTCGCCGCGATTCGCGGAGCGTCCACCCCACATCTCGGAGGTCAGACATTGACCCGAATACGAGACACAGAGCGCCCCATGTACGAACACTTCCATTGGCAGCTTGGCCTGTTCGCCGATTTTCTTAATTTGCTTCAGATTGTTCTCCCGGCCCAACACGACGCGCTCCATGTCGAACGGCTTGGTAAACTCCACCGCCTCCGGCGAGGTGATCGTCATCTGGGTCGAGCCATGAATCGGGAAGTCCGGCGACATCTCGCGAATCATCCGTACCAGTCCAAGATCCTGTACAATGACGGCATCGACACCCGCATCAATGCACGAGGCGACCAGCCGTTTGGCATCCTCCAGCTCATCTTCAAATACCAATATATTAAATGTCAAAAAGCCCTTCACGCCATAGCTGTGCAGGAACGCCATAATCTCCGCCAGTTCGTCGCTGCGGAAATTATTGGCTCGCGCTCGGGCATTGAACTTTTCTACACCAAAAAATACGGCATCCGCACCATTCGCTACAGCAGCCCGCATACAATCCCAATCCCCTGCAGGAGCCAGCAGCTCGATATCTTGCCTTGTTAAGCTTTTCATTTTTACCTCCAGACAGGCCAATGTATTGACCTGTAATCTTCCTTTCATTTTAACAAACCTGCGTTCGGTTATCTACAAGCAGATGATAGGAGTCATTATAAAATGTGTTTATTCAAAAAGGTCGGTTTTCAGCACCGAGAAGGTTGGAGGCAGGAGGAACTGAGGAGCGGAGCGTAGCCTAAGCTACGTGAGCACCTAAGAGTTTCCGGTGGAAACTGGCTTCGTAAGCATAGGCTTAGAGTTACGACTGCATTCAAGATTCGATGTCGAAATCAATTCTCCGAGCTACTTCGTGATTAAAAGCGGGCTTTTTGAATTTCCTCTAACGCATTTCAATCCCGCGGCGGGACATGTTATAATACGGTTGAACACGCTCCCATAACCATCCAAAACAGGAGGTATATCATTCCATGAAATTAGGTGTATTCTCGGTATTATTCGCTCAAAAGACATTGGAAGAGTCTCTGGACTACATTAAAGCCAAAGGATTGGACGCGGTTGAGATCGGTACCGGCGGCTATCCTGGCAATACCCATTGCAACCCGGCCGAGCTGCTGGCGGACGAGAGCAAGCTGAACGCATTCAAGGAAGCGGTCGAATCCCGCGGCCTCATCATCAGTGCGCTTAGCTGCCACGGTAACCCGCTGCACCCGCAGAAGGCGATTGCTAACGAGCACGACACTGTCATTCGCCAAACCATTGAGCTGGCTGGCAAGCTTGGTGTACCTATCGTGAACACGTTCTCCGGCTGTCCTGGTGACCATGAGGATGCCAAGTATCCGAACTGGCCGGTTGCGCCTTGGCCGAATGACTTCCAGGAAATCCTGGACTGGCAGTGGGAGAACAAAGTTATCCCTTACTGGACAGAAATCGGCAAACTGGCTACAGAGCACAATGTAAAAATCGGCCTTGAGCTCCATGGCGGTTTCTCGGTGCATACCCCAGCTACCTTGCTTCGCCTGCGCGAAGCGGCTGGCGAAGCCATCGGCGCCAACCTCGATCCAAGTCATCTGTGGTGGCAGGGTATTGATCCGGTACAAGCGATTCGCATCCTCGGCAAAGAGAACGCAATCCATCACTTCCATGCCAAGGATACCGTCATTGATCCGGTAAACGTCAACAAACATGGCGTGACGGACATGCAGTCCTACACACAAATGTTGGACCGCGCTTGGCAGTTCCGCTCGGTTGGCTACGGTCACGACAACAAAACCTGGGCCGACATCATCAGCGCATTGCGTCTGGTTGGCTATGACTATGTCGTCAGCATTGAGCATGAGGATGGTCTGATGTCAGTTGACGAGGGCTTCACCAAAGCCGTCGAAAACCTCAAATCTGTCCTGATCCGCGAGCCTGTTGGCGAGATGTGGTGGGTATAATACGCCATCTGGCAACATAATAGCAGTTAATGAGCAGCAGCCCCTGGGGCTGCTGCTTCTTCATTGTCCAGAGAGCCCGATTTTTGTGGCGTTACAGCGGGCCGATGGCGGGATTGCCGAGCAAATAGAGGAACAAAGGTGCGTTACAGTGGACAACTTGCGGGATGCCGAGCAAATAGAGGAACAAAGGTGTGTTACAGCGAACAACTTGCGGGATGCCGTGCAAATAGAGGAACAAAGGTGCGTTACAGGGGACAACTTGCGGGATGCCGGGCAAATAGAGGAACAAAGGTGCGTTACAGCGGACAACTTGCGGGATGCCGAGCAAATAGAGGAACAAAGGTGTGTTACAGCAGACTGTTGGCGAACACATCTTAACGACAGCCTATAAATTTCATATTTTCCTGAACATTAAGAAAAAACCGGCCACATGTTGCAGCCGGCTGGTAGCATATTAGTTCAGCTTATCTTTTCAGCATCTACAGGATGACTTCGCTCCAGTACAACTCCCTATAATTCCACGATTGTGCCTTCTGTTCGTGCACCCAAATGTCGGCCCGGCTCGTCCAGCCAGCACAGCAACTCATCGCCTGCGGCCAGCTCAAGAACGGGCTTGGCCCAGGATGAGCCGCTCCACACATGGACGCTCTCCGAGGCTTGCAGCACAATAGAGATCGCCGTTCCCTCATGCTCCGCCACGATGCGCAGCAGCGGACGTCGCTCCATTTTGACCCGTCCTACCGCTACCGTCCGTTCACCACGGGGACTGCTGACGATGAGAGGCATCCCTGGCTTAATCTCCGACAGATACAGCGTACGGTCGCCTTGCCGCACATATTGATGCACCGCTCCGCAATTGACTCGAAATGGCCGGGGCGGGTATGCCGCCGTCTCTCTAGTCTCGGCCAGCGTCAAAGCGTAGCCATGACCTGTACTGCCGACGAGCACGCCTTCGTCTCCTTCGAGGTAATCGACCAGATCGAGACAGACCCGGAGCCCTTCACCAATCGGTTCGATGGACGTGACGGTCATTGTGATTGTGGTCGTTTCACCCTTGTCCGATTGCTCTGTCATGTTGAACCTCCCCTTCTCTTCAAGTCTTGAACACTCCCGCCACCTGCCTGACGGCTGAGGTGGGGGATTCTTGGGTTGTTGCCCCCTCTGGAGCAAAGATGACCAAGCGATCCCTGTGGTCCCCACAGTTCTATTCCGAGGTCTAGATTAGACGGCCATCACTTTAATGTTCTGCGCGGCATTGCCGTCCCGGTCGTGCCAGGTCTTGCACACGACGCATTCCCATTCACGGAGCCTCAGGTTTCGCACGGCCGTATTCACGGCGCCGCACACATGACACGTTTGGCTCGATGGAGCGAAGGCTGGCACTTCCTTAATGGTGCGCCCATACCACTCGGCCTTGTAATGCAACTGCCGACTCATCTCACCCCATGCTGCGTCTGCGATATGCCTCGCCAGTTTCCGGTTCTTCATCATATTCACAATGCGCAAGTCTTCGAGGCAGATGGTTTGGTTTTCACGTATCCACTTCGTCGTATGCTTGTGCAGCGCATCATGACGACTGTTCCGTATCTTCTCATGAATTCGGGCCACCTTGCGCTTCGCAAGGTTCCAGTTGCTACCGCCTCTTGTGCGGCGGGCCATCCGGCGTTGCCATGTCGCCAATTGCTTTTCATAGCGGCGCGTATGCCGAGGGTTATCAATCACTAGGTTATCCGAGGTAACAGCCAAATGCTTGATGCCGACATCGATTCCCACCGCTTGCTCACAGACCGGTAGCGGCTGGATGTCGACTTCACTTACGAGCGAGACGAACCATTTGCCGCTGGGGGCAAGACGCACCTTGGCGGAGAGCAGACGGCCCTCCACCTCGCGCGACTTGGCAAATCGGACCGCACCCAGCTTGGGAAGTTGAATCGTGTTTGCTTTGAGCGCGATATTCCCGTTCGTATATCTTGTGGTGTAGCTTTGAACCGGATGCTTCCGACTCTTGAAGCGTGGGGCCTGATTCTGCTTCTTGAAGAAACGCTGAAAGCCGTCTGCCACGTGGCGAACGGAAGATTGTAAGGCGATGCTGTCCACTTCTTTGAGCCAGGGGAGGGCTTGCTTAAGCCCTGGAAGCTGAGTAGCACAAGCGTTGTAGGACAACCCCTTGCCCGTCGTTTCATACCTTTCCTTCCACGCGGCAAGGAAATGATTAAACACAAACCGGACGCATCCCAACGTTCTCCGCATCTGAGTTTCTTGCTCAGAAGTTGGGTACAGCCGAAACTTAAATGCTTTATGTCTTAGCATAGTCGGACATCCCACCTCTACCACAAGGTCAATGCCTCAATTATAGCACATATGTTCGTGATCGAACACAACAAAAAGCACCGATTCATCCCCCGCTTTTTAGAAGACGGGAGTATTCTCGGCATTACTGATAAAAAAATACACCCCTGATGCCGGACGGTCTGCCGTCCTTGCCGCCGCAGAGATGTATCGATGACGAACTAACTTAAGCCAATTACCAAATCTTGAAGATCATAATGGCGTCGATCACCAGGAACAGCAGCAATGATACGCCGGCAAACCCGATAGCGAACCAGTTCTTCCGGGGACGATGCATCAACAACCGAACGAAGCCAATAAAGATAAGCACCGTGAATGCGAGCATAAAGACGTCAAATGGATCAAAGCCGGAAGTTGTTACCGTTGTAGTTTCCTCTGCAGCCAAAAACATGAGGGGCCCTCCTTTTTATCGCACGTAACCTATATTAATCTATGTTAGCTGTTCCCATCGCCACTTGCAAGTATGAAATGGCAGGTGTAACAACATTGTCACCATTTGTCCATATCCTAGCCAGCTTGAACTGGACCTGCCGGATCTGAACGCCTGTCTCCAAAATTAGCATTTCCATCCGGATGCCGCATTATGAAGTTCACACAAGATCTCCCCCAGCCGCACTCCGTTTCTCGCGCGGGCAGGGGGAGATGATGATAGTTATTCGGATGCTAGTCCGGCAGCTACGCCATCGGCCAACTCCATCCGTTCTTCTGTTCGTTTACGATCCCGCTCCAGTACCGGCTTGAGGTATCGGCCGGTATAAGAAGCTTCAACATTCACAACGCTCTCTGGCGTTCCGGTGGCCACGATAGTACCGCCGCCACTGCCGCCCTCCGGCCCCAAATCGACCAGATAATCGGCTGTTTTGATAACATCCAGATTATGCTCGATGACGAGCACTGATTCGCCGGCATCGACCAGGCGATGGAGCACGATCAACAACCGGTCGATATCATCGACATGCAGGCCGGTCGTTGGCTCATCCAGAATGTACAGCGTCTTGCCCGTGCTGCGGCGATATAGCTCGGATGCCAGCTTGACCCGCTGCGCCTCGCCGCCCGACAGTGTTGTTGCAGGCTGACCCAGCTTCATGTAGCCCAACCCGACATCGAAGAGCGAGAGCATCTTGCGATGAATGCGCGGAATGTTCTTGAAGAACTCAACCGCATCCTCGATCGTCAGCTCCAGCACATCGGCAATACTGAGGCTTTTATATTTGATCTCCAGCGTTTCCCGATTGTACCGCTTGCCTTTGCAAACCTCGCAGGGCACGTAGACATCTGGCAGGAAGTGCATCTCAATCTTGATGATGCCGTCTCCCCGGCAGGCTTCACAACGTCCGCCCTTGACATTAAAGCTGAAGCGCCCTTTCTTGTAGCCGCGAACCTTGGATTCATTAGTGGCGGCATAGACATCACGAATATCATCGAAAACGCCGGTATACGTGGCCGGATTGGAGCGCGGCGTGCGGCCGATTGGCGATTGGTCGATATCGATGACCTTATCCAGGTGCTCCAGTCCGCGGAGCTCCTTGTGCTCGCCCGGTCTTGCCTTGGCTTTGTTCAGGTCACGAGCCAGTGTCTTGTAGAGAATTTCGTTGATCAATGTCGACTTACCAGAACCCGAGACCCCGGTCACCGCCGTGAACACGCCGAGCGGAATCTTCGCATTCAGGTTGCGGAGGTTGTTCTCCTTGGCTCCCCGAATCTCCAGCCACCGCTCATCGGTGGGGCGGCGTTGCAGCGGCACCGGAATGAACTTGCGTCCGCTCAGATACTGTCCGGTCAGTGACTTCTCATTCTCCATTATCTCCTGCGGCGTTCCTTCAGCGACTACCTGACCGCCATGAATACCCGCCCCAGGTCCGATATCGATGATATAATCGCATGCCATCATCGTATCTTCATCATGCTCGACGACAATCAAGGTATTGCCGAGATTACGCATATGCTCCAGCGTCCGGATCAGACGATCATTATCCCGCTGGTGCAAGCCGATACTAGGCTCATCCAGAATATAGAGGACGCCCATCAGACTGGAGCCGATCTGGGTAGCCAACCGAATCCGCTGCGCCTCGCCGCCCGAGAGCGTACCAGCTGCCCGGCTCATGGTCAGATACTCCAGGCCAACATTGACGAGAAAGCCGAGACGGCTGTTAATTTCCTTGAAGATCAGGTTGGCAATCGTCTGGTCTTTCTCACTGAGCTCAAGTCCCTGGAAGAAGCGCTGCGCATCACCAATCGATAGAGACGTCACGTAGGCAATGTTGCGACTTCCGACAGTTACAGCCAGCGTTTCCTTGCGCAGACGATCGCCTTTGCAGGTTCCACAAGGCTTGGCGCTCATATACCCTTCAATATACTCACGAATGCCATCCGATGCGGTGTCGCGATAACGGCGCTCCAGATTGTGCACGATGCCCTCGAAGGGCACGTATGCCTCTTTGGAATGGCCAAAATCATTCTGGTAGCGGAATTTGACCCGCTCGCCACCAGTGCCGTAGAGCAACTTCTTCAACATCTCGGGTGGCAGCTCACTGACCGGCTTGTCGAGAGGAATCCCATAATGCTTGCACACCGACTTCAGGAATTGCGGATAATAGTTGGAGGTACTGCCGGCCCAGGCCTCAAAAGCTCCCTCTTCAATCGACTTGTCCGGATTCGGCACGAGCAGATCGGGGTCAACAATCATCTTGGACCCCAAGCCGTCGCAATCCGGACAAGCTCCGAATGGACTATTGAAGGAGAACATCCGCGGTGACAGCTCATCAATACTGAATCCGCACTCCGGACAGGCCAGACTGGAGCTGAAGAGCAGCTCTTCCTGCCCCATCACGTCCACCAGAACTTTGCCCTCGGCAATCTTCAACGCCGTCTCTAGTGAATCCGCGAGCCGCGTCTGCACATCATCCTTGACGACGATCCGGTCAACGACCAGTTCGATCGTATGCTTCTTATTCTTCTCCAGCGTGATTTCTTCGCTTAAATCACGCAGTTCGCCATCCACGCGGACCCGGACGAAGCCTTGCTTTTGTACATCGGCCAGCAGCTTGCTGTGCTCGCCCTTGCGTCCTGTCACGAGCGGCGCCAGAATCTGCAGACGCGTGCGCTCGGGGTATTCCATAATCCGGTCCACCATCTGTTCAACCGTCTGAGAGCTGATCGGCGTACCATGGGTCGGACAATGCGGCTTGCCGATCCGTGCGTACAGCAAGCGCAGATAGTCATAGATCTCCGTTACTGTACCCACCGTTGAACGCGGGTTACGGCTGGTTGTCTTCTGGTCAATGGATATCGCCGGAGACAATCCTTCAATAGAGTCTACGTCCGGTTTCTCCATCTGACCGAGAAACTGGCGTGCGTAAGCTGACAGCGATTCGACATAGCGGCGTTGACCCTCTGCATAGATCGTATCGAAGGCCAGCGATGATTTGCCGGAGCCGCTCAGCCCCGTCAGGACGACGAACTTGTCCCGGGGGATGACGACATCTACATTTTTAAGATTATGGGCGCGGGCGCCCTTGATTTCTATACGGTCGATAGCCACACGTATTCCCTCCCTGTTCCTGTCCAGCCCTGTACATTATCCTTCGGCCTTGAGCTCCAGCAATGCATCACGCAGCTCGGCCGCCCGCTCGAACTGCAAATTCTTCGCGGCGGTTTTCATCTCGTCCTCCAGGCGCTGAATCACTGCCTGACGGTCGCGCTTGGACAGCTTGCCTACCTTGTCGCCTGTCAGGTACTCTGCCTTCTGTTCGGCAGCCTTGGTCGCCTCAATCACCTCGGCAACCCGCTTGCGAATCGTAGTAGGCGTGACGCCATGCTTCTCATTATAGGCAATCTGAATCGCACGGCGGCGTTCCGTCTCGGAGATGGCCTTATCCATTGAATCTGTGACCTTGTCACCATACAGGATAACCCGGCCTTCGCTGTTACGCGCTGCCCGGCCGATCGTCTGAATCAGTGACCGTTCCGAGCGCAGGAAGCCTTCCTTATCAGCGTCAAGAATCGCAACCAGCGAGACTTCCGGCAGATCAAGACCTTCCCGCAGCAAGTTAATGCCGACCAGTACATGGAACGTACCGAGGCGCAGGTCCCTCAGGATCGCCATCCGCTCCAGCGTCTTGATGTCCGAGTGGAGATAGCGGACCTTGATTCCAACTTCCTTCAAATAATCCGTCAGATCCTCCGCCATCTTCTTGGTGAGCGTCGTCACGAGCACCCGCTCGTCCTTGGCGATGCGATCCCGGATCTCGCCGAGCAGATCATCAATCTGCCCCTTTGTTGGACGCAGCTCGATAATGGGATCCAGCAGCCCTGTCGGACGGATGATCTGCTGCACCATTTCGGGGCTATGCTCCAGCTCGTAAGGTCCCGGTGTCGCCGAGACATAGACCAGCTGCGTGCTCTTCTGCTCGAACTCTTCAAAGCGCAGCGGCCGGTTGTCCATCGCCGACGGCAAACGGAAGCCATGGTTAACCAGCACTTCCTTGCGGGCCCTGTCACCGTTATACATCGCGCGGATCTGCGGAAGCGTCACATGCGACTCATCCACTACAATCAGCATATCTTCAGGGAAGAAATCCATTAGCGTGTATGGGGTCGCCCCGCGCTCCCTGAATGTCAGTGGGCCCGAATAATTCTCAATTCCCGAGCAGAAGCCCATCTCTTGCATCATCTCGATGTCGTAGCGAGTTCGCTGCTCCAGCCGCTGGGCTTCGAGCAGCTTGTTCTCGCTCCGCAGCTCCTCCAGTCGTTCCTCCAGCTCCCGCTCAATATTGACGATTGCCCGCTTCATCGTGTCCTCATGGGTTACGAAGTGAGAAGCCGGGAAGATCGCAACATGGTCGCGAGTCCCGATAATCTCACCGGTCAGTACGTCAATCTCGGTAATCCGTTCAATCTCATCGCCGAACAGCTCGACACGGATGGCCCGCTCATTGTTGGCAACCGGGAAGATCTCGATGACATCGCCGCGTACGCGGAACGTACCGCGCACGAAGTTGATATCGTTGCGCTGATACTGAATATCGACCAGCTTATGCAGAATTTCGTTGCGCGAACGCTCCATCCCTACCCGCAGCGAGAGAACCAGATTCTTGTACTCCATCGGCGAACCGAGACCGTAGATACACGATACACTCGCGACGATGATGACATCGCGGCGCTCGAACAAAGAGCTCGTCGCCGAGTGGCGGAGCTTGTCGATTTCGTCGTTGATGCTGGAGTCTTTCTCGATGTAGGTGTCCGAGGATGGAATGTACGCTTCCGGCTGGTAGTAATCGTAGTAGCTGACAAAGTAGGAAACCGCATTGTTGGGGAAAAATTGCTGGAATTCGCTGCACAGCTGAGCTGCCAGCGTCTTGTTGTGGGCGATGACCAGCGTGGGCCGGTTCACCTTGGCAATCGTATTGGCGATCGTGTACGTCTTGCCAGTACCTGTTGCTCCCAGCAAGGTCTGATGCCGCTTGCCTGCCTCCAGGCCCTCCACCAGCTGGCGAATCGCCTCCGGCTGATCCCCCTGCGGCTTATAGTCGGATATGAGCTCGAACGGCTTGGCCTTAATCTCCAATTGACTCATAGCGCTCTCCTTTCCGGGGTCTGCCCTGACCTGTCTCTTCTATTATCTATTGTTACCCCATTCTATCATGGGTAGACGAAAGCAAATTTCATAAGAATATGTGTTCCCATAGTATTATACAATGTTTAGAAACGGCTGGCAATGACCGCTTGACACCTAATGCTGGACACCGGACATAATATTGGTGCCCCTTCCTGTAGGACGGAAATGTCCCTCATCCGGTTTGTATTAAACTCTACCCTGATCGCGCGCAGTTCAATCCGGTTAATTGGATGAAGAAATCCTCTGAACGCAAAGAAAAGCCCCTAACCCAAAGGGTCAGGAGCTTTGTCTGAGCAATTATTACAGTTTTACAACGTTCTCAGCTTGTGGACCACGGTTGCCTTGAACTACGTTGAACTCAACGCGTTGGCCTTCGTCGAGGGTTTTGAAACCTTCGCCAGTGATTGCGGAGAAGTGTACGAATACGTCGCTTCCGCCTTCAACTTCGATGAAACCGAAGCCTTTCTCTGCGTTGAACCATTTAACTGTACCTTGTTGCATAGTTATTACCTCCAAATGTTTATTAACATGTTCATTTTTTGCCGATACAACAAAAATTCACATATTGAAAAAGGTATCATCGTAAAATGTTAACCCTTTTCAATATGCGAATCGGTGTTACACTTTTATCAACTGATCCTATGTTACCATATTCCAATCCGAATTGCAAACATGGTTTTTTGAAGTTTTTTCAAATTATAAGACAATATGTTCCCCTCTTATAATTCTCTGGAGGACCAATGCAAGCTCCTCTGTTCACCACCATCTTCCCAAGGAAGTGTTAAACTCACTACTCTATATTAACCACTCTAAACAGATCTAATCACCTTTTCCAAAAAAAATTTTCCACCTCGGTTTCAGCCGGATGGCGGGGCGTCAAAACGCCCCTGTCCGTGCCGAATTCGTAAGCTCTCCTAGCCTTATTGACCTGCGGCCGTCCCCCGTGTCGCATGGTGATACAGGTCCGCATAATAACCGTTCTGCTGCAGCAGCTCCTTGTGCGAGCCCTGCTCGATGATGCCTCCACTACGCATAACGATGATGCGGTCCGCCTGCTGGACTGTAGAGAGTCGATGGGCGATGACCAGTGTAGTCCGACCGACGGAGACGACATTGAGCGCCTGTTGAATCAACCGTTCGGTATGGGAATCGAGGTTGGCTGTCGCTTCATCGAGTATCAGAATCCGTGGCTGGTACACAAGAATTCGGGCAAAAGAGATCAGCTGCCGCTCGCCTGCCGACAAACCGCTGCCCCGTTCAGTCAACAAGGTATCATACCCTTTCTTGAGCCGTTTGATCATCTGCTCTGCTCCGACCATCCGGCAGGCCTCGATGACGGTATCCCGATCAATGCTCTCGTCGAACAGCCGGACGTTATCGATAATGGAACCCGAATACAGGTAAGGCTCCTGCTGGACCAAACCGACGATCCGGTGCAACGACTCCAGCTTGAGCTGCCGGATATCAATCCCGTCGATTTGAATGCTGCCCTTCCTGACATCATAGAACCGCGCCAGCAGATTGACCAGCGAGCTCTTGCCTGCTCCGGTCGTCCCGACGATGCCGACGAATTCGCCTGGCTTGATATGCAGCTCCAAATCGCGCAATACATCACGGTCGTCCGAGTAGGCGAAGCGGATATGGTTGAAATCCACTTGGCCGCGCACCCGCTCTAGTCCCAGCTCCTTGGCTTGTTCCGGCTTCGGATTGCGAACCTCGGGCTCCACCGAGAAAATCCGCCACAGCCGCTCTACGGAGACAAGCGTAGACTGGAGCGTATTCCATTGCTGCGTGATCTGATTGATTGGTTGGAAGAACTGCCGGATATAGCTGATGAATGCATAGAGAACACCAAATTCCAGCGCACTATTAAATACCGCCATGCCGCCCAGGTAGACGACAAACGCCACCGACAGATTGCCGAGAATATCAAATGACCGGTTGAATATAACTGTCGCTCTGACTTCCCGCAGACTTTCCTTCAAATACTTGCGGTTGCGCTGCGAGAAGCGGGATACCTGCTCCTTCTCCTGATGAAAGCTCTGGATCAGGCTCATGCCTGATAGGTTTTCTGCCAAAAAGGCAATTGTCCGTGACAGCTGCGTTCTGGCCCGCTGATACGAATTGCGCAGCATTTTGCGGAACGCTACAGCAATGATGGCAATGAGCGGCAGCAACACCAAACAATAGAGCGCCAGCTGCACGTCGAGCAGGAACATGAAACCGATAATCATAATCAGGGACAAGCCGTCCCGAACGATACTAAGCAGAACCTGCGTGAAAAACTGGTTGATGGTCTCGGTATCGCTGGATTCATTCGTGACAAGCGAGCCGATGGCATGGCGGTCAAAAAAAGACATCGACTGCTTGGCAATATGGCTGAACAAGTCTTTGCGCAACGCGGCTACAATGCTCTGCCCGGCCCTTTGGAGCAGATTCGCCTGCAGGTAGGTGAAGATCATGCTAATAACTGCAAGTAGAAGATAGATCAAGCCTAATCCGATTACACGTCCGGCGCCTTGATCCCCTAACATATTGTCATCGATTACGACCTTCACCAGGTAAGGCTGAAGTAAATCTGCCGAAATCGCCAGAATCGCACAGAAGAAGACGCCCAGGAAAACCAATCGCTGCGGCTTGGCGTAGCCCAGCATGGCCCGGAAGGCCTTGCGCCGGGTTGCACTGTCGACCTGGTAGTTCGGGTTGATCTCTTCTTCCTGTCTATTGTCTCCGGGTTTAGCCATGGGACACACCTTCTTCCTGAATCGCAAACAGCGCTGCGTAATGCCCTCTTTGGCGAATCAGCTCCTGATGCGTTCCCCTTTCAATAATGCGTCCCTCATCCATGACAACAATCTCGTCAGCATGCTTGACGGCACTGATCCGGTGAGCAATGATGATGGTCGTTTTGTCCTTGCGGGCCGACCGGAGATTGCCCAGAATACTCGTCTCCGTCATCGCATCGACAGCACTGACGCTGTCGTCGAGAATCAGGATCGGTGCATCCTTGATTAAGCCACGCGCCAAGCTGGTACGCTGCCGCTGGCCCCCGGAGAGGGTCAGCCCCCGCTCGCCCAGCTGCGTCTCAAAGCGCTTGTCAAACCCGATGACATTGTCATATACTTCAGCCAGCTTGGCGGCATGCTCCACATTGTCATCTGCGATATCACGCTTGAAGAAAGCGATGTTGTCGCGAATCGTCGTACTGAACAGGAAACCATCCTGTGGCACATAGGCAATCTGGGTCCGCAGGCTCTCGAGAGATAGTCGGGTGATATCTTCGCCACCGATGAATACGCTTCCCTCTGGTGGGTCATATACTCGCAGCAGCAGCTTGACCAGGGTTGTCTTGCCACTGCCTGTCTTGCCGATAATCCCCAGTGTGTGGCCTTGAGCTACCTGAAGATCAATCCCGCTCAGCGATGGCTGCCATGAATCCGGATAGGCAAAGGAAAGATTATGAATCCTAACGTCGCCGGCCCCCGGCGGCAGCTCCGCCGCTTGTTCATGGTCCTGAATGTCCGGCTTGATCCCAAGCAGATTGTTCAACCGCTCCAGGGACGCCCGTGCACGCTGCATGGTGTTAATCACATTGCCGATCTGCTGCAATGGATTCATAATCATCCGCAGATAGAAGGTTAAGGCGACAAAGTGACCAATCGACAATTGACCTTGAATCGTCATGTACCCGCCATAGGTAATGGCTACCACCAATGAGAGGGCTCCGGCGAAAGGAATCAGTGCCTGGAAAGCAGACGTCATTTTGACCAATTTGAGCTGATTATCCTTGATGTGCTCCACCGTGCCGCCAAACCGCTGCTCGGCAATGTCCTCTACAGCAAACGTCTTCGTCACCCGGATTCCGCCGAATTGCTCCTCCGCTGACTCCGTCATCTCTGCAAGCGACTCCTGCACCTGTCTGGAGCGGTCGCGGATGCGCGGGCCGAAGTACACGACCAGAAAAGGAATGGTCAACAGCGGCAGTACGCACACAAAAACAAGCTGAAGCGGCAGTTCGCTCAGCGACATCATTACGACAACCGAGACCAGCAGCACCGAAGCATTGGTCAATTGGTTAACGCCGTTAGCAATTGATTCTCTCACGCTCGTCACATCATTCATCACATAACTAAGTAATTTACCCGTGCCGTTTTTGGAATAGTACTGCTCGCTCAGCCGGGTAAAGTGCCGGAACAGCCGCTGTCTGGTATTGTACTCAAAAATCCGGCCCATCCGATGGTTCAAATATTGCCCAAAGCCGAACAACACGCCATAGGCTATGCCGATCCCAAGTAACAACAAGCTGTAGTCCACAATCGCCTGCCTGGTTAGCTCCTTCGCTTCATAAGCGTCCGCAAACCGCTGCAGGACACTTGGGAAAAAAGCGAAGATCACGTTAGCGGAAGCCAATAAAATAAAAGCGCCTCCATAAATCCATCCGTACTTCTTGAAATGCGTCAACAGTAATCGTCGTCCGTCCAAGAGCCTTCTCACCCCGCGTTTTGTATTGGCATGGCAGAAATCTCGTTCCTTTAGTATGTTAATCCAATTGTCTGGAAGTTTCAAGGGCATTGCCCCGGTTATATTTATGTCAAAACGGGTTTCGAGTATGCCTGCCAAAGGGTAATAAGAGGTCATATGCCAATCTTTTTGGGGAGGTTATTCTATGCACAATGAGTATCGAAATCACAGATCGGGCCGGCTTGGTCTAATTCTTATTGTTATCGTTTCCATGCTTGTAATGCCGCTAGCTGCAAGCGCACAAAGTGCTGCGTCCGAGCCGCGGCCAACCGAGTTTGCCGTAAATGGCGGAATGTACAGCAACCCTAGCGGTGAGCCTGTCCCTTATCTTAATGAAGACGGGCGGACGATGGTGCCGATTTCATTTTTTGCAACGGCGCTCGGTGTACCAGCCAGCGGAATCAAGTGGGATAATGGCTCCAAGACAGCGACCATTACCCATGAAGGCCGGGAGCTGCAGCTGACGCAGGGTCAATCCTACCTACTCGTGAACGGTGAGCGTCGGTCCATCGACACGACAATCGCTATCCGCGACGGTCGGGTCTTCATACCGGCCCGCTTTATCGCTGAAGGGCTTGGCGTCACCGTCAGTTGGGATGAGTGGAGCCGTATTGTACATCTGAGCACCGATGATCCATCGCCTAGTCCGGGCGAAGCGCAAGCCATCATCGCCGAGCGAGCTGAAGAGGTGCTGCAGCTCATCGCGGAGCAGGATCTGGATGGATTAGCGGAGCATGTGCATCCGGATCGCGGCTTGCGGTTTTCCCCCTACTCTTATGTAGATGTTCGCGATGAAGTCGTTCTCGAAGCCTTTGAGCTGGCATCCAATCTGAACAACCCCGAACTGAGAGAATGGGGCTTCTACGATGGCAGTGGGGAGACCATCCTGCTGGATTTTAAGGATTATTGGGACCGGTTTGTGTTCGCTCATGATTTCCGGGAAGCCCCCGAGGTGAGTTACAATGAACAGTTATTCAGCGGCAACATGATCAACAACGCTCCAACGGTCTACCACGGCTCTATCATTGTCGAGTATCACTTCGACGGAATCGAGGAGCAATACGCTGGCATTGATTGGCGCAGCCTGCGCCTTGTCTTCCAGCCGTATGCTGGCGATTGGCGTCTGACCGCCATTATTAACGACGAGTGGACGACCTAGAAAAGCGTTTAGACGAACGCTTCGCAACGTATGCTCCCGAAATCACTTTCTGCTAGACAAGACCAGATTGGATTCCGTGCCTCTTAGGCAACGCTCAACAGTCTGAAATAGGACTTTATGTTGGACTTATCGGCTCTAACGGCCACCACAGCAGCTATTTCGCTCTAAAATGGTGCGTTGAGATTGTAACGGCCATATAAGCAGCTATTGTACGTAAAGATGCCTCTTTCTTGGTAAATTCGTGATAATAAGCGCACCTGTGGCCGTTAGATTTCCAAGCTCCACAAAAAAGCCAAAATAAGCGCACCTGTGGCCGTTAGCGCACAATAGCGCGCGTTGGCACTCCACTCAGTGGACAAAAAAGAGCGATCCTGGCACCTGCCCCGGATCGCTCTTTTTTGTCATGAAATTGCGGGTCGCTCCATACATCAATGCCCTCTCAAAACAACGCCCCACTAAGGGACTCTTGCGTCCAGTTACTATGCAATGCGGGTCGACTCGACTCATCAAGGTAAGCAAGCAGTAATCATGCTTACACGCCTACTTCCAATGCTCAGAAAATACTAAGCGCTCTCGGACCCACTCGGCTCATTGCTTTGCAGCTGATACATCCGGTAGTAACGACCCTCGCGCGCCATCAGCTCGTCATGCGTGCCGCGCTCTACGATCTCGCCGCGGTGCAGAACGAGGATGGTGTCAGCCTCCTTAATGGTAGATAGCCGGTGCGCGATGATGAAGGTTGTGCGACCCTCACGAACAACATCAAGCGCCCGCTGGATGAGCGCCTCGGTTTCACTGTCAATGCTGGCCGTCGCTTCATCCAGAATCAGAATCGCGGGATCATACACGAGCGCGCGGGCAAACGAGATCAACTGGCGCTCCCCCGCCGACAATGTACTGCCCCGCTCGACTACCGGTTCCTGCATGCCGCGCGGAAGCCGACTTACGAAACGGTCCGCGCCTACTTCCTGCAGCGCCCTCCATACCTGTTCATCGGTCAGTTCCGGATGATGCAATGCCACATTGGACCGGATGTCGCCAGTGAAGAGGTACGGATCCTGCAGTACGATGCCCATATGTTTGCGCAGCGCTTGCTTGGAGAACGTCCGGACCTCCCGTCCGTCGATTCGGATCTCACCGGCCGCTGGTTCATAGAAGCCAAGCAGCAGGTTCATGATGGAGCTTTTGCCCGACCCCGTGTGACCCACAAGCGCCACTGTCTCTCCTCTTGTAGCACTGAAGCTAATATTCTTCAATACATAACTGTCCGGCTGGTAGCCAAAACTCACCCCATCGAATTCGACATGCCCCTGCGGTCTGGCGGCTGAAGGCGAAGGATCGACCTCCTGTCCCTCCTTGTCCATAAGCTCGAACACCCGCTCCGCTGAGACGACGGCTCGCTGGGCATTCATCATCTGATCGAAGATGCCGATAATCGGCTCGAATATTCGTCCCAGATAGTCAATGAACAGATAGAACACCCCAAAGGAAATCGCTCCAGTGAGCGACTGGCTGCCAAAATACCAAATGATCATCGCGGTAAAGATCCGGCCAACAAAATAAACGGCATTGCGCCCGGAGAAGGCAAAGATGCGGAATTGCATCCGTTGATTGCGGTACCGGTCTTCGTTCAGCACCTCGAACTCCTCACGTGTCCGCGCTTCCCGGCGAAACGCCTGCAGAATTGGCATCGTATGGATCGTCTCATTGAGCGTGGCATTCATCTCCGCAAGTCGTGCGCGGATTGCGGCCACATAGCGGCGTGAAAATTTCAGGTGCAGGATAATGATTAGCGTATAGATGGGCAGCAGAATCGCGCACACCAGCGCCATTCGCCAATCCAGAAACAGTAACGCAGTAAACACACCCAGGATATTCAATCCGCTGACCACAAAGGTCGCCATAAAGCTCATGTAGAGCTCCTTGATGTTCTCCGTGTCATTGGCGATCCGCGAGACAATCTGGCCCACCGGCGTGTTGTCGAAGTACCGGATCGGGATGCGGTGCATGTTGCGGAACACATCCATTCGGATGCGTTGGACGATCCGCTGGGCCACGGTCTGCAGCATCAGACTCTGGATAAAGTTGAGGACGCTGGCTACCACCCCTAGCAGGATAATCGCGCCTACCAGCCATAGGACCGGCTGTGTGTCATGCTGGTAAAAGGACGTCACCTCACTGGCGCGCAGAGTAGTCTCGCCATAGGTCGGACTTTTTAAAATCATGGTCAGCCCGTCCTGACGAATCGTAGCCGTGCCTTCTCCAGCCGGCAGATCGTCAGGGGCGGCCCAGTCGCTGCGCACATAGGCCATGTCGCGGTAGGCTACCGAACGGATCCCTTCTGGTACGGCTGTCTGCGGAAGTTCCGCCCAGTCCCAGGTGATCGCCTGGATATGCTCATCTATTATTTGCTTGGCCAGCAGCGGACCGGCCAACTGAGCCGCCAAGGCAACGACGAGGATGACGATGGCGATCGCTACCTTGCGCTTGAACAGCAACACATACCGGAACAACCGCCGCGCCGTCCCTCCGCCAGCTGGCTGATCTGTCTGCGACCGATGCTCCTCTGAAGATCGGGTCATGACTCTCGTCCCTCCTTGTCTTCGGCCAACAAGCTCTGCTCGAGCTTCTGCCGATCGTATTGCTGACGGTACCAGCCGTTCGCCTCCATCAGTTCATCGTGGGCCCCCTGCTCCACAATCTCGCCATGCGCCATGACAATAATTTGCCCCGCATGAGTGACCGCGGTCAGGCGATGGGTCGCAATAAAGGTCGTCCGGCCCTGGCGGTAGCGGCGGATGTTGTCCAGAATGGCGTGTTCGGTACGCGCATCGACTGCGGAGAGTGCATCATCGAGAATGAGAATCTCAGGGTCCAGCAGCAGCGCCCGGGCAATGCCCACCCGCTGCTTTTGCCCACCGGACAGCATGACCCCGTTCTCGCCAACCAGCGTCTGCAGGCCTTCGGGCATATTCGCGATGTCCCGGGCTAGGGAAGCCATGGTCAGAGCCTGCTCGATCTCCTCATCTGTCGCATCCGGCTTGCCTAATGCAATGTTGTCCCGCAAGGTCTTGGAGAGCAGCAAATGCTCCTGCGGTACGTAACCGATCCAGGCCTTTAGCTCCCCTAGCGCAATGGTTTCAATCGGCGCACCGCCTACGTAGAGTCGTCCCGCCTCGATGGGGTACTGACGTAGCAGTTGCTTCAGCAATGTACTCTTGCCACTGCCCGTCCGTCCGACAATACCGATCGTTTCTCCCCGCTCGACCTCCAGGCGGATCTCGTGCAGACTATCACTCTCTGCCCCCGGATAACGGAACGTCAAGCCTTGGAAGCTGATCGGGGCAGGCACCTTCACCTGAGCAGGACGCAGAGGCTCTGTCACCTCCGGCTGTTGGTCCAGATTGTCCTGGATCCGGTTAACGGAGGCATTGCCGCGCTGCAAAATATTGATGAACTCGCCAAACGCAATCATTGGCCAAATGAGCAAGCCAAGATAGATGTTGAAGGTAACCAGTTCGCCCAGTGTAATCTCGTTCTGGAAGACGAGGTATGCGCCGTATCCGATGCCAATCGCGAAGCTGACGCCAACGATAAGCGAGACGGCTGGCTGGAACAGCGCATTAATGAAAGCGACGCGGATATTTTTCTCCATGACATCTGACGTGACCCGCTCGAAAGCAGCCACATCCTGCTCCTCCTGGACATAGGAGCGAAGCACGCGCATGCCCGAGATCGACTCCAGCACATGGTCATTCATATGGCCGAAGGACTGCTGAGCATCGACAAACCGGCTCCGCATGGCCTTGCCCAGCCGGTTGATGGCCAGCGCCAGAAATGGCATCGGCAGCAGAGCGGCGACCATCAGCTTGAAGCTGACGAACACAATCATCGAGATGACAACGACGGTCGTCACAACGATCGTATTGACCAAGGTCAGCACGCCAAAGCCCGCCGTGTTGCTCACCGCCTGAATGTCGTTGGAGGCCAGCGCCATCAGTTCACCCGAGCGGTTGCGCTGAAAGAACGATGGCGACATCCGTGTCCAGTGGCGAAACAGCCGTTCACGCAACAGCTTATCCAGCAGCACGGAGCTGCCGAAGAGAAGGTTGTTCCATATGTAGATGAAGATATACATCGTCACCGCAATGCCAAGCAGCAGCCAGACGGTCTGCTGCAGCGATTGCCAGGTGAGCGAATGATCGCGGATCTGGTCCACTGTCGTGCCAACCAGCCGGGGGGCGACACTGTTCAGATAACTCGTGCAAGCCATCAGCAGCACAGTCAGAACATAGAACAGCCACCTTTTCTTAAAGAACCAGCTTAGCTGGCTAACGAATTGCATGCTTCCGAACCCTCCTATCAAAAACCCGTATTTTCCCATTGTACCGTCTGTCGGTAATGTTGAATACCCTTTCTTTTATGGGGAATTCGCCTTGCTTGTGACTGGATGCTCTGGGCCGATTTGACACCGCGTCAGGGTCGCGGTATGTTTGCAGTAACGATTCTGAGGACGGCCGTGCATTTGTCGCCGCCTGATGTGAAATGGAGGTTTTTGCTGTATGACGCACCCGCATGTGGACCCTGCTGTCCTAGAGATAATTAAAGCCCTGCCCAAGGTTGATCTTCATCTGCACCTGGATGGCTGCATTCTGCCAAGCACCTTGCTGGAGCTCGCCCGCGAGCAGCAGCAGCCGCTGCCGGCAGATGAACCCCAAACGCTGCTCCCTTACATGCAGGTAGAGGGTCAGTGCGACAATTTGAAGCAGTATCTCGAACGGTTCGATCTGGTGCTGCCCATGCTCCAGACAGGGGAAGCGCTGGAGAGAACCGCATATGAGGCCGTGCAACAAAGCGCTGCCGATAACGGGATGTATATTGAAGTTCGCTTTGCGCCGCAGCTTCATACCGCGCGCGGGCTAACCGCAGCTGCCGCCATCGGCCATGTTATTGAAGGCTTGCAGCGCGGGGAGCGGCAATATGGGGTGCGCGCGCAGGTCATTGCGATCTGCATGCGGCATCACAACGAGGCACTCAACCGGGAAGTCATCGAGGCGGCTGCACAGTATCTGGGCCGGGGACTAGCAGCAGTCGATCTGGCCGGGGATGAAGCGGGATTCCCGCCTGAGCTGTTCCGCAGCGTCTTTGCCCTAGCGGCGCAGCATGGGCTGCCGGCTACGATTCATGCAGGCGAAGCTGGGGGGCCCGCCAACATCCGTGAAGCGATTCATGGACTGGGGGCCGTGCGGATTGGCCACGGGGTGCGGCTTCGCGAAGACCCTGCCCTGCTGGCGGAGGTGCGATCGCTGCAGGTGCCACTCGAAATGTGCCCTGTCAGTAACATTCAGACCAGAGCCGTCACAGACTGGTCCGACTACCCGATTCGGGATTACCTCGAACAGGGGCTGTTCGTTACTGTTAATACCGACAACCCGACGGTCTCCGGCACCACGATGACGCGCGAGTATAGTGAGCTGGCTGCACGTTTTGGTTTCCGCCCGGCTGAGATTGCTACGCTGATTCTGAATAGCATCGAAGCGGCCTGGCTGGATGCTCCCGCCAAGGATGCGCTGCGGCAGCGTCTGCTAAGCAGCTGCGCGTCGCAGGGTATCCAGTTGCATGGGCATGCTCACGATGAATAGTGAAAGTCAGGCTGTTGAAGAAATGCCGGAGAGGCACGGAATTGAATGATGAGAGTGAGTGATTGTTTTTGAATACCATGCTAACCATGCTGGGTGATCTGTGTTATCGACTGCGCAAGATCGTCCTGGCCGTCTGGATTATTGTTGTCGTCGGTCTCTCCTTCTTCGCTTACCAGCTTCCTTCTATATTAAAAGGCAGCGGGTTTGTGATGGAGGGATCGTTTGCCGATGCCAACGCCATTCTGCGGGAGGACTTCGGCATCTATGAGTCTACCCTGCTATTTGTCTTTGAACAGCCGGACAGCTTGTCGGACGAGCAGTTTGGAGAAGCGGTAACCGCCGCGGTCGAACATCTGCAGGCGCTGTCGCTGGAGGAGCTGGCCGATACAGCCTCCCCTTTCCCAGGAGAAGGTGTCCGAGTAGATCCGGAGATGCTTCAGGACGGTGTGGCCTATGCTTCGCTGAGCTTTGATATGCTTACGGTGGACATGGCAGATAATATTGCGCTCGTCCGCGAAGCAGTTGCGGAGCTACAGGATGGCCCTGTACCTGTCGGTTTAACTGGCGCCCCAATTATTGAAGAAGATCTGAACACCGCCAGTCAGGAGGATCTGACGAGGGCCGAGATGATCGGCCTCCCTGTAGCCATGCTTGTTTTGTTGTTTGCCTTTGGCGGCCTCGTAGCTGCGTCGCTGCCGCTGATTATTGGCTTGATCAGTGTCGTCAGTACACTGGGCGTGCTGTACTTCTTTGGCCTGCAGATGGAGTTGTCCATCTTCCTGCTCAATGTGGTGGTCATGCTCGGCCTGGCGCTGGGCATCGACTTTGCCTTATTGTTCGTCAATCGCTTCCGGCAGGAGCTCAAGCAGCACTCGGTTCAGGAATCCGTCCGCATCTCGGTGCGTACAGCCGGGGAATCGATTATCTTCTCCGGATTGTGTGTATTTATCGGTCTGGCCGGTATGCTGTTCATTCAGATTGACCTGTTCAAAATCATCGCACTCGGCGGCATGACGGTCGTGTTCTTCTCGATTCTCTCGGCCCTCACGCTACTGCCCGCTCTGCTCTCGCTGCTGGGCCCGCGCGTGAACCGACTAATGATTCTCAAGGAACGCCCTGAGAAACGAAGCGCTTGGCTGAGCTTCGCCTCCTTTGTTATGCGCAGACCGGTCATTATGGCGCTAGCGGCGTTTCTGATTCTGCTGGCGAGCTCGATTCCAATCAAGGACATGGTTCTGAGGGTCCCAGCTGCCGATGCGCTTCCGGATGGCTATGAGTCCAAGGTGGCGTACGATCTATATGAGGACACCTTCCGCAACAGCCAAGTCTCTGAAATTGTGGTTCTGGCCGAGACCGAAGGCGAGGCCACTGATCCCGAGTCGCTGCAAGAGCTGTACGCGCTGACTGAGCGATTGGCTGCTGATCCGCTGGTCAATGAGGTGGAGTCTCCGTTCTCCCTCGCTGGTGGGCTCGACGCAGACCAGGTCACTGCCATGCTGGCGAGTCCGGAGACGGGGGCCCAGCTGGCGCCGCTCTTTGAACAACTGACTGCAGGCAATCGGACGCTGCTGCAGGTGGAGCTGAACAGTGAGCCTTACGCTCAGGCCACCCAGGATTGGGTGCGCGATTGGGACCGGGTCGATGAAGGCGTCTCACTGCTGGTGGGCGGTTACGCCAAGTTCAATCAAGAGATTTTCGACGAGATTTCGCAGAAAATTGTTTATACGCTCTTATTCATTCTTGGCGCGACCTATATCATCCTGTTCCTCGCCTTCCGCTCAGTGCTGATTCCGCTCAAGGCCATTCTGATGAATGCCCTGAGTCTGTGCGCAACCTTCGGCATCATCGTGTGGATTTTCCAGAACGGCATGTTCGGACTTACCGCGACCGATATCGCACTATTTATTCCGATCTTCATATTCAGTATCGTGTTCGGACTGAGCACAGACTATGAGGTGTTCCTGATCTCGCGGATTCAGGAGATCTACCGGGAGACCGGCAACAATAATGAAGCGACCCTGCAAGGACTGGCATTAACCAGTAAAATTATCACCTCGGCAGCGGCAATCATGATTGTCATCACAGGCGCTTTTGCCTTCACCGGCGTCATGCCGGTCAAGCAGCTCGGCGTGGGGATTGCGCTGGCGATCTTCATTGATGCCACGATCGTCCGGATGATTCTCGTCCCTTCCATGATGAAGCTGATGGGCCGCTGGAACTGGTGGGCCCCCCGTATGCTTCGGAGTCGTCGGGACAAGGCGGACGTGTCGTAATTTCGAAGTAATATGTGCACAATGTCGGATGTTCTCCTGCGCGTCAATATGGTACATTGAGAAGGACATGCCCGCTGTGGGAACCCCCATGGATAGCTGGGGCAGGAAAAGGTCAACGAATCTTTTCCTGTCGCCCAAGGTGAAACGGCTGTCGCCATCATGGGGTGGTGCAGCGCGTTTCAATCCGGAGAAATACAAGCCAAGTAGTGGAGTTGAGAAGCTACTTTCTTGTATTTGGACATCGCCTTTGCTTGACACACGGCTGGCATACGATTAGCATGTGGGTAGCAAGCTGTAAACGCGTTCAAACCTATTATTTCAGGAGGTATTATTTCTATGAGTCAAGTATTGAAGGTAGCCCTGATCGGCTGTGGCGGCATCGCCAACGGCAAGCATCTGCCCGCCCTGAGCCGCAACCAAAATGTCGTTCTGGTGGCCTTTTGCGATATTGTAGAAGACAGAGCTGTTCAGGCTGCTGAGAAATATGGCGTACCCGGCGCAAAAACGTATACCGACTTCCGTGAGCTGTTGAAGGATCAAGAGATCGACGTGGTTCATGTGTTGACGCCAAACGACTCGCATGCTGAGATCTCAATTGCTGCTATGGAAGCGGACAAGCACGTTATGTGTGAGAAGCCTATGGCTAAGACGGCTGCTGAAGCACGCGAAATGGTAGCTGTTGCGAAGCGTACCGGCAAAAAACTGTCGATCGGCTACAACAACCGTTTCCGTCCGGACAGCCAATACCTGAAAAAAGTGTGCGAAGAAGGCGAACTGGGCGAGATCTACTATGCACGTGCTCATGCCGTTCGCAGACGTGCTGTACCTACTTGGGGTGTATTCCTCGACGAGGAGAAGCAAGGCGGCGGCCCGCTCATCGATATCGGAACGCATGCGCTTGACTTGACGCTGTGGATGATGGACAACTACAAGCCTGTCTCCGTTACTGGCTCCGTGTTCCACAAGCTCGGACAAAAAGAAAATGCAGCCAACGCTTGGGGCCCGTGGGACCCAGCCAAGTTCACCGTTGAGGATTCGGCGGTAGGCTTCATCAAAATGGAGAACGGCGCAACCATTACGCTTGAAGCAAGCTGGGCGCTGAACACCCTTGAAGTGGACGAGGCGAAATGTACGCTCTCCGGTACAGAAGGCGGCGCGGACATGAAAGGCGGTCTTCGCATCAACGGTGAAGAAAAGAGCCGTCTGTTCGTGAAAGAAATCGACCTCAAAGGCGGCGGCGTAGCCTTCTACGAAGGCAGCGGCGGCGACAAAGACATCGATGTCGAAGCAGCAGCATGGATCAACTCGGTTCTGAACGATACCGACCCTGTTGTATTGCCTGAGCAAGCGCTGGTCGTGACTGAGATCCTCGAGGCGATCTACGAGTCTGCACGCACAGGCAAGACGGTTTACCTGAACAGCTAATATAAAATGAGAGCCTGCAAGCATTGTGCTTGCAGGCTTTTTTTGTGTTGTGCTCCCGGTTGCCGCCTGTGCCAGTTGAGCAGGCGTGTTATATTTGTACTTGCTTAATCTTTGTGACATCTGTTATGCTACTAATAGAACAGTTAGAATATGAAGGAGGAGTACTTATCCATGAAAAGACTTACTGCATCCACCCTGGTCCTTGTCATGCTCCTGACCGCTCTCCCTGCGTTCGCAGCCGATAGCAGCATCAAGGTGAACATTGACGGTCAGACCGTGACGACACAAGGCGGCCACGCCTACACCAGCGGTAATGACGTGATGCTGCCCCTGCGTAGTATCGCCGTTGAATTGGGAATTAAGGTAGCCTATGAGCAAGCCACTCGTACTGTATCTCTGACCGCACCATTACTCTCAACAAGCTTCAAAGTCGGGGGGCATACAGCTGTTATGGGGGAACAGGAAATGAGCTTTGGCCACGCTTCTGTCCTGCGTAATGACCGTGTGTATGTTCCCTTGTCCTACTTCACCCAAGTATTGCGTGTAGCCGCTGAGTACGATCGTGCAGCAGGAACCGTGTCGCTTGCCTCGCGGCAGCTGGCACCGGAAATGCTGGCTGAGCACGTCGTCTACCTCCTGAGCTCTGGTGACCATGAGCAACTATGGCAGGATTATTTTGACCCGCAGGTCCAGCAGGGGATCCCGCTTGCTGCTCTTGGTACAGTCTGGGAGCAGTTGGAGACCGCCAGTGGTGCCTACACTGCCATTCGTTCGATTGATGCCCAGCAGACAGGTGACTCCACCTCCGTTGCGGTCATCCTTGCGTTTGAGCTTGCCGAAATGAAGCTGTCTCTTCAGTTCAATACGAACCACCAAATCACCGGTATCTCTTTCCAGCCTGTGATCGCCGACATCGAGACCCCGGAGGGCTTGGTGGAAGAGAAGATTACGGTCGGAGCGGGCACGAATTACCCGCTGGAAGGTCTGCTCACTTTACCTGAAAATGCGGAAGGCCCGCTCCCTGCTGTGGTACTCGTACATGGCTCCGGACCAAACGACCGGAATTCAGCCATTGGTGCCAATGCCCCATTCCGTGATCTGGCGTATGGACTTGCGGAACAAGGCATCGCTGTTCTGCGCTACGACAAGCGTACCTACACCCATGGCCGGAGTTATACGCCGGAAGAAGCGGCTCTGCTGACCGTGAAGGAAGAGACGGTGGACGATGCGATCACAGCAGCCGAGCTGCTCAAACAAGACCCACGGATTGACGCAGCGCAGGTGTATGTCATCGGCCACAGCCTGGGCGGCATGCTGGCCCCCCGGATTGATGCCGATGGTGGCGATTTTGCTGGCCTGATCCTGCTCGCCGGATCCCCAAGACCACTATGGGAGATTATTTATGATCAGAATGCGGACTTCATCGCCTCAATGAGCGACAGTGACCCGGCCAAGGCAGCCAATGAAGCCTGGCTGGAAGCTGAGCTGCTGAGAGCCCAATCGATTGCAGAAATGTCGATGGAGGAAGCACAGGCGACGACGGTGTTCGGAATGTCCGCTCACTATTTCAAGGAAATGGACCAGTTCAATCTGAGCCAATATGCAGATGAAGCGACCAAGCCGATATTGGTCCTACAGGGTGAGGATGACTTCCAAGTGAAGTCTGAGACGGACTATGCCGCCTGGAAGACGTTGTTCGACGGCAAGGCCAACGCGACATTCAAGCTATATCCGGGGCTCAACCACTTGTTCATCGCCTACGAAGGACCAGCCAAAGGCACGGTTGATGAATACAAACAGCCTGGCAACGTGTCTCCGACTGTGTTGAATGACATTGCGGAATGGATTCTTAACCTGGAGTAATATCAACGGGATTAAATAGAAGCAGCGGCTATGCCCTCTTGTTGGGCATAGCCGCTGCTTTGCTATTGTCCCGTTTTATTTAGCTGGCCTACCACGGCGCGGACTCGCTCTAAGTATAGAAACTTTACTTGCAGCAGCCCACTGTGGCGCGTAACTCCGCTCTAAGCATAGAAACTTTACTTGCAGCAGCCCACTGTGGCGCGTAACTCCGCTCTAAGTATAGAAACTTTACTTGCAGAAGCTCACTGCGGCGCGTAACTCCGCTCTAAGTATAGAAACTTTACTTGCAGAAGCTCACTGCGGCGCGAAACCTCGCTCTAAGTATAAAAACTTTACTTGGAGGAGCCCACTGCGGCGTGAAACCCTGCTCTAAGTACAAAAACTTTAATTGCAACTGCCCGCTGCTGTGCGCAACCCCACTCTATGTATTCCTCTACACGGCAGACTCACTCTCACCTACTACAACACACCTTTCTTCCTCTATTCGCCCGACTAACCCGCTCGCGCCACCTCGCTGCCCATATCAAAAAACGCGCCTGCAGCAAAGGGACTTCCCCTCCAACTGCAAGCGCGTGTATGTGCATACAACCAAACCTTATTTACTTTTCTCTGCGTACTCCGAGACCCAGCTGGCGGTGAGGCCTTGCTGCTGCTCGGCGCGGCCGATCGCTTCGCTCACTTGGCCACGAGCGGTACCGCCGTAGACGTTGCGGGCGTCGACTACAGCCTCTGGCTGCAGGATCGCAAAGATCCGGTCATCGAACAGGTCGGAGAATTGCTTGAATTCCTCCAGTGTCAGATCCAGTAAATACTTGTTCTGCTCGATGCAGTACAGTACGGTCTTACCAATGACCTCATGAGCCTGGCGGAACGGCAGGCCTTTGCCCACGAGGAAGTCGGCGATGTCCGTCGCGTTGGAGAAGTCCTGGTTCACCGCTTGGCGCATCCGCTCCTTGTTCACCTTCATGGTCGCGACCATCGGCGCAAACAGCTGCAACGCCCCCTGCATTGTCCGTACCGTGTCGAACATGCCTTCCTTGTCTTCCTGCATGTCCTTGTTATAGGCTAGCGGCAACGATTTCAGTACCGTCAGCAGACCCATCAGGTTGCCGTACACGCGGCCGGTTTTGCCCCGTACCAGCTCGGGTACATCGGGGTTCTTCTTCTGCGGCATGATACTGCTGCCTGTGCAGAACGCATCGTCCAGCTCGACGAAGCGGAACTCGGTGCTCGACCACATGACCAGCTCTTCGCTGAGGCGCGACAGATGCATCATGATGATTGACGCGTCAGCGAGGAATTCCAGGATGAAGTCACGGTCGCTGACAGCATCCAAGCTGTTCTCGTAAAGACGCTCGAAGTTGAGCTGCGACGCCACAAAATGCCGATCAATCGGGAACGTCGTACCCGCCAGCGCACCAGCTCCCAGCGGCAACGTATTGATCCGCTTGTAGCTGTCCTGGAGCCGCTCAATATCCCGGCCAAACATCGACACATACGCCATCAGATGATGGGCGAACAGAATCGGCTGTGCCCGTTGGAGATGTGTATAGCCCGGTACAATCGTATCCAGGTTGGCTTTGGCTTGATCCGTCAGCGCGACTTGCAGCTTGTGCAGCAGATCAACGAATTCAACGACCCGCTTGCGCAAGTACAAATGCATATCCGTGGCGACCTGGTCATTACGGCTGCGTCCGGTGTGCAGCTTGCCGCCGACGCGGCCAATATCGTCGATCAGTGTTTTCTCAATATTCATATGGATGTCCTCGTCGCTAACTGAGAACTCAATATCATTGCGCTTCAAGCGCTGCAGCACGCGGTGCAGCCCATCCTTGATTGTCTCCACGTCTTCATCCGGCAGGATGCCTTGCTTACCCAGCATCGTCACATGCGCCAGACTGCCCTGGATGTCCTCCTCGGCCAGCTCCTTGTCGAAGGTAATCGAAGCTGTATACTCCTCCACCAGCTTGTCCGTCTGCTTTGTAAAGCGGCCGCCCCACAATTTGCTCACGTTTCTTCACTCCCTTAATCGAATCAAACCCAGCCCAACCGCCACTGGATTGCTTAGTTACGATTTTATCATACAATCGGTCCTTGACCTCGGAAAAAAACGGGCGCTCAGGCGCCCGTTGCTTCTACTTCTTGTTCTGCTCCACGCCAGAGGAAACCTTCAGGCGCAGTGCCTGCAGCCGGATAAAGCCGGTGGCATCGCCCTGATCGTAGGCTTGGGATGGATCAGCTTCCATCGTTGCAATGTCCGGGTTATACAGACTGACCGGGCTTTGAACGCCCGCACCGATAACATTGCCTTTGTACAAACGCAGTCGGACCACGCCGTCCACGTTTTTTTGGCTTTCCGTCACGAGGGCTTGCATCGCCAGACGCTCAGGCGCGAACCAGAAGCCGTTATAAACGGTTGTGCTGTACTTGGCGATCAGCGAGTCACGCAGATGCATCACTTCACGGTCCATCGTAAGCGACTCAATCTTGCGATGCGCTGTGAAAAGAATCGTGCCGCCCGGTGTCTCGTAGACGCCACGGCTCTTCATGCCGACAAACCGATTCTCCACCATATCGACACGGCCGATCCCGTGCTTGCCACCCAGCTCATTGAGCTTATCCATAACGCCCAGCGGGCTCAGTTGCTCGCCGTTCACGGCGACGCAATTGCCCGCCTGGAACGTCAGTTCAACCAACTCAGCCTCGTCCGGTGCTTCCTCTGGAGAGACACTGAGGACATACATGTCCTTGTTCTCCGGAGCACTTGGATCGAACCAAGGATCTTCCAGCATGCCGCTCTCGAAGCTGATGTGCAGCAGGTTGCGGTCCATGGAATACGGCTTCGATGCCGAAGCCTGAACCGGAATGCCATGCTGCTCAGCGTAGGCAATCATCTCGGCACGACCTGGGAACTGCTCACGGAAGCTCTCCAAACGCCATGGAGCGATACAGCCCAGATCCGGAGCCAGCGCCGCAGCGGTCAGCTCGAAGCGGATTTGGTCATTGCCCTTGCCAGTCGCGCCGTGTGCAATCGCCGTCGCACCTTCAGCGCGGGCGATATCCACCATTCGCTTGGCGATCAGTGGCCGGGCGATCGAGGTGCCCAGCAGGTATTGGCCTTCATAGAGTGCACCCGCCTGGAACATTGGATAGATGAAGTCCTTGGCGAATTCATCGCGCAGGTCGTCGATGTACACCTTGGAGGCACCAGTTGCGAGTGCTTTTTCCTCCAGACCATCGAGCTCTTCCTTCTGGCCGATATCGGCGGTGAAGGCGATGATTTCTGCGTCGTACGTTTCCTTGAGCCATTTCAAAATAACGGAGGTATCCAGCCCGCCCGAATAGGCGAGAACAATTTTCTGCTTAGCCATGCGTATCCATTCGCTCCTTTACTGCCCTCAAAAAGAAGGCCTACAGTCACGGATCGATCTTACGATCGCTGTTGTCCCCGGATTTCTTGATTTATTAACCGCTTTAGCGGTTGAAATCCGGGGACAAAGGCGAACGCTTCGCTTCTCCAGATTCGATTCCGTGCCTCTCCGGCCGTTTTGAGGGCAGTCTGATTTTGAGTCTTAATTACTTACTTCAAATTCCAAAAAGTCGATTTTCAGCACCGAGAAGGTTGAGTGAAGAGGCAACTGAGGAGCGGAGCGTAGGCAAACCTACGTGAGCACCTAAGAGTTTCCGAAGGAAACTAGCTTCGTAAGCATACGCTTAGTTGCATCTGAGCTCAAGATTCGACGCCGAATCAACTTCTCCGAGATACTTCGTGATCAAAATCGACCCTTACATTATTGCTGCCATGATGGCTTTTTGGGCGTGCAGCCGATTCTCTGCCTGGTCAAAGACAATCGAATTCTTGCCGTCGATGACGCCTTCGCTCACTTCTTCGCCGCGGTGAGCCGGCAGACAGTGCAGGAACAGATAGTCCTTCTTGGCGTGCGCAACCAAATTCTCATCCACCTGATAGTCGGCAAACGCCCGCTCCCGGTCCTTCTGCTCCGCCTCAAAGCCCATGCTCGCCCATACATCGGTATAGATAATGTCCGCATTCTCTACCGCCTCACGCGGATCGCGGCAAATGTGCAGCTGCGAACCGGTCTCTGCAGCGTGCTCCTTGGTCTGACGGATGACGTCTTCGTCCGGCTCATAGCCTTCAGGAGAAGCGACCGACATATGCATGCCTACTTTGGCTGCCCCCATCATCAGGGAGTGCACCATGTTGTTGCCGTCGCCGACATAGGCAATCTTTAGTCCTTCCAGCCGGCCTTTGTGCTCCAGGATCGTCTGGTAGTCCGCCAGCGCCTGACAGGGATGCGACAGATCCGTCAGTCCGTTGATGACCGGAATCGTTGCACCACGCGCCAACTCAACGACCGTCCGGTGCGCGTACGTGCGGATCATAATGCCATCCAGGTAACGCGACATGACCTGCGCGGTATCCCATACCGTCTCGCCACGGCCGATTTGCAGATCGTTGCGGCTGAGGAACAGCGCATGACCGCCCAGTTGATACATCCCCACCTCGAATGACACACGTGTGCGGGTAGAGGACTTCTCAAAAATCATGCCCAGTGTTTTGCCCTTCAGCGGCTGATACACCTCACCGGCTTTCTGCTTCGCTTTCAGCTCGATCGCCAGATCGATCAAATACCGGACCTCTTGCGGGGTATAGTCCACCAGCGCCAGGAAGTCCCTGCCTTTTAGGCTTAATGCCATCTCTTCATTTACTACCGATTGTGTCACGCGTTGCTCCCCCTTGTCGTTACCGTCTGTTCGGCCAGCAGGCCAACCAGAATGTCCACGGCCTGATCGATCTCGCTGCGACTGACCAGCAGATTCGGCAACAGTCGAATCACCTGCGGCCCCGCCGTCACCACGAGCAATCCGCGGTCTCTTGCCGCCGTGACCAGATCACCTACCGCGCCGTCGCACGCAATGCCAACTATCAAGCCAAGGCCTCTAATTTCCTTTACAAACGGATTGTCTGCCAATTGGTCACGCAGCCTTGCCAGCAAATATTGTCCCGCATCCGCAGCCTGGTCCACAACCGCCTCTGAGATCATCGTCTCAATGGTCGCCTTGACGACCGCAGTCGCCAGCGGTGTGCCGCCGAAGGTCGAGCCATGACTCCCCGGGCCAAAAGCTTCGCGCAGCGGTGCTTTGGCCAGCATGGCGCCTACCGGGAAGCCGCTCCCCAGTCCTTTTGCCAGTGTAAAGATATCGGGCTCAATCCCGTAATGCTCATATGAAAACAGCTTGCCGGTCCGTCCCATGCCAGTCTGAATCTCATCCACGATAAGCAGCAGGCCGTGCTCCTTGCACAGCTTGGCGACGCGGTGCATGAAGGCCGGCTCCACGAGATTTACGCCACCCTCCGCCTGCACGGTCTCAATTAGGATCGCAGCCGTATGCTCGCTGATGGCCGCCTCTAATGCGGCCTCATCATGTAACGGTACCGTCTTGAAGCCCGGTGGCAGCGGCTGAAAGCCTTCTTTCACTTTGTCCTGACCGGTTGCGGTCAGCGTGGCCAGCGTGCGTCCATGGAAAGACTGACTGAAGGTGATGATCTCATGACGGCCGTTCTTCAACACCTGCTGATGATAACGGCGAGCCAGCTTGATCGCAGCCTCATTGGCCTCAGCGCCGGAATTGCAGAAGAACACGGCATCGGCGCAGCTATGCTCCGTCAGCAAACGGGCTGCCACTTCCTGATTGGGAATGTGAAACAGGTTGGACACATGCCACAGCTCATCCAGCTGTCGCACGAGCGCCTGCTTCACTTGCTCTGGCGCATGACCAAGGTTGGTCACGGCCAGCCCGCACATAAAATCCAGATATTTGTTCCCCTGATCGTCCCACAACCAACTGCCTTCGCCTTTGACCAGTGTCACTGGGAATCTAGCATACGTAGGAAACAGTGAGCTCGCTGCTGTGCCATGTTCATTCATATCTCCGCCGCCTCTCTATGTTTAAGATTGAATAATACGCGTACCGATGCCGCCTTCCTTGACGACCCGACTCAAGACTTGCGGCTCTTCGCCGCTGACAATGACAACCTCGCGCACCCGACCCTGGATGCACTGTACGGCTGCTTTTACTTTTGGAATCATGCCGCCATAGATCTCACCGCTGGCAATCATCTCATCGATCTCAGCCACCGTCACAGACGACAGAACTCGCTTCTCTCCATCCACCGTGCGCATAATGCCCGGCACATCGGTGACGACGATCATGCGCTCGACTCCAAGATAGGAGGCCACAGCGCCTGCTGCGGTGTCGGCGTTAATGTTGTAACGCTGCGCTTCCGCGTCGATACCAATCGGTGCAATGACCGGAATATACCCCATGGCCATGATGCCCTCGATAATCTCGGCCCGAACATCCGTAACCTCGCCCACGAACCCGATCTCATCGCTGTTGGCTACCGGCTGAGCCGTCAGCAGCTGTCCGTCCACGCCGGAGACACCCAGTGCTTTGGCCCCGCTGGCGCCGATCTTCCGGACAATCTCCTTGTTAATCCGCCCGGCCAGCACCATCTCGACCACATCGAGCACAGCCTCGGTCGTTACCCGCAGGCCCGACACAAACGACGACTCAATGCCCAGCTTGCCCAGCGTTTCAGATATAGCAGGGCCGCCGCCATGAACGATGACCGGACGCACGCCCTCCTCCTGCAAAGCCTGCAGGTCAGCGAAGAACGCCTCAGGCAAAGCCGCCAGCGTACTACCGCCGCATTTCATCACGAACCGTTGGTCCTGCTCCATTACAATCGCTCCTTTAGTAAAACCTACCTTTTGAACACAGATCTATGTTTACGTCCGATATGCTGCATTGATCCGTACGTAGTCATAGGTGAGGTCGCAGCCCCAACCGACTGCCTCGCCCGAGCCGTGATGCAGATCAATGTGAATAACAATCGTGTCACCCTTCAGATATTCCAGCGCCGCATCCTCATCGAAGAGGAGCGGCCGTGATTGCTCCAGCGTGACGATATCGCCGATGCGGATATCGACCGTCTCCGGATTGACCGGCTCTCCCGCACGACCAACGGCTGCTATGATCCGCCCCCAGTTGGCATCTGCGCCAAACACCGCCGACTTAACGAGCGATGAGCCAATGACCGTTTTGACGATTTTTCGCGCTGATTCATCGCTGATAGCTCCACGCACCTGAACCTCGACCAGCTTGGTCGCGCCTTCGCCATCCCGAGAAATCGCTTTGGCGAGCACTTCGCATACATAGCGCAAGGCTTCAACGAATGCTGCATAATCAGGATGCTGACGGGTCAATCGCTCATTGCCTGCCAGCCCGCTTGCCATTGCAACCAGCATATCATTGGTGCTCGTATCGCCGTCCACCGTAATCATATTAAAGGTCAGATCCGTCACCTCACGCAGCGCCAGCTGCAGCGTCTCACTATCCACTGCCGCATCGGTAGTCACGAAGCCAAGCATCGTCGCCATATTGGGATGAATCATGCCCGAGCCCTTGGCTGATCCAGCCACATGGACCGTGCGCCCGTCGATTTCCAGCGACACACAGACCATCTTTTGCACTAAATCGGTGGTCAGAATCGCCTGGCAGAAGTCTTCCGCCCCTTGATCCGTAGGCGTCAAGCGCGAAGGCAGCTCGCCGATCCCTTGACGGACCCGGTCCATCTTGAGCAATTCGCCAATGACGCCTGTGGAGGCGACCGCTACCGCTTCCTTCTCTACACCAATCGCATCTGCAAATTCATCACGCATCGCATAGGCATCGTCTTCGCCCTGCTGTCCCGTGCATGCATTGGCATTGCCACTGTTCACAAGAACCGCGCGCAGCGTCCCGTTAGCCGCCAGACTCTCCCGTGTTACTTTGAGCGGTGCAGCTTGGAACACATTGGTCGTATACACGCCCGCCGCTGCCGCCGGCACCTCACAGACGATCGCACCCAGATCGTGACGGGTCGTCTTCTTCAGCCCGCAATGCAGGCCTCCCGCAGTGAAGCCCTTGGGAGTGGTGATGGAGCCTTTCGGCTCGATCCGATAGGTTGCTTTTGTCTCCAGTCCCATCTCGTACTCGTCTCCTTCGCCCACGACTAGGCTTACGGATAGACCGGAACGAATTGCAGTCCCAGGTCCTCTTCCCAGCCCATCATCAGATTCAAGTTCTGGATCGCCTGCCCGGCGGCGCCCTTCACCAGATTGTCGATCACTGATACGATCGTCACCCGGCCTGTACGCTCATCCACGGCAAATCCGATATCACAATAATTTGACCCGTACACTTCCTTGGTTGCCGGCCAGTTGCCAGAAGGACGCACACGCACGAAAGGTCTGCCTTCATAATAACGTGTATATAAATCGATAAATTCCTGTTGGCTGCGCTGGCCTTCCAGCTTGGCATACATCGTGCTCATTATGCCGCGAGTCATTGGCACCAGATGCGTCGTGAACGTCGTCACTACAGGGCGGCCCGCAACCTGAGAAAGCACCTGCTCAATCTCCGGAATATGCTGATGCTGATTGATTTTGTAAGCTTTGAAATTCTCATTAAGCTCCGAATAGTGCGTGCCCAGACTTGCGCCGCGCCCTGCGCCGGAGACTCCGCTTTTGGCATCAATAATAATCGTATCCGGATCGATCCAGCCCTCAGCTACCGCCGGAATCAAGCCCAGCAGCGTTGCCGTCGGATAACAGCCCGGATTGGATAGCAGCTCCACGTCCTTCACCTGATCGCCGAACACTTCGCACAGGCCATAGACGGCTTGCTCCAGATAAGCGTCCCCGGCAGCCGGCTTTTTGTACCACTGCTCATAGAGCGCCCCCGACTTCAGCCGGTGGTCACCCGAGATATCGATAACGCGCAAGCCCTGCTCCAACAGCTCTGGCGTCAGCTTGGACGCGATACCCGGTGGCGTTGCTAGGAAGACAACCTCTGCCTTGCTCCGAATTTCCACTGCATCTATGCCATCCAGCAGCTCTGTGCGAATCTCAGTCAAATGCGGATAGCCCTCCGCAATCGGCGTCCCTGCGCTGGAGGACGAGATTACTGAGGTTACATCCACCCGGGGATGCGCCGCCAGCAACCGAATCAGTTCCACCCCGCCATAGCCCGTCGATCCGACGATCGCCGCCCGTACCTTATCCGTCATGTGCTCCACTCCTATCTAAAATTCTCTTCAATTTGCTCCTATCATTGTACACTAGATTGTCTAGTGAAAGCCAAGCTATTCAACGTGCCTTTAAACAACATTGTATTATTATACAATCTCATTAATATAAATACAATCCCATTTTCATGACATTTTCAAGCAGTTCCACTTAGGCTCTAGACTTCTGCACATAACAAAAAAAGCCCCGGTCCAAACCGAAGCTTCTACCTTTAGCTTAGCGCTTAAAGCCTTCCCCTAATACCTCAGCCGTATCGCTGATAATGACAAAAGCACTGGCGTCCACCGACTGAACCAGCAGCTTCAGACGCGTCACCTCATTCTGTCCCACGACGACCATCAGCACGGTCCGGGACTCTCCAGTATACCCGCCAAGTGCAGTCAGCTTCGTCAGTCCCCGGTCCAGCTCATGCAAGATGGCCTCGCTGATTGCCTCTGTTTTGCCCGAGATGATAAATGCCACTTTGGAGACCAGCAGTCCCGTTTGTACGATATCGATCGTCTTGCTCGTAACGAATAGGCCGATCAGCGCATAAAGTGCATTTTCCGGAGAAATGATGAAGCCAGCGGCTGCAATGACCAGGCCATCGAGGCACGCAACGGCCAGACCGAGCGGCAAACCGGTATATCGATGCACCAGCTGCGCGGCCAGATCCAATCCGCCGGTGGAACTGCGAGCACGAAACACCAGACCCAGGCCGATACCGACCCCGATTCCGCCATAGATCGCTGCGAGCAGCGGATTCTGAGTGGGCGACGGCCATTGCGCTGTCAGCAGGACGAAGAGCGGCAGCACCAATGATCCGAGAATTGTCTTGACCGCAAAGCGCCGGCCCAGCAGCCACAATCCCAGCAGGAACAGAGGAATATTGAGCGCCCACTGGGTCAAGGCCGGCGTGAAGCCGAGCAGCCGTTCAACCAGGATGGAGGCACCCGTCACACCGCCGGAAGCAATGCCATTGGGCAGCAGGAACAGATTAAAGCTAACCGCCACCGTGAAGGCCCCAAGCAAGAGCAAGACCATTTGCACATACAGGCTCTGTCCCGCTTCCCCTGCGGTTCGGGTTCTATGTCGTCTGCGGACAGGTAGACGTACCGGCTCTGTGTCCGCAATCTTTGGTAGTCGGAACCTTTTGCGCTCGCGTGCGTCGCCTCCAGCCTTCATCTGCACCCCTGCCTCACCGATTAGAGTCCTCCCCAGTATGAGCATATTCTGCCACAGGCATACAGGTGACAATCTCACTTACACCAGGATGAACCGAAGACAAGACAAGAGATTAAGGAGTGATTACCGCTGCAGCAATGCAAAAAAACAAGCCCCCGACTTATGGGAGGCTTGGGTTCATTTCATTAGGTTCAAAACAGGTGTACAACGAGTTAGCTGTCCTGCTGGATCTGACTGCGCAGGTAGCCATCGATGAAAGCATCGAGGTCACCGTCCATGACTGCACCGACGTTGCCCGTCTCCACTTGTGTCCGATGATCCTTGACCATGCTGTACGGATGGAACACATACGAACGGATCTGGCTGCCCCATGCGTTGTCTGCGACCTCGCCGCGAATCTCGGCCAGCTCCTTCTGCTGCTCCTCGATCTTGCGCTCATAGAGCTTGGAACGGAGCATCTTCATGGCCTGCTCACGGTTCTTGATCTGCGAACGCTGCGTCTGACAAGAAACTACGATGCCAGATGGCACATGCGTAATCCGGATCGCCGACTCCGTCTTGTTGATATGCTGACCGCCGGCGCCGCTGGCGCGGTACGTATCGACCTTCAGGTCCTCCGAGCGGATCTCAATTTCGATGTCATCGTCGATCTCCGGCATGACATCGCAAGAAGCAAACGAGGTATGGCGACGGCCCGAAGCATCAAAAGGCGAGATCCGAACCAGCCGGTGTACGCCTTTCTCAGCCTTGAGGTACCCATAGGCGTTGTAGCCTTTGATCAGCATCGTCACGCTCTTAATGCCCGCTTCATCACCATCCAGATAATCCAGCAGATCGATCTTGAAGCCACGCTTCTCTGCCCAGCGCGTGTACATCCGGTACAGCATCTCGCCCCAGTCTTGGGACTCCGTACCGCCGGCGCCGGGATGCAGCTCAACGATGGCATTCAGACGGTCGTACGGCTGGTTCAGCAGCAGCTGCAGTTCGAAGTCCTCAACGGCCTTAACCAACTCGGCCGTGCTGCCAGTGAGCTCAGCACCCATCTCGTCATCGCCTTCGGCCTCGACCAGCTCCAGCATCATCTGCAGATCATCATGATCGGCTTGCAGCTTCTCGTATTTCTCAACGACGGATTTGACGCCGTTCAGCTCAGCGATCAGCGCTTGCGCCTTCTCATTATCATCCCAGAAGTCGGGCGCGGTCATCTTCTCTTCGTAGTTCTCAATCTGCTCGCGCTTGAGATCTAAGTCAAAGAGACCCCCTAAGGTTCTGAAGTTTCTTCGCCATCTCGCGAAGGTCCTGCTTTACGGATACATCAATCATTGGAAACCCTCACTTCGTCCTAGTTATGCACCATGGCATTGCTTATATTTCTTGCCGCTGCCGCAAGGACATGGATCGTTGCGTCCGACACGCTCTTCGCGTTTCATTGGACGCTTCGCAGCCGGTTCAGCCTTGTTGTCGACCGCTTGGCCTTCGGCTACTGCTTTACGCTCCACTTTACTTTCGACATGCGCCTTCATAATATACTTGGTGACTTCTTCCTGGATGTTGTCGATCATTTCCTTGAACATCTCGAAGCCTTCGAATTGGTACTCACGCAGTGGATCGGTACCACCGTAAGCCCGCAGATGGATCCCTTGACGGAGCTGATCCATGGCATCGATGTGGTCCATCCATTTGCTGTCGACCGCACGCAGCACGACAACCTTCTCGAATTCGCGCATCGTCTCGGCGCCCATCTCTTCTTCACGCTGGCTATAATAAGCATTCACCTTATCCAGGATAAAGGACTGCATCTCTTCTTTCTCTTTGCCCCACAGATCGTCTTTGGTCAGCGAGCCCTCAGGCAGCAAGGTCGTATGAGCATAGTCGACCACCGCTTGCAGATCCCAATCCTCCGGAACCTCTTCGTCCGGACAGTGCGCAGCGACAATCCGCTCGATGACCGGCTGGATCATCTCCTGCACGATCTGATGAATATTCTCGGCCTGCAACACTTCGCGGCGCTGCTTGTAGATGACTTCGCGCTGCTGGTTCATCACATCGTCATACTGGAGAACGACTTTACGCAGGTCAAAGTTATTGCCCTCAACGCGCTTCTGTGCAGACTCAATCGCGCGGCTGATCAGACGGCTCTCAATCGGCTGGTCTTCCTCAAAGCCGATCCGCTCCATCATACCCATAATGTTCTCAGCACCAAAGCGGCGCATCAGCTCATCCTCCAGAGAGAGGTAGAACTGCGAGGAACCCGGGTCGCCTTGGCGACCGGCACGACCGCGCAGCTGGTTGTCGATCCGGCGGCTCTCATGCCGTTCCGTACCGATAATGTGCAGACCGCCCAAGTCCGCAACACCGTCGCCCAGCAAGATATCCGTACCACGGCCAGCCATGTTCGTCGCGATCGTTACCGATCCGCTCTGACCCGCGCGGGAGATAATCTCAGCTTCCTCTGCATGGTATTTCGCATTGAGGACCTTGTGCGCGACGCCTTTTTTCTTGAGCAGTTCCGAGAGCCGCTCTGAGTTCTCGATCGATACCGTACCGACGAGGACCGGCTGGCTGTTCTTATGCTTGCTCACAATTTCCTCAACGACCGCTTTGAACTTGCTGTTCTCGGTCTTGTAGACGACATCGGCAATATCATTACGAATCATCGTCCGGTTCGTAGGCACCTGGATAACATCGAGTCCGTAGATTTTGCTGAACTCTTCCTGCTCCGTCTTCGCCGTACCGGTCATGCCAGCAAGCTTGCGGTACATCCGGAAGTAGTTCTGGAACGTAATCGTAGCCAGCGTCATACTCTCATTCTGAACCTTGATCTGTTCCTTCGCTTCAATTGCCTGATGCAACCCGTCGCTGTAGCGGCGGCCAGACATCAGACGGCCGGTGAACTCATCGACAATAACAACCTCGTCGTCCTGAACGACGTAGTCGACGTCACGTTTCATAATGACATGCGCCTTCAGCGCTTGCTGGATATGATGGTTCAGCAGTACGTTAGCATGGTCGAACAAATTCTCGATGCCGAAGGCTTTTTCCGCCTTCTCCACACCGCTCTCCGTCAGAGCAACCGTCCGCAGCTTCACATCCACCGTGTAATCCTCTTCGCCATTCAGCTTGGCCAAGAAGCGATCGGCGGAATGGTACATTTCAGTCGATTTAGCCGCTTGTCCCGAGATAATGAGCGGGGTCCGCGCTTCATCGATGAGGATGGAGTCCACTTCGTCAATAATGGCAAAATAAAGCGGGCGCTGAACCATCTGTTCCTTGTACAGCACCATATTATCACGCAGATAGTCAAAGCCGAATTCATTGTTCGTTCCGTAGGTAATATCACAAGCATACGCTTGCTGCTTTTGCTCGTGGCTCAGGCCGTGCAAGTTACAGCCGACCGTAAGTCCAAGGAATTCGTAGAGCTGAGCCATCAACTGACTATCCCGTTGCGCGAGATAATCATTGACGGTGATGACGTGGACGCCTTTGCCCAACAAGGCATTGAGGTAGACCGCCAGCGTCGCGACCAGCGTCTTACCTTCACCCGTCTTCATCTCCGCAATCTTGCCCTCATGCAGGACCATACCGCCCATTAACTGAACGTCAAAATGCCGCATGCCCAGGGTCCGCTTGGACGCCTCACGTGCGGTGGCAAAGGCTTCGGGGAGGATCTTCTCGATGGCCTCGCCCTTTTCTAATCGTGCCTTAAATTCTTCGGTCTTGGCGCGCAGTTGCTCATCCGAAAGACCGGTGAATTGGGATTCCAGATTATTGATCTGTTCTACCGTACGCGTGAGCCGCTTAATCTCGCGGTCATTCGCGTCGCCGAATAATTTCTTAACCAGTCCGAGCATCGTCTATGTTAAGCCCCTTTCGCTTTTCACTGTATCCCTAAATTGTAACAGTTTGTCCAGACTCCCGCAATCGATGGATAGGGATTTCCAACAATATATACGTATGGGAAGGCCCAACTGTTGCGGCCGGGGAGGTCGAAGCTGAAAATTCGCGTTTTGCGGACCGCTACATCTATATAGAAAACCGGACCTCTAAAGGTCCGGTTCAGGAAAGGCCATCCCCTGCAGGGAATTAGCTCTGTTCGATTAAGCCGTATTTGCCGTCATTGCGTCGATAGACGACGTTCACTTCCTGGGTGTCCACATTGGCGAACATGAAGAACGTGTGTCCGACCAGATTCATCTGGAGAATCGCCTCTTCAACATCCATGGGCTTGAGCGTGAATTTCTTGGTCCGGACAACTTCCATCTCTTCGTCTTCATCCAGAGCCACTGTGACCGCACCACTCTCGGCTTCGTCCTTGAACAGCGACTTGATGCTGCCCTCCTGACGGAACTTCCGGTTCAGCTTGGTCTTGTGCTTGCGAATCTGGCGCTCCAACTTGTCCACGACAAGGTCAACCGCTGCATACATATCGTCATTCTTGTCCTCGGCCCGAAGCATGAGTCCCGTGAGCGGGATCGATACCTCAACGCTTTGTTGGTTGCGCGTCACCGATAGGGTCACGTTCGCTTCAGCGTTCAGCGGTTCCTCGAAGTAGCGGTCCAGCCTGTCCAGCTTCTTCTCCACATGGTCGCGAATAGCGTCAGTAACTTGAATGTTTTTGCCACGAATGTTGTATTGCATGGGCACTCCTCCTTTGGTCTCTTTACAATTATACCACATTCCAACACACGCTTTCAAAAGAAGAACGGGCCGGCAGATGTGGCAAAAAGCTGAACAAAAGCTCAGCCGATTGTAGGTGTCCTTGTCATTAACCTGTTAGGTGGGCCGGGAATCAGTCTGAGTGCAATTCACTTGGAATAATTGTAGGTCTGCTCCCTTGTTTCCGCTCAATTTCATCCAAAAGCGCTTCAAAATCCGCTTGGTCCGCATACGTACGAAGCAAGCCCGCCAAGCCATTAAGCAAGTCTAATTGCCAGTCGCTGTACTCCATGTACATTGGTTTCTTGACTTCATTGGCTATCAGCAATCTTATGTCTTTAATAGCGGCATTCGTGGCTGATTCCCCTTGCAGGTCTTCAGTGATACTCAAAACATTATCGATTGCTTCAGATCCCACCATATATACATTCCCTTCGTCATCATCGACATCATCCAACAACGCAACAGCCTCTTCCGCACACAAAAAATATAATTGCACGGCACCTTGCAAAGCTTGTTGCTTTGCTAGCTTATTGGCCTGATCGAGAACCTGCCAGAGTCCTTTCAAGGCCTTACCGATTTGACTCCATTCGATATAACCGTTATAGCCTCCAGCCTGTCGGATTGCCGTATGAATCACCTTACGACCGGCTTCCAGGTCAAACTGATTATCATGATGACTTAGATGAAAACGAAGACGGGTTCTCACTTCTGGTGTATCCTTGGCAAGCGATAGCAGAATCTCCATAAGTTTTTCCTTGGTTTGATATTGAAGGAGTTGCGCTAATGATGCCTGTTCGTTAGAAGCAGTGTTAGCTTCCGCGTTGTTCAATTGATCTTCCAACAATAGCAATACGGCTACGATGTGCTTGCACTCGGGTCCCATATCATAAGGACACGTACAATCGGTCAAAAGCACATGCTGATCCGGGCTCAACTCGATTGTGACACCGTATAGGTCCGTTCCTTCGACCTCTGCCGCATAGAAGCCAGGCTCAATCAACTGGCAGCTTAATACCTGATCGGAATGCCAGATATCTTCCCCACGCGCGTAGATTTTCCCATAAACGTTATCCAGATATGTACGAATAGACATGATTATAGCTTCACCACCAAAAATAGGTTTGTCTGTTTAGCTTCATTATACTACGCCTCCCAGCATGCGTGCATACAGAAAAACCCTCGGGGTCGCCCCCGAGGGTGTCATGTCCAGCAATTAGAACTCGCTATTGCCAGCTATTCTTGCAGCTTCTCAGCCGGAAGATTATGCTTTGACTACGTTAGCAGCTTGTGGGCCACGAGCGCCTTCGACGATGTCAAATTCTACGGATTGACCTTCTTCGAGGGTTTTGAAACCTTCGGATTGGATCGCGGAGAAGTGAACAAATACGTCGCCGCCCTCTTCAGTCTCGATAAAGCCATAGCCTTTTTCTGCGTTGAACCATTTTACTTTACCTTGCATTCAGAACATTCCCTTCGTCTTCAAATAGCTGTGAGAGTTCATTTTATGAAGCCCACAATGAAAATATACCGCATCGTCACAGGATTGTCAATTCCTTTCTGAAAGCGTTTTATGCCATGCTACGTAAGGAATCTAGGAAAACAAAAAGAGCGCTTGGGCGCTCTTGGAGGTTCTTATCGCTTCGTGTCGAAAAAATAGCTCTCTTGGTCCATTGCATATGCATCTTCATACGTAGTTTTGGCGGTTCGTCCATTCGCGAGCTTGTCCATCTCCGCCTTGGCTTCGCCACGAAGCAAATTCATCCGCGCAACAATGAGGGCATCCATGGCCAAAATTCGGTCAACGGCCGGACGTAGCTCCGCCGCCTCTGAGGGCGTAGGACGCATTTGCTGCAACTGAATGAAAATCGCATCCCGCTCCCGCATATACTCGGCCATTTCCTCCAGCTCCACGGACGCCAGCCGGCTAACCAGATTAGACGACAGTTGTGTGAGTAGAAGGATTGTAGCTTCCATATTGCCCTCCTGCCGGTGCGCCCTGCGATTGGTTGATAGCCTTCGCCGCCTGAATCCAGGTTTCCTTCATCTCCATCAAGTGACCCAACACCTCTTCCGCCGGTGCGGCGGTTTTGGTCATGTTGGCTTCGGTGAGGCGAGTCTTGAAGTAGTCGTAGAGCTGCATCAGGCCTGGGGCCAGGGGTGAAGATTGGTCTAGGGTGATGATGAACTCATTGATGATTTGTTGTGCCTTCTGGATCTGAGTGTTCGCCTCTGCTACTTGATTATCGCCAATAGCAGCAATGCCTGCACGACAAGCGCGAATCGCACCGTCATAAAGCATAATCAAGAGCTGAGCTGGGCTCGCGGTCTGAATCGTTGTCTCCAGGTATTTGTTCCGTTGCTGAAGCTGCATCGTTGGTTACCCTCCTGTTGAAAATTGCTGTGCCAGCCATGCGCTTTGCGCGTTCATGCGGTTCAAATAGGTCTCCATTGCTGAGAATTGTTTGTAGTAGCGGGTTTCCAGATCCTCCATACGTCGGGTTAAACGATCTATTCGTTCATCAAACCGATTCATTTCTTTGCCCATGGTATAGCGCTCCTCAACCATTCCGGTTGCGCCTGCCTTGGATGTGATTTTATTGATTAGAGCCGAAGTCTGGGTATGCAATCTGGTGGCAAATCCGTCCCCATTAATAGAAGAAGGATCTCTGTCATCAGCGGTAAACAAGTTCATAACTTCATCAGGATTTTCAGCCAAGGCCTGCTTGAGCTTGGTTTCGTCTATGTATAACTTACCTTTTTCAAGATAAGATCCAGAAACCATGCCGTTCGCAACTAGGGTGCTTGAGATACCGATATCTCCAAGACTTCGGAATTGACCATCTGGGATTCCTGAAACTGGACCACTCAACAGACGGCGAAGATCAGTCATGCCATTTTGAAGTGTTTGATCGTTGGACAACAAACCACTCTTAGCTTTTTCTTCCCAACGTTTTATATCATCGTCGTTCATTTCCTTTTTCTGCTCTTCTGTTAGTGGTTGGAAGTCACGGTAACGCTTTTCTGATGTTTTGGTGTTTACCAAGTCGAGCAACTCATTATATTTGTCTACGAAGTTCTTAATTGCGTTAAAGGCCGCATCGACGTCCTGTGTAACCACAACATCTACGGCTGCAGTCGTGGTCTGCTTAGCAGTAAACGTCATATCCGCAATGGTAAAAGTATTGGATTCGTAGGTTGCAGATTGACCATTAAATCTTACTTCAGCATTTTCACCATTAGTTGAGAAGGATTTTATGGTAACGGGACTACTAACGATGTCGTCACCTAATCCAAGCTTGTCCAATATATTGGAGTTTTCCTCTGCGGAAAACTCAATTTCACTACCACTTCCATTTAATAAGCTAAGCTTACCCTCATTGTTTAAAAAAGCTGTAATGTTATCCTGTTTGAGTTGCTGGTTTAACTTGTCAATCACTTGGCCAATTGTTGTTGCTGAATGAATTTCAACCTTGATCGCTTCACCATTACCAACTGTAACACTAAGTTCTGTGGGTTCAGTTAAATCTTTATCAATGACGGAAGTCGTTTGTTCAAATTTAATTGACCCTGATATTGATGTTGCAGCTGTAGGTGGTGCTGTTGTAGTAGAAAGTTTGAAAACATCTTTTAGAACATCCGCTGTCTCCGAAGTACTCTGTGCATGCAAAGTAATATTGGAGCTTTGCCCTGTTTTAGAAGAGACAAAAAACAGCTTGTCCATATTGGCATCGTAAGACACCTTAACACCTGTCATATTGGATTTTCCGTTAATACGACCCACGAGGTCAGAAATTGTATCCTCAGGCTTAATTTCAATACCAATACTACCTTTATCTCCTCCGATAGTGAGGACTGTAGATTGTGTTAAATTCAGCTCACTCAGTTTCTTTTCAGCCCCAACAGTACTGCCTCCCAATGCCCCAGACGTCACACTTGCTGCTTTAGCAAGTTTATTAATTTCAATAGAGTAACGACCTTCATTTGTCGAGGAGGTGCCCGTTACAGAGACAGCTGCTTCATTAGTAGAGGTGATCTTTTTAGCCAAATAATTGGATTGCAGTTTCATATTGAAAGCCGCATCACGGAAGGCCATCAATTTGGTGTTTAGCGATCTATAATCATCTCTCTGCCATTCGAGTGTTTGTTTCTGTTGTGTCATCTTTTGCAAAGGTATTCGGTTGGCGCTCATAAGTTTAGCTACAATATCATCCGTATTCATACCCGAGACCAAACCGCTGACTCTCATCCCCATATCATAACCACCTTTCTACCTTAACGTTTCTCGTCAACAAACAGTCCGGCTAACTCCCAAAGCTTTGCTGCAAAATCCTGTGTTTTCTCTGGAGGGACTTCCTTCAGGACTTCTCCAGTACGAACATCCATAATTTTCACAAGAATCGCTTTGGTTTTCTCATGAACCGTGAATTGCAAGGAAGTTTCTTTTCCCTGCAGGGCTTGAATCGAACGCTCAATCGTTTTAACGATTTGTTCGTCACTAATGGTTACGGTCTCTCCCCGGCTTGCTGCTCGTTTTAAATCCGCCATGTTGTTAATCGTTGCTGAAATCACAGAATTCGCCTGAGCAAGGGCGGTATCCAATCCAACCTTAATTAAAGGATTCGGCTCGCTTCGTTCTGGCATGCCTCCACCAGGGGCTGGTACATTCAAACTCATGGCATTGACCTCCACCCGTTAACATTTTCTATTTCTTTTATCGGTAAATCAGAAGCGTTCTGTTAGTGATCTTCCAGAAAAACAAAAAAAGACCCCGGCAGTATGCCAGGGTCGGTGTAAGAATAAATTAACGAAGCAGTTGCAGAACGCCTTGTGGTTGTTGGTTCGCTTGTGCCAGCATCGCTTGTGCAGCTTGGGAAAGGATGTTGTTCTTCGTGAAGTCCATCATTTCTTTCGCCATATCTACGTCACGGATACGGGACTCAGCAGCTGTCAGGTTCTCGGAAGCTGTTTGCAGGTTGTTGATGGTGTGCTCAAGACGGTTTTGAACAGCACCCATTTTGGAACGCTCGGACGAAACCGAAGTAATCGCTTTATCCAACTGATCAAGAGCAGCAGATGCACTTGTTGCAGTAGAGATATCAACACCAGCGATACCCAGTGCTGCAGAACGCATGTCGCCAATACCGAAAGTGATGGTTTGACCTCTGTTAGCTCCGATTTGGAAAGTCATACCACCGTTGCCTGCAGCCTCAGTTTGGGCATTGCTCAGTCCAAGGTCAGATACGTCTGTATTGCCGTAACGGTCTTGCAGTGTAACTGGGCCCGATTCACTATTAATAGACAGTCTGCCATCATTAGTTACTGTTACAGTTACGTCTTTAATAAATCCTTCTTCTCCATCAGCCTTATTAGTAATGCCATTGTAAGCAGCGATTGCATCATTAATGGCAGTTTGAAGAGCATCGGCCACTTCGGACATATCATCACCAGAAGTAGCAACACCCGCCAGATCAACCTCAAGCAAGACATTTCCAATTCTAAGATCAGCAGCATTTGCTGTGTCAGCTCCATTGTATGTGCTTTCGCCGTCAGCTGGAGTTGCTGCGCCATACATTTGATTCAGTACACCCGCGGCACCCGAATCTAAAGAGAATTTGGAGTCAACACCTTTGCTTCCGCTTTGAAGAGTGATAACTCCTGCATTATCCGTATATCCTTTTACATGAGAAACATTTTTACCGGAAGCGTCAATGGCCGAGTTAATCGCATTAACAATGATGTTAGTTGCTTTTGCAGCTGCTCCCAGGTCAGTTGTATCAACAGCTTTCAAGAATGCTTTGTCATCTGTGCTTAGATTTGCCCAGTTGACTTTAATCTCGGTGCCATCAATAGTAATCGTTTCTTCAACAAACATAGCATCGGTAATATCCCCAGATGAAATTGCAGCACCTGCCTCAACAGTCCCAGCAGTTTGCTTGGCAATGATCGAACCAGTTGTACCATTTTGGCCTACCAGAGCACCGGAAGATTTCAAGCTGCCATTCAGCAGTTTTTGCGTGTTGAATTCAGTGTTGTTACCAATACGGTCAACTTCTTGTTTCAGCTGAACAACTTCGTCTTGCAAGTTTTTGCGGTCCTCCGCAGTGTTCGTTCCGTTAGCGGACTGGTCGGCCAGTTCACGCATACGCTGAAGGATGGAGTGAGTTTCGTTCAGTGCACCCTCAGCCGTTTGGATCAAGGAAATGCCATCTTGTGCATTTTTTGCAGCCATATCCAGACCACGGATCTGTGCACGCATTTTTTCGGAGATTGCCAGACCAGCAGCGTCGTCACCAGCACGGTTGATCCGCAAACCAGACGAGAGTTTTTCCAGAGATTTGCTTGCACCTGCAGTGTTGCTTGTCAGTTGACGGTGAGTGTTGAGTGCAGCAATGTTGTGATTAATACGCATTGTAAAGTTTCCTCCTTGAATAGCTCGAATTCCCGCGTCCTTGCGGGAGCTTACAAATAATAGGTCGGCCGCCCTATCATTCGCGCTACTATATATATCGAAATCCCCAAAGAAGAAATGAAGAGTATTTTTGATTTTTTTCAGTTTTTATTCCATTTTTCTTTCACCCTTCTCTTTGCCTTTAAATAACTCCGTCAGTTGGCTCAGTGGAATGCTTGCAGTTACTGCATCTCGGTTCGCCGCTTGGATGGCGGTATAGATTTCTTTTCTATAGATATCTACATTTCGAGGGGCTCGGATCCCCAATTTTACCGCATCTCCTTCTACGCCAAGAACCACCACTTCGATTTCGCCATCAATGATAATCGACTCTTCCCGTTTCCTTGATAGTACCAGCACCAGGACCTCTCCTCTCTACAAGCAAATTTTTGGAATTAACGTTGGAATATTGGGTGGGCATGACCAAACGAACTGGCATGGATAATGTATTGCTTCCCTTTGCGCTGTACTCGGTTGAGAACGATAGGTGCCAATAAATTGATGGTAGACTGCGATAAATCGGATGCCAAGGTTACAATCGACCAAACCTCGACGTCAGTAGATGCGGTAATAGCTAATTCTGCCTTCAATTCATCCGGCATCTCCCATTCATAATCCGGATAAAATTGAAAGGGGTTGCCAATAAAAAAAGAAACCTCAGGACGCTCTGTTGATTGCAAAAGTCGCAGTGGCAATTCTTCTCCCAAGTCAATCAACACAAACCGTGTCAGTGTTTCAAAGCCGGGCACCCCATGCTTGAAGACAACAATTGAATCCTCTTGTACTTCTACTGTTCCTAACTGTCGTGTTGCAATAATCATTATCAACTTCCTCCTTGGTAAAGGTGCTTGTCATAATATAAAAGCTATAGACACATTCCCGCAACTTCCGGAAGGCCTATAGCTTAAGCTTGTTCATAATAATGGTTACACTCTCTTATCAATCGCTGGCGGTGTAATCTCTACTCTTGGGTATTGTAGCATATGGATGTCTAACTGTCCCCTAGTGTAGTTATGAATGGGAGCATTGACTTGAGCGTTGACTTCCACCCGACCAGGGGTAGCCTGTATGGACAAGCTGCCCGGGGTAAATCGAGTGTCTACATTGAGAAAGGAAGCAGGTCCTCTGAAGTCAAATTCCGGGAATGTCTTGCGCCAGTCACTGGCTAGTTCCGCAAACGGATTGCTGTCTACATGAATAGCAGACATACGGTTTCCGTTTTCAACGATTTTAGCCAGACCGCGCAAGGCGATATCCTTGGCTGCCGAATAAATTTTGCTCATCGTTTGTAGATTATTGCCCAATCCCAAAGCATCCCAAGCGCGATCCTGATTGATCTCCAGCTTGCCTCGAGGCTGTTTTATCTGAAGCTCTGGCCTGACTTGTCGTAGATCAAGCGTAGGTCTCGGTTGCTGCAGATCCTGCTTGCCAAGATCGGCGTCAATTCCAAGCAAGGCAGGCTGCTGTGAAATTTGAATCTGAGGTATATTCAAGTCATTCCGCTCCCTTTTTAGCGAAGGAAATCCACTAAGCTGGGTCTGATAAGCTTAGCACCTGCAGACAGTGAAGCCTGATACACGTTTTCTTCCATTTTAAGATTAGTAATCACAAAGGCCAAGTCGGCATCTTCGGTCTTGGACTTGATGGCGGTCAGATTTAGGCTGATGTCTTCGAGCCGTCCCGCGACAAGATCGATACGGTTGCTCCGGGCGCCCACTTCCGCACGTTGTTCCAGCAGAATGTTAATCCGGCTATCCATATTGCCCAGCAGATTTGACACTTCTTCGTGATTGCCCTCAGCTAATGCTTCTGATGCGCGGCGGAAAATATCAAACATATTGTCGTTGTCGGCGTCCGGTCCAGCTGTCGGGTCTACAGGCATACCAAAAATATCGTTGCCGGTGAGGTTGACCGCAAGCTTCATGCCAGGCGCCAGTTCAAATTTAATCTGTTGGGTATCGGTCGCCACATGATAAGCCTTGAGATCATCTGGATCCGTGTTGCTCAGTGCTGTAGTCGGATATGGTTGTGTCTCCGTCTGCTCTCCATTGAACATATACTTGCCGTTAAATTTACTGTTTCCGATCTCCACAAGTTGGTTAAAGAGCTCGTCGATCTCCAGTTTGATGGCGTCATACCCCGCCTGGGGCTGAGTTCCATCTGCACCTTTTACCATCAACTCTCTTGCTCTATGCAGTACGTCTCCGACCTGGGAAAGCGCCATATCTGTAAAGTCCAGACTCGACTTGGCCGAATCAACATTACGGATATACTGATCGTTGGCTCCTAGCTCACTACGATAGCGCATAGCAAAGGTTAACCCTACCGGGTCATCCGACGGCGCATTGATGCGCTTGCCCGTAGAGAGTTGATCCTGCAAGGTATTCATACGGCCGAGGTTGTTGGATACGTTGCGCAGGAGCTGATTACTCATCATGGATTGGGTCACGCGTAAAGACATGTATTATTCACTCCTTTAAATGCAAGTTCAAAATGGTCGCTTTTCAGCACCGAGAAGGTTGCGGGCAAAAAGAAATGAGGAGCGGTACACGTTTTCGTAGAAAACGACCTCGGAAGCATACCTACGTGAGCACCTAAGAGTTTCCGAAGGAAACTAGCTTCGTAAGCATACGCTTAGTCTGATTGCCTTCAAGATTCGATGTCGAATCCGCTTCTCTGCACTACTTCGTGATCAAAAGCGGACGTTTTGAACAACCTCTAACGCTTAACGACCTACAATACCCATGCCGTTAATGACTTTGTTTAAGGTCTCATCAATCATCGTCATGTTCCGGGCTGCTGCGTTGTACGCATGCTGGAACTTGATCAAGTTGGCCATCTCTTCATCCAGCGAAACACCGCTCACTGACTGTCTCCGGGAGTCGACCTGGTCGACCAACGTCTTGGAGTTGGCCAGCTGGCGATTGGCCTCTTGGGCTTGGATACCCAACTGACCAACGACAGAGCGGAAATACGAATCGACAGTTGCCAGATCCGGATCCGCCTCTGTTCCAAAGTTGATGCGAGAGTCGCGAACCTGGGAAAAGAGCAGGGCCAAGGAGTTGTTGCCTCTTACCACGGTTTCTTCGCCATCTTGTGTGACCATACGCATCGAGGTCGCGATCTTGGTGGGATTGTCCGCCAGCTCGCGGTTCAATGTGATTGAGCCTGCTTTAATGTTATCCGTACTACCATCGGCATTGGTGAAGAATGGCAGACCGCCGGGCTCAGAGGAGAAGTTGTAGCCGAGTTGATGTAGACCGTTCAGGCCCTTCACCGTCACCTTTGTATCCTCAGTCAGGGTACGTGTTGCTCCGGCGTAAAGAACCCCATTGAGTGTTCTGCCCTCCGGCAGTACCGAACCTGCAGGCAAAGTGACTTCCATATCGCCATTAGCGAGCTTGTCCACCAGTTTGTCCAGGTCATCTATATAGCCCTGTACGAAATGGTCGCGCGAATGAATCATGCCGAACACTTCGCCGCTGTTCAGATCTCCCGATTCAAAGTACGCCTGCAGATCGGCAGGCTCCAGCTCTTGGGGAACCATCCCCGTTACTAGCTCCACACCACCCATTACAACTTGATAGCCGCCGGCACCTTCCGTGACCCGAATGTTGATCATCTGGGAGAGTTCGTCGGTGATCAAATCGCGTTGGTCACGCAGGTCGTTGGCATTATCGCCAAGGCCTTCAATGCGCTGAATCTCGCCGTTGAGCTGCGCAATATTGCGGATAATCGAGTTGATCTGCTGGGACTTGATATTAACGTTCTCCGTCAGGTCATCCTTCAGGTCTTGCAGCGACTTAGCGGTATGATTGAATGCATCGGTCAGGGCGAGTGCCTGCTCGCGGACGATTTTGCGGCCGTCAGCGTTCTCAGGCGACTTGCTGAGATCCGACCAAGCGTTGAAGAAGTCTTCAATGACGGTACGAATACCGGTATCCGACGGCTCGTTGACGATCTTCTCCAGCTTCTCCAACGTATCCTGCTGAATGGCATAGTTGCCGAAGGATTTGTTCTCGTTGCGGAATTGGTCGTCCAGGAATTTCTCCCGAATTCGGGTGATCGAGCTGAACTCCACGCCCATCCCTGTCTGGCCGGGGATCGTCGTGCGGTTCAGACCGAACGCCTCGATGGGCTTGGCCGCGACCATGTTCACCACCTGACGAGTGTAGCCACGTGTGTTGGCATTTGCGATATTATGTCCCGTCGTGTTCAAGGCGGCTTGCTGTGTGAACAGCGACCGCTTGGCGACCTCAAGTCCGTGAAAGGTAGATCTCACCTGTTCTGCACCTCTTCTCTAAGCTCTCGTGTCAAACTGGCTGAACCGCTTGAAGCCCTCGGCCTGCAAGGAACGATGATACGTTGCGTCCTCCTCGGGTGGACCGGCAATTAGATCGATGGAGTGCGAGACGTACTCCAGGTTCAGCCTGATCATTTGCTGATTAAATTCATTAATTTCCTGCAGCTCCAGGAGCGCTACATTCAGTTGAACGCATGCGTCGCGGAGCGCCTGCTTCTCCTCGGCCTTGAAGACCATCTGGATCAGCTGCTCCATCCGGAACGACCCGGTCGGCGCGAAGCCCCGGCGGGCGACATATTGGCCAATCGCCAGCAACCGTTGCTTGTCCAACTCCGTGATTTTCTGCAAAATCTTACTTTCGCGGCTCGCAGTCTGGGCCACCGTATCGATGTCCCCGCTGCCCAGCGCCTCGCGCTTGGTCCGGCCAAGCGCAGACAGGTCGCGATGCAGGTCTGTCAACTGATGAAGCGTATCCATGACGACTTGGAGCGGTTCATTCATTGGGTTCTCTCTCCTCTGGGAGGTCTACTTCAGGTAGGGAAGCAGCTTCTCGGCAATCTTGCCGGCCTCGACATGGTAGGTGCCCGAGGATATGGCCTGTTTCAACTGACTCAGTTGCTCAGCCCGCTCTGCCTGGTTGATCCGATTCGATTCCAACAGCTCCTTCGCCTCCGGAGATATGGTGACTTGATCCTTACGTTTGACAGCCTCCGTCTGTTCCGTACGCTGTCCCCTGGTTTGGTTGTATTGTTGAAGCCCTGCAATGCGGTTAGGCTCATTTACTTTCATCGCACTTCACCTCTACTTCGTTGACGTGGCCCGTTGGCCCGTATAAAAAAACAAGGGCCGATGATTACTTGTTAGTAATATCGGCAACCCCTGTGAGAAAGTTTATAGCTGACTATCTGGCAGACTATTCCTTGCGGAACTTATCTCCAATCTTGTACCCCGATTTAAGCCTCTGTTGTTCTGAAGTAGCAGATGCTTCGTTAACTGCGCCGATATCTTTCATGAGCTTGGAACGACAATCGACACACATATTTCCTTCCCGAATAAAGGAGCCACACATCTCGCACGGATAAGCAAGGTGCGGCGCATCAATGAGCGATATCCTGCCTTCACGAATGAACTTGGTAATCTGTCGATAGGATACCTCGGTCGCTTCTGAGAGCTCCTGAATCCCGCAACCGCGGTTCTCCCTCAGATAGGTCGCGCACCGCTCATACTCCTTATCGATATCCTTGATGCAAGCAGGGCAGACTTCACGAAAATTAACGGCATACAGCTTGCCGCAGCGAGGACAATTACCCAAATTCATGGCACGATCTCCTTCCAGTCACATCCAATGTTACCCTCTAGTGTAACGGAAAGAGCGAGATTTTTCATCTGTTTTTTCGAGTATCCACTTGGAAGGCACAAGTTACTCGACTTCAGCGACTTTCACCAGCAGCTTGCCTGTGTTGCTTCCTTCGAAGAGACCAAGGAATGCCTCGGGCAATCTTTCAAAGCCATCCAGCACGGTTTCTGTATATTGAATCTTCTCCCCCTGCACCCAACGGGCGAGCTGCACGATAGCTTCCGGATATTGCTCTTCATACTCGTAGACGAGGAAGCCCTTAATCATCGCTCGTTTCATTAGCAGCTGAGGTTGGATACGAGGACCTACGTCTACCTTATCCAGGTTATAAGTTGAGATTTGACCACACAGCGGAATGCGTGCTTTCTGATTAATCAGTCCGATCACAGCATCGGAAACCGGCCCGCCCACATTATCAAAATAAATATCTACCCCACCTGGGCATGCTTCCTTCAGCTGTGAGTCGAAGGCATCCGATTTATAGTTGACCACTGCATCGAAGCCAAGGTCATCTTTTAAATAGTTGAGCTTCTCTTCGCTTCCGGCTATTCCCACAACCCGGCACCCCTTCAGCTTGGCGATCTGGCCAACAATCGTGCCCACTGCCCCTGCAGCACCGGATACGACCACCGTTTCCCCAGGCTCAGGCTTACCAATATCGAATAGTCCGAAATAGGCTGTCAACCCGGGCATGCCAAGCACACCCAAAGCTGTCGAGATGGGTGCCTGATCGGGATCAATGCGCTGCAAGTCATCAGCCTTCACTGCCGCATATTCCTGCCAGCCCCACATCCCGCTGACAATGTCGCCTTCACGCAGCTTGCCGCTGCGGGACGAAATTACCTGCCCCACGGCGCCGCCTCTGATGACTTGATCGATTGGTGAAGACGAGGTGTTGTTCATCATATTGCGCATGTATGGATCTACCGAAATGTACAAACTGCGGACAACGACCTCCTCCTCGGCAGGTGCAGGAATGGGTTCTTCCTGAATGCGGAACTGGTCTTCGGTAGGCATCCCTTGCGGACGACTGGCGAGTACGATGGTACGATTTATACTTGCACTCATGCGATAACCTCTCCTTCCATGGTTTGGTCATTACTCTTCATTAACCTTGGGAACATGAGCTGACACAAAGGCAGTGTGAGCTAATTATGTTCGAAATTTCGAGCTTATTTGGTGCGGACAGCGGCTCGTGAGCTAATTATACTCGAAATTTCATACTTATCTGGTGCAAACGGCTACTCAGGAGCTGATTAAATACGAAATTTCATGCTTATGAGGAGGAGGCAATGCCCAAGAGCTGCTTATATTCGAAATTTCATATTTATCTGGAGCGGACACCAGCTTAGGAGCTAATTTTAGCCATAAGTCCAAAGAGGCGGATAAGGGCGGTCAGTAGTCCCCTCCTTATCGCGAATAGTAACCAAACCGTTTGCCAGCAATCCGCTCTGCGGCCATCCAGCCGGATAGGGAAGCGCCAAGCGTACCGGCTCCAGGGAACACGGTGTCGCCGACCATCCATAAGCCGTCTGGTCCGAGCCGGCTATTGAATGCATCGAATAACGAACGCGCGCCTTGCGGGATGTATCCGCCTACCCGACCTTGACGTCTGCCCAGATAGCGATGGAAGGTTACAGGTGTGCCGGGCAGCACCACGCTGCAATGCTCTCGCACCGCTGGATACCGTTCATAGAGCAAGGCAAGCATTTTGTCCTGATACGCTAATTTACGCTGCTCATAGCCCGTCCGATCCCACCAAGGCTCCGGCACCGTATGCGTGGATAGCGTCAGAGTCGGTCCCGGACTGCCTGGGCCGGCATCCAGCCAGGATACGAGAAACTGGTTACCCTCGCTAAGCGGAAGTCCGCTCGCACCAATAACCTGTCGGAAGGGCGTCCAAGTCTCTGCATCCGACGGTCCGAATAGCTTGCACATATCCGAATCGGGCTGTAACCCTATGTACAATGTAAAAGCACTCCAAGCGGCCCGCTGACGTTCCGCCTCGACCAGCTTATGCAAGCGGGAGGGTACGTGCTCGCCAAGTAGGTCCCCCAAGCTGTGCATGGAGGTGTTCAAGACCAACTGCTTGGCCGTCAACTGCTCGCCTCGTTTGGTCACGGCCTGCCAACCCTCACTCTGTCGCTCGATGCTACGAATTGGGGTACGGTATCTGATCTCGCCGCCTGCTGCGGTGAATGTCTCTGCCAGTGCCTCAGCAACGGCTGGCAAACCACCCTGGATCGCAAATGCCCCTTGATGAAAAACAGTTAACGCAATTAATCCCAGCAAAGCCGGGCAGCGGGATGCGGTCGTCTGGACACTGTCCATTAATTGACCGTTCAAAAACGTCCCAAATGGAGAGTGCTCCGACAACCCATATTTGCGAAGCCGATCCCCCACCGTCTGGGTCAGCAGCGGAGCCCACCGCAGCATCCGCGGGTTGAGATGAGGCACCAGGGAGGCCCATTCGCGCAGCCCTGCAGGAGGAAAGAACGGTCTGCGCTCTGTCATGTAACGAAGCAATTCACCTGCTGCTTCCACCTCATCATAGAAGTCGGCTATCTGTCTGGCTTCACCCGGGAACTGCCGCTCACATTCAGCATGCCAACGCTTTCTGTTGCGCCAATAATCCACCGTCTGCTCCGGCATCGCAATCTGCATAATCCGTTCCAGACTATGAAGGTTGGGAGATTCCAGTCCTAGCGTCCCGTACAGCCGGTTAAAATAACCGCCCGGTTCAAACCCCATTCCCACTGTAGCCCCAGCAGCGAACTGATAGCCTTCCCTCTGAAAGCCTCCGGCTGATCCACCCAGCTCGCCTGAAGCCTCGCACAGAATCACCCGATAGCCTTGGCTAGCCAATAGAGATGCGCAAGTCAGTCCGCCAAATCCTGCGCCTGCCACAATTACATCATAGGTTTCCATCCATCCCGATTCTCCTTCCGTCGGCTCCGACAGACACTAGAATTTGAAAAAGAGGCGCGCGCCGCAGTCTGCCTCAGCAGAACTACGGGCCGCCTCTCCCTACTATTCGCTACAGCTTACAGCTCAGTTACTGTATAACCTTGCTCACGCAGCAACGTGACGATGCCGTCTGCACCAACCATGTGGGCCGCACCAACGACAACAAAGTACGTCTTGTTTTCTTCATCCTCCAAATACTCTTTGATCTTGTCAACCATGCCGATATTGCGGTCAATCAGCATCGCTTTGTTGTATTCTTCGCTGATGGAGAAGCCCTCCGTCATCTCAGTCAACAGGGATTGATCGCCATCGACCCACATTTGGATCATATGGTCAATCATGTACTGTGCATTCTCGTCCGGGCCCGCATGGTAACCGGCAATGGAGCCCTCAAGCAGTTCAAGCTGCAGCTCTTCCGAGAAGTCGTTGAACATGTTCAGTTGCAGCGCTGCACTCTCGAGCTCGAGAATCGGCAGGTTGCTGGCTTTGGCTTGATTCAGGAAATGCATGTCGATGCCCATTTCACCGTCATAACCCGCTTCACCAATCTGCAAGGAATCAATGGTAGTTGCAATCACCCAAGGCTTAAACATGTCAAAGGCATCGGCATCCAGACCTTCAGCCTCCAACACTTCGCCAAGCGCGGCATAAGTATCTGCAGGGATGTGATCGCTAAGTGTCGTACCATCTTGATACATCCCCAGCTCAAACATCAGTTCCTCAAATTCAGTCGCGTCTTCCATCGCAATATCCAGCTCGACCGCAAGGTAGTCGGAAGCGGCATACGCCTCTTCAATTTCCGTGCGTAGTGGATACATCGACTCATCCGCTACATGAATCGAACCGAGCAGGTAGACTGTGCTGTTGGCATCTTCTACTTGCCACAGGAAGCCTTTGCTGCCTTCACCCTCTACTACCTCTTCGCCAGGTGCTGGTGCTGTTGCGCCCAGGAGTTGGATAGCGCGTTGCTCAGGGTCCCATAGTACACGGTAGCCTGCAGCTTCGCCCAGCGCACGAACCGGTACATAGGTCACATTATCCATGCTGGCAGCAGCAATGGGCAGTGTGACTTCGGTGCCGTTAATCGTGGCTGTAGTCTCGCCTACTTGGAGCGAAATTGTCAGATTGTCATTCTGGCCAGTTACGGTCTTAGTAGCCCCGTCCCATCCCAGTTCAAGGTTCATTTGATCAAACAGCGGCTTCACAGGTACCAGGGTCACACCTTCTTGAATGACCGGCTGGTGGCCTCCCAGCTCTACTTGGTTCTCGCCATACCATAGCGAAATGGCACGCTCTTGCGCGGCAACAGCCCCCATCACGGAGAACATCAAGACGAGGGACAAACATAAGGACGTAATCTTTTTCATGAATGCAGCAGTCTCCTTTACAGCATGTATTTGTGAAGGCAGCGGGCCCGGAGACGTCGCTTGCCTAACAACCGAAATCGTATGTAGGTCACTCTAGATGAAATGGCTCAATTGGACATTCCAGCCATACGGTATCCTTAACCTTTAGTCCTAGGGCATAATCAGTTTCCAGCTCTTCGATACGAGAACATCCGAGTAAACTCAGGAACGTGCCCAGGTTAGCACACTAATCTGCAATGGTATAGCGGTGCAGCTGTGAAGCGCTGATGCGCAGGCATGCACGGTGCTCCCGGTGGTATAGATATCGTCGAGCAGCAAAATGCGAACCGCACGCCGACCACCATTCACTCTATAGAGATGGGCCAAATAACTTGATGCTCCTGCCTCCACGGCGAACAAGCCCTCCATCGCCCGCATCCGGGCAAGCCTGTCCTTGTGACTCTGCTTACCGGAGTCGCGCGTCCGCACCAATAAGGAAGCGAGCGGCAGGCCGTACCTGCCCGCAAGCGCAGCAGCCAGACGCTCGGCCTGATTGAACCCCCGTTCATCCAGGCGCATGTTGCTCAGAGGTACGAAGGCCACAATATCCCACTTCCAGCGCGAGTCTGCCATCTGACCTCGCAATTCAGCGGAAGTCCTATCGTACAGAGCATAGAGCATGTTTTGCAAAAGGGGCTCCAGCCGTTCGGCTCCCCGGTATTTGTAATCTGCCAGCCACTCCCGCATGGCATCAGTGTACCTGACCGCGCTGCGGTTCCAGAGAATCTGGCCATTCCCGCGCCGTATGCAATCCTCGCAGGCTTCGGCCCGACCGCACACATAGCACTGAATCTCTTCTGACCGAATCCAGGACAACTCGCTGCGACACGCTCTGCACAGCCTGGCGTTCACAGCCTGCGGCAGCTGCAGCGTATCCACCGGGCTCGTCGGCTGTCCTCCAGCGGATGGCCTTGCTGCATGCCCGCATACGAGACAAACCGGATATTGCGGCGAGAGCAGGGTCATCGTGTGCCTGACCCAGCCTGCAGCACGTTGCCCGAGGCTCTTTTTCCAGAGGGTCATGTTCCTGAACTCCTTTCTACTACGCTGTTTATTGGAAAAGGTTGCAATAGCAATAGCCAGACACGAAGACCTGGATGACAGCCGTCACTCATCGGTTGCGGGCAAAAGGTAGCCCCGTCGCTTGGCGATCCGGTTCATATAGCGGATTTGACGGACGGCCGAAGCCTGCGCACGGTTACGGGCTGGACTGCAAAACACCACCCGGCCGCGCGGGTCATCGCCGGAGCGTCCCGCCCGGCCTGCCATCTGAATCAGCGAAGCGTCATCGAACAGCTTGCCATCCGCATCCAGAATGATCACATCGCTGCGGGGAACCGTGACGCCGCGCTCCAGAATCGTGGTCGTCACGAGCAGCCGGATCTCGCACGAACGGAATCGCATGACCCGCGCTGTGCGGTCGGGATCCTGGGAGGAGGTACCTTCAATTACGGTGCCGGGAAAAACTTGAGTAAGCAGCGCGACCAGCGGCTCGATGTGCCGAATCTGCTGAATGAAGACGAACAACTGGGCGCCCCGGGTCAGCGAGGTTTCCATGACTCGCTTGAGAGGGGCTGGAATCATTCGCCGCTTAATCAGCTCGACAACAGAAGGGATACGCAGCAGCTGCGGCACCGGCAAGGGATGCCGGTGATACCGTACGGGCACCGAGGCATGGGCCAACCGCCCGCTCCGGGCTGCCCGACGCAGCGGCCCGGGTGGCGTTGCCGACAGGAGTACCTGCACGCCTTGCGGTGCCCGGACTTTGCCCGCCGCGTAGTAGAGCATTTCATCGCCATGGAAGGGATAGGCATCAATTTCGTCCACCACGACCAGATCAAATGCACTGTCGAACCGCATCAGCTGGTGCGTCGTCGCCAGGGTAATCTGACCTTGCTCCCACCGCTGCTCGCTGCCGCCGTAGAGCGTCACCACCGACGCCTCCGGAAAAGCCCGGCGGATGCGGGGATCCAGCTCCAACACGACATCGCGTCTGGGCGTTGCCACGAGCGCACGGCCGCCGCGCTGCAGCACGGAGTCAATGAGCGGGAAGATCATCTCCGTCTTCCCCGCTCCCGTGACCGCCCAGAGCAGGAATGCCCGCTCCGGGCCCCACCCCGCCGCTGGCGGCGCCTGCTCTATATAGCGCAGCGCCTGCCCCGCCGCGGCCTGCTGCGCCGGGCTGAGCCCCCAGCGCTGCAACCGCTCCGCCAGCGCCGCCTCCGGCCCGGCGCTGGTCCCCCGCTTCCTCTGCGCGAGCCCGCCGCGCACGAGCAGCTCGCACTCGCGTGCCTTCCCCATTGTCAGGCACGCTTCGCAGTACGCGCACATGCGGCCGCACCCGCCGCATGGCGTACGGCGCAGCCGCGCGCCCCCGCTGCCGCAGCGCAGGCAGCGGGCCTGCGGGCGCAGGCGCGGCAGCGCCCAGGGTCGCCGCGACGCGGAGTCCGCGGCGACGGCGCTGGAGAGGCGCAGCCGGCCCAGCAGGGCCGCCAGCTGGAGCGCGCCGCTCCAGCTGGCGGCCTTGGGCGAGGCCGCGCCCGCGCCGTCCAGTAGGTCGTGCGCTTCGCGGCGCAGCAGCGCACGACCCTGCAGGGCCCGGGCGGCGGCGTGGGCGGCCGCCGCGAGGGCTTGGCCTTGCGCCCGCGCGACCGCTGGGGCGCGGGCGGTTCGGGGGCGGGCGCGGGTCAGCAGTGGGTCCGGGGGCTGTGGACCTGGAGGTTGCGAGCCTCTTGCGGGGTTTCGTGCACGACCCTGTGCAGCCGATTTGCCCCCAGCAGCAGCCTTTCCTCCTGCCATTGCGGGTGGATCAATATCACCCTCTATATCGCCGCCTGTTGCAGCATAACGGCTGAGGTCCACCATCCCGGTCTGCCGACTTTTCTCCTTCGTTTTGCCAACCACGCCCTCCACGCACGCGATCAACCGCTTGCCGGCTTCCCGCTCGTTGCCTCGCCAGCCTGCAGCTGTGCCAGTTGACTGTCGCAGCCCGCGTGTCCAAGCTTCTGCCGCCTGCACCGCCTGTCCTAGAGGCAGCGGCGCTGTCCAGATCAGCATGCACTCACCCATTCCTGAACGGGTACGTTTCTCTCCTGCCAGCACGCCTTCGCGAAACTCTGCCTCCAGCCAATACCGGATATCTACGTCAATTTCGATGCTCATGTGCGCCTGCCACCGCTGCGCCGTCTGCACAATATACACCCATGCTTTCATCTGGCCCTCCCCGCTGCAAACGCAAAAAAAGCACACCCCCAGCGCCTAATGGCGCTGATCGGGTGTGCTTCACTCCGTCCGCATGTTTTAAAAGTTCCTGTAGTCCTATCATAGAGCATGCGCTGACGTGAGGCAAGGGTTAGGCTTTGCGCAAGTCAATTAGTACCGTGCGTTCTGCCGGATTGGTTACCCCATGAGCCTGCAGCCAATCTAGATACCCGTCTGTGTCCTGTGGTTTCTCACCAAACAGCAGCGGGCCCTCCTGCAAGCGCTCCCCAAGCGGCCGAGCGTAGGACCCGTTCTGGTAACGGCCGTCCTGTTCATCCTCAGCAGCACGCCTCATCGCCAGACTGTCGCCCCGCATCCCGTCGGTCTGGCAGCGGAGCACCCGCCATTCGCCGGTTTTGGCTACACAGACAATTTGGTCCTCTTCCCTTAGAAGCTTGCTGGCGAGCAATCCGCTGCGACTGGCCATATCTTCGTCAATCACCGTCATCCGCACGGGAACCCCGGTCCAGAACGAACGCCAGCGCAGGCGGCGGACAGCCCATTCCAGTCCCTGTTCCTCGTCATTACCGATCAGAATATAGTGCTCTATGGTCAAAGCGCGCTTTCCCCGTCTGCGTCCAAGGAGATGAACCGCCAGCATCGCCACAAGGTAACAGGAGATCACCCATACAAATATGGCCGTCATCAGAGCCGCCTCCCTTTTTGAGACACTATATGCTCTGAGGTGCCCAGCGGTGAATCCGGTCACTGAAACTTGCTTCTTGGCTATTGCCCTATCGTGACGTTACCCTGATCTTGATTCGACAACAGCCGGTTCAGCTTCTCCAGATGACGGACGGATGGCGTAAGATTGGCATAAAAGTACGCTTCCCGCAATCTCCGCGCAGGACCACTGTTCTGCTGATATCCGGCGCTGCCCTGAAAAAGCATCGCGGCCTGCGCAGCCTGCAGCGTTAGATGTACGGTCTGCAGTCTCAGCTTCAGCACCTCGCTCCAAGAAGCCGATAGCGACGGAGAGACGGCGAGCATATACGTCCGCTCCCTCAGTTGTATCAGCGCCTCCTCCAGATGCTCAGGCTGTACAGCCAGATACTGGCTGCAGCCACCTTGAATGGCGGCACTCTTGCGCATCGTCTCGATACACGCATTGACCAGTCCCAGTCCGAGCGGAATCTGGTACAGAATGAATATACTACGCACCTGTCTGATCCAGCTGTCGGCGTCTTGTGACAGCACCCATTGCTCTCCTGCCTCGACCTGATTGAAGACGCAGGCATAGGTGGCGCTGCCGTTCAGCCCCAGATAGCCAACCCTTTCTGTCCGATGCAGTCCTTGGGCCGTACAGGGCAAGAAGAAGACGATCCGCTCATGGTCAGCCGTTTCTGCAACTGCGGCGAACCAATGGTCCTCGCCCAGATTGGATACCATCGGCAATGTCCCTTGCAGCCGATACCCTCCTTCCCCGTCCGGCTCCGCCTTCAAATACAATTGGTCCAGCCCGGCGTAGTACTTCATCGGATTGGACAGTCCAGTGCCGCCGCGCAAACGACCGTCCAGCAGTCCTGGCAGCACCTCTTGCTTCAGCCGCTCATTGTCGCTCGTACCGACATAGGTGACAGCGGCTAGATGGCACCAGATGTTGAAGGCAGATGTCAGGCAAGTCTGTGCCGTCATCTCGATTAACCGGACACGATCCCTGATGCTCCTGCCAGGCTCCGACCCGTCAGCATCGTACAGGCCTGCTTCCCCCAACGCTTGTAGATAACCAAGCGGGTATTGCCCCTCGGCATCAATCTGCCGAACATGCGGCCTCAGCTTCTCCTTGATGATGTCATGCAGCTGCTGCTGACGAGCCGTATTGCTCATTGGCTTGCTCCGCCGTCCAATCCGGTACTGCGGGCGGGCGCTGCGATTTCGGTAATTGCGTCGATCGGCGCGCTGACAGCTTCTCTCGCCCGTTTGACCGCCTCCTCGTCAGGCGCCTCATAGAAACACAGACATTTGGTCATATCCTCGCAGACATAGGTTCTTGAGAAAGTCACCTCCGGCACCTCGGCATAATGAACGGACTTCTCCCGCTTACGCGCCAGGTACTGCTCCATCTTCAGATCAGACGGCAGATTCCATTCGACCAGATAATTCGTATTTACTCGTTCCTCGGCTTCTTCCGCAGTCTGCCCGATCAGGCGCACCTGTTTGATAAGCGCCGCCGGTGTCAAGGCTGCTTCCAGCGCCTCCTGTACCGTGTGCTCATTCTCTCCCTCAAAGATGAAGTAAGCCTTGCTGTAATCCGCAGCCACTTGCACCTCCAACAACCGCGCGCTCCGCGCCTCCGCCTCCCGGCGGATGACGATCAGCCGCTGCTCCAATTGTCCGCGATCCCCCTTGCCACTCTCCAATACCGATTCAGCCAAATAAAGCGCCATATTGAACTCTCCTTTTTACATAGTGTAAAATAGTAACTAAATATCAGAAAGAAACCTAGAAGACATGCGTGTACATCCAGGAGGCCAAAACGATGAAAGACAGATACGATTTACCATGCAATATTGCCCAGTCCCTGAACATTATCGGCGATCGCTGGACCTTACTGATTATTCATGAGGTGCTCATCGGCCGTACCACGTTTAATGAGATCAAGAAGGCGCTCGAAGGGCTCTCCTCGAAGCTGCTCTCCGAGCGGCTCAAATATTTGGAAGCCCAGGGTTTACTGACAGCTACCTTGTACTCGGAGCATCCTCCCCGGTACCGCTACCAGTTAACCGAGAGCGGCCGAGATCTCGAGGATGTCTTCCATGCCCTCGTCTTGTGGGGGCGGCGCAATCTTCAGAAATGTTACAAGAAGCTGGTGCACCGCTCCTGCGGCCATGAAGTCAACATCGCCTACCATTGTGACCACTGCCAGCGGGACGTAGAGGATTTAGCTGTAATCGAACTGGCAACCGAATCCTCTCAGCCGCCTACCCTATAATCTACAATTGGCCGGTAGGTGGTCCCTCAGGGCCATCCCTTGCGCAGCCCACAGCAAAGACGACCCGTTACCTACCGGCACTCCCCCGCCCCCAGTGGCTTCCTACCCAATGCTCGAACAGTCGGACTGCCCGGTCCAGCAGCAGACCGCAGATGCCGATGAATACAATTCCTGCCATCACCAGATCCATGCGCAGCGTATTGCGGCTATCGATGATTAAAAAGCCAAGTCCCGATTGAGCCCCAACCATCTCGCCGGAGACAAGAAAAATCCAAGCCGTGCCGATAGCCAGATGCAGACCGCCTGCAATGGTAGGGAAAGCTGCCGGTAGAATAATCCGGCGTATCAGTTGGACGCGGGTAAGTTCCATATTCTGAGCAACCTTTAGATAGATCGGGGCCACGCTTCTGACCCCGGTCACAGTGGCGATAAGCACCGGGAAAAATGCCGCGATGAAAATGATGACGATTGCCGGTGCGTTGCCAATTCCGAACCACAGCACGATAAAAGGTGCCCAAGCGATCGGCGAGACAGGACGGAGCAGCTGCACTACAGGATCAATGAGTGCCCAGAGCCGCTCGACCCGTCCAAGGACGAGGCCAAGGAGGACAGCGACCAAACAGGCAGAAAAATAGCCTGCGGCAAATCGTCCCAGGCTCACCTGAACATGCGTCAGCAGGACGCCGTTCTCCACGAGCTCTACAATTCCCCTAGCAACACCAAGAGGTGAAGGAAACAGGGCCTCGCCGACACCTCGCACCAGTACCAGTGTTTGCCAAAGCACCAGGAGAAGGAGTATGCCCACCGCTCCATAAATTAGCCTGGCCCTGCGCGTCATCGGCTCTCCAGTACCTTCTCAATAAAGCGGTTATCCACAAATTCCTCGAAGGCAGGCGGGTTTTCTGACAGCCCCATCTCCACCAGGTAATCACTCAAGGTCCGGTAGGACGCTTCATCCAGCTTCAACTCATCATAGTGGATCCACTCCAGCGACAGATCGAGGACATCCTCCTGCACATTCAGGAATGATCCCAGCGCCTCCTTGGCGTGCGCGTCCTTATGCTCAGCAAGCTGGCCTGCTTCCACATACTTCTCTACAACATTCCCGGTCAGTTCCTCATTCTCCCGAATCCAGTCTGAGCGCAGCACCATTACGCAGCAAATGGATTCCGGCCATAGCTCGTCGGATTGGAACAACACCTTGCCATGACCGGCGACAACCGAAGCCGCGCCGAACGGCTCGGCAACAACATAACCGGCGATTCGTCCTTCAGCTAGTGCGACCGGCATCTCCGGCGGTGGCAGCTCTACCACATTCACATCGGTATACGCGAGGCCTTCGCGTTTGAGCATCTCGTAGAGCAGAATATTATGACTCGAGAACCGGCTGGGGATAGCAAAGCTCTGTCCCTGCAAATCGGCTACCGCCTCGACATCTTGAGAAGAGACAACAACATTGCCGTCCTTGTGCCCCAGCGCCACCGTCTTCAGATCGATACCCTGCTCCTTGGCCCGCATCGCCAGCTGTACCAGTACCGAAGCGCCATCTATATGTCCGGTATTGAGCGCATCCATCAGATCGGGCCATGAACCGAATTTCACCAGCTCGATTTCATAGCCCTCTTTGTCGAGCCCCTGCTCCAGATAGAGAGGCGCTGCGTGGGTAATTGGCAGATAACCGATCCGGATTGTCTTACTCTCCTGGCTGCCCGGGGCGGGCGCGGTTGTCTCTGTCCCACAGGCTGCCAAGAGCAGCAGCGATACGGCTGTTAGTCCTGCGGCCATTCGCTTTGACCTTCTAACCTTCATCCTTCCATCCTCCCTTATATCGTGAATTCTTCGGAGGGCAATGCCCCCGTCAACCGGAATGTCTCCAGAATAACCTTGCGATAGTGCTGAAAATGTCCATCCCCACGATCCCGAGGCTTCATCATCTGCAAACGGACTTCTCTGCGAATCGTACCCGGCCTGGCATCCATAATCAGGACGGCATCCGACAGGTAGACCGCCTCGTCGATATCATGTGTTACCAATATGACGGTTGTCCCTTCTTGCCGCTGGATCCGCAGCAGCTCATCCTGAAGATAGTATCTGTTGAATGTGTCCAACGCGGCAAACGGCTCATCCATCAAGAGCAAGGTTGGCTGTACTGCCAATGCCCTCGCTAACGCCACCCGCTGCTTCATTCCTCCCGATAGCTGGTGGGGGAACCATTCCGCTTTGTCCTCCAGTCCGACCAGGGCGAGATAGTGTCCCACGCGATCGCTCCGCTCTTTTTTGTGCAGGTTCAAGTTAAGTAGTCCTAGCTCCACATTGGCCTCTACCGAACGCCAAGGCAGCAAGCCGTAATCCTGGAACAACATCTGGCAGTCGAGCTGAGGACGCACCATATCCCGTCCCGAGATGCGGATCGTTCCGTCGTCCGCCTTGTCGAATCCGCCAATCAGATTCAGTAAAGTACTCTTGCCGCACCCGCTCTGGCCTAGCAGGGACAGAATCTCCCCCTCATGAACAGTCAGAGAGATACTGCTCAACACCAGCTCCTTGTGCCCTTTGTGGGCAAAGCCCTTGCTCACGTTCTTCACTTCCACAATCGGTGCCGCTTGCATAGTTATCGCCCCTCTAGCCTAACTTCTACCGGGTGTCCAGTTTTCCTGTACTCCCTCCTTTGCGCCAGTTGGCTTCAAGTGGTCTTGTCAGCCGCTCATTCATTAACCTCTAATTCCCATGAGATTAATTGGATTAAAGTTATTTTATTATACTTTGTTAAATAATGCAACCTACTTTGAAGTCCTTCATGCTTGAATTACGCACACAAAAAAAGCGGCCCTTCGGCCGCTCCTTGGTTCGGTATCCCCTCTATCCCCGTACGCTACTGCTTCCAGGACCAGGGCCGCCAAGCATCAGCTTCACTCCGCCCACCAGCAGCAGCAACGTAATGAGCCCGATCTGGACATAACGTTGCAGCTGCTGCACCCACATCTGATGACCAAACATCTGAATCAGCCATTCTTGTAGGAACTGGTTGAACAAAATATAGCCCGCGAGCAGGATCATCCCTGCCCCCAGCCAGCGACGGCTAGGCGAGAAGCCAGAGACGATCGGCACATCCTCAATGAAGCCCTCCATCCGTTCGTAACGGGCACCTAGCTGCAGTGCATCAAAGAAAGCGAAGCACCAGATGACCGGGATCAGGAACATGAAGAAGGTCAGGTACAAGACGTCCAGAAGATAAAAGGATAACAGGAAACCGCCCATTAACTGCAATCCGCGCTGCTGTGCTCCCAGATACATATGACCAGCTCCCGGAAATACAGAGAGCAGCGTAGCCAGCAGCCGGCTCCGTCTGCCACCAGCCCGCTGGGCGTCCCAATCCTCCAGGATCGACCGGTCCTGCAGCGGCTCTCCCAACTGCTTACGCTCAAGCTGCCGCAGCGCATCGAACAGCCCGTACAACCAAATAATCGGCAGCACCATCAAGAAGAGAATGAACTGTTCGCTAGCCATGACACTTACAAACAGAATAACAGCCGCCATCCCGAAAAATCCGAGCAGCAAGGTTAGTCCTCGCTGCATGAGCCCGAGTTGAAAGTGAGCCAGCCCCGGAACGGCAGACAACAAGATGGTATAAAACCGTTCGCCGGCGTTGCGCCTATGCGGGTCGTGGCCGGGTCCGTAAGCAGCGTCGCCGGGATAGGGCGGCATTGGATAAGGAACTCCCGGACCGTATCCGCCCTGCATTCCCTGATGCATATCGTGTGACGGGAAGGGTGCTCTCGCTTCCTGTGACGGTCGCACCAGTAGATGAATCATCATGTCGAGGATGTTGATTCCCCAGACCACCATGGCTAGAAAGCCCATGAACAGGAAAGGCTCATCATGCCCCATTAAAAAGCCCATGGTAATTCCTATTCCAAGAAATCCAAACACGAGCAACGGATAGACAAAAGCTCGGACCCGTCGCTGAATCATATAATGCCCCAATCCCGGGATAAGGGACATCAGTAGCAATGTTATCCCACCAAACCGCATAGCTTCACTCTCCATCTTGCGTTGACTGCCTGCTGCAGTCTCGCATTTCTATTGTTTAATACCGATCTGCCTCATCTGCCGAGGGCTTCCATGCTCGCAGCAGGTCTGTCGTCCGCTCCATCAGACGCGACGTAATCGTCTGTTCGTTCTCGACTTGCTCCGTTCCCTGTATCAGATTGGCAGGCTGCACCGTATGATCCAGATAATCCTGCAAGAGCCCACTAGAGAGGAAGACGAGAGTCAGGCTTGCCGCAATCACATAATGAACCAGCGCACGACGACGTTCCCGGCCGGTTGGTCGGCGGCGCCTGCGGTCTCCTGTTTTTTGCACATCCCGATGTCCACGCAGTGCAGCCGTCAAAGCTACCTCGCCTTCTTTGCTCAGCTGCGGCGTGTCTTCGGCTTCCTCCAGTAATCTTATGTATAACGCCAGGCATGTCTCACATTGATACAGATGCTCCTCCGCCGTCGCTCGCTCTGCATGCGTCAACTCATCCGTGAGCGCGTATTGCCGCCAGAATATTTCTGTTGGATGGTTCATCCCTACTCCTCCCCCCGCTTCCAGCGTTCTCTTATCCATTGCCTGGCCCGATACAGGCGGGACTCGATGGTCTTCGGCGCTACCTTCTCGCCTTGCGCAATCTCCTGCTGACTCTTGCCTTGCCAGTAAAAAGCTTCTACGACCCGCCGATATCCTTCCGGCATGCCACCGACCACTTGACTAACTTGAGCCCGACTCTCTTCCTCCAGCAGCCGCTCGGCCACCCGGCCATCGAATTCTTCATAGACTGGAGGCGGATGCTCCCGTTCAGGTACATCCGTCAGAAGCGACCTTTTTCGCAGACGTTCCAGCTTCCGCTTATGATCAATCGCTTTGTTGACTGCGATCCGGGTTATCCAGGTTTTCAGGCCTTGCTGGCGGTAACCCGGGAGGCCGAGATAAATCGCGACGAACGCTTCCTGCAATGCATCCTCTGCATCCTTTGCATGCCGCAGCACTGCATAAATTACCTGATACAACTCACCTCGGTACCGGCTTACCAATCGCTCAAAGGCCGCTTCATCGCCTTCCAGCATTCGTTTGACCCACTCTTCGTCGCTGATCCTCTCGCCTCCCTTCCGACTTATTTTCGCTCCTACTCTATTAGACGAGCCTCAGCCCGCTAACCCCTGCACTTTTTTAATTATTTTTAGGAGGCGAACGAGAACTCGCACTTGCTAAAGACAAAAGTGCAACTACTAACCAAGATGTCTCCGTTTTAGAGGTCCATAACGTCAAAAATACAACTAATCAAGCTTAAATTCCCATAATTAAGAAATAAACAAGAAATTAACTGCGCTTTTGTCTTTAGAGCAGCTTTATTGTCGTTTTCTGCTGTTATTAGTTGTATTTTTGTCTTTACGCAGCGCACTTCCTTACATTTTCGTCGCTACGAAAGCCTCCACAATCATGCTCAATCCGCCGCTTCCCATCAAAAAAAGCTCCACATCAAAAAGCTCCAGAGCATAATCCGCCCTGGAGCTTTCCTGTTCCCTATATTGCCTATGCTTACAACGTCACCCAACCGTTTTTGATCGAGTTGATGACCGCTTGGGTGCGGTCGTCGACCTCCATCTTTTGGAGGATACTGCTGACATGGTTTTTAACTGTTTTTTCACTAATGTACAGGAACTCGCCGATGTTTTTGTTGCTTTTGCCCTCGGCCATCAGTCGCAGGACTTCGGCCTCCCGGCGGGTCAGCGGGTTGTTCTCTCCGGCTACGAATTTGACGCCTGTCTCTTCGGAAGCCGCGGCTCCAGAGTTCGCGCCTATCTCGTCCAGATAGGTCATGCGACGCAGCTGGTTGATCAGCTTGCCCGTCACCTTGGGGTGAATGTAGGCATGGCCATTGACGACCGAGCGAATCGCATTGACGAGCGCCTCCGCCTCCATATCCTTCAGCAGATAGCCGGTTGCGCCTTTGCGCAGCGTTTCAAACACATAACTCTCATCATCGTGGATCGAGAGAATTATAACCTTCACATCCGGGAAAATGTCACGCAGCCGCTCCGTAGCGACTACCCCATTCTCAATCGGCATATTAATATCCATCAATACGACCTCGGGCTTTTGCCGGTTGCAAAACTCCAGGACCTGAATCCCGTTCCCGCATTCGCCGATCACTTCCAGATCGTCTTCCATGTTCAAGATGCGCTTCAGTCCCTCACGAAACAGCTGGTGATCATCGGCTATCAGCACTTTAATCGTCCGGTTCCCCGGTGATTTCACGTCCATCGTCAGTTACTCCTTTCTAGGCTCCGCATTTATGGGAATATGAATCGTTATCTTCGTTCCCTGATTTATCGCTGACTCGATTTCCATCCTCCCCTCGAGCAGCTCGACTCTCTCGCGCATACCGATCAATCCAAAACTTGAATTGTCCTTGGCTCTTGCCTCGGTCAGGTCCACATGAAATCCTGTTCCATTGTCTTGGATGACGATCTTCACAATCTGCGCTTGATAGGTGATGCCGAGAGAGACGATCGATGGGCTGGCATGCTTCAACGCATTCGTATAGGCTTCTTGAACCAAACGATAAATCGCCGCTTCCATCGCTGATGGCAGTCTGACCTCTCGTCCTACCGTTTCAAAAGTCGTCCTGATTCGCGCTTTTTCTTCAAAATCCTGCACGTATTTTCGTAAGGTAGGTACTAAGCCCAGGTCATCGAGAGCCATCGGCCGCAAATTAAAAATAATTTTGCGAATTTCTTCAATACCTAGTCGTACCTGGCCCTTCAAATCTACTAATTCGTCCTGTACTAATCCAAATTCCTTCTTTTGCAGCATTCTTTCTGCAATTTCCGTCCTAAGAACTAGATGCGCCAGGGACTGAGCGGGACCGTCATGGATTTCTCTGGCAATCCGCTTACGCTCTTCCTCCTGGGCGACGATAATTTTCAGACCAATGGCCTGCCTATTCTTGGCTGATTCGAGAATCCGCGTCACTTGGTTCAGGTCCCCTGAGAGGTACTCCAGCACTACATTCACCTGTGAGCTGATCGTTTCTGCCCGTTCGATGGACTGCTCCACGTTTTTCACACGCTTTTGGAGCTCGTCCCTGCGGGACTTCAAATAGGCTTCCTTCTCCCGATAAACCATAAGATCGAGCTGAATCTGGGTCGCCTTCTCGTAAGCAGCCTTGATGTCAGCTTCCTTATACCTCACAAAATCCCGGCTGACCTCGGTCAGCCGGATCCGGGAACGGCGATAGTCCAGCTCGAGACGATCGACTTTGTCGATCGTCTCGGCTGTTTCTTTGAACACCGTCTCAAGCTCCTGGGTAATCAGCAGCAGCTCTTGACGGGCTGATTCACAAATCTCGAAGATTTGATATTTGCTGTCTTCCATTACATGTATCGCATTCTTAATGACGCGGTCAATGTCGTTGATTCGATAGTTCACGTACGCCTCGGCTCGCTTTCTCCATGGAGGATGCTTCTACCATCATACCACAATCCGATGAAACAAGACCTATATTATTGAATGGTAATAATCTTCTGGGCTGCATCATAGTGGACCTTTAGGCCGAGTTGCTCGGAGACCAGACGAACCGGGACCAGCGTCCTGCCATTGCGAATGATCGGCGCTGCTGCCGCAGTCTCGCGCTTGCCGTTGATGACGTATCCCTTCTGATCCAGCCACAGCTCAAGCAGCTTGTCGCCACGCAAGAAGGTCGCCCGTTTGGTTGTATTGTCCCATGCCACATTCCCCTTGATGGCATCCGATACGAACTTCAGCGGCAGATACGTCACCCCGTTCAGTGCAATCGGTGCCGCATCCAGCTTCGTAGCAGTCCCGCCGACCGACGCATTGGTGCTGCCCAGTGTCAGGCGAATGGTCGGTGTATCCGGCTGCACAGCCGACGCAGGGTAGTGGAACGCGATATTGTCGATCGCTACCTGTCCTGTCGCAGCACGCTCACTCTGTCCTTGCTCCGGATTTGCAACATACAGACGTTTCACCTTCACCGGATAAGTCATGCCCAAGGTGCTCAGATCAGCCTTGACACTGCGCCAGCCGGTCCAATCCAATGGACGGGCGAGATCGACATAGTGCAGCTTGCCTGATGCATCTGTGATCTCGGCACGGACCCAGTTGTTGCTGCCATCACCGTAGACATCCGCTGAGATTGCGAGCGGCGATCCCTCGACAGCTCGGCCATCACCATTTAGCGCTGCATAGGCGGCCTTAGTACCCGTGCCAGCCGTAAAGTCATAGTTGATGATCAGCCCTTTGGACTGCATGCCGCTCAAGCTGTTGCCAACGCTAACCGAACCCGTGGTGCCGTTAGGTGTGGATTGGAACGTAATCGGGTAGCCGACATTCTCAAAGTTCTCCCATGTCCGCTCCGCACTGGCACTGCCTGCCGAGAAGTAGACAAGTGCCGAATACCCGTCGTAACGAGCAATGGCCGTACCGGAGGTCGCCCCTTGATTGATGGACTGCACATTCAGCACGCCGTCCTTGACTTCACCCGTGAAGCCACTGAATTCCCAGCGCACCGAGCTCGCAGGCACGTTCATCTCACGTCCGTCCGTCAGCTTGACGCGTACCGGCACGTTGATTGACGAGCCAGCCTGCAGCGAAGCGGATGAGGCGTTGACTGTCATTTGACTGATCTGGCTGGCACCGATGATTTCGACGGCGAGCTTATCCGAGGCGGAGCCCGATTTGGCTGTCAGCGTCGTTTTGCCCGACTTGGTCGGAGTGAACGTGCTGCCATTCATCGTACCGAATCCGTTCTCCACGCTCCATTGCGCTGTCATGCCTGTCGGTTCAATCGGGTTGTAATACGTATCATAGGCTTTCAAGGAGTAGCCCGCCGATTGGCCCATGAAGATTACACTAGGACCACTGGCCTTGATGCCCTGAACCTCGCCTTTGGGGGCCGACGTATAAATACCAATGCCGTTGATCACGCGACGCTCTGTCGTACCGCCGCTATTCTCCGTAGGATGAGCCAGTCCTACTTCAAAATCACCGAGTGGACGAGCCGCCATGGTTGTTGAGCCGCCGCCATCCAGGTTCAGCCCTTTCCAGACACCCAGCCGCGTAAGAACCTCTTGCAATTCCTTCAGCGTCATGCCGGAGCTATTGCCGTAATCCTCGGCAGTGACCAAATAGACCTTCTTATTGTCACGGGAGTAACCTACCGCTGTCCGGGAACGGGCACTGTTGCCGCTAATGCTGCTGACGTCCCGGGAGAAGTTCGCAGCCTTGCCGTCCTCCACCAGAATGGTATGGCCTCCTACCATCATCTGATAAGATCCCGGATCCTTCTTGGCACCCGTTGTCAGCGAAGTCAGGTTGTAATTGGCATTAACCGTCTGGCCCACCGTCAGATGCTGTTTGGCGAACTGGGCCGCTGTGCCATGAGTACGCAGGATATACCCGTTCTCCGGTGGTTTGACGGGTAAGGTGCTGTTCTCAGCTATTTGCGTCACCCTTCCGTTTTCGACCAGAATCTCAGTCGGGGTGGTTGCGCTGTTCTTGGTGTTGGGCCGCTCTGCCGCAGTCCAGGCACTTGTGTAGATATACATGGCGTTCACGTGACTGAATGTTCCAGAGCCCGTAGCCGGCTCTGTCATATAAGACGTCTGATTGATGCCGGCCAGCGGGAAGCTGCCGCCGCTCGCCGTCGTTACATTGCCCTCGAATCCGAACCGGTCAATAACTGGTACACGGTCATTGGACACCGCAAAAGCATACATGCCTTTGAGCACGGATGGACTCGACATCAGGGAGCCGCTAATAATCTGTGCGCCCATCGGTACGCCTTCCGCACCCATATTGAAATAGTCCGCATTGACCCCCGCAACCGCGCCGGTTTCTTTGGTCATATTGGTGGTTGTGTTCGTATTCGTCAGGTTGTTGTTCTTGCCGCTCATGACATTAAGCGACACATGTGGATTGGTGAGATCCACCTCTATCACATGCACGTTGGCCTGCACCGATTTGCCAGACCTTGTGCCGGTCCATATGTAATCGATTCGTTTGGCACCTGCGGTAATCATCGACTCGGAGGTCTGCTTGAAGCTTGAGGTCACGGCGGCCGACGCCACTTGCGTACCACTCAATAACTGTCCGATTCCGAATGTCCCTACACTTGCAAGCGGCTGCAGCAGCAGTGTACCGCTTAGTGCGATGATCAGTACGCGCTTCGTTAATTTCCCCCGCTTCATGCGGCCATTTTCCCTGAGCGCGCGGTCCCGAATCGTCCGACCCAAATCGTCATAGGCCATTGGTTGCGCCGGTCCCGGTTTATCCACTTCCCGTTTACGCATAATCTGGCAACTCTCCCATCTTGAAATCTACTAGTTATAGACTGCTAGAAGGCCGAAAAAGTTACGGTAGATGAGAAGATCCTAATGTCCCTCCCGCAACATTGCGACATGGAATGACGTTTTAGACTCTTAGGCCTTGGGAGCTATCCCTTTGATCACGACAAAGCCGCTGTCCCCGAGAGGGCAGCGGCCAGTCTTTTAATACGGCTTCAGGTTTCGTTAGTAGGTCATCGTTGCTTTCAGTACAGACACCTCATCGGGCGATAATCCCGTCAGCGTCACTACTACCGTACTGTCCATCCGGTGCTTCAGCATCTGCTTCGCCACCAGCTCCAACTCTCTGCGATCTGCCTGCAGCAGCCCCTCTGGCGATCCTTGCCCCCGGGGTTGCCCTGCTTCCCAATTCATGCCCAAGCCCTCCTCCGCATCCATGCGTTACACATCCATAAATTCGATATAACCGAGCATACGCTTGATCATGACAGCGGCTTGAGCGCGCGTCGCGTCCGTGCGCGGGCTAATCGTGTCGACCGTCATGCCGTTGATAATGCCCGCTTCGACGGCTTTTGCCATATCGTCGCGTGCCCACGGTGCAATCGTACCTGCATCTTTGTAACGGGACAGATAAGCCACGCTGCTCTGTGGAATCGAAATACTCGCTCCAGCCATCGCTGTTGCCCGAATCATCATGGCTGCCATTTCCTGACGGGTAATCGACTGATTAGGTCGGAAGGTCCCGTCGGGGTGGCCCTCAACGATGCCAGCCTTGGAAGCAGCACCGATGTATGCAGCCAAGACCGAGTTCGCATTCACGTCACTGTAACGGCTAGCTGCCGACTTGTCACCGGATAACCCGAGTCCGCGGGCGATGAACACAGCGAACTCGCCACGTGTTACTGGCTGATTCGGATCAAAGCTGGTAGCCGTCCGTCCGTCGGCAACAAACTTGTTGACCAGCATCAGGATGTCATTGCGTCCCCAATGGTTAGCCAGGTCTCGATAGTCCTGTAATCCGTTAACGATGGCATACGCGCTGTTGCCTTTGTGTTTGTACGTGATCGTCGATGAACCACCTGTGTTGGTTACCATCGTCGGCACATAGGATAAGGCCCCTGTCTCCGGGTCTAGCCAGACAGCCGCCGTTTTGCGCGGATCCAGCTGTACAGCCGTTCTCACGGTGTGGGTCAAGTAACCCGTGAAATTCGTAATCGGCTTGTCAATACCACCGCTCGAAGCGGACAGTTCAAAGCTCATTGGGCTTACCATAATCTGAGCATTCGCGCGACTAATCGCTGACATCAGCCCGTTTGATTCGCTCGTTGCATTCGGCTCCAATTCAATGAGCAGATAACCAGAGGTACCCACCAATTGTTCAATCTCCCGGAAATCCAGCGCAGATAGTAGAATTTCATAGGTTGTTTCTTTGTAAAGAACGGCAAAGACGGCATTGGTCGTCTGACGGCTCACTTCTTCCAACTGACGAACCGGCACCGCAACGATGGCAGCCATCTCACTGGATGGTACGGTGAACTGGACGCGCGGTCTGTCCCCGCTGCCATTGCGGATAGCCTGATAGGCCGCAGTAACTTTGTCTGCATGGATTGTATACCGCTGGGCAATCCGTCCTGCCGGAGACATGCTCGATTGTGTGATTGCCACTGTCATCTTCATGTTCAAGCCGCCCCGATCGGACACTTCAAAATCCGATGGCAGGCTGCCGCCTCCCGTCCAGGAGCTCTGATTACCTACCTGATAATCTGTAAATGGCGCAATCAACACGCCTCCCGTGCTCTGGAGCTGCGTACCCGTTGACGAGTACGTCACACTCACCGTCTCCCCTGTCGCCACACTGCGATGAAGCTGCAGCACAACCGACGAACCCGAGATGGACACCGAAGTGACCGTGTGCAGAACGCCCTGAATTCTAGCATAGAACTGGGTTGCGCTCGGTGTGTAGGCCGGATTAAGCGTGTAAGGGAACGTCAGCGTTAATGTCTGTCCCTGAACAGTGGCCGCTATAATCTGACCATTGTCCCCGCTAACCGAGCCCGCCATCTGATTGGCAAAAGGCGGAGCTGCATTGCCCGCCAGATCGGCTAGCTGCGGATTACCTCCCAAATAGCTCACCTGGACAACCTGTCCGCTGGCCACAGCGGAGGATAGCGTCAGGATGGCCTGTGTGCCGCTGATCTCGACACTGTTCACCGTCCGGCCTGTTCCTGCCACGACGACGCTAAAGCTACCCGCAGGCGGTACAGCGCCCGGATTCAACGCTTCGTTATAATTTAAGATGACGCGAGTTCCAGCCGCGGCGATACTCTGAAGCACGGGTGGGGTTGTATCCAACAGATTGCGGACACCGAAGCCGCTAAACGCTTGTACTGCATTACCCGACACGTCTCGCAGCGGTGACGAGCCGACACTGTAGTTGACACTCACGGCCTGGCCATCTGTAATCGGCGAACTCAGAGTAATGAGGAGCAATGTACCACTCGTCGTTACCGAAGCCACACTGCGGTAGCTGTTTCCGGAGTAAACCGTGAACTGCCCTGCACCGCTGCTAGCCATTGTTGCCAGACTTTCATTAAACGTAATCGTAATGAGCGCGCCGCTGACGGTTCCGCTCACCGGTCGTGGCAAGGTCGACTGTTGGGTATTCCCCACGACTGTGCCATTCAGGCTTGCCGCCTCATTACGCGACAGATCCTGGATTGGCGAAGCGCCTTTCGAATAAGAAACCTTCACTTCCTGGCCAAAAACGACACCGCTTTGGAGCGTCAGGGTCACGGTTGTCCCTTGTACGGCAACCGAGGTGACCGCACGTGGCGTGTTGCTGACCGTCACATAGAAATTGGCCGGCGCCGGGACGACGTTCGGGTTCAGTTCCTTATTATAGGTGAGCACGATTCGCGTGCCCCCGGTCATATCGGCCTTGGTGAGTTGAGGCAGCGTGGTATCCGAACCCACGGTCCGGAATGCCCAGCGGTACTCATTGAGAATACCGGCAAAATTGTTGCCAGCTATATCCCGCACTGCGCCTTCTTGCATCTCGACATAATAAGCCGTGTTGACGCTAAGCGGCTCATTCGGCAGTACAGTCAGAATGAGACGACGGTTATTGTCTGGATCAATCTCGGCCAGCGGTTCTACCGACGGTGCATTCCCACCGCTTGCTGCGCGAATCAGGATACGGCCCGTTCCGAGCTGAATCGGTTCATTAAATGTAACCATGAACTTGCCTGTACGTGGCACTTCAGTTGCTCCATTATCTGGCTGCAGCGCAGAGATTAGTGGAGGAGCTGTGTCCTGCGTAATCGAGAACCGCCAGGTCGTCCGGTCTGTATCCGGGATGCCAGTGTAGCTGTTACCCGCAGCATCGCGGAACGCCTGACCGCCTACTTGCACATAATAGGACGAGTTATTGACAAACTGGATGCCCGGTGTAATGGTGATCTTGTTGGTCCCACCCCCGGTTACCCGATTCGAGGTCACTGGAATCGAGGTGAGAATCGCATCATTTTGCTGGTTGCGTATGACGATTTGACCATTACCAGGATAGACCGGCTCACTGAAGGTCATCTCCAATGGGAAGGACAGGCTCGTCTGGGTGCCGCTGTTGTGGCTCACAGAAGGCGACAAGGCCGTTACCGTTGGCGGAATGGTATCTGAGCTCGGAAAGGTCGAGAAATTCCACTGGGTGGCGTCTGTGATGCCCTGGAACACAATAGACGGGTTACTGCGGCTCACGAATGCTCCTTGGTCCACAAGCACATAGTAAGCTTGGTTCGTTGTTACATCCGTATTCGTTATGCGAACGATGGTTGGATCAATTGAATCTATCGTAACAAGATTGCTAGTTGCCACATTGTATTCTCTGACTGTGCTGTTATTCGAGACACGCTTGATTACAATCATACCTGTACCCTTCGATACCGGTAGATCAAACGTCATCTGAAGCGAGGTCTGGGCGCTCACACCTGTAGCGTCATCTGGTGGCGACAACAAAGGCATAGACATCGGAGGCCCAAGGGTTTGGAAGGTCCATCCGTTCAGACCCGCATAGCTGTTGCCATAAGCATCCTGAAACGCTCCGCTACTGACAGAGACGTTATAGCGACTGCTTGGCTCTAGTGGTGTCGACGGGGCGATTGTAATGGTGCTCGTGCCGCTCCCACGGACACTGGTAGTCGTTACGCCAATCAACTGCGTATCAATTACTGCTCCGTTGGTGCTAAGACGCTGTAACGTGACATTGCCGCTAGAGGCGTAGACCGTCTCGTCAAACTGAAGCTGCAGGATACCACCCATCTCGATCGTACCGCCCTGAGCGGGTGTGCGGCCAAGCAGAACAGGTGGCGTCCGGTCAGTTGCTGTGACCGTGAAATTCCACGCGGTGGCCTGAGAGATGCCAGCGTAGTTCTGTCCGTTCGTATTACGGAATGCACCTGGATCGATGAGAACATAATACTCTGTATTTAATTGCAGGGTGTTGGATGAAGGGGTGATCCGCACCTGACGATTGTCTGATCCAATAGTTACCGCCGCGCTAGTCGCAACGACAAAGGTCTCAACAATGGCATTGTCCGATACACGACGGATCGTAACTGCTGCTGAACCCGTCCCTTTGACGACGTTCTCGTCAAATTGCAGCTGCAGTGCCGCATTAGGTGATACATTGGTCGCATTATCCGCAGGATTGGTTGAAAAGAGTATCGGACCATTAGGTCCGGCATGTACAATCGAGTCAGTATAGGGCAGGCTCGGAACGATGACCTGAACGATCATCAACGCTGCCAAGAGGATAGATATGATTTTGCAATTCCGCAACACTTCAGCTTCACTCCCCAAAAATGTCAGTCGTACATATATCTTCGGTCGATATCGACTGGAAGTTTAGGGAATTTGGCAAATTGACTATGGTAGCGCGAGGATAAAAAGAAACCGCCCGGGGTCCCGGACGGTCTCATGGTTCTTATATTATGCAAGAGCTTCTTCTTTAAGCTTGTCAGCTTTGTCCACGCGCTCCCACGGCAGATCGATGTCGGTACGACCAAAATGACCGTAAGCGGCAGTCTGGCTGTAAATTGGACGACGCAGATCAAGCATACGGATGATGCCTGCCGGACGAAGATCAAAGTTGTTGCGAATGACTTCAACCAGCTTCTCTTCATCCACTTTGCCAGTGCCATACGTATCCACGTTAATGGAAACAGGGTTCGCTACGCCAATGGCGTAAGCAAGCTGAATCTCACACTTGTCGGCCAGACCAGCAGCGATGATGTTCTTCGCCACATAACGAGCCGCATAAGCTGCCGAGCGGTCAACTTTTGTTGGATCCTTACCGGAAAACGCACCGCCGCCATGACGAGCATAGCCGCCATAGGTATCAACGATGATTTTACGGCCAGTCAGACCAGCATCACCTTGAGGTCCACCAATAACGAAGCGGCCCGTTGGGTTGATGTAGTACTTCGTATCCGCATCCAGCCATTCCTCAGGAACAACAGGCTTGATCACGTGCTCGCGGATGTCTTGCTGGATTTGCTCCAGTGTGACTTCTTCCGCATGTTGAGTCGATACGACAATCGCATCCACACGAACTGGTTTACCATCCTGATACTCAATCGTTACTTGCGTCTTACCGTCCGGACGCAGGTAATCCAGCGTACCATCCTTACGCACCTCTGCAAGGCGGCGGGAGATCCGGTGGGATAGCGCGATTGGCAGTGGCATGAGCTCAGGTGTCTCGTTGGTCGCAAAACCAAACATCAGGCCTTGGTCACCTGCACCAATATCTTCATTTTCCTCGAGGATGTTCTTGCCTTCACGTGTTTCAATCGCTGCGTTTACACCTTGAGCGATGTCAGCAGACTGCTCATTCAGCGAGGTCAGTACAGCACACGTGTTATAATCAAAGCCATATTTCGCACGCGTATAGCCGATATCTTTAATCGTGCGGCGCACGATCGAAGGAATATCCACATAATCCGCACGGGTACTGATCTCACCAATAACGAGAACCAAGCCCGTTGCAACTGATACTTCGCAAGCTACGCGAGCATGCGGGTCTACTTCCAAAAATGCATCCAATACTGCATCGGAGATCTGGTCACAGATCTTGTCCGGATGTCCCTCTGTTACTGACTCCGATGTGAATAAATGCCGTCCTTTAATTGCCATCCGTATCAACCTCCTAAAACCATCGTATAATAAGTCCACAGGCACAAATCGACGTAAAGACTTATATATTCAAAAAATGAACCTTTTCCATATAGGAAAAGGTTGTTATACAACACTTCTAGGACAGTATGATACCGGATATGTCGCTATATGTCAACGGAAGTCCCTTAACACATCTTCCGCCTGCGCGATCAGCCGCCGCGTGATGCCGCCGCCTACCGCACCTGCGTCGCGAGTCGCCAGATGGGACCAGGATTCCTTCACTTGCGAACCACTTTGTCCATGCGACACAGAGCCTAATTCACCTGCAAATTCGCTATCCAGCCCCTCTGTTCCACCAGCATTAGCGCGATATCCACTGCCTACATTTAAACCCAGTTCAGCTGCTACTTCATATTTCATTTGATACAGCGCTTGTTTCGATGCCGGAACGACAATTTTATTGCTGCGATTGGACATGACCTGCACCTCCGTGAGTTGATGGAGATAGTATATGAAGGTACAGGCAGGCCCAAGCGTATAACATGTTGTCAAACCGGGGAAAATTAGACAGAACTTATTGGATCTTATAACCGCCGGTCACCAGTACGACCAATTGATTCTTGTTGACCGTCGGGTCCGGTGCAATTCCGCGCCCATCCCGAGGGAAGAGAATCAGATGATTCTTTGGTACCGCTTGTCCATTCTTGATGTCCCTGCCATCCGTCACATCGGAGATGCCATCGACGTCCTGACTATAAGCCAGCGCAGCACCGGCCCGCACAACGAACTGTGCGCCTTGATCTGCAATCAGTGTCTTACCAATCGGCACATTGACCACTTCAACCTGGGAGGCTGCTCCCGGCGTTGTAGGCGTGGTTGGCGGTGTTGTCGTCGGAGGCGGGGTTGTTGTCCCCCCACCCCCTCCACCTTGACCTAGGGCCGCTGCAATCTGCTGATCCACGTAGCTCTTCGTTACGACAGGGTCCTGCGTGGATCCGGGTTTTAAGGCGTTGCCTTCGGCATTGGTGGACCATACGGATCCCAGCACAATGCCTGTGCCCATGATAGTAACGGCTGCTCCAAGTTTAACGAGCGTAGTTTTGTTCATGTTTCCGCCTTTCTAATGCAAGTGCATTACTGAATTTTCTCAAGATTTTGCCACTTCAACTCTTTGGAGGCAATGAGCAGCTTATGATTGTCCACGACCGTGTAAACATTGAACTGATATTCACGGAAGCGTCTGATCTTGCTCATAATGGCTGGGTCCTCAAACACCAAATCCAAGGAAACCTCTTGGCCCTCTTTCAAGAGTGGGGCATTGCCGTCATCCGATGGCGAAATACGAATCTCTTTATTATAGGTAACTTTACCTTCCCCGGCATCAACGATTTCAAAGACTAGCTTCTGATCCTTATAAGCCGTCTCATAGTTAGCATCACGGGTATAATCGTATTTGATTTTAAAATCAAACCCTGTAAAGTTCGCATTCTCGCCTTCCGTTACTTTCAGATTAGCTTGAAGCTCTCTGAAATTCAATAGGTTTCCAGCAAACGTGATATTTTTTAACGTTTCATTATAAGTAAGCGTTGGGCTAATCTCGTAAGCAACTGGCTTGACCATCAGTGTTTTCGCGGCTGACCCTTCTCCACCTGCTTCCGTAACAATCGATTGACCCAAATAGAGAGCAAACTTGTCTTTGTTAAAGGTAGCCGGGATTTTAGCCACAGCCGCATAGAGCGCTTTTGCTTTTGGCGTGATGCGAGCCGTGTCATGTACAAAGCTGATCGGTACGATCAAGCCGGCGTTATCTTTTAGATAGCCCTGCAATTTAGTAGGATCTGCAAGCCGAATCTCATGATTGGTCACTTCAAACTCACCATAGTAGAACTGCTCATTAGCCTGCGCACCACGATGAATAGCAGATTTCTGCAGCTTCACACTGGCTTGACGACCGACGTTCTTAATCTCGTACACTCGATCTTGTTTTTGAGGCACGAGGGTCCGAATCATTTGTTTGTCAAAACGGAACAACGTCTTGTCTGGCTTGTCTTCTACCTTCTCAGTCAGAACAAATGACAAGTCATTTACTACAGAGGTATAAGGAATCTCTGAATACACGGCCACATTATACGTACCGCCAGGAGCAATCGTAACCGACTGGTCCAGTGGGATGAATGACTGAGTCGGGGTTTTAACGCCGTTAATCAGGAAATGTCCCTGATACACAGGAATCGCCTTCGATTCGCTGGTTGGGTTCGTAATCACCAAGTCCGCAACCAAAAGATCATTGCCTTCGGTGGCGATTCGATTCACGGAATCGATATGAAGCCGATAGTCTTTGTTCTGGTAGATGGTACCCGAATTATTTTCTGGAACAACAACTGTACGAGATATCTTGTAGGTGCCCAAGGTGGCTTTGCGGGTTTCTTCGCTTGGAGCTGAACGAACCACCACGATGGCGTCTTCTATCTTAAGATTGGCAGGAATTTCGCCAGTGAGTGTGAGTTTTTTTTCAATCTTAGGGAGCAGCATAGTCTGCTCTTCCTTTGTAAAAGTCAAAGGATACTGAGCCCCTCCAGTGGTCTCAATGACAAAGTCCAAATTGGCATAGGACGCGGCACGGTTATCAGTGTTCTGCAGATGAAAGGCAAGCTCAACCGTCTGTTTCTGACCGTCCTCTGTCTTTTCAACAGTAGCACCCGCCGTTTTGGTCGAAATCAACTGACCATTCAGATAGATGAGACGATTGCTGCCAGCTGCCGCCGGCGTTGTTGTCTTGATCGCAGGCAGTTGGAAGACACCTAGCGGAAGCTCCACTTTGCTGGCTTCATCCGAAGTAGCTGCGATAAGAGACAAGGGTTTGGTGGCGACACTGTTTGGAATGGTGGCGAGTAGCGTGACAATTTTACGCTCTTTCGGCTCGATAGTTTCCTTCGACGCAGCAAAATTCACCCCATAGACTGACATACCATCGGTTTGTGCATAAAATTTCAACCCGGAAAGATCTGCTGAACGAAAGCCAACGTTTTCAATCAAGTATTGAAGCGTTACATACGTGTTAGTGTTATCGCGTGTGGCTATGTAAGACTTGAGAGCGCCCCGTAACTTGGAGTTCTGATATAGCATGACATTCGCCTGAAAAGCAGGCGTTTTGCCAGTGGTGCCAGATGGCACGCTAATGCGTCCCAATCGTTTCTCATAATTGGGCTGGTCAAAATCCCATTCGATAACGTCGAATAGAAGATCGGAAAGATTGGTTTGCAGATCCACAACCGCGTAATAGGTTAAGTAGAGTGAGGAGTTCGGTGGCACCATCGTCTTGGCCTTGTCCGCTTCGAGCAACGAAGCCTTAAAGGTTTTACCAGATTTACTCTTCACGCGAACCCAATAATCCAACAGACTCAGTGAACGCGAGCTATTATTGGTGATCCCCACCGTAACCGCCAATACTTTACCCTTCTCTTGCATCAAGAACTGCGCATCCCGCACATTCAACACACCAGACGAGCCCAAACGCACCCACTGCTTGGACAACTGCGCCATACTCGCCTCCGCGACTGGCTGTGGCAACACCGACAGCGGCGACGCCAACATTGTCAAGACCGTCAACCCAATGACGGCGGGTTTCACCCAACGTTTTCTCACATACATTCCTCCTGCAATATTCTACCTGATTAGACGTTGCAGGCCTGCACTTTGTTTCGAAGCAAATAAAAAAAGAGCCCCGAAGGGCTCTTTTGTCAAACAGATTACTGAACGTTAACGCGAGTTGTAGATGTTTTACCGTTGATTGTCAGAGTTACTGTGAAGGAATCGCCAGACTCCAGACCAGCAATAGTAGCATTGGTAGTACCATTGCCTGTGATTACTGGAGTAGTAGATCCACCAGCGTTAACCAGATCAGTGATGTTAATCAGAGCACGTACAGTTGCTTGACCAGGGAATGTAATTCCATCAGCATTAACTGTAGCTCTTACACCGTATTGATCAGTTGCTCTTACTTTGTCAGCAATCGAACCGAAGCTGAAGTTACCAGCACCAATTGTTACAGTACCGTCAGCAGCAAGTGTTTCAACAGCTGGAGCTACACGGGAAGCAATCAATTCAGCATCGATAGCTTGACCAGTAGCGTTGATAGTTACACGCACACTTGTTGTAACTTCATTTGTAGAATCGTTAGGGTAGATACCACCAGTTGTTCCAGTTGCTGCACCAGTGATAGTGAGTGCGCCAGAATCACTGATTGTTACATTACTGTTTTGTGCAACCGCATTGTACAGATCAGAAGGCAGAGTTACTTTTTGTTGGTCAGAAGTAAGACCAAACACGTTCAGTGTTTTGTTGTATTGAGTTACTCCAGCAGCTGCTTGAGTAAACACTCTTCCAACTGGATCTACACCGTAGTTACCCAGATCAGCTTGAGTTACGGAACGGAATTGAACAGTTGTTGCGCTACCTGGTACAGCAACCCAAGCAGTTCCGTTGTATCTTTCAACAGCGAAAGTCAACGTTTCAGAACCACGTCCAGATGCCTCAAGAGTTACAGAAGAACCAGAAGCAATTGTATTACCAGTACGTTCGATGTAATCGCCGTTACCGCCAGTTACAACTACTTTGTAGTTTCCAGTAGTATCAGCAGCGTTCAATGCTGGGCTGTTGATCACACGACCATATTGATCTTCAATAACCAGTTTACCAGTGTCCAGAGTTACCGTTTGACCATCGAAGATCACGCGGTTAACGTCTTTAATACCAGTGATTACATTAGGTACAGCTGCGTCTTGAATGTTGATTTGCAGGTTTGTTGCTTTGAACGTGCTGGACAGTGCAGTCAGGTTAAGAACGCCTGTCGTAGTTGGTGCAGTGAAACGGTAGTATGTTTGGTTGTTCTCACGAACGAAAGTACCGTTGAAACCAGTATAGCTAGGTGTAGGAGTTACACGTACGCCGATGTAGTTATCGTTGCTAACGCTGTTCAGAACAGTAGTGTTAGTAATTTCGTTACCAGCAAGGTCAGTTACGACAACTGGTACGCGAACCACTTCACCAGCAGCAACGCTACCTGGAGGCGTGAATGTTACAGTGTCAGAACGCAGACCTTGACCAACTTCAATTGTGAAGCTAGCAGTTTGTGCGCCAGGACCAGTAGCAATCAGAGTAACAACAGAGTTACCAGCAGTCAGACGACCGTTAGTGTTAGGCGTGCTCAGACGCAGAACAGGAGTGTTTACGCCATTGATGTTAGCAGTTGTGAAAGTAGCTTGGTTATTGCTGTAGCCATTTACAGATGCTACTGCAGTGTTAGAAACACTAACCAGAACTTGCTCTTTCAATTTAGTAACATCAGTTACAGCTGCACCGTATTGATCTTTTGCATTGATTACCAGGTAGAAATCGCTAGGGTTAGCAGTATCCGCAGTCAGAGTAGTGTTAGCTGGACCAGCCAGTCTTTCTACGCTGATTTGCGATACTCTAGCTTCTGCAGAAACAGTCAGAGTTGCTGTTTCAACAGTGGAAGTAGGAACGTGAATCAATGTAACAGCCAACGTTTGACCAATTTGGAAAGGAGCATTTGCAGAAGACGCATTGATTGTCAATGTTCTACCGGAAACAGGGTTAGTAGCAATTGTACCGATAGTAGTATTAGCGTTCAATTGAGTAGTAGCAGAAATGTCCTCACCGTATTGGTTAAGTACTTGGTAACCAACCGATACGCTTGCACCAGTGTTGCCGGCAGGACCGGACAGCGATGCAACGTCAGACAGGATGTCTACGGAAGCTACTTTTTCAGCTTCGAGTGTCAGTTCACGCTCGATTGCTTCAGACTCGATTCCAGTTACGGAAACAGTATAAGTACCAGCAACGAATTTGGAGCTAGTTTGCAGAACAACGGATCTGTTGTCCGAAGCCCATACTCTTTCTTGAATGTTAACAGTGTTGTTTGCGCGACGCAGGTTAACTGTAACATCAGAAGGGTTTACAGCACGGTTGAATTTAACTTCGATCTTGTTAGCGCCGATAGCAGCGGCTTCAACAGTACCTTGCTCCAGAGTTACAGAAACTACGAAGTCAACGCCCAGGTATTTAACAGTTACGTTAGTAGCTTGGTTAGGAACCAGTGCAGTTGTCAGCTCAACTTCAACTTTCTCGCCATCGGAGAAAGTAACTTCGACTGTGTTCTCGTCGATTACTTCAGTTGCAGTTACTTGTACGGAAGACAGTACCCATACAGTGTAAGCATTGTCTACAAGCACAGAACGCAGAGCGTTTGCTTTGTAGTTAGGACCTTCGATTGGCAGGCCAGCTTGTTGAGCAGCTACAATGTAGCCTTGTGCCCAAGGGCTGTAAGTACCAGTCAGGTTACCGGAAGCTTCGTCGAGACCCAGTGCACGAACCAGGGTAGCAGCGACTTGCTCTACAGTAACAGTACCGTTAGGGTCGAACTTGTTCAGTCCAACGCCGTTCATCAGGCCAGCAGCTGTAACAGCTCCGATAAACTCGGAAGCCCAGTGAGTTGCAGGCACATCAGTGTAAGTATTAGCAGAAGGGTTAGAAGGTGCGTCAGTCAGCAGTGCAAGAACTTTGGAGAATTCTGCACGAGTCATTTGGCGCTCCAGACCAGCAGATCCATCTGGATAACCTTCAAAGATGCCAGCTTCTTTCAGAACGTCAAAACGTTCTTGTGGGGTTTCAGCTGCAGACGCTACGGCTGCAAACATGGAGAACACCATAGCGATGGCCAAAAGCAAGGATAAACTTTTTTTCATAACCTTTTGTTCATCTCCTCTAAAATGTTTCGGATGTTGAGAGTCTTGTCTTGCAATGTGATGGCTCGTTTCCCTCATCGGCCGATTCACCCCCTTCCCAGAGTTGAGCGCGATATTATAAAGAATGTCTGCGTGGCATGTTCCTAACCATTATGTAAGATCATGTCGCAGAAACTTGTAAACTAGCGTAGAAAAATATGGTAGAATCGCATGCCACTAGAACATTATACAATGGGCACATCCTACCGTAAAGCACATTTTCAGAAACCTTGCGTTATGGGCCGCTCTGTGCGACTCCATGTATATAAACGCAGGGGATTCAGAAAAGTTGCGATTCCGAGAAAAAAACTTTGAATTTTTTTTAATGGCATTCTCACTGTTCAAAACTATGTAACACTTGGTGGGTTTCGCTAGCGTTGGTAATGACTTCACATTATGTATGTTGTCGAAACCTAGTATAGCTTGTTACCCGCGTTTCGTCATTGAGAAACATTTACCAACAAAAAAAATATGTGCCAGTCATCTCCGCAAGGTCGCAGAGAATTCTGAGAACCTCTAAATCTATGAAAAGAACTTCATTTGGAAATTCTCAGATTCAGACACGGTTTTGTGATTATACCGCATTTTGGTAATAGAATGCAACAAGGCGGCTAATCCTATTGGAATAGCCGCCCCATACCTTACTATAGACTACTGAGTATACAACTTCGGCAGCTTTTTCACATCCGCCATAACCTTAGCGATAATAATGGCAGCATCACTGCGCAACAGCCTCGCCTTCGGTTGGAACACATTACCCCGAGCTGGATCATTAATATCTACAGGTGCACCCTGGATGAATGCTTTCTTCTGGATCGCCAGAATAGACGGCGCCGCATAGAAGTCCATCGCACCCTCGTCTCTGAACGCCTTCTGCAAGCCTGAACGAACCTTAGATGCATCCGTCTCTAGTTTCATGTTCAGCGCCTTGGCAAGCATGACCGCTGCGTCCTGACGGACGATAGGGGACTCTGGGTCGAATGCGCGCGGACGCGTCCCTCTTGTAAAACCTGAACGAGCCGCGGTTTCAATATAGCGATAATCCCAAATCGCATTCATATTAATCGCGTTGCCCATATTCGGCACATCATCAAAGTGATTGGCCCCATCATAGTTGAGCGGCATCTCAAGTGCACGTACGATCATGCGGGCAAACTCGGCACGGGTCACATACTGATCGCCACCAAACATGCCGCTAGGATCAATCGCGTTCATCACACCTTTGGTGAAGATGGCCTCCATCGCTTCTCTTGCATAAGGATGATCAGTAATGTCATTGAAGCCATAACTCAATTTGGCGACCGTATAGTATCCAAATCTATCGAATGGCACAGTAATGGTATTCTTACGGTCGTCAACAACGCCACCAATATTCTCCCATTGCTGCGTGAAAGCGTCAAAACGGAATACGGTAACCATCGTGCCTGCACCCTGACGGATCGACGGATCGTAAGCGAGGGTCAACGAACCGCGTTTGGACGGAACCAGCTCCCGGTCGTTCGCACGAGAGAAATAATAACGCTGGGTTACCCCTTGCTCCCTAGAGAACGGATAGGGGTCCACACCTGCATCAATTGGATCATACACACCCGGAGTGGTCGCGTCATCCGCTTGGCCTGGATCGATCCAATAGACAGGACTAGACTTGATATACCGCTGCGGAAAGCTAGCGCCGAACAGTACTTTTCCAAGTGACAAGTCCAGGTCATAATTGGCGGGTACGGATTGAAAATCATGACGGTCTACAACGCCATCTACAGGGTTTGCTATAGCAAACAATAATTTATGACCATTATAAACTTGGCCTTTAAGATTATCCGGCACATTATAATCGGTGCGGATTAAATTCGTATTCCGATCAAAGCTCAACGTCAATTGATTATCAAACAGCTTATGGGAGTTTTTCATCGTCTCCATAATCTGATGACCCGGGATCGACTCCGGCACATATTTCACGTTGAAATAATCCTTAATCTCATCATTGCCCCTACGGATAATCAGGTCAATCCGGGTATCCCTTCCGCCTCTAAGATCTGTAACAAGCGCACTGAAGGCTGGAATGAGTCGTGGCTGTCCATCCTCTAGTCGGCTGTAATCGAGGTAAGTGATCTTGCGGGCTTCCACTTTGTTAATATTAATGCTCTCGGCACCTGGTGAAGCAATCACCACTTCAACAAAGTTCTGATTCATGATTCGTTTCTCCAGGATCGGGGCCAGCACCGTATACGGGATTGTCGTCGGATTAATCTCCAAACGATATGTCGCCCGAGGGCCCGTCTCTCCGCTGTTGAATACCGTGATTGTGTAAACCTTCGGACTACCGTCGATAGGCAGCTGTTGGTTGGGCAGAATGAAAGAGAAGCTCTGTTTGGCCAAGTCATACTGCACTGTCAGGCCCGGTACCGTGACCGAACCGCCGACGACCTGATTATGTTCAGATTCATTGGCAGAAATGGTTACAAATGAATTCTCCAGAGACCAGTTAATGTCCGGTTCACCAGCAGTGGAAATGCGAATCATATAATTTTTGCGATCCGCATTCATCGTGTCCAGCTTGTTGATTACAGCCTGCACACTTGTTCCCAAATCAATAAAATCAAAGGTACCGTAGACGTTCATCTCTGCTTCTTTTGTTGTAAACACATTTCCGGAGAGCGGGAACTTGGGATCGTTCGGTGTTGGCCTTTGCAGCCCAATACTATATGGATATACACCATCCGTGTTCTCCGCCGGAATCTGCGGCAGATTGGTCGGAACAAGCGTCAGCTTCATACTGCGTTCATAGTTGTTTCTTGCCGTGCGGAACACGAATCGAATAGTATTGTCACCGGATTTGAAGAGCGCGTTGAACGCTTTAGACTCTTCAGCAGCATCTTTGATGATGAACTTGGCCCGGTTGGTTGTTTCTTCCTGCCTCAGCAGGATGTGCGTGTTATTAATATACATGAATACCGTTTGCGGTCCGTCTGCAGACGATTCATAGACGATATCATTCGGGTTGGCAATATTCAGCAGTTCTCCACGGAAGCGGTCCAACTGGTTTTGAATCAGGAATTGCTGGCCCGGTCCGGATTGCAGTGTCGTGTCGTAACTTACAGACATGGTATCCAGTAGACGAGTAAAATTCGCATACGGGCCGTAGAGCAGGGTAATTGGTGCTGCATAAACGTCTGTCGAGGCATTGCTATTATTGAGTCGGATGTTAAGGGTCTGCTGTCCAGCAGACGGCAGCTTGCGCACCTCCAGGAACACGCGCAGGAAACGCTGCTCCACCCCATCGATATTTCGTTGCGTTACGTATCCAACCTCACGCTGAATATAACTAAATTTATGAGTCGGATCGTTCAAAACACCGCTGTTACTCCCCACGGTGTGAACCGTACCGGCCGCATCACGAACGCTTTGAATGGTGACCAGATTAGCCGGCGGAGTGGTCCAGTTCTGATAGTTCCCGATCAATACCTCAATACCCATGGGCAGCGAGAAAATATCGGCATTCTCAATATCAGAGCCCTGCATGGTTTCCAGTTGACCGTTAGTTGTCGTGCCAGTGAACCCCGGCAAATAGTTAATATCTTCGATGTAAGCCAATCCACTATTACGCAGTGTAAATGAATATACATCCGACAGGTCGGTTCCAGCCGGCACCTTAACCAGGTTCATCCCCTGGAACTGAATCGTATGCCGGGTATCAAACGTCAAGTTTGCTCCTGATAATGGAATGGCATATGTAAGCGTCATAAACCGGTCATTGGGTCTGAGAACAGTTCCTACTGGGTCCATCTGGATCGTGCCTGGAATTGCCGTAAACGCGCCAGTGTTCCCCAGACGGTACTGCAATCCGGCATTCGGGATCGTTGGCGTGTGTGCATTGGTGGCCTGATCGTAGAGCAGTGGAACTATAACCTTGCCTTCTAGCGTCAGATTAGTATTAGGAACAGAAAAGTTCGGATTATTCTCCAGACTTGCTGAACCGTTATCATGCTTGAGATTCATGTCAAAGAAAGTCACGGTTCCGTTATAGAAAGCAATATCTCTTGTCGTTTCTACAGTCTGATTATTGTTGAAGACGCGAATCGTCACCGTATTCTTCCCTTTGACGATATTCACCGGCGCCGCAACAAAGTTCCAGTCATTGATACTGTTAACTGCGTACGTATAGCTTCGATTATTAACAATAACCGTTACACGCTCTGCGTTTGGCGCTTTACCGCTAATGCTGATATCTGCACTGGCTCTGCCTTGTGATGGTGTAGAATGCACCACTGTTGTACCATGCTCTTGAATTTCGTATTGCAGACCGTCCAGATTTGCCATCAAATTAAAAAGCGTTGGACTGTTGCGGTATTCAATATAGATTGAATCCGTCACCTCAGCGCTGCCTTGTGCTCCCTTGAAGGTAATCTTGTTAAGACCGGGGAACAGTTGGACATTCAGGATGGTAATACTGCTGCCGCTGAGTGAAATATTGGTGGTTTGATTTTCATTGCGGTTCAGTATCGTCTCCTGGCCATTGGTGAGAGAGATCTGGTATACACTGTACGTAATCGTACTGCCAATGACATTGTTGATTGTACCGTTTAGCGTGACGCGTTCATTGGTTGTGATTCTCGGTGTGCCGGAAGTGTATTGTTCATTGTTAAATACAAAATTCCGCGACGTATTCGCTTCTACCTGCGCGGGATAGACCGGCGCGATCGTCAGGAGCAGCGCCACGGCCATTAGAACTGAGAGTGCTTTTTTTAACATGTGGTCCTCCTAAAAGTTTTCGAAGGAAACGCCTTCGAAAGCATAATTTTATCGCATACGTGCAACGTGCTCACGCATATCCATTTCGTCGGTTCATCAGGTACGGGCCGGCAAAAATCGAATCGCGTTCCCCCTCTGCCTGCATAACGGGTAACGCCCGGCGTGCAGGTATTGTACCTATGTTATCGGTTATGGAGGTACGATTTTTTAGAATGGGCTGCAAAAATAAAAAAGCCCTGGTCCGTGTATCGGACCAAGGCAAAAGAATAAGAGCTAAGACTTATTTTGTCGTGCAGGTTCGGGGCTCAGCTTCAGCAGCTTGCGCTGGATGAAGTTGATGACGGGCCGACGCGTCTTGTCGACAATGCCGATGAGCTCGGCCCCGATCTGCAGCAAGATCGTCAGAATGACGATAACCCCGAAGGTAATCCAGTTCGCCGCTGGCGATTGGACAATGGTTGATTGAACGATGGCACAGCATCCGAAGAATGCGGCAATTCCGTAAATGATCAGTACCGTGCGACGATGGCTGAAGCCAAGGTCGCGCAGACGGTGATGCAAATGGCCTTTGTCCGGAGCAAAGATCGGCTTCTTGTTGATCCAACGACGTACGATGGCGAAGAAGGTATCAGACAAAGGCACCCCAATGATCAAGAGCGGCGTCACGAACGATACGATCGTGACCTGCTTGAAGCCGATCATCGACAGGGTCGCGAGACAGAAGCCCAGGAATAGTGATCCTGAGTCCCCCATAAATATCTTGGCCGGATGGAAATTGAAGAACAGAAATCCTACAATCCCGCCCAATAACACACAGCTCAGCAAGATCGTCGGCTCAAAGCCCATAACAAAGGCCATAACGAGGATTGTGCCAATCGCGATACCCGATACACCTGCAGCCAGACCATCCAGACCATCAATTAAATTGATGGCGTTGGTCACCCCAACAATCCAGAAGATAGTCAGCGGAATGCTCAACCAGTCCGCAATCGGCTGCATGTTGGCACCGAATGGAATGTTGACCAGGTCGATCTTGACGCCGAAGCCGAAGACAACGACACAGGCTGCGATAATCTGACCAAGCAGCTTGACCTTAGCCGACAATTCAATCCGGTCATCAAGCGCGCCTAGCAGGACGATAATTGTACCGCCTGCCATAGTGGCAAAAATCAAATTCATATCATAACGGCTAAGCATGCCCTCCGGCACAAATGGCAGTACCGCCAATACAGCTCCGATAAAAGCAGCATAGATGGCGAGCCCGCCCAAGCGAGGCATGATGCGCGTATGCACTTTGCGGTAATTCGGTTTGTCAATCGCTCCAATTTTAAATGCAAAGGTCTTGACGAGCGGCGTCAAGGATAACGCCAATACGAGTGCGATGACAAATCCCATAATATAAATAACGCTCACAGACATCTCCAACTCCCCTTTTGTTTCTACCGGAATGAATTATACTCCGATTAAATAAGAAACTCCAACTCCATTTTTAACCGATTTTCAGCATTTTCACAGAATTTTCACGGGGTTGGATATTCTTTTGTCACGTTTTCGCGGTCGCGCATCACTTTAATCACGAATTTGGGCAAAGCCAGCATTCTTCCGATCCGAGAAGGCTGCAACATGAGGCGATAAAGCCATTCCAACCCAAGACGCTGCATGAATAGCGGGGCCCGCTTCAGCTTGCCGGCAATAACATCCAGACTACCACCGATCCCCATCATAACCGGAACGCCGAGCGCTTGCTTGTGCTTGGCTATCCAAGGCTCCTGATTATGCACCCCGCGTGCCACAAACAGCATGTCCGGATCAGCTTCCCTTATCTTGGCAATAACCTCCGCATCCTCATCATCTCCGAAAAATCCGTGATGGGTGCCAATGAACCGCACCAGCGGATACTGACGCTTCAGCCTGTCGGCTGCTTCGTCAATGACCTCCTGGGTCGTTCCCAGCAGGAAAACTGACCAGCGCTTCTGCTCTCCGACATGCAGCAGCTCATGCAACAGATCAAACCCGGCTACTCGCTCGGCTACCGGCATCCCTACATAATTCGCTGCCCATACGGCACCTGCACCGTCGGGCACCAACAGCTCGGCTTCACGCATCGCCCGGTGAAACACCGGATTCTCCAAGGCCGTCATAATCATGATGGGATTGCCAGTAATGACCTGCGTCGTCCGACGCTGCTCAATTGCCTCGGTCAGATAACGCACGGTATCTTTCATATTCATTCGAGAGAAGGACATTCCGTACATCGGTACCACCGGTACCTCAGGTACTGGGGCCGCTTGCGCCTGTCGCTTCTCATGGACTGTCACAGTCATGCCTTTCATTCACCCTCTTCATCCGATTACAGCTTCTTCGCTTCACTGCCTTACTGAATTTGACGTATTAGCCGCACAATTTGTTGCGCGGGCAGCAACGCTTGGCTCCGTAATGCTTCAATTGCATCCGCGTGCCGTGCGCGCCATACCTCGCCGTTGTCCAGCAGTTCGACAGCAGCAGTGGCCATAGCATCCGGATCCAGGGTATCCGTTGTTCCGATTGCCCGCAGACCCAATCGTCCAAGAAATTGATCGATCTTAGGGTCATAGGATAGGCCCAGCATCGGTACCGATTGGTTGGCCGCGTAGATCAGGGCGTGCAGACGCATACCGATCAAAAGATCGCAGCTGCTCACCGTAAGCAGCATCTGCTGCGGGTCTTCTCCGAGAGAAACCAACTCCGCAGTGGAGTTGCCGATCGCTCCCAGCCGCTCCATCACATAGGTGGATGCTTCCGCATCGTCTGGTGTATGGAAGGGCAGGAAGCGTAATCGCACTTCCCTGCTCCTGGCCAGTATAGCCAGAGCTTCTGCTGCCCGGTCCAAATCCTGTCGGTCTTTGCGCCAGTATCGCAAGGAAACGCCCACCACAGGTACACGTTCCGCTCCTGCTACAGGCTCGCTGGCCCCGACCACCTCTGCCTGGTCAGGCAACGGCATCGCCATCACGGGATCCGGTACAACCTCAATCCGTGAACGGTCAACGCCCATCCGTCCCAACAGGTCGGCCGACTCCGGATCTCGCACACTCACGTAGGCACTCCGTCTCATGACGTGGCGGATCATCGGATCCATCCAACGGCGGTTAACCGGCCCTATGCCTTGGGAGTAGATAAAGGTCGGCTTACCCAGGATCTGAGCCAGCTTGAGCACTCCCGCATAATAGGGGATGGTCTTCGCACCGGTCGCATCCTGCAGCAAGCTGCCCCCGCCGCTAATCAGTCCGTCACTCTCGCGCAGCGCAGCCATCACCTCTGCCGGACGCATACGGTGCCTGGCATCCACGCCATACATCTCCCGGGTCGAGACCGGATCAATGGACAGGACGATGGGCTCAATGCGAATGTCCGATTCCTCAGCAGCTGTTTCCAAGGCCAGCAGAATGGATTTCAGCACCGCTTCGTCGCCGCTGTTGCGGAATCCGTAATAGCCCGACAGGACTAGACGGAACGTCTTTTTGTGATTAGCGGGTATACCCATCTGCGCCATACTCCTTCCGCGATCTGCCACACGCCGATCATCACGAGCCCGATCAGAGCGCCAAGGCCCAGGCCCAGGATGACGCGGATGAACGAGATATAGAGCGGAGTATGAATATGTGCAAACGTATCTACAATAGAAAGTTGCCCAATCGAAGCTACAATTATTAGTACCCAGGCCGCACGGTATCGAAGCGCCAGAAACAGCCCCAGCAAAAATAAAGGATGGGCAAACATAAATTCCTTGAACCGCGGCCGCACGCCGAATGTGCCTTCAAGCACGCTGCGGATCGTTAATTCCAGACTGGTAACCGAACCGGCATTGCCGGTACGTGAGAGATAGTACATCCCGACGACACCCAGAATGCCTGCCACAACCACCCATAGCACTGTGATCTGCAACCGCAGCAAGCGACGCAGATTATCGAGCGGTGACAGTCCGGAATACAGGAAGACATACAGTCCCACTAAAGCAATTGGAGCCAGATGCAGCAGACTGACGCCACGGTATTGTTGGAGCACCAGACTGTAGGTAACATTGTTCAGCAAGCCAAATACCAACGGGACGCCAATGAACGAAATGACAGCCGTCAGAACATACAGGCCGGCAGCCATCGTCAATCGGCGGCCCTTGCCAAGCTCAGGGAACACCCATTTGCCGCCGAACATGCCACTGCCGTTCTTGGCGTCTTGACTATCCCAGTCGCCGCCAACGATCCGGCGGTCGCCCTCCGTATGCTTGCGGATGCGGCTGAAGGCCCAGATTAGTGCCAGTGTAGGTGCAGCAATACCAGCGCCAAGTGCCAGCCCCTGCTCGAGCACTGCCGGTGAGAGGACATACAATCCTGCACTGCCCAGTAGACCCAGCAGGAAAACAGGCAAGAGCAGAACCGGGATAAACGCACCAATCAATAACGCGATGATCGCAATGGCACCGAGTGCTACGACGCCCTTCAGGATTTTCATCCACGATCCAGGCTCATAGTTGTAATCAAAGGCTTGGGCTGTACCATTCGTGTAGCCTACATCCTCCAATAGCTTGATAGCGCCCGGCGTATCTTCGTTGCCAGCTAAGGACTCGTAGATATTATCAAGGGAATGAACAATTCCTCCCCGTTCCGAGCTGCGCAATGGCTGTCCATTAATGTAGAACATACGAATATTGCGGTCCTTGCCTGCCAGTTGGAAGCGATCGGCGATCGTTTCCGGCGACAAGCGTCCTGCATCCAGCGCAGATAGTGAATAGAGACGAACAACATTGTAATCGATGTTGTAAGCGAGCGTCTGGAAGCCCTTCTGCATGGTGCGAAGGTTCTCGATCGCCACAATGCCAATATCGTACTTTTTCAGAAGCTCCGCCATCGAATTCAAACTGCCATCGGTTGCATGGTCGCCAAACCCTTTGACTGCATCGCCATCAAATAGAATCCGCTTCACACCCAAGTCGTGTAACCAGCCCAAGATACTATCCGTCAGGTCATGGTCATAAGGCTTCATGCGGTCAGACAGTCGCGGCAGCAGCTGAAAGCCACGATCATGAAGATCTTGAATCGTAAGGGGATCGGGCAGCATCGTCTTGGCCGTCGCATCCTCAAGTGGCGTCTCAATCACAAGTCCATCCAGACCCTCGTACGAATAAGGCCGGAATGCAATTTCCCCGCTGCCCATGGTGCTCTCGATCATCGGACCAAGTGCAGACTGTGCCTCTTCATTCGCAAACAAAATATACGTAAAGTTCTCATTAAGCGGAGCCGGCTCGCCTTGCAGCTCAGCCATCTGCGCCGAGCTGTATAGCGACAGACGGTGGTTCCAGCTCAGTTCCTCAAGCGTGGATTCAAAAATCGCCATCGTGCCAATGCCGGCATCCTGCATTCGCTCCAGCTGTTCGTCAATAAAATCCTGCGGTCTCGCCTGGAAGCTCGCAATCTGCACCAGGTCACGGTAATTATACACAAACTCCACTTGCTTGGATGTCTGCTCCATCTGATAACGCATATACCCAAGCGGCATAGCCGCGAGGAGTCCTGCGATCACAAGTCCCCATAATACGATGCGGGCCCTGCGGCTCCACAGTTGGATCGATTGCACAAAAGTCCACTCCTTAAGCTTGGTTGTCCACCCGGGCCATAACCTCAGACGTCAGCTTGGTGATCGCTGCGGCGGCCTCTTGCTGGGATGAGCCGCGAACGGCGAAATACACCTTGATTTTCGGCTCTGTGCCTGACGGCCGCAGGCAGAACCAGGAGCCATCTGCCAGGATGAACTTCAGCACGTTCTCCGGCGGCAGGCCATTCAGACCCGGCAGGTAATCCTGCAGCTCAGCTACTGTCGATCCAGCGATGGTCTGTGGCGCATGATGACGCCAGTCTTCCATAATGGCAGCGATCTGCTGGACGCCATCCACACCTTTAAGCGTGCGTGACTCCAGATGCTCCTGATAATAACCGAATTGTTCGTATAGCTCCAACAGCACATCATACAGCGTCTTGCCTTGCGCTTTATAATAAGCGGCAGCTTCACTGATTAGCAGCGAAGCAACGACAGCGTCCTTATCCCGCGCATACGTACCAGTCAGATAGCCGTAGCTCTCTTCATAACCGAACAGGAAGCTGTGCTCCCCTGTACGCTCGTACTCGGTCATTTTCTCTCCAATATATTTGAAGCCGGTCAGTGTATTGACCACCTCTGCGCCATAGTGACGGGCAATGTCTGCCCCCATCTCGCTTGTCACAATTGTTTTGACCACAACACCGTTGTCCGGCAGTTTGCCTTGTTCCTGAAGCTGGCTTAGCAAGTAGTGAACCATGATAGCGCCAGACTGGTTGCCGCTAAGCACGACAAATTCACCTTGCTTGTTCTTGACGACAGCCCCCATCCGGTCGCAGTCCGGGTCAGTTCCGATAATAAGGTCTGCCTGCTTCTCCTCTGCCAGCTTGATGGCGAGCGTGAATGCCTCGCGTTCCTCTGGATTCGGTGACTTGACGGTACTGAAATAGCCGTCTGGCTGTTCCTGCTCCTCCACAATATGCACTTGGGTGAATCCCGCCTTGCGCAGCACCTCGCGAATCGGCAGATTGCCTGTTCCATGCAGTGGGGTAAACACGATGTTCACCTGGCTGCCGAGACGTTCTTGAAGCAACTGAAGATTCGGACTGGCCGAAACCACCGTATCGGTAAATTGGTCATCCGCCGACTCATCCAGCCAGCGGATTAGACCGGCAGCCTCTGCTTCCTCCTGCGACGTCCGACGGATCTCGCCGAATCCGTCAATTTTCTTGATAGAGGCGATGACTTGCTCGGCATCATACGGGACCAATTGGCAGCCATCGTTGCCATAGACTTTGTAGCCGTTATACTCTGGCGGGTTATGACTGGCCGTAATGACAATGCCGCCTTGAGCACCAAGCGCTCGCACAGCATAGGAGAGTTGAGGTGTCGGACGCAGCGACCGGAATAGATACGTGATGATTCCGTTGCCTGCCAGCACTTGAGCCGCGTGCATCGTAAATTCCGGCGACTGATTGCGGGAGTCATGTGCAATGACAACCGACGGCTTGTCCGACTGGGATAATAGCCAGTTAGCCAGACCTTGTGTAGCCTTGCCCACCGTATAAGCATTCATTCGGTTTGTGCCCGCGCCCATAACGCCACGCAGGCCTCCCGTACCGAATTCCAACTCGCGATAGAAGCGATCCTCAATTTCTTTGGCATTATCTTCGAGGGCGCGCAGCTCCTGTTTCGTGGCATCATCGATAAGTTCATCATGCAGCCAAGCCTTATATTGTGCCGCTGCCAGTACGTTTTCCGTCATCCTCTCAACCTCTTTTCCGAATATGTATTCTTACGTATACAGACGATTTTACCCCTTACTTGAAAGAGCAAACATCAGCTCACCTTCCGCGACCACTTTTTCGCCCACGCGTGCAGTTGCTTGTCCTTTTCCGATTGTGCCTTTGAGCCGGGTAATGACCACCTCAAGTGTTAGTGTATCCCCTGGCACGACCTGACCGCGGAACCGCACCCCATCAATACCTGCAAAAAAGGCCAGCTTGCCCTTATTCGCTTCAACATTCAAAATGGCGACCGCACCTACCTGTGCCAGTGCCTCCACGATGAGCACGCCAGGCATGACGGGATGGCCCGGAAAATGTCCGGTGAAAAAAGGTTCGTTCATGGTGACGTTTTTGAGGCCTACTGCACGCACACCGTCCTCCAGTTCCAATATCCGGTCAACCAGCAAAAATGGCGGGCGGTGCGGAATAATTTCTTGAATTTGATTAATATCCAACATCAATTCATGCTCCTTTCTATATTTCCACATAATACGTGTTCAAAAAGTCTATTGCATATGTAATAAAAGGATGTAAATACGTCAACACTAGTGACATCCCTTCATGAACTGCAGTCATGGAGGTTTAAGATAAAGAGCCCGGCCGGCTGGAGACATGAAGCGCTCTGGCAGCCGGGTTCTTCTTTTAATGGGATCGGTTAAGGGATCGAAAGTGGTTGAAATACATAACCGTCGTTATGTATGAGAAGACAATGACTACCCATAACATGTGTTCCCCGTAAGACCACTCAAAAAACAGCATGGTTATTGCGACGTAGAGCAGTACGGTTGTCAGCTTGCCCATCCAATTGGAGGGTACGGTCAGCTTGCCCTTAAAGTGAACATAGGCCGATACGATAATCATCCCCAAATCTCGCAGCAAAAGGGCAATGGCTGCCCACCATGAGATCATGCCCGCCACGACGAGGGACACAAACACAGTGATTAGCATGAGTTTGTCCGCCAATGGGTCCAGCATTATGCCGAGCCGGGTTACCTGTCCATTGCGTCTTGCCAGATAACCATCCAGTACATCGGTCACCCCTGCCCCCACCATAATAAAAAAGGCGGTGACTACGTAGCCGTTGGCAAATACGGCAATATAGACGGGGATGAGCGCGAACCTCAGCATCGTTAACAGATTCGGCAGATTCACCCGAGCGACCCCCTCACTCTCTATATCTACATTATTATACCTCTCCGCCGCAAAACAATCAAAAGCGACTTTGGTCCCCCAAAGCCGCTTTTTTTCGCGTCTTTCTTTTTCATGCAATCGACATTTACCCAATTTTTATTTGCGCAAATTTCCATCTCCCCTTCATTTTGAGAAGTACATTGCCGTTATAGTAAGAAAGCAAAGCCGTTTTTATTGGATAAAAAATCAAACCCTGCTTGGAGGTAAATCATGATGCACGCGCTTCACAATCGTTGGTCCTTGCGTTCCTGGCTCTCAGCCATGCTCGTAGTTACTTTACTCTGTCTCGGTCTACCCGTCCCTGCCGCCGGGGCTGAAGAAAAAGTTGTAGGAATCTCCTTCGACTCTGTTCCCTCGCCCTTCATATTATATGTAGAGGACGATACCGAACTGCTGAAGTTATGGGCTGAGGTTGAAGGCAGCACTTCGCTACGTGACGTGACGTCCGAAGCATCTTGGACCTCATCCAAGAGCTCCACCGTTAAAGTTGATAAAGGACTGCTCACAGCCGTCTCAGCGGGCAGCGCCCAGATTACAGCGCGTTACAAAGGATTCACCGCCCTAATCTCTGTATCTGCGGAGTATCTCTATGACAAAGTCGTTCTGACCCGTGGAGGCAGCTCGGCTGAGTTGTCCGATAAGCTTGATATTCAACTCGGCGAAGAGCTGCAGTTGGACCTAAGCGCCCTTAAGGGAAGTTCGCGTACAGATGTGACCTCCGACGCAGCTTGGAGTTCTTCCAGTACAGGCGTAGCTACCGTTGACGCTGACGGTACTGTCACCCTGGTCAATCCTGGGACCGTCAAGATTACAGGAAAACACAAAGGCTTATCCGCAACCGTCACATTGACCGTCACCTCACCCTATAAGTCAATCGCCATCAGTCCGGACCGGCTTATGGAATTTAAGGTCGGCGACAGCGATAAGGAACTCACCGCCACGGCCGAGCGCAAGACTGGCGAGAGCATTGACATTACCAATGAAGCAACATGGAAAAGCGGCAATGTAAATGTGGTAACGGTTGAGAAAGGTGTACTCTCTCCGGTGGGCTCTGGTACAACCTCCATCAGCGTGACACATCTAGGGATTACCAAAACCCTGACCGTCGTTGTACGCCCGTCGCATCAGGCGATGACTCTCTCCGGTGACAAAGAGCTGCACCTTCAGCTGCAGGATGCACCCGTGCAGATTCAAGCCAGCGTATCGGATACAGCAGACCATAGTCTGGATATCACCTCTCAGGCGGAGTGGACGTCGTCCAATGTATTCGTAGCCACCGTCAGCAGCTCGGGCCTAATCAGTCCCAAAGCGGCCGGCACTGCCCGAATCACCGCGACGTACAAAGGCTTGAGCCGTGACATCAACGTTACCGTGTATGGACCTATGAAGACGATCTCCGTCGAGAAAACGGTCCTGGACGGCTTTGTGGGAGAAGATCAGCAGCTACCAGCAGTAACCGGCATTACACTCTCCGGGGACAGCCAGAATATCTCCAAGCTCATCACCTGGACCTCCAGCGACGAGAGTATCGCTACTATCGCAGATGGCAAATGGAAGCCGGTCAAGCTGGGCGAGGCGACCCTTACCGCAGCTCTGGGCAGTCGCCAAGTAAAAGTTAAGGTGTCCGTTCACGACAAACCGCTTGCTCTCCAAAGTGACATTGAGACGCTGAGTGTAGTTACCGGCAAGGAAATCAGTCTTCCTGCAGTTACAGTCATCTATGAAAACGGGGAAGATGAAACCGTAACTGATCGGATCGACTGGAGCGTTTCCTCTCCTAACCTGCTGGTCCGCGATGACAAGCTGCGAGGTTTGATCGCTTCTCGCGTTAATCTGACTGGAACCTATCTTGGCAAGAAGATTACCTTCCGGGTAACAATTGAAGAAGAAATCGTCAAGCTCACCGTCGACCCCTCGACCCTTGAGCTCAACCCTGGCCGTTCCAAGAGCATCAAGGTTACAGGCACTTATAAAAATGGCAAGACCGTTTCGCTCGGCAGCAAGATGAACTGGAGTATGGCCAACGAAAAAATTGCTACTATTAAAGGAAGCTCCGTGCGGGCCGTGGATGAGGGCACGACGCTATTAATTGGAACGTACCAGGATAGGAGTGTATCGGTCACTATTACGGTTGTGCCAAAACTCAAAAAACTGGCCATCTCCAGCTCCTCGCTGCGTGTCGCCATTGGAGCCAAAGAATCCGTAACCGTCAAAGCCGAGTATGATACCGGTAAAATCGTAGACGTGACCTCGTCCGCTACTTGGACTACCAGCAACAACAAAGTTGCTGAAGTCTCTGGCGGTACGATCACAACGCTCAGCAAAGGCTCAGCCACCATCCGTGCCCGCTTCGATGGCAAGACAGTCACTGTGCGGGTAACGGTTCGTTAGACTTTTACTTATCTCCCTACCTTCCATCCCTTGGGTGGAAGGTTTTTTAATAAATATTTTCCAACTCTCCTTATTAGGCTATTCATACTTAAAATTTCTGGGTAAGATTAATTGGATCGAGTTTATTACATAATGGGGAGTGGAGTTCAAATGAAAAGAATGAAGAAGTTTGTGATTGGTATGTTGGTGTTGGCTTTCCTAGTTCCGTTTATTAATCAGTCTCAAGAAGCTGCTGCAGCTAACAACTTTACGGATATTAGAGGGCATTGGGCAGAGGCAACCATTGCAAAATGGGCTGAGCTGGGTTTAGTTAGTGGCCAATCTACTAATCGTTTTAATCCGAATGCACCAATTACTCGTGCTGAATTAGCAACGTTGATTAATAAAGTTACTCGCGTACAAGATGAAGCTACAATTGACTATTCGGATGTTCCAAAAAACAAATGGTATTACAGAGAAGTAGCAAAATCCGTGCAAGCAGGTTACATGTTAGGCTATGCGGATGGAACTTTTAAACCTGATGCACCAATCACACGTCAAGAGCTAGCAGTACTTATTACCCGTGTTACAGGCGTTGCCGAGCAACAGCCCCCAGCTGCTTATGCAGATGTAGTAAGAGCTCCAGAGTGGAGCAGAGGATCCATAGGCGCAATGATAGCATCTGGCACGATTACAGGAAAGGAACCAAATCGTTTTAACCCTCGTGCCTTGTCTACACGTGCTGAAGTTGTAATTATCCTGGATCGTATCGGTGCTGACCGTGGCTTTTAATATATTTACCTACTAAAAACAGGATACCCACAGGACTGTTCCTTGCTAGGACAGTCCTTTTTTATTGCAAGTAAAAAAAAAAGACCCCGCCCGAATGAGGTCTAGTCTAATCCTAATTTATTTTAGAAAATCGTATGCATAGCACACTACTTACGAATCCAAAAATATTAAATCATACAGGTGGCGCCACGTCTCCCATTTCCAGACGTCGGAGCTGTCACCTTCGCCTAGCAGCACATACCCCAGAAAAGCCCCGCCGACCAAGGCCAGCACCAGCAATAGCGGTACGATACTCTTGCGAAGAATCCAGAGCAGGATACGCACTACAAGCGGCAGCCGCTTAGGGGTGGCTTCCTCCGTCTTCTTCGCTGAAGACGGCTCTTCGGACACCTCGCTCATACCCCGTCTTACCTTCGGCTGATCAGTGTCCTCTACGCTGTGGCGGAGAGACTCCGTCGTGCGCCGTCCTTCTTGACTTTCCCTGTTCATCTATTATCCTTCCCCATCTCATCAGGCACGCAGACTGTTGGCCAATCCCATCATGGTATCACTAGAAGTCAGCGCCCGCGCACTCATTTGATAGGCCCGTTGAACAATCATTAACTCCGACATCTCGTGGCTCAGGTTAACGTTAGATTGCTCTAGGAATCCTTGCATCAGGGCAATCCGGTTCACAGCATCCGGCACCACGGCGCGCACCACATCTTCTACCTCCAAACCGTCGGCAACGACGAAGAGGTTATCCGCTGTGGGCGACAACACGCCAGGCTTCATGGGCTGCACTAATTTTACCCGTCCAAGCTCAAAGATGTCAAATCCGTCTGCTGACACAGCCTGTATCTGGCCATCCTCTGACACACGAACTTGGTGGCCATTAGGCACGACAATGCGCCCTTCGACCACATTGCCAGCCGCATCCGGCGGCTGCTGCACAACGAGCGGATAGCCTTCTTTGGTCGTTAGGATTGGCGTGCCGTTCTGGTCAAGTGTCAGCTGGAATGCACCATTCCGCGTATAGGCCCGTGTCCCGGCTTCATCGGTAATAACCTCGAACAGCGCATCGCCCTGAATGGCGATATCATACGGGTTGTCCGACTTTTGCACCGCTCCTTGGGTCATATCCGGTTGAATCATCGTCAATCGCGAGCCCCAGCCTTGATTGAAGCCGAGCGGCGTCAATCGGACGGGCTGCTCGAACGCTTCACCCTGTTGCTTCATATTCGTAAGCAAATCCTCAAAGGTTGCATCTTTGCGCTTGTAGCCGACGGTATTGACGTTAGCAATGTTGTCCGCAAGCAGATCAAGCTTCTGCTGGAGACCGTTCATCGATACCATTGCATTAATCATTGAGCTATTCATAAGGTGGTTCCTCCCTGATGACTTATGTCACGTTCCTGCTACACGCGTCCTACTTCCGTTACGGCCTTCTCCAGACTCCGGTCATAGTACTGCACGACCTTCTGGTTAGCCTCGTAGGCCCGCAGCGCACCCATGATATCCACCATGGATTGGCCGGCATCGACATTGGAGCGTTCAATGAAGCCCTGATGAACCTCAAAACGTTCACCTGCCGCAATCGGTGTTGCCAGTGCAGGGTCGCCCTCAAGGCGGAATTTGCTATTGCCTTCGCGAACCAGCTGGTTGGGATTCTCGATTCGCGTAATTAGCAATTGCGCTCCTGTATCATCACCAGTCAGAGAATCAATAAAGCGCTGATCTGGCGTCAGCCTTAACTGATCAATCGCCACGCCTGCTTCGAATTGAATCGGTGCATTGCCCGCGCCCAAGACCAATGAACCATCGCCGGATACGAGGAAGCCCGCATCATTCAGCGTGAATTTGCCATCACGGGAATACCGCGTGTCGCCATTGGCATCCTGCAGGGTGAAGAATGCCTGGGGCTGGAACGTAACCTCTCCGTTCGGAGCGACATATTTGCCTGATGCGTCAAACGCCATGCCTGGCACGGCCAGGTCAGATACGATGGCAAAATCGGACATCCGGTAGGTCTCAGACATATCGCCTTGGAGATGAATGGAGAGACTCTCTTCGGCGAATACGCCCGTATTGATTGTGCCGATCTGCTTCGACTGCTCCCCTTCAATGCCAGTCAGGGAAATCAGCATGTCCGGAAACGAACGGCCGATCGCATTGACCTGCTTGAAGCCCGGTGTATTAATATTGGAAATGTTATTGGTTACGGTATCGTGACGGCGCTGTTGGGTCATCATCCCTGCAGCAGCCGTGTATAGCCCTCTTAACATGGGGTTGCACCTCCGGCTAGCTTGTCCACTCTGTGCCCATGCCTATTGCACACAGACGCTTCTCCCTACTATATCGGCTTGCCCACAGCAAAAGATTAGCCGAGTTTTTTGACTACGCGGTCTAGGTTATCTAGCATGATGCCAGACCCTTTAACCACACAGTGAATCGGATCATCAGCAACCAGTACCGGTACCTTAAGCTCTTCCGCGAGCAGCGTGTCCAAGCCGCGCAGCAAAGCTCCGCCACCTGTCAGGATGACGCCGCGATCAATAATATCGGCCGACAACTCCGGTGGTGTCTGCTCCAGCACCGACTTGGCCGTCTGCACGATAGAGGAAATAGAGTCCCAGAGCGCCTCTCTCACTTCATCCGAATGAATGGTAACCGTGAGTGGCAAGCCGGACACCATGTCGCGTCCGCGGATGTCCATCTCGTCCTTCTGGCCGTCATTGTAAACTTTGCCAATCTTCATCTTGATGTCTTCGCTCGTCCGTTCACCGATCGCCAGCTTGTACTTCGACTTAATGAACTTCATGATAGCTTCGTCGAACTTGTCCCCAGCAATTTTAATAGAGGAGGCGGTGACGACGTCGCCCATCGAAAGGACGGCCACGTCGGTCGTTCCGCCACCGATATCCACTACCATATTGCCACTGGGCTGGAAGATGTCCATTCCAGCCCCGATGGCAGCAGCCTTTGCTTCTTCTTCCAGGTAGACCTCTCTGGCTCCGCTCCGCTCGGCTGCCTGTCGAATTGCCTTTTGCTCCACAGAAGTGATATTGGTTGGCGCGCAGATGAGGATGCGAGGACGACTGTACCAGGACCGTCCACCGATCCGATCAATAAACGATTTCAGCATGATTTCCGTAATTTCAAAATCGGCAATAACGCCGTCTTTCATTGGACGGATGGCAACAATATTGCCCGGTGTCCGGCCAACCATCCGCCTCGCTTCCTCACCTACGGCGCGCACCCGGTTTGTATCGTTATCGATCGCAACGACCGACGGTTCATCCAGGACAACACCTCTCCCTTTGACGTGAATCGATACATTTGCAGTTCCCAGGTCAATTCCAATATCCTTGCTAAACATAAGGCGTAAGTCCCCCACCATCTTAGTATTCGGTCAATTGGGCATTAGAGGTTTGAACCGCTACCTTAAGCTGCCCATCCTGGAAGTACATTCGATACAGAGAGGTGAAAATCCTCTATTTTCACTGAAAATCCGTCAAATTTTTGCAGCAGCGACCACTTCCCTCTTCTTCCCCGTCGTTTTCTTGTATTTGATCTTCGTCGCTTCTCCTCCCCTCAAGTGTCGGATCGATTTGTGGTATTCGAGAATGTGCTTGACCTGATCGGCCAGGTCCGGATTTATCTCTGGCAACCGCTCGGTCAGATCCTTATGCACCGTGCTTTTGGAAACCCCGAACTCCTTGGCGATCGTCCGTACCGTATGCTTGGTTTCCACGATGCAGCGGCCGATTTTTATCGTTCTTTCCTTGATGTAATCGTGCACGTTCCCGCCTCCCCTACTCGAGATAGTTTGGTACAGTATATGAGGGGAGCGGGTAGATATTCTTTATTGCCAAGCCTGACAAGCTATTTCGTACAATTATTTTCATTTTGGCACACAGCAAAGCGGCAGAGACGATGCCTCTGCCGCTTTGCTGGTTGCGGATTTCGCTTACTCCGGAAGGAGCAAGCCCGGGTTGACCGCTTCGCCGTTTTGGCGAATTTCAAAATGCAAATGGTTGCCCAGTTCCTTCTCGAGCTCATTGCGGCCCGATTTGGCAATGATTGTTCCTTGTTTTACTTCGTCGCCGGTCTTCACAGTGACGTCGCTCACGCCTTGATAGATCGTGACGATGCTATCGGGATGCGAGATTTCGACGACAAATCCATTGGTTGGATGCTGATCGACATGGCTGACTTTGCCGCTCATCGCTGCCAGCACATCAAACGGCTGGTCTTCGGCTTGCGTAAAGTCGATTCCCATGTGCGCGGTATACGTGTTACCGACTTGCACCATGGCGGCCTGACGCTCTTCATTAGAGGCATCAGCTTCATAGAAAGGCGTAGCGACGACCAACTCATCACGGTTCAGGACAGGCCATTGAAGCGTTTCGTTTCCTGCGAGCACTTCCAGCGTCTCTTCGTCAATTGCTCCCGGTTGCTCAGCGATTTCACTGCCTTCTGTAGCTTCTTGACCAGGTTGGTTATCCTCTACGATCTCTAGCTGTCCTGACCCCTGATAGAGCCACATTAAGGTTACGATAATTGCTGCCGCCGCCATGAAAGCTGCTGGGGAAAACCATTTTTTCGCGAGCAGCCTTTTCCACGAAGACGCGTTGGCAGTTGAACCTCCTGGATTCGATTTAGGAGATTCCTCAAACTTGGAATTTTTGTTTTCTTCATTCATCTTCCATCACCTCACTAGCCATTGTTGCCAGAAGCTCGTGATTTATACGTGAGGTTAAAATTCAGATGGTAGCTTTGAAGCTTGTTCAATCGTAACGCCCGTATAGTAGTGTTGTAAAATGGCTTCTGCCGCTTTACCGGACTTGGCCATGCCGTTGGCCCCCCACTGGCTCATCCCGACGCCATGCCCGTATCCGTAGGTAGTAAACGTGATTTCTCCGTCAGCCGTAGACCAGCCGAATTGGCTGGATGCCAAGCCCAGCTTCTCCCGTACCTGGCGTCCTGTAAAGGTTTTACCTCCAATCGATACGGATTTAACCCGCTGTCCTTGTGTCCTCTCCAGGATGCGCATCGTGCGCTCTGCTCCCTTTCCGACGCCCAGCTTGCGGCGAAATTCCTCCAGAGAGAGCGTCACCGTCTGCTCATAGCGAGGCGACAGCTCCTGATCCCACGGACTGGGCACACTGCGCAGATAAGGGAGGCTTAACGTCCAATAGTCCTCCGAGTTCTCGGTATAGCCGTTGCTGGTAGAGAAGAAAGAAGCTTCTATCGGCTTGCCATTGTACGTCATAATTAGGCCCCTTGTTTCCTGAACGGCACGGGTTAATCTGGCCAGCGACTGAGTCGATTGCTCCTCCGGCCAACGCGTCCCCAGCTCAGTGAGCGGGACATAGACTTGATGGGAAACCGTATCGCTGATATCACCTGTCTTCTTCCCTGTTCCGCCGCCTGCCGCCAGTTGCTTGACAATATACGTTCGCGCCGCAATGGCCTGCGCCTTCAATGCTTCCATTTCAAAATCGGCCGGCATCTCGCCTGCAAGTACACCTCGCACATATAACTCTAGCGGTACCCGTTCGATCCGCGACTCTTTGCTGACAAAGACGTTCACCCGCAATTGATCCAGTATGCCCTCTTGCTCAGTCAAGGCTTCTTCGGCTGCAGCGAGCGACTCGGCCGCCGTCTCTGTCGGCTGGGGCTCGTCACCTTGAACGGGGGGGACCACTTGTCCGGCGTTCACTTCCGGTGCAGGGGGACCCTCCGGAGCAGCAGGTTGCAGAATCAATCCCGTAACCAGAACCGCCAACGCTGCGCCCGCAGCAGCTACAGCTGACCATCTCCATAATCTAGAACCTAGTAGAATACGCATGCCCTTCTCCTTCCTCCTTCGGAAGACAACGAAGCAGCGCTTCAGCCGGTGAGGCTGGCGCTTCTGCTCAGGTTGTCCATACCTTATTCTATGAATGGCTTTACTAGATTAGAACATGGCCTCCAGGCACAACAAAAAACACGACAGACCTGAAAGAACAGGGTCTGTCGTGCCGCAAATTTCCTATGTAAGGGGTGACTTAAGCCCAGGTTGGCTGAGCTTTAAGTACGGCCACGTCCTTATCACGTTTGCTGGTGTCGGCTGGCTTGGCGGAAGCCGCGATGACTGGCTTCTTGTCAGCATCTGTCGAAATGTCGCTAAGAATACTGGCCACTTTTTCTTCCATAATATCTGCCTCTGGTTCGGCTTCAACGCGACTGATATCCGCTCCCAGTCCGGCAAGCTTCTCGGTCAATTTAACGTAGCCGCGGTCCACATGGTGGATACCGGTTACTTCGGATTCACCTTCAGCTCTCAGCGCCGCACAGATCAGTGCTGCTCCTGCTCGAAGATCCGTAGCACATACCTTCGCTCCGACGAGCTGCGTACCACCGCTCACGATCGCCGTACGGCCCTCGACCTTTATATGAGCCTGCAGCTTGGTGAATTCCTCTACATGCATGAAACGGTTCTCGAAGACCGTCTCTGTTACCACGCTGGTTCCTTCGGATACCATCAGCAGCGCCATCATCTGAGACTGCATATCGGTAGGGAAGCCAGGATAAGGTAAGGTCTTGACGTCTACCGACTTGAGCGCTTGCTCGGCTCGCACGCGCACGCCATTCTCGTCTTCAATCACCGTTACGCCCATCTCCTGCATCTTGGAGATCACGGGTGCCAAGTGATCGGCGATGGCGCCTTCCACATAGACATCGCCACCAGTGATGGCTGCTGCAATCATGTACGTTCCTGCTTCGACCCGGTCTGGAATGACGGTATGGTCTGCACCATGCAGCTCCTCTACCCCTTCAATCCGAATCATACCGGTACCTGCTCCGCGTACGGTAGCGCCCATGCTATTCAAGTAGTTGGCCAGATCCACAATTTCGGGTTCTTTAGCCGCATTTTCAATCGTGGTGGTGCCTTCAGCCAGTGCAGCAGCCATCATAATATTCTGGGTTGCACCCACGCTGGCAACATCCAGATAGATCTTGGCGCCGCGCAGCCGGCCTTCAGTCTTCGCTTCAATGTAACCATGACCAAGGTTAATATCTGCCCCCATGGCTTCGAAGCCCTTCAAATGCTGGTCAATCGGGCGCGTACCAATCGCACATCCGCCTGGCAGCGAGATGCGGGCACAGCCCATGCGAGCCAACAAAGGTCCCATGACGAGGAAAGATGCCCGCATTTTGCGAACCAGCTCGTACGGTGCTTCATGGGATGTCAGATCCCTGGCGTCGATATGCATGATTTCCGATTCATTATGATAAGACAGATCGGCGCCCAGACATGCAAGCACCTTGTGTATATTCATTACATCATCAAGCAGCGGTACGTCACGAATGACACTTTCACCCTTTGCCGCAAGCAAAGAGGCTGCAAGAATTGGGAGCACAGAATTTTTCGCGCCGCTTACCCGAACGGTTCCTGATAGTCTCTGCCCACCGCGGACGACTATTTTACTCATTAATTATTCCCCCCGCGCGCTGTCAAAGCAAAATTCACACAACAAACTCAATCATACCATTTCTTAACTCTCATCGACAAGCGCTTTTTATTTTCCTGTCCGCATCATTCGACACGATGTGCAGGAACGGCGTGAATTCCAAGGCTTCTGGAAAGCCGATTCATCTCGTTCCGTCATGTATTACCCATTGTTGACCTTTTTAACGCATGTTATTCGACAATCCACCGCAGCATTCTTGTCCATTCCATGTAGTCTACAATAAAACGGGCAAGCCCATGCCCGAGGACAACAGCCAAGAGCACTTGGAGCATCCTGGCTTGCGGCCCGCGGGGCTGTTTCACCCACTTGTCTATATTAATGCCTTGGACGACATACCACGCAAACGTAATGCTGAGCAGTGCGATCGTGAGTGACAATAATCCGTCGATGCCCACTGATGATGTAAGAGTGCTACGGTTCACTGTGATGCTCCTTCCTCAAGGGGTTAGCGCCCGATGCAGAAGCGCTGCAAATTCGGCACGACTGGCCTGCTGCCCAGGATAAAAGACATTACCCGGAAATCCGGTAATCCACCCAGCCTGCTTGAGCGCCGTCAATGTCGGTGCCGACCAATGTCCCGCCTCCACATCAGAAAATGGCGCAACCGTCGATGACACTGCAGGGATGCCCATGGCCCCTCTCAGCATGGCCGCCATTTCGGAGCGGCTGATGGGCTGCTCCGGCCGATATGAGCCTCCGGGATACCCGGACACCCATCCTTGGCCGGCGGCTGTCATAATGGAACCGTAAGCCCAGTGAACGCTCTGAACATCCTTGAAGTCAGAGGCTTGCCCCCCAACCGGCCGATAGGCCCTTACCAGCATGGTGGCCGCTTCAGCACGCGTAACTGGATTAGCTGGCTTGAAGCGGTCATCCCCGTAGCCACCGATAATGTTCCGATCATGCAAAGAAACAATAGCAGCCGCTGCCCAATGCTCCTGTATATCGCGGAAGCCACCAAGCAATTCGTCTTGCTCTACTTTGAATCGGTAAAATTGATGATTAAATGCAGCATCTGCAGAGATTTTAATGAAATACTGACCTGCTTGCAACTTCTGCTCCATGTTCAGCGATTGCTGTTGATCCTTGGATCGCATGGAACGAATAGGAGTTTGCGTACGGTCAAACAGTTCCAGAGTTAACGATCTGCTGGCTGGTATATCCTCTACCTGCAATTTTAGAATACTGTCTTCGTTTACCCGGATCTGGAACCAATCGACGTCATCCGCTTGATGAATAACGCCAACATATTCCGTACCGGAGCGAATGGTGGTTGCCTCATAAACCCTGTTATTGGGCTCGTTGGGATCATCGTATTCAGTCAAATAGTCAAAGGTTAGGGTATAGGTGCCAACGACTGGACTGGCTTCAGCTGCTGCCGCATTATTGATTCGGATATAATATTTGCCCGGAGTAATCGTCAAGGATGGCGACTCCTCGTCGTGTCCATCTCCATGCTCATCAATCTCCAATAACGGATCACCCGCTCGCTGAATGGCGATGCGCGGATCAATGCGCACGGTATCCGTGCTCACTTTCAGCTTCAGCTTGCCTCCCTGCGTAAATGTCACAGCAAACCAGTCATAATCACCCGTTTGATGAAAGTTGCCGGTAATTTCCTGGCTTTGCGGTACCAAGGTATAGGCTTGGTAGCTCTTGTCATTTACTTCGTAGGGATCCGGATTCATCCGGAATTCCGATGTGATCAGATAGGGAAGTACGCCCTCTGAACCACCTTCCTCAAGCTTGAGCTCAATATAGTTTTTCCCCTTTTGAACAAGAAATTCGGCGGTTTTAGTACCGATCTTTACCCGCTCGTCATCCACTATAGCTTCGCCATCATGATGACTGATGACGACCGGAGGCATAGGTTCCCCAGGGGAGGTCAGACCTTGAAACAGAATGGTCAGCTTACCATCGTACGGAGCATCGATGACAAACCAATCCCTGTCTGAGCCCTGATCCAGCACCCCGCTCAGCTGCGTCTGCAAGGGAAATGGATAAGCTTGCGCGCGACTGTTATTCGGCTCTGCCGGATCAGGATTGTAGCGAATACTCATCGCTTTGTCCGCCTGCAGCAAACCGTAGCCCGTGGCTGAATCCCAACCAGCGGGCCCGATATCCTTGGCAGACTGGCGCAACAGCTGGCGCACCTGATATGGCTTCAGCTCCGGATATTTCGCCCACAGCAATGCAGCGACTCCTGCAGCCTGGGGCGCAGCCAGCGACGTCCCTTCGTCATGCTTGTAGCCACCGCCTAGCTTGGTTGTATACACCCGCCAAGGTGCGACGATATCCATTTCCGGACCGGGATTGGAACGAGGCTCCACCTGATTGTCATGGGTTGCCCCTCCTACTGCCAGCACGGTAGGATAACCGGCCGGATATTTCACCGCAGCCTTATCTCCATAGATGAGTCCATCATTGCCAGCAGCGCCTACGAGCAGGACGCCTTGTCTCTCGGCTAATGCCACGATGTCGCTCATATAGGGGGAATAGCGATACAATCCCACTGACAACACAACAATTTTGGCTCCGTTGCGCACGGCATGCAGAATGCCTTCGCCCAGTCGGTCTTCTTCGCTATACCCTTCGTAATCCAATGCCTTGATGGGCATAATTCTTGCCTGATGCAGGATGCCGGAAACTCCCTGTCCGTTATTGCCTACAGCTGCCAACACGCCAGCGACACCGGTTCCGTGCCCATTGTCATCCTGGGGCGGTGAGCCGGGTTTAATCAGGTTGATGCCTTCGACCAGATTGCCAGCCAGATCAGGATGCTGCAGATCAATGCCCGTATCAACGATAGCAATCGTGAGATCAGAACGGGTATATCCGCTTTCCCATACGGGCTTTACGCGGATTTGGTCCAGATAATGCTGCTTCGTCAGCTCAGGATCGACTGTCACAGGCATAGCCAGCGTGCGAACCTTGCCATTTGGGTGGACATACTCAATCTCCGGCAGTGCTCGAAGCTTTTGCAGCCATTTCTCGCGGTCGACTCCGGCTTTGGGACGGACCACATCGACTGCAGCCTCATGCTGCCTGCGAATCAGCTCGGTTCCCCGAAGCTGACTCATCTGCAAGGGGTCGTGCCACTTGACCAGCCAGCTGTCAGGCTCCTCGGCAGCCAACCCGTCCGCCAGCGTCCGGACTGCAGCTTCCGAGCCTGGTGCTCCAGCAGGCAGATGAAGGGTCAGGGCCAGCAGCAGCGCAGCGAACGCGCACAGCATCATGCGGCGCCAGAGACGCAGCTTGGCCGTTCGGCGGTCCGATACCCGGACATCCGCTATGCGAGCCGCATGATGCGACTGCTTTTTATGATCCTTCGTATGTATGGTCATATTTTTGCCTTAACCCTTTATGTGGTTTCGTTATATTCCTGCTTAAAGGTACATTGTGTAGTGGAATGGCAGGGCAACTTGGCACAAGTAAGCTTCAACGACTACTGTAGCGGTTGTCCAATGAAATGGGGAGTGATTCGGTGAAGAACACCTAATTTGGACTATAATATAGAGTTCGTCAAGATATAAATATTTCTATACCAAATAGTCTATTTCCTTTTTATCGACATAGAAAGGGACTTTTTACCTATACAAAACAAACAAAAATCGAACTCTTGAATCTGGTAACGCTTACAGATAAGAACAGCCAGACCTGTGTAATTTGGGGTCTATACTCCACAAGAGAGTTTGCGACTCCTGAACGACAAAGAGGACCGCCTCAGCGGTCCTCCTGTCCTGCTTGTATGATTTAGCCCTGTGCGGCTTTGAGCATCCAAATGTTTTTCTCAATCGACTCTGTACGGCCAATCAGCATGTCGGCTGTCGGCTCGTCACCGGCCTCTTCCGCCAATTCAGCGCCTGCTTTGCATTCCTCGGCCAGAACTGTAAAGTCATCAATGATGGCCTGGAGCATTGCATTGGCATCCTTTTCACGACCTGATGCTTCCTTGATGGAAGACAGGGACAACTGTTCCTTCAATGTTGATACCGGGCTGCCCCCAATGGTGAGCACTCTCTCCGCCAGCTCGTCCATAATTAGAGTAGCCTCTTCATACAGTTCCTCGAACTTGGCATGCAGTGCGAAGAAGTTAGGGCCTTTGACATACCAGTGGAAATGATGGAGCTTCATGTACATGACACTCCAGTTAGCTACCTGCTTATTCAGATGATCAATCACTTCAGTGGCTTGTGATTTTTTTGTCGGTGCTTTCGTTGCCATTCCAATCGCGCTCCTTTTGTAAGTCTGTATTGACAAGTACAGGTACTGTTCCTTATCTAAGCGAATATTACCCCTGCACACAACTGCTCAAACAGTCAGAACTAGGATGCGGAGACGGCCTGGTGTTTATACATTCAATGGTTTTGAACCACCATTATTTGCGGGTTTGATAGATTTTCTGACTCCCATCCAGCTCTCGATAATTCTGACGATGTTGCGAGAGCATCAGCGATTCTTTGCTGCCTAATGCAAGAATGCCAGACGGAGCAAGCGATTCATAGAACAGGTCGTGGACCCTGGATTGCAGCTCTAAATCAAAATAGATCATGACATTGCGGCACACAATCACATGGAATTCATTGAAGGAACGGTCTGTCACTAGATTATGGTGAACAAACAACGCATGCTGGATCAGCTCTGGATTAAAATGAGCATGCACCTGATCGCTATCGTAGTAGGATGAGAATTCTCGCATTCCACCGGAACGGATATAGTTGGTCGTATACGCCTGCATACGATTAAGCGGAAAAGCGCCCGTACGGGCGCGTTCCAGCATCGTTTCGTTAATATCTGTTGCGTAGATTTTGGTTTTGGACAGCAGACCTTCTTCCTCCAGGAGGATGGCCATGGAATAAACCTCTTCCCCGCTGGAACAACCGGCATGCCAGATCCGTACTTCAGGCAATCGGCGCAGCTGGGGAATGACCTTGGTACGGAACGCGTAGAAGAACAGTGGATCGCGAAACATCTCCGTTACAGGAATCGAGAAGTCCTGCATCAGCCGTTGGGCAGTGGCAGGATCGTGCAGCACCCGATCCAGCAGAGCCGTAATCGTCGGCAAACGCTCCGCGCCCAGCCGCAATTTCACTCTCCTCGCTACCGAATTACGAACATAATTACGGTAGTCGTAACCATACATTCGATACAGACCTTCAAGCAGCAGCTCCAGCTCCAACTGTTCCAGCCGGGAGCTTCCCTGCTCCTCCATGGGCTGCTGAGAGGGTGGCTTGTTCTCGTTCATCGTCCGGCCTGCTTGGAAAGCCATACCCGAATCATAGACAGTAATCTGCGCAAATCCACCGGTTTGCTAATATAATCAGAAGCTCCCGCTTCCAGGCAGCGATCGCGGTCTTCCTTCATCGCCTTGGCAGTCAGGGCAATAATCGGTAGATTCACGTGCTCCGGCTGTTCGCGGATTTTGCGAATTGCCGTATATCCATCCATGACAGGCATCATAATGTCCATCAGCACCAGCGCGATCCCCTGCTCTGTCGCGAGCGCATCCAGTGCTTCCTGACCGTTGCGTGCAGCATGAATCCGTAATCCCTCGCGTTCCAAGGAATTCGTCAAGGCAAATATATTGCGCTCGTCGTCATCAACCACAAGCACCTGCAAGCCCTCGATAGTAGACAATTCTTCCTCTTGTGGTTCTTCCATCGGCTCATTCGCTTGTTTGCGGGACAGATTCCTCTCTTCGCTTTCCTGTGAGACCGCCGCATTCGATTGCGCGGTGGCTAACTGTTCGCCTGCTGCCACTTGGCGCTGACCCTCGTAATTGGGCTCCATGCTAGGTATATACACCGTAAAGGTGCTACCCTCATCCGGTTCGCTCTTAATTGTCATTGTACCGCCGAGCAATGTTGTCAGCTCCCGACAGATCGACAATCCTAGACCCGTGCCCCCATACTTGCGGCTGGTCGTGCCATCCGCTTGCTGGAAGGCTTCGAAGATCAAGGCTTGCTTATCCTTGGCAATGCCGATTCCTGTATCTGTCACGCGGAGGGCAAGCACCGTCCGACCGGCCTGAGTTGGCAGGTGAGTCTGGATCTCTTCCTCTTTTGCCTTCCGCACAGCAAATGTCACGGAGCCTTGCTCGGTGAATTTAAATGCGTTAGACAACAGATTTTTCATAATCTGATGGAGCCGCTGACTGTCGGTATAGAAAATTTCATCGGAGTCCGGCGCCACTTCAACATGAAAATCCAGCGCCTTCTGTTCGGAGGTCTTCTCAAACTGATGCATCAACAAAGAAGTAAGCTCTGTTACGCTCATTTCCTCCATAACAATATCCAATTTGCCAGCCTCTACTTTTGACAGGTCCAAAATATCATTAATTAGATTTAATAAGTCCTCGCCTGCTGAATGAATAACCGTTGCGTATTTTTGCTCATCCTTGTCGAGATGGTTACTCTGATTCTCCGAAAGAATCTGAGAGAGAATCAACATACTGTTGAGCGGCGTACGCAGCTCATGCGAGATATTGGCCAGGAATTCGGATTTGTAGCGAGAGCTCTGTTTGAGCTGCTCGGCATTGGCCTCCAGCGCCTTGCTGATCTTCTCCAGCTCCTGCGACTTCAGCTCGGCCAGGCGATTCTGCTCTTCCAATTGCTCGTTTGTAACGCGCATTTCTTCCTGCTGAGCTTGCAGTTCTTCTGACTGCGATTGCAGCTCTTCGGTTAAGGTCTGCGATTCCTGCAGCAATTCCTCGATCTCCTGACGGCTCGCCGCGCTGTTGATAATCGCTCCAAAGGACTCCATCGTCTTCGACAGCAGCTCGCGCTCCTGTTCGTTGAACGGCATGAACGAAGCCAGCTCGACAATAGCTACCACTTCATTCTCAAAGCAGGAAGGCGCTACAATCAGATGCTGCGGCTGAGATTCGCCCAAACCCGACGTAATTCGATAATAATGGGAAGGCACATCAGAGATCTGGAAGATTCGTTTATCCTTGGCCGCTTGGCCGACCAGTCCTTCACCGAACGCAAAAGCTTCAGGTGCCTGGGATCCCGCAGGAATGGCGTAAGCAGCCTGGCGGACCATCATCTCGTCACCGTTCTTGTTGCGTTTACGCAAGTACAACACGCCATAAGACGCATCCAGCAATTCCGAAATCCGGTTTACAAAGGACTGCGACAGCCCTGTTATATCGGTCTCGCTTTGATGCTCACTGATTAACTCGGTTACTTTAACCTGCAACCATTGAGACTGCTCGACATTATCCAGCAAACCATTCGTGGAGTTCACCAGCTCATAGATTTCATCGCGGGTGTTTACTGTAATGCGACTGCTCATATCGCCTTCGGGTGAAGCCATGAGCCGCACCGCGTTATTGATTTCACGAATAGCGCGTACGATACTGCCGGATACTGTAAAGGCAATGGCCAGTGCCAATGCGGATACAATAACCAGTGCAGTGTATAGTGTAATCTGCAGCCACATATTTTGCTGACCGAGACTTTCTGTACGTGCATTGGTCAACGCGCGCTCCTCAGAACGGAAGCTACTGAATTTCTCCCTCGACTGATCCACGATCCGCTTGCCGGGATCAGTGATGAAGAAGCTCGCGACCCCCTCATCATTCTGCTGCTCCTTCATTGCAATGCTGGGATCGCCGACGGTGCTGATCCATTCAACAAACCCCGCCTTAATGGCTTCAAGCGTGATCTGCTGCTTCTCATTGTCTCCAATCAACGAATGCAACAGGTTGTAGTCCTGCTCCCAGTTGGATTTGGATCTGTTGTAAGGTTCAAGATAACTGTTCCTGCCGGTTATCATGTACCCGCGCTGACCCGTCTCCAGGTTGAGCATGTGGCGCTCCAGCCGATTGGTCAGGTCATGAACTTCAATATCATGGTCCGCAATATAGTCAATTTCCTTCTGTAGCGCGGTCAGTTGGCTGCCTACCAATAATATGGCTATAGTCAAGAATAGGATGACAACGGTGTAGCCAAAAATAATTTTGGCGCGTATACCCCATTTTAATTTCTTAAACATTCTCCCGGTTACCGTCCTTTATGGTTAATTTACTCATTCACCTCTTCTAGCTTAGCTGTTATCCCCCTGTTAGGCAAGGCTTTGGATGAGAATTCTGTGAAGCTATTTCAACCGGATAAATAGAGAATCTAAAGTTTCGCTGGCGCACCGGCCGGAGCGGTTGAGGTAGCTGTAAGGCAAGAAACTTTCGTTGGAGCGTCAGGTGGAGCGGTTGAGGCGGCTGTAAGGCAAGAAACTTTCGTTGGAG
>NZ_KB899668.1:0-112249 GCF_000378385.1 Paenibacillus daejeonensis DSM 15491 | reverse complement strand
GTTGAGGCGGCTGTAAGGCAAGAAACTTTCGTTGGATCCATCCCAGCCACCTCTAAGTAAACTTTCTGTACTTACAGCCTACGCCTGATCCATCCCAGCTGTCTCTAAGTAAACTTTCTATACTTACAGCCTCCGCCGAAAGAGAAACCTAACTCACAGCTTCTTTAACAACAAAAAAATGAGCCGGATCGTCGTGTATCCGGCTCATGAAAATAAATACTTCGTTATGGCAGCTACATTCAAGATTCGATGTCGATTTCACGTTAGCGTCTTCTTGCTTCTGTTAATTGGAACTGACTGACCAGCTGTTGCAGAAACGCTGTGATTGCCTCCACATGATGCGAAGTATGCCTCACACCGTCGAACTCCTGGATCAGCTCCTGCACTTTACCTTCTACCTCTGTAGAAATCGTGCGGTTCTCCATGCTGACAGCTGCAATCTTCTCCATGAGACGAACCACCTCGTCAATAACTTGGTTCTTTTGAAGATCCTCTTCCTTGGCGCTTGCCAGCATCTCAGAAGCCGCGGCGACCAGCGCTGTGCCTTCACTCACCACTAGTGTTCCTTCTTCCATCGAGGAAAAGGCCTTTTGGGCATTGGCATGAATATTTTGCACAATCTCGTGCACCTCTTCCGTTGACTCCCGTGTCATATCCGCCAGCTTGCGAATCTCCGAGGCAACAACGGCAAACCCTCGGCCATGTTCGCCGACTCGAGCGGCTTCAATGGATGCATTGAGCGCCAGCAAATGCGTCTGATTAGAAATCTGCTCAATTACACTCAAAACGCTGCGGATCTCCTGGGTCGTATCCATAAAGGCCCGAATCGTCCCGTTGGTCTCCTCGACCTTGGTCGAAATCTGCTGCATCTTGCCGCCAATCCGCACGACCTCTCCTTGTGCCACGGCAATCTGCTCCGAGGCTTGATGCTCCAGAACGCGGAGCGTCTCCCGCATCTGAGCGGCTGCGTCCTTGGCGTGATCGATATCCTTGAGCTGCCGGCGCAGACTCCGAATCATGTCATGGACACGGGTTCCGACGCGTTCCGTCGAGCCCGCCGTGGTTCCTGTGGACTCGTTTAATTCATGCTGACTGGAGAGCACATCCCTGGCCGCCAGCTTGACCTGGAGCATGATTCCTTCAAGGGAGTCGATCATGTTGTTGATCCATTTGGCTAACTCTCGAATCTCATCGTTATCGAACGCCTTGGTCGACAAGCGCTGGGTCAAATCGCCCTGCCCCTCTGCATTGACCCGAATAAAGCGATTGATCTGTTGCAGATGATCGACAACGCGGCCGCTCCCGCGTTTTTGCAGCACCGATATTCCGATCCCTCCGGCAACGAGCAAGAGTCCAGTTGTAGCCAATGCAAGCCATGCAGCAGAGAGCTGGGAGGCCAGTAAATAGACGAACAACCCAGTTAGGAGACTTAAGCCGAACAAGTGAATAAGATTCATCTTGAGCTGTTGCCAGCCAATTCCCCTCAGACGGTAGACCTCCTCCAGATCGCCCTCGCACATCATCCCCCATCGGTCAGGGCAATGGGGCAGCTGGAAGGTTACCCCTTTGCCGATCACTGGAATGTGCCGGTAATCCGAATAGCCGGGGAATTCCACGAACAGATTGCTGCCATTCTTAATCGTATTCGCAACGCCAGGGTGCAATTCACCAGTAGCGGGATCCGTGAACATGATTTCCAGCTCGGTATGTTCCTTAATGGATACGATGCCCCAGTCCGTGGTTACTCCGTCCTTGAGATTCTCTCCATGCGTGAAGGTACGGTCTTCGAAACGGCTTCGGGATAGTGCAGTACCCGGTACAATATGCGTATTTAACTGAGGCTTAGCCATAAAGATGTAATTATCGCCAGAGTCCGGATAGACGTGGCCCGACTCACGCTGGATGAGGTCGCCCAACACATCGTTAGGGACTCGTCCGCAGATCGCTCCCCGGCAGATGCCCTCTTCCACGAGAGGAAGAATAAACAACAAGGTCATCTTGTCATGGAATGCAGAGGATCGCGCACCGATGGTCTTGGTCAGAGGATCCGGATACGGACCGAATAGACAGTTTCTCCCTCCCTGCTCCCTGGCGTATTGCAGTCCCCCTGCAAAAGGGCTGTCCTGCTCATGAACTTGTCCAATATGATCGCGATAGGTGGAGCTGATGACACGTCCAGCAGGATCTAGGATGAAAATCTCGGTAAAGTCAGCCGCTCGAGTGTAGGTCGTAGTTAATTGCTGAAGAAAGGCCGAAGAATCTGCCGTATGTAGCTTGTCTCTTAGCTGATAGCCTAGACGATCCAAGTGCCCCCAATATTCTTCGGTCCAGGAGATCAACAAATTTTTGCGAGTATCAGCAAACCCTTCGAACACATTTTCCACATCAGCTTTACTGTGACGGTTTAATCGGTAGGACCACCAGAGCGGAAGCCCTTTTTTGAACCCTAACCAATCGAACATATTCATCCCCACTCTCAACATTGTGTTATCTCTATGTTCGTTAATATAACACAAAGACTAGGCATTTGGGACTATAAAACCATATTTATTTGTAAAAAACCCAAAAGTTCAATGTTTTATACGCATACATTTCCATTTATATATCGGATTCCGAACAAAAGTCGGTATTTTAGGTCTTGGGCATCACTTAAATTCAACAAAAAAAGCAGGCTCTCCGCACGAAGCGGCAGCCTGCTTTTTTGTAAGGGGTCTAGAACCCTTTTTTGACCTCGAGGCGGTTGATTGCGCGTTGCAGCGACAGCTCCGCACGCTTGCGATCGACATCACCTTTGCCAGCCAAGCGTTGCTCAGCACGTTGCTTAGCTGCTTGGGCCCGCTCAGGATCGATATCGGTCGACAGCTCGGCACTCTCAGCCAGAACGACAACCTTGTCCTTACGCACCTCAACAAATCCGCCATTGACTGCAATGACTGTCTCTTCATTCCCCTTCTTGATCCGTAGTGGACCAATCTGAAGCGGAGTGACGAGCGGGATATGACCAGGCATGATGCCCAGCTCCCCTTGCAATCCACGGACAATCACCATATTGACATCCTGGGCATATACCTTGCGCTCAGGCGTTACGATTTCCAATAGAAAGGTACTCATGTGAAATCCCCCTGCCTTTTCGCTTTACAGAACTACCTCTTACAGCGTTTTGGCTTTTTCCACGGCCTCTTCAATCGTGCCTACATACATGAACGCTGCTTCAGGCAGCTCGTCATGCTTGCCGTCGAGGATCTCTTTGAAGCTGCGAACTGTATCTTGTACAGCCACATACTTGCCTTTGATGCCTGTGAACTGCTCAGCAACGTGGAACGGCTGAGACAAGAAGCGCTGGATTTTGCGGGCACGCGAAACCGTTACTTTATCTTCCTCAGAGAGCTCGTCCATACCGAGGATGGCGATGATATCCTGAAGCTCTTTGTAACGCTGCAGCAGACGCTTAACGCCTTGCGCTACATCGTAGTGCTCTTGACCGATAACTTCAGGTGCCAGAATACGGGAAGAAGATGCCAGCGGGTCAACCGCCGGGAAAATCCCCATCTCGGAAATTTTACGCTCCAGGTTAGTCGTTGCGTCCAAGTGGGCAAACGTTGTTGCAGGAGCTGGATCCGTGTAGTCATCCGCAGGCACGTAGATCGCCTGGATCGATGTAACGGAACCTTTTTTGGTCGAAGTAATCCGTTCTTGCAGCTGACCCATCTCGGTTGCCAGCGTTGGCTGGTAACCTACTGCGGATGGCATCCGGCCGAGCAAGGCCGATACTTCGGAACCCGCTTGCGTGAAGCGGAAAATGTTGTCGACGAACAACAATACGTCGCGGCCTTCCGAGTCACGGAAGTATTCTGCCATGGTCAGACCCGTCAAGGCAACCCGTTGACGTGCGCCTGGCGGTTCGTTCATCTGACCGAATACCATCGCGGTCTTCGGCAGAACGCCTGCGTCCTTCATCTCATGGTACAAGTCGTTACCTTCACGTGTACGCTCACCTACGCCAGCGAATACGGAGATCCCGCCATGCTCCTGTGCGATGTTGTTGATCAGTTCCTGAATGGTTACGGTTTTACCTACACCCGCACCGCCGAACAGACCGATTTTACCACCCTTGGCATAAGGGGCCAGCAGATCGATAACCTTGATGCCGGTCTCAAGAATTTCTGCTTGGGTAGACAATTCGTCAAATGCTGGAGCTGGACGGTGGATCGGCAGATTAATCTCCGATACCGCTTCACCCGCTTGGTCGATTGGCTCGCCCAATACGTTAAAGATACGACCCAAAGTAGGAGCACCTACAGGTACAGTGATAGGAGCACCAGTGTCGAGTACTTCCGAGCCACGTACCAGTCCGTCAGTGGAGCTCATCGCAACCGCTCTGACCATGTTGTCGCCAAGGTGGACCGCCACTTCAAGCGTCAAGTCGATGTCCTTGCCGGCAGCACCGCCGTCATACTTAATCTTGATGGCATTCAAGATTTCAGGCAATTGTCCGCGTTCGAATGCCACGTCGACAACAGGACCCATGACGGATACAACGCGTCCTTTTTTCATGTTTTTCCCTCCTGGTTCCTTCTATATTAAATCCGTTTCCTAGGATTGCGCGTTCGCACCTGCGACAATCTCGGAGATTTCTTGCGTAATCGATGCCTGACGCGCACGGTTGTACGTCAGCGTCAGTCCGGAGATCATCTTCGATGCATTCGTGGAAGCACTGCCCATCGCTGTCATCTTAGCCCCGAACTCACTTGCCTTACCATCAAGCAGCGCACTGAAGATCAGTGTCTCTGCATATTTAGGCAGCAGCACCTCAAGCACACCTTCCGGGGAAGGCTCATATTCGTAGCTGGCCACAGTCGCTTCGCCGCCTACATCCTCAAGCGGCAACAAGCGTTTTTCCGTCGGAACCTGCGACATCGCATTAACGAATTGGTTGTAGAAGAGATTCAATTCGTCGTAGACGCCCTCTTCGTACTTTTTGACCGCCGTATAAGCGATCGACTTGATGTCCGCAAATGTCGGCATATCCGGCAAACCGGTAATTTCCTCCATCACACGCATGTTGCGTCTGCGGAAGTAATCCCGACCTTTGCGTCCAATGACGAACAGCTCGTATTCATCCTGCGACTTATGTCTCGCCAGAATCGTTTGCGTCACTTTGCGAAGAACGTTCGCATTGTAGCCGCCCGCCAGACCTTTGTCAGATGTGATGACCAGATAACCGACTTTTTTAATCGGACGCGTCTCCAGCATCGGATGCTTAACATCCTTTGTACCGGCCGCGATGCTGGCAACCACTTCTTTCAGTTTATCTGCATAAGGGCGTGCCGCTTCTGCAGCCTCCTGCGCACGTCTCAGTTTGGCAGCAGCCACCATTTCCATCGCTTTGGTGATCTGCTTCATGTTCTGTACGCTTTTGATCTGGCGCTTAATATCGCGCATGCCTTTAGCCAATCGTTTCACCCGCCTTTGTTGCTATAGAGCACTCCGTGACGTCTGAGTGGCCAAGCCCTTCAGATTACGACGCTCCTAAGCCTGGTGTTGGTTCTTGTATAGGGAGCCCCCTCCGGCAGCGCCGGGGAGGGATACACTGTATAGTCTATAACGCGGCTTAAGCGAAGCTGCGTTTGAACTTGTTGATCGCATCCACCAGAGCCGTCTCGTTATCGGACGTAATCTCTTTGGTGTCGCGGATAGAGGTCAGAATTTCCGGCTGATTCGATTCGAGGTAAGCGTGGAATTCGCTCTCGAAGCGCAGAATCGCATCGACAGCGATGTCGTCAAGATGACCTTTGACAGCTGCAAAGATACTAACAACCTGCTTCTCAACCGGCATTGGTTGGTTAACGCCTTGCTTGAGGATCTCAAGCGTACGCGCACCGCGGTTCAAACGAGCAACGGTGGACTTGTCCAGATCGGAGCCGAACTGGGAGAATGCTGCCAGCTCGCGATATGCTGCGAGGTCCAGACGCAGGGTTCCCGCAACCTTCTTCATCGCTTTGATCTGTGCCGAACCGCCTACCCGGGATACCGAGATACCGACGTTAACCGCAGGACGCTGACCGGAGTTGAACAAGTCAGACTCCAGGAAGATCTGTCCATCCGTAATTGAGATTACGTTGGTTGGAATATATGCCGAAACGTCAGAAGCCTGGGTCTCAATGAACGGCAGAGCCGTCAGCGAGCCGCCACCCATCTCGTCGCTCAGCTTGGCTGCGCGCTCCAGCAAACGGGAGTGCAAGTAGAAGACGTCACCCGGATATGCCTCACGGCCCGGAGGACGACGGAGGAGCAAGGAAAGCTCACGGTATGCGGAGGCTTGCTTCGTCAAGTCATCATAGATAACGAGAACATGCTCGCCTTTGTACATGAAGTACTCGCCCATCGCACAACCGGCATAAGGTGCCAGGAAGAGGAGTGGGGAAGGCTCCGAAGCCGCTGCAGTAACGACGATGGTGTAGTCCATTGCGCCATGGCGACGCAGGGTTTCTACAACGTTAGCTACGGTCGATTGCTTCTGACCGATGGCCACGTAGATACATTTCATGCCGCTGCCTTTTTGGTTGATGATCGCGTCGATCGCGATAGCAGTTTTACCTGTCTGACGGTCACCAATGATGAGCTCGCGTTGTCCACGGCCAATTGGTACCATCGCGTCAATTGCCTTGATGCCTGTCTGCATTGGTTCGTGTACCGACTTACGATCGATAACGCCTGGTGCAGGAGACTCAATAGGGCGAGTTGCAGTCGTCACGATCTCGCCTTTGCCATCGAGTGGCTGGCCAAGTGCATTGACTACGCGGCCCAGCAAGGCTTCGCCTACAGGCACTTCCATGATGCGGCCAGTACGCTTAACCTGGTCACCTTCGCGAATGTCTGTATAAGGTCCAAGGATAATGGCACCGACATTGTTCTCCTCGAGGTTCTGCGCCATACCTACAACGCCATTAGAAAACTCAAGCAGTTCCCCGGCCATTACATTCTCCAGGCCGTGTACGCGGGCGATACCGTCACCAACGTTGATGACCGTACCGACATCAACGACTTGGATATCGTTTTTATATTGTTCGATCTGTTGTTTAATCAGCGTGCTGATTTCATCAGGTCTGATACTCAATTCGTTCACCCCTATCTACAGTGCTTTAAATTTCAACGATTTTTCCAATCGCGACAGCTTGCCGGACAGACTGCCATCGTAGAGGCGGTCGCCAATTCGTACCTGAATGCCGCCCAGAAGAGTCGGCTGCACGACTTGCTCTGCCAGTACTACCTTGCCTAGCAGCAGGCTGAATTGGGCTTCAACAGCCTTCAATTCGGTCTCGGACAGCTCTTGCGCCGTATAAACCGTCGCACGCGCTTGTCCCAGCTCATCCGCTGCAACGCGGGTATAGGCTTCATACACGTCAGCCAGCAAACCTTGACGTCTGCGGGCAATCAGAAGTGTCAGTACATCCAGAACCAGCTCGGACACATGGTTGCCCAGCGCCTGCTTCAAGAGTGCCAGTTTGTTGCCGCTCTCGATATTGGGACTGGCCAAAAACTTGCCGATCTCAGCATCGCTTTGCACAGCCTCTACGACCAGCTTGAGCTGGCTTTCGACCGCTGCAACAGCTTGTTGCTGCTGAGCCAGCTCGAACAGCGCTTTGGCGTATCGTTTGGCTACGACAGCTTCGCGGCTCATGGTCGGCCTCCTACCTCTTTGAGGTACTGGTTAACCAACTGCTCCTGAGATTTGCTGTCCACTTGCTTTTCGATAATCTTCGAAGCGATTTTCACAGACAATTCGCCCACTTCGCCACGCAGGGTCGCGATCGCTTTGTTCTTCTCGCTCTCGATATCCTTAACCGCGTCTTCTTTCAGACGGGTTGCTTCCGCTTTAGCCGTATTTACAATTTCATTGGCTTGCTTCGTGCTGGTGGTTTTGGATTGCTCGATGATTTCGTAAGCATCCTTACGGGCTTGATCCAGCGCTGCCTTTTGCTCTGCCAGGAATTGCTCAGCCTCTGTACGGCTCTGTTCCGCCGTTGTGATCTGCTCCTGGATCAGCTCTCTGCGCTTCTCCATGATGCCGAACAGCGGTCCAAAAGCATATTTGTTAAGAAACACATACAGCAGTATAAAAGCAACAATCATAATAATTGTAGTTGATGGTACAAAATGCACAGTTGACACTCCTTTCGAACAGATGGTTTCCTAGACGGGTGATACGTCCGAATCATAACGAAGGCGTGGAGGCTGAAGCCTTCCCCGCCTGGAAATGATCCTTATAGTATTATCTTAGGTAAAGAAGATAAGGAAACCGAGAACGACGCCGATAATCGGCACAACCTCGACGATACCAACACCGATAAACATCGTTGTTTGGAGTGCAGATTTTGCTTCTGGCTGACGAGCGATACCTTCAACTGTTTTACTTACGATCATACCGTTACCAAAGCCTGCTGCGAGTGCACCCAAGCCGATTACGATTGCTGCGTCAAAATATTCCATAATTCAAAAATCCTCCTTAGGGGTTCGTGTAAATTTGGTTTATATTGTTCCCGGTACACACCCCGGTGAGGGCATGTTTACCAGGTTCATACGGTGGTTAATGGTCTTCATGAACGATGGATTCAGAAATGTAAACAAATGTCAAGATGGTGAACAGGAAAGCCTGAATCGCACCGACGAATATACTGAAGCCTTGCCAAACCGCCAGAAGCGGAATGCCTATCCAGCCGAGCATGAGGATCGTAGCGATCAACACCTCACCAGCAAAGATGTTTGCGTATAGACGCAAAGCAAGCGTGGTTGGCTTCGTAATGGTCTTCAGCAGGTTAAGCGGCAGCATGACCGGGAATGGTTCAAGGTAATGCTTGAAGTAATGCTTGGTGTTCTGCGTAATACCAAGGAAATGTATTAAGAAAAATACGACCAGAGCCAAGCCGGCTGTAGCGGCAATGTCAGCTGTTGGTGATTTGAACCAAGCGAAAGCCAAATGTTCATTATTCGCGTGCGCTTCGTCCACCTCTTCAGCACTTAACAGCTCCTGCCCCATGAAGGTTACCGGACCATGGTGGTCGTGATCCACTTCGGTTACGAATCCCAGCGGCAATCCCAGCAAGTTGGAAACGAAGATGAATACAATCAGCGTCGTGGCCAGGATAACAAACTTCTTGGCTTTTTGTAGCGGCATCGTACTGGCAATTGTACTGTGTACGAAATCGATGACCCACTCCATGAAGTTCTGAACCTTCGATGGATTATGAACCGACAGATTGGACACTGCGACTCTTGCGAGCACCATTACAACTATACAAGATACCACGATGGCAAGAATCGACGAGATGTCAAATCCAATGCCGCCAAACTCTACGACGGGAAATAAATGCATGCAGTAATTTCACCCCTTTCCTCTGGAATCGCGCAAATTATGCATGAACGCTGTGACCAAAACCGCAAACTGAACATAAAAACTGGCTAGTACGGCTGCTGGTAAGTTAAAGTTGTCCGGAAACCGAAGTGCAATCAGCGCGACTAGCAGCACTGAGGCAAACCTTGCTCCCGTCCCTATTCCTACCCGGCGCGGACGCCCTTCCCTGATGACCTGCTCCAGCCGGTCAATCCGGCGTTTTAGCAAAAGCGCATTCATCAAGCTCGCCAGTACTCCAAGAATCAGACCGGCCGCAACCGTTCTGCCCTCGGGGACGATAAACCAGGCGACCAGACAACCAGTTACAAAAAAAAGAGCCGATCGGGTTGCACCTCTCATCAGATTATCCATTGGTATCCTCCACTACTCGCTTAAGAATGAGTATGCAGGTGTAGATGCCGACTGCCAGTCCAACTAGCACGCCTGTCACAATCGACCCTAGCCAATTACCAACGAGATAACCGAGGTATATACAAACCGCAAGGTCTATTCCCATCGCGCCGACCATACCGGCAGCGCGCCATGGACTATCCTGATTGCTCTTCTTCGTCATGGCTCATACCCCTGTCAATCCTCATATATTTTATCGAAGCGACGCAAGGTTTGTCAATCAATATAAATTCAAACATTTAGTGAACGGAAAACCGAAAACCCTTGATAATGCTGGATTCTCAAGCTATCACAACCATACAGTGCCACTGTACGCTGTATGATTTTCCTAGGCCCTGCGTTTTTCAAAACGGCATAAGTACTGTGGGAATGCTCGGAAACGAGTTGCAAGCGCTCTAACGGGAGGTAAAAAGACAGGCCAAAAGCTCACGCTCACGGCCTAAGCCGAGGGGGGACACCCCCTCAGGATTGTGCGGTAAATGGATCGGGTCGATCAGAGGAGCAGCCAAAATGATGCAAGATCGCCTGAACGATACGTTCGGACGCCTGACCATCGCCATACGGATTGGCCGCCTGGCTCATCGTCGCGTACGCTTCGTCGTCCGTGAGCAGCTCACGGGCAGAAGCGTACACTTCCTCTTCGTCGGTTCCAACGAGCCTTAGGGTGCCAGCGCCGATGCCCTCTGGACGCTCGGTTGTGTCCCGAAGCACCAGTACCGGGACGCCATAGGATGGCGCCTCCTCCTGCAAACCGCCGGAATCTGTCAGAATCAGGTGGGTATGCGGATAGAAATTATGCAGCTCCACCACATCCATGGGGTCGATCAGCTTAATACGCGGATGACCGCCGAGAATTTCCTCGGCTGGCTCCTTGACAGCAGGACTGAGATGAACAGGATAGACAATAGCCACATCCTCGAACTCGTCGGCAATCCGTTTCACGGCACGGAAAATCTGGCGATGCGGCTCGCCCTGCGCTTCCCGTCGATGAGCTGTCATCAGAATCAGACGTTTTCCTTTAGCCCATTCCAGTACAGGGTGTATGAAATCGTCCTTGACCGTGTAGCGGAACACATCGATGACCGTATTGCCAGTGATGTAAATATCCTCTTCGCGCTTGTTCTCCTTGCGCAGGTTGTCACCCGACAGCGAGGTGGGCGAAAAATGCAGATCCGCTAACACGCCGGTCAACTGACGGTTCATTTCTTCCGGATACGGCGAGAGCTTGTTCCAGGTGCGCAGCCCCGCCTCCACGTGTCCAACCTTAATCTGTTGCATGAACGCTGCATAACTGGCAAGAAACGTCGTCAGCGTGTCTCCATGTACCAGCACGATATCCGGCTTCGCTTCCCGCAGCACAGGCTCCAGACCCTGCAGCACGCGGATGGTAATCTCCTGCAGCGTCTGCCGATCCTTCATCACATCCAAATCGTAGTCAGGCTGGATGCCGAACACTTCAAGCACCTGATCCAGCATGCGCCGATGCTGAGCCGTAACGCACACGATCGATTCAATCTGATCGGGATGGCGCTGCAGCTCCAGGATGAGCGGAGCCATCTTGATTGCCTCTGGGCGCACGCCGAAAATCGTCATTACCTTTAGTTTGCTCATACAGGATTCACTCCTATTCCAGAATCTCGCTCTTATGCCACAACTTATTACTTCGTTCCGAAGATACGGTCGCCCGCATCGCCCAGACCCGGCACGATATAGCCGTGTTCATCGAGCTTCTCATCTACGGCAGCCACGTGAATCTCTACATCCGGATGGGCCTCTTGCACAGCCCGCACACCCTCTGGTGAAGCAATCAGGCACATCAGGCGAATCTGGGTGCAGTTATGATTCTTCAGGGATTCGATCGCTTTGATCGCGGTATTGCCTGTAGCAAGCATCGGATCAATAACAATCAACATGCGGTCCTTGGCATCTGTCGGCAAGTTGATGTAATACTCAACAGCATCGAGGGTTTCGGGGTTGCGGAACAAGCCGATATGGCCTACCTTGGCAGACGGAATCAGCTTCAGAATACCCTCTACCATCCCCAGACCTGCACGCAGAATCGGAACCAGCCCGATCATGCGGCCAGAGATGACCTTGGAGGTGGCAGTCGCCACAGGGGTCTCCACGTGAATCTCTTCCAGCGGCAGATCACGTGTAATTTCATAGGCCATCAGCGTGGCCACTTCGTCGACCAATTCACGAAAGTCCTTCGTATTGGTATGTTTGTCGCGGATAAAAGTCAGCTTGTGTTGAATCAGGGGATGGTCGCAGACCACCAGTTTACTCATCGGGGATCCTCCTAGCTGAGTCATGGAAATATTAGAGTACAAGTTACTACCTCTTAGGGTTGACTCAGAGCCTTGTATATTATAGCACTGTAGAGCCATCTCTGCACAGGAAGCTTGTCACTGTCTTTAGGACGAGCCGCAGCCGCCGCCCGAGCAGGAGGAACCGCCGCCATCGCCGCCGCTATCCCCACCGCCTGAATGACCGCTGTCCTGAGAGGAGTCTACATCATATGAATCCCGCTCCTGCGCGCCTGTCGTGCCCGCGCCGCAACTGCTGGTGGATTGCTGCTGCCGCTGCTGAGGGCCCATGACCTCTTCCATCGAAGACTGCAGCTGGTCGGGGGCCGTTACGGACGCCAGCATAAGTGTACCACCCAGTAGCGACCACGTAACCGTCTCATCTGACCCGCGAGCATAGCGTCGTTCCCCTCGTGAAGCGAGCTCTTCCACCTCGTGCAGCTGCTCCCTCGCCCGGCGCAGTAGTCCTTCCCGTGCCTGCACCAGCTCCGGAGACTGATCGCCTAGACCGCTATTGAACAGCTCCTTGCGCGCCGGCTCTTCATCGTCTTGCCCCAGCAGCTCCAGCAACGCAGGGGACATGGGGGTCCGGTACATCGCTCCCCATAGACGAGAACCCGGGTTGTCAGGGCCAAACAGCTCCCCATACACCCAGTCAAACCACGCCCGTTCCGCGCCAGGCTCCTGCAGCTTGCCGGCTGTTTCCACGGCACTGCTATGCGGGGCATGGTGAATCATTCGGCCGCAGAAGCGTTCACAGAACTCCTGGTATTCGCGCGTGAACATCAGCATCTCATGCCATACTTCATCCACTTGGGCACTGTACATGTTGACGCGGCGCAATAATGCACCCATCAGCAGAAACCGCTTGAGCTCATGCCAGCGCCATTGCCATTCACGATCGGTGAGGGTCGTGTCTTGTTGCTGCATCCGCTCCTTGATCCGCTCTTCGTAGCCCGCCGGAATGGATTCCTCCAGACGGAGAGCCGCATCATACGCCATATGCCCGGCGAAGATTCCCAGCTTCTGCGGCGGCTGGTGAGCTGGCCAGCTGCTTTCCTTATTAGGCCCTGCCTGCCGTTCTTTTTTGACAAACGAATAGTACAGCACTGACAGCAGCACAACAACCGCCACAATGATAATAATCGGCTCCATCTCATCTCTCCTCGCTGATGAATTTCCATGGTTTCACTTTACCACAAGAGAGCACGCCTATGTTTAAGCCATCCCCTGCCGGGTATATTCTAAGAAACGCCTACAAACAGTAAGCAGGTGCTACCAACTAACCTGGAGGAGGAATAATCATGAAAAGACGTATGTTGATGTCCGCACTCGGCATGGGGGCCGCGTATCTGCTCCGCAACAAACATGCCCGCCAAAAGCTCATGGATACGTTCCAGTCCATCACAGGAAAGGCGAGACGCCGGGTACGTTAGGCCGCCTTACGTATACACAACATGCACAAAGACTCCAGTTCCGCTGAGGCAGCGAGACTGGAGTCTTTTGTCATGCTATAAACCGGGACAATTAGTACTTCATGTCCGGATACAGCGGATATTGTGCCGTCAGATCGCGGACACGTGCTTCTGCCTTGGCATGCACGTCTGCATCTTCCGGGTTTTTGAGCGTCATTGCGATAACTTCGGCAATCACTTGCATCGCCGCTTCGTCCATGCCCCGGGATGTTGCCGCCGGAGTACCGATCCGGATGCCGCTAGTGATGAACGGCGAAGTTGGGTCAAATGGAATCGCGTTTTTGTTTACCGTAATACCAACTTGATCCAGCAGATGCTCAGCTTGCTTGCCTGTAATGTTCAGGCTGCGCGTATCAACCAGCATCAGGTGGTTGTCCGTACCGCCGGAGACAATGTTCAGGCCTTCGCCAACGAGCGCTTCCGCCAACACACGAGCGTTGTTGACTACTTGCTGGGCATATTCCTTGAACGATGGCTGCAACGCTTCGCCAAATGCTACGGCTTTGGCTGCAATGATATGCATGAGCGGTCCGCCCTGGGAGCCTGGGAAGACAGCTTTGTCAATGGCTGCAGCCCACGGCTTGCGGCAAAGAATCAGACCACCGCGCGGTCCACGCAGCGTCTTGTGCGTCGTCGTTGTCACGAAGTGTGCATGCGGTACCGGACTTGGATGCAAACCAGCAGCCACAAGACCAGCGATATGCGCCATATCGACCATGAACAGGGCGCCTACGTCATTCGCGATTTGACCCAGCTTCTCGAAGTCGATAATACGCGGATAGGCACTTGCACCGGCAACGATCATCTTCGGACGATGCTTGAATGCAGCTTTGCGAACATCGTCGTAGTTAATGGTGAATGTGTCTTCTTCAACACCGTAAGCGACAAAGTTGTAGAGCAAACCGGAAGCATTAACCGGACTGCCGTGCGTCAGATGACCGCCATGCGCCAGGTTCATACCAAGCACGGTGTCACCAGGGTTGAGGGTAGCCAGGTAAACAGCCATATTCGCTTGCGCGCCAGAGTGCGGCTGCACATTGGCATGCTCTGCGCCGAACAGTTCTTTTGCACGGTCGCGTGCGATATCTTCCGCAATGTCGACATGCTCACAACCACCATAGAAACGCTTGCCTGGGTAGCCTTCAGCATACTTGTTGGTCAGGACAGATCCCATCGCCTCAAGTACTGCCTCGCTGACGATATTCTCGGATGCAATCAGTTCGATGTTGTCGCGTTGACGCTTCAGCTCCAGGCCAAGGGCCGCGAGCAATTCTGGATCCTGTTTGCGAAGATGTTCCATAAGTTCTAATATCCTCCCTATAATCCGTATCCGTTCCGCCGCAACCGGAAATCCCGGCTGGGCGAAGCGGAAGACGGTAAAAATAAGTTATAATTGGTCTTACTTAATCACACGTGCCGCCTGGCTGTTCTGGCGTTGCCTCGGCTGCCTGCAGCAGCGGCTCACCATCCAGCACGTAGACGGCCCTGGCGCCGCCGATCAGACGCGGCCGGGTGGTTGCCATAGTGACATGAGCCTCTCCGATCCGGCGGATCGTCGGGCGCACGGGCACAGCGACCCTCCGGAGATGCATGCCGATCAGCGTGTCGCCAATGTCGATACCGGCGTGTGCCTGCACCGATTCAACGAGCAATGCCTCGTTAAGGGTCCGGTACGCATACGCGGCCATCGAACCACCGGCTCCTGGTACAGGAACAGCGGCCACTTCCTCCAGACCATAGCGCTCCGCCGCTTCGCGCGTCAGCACCAGCGCCCGGTTGAGATGCTCGCAGCACTGGTAGACCGGGTAGAATCCCCGTTCCCGGCGCACAGCCTCGACACCTTCATAGATCGCCCTTGCGATCTCTAGGGTGCCGGAAGTACCGATGTGCTGACCCGCCACCTCGCTCGTGCTGGTTCCAATGACCAGTAATTGGCCGTTACTGAGCCTTGCGGCATCAACCAGCTCTCTTACTGTAGCCTCTACATCAGATGCAATTGTCTTCAAATCTACGTTAGTCATATAGACCTCCGCTTACGGGTGCAGCGATTGCTTGTCTTCCAGCGCTTTGACCTTGCTGATGCGGCCGATATGGCGTTCGCCCTCGGAGAACGGCGTCTCTAGCCAGATCCGGATGATCTCCTGAGCTACCCCAGGGCCGATTACGCGTTCGCCAAGCGCCAGCACATTGGTATCATTGTGCTCGCGGGTGGCTTTGGCCGAGAACAGATCATGCGTCAGAGCGCAGCGAATACCGGGAATCTTGTTGGCTGCGATCGACATCCCGATGCCAGTGCCGCAGATCAGTATTCCGCGTTCCACATTGCCTTCCACCACCTGATTGCATACTTGCAGGGCGTAGTCCGGGTAATCAACGGATTGTTCACTGCTCCAGCCGAAGTCCTGCACTTCGTGACCTAGCGATTCCAAATATGGAACCACCACATCCTTCAAGCGGTAACCTGCATGATCAGCGCCGATGGCAATTTTCATAAGAACCCTCCTAAAAGTTTTCCGAAGGAAAACTCACTTCGGAAGCAGATATAATGAGTACACAGCGGCGCAGTTGTCCGCTATGCCCTTGCTTGAACTATTCTTGTCCCATTATACCCGAATACCCCCAAAAAGACGAAAAAAGAGCATGACGTGCAATGCACGCTGCTCTTTGCCCAGGCGACCGGCCATATGTTCCGATGCTCCCCCGTGGTTGCCCACTTCCGTCGCCAGTTACACCGGATCCTTGTTTGTTATCCTAACTATAATGGAATCCCTGCCAAAAATCAAGACGTCACCGCAGCTTACGAAGCAGCTTGCCCAGCGCTTCAGCGATCTCTTCCGCCGTCATCTCGTACTGCGAGAGGCTGCCTCCGAACGGATCGCCGATGTCGAAGCTAGGGATCCGGGCCTCCAGCTCCAGCAGCCTGGCTCGCTCCTGCTCCGTGAGCTGACCGCCAAGCGCCTGCTTCATATGCAAATCCGTGTATAGACGCTCCAGTTCTTCAATGTCCGAGAGGACTTCCCCTTCCCGGGCAACAAACTCTTTGAGCGTATGGCTTTTATCCACCGCTTGCGGGTACCGCTCCAGTAAATGGCGCTTGTGACCGGCAGTCATCGTCAGGATCAGATCGGCCCAAGCGACCGCTTCGGCTGTCAGTGCCCGTGAGCTTGCTCCATGACGGATCTCTCGGCGCCGCAGTGTCTCGGCAGCATTGGCAGAGATGGGCAGACCATCTATCGTCGATACGCCTGCGGATCGAACCTCCAGCGCCATGCCTTCCCGCTGTGCCAGATCACGAAGCAGCGCTTCCGCCATCGGACTGCGGCAGGTGTTGCCGGTACATACGAATAAAATGCGTTTCAAGGACGCAACGCTCCTTTCCTACCGATCTCATGCTCCTATAGTTCTCCATCCTCATGCCTGTACCCTTTATTTTTACCACATCTGGTTTAGATTAAAAACATCAGACCGAATACAAGCAGAATCACACCGCCACAAGCCTCCCCGTATTCCCCTAGGCTCCCGCTCACTCTGCGGCCCAGTAGCAGCCCGAGAATCGCCGCCAATCCGCCGAACAATCCAAAGATCAGCACCGTCAGCAGCAGATTGGCGGAGAACATGCCGAGCGACACACCAACGGAAAAGGAGTCGATACTCACCATCAGACCCAGCAGCAGGGTGCCCCAGAGGGAGGTGTGATCAATGCTGCTCTCCGAGCCGGAGCGGAGCGAGTTATAGATCATATGGGCGCCCAGCAAGAGCAGCAGCACGCCCGCAGCAGTCGTCGCCACCTGCCCGAGCAGTTCGCTCATATAATGACCGGTCAGGATGCCGGCAAGCGGCATCAGAATGTGAAACAAAGCGATGACGCCGCTCAGCCGCAGCACATGGACCAGCCGAATCCCCTTCAAACCGATCCCGATGCCCAGCGAGAAAGCGTCCATGCCCAACGCAGCGGCCATCAGCAAGATCGTCAGCAACTGTCCCGTCTGCATGGTTGCTTCAACCATCATGTATGGCAGTCCTCCCCCATGTCCAATCCGTCGTTTGATCCAGCATATGCGGACAAGACGGCAAACATGACCAAGCCCCCTCGGCGAGGGGGCTTGGTGTCTAGCGACAGAGATAATGGCCAGGCAAACGGCGGGCTACCTTTTTAGAGGAACAAAGGTACGTTACAGCAGCTGATCGACGGGTTGTCAGGCAAATAGAGGAACAAAGGTGCGCTACAGCTGCCAAACAGCCGGTTTCCAGGCAAATAGAGGAACAAAGGTGCGCTACAGCTGCCAAACAACGGGTTGCCAGCTAAATAGAGGAACAAAGGTGCGTTACAGCAGCCGAACAGCGGATTGCCAGGCAAATAGAGGAACAAAGGTCCCTTACAGCTCGCGGTTAGCGGACTTACGCTCCTGCAGAGGAACAAAAGTCCCTTACAGCCGGTCGCTGCAGCACACTTACACCTGCACCAGCCGGTGGCCCGCAGCCTTGGCCAGTCGGTTCAGCAGCGCTTCACCGATGCCCGCGTCCGGACAGGCCTGGGCCCAGATGCGCTCCACGCCGCTTGCGTCCATTTCTCGCAAAGCAGCATACAAACCGTGCGCCACCGTCTCCAACTCAGCCAGCGAACCCATAGCAACGACATGGTCGGCCCGGTACTCGGCTTCATGCTCCGTATAGGTGAGCACGCCAGTGACTAAGCCCCGGTCCCCGGCGGCATCCACCCCAGCCTGGATATAGGCCTGGACCCGATCTGACGCACCTGCGACGAGCTCCATCTCTCCGCGCGGCGCGTAATGGGTGTACTTCATGCCGGGCGAACGTGGGGCGCCCTCCCCACTGCCTACATCTACCATGTGCACCTGGCGGGCAAGGCCCATCCCTTCATCGCCAGATGCTGGGTGATGTGCGTTCTGACCCTGTACCTGTGAATCATGCGAAGCATGCACTTGCTCATCCTCCACCGCATGAGTCTTCGCAGCCCGGGGCGCGCGCTCTACACCTTCTCCGACGCTCGGTGAATGATTGGTCGTATCATCCTCCACCTGCAACACTTCACCAAACCGGCGCAGCATTTCAGCTGTTACGCCACCTGGGCGGAGCAGGACGATCTGTCCATCCACGACTCGTACCACCGTTGACTCCAGTCCGACGCCGGTTGCTCCCCCATCGACGAGACCATCAATACGGCCCAAGAGGTCTTCCGCGACATGATCCGCCCTAGTGGGGCTGGGGCGTCCCGAGCGGTTGGCGCTCGGAGCAGCCACCGGGCAGCCTGCAGCCGTAATCAGCCGCAGCGCTACAGGATGATCCGGCATCCGTACAGCGACCGTATCCAGCCCGGCGGTGACGAGAGGCGAGACCGCCCCTTCCCGCACAGGCAAGACCAAGGTCAGCGGCCCTGGCCAGAAGGCTTGCATCAGCTCGTTCTCCAACGCTCCATACGAAGTCGTCAGCGGTGCCAACTGCTCCGTATCAGAGATATGAACAATCAGCGGATTGTCTGACGGTCGTCCCTTGGCCTCGAATATACCTGCCACCGCCCCACTGTCAGTAGCATTCGCTCCCAGTCCATAGACGGTTTCCGTCGGAAACGCAACCAGTCTGCCCTCGCGCAGCATTGCTGCTGCTTCCTGCAGACCGGATTCATTCTCTACTTCTATACGATTGTCACTTGCCGTGACAGTAATTTCCCATTGTTTGGTCAACGTATTCATTCCTTCTGCTGTGGTGGAATCGGCAATAACTGCGTCCCATTATACCACATCAAGCTCCAAGCAGTGCCCTACTAACTGAACAAGCCGCGGAAGAAATCGATGATGGATTGAATCAGCTCCCAGAGAAAAAACTTCACCTCAGGCGCTTCGTCGCCTGCAGCAGCTTCTTGACTTGCCGAAGCATCCGTAGAAGCATCAGCAGACACTTCACTCACTGGTGTCGATTCGGCTGCGGAGGCTTCACCGCTAATTCCGTCTACAAAACAAAGTGGCGGAAACAGTACGCACCACCAGTTCTGGCCGTCGCCAGCCCCCAGTGTAACGCGCAGTGCTTCGTAGTCGCCGGCTGGATAGACTTGGCTGCCGTACATTTTTGTCGGAAACGGAACGTTAGCCAGCTCTACCTCAAACCCATAGGTAAACCCCCGGCTCTCCAATGTATCTTCAACCGCAGCCTGCAGCAGCGGCAGATTCGCCTGAATGGCCATGCGTGCTTCCCCGATCGTTTGGGGTCCAGTGGCCCAGCTCTCCATCTCTGCGACGACCGCATCTCGCACGTGGCGTTTGATGGCCTGGTCCTGCGGAGAGTCAGAATTGGCAAGGATACGCAGACGGATCGACTCTTCGGGAATCGCCCCCTGGACGATAGCGGCATCCATCCGCTGGCCTTCCCAACTCATAATAAGAACCATCAGAGCAATAAACAGATAACCGTACGAAGCGCGATAAGAAAAACGGGTATGATTGCGGATAACCATGTCACACAAGCCCCTCTCGTACACATCCGTCGATGCGTCAGCTTGCGTTCCGGAACGTCTATGCTCCTCAGTATGTCCGCGGCTCCCATTCTCTAAACCTAGTAATCTCGAAAACTTCAACTCTCTCTATCAGACTACCTCCGTGACCCCTCAGCAGTGCAATGTATTCGGTTTTTCGTGTTCGTGGAGCTCATTTGGTACTTAATCCACTTAATAAACTCGATTTTTCGTGCTTATTGGGACTCTCTTGCCCCTCAGCAGCGCAATGTATTCGGTTTTTCGTGTTCGTGGAGCTCATTTGGTACTCGATCCACTCAATAAACTCGAATTTTCATGCTTATTGAGACTCTCTTGCCTCTTAGCAACGCAATGTATTCGGTTTTTCGTGTTCGTGAGACTCTTGCGGGGCATGAAAAACGGATGATGCAGTCTATAGCTGCAACCATCCGTTCCTCCCCCAACTATGCTATCTGACAGCGACCACATGCCGCTCAATTCCCGCATAATCTTCGATAATCCGCACCTTGCTCCAGGTGAACCGCTCCTCCAGCAGCCTTGCCACTTCGCGGGCCTGTCCCATGCCCAATTCAAAAGCGACGATACGCGGCAGCTGTGACAATCCCTCCAGCTGCTGCACCATCCGCCGATACGGGTCGAGCCCGTCGTCGCCACCGTCCAGCGCCAAGCGAGGCTCGTAATCCCGCACCTCTCGCTGGAGGTGGGGCAGATCGCCCGCCGGGATATAGGGCGGGTTAGAGACAACAATATCCGCCGACAATCCCGCGACTGACGAGGCTGCTCCTGAAGCTTCCTCCTGTCGCATGAACGGTGCCAGCAGATCGCCTTGCACGAAGGTCACGCGCTCCTCTACGCCCAGCGAGACCGAGTTGGACCGCGCGACCGCAAGTGCATCCGTCGACAGATCGGAGGCGTAGACGTGCCAAGCCGGACGTTCAGCCGCCAGAGTCAGGGCGATAGCACCGCTGCCGGTACCGATATCCAGAACAGTAGGACTCGTTTCATTTACCGTTGCGCTGTCTCCAGCCTTCCGGACGACCTGAGCGTCATCACTCTTGCTTAGTATTTTGCCAGTTGGTCCGTCACCGTTCTGCCTCGCTGCAGCATCGGAGGCGAAGCCCGCAGGCCTTGCCACTTCACCGCCCACCGCCGGGGCCCGTCCTGCGACAGCTCCAACGTCAGAAGAGCTGACTGTCGCTCCGCTTGCCATTGGCCATAGCTGATCCGCCTCTTCCAGGACCGCCTCTACGAGCAGCTCCGTCTCCGGGCGCGGAATCAGCACCGCCGGCGCAACCGCAAAGGCGCGGCCATAGAACCAGCCCTCGCCCATAATGTACTGCACCGGCTCGCCCGCTGCCTTGCGGCGGATCAGCTCGCGCCACGTCTCCCACTGCTCCGCTGGCAACGGCTCGCGCCAGTCACGCAGCAGCTGCGCCCGCTCGATACCGAGCAGATGCAGCAGCAGCAGCTCGCTATTGGCGCGCGCCTCCCCCACGCCGACCCCCTCCAAAAGAGAAGAAGCCTGCAAGCAGGCTTCTCTTAAGGTCAGGCCGGCGGAGTACACAAGTGCAGACGATGTGTCCTGCTTCTCTTGCATACAACCACCTCCCGTCTATTCCCATCTGTATGAACGACACCGGAAGCCAGCCCCCTCCTCGCCAGCTTCGATAGCAACCGTCAGCTCTGCGAGTCTGGATCTGCCGGCCTCTCGCCGTTCGCAGATTAAGCCAAATTCTCCTGCTCCAGCATCTCCGCTTGCTCGGCGATGGTCAGCGCGGAAATAATCTCCTCCATGTCACCGTTCAGCACGGTATCCAGCTTGTGCAGCGTCAGCCCGATCCGGTGATCGGTTACGCGGCTCTGCGGATAGTTGTACGTACGGATCCGCTCACTCCGGTCGCCCGTGCCGACTTTGCTCTTGCGCTCGCCGGCATACTTGGCTTCTTCCTCCTGACGGCGGATATCGTAGATCCGGGACCGCAGCACCTGGAGCGCCTTGGCCTTGTTCTCGTTCTGCGATTTGCCGTCCTGACAGGTCGCCATGATGCCGGTCGGTACATGCAGCACCCGGACGGCCGATTTGGTTGTATTAACCGACTGACCGCCGGCGCCGCTCGAGCAAAACGTGTCGATCCGGATATCCTTATCGAGAATCTCGACCTCGACATCCTCAACCTCCGGCATAACAGCTACCGTCGAAGTAGAGGTATGAATCCGGCCGCCCGACTCGGTAGCCGGAATCCGCTGCACGCGATGCGCGCCGCTCTCGAACTTCAGCTTGGAGTAGGCGCCTTTGCCGTTGATCATGAAGATGATCTCCTTGTAACCGCCCAGGTCGCTCTCACTAGCCTCTAACACCTCGACGCGCCAGCCCTGCGTATCGGCGAACTTGCTGTACATGCGGTACAGGTCGGATGCGAACAGCGCTGCTTCATCGCCGCCCGCCGCGCCGCGCACCTCAACGATAACGTTCTTGTCGTCGTTAGGGTCCTTCGGCAATAACAGGACGCGGATACGCTCTTCAAGCTCTTTCATCCGCTCGCCTTGCTCATCGAGCTCCATTTTCACCATCTCGCGCATCTCGTCGTCGAGCTTTTCTTCGAGCATCTGCTTCGCATCGTGATACTGCTCAGACGCTTCCTTGTACTCCATATAGGCATTATACGGCTCCTGCAGATCGGACTGCTCCTTGGAATAGTCCCGGAGCTTCTTGGTGTCGCTGGCGACATCCGGATCACACAGCAGCTCGCTCAGTTTGTCATACCGGTCCGCCAGCGCTTGCAAACGGTCCAAATTCATAATGGTTCACACACTCCCGGGCGCTGAACGAGTGCCTCGTCCCGCCAATTAGAATTGATTCTTCGGCAGTCCAAGCTTTCGCTCCCGCCTGCCTCCCTATAGTATATCACATTACGCAAGAATTGGAGCAGTCGTTACTCCATCACGCAATTCATTAGCCACGAGGAAAAGCCCCACCCTGTGAGGCCCTCTGGGGCGCTGCCTGCGCAGCGTGCCCGCTATACGTTGAAACGGAAATGCATAACGTCGCCGTCCTTGACGACATATTCTTTGCCCTCAAGGCGGAGCTGTCCGCGTTCTTTGGCAGCATTCATCGTACCGGCGGCTACCAGATCGTCGTAGGACACCACTTCCGCCCGAATGAAGCCACGTTCGAAGTCCGTATGGATGACGCCCGCCGCTTGTGGCGCCTTCATCCCTTTGCGGATCGTCCAGGCACGAACCTCTTGCACACCTGCAGTGAAGTACGTATACAGGCCGAGCAGCTTGTATGCAGCCTTAATCAGCCGGTTCAGACCCGACTCCTCAAGACCCAGCTCCTCCAGGAACATTTCCTTGTCTTCGCCCTCGAGCTCAGCGATCTCCGCCTCTACCTTGGCGCTGATCGGCACGACTTCCGCGTTCTCAGCAGCAGCAAATTCACGGACTTGCTTCAGGTACGGATTATTGTCGCTATCTGCCACCTCAGCCTCGCTGACATTGGCAGCATACAGAACAGGCTTGATCGTGAGCAGGTGCAGGTCGCGGATCAGCAGGCGCTCATCATCCGTGAGCTCCAGACTCCGTACCGGCTTATCTTCGTACAGGGCTTCCTTGATCCGCTCCAGCAATTCGACCTCTTGAGCGTATTTCTTGTCGCCGCCCTTCATGTTCTTGCGGGAGCGCTCGATGCGCTTCTCTACCGAATCCACGTCAGCCAGAATCAGCTCCAGATTAATCGTCTGGATATCGCTTAGCGGATCGACTTTGCCGTCGACATGCGTAATATTCTCATCCTGGAAGCAACGCACGACATGCACAATGGCGTCCACCTCGCGGATATGTGCCAGAAATTTATTGCCCAGACCTTCGCCTTTGCTTGCCCCTTTGACGATGCCGGCGATATCAATAAATTCAAAGGCAGTCGGTACAGTTTTGTTGGGTACGACCAGCTCCGTCAACTTGTCCAGACGCTCATCCGGTACCTCGACGATACCGACGTTGGGGTCGATCGTACAGAACGGGTAGTTGGCCGACTCGGCCCCTGCTTGTGTGATTGCGTTAAACAATGTCGATTTACCTACGTTAGGAAGACCGACAATTCCGCATGAAAGTGCCACGCTTAAACAACTCCTATCTCCATTTCATCTTTCGTCATTATACCCGAAGGGCTAACACTTTAAAAGATTAAAAGAGTTAGGCTGGCCACGCTGCAAATGTCCTCCTAAGCTTCCATGGCAGGCGCGCCTGTCAGCGTTCCCTTTTTACGCCACCTTGAAACGCCGTCTCATCCTGCTTGATATCGTCTTCCGACAGCCCCGAGGCCGCGAGCAACTCCGCCGCATCGTCCTGGGGACGGTAGCCAATCAGCTCCGCGAGGTAGCCGATATCGTAATAATTGTCTGTGTTGGCCGAGGTGCCGTACAGCGACAGAAACCGGTGCGAGTCATCTGCCTCTACGCAGCAAGCCGCCAGCTGCACCAGGTCGCGATCAGAAATCCAGATGTGCAGGGAACGCTCGGAGTGCGGACGATCATCGCCGGGGAAGTTCCCGATCCGGATGTTAATGGATGACAGATCATATTTGTCCGAATAATAGCGACCAAGCAGCTCAATATAGCACTTGCTCAGACCGTAGAGACTATCAGGCCGGTAGGGATCATCCACCGCCGCCTCCTCACCTACCCGATAGAAGCCCATCGCATGATTGGAACTGGCAAAAACGACCCGCCGCACCCCATTGATCCGGGCCGCTTCATAGAGATGATAGGCGCCCGTCACATTGACCGGCAGCACCATGCCGAGAAAGTCCTCATTGTCCTTGGCCCAGCTGTTATGAATAACTGTATCCACACCGCGAGTCAGCTCCAGCCAGCGGTCTGCATCGGTCACATTAAGCTCGACAATCTCCTCCTGCCTGTTCGCCTCCAGATCAGCAGCGATGATATCATAGCGGTCCAATGCCCGCAGTCCAGCCGTGATGCTCCCACCCACTTTACCTGCCGCACCAGTAATCAGCAGCTTGCGTCTGTTCATCTGCGCTTCACCTCATCCTATTGTGGTTGTACTGTTCATTACAGTATTAACCATTTGGCGGAGGAATGATTACGGTCGTCGTAAAGAGGATGGTGCAGCAAAAAGGACTAACGTTGCCGTCAGTCCTCAACAAGTCAGAATGTTAGCAGGCTGCCCTCAAAAAGGCCGGAGATGTCCGGAATAGAATCTGGGGACAACAGCGATCGAAAGATCGATCCGTGACTGTAGGCTTTCTTTTTTCAGCACTCCATCACCGGCAACACCTCAATGTCCTCTGGCAGCTCGACCATGTACAAATTCGCATAGCCATTCTTATCGCTGGTGAACAGAATGCGCTCGCCCGTCCGGTTAAAGCGCGGGTGTGCGTGTACCTTCTGCGAATGGAAGCTGCAGCGCAGCTCACACAGAATCCGGGGTGGACCAAAATCAGCCGTCTGATCCCGCCGCCACATCACGAGCGTCTTCACCTGTCCTTTTCCATCGACAACCGCCTGGTCCTTACCGTCCGCGTGCGCATGCCATGTGTCGAAGGGGAAGTCATGCTCCTCCATCTCCGTGTTGTCGTAACGGATGCTGCCAAAGTAGTTGGTCCCATCCAGCCGGAAGCCATGGTAGCCGATTCGTTCGCCGTCGGGAAAGAAAAACTCGTGCCCCACCTTCTCTGCCGGCTCCAGTCGCTCGCGGATCTTCCACGCCTTGCCGTTCCGGAGATCGAGTCCCCAGATGCGGTGGTCCACCAGCTGCCACGGTCCTTCATGACAAAAGGTGATCAGCCACGGCACCGTGCCGGAGGCATTAATATGCGTAATGAAACAATGCGCTTCATAGCAGACGTCCACTTCGTCCGTATCGACATCGATCCTTACAATCCGGCTGACCGGCTTCGCCTCCATCAGCTCGCGATGGCCGACATAGCCATGCCCCAGATCCAGATCGAGCCGGTGCGATAGATCCTCCTGTATACAGGTCAACACATACCGGCCATCTGCACTACAGCTCATATTGCCGATCCCGAAGCCTTCCGGGCAGGAGAAAACGACACGTTCTTCGAGCGTCGTCATATCGAGCTCGACGATTTGGCCTTTGACCCGTACATAAACGATCCGTTCATCCGGATGGATGCAGGCTTCGAGATCGTTATTGTCGGGATAATCCGTCAACTGCTGCATCTCGCCACTCTCCACATCCATGGAGTACAAGTTGGTGCTATTGCCGCGGTCAGAGAAGAACAGCAGCCGCCGCTCCTCATCATACCAGCCGCTCTCGGTAAAATAAAAATGATGGCTATGTGTCTTGTGATCCGTCAACTGGCGAACGGACAACCCCGTCACCCGGTCCTTGTGTGCCTTCGCTTCTGAAGGCCATACCTTGCCTTTCATGGCGATCGCTCCCTTTGTTTTTAAAATGGTACGACGTTTACAGCCAAGGCTTAAGACCTTCCCAGCGCACATTCCAGCCCTCACTAGGGAAGCCCGGTCCGCCCTGATTGATGCCTTGCGTAGCCTCAGCTCCATCAGCCCAGCCAGCAGCCATCATCGCGACGGCCGTCAGCAGGCCTCCGTTGCCCGGCAGATAAGCCGACAGGCCGGGACGCTGGTAATTGTGGCCGCTGGGCAGATAGGTGTTTTTTGTCGCCTCCATGAGCAGGAAGTCCACGGCCAGCGCCGGCTCACCCAGACGCGCTGCGGTCATGGCGCACATCGGGAAATCCCAGCCCCAGGCGGAATCCCACTCCCAGCTATCCTTGACCTTCAGCAATGTGTTCTTCATGACGGTCTTATCCACCAACGTACCCGGCAGCAGCCCAAGCGCACCGACCATGGACGGGTGGTCGTGATTTTTATCCGTATACGTATCCTCGCATCGCTCATGGGCCAGATAGACGCCTTCGGCTTGCGGTGGCGCAGCCATCTTCCCGGCTACCTCACGCCACTTCGGATCGACCTCGCGACCCAGGCGCTCCGCCCAACGGATAGCAACCTCCAGGCCATATTTCCAGTACTCCAGCTCGTAGGGCGGGTTCATGCTCTCGTCAAGGGCATGGCACTCCTGCGCTGGAATGAGCGGCGGACCCAGCACATAGGCGTCGCGCTCTTCCTCATAGTGGGCATAGGCCACCATGAAGTCCGCTGCTTCGAATACAAGGGGAGCATAACGCGTGAGCAGCTCCTCCGTCGGCTGCTCCAGGTAGCAATATTCGGCCAGTGCCGTCGGGTGCGGCTGCTGCCAGATCAGTCCCGGCGCCACCGGGGATGGCGTCTGCGTGCCGTCGTAGCCGACCATCTTGGGCCAGCGGGCCCCCCGGTAGCCTTGCGATGCCGCCAGCTCGCGTGCCTTGGGCAGAATGTCCAGATACCAGTCCATGCTCCGCAACAGCAGCTCGGATCTGCCCCAGAGCGGGAAATGCGCCGCATGCCACCAGTGCATCTCCAGGTGCATCTTGCCGAACCAGCTGTTGTACATGAGCCCGGTCTCTTGCGGCGGCATCGAGCCGCCGCTGTGAATGGCGCACAGATACTGCGAGAGGACTACGCGGCGCTCCAGCTCCGCTGCCCTGGGATCGGTGCTGCCCGCAAAATCAATGGCCGCCCCGCTCCGCCAGAATCGCTCCCAATACTCGCAGCTGGCCTGCAGCACCGTCGGCAGCTGTGCCGGCTCATGCGCCTTCGTACCGAAGGCCAGCACACACGACACCTGCTCTGCCTGCTCTGGCGTCCACGTGAATTCATGCGTGCCGCTTTGGGCGAACGTGCCGCCATCCCACCGCCAGCGTACCTGGTAGCCGTCCTCATCCATCGTCCGCTGCAGTAGTGCATCCTGGCTGCTCTGTGCCACGATCTCACTAAGGTGCCGATCCTCATTGTCCCAATCCGCTTCTACCGACCGGGCCCAGCTGCGATGCAGCATATCCGGGCCAGGGAAGCGGAGGAACAGCTGCAGGCGGCCTTGGGCAGTGAGCGACGACTTAACCTGCACAGCCAGCGTGTCTTCCTCGGGATGGCAGACGGTCGTGACCTCAACTGTCTCCCCATCAGCCAGAAAACGGCTATGCAGCACGCCCCGCCATAGATCCAATTCCTGATGGAGCGGCTTTACCTCTTGGGCAGCCAGCTCCGTCCCGTCCGCTCGCTGCAGCCGCAGTCCCAGCCTTCCCAGTTGCAGGCGATGCGGATTTTGGCGCAGCCAATGGTACGCCTCTTCCTTGGCACCCGGCTTCATGGGATAGCCAACCTGTCTGCCGTGCGTGTCGTACAGCTGGAACTCAATATCGTCGTCGCCATACTTGGTGTGCCCTCCCGTATAATGCCAACCCCAGTTGGACTGGGTGCCGATCGGGACTTCATATCGCTCGGGATACGACTGCAAACCGGTGAAATCCGCACTGAATGCGAACTCCCCGTTGCCAACTGATAAAGGCGATAACGCTTCCACCTGCGTCAAAACCGGATGGTTGCGCGTCACAATAGCCTGTCTGTCCATGCGCTTGTTAGCCTCCTTGTATGGCCATTATTCCGCCAGCCCCTCCTTGCGAGCCCGCATCATCTCCCGGTATTTGCCCGGCGTGATGTCTTTGTATTTGCGATAGACGCGGATGAAGCTGTTCTCGTGCTGATACCCGACCATGGAGGCAATCTCCGAGATCTTGTGGTCCGTCTTCAGCAGCAGCTCACTCGCCCGCTCCATCCGCAGCTTGGTAAAGTAACCGTGAATCGTCTCGTTCATTTCCTGCTTGAACAGCTGGCTCGCCAGCGAGCTACTGATCCCCGTATGATCGGCGATTTCCTGAACGCCAATCGGCGCCTCCAGGTGCTGCTTCATATAGCCAATCATCTGCTGGCACAGGACATATTCCTTGCTCTGAATCGTGATGCCGAAGCGTCCGGCCAGTTCACTCACCCGCTGACGCAGCCGCTCCAGAATCGAATCAAGCGGCAGCGAAGGCAAGTCCCCAAGCGGCAAGGCCTCCTCGCCCTCCAGCTTCTCCTCGGAGAGCTGCTCCAACCTCTCTGCAACTAGCTCCAGCAAAGGCAAGGCCGCCGACGGATACCAATAGTCTCGGTGAATCTCATCGCCGATTCGTTCAAGCGACCGGAGCGCCTGCTCTTCCTGGCCTGCCCGTACAGCATCCGTCAGCTCGGAGACGATAGCCTCCTCCTGCAATCGGGGCTCGGGCATTTCGTGATCGGAGACTTCCGCGTAAGGAATGACGGACCCGCTGCCCCGGTGCAGCCGGTAGCCAAGCGCATTCTCCGCCTCGAGCATCGCCTGACGCAGCTTGCCTGCATCATCCTGCTGCCCGCTGACACCCACAGAGACGCTAAGCTTGAGCAGCTTCGATACAATAACGACTGCCTCGCGCATCCGCTCCGCAGCGGCAATGGATGCACGGTGCTCCCGCACTCCGGGCACTGCCTCCTCTTCGGGAGAGGTCACCGTCTCCATTTCGCCCACGCGAGGATTACCGCCATCTGCTTCTACTGGCTGCAGCAGCACGGCAATCCGGTTGCGCCCCAGATCTGCGGAGGACACCCGCCATGTGCCAGCCATCAGCTCAGCCACCACATTGATGATAGCGAACTTGAGCAGCGAGCGGTCTGCATGAGAGTACTGCCGGTTCCAGGTGTCATAATCATCGATGGAAATCATCACTACGGTTAAATCACTGCCTGACCAATCGGCGTAATAGCTGCGCCATTTCTCCAACAGCTCGCGGCGGCCATTCATGTTGCCCGTGTAGATATCTACAAGCAGCTTGGAGGCTGCTTCCGGCATCGTCTGGCGGATCATCCGCGAGAGCTGGGCATGGTCAGTCAGCAGCTCACCTGTAATTTTTTCCAGATTGATCAAATCAGCACCCTCGTCATCCCGCTCGTACCGACTCAGCAGCTGACGCATCCGCCGCACGGGCTTGAAGGCCCGTGCATTGAAGTAGATAATCGCCATCGCTCCCAGCGCCAACGCGACCACAGATACGGCCATGGCTACATTGCGGATCTGCTTGGTGCTTGCCAGCAGACTGTCCTGGGAGACGACAGACAGATACCGCCAGCCAGTCACTGGTGATTGCATCTGCGATCCCAGCAGCCGCTTGCCCTCATGCCCGAACTCACCGGAGTCCCGATCTTGGAGCTGGGAAATGGCGGCCTCGACCGTCCCTGGCTCGAAGGCATGATCACCAATCTCGTAAACCAAGTTATCCTGGCTGTCCAGAATATAGCGCCGGCTCGCCAGATCGGAGACAGAAGGTGGCAGCATGTGGGCGAACAGCTGGTCATTACGGAAATTGACGGCGATCAAACCACGAGGCTCGCCCTGGATGATAATTTTGCGAAAAAGCGACACCTCGGTCGCCGTTCCACCCAGACGAAGCGGGACGCTCCGCTTCTTCACGAGCATCGACCGGTCGCCGAACTCGCCTTCTACATCCAGCCAGGATGAATCGACAAATGTGATTTTGTTCGAGCTGTATCCCTGCGGAAAAGCCATGAAGCTCTCACGGGTACTATCGTAAATGTATACGCTTTTAATATAGGGGACCGCGCTAACCGCTGCCTCCATGAACTGATACAGCTCGGTAATATTGGCGTAGGAAGCCTGCTCCTCGCCGGTCAGGAATTGATAGACGTTATTGTTGAGCGCGACCTTGATCGCCAGTTGATTAGTTTCTTGAATGTAGCCGTCAATAAAGTTCATGCTAATCCGCAGCATCTGATGCTGCGGCTCGCTCAGTTCCTCCTGAAGCACCGCTGTCGACGAATAATACGTGCTTGCGCCCACGGCGATAATCAGGATGAGGATGGCGCCTGTCAGAATCAAAACCAGGCGGTTTTGGGTCTGGGACAGACTATATTTGAGCCAGCGAAGACGTGGTTGTGTCATCGGATTCCCACCTTGCCTGCAGTATGCCCCCATTATACTGCCTTCGCCGGCCACTGGCGAATCGGGGCGCGTCGTGTCGGGCAGCAAACGCTACAAACGCTCGCCGCGTACCGGTAAGCAGCACGCGGCTGAAATCGCCCCGTCCGAATTATTTTACTTTCTCATACCATTCCTGTACGCGCTCGGTTACGGTATCGCCACCGGAGGCTTTCCATTGCGCCACGTAGTCATCGAATGCTTCGATCGGACGCTCGCCAATGATGATGCGCGTCATGGTTTCCTGGAACAGCTTGTGGGATTGAATATCCGGGAACCCTTGATAGACGGAGGCCGGCAGCCCGTCTCCGGCAATGCGTTTGGCATCCTGCTCTACAACCTCGTACATGTCCTTGACCATCTGCCAGTCTTCCTCAGGGAAGGTTTCCTCAATCCGCAGCTCCATATCCTCGGCTGTCGTCAGATTGCGCATACCCAGTCGCAGCGGACGGCTATCCTCCGGAGGCAGGATGACTTTGCGCCCATTCTCGCCCATCTCATAGTGCATACCCTCGATGCCATAACGGCCGAACTCATCGTGCTCAGGATTATAGAAGAAGTCCAGCAGCTTCAGGGAAGCTATCGCATTGGCCTCGGCCGCTTTGGGAATCATCCACTCCGGCTCGCCCATGCTCTTCACGGTGACAAAACCTTCATAGCCTTCCGCTTGGGGAAGCGGCATCGCGGCGATATACGCATCCGGCGCTTGCGTCCGCATGGCGGCCAGACGATCTCTTACGTTCGCAGGCATATGATACCAGCTGCCGACGAGGTTGTTATTGATTTTGGCCTGCCAGACATCACCTTTGTTCAGGAACGTCTCGTTATCGAGCAGCTTCTCTTCATAGAGCATTCGCATAAACTCAATCGCCGCTCTCATGTTCTCCGTAATGCCAGCGTACTGGATCTCGCCGTCATAGACATCCCACTCCGGATAGCCTTCCCACATCGCCACGCCATAGATGGCGAACAAGTGGTCCATCCAGCGGCCGAACTCACGGCCTGTCGTTGGCAGCTCGTCAGCCTTGCCATTGCCGTTGGGGTCCTCGTCGCGGAACGCCTTCAGCAGCTCAACATAGTCGTCCACCGTCTCCGGCATATCATGACCAACAGCCTCCACCCAGTCCTGACGAATCAGCGGTGAGCGTTCCGGGATTAGGAATACCTTTGGAACATAGTAGATCTTGCCGTCTTCGGAAGAAGAACGTACGATATCCCATGCTTCCTCGGGGATACTGTTCCAGACATTAGGCGCATGCTCCGGTAGCAGATCATCGAGCGGCAGTGCTCCGCCTTGCTGGATCAGTGTCTGCTCCACGCCGCCGATGGGGCGCATAATGTCGGGCAGATCATCGGAAGCAATCATCATATTGATGTATTCGGCCGGCTCGGAGCCTGGCGGCGGGGTAATCAGCTCATATTCAACGCCGGTATGCTCCGCTACATATTGAACATGCGGATTACTGCTATCCGGTATCGAGCCGACGCCCATGTGACTTTTGAACACCTGAATCTTCGTCAATCCCTCTGTCTCGCCGCCTTCTCCACCGCTTGTTCCCGAGCCGCCCCCACTGTTACCACTGCAACCGGCAGCTAGCAGAAGCCCAGACATCATAAGCAGCATGGCGCGTTTGTGCACGAATTTTTTCATTTGGTATTCCTCCCCTTTTATTTAAAAATGTATTGTAAAAAATGTACCAAAGCGTTCAAAATGACACTGGAGAAGCGTAGCGTCCGCCTCTTTCTCTCGGATTTCCACCCCTGAAAGGGGTCCAAATTCAAGAAATCTGGGAGGAACTGCGGTCGGAAGTGCATTTTGCTCGCAAAGGATCTATTTTTTACTCTTTCAGCGAGCCGAGCAGAGCACCCTTCACGAAGTATTTTTGCAGGTAAGGGTACACCAGGATGATCGGCACGGTCGCAAAAATAATCGTGGCCGCTTTCAACGTCGTTGTATTGAAATCGTAGTCGCCCAGGAACATATTGACGGCCGCCAGCTCCTCGGGACTGACCAGATACGAACGCAGCTTCATCTGAAGCGGGTAGAGATCCTGGTCACGGATGAACAGCACCGCCCGCTGGAACGTGTTCCAGTACCCTACCGCGTAGAACAGACTAACGGTAGCCATGACCGCTTTGGAGAGCGGCAGGTAGATCTGGAACAGAATCCGGAAGTCATTGCAGCCATCAATGCGGGCCGAGTCGTCCAGCTCCTTGGGCAAGCCCATGAAGAAGGTACGGATAATGACGAGGTTGAACGTGCCGATTAGGCCCGGAATGATCAGCGCCCAGAGCGAGTTCATCATGCCCAGCTCGCGAACCGTCAGGAAGAACGGAATCATCGGCGCATTGAAGATCATCGTCAGCACGATGGCGAACATCACATACTTGCGGATCAAAAACTCTTTGCGCGACAACGGATACGCCGTAAGAATCGAGAACAGCATACTGAGCGCCGTGCCGACTACCGTGATATAGACCGTAATGCCAAAGGATCGCCACAGCCCGGCATTTTGCAGCACATGGGTCCATGCCCCTGTGGTGAACTCCACCGGCCACAGGAACACTTCCTTGGAATCCGCTGCGATCGGCGAGCTAAAGGACATCGCGAGCAGATGCAGCAGCGGCATCAGCATTGTCGCCGCAGCGACAATCAGGAAGAGATAATTGAAGGCCTGAAACGTCTTTTCGCCTATGGTTGGTTTCATATTACCACAGCCCCTGTTCGGATTTTCTGGCCAGTCGGTTGAAGATCCACAGCAGCGTAAACCCGATGACGGACTGGAAGACGCCGATTGCTGTCGTCACACTGTATTGCCCCTGCAGCACACCTGCCCGGTAAACGTAGGTTTCGATGATGTCCCCGACGGAATATGTCATAGGCGTCAACAGATTGAACATCTGGTCGAAGCCGAGCTCCAGGAAGTTGCCGATGTTGAGGAGGAACAAGATCAGAATGGTCGGGAACAACGCAGGAAGCGTAATATAGATGACCTGCTTCCACTTGTTCGCGCCATCGACGACGGCCGCTTCATACTGACTGGGATCGATACTGCTGATGGCTGCCAGGTAGATAATCGTACCCCAGCCGACTTCCTTCCAGATCGCCGAAATGACGACGATGGTTCGGAAGAATCGCGATTCCTGCATGTACAGGATGGGTCCGTAGCCGAACCACTCGCGGATCGCATTGACGAAGCCCTGATTGGACAGCAATTCGAATACGACGCCACCTACGACAACCCAAGACAGAAAGTGCGGGAGATAGAATAAGCTTTGCAGCGTCCGTTTGGCAAGCATCAGCCGTACTTCATTGAATAGCAGCGCGAGGATGATCGGTGCCGGAAAACCGAACACTAATTGATAAAGCGCTATCAAAGCCGTGTTGCGTAAAACATTGTAGAAATCATCATAAGTAAAGATAAACTTGAAATTGTCCAGCCCAACCCAGGGGCTGCCGAAAATGCCGTTGAAAATCTGAAAGTTCTGGAAAGCGATTACACTTCCCGCCAGCGGAATGTACTTAAAAATAATATAGAACAATATCCCGGGCAGGATCATCACGTACAGCATCCAGTGCTTGCGGACGTTTTCGACATAGCGATTGCCCGGCTTGCGTGGTGCCGGCCGCTCGGATCGATCCGTCTCTTTTGTACCTGAGCCTGATGTTCGATCCGCAGACAGTTCAGCCATATGACAGCCTCCTTTGCGATTGCTTGTTGCCTGCCCCTATCTTACGCAGCAGACCTCTCCAGGACAATTCGGCAATCGTCCAACGGATGAGCATTTTGGCATTTGGGAGGATCTCTGCGGGATCGGTTCATTGGCTGGAGGATCGGTTAGGCATGGCATAATCCCAGTCTTACCAAGGGTTGTCGCGTGCTCATGCGTTCGTCGGCAGCAGATCAATCAACATAACAAACCCCGGTCTGGACTTGTCCAGAAGCCGGGGCTTGTGATAGGTATAGGCCTATAATTGAAGCTATCGTTGCGGTTCCTCTTGTGGTTCCTGCTCCACACCAGTCTCCGCTTCCGGAGCCTCCGATGCGTCATTCTCAGGAGCCGTGCCGTTCTCTTCTTCTTCTCTGAGCCGCTCCAATTCTTCTTGAAGCTGTCGCTCCATCTCTTCCCATTCCTCGAGTTCCTCTGCGCTGGGCATTTCGATCTCGGGGGCGTTCAGCGCTTCTTCCGGTACCGTCACAGGCTCAGTCGCATCCCAGTCCCGGTAAGAAACCTCGAAGGTTTGGTCAATGTCAACCGGGTAGCCCGCTTCGAAGGCAATGGAGAAGGTCGATTGCGACCAGATCTCCACAGGAAGTCCCGTTTCTCCGTCCATCACAATCCGATATTGCAGCATCTCCGTTTCAACGCTGTCTCTGACCTCTTGCGGCAGCTGTGAGCCGTTCAGGGTACTATCCAGCAAATCATTCATCAACGCGGTCGATTCACGGTCTCCGCCATTGCCTTCATAGCTGAGGATCTGCATGCCGTCTTCTTCGCTCACGGTGAGGCTTCCGCCGACGGTTTCCTTGATCCGCTCCAATTGCGCAACAGGGTTCACCTGATAGTCGGACAGCGTCTCGGTGACGGTAGCAATCTCATCCTGCGGGTATTGGCGCCATCCCTCATCGAAGGTATGGTCGTAGACATAGTAACCGTCCGGGGTCAGGATCGTTTCAATCTGCGTCGGACTCTCCCCCTCGCCGGACTCGATCATTTGCTCCACGGCCAGCGGCTCGAGCTCCACTTTGCCTTCTGACGTCATCGAAAATTGCTCGCTACTCTGCCCTTCGTTATGGGAGAGGTTCTGGCCTAGCTTCATGGTCATTGCAAATCGCTCTTTGGCCTGCGCTTGCCGAATGGCTTGGTCAAGTATGGTTACGGCTTCGGAATCCGGGGCTCCCTCCGCATTTTCTTCTGACTGAGAACATCCCGCTATAACCAGCACAAGTACTAGTAGCAGCAGACGTACTTGCATCGCTTTATTCACATCTGTGGCCTCCTTGTTGTCCAGTGGCACCGTTAGGCACCTTTACACGCTCTAAACAGTGTGCGTCAAAACGAGAGTTTTGGCAAGTTTATGGGAATTTTTTAAAGGTTACGAACGTGTGACCCAAGCATCTTTGGCATAGCCTCTGACGATCCAATACCCATCATGGTCGCCATCTATGAGCTCGATGCGGTTGAGCCATTTTACGGATTTGTAGGCATACATCTGAGGCACGATCAGCTTGACGGGTCCACCCAGGTCGCTGGGAATGGGTTGACCGTCATGCATGACAGCCACCAGAACATCGTCCATGTCAGCCACCTGCTCCATGGAGAGCGAATCCGTATAGACGCCATCGCCGGAATAAAATTTCACAGTACGCGCTTCCGTACGAACCCCAGCCTGTGCCAACAGCGCCTTGAGCGGGACACCTTCCCAGGTGTTTTTGTAGACCGACCAGCCTGTGACACAGTGAAAATCGCTCACCTCTGCCACACGGGGCAGCTTCAGGAAGGCCTCCCAATTAAATCGCAGCGGCTGGTCCACCAGACCATCTACCGTGAAGGACCAGTCGGCATTGGAGAAGCTGGGAATTGGCGTGACGGTATAGACGCGGAAGTTACCCTGACTGCCACCGCCGATTGGCGGCGCAGAGGCGGGGAGCGGCTGGGGCGGCGGCACCATGCGGTTGGCGTCGTTCTCAATCAGATACTCGAGATTAGTGGATCCGCCGCTGAACGTGCGTCCCACCCACTGCAGGAAGGATGGCCCCAGTGTAATCGCGAGGCCCGCACCAATAGTGAGCTTGATGAAGGCCCGACGCGTGTAGACCGCCTGCGGGTTGGCGGCTGGATGTAATGACGTGTCTGAATCGGGTGTTCCTTTGTTACTACGGACTGTGAGCTTGGCTGGCTCCTTGAGCCACTTCAGACGGGTAATGGAATGATAGATGATATAGGGCAGGCCCACCCAGGTGAGCACATCATGAATGACAAGCGCCATATTGGCATTGGCCGGGCCAAACCATTTGAACTGCCAGAGCACGAGCCCTGAACCAAACCAGCCCAGCAATAAAAAGAGGACGATAAGCACATTGACCCGCTGCCACGACTTGCTCCGCAGCTGCTTCCAGTGCTTGGCGGCCAACAGCAGATAGTAGATGACGGGGACAATGGATGCGATGCCAACTACAATATGCGCCCACTTGATCCATACCCGGACCTCGCCCAGCACGCCGCGCCAGAGCCCACTAATCAGAATGAGGCCCGTCAACGCCAGGACCAACACGATCCAGCCATTCCATGTATGCAGCGAGACCAGCTTGCGACCATATCCTTTGCGTATGCGCCCGAGCCATGTTTTCATCGGTCCGTTCCCCTTCCTCATATCCGACTGCCGCACTCAGCGGCCAAAAAACTGACTGTCTCCAGTATACCCTTCGTCGCCCGGGTCTGCCAGTTGACCATGGCGGCCACCTCTGCTTTGTCGCTCGACGCAACCGTCTGCTTTGACTAACCTATGTACTCCGTATAACGTTCGCTCGGCTGTGTTGGATGACTTCAAGAGGAGATTGGTTGGGGTGGGCGTTTGGCTCCCGGGCGAGTTGCAGAGGAAAAAACATGTTGGCAGCGCCGATTAGCAGCTCTAAGTAAAGAAAGTTTCGTTGGAGACGGTTGGTGGCGCGGATCGGCACCTCCAAGTAAAGAAAGTTTCGTTGGAGACGGTTGGTGGCGTGGATCGGCAGTTCTAAGTAAAGAAAGTTTCGTTGGAGACGGTTGGTGGCGCGAATCGGCGGCTCTAAGTAAAGAAACTTTCGTTGGAGGTGGTTGATGGCGCGGATCGGCAGCTCTAAGTAAAGAAACTTTCGCTGGAGGCGGTTGGTGGCGCGGATCGGCAGCTCTAAGTAAAGAAACTTTCGTTGGAGACGGTTGGTCTAAGTGCTGTCGCGTCTACGGTTTAGTGTGCTTGGAGGAGCTCAGGTAGACCTCTAACGAAACTGGATATCGCTATTCACACACATTTTAACGATATGGACTAGCGGACGAAACTAGGTATTCTTATTCCACGGATTTGCCGCATTCGAGCTCTCTTTTGCTCTAATAAGACGATGACGTTTCGTTACTACGCTAACCTCCCTCATTTCGCCGCAATAGGGATATGTCGTTTGGTTAGCAGATGGCGGAGGTGCGCTACTGCGGGCGAATGGCGAGGGTGCGAGCAAATAAAGGAAGAATGGTGCGCTACTGCAGGCGAAAGGCGAGGATGCAAGCAAATAAGGAAGAATGGTGCGCTACTGCGGATGAATGGCGGAGGTGTGAGCAAATAAAGAAGAATGGTGCGCTACTGCGGACGAAAGGAGAGGATGCGAGCAAATAAAGGAAGAATGGTGCGCTACTGCGGATGAATGGCGGAGGTGTGAGCAAATAAAGAAAGAATGGTGCGCTACTATCGGCTAAGGTGCTCCCAAATCGGCTCGCGGCCGGCCTACGGGCGGGACGCCCGTAATAAAAAGAGCGGTGCGGGGACAATCCCCACACCGCTACTTTAATTGCAGACCCCTGCCAACTAGTTGCGCAGTGGCGCTTCTTGCAGGTCTGCCTTGGCCTGCAGGAAGCGGAAGAATGCTGTCGCCGATTCGGCGCGCGTGACCAGACGATCCGGATTGAAGTTCCCTTTTTCGTCCGGGTTCATAATTTTCAGGCCTGCCACGATTGCGGCTTGACCTTTGTTGTCGATCGACGCCGTATCGTTAAATGGAATGTTGAACAGTCCTTCATACTTGGCCAGCGTATTGTAGCCAAGCGCACGGACGATCAGCTCCGCCATTTCCTCGCGGTCGACTTCGCCTTCAGGATTGAAGGTACCGTCGCCGAGGTCGATCAGGTTCGCTTGAACGGCATTTTCGACATAAACGAAGTACTCCGAGCTGGCCCCAACGTCTCTGAAGGATGCGGATTGGTCCGCTACCGACGCGAGCATTGGACGATAGCCGCTGTTCATCGACAGAACGAGCATCTTGATCATTTCGCCGCGGGTAACGACCGCTTGCGGGCGCACTTTGCCATCTTCCAGATCCAGCGCTTTGTACGCCACCATCATCGAGAGCTCCCGCTCGGCCCAGTGACCGGCGATGTCCGTTGCGGTTTCCTTGATCAGGCTGGTGACGTCGCCTGTCTGATAATCACGCCATTGGCCGCTCTCGGCATCCAGGAATACCTGCCCGTCAATTGGACGCTGCACCAGACGGTACACGAGCTTGGCTTCGCCGCTGCCCTCTGCCCCGCCAACACCCGGTACGATCTCACCAGCAGCAACCATCAGATTGTATTTCTCCAGCGGGATCGGCTGGCCGTATTGCGAATGAGTCTGGACATACGTCAGCTCCAGATTGTAGTAATCCATGAAGGAATCTACCGCTTGCTCCTCGGAGATCGTCTGCGGCTTCTGCGCCGGATAGCTTACGCCACCTAGCTCACCACTAAAGCTGCGTACTTCGCCCGTGATCGCATTGATAGACACATGTACGCCCTCTTGAACGGCTGCACCATGGATGAGCCGCTGGAAGCGGAAGTTGTAATCGCGGATATCGCCAGGGATGACCATTTTGTCAGCCAGCTCCCGGTCCTGCTCCGTCTCTTGCAGGTAGAGCTCATTGGCATAGCCCGGCAGCAGTTTTTTGACCGTATCGAGCGCCTTGGTCTTAGCCTGCTCATAGGCCACAACCTTCACCTCGTCGCCGCCTTTAACTTCACTGTTATTATAATTGTAGAAGCTGGTGATTTCGCCTGTGCGGCTGTTCACGGAAGCCCAGATCGATCCGATGTCCTTGCCATCTTCAGTAATCGACCAGTTGAGCTGCCATGTGGCATTCGGTGTGCCACTAAGTTCATTCGTATATTCATGGTAGCTGCTATCCGTCAGCTTGCTGCCAGCCGGCAGCTTGAAGGCATCCGTTACCACTTTGACCGCCTGATCGCTCGTCAGCGATTTGTTCGCAGCCGGTTTGGCACCCAGCGCAGACGGCGCCACAGGATTAGTTGTATTTGGTTTAGTTGGCGTAGCAAACGGCTCATAGCGCTCTCCGGTCAATGCGTCAATCATGAGCGCCTCCAACTCATAGCTGAGATAAGGCTTAATCGGCTGTTTCATTTGGTAAGGCACCACATAGCTTAACCGCGGCTGAGCAAGCTCGCGGATCTTCGCCTCAGCTTCCTCAAGATTAATCGAAGGCTGGCCGGCCTCAAATTTGAGTGTCTTATCCCACTGAACCTGGTAGCCCAGCACATGGCCTTCTCCGTCCACTTCCAGATCAATGAAGTTATCCATATAGGCGATATCATTCACAACCCGGTTGAAGCGCAGCTGATACCGTACATCGCCATTGAGCGGCGGACGGAATTGAATGCCGAAATCGGCATTATAACGCAGCTCTCCGGCATAGCTCTTACCAACTTCGGCGATGAATGCCTCTGCCAGCTCCTGCGCCTGCTCGCGATCGACCTTCGGCGGATAAACCGGCTTGCGCGTTGGGTCGTTCAAGTACGTGTTGAAGCCCAACAGTTCACCACTACCCGCATCAATACGAGTATGAATGCTGCCGAGGTGCTTGTTATTGACTCGTTTCACAAACGACAGATTCCACGCACTGCGTGTGCCTTTGGCCAGTCGCTCGGTTTGGTAGGAAGCGCTTTGGAGTGTATAATCTGCGGGAATCTTCACTAATTGTTTAGCCAGTTCGACGGCTTTGTCCCGGGAGACCGCCACATCGGCTGGAGCTTCCTCTCCGCCCTGTTCAGGCAATACCGGCACGCTCCCCTCCGTAATGGCCGGAATCGGTTGATCCGCCCGCACAGCCACCTCAGCCCATGCGCCTGCCGGCACAGTAGTAAGCGCTACCGCAGCAGCCAACGTCACGATCAACTGTTTCTTGGTTGAACCCGTTTGCTTCTTCTTTTTCACCTTGCACCCTCCTTATGTAAGTGGATAAAATAAGATCCTAACTATATAACGGACGGATTCTGGAATATGTTGCATGGATGTGAAAAAACTTCTGCATCCGTTATTGGGGCTTTCCTTGCCTGCCAGTCGCACCCTGCAAACACGGTGCCGCAATTGACGGGCGGCTACAAACGAAGGCTGCTATGCTACGAATCAAGGAGGAGAGAGACGCTATGAATCCCATGAAAGCCATGAATGAGGCCATCGCCTATATCGAGCAGAACCTGCGGGAGGAGCCTGACCTGGACGAAGCGGCCCGCCGGGCGCACTGCTCAATCTACCACTTCAAGCGAATGTTCTCTTTTCTTGCGGGCATCCCTCTCTCCGACTACATCCGGCGCCGTCGTCTAAGCTTGGCCGCCCTTGAGCTGCGGGAGGGAGCCAAAGTCATTGATGTGGCTCTGGCTTACGGCTATAGCTCACCCGACGCCTTTGCCCGTGCTTTTCAAAACCTGCATGGCATGAGTCCGTCTCAGGCGAGGGAGGATGGACGGCAACTCAAGACATACCCCCGGATGAGCTTTCAGCTTATGATTCGAGGAGGAGAGGAAATGAATTATCGCTTGGAAGAAAAGCCAGCCTTCGGCATTGTCGGGCTGCACCGGCGGGTCCCGATTCAGTTCGAAGGGGTCAACCCCGCCATTGCCGAGATGTGGCAGGAGCTCGGTGCCGGTGGCGCACAGCAGCTTAAGTCCCTCTCAGATATTGATCCACGAGGCATGATCAGTGCGTCAACACAGTTCTCGGAAGGACGAATGGAAGAACAGGGTGAGTTGGATCACTACATCGGTGTCGCGACCACGCAGTCAGCACCTAGCCCCTATGTGCGACTTGAAGTGCCAGCGTTAACCTGGGCAGTATTCACCGCTGTTGGCCCGTTCCCGTCTGCGCTGCAGGAGGTATGGGGCCGCATTTATGCGGAGTGGTTCCCATCCTCGGGCTATGAGTCCGTACCCGGACCCGAGCTGCTCTGGAATGAACACCCCGATACAGACGTCCCTGACTACCACAGTGAAATTTGGATTCCTGTGAAGAAATCCACGGGATAGACACCGGCTTGCTTGCACTACCTCTACAAACGCCAAACAGGCCTGCGCCCGTCAGTCGGGTAGCAAGCCTGTTTGTGTAGCCGAGGATCCGAATCGCTTAGATCTGGCCGAGGATTTTATTTTTCAGAGAATCTTTGCTTTGCAGACCGACCATTTTGTCCACTGGCTGGCCGTCCTTGAACAGAATCAGCGTAGGAATACTCATCACGCCGAACTGGGAAGCAATCTCAGGCTCTTCGTCCACGTTTACTTTCGCAACTACAGCCTGGCCTTCCATCTCAGCGGAGAGCTCCTCCACGATTGGAAGCTGCATTTTACAAGGTCCGCACCAAGGCGCCCAGAAGTCTACTACAGATACGCCACTTGCAATGCTCTCTTTGAAGTTGTCTTTCGTCAATGCTACTGCCATCGTCATCATCCTCCTAAAAATGTTGCGTTTTGCGAAGCAAAACTAGGTTCGTGTCTGGTAACTTAACTCCTGCAAAAAGCTCGGTATCCCGGTGCTTCAGCAGTCCCTGCACGCATGAATCCGGTTCAGTACATCCTGGATGGTAATCCCGGCGAAGTAGGCTTCCAGCTGCCGGTCGGCCTCAGAGAAGATCTCACACATGACATCCTCCATGTTGGAACCAACGACGCAATCCATCTCAGGATCCCCCGAACACCAGCTTGGCATGAGGGAACCGATGGCCATCGCCCGGTATACATCGCCGAGCGTGACCACTTGCGGATCAATCGTCAGCCGGTAGCCGCCGCGCGTGCCTTCTCGCGTCTCCACGAAACCGCCACGCCTCAGACAGCCCATCACCTTGCGGATGCGGGCCGGGTTCGTCTGCACATTGTCGGCGATCGCATCGCTGGAAGCCATGCGTTCCGGCAGATTGGCCAGGAGAACCAGACTATGGACGGCTATCGTAAACTCGCTGTTCATAACTGATGGCACCCCGCTTCGTACTGTAATATTATCAGTTACAGTTATTCTTGTCAATAAGTGCCCTGGAGTTATTTTATACAACCCAGCGAGGGTTATACAGCCTTGGTTCCATAGCCGGTCATCCCATCCGGTATCTATAGTTTACCACCCGTTCCACTGCCCAAACCACATCCCAAACTTGCTTAGAACAACTCCATTTGTTCCAGTCCGTCATCCGGCGGCTTCGGCGGCTCAAAGGATCCCCGGGGCGGCGCCAGTCCGAGCATCTGCATTAACTGCAGCGCATTGTCCGCCGCATCGCCGCCTGAATTGTTATTGAATACGACGACGACCTGCTCACTCTGCTGCTCCAGCCGGATCAGCCGCTCCGCCCATTCCGTCAGCTCTGCTTCATTATATCGGTATAAATAACGAACCTCCCGCCAGTTGGGCTGCCCGCTAGCATGCCAGCCTGCTGCATTGCGTCCGTGGAAGCGGACGACGGTCATCCGTTCATCTGTCGCCTCCTCTACAATCGGAACACTGCCCTCGCCCGCTTGAGGCTCGTCGCAGATACTATGTATCCATCCTTCCTCGCGCATAAACCGTAATGTTCGCGCCCGCATATCCCCGGCATACCAGCTCTGGTGACGAAATTCCAGCGCGCAAGGGATGTTCCCCATCCGCTCCTTGTCACTTCTTAGCTTGGCTACATTTTCTTTGGTGCAGTCAAACCAAGGCGGATATTGAAACAACACGGCACCCAGCTTACCCGCCTCCCGAAACGAGGTCAGGGAGAGACGGAACGCCTCCACCATGGCGTCTTCATCCGGGAAAGGAATCTTGCCGCGCGTGTGCCCCGTCATACCTTGATATGCTTTAACAATAAACATGAAATCATCTGGCGTCTCTGCTGTCCATTTATCCATGTTGCGCTGGGATTGAACCGCGTAAAAGGAACTGTCCACCTCCACCGCGGAGAACCATTCGCTGTAGCTCTGCAGCTTGCGCTTGGCCGCAGCGGCATCCGGATAGAGCTGATCATGGTCGCCCCAGCCCGTAAGTCCAATTGTAATCATCAGCCCGCCTCCTCTACCTGCTATTCCTTATCCTACCGTAAAATCCGTTGTCATGGAATGCAGGGGCAAGTGAATACATATTACCGATAGCCACTGCAATATAATCTGTCACAAAGGTGGTGCAGCTTCTATGGAAGTTGTGTGGATCATCATCGCCGTCGTCGTCGTTGCCGGAATCATCGTCCTGAGCGTGCTCAATGCCAAACGCTGGATAGTCGTGCGTACGGAGGGTGCCTCGCGGACACATCAAATCGAACAATTGCAGGCTTATCTGAAAACGCAGGGCGTCAAATCCAAACTCGGCGCCGGCGCCGCCAGCACGGTTCAACTGAAGGTACTGAAGTCTGAAGAAGCCAAAGCACGCACGCTGTTCGAATCCTTTGAAAACGAGCAGTAGCACATGGAAAGAGCCTGCATGTGTTGACGGATGCTCTCCCGCCCCTCTCGCCACCCAGGCGAGAAGGGCGGGTATTTGTGCTGCAGGTTCAATTGTGCTTTGACGCCGAATACGGCATACTAAGAGCATTCGGTTTACGTACAAAGGAGATGCTCACATGCATATTGATGTTTATCAGGATTATGTCTGTCCCTGGTGCAGAATTGGCAAAAAAAATCTGTCCGACGCCCTCGCGCAGTGGCAGAACACGTATGACGGCGAGATCACGGTAACCTACCGGGCTTATCAGCTGCACCCCGAGCTTCCACCCGAAGGCGCCGACTTCAAGGAAATCATGGCAGCCAAGATGGGCGGCGTAGCCAACATCAGCCAAGCCACGGGACAGGTAACCAAAGCCGGTGAAGCCGTCGGACTGCCCTTCCATTTCGACAAAATTACCCGTATGCCCAATACGGAATTGGCTCACCGACTGACTGCCATAGCGCCGGAAGAGCATACGACTGCGCTTGTCGATGCGCTGCATCAGGCTTATTTCGCAGAAGGTCGCGATATCTCGGACCATGCCGCATTGACGGAGATCTTGTCCGGTATCGGACTGGATGCACAAGACCTGCTCGCCCGTGCTTCGCAAGGAGAAGGAGCAGAGTCTGTCGCAGCCGATCTGGGACAAGCCCGGGAGATCGGGATTCAGGGCGTGCCTTTCTTTGTCTTTAACCAAAAATACGCGCTCTCAGGGGCGTACCCCGCTTCTGAGCTCGTACGCGTACTGGACAGCGCATCCGGAAAAGCCGACGAGCTGTAACATCGTGTGGCTTAACCCTGCTATAGCAAAGAGCGGTGCCTGATTCACTCCGGCACCGCTCTTTGTTTATTCCACCCCTACGCCGATGATGCTCTGCACCTTCTCAGGGTAGTCGGTAATGATTCCATCAATCTTGTATTTGAGCACCTCACGGATGTTGCGCTCTACGTTGACTGTCCACAACCAGACCTCTCGGCCATTGCGGTGAGCATGGTCGATGAAGCGTTGCGAGAGCATGCTCTGTTCTATCGTGTAGAAATCGACGTCGATCGTGGATAGATTACCCGCTGCGATGAAGAGAATCTGTCCCAGCTTGATATCGGGATTCAGATCCCGCACAGTACGCAGAAGCGAGTTGTCGAACGACTGGATGTAGCAGCTGTCTACCCGGTCATAAGCCTCGATTAGCTCCACAACCTTGGCCGCCATTTCCCTGCCATCCCCGTAAGGCTTCATCTCAATGATCAGCTTGACCTGGTCCTGCGTCTCAATCAGCACTTCCTCCAGCGTAGGGATGCGTTCGCCTGCAAAAACACTGGAGAAACGCCGGCCGATATCCAGCACAGCCAGATCAGCGTAATTCATGTTGTGCACCGATTCCGGGACGCCAGCCACGCGATTCAGCGTGTAATCGTGATTGAGCACAATGACGCCATCCTTGGTCATCTGCACATCAATCTCTACCGCATCGATCTTCTTGTCGATCGCCGAGCGGATACTGCTCATCGAGTTCTCTGGCGCGCTATGCAGATCGCCCCGGTGACCTGCAATCTGTACATTCCATTTCAAATACAAGAGGTTATCATTGACGTAATAGTTGATTCCCAGCGAGACTAACAAATACAGCGGGATACCTACCACAATGAGCAGCTTGCGCTTGCGCGTCCGAAATAGACGGGCGACCCGTACCTCCAGCACCCGCAGCCAGCGCATGCGGTATACATGCAGCCGGTCCTCCGGCAGCCTGCCCGCCCGGGCATGGAGCCGGTAGAACATCCGGGTCATGAAGATCATATTGATTGGAATCAGCAGCAGGGCGGCCATATAGGCCAGAAAACCCGATATCGTCAGCATATAATCATTGATGAAGAAGCTGAACGGACTGTTCGGAATCAGCGAGGTCAGATAGTTGACCAAGGATACAATCCCGAAGCCAGCAAGCAGGACCACCGCATTAAACAATACCAATTGCAGCAGAATGCGGATACGATTGCCACGGGTTAGTTCGAGACTGCTGCGGATCGCTTGGCGGGTGGACTGTCCTTCGATAATGATAAAGTGCAGAGAGAACAACCACCGAAGAATATAATAGATAAAGACGATCAGCAGTACAATATAGAGACCCAGCAATATATAAGAGCCGTTGCTCAGCTTGGTTGTAAAATAAATCTGCAGGTTCACCTTGGACAGAACCGATGCCGACAAAGGCGACTCGATAAACGGCAGCAGAAACAGGAAATACAGCATCAGCTGAATCGTCCCGAAGCTGAACAACGCCGGTGTCCGCCGCAAAATAGTTATAAATGCGTCGGCAATCAAGATATCCTTGCGAAAATACACCTTCTGAGCAATGACAAGCACGACCCCAAGCTGCAGGAATAGCACAAGCATCGCCACCAGCGAGATGGCCAGTACAGCCCCAATCCCTTGGTAACTCAAGGCAATCCGGTAGATCTCGCCATTAAGCAGGGAGCCCGTACTGATGGCCCGCATCATCCGGTTGAAGATATATGAGATCAAGGGAATGAACAAGTAACTTGTCATTACCAGAAACAGCAAGGCAAAGGTCACATGCTTCTTATAGGAACGCCTGAAATCTGTCAGACTGTATCGCAACAAATCGGTCATGGCCACTCATCCTGTTCTATCGCGGGTGTTATGATGCCAACATTTATCATAACACAAATAGGGACAAATTAGTGTCCTCCACCCACGACTCTTAAGCCAATGACACCGGTAATGATCATGCCGATGAAGATCAGTTTACGAATATCGCGCGATTCGCTGAACAGATACATACCGAGCAGCACACCGCCAGCCGAGCCGATCCCTGTCCAGATTCCGTATGCTGTACTGATGGGAATCTCCTGCAACGCCCGGGAGAGGAAGTAGAAGCTGAATGCCCCCGAAATAATAGCCCCCAGCGTCGGCTTGAAGCGGGTGAAGCCCTTGGACAGCTTCAGGAAGGTGACGCCGCTCACTTCAGCCAATCCGGACAATAACAAAAACATCCATGCCATCGTTAATTCTCTCCTCCTTGGTATTTCAGCTCAGGTTCAGACTTCAGCTTGGGATCCACAGGCACATCCGGGTCGTCCTTGGAGATGACCTTCAGCCCCACCACCCCACTAATTAAGAGCAGCACGAAAAAGACGCGAAGCGCGCCCGCAGGCTCGTTCATGAAGGCCATTCCGATGATGACCGTACCTGCCGTACCAATTCCCGTAAATACTGCATAGGCGGTTCCAATCTCCAACCGGGTCATCGATTTGGCGAACATATAGAAACTGATGCCCAGCGCCGCTATCGTAAACACACTCGGCCATAGCCGGGTGAAACCCTCTGTCGTTTTAAGGCCGACCGCCCAGCCGATCTCGAACAGACCGCCAATCAGCAAATAAATCCAAGCCATCTCTTGATCATCCTTTCGCGATAACCTTCCAAAACCAGGACCACAACACGTCGCGCCGCGCCAAAAAAACGGGCTCATCATACAACTGCTGTTCGACAAGCAAGCCATCATTTAGCCCATAAAACAGAGCCATCAGCGGCTCAGGATCCTGACGAATCAACACACCTTCATCCATTCCGCGCAGGAACAACTCCTTGTAGCAAGAGGACATTCGTTCTTCGCAGTTGGCAAAATCCTCGCGCAGTTGTCCCAGCAGCCCCTTGGGCGGCACCATCATGGTCCGCTTCAAAAACGTGCTGCCGCTCGTATTCATCTGTGGTTCTGTCATTAAACAAAACAGGGCGTACCACTGCTCCTTCAGCGGTCGGTCCGCCACCTCTCGCATCAGATTCCATACGCGCTCGTTCTCTTCGCGAATCGCATCGGTAACGAGGGCCAGGAACAACTGCTCCTTGGACTGGAAATGAGCATAGATAGAGGGTGTTTTGATCCCAACAGCCTTGGCGATTGCCGAGAGTGCCGTGCCTTCATAGCCATACTCCGCAAACAGAGGAAGCGCAGCTTGCTTGATCCGGTGTGCCGTCACGAATAACCCCAGCTCCTTTCAGACAGCCTAACGAACGTTAGTTAGTGTGAGGTTATTATAGCTCCATCTTTTCTAGCTGGCAATAGAATCATACCAAAAAAGCTGTTTTCCAGGCTCCTCAGCCCAAGAAAACAGCTTTTTATAGCAGACTAGCACCCTCTTCTAAAGGACTCTCCGAGCCGTCACATAGGTCTTGTCCCAGGAACTGCCCGAGAATTTGGATACCGTCACGCCAATTCCCGCTCTGTACGTGTGTAGCAGCTGGTCATTGCCGATATAGATGCTCACATGATTGATAACGCCGTCCCTATTCGTGTCAGAGAAGACCAGGTCGCCGGGCTGCAACTTCGATTTGGCAACATAGCTGCCGCTCTTGGCTTGCTGTCTCGACGAACGGGGCAGCTTGACACCATGCTTGCCGAACACGTATTGCGTGAACGACGAGCAGTCGAAGGCACGTGTCGACCCCGAGCTCGCTCCAAACACATATCTGGTACCGCTGAGCTGTTTGCCAGTCTGGATAATGGCATTGACCTTAGAGGTCGAAGCGGCTTCGACCTGCTGCGGTGGAACAGCAGCCAAGCTTCCGGCACCAACGATAGCAAGACTCAGACTGACGGCAAGCAGCAGCTTCGCAACGGGGCGGCGTTTCTTCATGTTGTAATTCATAGATGTCCTCCTGTAGGATCTTGGATGTGATATTGACTCTATCAAAATACCACATCCAAGGTCCCCACCAATTACCAAGGAGAGACCAAAGTCTTGCAACATCTGGCATCATAGCGCGGAGTTAGAAATGGATGAAAAAACTTTAACCCCATTGGGATTGACAGAAAGCTAGAATCAAACCGGTAACATAGTAGGCAGTTCATCGCCAGCCAGCCAGGTAATTCGCTCACGCATAGCGACAACAGGGCCAATGACGATCGTCACAGGACTTATGAGCTGCTCGGCCTCTTGCAAAGCGACAATGGCATCAAGCCGGCCGGTCAGGACCCGCTGGGCCCCCGCCTTGGAGCCGCTCTGAATGAGCGCCACCGGCGTGCCTTGCGGCTTGCCGGCGTCGAGCAATCGCTGCACAATTACAGGCAGCTGCTGCAGTCCCATCAGTACAACCAGCGTCTCTGCTCCCGCCGCCCACGACCAGTCGACAGATGCACCCGATTTGCCAGTGCATTCGTGTCCGGTAATGACGGCGAAGGAGGCTGCCAGCTTGCGATGCGTGACAGGAATACCCGCATAAGCGGGTGCAGCAATACAGGATGAGATCCCCGGCACCACCTCAAATGGGATCCCCCGGTCCGCCAGGTAGATCGCCTCTTCGCCCCCGCGTCCGAATACGAACGGATCGCCGCCTTTGAGCCGTGTCACGGTGAGCCCCCGGTCCGCGTGGCTGGCGATAAGCTCATTGATCTCTGCCTGAGGCAGCGTATGATGCCCCGAGGCTTTGCCGACATAGAGTAGTTCAGCACCAGGTGCCGCCTCCCAGAGCAGTTCTTCCGAGACCAGCCGGTCGTAGACGATGACATCAGCAAGACGTATGGTCTCCAGTCCCCGCACGGTGATCAACTTGGGATCGCCAGGTCCTGCGCCTGTCAGATAGACATAACCTTTGTTCCCCATGGTCCTTGCCCCTCCCATGATTGGTGCAATGCATTGATTCTTCTTCAGTCAGCTAACAGCCCTCTGGTTTGTCTGCTACCCAACGCGTGACGTCCGCTTGCTTGACTTCCTGCTCAGCGAGTTTCATGTCCACCTTCTCCGCTTCGGACGTTTCATTCAACTGGTCAAAATAACGGGACATCGAAACAACCATACTCCCCATCCGCTCTTCCTCTGGATAGAGCACCCGTGTCACGCCCTCTTCGCGAAGCGACTCCGCTGTTACCTTGCCTACTGCAACGGCAAGGACCTTCTTCTCCAGAGATCGCAGTACCTCATCCAGGCGCCCCATCCGGGCGGCACTAGCCATGATGTACCGAACCTGAACGGTACTCGTCAGAGCTACAGCATCGATGGCCCCCGAGCAGATCTCATCGATCAACTGCTCGGTGACGTCACTTTCAGGCGGAATATGACGGTAGGGGAGGAGTTCCTCGCAGATCGCGCCGCGCTCCGCCAGCATCGCCGTGATACGTGGGGCGGGGTCGCCATAGAGCTGCAGCGCAACCCGGCGGCCGGACAGGTCTACGTCCTTCATCTCCCGCAACAGCCCCGCCGTCGTCCCATCCAGATCACGGGCGGACGGTGTCAATCCGAGCTTTTTCAACACATTTACGGTTTTATATCCCCGTGCCGCCAGCTTCATACGAGACAGTGCCCGCCTGAAGGATTCGCTGAGTCCCAGCTTCTCTGCCGTTTGCAGCAACGCCTCCGTGCCCACTCCCGTGGTCAGGATGAGCCACTCCGCCGGCTGCTCAATCAGAGCCGTCAATTGCTCGCGAATCCGGCTGTCATCCAGGAATACCGTTCCCTGCGCGGGCCGAACCACGGCACTGCCGCCAAACTTGCCGATCATGCGACTCATTTCCTCTGCTTTTCGCGGCCCGGTGATCGCAATGACCTTGCCTTCCAGTCGACTCATGCGCAGTTCTCCTTCCTATTGCAATACGGCGGTCCTCAATCATAAGAGACTTAAAAACCCGAAAAAGACTTTTCTGTGACCGCTGCGAGGAGAGGGGGCCTACGATCGCTGTTGTTCCCAGATTTCTTGAATATATAACCGTATCAGCGGTTGAAATCCGGGAACAAAGGCGAGCATTTAAGGCTTTCTGTAAGAAAGCAGCTTCGGAAGCATATGCTTTTCTCCAGCCTCCCTCTCCTCTCCACTACTCATTTTCGTTTTTTTCTGGGCAAGTCTACTAAGATACTTTGGTTGCCGTATTGTTCATCTTTAAGAATACTTGACCGCTGTCGCCAACTTCAACCTCGAAGGTGCGGACGCAGCCATCATCCGGTGCCTGGACCATGCCGTCCTGCAGGTCGATCTTCCAATCATGCAGCGGACAATAGACATGGTGGTCGCAGACGATGCCCTCCGACAATTTGCCGCTTTTGTGCGGACACAGATTTTCTACCGCCTTGACCGTACCGTCCGACAGACGAAACATCGCCAATTCCAGCTCGCCGATCCGCACCACCTTGCCGCGCCGCTCCGGGAACTCCGACAGATGACCGATATGAATCTCATGCATAGTGCTGTCTCCTCTCTGCTTTGACTCCCGATGGACTACAATGATGGTCTCTGCGTAGTCTCTTCCACTGTCGATGCTGCAGCAGCCTCTGGTGAGGCCGTTGCCGTCAAGGCATCGAACGCACGACGCAGATCGTCGTTTTCATTAATTTCCTGCCATGGATCCTTGGTGAGCGCCAGCGTCTTATCGATCCGCTCGACTAGTGCATCCCGGTCCTCTTTGCTCGCCAGCGCCTGCTTCACCGTATCCAGTCCGATACGCTGCACCCATTCACTGGTCCGCTCAGCAAAATTAGCCGTTTCGCGATAATACTGCAGGTAAGCAGCTGTCCAATGCAGCACTTCATCCTCTGTCTTAACCTTCGTGAGCAGCTCGGCTGCCCGCACCCGGGTACCGCCATTGCCACCTACATACAGCTCCCAACCGCCATCAATGGCGACAACGCCAAGATCCTTGATCGTCGACTCTGCACAGTTCCGCGGGCATCCGGAAACCGCAAGCTTGACCTTATGCGGCGTGTTGAGACGCTCGAACTTCTTCTCGAGATCAATACCCATTTGGATGGAGTCCTGCGTTCCAAAGCGGCAGAACGTGTTGCCGACACAGGTTTTGACCGTACGCAGCGCTTTACCGTAGGCATATCCGGAAGGCATGTCGAGATCCCTCCACATGTTCGGCAGATCTTCTTTCTTTACACCCAGCAGGTCAATACGCTGACCGCCGGTGAACTTGACCATCGGTACATTATACTGTTCAGCCACAGTAGCAATCCGTTTCAGATCCTCTGGCGTCGTTACGCCGCCATAGATGCGGGGAACCACGGAGAAGGTGCCGTCTTTTTGGATATTGGCGTGATTGCGCTCATTGACGAACCGCGACTCCAGCTCATCCTCATGCTCTTCCGGCCAGGCCATGCCCAGATAATAGTTAAGCGCTGGCCGGCACTTGGAGCAGCCTTCGGGATGATTCCACTCCATGACATGCATCACTTCCTTGCTTGTCGTCAGATGCATCCGGCGGATCTCGTCAACGATCTCATCCCGGCTGTGCGTGGTACAGCTGCAGATGCCTTCCTTGACCGTTTCGACCTGATCAGCTCCCAGCGTCGCCGTCAGAATGGCCTCAACAAGCGGCTTACAGCCGCCGCAAGAACCCGACGCCTTCGTGCAGGCCTTGATTTCATTGATGCTGACACAGCCTTTTTCTTCGATGCTCTCGACGATTGTATCCTTGGTCACGCCGTTGCACCCGCACACAATCTCGTCTCCGCTCATGGCCTGGACTAGATCTTCATTAGACATAGCGCCTCCGCCGCCGGATGGCCCGAAAAGCACTTCCTTCTCGCGACCTGCGAAGTCCTCTCCCTTGCGAATCAGCGAGAACAGACGCGAACCCTCCGAGGTATCGCCGAACAAAACCGCGCCGATCACCTTACCTTCCTGGAAGACCACTTTCTTATAGACACCGTCCAGATCATCCTGCACCCGCAGCGACTTCGTGCCCGGCTCGCTCATGAAGCGCCCTGCCGAGAACACATTGACGCCGGAGACCTTCAGCTTCGTCGACAGAACCGAGCCCTGGTAGCCTTCATGCTCTACACCTGCCAACTGTTTGGCCAGAATGGCGCCTTGCTCGTAGAGCGGTGCGACTAGACCGTAGGCGATCCCCCGATGCTCCGCGCATTCGCCGAGCGAATAGATTCCTGAAACACTGGTCTGCATGCTGTCATCGACAACAATACCCCGGCCCACCTCAACGCCGCCGTCTTTGGCCAGCTGGACGTTGGGCCGGATACCGACCGCCATAACGATCAGATCTGCATCCACATGAGACCCGTCTTTAAAAGAAAGCCCCGTTACCCGCTTCTTACCGAGAATCGTGTCCGACTGCTTCTCCAGCAGGAACTTCATGCCTTGACCCTCAAGCTCTTCCTGCAGCATATGGGAAGCCGCCTCATCCAATTGGCGTTCCATTAAATATTTGAAGATATGAACCACGTGTACTTCCATGCCAAGGTTCAACAAGCCGCGTGCCGCTTCAATACCCAGCAGACCACCGCCGATGACCACAGCTTTCTTGTAAGACTTGGCCGTCTCGATCATCGTCTCGCAATCCTTCATATCCCTGAAGGCGATAACCCCTTCTTTGTCCGCGCCCGGGAGAGGCAGCATAAACGGCTGCGAGCCTGTAGCTATGACCAGTTCATCATAAGGAACCGTTAGCCCTTTATCGGTTTTGACCTGTCGGGAGGTGGTATCTAGCGTAGTTACCGTGTGCCCTGCATGCAGCTGGATCAGATTGTCGCGATACCAGTCCCAATCATTTAATACAATATCCTTCATGCTCACATCTCCGGCAAGTACCGAGGACAACATGATGCGATTGTAGTTCGGATGCGGTTCAGCGCCGATTACCGTGATCTCGTATTTGTGGGGATTGAGCTTCAGCAGTTGCTCCAGAAACGATACGCCCGCCATTCCGTTACCGATCATTACGAGCTTCTTCTTCATACAGTCCACTCCTCTGGTTAAAAACATGAAAAGCCTACCCTCTGCGCAGTTGCAGAAGATAGGCTTCGTTGCCATCGCTGGTAGCACGCCATTGTGCCGAGCGATTGATGTCTACAGTTGGTTAATCGATAGGGCTAGTATAGTGCCTGGGGGGAGTTCATGTCAATATACTTGACACAATTTTATATCGTACAGCGATAAATATTTATATCGCGTCACGATAATTTTTCCGTCGACACTGGAATCCAGTTATGTTATATTTTATTACACAACAAGCTGGTCTGATGGCGTTATTCATCTACCGGCACATGAGCGAGGTGAATAAGCATGCCCAAAACGTTGATGCTGATCGAGGATTCCGCGGCCTCCGCGCACCTGCAGCAATTAAAGCACTGTTGCCGGTCTCTGCATCAGGCAACGTCAAAGGATGCTATGAAGTCTTATGTCAGTGTGGTGGAAGCTGTGGTACTCGACGTCCCTCTCTCTAGACTCACGGATTGGCAGGCTTCCATAGCTGCCACGCGGAGATTGCCGGTATTCTGGTTATGCAGTGAACCGGATGCGACGGGCGCTGTCGATTGGGGTTATGTATTAGATGGACTTTTGTATCCATCGATGACTGTCACTGAAATGCAGTATGCGATTCAGTGGGGGATGCGCGTCCACCAGCAGCGCAAGCGCTGGAGTGAAGAGCGCGAGCAGCTGATCCAACGGTTGGAGGAACGCAAGTGGATCGATCAGGCCAAGGCCGTCCTCTGTGAAGTCAAAGGAATCAGCGAAGCCGAAGCCTATGACTTTCTGCGCAAACAAGCGATGAATGAACGCAAGCGGATCGGCGACATCGCCGCTTCAATCGTTAAGGTCTACCAACTGATTCATGGGTGATGGACAGGACACTTGCTGCTCCACAAAAAAGTTGCGTCAAGTATATTGACACAGATATAAAAGCTCGCATATAATCCAAACATACACTCACAATGTTGTGAATTTGAGCGGACGATACATCGACGTATCCCCGCCTGGCAAAGAAGCCGCACTTGCATTCCGGGAGGAATGCAGTGCGGCTATTTCTGTAGAGATGCAGGTTAGAGCGCTGCAGCGCAAAAGAAAGAGAAACCGTGGGCCACGACGCAAACAATGGATAGGATTGCACGTTATTTTGGAGAGGAGCTTGGCTTACGATGATGGATCAAAAAAGTTTTTTGAAAAGTGGGCATACCCCGTCACTGTTCAGTTCGTTCTTATACTTTGATGTGAGTTTCATGATATGGGTGCTGCTTGGGCCGCTAGTCGTCGTCATCATGGCCGATTATCCGATGAATGCAGCACAAGCTGCCAACCTCGTCGCCCTGCCAATCCTCGGCGGCTCCATCCTCCGACTCATTCTTGGCTTCTTGACCGATTATATCGGACCCAAGCGGACCGGCCAGCTCGGCATGCTCATTACAATGGTGCCGCTCATCTGGGGTTGGCAGTTTATCGGCTCGCTTAGCGATCTATACATTGTTGCTTTGCTGCTCGGCGTCGCAGGCGCTTCTTTTGCCGTCGCCCTGCCGCTCGCCAGTCGGTGGTATCCACCGCAATATCAGGGACTCGCGATGGGTATCGCGGGGGCGGGTAACAGCGGCACCGTGTTAACCACGCTTTTCGCCAACCGGATCGCCCAGCATTTCGGGGGTTGGGAGGTTGTGTTCGGCTTGGCGCTGATTCCGATTACACTGGTCTTCATCATTTTCAGCATCTTTGCCAAGGATAGCCCGAATCAGCCGGGGCCCAAGAAGCTTGCCGATTATACGTCCGTATTGAAGCAAAAGGATACCTGGTTGTTCTGCATTCTCTATGCTGTAACCTTTGGCGGGTTCGTTGGCATGGCTAATTATTTGACCATTTTCTTCAATACCCAATATGGGCTGAGTGCGGTCCGCGCCGCAGATTTCACAACCATCTGCGTCATTGCAGGCAGCTTCTTCCGGCCGGTAGGCGGCTGGCTCGCCGACCGGATCGGCGGCATCCGGATGCTGATGGTGCTCTATGGCGGTGTGGCCCTTATGCTCGCAGCTGTCTCATCACTCCCGCCGCTTGCTGTCATCACTGCTCTGTTATTTGTAGGCATGATGTGCTTGGGGATGGGCAATGGCGCCGTCTTCCAATTGGTTCCCCAGCGCTTTCAGAATGAGATTGGACTCGTCACTGGCATTGTTGGCGCAGCTGGCGGATTGGGCGGATTCTTCCTTCCCAAAATCCTGGGCAACCTCAAGCAAACGACAGGCTCATACACGCCTGGCTTCCTTATTCTGAGCGCAATCGCGGTCGCTTGTATCCTGCTGATCTTCGTGGTCCAGAAGCAGTGGAAGCAGACCTGGGTCGGCCAAGGCGGCAAGGCTCTGATCGACCAGCAGACCGTTGCTTCGTAACCTGCGTAATTAATGGTCACACATAGCGGGCGCGAGCGCGCGGCCAGTGGCAGCGGTTAGCCGACCACTCCCCGTTGTCTCGGCGGCGCCGGGCCCGCACCCTATGGCAATGTTAAGAATAGGATCCTACGGTCACAGATCGATCTTACGATCGCTGTTGTCCCCAGATTTCTTGATTTATTAACCGCATGAGCGGTTGAAATCCGGGGACAGCGTATGCTTTCGAAGCTAGCTTTTCTGCGAAAAGCCTTTAGGCGAACGCTTTGCAGCGTAGGCTTCCGAAGTCGCTTTCTTGCAGAAAGCGTTGACCAGATTCGATTCCGTGCCTCTCCGGCCGTTTTTCAACAGCCTGAATGACTGCTAAGCCCCTAATGTAAACAAGCCCCGCCTTCAATCCTCTATGGTCGAGGATCGGAGGCGGGGCTTGGCATAAAGAGCGTTTTGTTCTTTATGGATCACCAATGAATGTATTCCCTATGTCTCAAACTCATCTCTATACCTTCTGTAGGCCTCTGGTGTGTTCAAGGGCACGAACACGGCAGCCTCTTCTGTCGAAGGCACTACGTATTCGGTATGCACGCTGGCTAGCAGCTGCATGAAGCGTTGCTTGCCGACCTGTAGCATCGATTCAATGACAGGGCTCACTCGGGGGTGATACACACCGTGGAAGGGCTGGCCTGGGGCGCAGACAATGTCTGCACCAGTCGCTTGTGCGGTGGCCATCATGCGTTGCACCAACGTCTCGCTCACCCTCGGCATATCGCATGCCATGACCAGAGCATAGCCTCCTGAAGGGTCCGCTTCATGCCTCACAACGTCACTAAGCGCTGCGTGCAGACCTGAGAGTGGTCCTGCACCTGGCCAGCGGTCAAGCGCAAAGCCAACCGAAGCCTTTGCCTGTCCAGACGCTACAGGAGCATCCAGATCTAGGAGAGGGCCAACCCCGGTTTGTAATAACGCCTCCCTATAACGTACCGCACGTGCCGCATCCCCAGCAGCAATCTCAATATGGCAGCACATCGGCAGCAACTGACGCAGGACGCGGGCCAGCATCGGCTCAGTAGACGGACTTAACTGCCGCGGTGTACCCGGCGCCGCAGCTTGCTCGCACTTTTGCTCCATCACAGATTGGTTCTGAGGAGCAATGGGTGTCCCTGCGTGTAGGGTTAGCGGGAGCAGCGCCTTATCCGTCCCCATCCGCCGACTCATCCCCCCGGCAATAATGATTCCGTACTCCAGCAGGCTCAATTGTCTCACCGCTCTCTCTTCAAGCTCGTCCCACTCTAGCTCTTGCACACTCCAATCTAACGCCTTCTGCTTCTTCGACGCCGAGCGCGTTTCTTAAACAACCCGATGAGAATCCACGTTAGCGTGATGGCGATCGCCGCTCCCGTCATATCAATCCAGACATCGGTCATGTTACCTGTCCGGCTATCGGAGTTGTACTGGTTCCACTCATCCAATCCTGCAGCGGCAAAGGTGGCAGCAAGCGTCAGGAACGTCGCCAGAAACGGACGACCGGTGAAGATGGACCGGAGGAACAGCAGCAGCAATGCAGCCATCATCCCGTAGACGAACATATGGGCTGATTTGCGGAAAATAAACTCTATGAAATTATAAGGTGCAAGCTTGGCGCTAATAGGCGTTCCATTATAGGTAAGTGTAATATCCGGCATCCAATAGGACAGGTTCACATCCTGAAATATGCGGTGCAGCAAAGGCTTGATGCTCTGCTGTTCGTAGGATTGAGAAGAGAAGGTGAACACGAGGAGCACCCAGCCTGCCAAAACTAGCAAATAGAAGAAGGTCGATTTTTTCATAGTACATATTTTATGCTCTTTTTTGCCAAGACACAAGCGCACGGTAATCTGTTGCTAATACCAGCCTAGTAACTCTATTAAGTAAGTGCAATAATACCACTAAATGTCCGAATTCCAAGCTATTCTGGCTTGCTAAATGCAAATGTGCAATTACAACGTTTATAATTTACAACATTATCCACTTTCGAGTCGGTTAGTTGTACTTTTCCACTTACGGATGGGCACCTTTCACAACTTCTGCTTACTAATGGTATTTTTGCAGTTAGGCCCTCTAAAGAAATCCTGCAGTTACGGATCGATCTTTCCAGCACGCTGTAACGACAAAAATACCGTTAATCGGTCATGATATTGACGATATCATCAACTTAAAGACAAAAGTACAACTATCTCACTCATTTATAGTAATATATGGATATTCTCGCGGTATTAACTGTACTTTTGTCCAAAAGGGCCGGAATATCACCCTTGAGGCAAGATTTAACTGTACTTTTGTCTTTAGTCTCCAAGAGCTTTGTCGGAGAATTCGAAGCATTGTATATGGGAAGCATCTAATTCTGGCGCAGAATACAATGAAGACCGGCATAAGCTGCCGGTCCATAAAAATGCTAGGTTCTGTCTAGATGTGGGGGTTGTCACGTATGTGCACATTACCCTGCTAGCCCCGTTTGGATTTGAAATGATTGAGCATGATAGCGAAGATCAGAATAACGCCGGTGATGACATTTTGCCAGTACGATGAGATGCCCGAGAGGCCCAGACCGTTCTGCAAGACTGCAATGAACAACACCCCGAGCGCTGTACCCGCGACGCCGCCCTCGCCGCCCCGGAAGCTGGTGCCTCCGAGCAGCACTGCTGCCGCAACCAGCAGCTCCGTGCTCATGCCGACGGTTGGGGATGCGGAAGCCAGACGTCCGGTTTCGACGATCCCCGCCAGTCCCGCAAACATCGCTGCGAGTGCATAGACTGAGATGAGGATGAGGCTGACATTCATACCCGCCAGGCGGGCTGCTGTTGGATTGCCGCCGACCACATAGATGGAGCGCCCGTAATTCGTATACCGCAGCATCAGCCAGACAGCGAGGAATACAAGCCCCATGAGGAGAATTGTCACCGGAATCGGCCCAACCTTGCCATTCCCGATCCATTGAACCAGTCGATAATCTGAAGCATACAGCGTCTGGCCGTTGGTCCACACATAGACAATTCCTCGATAGAGCGTCATGGTCCCCAGCGTGACAACAAAAAAGTTCAACCCCATCCTGCCAATGAGCAGACCATTGGTCAAGCCCCCAATGAGGGCAGCTGCAGCCAATGTCAGCAGGATAGCTGGAATCTCGGGAACCCCGGCGCTCATCATATTGACCATGCCGACGCCGCTGAGGGCCAGCATGGAGCCCACAGACAGATCAAATCCTGCGGTCAGCAGCACCATGGTCATGGCCATCGCCATAATCCAGATGGCTGCCACTGAATTCAACAGGTTCACCCAGTTCTGAAAGCTCAGGAAGACTGGATTCATTACCGCGATAACAACACAGAGCAGGATGAGCAACGGGCCAATCCCTGCAAAACGGAAAAACAAACGCTGCAACATGCCCAAGCGGCCGCCGCCAGGGGCAAGCGCAGGTGCTTCACTAGTAGTTGCCTGTTGCATAGTACATCACCCTTTCTGAAGTGAAATCCTGCTCCATGACCTGGAGCAGCTGACCACGGAACATGACACCGATCCGGTCGGCGATGCCGACAGCCTCTTGCAGGTCAGAGGTCGATACAATGACTGTTACGCCATCTCGCGTGAGCTGCCTTAGCAGCCGATAAATATCTGCCTTGGCCCCTACATCGATACCACGGGTAGGCTCATCGAGGAGCAGGACGCGCGGCGTGGATGAGGTAGCTCTGGCCAGTAGCGCTTTCTGTTGATTGCCGCCTGAGAGTGTCTCAATACGAGTCGCACCACTGGCAGCCTTAATTTTGAATACTTGCTTCAGTTCTTCATACAACTGGCGCTCCTGCTCCGCCTTCACCCTGCTCCACGGCCGCTCACGGACCCGTCGGCTGATGACCGTATTTTCCAAAACCGACAGTCCCGCAATAATCCCTTCCGACTTGCGCTCAGCCGGGATATACGCGATGCCGGACTGTACGGCGTCTACAGGCTTCCTGGGACGATAGGGACGCTGGTCGAGCTCCATCGTTCCCCGCGAGGGCACAGCACCGAATATGGCGCGCAGCAGTTCACTTCTCCCGCATCCCGAGAGCCCCGCTAGGACGAAGATTTCTCCTTGCTTGAAGCTGACACTAATGTCCGATGCGCCTTCACAGCTAACTTCTTCTAACTGCAGCAAGACCGGAGATGTCAGCTCGCTGAGGGCTGGTGCATCCGGAAACAGCTGCGTCAGCTCGCGGCCGACCATTTCTCTGACGATTCGCTCTTCATTTGCCTCTTCGCGCGTCAATTCACAGATAAAATGCGAATCCCGCATGACGGCAATGCGATCACACAGCGTCAGATACTCTGTAAGTTTGTGTGTAATAAAAATAATCGTCTTGCCCAGTGCCTTCATCTCTCTCAAAATCTCGAATAACCGCTCGGTCTGATTATCGGTCAGCGAGCTGGTCGCTTCGTCGAGCAGCAAGATTTCAGGCTCCGAGACCAAAGCCCGGGCTATTGTGACCATCTGCATCTCATGCGGCTGCAACCGACTAGCCGGCATATCCAGATCCAAATTTTCAAGGCCCAAACGAGCCAACATCTCCTTCACCATCGCCTTGCGGCGTCCATGACGAACGAACAGACCGGAGTCCAGATGTCGACCCAGTCCAATGTTCTCTGCGACGGATAGGCTATCCACCAGAGACGGCTCTTGCGTAACAAAAGCAATACCGCTCCGCAATGCGGAGCGGATGCCTTGAAGCCGTTGTCCCCCTATTCGCACCTCGCCGCCATCAGGCTTGTCCAGCCCTGCAATCATTCGCAGCAGAGTGGACTTGCCTGAACCGTTCTCTCCGGCCAGCCCATAAATCTCGCCTGACCGGACAGTGAGCGAAAGATCTGTCAGCGCCATGACGCCTGGAAACGCTCTGTATACACCATCTATCTCGATCGCCGCCAGCTGTCCATTGCTTGCCGAGTCTCTCATAAGCACCTCTCTGATATTAGGGTCGCCAGTATCCCAGCTTCATTGATGTGGCATAGGGGTAACAGGATTATTGCAGCGTGTTCAGCTCTTCATCCCAAGATTGGAAGCTGTCGACCGTATCCACGGTGATCAGATCCGATGGAATCATAACTTCTTTTTTCACGTCAGTTGCCTTGTCGACAACGATCGATTTTGCAGCTTGAACCATCGCGGAACCGGATTTGATCGGGTTAATATTGAAGGTTGCATACTGCTTGCCTTGCTTGATGGCTTCAATACCTGCTTGCTCAGCGTTGAATCCAACAACGATGATGCCATCCGGGTTATCCGCAGAGTAGAGGGATTTGCCGTTGTTTGTAATGGCTTGAGCAGCTCCGATTGCACTGTCGTCGTTATAAGCGAAGACTGCACGGATATTCGGGTTTTTGGTCAGCAGGTTTGCCATCATTGGCTCAGCGCCCGCAATATTATCGGTTGGGTTGTTCTGTTGGCCAACCCAAGTGATGTTGTCGAAATTATCAGCTGCTGTACGGTATTGCTCCATCATGTAGATGTTGCCTGGTACTGGTGCAGCCATACCGATGCCGCCGATTTCAGAGCCTTCTGGCAGCATTTCTGAGAAGAGCTCAGCTACGTCAGCGCCACTTGGGCCGCGACCCAGAATAATTTGTTGGGCCAGGCCGAAGTCCGATCCGCCTTCTTGCGTGTTGAAGTCAATGCCGATAACCGGTACTTTCTTCTCAGTCGCACGGTCAATCGCAGGCTTAATTGCAGCAGGATCAAGCGGCCACACCAGGATGACGTCGACACCTTGAACCAACAGGTTGTCCATATCACTTACTTGCTTGGACGGGTTCAACTGTGCATCAATGCCTACAACTTCCATGCCATAGATTTCAGCTTGCTTTTGAATGCCTTTATACCAGTATTGCAGCGAGTTGTTGGCTTCTGCCGGGATGGAGACACCGATTTTGATGGACGAACCACTTGAAGAGCCACCGCTTGCCGATGCTTCACTAGTACCTGCTGACGTGCTGTTTCCCGAGCCGCCGCCGCATGCGGAGACCAGCAAAGACAAGAGCAGAATGGCTGTCAGTACGAAAAATCCGGATGTTTTACGGGTTGTGCGTGTGTTGCGCATCATTATTCATTTCCCCTTTTCCTGTAATCCAAAGTATGGTGCATCTATCTATATAAAAACGACCAGCCTATCGGCTGTTCGCAGAGCAGTCGAATGCCCCTCAGACCTCGTTCTCCCTCAACGGCCCCTCATCCGGACGATTCGCCAAACCGACAGCAGGAGCGGCCCAGACTGCATGCCGGGCCCCTCTATATGCCGATGCCAAACAGCCACTCGCGAGCCGTCTGTCCTAAGACGCTGACTACCCGCGAAGCGCGGCTGTTGCCGCCTCGTCGATGATTCCATTGGCCGGATCCGCCAGCTTGACGCCATAGTCACGCTCTGCGGATTCTGCCGAAATGACGCCATAGCGCACTTCCCGTGCAACCAGCTCTGCCGGGCGCTTCTTCGGATCGCCGTAGCCGCCGCCACCGCCAGCCATCTGTTTGTACACAGTGCCATAAGGAATATTCGAGATCAGATCCTTCATGTGAGCTTCGGTCTGCTGGCCGTCCGGATACTCCAGAACGATGGAATTGATACTGCCATCCCCGCCCCCGAGCACGCCCGGCGCAGTCATGCCAGCCTTGGCGCCATCACCAAAGACGCTGGCCTGCGAGCCCTCGGATTGAATTTCAAATATCGTCTCTACACCCAGACCGCCGCGCCACTGACCCGCGCCTGCAGAGTCCGGAGCATACTCAAACTTGTGCAGGAAGCACGGATTGATCAGCTCGAACATCTCTGGATCCTGGGCCGAAATGGCGCCACCTGATGCAATCAAGCCGATATGATCGTAGCCATCAGCACCTTCGGTGCCGCCGCTGCCGCCTTTGCAGGCATTGATCATAATGTCGACGTAAGGCGCCTGCTTGCGGGGATCCGTACCGTTCATGATGGAACAGAGCAGTGGATTCCAGCCTGCGGTTACACGGCCTGGCAGCGCTTCGGAGAGTGCTAGCATGACAGCCGAGACGATCTGATCACTCAAGTGATTGCCGAAGCCGGACGCTGCCGGGAACCTCGGATTGAGCATCGAGCCCTCCGGGATAACAAAATGAATACAACGCTTGATCGCTTCGTTATGGGCAATTTCTTGTTCACTCAGCATAAAGAAAGCGATCATGACCGAAGATACCGTAACTGGCATCGGTGCATTCACATAGCCCGGCGTCTGCGGATGCGTACCGGTGAAGTCAACCGTCATCTGCTCATCCTCAACCGTCACTTTCACGTCGATGTTCATACGGGCTTCATGGTCAAAACCATTGTCGTTCGCCCACCACCGCGCCGTGTACTCGCCGTTTGGAATCTCGCTAATGATTCGTTTGGCCATCCGTTCAGTCGAATTAAAAATTTCTTCTACCGCTTCGTTGAACACTGGAATCGTGTAACGGCTGATCAGATCCATCAGCTCGCGTTCCCCAACCGTACAGCCGCCAATCATCGCCTGGATGTCATCTGCAACGATGGGCAGTCTCACATTACCGAAGACAAAATCCCAGACATCGCGACGCTTGCGGTTATTCTCGTAAATGCGCAGCGGCGTAATCCGCAGGCCCTCCTGCCAGAGGTCGGTCGCATACGGATTGTAGGAGCCCGGCACCGAACCACCTACGTCTGCCTGATGCGCCGTAATGGCTGTCCAAGCCACCAGTTGATCGCCAATGAATACGGGCTTGATGACCTTCCAGTCCGACAACTGGTTGCCGCCGGTGAACGGGTCGTTATGCAGAAAAGCATCTCCCGGATGTACATCCTCGCCGAAATAGTCGATGACCGCTTGAACACCAGGACCGGTCGCATAGCCGAGAATCGGGATATACTCCGTCTGTTCGATCAATGCGCCTTCGGCACTGTAAATACCCAGTGAGAAGTCGCGTCCTTCCACAAGCAGAGGCGAGTGCGCGCTCCGCTCGATGACCACACCCATCTGTCTGCCGATTGCCTTCAGCCGGTTAGCGATGACCGAGATTGTGATTTGATCCATTAAGACCGCTCTCCCTTCGCAACATCCTTCATGATGAAACTGCCATAAGATCCGTACTCCAGCTCGAAGCCCGCAGGCACAATAATGGTTGTCGTAATCAGTTCAACAATACAAGGTCCCTCTACATGCGTGCCGGCCTTCATCGTCTCCCCGTCATAGATCGGTGCCTCTACCGATTGGCGCTGCGCAGGGTCGTACATCCGGCGGCTGCCGCGCGGCTGCGCTTGCTCGCCCTCAGCGGCCTGCTCGGAGCGAGGCAATTCGAATACGGCTTGCTTGCCGCGGCAAGAGATCCGCAGATTAACAACTTCCAGCTCATGGTGGCGCAGGTCAAATCCGTACAGCCGCTCATGCTCCTTGTGGAAGAGCTCCTCGATTGGCGCTTTGTCCCCAGCTAGCAGGATCGACTCATCAAATTCAATGGTTACTTCGTAATGCTGACCGCTGTAACGCATATCAATACCGATGATCACCTCGCGCTTGGCGACAGTAACGCCCTCCAGTCCAAGCGCCTGCCAGCCCTCTTGACGGGACTTGCGCAGCATGGCCTCGATGAGCGGCAGCTCGATCTCGTTCCAGCCGTGCTGGAAGCTTTTCACATAATCGTGGCGCAAGTCAGAGGCCAGCATGCCCACCGCACAGAGCACGGAGGAATACTTAGGAATAATCATCTCGGTCATATCGAGCTCGCGCGCCATCATCGCAGCGTGAACCGGTGCTGCGCCGCCAGCCACAACCATTGGGAATTCACGCGGATCATAACCGTTCTGAACCGTAATCTCCTTGATGCCATTGACCATGTTGAGGTTGGAGATCGTGTAGATGCCGTAAGCTGCTTCCTCGACGCTCAGTCCGAGCGGCTCTGCGATGTGCTCACGGATGGCTCGCTCAGCCAGCTCTACGTCCAGCTTCATCTCGCCGCCGAGGAAATAATCGCCGTTCAGATAGCCCAGCACCAGGTCGGCATCGGAGCAGGTTGGCAGCTCGCCGCCGCGTCCGTAGCAGGCAGGGCCCGGTCTTGCACCAGCACTCTGTGGTCCAACCCGGAGAATGCCTCCGTCGTCAATCCAGGCAATACTGCCGCCGCCGGAGCCGATCGAGTGAATATCCGCCATTGGCAGGGAGATATGATTGCGGTTAATCTCGCCTTCTTTGCGGATCGTCACTTCGCCCCCGCGAATGATTGAAGCCTCAAATGAAGTTCCGCCCATATCGATAACAATTGCTTCCTCGCGGCCATAGGCCCGTGCGAATGCACTGCCTGCCACTGGACCGCCAGCAGGACCGGACAGTACGGTCGTCGCCGGAATCTCAGCTACGTTGTGCGGGCTGGTAATGCCTCCGTTCGACTGCATGATCAACAGCTCGCCCTTGTGGAACCCCTGCTCCCGCAGTGCGCCAAGCAATCTGTCAATATACGACTTCAGAACGGGTCCGACATAGGCATTCATAACGGTCGTGCTCACACGGTTGTATAACCGGACCATTGGCGATACCTCAGAGGAGTACGTAACGAATGCTTCCGGCATCAGATTGCGCATCAGCTCTGCTGCCGCAATTTCGTTGGTCGGGTTCGCGCACGCATGCATGAAGCAGATCGCGACCGCTTCGACGCCCTGGTCTTTGAAATGCCGGGCCGCTTGGACAATTTCCTGCTCCAGAACAGGCTGCAGCAGCGTGCCTGCTGAATCCGTACGCTCCTTCAGTCCGATCCGCAGATCGCGCTCGACCAGTGGGGCCGGTGCCACATATTTGTTGTTGAACAAGTGCTCCTTGCTGCGTACGCCGCGTCTCATCTGGAGAATATCGCGAAAGCCCTCGGTCGTCAGCAGCGCCGTCTTGGCGCCACGACCGGTAAGAACGGCATTGGTCGTCACGGTTGTCCCGTGAACGATCAGCTTCGTTTGCTCCAGGAGCTCGCTGCGCGTCATTGACAGCTTGGCAGCAATGCTCTCCAGTCCGTTCAATACGCCGATCGATGGATCAGCGGGGGTGGAGGATGCCTTGTCAATTACCTGCTCGCCAGTAGCTGTATTGAAGGCAACCAGGTCGGTGAACGTACCACCCACGTCGATGCCCAGTGTAAATGTAGTCATGATTAATCCCCTTTCTTACTGTAAATGAACGATATCGTATGGCAGCTTGCTCAGACCTTGAACATCCTCGTCCCCCACGATGAATACGTCGGCGATACTTGCCCCCACTTCTTCATCGGCATCTGCGAAGTTAGGATGAATACTTATGACCATTCCCGGCTCCAGAATTTCTTCGCCATCGTCGGAAATGACCGGAATATCGTGATCAACGCCAATGCCATGCCCATGCCAGATGCCGGTCACGGCCTGCACACTGTCGCCATGGCGCCGGATAATTTGACCGATCTCCCCTACACGCATACCTGGGCGAATGCTCCGCTTGACTTCTTCCATTGCCTGCACGCAAGCATCACCAATCTGCAAGGCCTTGTCCGAGGGACGGCCAAGCGAGAACAGTCCTGCCTTCTCTATCCAATAGCCATTGGCATCGATCAACTCGACATAGGCCGTCACCAATCGATTCCCTGACAGTGGCGTAAGTGTGGGCTTGCGAAGAAAATAAGGCCCTTCTTCCACAAAGACCAAGGTATCAATGGCCCCGCCAGCACGTGCGACACGTTCCGCTTCTGCCGCCACTTCTGCCGGAGTGGCCCCCGCGCGCAAATGCTCCTTGAACGTCTGGAAGCTTCTCTCAGCAAGGTCAAAGGCAGCAGCAATCCCTGCTTTTTCTTCGTTTGTCTTATACGCTTTAATACGGTTCGCCATTCCTGATGCATCCTCTACAACTGCGTCAATTCGTGCAGTCAGATACGCCTGTTGAAACCCTGTCATCAAGGACTTTAGACCCACGACACCAACCCGGGAAGGATGATAGCTTCCTACGAGGGAAGCGACATCAGCCAGAAGCGCCTCTTCCGAATCCAACACATCGCCTGTCCCTGCAAACCGGACATCTTCGATGGTGCCCGTCTGCTTGGCCAGAAAAGCATCCGCACGCGTGTTATAAAAAGCCGTCGGTTTTCCACCCCGGGGATACACGATAAAACCCGGGCGCAGCACAGGAAAGTAACCGCCAAAATAGTTGAGATAGCCATACTGAGTAATAATGCCTTTTCCATAGATGATAGTAACATCATAGTTGCAGGACTCCATGGCGTGATCCATTGCCGACCATCTTGAAGTCAATTTTTCTAGGTGCTGGCCTTGCTTCACGGAACTATCACTCCTTAAATTTGGAAATTTACTCTTCTAAGTATAATGGACAATAGGACTAAAGCCGTGTAAATTTTTTTTACTTCAGAATTCTCATTTTATGTCGATATAACTAAGTATTGACGAACGTCCAATTCGTACGAATCCTATGGACACAAGGAGTGAATTAATAGACCGGTGGACACGACCATTTTCAGGGGTGTGGAGCTGCAGACCGTACCTCAACAAATCGCGAATGCCATCAAGGAAGTCATCTATGAGGGGAAGCTTCAACCCGGGGAAAGTGTAGCCAAGCAAGAGGAGCTAGCACAAACTTTTGGTGTCAGCCGCCCGACGATCCGGGAAGCCTTGAAGATTTTAAACCGCGAACAAGTCATCATGCCTAATCCCAACAAAGAAAGCGGCTATGTCATCGCCAACTTCCATCCCGACAATGCGATGACCAACGTACGTGATACCATTATTCTTTCTCTAACCTTCCAGACCATGACACTGCTCGATCTGTTCCATGTTCGTCAGATGCTGGAGATTCCCTGTGCGGGACTAGCTGCCGAACGTCGGACAGCGAAGGATCTGGAGCGGCTGCGCGAGTATCTGCCGATGATAGATCTGGAGAGCCGCAGTACCCGAGAAATCATCGAACTGGATTTAAGCTTTCATCTTATTCTGGCGGAGTCTACCCACAATCCACTTGCCATCATGCTTATACGAGCCCTAACGACGGCTTATATGCGGTTCATTCCTGAACTACAGCGTGTAGACAAGGCATCCATTGTGGCAGACCTACCGGAAGTGTTTGAAGCGATTGAGGACCAGGATGTCGAGCGGGCCAAGCTTCAGATGCAGCACCACATGTCTAATTTTGTTAATTTTTACGATGCGCATGAGAGGAGTTTCACACATGTCCACCACCCGTAAGGGCTTCGTCTTGACGATCAGAGTCAAGCTGATGCTTGCGTTTTTGCTGCTGATGATCATTCCTACGGTCGTCGTCGGCGTACTGAGTTACAATGTATCCACGACAGAGACAGACAAGCTGATCCGCAACAACCTCCAGAATACCGTCAAAATTGCCAATCAGACCATTATCACCTTCCACGAAGCGGTCATGAACGGCGATATGTCGCTCGATCAGGCCCAATCCCAGCTGAAGTCGATGCTGCTTGGCTTCCAGCTCCCGGACGGCACACGCCCCGGCAACCGCAGTATTGATCTCGGCGAGAACGGCAGCTTCTTCATCCTAGACAGTGAAGGCATTATTGTCGCTAGCATGGGTAGCAATGAGGGACAAAATGTTAGAGATGAGCTTGAAGGTGAACTCTTAACCTCTGTGGAGGAAATTTTGAGCAAAGCCAAGAGCGGCGGAGACTTTACCTATTATAATTCAACATTGGGTGAGACGGAGGAGCCCTCTGAGGTTCTCGCTTACGGGGAAGGCACGACCTTCTGGAACTGGGTTATTGTCGCCAACACGCATCTGTCAGATTTCAATCAGGGCCAGGAAAATATCCTGCGGGCCATCTTCCTCTCGATTGCCATTTCTATCGTCGTGGGAGCAGCTATCGCGTTCCTGATCTCCAGCCAGTTGGCTTCACCGATCCGCCGAATCGCCCAGCAGGCCAGACGGATCGCAGACGGCCATCTCACGGATCCGGATATCAAAGTCACCAGCAAAGACGAGACCGGGCAGCTGGCTCAGGACTTCAATGTCATGACACAGAACCTGAAGCTGCTTATTGCTCAGGTCATCTCCAGCTCCGAACAGGTTGCTCAATCCTCGGGTACGCTCAACGCTGCGGTCGGGGAATTGACTCAGGCTTCCAAGCATACCGCTGACTCGATTCAGGAAATTGCTACAGGTATTGAGGTACAGGCCAATGGTACCGAGCAGAGTACACAAGCGATGGAGGAAATGACGGTCGGCATCCGCCGGATCGCAGACAGCTCCGCTTCTGCTTACGAGATTTCCTTGAAATCGGAAGAAGAAGCGCACCAAGGCAATGAATTTATTGAGCGTTCGATCAATCAGATGCACCTCATTAACGAGTCGGTTCGTGACATTGCGAATGTCATCACCGAGTCTTCGGCTCACTCGCGTGAGATTAGTGAAATTATCAACCTCATGACCGAGATTGCCAGCCAGACCAACCTGCTCTCGCTTAACGCTTCGATCGAAGCCTCTCGTGCAGGCGAATATGGACGTGGCTTTGCGGTTGTCGCAGCAGAGATCAAGAAGCTCTCCAGTGTGTCCAGCGATTCTGCGAAGCGGATTATTGAGCGGGTAGATGCGCTGCAGAGCGGCATTGAATCGGCCGTCGAGGCCATGCGCAAAGGCGAGAAGGAAGTGGAGGAAGGGCTCAAGCTGATCGGTCATACCGGCGAACTCTTCAAGAACATCAAGGAATCCGCCGTGAAGTCGGTTGCCTCCATCCAAGATACCTCGGCCGCTGCCGAGCAGCTGTCCGCCAGCTCGGAAGAAGTGTTCGCTTCCCTGCAGGAAATCGAACAGATCGCCGGTCAATCGGCAGCAGGCGCCCAGTCCATCTCTGCCAGCTCCGAAGAGCAGATCGCATCGATGGAAGAGGTCGGCTACGCCGCTCGCGAGCTCGAGCGCATGTCCGAGGACCTCAAGCGTTCGGCTGAGCGCTTTAAAGTGTAACCACACTCTACGCGATACGAATAACAACAGCCCCTGCATCCATTGTGGACGCGGGGGCTGTTTGATGTGCCGCTCAATCAGGACTGCAATTTCTTCACCATCCGGTAATTGTTCAACGTCACGCCTCGCCGTGAGGCTTGCTTCGGTTTCAACCGCGTGCAAGCCAAGCGCGGTGTGCTACAGCGGGCGCAAAGCCGTGGTGCGAGCAAATAGAGGAAGAAAGGTACGCTACAGCTTACGCAAAACCGTGGTGCGAGCAAATAGAGGAAGAAAGGTGTGCTACAGCGGCCGCAAAACTGTGGTGCGAGCAAATAGAGGCAACAAAAAGACGAGGCCGATATCGGCCCCGCCTTACTGGGGTGCTTACCCCTTCATGTACTGCTCGACTAGTGCTCTGCCTTGCTCCAGCTCCCGGTTGAACTGATCACGGAAAGCCTGCAGACCCGATGTACTGAAGCCGCCTGCCTTGAGCTGTGCCTCAGCATCTGCAACAATACGCTCAAAGTTGACCGTACACTCGTTTACTTTGGCTTCAGCTTGCGTGTAGAGCTGTTGTCTCTTGGCCGCATCCTTCTCACCAAACCATTGCAGTCCAAGCGATTCAATGGAAGCAACACAGGAGTTTCTGAGCGTGTCCAGCTTTGCTTTGGCATCAGCTTCGATAGAGGCTTGGGTTGCAGTCGATCCGCCACCGCCTCCACCAGTGCCGCCACCCGGTGTTCCTGTATTGCCGCCTGTGGATGGTGTACCGCCCGTGTTGCCACCATTACCATTGCCCGTCCCAGTTCCTGGCGTCGTCCCGCCATTATTGCCCGGCTGGGTGGTACCTGGTTGTTGCCCCTGGTTGTTACGGTATGCTTCAGATTCTGCCGTGATGCTCTTGGATTGTGCATTCCAGTTGATCGCGGTGCCTACCGATTCTGACATGAAGCGGACAGGGACATAGGTGCTGCCATCTACATTATAAATACTTTGTCCTTGCGGCAGCACTTTGGCCTGACCATGGAAAACCAGCTTAGCTTCCATTGGAACGGCCGTAATTGATTTTACAGGCTGCGAAGCCGTTGTCGTGCGAGCAGCGTTCATGAGCCACTCCCGCAGCGATACCTGCTCTTGGGCCGTTGGCTCAGAGACGGTAACCGTGCGGCTCTTGCTGTCCCATGCTACCCCCTTCTGAAGGGCGTTAGCAAAGAAACGGAGCGGAATGTACGTACGACCTTCATGAATAAATGCAAACTGCCCGGAAGGCAGGGATAGTCGCTGGCCGTCGAATTGCATTTGGATATTCATGGATTGCAATTTGAGTGATTTGGCACTAGCCGCTGCCGTCAGCGGCAGCATGGCAGCCACCAGCAGGAAGCTTAACAACGCTGCCATCATTCTAGTCTTCATTGTGTTATGTACCACCTTTCGTCATCTTACTAGCATTATAGCGCAGGATCCGCATCCAACCTATACATAATTATACATATTGCTACTATTTGTTGCACTCTTGGACATACGCATCCCTACTCCGATGCCGCTCCCAGAATCGAGCTCAATGCGGAAGCTCTCGCTGAGTTCTTGGCGGATTCATAAGCACTTTGCCACCCGGGCATTTCAGAGGTAGAAATTCCTGCTTGCTTGTAGTCCGCTTGAGCTTGCGACATGATGGATTGGAATTGCCCATCACAGCCCGATTCAGCTTCCGAGATTTTGCCCATATAGCTGCTCTGGATTTTCTGCAGATCGCTGTCCCCCTTTAACTCTCCCACAATTTGACCTACAAGGGCTTGCATCTTGCCGGTACAGGAATTCTGGAGCGCTTGTAATTGCCCATCGTACTTCGCATCAATCCGGCCTTTGGCTGCCGAGTTCGACGGCTGCTCCGGTTGTTCCGGTTGAACAGGCTTGGCGGACGGGTTCGGGTTTTGCTCGCCCGAAGCTGCTGGCGACTCAGGTTGGGCGGACTCCTGTGTAGGCGGCACAGTCGTTTCAGACGTTGTGTCTGCATCCACAGAATTCTCTGTCGTTGTATGCTGTTCGTCAGCACTAGGCGTTGTCGTTGACTGTTGATCTCCTTCTTCCGCGCCGCTACCACCTGGTGCTGTCACAGGATCGGTCGATTCTCCGACGTTCTCATTTCCTGCAGGCTCTTCGTTACCTCCTGCTTCTGCCACTTCGGCAGGCTTGTCCACGCGGGCGAGAACCTCCTCAGGGCTCAAAGAACTGGCATACCAATAGCTACCGCCAATAACCACCGCAGCGAAGACCGCCAGCCCCGCTGATCCCCAGGCAAGCTTACGTCGCCAGGACCAAGCTGGTTTAGCCGATTCATGTTGTTCAGCATCTGTCTTTGTCACGTGCAGCACTCCTTTCTCTGCCTGTAATTGTAAACGTTAGTCCGAGCCGGAAGGTTGCTGTTTGGACGAATGTCCGTTAGAATGACATCAAATAGCACGCTATTAATCTCATAAGGAACAGGTGACCTATGATCGAAGTTCGCACCTCCCCGCTCAGCAAAGGCGAGTTCAGACGCGGTGTTTTCGCAACCTGCGACATTCCGGAAGGCACACTCATTCACGAAGCACCCGTCGTCGCTTACGAGAATGAGGACGATGTCCACATTGAGCAGACGATCCTTGCTGACTATGTCTACCAATACGGCAAGAACCACACCGCCATTCTACTAGGTTATGGCAGTTTATTCAACCACTCCTATCAACCGAATGCCATTTACGATATCAGCTTTGAGAAGCATACGTTCGATTTTTTTGCCTATCGTGACATTCAGGCTGGTGAAGAAATCTTGATTAATTATAACGGTGAACCTGACTGCATGGACCATTTATGGTTCCTGGATGACGAAGAGACCTCCAACTGACCTTCCCCTATGGACGCACGAGAAAACGGCGAAAGCATGAAGGCGGCAGGCCTTTCATCGCTTTCGCCGTTTGAGCTTTTTCAGCCGTTCGCTTCTTCCTGGACCCTTACTTCAACCTCCGAGTTTTCGCTAATCGATGCGTTCTCATAAATTAGAATACGCCACTCACTTGACCTCTCCAGATACTCTACTTCCAGCACGGTAGGAGTAATCAAGTTTTCTGCCTGCTGCAAAGCCTGACGCACCGCCTCCTCACGAGACAATGCCGCGCCCTCAGGTTGTTCATCCTGAATTTGCTTGACCGACTTTCCCTGCGCCTGCAGCGGATAACTGTCATTCACCCCTCCGTCAAAAGCAACCTCAACCTGTTGGCCTACCTCTACTTTGCGATGAATGCCTGACAACCAGGCTGCATTGTAACGTGGATTTTCCATATCCTCTCTGCCTAGCTTCTCGTTAGAGACTACCAGCACCCTTTGCTCATCCTCTTCAACCACGGTCCCTCGTATACCATAGAACGGCTCTTCCGGTTCAGATGCGTTGCCGCCGCTACACCCCGCTAGCAGTACAATCAGCAACATACCCAGTACGTATTTCATCATGCGCAGCCCCCTTTATCTACCATAGACGATAGAACTTTGGGAAAAGTTACGATTTAGACGCGTTGTTGAAGGTATAGCCTTGGCCTACCCAGGATTCTGTCTCGACGGTAGATAGCTGATAGCTCCCGCTTGTGTAAGCTGCAATGACCTTTTGCCAGAAGATCTGGGAGGGAACATTGTCCCCATGCTGCAAAACCTCCCAATCCCCCTTAAACTTATCGAAGACTATTGCAGCAACAGCGCCGCCAATTCCCTGTTTGCGATATTTTCGCATAATGAAGAACTCAGCTATCGATTTGGACGATCCTGATTTTTGTAGATAGCAATGGCTATTTACCAGCAAAAAGCCCCCATAGGCACCATCGACAAGCACAAAGAACGGATACCGGCCTTCGTCTGTCCAGTAATGATCCAGATATCGATACTCGTACCTCCCGAATGCATTGACGTCGCGATCATTAAACTCACTGAAATCATACTCATACAGCTCGATTAACTGGCGGAGAACCGGTTTTTGCTCTTCTTGTACCTCGATCACCTGAATATCCGGCATACGTTCACTCCTCTTATTTACCTGGGTGGTACTGGTCAGTAACCAAGCTTATCTGCGGCCTCTTGCAAAACATCGCCTATCTTCCGTCCATGGATGACATAATCAGCTAGTGTGTCAAGCGGTGTGGGTTCCTCATTCACGATAACGAGCTTAGCGCTATGCTCACGAGCAATGCGGGGCAACCAATTCGCAGGAGAAACGACAAGTGATGAACCCAAAACAATAAACAGCTCGGCTTGGCGGGCTGCTTGCTCGGCTGCCTCCAACGCACGCTCGTCCAGCATTTCACCAAACAATACTACAGAAGGGCGAATGAATCCGCCGCAACTGCACCTCACTTCCTCGTCAAGGTAGCGCTGTTCAGGGTAAGTGTTGCGACAGGCCTCACAATGGAGCTCGCGGATCGTACCATGAATCGGGATGACTTGCGGGTTGCCTGCGATTTCATGCAAACCATCTGTGTTTTGGGTAATGACGCTCTGCAGCCATCCCTGCTTTCCCCAGGAAGTCAGGACATCGTATCCCCGATGCGGCTTGACCGTCTGTAGGGCTCGAATTCTACTGCTATAGAACGACACGAAATCATTTGTATTGTCACGCAGAGCTTCGATACTAGCCAATGAGCGCGGGTCAATTCCCCGCCATAGTCCCTGTGCTGAACGGAAATCAGGCACCCCACTCTCCGTGCTCATGCCAGCACCGGTGAAAACGACTGTATTTTTTGAGGCTTGCAGTAAGTTAGCAATCATCAATACACCCCCTGATGTTAACTCGATTTACAATTTCAAGAAACGATTCTGCCGCGGATACGTATATTCTATTAAATTCATCGGTAGCCAGGCAACCTTGAGCAAGCTTATGCTTTCGAAGTGAGTTTTCCTTCGGAAAACTTTGAGGAGTTATCCTTATGTCTTTAGTAGAAATACTAATGGTCATTGGCGTCGTCGGCATCCTTATCTCTGGATTCATGGTGGGTTCTTGGACAAGTGGTGACAGGCAACGGGCTAATTTTAATACCGTAGTCCCTGAGGAACGACCTATCCGAAACAAAATAGCCCGTTGGTGTGCAGGCGTAGCAGCTGTTTCGTTCGCTCTTGGGGCGGCAATATATTATTGGTTCTAAGCAAATGAAGTAAAAAAGCAGGCAGTGCCCACATACGGCACTGCCTGCTTTGTATAAATGACTGCTTTTTACACGGTTGGTCCATCTGCAATACGGAACAGACAGAAGTGGCCTGCACTTCCCACTACAGCTCCCGTCGAGTCAGCACCATTTGCTAAAGTAACAGCGTTCACGGAACGGTTATAGATGGCCAAGGTCGTACCAGCTGCGTAACTCTGAACCCGAATGACGTTAATTTGTCCAGCTGAACCGGCATTGGCTGACGGAGCGATGACCGGTGCTGCCGTACTACCGTTTATTGATATTGCGAACAATGAGTTGGCTGGCGTAAGAAGTGCAGTATTAAGAACACAAGAGAGGTAGTATAATCCCCCCTGTACCAATGTGAAGGTTGTAGTCCCATTTGTCGTGATTCCCGCAAGCGTAGTGGAGCTATTAATCGTTACAAGACCGTTACTGGCCACCGTTTGACCGGCAATATTTGAATTCACAAACGGCTGAAGGATTGGACCCGTAGGACCAGTTGGGCCTGTGATTCCAGTTGCTCCGGTCGCTCCTGCTACTCCTGTGGCACCAGTCGCTCCTGCCACTCCTGTGGCTCCGGTCGCTCCGGCTACTCCTGTTGCACCGGTGGCCCCGGCTACTCCTGTTGCACCGGTGGCTCCGGTCGCTCCTGCTACCCCTGTTGCACCGGTTGCCCCTGCGGCGCCTGTCGCTCCGGTGGCTCCTGCAGCGCCTGTGGCCCCGGTTGCTCCGGCTACTCCTGTTGCACCGGTCGCTCCCGCTACGCCTGTTGCACCGGTCGCTCCCGCTACGCCTGTTGCACCTGTTACTCCTGTTGCACCGGTGGCTCCGGCTACTCCTGTTGCTCCGGTGGCTCCTGCGACGCCGGTGGCCCCCGTTGCTCCTGCCGCGCCTGTCGCTCCGGTGGCTCCGGCTACTCCTGTGGCTCCCGTGGCTCCGGCTACTCCTGTCGCTCCCGTGGCTCCGGCCACTCCTGTCGCTCCCGTGGCTCCGGCTACTCCTGTCGCTCCCGTGGCTCCGGCTACTCCTGTCGCTCCCATGGCTCCGGCTACTCCTGTTGCTCCGGTGGCTCCTGCGACGCCTGTGGCCCCGGTTGCTCCGGCTACTCCTGTGGCCCCGGTTGCTCCTGCCACTCCTGTGGCTCCGGTTGCACCGGCTACTCCTGTTGCTCCGGTGGCTCCGGCCGCGCCTGTCGCTCCCGTGGCTCCGGCTACTCCTGTTGCTCCGGTTGCTCCTGCGGCGCCTGTCGCTCCGGTGGCTCCTGCGACGCCTGTCGCTCCTGTGGCTCCCGCGACTCCTGTAGCTCCGGTTGCTCCTGCGACACCTGTTGCACCGGTCGCCCCAGCTACTCCTGTTGCACCGGTGGCTCCTGCGACTCCGGTCGCTCCCGTTGCTCCTGCCAGACCTGTTGCTCCCGTCGCTCCCGCTACACCTGTGGCTCCGGTGGCTCCTGCCTCGCCTGTCGCTCCGGTTGCCCCCGCTACTCCTGTCGCTCCGGTGGCTCCGGTGGCTCCGGCGGCTCCGGTCGCTCCCGCTACTCCTGTCGCTCCGGTCGCGCCTGTTGCACCTGTTACTCCTGTTGCACCGGTGGCTCCGGCTACTCCTGTTGCTCCCGTGGCTCCTGCCGCGCCTGTGGCTCCCGCGACTCCTGTCGCTCCGGTTGCTCCTGCGACGCCTGTGGCTCCCGTGGCTCCGGCGGCTCCGGTCGCTCCTGCTACGCCTGTGGCTCCTGTGGCTCCTGCCACTCCTGTGGCTCCGGTCGCTCCTGCTACGCCTGTGGCTCCCGTGGCTCCTGCCTCTCCTGTCGCTCCGGTGGCTCCCGCTACTCCTGTTGCTCCCGTGGCTCCCGCTACACCTGTTGCTCCCGTGGCTCCTGCCTCTCCTGTCGCTCCGGTCGCTCCCGCTACTCCTGTAGCTCCTGTTGCACCTGCGACGCCTGTCGCTCCGGTGGCTCCTGCGACGCCTGTGGCTCCGGTCGCTCCCGTGACGCCTGTGGCCCCCGTAGCTCCTGCGACTCCTGTTGCACCGGTCGCTCCCGCGATGCCAGTTGCACCGGTCGCTCCCGCCACACCTGTGGCTCCCGTCGCTCCCGCTACACCTGTGGCTCCTGCCTCGCCTGTCGCTCCGGTTGCCCCCGCTACTCCTGTGGCTCCGGTGGCTCCGGTGGCTCCGGCTACTCCTGTGGCTCCCGTGGCTCCGGCTACTCCTGTTGCTCCGGTGGCTCCTGCGACGCCGGTGGCCCCGGTCGCTCCCGCTACGCCTGTTGCACCGGTCGCTCCCGCTACGCCTGTTGCACCGGTCGCTCCCGCTACGCCTGTGGCTCCGGTCGCTCCCGTGACGCCTGTGGCCCCCGTTGCTCCTGCTACTCCTGTTGCACCGGTCGCTCCTGCGACGCCTGTGGCTCCCGTTGCTCCCGCTACACCTGTCGCTCCGGTCGCTCCTGCGACGCCTGTGGCTCCCGTTGCTCCTGCCGCGCCTGTGGCTCCGGTGGCTCCTGCGACACCTGTGGCTCCGGTGGCTCCTGCCACTCCTGTGGCCCCGGTTGCACCTGCCACTCCTGTAGCTCCGGTCGCTCCTGCAGCGCCTGTGGCCCCGGTTGCTCCCGTGGCTCCTGCGACACCTGTTGCTCCCGTGGCTCCGGTGGCTCCCGCTACTCCTGTCGCTCCTGTTGCACCGGTGGCTCCCGCTACTCCTGTGCCCCCGGTCGCCCCGGCTACTCCTGTCGCTCCCGTGGCTCCCTCTACTCCTGTAGCTCCGGTCGCTCCTGCTTCACCTGTCGCACCCGTGGCTCCCGTTGCTCCTGCCACGCCTGTGGCTCCGGTGGCACCTGCTACTCCTGTTGCACCGGTTGCACCTGCGGCGCCTGTCGCTCCGGTGGCACCTGCCACACCTGTGGCTCCCGTTGCTCCCGCTACGCCAGTTGCACCGGTCGCTCCCGCTACTCCTGTTGCTCCCGTGGCTCCTGACTCGCCTGTCGCTCCGGTGGCACCTGCCACACCTGTGGCTCCCGTTGCTCCCGCTACGCCAGTTGCACCGGTCGCTCCCGCTACACCTGTTGCTCCCGTTGCTCCGGTGGCTCCTGCCACTCCTGTTGCACCGGTGGGTCCTGCTACTCCTGTTGCGCCTGTCGCTCCCGCTACACCTGTGGCTCCTGTGGCTCCTGTGGCTCCTGCCTCGCCTGTCGCTCCGGTCGCTCCCGCTACACCTGTAGCTCCTGTGGCTCCGGTGGCCCCCGCTACTCCTGTCGCCCCGGTTGCTCCTGCCACTCCTGTGGCACCGGTCGCTCCTGCTTCACCTGTCGCACCAGTGGCTCCCGCTACTCCTGTCGCACCAGTGGCTCCCGCTACTCCTGTCGCTCCGGTGGCACCTGCCACTCCAGTTGCTCCGGTTGCTCCTGCGACGCCCGTTGCTCCCGTTGCTCCTGCTACACCTGTTGCACCGGTTGCCCCTGCCACGCCTGTAGCTCCCGTGGCTCCTGCTACACCTGTTGCACCGGTCGCTCCTGCTAAGCCCGTTGCTCCCGTGGCTCCTGCAACTCCTGTTGCTCCGGTTGCCCCTGCTGCGCCTGTCGCTCCCGTGGCTCCCTCCACACCTGTAGCACCGGTGGCTCCTGCTACGCCTGTGGCTCCCGTTGCTCCTGTGACTCCCGCAGAGCCTGTTGCACCAGTAGCCCCTGCTGCGCCCGTTGCTCCCGTTGCACCTGTGGCACCTACTAAGCCACTTCCTTCAATGGTTACAATAGACGTTCCTTCAATTACTGAAATATCCAAAGTACTTGATTCAAAAGACAGACTTCCGCCCGCGAGTACCTCACCTGTTCCCGTGGTGCCGCTAAGTCCAAATAAAACGGAACCAGGCTGTACAGTTCCCGCTGGACCTGTCGGCCCCGTAGCTCCTGCAGGACCAGTTGGTCCAGTAGCTCCTGTAACTGACCTGCTTTCGATCGATATGATAGATGTGCCTTCAATAACTGCTATATCTAGAGTTGTGGATTCAAAAGACAAGTCACTGCCAACATCAACTTCTCCTGCCCCGGTTGTTCCACTGATGTTAAACAGTGATACTCCTGGTTCAACTGCACCTGTTGGACCTATTGGCCCGGTGGCTCCCGTAGCCCCAGCTTCACCGGTCGCGCCTGTGGCTCCCGTAATCCCAGCTGCTCCTGTCGCTCCGGTTGCTCCTGCGACACCTGTTGCACCGGTCGCCCCGGCTACTCCTGTTGCACCGGTTGCTCCTGCGACTCCGGTCGCTCCCGTTGCTCCTGCCACGCCTGTGGCTCCGGTGGCACCTGCTACTCCTGTTGCACCGGTTGCCCCTGCGGCGCCTGCCGCTCCCGTTGCTCCCGTAACCCCAACTGCTCCTGTCGCTCCGGTGGCTCCCGTAACTCCAGTTGCTCCTGTCGCCCCTGCGGCTCCCGTAGATCCCGTTGCACCGGCTGGGCCGGTTACGGCACGCGATTCAATATTGACGATTGCCGAGCCGCTTCTTACCGTGATATCCAACGTGGAGGACTCGAAAATCAAGTCAGTCAAAGCCTCTACGCCTGCATCCCCCGTAGTCCCGAATACATTAAACAACGGCGTCCCCGGCGCCACTGCGCCCGACGGTCCTGTTGCTCCTGCCGGACCAGTAGGTCCCGTAGCCCCTGCTGGGCCGGTAGCACCGGGAGGCCCCGGAGGCCCGCCCGATGGCCCGGTTGGACCAGCGGGACCTGTCGGTCCCACCGAGATCGGTGTGGCCAATATACTTTCCAACTTATTTTGCAGCAACCACTCTTTCTGTGTCAGCTGGCGAATCGTATCCCGAACACTCGCATTGACATTTAATATGTCACTGATTGTGGCTGCCGGACCTGATAATCCGGGGAGTGTCCCCAGCACATACTGCAGCTTTTCCCCTTCCGCGTTAATAATGTGACTAAGCCCCAATTCCTCCAACGCAATCGAAGACAGCAAGAGATTTACCGCCTCGTCTCTAGTTACGGAGATAATGGGAGTAATATTAGGTATATTAGACTGCGACATCAAATCCCTCCTCACAAAAATTCATATATATGAACGGTCGCTCCTCAAGCCGAACGTTAATTGTAGACTAGGACGAGCTCCGATGATGTGCACTCTATGCCCTAGTTGTAGGCGATGTATCGACAGCAATCGCGCAGGGCGATACATTTTTACGATAGTGAGCATTATGCAATGTATTCCCTTTCTGATCCTCCCGTGCACAAAATAAAGAACCTGTCCATGTTTCGCTAAGAAACCTGTACAGATTCAATAATCTCCGCCTGCGTGACCTTGCACCGAGCCTATATTATCCTGACTCTTCCTCACAAAAAACGCTCACCACAAAACCTTCATCCCGCAAAATCAGCCTACATCGTGGCTGATTCGCGAAATAAGATCATGGCAAGCGTTAGCGTTCAAACGATAGAATAGATGCGGCTTACTTGGCAGCCCGGAACAACGGATGCTCCTGCACGGAAGGCAGCGTATGCGAAGCCTTGTCGAAGTAGCGGCCCTCCAGGAGGCCGATCAGCGTACTCGTCACCGTCACCTCTACCCTATTGGGGCCTGGTTTCAGAATGGCCGTGTCTCCCACCCAACTATACGGAGTCCATGGGCGCAGGCCGAGCGCGTGACCATTTACCGAAACGGCCGCGCAGTCATGGAAGGCAGAGTCGAAATCCGCAAAGACCAATCGGAACCGCTCCCCGCCAGGCAGCTCCTCTGCACCCAACTCGAATGTCCGGCTGAAGACGAGATCGCCCGCATAATACGGCAACCCCGGATAAGGCGCAGCCTTCAATTCAGCCTGAGTCGGCAGCTTCGTCATGCGCGGGTGGTTCGGAGCGGCGAACGAGACGCCGAATGCTCCAACCAGATAGATCGCATCCGTCACCCCATGCCAATCGCTGCCGATCTCTACCTCCACTGTCAGCCGGTTCTCACCCGTTGTCAGTAATGGAGCAACTTCGCAGCTCACGTTGCTGTTGTCATAGAAACGGACGTCATCAAAGTCCGCCTCTGTCAGCGCATGCCCGTTCACCATCAGGCGCCATGTCCCGCCAATCGCACTCCGGTCCATCAATAGCTGGCAGCGTTCCGGCAGCACATCGACTTCGAACACCGCTTCGTACGAAGCTTGCAGTGGATAAGCAATTGCCGTCCGCACCGGCGTCCCGAATGGCTGTTCAAAGGCCAGCGGCAGCGTTATGCCTGCGGCCACAGCTTCGCCCAGCTGATCGATGAAGGTCTTTGCATCTGCCCGGAAAGTTCCCCCTAGCGGCGCAGCCGATTCATCCGGGCGGCGCACGGACATATCAAACGCATCGAAGCGAATAGCATTGTCCCGCAGCGGTGCCATACGCCAAGGTCCCGCAACCGACAGCTTCAGCTCGGAAGGCTTAGCTGAAACCGAACCTGTGCATGCAGCGGTCGCCTCGCCAGAAGAGATTAACACCACATGCGATTGATACGGCGCAAAACGCAGGGTTACTTGATAGGAAGCTTCATTCCCGTCAGCCTGCCTCAGTGCGAGCGCCGTTACTTGTCCTGTCTCAAGGTCATACGACCAGGCGGAGAGCTGGTCTGTCTCCAGGTTCCCCGGGTTACTTCCCGCTGCAGCCTGCTCCAGTACGCGTCCGTCAATGATAAGCTCGGCTGTGACCTCGCCATCCTCCTGATGCGTAGCGAACACCGCCCGCACGCCAGCAGCAACGTCGCGCTGATGCACCAGCAGACTGCGCGCCTCGGATTCAAGGCGCACCTGCTCCGGCAGTTTCTGGTCCAACAGGTCCAGCATAGCCCCCCGCACCTCCTCGCTGAACTGCGATCCCCCATCAACAAAGCTTAGTCGTTCTTGGGCCGCAGAGGCTGCCACTTCATCATTCGCCCCACAAGTCGCCGCTTCTTGCCTCTGTCCCTCTGCGCTTCGGACAACCGGAAGCTCATTTTCACCGCCGCCTTCTGTCGCAGCGCTGCCTCTCTCTCCCCAGAAGTCTGCCGCGCCAGCCGCATCCGCGCTCAAGCCAAATGCCGCCCGCATCTCGCGTGCGACGCGGTCATCGCCCTCGATAGATTCATGCGGCAGCATGCCCATAGCAATTACTTGGCCGCCAGCGTCGATGAAGCGCTTGAGCTTATCCCACGCACGGGATTCCAGATTGGTCAGCGGCGGCAGCAGTACCAGCTCATAGGCCGCATCGCCGACCCGGATCACGCCATCCTCCACGACTCCGCGCTCGGCCAGCGTGTGGGGATCGAGGTGATCATAGTCGCGACGCGCCTGCAGCAAGGTTTTGCAGAGCTCGATCCAGTAGCGCTTGTACGCCGCATGACGGGATTCCTCCTTCTCATCGCTGCCGCCGTAATCATGCTTGTGCAGCGGGTTGGCCAGCATCGTCCACAGCGTCGTAGCCGGGTCCAGCATGGCGATTCGGCGTACCGCCCGACCCGTCCCCATCAACTTGCTGATGCGTCCTGTATAGTCACCCAAGCGGCGGAAGTGCTTCCAATACGGATTTTGGTCGAATTGTGACGGTGGCGCATCATGCTGCGTCATCCCGTCCAGCGTGTAGAAAAAGGCATGGAAATTGTAAAAGTTAATGCCCATCGCCGCCATCCGGTCGATCATCCACCGTGCGTCCTGCAAGGTCATGGACCAACCTACACTATGGAAGCATTCGATCAACGCCCGCTCGCGCCCGTATTGGGCTGAGACCGAGCTGACCATCTTGGGATTGGCCCGCAGGTCCGCGGTGTATTTATCCAGAATCCAGTCCAGTGAGCGGCCGATCTTCTCATGGGCGCTGTCACCGCCAGGCACATGACTATGAGCCTGCGTGGAGAGCCGCATCGAAGGCACCTCGGTCACATAGTGCAGGCCATACTGCTCGCACCAAGCCGAGACAGGCTGATGATAGCTTTCCTGCAGCAGCTCATGCACGGTCAAATAAAAATCATAGCGGACCCGGGCTACCGGCAGCCGCTGTGCTCCCGCAGCCCCAGCGTTCTCAGCGGCAGTCCCGTCAGCCAGACCTGATACCCCGGAACCCTCTGCACGAGCCGTCTCACCCGCAGCCTCTGCGCCAGGCGCACAGCCCGTGCTCGCCCCAGCTCCGTCCCACGCTAATCCTCCAATTAACGCTTCCAAATGCTCCTCGATACGATACCCCCTGCGGTTCAGGAAGGCTTCCGGTACTCGCGGCGACCATGGCACCTTGCCTAGCGGTGCAATTTCGTCGGTGAACATCCCTCGAATTGGACGGCCAAAATACGCCCCCAGCTCATCCGCATACCGCTGATGCGTCAGCCGGATGAAGGTTGCCATGGCCTCCTTGTGGCAGGGATCGACAAACGTACCATAATATTTGAAATCCTCGATTTCCTCTTCCAGAAAAATATGCACTTCCCAATCGCCTGCCGGAGGCGCCCATTGCAGCTTCTGCACCGTCTGGTACGTGAAGAAACGCTTCTGATTATAGGCGGTGAGACCTGTTTTCTGAAAGACTGGCTGCACCTGATCATTGCCGATGTAACGGCGAATGTCGACGGACCGCTCCCAGTCCAGCTCTCCCCCTGCCGCTCTCGGGATGGCCCGGGCGCTCAGCACACGGCCCCATGGCAGCTCGCTCACACACAGCTCGCCGCCTGCAGCTCCCAGTGTCCGGTGCACCAGCATCCGCTGCTTGGCGTCGGGGTGCTCCAGAATCACTTCCCCTCCGGCAATGCCGCTTGGGTATGGATATTCGTCATACAACCAGACCTCGAGCCCGTGCTCCAGCGCGGCCTCAGCCGCCACGCGCACTTTGGCGAACCAGGCGTCAGAGAGGTACGGCACATGCATGCCTTGGCGGGCGCAGACGAAGAATCCGCCGACGCCCTGCTCAGCCATCTCTGCAATCTGTCTGGTAATCTCCTCGTCCTCCAGATCCCCGTTCCAGAACCAGAACGGCTGGATGCGCCATTTGGCTTCCGGCGTACGCAGCTTCTCTACGAATTCACCCAGTGCTCCTGCAGGGACATTCTGCCCACTCATTCCTGCGGTCTGCGGCTGTGCGATTTCCTCCGCCACCTGTGCAATTCGGTCTACCGTCTTCTCATCCATCCTGCTCCTCCTCATCCCGCGGGAGCCCGCCAGGTTCCTCACGGCTTTTTTGTCGGTACTGACTCGGCGTCAGCCCTTCATTCTTCTTGAATAGCCGGTTAAAATAACTGTGCTGATAGCCCACTTCCTCCGCCACATCGCTAATCTTCTTGTCCGTGTCGCGCAGGCTCTGCTTGGCACGCTCCAGTCGCAGCTGGGTCAGATAATCGATAAAATTTAGCCCGGTGATCCGTTTGAATGCCTTGCTAAATGCCGAAGGCGACATCTTCACCTCATCGGCACAGTAATCGAGTGAGATATCTTCGCGGAACCGCTCCTGCACAATGATGATGGCCCGCTCGACTGCTTCCCGGACCTGATGATCCTTTTGCTGCGCCCACTGCTGCATGAACGGCCGGACTACCTTGTCCTGGAACCAAACGGTCATCTCTTCCGGCTCGCGCAGCTGGGCAAGCTGCTCATAGAGGTTGACGCCTTCGTACAGCTGATGGGTATGAAGCCCGGATTGCAGCACCACATGGAGTACGGCTCCGAGCAGCTGCAGCATCCCCTGCTTGAGCGCCGCCTCATGCGGTGCCCGCGCCTGAATCTCGCCTGCGAACTCATGTATCCGGGTGACGGCCTCATCCTCGTTGCCCAGACGGATGGCATAGATAATTTCTTTTTCCAGCTCAAAAGGATAGCCGAGCCCGCCCGTCTCACCTGCTCCATCCCGTTGCTCCAGATCAATGACCTGGCTGCCATCCTGCAGGTCTCGGAAGCCCAGGGCCAGCTTGGTCTCCTCGTATAACGCGGGTATCTGCTTGAGTGCGCTGCCGACGCGGCTGAGCGCAATGGTCGCATGCAGACGCAGCACCTCGGCGATTGCCGAGGTCATCTCCCGCGTCAAGCGTTCGACCCGCTCCTCGGCCGTATCCTCGTCCCACTCGGCTGGTAGCCGGCAGAGCAAACCGATCGTCAGGTCGTGGAAGTTGACGATATCTGCCTCCAGCTCCGATTGCTCGGCCAACTCATGAATAATATTCGATGCCGCAAAGGTCACCAGGCCCTCATCGCCCTGCGAGAACCGGCCTTCCAGCCGGGAGAATCCCGTCAGCCGGATCATCATAATGCGGTAGCGGCGAGCTTCGACTTCCCAGCCGTATTGACTCATCCGCTCCTCCAGCTCCTGCTCTCTGAACGCATAGAGGTTCCCCTGCAGCAGCTGCAGGAGGAAGCCTTCCCGAAGATGCGGGAGATGCTGGTCCAGTTTTTTTTGCAGAATACCGCTCTCCCGCGATAGATCGTTCCAGCCGGACTCGATGAGTGCGAATTCGTCGTCCGCAGGGCCACTCCCCCTGCCTTGCACATTCATCGCCTTCATCAACCGCTCGACTGGCGAGTAGAGACGGGCCGAAGCGAACCAGGCAAGAGCCAGTGCCATCAGGACCAGACCTATACTCATGGCGATGATCAGCTTGGAGACAAAAACAACCGGTGCGGTAATCGCCGTGATCGGGGCCGCCGACACATATGACCATTGGTCCCCCAGTCTTGAGAACCGGCCGTAGGTGACGGAATACGTCTCCCCGCTCTGCGAATCCTCGAATAGAGAGGTTCCCGTTTCTCCCCTGTGCTCCGGCATCGTTGCAAAAATTTTTCGGTCCAATTCGCTGGGCTGATTGTCTGGCGTGGTCGTCAGCAGGAACCGGCCATTTTCGGAATAGAGAAACGTCGTTCCCTGATGATAAGGAGTCAAGGTCTTGATCTGATCCAGCACCCGCTCCCGGTCCAGATAAATGATGAGTGAGCCAAAGGCCGGTGCCGCCGGATGCTGTGAATCCGTCAGCTTATGAACGAGACTCAGCGTATGCGGCCGACTGTTGCCGTAGTTCAGTAACCCCGGGAACTCATTCGACCAATGCATGGCCCGGCGATGCGTCAGCAGACCCTCATACAAATTGATCTGTTCCAGGTCTTCCAACTGTTTGTATCCGCTTTCGGTAAAGACGATCGGCTGCTCTCCTCCGACGTACAACTCCACCTGATGAAACATCGGATTGGAGCCCTTGATCGACAGCAGCGTACGATAGAGTGTATGAACCTGCTCATAACCTGTCGCCAGGTCGAGGTCTGCCAGCTGATCGTGAAAGTTCGCATCATACGACCAGTGGGAGATGAACATCTCCATATTGGCGAACTGATTCTCGAAGGTGTTCGCTGCCCGCTCCAGTTGGCTTGTATGAATATGTTGGAGCTCATGCTCGACTTGCGATTCAATCACCCAGTAGATAAAAAAACCGATGGCCAGTCCCGGAAGACTGGCCAGAAGCAGCACCATCGCCAGCCGATTGCGATATTGTCGCATACCCGACGTCAACAGCTGCGCCCAATAATCTCGCCACTTGCCCATGTGCGCCTCCGTTCCGGCCTTTCCAAGGCCCGTTACAATGCTCCCATTCTACCATACAATCCCCCGGCAATGGCAGTGGACTAGGAAGGCAAATGGAGTGGCCCCCGTCCGTTGGAAGACGGCGGCCGCTGCGTAGTCTGGCCAGCCAGCGAAGCTCTGCTCGGGACAGGCTTATACGCAGCTGTTGCCTGCCTATCCGCAGGAGGCCAGGCGACAGGACAAGCAGCTTGCGCTGCTATCCCTGATGCTGCTATTGACTCTTGCGGCTCTGGTAATCGGCATTCATTTCCTCGGCCATTTTTACAAAGTTGGCGTTGGCTTGCAGCCGTTCCACATAGGCATCCCAGGCCGTGATGGGCTCGGAGCCCAAAATAATCTTGGTCTTCATATCCTGCAGCTCCTTCAGCAGCTCCGGCTGATAGGTCTGTGCCGTCTCGGAGTACACCCCGATACTGACATCGACCGAGCTGGTTTGCTCCTTCTCATCCTGGATGCCGCGGTACAGATCCTGAGCCTCTTGCGGGAACCAGGGCTTCGAGGTGCTGTCGTAGGGATCGGCGACATAGACGATTTGGTTGTAGCTCTCGATCGCGTCGGATTGAATTTTGGCCGTATCCAGAACGACCTCGCCATTTTCTACCGTATGATGAACGCCCTCTACACCTTGTCTGTGCAGCTCGAATACTTCATCGGTTACCCACGTGTCGTAGACGGCGAGAATCTGGCGCACTTTCTCCTCCGGCACCGAGCGCGGAATCGCGTTGATTCCCGAGAAGCCAGGGCCTGCAGGGTTGTGATCATTAATCTGTGTAATCGGCACCAGATCGGTCATCTCCATCTCCGGCCAGATCTGCTTCATCGGCTGAATATAGGTCTCATACGCACCCGACTTCTCCGCGATCAGTCCAGCTCTGCCCGATTGGAACAGCTCCCTTACCTGACTGACCTTCAGCGATGCCAGGTCCGGCGGGAACAATCCTTCCTGGTAGCCGCGGGCCATATACTCCAGCGCCTCGCGCATCTCCGGCAGTAGCGCCGCGAACACTAACTCGCCATCTACATCCTTCCACAACACGGAGCCGCTGGACTGTCCGGTCGTTTGCAGGAAGATCTGCTCGAACAAGCCCATACTGCCCATATTCTCAGGATTGACGTAGCCGGCATAGGCAATCGTATCCTGCTGGCCATTGCCGTCCGGGTCCTGCTCCTTGAAGGCCTTCATCACGTCATACAGCTCATCCGGCGTGGTCGGCATATCCAGACCCAGGTTCTCAAGCCAATCGGCACGAACCGTGAAGAACGTATCGGCTTCGGCCGGTCGTGGACGCGGAATGCCATAATTGCCGTCATTGATGCGTGTCAGCTCCCAAGCCGTGTCTGTCAGCGTCCCCATTAGGTTCGGATAGTCCTCCAGGAACGGCGACAGATCCCAGAACGCACCCTGATTAACTGCCGTGCGGAAGGTCGAGCTGAACGGATCACCGATGTAGACGATATCCGGGAGATCGCCCGACGCCAGGGTAACATTCAGCCGGTCGGGATAGTTATTGGCCGATACCCATTGAATATCCAGCTTGGCATTCGTGACCTCTTCGATCTTCTGCTGTACTTCATTATTGCTCGGTGGTGGCGACGGCGTGAAGAAGACACTCATGATCGAGATATCCACTGGCCCATCCTCACTTCCAGACGATGAACCGCTTCCATTTCCACCACTGCAAGCCCCCAGCACCAGCGACGACGCCAACACGAGCATCCCCACCTTCAACGCTTTACCCTTTGCTTTATGCATATTAGACCCTCCTATTTATTTTTTACTTAGAAGTTTGATGTAAGTTCCGGAGAGGACGGAATCGATTCTGGAGAAGCGGAGCGCTCGCCTTTGTCCTCAGATTTCACCCCCTCCAGGGGTTAAAATCATCAGGAAATCTGAGGACAACAGCGATCGGAAGAATGATTCCGCTCCACGCAGGCCTCTTATATCATGCTTCTATCCCTTAATCGACCCCACCATCGCACCCTTCGCAAAATGCTTCTGCAAGAACGGATACACCATCACAATCGGCAAAATCGCGATAACAACAGCAGCCATCTTCAGCGTCTCCGACGGCGGCGGCTGGTTGAACGTTTCGCTCACCATACTGCTGCCCGACGCATCAACAAGCATATTCTGGAGCAGTACCTGAATCGGCCATTTGTCCGGTGAATTCAAGTACAGCATCGCATTAAAATATTGGTTCCAATACCCTACCGCGAAGAACAGGCCAAATGCGGCGATCGCCGGCATCGACAGCGGCAGGACAATTCGGAAAAACGCCGTAATATCATTACAACCATCAATCGCAGCTGCCTCATCGAGGCTCTCGGGGATGCTCTGGAAGAAGCCTCTCATGAGAATAACAAACCAGCCCGTCGAAAGCGAGACAAGGATGACGGCCCACAAACTGTTCAGCAGGCCGAGCTCCCGTACCAAGATATAGTTGGGAATAATGCCGGGCGTGAACAGAATGGTGAACAGAATCATCAGCATGATCGGCCGCCGCCCCTGCATTCTTTTGCGGGACAAGGCATAAGCCAAAGAGGACGTCACGATCAGCGAGCAAGCCGTACCTACAACTGCCAGAAAGGCACTCACACCCAGCGCTTGCGGAAAAGCAGACGTCGACAACAGATAGCGGTACGAATCGAGCGACCAATTCGTCGGGAACAACACCAAATCCTTGCTCAAATATTCAGCGGGATCGGTGAAGGAGACGATAACAACGTAGTAGATGGGAAAGATCGTAATTAAGCCGATCAACCCCAGGACAAGGATATTGGCGGTCTGAAACACCCGCTCACCCAAGCTTAGCTTCATAGAACGTACACCTCCCTTGGTTGAAACCTCGCAGCATTAGTAGATGCCCTCCTCGCCAGCTCGCTTCGCCAGATAGTTCGCCCCTAGCACAAGGACGAGGCCAACGACCGATTTGAACAGGCCGACAGCTGTACTGTAGCTGAACTGCCCCTGCTGAATGCCCACTCGGTACACATAGGTGTCGAACACCTCCGCCACATGCGAGACCGCGCCATTGTACATCAGGAACACTTGCTCGAACCCGACATCCATCATATCCCCCAGACGCAGAATCAGCAGGATGACGATCACCGTACGGATTGAAGGCAGCGTCACGTGCCACATTTGGCGCAATCTGCCGGCTCCGTCCATTTTGGCCGCTTCATATTGCTGTTGGTCGATACCCGCGATGGCTGCCAGGAACAGGATGGTTCCCCAGCCGGCCTCCTTCCAGATCGATTGGCCCGTGAGCATGAACCAGAAGATATTCGGATCAGTCAGGAACGGGTACGGATCTTGTCCGAAGAAGACCAGCATCTTGTTAATGATGCCTTCGCCCTGGGAGAACATCAGGAATGTGAGACTGAAGATGATAACCCAGGATAGGAAGTGCGGCAGATAGAACACCGACTGCAATACCCGCTTGTACAAAACGCCGCGCAACTCGTTGAGCAGTAGTGACAAAATAATCGGCAGCGGGAAGAACAGCGTCAGGTTCAGTAGGTTGATGGCCATCGTGTTCCGGAACAGCAGCCAGAAATCCGGATTAGAGAAGAAGCGCCGGAAATGATCAAAGCCAACCCAGTTGCTGTTGAATACCCCCGCATACGGGGAGTAGTTTTGGAAGGAGATGACGATCCCCCACATCGGCAAATACTTGAATATCAAGAAGTACAGGATACCCGGCAGCGCCAGCAAATAAAGATATCGGTTCTTGCGGACGGCGCTGATAAAGGATGAGCGGGTGCGGAGCTTTTTGGTTTCCCTGCTTGCGGAGCCGCTTCCTGAGATGTGGCCAAGTTCCGTCTTTTGCATGGGACACCGCCTTTCTGTCGTAATAGCTGGTTGGTTTGTCATTTGTGCTCTATGCGATGAGCAGGTGTTTCATAGGTAGAATTGATTGCGCTTGCACGATCACAGCTCAGGTCGCGTCGTCCTCCATTCGGGGAGTGTGTTGACGCTGCGATCGGTTCGCTTGTTACCCAGCATAGAGGGTCTGCCTTTGACGCACAACCGGACATTTTTGAACGGGCTAGGCATGCGGAAAATAACCACTCAGCCGCCAATTTCTCTTTTTTTGACGGCTTGCACTTCCTTGACCAGGCGGCGAAAACCCAGTGCTGGCGCGGGTTTAAGCTAGTGCAAGGTTGTGTAGAGGAAGAAAGGTGCGCTACAGCAGACGGCATGCAGGAGTACGAGGAAATAAAGGAACAAAGGTGCGCTACAATTGGTGGATGATGGGTGTGTGAGTAAATAGAGGAACAATAGTGCGCTACAGCTGGCGGATTGACGGGGGGCGAGTAAATAGAGGAACAATGGTGCGCTGGAGCCGCAGGTGGTTGCAGAGGGCAACGCACCTGCCTTGCCGGTTCATGAGGAGCTGAACCAGTACCAGTTCGGACCGAACTGCTTCAACTCCAGCAGCTGCGTAATGCCGAAGGCCAGGTCATCAGGCGGACTGCCGTCAGCCGAGTAGACGAAGCCGGACATGCTGCCGATGATGCCGCGGTAGGTAAAGAAGAGAACTTGCAGATTATCATCTATCTCATGGACGACAATTTCACCGCCGCCTCTGGAGAGATGGCGATAGTCGCTGGGCAGTCGGATCAAGGCCGGATTGTGTCCGACATTAGGCTGAAGTTGGTCTTCTTGGACCATCTGCACTACGGTCTCCCGCTTCGCACGATGGGCACGATCATTCCATTCCACAGCGAGTGCATTGAAGGGAACAGTTAGTACCAGCACGAGCGTGACCAGTTGAATAATGAAGGGAATGCCTGTCCTGGCTCGGGAGGGCTGCTTGCTAACGATCAAGTAGACAAGCGTGGCAACACCAGTCCCGAGGAACACCGCCAGGCCCGCCAGCTCAATAAGAGGAAGAAAAAACGGGGTTACCCAATGAACTAGATGCCACCGGAACATTTGCAGCAATAATACTGCTAGTGAACTCCCCAGTGCCAAGAACAGCATGAGATTAAAATAAAACCGCTGCTGCTGGCGCCAGTAGTTCCGTTTTGCTTGATCCAACTCCTCTTCCATCCTGCCTCCTATTCTGCTGCGATGGCACGCAGCCGCTTAATCAAGGCTGTCTCCTCTTCCGCCGACGGAGCCAGATAACCGCCCTGCTCAACGATGCGACCACTCTGCAACCGCTCATCCAGCCAGTCTGTCACGAAGCCCGGCGCATAGCCGCGTGTACCAAATGGCTGTCCAAAGGCAATCATCTCCGTATAACGCTCCAGATAGTGCTCGCGGGTGGTCTGTGGATATTGATTGGTGAACAGCCACAGTTGAACATCGTATAACAATTGTGACCGTTCGTCGGCATGCAGGGCAAAAAAACCTTTTTCCTCTATCAAATCCGTACTGATCCTCCGGATCGCACCCTCGACATCTGCAACCTCCCTGACCGCGTCGCACAGCTCGGACAACAACGGGGAAAACGCAGCGTTCTGGGCCATCTCCAAAGCCTCCGCCTTGTCTTCTTCGGAGGTATCATACTCATCGTCATGCACTAGCCCTAATACGAAGGCAGCAAAGTTCGGTGCCAGCGGTGTGATGTGATAATCGCCTTCCTGATCGACATGGGCAACGGTAGGTTCGCCATCCGGACCGCAGGCGCTGTAATCCAACACGATCATGTCATGTCCGGCAGACGGACAATCTGCGAAGTAGACGCCGATATCCGGGTACCCCCACTCTTCCATCATAAATCGGCTGCCCAGCCCACCGCCCAGAGAATAATCTTTGTCACGGCCAATCCCCATGATCCCTGTAAGCGCTACGTGATCCTGCGCCCACGAGGTCGCTTCTGTTGTAGGGAAATTGGTGTTACGCGGAATTCCGCCGTTCTGCTGCTTCATGAGCGCAATGTACGAGGCTGGGAGCTTGTAGCCCAGCTCCTGTTCGATCTCCGCGATCAGCTCATCTGACGGCGGGTCGGATACATAGCTCTCCCGGGCATATTCACTGTCCTCCCAGAATTCATCCGGGTCCAGAGCCGCAAGTGCTGCGGCATCTTCCAATGGCTGTTTTACTTTAGCATCCAAAATGATCACTCCTATTAGGTATAGAGTTCGTATAATCGCTTTAACCAGCATACATCTTCTTCCATAAGATAGGCCATAGGTCAGACAGACCGTTTGACCGGGACGCCTTAACCTTAGCCCCTCTCCTCTGTTGGCAAGTGCTGCAATTCGCGGTATGCTCATTAGATATGAAATGCTGGATGAATTAGGAGAGGTGGAGTGGTTCATGTACGTCGTGTCTGGAAACCGAAGCATAGTGGAGGAATCAACGCTGGCGCAAGTCGAGTTGGTGTCGGGAGTTGTGCTGCCCAGCGCTTACCGATCTTTTCTGATGAAGTACGGCGAGGGAACTTATCGGGGTTGGATGAATGTGGCGAGGCCGGACGAGGAAGTGCTGAAGCCATTTGCCGAGTATGGGCTATGGGAGCATGACGACGACAGTCCGATTACAGAAGAACAAATTGGCAGCTGCGTCTCGCTGGGGACAAGCGTGGATGGTGACTTTCTCGCCGTGCATCCTGAAGTGGAAGGACTACTGTGGCTCCCCCGCCACAACGACCGAATCTCCCTGCTGCAGCCAGCGGACGGTGACTATCCCACCATGCTTGATGCCATTTATCAGCGTGTATATGAGAGGTCCGCTGCAGAGCCGTCGTGGTTCGAACCCTGGTATGAAGAAAGGACCGTACAGTTCTATATCTTCACCAAAGAGACGCGTAAGCTCTCCCTTCCCTCACTTGCCCAAGCAGCCCGTGAACGCTGGCATCCAGACTTCATCATCGAGAACGAGTACAGCTGCAAGCTATTCTACAGGCCGCTCGGAGGCTACCTGCGTTTCAACTATGCCACGGAAACGGAAGTAGCGGTACTTATGGATTGCGTGACATCACCTCTGATTCCAGAGATGACGGCTTGGCTGGAACAACACGGTGGGCGACGGATGTCTTGAGGACCTTTGCCCGTAAGCATGTACGATAACTAGAACAGGGCAGACACGGCGAGCAGGGGAACAGCCCTTAAAGGCAGTTCTCCTCTACCTCCACCCGCTCATTGTGAATCGTGACATCGGTATAGCCGGATACATACTCGGTGTAGGAGCAGACGGTAGTCTGGACCTCTTTGCCATTGGCATCCGTATACCGCATGTAAATCCCGCCCTCACCGCGATGCGATAATTGAGGTTTAAAAACGCGCTTGCGTCCACTCCCGATCTCACCAGATTTCGGCTGCCAGGAGTCCCCTGTCACGAGTTGACCGGACTGACCGGTTACAAGAGTTCCTATTTCCACATTCGTCATCGCTTGTTCTGATCGGTTGTCGACAGTTAGCGAGAAGCTCTGAAAGTCCCGTCCCCATTGTAGAGGGTTCCCTCCCACGCTCACGACAATGAGCATCACGACGGCGATAACAGCTGCAGTTGACAGTCCCATCCACAAACTAAAGACCCTAAGCCTCTTTCCCATCCTCACTCCCCCTTTACCTAGTCTATTATTGCGACGCATAGCAAGAAATCGAGCTTGATTAGTTAATGGACGATTCTCCCAGGTTGAAGGTTCAATGCGATGCATGCGGATTGGATTTCTGCCGTTTGAAACGATATACTGATGGCAAATCCCGACCATCTGAGGAGGCGCTACAGTCCCGTGAGCCACGATACCCAAGACCAGTGTGCGTTATGCGGACGCCATCCGCTCAAGACGACCGTCCACCATCTGATACCCAAGGAGAAGGGCGGCGCCGGTATGCCTACTGCTGATATCTGCAGCGCCTGTCATCGTCAAATCCATGCTCTGTATACCAATCGCGACCTCGTAGATCGCGAGCTGACCACCGTAGCCGCACTACAGGCTGATCCCGAGATGGCCCGCTTCCTGAAGTGGATCGCCAAGCAGCCACTCAGCGTCAACCCGCGCGTACGCAAGTCCGAGCGCGTGAAGCGGCACCGCTGAGCGATCGGGCGCAAGCCTTATGGACCCAACCGGCTTGCATACTGGCATCCTAGCAGCGGATTCAGCAGCAATGTGGCATTGGAAAACCGGCGCTGGTTAGAGTTCGACGCCGCAGTAGGCGCTACAAGGAAAGTTTCTTTCGTTGGAGTGAGGTTCGACGGCGCGGTAGGCGCTACAAGGAAACTTTCTTTCGTTGGAGCGGGGTTCGACGGCGCGGTAGGCGCTACAAGGCAAGTTTCTTTCGTTGGAGCGGGGGGGCGTCGTCGCAGTAGGTGCTGCAAGGAAAGTTTCTTTCGTTGGAGCGTGGCTCGACGGCGCGGTAGGCGCTGCAAGGCAAGTTTCTTTCGTTGGAGCGGGGGGCGTCGTCGCAGTAGGCGCTGCAAGGCAAGTTTCTTTCGTTGGAGTGAGGTTCGACGTCGCGGCAGGTCCTGTAAGACAAGTTTCTTTCGTTGGAGCGGGGTTCTGCCGTGTGTGCAGGACCTTCAACTATAGCTCGGATGGCGGCGTCTCAGCGCACGCAGCGGTGGCCGACAGATGCAGCAGCTGAGCGTATGAAAACGGCAACGAACAAGTGCAGCAGCTGAGCGTATGAAAACGGCAACGAACAAGTGCAGCAATTCGACGGACGCTTGCCCAAGAGACGGCAGGTTCATTAAGCACGAAAAATCGTGTTTATTTTGACCAATGTACAGGAATTGGCCTAATAAACACGATTTTTCGCATACATTCGAGGAAAAAATCGATTTCACGGCAAATAAGTATGAAATTTCGAGTTTATTTGTCCCGCCCCCTCTCTGCCGAAACCACAAAAACACCCCGCCTAGTACAGGCGAGGTGGTGGGATGCAGTTCGATTGTGTTCATAGACATCACAGACTGCATTGAGCACACAGGATCGTAAGTCCTCAGCCAGCCCCCTACAATCCGCTCAGCAGATCCACGTTCAGGAAGTTGCCGTTGCCCCTTGAACTATCATACCCAAGCTGGATCGTGTTGGAGCCAGCGTTGAGCGGAACGGTCACCGTAACGGTGTTCCAGCTGCCCCAGCCCGAGGTACCGCTGAAGCTCAGATTGTTGGCGACATAGACGCCATTCACGCGCACATACCGCGAGGCATTGCCTGCGCCTGCGGCATAGCGGAATGTAATGGTACGGTTGCCTGCAGTGTTTTGGTTGACGTAAAAATCCAGCGAGGTGCCGCTCGTATTCCAGCCAGCCACATAGCCCCGGCCAGTGTAGCCGCCCTGTGTGCTCTCATTAATCATACCGCCGCCACCGACGAGGGTGCGCCGGGCATTCTCTGCCTCATAAGCGCCGTTACCGGCAATGTACCCCGTATAGTTATCCGGCGGCGTCAACTGCAGGATCGAGGCGCCCGCTGCCGCAGCCAGGCTCTGGACATAGCTCGAGCCAGTCGGACGAAGCCAGTCACTGCCGATAATATTGTCGCTGGTGCGGCGGTGATTCCAGGCCTGGGTCGCATTTTGCTGCAGGAAATTCAGATATTGCGACTGTCCGCCAATCACACGCAGCCGGTTGAGATTGCGTGCGAAGATCATTTTGAAGCCAGCGCCGTCATTCTCCCCCTCGTACAGGAGAGTTTGCGCAGAGACCAGATTGTTGATGGCATACGTGGCAGCCGTGTTGGCATCGGTAATGTAGGCGTTATTGCCCGTCACTTGGTACAGCGATACCGCAGCGCCGAGGTAGTTGCCATAGTTGTACGTGAAGTCCCAGTCAATGACCGTACCTGCTCCCGGCCCCTCCAGATGGTCGTTGATCTTGCTGCCGGAGACGAGCTTGGTTTTCACCCAGTTGTAGATTTGCGTCGCTTTGGTCAGATAGGCACTGTTGCCCGTCGCTTGGTACAGCTTCACCGCAGTCATGACCATGGGCGCGTTGGTGGCTACATTCTTCTGGGCATTGGAGGACACATTGGGGTTATGCGCATCGCGCCGCCACCAGATGCCGCCGCCGTAGTAGCTGGTATCCCACTCTTCATAGATTTTATCGAATAGAAAAGAACCCCGGTTGCGGTACTCCGCCGTCCCCGTCAGCTCGTAGGCCCGCAGACAAGCGAGCGCCCACCAGCCGAGATCGTCGTTGAACACATTTTGCATCATATCTGGATACTTGGCGTTGAACCCGGCATAGATATCATCGATCAGAGTACGGTAAGTTTGGCTGCCTGTCCGCTCATACGCGTCCATGACAGTCTCCCACAGCTGGGCGCCCCACCAGAAGTCCGTATACAGACCGCCGTTGGGGCCGTGCGCATGCTCGGGGTGAATCTGGTGATCACTGTTGGTGTAGAAGTACTTGGCCGATGGATCGTAGAAGACATTAATGAACGCCTGCATGGCGTCATGGGCATTAGCTGCCGTGAAGGCCTCCGCCTTGCGGCTGCCAACGGGGCCCAGCAGTGAAAGAACGAGCAGACAAGACACGATGAGGGTGATGCGTTTGTTCCAAACGATCATGAACACACCTCTTCTCCAAAGGATGGTTAACCGTTGCTTGTGTCGCTCCCATGATGTGTCGTGATGCGGGCAAGCGCTTCAATCAGCATGACGCTGCTCAGCTGTACGCTCAACTGGACGGGTCCGCTGGGCCGCTGCTCCCAGGCTGGACCAGTAAGACCGGACTCGTGATCCAGACCTGCTGACCACAGCTGCTCGCCATTATGCAGCAAAACCTCCTGCCACTCCTCCGCCTCCCCCGTTCGCAGCATCAGCTCAGTGAGATAGCGGATCATGATACCCTTGAACAATCCCGTATCGTCGATGCCTTCATCAGGCAGCATTCCACTCTGCGGATGGACATACCGCTGGCGTGCCGTCGCTGCCGTCTGGCGGGCATCTGCCAGATACGCCACCTCGCCTGTGCAGGCATGCATTTCTACCCCGGCGCCGATCATGACGCCCTGGCAATACGTGAAGGTCCAGTCCTTGTCGATTACACCATCGCCGAGCCGGTTGATGCCATCCCAGACGAAGCCAGTCTGCGGGTCCACGAGGTGCTGTCGGTTCCAGGCATAGATCCGTCGCGCCCACGCCAGGTCCTCGGGATCGCCGAACCGCTGATGTAGCCGAGCGGCCAGGATGGCCGCGGGAGCATTGGCGGGCGTGTTCTTGTAATCCAGCTGGTCCTTTTTCCAGGCCATGCCTCCACCCTGATGCTCGTTCCACGCGGTGCGGATATCCGCCCACAGCTCCAGCACCTGGGCGCGGTACGTGTCTTCTCCTGTTGCGTCATAAACCCGGAGCAGCGCCAGCGCAAGCCATTCCATATCATCGTAATAATTGTGCAGGAAGGTGTAGCCGTTGACCCGGTACAGATGCTCCGCCAAGGCCCGAATCCATTCCAGATACTTGGCTTCCTGCGAGCGTTCGTATCCGTCCATCCAGACGTCGATCACATGCGCTTGCCACCAATAATAGAAGTTCTCGCCGGGCTGCGCAGCCTCTAGTGGGTACCACTGCGCCAGAATACCCGTGCTCGCATCATGATAGTTGGCGTACAGCCGCTCCTGGAGCCAGGCCGCGCGTTCGTCCCAGCAAGACATCCCAATCCCCATCACCTCCCCTCCAGTAAGGCTGCCGCCTCCAGCAGAATCACGCCGCTCAGCTGGGTGCTGAGCTCGACTTCGCCTGCTGGCTGCTCATCCCAGGCTCCACCGAACAAAGTAGCACCCTCGCCGCTCGCTTGCCACAGCGCCTGGGCGTTCGCATACAGAACCTCTGCCGCATCACTGTCGGCGTCTGGTAGCAGAGCCAGATGGCCACCATAGCGGGCGAGAATGCCTTTGAACAACCCGCCGTCACCCGTTCCCTCCGCCGGGAATAGCCGGTCCGGCTCTCGCGTAAGCTCTGCCAAGGCCGCCCGCCAGGTCTGCTCAGCATCCCGCTTGTACTGGGACTCGCCAGTGAGACGGTACAGCTCCACAGCCGCGCCAATATATACACCCTGGCAGTACGTAAACTTCCAGTCCTTGTCAATGACTCCATCCTGCTGACGGTTCATGCCGTCCCACACAAAGCCCGTCTCGGGATCGACTAGCGACTGCCGGAGCCAGCGGTAGATTTTCTCGGCCCATGCCAGATCGGCAGGATCGCCAAACGCTTCATAGAGCCGGGCCGCCAGAATGGCAGCCGGGGCATTGGCGGGTGTATTTTTATAATCTAGCTGTGACTTCTGCCAGGCAATGCCCCCACCCATGTGGTCGTTCCAGCCAGTCTGGATATCCGCCCACAGCAGCAGCGCCGCCTCCTTGTATCTGGCTTCGCCAGTTGCCCGGTGCGCCCGCAGCCAGCCGATCGCCATCCATTCCATATCGTCGTAGAGCGGATTGGGCCAGACACCGCCATTGCGGGTTAGCAATCCGTCGTAGAGCTCACTAAGCCTCTGTGCATAACGGGGATCTCCCGTCCGCTCCAGCCCGTCTGTCAGCGCCTCGACCGCATGCGCCATCCACCAATAGTGGAAGATGGTATTGCATTCGCCATTTGGACAGGGGCTCTGGATGTTGTACATCCGAATCGATGGATTCCAATACCGCTCCTCCAGCATGCGCTGCGCCTCATCTGCTCTTGCCTGCCACAGAGTTGCTGTCATCTCATGTCTTCGTTCATTCATCATTAGGTTCTCCTTCCAGACAAGGGGGTTCGCTAGCCTTTGACGCCACTGAAGGCAATGCCCTGGACAAAATAACGCTGCAACAGCAGAAACAGCACCAGTATCGGCGCAATCGCCACAAGCGCACCTGCCATCATCGGGCCGAAATCAGTCTGATAGTTGTAGGAAAAGGCCTGCAAGCCCATTTGGATCGTGTGTTTCTCTGGATCATTTAGCACGATCATCGGCCACAGAAAGCTATTCCAGCCCGCTTGAAACGTGAAGATACCCAGGGTCGCGAGGGCCGGAGCGGTCAAGGGCAGATAGATGCGCCAGAAGATACGGAACTCACCCGCTCCCTCAATTCGTGCCACCTCCAGCATGTCGCCGGGGAGCGAGACGAAGAATTGGCGCATGAAGAAGACGGCGAACGAGCCCGAAGCACCAGGGAGAATGACACCCCAGATTGTGTTCATGAGACCATAGCCGCCCTCGCCCATCAGATTGTTGCCGCCGAGCAGCGGGAAATGCTGCAGCACGTACACACTCGGAATCATCGTGACGATGCCGGGAATCATCATGGCCGCCAGCAGAATACGGAACAGCGGCTGATTAAGCCGGAACTTCAGCTTGGCAAACGCATACCCGCTAAGGGAACCGAAAAACAGGTTGAATAGCACCCCCAGCACAGCCAGCACAAACGAGTTCCAGAAGTAGAGCCCGAACGGGACTGTCGTAAATGCCTTGACGAAATGATCGAAGGTGATCGACGTCGGAATCCATTGGATCGGAATCGTGAAGATCTCTTCATCCGGCTTGATCGCGGTCAGCAAGCTCCAGTAAAACGGCAAGAACATGACAATGGCAATAATAGCGCTGAATAAATAGAAGCCGGTGCGTCTAAGCGCCTTGGCTCCGGTTAACTGACCGGTTGTCTCCATCTGGGTCCACCTCCTATATCACCGACTCTTCCGCTTTGGTGATTCGCATGTTGATAAGTGAGAAGATCAGAATCGCCATCGCAAGGACAAAAGCCTGGGCGGAAGCATAGCCCATCTGCAGTTGATTGAAGCCTTGCTGGTATATCAGATAGACCGGTGTCTTGGTCATATTGGCCGGGCCGCCCTGGGTCAGAACAAAGGCCTGGTCGAACAATTGGAGCGCCCCGATAATCGCCATCGTACTGACGAGAAATGTCGTTGGCCTGAGCTGCGGCCAAGTGATGTAACGGATCATATCCCAACGATTGGCGCCATCAAGGCGAGCCGATTCATACAGATGACCCGGTACGCCTTGCAGTCCGGCCAGATAGATAATCATGTTGGAGCCGACCGACTGCCAGAGCGTCACAAGAACGATCGCCATCATGGCCGTCTCGGTCTGGGCAACCCACGCCGGTCCCGTAACGCCAATATACGACAACAGTCCGTTGACCAGCCCGAACTCCGGATGTAGGAGCCACAGCCATACCGTCGCGGCGGCAACGGCTGAGGTCAGTGTCGGGAGATAATATAGAGTCCGGAACAGCTTGACGCCGCGCCAGGCGTGGTTGACGAGCAGTCCCAGCCCGAAGGACACCATAATGTTCAGCGGTACGAAAATGACGGCGTACAGCAGCACGTTGCGGAAGGTCAGCCACAACAGGCTGTCGTCCAATAGTCTGCGATAATTGTCCCATCCCACCCAGTCCATGCGGCTGAGCACGTCATAGTTGGTGAAGCTCAGGTACAGCGCCATCACGACCGGAATCACCATGAAAATAATAAAGAGCAGCATGGTCGGCGCGATGAACAAGTACGCGGTTCTTGCCTGGTGACGCTCCAGCTTGTTGATTGCTGACATCGCGATTCCTCCTATCTCGAAGCGCGCCATCCGTCCCGATAGCCCCTTGTGGGTACTGGGACGGATGGCCTGCGGGTTACTCGACGACTTCGTTATCCTTGAGCAGCTTGTCGCCCTGCGTCTGCGACTTGGCGAGGGTATCCTCGGCACTCTGTTTGTTCTGGATGAACAGCTCCAGATTCGGAATCAGGCCATCGACTTCCATGACGGAGTAGCCGGGGTGCTGCGGCCGGATTTTGGCGAATTCCAGCGTCTCCAGGAACGGCTGCCACAGCGGATCATCCGCGAAGAACGGATCCTCCAGCGCTGGCTTGTAGCCAGGCAGGTTGAGTGAGGTCTGCGCCCACAGCATCGCGTTGTCCTTGTTGGCGAGCCACCATGTGATGAACTCCCACGCCTCATCCTTGTGCTTGGAGCCTTCAGGAATAACCAGTCCGAAGCCGCCCATGACGCTGGCCTGGTCGCCACTTGGTCCTGCTGGCGGTGGTACGATGCCGAAGTCGAGCTCACTGCCATATTTTTTATAGGTGCTGAGCATCCACGGGCCGGTAAAATGCATCGCCAGCTTGCCGGTCACGAAGGCATCCGTGCCTTCACCCAAGCCCTGCTCAAAGCCGATTTTGTACACCTTATCCTGGTTCATCAGCCGATCCCAGAATGACAGCACTTCCATCCCCTGCTCGTTGTTGAAGCTGGTCTTGCCATCCTCGGTAATCATCTGACCGCCTGCCTGCTGCAAATACATATTGAACAAGCCCGGATCGCTCATAGAGAATCCCGCCACCTCCAGCTTGTCACCATTCCACTTGGTGAGCGCCTTGGCAGCTGTCGCCAGCTCCTCCCAGGTGGTCGGCGGCTCCAAGCCCGCTTCCTCCAGCATGGTTTTGTTATAGAAGAGCGCCCGCGCATCCACTGTGAGTGGCAAGCCGTACAGCTTGTCGTCATAGGTTAATTCCTTCAGCGATTCCTCAAAATAATTGTCACGCTCCACGCCATCGCGGGCCATCAGCTCATCGATGGGATGCAGCACGTTTTTGGGTGCATAGAGCGATGTCCGCCAGCGGTCCCAGAACAGGATATCCGGCGTGCCGCCTGAGGTTGCGGAGGTCAGGAACTTGGTGATCATATCCTGTTGAAGCACATATTTGACGCGAATCTTGTCTTGCGATTCATTGAAGGCATTGACCATCGTCTCGAACTGGACCTGGCCTTCACCACCCCAGTCGCCCCAGAATGTTAACTCGACCGGCTTGTCACCCGAGCCGCCCTCAGTTCCGGGACTCGTGCCACCTTCACTTGTGCCGCCACCATTGTTGCCGCTGCAGCCTGCAATCATCGCCGCCGTCAGGACCGTCGCCGTCAAGGTCATCCATCGTTTTTTCATTGTGTTGCCTCCCTTTTTTTAGCTTATTTATATATTGCGAATCTTGTAGCCCAGTTGTAACAGAACCAGTTCACAGTACATCATGTTGGCCCAGGAGAACCATTCACGTGTATATTGGCTGGGATCATCCGCATGGAAGCCCTCGTGCATCATGCCCGTCCCGGCATCGGTGCGCTCCAGCAGCTCCAGAATCGCCTCCCGCTCGGCCGGGTCTGAAGCGGTCAGCCCTTGCATAGCCAGTGCGATTGGCCAGATGTATCGGTTCGGGGTGTGGGGACTCCCGATCCCGGAGGCTGCTTCGCCCTCGTAATAGTACGGATTGTCCTTGCTCAGCAGGAAGGCGCGGGTTCGCTGATAGAGCGCATCGTCCGCTGCGGCATAACCGAGATAAGGGATGGACAGCAGACTCGGCACGTTGGCGTCATCCATCAGATGATGGTGGCCCAGACCGTCCGTCTCATAGGCATAGATCAGGCCGTGCTCCGGATGCTGAATTATGGCATGCTCATGGATGCCACTCTCGATCTCAGCTGCGAGCTCTGCTGCCTCAGCGGCCAATACGGGGTCCTGCCAAATGCCGGTTGCGATCTCCGATACATAGCCAAGCACCACAACCGCAAACATATTGGACGGCACCAGATAGCCATAGGTGCAAGCATCATCGCTGGGGCGAAAGCCCGACCAGGTCATACCGGTAAAGACCGTTTCGCTGCCTTTGCCCTCCCGCACGAGTGTGTCGGTTGGCGGGCAATTGAGGCGCTGGAAGCGATAAGGCGACTGGGTCTCGTGATGCTGCTCCGTGCGCCACAGCTCCAGAATGGTCTGGACACCCTGCCGCATCGTGTCGTTGAATTGGGCGATCATACCTGTGTTCTTCCAGAGCAGGTAGGCGAGCTGAATGGGATAACAGAGCGAGTCAATCTCATACTTGCGCTCCCATACCAACGGGCTGCTCTCGGTCAGGTCCTCCTGATGGCCGCGTCCGTTCGCCGCCTGATTGAATGCGTTTGCATAAGGATCAGCAAGAATGAGCCGGAACTGACGCTCCACCAGCCCCCGAATCATCTCTGCGACTTCCTCATCTTCAGCAGCAGGGATGATGTACGCTCTCACCTGCGCGGTCGAGTCCCTCAGCCACATGGCCGGGATATCTCCTGTGATGACAAAGGTCGTGCCATCGTCCTCGCGCTGAATCGTTGTATTCCAGGTGTTCGCAAAGCATCGCTCGAATAGGTCCGCCCGTCTCGCGCCGGCCGGCAACCGTTCCCTCACGGCTGCGATCAGTCCCGACAGGGCGGTTGGCAAGGTACTGCGTTCGGTCTGCATGTCTGGTTCCACCGTCCATGTGATGTAATGTGTAACGCTTACACGAGTTAGTATATTGGCATATTAATATTATGTCAATGTTTATTTTACTTGTCGAAAATAATCAAATGATATACCAGATGGTTAGTATGTTACCGCGTAGGATTGTGCGGCCTCCGTCAGGAAAGCAGACCGATGGCGGTTGGCTAGCCAAATAGAGGAACAAAGGTACGTTACAGCGGGCGGTTGGCGGTTGGTCGAGCAAATAGAGGAAGAAAGGTGCGTTACAGCGGGCAGTTGGCCGTGTTGCGGGCAAATAGAGGAACAAAGGTGCGTTACAGCTGGCGGTTGGCGTTGTTCGAGCAAATAGAGGAACAAAGGTACGTTACAGCGGGCGATTGGCGGTGTTGCGGGCAAATAGAGGAACAAAGGTGCGTTACAGCGGGCCACCAGCGGGTTGCCGAGCAAATAGAGGAGCAAAGGTGCGTTACAGTGGGCGGTTGGCAGGGATGCGGGCAAAATAATAAAAGACTTCCCGCAGGAAGTCTTCTTTATTATTTGCATGCCGCGTAACTTGTGGGCCGCGCTAAATGCGGGCCGGGCCCGTGGATTCGCCGGGGACGAGCTTGGCGTCGAGCTGGCGCTTGTTGGGCACCGTCTCGCCCTTCATGATCCGCAGCACGTTTTCCACGGCCAGCTGGCCGATACGCTCCTCGTCCTGTCGAATATGCGTAAAGGCATAGCCCCCGCCAAGTGATGTCGGCGGCGAGTCGAAGCAGACAATGGAGTAGTCCTCAGGAATGCGCTTGCCCATTCGTTCAATAGCAGCCTTGGCCAGCAGGGCAATATTGTACTCAATTGCAAATACAGCCGTAATCGCCGGATGCTCCTCCAAATGTGCAATGATCATTGCGATATCTCGCTCAATGTTGGTGTCATTGAAGGAATTAGGCAGCGTCGAAGTCACATCATTAATCCATAATCCCCGGTCGACGATGATCCCCTGCTCAGCATGGGCTTGGATGAAGCCTTCAATCCGCTCCTCTACTGCAGTCGTGTCTGTCGGCGGCGGCGAGAGGAAGGCGATATGCCGGTGACCAAGGTCAAAAAGGTATTCCGTAGCATGTCTAGCAGCTGCCGCATGCGCCGTGGAGATTGAGGCCGCAGCGACCCCCTTGAGGTGGCGGTCCACCAGCACCAGCGGGAAGCGTTCGATGACCAGCTTCAGAATCTCAGCGTTGAAGTACTCCCCCTGCGCCGGGAATACGATCAGCCCGTCCACGCCAAGCTTGAGCAGCTTCTGAATTGAGGCTTCTTCATTGTCAGGAATGCCAAATGAGCGCCGCAGCACCAGGAAGCAGTCATGCGCGCGCGCGGCCTCCTCCATTCCGTAGATCAGCCCCGTGCCATAGCTGTTGCCAAAATCGGTAATGACCAGGCCGATCGTCTTCAGCTCCTCCGCAGGCGCTGCGGTCTTGCGTTCCTGCAGCGCCACGGCACTGTCCGCGAAGTCCCGCTCGGCGTCGGCCACGAATGAGCCCTTGCCCGGCTTGCGGATGATAAGCCGTTCACCAGCCAGTAGCTCCAGCGCTTTTTTGCTCGTAATCCGACTCACACCGTATTCGTCCGCCAGCTCCTTCTCCGACGGGATCCGGTCGCCAATCCCATATTTGGCCGTCAGAATATCCTGCTTCACATTCTCAAAGATTTTCTCGTACAACGGTTTGGACGATGTATCTTCCACCCTGAATCCCTCATTTCCATAACCCTACTGCCCAGTACGGCTCATAATAATATATCATGATATATTAAGATGTGGGTTTTGGCAACAATTAATCGGACACAAGACGACATACTGGCGCTCTCCAGCATTCCTATTAGGCCAGCGACTGCGACTCCACCCGAAATTCCGGCGGGATGCGGCGGGCGACCGAGCTCCGAATCGCCGCTTCAATGACGGCATCCCGGACTTTGAGGGCCACATTTTCGTTAAACAGGCTGGGAATAATGTATTGCTCGTTTCTCTCATTGGCGGTGACTACGGATGCAATGGCCATGGCTGCGGCCAATTTCATGTCGTCGTTGATACAGGTGGCCCGGCAATCCAGCGCACCGCGGAAGATGCCCGGGAAGCACAAGACATTATTAATCTGGTTCGGATAGTCACTGCGGCCGGTAGCCAGCACGCGTACATGAGGCGCTGCCAGCTCCGGGTCAATCTCGGGCTCGGGATTCGCCATGGCGAAGACGATTGGATCAGCCGCCATTTGCTTCAGATGCTCCACCGTCAACACGCCCGCACGGGACACACCGATGAACACATCCGCGGCGCGCATGGCATCCAGCAGCTCCCCTTCTTCGGAGCACAGCTGTGGCTGCTTGGCCAACCATTGCCAAGCCGGATTGCCATATGCGGTATACGGCCGCAACGGCCCTTCCCGGTCAACCGCCACCAGCCGCTGCACCCCTGCAGCGAGCAGCATCTTGCAGCACGCAAACCCGGCGGAGCCAATTCCATTCACAACCACCTTGACCTCTTCGATCCGCTTGCCGACGACCTTAAGCGCATTGAGCAGCCCCGCCAACACCACTACCGCCGTCCCATGCTGATCATCATGGAAGACCGGAATGTCCAGTTCCTCCGATAGTCGGCGTTCGATCTCGAAGCAGCGCGGCGCACTGATATCCTCCAGATTGATGCCACCGAATACAGGCGCAAGCTGCTTCACAGCGCGAATCAGCTCCTCTGTATCCTGGGTATCCAGGCAGAGGGGGAACGCATCCACATCTGCCAGCTGCTTGAACAGCATCGCCTTCCCTTCCATGACCGGTATGGCAGCCGTCGCCCCAATATTGCCAAGACCCAGCACCGCCGAGCCGTCCGATACTACCGCAACCGTGTTGCGCTTGATGGTCAGGGAGAATGCCTTCGCCGGGTTTTCCACGATAGCCTGGCAGACGCGGGCGACGCCGGGCGTGTACACCCGGGAAAGATCATCCCGGTTCTTGATCGGCATCTTGGCCGCAATGCTGATCTTGCCGCCGAGATGAACCAGAAACGTCCGGTCCGACACGTTGATCAGACGGATGCCAGGATACCGTTCAACAGCCTCCAATACTCGCGGGTAAGAACTGTCGGATACGTTGACCGTAACATCGCGAACGGTTTTCTCCTTGCCCGGCGAGATCACATCGACCGCTACGACATCGCCGCCTGCCCGGTTAATAATCGTGACGAACTCTCCAAAAGTAGACGACGCATGATCCATTTCAATTCGCAGGATGATACTGGTATTAATCGCCATTGCTTCCTCCTGCCGGAGCTGTAGCTACGGGGTTACTCAGTGAACCGATCCCGTCAATTCGACATTCGATCCGATCGCCCGCCCGCATCATGACGGCGCCAGCCGGTGTTCCGGTCAACAGTACATCACCGGGCACCAGTGTAACGTAGCGCGAGATTCGTGCGATCATCTCCGGGATGCTCATAATCATCCGCTCCAGTCCGCAGTTCTGATACTCCTTGCCATTGAGCGACGAGCAGACACGCACCGCATTCAGATCCAGCTCTGTCGTTACAAGAGGCCCTAGCGGCAGGAACGTATCCGCCGCCTTGCCCAGCGTCCAATGACCATCCGGATGAAAGAGGGAAAGCGCCGTGACATCATTGGCCACGCAGTAGCCGAAGATGTATCCCTCCGCTTCATCTGCCTTGATCCTCTGTGCCGTCTTACCGATCACCACCGCCAATTCCGATTCAAACTTCACTTCGTCCACGCCGGGCGGCAGCACGATGTCTGCTTCCGGCCCAATAACTGATAGCGCCGGTTTATAGAACAAGACTGGTACAGCTGGCAGTTCGTCTGGATGCGCCTCCCCTGGAGCCAGGTAGTTTTTGCCGAGACCAATAATTGAGCGAGGGACGAGGGGCGCTTCCAGTATCACCTCACCCAGCCTGTACTCCCCTTCAGCATATGACCACTGCGCCCACGGTTCACCTGTAATCTCCCGGATGCGCTCCTCGCTCTCCAATACACCCGATAACACGGGAGCCTGCTCACTCGCTCTGAATCGAACAAACTTCATATCTAGTCCTCCCTTTTACGAAAATACTGGCATTGTCACCGCCAGCTCCTATATACTACATCCATAACCTATTCGAATAGATGAGTCCATTTAATATGCCCTATCGACATAAGGAGGTCGTTCCATGGATATTCGCCAACTCCACTATTTCTCTGAAGTGGCGCGCCTGCTCAGTTTCACCAAGGCTGCGTCTGCGCTGCACCTCTCCCAGCCCTCGCTAAGCAAAGCCATCAAGCAGCTGGAGGACGAGTTGAATGTGCCGCTGTTCTATCGTTCCTCCCGGCAGCTGGAGCTGACGGATGCAGGAAAGGCTGTGTTAAAAAATGCAAAAGACGCACTGCAGGCCTTCGGCAATCTGACCTCGGAGCTGACCGACCTGCTGGAACTGAAGAAAGGCGAAATCCGGATTGGTATTCCGCCGATCATGGGTGCAGCCTTTTTCTCCAAGCTTATTAGCGCGTTCAAGAACACCTATCCGCTGATCGATATTACCCTGACTGAGGTCGGCACCAAATCCATAAAATCCCAAGTGGAGGACGGCAATCTGGATATCGGCCTGGTCTGCAGCCTGCCCCCTTCTACCGATAGCTTCGATTCGTTGCCGATCCTGAAGGACCCGCTCGTGGCAGTGGTTCCCGCCGACCATCCCTTCGCAGCCCGGCCCATGCTTCATTTGTCCGAGCTGAAGAAGGAATCGTTTATTTTGTACAAAAATGACTTCTCGTTGCACGACAGTATTCTCGAAGCTTGCCTGGCCAGCGGGTATTATCCAGCCATCGTCTGTGAGAGCTCGCAGAAGGACTTTATGCTGGAGATGGTCGAAGCCGGGATCGGCATTTCCTTGTTCCCCAGACGCATTGCTGACCAGTTGCACAATCACAACCTCGCCGCCATCCCACTTGAAGGAAACCCTGTCAGCCTGGAGCTAGGCATGATCTGGCGCAAGCATAAGCATTTGCCGTTTGCGGTGCGTGAATTCATTACGATTGCCAAGCAGCAATTGCAGATTCTCAACTAATTAGACGCGAGAGTGCTCCTGTCGCTGGGTGCGCTTGGCCTCCAGACGGCGGCGATGCAGAATCGGCTCAGTATAGCCATTGGGCTGATCACAGCCGAGGAAGACAAGATCGCAGGCCGCTTGGAAGGCAATGGAGCTCTCGACATCTGGTGTCATGGGGCGATAGGCGCTGTCGCCCGCATTTTGCCCGTCGACCACTGCTGCCATGCGGATCAACGCGTCCCGTACCTGTTCACGGGCAAAGAGTCCGTGACGGAGCCAGTTGGCAATATGCTGACTGGAGATCCGCAGGGTAGCCCGGTCCTCCATCAGGCCGACGTTATGCAGGTCCGGTACCTTGGAGCAGCCGATGCCCTGATCCACCCACCGCACAACATAGCCCAGAATACTTTGTGCATTGTTATCGAGCTCATGCGCCAGTTCCTCATCTGTCCAGGACGGATGTTCAACCTGTGGAATTTGCAAAATTTCATTTCTGTAGTCGTGTGCAATTCCACTCATTCTTTGCTGAATTTCATCCACATGAACCTGATGGTAATGCATCGCATGAAGCACGGCCGCAGTTGGCGAAGGCACCCAAGCCGTATTGGCACCGGCTTTCAGCTGACCAACTTTTTGCACAATCATATCGGCCATTAGATCCGGCATCGCCCACATGCCCTTACCGATCTGAGCATGTCCTCGGAAGCCAGCGGCAAGTCCGGTATGCACATTATTCTGCTCATACGCCTGCAGCCAGGCAGCGGATTTCATGTCCAGCTTCTTGATCATTGTCCCCGCCTCCATGGAGGTATGGATCTCGTCACCGGTGCGGTCCAGGAATCCTGTATTAATGAAGGCAATTCGTTCTCTTAATTCATAGATACAGGCATCCAGGTTGAGGCTGGTGCGACGTTCCTCGTCCATGAGTCCGATTTTGAGCGTGTGCCGCGGAAGCCCTAGCAGATCCTCCACCCGGTTGAACAGTCGATTGCTGAATGCCGCCTCCGCAGAGCCGTGCATCTTGGGCTTGACGATGTAGACGGAGCCCTGGGCGGAATTCCGGTAGCGTGAACGGCCTTGAAGGTCATGGAGGGCGATCAGACTGGTTACCACAGCATCCATCAGTCCTTCGAACACCTCTTGACCGTCCTCATCGAGAATGGCTTCATTGGTCATCAGATGGCCGACGTTGCGCACGAACAGGAGTGAGCGCCCCGAGAGCTGCAATTCTTCGCCCTCCGGCGATGTATAGGTCCGGTCTCCGTTCAGCGACCGGTGCACAAGACTGCCGGCCTTAGTGAAAGAGACGCTTAGATCCCCCCGCATCAGCCCCAGCCAGGCGCGGTAGACGCCAACCTTGTCCTCCGCGTCCACAGCCGCAACAGAATCCTCACAGTCCATAATTGTCGTCAGCGCCGCCTCCATGATGATATCCTTGACGCCGGCCTCATCCGAGCTGCCGATCCGGTCCTTGCGGTCAATCTGAAGCTCCAGGTGCAATCCATGCTGTCGCAGCAGCACCGCTTCCGGCTGGCCGGGATCGCCTTGGTAGCCTGCAAATGCCTCCAGGTCCTGCAATCGGGTGACCGTTCCATCCGCCAGTGTAGCCGTCAGCTCGCCAGCCTGAACATGATACTGGGTCACTCCGGCATGCGAACCCTCCTGCAGAGGAACGGTCTCATCGAGAAACTGCTTGGCGTACGCAATGACAGCGGCTCCGCGCACGGGATTATACTCTGGTGTACACGTCGCCCCATCCGTCTCGGGAAGCACGTCCGTACCGTACAGCGCATCATAGAGACTCCCCCACCGGGCATTGGCCGCATTCAGCGCATATCGAGGATTGTTGACCGGCACGACGAGTTGAGGGCCCGCTTGGCGCGTAATTTCCTCATCCACCCCGCTGGTTGTAATCTGGAAAGCATCCTTTCGCGGCTCCAGATACCCGATCTCCTGCAGGAATGCTTTGTAATCCTCGGTCTCCCCTGCCCCGCCTTGCTGTCTGTGCCATTCGTCAATCTGCGCCTGCAGTTGGTCGCGACTCACCAATAATGCCTTGTTCTCTGGCGTCATGTCATGGATAAGCTCCTCCAGACCGGACCAGAACTGCCCTGCGTCCAGTCCAGTTCCCGACAGTGCTTCCTTCATAATAAAGTCATACAGAACATCCGCTACCTGCAGCTTGCCTTGCTTTACATAGTTGCTCATGTCTGTTCCCCTCCCTTGATTACCCTCATCTTAAATCAGATTCTTCCATAAATAAAATATATATTTCGAATATTCAGTATGCCTTTCAGTTATACATAGCGTCTGTGTTGCTAAAACATAAAACAGAGAACCGTATATCATCACGGCTTCAGGACAGGCAAGCGCCAATAGGGAGCATATTTTCCGTTATCCGCTTCATATCGGGGGTGCTGCCTGGTTTGTGGAGCATATTTTCCGTTATTAGCAAACTAACCATTGGTTATCGATGATATACAGTAGTTTGTGTACCATGATTTGGAGTCTATCCAAAGCATAAAAAAGAAGGGTATTCTCGGGAGTGACGAAACCACCAAGAAAGGACCCTTCTCGATGACTACTATAACCCAAAGCACACTGAATGAGCTAGTTGAAAATCTTGTTACTGACTTCGTGAAAAACACGCTGGAGACCATCATGCGAGCAGAGATCCAATCGCATCTGGAGGAGAATCAAGACGGACCGCACAACAGTCGAAATGGTTACTACAAACGAACGCTCCATACGAAATTCGGCCAC
>NZ_KB899667.1 GCF_000378385.1 Paenibacillus daejeonensis DSM 15491 | reverse complement strand
GTTCGTTTGTAGTAACCATTTCGACTGTTGTGCGGTCCGTCTTGATTCTCCTCCAGATGCGATTGGATCTCTGCTCGCATGATGGTCTCCAGCGTGTTTTTCACGAAGTCAGTAACAAGATTTTCAACTAGCTCATTCAGTGTGCTTTGGGTTATAGTAGTCATCGAGAAGGGTCCTTTCTTGGTGGTTTCGTCACTCCCGAGAATACCCTTCTTTTTTATGCTTTGGATAGACTCCAAATCATGGTACACAAACTACTGTATATCATCGTGAAACCACATGATGTGGAGTATATTTTCCGTTATTTGCTCATCAGCAACCCGAAATCATTGAATTCTGGGACAATAGCGGAATATATGCGACATGTTATTGAAATTGTCCCCGTTTTTCTACGAATAGCGGAACATTTGCGACATCATTTTAGTGGGGTAAAGTGTTTTCGCAACAGTCCGGTGGTGGGCGAGCAACTTTTGCTTGGATGTCTGCACCAATGTCGGGCGGATCTTCCCGTGCGTCCACAACTGCGGCGGGCAACTCTACTCCGTGTTCATTGAAACTACTGACGGGGCCGCTCTACTCCGTATGTATAAACACTGATTCCGGGCAGCTTTTTACTGATCCGTAGATAGTAATTCGAACGGTCCTCCATAGGAAGGATGAAACGCCAAAAGCCGCCCCGAACGGGACGGCTCTGCTACCTGTCGCTTGGGCGGATTACAGCTTCATTGAGATATATTTTACTTCCAGAAACTCTTCGATCCCCCAATGGCCGCCCTCGCGGCCGAGACCGCTCTCCTTCATGCCGCCGAATGGCGCCTGCGCCGTTGCAGGCAGCCCGTCATTTAGACCAACGATGCCATACTCCAGCCCTTCGGAGATCTCGAATGCTTCCTTCAGATTCTGCGTATAAACATAAGCTGAGAGTCCATAGCGGGAATCGTTGGCGCGGCGAATGACTTCCTCCGTGGTCTGGTACGTCGTAACCGGCAGCAACGGGCCAAAGGTCTCCTCACGCATACAGAGCATCTCATCCGTTACCCCTGTCAGAACCGCCGGCTCTACAAAGTAGCCCGGGCCCTCCGGTGCCGACACGCGTGCTGCAACGGTTGCGCCACGTTCGATCGCATCGCCGACATGGCGGTTCACTTTCTCCACAGCTGCCTTGTTGATCAGAGGTCCGACGGTTGAGCCTTCCTCCAGACCGTTGCCGACCTTCACCGTTTGCATCTCTTCCGTCAGAGCAGCAACAAACGCTTCATGCACCGACTCATGCACATAGACCCGATTTGGACAGATGCACGTTTGCCCCGCATTGCGGAATTTCGGTGCCATCAGCTCCTTGGCTGCTTGCGCCAGGTCAGCATTGGCCGTGACGATGTATGGCGCATGCCCGCCCAGCTCCAGGGACAGCTTCTTCACGGTATCCGCCGCCTGACGATACAACAGCTTGCCAACACGCGTCGAGCCGGTAAAAGAAAGCTTGCTCACGCGCGGATCGGCCATCCAGGTCTCGCCGATCGCCGCAGCATCGCCAGCAATGACGTTCAGGACACCAGCCGGAATGCCTGCTTCATGCGCCAACTCTACCAGCTTGTACGCAGTTAGCGGCGTGAACTCCGACGGCTTGACGACGACGGTACATCCCGCTGCCAGGGCAGGCGCCACCTTGCGTGTCAGCATTGCTGCCGGGAAGTTCCATGGGGTGATAGCCGCCACAACACCAACGGGTTGCTTGTTAACGAGAATCCGCTTGTCCGGTGCAGAGGCAGGGACAGATTGTCCATAGACCCGCTTACCCTCTTCGGCGAACCAGGTGAGGAAGCTGCCCGCGTAAGTCATTTCGCCGATCGCTTCTGGCAAAGGTTTACCTTGCTCCAGCGTCATGACGCGGCCGATTTCTTCTTTGTGCTGCTCGATGAGTTGGTGCCAGCGCAGCAGCAGCGCCCCACGCTCGCTTGCCGTCTTGCGGCGCCATGCTGGGCCAGCGGCATAGGCTGCATCCACAGCCGCCGTCGCTTCCGCAGCTCCAGCATAAGCGATACTGCCTACAACCTCCAGCGTGGCAGGATTTTCGACCGGCTGTCGCTTTTCCGTGCCGACCCACTCGCCGTTGATATACAGATTCGTCTCCATCGTGCATCCTCCTCAAAGTGTTCTATAGAAAGCTGACTTCCTTCGTAAGCGTAAACTGAGCTGGACGATCTGATCGTCCTCTTCTGCCTCCCATGCTAGGATGGATGTGTAACGAAACGTCAGATTCTTATTTGGCCAAATAACTCCGATTATGAACGCTAACGAAACGTCATCACCTTATCTGCCTCCAAACCCTCAAAAAACCAGGCATTGGAGCAAAATAAGACGCTGTAGTTTCGTTAGAAATCGAATTCCCCCGTTTAGGGGGCTATAGCGATACCCAGTTTCGTTATCGCACCGGTCTTCACCCGCTTGGCATCACAAGTGGACGAATGTGCAGCCATGCTACGAACGTAATCGTGCGGTGGCTGCATTCATGTGGGCAGTGCAACCCTACGGTGGGGGCAATATTAAAGCGTATGTTAGTTATTCGTCGCAAATGGATAGCTTTAGACCGATTATCCGACCGAGCAGCATCCAGTTCCATGTCTGCAAACCTTCGTTCGTAACCCGTACGTCCAGCAAGTACGGGCCTTGGGCGTCCAGGCCACTGAGGATGGCTGCGGCGTAGATCACCCTCAGTTCGTAACCCGTACGTCCAGTAAGTAAGGGCCTTGGGCGTCCAGGCCGCGGCGGATGGCTGCACCCAGGTCATCCAGCGCGTCCACGCGCTCGGCTGGGACGCCGTACGATTGAGACATCTGCACGAGGTCGGCTGGACCATCCAGATCGAGTGATGGCAGATGCGTGCCGCCCAGCGGCGAGCCCATAGCCTTGAGGCCGGTCTTGAGGACGTGGTAGGCCCGATTGTTGACGACGAGGAACAAAACTCGCGCCTTGGTCACGACCGCGCTGTACAGGATTTGCGGATAGTACAGGAACGTGCCGTCCCCGACTACACTGACGACCACGTGATCCGGGTCAGCCAGTGCCGCGCCGACGGCCTGGGACGTGCCATGGCCGAGGCCACCGCCCTTGCCGGCGGTGTAATGCTTCGGCTCCCACATGGTAATGTGGTCCGTGAACGGCAGCGCATTGGAGACGGCCTCGTTCACGATGACGAAGCGGCCGTCATCCGGCAGTGCGGCATCGAGTGCACCGGCAATCAAGGCCGGGGTCAGGTCGCCCTTGTCCCTGTCAGTCTGCCGTACGGCAGCCAACTGGTCGCGGCGCTTCTCCGACTGCTCCCGCACCGCAGCCGCTCGCTCGGCGATCCGCTCCAACTGCGTGCCTTCGCCTGCTTGTCCTGCTCCGGGCGTTGGTAGCTGCTCTTGTTGAACAGCAATCCGATCTCCAAGGGTCCCAGGCTCAGCCGCCGCTCTATCCGACGCCCCTGATCCGTTCACATCGACGCCACCCTGATGCTCCAGCACTCCACCAATCTGAGCGGCCAAGGCCTCCAGACTCACCTGGATGTCGCCCCAGGCACCGACGCCGGCGACGTGGTTTTTGCCGATCTCCCATGGGTCATCGTGCAGGTACAACACTTGCGTCTCCGGACCAACCAGACTGCCGCCGCCATCGTAGAGGGCCATCGGCGCCTGGACACTGACGCCTACGAACAGAATCGTATCGTAGTCGCTGTAGGTGCGACGGATCGCCGGGCCGTTCATCGGCAGCGTGCCCAGGTAGTGCGGATGCCGGCTGTCGAAGCTCTGGCGCGTCGGCATTGCCTCGGAGAGCACGCCGATTCCCGTCAGCTCGGATAACCGCTGCAGTTCCAGATGGGCCTGCGAATCGCCCACGCCGTCTCCGGCGACGATGAGCGGTCGCTCAGCAGCCAGCAACTGGCTTGCAATCTCACGCAGCGCAGCAGGGTCAGCCGAGAACCGCGAAGCGACCTGCAGCGGCTTGGGCAGAGTCTCCACCGTCGCTTCGGCCATCGAGATGTCGTACGGGACAGAGAGGAACACTGGCCCGTGCGGCGGCGTCATGGCTACCTTGAAGGCGCGGACGAGCGCCTGCGGCCATTCATCTGCATGGCGCACCTCATGCGCCCACTTGGTCATGCTCTTCACCTGGCCGACATGATCGCCTGCCAGAATCGGCTCATCCAGCAGCAGCCGTGTGTGATGCTGACCGGCGATGACGATGAGCGGAATGCCCGCCCGGTAGGCGTTGTAGATATTGCCCATGCCGTTGGCCAATCCCGGCGCCACATGCAGGATGACAACGGCAGGCTTGCCGGATTGGCGGGCATAGCCCATCGCCATGCCCACGGCGTTGGCCTCATGCAGTGCAGTAATATATTCGAAGCCCTCATGCTTGGACACGCCGTCAATGAACGGCAGCTCCGACGTGCCCGGGTTGCCGAACACATAAGGTACGTCATAATGGCGAAGCAGTTGAAACAGCAAATCCCGGCTCCATGTCGTCATGGTTGCTTGCTCCTCTCGTTCTCTACTCCTATTCCAGTACGAAGCCATGCTCCCGGAGGAACGGCGCCAGATCGCGGCGGAATTCGTTGCCCCGCGCCATCCGCCGCGCGGTATGCTCCAGCCAGCTGTAATACGCCGTATCCTGATCGGCAGCCGGCGTCACGCCTTCAATGCGAACACGACGGCCTTCGTACGCGCCTGTCCCGGCCATCCGCTCATCATATGCAGCGAGGCCTTCCTCCAGCTTCTCCAGCGAGTACTTCTCTTCATGCGCAACGATCGCTTGCGGCAGACGCGGACGTACAGCGCCGCGTGGCTTGGCCGGATGACCAACCGCCAGACCAACAGTGGCAAATACGCCCGGCGGCAGCTCCAGCAGCTCGGCCACTTCACGGGCCCGGTTGCGGATCGCGCCGACCATGCAGCAGCCCAGGCCGACACTTTCGGCGGCCAGCGAAGCATTTTGCACAGCCAGGGCACTGTCCATCATCGAGACGAGCAGCAGCTCCAGATAGTTCGAGCCAAAGTCATAGCCTTGCTTGCGGGTCACATGCTGGTGACGATAGGTGTCGGCGCAGAAAACCATGAACAGCGGGGCCTGGCCGATAAATGCCTGGTTATCGCACAGCTCCTGCAGCTTGGCTTTGCGCTCGGGATCACGGACAATGACAACGCTCCACGACTGGAAGTTCGAAGAGGTCGAGGCGCTCTGCGCCGCGGTCACCATCGTCTCCACAATGCCTTCCGGCAGCGCTTTTTCCGGATCAAAGGAACGAACGGAGCTGTGTGTCACCATCTGGTCAATAACGGGATTGCGCAACGAATCGAAGACAGGTAAGGCATCAATTGTAAAACGGTCCATCGGGAAGCCTCCTAAGCTCTGAACTCGGGGATGAGTATTTTTTTCATAAAAATCGTCAGATGACCGCGCCCCAGATCCTTGGAGCCCTGGACCTCGTAGCCGCGGCGCTCATACATCTCGATCAGCCATGGGTGCTTGTCTGCAGTACCAAGCGAGACGGCCGGCGCCTTCAGCGTATCGCGCAGCATCGTCTCCTCGCACCAGGTGATCATCTCGCGGCCGATACCCTTGCGTCCGGCATCCGGATCGCTGGCGAACCACCAGAGATGGGGCAATCCGTAAGGCCCGGCTTGCGGCCCCCACGGCATGCGCACGGAGATGGTGGAGACGATACGACCTTCCTCTTCCATCACAAAGCACATATTGTTGGTGAGATTCTTCTCGACCAGTGCCAGATCTGCCGTCGCAGCGGCAAAATGAATACCCAGCTCGCGAATCGGCGCATAGGCGCGCAGGGACAGATCCACAAGCTCCGGACCGTCCGCCAGCGTCGCCAATCGAAATTCAGCCATTACCCTTCTCCTCCTTCAGACCATGCCGTTCCCACAAAAGCGATCCGGTCGCCGGTATCGACCGGCGGGTTGCGCCGCGTAGCAATGACATACATCGGCTGCTCCACTCGGACATCCTGCACTGTACCAAACATATCGACAATCCGGCACAGCCGGTCGCCCGGCTCCAGGAAGCTGCCGCTCGGCGCCATATCAATAGCCAGGCCGCCATGGTCGGTATACAGAAAACGGCGTCCGGTGACGGTCGGCTTGCGCGCTGGCAGGCCAGCAGCCGGTTGGACGGCAAGCTCCAGCATGCCCAGATGGGACAAAATCGCTTCAATCCCGCGCTCGCCGAACGTCACCATCTCCGGCTCCAGTACACCGCCAGTGCCAATCTCCGCCATGAAGGCCGGAATGCCGTGCACCAGGCACTGGACGTCTAGGAAGCCAGCCACGTTGCCCGGCAGCTCGCTCACTGCACCGCCCAGGTCCACCCGGCAATGCGCCGAGCCGTCGAAGACGCGAGCCAGCGTCTCCGCCTCGTCACTGACGCTTGCCTCGGCAGCAGGAATTCGTTTGAATACCGTATACGGCAGGGCATCGAAGTACGAGCCCAAGGTATGAAAGTCGATCAGATGCGTCGCATACTGCTTGATGCCCTGGAAGAGCACGTCTGCCATCCGCTGTGAGATCGTCCCAACCGCACTGCCGGGAAATTGCATGTCCAGATCCAGCCCATCCTGCGGTGTATTCTTCTGCCGCGCTTGAAGGGCGAGCGGATTCGAGATCGGCGTGGCGATGATCGAGCCTGTGAGCTGGGCGGGATCAAGCCGGTGGACCAGGTTGCGGATCGCCATCGGTCCGTTAATCTCATCGCCATGCACCGCCCCATTGAGCCAGAGGCACGGGCCCTCTTGGGCGCCATTGATGATTAGCACCGGCATCCGGACCGGTCCGCCATGTGACAGCTGCGCCACCGTAATCTCGCCTGTCACCCGCTGTCCGGGTTCGGCGACAATATCGCCCCACTCTATCGTCTGGCTCATGAGGCGTCGCCCCCTTCTTCCACCAGCCAGCCGGAGCGTTCGGCAGCAGCCAGCACTCGGTCTACCGTCTCACCAGCCGAGCCCAGGTACGTCGTCGCATCCATCAAATCCTCCAGCTGCTCTCGGCTCATGACCGCCTGCACCCGCTCATCTGCCATGAGAATATCCCGGAATGGAATATCTTCTTCGACGCTACGCATGCAATGCTCATAGACAAGCTCATGCGCCGTTTGTTTGCCCATGCTTTTGCCGAGTACGAACATGACCCGCTCGGAGAGCAACAGGCCGCCCAGACGGTTAAGGTTGGTCAGCATATTCTCCGGCTTCACGATCAGCCCTGAGAGAATGCTCTTGGCCAGGGCCAGCTGCGCCGCCAAATAGATGCAGCTCTCCGGCATCGCGATCCATTCGCCGCGCCAGGACATTGCGTCACGCTCATGCTCGACCATCATCGACTCCTGAACGAGCGCTACATTGTAGCGAATCGGCTTGGTCAGTGAGACCATTCCCTCCAGGGCTGCCGGATTGCGCTTGTGCGGCATCGTCGAGGACCCGATCTTGCCCGCCGTAAACGGCTCTTCGACCTCATCAATCTCGGTGCGCATCAGGTTGTACAGCTCATTGCCAAGCTTGGCTATCGTACCGCTGATCAAGCCCAGCAGACTGGCATACTCCGCCGAGCGGTCCCGGGAGGAATGCCAGCAGATGTTGGCCGTCTGCAGCCCCAGCTTGTCCATGGTCAGACGCTCTACCTCAGGACCCTGCGGTCCAAAGGATGCATAGGTCCCTACGCCGCCGCCGAGCACGCCGGTAAACACACGGCCTTCGGCCTCCTGGAGTCGGTCCAAATGACGAACGAACTCATCAAGCACAACCGCAATCTTGAAGCCGAAGGTGGTCGGCAAGCCCTGCATGCCGTGTGAACGACCTGCCATTGGCGTCAAACGATACTCCTGTGCAAGACGCGCCAGCTCGCGGGCCACGGCTCGGGCATCGCGAACGATGATGCGGTGCGCTTCCTGCAGCTGCAGCATCATTCCCGTATCGACGATGTCCTGAGTCGTGGCGCCATAGTGCACCCACTCGCCATGCTCCTCGCCGCACAGTCGTTGGAGCGCCTTTAGCGTGGACATGAAGGAATGCTTCAGAATCGCCGCTTCAGCAGCTACCTCTTCCATATTGATGGAGCCGCCCTGCGCGCTTTCCGCGATGACCTTGGCCGAAGCCGCAGGAATCAGGCCCAGCTCTCCTTCAGCGAGCGCCAGCGCTGCCTCAACGTCGAGGTGCTTTTGCAGGCGATTCTCGTCCGACCAGACATTCCGCATCTCCTCTGTACCAAAATTATTGCGGGTCAAAATCATATCGATTACATGTGACGGCATTCGCTGATCCTCCTAGTTGTAAGGTCCGGTTACACAGTCAGGGACGTGCGATGCAACGGCTGCTGCTCGCCCGGCCCTGATGTGCTTGGTAAGATTGGAGACTAGCCTGGCTTTGGAAGGCAGACCGCCTCGCCCCGCCTCTTATTGCCAGCTAGTCCTATATTTCCGAAGCGACTTATGCTCGCCCCTAGGGCAAGCTCCGCCGCTGGTTACTTGGTTACTTGGCGTAAGCCTGCAGCGCCTCAATGGCCACTTCTGCGAACAGAGCAGCACTGATGGATAGCGCGTCCTCGTTCAATGTGAATTTCGGGTGATGCCATTGCTCGGTACCGCCGGTTCCCATCCACAGGAACGCGCCAGGCACTTGCTCTTGATAGAGAGCGAAGTCTTCTCCACCCATGGTGGAGACCGCCTCCACCACTTGCAGCCCCTGGGAACGAGCCACCCGATCCGTCAGCTCAATCGCTGCAGCATCGTTATTGACGGCCGGCAGCATGCCGATCCATTCCAGCTCTGCCTCTGCACCATACCCTGCTGCGACGTTCTCGACCACACGGCGCATCTGCTCCGGCAGATTGGCTCTGGCTTCGCGTTGGAAGGTTCGAACCGTGCCCTCCATCTCTCCGCTCTCGGGGATCACATTCCAGGACGAACCGACCTGCAGGCGGCACACACTGACGACCGCCGCATGATGTGGACTTGTATTGCGGCTGACCAGTGTCTGTAGCGCACCAACGATGGCACTGCTGACAACAATGGGATCCACGGTCGCCTCCGGGATGCCGGCATGGCCGCCGACGCCTTTGACCCGGACGATGAAGCGGTCGACGGAGGCCATGAGCGGGCCCACCCGCAGACCGACCGTGCCGACCGGCAGCTCCGGCTTGTTGTGCATGCCGAATACGGCCGATACGCCTTCCAATGCGCCTGCTGCAATGACAGTCTTGGCGCCGGATGCCGTCTCTTCGGCCGGTTGGAACAAGATCCGTACGTTGCCCGCAAGCGTCGAAGCATGCTTTTGCAGCAGGGCTGCCGCACCGATCATGGATGTGGTATGAAAATCATGTCCGCAGGCGTGCATCCGCCCCGGGATCTCAGAGGCAAAAGGCAAGCCCGTCTCTTCCTGGACGGGCAGCGCGTCGATATCGGCACGCAGCAGGATCGTCGGGCCGGGACGCCCGCCTTGGATCTCTGCCAGAACGCCCGTCGTCAGATTCAGTTCTCGCAACGGCACACCCGCTTCGGTCAGCCAGGCACGGATGCGTGCGGTTGTCTCATGCTCTTCCCCCGACAACTCCGGATGTCTGTGCAGCTCCCGTCGCATGCTCACCAATTGCTCTTGCAATCCAGTGCTCATCTCCTGCAGGGTTGATGATAGGGTCGTCATGATATCGCCTCCTGTTAATTTAAATGAATCCCTTCGTGATCAAAAGCGGACTTTTTGAGCTACCTTTATAAGGCTCAGGCCTCTGCTGGCCAATAGTCTCTTGCCGTCTTCAGCGCCGGCTCCAGCCGGATCCCGCTCGGGTCCAGCAGCGTGCGGCAGGACAGCTTGCTTTTGCCATCCACTTTGACCATACAGCTACCGCAAAAGCCCCGCTTGCAGGAGTGGTCATGATAAACGAAGCTCCCGTCGAGCTCGTCCGCAATATAGCGCATCATGTCCAGCACCGTCATGCCGGGGCGATAGGGAATGGTATAAGTTGAATAGGTTAGTTCACTGTCCGGGGCGGCCTTGCGGGCCACCTCGCAGGTTACCATCGTTTGTTCCGTCATCATGATCACCCCTCCTGTCGCGCCAGCTTGTCGACAAGCGGCCCTTCAGTGCTTCGGCGCACCGCCAAGCTTAGCTGCCATGCACGGTCCAACTCCTGTGCGTCCAAACGTACATGAGCTCCCCGGCTCTCGGTCCGGGCGCTCGCAGCGACTGCTACCGCCCATCCGGTGTCCACCATGTTGCGCAGCTCTAGCGCTTTGGCAATATCTCGATTATACACCTTTGAGCCGTCGCGTGCCCGCACATGATCAAGCTCGGTCCGCAGTTCCTCTAGCTCCACTTGCGCCTGTGCCAGCCCCGCCTGCTCACGAACTACGCCGACATGGCGCTGCATAAGCTCCTGAACCCGTGCCCAGCCTTGCAATGGGGTCAACCCGTCGCCCGCCTGGCCTGCCCGCTCCAGTAGTCCAACTACAGGCGAGAGAGCTTGCTTCACGGTTTCATTGGAGGCTGCCTGTCCCCCCTGATGCAGGGCATGTCTGGCTGCCTCGCGGCCCGCAATCGCACCGAATACCTGGTTCTCCGACAGCGCATTGCCCGCCAGCCGGTTGGCGCCATGAATGCCTCCGACACACTCGCCCGCGGCGAATACGCCCGTCACGCCTGTTCGCGTCCGGGTATCGATTCGAATACCGCCCATAAAATAATGCGCCCCCGGCGCCACCACCCGCAGCTCGGCATCCGTCTCGATCCCCAGATCCTGCAGGAGCCGTTGCTGCATCTGCGGGAACTCGTCCGGATCCATGCCGCGTGTGCTGATGTACAAGCCGCCGCTATCTGTCCCGCCTCCGGCTGCCAGCTCGCGGGCCATGACACGGGACATGACGTCACGCGTCGCCTGCTTGAGCTCGCCGACACCGTAGCGGTCCCAGAAGTCTTCACCTTGCCGATTCAGCAATCTTGCGCCTTTGGGAATCAAGATGCCCGAGTTGAACATCAGTCCCCGCGCCCCGCCCGGCTCGACCAGGACAGTAGGATAGTGCTGAACGAACTCCATATCTACCAGCTCAATTCCTGCACGCAATGCCAGGCCATAGCCGTCTCCTGTTGCTTCGAACGGATTGGTGTTCAGCGCGTACACCTGACTGCCGCCGCCAGTAGCTAGAATGACAGAAGGAGCCGTATAGACGCGCAGCTCACCAGTAGGTGCATGATAGGCCAAGGCCCCCCGCACCTCACCGTCCTCCACCAGCAGATCGGTCACATGCGTGAACGCATGAATTGGGATTTCCCGCTTGCGAATCGCCTTAAGCAGTACCCGCACCATCTCGCTGCCGACACGGTTGCCAACATGAGCTGCACGAGCATAGCTATGTCCGGCCAGCCAACCGAGATGCAGCTTGGAGGCATCCTCCTCTTGCTTGTCAAAGGATACGCCCAAGTCCGCTACGTATTGAACCGCCTCGCCAGCTTGCTCAGCGAGAATCCGGACCAGCTCCCGGTCTGAGATGCCTTCGCCGGAACGGACAATGTCGTCTGCGAAGACTTCCGCGTTGTCGCCAGGCGTCGCTTCGGGCAGGATCGCGCAGAACGAATAATGCGCCGAGAGAGTGCCACCCGACCGCTGGGGCTCACTCTTGGTCAAGATGGCGACTCGCGCGCCTTCCTCGCTGGCGGCCAGCGCGGCGCGCAGTCCCGCACCCCCGCTGCCAACAATGATTACATCATACTGTTCTCGCCTCAGCTCCAAATTATCCCTCCTCAACGTTTCCGAAGGAAACTCACTTCGTAAGCCAAACCATTTATTGTAGTTGCGGCACCATTTAAGTAACATTCTGCACCTAATCTAGCTAAGTCCCGCATTGGGACGCAATTCAAGTAACATTGTGCACCTAATCTAGCTAACCCTGTACTACGACGCAATCCAAGTAACATTGTGCACCTAATCTAGCTAAGTCCCGCACTACGACGCAATTCAAGTAACATTGTGCACCTTATCCAGCGGCATCCGACACAACGTCGCAATTCAAGTAACATTGTGCACTTTATTTCCCCCACATCCGACACAGCATGCAATTCACCTCATTGTGCGCTAACGGCCACCACAGCCGCTATTTGCTCAGTGCCGTTATTTACGTGTTTTCTGCCGTTTGGAGCCGCTTTTGCAGCTAATAAGTGCACCTGTGGCCGTTAGACGAGCAAACCCGGTTTTTATATGGAAATAGCTGCATTGGTGGCCGTTAGAGGGAATGCTGCCGGACTCGGTCCATTGCTGACGGTAGAGGGAACGCTCCCGAACTCGGTCCATTGCTGACGGTAGAGGGAACACACTCGCACTTGGACTCGCACCCTCTCCCACCCCCCGACTCGAACTCACTGCAATGACGAGACAAAGTCGGGAAGCTCTGCCCTCACACTCTGTACCTCATATCGCTACACTCCAGCAACTAACCGCATCGGCAACTGGCAAAACCACCGCGTCCCCGTGCCCCTCCCAGTGCTCGGAGAGCGATGGTCTCAGCTAGCCAAATCCATAACTACGCGTTCTTGACAGCTCTCTTGCGTTTCACATATCTGTAGATTGGCGGCCAGATGGTGACGATCACGCCAAGCGCCAGCATAGTGCCGGAGATTGGACGGGTGAAGAACATGGTCAGATCGCCTTTGAAGATCAGCATCGATTGGGTCAGCGACGTCTCCAGCATTGGGCCGAGGATGATCCCCAGTACGAGCGGGGACGGATCCAGCTTGGCCTTGCGGAACAGGTAACCGACAACCCCGAATACGATCATGACGATGACGTCAAACATATTACTGCGGACCGAGTAGGCACCCACGAAGCAGAAGATCATAACGATCGGCATCAGGACGCGGGGCGGGATCCGGGCAATACTGGCAAACATACCGACCAGCGGCAGGTTGAGAATGAGCAGCATGATATTACCGATATACATACTGGTAATGAGCGCCCAGAACACCGTCGGGTTCTCCGTCATCATGAGCGGACCCGGTGTGATGCCCTGGATAATAAACGCACTCAGCAAAATCGCAGGCAACGCCGAGAACGGCACACCCAGCGACAACAACGGTACCAACGCACCCGCACTCGCGCCGTTATTGGCAGCTTCCGGTCCGGCGACGCCTTCGATAGCGCCTTTACCGAACTCTTCCGGATGCTTGGAGATCCGTTTCTCCATCGCATACGAAGCATACGTACTGAGAATCATCGCAGGTCCCGGGATAAGGCCAATGAGGAAGCCCAGGAAGCTGCCCCGTGTCATCGGAGCCGTACTACGCTTCAGTTCATCCTTGCTCGGCATCAGCTTGCGCAGGGATAAATCGGCCTTGATCGGCTTCTGATGTTTTTTCTCCATCGCGATGATGACCTCAGACAACCCGTACAAGCCCATCAGAATCGGTGTGAAGTCCAGACCGTCAATCAGCCAGGATTGGCCAAACGTCAGACGCAGCGTACCGCTCATCTGGTCAATGCCGATAATCGACAGGACGATACCGCCTGCAATCAGCATATAGCTACGAATCAGCGATGAATCCGTCAGACGGGACAGGACCAACAGACCCAACAGGATAATGGCAAAATACTCCGGCGGCCCAAATCGCAGCGCCACACTGGCGATCGGCGGAGCCAAGAAGGTCAGCAAGATGATGCCGATCGTACCTGCAAAGAACGAGGCAATCGCAGAGATCGCTAGCGCCGCGCCTGCCCGGCCTTTTTGAGTCATCTTATACCCGTCAAACGTGGCAACAACCGAGTAGGCCGAGCCCGGCACATTGACCAGAATGGACGTCGTTGAACCCCCGTACAATCCGCCAAAATAAATGCCTGCAATCAGAATCAGTGCCGCTGTCGGCTCCATGGCAAACGTAATCGGGAGAAGCATGGAAATCGCTCCAACCGGTCCAAGACCGGGCAATACCCCGACAATCGTGCCTAGCGCGACCCCCAGCAAACAAAACAGCAGGTTAACCCATGAAAACGCGCTGGCGACGCCCAGTAATATATCTTCCATTTGTCGTTATTCCCTCCAAGATGTGTCCAGGGTCGGCTTACCACATGCCCGAAGGCAAGGAAATGCCCAGCCATTGATCAAACAACAGCCAAGACATGAGTGCCGTGCCTCCTGCGAGCAAGAACAATTTCCACTTCCTTAAACCTAGCAGGAAGCCGCCACCAAGGACGGAAACCACCGCCGCGATAAGAAAACCAGCTGTATAGCACAGCACTACGAAAATCACGAAAAGGGCCGAAAAGCCAACAAGGCCGCGGAGGTTGACAGACTCTTCCGAGTCTGCCCCCTCTGCCGCCTGGCGTCTGTCATGTCTCGCTAGATACAATTGATATAGCATGCCAATGCTGAGCACGAGCAGCAATACGCCGAATACTTTCGGAAAGAAGCCGGTTTTCACAGCCCGCATTGTGCCCATAGGCAGATCCCAAGTCTGCCACAGCGTCATAATGGACAAGACAAGCGCCAACGATGCGGTTATAATCCGCGCGCGGAAGGCTACGATACTCATTATTGCAGCAGCCCCAAACGCTCATAAACGCCTTGTGTCAGCTCGAACCAGGCATCTACTTCTGCTTTCGAATCAGCACTGTCTTTGTAGGCAATCTGGTAGCCCACTTGATCCATCAATTGTTTGAAACGCTCCGTCTCGTACACTTCTTTGGTCAAGCTATCGATTTTTTGCACAACTTCTTCTGGAACATCGTTCGGAATAACGATGAAGTGGCTCGCGCCGCCAGCTACGCCTTCTACGCCAAGCTCACCGCTTGTCGGTACGTCTGGCAGAGCATCCACGCGGTTTTCGCTCAATACAGCCAAGGCGCGCAATTCACCAGCCTCAATCTGACTGCGTACTTCTGGCACATTCATGAACGCCGCATCGATATGTCCGCCCAGGATGGACGGCAACAGCGGGCCGCTACCTTGGTAAGGAACGTGCTGCAGTTCGATGCCTTGGCTGTCTTCCAAAATATTCGCGAGCAAGGCTACGACCGTACCTTCACCCGGGTTGCCAACTGTGATATTGCCAGGGTTTGCTTTGGCTTCGTCGACCAGTTGATTGAGTGACTCATACGGCGAGTTTTTCGGAACGACAACAACTACAGCCATCTCGCCAGCTTTGTTCACGATTGTAAAGTCATCGCGAGTATATTGAGCCGGGGTGATATGCAAGGTCGAGGAGATATGACCTGTTGCCGCCCACAGCCAAGTGTATCCGTCAGCCTTAGCACGCACGAGCTCGTAGTTACCAGTCGTACCGGAGCCGCCGCCAACGTTTTTAATGGTAATGGTTTGGTCAATTATCTCACTAGCCGCCTCAGCAAAAGAACGGGCCAGGATATCTGATACGCCGCCTGCGTTAAAAGGAACGATCAATTCAATCCCTTTCTCAGGAAAAGGCGTCTCTGTTGCAGCAGGGGTCTCGGATGTCGCGTTTCCGTTGTTCGCACCCTCATTTGTGTTGTTAGGTTGGTTGTTCGTGGCATTACCACCGTTGCCTCCGCAAGCTGTCAGCAAAGCAAGAATCATTGTAAACACTACGATTGTTGACCAAGTTGTCCGCTTTTTCTGTCTCATAGCTGCCTCCATCTTTGTTGTCTGTGTTTGTTTGGCTCCCCTGTCCATCGACATGCTGCTCTCTCTCCTGTCTGTAATTTTGCTTGCAACAAATCTGTTCATGCACCCCGGTTAGCTTAGTGAGGATAGCTTGTCCTAACGGACAACGTGAATCCTTACACGCTTTGTTAATGCCGAGTAAATAAGTCGGTATTAAGATTCTATTATAGAACTCGAAATGTGTCAACGAAAAATGAAAAATGTCGAATTTTGATACTTCATGTCAAAACAGAATAAACTTTACACTCGCCGCATCCAGCAAAAAAAGGGCTGTCCCCACGTTTACAAACCGTAGTGAAGCCCTTGATTTATTACGCGTTTTCTGTGGGTTGATGGCGGTGCGCAGGCATGGTCAGCCCCAAGTGACTGCGTAACGTGGACCCGTCATATTCCCGTCGAAACAGCCCCCGATTCTGCAGCTCCGGAATGACGCCATCGGCAAAATCCTGCAGGCCGCCAGGCATATAAGGGGGCATGATATTAAAACCATCCGCTGCCTGTCCTTCGAACCACTGTTGGATGTGATCAGCCAATTGAACCGGCGTGCCGACGACGATCCGGTGTCCGCGAGCCCCCGCCACTTCGCGATACAGCTCTCTGAGCGTGTAGCCTTTGTCCCGCGCCAGTTTGAGAAGCAGCTGCGGACGGCTCTTGTGGCCCGGTGTCTGTGGCACATCAGGCACTGGCTCGTCCAGCTCATATTGGCTCATGTCCAATTGAAACCGTTCAGACAGCAGGCTGTAGGCACCGCCGTCGTCAATCAGGCTTTGCAGGTGCTCGTACTTCTCCTGCGCCTCCTTCTCCGTCGCGCCTACGACTGGCAGCAGGCCGGGCATGATATGACATTGGTCCGCGGTCCGGTTGTAGCGGGGCAGGAAGCTTTTCAACTCGTGGTAGAAAGCCTGTGCATCCTCCATTGTCTGCTGCGCCGTGAAGACCACCTCGCCGTACTGGGCAGCCAGTTGCATACCAATGCCAGAGGAACCCGCCTGAATCATGACTGGCCGGCCCTGTGGGCTCTGGGTAATATTGAGCGGCCCCTTAACAGTGAAGAAGCGCCCCTCGTGGTCCAGCTCATGCAGCTTGGATGCATCCACATACTCGCCCGTTTCCTTATTCATGATATACGGGTCCGGTTCCCAGCTGTCCCACAGCCCCTGCACGACATCAACAAATTCGGCTGCCCGCTCGTATCGCAGGCCATGCTCCAAATGCTCGCTTGCCGAGAAGTTTGCGGCGGCGCTCGTCGATGAGGTTGTCACAACGTTCCAAGCGACCCGGCCGCCGCTGATTAAGTCAACCGAAGCCAGGAGTCGTGCCAGGTTGAATGGCTCGTAGTATGTCGTGGAGGCCGTCACGGCCAACCCGATCTGGCGGGTAGCCATGGCCAAGGCGGATAGCAATGTGATCGGTTCGAACCGCGCAATGACGGACGGGGTTGCGTCCCGTGCAGTCGTCAGGCCGTCCGCCAAAAAGAGCATATCGAACTTGGCCGCTTCAGCAATACGCGCGATCTCGACGATCAGCTCCAGATTCTCGCTGCCCGCCTTGGCCTCCGGCATGCGCCACCCGGCGATATGATGGCCTGCGCCCTGGACAAATACGCCCAGCTTCAATTGTCTGTCGTTCGTGGTTGTTGACATAGATGCTCTTCCTTTCCTTCTTTGCTTCTCTATGTTGGGCGATTCAAGTAACATGTAAGGCTACTGAAAAATAGAATCCTACGGTCACGGATCGATCTTACGATCGCTGTTGTCGCCAGATTTCTTGATTTGTTAACCGCTCTAGCGGTTGAAATCGGGGGACAGCGTTGACCAGATTCGATTCCGTGCCTCTCCGGCCCTTTTGAGGGCAGACCATATTCTGGTTGGACGCGCACACCCCGACCTTGGCTCAAACCAAGTAACATTTTACCCCTAATTGGGTGCACACACCGACTTTGGCTCAATCCAAATAACATTTTACCCCTGGTTGGGTGCACACACCGACTTTAGCTCAAACCAAGTAACATTTCACCCCTGGCTGGGCGCACACGTAGACTAATAACGGTTTTATCTTCAGCCGCTCGATGGTAGGTTGAATGAAATGCCCAATGGCAGTTGGCAAAACATTCGCCTTTATTCCCATGTTATTCACCGATTTCAATGACAATCTTGCCCCGCACGCGCTCCGTTTCGCTGAGGCGGTGGGCATCGGCGATCCCCGTCAGCGGGAAACGATGCTCGATGTGCGGCCGCAGCTGTCCCGTCTCAACCAGTCGGCTCATTCGCTCCAGGTCCGCCGTGTTGGCATGCGCCGATACGAAGCGGCCGCGCCGACCAGAGGCATAGCGCGACCACAAATGCCGCAGCATGATGCCCGGCGCCGGAATTGTGGACACGTAGATTCCCTTCTCTGTGAGCGCAGGTCGGCACGAACCGTAGCCGAACTTGGCCGCGGCGTCGAGGATCAGATCGTAGGTGCCGTGCCGCTTGCGGAAATCCTCTTCATCGTAGGCAATGACCTCATCGCAGCCCAGTTCCTCGGCCAGTGAACGGTTCCGCGAATGACAGACGCCCGTCACTTGGCAATCGGCAGCCCGGGCCAACTGCACTGCGAAATGCCCCACCCCGCCGGTGGCGCCGGTAATCAGCACGCGCATGCCCGGTTGCAGCTCCCCTTGCTTGTAGAGCGCCTGATAGGCGGTCGATCCGGCCAACGGGATGGCTGCCGCTTCGCTCATGCTCAGCTCCACGGGTTTGTGCGCTAGCCGATCCGCCTTACAGCACATGACCTCGGCGTAGGCACCGCCCCGGGTTGGAGCGGATGAGAACCCGTAGACCTCGTCTCCCGGCGACAGATGCTGGACCGCATCCCCGCAGGCTAACACACGTCCGGCGACATCGCCGCCGAGAATCTTCGGAAAACGTAGGCCCGAGATAAAAAATATCTTGCCCGAGCGTGTCTTGAAGTCTACCGGATTCACCGAAGAGGCACTCACCGCGATCTTGACATCACGAGAACCCAGCACTGGCTCCTGGACCTCCTCCACCTGCAGCACGTCCGGCTTGCCATACTTGCGAATCACAGCGGCTTTCATCGATTCATCGGCTCCTTCCCTTGTCGACAGATGCCGGCCATAACGGTGCAGCCGTTTATTCTCCTGAAAAGCCCGTCGCCCAGGCCCAGATATCAGGCTTTACGCGGCGACGGGCAGCTATCTTTCATTATAGCTCAGTCTGGACCAGCTTCCTATCTTTAATCTCGTACACCAGATCTGCGGTATGCTGTAGCATCCGATGATCATGGGTTACGAACACGATCGTGCCGGTATAGTTTTTCAGCAGCGTCTCCAACGCTTCGACCGCAGGCAGATCAAGAAAATTACTCGGTTCATCCAGCAGCAGCACATTATACCGGCCCAGGAGCAGCCGTGCCAGTTGCAGCTTCATCCGCTCGCCTCCACTTAGCATGGGCAGCCGTTTGCGCACATCCTGTGACGAGAAGCCCATTGCCGCCAGCACACTCCGGATCTCTGGCACCTGGTAATCGCTGTGCGCCTGCATAAATGCCAGCACCTGCTCATCCGCCTCCGTCTTATAGCCATTTTGCGCAAAATAACCCATCTCGACCTTGGGTGCCAGCACGATGCCCTCGTCCCGGTTCATGATCATCCGCAGCAGTGTCGATTTGCCTGCTCCATTGCCTCCGGTGATAGCAATCTTGGCTCCCAACGGGAATTGGAAGGAAGCCTGGTCGAAGATGACCTTGTCACCGAGGCATTTGGTGACCTCGTATCCCGTAATCGGAAAAGGGTTATGCAGCTCGAGCGTCCGACTCTGGCGGAAGACGACGGAATCTAGTGCCTCCGGCGGTTTTACCTCCCCCATCGCTTCGATGCGCTGCTCCATCTGCTTCGCGGCCTTATGCAGCTTTTTCTGCTTGCTGCCCACCGTTTTCTGATGGCTAAGCCGGCCGCCCGCATCGGACCGATTCTTTTTGGCGGCACCCTTTTCTTTTTGCTCCAGCTTGCGGGCTTGGCTCTGCTTCTCCCCGATTGATTTCTCCAGACGCTCCCGTTCCGCAGCGAACTGCTTGTAATGGATCGCTTGCGCAGCTCGCTCGGCTTCCTTGGCCGCCAGGTAATCGGAGTATCCGCCCCAGTATTCGGTGATCCGCCCCTCCTTCAGCTCCCAGATTTTATCTACTGTCTCATCCAGGAAATGCCGGTCATGACTAATCAGTAGCAGTGCGCCGGGGTAGTGCTTCAACTGGTGGATCAACAGCTCTGTGCCTTCACGATCCAGATGACTGGTCGGTTCGTCAGCGACGAGGCCATGCACCGCACCCGAGAGGGCCTCCGCAATTTTCACTCGTGTTTCCTCGCCTCCGCTCCGGTACTCCCGCTCAACCTCCGAGAGCCCCAGTTTGCCTAGCAGGGCATGGTCCGCCGCTTCACCGGACACGTCCTCCAGCTGGGGGATATACGCAAACTCCCCTCCCCGGACCACCTCGCCCTCGGCGGGCGCAAGCTCACCCAGCAGCACTTTGATCAGCGTGCTCTTGCCCGCTCCGTTGGCCCCGACTAGTCCGATCCGATCATACGCATACACGTCCAATGCTTCAATATCCAGTACATCCCGTCCAGCATAGTCTACATACAAATTCTTCGCTTTAATCAATACATTCATCGTTTGTTCCTCCTTCGCAAAAATCGCAGTTGTCCAAATCGGTCGCAGGCTAGCCTGCGATTTCGGAAGGAAGAATCAAGTAAAGAAATACCAGCCTTGCCTCATCAACCATCGCTCCTTTCCACAACAAAAAAACAGCTCCAATTCCCACTGTGGGCCTGGAGCTGCTGTGTATTCACGAACGGAAAGACGCCGGGCAACATGCATACCGTTGGATCCATTCAATCACCCGGATGTCCAATAGACATACAAAGTGACAGGTAACCTGCGGTCATCATCATTACTCAAGAGCATGAGGCTCTTAAGCTTGACGTTATGCGTTGCCTTCAATCTGCACCCGTTCCGATAAGCAGCTCAAAATTGGCCCACCTCTGGCGGTGAACTATCAATTCCAAACTGAATTATCGGATCCGCATCGAGTGCAGCATGCCAGCGTCCCTCCCTCTTCTTGTCGATTGCTACCAGCTTAGCACCCTGGACAACGGCGTGTCAATCCGGGTTTACGACTTCTTGTGAAATGCCAGTCCGCTGTCCTGAAGGGCCTCTCTTAGTTTGGGCAGCGAAGCCGGTCCGATACCATGCAGCTTCAAAATCTCCTTCTCACTGTAAGCGGACAACTGCTCGGTTGTCGTAATCCCTACATGCTCCAGTGCGTTTCGAGCCGGTGAAGACAATCGCGAGAGCCACCCGGTTTCCGGCTTGCTTGCCCCTTCGCATACAGGGCAGGTCGGACAATCACTGCTCTTGCGGTACTCGTGGCCTTGCTCGCAGGTGCGTAGGGTTGTGTCTGCTTTCATTCTCGCTCAAGCCCCTCTCATTTTCATGTAGATATGTCAACTCGGAAGTTCATAGCTGCTGCCATAGAACAAATCCCGCTTCGAATCCCAATACCGGCCGGTTACACCATTTAGCGTTAATGTCTCGTCATCATAATAACCAAGCTCCAAGAGCACTTCCCCTTGCTGATTCAGGAACACCACTCGGTTCAGAGGCAACACCAGATCCATTGCTGCGGTACTTACGGTTTGCGCACGATTCAGAGAGTCGACTAATTCTTTTATAACAACAGCATCTTCTATCGTTTGAAAAACATGCGTTCTTTCATAATCTGTGACAGTCAGTTGGTATACATCCTTCGCCTCAAAAGACAAGTTGGATGAGCAACCACATAGTACGATTACACATAGCATGATAGCGGCCAACTTTTTTATGTAGATGATGTTCTCACTCCTCCCCTACATACTACTTTCAATAAACTCGCTAGCTTCCCGGTAGGTTGATTGCAACGTCTCGTAAGCTGCAGCCAGCGGCTCCCCCGCCCGGTCATTGTTGGTGATGACTTGCTTCATTTGGCGCTTGAATGCCTCGTAGGCCCGGAAGACGGGGTCGATCTCGTAATGCTGAATATCCTCATGCAAGACATAGAATTGCCAAGCCTCCATATAGGAAGCGCTGGACATCGATAGATACCCAAGCGACAATCGGTAGTTGTGCGGAGACGGGTGCCTGTGCAGCGTCTCATAAGCATCTGCCGCGTCCTGGCAGGCCTGATCCATTAATCCCCAAAAAATACTTTTGTCCCGTTGCCATTTCCTATCTCCCAATACGGACACCCCCTCCCCTTATTCTACCATATAACACCGCTCATGCGAACGTGCATTCTTACTGAATCCTAACAAAAAGCTCCCCCCTGCCGGAGGAAGCTGCTGTGCGGACCACGCCACACCTTACACGACTAACACGCCTTGCCGTTCCGCCAGTCCAATGGTGGCCTCGACCCCGGCTTGAAAAACGAGGAAGTCACTCTCTACGCCATCACTGAAGATGACGCCGTCCTCTGGCATCTGGGAGATGACCCGGAGGGGGCGGGCAGCATTGACTTGGCCGAAAACCAGTTCGGCCGCCGTTGTCCTGCTCGGGAAAGGCTCCCGTACGGCAAAATACAGCTGCTGTGCATCCCAGGCTGCGCGCGGGTCTGCGTCCTGCTCCTCGGTGCCGGCATAGAGCGTTGCCGGTTCTAATCGTGCCGGCTGTCCCGTGGCGCCGCGCATGACTCCGGCTGCGCCCGCCAGCACGCTCTTGAACCAGCCGGTGGAGCCGAGTCCTGTGGATACGATAATCCCGCTGGAAGACTGCCGCTCGGCACGTTCGCCCAGAGCCAATTCGTACCGGGCAGAGACGTGGCTCCGGCGACCGATGAACAGATCATTGACTGCGTATAGCGTCTGCCCGTCATTCAGCTCGGCCTTGGCCAGGGTCACGCTCTTGCAGGGCCGCTGGCCGCGCAGCACGTCTCCCAGAATCAGCCGCAGGTCGCCTGCCTGGAACGGCAGCAGTACACCGTCCCAGCGCAGCGGGTCCGGATTGACGCCGATGAGCGGCTGGCCGTCCAGATACTTCAACGTATTAGCCACCAATCCATCCTGCCCCAGCACGACCACCGTATCTTGCGGACCAAAGATGAAGCTGGGCAAAAAGGCGCGATCGATCACCTGCAGCCGACCGGCGGCCTGCAGCTCGACACTCACCCGCTCCAGCACCTCGCGGTACTGGCGGTCCTCCGCTTCATAATCGCCGAAGTCTGCTCCCAGCCGCTCGATGTAGAACCGGGCCTGCTGCACGGTATTGTAGCGGACAATGAGCTCCTGCAGCCGGGTCGGCCGGGTGACGAGGACGAGCTTACGCTCGGTGGCCGGACCGCTCATCGGCCGCTAGCGCCGCGTCCAGGCGCCCCTCCGCCAGGCGTCTGCCCCGAGAGCAGGCCTTGCAGCAGATCCGGCGAGATGTTGAGCTGGCCGATCCGCTCTGCCTTATCGGCCAGGTCCTGGAAGGCGATGGCGATCAGCTTGTCAGGGTTCATGCCCAGGTTGGACAAAGCCTGCAGGACGCCCGGCTCCACCCCATGGAGCGATCGCATGACAGCGCTGAGCTCATAGGCTTTGACGTCTGCCTGCGCCCGTTTGTTGGCCGCAGCCAGATCGATCAGTTGATGGCGGCTCTCCTCCATCGCCGTTTCGAATTGCAGCTGCTCCTCCTGCATCGTTTGCTCCTTGTGCCGGACCGCACGTTCGCTGTCGAGTTGCGCTTCGCGGATCTGACGCTTTTTGGCCTCGACTGCCATATCGGTGTTCAGCTCGTTCTCCTTCAGGCGCCGTTCTTGCTCGATTGAGGCATTCCGGCGGCGGTACAGCGCTTCATCCGCATGCTCCAGAATCTCCTCCCGGGCCTGGGCCTCCAGCGCACGCATCGTTTCCTTGTTCGGCAAAATCGCCAGCACCGCCACGCCCATCAGCTCAATCCCCAGCGCATCCAGCTCTTCGCTCGCCCGGACGTCCGTCTTGATTTGCTGCGCCAGCCGGTCGCTGGAGCGTACCGCTTCGCGCAGCGGCTTGCGCGATAGATCATGCTTGGCATGGACCTTGGCGAGATTGATGATGCGCTGGTTGAGCTTGATTGGATCATCAGAGAGATAGACCTGTCTTTTGAGATCATACGTATAGTTTAGAACCTCAGCAATCCGCCGATAATCCGCGATCCGGTACGTTAACTGGCCTTGCACCGTCACCGCCTGATAGTCCTCTGTCATCTCCTCGAACATGAAAGGCACATCAATGGAGGAGACCGGGACGACCACCACCGATGTTGTCGGCGCATAATAGTAGAAGGATAGACCGATGCCTTCCTTGACCACCTTGCCATTCTTCACCTTCATCACGTATTGCGTCGGCTGAAATTTGGCATAACGGATACCAAACATATGCGTTCCCTCGCTTTCGGTTTGATATTGTATAATTGATATTATCAAAAGAATACACCATCATTTTGTATATGTCAATACGACAATATTAAAATGGGCAATGGCGTGCGACCAGAGAAGAACGTTGGGTCGTCCTAGATTCACTTGCGCATGATAAGGGCAAGAGGTACATTGGAATGAGAAAGCATCCAAGCTGGAATTGGACAAGGGAGGAATCACCCGCATGACAAAAAGCAAAGAAAAGACAGCAGCCGAGTACTCACCTGAGCATCAGGAGACACTGATTGGCATATTGCAGGCACGTTTCGAGAAGCATATGGAGCGCCACAGGGGCCTGAATTGGGCGGATGTCCGCGCCAGATTGGAGGCTAACTCCGCCAAGCTGCGTACGCTCCATGAGATGGAAGCAACCGGCGGCGAACCGGATGTTGTCGGCGAGGACCCGGAGACGGGGGAGTACATCTTCTATGACTGCGTAGCCGAGAGCCCCAAAGGCCGCCGGAGCATTTGCTTCGACCAGGAAGCACTGGATTCGCGCAAGGAGCACAAGCCCAAGCACAGCGCAGTCGCCATGGCTGCTGAGATGGGGGTCGAACTGCTCACGGAGGAGCAGTACCGTCAGCTGCAAACCCTCGGCGAATTCGACAAGAAAACCTCCAGTTGGGTCCAAACACCGGATAATATCCGTAAGCTCGGCGGCGCCCTCTTCTGCGACCGTCGCTATGACACCGTCTTCGTCTATCACAACGGCGCAGAATCCTACTATGGCGCTCGCGGCTTCCGGGGTTCGTTGAGAGTTTAGTGTGGAGGGGCTATATGGTCTATAGCACGCCTCGGGTCTTCGGGGGTCGTCTATGGAGCTGCAAGATAAGCCACAAGATGAGCGGCACGGCAGGATTAGTGTCCAAATGAGTGGCACCACAAGGTGCTACTATGAAACTGGTAAACTGCCTGCCTTCCGCGAGCGGGGTCCGGTAGCATGACAGCGGTCGGACGACCGCGTAGACGCCCTGTGCTTTCGTAATAGCTCAAGCATACGTTAAGAAGCCAAGGTGAGTTTGCGTCGCAGCAAAGCACCTTGGCTTCTTTATGCAGCTGGTTTAGATTTGGAGTTTGTTTTGGCTTGGAGCTGGTTTTGGATTTGTGGTGCTCCTGCCCTTCGTTTCTTTCCACGCGCCACGCGCCACGCGCCGCGCGCAGCTCCCTGCCCGTTGCAGGGTCCGGAAGCATGACGGCAATCAAATGACCCCATGCGCATAGTGAATTCCGCGCTCTAACGAAACTACATCACGCTATTCCACCCAAATCGCCCACGTTGAAATTCTAACGAAACTGGGTAACGCTATCCCAACCAATTAGCGGATTTGAGGGCAAAAAATGAGCTCAATAAGAATTTGTAGATTCGTTAGAATCCGAAATAGCGGGTAAGCGGCCAAATAGCGTTATGTGGTTTCCTTAGATGCATTCTCTGCGGTTGCGAAACCTCAGGGCATCGATATCATGCCGCGTCAGAGGTCAAAGTCCATTTGGATAGGGTGGGCCGAGCAGCAACTTGGGGCCTCAGCTCACCTCTTCATGAAATTGCCCCGCATGCAGGCGGGCATAGAAGCCCTCTTGCGCCAGCAACTCCTCATGCGTACCACGCTCGATCACCTCGCCGCCGCGGATGACGAGGATTTGCGTGGCTTCACGGATGGTGCTGAGACGGTGGGCGATGACAAAGCTGGTGCGTCCCTTCATCAAGGTCGCCATCGCCTCCTGGATATGCATCTCGGTCCGGGTGTCGACGCTGCTCGTCGCCTCATCGAGGATGAGGATCGCCGGGTCCGCCAGAATGGCCCGAGCAATAGTCACGAGCTGTCGCTGGCCATGGCTCAGGTTGCCGCCCTCGGCGGACAGCACGGTGTCATAGCCATTCGGCAGCTTGCGGATGAAGGCATTCGCGCCGCCCAGCTCGGCTGCCCGCTGCACCTCTTCATCTGTGGCATCCAGTCGGCCATAGCGGATATTTTCGCGAATTGTATCCGAGAACAAATACCCGTCCTGCAGCACAATGCCGAGCTGACGACGCAGCCCCAGCTTGTCGAGCTGACGAATGTCCCGCCCATCCACCCGAATCTCGCCCTCCCGGATGTCGTAGAACCGCGTCAGCAGGTTGATAATCGTCGTCTTCCCCGCTCCCGTTGGCCCGACCAGAGCGATCATGTCGCCTGGCTTCGCTGAGAACGAGACGTTCCGCAGAATCGGATGGTCACCGTAACCGAACGAGACATTACGGAATTCCACTTGCCCTTGTACCGGGACAACCGCTGTTTCCGCCTCTTGCTCGCTTCCTTCGTACTCCCGCTCAGTATCCAGGATTTCGAATACGCGCTCCGCCCCCGCTACGCCGGCTTGAATCATATTGTACTGATTGGCCAGCTCATTGACGGGGCCGCTGAACTGCCGCGAGTACGTCAAGAAGCTGACGATAACCCCGATTGTTGTCCACTCATTCAGCGCCATCCAACCGCCAACCACCGCAATCAGGATGAAGTTGAAGTGGTTCATCATGTTCATCACCGGACCAATCGTCCCCGAGAGGATCTGCGCACGTGTACCCGAATCCCGCAGCTTGATGCTAATGTCCCGAAAATCCCTGGAGGCGCGGCGTTCGCGCCCCATTAGCTTGACGGCTTTTTGCCCGGATACCGTTTCCTCAATGAAGCCATTTAGTTGTCCGAGATGCTCCTGCTGCTCGCGAAAATAACGCTTAGTCCGCTTGGCGATCTGCTTGGTCAGCAGCATCACCACCGGAATGGTCACGACCGCCACCAGCGTCAGCCAGACGTTGAGAATGAGCATGAGCGTCAGCGAGCCGACCAGCATGACTACGCTGTTCATCAGCTGCACCAGACTCTGATTCAGCGTCGTTGACACATTGTCCATATCATTGGTCGTCCGGCTCATCAATTCCCCATGTGTGGTGCGGTCAAAAAAACGAAGCGGCAGCTGCTGCAGATGACCAAACAAATCGCCTCGCATTTCCCACACCGTCCGGCTCGCAACTCCGGCCATCACATAGGTCTGCAGCCAAGAGATCAGACTGCCCGCCCCATATACGCCAAGCAGCAACAGACAGAGCTGGGCCAGTCCATCCAGCCGTCTCTCCAGAATAAATACATCGATTGCCCGTCCCAGCAAATAGGGCCCCGTCAACGCGAGCGCTCCGCCGCACAGGACAAGGAGGCTAACCAGTAGCAAAGAGCGCCGCTGCCTGGCCAGATAACGCCAGATGCGCAGCAGTGTCGCGCCGGTCTGCTTGGCCCGGACCTTCTCCACCTGCTGGCGGGGGCCCCGGCCGAAGCCTAGCGCCGCCGGAGGGACGTCCGTTTTTTGGGTGCCGCTCGCCGGTTTATCGTGTGCCATGCGTGACCTCCTCCTCTCTGCCCTGCTGTGATCGATAGATTTCCTGATACACCGGGCTGCTTCGCAGCAGTTCCTCGTGTGTGCCGATGGCGTGAACTCCGCCCTGTTCCAATATAATAATCTGGTCGGCTTCGATGACCGAGGAAATCCGCTGAGCGATAACCAGCGTCGTACTGTGGCGCATTAATTCCCTCAGCGCTTGCTGTATGCGTGACTCGGTCTCCAGATCGACTGCACTCGTGCTGTCGTCCAAGATCAGGATAGCCGGGCGCAGCAGTAAGGCCCGCGCGATCGATAACCGCTGTTTTTGGCCTCCCGAGAGGTTGACGCCGCGTTGACCCAGCTGCGTGTCATAGCCTTCAGGCAGCCCGAGGATGAAGTCATGCGCTTGTGCCGCGCGCGCTGCGGCCTCGACCTGCTCTTGCGTTGCATCCGGCTGTCCATAGCGAATATTATCCCGGATGGTCCCCGTAAATAAGATCGCCTGCTGCAGCACCATGCCCACCTGCGAACGCAGCTCTGCCGCCGGAATCTGCCGCACATCCGTACCATCCAGCAGGACGCGGCCTTCCGTCGGATCATACAGCCTTGGAATCAGGCTGACCAGCGAGGACTTGCCAGCGCCGGTCGCTCCCATGATCCCGACCGTCTGACCCGGCCGAATCGCGAAGCTGAGGTCACGCAGTGCCGCCTCGCCGCCCGTTGCACCATAAGCCAGCGAGACCCCCTCGAAGACGATACCGCCGTCCTGTATGAAGCGTCGTCCGGTGGCAGCCGGGCTGACAATTGTCGGCTCTGCACCCAGCACCTCCTGAATGCGCACCGCTGAAGCGGCAGCCCGGGAGACAGCCACCAGCATCATCCCAACTGACAGCAGCGAGAAGAGCAGCTGGGTCAGGTAGTTAACGAAGGCGATCAGATCACCCACAGGCAGCGAGCCTTCCCGTGTCTGCGCACCGCCGAACCAGAGCACAGCCACAATACTGAAGTTCAGCACCAGCATCATGAGCGGCATGTTGATGGCAATCGTGCGGGCCGCCTTCAAGGCCACCTCCAGATGATCCTGATTGGCCCGGCCGAAGCGCAGCTTCTCGAATGCCGCGCGAACGAATGCCTTGACCACCCGGATGCCTGACAGATTCTCCTGCAGGACCGTATTCATCGCATCCAGCCGCTGCTGGACGATGCTGAAGATCGGAATCACCCGCCGACTGATCACGTAGAGAATAATCGCAATGATTGGAATAATAATGGCAAAAATCAACGCCAGCCGCGGACTAATAAGCAGCGCCATCACGATCGAGCCAATCGCTAGTCCGGGATCGCGGACCAGCATGCGCAGCGTCATTTGCACGAGGTTCTGCATCTGAACGACATCACCTGTTAGTCTCGTCACCAGCGAGCCCGAGGTAAAACGGTCCAGATTATCAAAGGAAAATGTCTGCACCTTATCAAACAAATTCACCCGCAGATCTGCCCCAAATCCCTGTGCCGCCCGGCTGGAATAGACCGTACAACCAATACCGCCAATCAAGCCTACAAAAGCTACCAGCGACATCCACAGGCCGGTTCGCCAAATATGATCGAGGTCGCCCATCATGACGCCTTCATTCACAATACTTGCCATGAGACGGGGCTGCAGCAAATCCATGCACACCTCCATCACCATCAGAAGTGGTGCCAGAATGACTGCGAGACGGTAAGGTTTGAGGAAGGAGCGTAATCGCCAAATCGACTTCATGATTCTTTTTCCTCCGACTCTTCTTGTTGGGCGCGGAAAGCCTCCAGGTCCGTACGCATCCGCTCCAACAGTTCGCGGAATAAGGCCTTCTCACTATCGCTGAACCGAGCGAAGCTATACTCCTCCAGCGATCCTAAAGCATCCTGCACAGCCGCCGCTGCCGTGCGGCCCTTCTCTGTCAGGAACACGCGCTGGACCCGCTGATCCCGGTCATCCGGCCGGCGCTCCAACAGCCCATTTTTCGCCATGCGATTGATCATCACCGTCAGCGTCGCCGGCTGCACATGCATATGGCCCGCCAGTTCCTTCTGACTCAGTCCATCCATACGCACCAAACGCAGCAGCAGCGGCGGTTGCCCGGGATAGACGTCAAAGGCACGAATCTGCAGATCGACATTATGCCGAAACAGCTTATGGGTTCGCACCATCAGGCGCGTCAACGATTCTTCTTCGTGTCGTGTCATGTAGGTCTCCTTTTATTTAGTCGACTAACTAAATTTACATTAATCGATCGTTGCAGTGCTGTCAATCAGGAATGTACCAAGGTGGTTGCCGTGTCGATTGCCTAGCTAACAGGAACAATTGGATGGATCAAGAGGCACAAAAATGTAAACACAAGTTTGGTGTGCTGGAATGGGTGAGGCACTAGTAGGGTGCATCTGGCAACCAGGGGGAGGATATCGGGGCTGCTAATGAGTGCAAGTAGTGTTGTGCTGGCGGGATGCAGGAGGAGGTGAGTCGGTGGCGGCAAGGAGGGTCGTTGGAGAGGTACATAAAAACGCAATTAGATAGAAAGTGTTTGTTAGCGGATACGCCGCCAGCGAGCCCCATTATGTTCGAAATTTCATATACATTGGGCAGATATGCGGCTGGCGAGCCCATTATTTTCGAAATTTCATATACATTGGGCAGATATGCGGCTGGCGCGCTCATTATATTCGAAATTTCATATACATTGGGCAGATATGCGGCTGGCGAGCCCATTATGTTCGAAATTTCATATACATTGAGCGATATCGCCGCCAGCGAGCCCCATTATGTTCGAAATTTCGTGTTCGCATAACCTGTCTGCCAACGACCTGAAGCCCGGTCTCGAAAGACCGGGCTTCAGCACAACATGGCTAGGAACGGGAGTACCGGAGGTAGTCGAAATCAGCGATGCCGCCGGGCTGCTGCGTGGCGTAGGTGAATAGTCCGAAGCGGTAGCCCATGAAATGGTCCAGCGTGTACTTCATCTGAAGCGGCTGGCCGATGGCCTGCCAGGTGTCGCCGTCACTTGAATAAAAGAAGCGGGCCTGGTCGATACTCTCCTCGAAATTGAAATGGATCCGCAGATGGATGCGCTCTCCCTCATAGGCCACCTGCTCCACCACGTCCTCGCCGCCGTCTCCCCGGTTCACGCCCATCTGGACCCAGCGCGCGCCGTCCTCACCGACCTTGACGCCGACGGTGCCGAACAGATTCTGCATCGCAACCAGTCCGGCATGATCTCCAGGCTGCAAGCCGGATAGCTCCAGCACTGTCTCGGCCGTACAGGCCGGACCTTCCGTGCGTTGCGTCAGCGTATTGCGGGCCTGCAGCACACTCTCCGCCAGCGCCCCCGTCTTGAGCCGCAGGTACCCCGGCCGCTCCGTCACCGACCACCGCTCCGGATCCGGATTATGATTCCACTGCCAGTTCAAGGCCAGCTGGTTCTGGCCATAGTCGAAGTCGTCGCTGATGACCAGCGGCTTCACAGCAGCGGTCCGCAGCGGCACCTCAAATTGCGTAGGCACCTTGCCTTCCTCGCCGAACACCGGCCAGCCCTCACGCCAGGTTACCGGGACGAGGCAAGGAATGCGGCCCACCGCATCGTGATCCTGGAACAGCATCGCGTACCATTCGCCTTCCGGCGTATCGAAGATGCCGCCCTGGGCGACACCTTTGTTATGGTAGCCCATATCATCATCCAGCACGACCTGATGCTCATACGGACCCAGGAGCTCCTTCGCACGATAGCACATCTGACGACGACGCCCATGACCGACACGCGGCCAATCGATGAAGAACAGATAATAATAGCCGTCGATCTTGTAGGCATGACAGCCTTCACATCGCAGACCAATGCCCTCGCGCTCTGTCTCGAACAACAGTTGGTCCACCCCATCCGGCTGGAGCGCCGTGGCGTCCGCCGTCAGCTCAGTAATTCGAATCCCGCCATTGCCATAGATGACATATACGCGGCCGTCGTCGAACAACAAACCCGGGTCGTGGCGCAACCCATCGATGACATGCCGCTCCCAATTGCTGCGCTCGATATCATCCGTCTTGAAGACATAGAATTTGCGCGTATCATTGGAGGAGAAGCAGACATAGAACATGCCTTCATGCTCGCGCAAACTGGCTGCCCAGGAGCCTTGGGCGTAGATGTGACGACCGCCAGTCAAGTTATGCCCGTCATTGTCCTCCAGTTGCTCGAACACATAACTGACGATTTCCCAATGGGCCAGATCCACCGATTTCATAATCGGACAGCCAGGCATGGAATGCATGCTCGTACTGACCATATAGTAGGCGTTGCCTGAACGGATTACATCGACATCCGGTACGTCCGACCACAGCACCGGGTTGTTCACGAACGTTGTACTCATCCTATGCGTACCTCCCGTATCATCTGGGTTATCCCTTCACAGTCACTTCAATCGCCACGTCAGCCAGCGCCGGATCCAGGTCCTTCTCTTCGGTCAGATCCAGCACGGGGTAGCCATCGATATCAAAATGCACCCGCCGAATACCGGAGCTCCGAGGGGCCTCGATCCCAGGTCTGGCGTGATAGACATTCCAGATCAGTCCCTGATCATCCTGCACATATGAGTTATGCCCCGGACCGTACTCGCCCGGAACGCTGCGGGAGGTCAGAATCGGATAATTGCCTTTGGTCCAGTTGTTCGGATCCAGCAGATCGGCACCCGGGTCCACGCTCAGCAGCCCTACACAATAAGTCGCATCGACCAGGGCACTGGAGAAGGTGACAAAAATCCGCTTGTCCGTCAGAATCACATAAGGTCCTTCATCGACAAAGGTCCGGTTATTCGCCCAGCCGTAGTCTGGTCTGGTCAGCAGAACCGGGTCGCTGGTCAGCCGCCAAGGCTGTCCGAGATCGGCCTCGGCGATGTAAATCCACGATCCCAGATCATGAGGGGACAACACCCGCTCCGCCCAGAGCACATATAATCGTCCCTCTCGCAGGATGATCGTCATGTCCAGCGTAATCCCGTTTTTGCACAGCGGCGTTCCGTCGCGCTTGACCACCAGCACTGGCCGCTCCCAGTCCGCCGCCACCATCGGATCTCCACCCGATCGCAGCTTCATGACGTGAGATTGAATATCCGCGAATTCCCCCGTGCTTCCCGCATGGAAGATGTACAGTTCCTCTCCAATGGCATGGAGCTCAGGCGCCCAGAGGAAAGCCTTCAGGTGATCATGCATCTCCGTATCCAGAATGACAGTCTCTTCTGCCTGTTCCAGCCCGGACATGTGGTCCGCCACCCGGATGCCCAGTGACTTGTTGCCGTTCTTGTCGTTGGTCGCGATAAAATAGTACCGCCCCTGCCACTTGAAAATGTTCGGATCGGCCCGGTGGGAGGCCATCGGAAACGCGTAGTGATCCTGACGGATGCGGCCCGTAACACGGTAGGTTCCTGCCCGCGACCAGTCGACCGCCTCGGTGTGCCAATCCACTGGCTTGGTGGCTGTTGTCCCATCACTGTAGACAGCCGTTGCCATGACAGCATCCAGCTCTTCCTTGGCTCCAGCCGCAACACTAGACGGCACCTCGTTGCGAACATTGACAGGCACCGATAGCTTGAGCGTCAATCGCTCGGCTACTTGCTGAGGCAGCGCCAGCGTATTGCGCGGGACGACACCTTCAATATCGGTCTTCGGGGACTCAATACTAAATGCCTCTGTTGCGTCCGGCCCCTCAGCGCCTTCCAGATTGCTGAGGTCTGCAACCAAGCTCGCATAGTAGTCTCCCGCTCCATCACGCCAGCGAACCACATAGCCCTCGCGCGCCTCGTCGTATTGGCAGATAACATCTTCAATATTTGCCGCATCCTGCAGCTTCAGCAGGCCAACCTCCTCATATTGAAGCAAATCCGACGTTACAAACAGCAGAACGGACCCGCTGCTTGTCGCATCCGGTCCGCCGTCGTGCTCGGTGCGCACAGCGACGACACCGTAGGTGCCGTCAGGCCGTGCGAACAAATAAGGATTTTTCAAACTCTTGGCTTGCAGTTGTCCATGTTCGTTCTCCGTCGCTTTGGCGAATAGGACACCGGAATTATGGTTCAGCGGACGATAATCCGTCCCATTTTCGCTATAGGCCAGGTGCATGCTGCAAGCCAGCTTCGGCGCATACACCGATTCATCCAACGGTTCGCGGGTATAGCACATTACATGATAGCTTGAAGACACAGCTTGGTTCGCATCCCTTCTTTGTCCGTCGTAATTCGAGTCTATCAACTGTTCTGTCTGCCATCAACCCGTCAATGGATAGCATTTTCGACTACCCTCTAGCCCTTCACGCCACCTACAACCATACCTTTGACAAAGTATTTCTGCAGGAACGGATAGACCATAATAATCGGCACGCTGGCTACAATCGTCATCGTGGCGCGGACCGAGGTCGGCGTTACCATCTGGGCACTCGATTGTGCATCGGCGAAGGCATCGGCTGAGCTGGTGGTCGTATTCGACGTGGACAACACCTTCATCAGCTCGTATTGCAAGGTACTGAGATTTTGCCGAGATGAATTGTACAGGAATACGTCAAACCAGGAATTCCATTGGAAGACCGCTACGAACAACGATACAGTAGCCAGAGCCGGTACCGTCAGCGGCAGTACAATGCGCGTAAAGGTGACGAAGTCGCCGGCACCGTCCATCTTGGCGGACTCCATAATGCCCTCGGGCAGGCCCTCAATGAAAGACCGGATAACGATCATATTAAAGACACCGATAATACCAGGAATAATGTACACCCAGAAGCTGTTCAGCATGCCCAGCTCTTTGATCAGCAGGTAGTTAGGGATCAGACCGCCGCTGAAGTACATGGTGAAAATGAAAGTGATGGAAACGAACTTCTTCAGCGCATATTCGGGACGGCTGATCGTGTAAGCCAGCATGGCTGTACAGAACACAGAGACAGCGGTTCCGATGATGGTACGCGCAGCTGAAATAAAGGTCGCGTGAAAAATGTTGGATTCACTGAATACATATTCGAAGTTTCTAAGCGTCCATTCCCGTGGCCAGATATAGATGTCGCCTCGGATCGTGTCATTTGCGTCATTAAAGGACAGGGCGAACATATTCAAAAACGGATACAACGTGACACATACAAGCAAAATCATGAAAATCACATTGCACACATCAAATATTTTGTCGCCGAGTGAAGACGTTCGAAAGGTGTTGGCTCTCGCCATGTACCTGACCTCCTTTGCTCTTAATAGAGTCTGCTTTCGCCCATGCGTTTGGCGAGATTATTGGCTGCAATGAGGAACATGAAGCTCACGACTGTTTTGAACATGCCAGCGGCAGTCGCCAAGCCGAAATTGTTCATCTGCATCCCGTATTTGAGAACGAATATGTCAAGGTTTTCCGAATATTCAACGTTCATGCCGTTACCGAGCAGGTATTGCGCTTCAAAACCGGACTCCAGAATATGGCCCAGGTTCATGATCAAGAGCAATACGATAACCGGCTTCATGCCCGGCAAGGTGATATGCCACATCCGCTGCAGCCGCGAGGCACCATCCATCTCAGCCGCTTCATACTGAGCGGGGTCGATAGAAGTGATAGCAGCCAAGTAGATAATCGTATTCCAGCCAACGTTTTTCCACACTTCGGTCACGCCAAGGATACCCCAGAAATACTCGCCAATGCCCAGCCACAAGATCGGCTGCTCAATCAGCGACATCCGCATGAGCATCACATTGACGATACCCTCGGGAGCAAGCGCGGTTTGGACAATATTGGCCGCGACTACCCAGGAGATAAAGTGCGGCAAGTAACTGATCGTCTGGACCGTGCGTTTGAAGTACATCCGGCGCAGCTCATTGAGCAAGAGCGCCAGTACGATGGCCGTACCAAAGCCAAGCACCAGATTAATTCCGCTCATGACGAGCGTATTGCGCAACACCAGGTAAAACTGCGGCTCCGAGAACAGGAACCGAAAGTTCTCTAGTCCAATCCAGGTCTGGTCAAACAGATCCCGGGCCAATCTGAATTTTTGAAAAGCAATGGTCCATCCCCACAGCGGAATGTATTTGAAAATAATCACCCAAAGGAGGAATGGCAATGACATCAACATGAGCATTTTTTGCTTGGATAACGTTTTGATTAAGGCTCTGAGGCGCGAATCGCCAGAGGTCGATTGTGTAATCTGTACTGTTTGTTTCTCCACCCGCTCCGTCTCCCTTCCGGCTTTCAGTCTTCTCTCTTGTGCATGGGTATAGAAGGGAAAAGCGAAGCGAGCCCACTTTTCCCCTTTTACATGTACCTTTATTTAATCTTGTTAAGAACCGAGTCTTACCATTTGCCGTCGACGCGCTCTTTTACTCGCTTGGTAACGAATGCCTCGAACCCAGCCGAATCCAGCTTGTTGAACTCTGCAATATACTCGTTCCAGACGGTTTCGAACTCAGCCTCTTTAGCAAATACCAAACGCGGGTAGTACTTCTGTTGCAGGTCGCCGGATCTTTGGCCGAACAGCTGCTCCGGTGAACCTTGCTCCTTCTCGATACTCCACGCCGGGTACCAAGGACGCTCGATAGGATCTGCGAAGAAGTCAGAGAAGGTTTCCGCCCCATAGGCTTCAAGCAATACCTTGTCACCTTCGGTATAATTGACCGCAGCAACCTCCGGTTGATTGAAGACACGATGCGCGTTGCCGTCTTCATAGACCGAGTTGTCGCCATAACGCGGCCATTCGTAGTCGAAGTACATCCAGCCGTATTGACGTTTGAACTCATTGTCGTTACGGTTAGCCAGCTGCTCCTCACTCATTACCATTCGGCCTTCTTCATTCACCGAATACGTCTCGCCTTCCTGCCCCCACATCACGAGCTTCTGGTTCTCATCGGTCAGCAGGTTATCCCAATACTTGATGATGCGTACCGGATCTTCAGCGTTTACGGTAATGCCCAAGCCGCGGTTATTGACAAAGGACGGCGGATCGATATAGGCATCTGTAGTGTTCTCGTCAAAGGTGATCGGCAAGGAAACATAGCGCAGATCATCGTTGCCAGCCGCTTTCAGGTTGTTCGTCGCATCACCGATCTGCCAGGCGTAGTTGACATAGCCCAGGACACGCCCGGAAGTCAGCTTGGCCAGATACTGGTCCTTGTTGGCTGTAAAGGTTTCTGGGTCGACCAGACCTTTGCTGTTCATCTTGTTCAGTGCAGCCAGCCATTGCTTCTCGTAGTCCGTACCCATGTACAGATTGGCTTCGTGCGTATCCAGGTCCACCAGCACATTCCCGTCGTTCGGGTAACCGGCCAGATGCATTGGTTGGTTGGTGATGGTGAAGAATTCGCCAGCCGTTCCTGCGAAGGTCAGGAAGCCGATTGTATCTCTGCCGTCTACTGTCGGGTATTTGGCTTCGTATTGCTCAATCAGGTCGAAGTATTGATCAAGCGTTTTCACTTCCGGATAACCGAACTCTTTGAGCACCCGGCGCTGAATCCAGAATGTACTCATGGCATCCGGGTCGCTGAGATAGCCATTTACATTAGCCGTATAAGGAAGAATGTAGATGTTGCCGTCCTCATGCGTAATTTTGTCCATATAGTCACCATACACACGCTTGATGTTCGGACCATGCTCCTCGATCAGATCATTGAGCGGAATGAAGGCGCCGGCATCCAGCAGCTTAGGCAGCTCGCCTACCGGGGAGATGACATCGGGATAGTCACCGCCAGCGATCATAACGCCGGATTTTGTACTGGCATCTCCTACGACGAACTCAATCTGCCAATCGACACCGGTTTGTTCCTGCAAAATCTTGCCGATAGTGGTGTCGCTTGCAAGAACGTCTTTGTTATTCCCGAATCCAAAGTAAGTAAAGGTAACCGGATCTGTGCTGACCTCTCCATTTGTGCCTCCGGTTTGAGGCGTGTTGCCTCCTGAATCATTCGAGCAGCCCGCCAGAAGGACCGTCGCAGCTGTCAGGACCGCCAGACCGGACGTCAGCCATTGTTTCTTGCGCATTGCCGTTTCCCCTTTCTATAGACCAGTTGTTAAGACACCCTCAGTATAAAAGAAAACGCTTCCCGGTGTTATATGTCAAAGTTTAGATCGGTCTTTGAATAATTAAGCTCTTCTAAAGTTTTACCAGTTGCCTGCAACGCGATCCTTCACCTTTGCCGTCACGAACGCTTCATAGCCTGCCGAATCCAGCTTATTGAACTCAGCTAGATACTCGTTCCAGATGGAATCGAAGTCCGATGCCTGGGCAAAGACAAGGCGAGGATAGAATTTAACCTGCAAATCTCCAACCCGCTGATTAAAGATCTGTTCCGGCGATCCTTGCTCTTTCTTGATACTCCATGCAGGATACCAAGGACGCTCTTGCGGCTCTGCAAACAATCCCGAGAACGTCTCAATGCCATACGCTTCCAGCAGCGCCTTATCTCCCTCCGTATAATTGACAGCTGCTACTTCAGGTTGACTGAGAGGTGAATATGCGTTGCCGTCCTCAAAGGTGGAGTTCGCTCCATACTTGGGCCAATCCATATCGAAGTACGCCCATCCATAAGTACGCTTGAATTCGTTGTCGTTCCGGTTCGCGATCTGTTCTTCTGTCATGACAAAACGACCATCTTCATTGACGGAATAGGTTACCCCTTCTTCCCCCCATTGCAGGAGCTTCTGATTCTCATCGGTCAGCAGATTGTCCCAGTATTGGACAATACGAGCGGGATCTTCAGCACTGACCGTAATGCCAACTCCGCGGTTGTTGACAAAGGATGGGGGATCAATATAAGCATCTCTCACACTCTCGTCAAATACGATCGGCAGCGCAACATAACGGAGATCATCATCTCCAGCTGCTTTTAGATTGTTCGTAGCGTCTCCTACCTGCCAGCCGTAATTGAAATATCCCAGGACACGGCCGGAGGTCAGCTTGGCTAGATACTGATCCTTATTGGCGGTGAAGGTCTCGGGATCCAGCAGCTGCTTGCGGCTCATTTCATTCAGAGCTGCAAGCCATTGCTTCTCATAATCGGAGGCGGCATACAGCTTGGCCTCATGGGTCTCCATGTCGACCATGACATTGCCCTCGTTAGGGTAGCCTGCCAGATGCATCGGTACATTAGCAATGGAGAAAAACTCACCTGTAGCGCCTGCTGAGGTAATGAAGCCAATGGTGTCTTTTCCATCGATGCTCGGATATTTTGCTTCATATTGCGCAATCAGATCAAAATATTGATCCAGCGTTTTCACTTCCGGATAGCCAAATTCCTTCAAGACGCGGCGCTGAATCCAGAACGCACCGCCCCCGATATCGGGTTCTGTTACATACTCATTGACATTTGCTGAAAACGGAAGAATATAGATGTTCCCGTCATCCTCCGTAAACTTGTCGAAGTGCTCTCCGTATACCCGCTTAATATTAGGGCCATATTCTTCGATTAAATCATTCAGCGGAATGAGCGATCCCGCATCCAACAGCTTGGGCAACTGCCCGACATCGTTGATCACATCGGGATAATCCCCTCCGGCAATCATAACCCCCGACTTGGTATTGGCATCTCCTACGACGAATTCCATCTGCCAATCCACGCCAGTCTGCTCCTGAAGAATTTTTCCAATCGTGGTTTCGCTGGCCAATACATCCTTGTTCGTACCGAAGCTGAAGTAGGAGAAGGTTACCGGGTCGGTACTGACCTCACCATTCGTTCCACCCGTCTCTGCATTGCTACCACCTGATTCATTGTTCGAGCAGCCTGCCAGCACAATTGTCCCGGCCAGCATAACCGCTACACTGGATCGAAGCCACTTCTTATTACGCATCATCTAATCCCCTTCCTGTAAAACGCTTTTGAAAACACTTTTATTGTAAAAGAAAGCGCTTTACAGTTTTATACGGGAAAGTTTAGATTGGTCTTTGAATATTTAAGAACTTGAGCCGTCCTCTAGTTTCTCCATTGGCAGCCGCAGCAGAATCCGTGTCCCGCCGCCGGGGTCGCTGGAAATTGTAAAGGTGAACGAGTCGCCGTAGCAAATTCTGAGCCGCGTCAGCACATTCTTCATGCCGATGGAATCGCCCATCGCCGTCTCCTCATCAAAGTAATGCTCTAGCTCCCGGATCTGCTCCCGGTTCATGCCTACACCGTTATCCGCAATAATGAATAGGATCTGTCCGCCCTCCTGGGCAATTTGAATGGTAATGTAGCCGATTCCCGGAATGTTCTCAATCCCATGAATACTCGCATTCTCTACGAATGGCAGGAAAGTCATCTTGGGAATTTCAATATCCAGAAGAGACTGATCGACCTCGATGTGGTACTCCAGCTTGCTGTCGAAGCGGTATTTCTGTATTTCCAGGAAGCTCTCCATCAGCTCCAGCTCTTCACGGATGGTAACAAAGCTTCGTTTCCATAGAATCGACTTGCGGAAGATCTTGGCCATATTCTGTATCGTTCGGGCCGTCTGTGATTCTCCCTTCATCAGACTACGCATCCGGATCGTCTCCAGCGCGTTGAATAGGAAGTGCGGGTTAATCTGACTGTGCAGCGCATGCAGCTGCGCTTGCCGCTGCCGGAGTGCAAGCTCCTTCTTTTGCAGCTCTGCCTCGTACACATCGTTGATAAGATGCTCGATCCGGTCACTCATTCGGTTGAATTCCACCGCCAGTTCCCCCACCTCATCTCGCTCCCGGTGGTAAGGAATCCGCTCGAAATTTTTGCCTTTGACCGACTTCATATGCCTCAGGATATTCTGAATTCGAGTGTGAATAGATCCCGAGATGATGGCGATGACGAGCGTTGGCACAAGAAAATTAATACCCGCGAACCACAGGATGAACTGGCCTGACTGCCTCACGTCATAGAGAATCTTCTCTTCGTCCAGCACGCCGTACACGGTCCAGTTACTTAAGTAGCGGTTATTCTGATACTGTTGTCCGATTACAATAGCTTTGTTCGGCAGCGTGATGTCATCTTGCATGATGGTCTGGTCCACCGATATCTGGGGGCTTGGCTGCCCTCCCGCCAGACGGCCATACCGTGCTTCGCCAGCCGGATTTAGCAGATAAATGTCGCCCTCGAAGCTGGACAGCTCCAGCAGCTGACGAATGTAGTTCATATTCAAATCAATCTTGAGCACGTGTTCGTAGGGCTGCACGCGAGAATCGGATAGCTTCTGAATGACACTGATGCTGTCGTGCGTGACATACAGATGCGGATACGTGTTATTGTGATTCTCAATCCGCCCGTACCACTCCTGGCTTCGCGCGCTGTCATCCAGCCTGATGATATGTCCTGAATCGAGAATGGACGGGTTGTCGCTCATGATGAGAACCGAACTGATCGTACGATACTCTTTGTCCGAACGATTAAACAAATGTGTAATCTCGTTAAGCGACTCAACGTAACGGTCGTACGTCAGATGATCTGTATTCAGGTGATTGGTAAGCAAACGGTCAATGGAGAACAGATAAGAAATACCAGCGGCGTCGTCAATGACGGCCCCCAACTCCGACTTCAATTGATGCATGGCCTGCTCGGCGTCTGACGTTTTCTGATTCTTGATGTTGTTCGTCGTGACGTTGTAGAACATCACATTGGTCAGCACAATGGGTATGAAAACGCACAAGATATAGATAACAGTTAGCTTGTGGCGCAGCTTCAAGTGGTGCAAGCGAACATTGAACACGGCCGGCAGCCTCCTTATTTTTTGCCGATCATCTTGTTGCGGTAGTCGGTCGGCGTCATTTGTTCCAGCTTCTCGAATTGGGTTGCGAAATAATCGGCGTTCTGAAATCCGACCAGCTCGGCGATCTCATACATGCGTTTCTTCGTCTGACGAAGCAGTCGCTTGGCTTCCTCAATCCGCAGCGAGAGCAGATATTCGTTGAAATAGACACCGTACTGCTTGCGAAACAGCTGGCCCAGATAGACCGGGTTCATATAAAAGTCGGCCGCAATCCCCTTCAAATAAATGTTCTCGCGGTAGTGAGTATCGATATACTTTTTGACCTTCTCGATGTTCCCTTCGCTCTTCTCCCCGCGCTTGTCCGCAATGTACGCCGAGGCTTCCCCGATAAAGGCCAGGAGCACACGTCGCAGCTGGGAAAGACTCCGATATCTATCCTGCCATTGAAAGACTTCATCGAAGAAGCGCAGCTCTTTCTCATCGCCTTCGAGCTGACGGATAATATTGATGACGGCAATCAGAACACGGCGAACCGTGTTGGTAACCGCGCCTGGAGCGAACTTTCTGTCCTGAATCATCTGGAAGATTGCCTCGGCAGCGGCCTCGTACGCCTCCCGTTCATTGGCCTCGATGCCGTAGATCAGCTTGGTATGCAGCTCTTCGTCCACATCAAAATAATACAGCGGCTTGCCCGACAGCTCCTCCGCCAGATAGACACCTTCTGATTCCGTTGCAAAACGGTAATTCAGGCTTTCTTCGGCACTGGCTGCCGAGAGCGCAATTTTCTTGAGGTGCGGGACCTGCTTGCCGATGAACAATGCGATGGCGATATCCAGTTCCTTTTGCAATCGGTTACGCAGTCTCGTGTAGGTATCCCGTTCATCCCCAGGCCGCTGGGCCAGCCAGGCTTCCGGCAGGATCAGCCCGTACTGATTGTACACGCGTACATGAACCAGAAGAAGCGATCCCTCGTGTTGGAATTCCTGTTGAAGCGCCGCCTGCAGCGCGGGCAAATAATCCACCTGCCGGTGCGGGAGCTCATCCTGCATCTCTGCGATGACGTAGGTGAAAGCCGAGGATAGCGGCAATTCCAACACCTGGGCAATCTGCTCCATCACCTGATCCCCAGGCTCTGTCTGCAGGAGGCTCTCGATGACGGTCTCCACAAGCGGCTTGTCCCGGGTAATGGATAACAACTGCTGCTGATTCAGCGTGTTGGCGACTTTCTTCAGCGTTGCTGTCAGCTCCTGCTCATCGACCGGCTTCAGAATATAGTCGGACACATTGTATCGGAATGCCTGCTGGGCGTAGGAGAAATCCGGGTGCCCACTCAGGATGATAAACATCGGCTGGTGCTCACCCTCCGCCTTCACTTGCCGGATCAGCTCCAGACCGTCCATCACAGGCATGCGTATATCGATGATGACCACATCCGGAGTAAGCTGCTGGATCAGGCCCAAGGCCTGCTCCCCATTCTCCGCCTCACCACAGATCTCATATTGCAGCGATGACCAATCCAATAGATTGATCAGGCCCTTACGTACATACATTTCATCGTCCACAATCAGCACCTTGTACATGGGGTTCCCTCCTGAAAAAGCTTAAGTATTCCGGACCTATTCTTACTATTGATTATATACGCCTAGGTCAAGCATACAAGCTCGATTCTTCTAGACACGATGTGACAAATAATACTTGCCAAATTTTAACCGCCCGCTATACTAGAGAATGTCGCGCAAGACGGAAGTCCGGTGAGAATCCGGCACGGTCCCGCCACTGTGATAAGCCTGTTCGTTGGGCTTCAGTCAGGTCGGTCTTAAGCGATGAATGCAACCTGTACCTTCGTGGTCAAAGGCAGGGTTAGTAGCGCATGTTTATTTTGTGTGCCCTATTATCCTGAGCCTTCTCCGATGCGGAGGAGGTTTTTTTACATTATCCTAGAGAAAAGAGGAACATGCAATGAAGAAGAACTGGGTATCCAGTTGGCTGGCACTCCTCCTGCTGGCCGTCACCACCCTGGGCGGACTGGGACAAGCCAGCGTCGCCTACGCCGAACCGGAGCAAGGGGCAGAAGCTCCTGAGGTTGTTGTGTTTGACAACAGCATTAATAAGACCCCTGCCGATATGATCGCTTGGGCGACGGGGTTTCGGGACTATATTCCAAATGAGTCACTAACGAACGTAAGTCTTGGATTCCGCACGCCTGAACGTGCCGTCGGCCCGCACAACGGGCAGCTTGTTGTGCTTGGTGACCTGGGCGAGATAACGCTGGAGTTTGAAGATGGCGGCATCGGGAATGGTCCGGGCGAAGACTTCGCCGTATTCGAGAATGGTTTTGGCAATCCGCAGCAGCCGGGCTGGGGCTTCCTCGAGCTGGCCTATGTAGAGGTCTCTACGGATGGCGAGAACTGGGCGCGCTTCGATTCGGAATCACTGACCGAAAATCCGGTCGGGGGCTTCTCGTATACTAACCAGAGCAACGTCAAAGGGCTGGCCGGTAAAGCGCTGAGTGGCTACGGCACCGGCTTCGACCTGGAAGCGCTGAAGCACAAGCCTGAGGTGAAAGCCGGGCTAGTTAAACTGAATGACATTCACTTCGTCAGAATTGTCGATATCATGGGCGACGGCGCACAGAAGGATAGCTACGGCAATCCCATCTACGATCCGCACCCGACCACCGGCTCGGCAGGCTTTGATCTGACCGGAATCGGCGTACTTAACAAGGCCTTCACGGTTACTTATAATGCGACAATCGAGGTTGTATCGCCGGACTTGGCGCATGAGGGACTACCGTTTACTGCTGCCCTGGAGGTTGAAGAAGGTGCGACCGCTTTTGAGGTGTTGTTAACAACGGTCGGTGAGGATGAGCTGGAATATCAGGTGTTCGAGGGACTTGGTGCCTTCGTCACCAGCATTTTTGGACTGTCAGCCACTTACCCAGACTGGTGGCAATTGTACGTGAATGACGAATTATCTGAAGTAGGAGCGAGCTCTTACCTCGTACAAGAAGGCGACGAGCTGCGATGGTCGCTGTACATTGAACCCAAAGAAACCGAACCGCCGGTTACACCAGAGCCTCCGGTTACGACGGAACCACCTGTAACTACAGAGCCTCCGGGGACGACAGAACCGCCTGGGACCACAGAGCCTCCGGGGACGACGGAACCGCCAGTGACTAATCCGTCGCCTGTCATTCCGTCGCAGCCTTCGCCGACCGATGAGGAACAGACTGAGGAAGCCGAGCAAGAAGGTTCTGTTGAGACACCAGAAGAAGAAGCACCGGTTACCCCGCAGCCTCCTGCTGTGGAAGCACCGCGCTTCGCGGATCAGACGCAAGCCTCCGCTTGGGCACAAGAAGCTATCTTGCGGGCAGCCGAGCTCGGCATCTTCGCTGGCAAGCCAGCCGGAGACGGCGTCGTGTTCGATCCCAAAGGAACCGCGACCCGCGCCGAGTTCACCAAGATCCTCGTCGCGCTGGCCTATGGTGATTCGGCTGCCGAGCCAGTCGTCGATTTCTCTGACGTATCCGTCACGGCATGGTATGCCGGATACGTAGCCAAGGCTAAGCAAGAGAGCCTGATCAACGGCTTCGCCGACGGCACCTTCCAGCCAGGAGCCGCCATCACACGCCAGGATGCGGCGGTCATCATCGCCCGAGCATTCAAGCTCGGTGCATCCGCTGCAGCACCAAGCTTTGGTGATGTGACTGCCGCTTACGCCGAAGACGCCATTCGCGCTGTCGCCGAAGCTGGTATCATGCAAGGCTACAATGGCAGTTTCCGCCCGCAGGATCAAATCACCCGCGAAGAGCTAGCGGTTGTGGCTGTCCGTGTGTACGATGCGTTTGTTGGGTTGAAGTAGAATAGGAAGAATAAAAGCAAGACGATGCTGGCTCGGTGCCGGCATCGTCTTTTTGTTCTAGCTGGTTCGCGTCAAAGTCACACTGGTGGGGCTATTTACTTCTAACGGCCACCACAGCCGCTATTTGGCCCAAATGTACTCATTCGAAATTCTAACGGCCATATAAACAGCTATTGCACTGTTCGGGGTCCATTTGGTGGGGATTTTGGTGAAATAGCTGCGCTGGTGGCCGTTAGAATCCCAGACCTCGCAAAAAGCCGGAAATAAGCGCACCTGTGGCCGTTAGAGGTGAAAACGCCTATCCCAACACCTCACTACTCTAACTTAGACCCTGCAATACGTTATTTTATGATTGCTTCGATTGGAACGACGATTTTACTTTTCATAAAGGCATGGACACGATATGATGAGTCGGGCTCCACCTCCACGTAACCCGGTGCTAAAGAAAATACTTCCCTCTCATCATCCATCGTCACGTAAATTCGATCGCTGTCGTTATAAACCGGTTCCCGATGGAGAATGACAATGTCCACCTTTTCAAAACCAGTAATAAAGGCATCCGAAAACGTATTATAAAATTGTAATGACGCTATTAAGCCTACAGAAATTCCGAAAAGATAGAGGCCCACAAAAAAAGCCTTCGTTAGGATTTTTGATTTCAGCTTTAGTTGTCTACGCACGGCATATGTAAGTTCAATAAGAAAAATATACCCCACCAGCAAGTGAATAATGAGCTTAAAACTTAATATACTTCGTTCATATTTACCATACGATAGAAAAACTATAGTGACCATGATCATGCTTATGGCGAAAACAATTAGTCTTAGGCCCTTTTTCGTTAGTCTCATTATTTTTCTTCCTTTATTAGCCCTGATGTACAGCCAAACGCACTAAAGACGATGCAGCCAGAATTCGCATCGCCTCCCTTATTCCTAGTTGGTGTTCGTCTCAACCACCATGGTTTTTGAGAAAATATCGCCCAAACGTTGTCTTTTTCGGTGGATCAGCATCGTCGCCGCACTAATCATAACGAAGTGATCCAGATACCGGAATACATTTCTCAAGAGAATGGGAACGACTCGAGAAGAGCTTGAGCTCGTGGAGATTACTTTCAACTTAAAGATCATCTTGCCAATGGTCTTACCCCAGATGAGTTCCATGATAAAACCATAAATCAACATGATTGTTACCAAAATAAATGCCATTACTAAAGCCGCGTAACGAATAGAGGCAATGGCTTGAAAGAACAAAAACGCAAATGAAACCACTACAAAGCCGCATAGGAAAGCATCTATCACAACTGCACCGACTCGCTTGAAATAATATGCCATCTTACCCCTCTTAACCTCTCATTAAAGGGTCTTTTGTACCCTTTCTTTGTAGGGTCAAGTATATCACCGCAACCAGAGATAGAGGAACACCCCAAAACAAATAATGGGTCATCAACATAGAAACAAACGGCAGCTTGAACTGAAGATTCATAAAAAAATTATTGAATTCGGAGAGATGGAGCCAGTAACAGATCAACACCAACCCGATGTACAACCCCCAAGCGCTGGCTCTCATTTTCTTTTTGAAATACAAATCGAGGAAAAGCAAAATGAATTCGAGGAAGAGAAGAATAAAAATGATCGACAGCAGTTGTCCTCCTTCTTCAATCACATAGGAAGGGATTTCCCAACCCGGACCATCTTGAATGACGGCAAGAAACTTGAAGGCTACCATTAAAAGTGCCAACAAATTAAGATAACGAAAATAAACTGCTATTCGTCCCATGGTGAGCCCCTCTTTAAAGACTATCTGTGTACTTGTGCACCCACACATCCACTAGTCTGTATTGATCATCAAAAGCGTAAAAAGCAACCACGTCAGTTCTAAAATAGTATTCTGTTGAATTCCAGTACCAGCCTAGATGCACACGTATTGATTTTTGGCCTATCACTTTAGTGGAAAATCCTGATGTATCTGACTATCCTCTCTCATAATCAACCCAATCAATCTCCCATTTTTCTTTATTTTCTATGTACTTTAGAACATCATTCATCTGCGTTCCTACAGGGTGTTCAGTCAAAAGGTCCTGCCTGATTATAGTATCTGATTTGGTTAGAGGACTGGTCCAATACCTCACTACCTCAAACAACACGATACTTAAAACGAGAACCATTATGACCAACATGACCTTTTTTAAGATGCTCATCAGAGCCCCTCCAAAGTTTCAAATCTCAACAGAAAATGGTATCAGCTTTCTCGCTATTTGTATAGAAATACTTGTTAAGAGAGACTCCCCAATCCAATGTGAAAATAAATCTTGTCAAACCAAAATCTAGCATTATACTAGATATTGTCGTTTGAGAGAGTTGAAACTCATAATAGAGGGGAAACGTGTACATGAAAAAATGGTTATCCGGATCGCTGGCTACGCTCTTGCTGGCCACCACACTCGGGGGAACAAGCATCGCATTTGCAGAAACAACTGAGTTGCAGGAATCAACAGAAACAGAAATGCTTACGGCCGAGATTCAGATCATTTCGCCGAATCTTGAGCATGAAGGACTTCCTTTTGTGACGACGGTTGAATTTGAGGAAGGTGCCAATGCCTTTGACTTATTGCTGGAAGCTGTCGGCGAAGATGAGTTGGAGTATACCGTCGATCCTGAATATGGCGTCTTCGTTGAAGGCATCTTAGGCTTGGATGGGACAGCCAGTGACTGGTGGATGTTCAATGTTAATGATGAATTCTCTATGGTCGGTGCGAGTTCCTATATTGTAGAAGACGGGGACGTGCTGGAATGGCTGTACCACGTAGATGGATTCGACGGATGGGAAGAGTTTGCATTTGCCGATCAGGACCTGATCGCAGAGTGGGCTCAGGAAGCCACGCAGTTGATGGGCGCACTTGGTCTCATTGAAGGCAAGCCATCCGGAGATGATTTCGTATTCGACCCGAAGGGTATCACCACACGTGCGGAATTCACCAAGATTCTGGTCTCGCTTCTCTTTTTTGAGACCGCTGAAACCCAGGCTGCCGGATTTACCGATGTGCCCGAGAATGCTTGGTACGCAAGCTATGTGAACATTGCCAAATCTGAGAATTTGATTGGCGGTTATGCCGACAACACATTCAAGCCGAACGCAGCCATTACTCGCCAGGATGCAGCGGTTATCATCGCCAGAGCCTTCGAGCTCAGTGCATCAGCATCAGCTCCAAGCTTCGGTGATGTGACAGCTACTTACGCGGTCGATGCCATTCGTGCTGTCGCCGAAGCTGGCATCATGCAGGGCTACAGTGGTTCGTTCCGTCCGCAGGACGCGATTACCCGCGAAGAGCTGGCGGTCGTAGCATTGCGATTGCTCGAGTATTGGGAAGAATAAGGAAAAAGACGATGTTGGCTAAGTGCCGGCATCGTCTTTTTTCGTCCTAGTTGGTATTCGTCTAGTCAAAGTCCCATCGTTGGAGCGAGTTACTTCTAACGGCCACCACAGCCGCTATTTGCTCCAAATGTACCCATTCGAATTTCTAACGGCCATATAAGCCTCTATTGCATGGATTTTGGTTCATTTGCTCGTGTTTTGAGTGAAATAGGTGCGCTGGTGGCCGTTAGAATCCCAGACCCCGCAAAAAGCAGGAAATAAGCGCACGTGTGGCCGTTAGAACGACAATTTGTCAGAACCACGTTAGAACCCGCCCGCCCAGTTAGTCAGACGGAACCGCGAGTGGCCGTTAGAGCATCAGCATCGTCATTCAAAACCGCGGATGGCTCCTTCTGCCCATCTGCTCTATTCTCTCCTTCTGTACTCCCGCAGGTTTCCTGTCTCGCAGACTCCCTCCCTCCATCACTCCCCCACCTCAACCGTATAACTTTGCAAACGCGCGGGTACAATGTTTGGGCTGTAAGGAAACCTGACGCCCTACTATACTACGGGTAAGGGTAGACGAAGGGGGTGGCGATCATCTTAACGGAACGCAATACGGCCTTGTTGGCCCTGCTCCAGGAGGCGCCGGATTATGTGCCGGTTCAGCATCTGATGCAGCAGCTGCATATCTCCAAGCGAACGGTCTATTACGACATGGATAAAATCAATCATTGGCTCCGTTCGCAGGAGCTGGAGCCGGTTCATTATGTCCGCGAACGAGGGTATCTGCTCCCTCCGTCTACCAAAACCAAGCTCCCGGCGATCGCCGGGAATGTCAACCGATCGGACTATTATCTCTCCCGTAAGGAACGCGCTGTCTGGACCGCGATGTATCTGATCAGCCGCACGGAGCCCGTGTTTCTGCACGATCTTCAGCAGCTGCTCGATGTCAGCCGTGGGACAGCGCACAAGGAATTGAAGCAGCTGGAATCCGAGCTCGCCGGCTTTGGGCTCCAGGTGCAGTACGACCGCAAACAGGGTTACACCGTAAGCGGCGAGGAATCGGCTAAACGACACGCGCTCTCTCACTATCTATCCTATGTTCTGCCGCACCTCGGCCAGAGCGCCTCCCCTGGCGCCATTCAGGAGATGTTCCACCACCACTTGACGGGCTCGCGATGGCCACTGCAGACGGTCGATCAGCTGGAGCGGATCTATGTAATGATTGACCGCCTGGAGGAGCGGGCTGAGATGGAGCTGACCGACGAAACGGTGCTCAGCCTTGCTTCCCGGCTTCTGCTATTCGCCCAGCGGCTCCGTGCGGGCGAGACCGTTCAACTGGACACGGATGAGAAGCAGACGCTGCGGAAGTCCAGCTTTTACGAACTCGCTGAGGAATTGGCGGCCCAGCTCGGCGAGCTGTTCGAGGTCGAGTTCCCCGAGGACGAGATCTGTTACCTCACGGTCCACCTGCTCGGGGCCCGCGTCAACCGGATGGAGGACCGGAAACCCGATGGTGAGGCGCAGCGCATTCGTCAGGCCACCTCCGATATGATTGATGCGTTTGAGCGTTTGGGGTGCGTCTATTTTCAGCATCGGGAGGCGATGGAGCAGCAGTTGTTCCAGCATGTGAAGCCCGCCTACTACCGAATCAAGTACGGTCTGCATCAGGACAATCCGGTGGCTGCCTCAGTCCGAGACAAGTACCCCGAGGTGTACAGGCTGACGGAAAAAGCTGCCGCACCGCTGCAAGCGTTGCTAAGTCAGCCCATTAGCGAAGGCGAGATGGCGTACCTGGCCATGCACTTCGGCGGCGGGCTCCGCCGTGAGGACGCGCAGCCGCAGCCGCGTAGCCAGGCGGTGATCGTCTGCGTGAACGGCCAATCCGCCTCGCGTATGCTGAAGCTTCAACTGGAGCAGCTCTTCCCCGCCATCGATTGGCTGGCCGTGCTCTCGCTGCGGGAGTTCGAGCGGTTCTCCCAGCCGGTCGACCTGATCTTCTCCACGGTGCCGTTGTCTGGCAGTACCGCGCCTGTGTTCGTGGTTTCGCCGATCTTGACGGATGCGGACAAGTCGGCGCTGCTCCAGCAGATCGGCCGGGTACAAGCACCGCAGCGAGCTGCCTTGCTGCCGCAGAACACGGCAGAGAGCATCCTGCAGTTAGTACGCAAGCACGCCGACATCCGCAATGAAGAGCTGTTATATGAAGAAATTAGCCGTTACCTGCTTCGCGCCCGGGGACCCGCCGAGACCCCGCGCCAGCTCTCACTGCCCAGCTTGCTCACCCGCGACCGAATCCGGCTATTGGAGAAGGTCGCCGACTGGCGGACGGCGATCCGGGAAGCTGCGCAGCCCTTGCTCGCTGCGGGTATCATTGAAACCCGCTACGTAGAAGCGATGATCCACAAGGTGGACGAGCACGGTCCCTACATTGTGCTGGCTCCGGGTGTAGCGATTGCTCATGCAAGGCCGGAGGATGGCGTGCTGCGCACCGGCTTTTCCATGCTCAAGCTCGCATCCCCTGTGGCCTTCGGGCAAGAAGCGCGTCATCAGGTGCACACCGTCTTCGTACTCGCCAGCGCCGATGGCGAATCCCATCTCAAGCCGCTCGCCCAGCTGTCTGTTCTGCTGAGAGAGCCGCATAAACTGACCATTTTGGAAAATACTAACGCAATTGAAGACATCCTGAGATTGATCGATCAGGCCGCTAGCGGTGAAGGTAACCGTCTGAAGGAAGGAGAATGACAATGAAATTTTTGGAACCGGGCTTAATCGCCCTGGACGTAGAGGCTGCCGACGGCGCCGCCGCCATCCGCGCAGCCGGACAACTGCTCGTCGATGCCGGGGCTGCCGAGTCCCGTTATATCGATGCGATGGTGGCTTCTTTTGAGGAAAAAGGCCCTTACTTCGTACTCGCACCACAGATTGCTCTGCCGCATGCGAAGCCCGAGGACGGCGTCAAGGAAGCCTCCGTGTCGCTGGTTAGACTACGAGAACCCGTCGTATTCGGCCATGCCAAAAACGATCCGGTGGCGCTCGTCTTCGCCCTCGGCGCATCCTCAAGCGAAGAGCATATTACGATGCTCCGCAAGCTAACGACCCTCTTGAATAACCCGGCACACGTGCAGCAGCTCAAAGACGCGCCAACGCCGGAAGCCATTGGACAGCTGCTCGAAGCTACAACTAATTAAATTTAGGAGGTTTTTACGATGAAAATCATTTGTGTATGCGGACTGGGACAGGGAACAAGCTTGATTCTACGGATGAATGTGGAGAATGTCCTGAAGGATCTGGGCGTGAGTGCGGATGTCGACCATATGGACGTTTCCAGCGCGTCTGGCACGCAAGCGGATTACATCATTACCAATAATGAGCTGGCGCAAAGTCTGCAAGGCCACGCGGCCAAAATTGTCATCGTGAACAACTATTTTGACCTGGAGGAGATCAAGTCCAGTCTGCAGGAAGTGCTGTAATTCGGCGCTTCTCCCTCTGCAGCAGGCTTGACCCGATTAGGCTTACCAAAAGGAGGAACCCTTCGTGGATGTGATTTTTTGGATAGCGACCAATATCTTCGGCACCCCGGCCATCTTGCTCGGCTTCATCGTATTGCTGGGCTTGCTGCTGCAGAAAAAATCGACCAGCCAGGTCATTAGCGGCACCTTCAAGGCGATCATCGGCTTTCTGATCATCGGTGCCGGTGCGGACGTCATCGTTGGCGCATTGACGGTATTTGAGCCGATGTGGCAGGAAGTCTTCGGGCTGGAGGCTTCGTCGCTGGGGCAGTTCATGGGACAGGAAGCCTTCAATTCGCGGTTCGGCAGCGCCGTGACGCTAGCCATGTTCGTCGGCTTCTTGATTAACGTGCTGCTAGCTCGCTTCACACGCTTCAAATATATCTATCTGACAGGCCATATGATGTTCTGGACCTCAACGATTTTCGCGGGTATTGCTGTGCATACAGCTGGCGGTGAAGCTTCGTTCTGGAAGCTGCTGATCCTGCTCTCCGTCATCCTGGGTCTGTACTGGACATTCCAGCCGGCAGTAACACAGCCCTACATGCGCAAAATTACGGGTAACAACAACATCGCACTCGGCCATACGTCCGCTTCCGTGGCTCTGCTGGGCGCGTGGCTCGGCAAGCTGTTCGGTAACAAAGAGAACGACTCGGAGAAAATCAAAGTGCCCAAGGGACTCGAGTTCCTGCGCGATCCCAACGTCATCACGGCGCTCAGCATGGGAACGCTGTTCCTGATTGGTGCCATTGTTATCTCCCTCAAAAATACACCGGCAGCTGCGGAATTGATCGCCTTATCTGGCGACCAAAACTTTATCATCTACTCCATCATCCAATCGCTGACGTTCGCGGGCGGGATCGCCATCGTACTGATGGGCGTGCGGATGTTCATTGGCGAGCTGGTACCCGCCTTCAACGGTATCGCCACCCGACTCGTACCTGGCGCCATCCCGGCGCTCGACTCGCCAGTCGTTTACCCGTATGCACCTAATGCGGTCATTCTGGGCTTCCTGGGTGCCTTCGGCGGTGCGATTCTCTGGTTGGTGGTACTCGGTGGTACCGTGTCCTACATTTTCGTGCCGACGATGATCGTGTTGTTCTTCCATGGTGCGACGGCCGGGGTGTTCGGTAACTCCACCGGCGGTGTTCGTGGCGCTCTCTTGGGCGGCTTTATTACGGCGACGGTTGTGGCCTGGGGCCAATTCGTCATGGTGCGCTTCCTGATCTCGTCGACGGTGCCGGATACGGCGATGTGGGCGGCGGATTCGGATATGTTCATTATTGGGCCTATAATACGGTTTTTGTCGCAGCTGTTGTTCTAGTTGAGGAAAATAGTGCTAATAGGGCGCTGCGAGAAGAGGGAGCTTCCGATCGCTGTTGTCTCCAGATTTCTTGAATTTTTGACCACGGATGTGGTTGAAATCCGGAGACAAAGGCGAGCGTTTCACTTCTCCAGCTTCCCTCTCCTCTCCGCTACTGCGCAATTTCCTCGTCAACAACGCAAGACAAAATACGCATATAGTGCGTGTTCAAAAAGATCACAATTCAGCACCGAGAAGGTTGCGAGAACCTGTAGAAGGAGGAGCGGAGTGTAGGCAAACCTACATGAGCACCGGACTTCAAGGGTGAACGCAAGATTCGATGTCGAGTTAGCTTTCTGATTCTCTTCGTGATCAATTGGGGACTTTTTGAACAGCCTCTAAAAGGATGGGAAGTAGGGAGGGAAAGACATGAGTTTTATACGTACACTAGATAAAGATATTGATCCTTCGGAGTTGGGGTTTACGTATTCGCATGAGCATATCGTATGTCGGCCGGCTTATTGGGCGGAGCGTAATGCGGATGATCTGCTGTTGGATGACCCGGCCAAGTCGGAGCTGGATGTGCGGGCGTTTCAATCGCATGGCGGTCAGGCGATCGTCGACGCGACGGCCGTGGATTACGGTCGTGATGTACCTGCGGTCTATCAGATTTCGCAGAATACCGGAATCAAGATCGTTGGTACTGCTGGCTTCAACAAGAGCTTCCTGTGGGATGCCCATATCAAGGATGAGCTGAAGCCGCTGCTCGGCAACTACCGGACGTATGCGGAGTGGATTGATGGCAGTACGGTGAATGAGCTGGCCGATTTCGTGATCCGTGAGGTCGAGGAAGGGCTGGAGGGGACGCCGTTCAAGGCCGGTCAAGTCAAGTTCGGCACCGGCTACAACCGGATCTCGCCGCTTGAGGTGAAGACGCTGCAGGCGGTGGCCCGCGCGCATCATGAAACCAAGGCTCCGGTCCACTCGCATACAGAAGTCGGTACGATGGGACTGGAGCAGCTGGAGCTACTGCGGCGTGAGAAGGTCGATCTGAATTATCTCAGTCTCGGCCATATGGACCGCAATCCCGACCCGTACTACCACGAGCAGATTGCCCGGACCGGTGCGTACCTTAGCTTTGACGGTATTGGCAAAATCAAGTATGCGCCAGAAAGTACACGGATTGAGTTGATTCTGTCACTGGTGCGCAAAGGCTACGAGGATCAGATCCTCGTCAGCGGAGACACCGCGCGTAAGACGTACTACAAATATTATGACCATGGGCTGGGGCTCGAATATATTATCGCCACCTGGGTGCCCCGCTTTATCGATGAAGCGAATCGGGCCGGGTTCGACGGCGAGAAGCTGATTGAGAAGTTTTTTGTCCATAATCCAGCCACCTGCTTCACGTTCAAACGCTAGAGAGGAGTGGTGAGGATGCAGTATGCGGAACAGACCAGTTACACTGTCGCTGCCGAGATTGAGCGCACCCGCTGTGCCATCCTGCCGGTTGGTGCGGTTGAAGCGCATGGCCCCCATCTCCCCCTCGATACGGACAATGTGCTGGCGGAGCGGCTGGCCGGACGACTGGCGGAGCTGACCGATAGTCTGGTGCTCCCTACTCTGCCGTATGGGCAGGTGTGGAGCCTGAAGAACTTTCCGGGTAGTGTGGGTGTGTCCAACCAGGCACTGATTCAGATGCTCTATGATATCGGCGAGAGTCTGCATCATCAGGGCTTCGGCATCTACGTGATGCTGAATGGCCATCTGGGCAATGCCGCCTGCATGAAGGATGCCGCCCGTATGCTCTACCGCGATTACCCGGCGCTCAAGGTCTACTACTTCTTCTACCCCGGCTCCAAGGAAGCGATCGCTGAGGTTCGCGAGACCCCATCGGCGCACGGGACGTACTTCCATGCCTGCGAGCTGGAGACGTCCTATATGCTGTATCTGGCCGAGGAGCATGTCGATATGAGCAAAGCAATTAGCGATATCCCGAACATCACGGTCGAGGATGACTGTACCCCCACCCCTTGGGAGCAGTTCACCTCTACCGCTGTCCTGGGGGACGCCACCCTCGCCACTCGCGAAAAAGGCGAACGGATCATCGAAGCCAGTCTGCGCACGATGACCGAGATTCTGCTGCGAGCCAAGTCGGTTTTGGCTGAAGGCAGCAAAGGCAAGGAGGATTCGCCACATGATTCATAAATATTTTGATGAAATTCGCACCATGCTGGATATCGTAGAAGCCTCTCAAACCGCGGCCATGGAGCAAGCAGCAGAACGTATCGCAGCCTCCATCATGCAGGGCGGCATCGTTCATCTGTTCGGCTGTGGTCACTCCCATATCCTGACGGAGGAAGTGTTCTACCGGGCTGGCGGACTGGTGCCGATCCGGCCGATCTTCGTCGAGAAGCTCATGCTGCATGAAGGCGCGGTTCGCTCCTCGGAGCTAGAACGCGAGAACGGTCTGGGCGCCACGTTCATGGAGGACCAGGATATTCGGGAGGACGAGGTGGTGATTGTGCTGTCGACCTCGGGACGCAATCCGGTCCCTGTCGATGTCGCTCAGATTGCCAAGTCCAAGGGCGCGATTACTGTCGGTATTACTTCGCTCGCCTATTCCAAGAGTCAGACGTCCCGTCATGTCGGCGGCAAGCATCTGTACAACAGCGTCGATATCGTCATTGACAATCATGCCACCCCCGGCGACGCCGTATTGCGGCATCCAGATGTGGCGGTGCCGTTCACGCCGACATCGACGGTAATCGGCGCGGCGATTATCAATGGCGTGTTCGCTCGTGCGATTGCCATCATGGCAGAGCGCGGCTATGAGCCGCCGGTCTTCCTGAGCGGCAATATCGATGGCGCCGACGCGCACAATCAAGCCTGCATTGAACACTATAAAGCGCGTATCCCGCTGCTGGCCTAACATCTATAGAGGAGGCATATGTGATGGTTTCGACAACCTTAACGATACAGAATGAGCAAGGCTTCCACGTTCGTCCCGCGCAATTGTTCGTGGAGAAAGCCGGGCAATACGATGCCGTCATCAAAGTGAAAAATGCCGCTGGCGATGAAGCCGACGGCAAAAGCATGCTGGAACTGATGACGCTCGGCCTGGCCAAAGGCGCGGAAGTGACGCTGGAGGCCGACGGCCCGGACAGTGAGCAAGCGCTCCGCGAGCTGACAGAACTGATTGAAAGCAAGTTTGGTGAAGGCTAATGGGTACGGAGCATGTGATCCGGGGCATCGGCGTCTCGCCGGGCATCCGGATCGGCCGGGCGATGGTGTATGCGCCAGGCGCAGGGACAGAAGCTGAGAGCGAAGCATCCGGCGAAGTGAACAGCGAGGCGGAGCTTGCCTTGCTCCAGCAGGCCAGGCAGCAGAGCGAAGCCCAGTTGCTGGAGCTGGCCGAGCGCACCCGGGAGACACTCGGCGAGGAGCAGGCCGGCATCCTGAGCGGCCAAGCGAAGTTCCTCGCCGATCCGGCCTTCTATCCGCCGATGGAGAAGAAGATTCGTGAGGAAGGCGCAAGCGCCCAGGCGGCGGTACGGGCGGTCGTGGAGCATACCGCTGGCCGCTTCGAGGCGTTGAACAACGCTTATATGCAGGAGCGCGCAGCAGATATCCGCGACCTGGGACAGCGGCTGCTCACCCATCTGTCTGGTGAAGGCGGCGGGATGCGGCTCAGTGATATTAAGGATGAGGTCATTCTGGTTGCCCACGATCTGGCACCATCCGATACCGTTCAATTGAACAAGCAGTACGTCCTCGCTTTTGTCACCCGTGCAGGCGGCAAAACCTCGCATACCGCCCTGCTCGCCCGTTCGCTGGGCATTGCTGCGGTGGTTGGCGCAGGTGAGCAAACAGCAGCAATCGCCGATGGGGATTGGCTAATTGTCGACGGAGCCGAAGGCGTCTGCATCATCCGGCCCGAAGAGACGACGCTGGCACAATATCGTCAGCGGCAAGAGGTCTCCGAGCACGAGGAACGCGAGCTCGAAGCGTACCGTTCGAGGCCGGCAGCGAGCCAGGACGGGGTTGCTGTAGAGATGGCTGCCAATATTGGCACGGTGCAGGAAGCCGAAGCGGCGGCCGAGCGACAAGCCGAAGGTATTGGCCTCTATCGGACCGAGTTCCTGTTCATGGATGCGAAGCGGCTGCCAACCGAAGAAGAGCAGGCCGAAGCCTACTGCACGGTTGCCCGGCAGATGGCTGGCAAGCCGGTCATTATCCGCACGCTCGACATCGGCGGTGACAAGGCGCTGCCCTATCTGCAGCTGCCCAAGGAAGAGAATCCGTTCCTTGGCTATCGTGCCATCCGCATCGGTCTGGACCGCAAGGAGCTGCTATTAACGCAATTGCGCGCTATTCTGCGGGCTAGTAGTGAAGGTCGACTCAAGATCATGTTCCCCATGATCTCTGGCCTGGCGGAGTGGCGACAAGCCAAGGCGCTCTATGAGCAGGCCCGGACGGAGCTCGAAGCCGAAGGCGTGGCCATCGCTGCTCCAGCGGAGCTGGAGGTCGGCATCATGGTCGAGATTCCTTCGGCTGCGCTGCAGGCTGACCGACTGGCCCGCGAGGTGGATTTTTTCAGCATTGGTACCAATGACCTGGTCCAGTACACGCTGGCGGTTGACCGGATGAATGAGCATGTCGCCTATCTCTATGACTACTTCCACCCGGCCGTGCTGCAGCTGATCCACCGGGTCATCGAGGCAGCCCATCACGCAGGCAAGTGGGCTGGGATGTGCGGTGGCATGGCAGGCGACCCGCTGGCTGCCCCGCTGCTGCTCGGCCTCGGCCTCGACGAGTGGAGCATGGATTCGGGCGCGATTGCGCGCATCAAGCAGGTCCTATCGCAGCTCGACAGCACCGAGTGCCGCAAGCTCGCGGAGGAGCTGCTTGAACTGGATACCCCTGACGAGGTGCGAGCCGCTTTGAGCCAACTCATGACAACAAGCAATGAGCAGATCCAACAGCAGTAAGAATCTAGTCCAGGCGGTACCGGCCACAGCCGGTGCCGTCTTTATTTGGCATAATTCACTCCTAGTTGGTACGCTTGATCCAGCAGTCTGCCATAATGATCGGGTTCCGCCTCCACGGTCCCGTACAGAAACTCAACCCTTGAATTACGAATGCCGCAGTAATCTGCAATGCCTACATTGAGCAGATGCTGGATCGTTTCGCCATAATTGCGCTTCTCCATCTGGGCTTCGGTGACACCAGCGAGACTCAGCCACAGAAGATGCTTATGATGAAGATGATTCGAGCCGTACGCAAACCCATTGTTAAGCACCCGGTCTACATACCCTTTCAGCATCGCTGGCAGATGCCACCACCACAACGGAAACACAAACGCCAACGCATCATGTTCCTTCAACCGCTGAATTTCTGTTTCGACAGCTGGCGAAAACGTCTGTTCCAAGGCCGCCATATCCGGCTCATCCACCCCCTGCAAGACCGGATCAAAACCAATCCCGTGCAAGTCCAATATTTCATAGCTGTGGCCAGCCTCAGTTAGCCCTTGAGCGAAACGTTCGGTTGCCTGGAAGGTCAGGGAATCTTTTCTCGGATGGGAGACAACGATTAATACATTCATGCATTTCACTACCTTTCTTACGGGTTGATGCTATTATAGACAGTAGGAAATGGATGCGGAAGTACGCACTTTGAAGTGCTATAGGGAGATCAAAGTACCCTGGGTACATGAATGTGCCCTGGTTATTTGAGCGATAAGGGAGGATTGGCAATGAAGGAAGACCTCAACCATCCGGTGCACAAAAAGTACCAAGTTGGCGTAGAGGCGGCTTTGGAGGTGATGGGCGGCAAGTGGAAGCCCCTCATTATCTACCATCTGATGACGGGACGGAAACGAACATCCGAGCTGCGGCGGCTAATTCCCGGCATTACCCAGAAAATGCTGACCACCCAGCTTCGGGGGCTGGAGAAGGACGAGATCATCACCCGAAAGGTATATCATGAGATTCCGCCGAGAGTGGAGTATGAGATCACCCCCTATGGCATGGGCCTCAAGCCCGCGCTGGATCACCTATGCTACTGGGGAGAAGAGCATCTGGACAAGGTCCACGGGGACCGCTCCAAGGTGCTGGAGCCTTTCGAGGACTGTTGATCGATAGAGCAGTGACTGGTTGCCGCTCGCCGAGATAGTCTTAAGATTGCACAAAAAAGCCCAACCACCCCCTTAGGAATGGCTGGGCATTACAAAAATAGAAAAGCAAAACCACTACGCCAGATTAATCGCCTTCAGCTTCTCCAGAGGTACCTTCGGCTGGCGGTCCTCGGTGAGCAGGCCGTTGACCTCCTGCTGGACGTCGCTCACCTGGGTATAGCAATAGCCGCAGATGTAGTCCGTATCCTTGATGGCCTGAGTGATCGATTGGAACCGCTCCAGGAACGCTTCCTCAGAATCCACTTGATTGCCATAGCCCCAGCCTTCCTCACTCGTGAAGGCGATGCCGCCGAATTCACTGATGATGATCGGCTGGCCGCGGTATTCATAGCCCGGCGCCATCGCGTATTTGGAATTCATATGCGAGATTTCGTTGCTGGTGATGGCATCCTTGTTATTCACGTATCGCTTCAAGAACGCTTCGCCCCGCTCTTCGTAATCATGCAAAGAGATAATGTCCGAAATCGTATGCTCCCAGCCGTCATTGACGATGACTGGCCGATGCGGGTCGATGGCTTTGGTCAGATAATAGATGCCTTCGGTGAACTGCTGCTGCCGGCGGTCATTGAAAATGTTGGCCACGCCCCACGACTCGTTGAACGGCACCCATGTGATGATGCTTGGGTGATTGTACTGCTGCTGCACCAGGTCCAGCCACTCTTCGGTAAACTGCCGCATGGCCCGGTCGTTGAATTCATAGGTTGCCGCAACCTCCGACCAGACGAGTACGCCTTTGACATCACACCAATAAAGGAAGCGCGGATCTTCGGTCTTCTGATGCTTGCGGACCCCATTGTAGCCCATCGCCAGAATGGCATCGATGTCTGCAATCAGCGCCTCCTCTGAAGGCGGGGTCAGATGACTGTCCTGCCAATAGCCTTGATCGAGAATTAACCGCTGATAGATCGGCGTGTTGTTCAGCAATACCTTGCCCTTCTGAATCGAGACCTTGCGCAATCCAAAATAAGAATGCACCTCGTCGACAAGCTTACCGCCGCTGCGCAGCGTAAATGTCACCTCGTACAGCTTGGGATTCTGCGAACTCCAGGATTCGACCCGCCAGGTCCGCTGGTCGCTGATCAGATCCACAGTCGCCGACAGCTCACGGCGATCGACCCGCACCGCAGTCTCCCGAATCAACTGGCCATCCAGGGTAATCCGTGTCGTCAGCTCTAGCTCTTGCGGCGTATCTCCGATAGCGACGTTATAATCGAAGTGTACCGCATTGGCATCGAGATCGGGCGTAATCTTGACCGTGCGAACATGCTCCGCCTCGACATACTCCAGCCACACACTCTGCCAGATCCCTGTCGTCTGCACATACCAGCAGCCGAAATTCTCCTCCCGCCAACGCTGCTTGCCCCGGGGCTGCGTACAGTCGTTGCTGTCCTCAACCTTGACGACAATCAGATTGTCGCCCCCTGCCTGCAGATACGGTGTTATGTCGAAGGAAAACGCCGCATAGCCCCCTGTATGGCTACCCACGAATGTGCCGTTGACCCATACCTTGGCCAGATAGTCTACCGCTTGAAAATGCAGTACTGTCTGTTTCCCCTGACCTTCTGCGGGAACTGTCACCCGACGCTGGTACCATACATAGGGATGAAAGGTAGGATCTTCGATCCCACTCGCCTTGGTCTCATAAGCAAAAGGCACCTGGATCTGAACCTCGGCCTCAAAGCCTTCCTGCCATTGCGCCGCTTCGCCCGCATTCTCATCATCAAATCGGAAATCCCATGCGCCATTCAAATTGGTCCACGCCTCACGAACAAACTGCGGACGGGGATAGTCTGCCCTGTAGTGGGTCAAGCTCACTAGCCTCACCTATCCTTTTCAATTGATTACAAGATATTCGTTTCAATAACCACATTTTAGGCTCAAATCTACCAGGTGTCAACGTTATATTACAAAATTAATGTATTTATAAACAAAAAATAAACCTTTAGCTACAAATGCACTGTAACTAAAGGTTTTCCTCCCTCTCCTCACTTCGGGTCCAATGCATAGTGCACCTTCAACAGAATCTCCTGTTCATGATCACCGAATTGGCGGCCAAACAGATTGAGGCCTCCCTTGTGCACAGCTTCCGGCTTGACACCGACTCGCAGCCGCAGGCTGGGGCGGCTCGACAGTTGAAGGTCATCCACCGTCACAGGAGAGAGGCGCTCCCCGTCAAGTGTCGCCTGCTGCTCATCCACCCGCCATTGCTTCAACTGGCCATACTGGGTCGCCCAGTCGCTCCACCACTCCGGGCTCAGCCTGCCGCGCCGGTCGCCGAAATCCCCGGGACTCGTCCACGTCCCCACCTCCTGGCCATTGATCCACAAGGTAATGTCCGAAGGCCAGTTATGGTCGTAGCTCGGCGCCTCGGAGCAGAGCTCCATAGATACCTCTACAGCCTGAATGCGCGCTTCTGGCGGCAGCGCCAGGGGAAGCAGGTACTCCAGGAAGCCGTCTCTTAGCCAGATCAACTGCGCACGGACATGCTTGGGATGATAGAAGCTAGACGGTTCGTCTTCCTGCACAAGCATACCCTCGCCGCTCGCCATACCGCAGGTTGGCGTGACCTCGCAATCACTGTAGTGACCGACAGGCATCTCAATCTCGTAGGTGGCCTGCTGCCCTCCGACGGGCTTGGCCCCGTTGCGAAGTGCAATATGGATGTCATCCCAATTCCGGGTACAGAGCTTCATGGCACCCCGGGATGCCGGCAGCAGCTCTGTGCGGATCAAGCCCGCGGCCTCCAGCACTTTGACATTATGAGCTACTGTCGATACGGGAAGTTGCAGTGCCTCTGCAATTTCTACTACATTCAGACTTCTGGTGCCCAGCAGCTCCAGCATATTCACTCGGGCCTTGGTAGACAGAGCATGTGCTACAGTCACCAGCCGGTCAGGATCGGTAATACTGAGATCCAGCATTCTATTCGTCGCCCTCCATGCTCATCATCTTAATTGAGAATGATTGTACAGGAAGTCTTGTTTTATTGCAATATTATTGTAATAGTCACATGCCTTACTCTACAATATGCATCAGTTCCTCCACAATATATTGCTTGGCTTCGCCCTGTTCACGTCCGCAGCCACCAGTAGGCACTGTTCCTGACACGCGTACGCGGGCTGTATAAGCACCTTCCACGGTCGCTGCACCTGGCTGCCGGTATTCGATGCGCACCTTGGCTGCAGTGGCATCCTCCATCGTGATGAACGATTGCTTGTCATAATTCAACCAGTCCCAGCCTTGCTCAATCAAAATCTCGCGTTCCGCCACTTGCTCCAGCGAACCGATGCCGCCCCAGCCCCGGCAGTGCCAGCCCAGTTCCCCTACAACCCCAGAGCGTTCCACCAGCCTAGCCAACTGACGGGGACCAAGCCGCGCCCAGTATCTTCCCTCCGGCATATCCAGGGCAGTCGGTGCATACCGGTGTCCCCCGAGGTGACTCGTCCGCCATGCGCGGAGAGGTGAATGCGGTCCCCCGGCATACCGATCTCTCAACTCCTTGTAGAGCGGATATCCGAATTTGCCGCAGCATACGTCTCGACTGCCATGTGTACAGACGAATAAATCTCTGGCTGCCTCGCCCGCATGATCACGATACTTGGCGTAGAGCTCGCTCTCCTCTACCTTGCTTTCATTCACAAGAGCGCTAACCAAGCCATACAGCTCATCTTCTGGAACCACATATTCCTGCTTCTCATAACGGCTCAGTGGTGCAGCCGGCCGCTGGAAGTGGATGACTCTGAGATATCCCATTCGGGTATCTGGTGTCTCCGGTGCAAATGCCAGAAAACGAAAACGGGCCCCTTGTTCTTCGGCTTCATGAAGGGCGTGCCTCAAGGCCTCGGGAAACAGTCGCGACTGCTCCACCTGATCCGCCCAAGGCAGCGCGACTTCAACGAATAAATACTGGGCATGCGAAGGCGCCGAGCCAATGGGGTCTTCCCCACAACCAGCGGAGACAACAGCACAATAAGCAGCATCCGGCGGCAAGTCATCATTCCACGTAAACTCGTTCGATTGGTTCATTCGTCATCCCTCCCTGGCATCTTCCAGTGTTTGTTTCATCCTTCTTCAGAGACCCGTTAGCTCTGGCCTCCTCTGCATCCCATCACTCGCCTCCTCTATACTTGTCCGCGCCTTGTGACCCTATAACACAGATAGCTCCTGAAGTGACGCGCGGCAGTCGTCCTCAAGGAGCGTAGTGATGTGTTCCTACAACCTAATAACCAAATCTTCAGGCAAGGACGCATGTCTTAGAGACATGGGTTTGGGAGTCTGTGTATCACCAGTTGCAGCACATAGCGACAGTCCCATCCTTTCCTCCAGCTGACCCTCCAATCGTCAGTAGCCTCGCAGCTGATTGCGTCGGATGGCATGCATCACGAACCGGTTAATCATTCAAGTCTTCGACGCGCATGAGATCCATTTCCCGCTCCAGCCTGTTATGCCGTCTGGTCCCTCCGTGTACAGCATAAACCATCAACAGCAATAACACCGTCGGCAGATTGTATAAGGCAAACACATACATTCCGTTCAGTACCTCAGCTACCTTGGCGTAACCCACCCTCTCCAATATAAACATGAACGATTGATTGGTCCAGGCATCCGGCAAATAAGCCACCCACCCTGGGAGAGCAAGGATCGCTAATAAGAATGTCGCTATAGGCAGGATGAAGCCAAGCCGTTTATGCTGCTTCAACAGGAATAGCTGCAGCAGCAAGATGCCTGTCATGCCCCCCGTCAGTCCAAGCCACTCCATGATGTTTTTCATCCTCTCTAGAGGTTCTTCGCTTTTCTAAACTCGGCATCTGTTTTTCTTGCTAAGCCGTCAGTTGAGACGCGGTACTCTCTCACCGCCTTTAATACAATTAAGTATAATTCTTAATAATGTTAATAGCCAGGCTGCGTTACAGCAAGATCTGTCTAAGCAATGAAAAAGCCGGACGAGAAAACATAACGTTTTCCGTCCAGCTTAAATTCGGATCATGTGATTTCCGTCTGCCACTAAGGCAGGATGATGCCGTTGCCCATCCGGAAGAAAGCAAGCGTCATATTGGCCGTATGCTGGCTCTCGGCTCCCAGCTTGATTAGATCAGAACCGGAGCCTTGACTTGCCGCGCCCGAGAACGCCAGCTGACCGTCCACATACAAATCGTAAGTATAGTTCGGGTGCACCACCATCCGGTAGGTGTGATATTGTGTCGTATCCAGCGTGAAGGATCGATCCGGATTCGTGGCTTTGTTCTGGACAGTCCCTTGTGTCCCGTAGGTCACATAGAAGGAGACCTGATAATTGGCGCTGCGGACTGTAACCTGATTTCTGGTGCCCGGCGCATTGGCCCGGACACGCGTCTCAAGGGTAAATGGTCCCACAGGCGCTTGGAACTGATTCTTCGTCAGGAAGAAGTAGGCGTTGCTCCCGGACGTCTGGGTGCTGACGATATGCAGCGTCGACGCATTTTGCTGAATCTGCCCGCCTGAGCCGGTCGTGCTCCAGCGGCTCAGTACATTCGTCATGGGGTCATCCATCAGGTTCCAAGGCGACTGATTAAGAAACTGGATTCCCGACACATGACTGTTTGTCTGGATATTGCCTTGCGCCAGGCTGGTGATCAGTTCCCCAGCGATATAGAGATCCTCGAATGTGACCCCCTCGATCTTATGTGCGGCAGAGAGTCCGTAGATGCGAGAGTGGGTATTGCCCGCGGTGAGGAAACGCACATTTTTCACTTCGACGTTGCGAACGTTGCCATTGCCGTAGCTGTCATTAATTACCCGCATTTCGATGGGATACGGCTCGTAGGATTTGTAGAGCAATTCCTCCACGTTGATATTGACGAAGTGGATATCCTCCATCAAGGCACTTCCCTGCTGGTGCATGATTGAGATGCCTCGGCTGGCCCGGACCACCTCAATATTCTGGAACCAGATATCGTACATATGGTCAAAAGCCTGGATACCCGCCTTGGTGCCCGCTGCCCGGGAGTACACAACGCCGCCATCAAACACAACATTATACATCGGCTGCGACGCCCCCCATGGGGTCATCATGCCATAAGGTCCGGAGGGCTTGACGCACAAGGCATCATCACCGGTGAAGACGAACGAATCGATCACTCTCACGTTGCGGCTCCCAGCAATATCAATCCCGTCGTTATGGTCATAGAACGGCGCATTGACGACCTTCACATTGTGCATATCCACGCCATCATTGTAGGCTGTGATGATCGTCCAGTACGTCGAATTGGTGACGATGACACCCTCCATCTCGAAGTCGTTCACGTTCGTCGTCAACACGGCATGGATCATGTTGGCGAAGTTATTGTCGTTGGTATGATTGCCTGCCAGCTGAATGCCATTGGCATCGATGACCCCCCGGCCGCTGATCCTGACATTGTCAGCACCTTCATCGACATGCACTTGCAGATAGACGGGTGTCTGATTGGAGGTGCGGGTGGAATACTGCACATAATCGGCAGGGTTGCCCGTTCCTCTAAGCACGGCGCCTCCCTCCAGATACAGATGGACATTTTCCTTCAAGTGCAACGTAGCAACCTTATACAAGCCTTGCGGGACGTATACGACGCCCCCGCCATTCTGAGAGGCATCATCAATGGCCCCCTGGATGGCACCAGTCGTCAGAGCGGCTCCGGTCGGATCGGCCAGATAAGGCGCACTGCTGACATTGTATACCCCTGCACCTTGCGACGCTGGAGCGTTCGTCTCCATCGGGTCCGCCATAATCAGGAGCTTCTCGTAGTTGTTGATCTGTAGAATCAGATACTCCGGTCCATCGATTGTAAAGGTCAGCGTGTTGCCCGATACCGTGCCTTGAATCCCATAGCTTTGTGGACTGATCGTATACTGCTGAATCGGCGCTGCCGCGCGTACCGTTATTTGCATCGGCCCGTCTTGGGAGTAATGTACGAAATGGGAATTAATGCTCGTGCCGAACCTCGTATGCTGGTAGACCTTGATTGGGTCACCATTCAGCTCGACATCAAAAATCTGGCTTTCGGGAAACACAGATGCCGGTAAATCGTAAGCTGTGTAGCTGCCGTTGGCTTGTACCTCGCCGTTCATGGTCAAGAGTCCGATAGCGAGACCTAGCATTGCCGTCATGAGCATGATCATTCGTTTAACCGCTTTCATTTTATTACCTCCTTTTATGAGTGGTTAACAGACCTCCCCTTTCGAAAGCTCATTATAGTCAAGGTCACGCCTTGGGGTAATGTGGTAAACAGATGATTAAGGGATACTATCCGATCCTCTTCGCTTCCGTTCCGCAGTATCCACGCTCGGATAAGGGCTGCAAAGCTACAAAAAAAATCACCACAGTAATGTGGTGACATCATCCGGCAGAAATAATGAATAGCTATTTCTTATCGACCTGCAGCAAGGAGATCTGCTTGAGCGTATAGGTGTCTTGGAGGCCATCCTCTTTCAGGACGTTAAGTTTAACCAGGCTAGCTACCTTGGCAGGGTCCGTTTTGGAGAGCATTCGCCAGACCTCGGGATCAGGCAGCGCCTCGTACAGCCGGGCATCGTCATACTCCTTGCGCTCCTGAAGTATAATTCTCACCCGGTATCCGCCGACATCCAGCTCGGTTCGCCCTTCTGCAGCACAGTGGGCCATAATCTCACTGCGCAGCTCTGACGCCTCCTGTTCAAGTTCCTTCACCTTTTGCTTTATTTGATAGTACCGGCTTATTTTCTTGTCCATATCGTTCACGCTCCTCCTCTCATATGTATGCGGAGGAGAAGCTAACTTATGTTAAAGCGCGTATAGCTGCAGCCGTCCTTGGACTTCTTCACTTCCAGGATGGCCGGAATCGCCTGCTTGAGTTCTTGCACGTGGGAGATAACGCCAATCATTCGCCCCGTCTGCTGCAGATCGACCAGCGTGTCGATCGCTTTGGTCAGTGATTCCTCGTCTAACGAGCCGAACCCTTCGTCGATGAACATCGTCTCGAGTGAGATGCCACCCTCGTAGGACTGGATGACGTCGGCCATGCCCAGCGCCAGACAGAGCGAGGCGTTGAACTTCTCGCCGCCGGACAGCGTCTTGACGTCTCGTAGCTGGCCCGTATAGTTGTCGAAAACGTCGAAGCCGAGTCCGCTCTGCCGTCCCCGCTTCTCCAACCGTGCGCTGCGCACGAGATAGAACTGTCCCCCTGAGATGCGGGAGAGCCGCTCGTTGGCATGGGCAATGATCTTCTCCAAGAATTCGACCTGCAGGTAGCGCTCGAACGACATCTTGCTCTCATTGTCACCGCGCACGACATCGTAGAGCTCCCGGACCAGCTGATACTCATCCTCAGCTTCTGCACATCGCTTGTCTGCCTCGATAATCTCGGCCTGCAGCGCCGTCCCCCGGGCATGCGTCTGCCGGATCTGACTCTCTTCGCCGCGCAGAGCTTCAAGTGCCTGCTCTTGTTCCCGCAGCTGCTGCTGGAGGGTGTCCAAGTCGAGCCGTTCCTTGGTCTCCAGAGCGGCGCTCGTCTCCTCCACCTGCCTGGCGACGCTCAGCACGGCAGCCTGATACGCCTCCTGCTCACGTTGCCACTGCTCACGCACGCTGTCCGGCTGCTTGGCTGCCCGGTAGTCCGCCTCCGAGCCAAAGCCACCCTCGGCCAGCGCCTGCTGGTAGCTGTGCCGTGCCCGCTCGCGAGCTTCGGCGGCCTCTGCACGCTGCCGCTCCGCATGGCTCAGGTCGGCTGCTGCCTGCACCCGTCGCTCGCTCGCCTGCTGATAGCGCTGCTGCGCCTGCTTCCACGCAGCCTCGAGCCGCTGCCGGGTCTGCTCCGTCTCGGCAATGCGGCGCTCCAACAGGGACAGCTGTCGCATCTCCTCCGGCAGCGCCGCCAGCTCCTGAGCTACCAGCGCCTGCTCTGTCGCGTGCGCCGAGGTCCGCTCATGCAGCTGCTGCTGGAGCTGCTCCAGCCCGCGCCGGGCCTCGCCCAGTCGGCCCTCCAGCGTCTCCAATGCCTGCTTGAGCGGCAGCAGACCAGCGTAATCCGCCTTGAGCGCCTTCTCCTCCTCGGCTAGCGCCTTGCCCTGCGAGACCAGGGCAGCATACGTCTCCCGCATGCCGTCCGTCGTGAAGCCCTGCTCGCGCAGCAGCACTTCTTTCTCCGTCAGCTGCTGGCGCGTCGCCTTGAGGTTGGCCTGTGCCTCCAGATAACGCTGGTCGGCGGCAGCTTTGGCCTTGCGGCTCAGCTCCAGATCCTCCTTGGTCGGGGCTTCCGCCGTGAGCACCGCCTTGCGCGGATGCTCCGCACTGCCGCATACCGGACAGGACTCGCCGTCATGGAGATGACTGGCAAGCCATCCCGCCTGCCCTTCCACCCAGCGTGTCTCCAGCGCTACATAGGCGTGGTCGGCCTGTTCGCCGGCCTTTTGCAGCTCACGGGCCGCCTGCGACTCCTGTTCCGCACGCTCGCTCAGCACGACGCAATCCCGCACCGTCTTGGCCTGCTCCCGCAGTGCCGCTACGCGCTCCGTCAGCTCAGGAAGCCGTATCGTACGCTGCTCCAGCGCCTTCACCTGCGAGGCCGTTTCCGTCCGCTCGGCTTCCAGGGCATCGCGCTGCCGCCGCGCCATCTCCGCGCGCTGCGAGAGCGTGCCGACCTCCGCAGCAAGCTCCGCTACACGCCGCTGCTTATGATCCAGCCCTTGCACAATCGGCAGGTAACCCTGCAGCCGGTCCAGCTCCCGCGCGGCCAGCTCTCGTGCCTCGGCCTGCGCTTCCTCCTGCTTGTACAGCTGCTCGGCCTCCGTGTGGACACGCTCGGCCTGGAGCAGCGCCTGCCTGGCCTGTTCCAGCTGTCCGTCCCGCCGCACCAGCGTCTCCACCGCCTCGGCATCCTGACGCTCATACACCTGCAGATGCACCGCCCGCTCTGCCAATGCGAGCTGCGACTTGATGTCCAGCATTGCCTGCTCCCGGCCCGCCAATTGCCGCTGCTCCTCCAGCTTGCGCTCTAGCAGTGCAAACTGTTCATTCAGGGCCTTGGCCTGATGAAACGCCTCCGCAGAGGCTTGATAAGCTTCCGTCTGTGCCTTCAACCGCTCCTGCAACTCCTGCTGCCCGGCCGCCGCATAAGCGAGCTCCACTGCCAAGGCCTCCAGCACTTGATGCGTGTTGTAGTGCTCCTGCTCGTTTAGCACCCGGTGCAGGTCGGAGCCTTCGCGGCCCGCCAGCGTGCCCTTGACCTGCCCGATATGGTACTCGCGCAGCCCGTTCAGCTCGTTGCAACGCTGCTGCATCGTCTTGCGCTGCTCGTTCAGACGGTCGGCCACCACCTTGTAGAGCCCCGTCTTGAAAATGCGGCGCAGAATCTCTTCCTTGTCCTCGGTCTCGGACGTCAGCAGCTTGCGGAACTCGCCTTGCGGCAGCATCACGATCTGGCTAAACTGGTCCTTGGTGAGGCCGATCAGCTCGCGCAGCCGCGCATCGACCTGGGAGACGATGAAGCGGTCCGTCAGCGGACGCTCCTCGCCACCGTCCAGCTCGTACAGCTCGTAACGCTCGCCCGTGGCGCCTTTGTTGCCCGCCTTCACATGGGAGAGCTGACGGAAGACGCGATACGCTCGTCCCTTGAGCTCAAATGTAAAATTTACAGACGTATGTAGGCCATCCTCTGCAAATTGGCTGCGCAGCATCCGGTTATCATTGCGGTCTTCGCCACTGGCATCGCCATAGAGCGCAAAACAGATCGCATCAAAGATCGACGTCTTGCCTGCCCCCGTGTTCCCCGAGACGACAAACAGCCGGTGATGCTGCAGCTCCGTAAAATCAATGGTTTCCCGGTCCTTATACGGACCGAACGCCGTCATGATCAGTTGTAACGGTCGCATCGCGCTCCCCCTCCTCCCTGTAAATCTGCTGCAGCGTCTTCACGAACAGCTGCTCCGTCTTCGGCGGCAGCTCCGTCCCCCGCACTTCCTCATAGAATGCCTTGAACAGCGACAATCCGTCCATCTTCGCGCGGCCGTCCACAGTTGCCGTCTCGCGGCTGATACCGGGCAATGCCAGCTTGCGTTCCACATGCATGGCATTGGGATAGACCGCGCGAATCCGCTCCATTGCCGACAGCACCAACGCCTCGTCGAGCAGCCGGACAAACACATAGTCCTCATTCACCGGATGCCGCTCAATCTCGGCGATCCGTCCCTCCACCGTGCGCATGTCGTGCAGCGGCGTCAGGAACCGCTTCTGGATAGCAGCATTCCCCGCGGCGTCGAGCTCCACGACGAGATAGCCCTTCTTGTGATGCTCCTCGGAAATCGAATACTTAAGCGGCGAGCCCGCATAGCGGATCCGCTCGTCCCCGACATGATGAGCCTGATGCAGATGGCCCAGCGCCGTATAGTGAAACGGCTTGAAATACGCGCTGTTCACATGCTCCGCCCCGCCGATCGCCAGCGGCCGCTCGGAGTCGCTCGTTCCTTCCTGTGGCTCGCCGCCTGGCGTGATGAAGGCATGCCCGATGAAGACGTGACGGGCGGCGGGATCCAATTCTGCTGTAATCGCGGTGGTTAGCGCCCGCATCGCGTCATCATGCGTCCGAATCTCCTCGTCGCCCAGCAGATGCCGCACCTTGCCCGGTTCGGCGTAGGGCACGAGGTGGAAATGTACCTCTCCCGCTTCGTCCGAGAGAATGATGGGCTGGATGGGCAGTGTCAGTTCCCCTGCAATATGTAAACCGGCCGCCCGCATGATGCGGCTGCCGAAGTCGAGCCGGCTGGGGCTGTCGTGGTTGCCTGCGACCGCGAGCACCGGGATGCCCAGCCGCAGGACCAACTGCTCCAGGGTCCGGTCCAGCAGCTGCACCGCTTCGGCTGGCGGCACCGCCCGGTCGTAGAGATCACCGGCAATGATGACCACATCTGGCCGCTCCTCCTCGATGTCCCGGAGCAGCTGCTCCAGGATAAACGCCTGATCGTCCGTCATATAGACGCCCTGGACCAGCTTGCCGAGATGCCAGTCCGCCGTATGTACGATTTTCATCGTGTCCCGTCCCTTCTATTCGCTCAATCTATGAACCTATTATAACAAACGTTCCCTGACAATAGGCTGCCAGAGAACATTTGTTTGGGATTAATTTTTGGAAAGAGAGCATGCAATGCTGAATGGTTGGACTGGTGGGGGCTTTGGCAGGGGGCGGCGTGCGGGAGTGAACTTGACGGCGGGAATGCGGGAAAGAGTGGGCGGAATTGCGAAGTCGGGATTGCGGGGCGGGGCTGGTTTGAGCGGATGAGATTGGCGGGGCGGAGGTGGGCGTGGCGACACTGGAACGAATTGCAGACAGCGAAGACTTCACTTGGAGCACCCACTAGCGGCGCGAAATCCCGCTCTAAGTACAAAAACTTTACTTACAGCACCCACTACGGCGCGAACCCCCTGCTCTAAGTATAGAAACTTTACTTGCAGACCCCCACTACGCCCCGAAACCCCGCTCTAAGTACAAAAACTTTACTTGCAGCACCCAACTGCGGCGCGTATCCCCACTCCAAGTACAAAAACTTTACTTGCAGCACCCACCACCGCGCGCAAACTCCACTCTTGGTGCCCCCACCGCCACCACCGCGCAGCTGGGCTTGTGCGGTTGGTTCCGATTGCCGCTGCAACGCAAAAAAGGCCGCCTGAGCGTCAGTCCTCACTGACCTCAAGCAGCCCTGCCATCTACTATTTTCTCCGCTCGTAGCTTCCAGCGCGTGGAGTCCGGCAGCACGATGGCGGTCGGACGACCACGTCCTCTGTTTTACTCCACCATCAGCCGGATCCGGTTGCCCGAAGGATCGGCGGTGACATACGCTTCGCCGTCCTGCTCCGCACTTGCCCCGAGCTCACGTACACGACCGACCGCCTGCTCCCGGGCCTCCTCACTTGGGTAAACCAGTTCATAGGAGCGGAGCCCCACACTCTGCTCGGGCGGCTGCGGCGCACCTACACCATTCCAGGTGTTCAGGCCGATATGGTGATGATACCCGCCTGTCGAGATGAACAATGCCTGGTTGCCGTAACGGGCCACCGCCTCAAAGCCCAGTCCCTGCGTGTAGAAACGCTCCGTGTCCTTCAACTCCGCGACGTGTAAGTGGATGTGTCCCATGATCGTGCCCGCTGGCAGACCATCCCACGGCGTGACCTCCGGCTCGCTGAGCAGATCTTCAAAATTTAGCGGATCCACCGCCATTGCCACCTCGCCGCCGGTCCACGTCCAGCCGGATGAATCGCGATCCCGGTAAATCTCGATGCCGTTGCCATCCGGGTCAGACAGGTACAACGCCTCGCTCACCGTATGGTCCGAGGAGCCCAGCCGCAAGCCGCTGGCCGCGTAATGGCGTACGAACCGCGCAAGGTCACTGCGGGTCGGCAAGAGCAGTGCGTAGTGATACAAACCGGTCGTGTGGCCAGCTTTCGGCTCGACTGGCGCCTCCAGCGTCAACAAAGCCGTCTTGCCGTCTGCTGTCAGACTGGCAGTGGTAGCCGTTTGCTCCAGAATCCGAAACCCGATCAGCTCCTGGTAGAATGCCAGCGAGCGCTGCAGATCCTGTACTTTGAGATTTACCTGCCTAACGTATGTCTGGGGCGAGCGATGAAAGTTCATATCTTCTCCTCCGATGGCTTGTAGTGTTGCATGTAATTTAACTCATGTGGCAACATCATGTCAAGTAACTTTATTTTTTATAGCGACTACTCAAAAAACTGACTCTGCCAACATATAAAATAACCATTCAGATTACCTTCCCAACAGGTTCAATTCTGCCCGTGGCGGATATTTTCTAACCTTAATTCAACCTTCACTCAACGAATGTTTACCAATTGCTGTGATGTATTCGGATGTATCCGCTCTCATGCTATACTGGAAGCAGCAATTACCGGAGGAGTGGAGCAGCCGTGCGTATGGCCAGATTACCCTTGTTCCCCAAGCTGTTCCTGACCTTCCTGGTACTCATCCTGCCGCTCGTCACCCTGAGCATGATCGTTAACGTGCGCAGCGAGCGCTTGGTTCGAGACCAGATAACGAGTGCAGCCCAAGACAAGCTGCGAGACTACCTGCATTCGCTTGAGGGCGACTTCGGGACACTGGTGACGCTGATGCAGCAGTATGTGCTCGATGATGACTTCAACAATTTGGCTTATTCCTCTGTTATTCTAACCGATGAACAGTTCACCTTCATGGTCAAAAGCGTGCAGCGCAAGCTGCTGATTCTCAAAAACATGAGTCCCTATGTCAGGGACGCCTTCGTGAATCTGCCTGCACTGGACCGAAAAATCTCAGCCGTCTCCTATAACGAGCTGCCGCCCGAGGAAGCAGCGGCGCTCAACACAATGGTTGACTTGTACGAGTCGCCGTTCACCCGCTATGACGGCAGGCTATGGCTTAGTCTGCCGGTCCCCAACAGCAACCCAGTCGGCCGCGGCTTCACCATTGCCTTGGAGCTGTCCAACGAAGCGCTGCTCGCTTCACTTGGTAGTCTGACCGTGAGCGGCGATGGCGGCGCCCTGCTGCACGACGGCGAGCTAGGCTGGCTGCTCGCCAGTGGCGATATGCCTAGTCCGCGCGAGCAGACGCTCGCTTTTCTACAATCCGGTGCGTCCGATGGCGAGCCCGCCCTCTATGCCGAAGGCAAGGAGCGGTATTATGCCTTTCACCAGACCTCGCCGGTACTTGGCCTCTCCCTGGCGATGTTTCTGGAGGAGAAAAGTCTGATTGGCCCCTTGCGCCAGTACGCTGCCTGGCTCTGGAGTCTCTCGATCGCTGCCGTAGCGCTCGTGCTGCTCTTCTCTTACCGGCTGTACCGGATGATTCATACGCCAATGAAACGGCTCGTCGGGGCGTTCCGTAGCCTGGAGAGCGGCAATCTGAACCAGCAGCTGAAGGCTGAGACCGGGGATGAATTCAACTATCTCTATCATCAATTCAACCGGACGGTGAACCGGCTCCGCGAGCTGATTGACGAGGTATACGTGCAGCGCTACCAGGTCAAGGCCGCCGAGCTAAAACAATTGCAATCGCAGATCAATCCGCATTTTCTCTATAATAGCTTCTTTAATCTGTACCGGCTGGCGAAGCTGCGAGACAATGATAAGGTGATTGCCTTCTCCTGGCATCTCGGCGATTATTACAAGTATGTCACCAAAAACGCCGACCAGGTCGAGCTGGAGCAGGAGGTGGCGTTCTGCCGTTCCTATGCGGCGATTCAGAGCATCCGGTTCGGTGATCATATCGTCATCCAGTTCGGCGACATTCCCGAACCGCTCCGCCGCCTGACTGTCCCCAAGCTGTTCTTGCAGCCGCTTATCGAAAATGCGTATCATCATGGGCTGGAGGATCGCGCAGACAAAGGATTGATCGATATCACCTTCAGCCGTCGTGAAACCTGTGCCATCATCACCGTCGAAGACAACGGGGAATCACTGGACGAGGCGGCCATTCAACAGATCCGTTCTTTGCTGGAAGAACCGGAGCGTCCGGTGGACAGCGAAGGGCTGCGTAATGTCCTTCAGCGTATCCGGCTGCACTATGGCGAGCAGGCTTCGCTAACGGCGGACCGCAGCCCACTGGGCGGCCTGCGCATCACCATGACTATACCTATCAAGGAGGCGTCGGTCTGATGTACCGGTTACTGATTGTCGATAACGAGCCGAATATCGTGCGCGGGCTCAAGCAATTATTTGCGGAGGAAGCGCCTTATGAGCTGGAGGTGTACGGTGCTTTGTCGGCTGAAGAGGCCTTGCGGCTCATGCAGGACACAAGAGTGGACATCGCACTGCTGGATATTCGCATGCCTGGCATGAATGGTCTGGAGCTGCAGGCCGAGATGGCCAAGCGGTGGCCCCGCTGTCGTGCTGTGTTTCTGTCCGGCTACGACGATTTTGCCTACATCCAGACAGCGATGAGAGGCGGCGGGACAGATTATGTGCTGAAGATGGACGGGGATGATGCCATACTCCAGGCCGTGGGCAAGGCGATTGCCCATCTGGAGCAGGACGACGAGCGCGAGGTACTGATGAAGCAGGCGCGCATGCAGTGGAATCAGTCGCTGGGCACCCGGCAGAATGAATATATCCGCGAGCTGATTCTCGGACTGAATACGGCGGGGCACAGCCGCTTCAAGGAGCTGCAGTTCCCGCTTGCCGCTGACCGCGCTGTATTGCTGCTGGTCGGCCGGATCGACAGCTTCGAGGAGGCACACACCGAATCGGACAAAGCCTTGCTCCGCTATGCGGTTCAGAACATTGCCGCCGAGCATTGGCAGGGCTATCCGTTGCTCTCTGCCCAGCCGGAACCTGCCCTGCTGATGACGTTGATTCAGCAAGCCGAAGACAGCACAGCCGCTTACGATGCGCAGCACTGGAACGACACCGTGCATGTCCGGCTGGAAGAGATACAGACGGCATGCCGGCGTTACTTGAAGCTTCCCGTATCATTTGCAGCCAGTGCCGGACCCATCCCTTGGTCCGAGCTGCCAGCCAAGCTCGCCGAGCTGAAGCAAATGCTGTTCTACGGCTTCGGTGCGGACGGGGAGACGCTGCTGACCGATGCCTTCAACCGCAATTTTGACGCCAAGTCGCTGCCTCAGACGGACGAGACCGTTGCCCGTCACAAGCTGCGGCGGCTGCTGTCTACCGAGCTGGGCATGGAGCAACGTCTGCTGGATGACTTCGATGAGCTCTCCCAGCTCTCCCGCCACACCATACGCAGCCCCCGCTTCCATGCCGAGCTATACCATGGCGTCTGCTATCTGCTTCTCTCCTCGGCCGAGAGTCCGGAGGGCGGGGCTGCAGCGCAAGAAGAGAAGCCGCAGCCGCGACTTCTCTCGCTGGAAGAGCATGACACTTGGGAGGATGCGCTCGCCTATCTGCGGACCGGGATCGTCCGGTTCATTGCATCGCGTGATCCGATGCACGGGGAAGGCGCCGACTATGTCGTGCTGAAGCTCAAGACCTTCATCGAGCACCATCTGCACGAGGATTTGTCGCTGGTGCGGCTTGCCGGAATCGTCTTTTTGAACCCGACCTACCTCTCCAGGCTGTTCAAGCAGCAGACTGGCCAGGGTGTATCAGAATATATCGCCGGTCTGCGGCTGGAGAAGTCCAAGACATTGCTCCGTTATTCACCGATTAAGATTCAGGAGATCGCCGGCAAGGTCGGCTTTGACTCGGCGACCTCCTTTGGCCGCTTCTTCAAGCGGGAATCCGGGCTCACACCCCAGGATTACCGCGATGCGGAGGCGGCTGGCCGCTCCTGAGAGTCCATGCCCCTGCCCCACTGCTTGTTCGGACGCGGTCCCATGTAGAGGATCAGCTCTCCGCCAGCGGCAACAGCATCATGCGGCAGTGCCGGGGTATCCCACGGGGTGCCGTTCAACTCGGCGGACTGGATATATTTGTTCTGCTCGGATACTCCCTCCGCTCGGATGAGGAAGCTGCCGCCGTGCTCGAGTGAAATGCGGACCTCCTCGAAGATCGGACTGCCGATGTCGTATTGCGGTTTGCCGGGACACACCGGATAGAAGCCCATCGCCGAGAACACATACCAAGCCGACATCGCGCCTGCATCTTCGTCGCCGCAGATGCCGAGCGGACTCGCCGTGTACCATAGCTTCATGATCTCGCGGAGCTTGCGCTGCGTTTTCCAGGGCGCGCCAGCGTAGTTGTACAGATAGGGGATGTGAAAGGCAGGCTCGTTGCCCTGACAATATTGACCCATCAGCCCGGTCGAGTCGGGAAATTGCCCCCAAAATTCGTACTTCGAGCCGCTGCATGTTGCAGCGAACAGCCCATCGAGCTTGGCCTCCAGTCCGGCGCGGCCGCCGAGCAGCTCAGCTAATCCTACGATGTCATGCTGTACATGAAACGTATAAATCCAAGCATTGCACTCCGCGAAGTAATCGCGGCCGCCCTGGCCGCCATCCCTCACGGGATCGAAGCCTTCGACCCATGCGCCGTCTGCGGTGCGCGGCGCCATGAAGCCGATTCGTGCATCGAATACATTGCGGTAGTACCTCGCTCTCTCCCTCAGCTCGGCAGCTTCCCCCTCTCGGCCCAACGCTTCAGCGAGCTGGGCGGCGCACCAGTCGTCGTAAGCATGCTCCAGCGTTACCGAGACCGCCTGTCTCCGTTCATAAGAGTCGACCTCAGGCACCCACTCCTGCGCCCCGCGTGGCAACGCAGGCAAGTAGCCGAGCTGCGCGTGTGCCCGATCCAGCTCAGTCAGTGGCCCGTTATCGGTCCATGGCAGCATTGTTGCCTCCAGCGCGTTGCGGCGTACCGCCTCGTAGGCCAGAGCCAGATCAAAGCTCCGCACGCCCTTGGCATACGTGTCTGCGAAGAAAGCAGCGGCATGATTACCGCTCATGAACGCACGGTCGCCAGCCAGATCCGGGAACTGGGGCAGCCAGCCAGACGCCTTATACATCCGCAGGTACGAAGCAATCATATCCGCTTGTCGCTGCGGCTCCAACAGCAGCTGGAGCGGATGCAAGCAGCGGTAGCTGTCCCACAGATTGTCCATCGTATAGTGGTCTTGCCCGTCATACTCATACACCTGATTGTCCAAGCCGCTATAATGCCTGCCGTCCGCCTCCGTTATATTCATCATCGGCAGCAGCGAGCGATAGAGCGCCGTATAGAAGACGGACCGCTGCTCTGGCGTGCCGCCGCGGATCGCAATCCGACCGAGCGCTTCGTTCCAGACCTCCCGCCCTTTGCGCTGCAGGGAAGCAAAGGTATGGCCGTCCAGCTCCTGCCGCAGGTGCCGCTCTGCCGAATCAGCGGACACGTAAGACAGACCTACCTTCAGTTCGACAGTCTCTCCTGCCAGCGCACCCAGTACGATGGCGCAGCCGGAATTCTCGGCGCTGTGCCACGGCTCAAGCTGCTGCCAGGGCCTGCCCAGCTCCAGATGAAGATAGCAAGGAACGCCGCGCTCCACACTATGGACGGCCAGCCGTCCCTCGCCCGGCTCAGCCAGCTTGGCACCAGCAGGCAGGCGGAGGTGGATGCGAGCCGAGGAGCAGGCAGGGAAGCCGATGCGAAAGATTGCCGACCTGCGTCCGGCAGCCGCCTCAAGCATGATCTCCTCATCCTCCAGCAGAACAGAATAACTGTATGGCGTCGCTGTCTCGTGGTCATGATCGTACATTGAAGCAAGTTCACGACGCGCCGTGCCTCTCTTGTGGGCGGTTGCCGTAAGAGACGCCATACAGAAACGGATGCCCTCCAGCAGCGGAGCCGTATAACGGTCATTGCTCCCCGTTACCTCCGGCCAGAGCTGAGCCATGCCGTGCGGCAGCTGGGCAAACGGCGTAGTAGAGGTAAGCAAATGACCAACGGAGCCGATATATGGATCCACCTCATCCACGGGAGTGCTGGCAGGAGCAGTTCCGGTGGCCAGCGCAATACAGCGGAACTCCCCGCCGTTATCTGCAGCATCCTGGGACTGAAGCGGCCGCACAGCGCAATAGAAATGATAGAGTACCCCCTCCCAGCAGACGACCGACGATTTATGCGCATGTGTCTCGTCCAGCTCGCCCTTGGCACCCTGCGCCAGCCATGGTTCGGGGAGGATGTCCCAATGCCTCAGATCCCGTGAGACAGCCAGCGCCCCCTGGGACCGGACACCATCGAAGCCGAAGCCAAAATTGACCCAATACCCGCTCCGGCTGTCATAACGGATGTACGGATCGCTGATGAACGCAGCATAGAACGAGTCGGGGTTCACGCTCATTACCGGATTCTCGTCATGTCTCGTCCAATGCCGGAGATCCTCCGACACGGCCAGCCCCGTCTCCTCCGTCCACGGCCATTCCGGGCGGTTCTTGGCATTGTAGAACATCAGGTATTTCCCTTCATGGGCGATAACGCAACATTTGTACAGGCCGCCCGCTTCCCAGTTGCCGCCGCCTTCGTAAGCAAAGATCGGCGCCTCCAGCCGGTGCCAATGCAGCAGCTGCTCATCTTCGCACCAGGCCAACCCCATCTGAGCCCCTCCGGTTTCATAGCCGAGCTCGGGATAGGCGTGATAGACCATCCAGTAGCGTCCGTCCACCTTCTTCAGCGTCGGCATGGCGTACAGATCATTGGATTCCAGCAGGATCCAGGAGCCTGCCGCCCCTACCCAGTCCCAGCACGACGTATCCTCTCCGCGGCCCAGGATAATCGCTTCGTGCCGCCACTCCTTCAGGTCCGGACTCGTGGCCAGCGCCGTCTGGTAGCCTTGCCCGTCAAAGCCGACATACATCATATAGAATTGCCCGCCATGGCGGAATACGAACGGACAATCGACCGCCTTTGCATCGAACGCCCCGGACGCTCCAGAGCCTTGCAGCACAGGAACTCCCGACCGGTTTGGCGTACGCAAGTGGGCAAACGCTTCTATTCTTATAGGCTCCATTGTAAGCTCATTCCCTTCCTTATTCCTTGACGCTGCCCATAACGATGCCCTTGATGAAGAACCGCTGCAGGAACGGATAGACACAGATGATCGGCAGCGCCGCCAGGAAGATCTGCGCACCCTTCATCGTCCGGTCCGACACCATGGCCAATGTCTCGGCATCCGCCATCGTGATCAAACTGAGATCGCGATTAATGACTACGGTCTGCAGATAGCTCTGCAATGGATAATCATTGGGCGAATTCATGAGGATTAGTCCGTCAAACCAGGAGTTCCAGTGGCCTACCATCGTGAACAAAATCAGCGTTGCCAGCGCGGGCAGCGAGAGAGGCACGAAGATGCTCCACAGAATCCTCCAATGTCCAGCGCCGTCAACAAATGCGGCTTCCTCCAGCTCCTTGGGCAAGTTTCGAAAAAAATTGAGCAGCAGCACCACATTAAACACATTGACCGCCCCCGGCAGCACGAGTGCCCAGATGGAGCCTAGCATACCGAGCTGCTGAATGATCAGGTACCAGGGGATCAAACCGCCGCTGACCAGCATCGTCACAACAAAGAACCAGACATAGAACAGCCGCCCGGCAAAGGCCGCTGGCTCCTTGGAAAGCGGATAAGCGAGCGTAATCGTCAGAACCATATTCAACGTCGTACCCAGAGCAACCCGCTCCAGACTGACGGTGAAGGCACGCAGAAACTCCGGCTTCTGCAAGACGTACGCGTACGCCTTCCAGGTGAAATCGACCGGCCACAGCTTGACCAGCCCCGCACTGGCGGCCGTGCTGGAACTCAGTGAGACCGCCAGCACATTCACCAAAGGCAGCAGGCACAGGATGGCCAGGACGAGCAGGAAGACAGAGTTCGCCGCATGGAACAGCTTGCCCGATGTTGAGTTCGTTACCATTCTGCTCTCCCCTCCTCTCTAAAATATCCGGTAATTGGCATAGCGGTACGCCAGATAATAGGAACCGGAGATCATCACAAGTGATACGACGGACTTGAGCAGCCCGACAGCCGTTGCCAGCGCATATTGCGCCTGTTCCAATCCGAGCCGGTACACCAGGGTATCAATAATATCGCCCGTCTCGTAGACTTGCGGACTGTAGAGATTGAATATTTGATCGAACCCAGCATTAAGCACATTGCCCAGACTGAGCGTCGCCAGCAGCACGACGATCGGCAGCATGCCGGGAATCGTAATATGCAGCGTCTGCTTCCAGCGGTTCGCTCCATCGATGACCGCCGCCTCGTATAGAGCGGGATTAATACCTGTGAGGGCGGCCAGATAGACGATTGTACTGAAGCCGAATTCCTTCCAGACATCCGAGATGACGACCACGCCCGGGAACCAGGAGGTACTGCCCAGGAAATAGATCGGCTCGATGCCGAATACGCCGAGCAGTTGGTTGACGATGCCGCCCGACGGCGACAGGATATCGATCAGGATGCCCCCCAGAATGATCCAGGACAAGAAATGAGGCAAATAGATGAGCGTCTGAATCCAGCGCTTGAACACGCGAGCCCGCAGCTCGTTGAGCAGTAGCGCGACGACAATGGGCACAGCGAGTCCGGCCACAATTTTCATGCCGGCAATGACCACTGTATTGCGTATCACCAGCCAGATGTCAGGCAAGGCGAACATATACTCAAAGTTGGCAAGACCGACAAATTCAGAATCAAACATGCCTTTGACAATCGAGAATTTCTGAAAAGCGATGACGAGCCCGCCGATCGGACCGTAGCTGAACACCAGAACAAGCAGAAATGAGGGCACAACCATCAGATGAAGCGGAAGCTGACGTTTGAATCGGGCTCTGAACATGCATAACGCTCCTTTCGCACACGTGTTGCCGACAAGGATGGCGGCGATTGGGATTGACAGTGCGGCACCTGCTTTGAAAAAAAAGTCCGGAAGCCAGCTTCCGGACTTTCACCTTCGTTTAAGATTTGTCCGCGTACCATTCGTTAACTTCATTGGTAATCTGCTCGCCGCCGAGCTTGTGCCAGTCGGAGACAAAGCTGTCGAAGCTGTCGATTGGCGCGCCAAGGATAATCTTCGTGAACGTCTCCAGTACGAGCTTGTCGAGAATGGCCTGCTTCTCCGTCATGCCTGGCGTCGGTGCGCCATAGAATTCACTTTTCTTGAGCAGGTTTTGATCCGCATAATTTGCTCCGATCACGGCCCATGAGCCGTTCTCGCCGAACACCTTGTTGGTGCCCCATTGTGCGCGGTCGCCCCCCAGATACAGTTGGATATTGTCGTAATAGCTTTTTTCCTCCGGCACCAGTCCAGATGGGTCTTCGGCTGCCACAGCGGCAATGACATTCTTATGAACACTCAGTAAGCCTTGCGGTGTACCGAAGCCATTGCTTAGCAGCGCATACTTGAAGTACTCGAAACCGTCTTTGCTGTGGAAGTTGGCCGGATCGGCTTGCTCGCTGACAATCTTGTCGTTATACAGGTTGAACAGCTTGATGATCGCCTCCGGATGGGCTGCGCCTTTCTTGACGACCCAGAAGGAGTTAAAATCAGCCTTGGACTGCGCACTTGCCGGCGTTCCATCTGCGGAAGGAATCGGGAACGCGCCCCACTCCGCGTTGGGATCGTTGGTCACCGAATCCTGCAGTGGCCAGAGCGGGTTCCACATCGCACCGAAGCTCATGCCGACCTTGCCGGCCGTCTGCAGCTCCGCCGCCTTGCCGCCATCCTTGACGCCGAACTCCTTGTCGATCTGACCCGACTTATACATCTCTTGCAGCTTGCCCAGCGCCGTCTTCATCTCAGGCTGCACACTGCCATTGACCAGCTTGCCGCTCTCGTCCTTGATCCAGATATTCATGTACGCATGGTAGCCGTTCATGAAGCCCGACAAATCGGGGTATCCGCCGATCAGATCCTTGGAAGCCGCTAGGCCGTAGGAATTATTTTGACCGTCGCCATCCGGATCACCCGTCGTGAACGCCTCGGCGATGGTCAGCAGATCGTCCATCGTCTTCGGCTCCGGCAGGTTCAGCTTATCCAGCCAGTCCGTGCGCACCCACAGCAGTGGCGCACCGCCATAATAATCCTCTGCCGGTGGAATAGCCAGCAGCTTGCCGTCATACGTGGCAGCCGATTTGGCATTGGTGCCCCGTTCGATCATTTCCTTGGTCAGCTCGGAGCCGTACTGCTCCACCAGCGGCGTCAAATCTTCCAGTTGGCCGGCCTCCGCCAGCTCCCGGAATTGCTTGGCATCCACCATGAATAGGTCGGGCAGCTCCTTGGAGGCAATCGAGAGGTTCATCTTCTGATTATATTGATCGCCATTGACGACCCATAGATTCTTCACTTGAATGCCCAGCTCGCTCTCGTAGGCACGGGTCCATACATTGTTGTCGATGGAGTCGCCGTCCGGGAAGCGGAACGAGGAGTCCGTGTAGCGCACCGTCGAGATCTCAATCGGCGGATCGTACTTGGCATTCGGATCGATGACAGGCGTCTCGGTCGATGGTGAGTTGGTATTTGTCTCTGCTGCGGGCGGCTGAGCCGCCGGGCCGTTGTTGGTCGTGCCGGTGTTGCTGCAAGCCGTTGTCAGAGCCAGAGCGGTCGCAATGACGGCGATGGCGCAGGTGTTGCGGCGTTTTCTATTCATGTGTTTTCCCCCCAGGCGATGAAGTTGATCAAGGAAGCGCTCCTTATGCCTTTATCATAATGCACACCGCGCCTCGTTCCTATCGTCCATTATTGACAACCGCTCTACCCTTTTCTACCCGCACTTGCTGCAGAAAATTAACGATGCAAGAGACGATTATTGAAATACACGAATGTAATCGACATACAGATCAATCTGGTTGCCATAGCGCTCCAGATCAACTGGCCAGCCGCCGCCCAGCGCCAGGTTGACCATAAAATACATCGGTGTCTTGGCCTGCTCGAACGTTGCGTGGCGCCATACCTCTACGTTATCGATATAGTAGATCGTATCGGTAGGTGTAATCTTGGTACCATAGATATGCCACGTGGAGGCGCTATCGCCAAAAGCAAAATTGGAGGAAGAACAATTCGTCTCATGCATCTCCGGACTGCCTTCCCACCAGTGCACGGCCTGGCAGACGCCTTGCGGATTATGGCCATACCCTTCCACCGTATCAATCTCCGCTGTGGAATGAACGCCTTCAGAGATGCTGTTCTGGCTCATCAGCCAGAATGCCGGCCAGGCTCCCTTGCCTGCAGGCATCAGCATACGTGCTTCAAAATAACCGTAGGTGGCCGCAATCCCGGTGCCATCCGTACGCAGCGAGGATAACAATCCGCCCGTAAACGTGCGGTTCCAGCCCATCGGATCGACGGTGCCTGCCGGGGCTTTCTTGGCACGGATGCGCAAGTAGTTATCCCCCAGAATCGTAAACGGCTGATGCGGTCCATTAATATCCGCGAAGATCGCTTCGCCGAATTCCGTACCATTAGGCGCGTCCGGCTTGGCTGTGGCGTAGGTAGCGCCCGCGCCTGTGCGGGATGCGGAGAGCGGCCCGGTGAAATCATCGGCATAGAGCACGCTCATACCCGCTGCTTGCGGTGGCGCAGATGGCAATCCTCGTTTCCAGACGACGCCGCCTTCATTAAACAATTGCAAATAGCAGTTATCCGAGTGGGTGAAGCTCGGGTTGCCTTCCGCCGAATCCCAGGCGCTCAGAATGACAGTCGTCGGGCCATGCGGAAACTGGTTGGCCGGGAACACGATCTCGCCGTAGCCATTCGCATCCGGTGTGACACGGGCAAACCACGAATCATAACCGTTCGTTCCGGGATTGGCCGCATCCGGCTGCTTCCAGGCACGCGCCCAGACATTCTGCATGCCCGGGGCGTAGAACTTAATAGTTACATCCCCGTTCACAGACGCACCATAGCTCGGGGATACGACGCTCACTTGATACATCGGATATCCTCCAGGCGGCGTGACCGGCGGCTCTGTTGGATCGGTTGGGTCTGTTGGATCGGTTGGGTCTATCGGGCCTGCAGACTCACTTCCGTAAGCAATTTCGGTCGCCCCCGACTTTGCACCTGGTGCATGAGTGAACAACACTCGGAACTTCGAGGCGCTCACCGACGTGAACGTAATCGTGTGTTTCTGATTGGCAGCCGGTACGGCTGGCGTCATCGACGGGCTAGCTACCGGAGCCCACGCGCTGCCATTCCAGTACTGCACATTAAGAGCGCTGGGCGCGCGAACGCCGCCGCCATCGTCATACACGTAGATGTCTGCCGAGCTCTTGGTAACCGCCACTCCGAAGTCTGTCTCAATCCAGTCCGACGCGTTCGGCGATTCATAAGCGGTCCAACGGTTTCGTGGGTCATTGGTGTACGATACAACACCGTCGTTGACGTGCGTTACCTGATCCATGTAGAACGTGTAAGAGGCGCTGACCGTCGCCCCCGTGTCGTAAGCCGATACACTGACCCCGGACATCAGCGTCATCAGGAATGCGCTTACAATCAATAGAGAAATCCTACGTCTCCACCGGTTTCTTGCTGTCTTGCTCATCATCGTCACAGCCCTTCGATTAATTTGCGATGCACCCTGAGTATACGGAATATGGGGTGCGCCGCCATCAACCGTTGCGGACTTTCGCTCTGCCGATCTTGACATGTTGTCTGAATCGGCGGTAAAGGTAGACAAGTGTTGAGGCAATGTCACAAACGGATGATGTGCGCCTGCACTGCCTTTCGGTATCGTAGAAGCACCATCTTCGCAATCCGGGGGTTGCGTCGTGGAATTCAGCCTGAACCGAGGTGCCAGACTACCATGAACCGATTATTCAACAAACCAGTCTTCCTGCTTGCGCTCGCCTTCCTCCTCTGCGCAAGTCTGATCCACGTCCCGCCAGCGTCAGCCGAACCCGAGCCGGACGAAACCGTGACGGCGTCCTACACGTACCCTGGTGACCAGCTCGCTCACGTCATCGACGGCATCATCTCCTACAATGAGACGCCCAAAAATCGCTGGACCGCGTACGAGTCCCCGAATAGCCAAGACTGGATTCGGACTACCTACGCCTCCGCCCGCACCAAGGATGCGGTAGGCATCTATCTGTTCGCCGACGGCGGCGGTGTCCGGGAGCCAGCAGCCATCCAGGTGCAGTATTGGGACGGTACCGGCTGGTCTGATGTCGCCGAGCCTGTGGCCACGCCTGCCCAGCCAGCGGGAAATGAGTTAAATCTGATTACCTTCGAGCCAGTGACAGCCACCGACTTCCGCGTCTTGCTTACACACGGCGCAGCCAAAAGCGGCGTCACCGAGCTGCGCTATTGGGATTCTTCAGTCGAGCCGCTACCAGGCTCTGAGGTCGTGCCGCTCGGCATCGTCTCCGCCTCATACACGTTCCGGCTGGACCAGGCAGGCCATCTGAATGACGGTATTGTCTCTTATACCGACGATCCCAAGAACCGGTGGACCGCGTATGAATCGCCGAACGCCTCGGACTGGATCCAGACGAACTTTGGCAGTCCTGTCGTCAAGGATGCCGTTGGCCTCTATCTGTTCGCCGACGGCGGCGGCGTGAAGCTACCGCAGTCCTATGATGTGCAATATCAGGATGCCCAGGGGGAATGGGTCACCGTGCCCGGACAGGTGCGAACGCCGCAGCAGCCCCAGGGCAATGCGCTTAATCTCGTCACCTTTACCTCGACCGAGGCCCAACGGTTCCGAATCGTATTCGTCCATGCCGATGGTGCCGGATCAGGCGCGACCGAGATTACGTATGTGGACTCCACTCGGCATACACTGCCAGCTGAGCCATCCGCTGGCACCGCCACGGCTTCTTATGCACATGAAGGCGATCCCGCGACGGTCGTGAACGATGGCATTGTCTCCTTCACCGATTTCCCGCGCAATCGCTGGACAGCCTACGGGACTCCCCATGCCTCCGACTGGGTAGAGACCACTTACCCCAGCCCGCGCTCCGTCAACGCCGCAGGCATCTATCTGTATGACGATGGCGGCGGGGTACAAGCGCCAACCACCCTGGAGATTCAGTATTGGAATGGCAGCGACTTCGTCGCCGTGCCGAATCCGGTCCTGACACCGGAGCAGCCGACAGGCAACAGCCTGCTGCTCGCCATCTTCGATACGGTCATCTCGGACCGGTTCCGGGTCCTCTTCACCCATGCGCCGGGCACCGCTTCGGGCGCAACCGAGATTGTGTACGTAGATAATCACATGCAGCCGCTGCCGCCACCCGCTACAGTGCTCGTACCGGACCCGTATATCCTCGTACTCTCTCCAGAGCTGGGGTCCGCGGTCTCTGGCGCAACCGAGCTGCATTTCTACTCGCCCGATGTCACCCATGTCCGGGCTTCAATCTGGCGTCAGCCGGACGATGCGCATCCAGATCCCAACGGGTACGCCTTCGAGTTCCCTCTGATCGAGCTGGATGGAGAAGGCTATGGCGATTTGAGCTTCAATGCTGCAGACTTCCCCAGTGGTCCACTCACTGTTGTCCTGCACGGCTGGGACGCCAATGACGAGGACGAAGAGGATGTGACTACAGCTGATGCTTATGTTCAGCTCTATAATGAAGGTGGCGTCGCTTGGCGGATTGGCCTGCCCGCTGCACCGCCACAAGCACAAGGGATGACTGTCAAGTTCCAAGACGACTTCACCGGCCCGCTCTCCGTATCGAAGACGGGCGTCGGGACGACCTACACCTCGACCAAGCCAGACTGGCCCAACGGCTCGCAGTTCGGCGAAGCGATTTTTGCCGATCCTACAGACGCGGTCAATCCGTTCGCCATCCTGGGTGATGATTTCTTGCGAATTCGTGTCACCAAGGCTCCTGACGGTTATGTCGATCCGATGGGCTGGAACCGCAAGTACATTGGCGGTCTGCTCTCCTCCGTGCGCCTGGACGGTACGGGCATCTCTGCAACCAACGGTTACTTCGAAGCGCGAATGCTGATGCCTGCCGGCAAAGGGGCATGGCCGGCATTCTGGCTTATGTCACAGAACAGCTCTGGACCGAACCACCTCCCCTCGACGGCCGAGCTGGATACGATTGAAGGCTATGGGCATAATCCAAGCGGTGCATGCCAGGCAACCCATTGGTGGGCTGGCAACCCGGAGATGCATATGACGAATTGCTCCTCCGACAACTATGCCTTCGGCAATAGTGCATCCACTTGGCATATCTACGGCACGAAGGTCACTCCGGAGGAAATCATCTACTATATCGATAATGTAGAAGTCTGGCGTCACCCGACATTTGAGCAGGCGAATACGCCGCTATACTTCATGATTAATCTGGCGCTTGGTGGCGGCTGGCCGATCGACCTCGACGCGTACCACAACCAGCTCGACCTGTATGTGGACTATGTACGGGTGTTCGAGCCTGCTGGCGACGGAGGTTCCGATGGGGGCGGCTCCGGCCCGCCGACAGGACCGCCTGCTGGGCCCCCTGCTGGACCATCGGGGCCAACGGAATCCGAGCCACAGCCGGGGACCGAGCCTGGGCCGACCGTGACCTCGGGCGTGATCCAGCCAGTCTTCTCTCAGGAAGCATCCGGCATGGCACGTTCAAGCTTCGGTGCAAGTGCCTGGCAGACGGCATTGCAGCAAGCACGCGACGCCGGGAAGCGCACCATTGTCGTCGACGTGCCGGTCCGAGGGGACCTGCTGCAGGAACTCCCTCCTGAAGCACTATCTGCCGCTGACGGCGTGTCGCTGGAGATCCGGACCTTGTCCGGGAGTGTAACATTGCCTTCCGGCTGGCTGGCCCGTGAGGCTGTCGAGACAGGTAGCGTATCCCTGCAGCTCGCATGGTCTGGCAGCAAGCTCAGTGTCACCGTGCTGATCGACGGACAGCCCGCGCCTGCAGGTGCACTGCTCTTGCCGATGAACGCTGTGATCCTGTATACCCCAACTCCTGCACAGCTGGCTGCACCAGAGTTCCTGGTCATTACGCGTGCAGGTCGTGGTGACACTCATGAGGTCATTGCCAGCGGCCGCTACGATGCCGCACGGGCGGGGGTCCGCTTCCAGGCCAAGCCGCACGGCACCTTCTCCGTCGGCTATCACAAGAAGAGCTTTGCGGATGCCCCTGTCCAGAGCGACATGCGCCATGCGATCGAAGTGCTGGCAGCCAAGGGCATCGTCCGCGGTGTCTCCGCCGAACGGTTCGAGCCCCGGGCCGCACTGACGCGGGCCGATTACGTCACGCTCTTGATGCGTGTGCTCATGACAGAGCCCGCTGATGAAGGCCGTGCCGCCTTCGCCGATGTCGATCCGCAAGCATATTATAGCGGCGCGGTCGCCGCGGCCCGTGCCATGGGCATCGTTCAAGGCACCGGCGACAACCGCTTCGAGCCGACCCGGCCAATCAGCCGGGAAGAGATGACCTTGCTCACCTATCGCGCGCTGGTAGCAGCTGGACTGCTCGAAGACAACGGAACGCCGGCCGAGGCCCTGCAGCACGCTGGTCTCTTGCGTGGCACCGGCAACGGCCTGGCACTTGAGCGTGGTGCGACCCGTGCCGAGGCGGCTACCGTCATTTACCGCATCTATCAACTGCTTTAAGAACAGGGGGAATGGGTCCGACCACTTCGGTGTGGTCGGACCCGTTTTTTTGTTGCAGCGAACAGGGCATTAACCAGCAGGGCAAAAAAAAGTAAAAATAGAGCGATAGAAGGTCAAAATCCCGGCATGGTCAGCAGCAGATAATCCTTATAATTGAAAGCGGATTCATAAATCTGGTCTGAAAGGGGTATTCCATGCTGAGGAAAACCAAAACCACCGCCATGCTGTTGGCCAGCGCCGCACTGCTCTGGGGTTCGGTGCCCTGGAGTCCGGCGCCTTCGGCTGTAGCTGCGGCACCTGCCCGAACGATTGTTATCGATGGCAACGACGTAGACCCGCACAACAGGTTCAAAGGCTTCGGAACGGTAACCGCCAACAACACCTCCCGCTTGATGGTGGATTACAAGGATGAGCATCCGGAGGCGTATTGGGCCATCATGGACAAGTTGTTCAACCCTCTGACGGGAGCCGGACTGACGCACGTCAAGGTCGAGCTTGGTGCCGATGTCGACTCCTCCTCTGGCACCGAGCCTGCCACCATGCGCTATCCCGATGAACCCGCCAATGTGCTGCGCGGCGCGGGCTTCCAGTTCGCGGCCGATGCCAAGCGCATCAATCCCGCCATTACCACCGAGGTGCTGAGGTGGGGCGAGCCACGCTGGACATGGAACGGCGCGGCTACTCAGAACTACGAGCCCCGATATCAATGGTTCAAGCAGACGGTTGACGCAGTTTACGAGGAATATGGCTTCCGGCTCGACTACATCGGCATCTCGCAGAACGAGCGTGCCCAGAACAATGGACGCAATGAGCTGGAGTGGCTGAAGTATTTTACCTCCAAAATCAAGACCGAGCCGAACTACGAGACGGACTACAAACAGATCAAGCTCGTCGGCGGCGACGGCTACCGGGATACGCGGACCATCAGCCGCACCCTGCTGGACCACCCTGACCTCATCGATGAGATCGATGTGATCAGCACCCACTATGGCCTGACTGGCTCTACTGAGCTAGCCCAGCTGCAAGCCCGGCTGATCGCAGACGGCAAGAAGCCCAAGGAGATCTGGACCTCCGAAGGCATCGCACCGATGATCAACGCGCGTTACCGCATCAATATGGAACCGCACTACCTGGGGCTGGGAGGCCAGGCCGGCATTATCGACGTCACCTCCCGCATCATCTCCAACTATACCTGGACGGGAGCCGGTGACCTTCCGCTGCAGGCGGTTTCTTTTGACTTCCAGCCCTCTGTCGGGGCATTCTACCAGGGCTCCAATTACAGTCCGAAGCATCTGATCAACGCCTTCACGCCTTGGAACGGCTTCTATGAGGTGGACGGCGGCATTCAGGGCGTTCGTCATGTGATGAACTTCGTCGGTTACGACGATCCCGACACGGCTGAGAATGAACGCTGGATGTATGTGAAGGGTGCGACGTTCAGCGACGGCAGCTTTTTCGACGGGGGCGTGGATGTCGACACGAGTACGCATAATTACATGACGCTCAAGGATCCGGAGACTGACGATTATACGACAATCTATGCCAACAATACCCGGGAGACGCGCACGTACAGCATCGAGACGGTCAACCTCGGGGACAAAGAGCGCGCCCCACTCTATGTCTGGGAGACCAGAGGGCCGGATCCGGGCCAGGCCTATGACGCCAACTGGTTCAAGCGAATTAATCGGATCGTACCGGAAGACGGACGCTATACAATCGAGGTCAAGCCTTATTCGATCGTGACAGTGACAACACTGGACCGTGAATCGGAAATCGAAGGCTTCGCCGATCCTTATCCGGCCGTGGATCTTACCGGTGATACCATTCTGCCGCTGCCGTATACGGACGATTTTGACTACAAGGACTACCCGCTCGACGACCAGGGCAGAACCTATGTGGAACGCCGTGGCGGCACGCCGCGCTATACGACCGATCAACTCGGGGCTTTCGAGGTGGTGAAGGAAGCGACAAGGCCGCAATCGGCTGGCAGCGCCGTTCGTATCCCGCGGGACATCCCCGAAGCAGAGGAACGCGGCAACCTGCTGCAGCAAAAGATCACCCACGACATCATCGGCGCCGATTGGGCCGTCTGGGGCGGTACGGACGGCTCCGCATCGGGCAGCAACCCCCATACCAATCTTGGCGATTACCGCTGGGTGAACTACAAGGTATCCTACGACTTCCTGCTCGATGACCATACGCCTGCGGCCGCAGGCAGAAGCAACTATGCCCTGATCGGCTTGCGCCACGTCAAGGCTGGTGGCACAGATTCCCACGCGCCTTACAACGCCCGCATCTATGCGGACGGCAGATACGAAATTCTCAAATGGAACCAAATCATGGCTTCGGGGACCATTGCGGATTTTGACAAGACCGTATGGAACGAGATGTCTTTTGAGGCCAAAGGACGTGTGTTCACGCTTTATTTGAACGGTGATACTATCACTTCTTATACGGATGCTGACGGAACCGTCATGGCCGGCAGAGCCGTGATTGGGTCCGGCTATTACGAGACGCTGTTTGATCGTCTGCGCATTGAGCCCGTTGAGGGGTATCCGTACGCCTCGGAGAAGGTCGACAGCGCCCAGGGCAAGTATTACGACAGCGAGGAACAAGCGCTGATTCATGTGGATGCTGCCAATCCCATCGGCTACATCGGCGATTGGACGTACAGTCAGGTCGGCTATGCGTATCACAACCGCACACGCATGACCGCACGTACAGAAACTCCCGTCGCCAATGTCACTACGGTCGGCTACCGGGATGCATTTGCGGGCGAATCGGTCCAGACCATCGGTCCGATGGAGATCGTCAAGATTCGAGACGACGAGTCGCTCATTGGTGACGAGCCGGATACGGTCTATGCGTTCCGCAAGAATAATGTCTGGGGCTCGCAGAGCAGCAATGCCTGGGCCAATTTCAACGATGATCCTTACATCTGGATTAACTTCACAGGGACGGGGATCGCCTATCGCTCCGGGTCCACGGACCAGACCGCCTATCACTTCGAGCTGGACGGAGAGGATGTGGGTAGCCATACCGTGGACTCGTCGACAGGTATCCGTTATGCGGTGAACCAGCTTGCGTACGGTCCGCATACGCTAAAAGTATCGCTGGGCGACAACGAGAAACGGGAAGACTTCATGGATTTCCGTGGCGTAGACATCTACCGGCCGCTGGATGAGGTGCCGCTGCACCAAGTCGTTTACTCCGGTTCGTGGCAGTCCGGCCCAGCTGATGCCCAGGGTACAGAGGGTTCCTCCTTTGCCATGAATGTTGAGGGAAGTGAAATCCGGCTCCTCGGCATCACGGGTCCGGGACGCGGGTCGGCAGATATCTATCTAAATGGCGAGCGGGTCGGCGAAGCCAATTATCTGAACAACAGCGAGGTGCCACGGGTCGTCTGGTCTACGGAAGGACTGGCCGATGGCATCCATGAATTGAAGGTTGTCGCCAGGGAGGGCTCCATCAGCTTCCTGCGTGCAGAGATCACCTCCTCTGCACCCGTGATATCTGTCCGGCAGCTGGGCCCTAACGACATTGTGAAAATTCAGGATGACGAGTCGCTCATCGGCGATGAGACGAACACCGTCTATGCGTTCCGCAAGAACAATGTCTGGGGCTCCAACAATAGCAATGCCTGGGCCAATTTTAACGATGATCCATACCTTGTCATCCACTTCACCGGTACCGGTATCGATTACTTGGCAGGGACCGGCGAGCAGACCGCCTATCACTTCGAGCTTAATGGCGAGGATAGGGGCAATCATGTGGTGGACTCGGCTACGGGCGTGCGTTTCTCGGTACGCGACCTGGAGGAGAAGTCGCATACGCTCAAGGTATCCCGCAAGGATAACGAGATCAAGGAAACCTTCATGGACTACCGGGGCATTCGAATCTACAGCACCCCTAATCCGGACAGCAGCAACAGCAGCATGGTCTTTCGCTTCCAAGGCACCGGATTCCATCTGTTCGGAGCGACCCCTGAGGCTGTTCTAGACATCTATATTGATGGTGAGCTGCATGAACGCAATGCTCGAATTCCAAGCCGAGGCCCACGGGAAACCTCGTATGTGGTAAGCGGCTTGGCAGATGGTAGCCATACGGCCAAGGTGGTGGTCAAGGGAGGAACGTTCGAATTGGAAGGTCTGGATATTCTGACTCGTGATCCTGAGACGGGAACGAATCCAAACCCCAATCCTAATCCGAACCCCAATCCAAACCCTGGGCCGAATCCGACGCCGAGCCCTGATCCGGAGCAAGAACCGGAAGAGCAACCGACGCCAACACCAGCAGAACCTGGTCAGCTCATCGTGAAGAAAACAGCCTACGGGATTACAACTGGCACAGGTGCTGGCGGACGAACAGAGTGGACCTATACCGTCGACGGTAAGCAAGTAATCGCACAATTGGACGAACACACAAATAAAGTTGAACGGTTGACGTTCCTGTTGGAACGGTCGGTCAATGACATCGATGCCGTTGTACTCCCTGCTGATCTGATTCAGCGGTTCGCGGAGACCCATCCCGAAGCAGACGTGGAGCTGGTCTCGGCTGGCATCGTCTACCGCTTCCCGGCAGCAGCGCTCGGTCAGGCTGTGAGCGCAAGCAGTCCGAGTGATGAATCCGAATTGGCATTGCGGATTGTCCTGCAAGATCACGACGCTTCTTCACTAGTGGCCCTTGCAAGTGACGTTATCCATTCGCGTGTGATTTCTTTCCGTCTGTTTGCAGAGGCGGGAGACACGATCGTGGAGCTCAATGATCTGGAAGACTATGTACGTGTAGTGCTCCCCGTGTCCTCGGACAGCATTAATCCGTCGCGGGCATCCGTTCTGCAGGCGATAGATGGCGACTATCGCTTCACGCCAACTCGAGTCAGCAGCTCTGCAGCCACCTTCATGACGAGATCTGCGGGCACCTACGTCCTTGCCCAGCAGGAAGTCCGTTTCAACGATGTACCCGCCGGATTCTGGGCCAGGGAATACATCGAGAAGCTGGCGGCCAAGCATATTATGAAAGGTGATCCAGATGGCACAGCGCGAGCGCATGATTCCATCACGCGGGCAGAGCTCGCCGTGCTGCTCACGCGCAGCCTGGCTCTTCCGGCTACCGCGCCATACATCGGTCCATTCACCGATGTGAATGAGCAAGCATGGTATGCTCAGGAGCTAGCTGCCGCCCACCGTCACGACATCATCCGTGGTTTGGGCGATGGCCGGTTCGGACCGCAGCAGCCCGTCTCCCGTCAAGAGGCAGCCGTCATGATGGTACGCGCCTATGCGTTGGTCGGCTGGGATGCGTCAAGACTAGACACTGAGCGCACTCTCTCCCAGTTCACGGACAACGGCCACATCGCGAACTGGGCCGCAGACGCTGTGGAGCAGCTGCTCCAAGCGGATATTATCGGTGGACGTGAGGACGGTAGCTTCGATCCCGCAGCACCAATTACTCGCGCCGAAGCCGCCAAGATGCTCGAACGCAGCCTCGTCTTCACCGGGCTGATCGATTGAGCGCAGGTCATGAATAATCGGCGGACGTAGACAAAAATAACGATAACCGCTGCGCGTGACGATGCATGCGTCCCGCCACCGTTACCAGCACCCCGCACCAAAACCAAGCTGCTGCCCAAACTGGGTAGCAGCTTCTACACTTTCAACGCTACTTTTTAGCTCTACTCACGCCTCCTCTCTACTCCAGCACCTCCACAACTCCACTCCCTTACACTAGCCCCACATTGCTCCCACCCCGACTATTAGCTTTAATTGGCAAGTACAATGACCGATTGGCGAATGCTCTCCCCGTGCCCATAAGTAGGCGGACTTGCAAGGGAAGAATGGTGCGCTACTGCAGCGCGTGACCGGTTTCAGAGTAAATAGAGGAAGAAAGGTGTGTTACTGCGGGCGGTTGACGGAGATGCGAGCAAATAGAGGAACAAAGGTGCGCTACTGCAGGCGCGTGACGGGTTTGCGAGCAAATAGAGGAACAAAGTGCGCTACTGCGGGCGCGTGACGGGTTTGCGAGCAAATAGAGGAACAAAGGTGCACTACTGCGGGCGGCATGTATTCAAAAAAACCTCCATCCCGCTTAAGGGAGGAAGGTTGGCCGGGTTGGCCGGGGAGCCAGAGGTGCCAGGGTTCCGCAACTACCGGCTTCCCCGGGGCTGCCGGCGCCGAAATCAGTCGGGCCTTAAGCCCCTACTGTGCCTGTGTCCGATACTCGGCGGGCGTCATCCCGACGGCGGATTTAAATAGCTTGATGAAGTAGCTCTGGTTGTCGTAGCCCAGCGTTTCGCAGATTTTGCCCACCGGCGTTCCAATTCCCTTGAGCAGCTCTCGGGCCCGGTGCATCTTCATCCGCGTCACATATTCGATGAAGGTCTCGCCCGTCTCTTTCTTGAACAAGCGGCTAAAATAACTCGGATTCATGAAAAGGGATTCTGCGACTTCCTCCAGGGTGATCTTGCGATCCAAGTGCCTGGACACATACGCGCAGGCTTCAGCAATCTCTGTGCGCTTGGTGGTGCTGCCCGCATAGTGGTCCGCCGCGATGATCGACAGGCAATGAGCGATCATCCATTCCTGCAACTCGATAAGTGTGTCATGGGTCAGCGCCTCATTGGGCATGAGGTCGAATTCGGCAGCGGGCCGGTAGTTCAAGACGGATTGGAGCTTCAGCCGCAGATCCAGCAGCACCTTCAACACCCAATCCCGAACAATGGCGGGATCCACTTGATGCTGCCGGGCCCCCTCCAGCCAGCTATGAATGACCAGCGGCAGCTCTGCGACCCGCTTGCCCAGGATCAACTGCCGCAGCTCATCACCCGCCTGCCCGAAATTCGCGAACAAATCATAGTCTCCGCCTTTGTGCGCCTTATGCGTCAGAATAGATCCGTATGACCGGTAAAAGCGTATGACAGCCTCTTGTTTAATCTCCGCTATCGCTGCCTTGATGCCCGCCGGGTCGCTGCAGCTCCGGCCCATAATAAATGAGACTGACAGCTTCAAGCTGCCTACCGCCGATTGCAGCAGCTTCAGCAGGACGGCAGCGGCTTCGTAGCCGTTCACCTTGAGTCCGCCCTGGAACGCTGCCAGCACCACGATTTCCCTGGCGTCGTAAGGAAAATGGACCGCCTGCACCACTGAATCCCGGAGCGTTTCCTCCAGCACATTATCTACCGCGAACCGCAGCACTTCGTCGGATTGGAACCGCAGCCTGGCAGACTTGGCATCGTCCACAACGCCCAGGATCGGGATAACGGTCGTCCCGCGCGCAAGCGGCAGTCCGAAGCCCTCCAGCTCCTGCTGCCATTTATCAGCATCCCACAGCGGCTGTTCCAGCGTCATCCGGAGGAATTTCTCCTTCATGAGGGAGCGGTTGCGATCCATCAGCCATTCCATCCGCAGCTGCCGGGAACGCAACGCTTCTTTTTCATCCAGGTCGGCAATGAATGCGGAGAGCAGCTTCGTCATATCGCTGGGGTCCAGCGTATCCTTCAGCAGATAATCCTGTACTTGCAGCTTCACCGCCTTGCGCGCATAGTCGAACTCATCGTGGCAGGACAGGATGGCAACGCACAGCTCTGGATGCAGCTGCTTCAGCTGCGCGATCAGCTCCAGACCGTCCATCTGCGGCATTCCGATATCCGTAACGAGAATATCCGGCATTTGCTGACGGGCCGCAGCCAGTGCATCTGCCCCGTTCTGATGCAGGCCGATCACCTGTAGCCCCAGACTATCCCAATCAACCGCATAATGAATCAAATCCAGCACCGGATAATCATCATCCACCAGCATGACTGTATACATCGTTCTCTTCCACCTCCGCCTTGGGGATGCTCATCGTAATGGTTGTGCCTTTACCTGGATGACTGACCGCCTGCACACCAAATTCCTCCCCGTATGCTAGACGCATACGCTCACATACGTTTGCCACACCGATCCCGGAGAAACGTCCGCTCGTCTGATCCGGGGGCTCTGGCCGCTCGCCGCGCCAAGCCAGCTTGTCCTGTAGCGTCTGGAGTGTAGACTCATCCATGCCTTGTCCGTTATCCCTGACAGCTATGATACATCTCCTCTTCTCGGAAACGGCTGTGATGGCGATGATGCCAACTCTCTGATGCAAGCCATGAATAATCGCATTTTCAATCAACGGCTGTATAAAAAAACGCGGGACCGGCAGCATCAACACTTCCGGCGAGATGTCGAGTGCCAGCTCCGTCTCCTCCTTCTGCCGCATGTTCATCAGCTTGACGTAAGCCGCCGCCATAGACAACTCCTCGTGCAGCGGAATCATGCCTTTGTCCTGAATAATTGTCATACGCAGCAGCTTGGACAAGGAACTGATCATCTCTGCGCTGTCCATATCCCCCTTGCGCATCACCTTCATGCGTATGGAGTTGAGGACGTTAAACAGAAAATGCGGATTGATCTGCGCCTGCAGCATGGCCAGCTCGGCCTTGCGCTTACGGCTCTGGGTCCGCATCACCTCCGCGAGCATCTCTTTGATATGCTCCAGCATGAGGTCGAAGGAAGAGCCGAGATAGCCGATCTCGTCATGGCCACGGATATGGGAGCGCACCTCCAGATTGCCCCGCTGTACCGTTTCGGCTACCTTCCCCAGCCGCACAAGCGGCCGGGTGAAGCTCCCTAGCAGATAGAGAAACAGCAGCAGGAACACCACAAACGAGACAAGCTGCAAGACAGCAATCCGGTTGAAAATCGCATTCAGTTGAAAGACAGCAGCCTTGTAAGGCGTCAACGACACCAGCTCCCATCCGGTCACGGTATGCGGCTGACGAGTCAGAATGGCGCTGCCCTCTTCCAGCTCCACGATCTCGGAGACCGGGGCGGCCGAGCCGCTGGGCGTGAACGTCTGCCCAATTCGTTCCCCGTTCAGATGGGACAGAATGCGGCCTTCTCCGTCGAGCAGCATCGTCTCCTGCCCCTCCGCCAAGCGATTAAAAATGGTGCTCACCTGTCTCTCCATAATGGTCACCACAACATAACCATACGGGGTAATACCCGAGCGCAGCGTGCGCGCCATCGAAATTTGATATGGACTGCTTCGCCGGTCATTGGGAAAAACAGTCGGTGAAGTGCCCAACCACAACGATTGGACCCCTTTGAGCTGATTCAGATCTTCAAACCAAGGCTCCTGCCGGAGATTATTAGGTGCATACTCGTCGGTTGAATAATTGGTAAAGGTGCTGCCATCTGTGAGCAAGATCGTCACATAGGCCTTGTCACCGTAGACCGTCATATGCTCAATCTTGTTGATGATCCGCATCCAGTCGGTGTACTTCTCGTATTCGGCATTTGCCCCTTCATACAGCTTGCCTGCGGCAATTTCCTTGAGCACTCTGCTCATCTCCGAGTCATGCTGCACCGTGTTGACGATATAGAGCATATAGTCCAGCAGATTGGATACATAACCCTCCACCAGCTGGAGCTTCTGCCGGGATTGGGTCATGGCTTCCTCTTTGACCGCGTCCTTGGTCAGCATATTATAGAGCGCCAAAGTAATGAAAGCGGGTACAAGAAGACAGACCACCGAAGTGATCATCAGCCGGAAACGGAATGATCTGGACCAGTGCCAAGGCTTCACAGACATAACTGTCCTCCCGCTGCGGAATTCGGCTGGGCCGTGGCGAACGCAAAGAGGTGCAGCCATATCCGCACCTCTTGCTCATTCTACCCTCTAGTATAGCTTATTATGGGTTGGCATCAATGATCTTTTGGACCCGATCTTCCAGCGCCGCGATGGTCGCATCCACATCCTGCTGACCGAAGATCAGCTTCTCGTACTCTTCATTAATGACCTTGTAAATTTCGGATTGATAGGTGACCGGAGGGATAATGCGGGAGGACTTCGCCCCTGCCAATGTACTGACCAGTGAAGCCTTATCGACCTTCTCCGGGGTCTGTGTACCGCTGAGGATAATATCGATCAGCTCTTCCAGCTGGGAATCCTCCACGCCATTCCAAGCCGGGACGTTTTTGGCCTGAGCGATCTGTCCCTCTGTCGTATACCAGCGTACAAACGTGTAAGCCGCTTCTTTGTTCTTGGACGATTGTGCAACCGATACATAATCGGTCGTTACCATTGTATAGCCGCCTTCATCGCTGGCGTTGTTTTTTGGAATGGGGGCCACAGCAACTTCGAAGTTGAGCGGGAACTGCTCGGTGCCGCCAATCTCGGTGTTCATCCAGCTGCCGATCATAATCATGCTAACCGACTGGTTGAAGAACTGGTTGCGGTAGTGCAGCTTCTGCGACATCATGTCGGTATAAGGCGTCGCCGATTGGTCTTCCTTCTCCATCTGCATCCGCAGCTCCAGTGTCTTGCGGAAGCCAGGGTTGCTGAAGTTCATCGATCCGTCTGCCTTCAGGAATTCCGTGTCATCGGGCTGATTGGCCAAGGCCAGCTTCATGTATTCCATCCAGCCGCCGTTTTGCGGACCGTGGAAATAAGTACCGTACCGCTTGCCAGCACCGTCACCGCTCGTCAGTGCTGCCGCATAGCTGGTGAAGTCATCCCATGTCCAGTCCGTTGGCACATCAAGCCCGGCTTCGTCCAGATGCGTTTTGTTGAGCAGCACATACCAAGGATTGAACTTGCCAGGCAGCGCATAGATCTGACCGTCGAGCGTCGTGTCGACCTTGTACTCCTCGGTCAATGTGTAGCCTTCCGCCTGAATGAACTCATCCAGCGGCGCCACCATACCCAGTCCGACGCGCTGCGCATAGCTGGCCGGGTCACTGAACATGAGGACGTCCATCGCTTCGCTGGAGGAGGCAGCCAGGTCCAGCTTCTGGAGCGCTTCCTGGGTATCCCCTTTTTCGCTCAGAATGTTGACGTTGACCTTAATGGACGGATATTGCTCTTGGAAGGCCGCTATGGTCTGCTGCCAGTTGTAGTTGGCTTCATTACCGAATGTATGGAGTTGGATGGTGACCTCTTCCTCCTCAGCTTCTGGAGCTGCATCTGGCGTATTGTTGCCCGCTCCGTTGTTGGCCGGTGGGTTCGATCCCCCTGTACCCGTTTGGTTGTTGCCGCTGGAGCAGGCGCTCAGCACCAGAATCAGTGCCAAGGCCAGCATAACCAGTGCGTGTGTACGTTTTACCATTTCTAACCCCTCCTCATTGTATAGGCGAGAACCCCGGACAACGAACCGCTTGCTGCGGTTGAATCCGCTTTCTTGATTTCTATTGTATCAAGCTTTTTCTGTCGCTCATGCCGCAATCTTTACTTCCTTTGCTGTGATTTTGACTTTTGTCCTAACCTTTGACCCCGCCGAGGGCAATCCCTTCAATAACACTCTTCTGACCAATGATGAAGACGATCAGCAGGGGCAGAATGGCCGAAACCGCGGCAGCCATCATTAGGGAATAGAACTCACCGTTAATGGTGGTGAACTTTTGCATCGCCAATTGAATGGTATACAGGCCGTCTGTTCGCAGGAAAATCAGCGGATTCTGGTAGTCGTTCCACGTCCAGATGAAGCGAAGAATCGCATAGGTGGCGATGGCCGGACGCACCAGCGGGAAGGCAATCTGCCAGAAAATCCGGGCATGGCCGGCCCCGTCGATTTTGGCGGATTCAATAAACTCGGTGTGGATTCCCATGAAAAACTGCCGCAGCATGAACGTCCCCAATACACTGAAGCAGCTCAGGAGGATTAAGCCTGTGTGACTGTCGAACAGACCGATGAACCGGTAGAGAATGAATTGCGGCACCAGGATGGCCTGCTGCGGAATCATGTATGTGGCGAGAACGATCAGAAACAGGTACCCGCTCGCTTTGAACTGGATTTTGGAAAAGCCGTACGCAGCCAGAGCCGATACGCCTGCTGAGATCAGCGTCGTCAGCACGGTCACTTTGACCGTATTCCAATAGTAGATATAGAACGGGAACTGGCCGACCCAGACTTCCTTGTAGTTGTTGATGATGTTCCATTGGGTGGGCAGCCACTGAATCGGATAAACGAACACCTCGGCTTCGATCTTGAATGAGGTGGACAGCATCCAGATGAAGGGCATCAGGAATAGGATGCTCATCCCCAGCATCAGGACCGTGATGATGGTTTTGCGTAAATTAATGGTGCGCAGGGCGGTCATGCCGCTCCCCTCCTCTCTTGGTGGCTAGTAATTCACCCATTTCTTCTGGCCGATCCATTGCAGGAGCGTGATGAAGAGGACGCAGAAGAACAAGACGACTGCCATGGATGAGGCGTAACCGATTCTCAGATTGACGAAGGCGGTATCGTAGAGATGCCACACGATCATGGACGTCGAGTTGAGCGGTCCGCCCTTGGTCAGCACGGCGATCAGGTCGAATACCTTGAAGGTCGAGATGATACCGGTAATCAGCAGGAAAAAGGTTGTTGACGACAGCTGTGGGAAGGTGATGCTTTTGAATTTGGCCCAGGTGCCTGCGCCATCAATCTCCGCCGCTTCGTACAAATCCCGCGGGATCGACTGCAGCCCTGCGATATAGACGATCATATTGAAGCCAATGGAAATCCAGATCGAGATCATCATCAGCGACACGAGGGCATACTGCGGATCTGCAATCCACTTGGGGGGATCGTCCCAGCCCAGCGACATGAGCACCTGATTGACCGGTCCAGCCGACGGGTGGAACAGGACCTGCCAGACGATGGCCACGGCTACGATGCTGGAGATGTAAGGCATGAAATAGGCGACTTTGAAATAACTCTTCATATAGACATGCTTGTCAATCAGAATCGCCAGCAGCATGGAGATGGCCAGGTAAATTGGTACGGCCAGAAGAAACAGCGCGTTGTTGCGCAGCGACTTCAGAAAAGCCTCGTCCTGGAACAGCCGGTTGAAATTGTCGAGGCCCACCCACTTGATGTCCTTCAGTCCCGCCACGAAATTCCAGTCGGCCAAGGACAGAAAAAAGGTCGCCAGAATCGGAATCAGCGTTAATACTGTCACGCCGATCAGCATTGGACCGATGAACAAAAAGCCGGACAAGGTTTCTTTTCTCTGGAGCGTACTGGTCTTGCGCTTCGGCCGGACGGTCGGTGCCGGAGCCGGCGGTTGTGTCTGCATCGTGCTCACCTCGCAACTTAGTTCATACTCGTATTATAGGGAGCTAGACGCGTCGTTTCGTACCACTATTTTGATCGGCTATGCCGCTATTTTTACCTTTTGTGACTTCTAACGTTGACAATGAACAGAAAAAGAGGCTGTCCAAACGTCAGTTCACTGACATCTGAACAACCCCATCCCTTGCTTTACGATATGTTTTACAACAAATGCATCTTCCCCTCCGCCTCGTCCCACGGGACGGCATAGCCTGCGCCCTTGGCACAGAAGATGGAGGTGGAGGTGTATAGCGGATCGGCGTCCTTGCGGTACGCTTTGCGTTCGATGACCTCTTGCTCGTTGTGGCAGCGGTCGTAGCCGGCAAACACAAGCTGCAGCGTGCCTTTGCCTCCGGTATAGGAAGCCAGCTCTGTGCTGTATCCCATGAACGTTGCCACGGGCACGAGGCCTCTCACGATGGCATGCGTATCCGTCGTCTCTGGCGGATCGAAGCGGCCCGATGCCCGCTGAATATCCGACATCACCTTGCCCAGATGGTCCAGCTCGGTCCGGATTTTGAACCGATAGTACGGCTCCAGCAGCACATTGTCTGCCTTCTCCAGCCCTTGCCGGAGCGCCCGGAACGTCGCTTCGCGAAAATCACCGCCATGTGTGTACTCCTTGTGCCCGGCTCCCCGGACCAGCGTCACCTGGATATCGGTCAGCGGCATCCCTGTCAGTAATCCATGGTGGTCCCGCTCCTGCAGATGGGTCTCCACCAGCCGCTGGTGAGCCACGCTCATTTGATGGACATGGCACTCGCTGCGGAAGGTGATGCCCCTCCCCCGCTCGCCAGGCTCCAGCTGCAGATGGACCTCGGCATAATGCCGGAGCGGCTCGAAGTGACCGTAGCCCATCACAGGAGCTGCAATGGTCTCCTTGTACAGAATCTCGGGCGGGCCAAACTCCACGCTGAACCCGAATCGGTCGCCCACCAGCTGCTGCAGTACCTCCAGTTGAATAAGGCCCATCACATGAATATGGATTTCCTGCAGCTCTTCTTCCCATACGACATCCAGCGATGGGTCCTCGGCCCCCAGAATGCGGAACGCGCCAAGAACGTCCTTCACCGGCAGAGCGCTATCATAAATCACCTTGGATGTCAGCGTTGGCACCAAATCATAGCTTAGCCGGTCCTCACACGTCCCCAATCCCTGCCCGGCCTCGGCTGCTGATAGGCCAATAACTGCACACAGCTCTCCCGCAGCTGCCTCCTCAATGGGCTGCGACTTGCGCCCGTTGATGCGCAGCAGCCGCGTCGCCTTCTCATAGATCGGCTCCTCCGCTCCGGGGTAGCTGAGTTCGTCCCGTACCCGCAGCGTGCCGCTCAGCACCTTGATGTAGGTCTGGCGGACCCCTTGCTCATCGTGACGGATCTTGTAGATTCGGGCGCCAAAGGCAGCCTTCGCATCGTAGGCCGTTGCGGTGAGCTGATGCAGCTGCTCCAGAAACTCGGCGATCCCTGTATCCTGCAGCGCCGAACCGCTAGCGACCGGGAACACCCGGTGCTCCCGGATCAGCCCGCCCAGTGCTTCCCGCCAGTAGGCCGCGTCACCTTCGCCTGCCATATAGGCTTCCAGATGCGTCTCGTCCCGCTCTGCGATCTGCTCAATCAGCGCTGCCGATGCTGCTCCATCCGTCCAGTCGCCGGTCAGCATTACAGCATCCCCCGTCAGCTGCGTGTGGATTTCCTCCACTACACGTGCAGCGTCAGCACCGGTGCGGTCGATTTTATTAATGAAGAAAAAGGTCGGGACCCGATGCTTGTGCAGCAGCTGCCAGACTGTCTCGGTATGTCCCTGCACACCCTCCACGGCGCTGACAATCAGGACAGCATAGTCCATCACTTGCACCGCGCGCTCCATCTCCGGCGAAAAATCGACGTGACCCGGCGTATCAATCAGGTGATACGTCTCCCCCTGATACGACAATACGGCCTGGTCCGCGAACACCGTAATGCCCCGCGCCCGCTCAATCTCATGACTGTCCAGGAAGGCATCGCGGTGGTCCACTCTTCCCCGCTCCCGGATGCTCTGGGTGTGGTATAACAGCTGCTCGGCAAACGTCGTCTTGCCCGCATCGACATGCGCGAACAGGCCTAATGTAATTGGGCTCATTGCAATTACCATCCTCCGATCCACTTCAATGCCTGATCAGTATAGCACAGGTTCGGGGGACAGTGGGGTTACGGATCGTTCTTACGATCGCTGTTGTTCCCAGATTTCTTTATTTTGGACCCCCTCATGGGGGGGAAATCCGGGAACAAAGGCGAGCGCTACGCAGCTTATGCTCCCGAAGTCGCTTTCTTGCAGAAAGCGTTGACCAGAATCGATCCGTACCCTTGGATAAGATTGCAGTAAGCCGAAATCTACATTAGATAATGTCCTTCTTTAACGGACAATCCCTTCGATATCCTCCTCGGTCAGTGCTCGGTTGAAGACGGCGAGTCCGCCTAGCAGGCCACTGTAGAAGTTGCCGGGGACGCCAGAGCGATTGACCGCCGCCACTGTGAAATCCGCGCCGTCTGTGCCGCCATCAAACAGCCCGCCCTCGTAGGCAAACGGGTTCCACTGCTCCCGCTCATCGAGCTTGCCGTCCAGGTAACAACGCGCCGTCTGCCCGTCATACGTGAAAGCGATGGCGTGCCACTCCCCCTTCACAACCGGTGAATTCCCGATTGCCGAGGACATGCAGTATTTGTAGCCAGGGGTTGGTCCCCCCTCTCCGGAAACATGGCCGCACACCTGATCTTGGCTATCCCAGATCTTGAGATCCAGGAACAGACAATACTGGCGCTTCTTGCGCGTCTCATCCCACATGCCAGCGACCGCCTGACATTCCGGTGTATCGCGTTGCTCCCTCTTCACCCAAGCCGCAACGGTGAGCTGCGCATTCGCTCCGCCTATATTCAGCGCGGGCGCGGCCGCTCTCGGCAAGTTGAACCACTGACCAAAGGCAATATCCGCTGCATAAGGGCCCAGTACACCCTCCGCCGCCCGCGACACAGGTCCGCTCTGCTCCTGCAGGGCATAGGGATAGGGCCCCTTGGCTACCCGCGGCTGCCCCGCCTCCTCCTGAAAATCCCACACGCTAATCAGGCCCGGGTGGGCCAGCAGCACTTGCAATCGTTCCTGTTGGCTGTTCATGACGGCATCTCTCCTTTTCTTATGACAAGTATACGTTTACGGCCTTGCCGGAAGCTTCACGCCGCTCTTCAGCTCACGCTGACAGGCCGACGGCGGATACCCCATCCAACGTCGGAACGCTCGGTTGAAATGAGACGGATCACTATAGCCCAAATAGGCGGACACCTCCGCGATCGTCATGCGAGTGTTGAGAATCAAGTCCCGGGCCGCATGGATGCGAACCTGATGCAAATAAGCAATCGGCGATGTACCGGTCAATTCGGTGAACAGATGCGTGACATAATTCGGTGCCCGGTCCACCAGCGCAGCGAGGTCGGCGATACGGAGCGGCTCCCGGTAATGAACAGCGATATACGCTTGCATCTCTCGAATCAATCGCAGCTTCACGGAGGCCACGTTCATCTGCTGTCTATCCTCGGCGAACATGCCCGCCAGCTCCATAGCAATGCCGTTGCACAGGATCGGCGCGTAAGGCCGCTGCTCGAACCAGTGCCGTGCCAGCACGCCAAAGCGTTGACGAATGTATTCGAATTGTCGTGTCTTGATTTTGCAGGGTCCCGCTGGCCCCGAGAGCTGCAAGGCCAACTGCGGCGTGGCATGAAAATGGATCGAATACTTGCGGTGCGGGCCGTCCGGGCTGTTCCTGCCGGATCGCCGCACCCCTTGCGGCAGATAGAGCAGTTCGCCCTTCTCCACCTTATACGGCACCCCCTCCACCTCATAGAGGACGCTTCCCTCCATGACCGCAATGAGCATCGCCGTCAGGGTCGGCGCTTCTTCCTTGGACCATTGCTCATCCATGTCATCGAGGTACACCGAGATCAGCTCCAGCATCTCCTTCCCCTCCCCTCTTTTGCTCCATTATAGCTTAGAATCGTTCAGATTATCATTGTTTCAACAATGGTTTTCAGGTACAAGAAAGCGCTACAATTTAGATAGAAAGGAGTGACGGTCATGGCCGTTCATCGCGTTGCCAGAACAGAAGACATTCCTGAGAACACCCATCTGATCGTGGAGGTGGATAACCGCTCCATCGGCGTCTATAACGTCAAAGGCCAGTATTATGCGATCCATAATCGCTGCCCGCATCAGGGCGCAGAATTGTGCAAGGGTACACGCTGCGGGACTACCCTGGATTCCGAGGTGTACCAGTTCATCTACGGCCGGGATCAGGAGATTGTCCGGTGCCCCTGGCATGGCTGGGAATTCGATATCAAGACGGGACGCTCACTGTTCAATGAAAAGATTCGGACGCGTAGCTATCCGGTCCTCGTGGAGGACGGATTCATCGGCATCGTGCTCGCTCATTAAGAAGGAGGTTCATACGCATGACAGAAGCACAAGAGAAGCTCACCATCATCGATTGCGACGTCCATCCGCAGCTCCGCAGCGGTGCCGACCTGCTCCCCTACCTGGATGAGCCGTGGCGCAGCCAGGCCGCCCGCGCCGGCTTGCCCGGCGCCGGCCTGCCGTACGCCTCGCCCATCGGCAACAAGCGCAAGGATGCGGACCCGCCGAGCGGTCTGCCTGTCGGCTCGGACCCCGCTTATATGCTGGAGCATTATGTCCTGCCCTTCCAGGTCGAGTATGCCCTGCTGTGCTCGGATTCCATCATCGGAGTCTCTGGTTTCGCCGATGCGGATTACGCTGCAGCCGTCTGCAAGGCCTACAATGACTACCAGATCGCCGAGTGGCTGCCCCGCAGCGACAGGTTCAAGGGATACCTCTGCGTCGCCACCCAGGATCCGTACCAGGCCGCAGCCGAGATTGACCGCGTCGGTCCTCATCCCGATATCGTGGGCGTCAGCGTCACCGGCGGCTCCCGGATGCCCTACGGTCAACGGTTTTTCCATCCAATCTACGAAGCCTGTCAACGCCACGGACTGCCGCTAGTCATTCACCCTGGCGCAGAGGGCGGCGGCATCTTCAACCCGCCAACGGCAGCCGGCTATGTGTCGAACTATCTACAATGGCATACGTGCCTGCCCCAGACCTTCATGGCGCATCTGGTCAGCTTCGTCTGCGAAGGCGTATTCGAGAAATATCCCGGATTCCGCGTCGTGCTCTGTGAAGGCGGTGTCGCCTGGCTGCCCCCGCTGCTGTGGCGGCTCGACAAAAACTTCAAGGCGCTTCGCGCATCCACCCCCTGGCTGAAACGAATGCCAAGCGAATATGTGCGGGACCATTGTTTCCTGACCACGCAGCCCATCGAAGAGCCTGACCAGCCCCGGCATCTGGACGCCATGTTCGAGATGTTCGACGCTGAGAACATGCTGCTGTTCTCCAGCGATTATCCGCACTGGGACTTCGATGATCCGACCCGGATTTTGACACGCCTCTCCCCGGAGAAGAAACGCAAAGTGTTCCGCGATAACGCCCGCCAGCTGTTTGGGCTTGTCTGAGAGCTGGGATGACACGCGGGCTCTTGAAACTGCCACTTAATAAATCGACCTCCGCTGGACAACGTCCAGGGAGGTCGGCCACGCGGTTACAACGGACGGCTGGGCTTGCGCTCATTAGAGCGAACCGCTTGGCAATCAGAGTGCAAATGTTCAGTCCTTGGTCGTATACCATTCATTCATGGCATCGATCGCGGATTTCCCGCCACGGGCGTTGAATTCTTCGACAAAGCGGTCGAACTCATCCAGACTGCGGGTGCCCATGATGAACTTCACCGCATTCTCGTCCTTGAACGATTGGAGCTCATTGAATTTGTTGCTCCACTCATCGATAGGCGGAGCGTAGAAGGTTTCCTCACGCACCATCTCATAGCCCGTAAGCTGGTCATGATACGGCGTGAATCCTTTGCTCTCCAGCCGGGCTTCATAGTTCTCCTGCGTGTCTGCCAGTTGATACAGAATGCGCCATGGAATCTGGGCCATCTGTTCATCGCTCGACACCGGCTTCCCGTTCTCCATCGCATGGTCCCTGCCTTCAACGCCCCAATCCTGGGTGAACAGCGCTTCCTCCGTAGCAAAATAGTCCATGACACGAATCGCGCCTTCCGGGTTCTTCGCACCCTGCGGGATCACATGGTAGCCACCAAACGGATTCGACTCGATGATTCCGCGCTCGCCTTCCGGACCGGCAGGCAGCCCCAGGTAATGCATCTCTACGCCCTCTCGCTTGCTGGAGAGATTCTCATAGGTCGTCTTGGCGTCCCACCACGCCATCGTGGCGAAGGCCGCTTGCTCGCCGATCAGTTTTTCTTTCATATTGGAACCCTTGTTCAGCGCGAACTCCTGATCCATCAGGCCCTCGTTGTACAGCTTGTTCATAAACGTCAGGAACGCTTTGTATTCCGGCTCCGTCCAGGAAAAAGCGAGCTTGCCCTCCCGTTCGACAGTAATCGTCGATACACCGAATGCACCGGCAATCGGGGCTGCTGAGCCGTCCAATTCACCTGGCGTCGAGGCTGCAAGGGTGAACGGCGTCATGCCGAATGTGTCTTTGATGGCGCTCAGCACCGCATACAGCTCATCCAGCGTTTCCGGGGCTTCCATGTTCAGCTCCTTCAGCAAATCCGTGCGACCATAGATGCCGTTCGTGAATTTGACCGTATTGCGGAACGGCAAGGCATAGGTCACACCGTCCACCTGCACGCTGCTCAGCAGCTCCTCGGACACCGTATTTTTGTAATTCGGGAGATCGTCCAGGTACTCGTCGAGCGGCAAGAAATTCCCTTGCGCTGCTAGCTTGAAGTAATCCGCCCTGCTGCCAATCTTCATCATATCCGGCACATCGCCAGATGCCAGAATGAGGGCAATTTTCTGCGAGGGCTCATCCTTGGGCAGCAGCTCAATGGTGAAATCCAGCCCTGATTTTTCTTTATGCCAATCCAGAATGTGATTGTTATTCAGATCCGAGCCGGATGGGAATTGATCCGCTGCCGGATTGTAATTCATCAGAATGGTCGTAGGCCCGCCGCTTGCTCCGTTGCCTGCCCCCTCACCGCCTGCTCCCGAAGCACCGGTTTGCCCGCCCCCGCCATTGCCCCCTGAGCATCCGCTCAGGACGAGTAGCAAGGCCATCCCTGTCAGTACTGTTTTCTTCATATGTGTATCCTCCCCTTTGTATAGAACACTTCAGCCCTTCACGGCTCCCAGCATGACACCTTTGACAAAATACTTCTGCACAAACGGATAGATAAGCAAGATGGGCACCACGGCCGCAATGATAGTCGCCGCCCTTACCGATTCTGCGGCCGTATTCATCATCGACTCCGCATTGGCCAGGTCCATTCCCATCTGGTCGGTAATGATCTGCATGAGGTAGACCTGCAGCGGAATGAGATTGCGGTCGGTAATGTACATCAAGGCCTGGAAGAAGCTGTTCCAGTAGCCCACGGCGTAGAACATGGAGATTGTGGCGATTGCCGCCATCGATAATGGAGCATAGATGGTGAACAGAATGCGCAGATTCGACGCACCGTCCATCTTGGCCGATTCCTCCATATCATCGGGCACGCTGCTGAAGAAGTTTTTGAGCAGGATCAGGTTGAAGGGCGCCAGCGCGACCGGAAGAATGAGCGACCATAGCGAATTGGTGAGCGACAGCCCCTTGACCACTAGATAGGTCGGAATGAGACCCCCGCTGAAAAACATCGTCAGCACATACAGAAACATGATGGCACGCCGGTGCGGCATGATCTTGCGGGATAACGGATACGCCGTGAACATGGTGATCAGGATGCTGATGGCTGTTCCGACGACGGTAATGAAGATGGAGTTGCCAAATGAAATCAGAAACTGCTTGTTGTTCAGCACGAATTCAAACGCGCCGGTCTGGAATCCCTTGGGCCACAGCGTCACTTCCTTGGCGAGCACATAACGGTCATGACTGAGCGCCTTCGCCAGCACATGGATGAACGGCAAGAGCATGCTCAGACTGACCAGCGACAAGAACATGGCATTGACGGTGCGGAACCATTGCTCCCCCTTCGTCTCCTGCATAGCAAGCCCTCCTTTCCAAGTGGTTTCTCACGGATGATTAATAGATGCCCTCTTCCCCGATTCGTCGGGCAAACGCGTTGGCGAGAATGAGCAAGACGCAACCGACTACGGATTTGAACAGCCCGGCCGCCGTCGTGAAGCTGAATCGCAGCTCGCCAAGTCCAATTCGATAAACATAGGTATCAATAATGTCGGCCATCTCGTACACGGACGGATTGTACATCATCAAGACTTGCTCCATGCCGACGTCCAGCAGGTTGCCGATCCGCAGCAGCAGGATAACGATGATGGTTGCGCGTATGCCGGGAAGCGTCACATGCCAGATTTGCCGCCACTTGCTGGCCCCATCGACGGTAGCCGCCTGATAGAGTTCGCTATTGATGCCCAGAATGGCTGCGAGGTAGATGATGGCACCCCAGCCCGCTTCCTTCCAGACGTCGGAGAACACCAGTACCCCGCGGAACCACCAGCCGTCGCCCATGAAGAAGATCGGCTGGCCGCCCAGCGCGACGATGATCCGGTTGACAATACCCGAGCCGGGCGACAGCAGATCCATGAAGATACCGCCGACCACGACCCAGGAGATGAAATGGGGAATGTACGTGATCGTCTGGATCGTGCGTTTGAACACCATGTGGCGAATCTCATTCAGCAGCAAGGCCAAGACGATCGGGGCCGGAAAGCCGAACACCAGCTTCATCAGACTAATCACCAGCGTGTTGCGGATGACCCGCGGAAACTCGTTGAAGGCGAACAGGTTATAGAAATGCTCCAAGCCTACCCACGCACTGCCGAACACACCTTTGACCAGGTTATAATCCTTGAAGGCAATGATGACCCCGTACATCGGTGCATACTTGAACACCAACAGAAAAATCAGTCCCGGGATCGACATCAGGATCAAATCGTAGGCACGCGTGTATTGTCTAATGCCCAACCCCTTTTTCATTCACTTCCCCTCCTATCCTCAATCTCTCCACTCTCTATCTCTGTATCCCAGGCTGATGAAAAAGAAAGCCTACAGTCACGGATCGTTCTTCCGATCGCTGTTGTCCCCAGGTGTCTTGGATAGTGTGCGACCTGCGGTAGACACCCGGGGACAAAGGCGAACGCTTCGCTTCTCCAGATTCGATTCCGTGCCTCTCCGGCTATTCTTCATCAACCTGATATCTGTCTCTGAGATAACTATAGCGCTTTCATGTATAAGCCAAAATAACAGTACGATGACTTCGCATGCAACTCTGATGACTTTAGCGGTTATGCCGCTTTTGTTGCGCGATCGCATGGGGGGAGCAGTTAACTAACGGCCCGCAGACGCGCACGGCGCATGGCCTGACTGCGGGCTGCGGGCGGATTTAACTGCCGTTTGGCAGGTATTTCGGCGCTCAGGCCCCATCCGAGCTCATCCAGCTGCCATCTTGCAGGTATTTCGCTCCATACCCGCCGCACGCACCATACCAGCCACGACGCACTATCCAACTGCCGTTTGGGCAGGTATTTCGGCGGCTCGGCATTCTAACGGCCACCAGCGCACTTATTTGAGCTGTTTTGCCCGGCTTCCCATCCTAACGGCCACCCGTGCACTTATTTCAGTGTAATTAGGCTAAAACAGGCTCCGACAGAGCAAATAGGTGCTTATATGGCCGTTACATTCTCGAACTAGCGATTTAAAGCGAAATAGCGGCCTGGGTGTCCGTTAGAGCTGATACAGGTTGAAATAGCAGGAGTCGTGTTGGTGAGATGATAAGGTGCAGAAGCCTATTGGGTATACTCGCCTGGTTTGACGCCCCAGTACTTTTGGAAGGTCTTCGAGAAATAATTGACATGCCGGTAGCCGACCTGCTCGGCGGCTTCGTAGACTTTGAGCCCCTGATTCAGCAGCTCCTTGGCCCGCTCCATCCGCCTGCGGATCAAGTAATCGCTGAATGTCATCCCCAGCTCTTCCTTGAACAGCCGGCTCAGGTAGGAGGCATTCATGTACAGCATGGAGGAAACCTTGTTGAGGCTGATCTCATCTCCCAGATGCGCATCAATGAGATGCAGCATTTCCTGGACGGTCACCTGGGTCCCGGAGCGTCTGCGTTCGGAGGCATAGGTGCACCACCGGATCGTCATCCGGCGCAGCCAGTCGTGAATCTGCTCCCTCGTCTTCAGTGCGCCGATATTCTCGAACAGGACAAAATCCTCGCCTGCCACCTCGCTCAGCAGCCAGTCACGCTGATGGGCCAGACGCGCAAACAATCCGCTAATCTGCAAGAGTGCCTCGCGAATGCCGGTCACGGTAACAGGCGGCACAAAGGCAGCCTCCACGAGCGCCGCGACGGTAACGAGCGCTTCCTGCTCCTCGCCCACCTCCAGCTGTGCCTCCAGCTTCTGTTCGAGCTTGGCCAGCGAACGCCAGGCCGGATCGGCCGTCTGTCCCTGCCGGTAGGGAATCGCCAGATTATTGCCCAGCACCGTACGCTGCAGAAGCGCCTGCTTGGCTTGGCGGTAATGGTCCGGCAATCTTTCCGGCAGGGCGACGATGGAGCCGATGCCTGCGCTCGCGGTCACTTTGAGACAGCTCTTGACTGTGTCGAGCAGCCCTACGACACTCTGATTGATGCGGTGATAGATCTCTTCCTCGACGCCATCCGGGGGAACGCGGAAAAGAGCGACCGTAGGTCCCTCGTCATTTTGCCAGGTGCGACAGTCCAGCGCTTCCGTATACTCGCGGGCGATACTGTGCAGGGAAAAATAAAGCAGGGAAGCATCCTTGGCCGTGTAGCGCGCATCCTCCTCCTGGATGGGATCGATGTCCAGCACAACGGGGACAAAAAGGATTCCAGCCAGCTCCAGTTGGACATTCCGGCTCTTCGTCTCGATTTCCCAGGCATTGTACCGCCCCTCGGCCCAATTTTTCAAAAATACATCCTGCAGCTGCGTCAAATGGGCTTCCCATTTGGACTTCAACGCTTCGTAATTATGCTTGGCTCGCAGTTCTTCATTCCGCTGGCTGGCTGCAGCCTGAACGCTCTTCAGAATGTCCTCGTTGCTAGCCGGTTTAATCAGATATTGGATGACGCCGTAAAGAATGCTCTGCTGGGCATACTCAAAATCCGAATGGCCGCTCAAAATAATGATTTTGACATGGGGGTAGCGGGCGTGGATTTCACTGGCCAGCTCCAGTCCCGACATCTCCGGCATTTCGATATCTGTTAACACAATATCCACCGGGAATTGATGCATCAGGGCCAGCGCTTCCCCGCCGTGCGTGACGGCGCCGGTGAGCGCAATCTCATGCTCCTCCCACGGAATCATGCCGACAATTCGCTCTCTGAGCCGGATCTCGTCTTCAACGACCAACAGATTCATGCTCCATCTCCCCCTCTTCCTCTAATGGAATCCAGACGTTCACAGTCAGCCCGCGCTGCGGGTGATTCTCTAGCTCCAGCCCCGCCGCCTCGCCATAATACAGCTTCAAGCGCGACTGCACATTGGTCAATCCGAAGAAGCGGGTTGGTGGGATAGACTCCTCTCGCTCCTGCAGCAAGAGCCGCATCTGGTCCACCGTAATGGCTGCCAGACGGGACTGCAGCTCTTGGCACACTTCGACAGGCATGCCCAAGCCGGTATCCTGCACTTGAATGAGCAGCATGCCATCTACGATGGAGGATGCAATGCGCAGCTCGCCCCCCGCTTGCCGCTTTTCCAAGCCGTGAATGACCGCATTCTCAACAATCGGCTGCAGCAGCAGCTTCAGAACAGGAATTGACCGGGTCTCTTCCGCCATCTCAATCTGCACCTCGAAACGATCCATCAGCCGGAGCTGCTGGACACGAAGATAATACATCAGATGCGCCATCGTCTCCTCAACTGTGAAGCGATCCTTCCCTTTGCCCAGACTAACCCGGAAAAAAAGCGCCAAATTGTAAACCATGTCGCTAATCTCGCGCTCTTCATGCTCCAGGGCGACGGAGTAGACGCTATCAAGCGTATTGTATAGAAAATGGGGATTGATCTGGGATTGCAGCAGACGGAACTCCGCCTTCGCGAGCCGGAGCTGTTTCTCGTAATCTTCCTCCACCAGGACTCGCTGTTTCTCCGCCATCTGATTGAAGCTGTCCATGACGTACCCGAACTCGTCACTGCGACGATGGGGGATTCGGGTCTTGAGGTTGCCCAGGCTGAACTGATTCATCGCCCGCGTGAGGCTCGTCAGCGGCTTGGCAATCCGATTGTAGATAATCCAAGAGATCAACACAGCCAGGAGAATACTGAGGACAATGATCAGGTAGGTGTAGGTGCGATTGTGCTGAATGCTCCGCAAGACCTCAGCCTCTGGCAGATCATACTGGAGCGTCCAGCCCATTTTGCCGGTGACCTCGACTTGAAAAAGCTTCGTATCCGCTACGACTTCTCCTAACTCCACTGCCGTCTGCCCGTTGTACCGCAAGGCAATGCTCGCCTGCTCAGAAGACAACAGTGGCGCGACAATGTCCTGCAGCCGCCGCTTGTTGATCGATACCAGGACAAAGTCCGAGCGGCTCGTCTGGTTCAGAAAATCGACACGGCGAATCATATAAAGACGTTCCCTCTCGAACATCCCCGTACCGTCCGTGATCCCGAGCGAGGTCGAATTCGGAAGATACACATAGCTCGAACCTTGCCGGCGTGAATGCTCCATTCGGTACCACATTTCCTGCTGGTACCCGTCCGTCCGGTAAAAACCGCGATCCGAAGAGAGCACATAGCCGCTGGAGCCGTGCAGCACGATCGCTTCATCCAGCTTGCTGGATACCCGGCTCATCGTATTGAGATCCTGCTGTACGGTGCGCAGATCAAAGAGCGATTCGGGCGAAATCGACACGCTTGCACTGTCCATGGCCTGGATGACGTTCTCGTTCGTGCTAAGCAGAAGTGACGCCTCATCAAGATTTTCCATAATCAGATCGATGTACGTCATCGAGGAGGCTAAGGCGGAGGCCGTCTGTTGGCGGGCCTGGCTCTCCAGTGCCGTCTCGGCTTGGGCATTCACATAGAGACCGACAGCCGTTAGGGGCATCAGAATGGTCAAGAATAGTAAGGTGAGTCGGAACTGTATGGATTTCAAGCCCATCGGGGCGCCTCCTTCGTTTGACCAGGTCCTGTCGTTAGAAAAAAAGGCCGCCTTGCTCAGACGGCCTTGTGGATATCAAGACTACTATAGCGCAGCATGCGCCTGTTGAACACCACAGTTTCATGACTCTGAAGGCAACTCTGATGACCCGCTTGCTCTACACAGTAAAAAAAGACGGGAATATTGCCAGCTCACGTGATAAATTACCTTGCCAAGCTGGCGTGAAGTCGGTAGAATTCGAATGGGCATACTAACAATAGCACCCTATTTGAAGGAGAATCTTAGCATGATTAGAAAAGAAATCGGGGTTCATGAACGACCTCCCCTCCGGCAGAGCCTGCCGCTAAGCTTTCAGCATCTATTCGCGATGTTTGGCTCGACGGTATTGGTTCCTAATATTTTGGGCGTTGATCCGGCGATCTGTTTGCTGATGAACGGCATCGGCACCTTGTTTTACCTGTGGCTGTGCCAAGGCAAAATCCCGGCTTATCTGGGGTCGAGCTTTGCTTTTCTTGCTCCTGCTGGAGCGGTTGTAGCTAGTGCATCAGGCGGGGGGTACGCTGCGGCCCTAGGCGGTTTTATCGTTGCAGGTGCTATCTTTACAGCTGTCGCGCTTCTTATCACCGTTGCAGGGACAAAATGGATTGATATTGTATTTCCCCCTGCTGCGATGGGGGCGATCGTCGCAATCATTGGTCTGGAATTGGTACCGGTCGCAGCGCGGATGGCAGGTTGGATTCCTCCAGCCGATGTAGATCCCGACCTGTGGACGATGGACGGAAAAGTCGTCTTTCTGTCGACTATCACGCTACTCATTACCGTGTTTGGATCGGTTCTGTTCCGCGGGTTTATGAAAATCATCCCGATTCTGTTCGGCATTGTGGCAGGCTATTTGATTGCCATGCCGCTTAAACTGACGAATTTTGAAAAAGTAGCCGAGGCAGGCATTATTCAGGCCCCCACGTTTACAATGCCTGTTTTCGAGTGGACAGCGATTATCGCCATTGCACCAGCGGCCCTCGTGGTTATTGCTGAGCATATCGGACATCTCGTCGTGACCGGCAATATCGTGAAGAAAGATCTGTCCAAGGATCCGGGCCTGCACCGTTCAATGCTGGGTAACGGCCTCTCGACCATGGTGTCGGGCTTCGTCGGAGCTACGCCTAATACCACTTACGGTGAGAATATCGGCGTGCTCGCCATTACCCGGGTCTATTCAACCTTCGTCATCGGCGGCGCTGCTGTTATCGCGATTCTGCTGTCGTTTTCGGGCAAATTCTCCGCACTGGTTGCTGGAATTCCCGAAGCGGTCATGGGCGGCGTGTCGCTGCTACTGTTCGGCGTCATCGCCGCATCCGGCCTGCGGATGCTGATCGAAGCCAAGGTCGACTATAGCAAGCCGACCAACCTGTTTCTGACGACGATCGTGCTCGTCACCGGACTCAGTCATGTGGAGGTAAAGTTTGGGGACTTCTCCCTGACAGGTATGGCCCTCGCTACGGTCGTAGCCATCCTCTTCAGCCTGCTGTTCAAGCTTTTCGAGGTGCTGCGTATCTCCAACGATGAAGAGGGCGCGGGACACTAGGCTGACCTGGTAACACGTCTAACAACGCCCCCGGCTCCCCGCCGGGGGCGTTTGGTTGTTCTGGCGCCCGTGCGTCCAATATAATAGTAAGTAGCAAAAACATTAAGGAGGCGTGTCTATGACGCAGCAGATGAGCAACTGGGATGAAGCGCAGATTCCGTCCCAAGCAGGAAAGATCGCCATCATCACCGGAGCGAGCGGCGGGCTCGGACTGGAAACCGCCCAGGCGTTAACCCGTAAGGGTGCGACTGTCATTATTGCCGTGCGCAGCGCAGACAAGGGCAATAAGGCCAAGGCCGCGATTCGCAGCAGTCAGCCGGATGCGGACGTTCACGTCATGCCCCTGGATCTGGCAGATCTCGATAGCGTCCGCGCTTTTGCCGAGAGCTTCGCCTCGTCTTACACGTCCCTGGACCTTCTCATTAACAATGCGGGAGTCATGATTCCGCCTTACAGTCAGACCAAGCAGGGCTTTGAGCTGCAGATGGGCACGAATCATTTTGGCCATTATGCCCTGACAGCGAGATTATTCACACACTTGAAAGGAACGCCCGGGTCACGTATTGTCAACGTCTCCAGCTCCGCCCACCGGATGGGTAACCTGAACCTGAACGATCTTGACTGGCAGGAGCGCAAGTATAAGCCTTGGCAGGCTTATGGCGACAGCAAGCTGGCAAACCTGTACTTCACCCTAGAGCTGGACCGGCGCATCAAAGAGGCCGGACTCGATGTGGTTACGACCGCCGCACACCCCGGTCTTGCCCGCACCGAGCTGGACCGCACATCCGGCGGCGTGAAGCTGTTCTTCCGGCTGTTCGGACAGGATGCCGTAATGGGCGCCCTGCCTACACTGCGCGCGGCGGTGGACCCGCAGCTGCAAGGCGGCGAATACATCGGACCCGGCGGCCGGATGAAAATGAAAGGCTATCCTGTGCTGGAGGCCCCCGTCCCCTTGGCCTTCGACGAGAAGATCGCCCACCAGCTATGGCGCATCTCCGAAGAACGCACCGGCGTGACCTTCGATTTCTCGCCGCTGCCCGCACATATCCTGCACTGACAGCACGGATAACACCGATAGCACGGACCAAGCTGCCAGACCGCACGAACAGCCCGTTTCTCCGTACTGCTGACTGTACGTGGAAACGGGCTATTCTTAATGAGCCGACTATTGCTGGATTAGAGTGTTTTTTCCGGGTCTTGGGGAAAGGTTGTTACAGTTATAATTGGCATTGTCTTCTACCACCGCAACGGTTCGTAGTTCTTCCAGAGCAGCCAGCGTCCGGTCTCGCGAATCGTGCCAGTGCCAATCTCATAGTCGCTGCGCTTGGAATTCGTCAGGTCGATGCGGTGCAGCATGCCTGCATAGGTGCCGACATGCAGCTCGCGCCCATCGATACTCAGGTGCAAACCCGAGAGCGTTCCTCCGACAAAATAACGCCAGTGCTCCGTCCCCTCATTCGAGAGATACCGCAGGTAGCCGTAGGCATCACCAAGGATACAACCATCACCATACGCCACCCCGGCATAGACGCGCATCTCATGGTTCACCACCGTCTGCTCATCCTCTCCTGCAAGGCTGTCTGCCTCAGCAAGGGGGATGGTTATCGTGTCACCATTATAGAAATGGCAGGCGTTGAACCATACGTGGCTGCCGTCCGCAGAGAACAGACTGAAGTGCGGGTAACTGGACTGCGGCTCGTATTCGTGCCGGACCCCCTGCTCCCAATCCTCCAGCAAATGATCGCTGTCTTGCCCGCCATAGGCGAGCCAGCGCCCATCCGGCGAGACCGCGCCGTGAACCATGTCTACATGGACCTCATCCAGCTTCCACTTCTGCATGCTCTCCTGGGAAGGATAGAGTACCAACACCTGCCCATTGGCCCGCAGCTGGTAGATTCCCTGCATACTGACGAGCAGAACCTGCTGTCCGTGGTCAAAAGGAATCAACTGCTCCATGCGACCTTCCGGCTCCTCTTCATTAGCCAGTGATGTCACGTCCCCCAACTGCTCCTGCACCTGCGAGCGGAATGTCTCCCAAGTCAGCGAGAAGACCTCTTCTCCTGCAAGAGTAGTATCCGGCTGTTTAAGGACACGAATGCCGGAGCCCTCCGATACCGCCAGATAGACTCCATCATTGGAGCCGCCTGCCATAGCAATGCCGGAGAGCTTCCGAGCGCGTTCCTCTCCCGCTATAACCAATGTATTCGGTTCCCAAGAGGCCCCCGTCCGTACAAGGACTTCCCCGTTGGGCCAGACGAAGAGTGGTTTGATGCTCTGAGTCTCGTCCTTGAAGGCCTCCGTCAAGGGCCAAGTCGCCGGTGGCAGGTACTCACGCAGCTTGTCCACCTCACCCGCCTCATTGGCAGCGACAATCATCTTCACCGCCTTATGAGCCAGTGGCGGACGAGCGTCATCCTCAATCTGCTCCTCCAGCTCCCAGTCCGTCTCCATACCGATGCGCACATATTCATTGACATCTCCTGCATAACGCTTGCCTTCCTCACGCCAGGTCTGTGCCGTTTCCTCCTGCAACCAGTTCATCCTCATCCTCCTGTCTGATGCGATATTTCCAGTTTATAGAAAAGGCATTTAAATGCCATCGTACCATGGACCCAAAATGGCGATTCATCAGGGGCAATGTTTAGCCAGATATTGCGCCGGGGCCCCGAAAACTTATTCGCTATTACCAGGCAGGTCTGGCCCGGGCGAATCGCAAGTCCTTGTGCGTTTCCTCACATCCTGAGCCGGCATGACATGCTATGCTCTAAAAAGAAAGTCATCCGGACAGTCTTACATGATAAGGAGGGAAAGCGGAATGAAAACCTCTCGATTCGTAATACTGGGGATTGTGGTACTAGCCGTTGGGATCTACTGGCTCGTGGCACAGCAATCACAGCCGGCCCTCCAGCAGCAAGCATCCCCTGCATTGCCAACTGATGTGAAACAGGTTGTTGAGCAGCTCAGTTCAGGCATACTGCCGGCACGAAGCGCCTCCATTGATGCCAGACAACTCACCCTGATTTCCGGTGATGATGCCCAAAATGTTTTCGCGCTGCCTGCCGAATCGTTTTTTGTCTCAATCGCTCCGTATCTGCAGGACACACACCCCTGTGCTATTCATAACCTGGCTGGCTGTCAGGGGGAACTGGCGGGGGAAGCCTTCGCAGTTTATGTTGTTGATGATACCGGCCGAGTCCTTGTTGATGAACAGATGCTCTCGCATCCGAACGGGTTTATTGACCTCTGGCTGCCGCGGGATCAGAGTTTCAAGATCAGCATTACTCAGGATGGAAGAAGCGCTGACGCTGTGATCTCCAGCTTTGATGAGGATCCCACCTGTATTACAACGATGCAGCTGAGCTAGCACGGTACGCCTCCTCTTCTACTCAAGCCAATTGGACTGCATGACGCAGCTAGCCCCGCACCTCTAGGATAGAGGGCGGGGCTAGTTCGTCTGTCCGTTAAGACATATACGTATCTACAAGCTCATAACAACGTTCTTTGGTCATACTGGCCATGGCCATCATCTGTTCGACGGGCTGCAAGGTGCCACCTTCTGAACCTGCCGCTTCTTCTTCTGCTTGTTCATCACGCAACGCGGTCCATTCCCGCTGCTCCTCGCGCAGTTGATCCATCTCGACATCGGACAGCTGTTCCTCAAGCGTCATATAAATCTCATTTAACGCGTCGTCCCAGCGCTGGAACTCCTCGCCTGCGGCTTCGCGCATGGAAGCGGTCGTGCCCTCTTCATACATCGCCTCGACGTCGTCCATGTTGGCCTCAATATCATCCAGCATCGCGCGGTATTCCGCCTGGCTGCCGGCAGCGCCAGTATCGTTAGTCCCATTCTCCCCTGCCGTATTATCCGGTGCAGGCTCTTCCACAGGCGGCGTCTCATCCTCCGGCGGCGGAGGTGGCGGCGTGTTGGTTCCTGTATCAGCCGGTGGAGTAGTATCCTGCGTATTATTGCCATCCGTGGCGTTGCCGCATCCAGCCAGCAGCATCCCGGCAAGAAGTACGACGAAGATTTGCTTTTTCATGCGTCATCACCCTCTTTTTGAATTTGAAGCCATCCTTGGCAACTTATACCCCCTTACCCTCTCCCGGCAAAAGAAATCATATGTCCCGGATTTTTGAGGCCATTTGCCCACAAACTGCCTTTGACTTCGAACGTATGTTCGTAATATAATATGGATATGTAAGGAGGAGAATCGTATGGATGTAATGGACAAACTAGAAATCCTCACCGCCTCAGCCAAGTACGATGTTGCCTGTACCTCCAGCGGCTCCCGCCGCAAGGGCGAAGGCCCCGGCATGGGCAGCGGGGCCGGGATGGGCATCTGCCACAGCTTCTCATCGGACGGACGCTGCATCTCGCTGCTCAAAGTTCTCATGACTAATGGCTGCACCTTCGACTGCGCCTACTGCGTCAACCGCAAGTCCAACCCGATTCGCAGAGCCGCCTTCACACCACAGGAGCTTGCCGATATAACAATGCAATTCTACCGTCGCAATTATATAGAGGGGCTGTTCCTCAGCTCTGGCATTATGCGCAATGCCGACTACACCACGGAGCAGTTGATTGCCGCTCTGGAGCTGCTGCGCTACGAATACCATTTCACCGGCTATATCCACGTCAAGGCCATTCCCGGCGCGGATGAGAAGCTGTTGTCCCGGCTCGGTCTGCTCGCAGACCGGATGAGCGTCAACATTGAGCTCCCTTCCCAGGACAGCCTGGCCAAGCTTGCTCCCGACAAGAGCAAGACGTCGATTCTGAAGCCAATGGGCGTCATTCGTGAGCGAATCCACGAGAACCGCGCCGATCTTGTTAAATATAATCACACCCCCAAGTTTGCACCCGCTGGCCAGAGCACCCAGATGATCGTCGGAGCAACGCCAGACAGCGACCACCAGATTATGATGCTGACGCAGGGGCTGTACAAGAACTATAATCTGAGGCGCGTTTTCTTCTCGGCGTATACACCAGTCGTGGAGGACTCGCTGCTGCCGTCGCTGGACACCAAGCCTCCCTTGTTGCGGGAACACCGGCTGTACCAGGCGGATTGGCTGCTTCGCTTCTACGGCTTTCGAGCGGAAGAGCTGCTGAATGAGCAGAACCCCAACTTTCACCCGCTTCTGGACCCCAAATCGAGTTGGGCTATTCATAACCGGGAGCAATTCCCCGTAGAGATCAATAGTGCACCGTACGAAATGCTGCTGCGCGTACCCGGTATTGGCGTCCGCAGCGCCCAGCGTATTGTAAGAGCGCGCCGGGCGGGGGCGCTCGATTTCCAAGCGCTTAAGAAGCTCGGGGTCGTCCTGAAGCGGGCCCGCTTCTTCATTACCTGCCGGGGCAAGCTGCTGGACGGAATAAAAGTCGGCGAGCATACGCTGATCCGGACACTGATGTCTGGAGGAGAAACCGCGTTGCCGCAATCCCAGCCGGAGCAATTGTCGCTGTTCGACGACCAGCAATTCTCGGCTCTGCGCGTTGGTGGCTCCTCTTGGCTGCAGGGCTGAGGAAGGAGAGCATCGATATGACCAGGACGACCTCCCTCGCCTACCAATATGACGGGACCTTCGACGGCTGGCTGTGCTGCGTGTTCGAGAGCTATCTGTGGAAGGAGATGCCGATCGCCATTCACTCGGCGGAGGACCCCCAGGGTCTGCTGCTGGAAGCCAAGTGGATCGAGACCGATCCCGAGAAGGCGGCTCGCGTACGGCGGTCGATGCCGGAGAAGATGGGACCGGAGGCCACGGAGTGGATCCGCCTCGGCTTCTTGACCTGTGTGGCGGATAAGGAGCTGCTGCTGCTCCGCTTCCTGCGTCTGGGCTATACGCACGGTCCCACAGTGATGGACAGACTGGCGGATGACACGGTGCATGCGCTGGGCAAGGCGATTCAGCAGCTGCGCCGGGAGAGCCATGATTATCTGGCGTTTCTCCGGTTCTCGGTGTACGGTTCGGTGATGGCTGCGATCATTGAACCACGAAACGAAGTGTTGTCTCAGATTGCCGAGCATTTCTGCGAACGGTACCGCAACGAGACGTTTCTGATCTATGATCAGACCCACAGACAGGCAATTGTCCATCGCCCGGGCCGGTACGAGATCATCCCCTTGGATGAATGGGCACCGCCTGAGCCAGATGAAGCCGAAGAAAAATACCGCAGGCTCTGGAAGGGATTCTATAATGCCGTCGGCATCCGGGAGCGCCGCAACCACAAGCTACGCGCCTCCCACATGCCCAAGCGTTATTGGCGGCTGCTGCCGGAGATGCAGGTCGGCTGGCGGGCTGGCGCCCACCAGGGGAATGCGTCCCATGAGTATGCGGCCGATCTTAAGCTCCGATCCGTCAAGCCACGCAGCCGGTTACGCTCTACCCCCGGGCCTGAACAATACTAATCACTCTCACCAAAAATTCATTTACTTTAAAAGTAATTCATGGTAACGTATCCTAAATGCGATGAAGAGAAGAGTAAACAGGCTGATGTATCTCAGAGAGCTCCGGTAGCTGAAAAGGAGTATAGATCACTTGTTGAACCAAGGCTCTGAGCAGCACATCGAAACGAACTCAGGGATGATGTGACAGGTGCTTCTGTTATCGAGCACGAGTATACTCATGTACTCACAAAGGCTCATGTGGCAACACATGTGCGAACTTGGGGTGGCACCGCGATCCAATCGCCCCCGGGAATTCCTATTCCCGGGAGGTGATTTTTTTTTGATTTTGTCTTCTTGAAGACATAAATCTGTTTTAGAAAGGGTGCCCCCATGAGTTCAAAGCCTTTCGCGTATTGGAAGTATGCTGCAATCCTTTTATTTGGTATCGGTCTGTCTAACGTTGGGGCGTGGATTTATTTCATTGCGTTAAATTTAATTATTTTGGATATGACAGGCTCCCCCCTCGCGCTAGCGATCCTCTATATGATGCGACCCTTGGCAGGTCTAGTCACCAACGCATGGTCCGGCAGTCTGGTCGATCGGGTTAATAAAACGAAAGCTTATGATTGTTCTTGATATCATCCGGGCTATAATGATTGGCCTCTTGCCATTCTTCACATCCGTGTGGATCATTTTCGCCATGGTATTCCTCATTCACATGGCTAGCCATGTGTTCGGCATAGGCGCCTTCATCTATGTAACAAAATTAATCCCTGAAGCGATGCGGCCGCGTTTTAATTCGTTGCACACGCTGCTTGGTTCAGGCTCATTCCTCATTGGGCCGGCTATCGCAGGACTATTGTTCATGATTGGCACCCCGGTAACCGCCATTTATATCAACGCAATGGCCTTGTTGATCTCCGGGTTCATTACCTTCCTGTTGCCGAACATCGAAGAGGGTGAACCGAGCCCGCAACACCAGTCCTCGCACTTTTCATTCGCCGTATGGAAATCTGACGTTCATCAAGTCATCCATTACTATAAGCAGCATCTTCTTGTCATGGCTATATGCCTTTTATTCGGGGGCCTCACGGTCGTGATGGCTTCTTCAGTCGACTCCTTGGAAGCTGCATTCTCGACTCTCGTGCTAGGCCTTACCGAAAGCGAATACGGCGTACTTGTAAGTATCGCAGGTGCAGGTATTCTTACCGGGTCAATGATTAACACCTTTATCGTTACGAGGGTCCGACTTGCGACCTTGATTAACGTCGGAGCCCTTGGCAACTGTCTAGGTTATTTGATCTATGCATTCTCGGATTCTTTTCTCGTGGCAGCGATAGGCTTTTTTGTGCTTGCCTTCTTTCTAGCCTTTGCCAACACCGGGTTTGCAACATGGTATCAAAAAACGATACCTATTCATCTGATGGGGCGAATCGGAGGATTCAACGGCCTGATCGAATCCCTGCTTACGTTGGTCGTGACATTGTTATTTGGTGTTCTGGCTGAGATGGTGCCCCTTAGAAGCGTAATTGTCGGTGGTGTCTTGATGATGCTGGGGTTAGGCGTTGCTCTGACGGCATTCAATCGGGAGGCTCAACCGAATCATCGAACGGTACAATTCAAGCAACGATGAATCCACAAAAAAACCTGCAGCAAAGCCGACATAACGTCGATTTGCTGCAGGTCACTCTTTATTAAGATACATTTAGAAGTTATTGTAGATCCGCTCCGCCGTCACTTGACCGCTCGCTACATCTTCAGAGGTGAAGCCGGATACCGCATTGCCAACTTTGAAGTCCTCGCTCACCAGTTGCTCAGACAGCGGCGGTGCAGTTGGGCCCGAGATCCCATATTCGGTCGCATCCGTTACCGTCACCCACAGCTCGCCAATGCGGAAGCTTGTGCCGTCGGCACTGACTTCGTCAATGATCCCGTCAATGTTGACCATTTGTTTGGCCGTAGTAGGCGCCGGTTGATTCTCGACAACGGCAGTACCTGTACCTGGTGCAGGCGCCACTGGCTCGCTGCCTCCGTTGAAGGCATAAATACCCAAGCCCAATACCGCGCATGCCGCCACGCCTGCCGTCCAGGCCGTGAGTGTTTTTCTTTTCCGTGTTGTTGGTTGTGTTGTTGTCATGGTATTTGCTCCTTTAGCTGTCGTTTTCTGATTTAATTTAAGCTTCTGTATGGTGCGTGCCTCGAAATCTTCGCTTCTCCGCAACTGGTCCAGAGCATCCTTGTAGCTCGGCTTCTTCTTCATGCTTCCATACCTCCTATCGCTCCTCGGAGCTGAGTGCGGCCGCGTGCCAGCCATGTCCCTACGGTCGCGGGCTTAGCATGAAGAATATCCGCGATCTCCTCCAGGGAATAACCTTCGTAATAATGCAAATGGATGGGAATGCGATATTTTTTGTCCAAGGATAATACCGCCTGCAGGACCGAGTATTCATCCTTGGGGAAATACGCCAGGTTGTCCGGAATGGGGGTTCTGCTGCGGAACCAACCGGCCTTCAGCATATTTTTGCTTTTGTTGATCGCTGTCCGGATCAGCCATGCCTTCTCATGCTCGTCGCTCTCAAATACAGGCGCGGTCTGAAGATAGGTTAGGAATACGTCCTGCGCTACTTCCTCGGCATCGGCCACATTTTTGAGATACGTAAACGCGATCTTGATGAGATTGTCCGAATAGGTGACCACAGCTTTGCGTACGGATTCATTGAGCTCATATGAATCGTGCACCTCAAATCCCCCTTTCACTAGTAATACAACTGAGCACCCGATTATTTTTCACGCGAACAAAATTTTTTAATATGATTCATCGTACGCCTTGTGGTTGACGGCAGGCAAGAACATCCCCTATTGTTAGGAGATATTGATTTTTGGAATAGTTGGGGGATTGTGGATGACGGGAAGCAAAAGCAAATTATGGACATGGGGCATGCTGCTGGTCATTGTTGTATTGATCGGCATGATGACGGCGAACTGGTTCTACCAGAATCGCAGCGAAGCCGTGTATAATCGAATTTTTAATCAGGATGGATACAAGTTAACCTTCATAGAGGAGGGTGTTGAAGCGGAATTCTTCTTTAAGCCGGAGTGGATTCCGGAGCAAGAGGATGAAGTGAACGAACTGGGACTTGTTATCGAAGAGAAGTATGATACTTCAATTGTCTTGGATAAAGTGGGGAAGCGGCGGGATGACTTCTACTTGCATTTAACCCTAGACCCGCATCTGGAACGCAGCTCAGGCTATGTCCTGTCCACGAGGCTTCATGAAAGTAACCGTTCTCTCATTCACGCGAATTCGGTCCGTTGGCAAATCACCGATACTGCAGGCCAAGACCTCCTGGGGGGCCAATTTGGAACTGGGGACGGTCCTGGTTCATTAGCCGCCATCGTCGTTTCCGATGAATACCGCGACAAGTTCGCAGACGGGGCAACCATTCGTTTTTCTGGCTATTATTCGTACTGGTATGAGAAGATTCCCGGCGAGGGCACATCCCCTTCCTTATGGTGGCCGCTCTTTAATCTTCTTCTGTTCAGCCTGCTGGTCATCTTGTATCGCAGACGTTCCACGGATGAAGCAGGACTGGTCTTCAAAATCGCTGGCTATTTCCTACTCGGTGCCTTCACCTTCAATCTGAATAACGTTGGCCTGCCACTTGGCTTTGTCATCTACCTGCTATTCTTCCGCCACCCACCCACCAACCCGGAGATCAAGCAGCAAGCGGCGCTGCTGGGACTTGTCCTGTATATCTCGCAGTTCTTATTCGGACGAATATAGATACGCAAGCGTAAATCGCAAATAAAGGAACTAAGACAACGAAAGAAGTCTCCAGCTAACCTGCGTCAGGTTAACTGGAGACTTCTTTGTCATCTGCTCGTTCTAGACCTCGCTGAATACGCCCAAGTATCGAACCTCATCGGAGATCGGCGTCAGTACATGCTCCTCCAGCGAGTTGAAATAGACGGCGTCCCCCGCTGTCAGGGTATACTCCACTGATCCGACTTGGTACTTCATGGTGCCTTCGAGCACATAGACGAATTCCTCGCCACTGTGAGAGAACACATGCTTCTTCACTTCTCCCTTGCGGGCAACAAAATAATAAGGCTGCATTTTCTTGTCCGCCCGGCCGGCGGCAAAGGCGTAAAACGAGTAGCCTTTCTCCGTCTTGATCCAGTTATCGCGATCCTGCACATGCGAGGCCTGGGCATAGAAGGTGCGCGCCTCCTGGTTCTCTTCCAACAGATCGGACACCTTCACGCCCAGCGATTCAGAGATCTTAACCAAGGTCGAGATCGGCGGCGTGGAGACACCGTTTTCAATTTTGGAGAGCAGGCTCTTCGTGAAGCCGCACTGCGTCGCGATGTCCTCCAGCGTACGTTTCTGCTGCTTGCGTATCATTCGGATGCGTTGCCCAAGTGACATAGAGATGATTTCCTTTCTCCGTGGTCTGCCAGTGATCGGCGATGCGCCGTCCAGCGGCACTATGCCTCTATTATAATCGTTAACAGACCGGAAAGAAAAACAATCCTCGCTGGCATTCTTATTTTGACTCCATCAATCGGTCGTAGTTGGTCTGATAGATTTCCACAATCTCTTCAATATTCATCCGTTTCAGTTGCTCCACATAGGCATCCCATTCCGCATCAATATTACCGCGCATGACCCACTGAGTGAACTGGCTGTCGATATAACCGTTCTCTTGGAAGAGCTCCGGTTCCAGTACAGCAAGACGATTCACGTCCTCTTCATCCATCATCAGACGAGGATAGACCTCCTCCGGTGTAAATGGCGCATACATCTCCACCAGCTCACGCTTCTCCTGCTGCGACGGACGACGCTGAATGAGGTCACCGATGATATATACTGCTCCGGGCCCCGGCGTCTCTTGTACCCGAAAAGCAGCTTCGGCTGTACCTTCCGGTGGCCAGTGAAGACCAATTTTTCCATCGTCCGTGTCATACAAATGACTGCCGAAAGGCCCAAAAGCATGCTCCACGCTGGTCCGTTCTTCATAGACATGATCAAGCCAACGCATCGTCAGTTCCGGATAGGGATTCGTATTGGTAATTGCAAATGAGCCTACTGTCGTTCCGCCGGGCTGTCTAGGCCAGAGTTGATGTCCTTCCGGACCCTTGAGCGCTGGAATCGGAACATAATCCCAGTTTTCTCGCTCCTGTCCCCACAACACTGAACGGCTCCATCCGAATAACACACCTACTGTGCGCTCGTCAGCCCGGATTTTGGCATCATATACTTGCCCTTCCTGGGAGAATACTTCCGGGTCAATTAATCCCTCTGCATATAGTTTGTGCACGTAGCTCACATATTCTTTGTATTCCGGTTCCATCGGCGTGAAATACACCGTACCGTCCTCGACATAGAAGCGGTTTGTACCGGTAACCAACTTGCCAAAAGCACCCGTGAGCGCCTCTATACCACTGATTGAGTCGCGTGTTCTGAAGCTCATGGGAATCTCGTCCGCCTGTCCGTTCCCATTCAGGTCAGCTCCTTTAAACGCTTTCAGAACCTCATACAGTTCATCTGTTGTCTCCGGCACATCCATGCCTACCTGGTCCAGCCAATCCTGATTCACGAACATGGCCGCGCTGGCTTCTGCAGCCGGGTCAAATTCATTGACATGCGGCAACGAGTAAATATGACCGTTAGGCGCTGTGATCAAGGCTTTAATATCCGGACGTTCCTCCAGGAACGCATGAAGATTCGGAGCATATTCCTCGATCATGTCCTCCAGCGGGATGATGAGTCCCTCAACGCCGTACTGTACTACCTCGTTATTGCTCAGCACACCCGTGCCATAGAACGCATCCGGCAGTTCGCCGCTGGCGAAGATCAGATTTTTCTTCTCTGCGAAATCAGGCCCTGTCGCCGTAGTCCACTGAATCGTCATATTGGTTTTATCCTGCAGATCTTTGAATACCTGCATCTCACCAAACGGTTTAATGGCGTTGGCATTGCCCTGAGCAAAGAATTCAAGTTCAATCGTCTCTTCCAGCGGAAAAGCGCTGGCCGCGTCTACATCCGGTCCATTCCTGGTGTTGTCTGACGAACAAGCGGTCATTCCAAGCGCCAATGCCATACTTGCCAGAACAATGGATTGCTTACGCATATTCATGTCCCCTCACCTTTAATTTTGGATGTTAACCTTTAATGGAGCCAATCATCACGCCTTTGATAAAGTAACGCTGGACAAATGGATAGAGGATGAGCACCGGCAAACTGGAGACGATGACGACCCCGTATTTAATCAATTCAGAAAAATCCTGCAGTTGTGCTGCATCTTCGACGTTCATGAGCTCTTGGGCTGAGTTGCGGACAAGAATCTCACGAAGTACCATTTGTAACGGATACATCGACTCATCACGCAGATAGATTAATGCACTAAAATAAGAGTTCCAATGCACGACGGCACTGAACAAAACCATAACAGCGATGATCGGCAGCGACAGGGGCAATACAATCCGCAGGAAAAAACGGGTGTTATTGCAGCCATCCACCTTGCTGGCCTCTAGCATCTCAATGGGTATCGTCGATTCAAAATACGTGCGGACGACAATGAGATGATATACGCTGACGGCATTGGGAATGACTAGCGCCCACATCGTATTCAGCATCCCCAGGTCGCGAACAATCAGATAGGTCGGAATGATCCCACCTTGGAAGAACATCGTGAAAACAATCAACAATGTGATGATGTTACGGCCGGGAACATCCTTGCGGGATAAAGCATAACCACCCGTCATTAGCAACGCGACATTAATAACAGTGCCGACAACGGTGTACAAGGCTGAGTTGCGGTAGCCGTTCCATAACGCTTCATGTTCAAAAATCTTGCGGTATCCTTCCAGGGTCATATCAACCGGCCAAAACCAGACTGCACCCGTGTTAACCTTGACGGGATCGCTGATGGAAGCAATGATAATAAAATAAAGCGGATACAAAACAAGAGCCAGTACGAACAGGAAAAACGTCACATTGAGTGCGTCGAAGAGCCGGTCGCCCTTGCTTCGATTCATAAGCATACGCTACACACCTCCTCTACCATAAGCTGGTCTGATTCAGCTTCCTGGCTATCATATTGACCGACAGCAAAAGGACGAAGCTGATCAACGAATTAAATAGGCCGATTGCAGTGGAGTAGCTGTACTGGGCATTGAGCAGACCTGCCTTGTACACATACGTCTGAATGATCTCGGACGAGGTGATATTCACAGAGTTTTGCATCAAATACACCTTCTCAAAGCCGATACTCATGAACTGGCCAATATTTAATATGAGCAAAATCATGACGGTCGGCATAATGCCAGGCAGATCGATATGCCAGATGCGACGCGCTTTAGAAGCACCATCCATGACAGCGGCTTCATGAAGATCGGGACTGACCCCTGCAAGCGCAGCGATGTAGATAATCATGCTGAAACCGGCATTTTGCCAAACACCAGAGAAGACGAATACCGTTTTGAACCACTCAGGCGCAGCAAGAAAGAAGACCGGATCCAGACCAAACAACATAAGGATCTGATTGAGAATGCCTTTACTAGGCGACAAAAAGAGATATAACATGCCTACCATAACTACGACTGAGATAAAATGAGGCGCATACGTCACCGTTTGAATTAGTTTGCGAAACCGATGACTCGTCAATTGGTTAAGTAGAAGCGCTAGGATGATAGGTATTGGGAATAGAGCGAGTTCATAGAGGCTGATGAGCAGTGTGTTCTGCAGTAGATTCCAGAATTGGTAGGATGAGAAGAAGCGTTCGAATTGTTCAAAGCCGACCCATGGGCTGCCGGTAATTCCCCTAGAGATCGTAAATTGCTTGAAAGCAATTTGCACTCCGTAGATCGGACCGTACTGGAAGATCGCGAAATAAATCAGCGTCGGAAGCATGAGCAGGTACAACTCATAGCTTCGAAGTATTTTTTTTAGCATGCGGGTCCCTCCTGCTTTGGAACAAGGTCAGGGCTGACACGATCGGACGTTTCTCCGATCGCTGTTGTCCCCGGATCACGGGATCAGATTTGCGTTGCGATCCGGGAACCGCTCATGCAGAGATAGCAATCAGAGCTGGACGATCCGCCCTTCGCTGGCGGACACATAAGCAGCGTCTAGCATCTTGATCGTCTGCAGGTTATCCTGTGCACTATTGGGAGCCGGCTCCCCGGTTTCCAGTGCGGTGAGAAGCTGGTTCAGCCCGCCATAGGTGGCTGTCTCGCGGGAAATGGTATTTTTCCACGATTGGACCGGATTCTGCTCTCCCCGCTTCAGCAGGTTAACAGTGCCGTGCTCAACGTGCAGCGTCCCCTCTTCGCCGATGACGATCATCTCGGTGCGATTGAAGATGGACGAGAAGCTCTGAACATAGGTCAGGACCGTATCGTTGGCAAAGGTAACCTGGACAGTCGCGTCCGTCTCGCCCTTACAGTCGACTGCTGCGGAGGAGCGGTTGTGACCATGCACCGACACGGCCTGCGAGCCGAGCAATAGACGGACGCCATCAAACCAATGAATACCCATGACGGACAGGGCATGGCGTTCGCAATCCAGCCGCCAGCCCGTATCCTGTCGGAAGAACAGGTTGGTAAAGAGCACCGATGTGACCTTGCCGATGGTGCCTTCTGCTACAATCTCCCTTGTCACCTCGAAGGGGAAATGCTGTCTGAAGTTCTGATTCACAGAGACGGGACGAGCGTGCTGCTCCGATAGCGCTACAATTTGCTCAGCCTCGGCCAAGGTATCCGAGAATGGCTTTTCTACGAAAACAGGCAGTCCGGCAGCCAGCAGCGGCTCGATAATTTTCTTCCGCAATGGGGAAGGCGTACAGACGACTGCCACATCCACGCCACTGTTGGCAATAAAATCTTCGAGCGACGAGTAACGATCAGCAATGCCGTATTTATCGGCTCGCATGGTTAGCATTTCCGGGTTCAGGTCACATAGCGCGGTCACCTGCACCCGCTCCGGATGCTCCTTATAACCTTCCAGATGCAATTCACTGACGCCGCCCGCTCCAACGATACCTACCTTGTACGTTTTCACTCGTTACCCTCTCCCTTAGTCCATAGTAATCGCAGCAAATCTGCGAATTTGTTCCGTAATGGCCTGTTCAACCGGCAACCGCTCCATGCTCGATGCGCCATAGAAGCCATGGACGTCCTGCGTCCGCTTCAGCACATAGGCTGCATCCTCCGGCTCGGAGATCGGACCGCCGTGACAGAGCACGATCACGTCCGGATTCTCTGCCCGTGCCCCATCCGCTATCCGCTGCACGGCGGCTGGCGCTTCCTCCAGGGGGATAGACGTCTGCGCGCCAATCTTGCCCTTCGTAGTCAATCCCAAGTGAGCCACGACAATATCGGCTCCTGCTGCTGCCATGCGCCGGCCTTCTTCTTCATTAAAGGCATAAGGTGTGGTCAGGAGGTCGCGGCGTGCGGCCAGGCGGATCATCTCGATCTCCTTGTCGTAGCCCATCCCCGTCTCTTCCAGGTTGGCGCGGAACAGGCCGTCGCACAGTCCCACGGTCGGGAAGTTCTGAACGCCAGCAAATCCCGCTTCTTCGACTTGATGGAGAAACCGCTCCATATCGCGGAAGGGATCCGTGCCGCACACCCCCGCCAAGACAGGTGTCTCTCGCACCGCGGTCAATACTTCGCCAGCCATCTCCATGACAATTGCATTCGCATCGCCATAAGGCATCAACCCCGCCAGCGAGCCTCTCCCCGCCATCCGGAACCGGCCGGAATTATAAATAATGATGAGATCTGCTCCGCCTTGCTCTTCACACATGGCGGAGATACCTGTGCCTGCACCAGCTCCCACGATCGGACGCCGAGCCGTGATTTTCTCCCGCAGGCGGCTGATGATCTGTTGCTTCTTCTCGTGCATATTGTTACCCTCCCTCCGGCTTGCTCACGGGCGCAAGTCCCGTTTTCATGAATGCAATACAGTCTGTCAGCCCTTCCTCCACACCGCCGCCACTCTCTTCATCCGCAGACATCCAGCCGGTGTACCCGATCTGGCGGATCGCAGCGAAGATAGGGTCAAAGGGGATGGATCCCCGTCCAAGAATTTCGAATTCGCCATTCGCGAAGTCCTTCATGTGGAAGTTGTCGATGAACGGGGCAAAGCTGGTAATCACGTCAGCCACGTCATCAACCCCCGACTTCACGAGATGTGCTGTATCTAGCGTTAAGCCAACCAGTGAGGCGTCCTTCACTTCGCCATAAAAGGTATCGAAGTCACGCCGGTGCATGACCGGCTGTCCGTGATGGTGATGCAGCGACAGGCGGATACCGTGCTGGTGCGCTTCCTTGCCCATTTCCTCAAACGCTGGGGCAAAGCCCGCAATGTCGTGGTCCGTCAGTCCCTCCCGACGCACGCCGTGGCAGTAGACGATCCGCTCTACGCCGATCTTCTGTGCAAAGCGATAGAGTCTGCGCAGCTGTTCCTTACTGTCTCCCGCTGGCAGTGATCCGCCAGCAATGAGCGCAGAAGCAACACCTGGCTTGCCTCCATACTGGTCAAGAAAGGCTTGCGGGTCGTTCAAGTACGGCTCATACTGGCCCCACTTGAGCTGTAAGCCGTCATAGCCCGCCGCCTGGTAGCCTTCAAACAGCAGGGCCGTCTCCGTATCATTAGCCGTTGGTCGTGAAAACGCATACTTAATTGTCATTGGTTCCACTCCTATTGGTTCGGTTTGTTCGTCTGGATCATCGCCAGCAGCCGATTCACGGCCTCATCAGCGAAGGCCTCGTCGTTGACCGTCAGCTCCAGCGTATCACATGGGATTCGCGGGTGCAGATGCTCACGGAGGGTCACCTCAAATGCGTTATCTGCCTCTGGCAGGTGAAAGCGCTCTCCACTTGCACCAAGTAAGGAATAGCCAAGTGACGGAATCAGTACAGTGACTGGGCCCTGTGCTGCATTCAACTTCTGTGCAAAAATCTCACCCAACTGTTCGTTCTCCTCCACGCTGGTTCGCATCAAGGTCACATTGGCATTCCAGGCGTAGAGCAGACGATTCTGGTACCGCTCGGGAACCGTTGCCGTTCCTCCGAAGTTTACCATATCAATACAGCCCGGAACGACAAGGTGCGGTACCCCGCTTCTTCCCGGCGCCTCCAGCCTGTTGGCACCAGCTGTGAATACACCCCCGCACAGCTCATCTGCCCACTCCGTCGTGGTCATATCCAGCACAGCTGCAATCCGGCCATCCGTGACCAAGCCTTCCATCGTGCGGCCGCCAATTCCTGTGCAATGAAAAACCAGACATTCATAACCCTTGGCCTCTAGCTGCTGCTTGCAGCGCTCCACCGCTGCTGTCGTGTTGCCGAACATCGTAATGGCAATAAGCGGCTTCTCCTCCCGCTGCTCTGGCGGTGACTGTTCCATCATCCCGCACACGGCGGCAGCCGCTTGCCGATAGATCAACTCGCTGATGCTGTTCACTCCGGCCACGTCGACCACGGAAGGGATCAAGACCACATCCCGGGTTCCAACGATGGGCTGGGTATTGCCACTGGCCGCCGTAGAAACCAGCACCTTGGGGAAACCAACGGGGAAATGCCGCATGACCGCCGCAATCACCGACGTACCTCCGGTGCCGCCCATTCCCAGGATGCCATCAATTCGCCCCTGCTGGTACAGCTCCTCAACGACATGCATGGCTCCGTCGGCCATGGCTGCGAGCGCTTGTCCGCGGTCTCCCGCCTTGCGCAGCGCCTCGCGGCTTGTGCCTGCGCGCCTCGCCACTTCATCGGCCGTCCATTCCGGCGTGATGCCTGTCGCCTCACCCGCCACACCGATGTCTACCGTGATGACGTGATGTCCACGCGCGGTGACAAGCTCGCGAATGTAGCGGTAATCTTCACCTTTTGTATCCAATGTCCCGATCAGCAGCAGCTGTTTCGGTTGGTGCATAGGTATCGACCTCCCGGACTCCCGAATGGTTACTCGCCGATCGTTTCCCTGTCCACTGCAGAATACGCGATAATCATCCGGCACGGCTCCCAGCTCGTCACCTTGGCATGATGTGGAACGCCCTGTGGAATGCGAAGCGCCATGCCCGGTTTCAAGTGAAAGCTCTCATCGCCCAGCGAATGCGAGCATTCACCCGAGAGGACGAAGATGATTTCCTCACAATTCGGGTGGATGTGACGTCCGTTCTCGTCCCCGGCTTTGATATATACCATCCCAAAGGTCATTTCACCCTCCGGATCGATTTCTTGCCCATAGAGCCAGGAAATTTGTCCCCAACCCATATCTACAACGTGATTCTCCTCATTCAGATCAGATGGTTTTACCATGCTATTCCTCCTTAATGTTTGTCAAATGGAACCTCACTTCGAATGCTTCGACTGCTTGGGCAGTCCTTTCATTCATCGTGGTATGCGGGGTGTGCTCATGACGTAATGATGAATATAGGGTTATTCTAATTCAACTTAGTAGAATTTACAACAACTTATTTGAATTTTATTCCTCGAAGTTTATTTTATGCATGGATAAGCTAATTTTAAAGGCGGGGTCGGTGAGCTGCGGTGGGGGGCTTGGGGGCTTGGTGAACCCTGTAGCCTGTCCTGAGGCGAGTTCTCCCATGAGCCATGGGCTAGGCCAACATGATGCCCAATGTGGACCCAACGAACACTCGCCCCTATCTCTAACGGCCACCACAGCCGCTATTCGCCCCAAAATAGGGCCTTTAACATTCTAACGGCCACCACCGCGGTTATTTCGATGATATTAGCTCATTTGAGCTCATTTCATAGCAAATAAGTGCGCCTGTGGCCGTTAGCCGACCGAGTGGTGCAAAAAGAGCGAAATAGGCGCATATATGGCCGTTAGAGCAGTTAAGCATTGAGGGTACGCGATGACTGGTGCCTTCTTTCACCCTCCATTGGATTAAAAAAAGGTATCGCGCAGCAAACGTAGAACTGAGGTAGAATTGAGGTAGAACGGACACGAGATGACGACCGAGGAGACGGAACCATGACCACTAATGAGAAAGCCTTAGCCTGCTTAGAAGCTGGCGAAGATGATCAAGCATTTGAGTTATTCCAGCAGGCTGTCCGGGAGTAGCGTACGGTGGAGTCCTTGACCAACCTTGCCTGGTTCTACCTCAATGAAAAATATGAACCCGATACGTCTCTGCAGCTCATGTTGGAAACCATCCAGCTTCAGCCTCAATCTTACGTACCGTATAACTTGCTGGGCGAAATCTACATCCGAACCGAGCAGTGGCAGGCTGCACTAGAGACTTTGCTTCACGCCATTCGTATTCAACCCACGGAGCAAGCCCACAACAACTTGGCCGTCGCCTACTATCATCTGGGACAGTTGCAGGAAGCTGCGGAGCATTGGAGCCAGTCCGCCGCCCCTTCGGACTTTGCGATGTACAGCCGTGTGATTTGTCTTATCCAATTGGGACAAGGCGAAGAAGCAAAGATGCTGTTGGAGACATTCTCGGAAAAGGATGATGAATTTGTGGGTTGCGGGAATGGCAGACTTGTGGTTGGAGTTGGGGCATTATGAAGAGGCTGTCTACTGGTACGAGAAAAGCTGGGGTCACTATTGGGTGAAGCCCGACTGGGTAGCGCAGTTCGCATATGCCTTATATAGATGCAACCGCATGGAACGCATGCGGGCAATCATTGACGAAGCCATTCGGGAGAAACGAGAGCAATTCACAGAATCGGGAGTGGAAGAATGCAGTGAGGCGTGGACCGAACAAGACAAGCGCGACCATTTAGATGAGTTGTCTTCGGATATTGCAGCCTTTGAGAAGATGACAAGTCGAATCGAGGAAGGGTATATCCCGCCGCTCATTTTCAATCCGAATCTGAGTACACGATGCTATTTGTTTGGCTGCAGGCAGCATGATCCGGAGTTTGAAGACAAGGAGTAGGTTAGTCCCCGGATCTACTGCCCCGCTGCACCCGCCTACTTCCCCTTTTTCTCCGGCACTAGTTTAAAGTAGAACAAGACCAATAGCCAGAAAATACAGCCTAGCAGAATATGTACGCCACTCTCATGAAGATTCTGTCCTCCGCCGCTCACTAAGATGCCGCTAAAAAAGCCCGCCCCAATAACAAATATTAAGTCCATCAACTTTGCCACCATGTATCCCCCCCCTCCCTTTCACGCCATTAACCCTACACTCCCTTAATCCTTATCGATATGAAAGATGCCAATTTCATTATAATGATCGAGCTTGTAATTAATGACCCCGAGGCTCCGCGTTAGCACGCGCATCTGCCGCTCGATATTTGCCCGGTGCAGCTCCAGCATCTCCCGCCGCTGCTCACTGGTGGCCGAACCCTCCAGACAGAGCATCATAAACGCCTTGATTTCGTCTAACGGCATACCACTGTCTTTCAGGCAGCGCACCAGCTCCAGCCAGTGGATGTCCGTTTCTGAGTATTGGCGCGTCCCGTAGGACGTCTTCTTGAGCAGCGGCATTAACCCATTCTTATCATAATAACGCAGCGTCGATGCGGGCAGCTTCACGCGCTCCGCGGCCTGCTTAATTGTGTATTCCATCACTTTCTTCCTCCCTTTCTACCCCTAAAGCTTGACTTAAACCTAACTTTAACTTGTAAGCTGAATTTGTTCAATACGACAATACTTCAAAAAACCGGAAGGTGGGAATCCCGTGAAATACAGAAGACTGGGCAGAAGCGGATTAAAAGTGAGTGAGGTCGGATTGGGCAGCTGGCTGACCTATGGCTCAGCGACCTCCGAGGAAGCAGCTCGGGCTTGCATTACAACAGCTTATGATAACGGCATTAATTTCTTTGATACTTCCAACTCTTACCCTGGGGCCGAGCAGGTGATGGGCAGCGCGCTGCAGGCGTATCCGCGGAGTAGTTATGTCCTTGCGACCAAGGTGTTTTTTGCCCAGGGTCCGGGTCCCAATGACCGGGGACTCTCGCGCAAGCATATTATGGAGCAATGCGAAGCCAGCCTGAAAAAACTGGGCACCGACTATATCGACCTGTACCAATGCCACCGCTTCGACAGCGACGCTCCGATCGACGAGACGCTGCGGGCACTGGATGATCTGCAGGCACAAGGCAAAATTCTCTACGCTGGCGTAAGCGAATGGTCTGCAGCGCAGATTGCTGAAGCGTCCGGCATCGGCAAACAACTGAACCTGCGGCCGCTCGTCTCCAATCAGCCAATCTACAATATGTTCGAGCGCTACATTGAAAAAGAAGGCGTGATCCGCCAGTGCGAGACCGAGGGGCTTGGCCTTGTCGTCTTCTCGCCATTGGCTCAGGGCGTACTGACCGGCAAATACAAACCAGGCCACCCGATACCCGAGGGTACACGGGCAGCCAATGACCAAACCAATGGCGTGATCAACAGCTACTTGCGCGAAGATGTGCTGCAATGTACGGCTGAGCTGTCCGATTTGGCCGCCGCGTCTGGCGCCTCGCTCTCCCAATTCGCCTTGGCCTGGATTCTTCGCCAGCCGGTCGTCAGCTCAGCGATTATCGGCTCGAGCCGGCCAGCGCAGATCGAAGAGAATCTCAAGGCAATTGATCTGGAGCTTACACCAGACATTGTGAAGCGGACCGAAGACATTCTGTCCAAGGTAAGTCATTTCGCTCCAGCACGATAACGCGGTGAAAACCTCCACTGAATCTCTGCAAGATGTAGAGTTCAGCGGAGGTTTTTTTGTTGCCTGGACGCCGTCGTAACGTCTGAGGGAACAATCTATTTCTCTTCCTCGTGTCAGTGGCCTATAATATAAAAAAGCCTTTAATGAAAGAACGTCTTCTGAAGGGAGAGCCCAAGATGAATGACAAGCACCCAATATCCGATACCATCACGCTATCTCATGGCTCACTTCAGGGAATACATCAGCCCGAAACGGGGGCTGTCGCCTGGTTGGGCGTTCCCTATGCCAGACCGCCGGTTGGTGAGCTGCGTTGGAAAGCCCCCCGCGAGCCGGAGCCGTGGACAGGCGTGCGATTGGCACAGGATTATGGGCCCTGCAGCCTTCAAAACGGTCCGGACGGCGTCATCGGCAGTGAGGACTGCTTGTACTTGAATGTATGGCGGCCGAACCAGGAGGAGACGGACCTCCCGGTCTTCGTGTACTTGCACGGCGGCGGCAATATTAGCGGTTCGGGTCGGGACTTCCCCGGTGGTGAATTGGCGCGCGACACGCGCAGCCTTATCGTTACCGTCAACTACCGGCTGGGGGCCCTCGGATTCTTCCGGCACCCAGCCCTTTACAGCGGCGACCCACTGGATGATTCGGGCAACTATGGTCTGCTCGATGCCCTACAGGCGCTCCGCTGGGTGCAGACTCATATTGCCCAGTTCGGCGGCAATCCCGGCAACGTCACCCTCGCCGGTCAGTCGGCAGGCGCCCGCAATGCCCTCGCTGCATACTTGTCTCCGCTGGGCCGGGGGCTGTTCCACCAGTTGTTCATTCTGAGCGGCGGCATGACGACGGCCTCCAGTGAGCTGGGCGAGACAAAGGCAAAGGAAATTGCGGCAGAGCTAGCCCGGACAAGTGGCAAGGGCTTGGATGCTGTCGATACTGTGGATGCAGCTGAAGCACAAGCATGGCTATCGGCACAATCGGACCAGGCCATCGCTGACTGGTTGTACCGTCAGGAGGGTACAGCTTTTGCAGAGGCTATCAGGGACACGGGCCTGCGCATGGCGGCCTTCCCGCATCTGTTCGAAGACGGCGTCGTCATTCCAGCAGGGGGCTTCGCCGCCCTGAGTTCAGGTACACATCCGCCGCTGCCTGCCGTGCTCGGAAGCAACGCGACAGAGTTTTCAGGCTTCGCCTTGTCTCACCCTCTCTTCGCCCCACTAGCGCAGGAGGGCATATCTTCAAGCAACACAGAGCTCCAGCTATTGTATAAAGTAGCTATTCAACACGGAAGCGAGCTCTATGCAGCCTTCAATGTGGAGGAAGTAGCTTCACAGCTCTTGCACGCGAATGCAGATATGCCTGTGTACGGCTACCGATTTGGCTGGGGACTGCAGGATGGTGTCATTGACCCAACAGCCCGCTTGTTGCTGGGAGCGCCTCATGGGGCTGACCTCCCCTTCTACACCGGAGACTTCTCCGAGATGGAGCACAGCTACCCGGGGGCAGCCGTCACCAGCGATAATGAACCCGGGCGGCTCGCGCTTCTCTCGCTGATGAGGGGATACCTGCGGCAGTTCCTACATACGCAAAATCCAAATGGAGCCTCACTGCCTGCATGGAGCAGGTTGCAGACCAAGCCAGGTTCTGTCACAGTTCAGTGGCTGGATGCTACAGCGAATGAAGCTCTCGCTCAGCCCTCTAGTGGGCTGAATAGGAAAGATATCCTGGCTCGCATGGAGACCGACAAGCGGTTAACCCCGCAGCAGCAGAGCTGGCTGCGTACGGAGCTGTTTGCGGGGCGATTCTTTTGGCAAGACAAATGAGTAGGACAATTAACATCCGGAAAGGATCGGTTCTGTGGTCACTTACCTTCTCTTGATCGGCATCGGACTGATCGCGGGCATGTCGGGCTCTCTTGTGGGGCTGGGTGGCGGGTTCATTGTGGTCCCTGCGTTAGCCTTTCTGTTCCCGGAGCTGCCACCGTCACAGCTGGCTGGCACCTCCATGGCCATGCTGCTCTTTAATTCGATTTCCAGCACCTATGTATATAGTAAGCAAAAGCGCATTGACTATCCGGCAGCTATTCGATTCGCTCTGGTTGCGATCCCGGGTTCAATTATAGGGGCGCTGTTGGCCACGATGATTACGGGCAAGGCTTTCTTCGTCAGCTTCGGTATCTTTCTCATTCTGGTCGCGCTGCTGCTGCTATTTAAGCCGACCAAGCCGATCGCCTGGCCATTCCGCCCGACGGTCCAGCGGAGCTTTGCCGATCAGACGGGGTTCCGGTTTGATTATGCATACCATATGCCGACAGGCATCATTGTCAGCTTCCTCGTCGGCTTCCTGGCCAGCCTGTTCGGCGTCGGCGGCGGCAGTCTTATGATTCCGACGATGACCTTGCTGCTCGCATTCCCTGCCCACATCGCGGTCGCTACGTCGATGCTGCAGATCTTTTTGTCAGCAATCGTCAGTACAGGGACACATGCATTTTTGGGCAATATCGATTGGATGATGGTGCTCTTCCTGGCTCCTGGCGCCATCATCGGCGGCCAGATTGGCGCGCGGATCGCCCGCCGTTTACCCGGACAGCTGCTGCTGAAGATCCTGTCAGTCTTCCTCATTATTGTTGCGATCCGGCTGATGTTTAGTGGAGGCTGATTGTCGTTCTATCAGGCTGCTGAAAAACGGCCGAAGAGGCATGGAATCGAATCTGGAAAAGCGAAGCATTCGCCTTTGCCCCCGGATTTCAACCGCTAAGCGGTTAAAAAATCAAGAAATCTGGGGGCAACAGCGATTGGAAGATCGATCCATGACCGGAGGTTGCATTTTCCACCAGCCATTCAAATACACATACCACGGAGGAACAATACCATGCACGAAACCGTTCAATTGTGGGACGATGTCTCTTATGTGAAGCTGCAATGTTATCCCGTTCCTGAAACGCATGGGGACCCATCCGTTCAAAAACGACCAGCCATCATTGTCTGTCCCGGCGGCGCCTTCCTGGGTACCTCGGACCGGGAAGCAGAGCCGGTAGCGCGGCGCTTTAATACCAAAGGTATGCATGCCTTCGTTCTGCGCTACACGACGTATTATCAGGAGCGGATAACCAATCTAGCGGAGGTGCCGCCAGGCAATCCGGCCAGCGCATATCCGCAGCCGCTGCTTGATCTGGCTAAGGCGATTCTGTATGTGCGGGAACATGCTGAGGAGTTCGGCGTGGACTCGGATCGAATCGTAGTGTGCGGCTTTTCCGCAGGGGGTCATCTGGCGGCCAGTCTAGGCGTCCATTGGTCTTCCGAGCTGCTCCGGGATACCTTCGGCAAGGAGAGCCGCTGGTTCCAGCCCAATGCGTTAATCCTAGGCTATGCCTTGCTAGACTACGCAGCGATGACGCCGAAATCTAATCAGGCACCCGACCCAGGCAACGCTCGGCTGGCCGAGTTGGCCAATATGGCTGTGTTTGGCAAGCCAGATCCGACAGCAGAAGACTATGAGCATCTCAGCCCCGCCCGCTATGTCTCTCCAAGCACGCCGCCGACCTTTCTGTGGCACACCCAAGCTGACGGGCTAGTTTACGTGGAGAACTCGCTGCGGTTTGCGGGCGAATTGGCCAAGCACGGCGTCCCGTTCGATCTGCATATCTTTGAACAGGGGGGGCACGGACTGGCGCTGAGCGACGAGACGTCTGCACGAGGCCCCGAGCACATCGACGCCCATGCTGCCCACTGGGTGGATCTGGCGTTCAGTTGGCTGGCGCTGCGATTCTAATCCGTTTGGCAACATAGGAAAAGCGCCCAGCATCAGTGATTAGTGATGCTGGGCGCTCTTTCGTTTACTTTGCTTGACGTTACTGCTCCCTCCAGCTCACCAGTAGGCGCAATGAAGATAAATTTTCCCTGGTGCGCCAGGTGGAGTTGTTGAGTTAGCTGCAAGGCAAGAACGTTTCGTTGGAGAATCTGTCCGCCGGGGCGTCCCAGGCCGCCTCTAAATAAACTTTCTATACTTGCGGACATTGCTGGGGCTGGCCCTGCTGCCTCTAAGTAAACTTTCTATACTTGCAGACACTGCCGGGGCGGTCCCAGCCACTCTAAATAAACTTTCTATACTTGCAGACACTGCCGGGGCGTCCCAGGCCGCCTCTAAATAAACTTTCTATACTTGCAGACACTGCTGGGGCGGTCATGCCCGCAGGCTACATGCATTTTTTCGCTACTGCTCCCTCCGACGCCCCACCAGACCCTCCAACGAAACTTTCTTTCGCTACTGCTCCCTCCAACGCCCAGCCAGACCCTCCAACGAAACTTTCTTTCGCTACCGCTCCCTCCAACGCCCCACCAGACACTCCAACGAAACTTTCTTTCGCTACTGCTCCCCCCAACGCCCAGCCAGACACTCCAACGAAAGTTTCTTTCGCTACTGCACCCTCCGACGCCCCACCAGACACTCCAACGAAAGTTTCTTTCGCTACTGCTCCTCTCGGTGCGACTTCGGTGTCTCGCTCTACAATGAGGTCACTCTGCTATCCGGCTATCGGCCCCGCAGTCACAGCGTCTCGTCCACGGGTTATACACTCGAGTAGATCCGCACCGTCAGCCCGTCCGAGTGAAACTCCAGTGCGGCCGTCAGATCGGCGTCATTCAGAAAGGCGAGCGCCTGGCTATCCGTAGTCACCGTCGGCTTCCATTCCCCGCCTCTATTCTGGTTGATGATATGGATGCGGCACCGCTCTCCGTCCCTGTCCGTTCCCTCCAACGTATAATCTGCCCGCAGTTGCACCAGTTGGTCTCCATTATACTCTTGAAGATCCTCTGCGCCCGGCAGGATTTCCCCTTGAAAAAAGCTGCTCTCACTCGTACCTGTGAAGTACACCGCCGTCTGCCGCATCGCCCCTTCTTCCTTGCGCACCTCACTTCCGGTAATCTGAACCTGAATGGTCAAAATCTCTTGGTGGCCGAGCAAAAATTCTCGCATGGCGATACGTGCGCTGGCTGTTTGCTGCTCTGTAAAAGCATGCCCAGCCCCAATCATCAATTGCAGGTGACATTGCCCTGGCGCATAGGCTTCTTTGGCCTTCTCGGAGTATGTGTAGGGGACAACGATATCTGCGGTCCCATGCATCAGCAGAACCGGCCCGCGGTAGGCAGCAATTTCGGCATACGGGTCCATATCCACCACCGTGTCGTGAAATACCTTGCCGATGGGCATACCCCCGCACTGAATCACTGCAGGAACCGCACCGACATCGTAGGAAGCGCCACCCAGCGCACCCGCACGGGCATGATCGGGTATACACAGCGCCGGATACACAAGGATCAACGAAGCAATGTCATCTGCGCGCTGCGCGGCAGCAAGCGCCGACACAAAACCTCCTTGGCTGAAGCCCACCAGTGTTATGCGACTGGCATCAAGATGAGGCAAGCTTTTCACATAATCCAGCACAGCCAGCAAGTCTTCGACTTCCGTGCGCACCGTCATCGCTGTAGTCTCGCCATCGCTCCTGCCTGCCCCGCCGGCACAACCACCGCAAAAATCAAAACTATAAGCAGCATAACCCCAGGAAGCAAACGTTCGGCCATATTCCGTCAGATGTGTGGCGTTTCCTCCGAATCCATGACTCATAATCAACACTGGCAAGTTATGACCCTTTGGCAAAAATTCATTTCCGCGAATCGTCAAGCCATCCCTTGTGCAACTAAACTCTCGTTCCTTGATCGGATGCGTCATCTATTTGATCTCCTCCAATTTCTTGAATACGCTATCATCATTATATACCAACTCCTACATCCGGTCTCGCACCTCTCCCTCTCACGCACTCGCTCACTGGTCCATGGGCATGATGCCGCTGTTCGCACATAGAATACTATGGATAACGTGTGAGGGAGGCAACACTATTTATGAATGGATACTACTATCCTGGGTACGGGTGGTACCGGGCCGCTTTTTCCCCTGTCTGGGCAACGAGCTACACGCAAGCCTTAGAGCTGATGAAAGAGTCAGTCCAAGGAGAAAAGTCAGACGAAATGTTCTATGATCAACTCATCCGTCTTGCGCCTACACAGGAGCAGGCCGATATCATTGCTTCCATCCGTGACGACGAAAGAAGCCATAACAAAATGCTGCGAGAAATGTACTTTCACTTGACGGGACAGCAAGTAGGACCAGGCAACGCCCAAGAAGAGTCTCCTCCAGTTACTTATGCAGAGGGTTTGAAGACGGCGTTGTTTGGCGAGCTCTCTGCCGTTGAGCGATATCGCAAGATGTGGTTCGGACTGCCACCAGGGATATACAAAGATACCGTGTTCGGTATTCTGCTGGACGAACTGAAGCACGCCGATAAATATAATTATCTTATCGGACAGAACAATGCCCAGCATCATTAGGGAGGAACTTGGCCCGGAATAGGTCGGAAAGCCGTGGCGTCCGAATCTGAACAACCAGTATACTAATACCAGCAAGTCATGAATTATGAAGGCTGGTTGACACTTCCGAAGCGAGTTTTCCTTCGGAAAACTTCAAAGCTTATGCTTCCGAAGCAAGTTTTCCTTCGGAAAACTTAAGCTTATGCTTCCGAAGCGAGTTTTCCTTCGGAAAACTTTTAGGAGGAGACATTCATGTTCAAAATCGGACACCTCGGTACGTTTCCTGCGCTACCGGAGCTCGGCATGGCGATCTATGCTGGGGATACTGCTGCCGTCGAGGCCTTGATACAACAAGGCGCAGACATCGATGAACAATTGACGCTTAGCCGACACAGTGTTGTGGCGCCGCTGGATCTGGCACTGATGACTAATCAGCCTGAGGTGGTGCGGGTCCTGGTGGCACATGGGGCGAATCTGAATGCAAAAGACTCCCCCGCTATCCTCACGGCAGCTCGCTATGGCAACCCAGACATACTCCGCTACCTTCATCTGGAAGGGGCCAAATTAAACGCGGTGAACCGCGTAAAATCCAATGCCTACGACTAAGCGTACTATGGGAACAAAGCAAACCTGCCCATCCTGCAGGAGCTCGGACTGGACATTCGGAAGCATGCAGGCCGCGTCCTGCGGAAGGCCGTCTCCGATCACGATATGCGCACCCTCCGCTACCTGCTGGAGGAGGGCGTCGATATCAATTACAATGCCGCGGATATGGTGTATCCCTACAAAGCAACACCTCTCACGGTGGCCGCCCGCAGCAACAATCTGAAGATGGTGCAGTTTCTGGTCGAGCAAGGGGCTGATGTCACTCTTCAGGAAAAGGACGGCGAGCGCGCCTATACGATCGCGGTCAGTCAGAACAATGAAGCTATGGCTACCTATCTGAAGGAACACGAACCAGAAGCTTTCCACAACCTGAGCAACCGGCTGCATGCGCTCAAGCCGTACAAGCTTCCCCCAGACTTGATTACCTTTCTCTCCGTGGAGAAGCACCGTCTAGAGCTGCCGCCCAATGCGTCAAACGTTCATTATGTCGACTTTTTTCACCTGATTGATACGGTGGAGATGAAGTCGGGACGCCAGAAGCTGCTGCGCCTCTCTGCTGATGTGGATCAATATTCGCATCTGATCATCGTCTGGAACCCCAGCAAAAAAGCAATCGGCTACGCCGACATCGAACATCAGGAATACGGACAGATCGCCCCGCTGGCAGACTTCATGGCGGCCCCGGGCCACGTGCTTGCTCAGTATTTCGAAGCCTTATGAATACTCCTCATCCCAACAAAAAGGACAACTCGCCACGAGTTGTCCTGAGCTGAGCGCCTTATATGCAATACCCCAACAGAAACACCATCATGAATAGCAAGCCAAGGCTAGAGATCAGCAGATTCCGGCGATTGGTTACCTGGATGTTCAGTTCGGTATGCCGGTGAATCAATTGCTCCATCCGATAGTTTACTGCCGTCTCCGCAAAATGGCTCACACTGCCCAACTCACGCTGATACGGCTGTTTAACATAACCTTGAACCAAGGCTAACAACACCGTCGCAAGGGGCCGTTCACTGTTGAGCCGCTTCATGGCATAACGATCGGCAAGCAGCTCCATCCAAATTTCATAATAGCGCGAGAGGTCCCGAACCAGCGGAATGAATGCCATCCCTCTACTTATCGCTGTCCCGACCACAGTCTGCAACGGATGGTACGCACGGCAGTGATACAGCTCATGATACAAAACCGCCAGCACCTCTTCCTCTGAGAATCGGTGCAACGCCCCCGTAGAGATCACAATCCGGCGCTTGAAGAAACCGCAGGCCATCGCTACGAATGCCTGTTCACGGATAACAATAACCGGAATTCCATCCGCATCGAGCCGTTCCGTCCAGCGTGCCGAGCTGCGCTCATCTCGGGTCAGCGACAGATACCGCAACAGCTTCACCTGCTGTCTCCCTTGTGTACCAAGATGAACGAACACCATTACCACACAATATAAGATAGCTACGTTGTAGACCTGTTCCATGACCGGATGTTGAGTGAAGAAGCTGCGCAACGTCGCCCAGATGCCTGGTTCTCCGGCAGCTTCCGGTAGTTCGCTTAGTTGATGTCGCACTCGAACCCCCATTTGTACCAGGATCCAGCTCACTAACCCCACGTTCAGCCCCAATGCCCATCTCAGTTTGGGTGGCATCGTCATTGCTTTTTCAGCTCGTTAATCCGGCTTTCCAGCTTCTTGATCAGTTCCGGATCGGCGCTGTCCAGTTGATCAATGAAGTGATTGACTATGAGGGGGCCAAAGTCCTCCATTAATCCCTCTGTCACCACCCGAGTCTGTTCCACAATGAACTGCTCTTCGCTTTGAACGGGGAAAAAGAAGCTCACCCGGTTCCTTCCCCCGCCGGTCGTTTCTTTTCTCAGGATGCCTTTGTCCGTCAACCGAAGCATCACTGTCATGACGGCATTCAGGGAAATCGGAGCCTGATCGTCCAGCAGCTCGTGTACCTGCTTGATCGTTAGCTGTTGATGTTCCCAAATGGCCTTCATAACCCTCGCTTCAAGGGGACCGAAAAACCGCTGCAGCCCCTCTTCTTTTACATTGAATCGTTTGATCCCCATCCGTACAGCAAGCCTCCCCTCTTCGGTTTATCTTGCCGACTTCCTCCCCAAAATCATCAAGATTGTAATCAGGATGAACGCAGTACCTGCGAGGAAGGGAATGGTAATAAAACCGAACCAGTTAATATATTGTACATTACAAGGCACGCCTTGGGTACAGGGTTGAATGGCATCCAGCCACGGCAGCTTTTGCTTGAAATAGTGATACGTCGACACCACCGCGCCTAGAGCAGCTAAAGGGAGCACGTATTTCTTGCATTTGTCATCGTCAACAAACGCAGCTACGCCCAAGATGAGGCTCAGAGGATACATGAGAATCCGTTGATACCAGCATAACTCGCAAGGAATGAAACCGCGAATTTCACTGAAATACAGGCTCCCCAGCGTAGCCACAACAGCAACCAGCCAGGCCGCATACAAATAGTAGTCTTTTACGATTCGCATCGATACGCCCCTCTTATTCTAATTCCTGCTCAATGACCTGACGGATTTCATCCATATCGAACGGATTGGCAATGACCCGGTCATTCACAACGATAGTCGGCGTCTGCTGAATGTCGTACGTGTCCACCAGCTCTTGGTCCTTCATGAGCTTGTCCACCACCTCGTTGGCTCGCAGATCCGTCTGGAACTGCTGCGCATCCAGATCAGGGACAGTCGCCTCCGCAACCTCCAGCACTTTGTCCTGCGTCACCCACAGTTCGTCGTGATTGACTTGCGCCGGCTGCTCAGCGAAGAGCGCCTTGTGGAAATCCCAGAACTGCTCCGGATGGTTCATAAGAATAACCTCGCTTGCCTGGCCTGCCAGGATGGACTCCTCGCCATGAAACATGGTATTCACATAGGCGAAGGAAGCTACTCCGGTGTCCAGGTAATCCTGCTGCAATTGCGGCTTTATTTGCTCTTCCCAGATTTTACAGGACGGGCATTTGTAATCTCCGAATTCCACAATCGACACGCCTGCATTCGGGTCCCCCGCGATAGGTTGTCCTTCGATAGCCGGCGCTTCGGCGAGACGTCTCTCCTCTGCGTTCCCGTTATTCCCCGCTTGATTCAGGGCAAAGATTCCGCCAAACAAAACGATGACGACCAGCGTGTACACGACAAGCATACGGGATTTTTTCTTCTTCATGGTGTACCTCCATCACAATGATTAGTTTACCCTGAACCCAGTCCGGCTGGTACCACGACCACCCGATTCGGTCAGCGCGGTGTGTCCCTTCTGGCAATCCATTATTAAACTACACACTGTAGTTTAATGGGCTGAATTGAGTATACCAGAGGAGAACGAATCTGATCACATGGAGATATCACAAATTTAAAAACATTCAAGGTGAAACGGCTGTCGCCGTTGATGCTTACGAAGCCAGTTTTGCTTCGCAAAGCTCTGAGCGCAGTGCGTTTCATTCCGGTTGCACTCTAAAGCGTTCACTATGCACAATCTTTTCCACAAGCTCTCCAGGCTTCTTCTGTTCCGTGTCCAGCAAGAATGGCTGATTGGCCGGGGATGTCGTCAACTTGTTGAGCAGGAACAACGAACGGTCCAAGTATTGTACATCTCCTCGTTGGTGAAGCCTTGCAGCAAGCGTGTCCGGTGTCGCATGGAGCACCACGTAATGGAAAGTCACCTCTAGATCCGACAGCTGGTCCAGAAACCATGGCAGCTCCTCTTCCACGACGAAATCGATGACCACATCTAACCCATTTCCCACAAAATTCCGCGTCACCGCAGCAATATTAAGCCACGCGAGTCTGAGTCTCTCTTCCCACGTTGGTTCGGTCTCCCCGCGATAGACATGGAGCAGCAAATCCCCCTCAACCAGCACACCTTGTTTTCTGGAGTCCGCCAGCGCTTTCGAGACCGTCGACTTGCCCACTCCCAGCGGACCTGAGATGAGATAGACATGAACTGGTTTGCTTGTCATTGTATGGATACCCCTTTCCGTGTGACGATATATCGACGCGTTGTTGCTTACGGTGCCTAGTGCCAATAACCAGACGATACCATGAGCCAGTTTATGTAGTAAATGCTTTCTTTGCGTTAGCGGTCAGTTCGGCTCAGAAAGTCTAGTTTTTCGTGTGCTATAATGGGTGTGAAAAGTTACGCATCGATAGAATCGGGGTCCAAATTTGGAGGAAGTCGCATGAGAGAACACGCGTATACCGGGGAGAGTCTGGTTTGCACGCTTGGCGGGTACAAGGAGCCGAATTCGCACCGGTGGGGCCCAGGCATCCGTAATATTTTTGCCATGCACTATATTATCAGCGGCTCGGGGACGCTGGAGACTCGGGGGAAAGCGCACCGGGTAAGCTCTGGAGAAAGCTTCATGATCTTTCCGCATCAGGAGGTCTATTACTATCCCGACCCCGAGGATCCGTGGGAATATGTATGGATCGAGTTCAAGGGCGATGCGGCGCGGCGTCTCGTCGGCATGACGAGCCTGACGCCCGATCTGCCGGTCACCGGCAAGAGCGATCACAACCTGCAGCCGCTATTCGATATTATGGAGCCCGGAAATGGACTGCCGCACCACAAGCTGCGCTCCGCCGCCCGGCTGCAGCTGCTGTGGTCGTATTATGCGGAGGCGTTCCCTCATGCGGCTCTAGTCCGCCAGACGGACTATGTGTGGGAAGCCAAGGAATATATTCACAATAACTATTGGCGTACTGGGCTGAGCGTATCCGAGATCGTCCGCTTCGTCGCGATCGAGCGGAGCTATCTGTTCCGGTTGTTCCGCGAAGCCACGGGGATGTCGGTGTCCGCCTACCTGGCATCGTACCGCATGCAGCGCGCCTGCGAGCTGCTGGAGATGGGTACCCTCTCCGTCCAATCGGTCGCGTATTCGGTCGGCTACCAGGACCCGCTCTATTTCTCCAAGGTATTCAAAAAAGCCACATCCCATACCCCAACGGCGTACAGGATGCAGCATCGCGTGGACGCGGCCTTAACGGAATAAGACGCAGTTGCCCGATTCCCGGTAATAACGAATCAATTGCTCGATCGGCTCGCGGCCGCACTTCAAGGTGATGCCCAGGCACCCGATGCACTCAAACTGCTGCGAGGTACGAGAGACAAGCTTGAGATAGATGGCTACGTCATCCGTCCGGAGCAGCTCACCGCAGGAGAAGCAGGTGCGCCGGTCACTCATCGGCGGGCAAGCTTGGCACGAACGACATGGCTGCCATGCCCAGGCACCGTTGGAGCGTAGCGTTCCGTGAACACGCCCAGCTCCTGCTGCTCCCAGCAATCGTAGAGGGACAGGGAGAAGCCTGACGCATACGGCAGCCCGAGGTCCCAGAACTGCAGCGAAATCTCACGCTGATCGTCGCTCAGATTGAAGAAGCCGATGGCCAGATCGCCATCCGTCAGCACCTTCACCAGAATGAACACCTCGTTAGTATGGAACCACTGGGGCTCTGGCTTGATGCGGTACGCACCGCGACCCTCCAGATCCTGGTTGATCGCGATCAGATCGGGATTCAGCAGTGTTGCCTTGGCCGCCTCGTTCGCAGAGCGAATGTCACAGCCGATCATCAGCGGTGAGCCCATCATACTCCAGAGGGCGAAATGCGTCTGATATTCCAAATCATTGCAGCCGCCAATCTTGCTGCCGATAAAACCATTGTTGCTGCCGCCATACATCCCGACCACCAGCATGTCCATATCGTTGTGGCAGAAGGAGCCGGTGTAGCTCGTCTTATCTAGCTGTGACAAGGCCAGCTTTTTGATCGATTCCCATTGGTCCTGAATATCGTGCGTGGAGCGATACATATGTGCCCCCGACTCACGAATCCACTGATACACGTTGTCCTCCCCCCAATTGCAGGCAGAGAACAGGATCTCGCGTCCGCTATTCTTGAGCGCCAGACTCATCCGCTTGTACAGCAATTCGCCAGACATGTGTCGCGGCTTGAAGCAGTAGTCATATTTGAGAAAATCGACGCCCCACTCCGCGAGCTGCTTCGCATCCTGAAATTCGTGCTCGAAGCTGCCCGGGTAGCCCGCACACGTGTGGGTGCCGACGCAGGAGTACATGCCGAACTTCAGACCCTTGCTGTGAATGTAATCGGCCAGCGCCTTCATGCCGCTCGGAAATTTATTCGAGTCGACAATCCAGTTCCCTTCCGCATCCCGCTCCTTCAGACTCCAGCAATCATCGATAACGATATATTCATACCCTGCATCCTTGTAGCCATCACTCACAAACCGGTCCGCCACTTCCCGAATCAGTTGCTCATTAATATCCCAAGTAAACGTATTCCACGAATTCCATCCCAAAGCGGGCTTAAGTCCAAGCGGTGTATGACTCATCTTCCTCATCATCCTTTCGCGTTCGTTCCTCCCCGTATTTAATCATGAGCCGCACTTGTGGGACTATAGCGAAAGGTTGCTTTTACATGGACAGATGTTGTATCTGGTTGCTGGGACTTCACTCCCTTTGTTTGTAACTACCTGGGTCAGGCGAAGGAAGACACAAAAAAGCGGCAGCCGGACGATGAGCGTCTTGGACTACCGCAAATTCTTTTAATGACTAAAATAATTAAGCTCCTTTATGTTCTTGTATGTAACCTTCAATAGCGTTTAAATAATCCGCTAATCCTTTTTCACGGTTAGTTGAAATACTACAATAATACGGGTGATTCAGTCTGGGGCCGATATCGTAAGCTAAGAGCCCTTGCGCTTTCATAGACAAGAGCGATTTCTCCACCTCCTGGCTTAAGGGGAGAATGATACGTGGCTGCACAATCTCCATCTCCTCAAGAAAGCCTGTTGTAAACACCTTTTGTTCGATAGCCGGTAACCCATAATAGTTGAGATTTTTCGTTGTTCTATCTGCCTTCTGTACAAATCCAAACCATGAGATATTCGTTAGATAGACATGATTAAAAAACCTTTCTCGGCCAATGGTTTGGATGACTTCGTAGATAAATTGCGCACTGCTTTCCCGATCCTTACTGCTGATACCTGGAAGCATTTTGGACAGGCTTAGAAAGTCTAAGAAAGGTACTCCCGTTTTTCCTGCGCCATTACGACCTGGATTAATTCCACACAGTACAATTCGCGGCTTTGTTGACATGCCATAAAAACGGCGATAAAATTCCCTTACCGTCGCTGCTTGCTGTGTAAATCCATTCAGCACACTAATCTTTTCTTGTTCCATCCTTCCCATAATGTCTTGCCGCTCTTGCAGCGATTCCAGAAAATTAAGATGCAGATCAATGATACGCTCCATATTCCATCCCCCCGTAACCATCACAATAAGCACTGCTACCTTGAATGAGTAGAGAACCTACTAAGCATCATACCTATCCAGGCTTGAAAAGTATGTCGTATTTTGCTGTATGCCCGCATCTTTAGAGTGAGATGTAGTTTCCGAGTTTAGCGCCTGTATAAGTTAAAGTAACCAAGGTGAAGGCTGGATCTATAGTCAAAGGAGTAGGCTTGTCTTCTTGGAGGGGGAAGTGAAGTAATACATCTTTAATATCTGGCTTTTGTATATATCTCTCTTTAATTAAACGCAGGATGCTCCCCAAATTATCAGATAGCAGAGAATCTACAGGAGCTAGTTTTTTAAAACCAACATCTCCATAATATGAGGAAGCCACCATTTCAAAACTTGTCCAATCTGGAAAATGATCTTTGTACCATTCGTCTACATAATGTCGGAAGATCTTATGCCTTAATGTTTGTACAGATCTCGGTACGATGGTTTTTGATTTATCTATATTCTCCTTGCTCTCTATTAAGTAAATCGTATGTTTTGATAAAACAATTGCATCAAATTCGCCAAACTCAGCACGATTTATACCACCTCTACGCCCAAAACTGGGACGATAGAATACGATACACTCATCTTCTAATGAATTGTCGTTAAACTGGGATAGAATATAAGGCAGTCGATTCTTCATCGCCCACAGGGTGAGGGCATCTTCGCCATAGCCTAGAATCTGCAATCAACACACATCCTTTTTCTTCCACTATACCATATTTACCTAGTCATCACCCTACGTATAACTTGACAGAAATATAACCAATTAGTAATATGTAGTCATGAACACCGACCAATTGTTTGAAGTGCTGGCCGAACCCAACCGTCGTCACATGCTCGATCTGATGCGGGTGCGTGAACGCTCCGTAGGCGAGCTTGTACAATTAATGCCGCTGAGCCAGCCCGGCGTGTCCAAGCATTTGCGTATCCTGCGCGAAGCTGGCTTGGTGTCGCTGCGCAAGGAGGCCAAGCAGCATCTGTACCGCTTGAATCCACTGCCGCTGCAAGAGGTGGACCACTGGTTCGAGCCTTACCGCCAGTATTGGTCCAACAAGCTGGGTGACTTGGAGCGCGCACTGGACGAATCTGAGGACTCATAAACTTCGGAGAACTGTGAGGAGGATCCCCTTATGTTAGCTGTATTACAACAGACCGCCGAGGGCTACACGGCCCGGTACGAGCGGCATCTGCAGCATCCGGTAGAGAAAGTGTGGGCCTATCTGACGGAGAATGACAAGCTAAAGCGATGGTTTTCAGAGCTGGAAGTCGAACAGCTTCAGGAAGGCGGCCTCATCAAATTTGATATGCAGGATGGCACCTTTGAAGAAATGCGGATTCTGGAGCTGAAGTGGCAGGAAGTGCTGGAATATACGTGGGGCGAGGATCAGGTACGTTTTGAGCTGTACCCCGAGCCTCATGGATGCAAGCTCATCCTGATTGAGACGATCCGCCAGTTCACAGACCACTCGCCCAGAGACCTCGCCGGTTGGCATGTCTGCCTTGATGTCATTGAAGACCTGCTCGAAGAGCGCCCTAGCGATGACCGCAAAGATCGGTGGTCTGTTCTGCATCCGCAATACCGCGATCAGATTGCGCGGCTTACGCAGGCATGAGCAAAAGGGTGGAGTGAAAACGCCATGTTCTCACCCCACCCTTGTTCATTCTATTCACCGATAGTAAATCCGCACCCTCATATCTTGGTCATAATTGCCGAAGCCTTTGCCATAGAGGGTCAGACCTCCCCGCCCGCGGCTGCGATCCTCTGCCGTGATGCGGAACGTCCAGTTCATCCGGTTAGTCTCGATATCCCGCAGGCCGATATCCGATATCTTCTGACCGTCTACATACGTTCCCGTCTCTTTAATCCGCAGCACCTTGAGCAGTCCGTACTGATTGACATCTGAATGCCACCACTCGGGCGTGAAGCGCCCCCGATGTTTGCCGAAATCTCCGGGGCTTGTCCAGCTACCCAGCGGCTGGTCATTGAGAGAAAACTGGATATCCGATGGCCAGTGCTCATTGACTCGCGGTGCTTCCGACCCGATCTCCAGCGAGATCTCAATCTCATGCAGCGATTCGTCGTGGCGCAAGTAATTAGGAAGCTTGTACTCCACCCAGCCTCTGGCGAACCATAGAATTCCGGCCTCTCCACGCCCGGGATCCATAAAACAAGCCGGGTTGTCATAGTGACCAATCACCGCCTTGGTCGTCGCGATGCCACAGGTCGGATAGGCTTCGTAGTCCGTATATTGTCCAATTGGAATCGATAGCTCATGAACGGAGAGCGATTCCGGACGATCCGGCGATAATTTGATCTGCATAAATTCGGTTCGGATATAACAATACTTATAAGTAGCCCCGCCCGTCCGCTTCATTTGACTCCCGATGATTCCAGCTTCCTCCAGCTTGCGAATATGGCTGCTGACGACCGCATTACTGAGATGCAGCCGAGCTGCCAGCTCCTTCACATGACACTCCTTCTCGTAAAGATAATCAATTATATTTAACCGCACCTCACTCGCCAGCGCTTCATACACTCGCAGCGAGTCAGCGTTCGTATTCAATAGCATGACCCCACCCCTTGAATTACGTTTTTTACGAATCCTAAGAAAAAACCTTTCTTCTATCTTCCCATTATGATAAGAATAAGGGAGTAAATCAATCCCTTTGAATTCGCAAATACCCTTATCCATTAGAAAACTTTCAGGAGGTTTATCATGACTATCAAATCAACCATGCTGATTGACAAAAACTTTCGCGTCTCCGAGGTAGATCCGCGCATGTATGGTTCCTTTATCGAGCATTTGGGACGGGCGGTCTATGGCGGTATCTATGAGCCCGGCCATCCGACGGCAGATGCGAACGGTTTCCGGCAGGATGCGCTGGAGGCTATCCGTGCGTTACAGGTACCTATCATTCGTTATCCTGGCGGCAACTTTGTGTCCGGCTATAATTGGGAGGACGGCGTAGGTCCCGCTTCCGAGCGCAAACGCACGCTTGAACTCGCCTGGTGGACTACCGAAACCAATGCGGTCGGCACCAATGAATTCGCGGAGTGGGCCAAACTCGCCGGCAGCGAGGTCATGATGGCCGTCAACCTGGGCACCCGGGGCGTAGACGCAGCAAGAAATCTAGTCGAATACTGCAATCACCCCTCTGGTTCATACTATAGCGATCTCCGGATCTCTCATGGCTACCAAGAACCGCACCGGTTCAAGACCTGGTGCCTGGGCAATGAGATGGACGGACCTTGGCAGATTGGAGCCAAGACCGCTGTCGAATATGGACGTCTGGCCAACGAGACTGCCAAAGCGATGCGCTGGGTCGACCCGACAATTGAACTGGTCGCTTGCGGCAGCTCGTCGAGCGGTATGGCTACCTTTGCTGACTGGGAAGCCACGATTCTGGATCTGACGTACGATCAGGTCGATTTCCTGTCCCTCCACACCTATTACAACAACAACGCCGGGGACACCGCTAATTTCCTGGCCACCTCCATGAACATGGATCGTTTCATCCATAGTGTGGCTTCAATCTGTGATTACGTACAGGCCAAGAAGCGCAGCAACAAAAAAATCATGCTCTCCCTCGATGAGTGGAATGTATGGAATACCATCGGCACGAGCCGAAATCATGAGCGCTGGCAGATTGCTCCGCCGGAATTCGAAGATGTGTACACCCACGCGGATGCACTCGCAGTTGGCTGCTACCTCATCACCATGCTGAAGCATGCGGACCGGGTGAAAATGGCCTGCTTGGCCCAATTGATCAACACCATCGCGCCAATCATGACGGAAACCGGCGGTGAGCTCTGGCTGCAGACCACCTACTACCCATTCCTTCATGCATCCCACTACGGCAGAGGCACCGTATTGCTAGCTAATGTGGAATCGCCCAAATACGATTCCAAAGACTATACCGATGTGCCTTATCTTGAATCGGTCGCGGTATTCAATGAAGAGCAAGGCGAACTGACGATCTTTGCCGTGAACCGACATCTGGAAGAAGCCATGACGCTGGAGATGGATGTCCGCAGCTTCGGCGAGCTTCGCGTCATCGAGCACATCGTGCTGGAGAGTGAAGACCACCTGCTCGCCAACACCAAGGCCGATCCACACCGTGTCACCCCGCACAACAAAGGGCAGGCCGAGGTGGATGACGGTCGTGTCAGTGCACAATTAAGCAAGGCCTCGTGGAACGTTATTCGTTTTCAGGTGGGAAAAAAGTAAAACCCAGAGGCATGGAATTCTGGTAAACATCCGTCAAGTGCATTTGTCGCGGACCGGGATGTTTCTCAACCCCATAAAAAGCGGCAAATCCGGACAGTTGCGTCCAGATTTGCCGCTTTTTTTGAACTCGCCAAAGAACGCACCTCCACTCCAGCCCAGGTAGCGTTCTTGTTCCTCTTCAGTCTACTCGTGCGCCGCCAGCGCATCCGCCTTCGTCACATGCACCGTCCCCCGTGGATGCTCAGGCGGGGCATAGATGACGTACACCTTTAATGGTGTGTTGCCCATGTTGGTCAAGTTATGCCATTTGCCTGCAGGGACCATGATAGCATCGTCTGCGTGCGCCATCATCTCGTAATTAAGCTTCTCCTTGGTATCCCCCATCTGCACAAGACCTTGCCCTTCTTCAATCCGGATAAATTGGTCCGTCGAAGGATGCACCTCCAGGCCAATGTCCTCTCCGGCCGGGATGCTCATCAGCGTAACCTGAAAATGCTCGCCCGTCCAAATCGCGGTACGGAACGTATCGTTCTGTTTCGTTGCTTGTTCGATATTGACAACAAACGGCTCTTTCCCATGGTCTGTCAGCTCCTGCCGGGGCCGTGAAAACGATGGCTGGAGAGGGTACGGCGAGCTATAAAACGGGTACTGCGCAGGGTAAGCCTGAACGTAATAAGGATAGGCAGGCTGCCGATACACCGGATAGGCCTGCCATGGATTATAGGGGTAACCAGCATTCGGATACACAGGGGCTTGCGGGACAGTATACATCGTCTTCATTCCTTCCAAACCAGGATGCTACATCCTATGCCCGGTTCGAAGGATGGGCAACTTGCCCACAGCCGCCATTGGTTCAGAAATGTCTGCATCTTCACCTACCTGCTCTTGATCAACAACCCTACGGCTTCCTGCACCATCTTGCTGGTATCGCCGCCATTCTCCTGCTCCTCGCGGATACACTGCTCCAGATTGACCGCTACCACGAGCGCCATGGTCTTGTCGACCGCGCTGCGCACGGCAGAGAGCTGGCTGACGACGTCCTTGCAGTCTTTGTTCTCTTCCATCATTTTCAGTACACCGCGGACCTGGCCTTCCACTCGGCGCAGGCGCCGTTTCATATCATCATCGTACGTCATCATTGGTCTTCTCTCCCCGATACCTGGATAGGTATAGTATAACCCGGGAGGGGGGGCCGGGATCAAATAAATAAATTCACCTTTGCATCCGACGCATCCCCCAGATACGCCGCCACGCCAGCATACTCAAGTCCGTCCAGCAGCTCTTCCTGTTGAAGACCCAGCAGATCCATCGTCATCGTACAGGCCACCAGCTTCACGCCTTGCTCGCGGGCGAGCTCGATTAGCTGCGGCAGCGTGAGGGCATTGTGCTTCTTCATCACATGCTTGATCATCTTCGGACCCATGCCGGCAAAATTCATTTTGGAGAGGCCCAGCTTGTCTGCGCCGCGAGGCATCATCCAGCCGAACATCTTCTCTAGCAATCCTTTTTTTACAGGCACCAATTCATCTTTACGCAGCGTATTGAGACCCCAGAACGTGAAGAAGATCGTTACCTCATGATCATAGGCAGCCGCACCGTTGGCAATAATAAAAGCTGCGATCGCTTTATCTAAGTCCCCGCTAAACAAAACGATCGTCGATTTTTCCTTCTCCATCCTCTTTCTCATCCCTTCTTCACTAGAAATGTAAAGATCCCGTTCTCTTCTCTGGCTGCTATGAGCTCATGCTTGGACTGATTAACCCAGGCTTTGAAATCGCTCATAGACCCTTTATCCGTCGTGTGCAGCTCCATTGTCTGCCCGCTCTGCAATGCATCAATTCCTTTTTTCGCCTTCACAATCGGCATGGGACATGCCAGTCCTTTTGCATCTACAATGATATCTGCCATCGTGATTGGCCTCCTTTAAAATGTGTAATTGTGGTTCGCGCGTCACGTCATGCAATATACAGCCTGATTATTCGTCCCACTCCACGGGACCTTCCCAGGCCGACATCCCCGGCACGACGTTGATGACCTTCGTATAGCCCCGCTCGGCCAGTAGTTGACAGGCGAGGTCGCTTCGGCTCCCCGTCCGGCACACAACCAAATATGTTTCCTCCTTCGGCAGGGTATCTACCTGCTCCTCAAGGGTGCCGAGCGGCACCGAGATTGCGCCGGGAATCCGCTGGAAATTGTACTCCGCCGGTTCCCTGACATCCAGCAGACGAAACACTTCGCCCGCCTGCAGCTTTTGATTCAGCTCATCATTGCTAATGACTGCCGGATGCTGCCGTGTCCCGGATCCCTTCTCCGGATCCGAGGCTTTGCGCAGGAAATGACGGAGGATGCCTGCCTCTTCCTTCAAGCCAAGATAGTGGTGTCCTGTCCGGCCCGCCCAGCTCTGCAAATCAACCACCGATCCCTTGTCCGTAGCCCGCACCTCCAGCACCTCACCGCCTGTCATCTCCTCCATCGCTTTCTTCGTCTTCACGATTGGCATCGGGCAAGCCAGGCCCTCACAATCCACAATCCGATTCGTTTGAATGTCTGCTGTCATCTGAAGCACTCCTTCCCTGGTCTTAAGCCAGAATATCCATCCAAATCTTGATTACTGTTGCTGTAATCAGTGCGGCTAACAGCCACTGCAGCACCTTTACATTCATTCGTTTGCCCGCCATCGCGCCGAGCGGGGCGGCGAGGATACTGGCAATCACCATAACTGCGGCAGGGAGCCATAGCATGTGACCGCCCATGATCTTGCCGGCCGTCGTGCCGATGGAGGCGATGAACGTAATCGCCAGCGAAGATGCAATGGCTACCCTTGTCGGGATTCGGAGCAGCACCAGCATAATCGGCACGGTGATAAAGGCTCCGGCAGCGCCCACGATGCCAGACAAGAGACCGACTGCGGCAGCAGTAGCGGCCGCCAATGTCCGGTTAAAGGTTAGCCCGGCATAATCGCTGTCATCGCTCCCCCGCTTGGGCAGGAACATCATGACTGCTGCGGCTAACGCCATGAGGGCGTAGGTTATATTAATTGCGTTGTCGGGCAGCCATCTCGAGCCGTACCCTCCGAGAAATCCACCAATTACGATTGGAATGCCCATCGTCACGACTAGCTTCAGGTTAATCAGGCTGCCTTTGCGGTAGGCCAGCATCCCGGCCAATGTCGCGAAGAAGACCTGAATGGCGCTAACCGCTGCCACCTCCTGCGCCCTAAAGGCAACGAACCCCAGAGCAGGCGGGATGTACAGGAGCATCGGATATTTGATGATCGATCCGCCGATTCCGACCATGCCAGAGAGGAACGAGCCAATGAAGCCTATGGTGAACAAGAGAAGAATCCACATCATATCTAAATCCATACTGACTCCACCGCCTTATACCCATAGGGGTATTAATTTGTGCAAAAAAAGCACGTAATGATGATAATCTTTACTTGTCATGCACCGCACAGCGATTCGGCCCCAGCTCCATCTCTCGCTGCTCTTCACAATCCGGCATCAAGAGCCCCATATTTGTGTGACGGATCTCCTGATAGGCGTTCGGCTGCGGCGGTAAATTCCCCGTCACCTCAGCCCGGAACTCCGTCTCGCTCCCTATCCTCAAACCCGGATTGCTGGCGTACAAGTCGCCCAAACGAGCCGCAACCCGGCCGTCCTCATCCAGCTCCCCCGTCTGGCCGAAGTGGGCGGGCAAGACGATCAGATTCTCCGACAAGCTACGGTACGTCTCATACAGTGTCGTTCGAAGATCTGTCACCCAATCCTCCGCCTTCCCGGCCAAGTCCGGTCGTCCGATGGACGCGACGAATAAGATATCCCCGCTAAGCAAATACTGATCATCAACAATAAGGGACGTACTGCCAATCGTGTGCCCTGGCGAGTAAACCGGCTGGATGCGGATGCACGAGTTTCCGACCCTCATCTCCTGGCCTTCTTCGAGAGGCGCATAGTCAAACGTCACTTCTTCAGCATCCTTGGCGGGCAACCAATACGTGGCACCGTTCTGCACCGCCAGCGTCCGCCCCCCGGAGATATGATCAGCGTGCAAATGCGTGTCCAGCGTGTGCACGATCTTCGCGCCCTTCTCGCGGGCGAACTGCTCGAACACGTCAGTCATGCGCAAGGTGTCGATCATCGCCGCCTCCCCGCTTGAGAGCACCATGTAAGACAGGCAGCCCTTGCCGATGCGAACGAACTGGTACAGCTCGCCGCCACCCCGCAGATCGCCGATCTTGACAGGCTCCAGATGCTCGCTCCAGGCTCGCATACCGCCTTGCAGATAGTGGATGCGGCTTCTGCCTGCTTCAACAAGCTGCTCTGCAACGAAGATCGATGAACCTTCCTTGGCGCAGACAACGAGCACGTCCTTGTCATTCGGGATACGATCCAGCGCCTCATCCACCCCTTCCAGCAGATCAAAGTAAGGGATGTTCACGATCTCCGTCTTGCCGCCTTCGATCTTCCAGTTACCGTAATCTTCTTCGTTGCGCACATCCAGAATGAAGAGCTCTTCGCTTGCGAGAATCTTCTTCGTCAATTGTTGAGCTGTCATAGGCTGCATCGTTCGTGATGTCATGTATGTTTTCCTCCTGTCCGTTCACCCTATACCCTATAGGGTATATTTATGGTAAAAATAAATACCCCGTGGGGTATGTTGATATAGTAACGCCTCCAATAAATTCTGTCAACCTCCTAGCTTTCTTTCCTCTCCCAATCCCCCCGCCTCCTCCTCCCTGCAAGCTTGTTCGCATGGTTTTCCTATTCTTGAATACACTTAAGTATTCCGTACTACAGGAGGGCAACCGCACATGTCACAACCCGGGCAATCGTTTATGCGAGGGACGCTGGTCTTGTCTGCCGCGGCCTTCATCAACCGTATTCTTGGCTTTATCAGCGGTATGTATATCGCACGCGTCTTGGGTGCCGAGGGCATCGGAATCCTGATGATGGCCCATCCACTTGTTCCGCTTGTCATTACGATTACTGAGCTGGGATTGCCGGTTGCCATTTCCAAGCTCGTAGCAGAGGCCAACGCCCGCGGTGAACGGGAGAAGGTTCGGCGCATCCTGCACGTTTCGCTTGCGGTCACAGGCTTACTGAGTGTTACACTCACCACCTTGTCGCTGCTCGGCTCGGAGTGGATCGCCTCCATCCTGCTGAGCGACCAACGCGCGTACTATGCCATGCTGGCAATTACGCCGATCGCGCCCATCATTGCCGTATCTGCCGTGCTAAAAGGTTATTTCCGTGGAATGCAGCGGATGAAGACCATCGCAGCATCCGATGTGCTAGAGCACACCGTGCAAATCGCCATCGTGCTGGCGCTGGTCCATTTCCTGCTGCCGTATGGCATTGCTTATGCGGCTGCCGGTGCCATGGCCGCCTCTGTGGTCAGCGAAGCGATTAGTCTCTCCTTCCTGCTCATCAGCTACAAGATGCACGGCGAAGTGAAGCTTCCGGGCGAGACGTGGGCCAGTCATCTGCGGCATGGCAGACGCACCCTGGGCGAGCTGCTGCACATTGGACTGCCAACAACCGGGCATGGTGTGGTTCACTCGCTATACAGCGCCTTCCAACCGCTCTTGATTACGACCAGTCTGGCGCTGGCCGGAATCGGGACGGAGCTCGCGACCAAGCAGTTTGGTTTGTTGGCGGGCTATGTATTTCCGCTCCTGTTCATGCCGAGCTTTATTACGCAGTCCCTGTCCACCGCACTGATCCCTGCGATTGGCGAAGCCGCGGCCAACCGAAATAGCCTGCTCATCCATCAGCGGATGAGTCAGGCAGTTAAGCTGGGGCTACTCATTGGCGCTCCAGCGACGATTATTTTGTTCGAGTGGGCCACCCCGCTCACGACGCTGATCTACAACGCGCCGGAAGCCGGCGTGCTGCTGGCCATTCTGGCGCCGATCTTTTTTCTCCATTATTTCGACGCACCGCTGCATGCCATTATGCTGGGGCTTGGCCAGGCCAATGCCATGCTGTGGAACTACGTGATCGCCACCATATTTAAGGGCATTTCAATCTTCGTACTGGGCAGCCAATTCGGCATCACCGGGGTCGCGTACGGAATTGGGGTCGGCATTGCCATGCAGACGGCACTGAACTTCTTGTCCATCTCCAGCTCGATCGGATTCTACTGGAGTGTCCGTCCGCTCATCAAGGTCGGCATCTGTACGATGCTGATGGCGATTGGCGGAAACTGGGCCTACGACTACCTTGTTACCAGCCATAGTCTTCCATCCGCCTGGAGTGTCGCCGTCTCCATCATCTGCGCCTTGCTGGTCTATGTTCTTGCCCTTCTCATTACGGGTATGTTTCACGGCAAGCACCGGCGTTACCGATTTTCGATTCCTTGGTAAGAGGGGAATTTACTATTCATCGTCGAAGATCTCGTGATTCGGGCACGCATCCGGGAGGATTAAGCGACCACTGGCATAGTACGCCGGGTTGGTATCGCGCATAATGAAGGTTCTATCACATCTCTTGGTTTTGCACACCAGAAATATCGGCTCCTTCGAGGAAACAATCAGTGTACGTGCACGGTCTTTTACAAGGACCTGCCACTCGGCATCCGTCATCTGGTTGCTGTTCGTCAAGTCGCTAATGACTTGCTGGATGGCGGCTTGCACCTTCTTAAACTCGGTTTTTTTCCAAATTCTTAGTAGTGGAATGTACTTTTCGTTCCGGGAGCACAGGAGTTTGTACAGCGTCAGAAATATCATCCCACGGTTTCGATCCTTGAGGTCGTTAAAGTCGAGGGGAACAATATGGCTAGCAATCAAAGCGTCAAACTGGCGGACAAACTCCGACGCCCGCTGGTCCCTCTCGACCACCCACCCCAGAGGGGTGAATACAATCATGGGCAGCTTGCCGGACATTCCGTTTTGAGATACCACTCTTCGAACATGGCGTCCACTTTCTCCAGGATCTGCTCCATCTTGAGCTGACTGAAGTAGCCATAGGAGGGATTAAGATTTAGCTCCAGCTCCAGCAGCTTTTTCTCTTTGGACCCCTTCAGAATTTTGGACAAAAGCGTCCGCCCGCCTTGCCCGATAATTTCATCTGCAGCCCGGAGAATCGCTAACTTCTCTGCCTCAGGCAAAGCAGGTTCTACACGTATATATCGCTTTCTTGGCATTAGAATTCCTTCCCTCTTACGCTGTGTGTTGTTTTTATTATATTACATTGAAATAAAATCCAAAAAGCCGAATGCCATCAGAAGCATCTTCTGACAGCACTCGGCTTTTATGCATGAACCACCTCTGGCGAGATGGCCCCTTCACATTATTCATTGCCTAAACTAATGTTACGCTTTAACCTTCACTTCCGTACTAACCTGGAATGTCACACCGAATTTGTCCGTTACATCCCCAAAGCCTGGGCTGAACGACGTTTCGTTGAACGGCATATTGACTTTGCCGCCCTGCTCCAGGGCTTCGAAGATCCGCCTGGATTCTCCGGCATCCTCCGACGTGATGCAAATGGTTACCTGTTTACCCTGTGGGATGTTGGAGCCGCTTGGCGCGTCCGACAGCATGAGCTCGGATCCACCGACCCGCAGCTTGGCATGCGCCACGAGGCTTTTTAAATCATCCGTGAACGAATCAGGAATGTCCGGCATCTCTCCATAAGTGACAATCGAGAGTAGTTCGGCACCTAGCGCTTGTTCGTAAAATGCGATGGCGTCCCTAGTCTTGCCTTCCAGCGTCACATAAGGGGTAAGTTGAATGGTCATGAATCGAACAACTCCTTTTTTCCATTTTTCCCATCATACCATATGACAATGCACCGATTACTTCTCGATTGCTAGGTTGGCAGGTCCAGGATCAACCTGGACCCGGGTCGGGTTCCAATTCATCCGGCGGTCGGATGATCCGTCCAGTGGACAAGGGGTACAATAAGAGCAACAACAACAGAAAGCGTGGTATGTATATGAGGAAGCCTAGCGCTTTATTGGCATGGAAAATGCTCGTCCTCGCTCTCCCCAAGGGGATCGGGGCTTTCGTTATTATCGTTGTCGGACTATCGGTCAGTCTGCCATTGTCGATTCTTCTCATCGGTGTGCCGCTGCTGGCCGGGACACTCGTGCTGAGCCGTCAGATGATGGTAGGCGAGGCGAGATTCGTGGAAGGCTGGCTAGAGGGAAAAGAATACCCCGCTGCTCCTGCAGCTGAGGAATCCTCTGCGATGGGACAAGGGTGGAAATCCTGGCTGATGTCCGTTCTGAAGGACGGCCGGTCGTATCGGTCCATCCTCTTCGGGTTTCTGCAGCTGCCAATCGGCATCGCCGCTTTTACTTTAGCTATCGTCCTGCCTGCAGTAGCCTTGTCCGTGCTGCTCTCCCCTCTGGCTCAGGAGCTCAGCATGCGCTGGTTCGAATTTAATTTGTTTGCCGACACCTGGGGCTTGGACCGTGTGACCAACTGGGAGCTGACCTCCACCCACCGCTCCTGGATCGCCGGCGGCGTAGGTGCCGTATTGACCTTGCTCTTGCCACTCATGCTCAGAGGACTCGGCCGCTGGTACGGGGCTTGGATCCAGGCCGTTGCCGGTCCAGAGAGAGTACAGCCTACAGAACCGGATGCCATGTCCATGTACAATGAGGATTTCTCACCCTTCGGCATGGAACAGGCAGAAGTTCTCCCTTTTCAGTCCAAGCGGGCGTAGTCACTCTGTGCTTGCTCAAGACCGCTCCCTATAATTCGATCCTGAATCGCCTGCCGTCCTGAGATTGCACATCGATCAGCGCCATTCCTTTGTAATGTTGCAGCTCTTGAATGACCTCACGAAGGGCTGGCTTGGTGCTGGCATTCTCCAGAATCGCCAAGGCTACTTCTAGCTTTAACCGATTACTGGCCGTGTCAGGATTTTCGCCAGGCATGGCGCGCCAATCTGCAGGCTCGTTCAGTTGATCGAGCCGTTTTCTCAATTTCCGTTGGACGAAACGGGATGTCAGCAGGCGGCTGGCCAAACGCAAGAGTGTGTAAGGCACAGGGAACTTATAGGTACGCCTATTGTTGTTGACCATAATTTTCATCATAGGCATCACTCAATTACGATAGATACAGCTTCGTCTTCGGAGCGCATATCGACCAGTTGTCCAACAAACTCGTTATCCATCGCATGGATCAGCAGATCAATCTTGATTTCATCCATGTACCTCGCTATTTGGGGGATACTGGACGCAATGCCATGCCCCGAGGCCAGCAGAACCTTTACCACTTTCACAGGCACATTGATCACCACGTTATCGCTGGTTGGAGAGGTAATTTGGATGCGCAAGGTTTTGTCCCCGTAATGACCCGATGCCCCGGTTGCCTGCTGTGCCTTCAGCCCCGCAATCCTCTCCGTCGCCTGATCCACTCCAATTCGCCCTTCCTGCATCATTTGAAGCACGCTACGAATGTCTTCCTTCATTGTATTCTCCTCCGTTCTCACTCCAACACCCAATGCATATATCATTTCTCCACGACTTACCTATTCAAGCAGCCATTTCATTCGCGAGTTTGACAGGACAGCCACTCCAGCAGTGATACTTCCTTGCCATCCATGGTTACCGGCTTGCCGTCATAATCGAGACGACAATCGTTATTCAGCATATAGATCCATGAAAAATGGCCATGGTAGGTATAAGGCGGCGGCCCCTCCTCCGTGAACAAGCCGTGCAGGTCCAATACCTCATCAAACAAGGAGAAATGAACGTTGTCCGCTCCTGCCCGCAGCAGCCTCTCATATGTCGGGACAGCAGTCTCCTCCGGCTTGACGACGTTATCAGCCTGGGCATGGGTGAACCAGATCGGCACATGCTTGATCGACTCGACGTCCGCGTCGCTGATCGTTTCATCATATAATGCCTCGCATACCGGATAGGCGGCGGCGAAGAACTCCGGATGATCCAACACCATACGCATCGTCATAAAGCCGCCGTTGGAGCAGCCGCCGATGTAGATGCGGGAGGTATCAATCGCCGCATCGTTGCGGGCAATAAATTCATCGATGAGCGCCTTAAGCACTGTGCTATATCGCGACTTTCCCGTCCGCCCGTACTGTCCGGAACCATCATCCATCCAGAAAGTCGGTGTCTGCGGCGCCAGTACGAAGGCCCCGCCGAATAGCGCCTGGATGTCGTCGCTCGCCAGATTAACCACCTTATTGCCCGCGTAGGCAACCGTTGGGTCCTGCCCGCCCTCGCCAGCTCCATGCAGCCAGATGATAAGCGGTCGCCGCCCCCCACCCTGTTGAGGCGCATAATAGCCGTAGCCCAGCGGCTCCTCATTATACGTGGAGCGGCCATGCAGGAATTTCTCTGCCTGGCTCATTGTATCCCCGGCACAATGGTCGAAGACGAGGCCACTGAGCGGTCCTGCTGCCGACTCGATAGCCGCGGTCTGCGTAATGCGGTAATTGCAGATAACGAATTCATTGAGGCCATTTGGTGCAGCAAGCGGGGAGATGACATCGAACGGCCGCAGCTTCATCTCCAACGTCACATATTCACTACGCGGCAGCCGCTCGCCGCCTTTCGTAGAAGGATAAGCCTCCTTAATTACCCCATAGCCTTTGCTAGCAACCCGGATATGCTTCTCCTCCCAGCTCTTCGGCAACAAGAGCTCCTCGCCATTCTTTGTTCTCCGTTCCACAAACACATTAAAAGCGTCTGCGCTTACTGCTTCCGCCTCCACCTCTGTGCCCAGCGCCAGCACCAGCTTCGTATGGAACGGTCCCAGATCCGTAACGGTCGTGATTGTATAGTAGATACTTCCCATTTGTTATTCCTCCTCTTGCATTTTTTCGTGCTAGCCTAACCTGCAGCTTATGCCCATCAAAGTGGCTCCATGCTTTCTCAATCGTATCACATATCGTGAACGCTTTCATTTACAATGATAACAATCAATCTGTCTGGACAATGCCTGCATATCTTCTTCATCGCTCATCAATGTTTCAAGTCAAAACGAAAACCGCGTGAAAAAATATAACAAAACGAGTTAATTACAAGCTGTATGTTGATAAAGGCAGATAACACTCGTATATTCAAGAAAATTAAGTGTTTAAGCGTTTTTATAAGCTTGTATAAAACTTGTACCTTTGGTTCTCTAAACGCTATAATCCCCATTGTATAGGTTAATTGTGTCATATAATGTGACACCCATGTGAAAGGGGAAAGCAAATGAAGAGAAAGTACAAACTGCCTGTCCTGAAAGTTGCTTTGGCGGTAGCACTGGCCGTTACCGCCTGTCTGCCCTCCGCGATGAACCTCAATACCGCGAACGCCGCGGAACCAGAAGGCTGGCAAGACCTGCGGGGGATCGTACAACCGATTATTAATGCTGCGGAAGAGCAAGGTGTTCGGGTATCCGTCAACATCCAAGACTTGAGCGGTACGTTTGGAAACCAGCGCTTGTCGCTGGGCTCAACAGAGAGCTACATGCCAGCAAGCACGATCAAACTGGCGTTGGCGACGGCCCTGATGCAGCAAGTGGACAAAGGTGACCTTTCGCTGACAGATGAGGTGGAAGTGTCACCGTCTGATGTTGTAGGCGGTACCGGTTCGCTGCAGAAGGAGACCTTCCCTCAGCAGGTGACGCTGGAGCGACTAGCTCGGCTGATGATTACGCAGTCGGATAATACGGCAACCAATGTGCTGATCGACGTCGTTGGGCTGGACACGGTGCAGCAGCTGATGGATGAGCTGGGTCTAACCGTCATGCATTTGGGTCGCAAAATGTTTGCCCCGGCCCCGACGCCGGAGCAAGACAATTATATCGATGCGTCCGATCTGACGACCTTGCTGGAAGAAGTCTATCAAGGGGATGTGCTGAGCGAGGCGTCAAGTGAACAGTTGATCACCTGGATGAGCGAACAGGAGGTCGACACGAAGTTCGGCAGCGCGCTGCCACAGGCACCGATCGCTCACAAGACGGGCGAGAACGCTAATGTCACCCATGATGCTGGCTACTTCTTGGTGCCGGGACGGGAGCTCGCGATCAGCGTGCTGACCCAGGTGACAACCACGACAGAATTCAGCGAAGCACAGGCGATCGGGAATCCCATCGTCCAGCGTATCGCAAAAGCGGTATACAACTATCAGCGTGACCATTCAACGGAATCCGTCTCGCCGTTGCACCTGCCGCAATTTGTACGTTCGGTGGAGCCTCTGATCCAGGATGCATCGGAGCGGGGAATCCGGGTCTCGGTCGCCATCAAGGATCTGAGCGGCAGTTACGGGTATAAGGAGCTGCATCTTGGCTCCCGGCAGCCTTACATGCCAGCAAGCACAATCAAGCTGGCACTGGCGACGGCCCTGATGCAGCAGGTTGACAAAGGTGAGCTATCGCTGTCAAACGAGGTGGAAGTGTCACCTTCCGATGTTGTAGGCGGTACCGGTTCGCTGCAGAAGGAGACCTTCCCTCAGCAGGTGACGCTAGAGCGACTGGCCCGGCTGATTATTACGCAGTCGGATAATACGGCAACCAATGTGCTGATCGACGTCGTTGGGCTAGACACGGTGCAGCAGCTGATGGATGAGCTGGGTTTAACGGTCATGCATTTGGGCCGCAAAATGTTTGCCCCGGCCCCGACGCCGGAGCAAGACAACTACATCAATGCCGCCGACCTGACGACCTTATTGGAAGAAATCTATCAAGGGGATGTGCTGAGCGAGGCGTCAAGCGAGCAATTGATCACCTGGATGAGCGAACAGGAGGTCGACACGAAGTTCGGCAGCGCGCTGCCACAGGCACCGATCGCTCACAAGACGGGCGAGAACGCCAATGTCACCCATGATGCAGGCTACTTCCTGGTGCCGGGACGGGAGCTCGCGATCAGCGTGCTGACTGAGGTTACTACGACCAGTACCTTCAGCGAAGCGCAGGCAATCGGCAATCCTATCGTGCAGGACATTGCTCGCACGGTCTACGGAATTTTGACCTATGAGCTGACATATTCGGATGTGCCGGATAGTCACTGGGCAGCGGCCAGCATTCGAGAAGCTGCAGTGGCGGGACTGACCGAGGGGATGCCAGACGGGCGCTTCGAACCGGAGTCTCAGGTGACGCGCGGCCACTATGCTGCACTTTTGGCAAGAGCGCTGCAGCTTCATGCGACAGGTGACCCGGTATTTGCCGATGTCGAAGCCGACAGTTGGTACGCCGGAGCCATCGCGGCTGTCCATGATGCAGGAATTGTTAGCGGGGATGCGGGAGATGCTTTTCAACCCGAGGCTTTGCTGACCCGGGCAGAGCTGGCTGTCATGACACTTCGCGCGTATGAGTATGCTGGTGGAGCCCTGCCGGTCGGTGCTGCAGAAGCTGCCTTTGCCGATGAATCGCAGATTCCCCTTTGGGCATTGACGTCGGTCCAGCAAGCACGAGAGTTAGGGTTGTTAAAGGGTTATCCAGACGGCAGATTCCTACCGAATGGTACGGCATCCAGAGCCGAGGTCGTCAAAGTCATCACCAGTTTGTGGGACCTTTAACTTCGATAAGTCAATAATTAAGAGCCTTCTTTCTCGGTTATGGAGTGAGAAGGTTCTTTTCCTTTTTCTCAACCATATCTGCTCTCGAGCCGATATCTATATAAGTTCATGATCCGCACTTGTTCCTCACTTAGGTTCGCGGCATCCCAGTATCGGTGCATGCAGTTGTATTCAAATATTTCCTTCAACTGCAGAAAAAGCGGCAACCGCATGAGCATCTCTGTAGTCAGATTACTTTCTTCCCTGTACCCTTCAATTAACGCCTCCGTGATGGATCGCTCGTAATCCCTGATGTTCTCTCCCCCTGCAAAGGAATACTCCAGTGCAGAATAGATGGGCACAGCCAAGTCGTAGACATAGTAGTGTTGTTCACCGTCTTGAAAATCAATCATCGTTAACTTGCCGTCACTGTCGACAAGCGTATTCTCAAGCCATAAATCTCCGTGTATTAAGCCATATGTGGATTCATCCTTCGGCAGTTCCTTCACCTGGTTAAGTACATTGTCTGCTATGGCACGAATCGTTTTCACAGACGCAGGAATATGACGGAGAAAATCGTATTCTTCGCTCTCATACCAATGATTTATCTGCACGGTTGGTTGAGTCTTCAAGTAGTCCCGACTAACGCGATGCAGCTTGCCGATTTGTTGTCCAAGCGTTCTAAAGACCGTTCCGTTCCATTGCGATCGTGGTAGATGAATCCCAGGCGCAGCTTGAAAAACCACAACCGACTTGAGCGAATTCAACTGCACCTGTTCCACTAAGGCGTTTGTATGCGAGGGTATGATTTGAGGCACCCCTACGTCCTGGGTATGTAAATAGTTCAGCCATCGTGCTTCTTCAACTTGCCCCTGATAGGACTTGTAATTCGTTGCCCGAACAAAGTATATCCCCGTTTGTGATGAACAACGATACATCTCATTGGTTACAGCTTCGGCAGTTGTAAATTGTATCGGGTAGGCTTGATTGAGCGCTTGAATGATCCTGTCTTCCATGTGTTGATTCACCTCTACTTCCTCATCCGGAATCTATCGATGGTTTACCAGCATCTTAGCACACAAAAGACCTGCCAAGGTTGACAGGTTGTGTTCAACGGCTACTCATTAATCAGCCGCCTGATCTTATCCATAATAAAAGAACTATAAACCTCCTGATGCTCTGGATGCTCTGGATTCTCAAGATGTCCCACTTTCCATTCCGGGCCCGTTTGCCCGGTGCTGCTTAACAGGTTCTTTTTGTAACGCAACGGACTGACATGATACCTGGTTTTAAATGTGCGGTTCAAAGACTTTACATTAGGAAACCCCACTTCCATTGCTATTTCAGTAATTGTCCGAGAGGATTCCGATAATAGCAGCTCGACCGCCTTCTGCAGTCTAATTTGATTCAAGCACTCCGAGAAGGTTAACCCGACTTTTTCCTTGAAAAAATGGGACAAGTAGTAGGCGCTAAGAAACTCCTCCTTTGCAATATCTTTTAACCGGATCGGAAGCTTGTAATGATCGTTCATATACTTAATGATTCGGTTTAATCGATTGAAATCCATATCGGTCATCGCATTTGGCGCATGTTTGCCAACGCGATGCGGTACTTTACGCAATAAATCGCTAATGAATTGGTAGAGATGGGACATGACCTGCACCTGGTACCCTTTTTCTTGTCTACACATTTCCAGAACAATACATGCGAGGGTATTCTTTATGCTTTGCTTCGTTTCCAGGTCAATCCATGGCTCACGCTGCACGGTAATTTGGGAGAAGTCGTAGCCGTACCTCTTTAGAAATTGAACATCAATTTGGACAACCAAGACGGCGTCTGCATGACCCGGGCAATGAGAAGCATGAATCTCATTGCTGTTTAGGATGAGAATTTCACCTTCTTGCAGCGTATATTGCGTCCGGGTCGTATGAATGACCACAGAACCTTGCAGCACCACAAATATCTCCAACTCCTTATGCCAGTGATAGCTATAGCTCTGTTGGCGGTGCATGACAAGTCGGATCGGCAGACTATCATGAAGCGCTATCATTTTATAAGCGTACTCCAAGCTTATCAGCCTCCTGCTGTGATTGCTATAAATCTAATCTACCATGGCCATACCTGGCCCTGCCAATCACTCATCATTAATCGGCGGTCAGCTTCGCCTGACGTCAAAAAGTAGTGGAGCGCCATCGTTGCCACCTCGTGCGGCTCTAACTCCGCCGCGTCGTTTCTCACACCTGACATATACGTTTTCATCCATCCCGGATGAAAAAGCCGGTACGTGTAGCCTTCATGGCGCAGCTCCTCGTAGAGACGTGCAACCCCCATATTCAAAGCGGCCTTGGACATGCAGTAGCTGAACCATGCTTTGCGGTGGCTGCGTTCGATACTTCCGGCCTCCGATGAAATAATACATTGGCGCTTCAGCCCGCCGACATCTGTTAGCGATCGAAAGGCTTCGGTAACACGCAACAATCCAATAGCATTGACATTATAGAGCCTGATCATCTCCTTATAGTTGAGTCCGCTCCCTATCTCCTGATCCTTGAATGGGCTGGATACCGCCGCATTATGAATAACCAGATCGATGGCTTTCACTTCTTTTGAAGCCCGGCGCGCCGCTTCACGTACCGATGCGTCAGAACTTATATCCAGCGGTAGCAAGACGATCTGTTTGGGGTGGCACCTTGCCAAATCCAACAGCTCACTCCACTCCAACAGATACTGACCGGCAAGTACTCGCCAGCCCTGACTGGCTAACTGACTGGCAAACGCCAAGCCCAGGCCACGGTCCGCCCCTGTCACCAATGCCGTCCCTTTCATACCTCTCCCTCCTCATCCCGTTCCTCGGTCAACCTCTGACAAACGAGTTGAGCACGTCTATTCATCTCAAGGTCGCTGCCCCGCTGCATATCCAACATAACTGTCCGAATTGCGAACCCTTCTGGACCAAGCGCATTGGACATATTTTTGACTCCCATCCGTAATGCGGCAAGCGACATATCGTAACCGATATGCCGCCCATCCACCTCTTCATACATGCCCCCTCGCGAATCCGTGATAAACCCTATGCGTCGCCTGCCTCCCTCCATGAGCGGTAACAGTGCTTCCGTTATTCGTAAAGGAGCAACCGCATTGTACGTATACAATGCCATTACTTGGTGGCTGTCGATACATTCTCCCGGCTCCATCGCCTCGCATCGGAGGGCACAGTGCACAATCATATCCACGTGATCCATAACGGATTCAACGTCAAGAACCATTGCTTCAATGGATGCAGCCTCCAACGGATTAAAGGTTGACTCATGGAATCTACTGAGAAGTGCCTCACCTCCGACGCCACTCGTGTTTGCTACAGGTTTAACACCCTCCATACCCTCCGTTCCTGCTGCAGCTGCAAAAACGGTCCACCCCTCGGCAAGCCAAAATGCACACATCTGCTCACCAAGCGGATGCTCGGCTCCGATTACAACGATCGTTTTCTTCTCAGGCGTTGCCATCTGTCTCCCCTCCCATCTCATCGTGATGTCTTCTCCGCACACCAACGCAATGCAAGGCTGATCAATGACTGGTATCCCGGCTCTCTCCACACCTCTGCAAAGTGTCCTGGCGTAAGCGTGCAAATCCTTCCTAGCCCGTGATGCTTGGCCCAGCCTGCCGCCTGCATCCCATGCTCCGACGCCGCTGTCAGGAACACATCAATGGACTCATCGGCGATGTCCATCATATAATGCTCGTCATGAACGACCATATCCTTCATCGCATCGATGGGAAAAGGGGCATTCGCTGGGGTCAAGGATAACGTAACCTGGCAGGGCTCGGGATGATAAGCAAACCCGCCACCGATAAATTGAGAAAAGCTTGCGTCGTCCTTAAAGCCCGCGGTTCCAGCATGAAGGATAGTCAGTCCACCTCCTTCAACGACATAATCCATGATGGCCAACTTACTATCTGCTGTGAGCCACGGCGTTGTATCCTGGGCAGATCTATGATTAATCTTGGCCAATACGATGACATCCTTGCTCTTCATCCAGGTCTGGGATAGAGCCACGTCTTGCGGAAGCACCTCCCGTACCTCCAGCTCCACTTGTCCATCCATCGCTTCCTGTAGCCCTGCGATAACAGTGCCCGCAGGATGATACCGGTCTCCACACAGTACACCGATCTTCATATTCCTCCACCTCCTGGCACAGGCATCATCCAATCCAGCACATGGCGAATCTGCTCATCCCAGTAGTTCCAGTCATGTCCTTTGCCCTCATGCGATTCATAGGTCAAGTCTAACCGCCCTTGGAATTGATCGTAGAACGCCTCATTAATCGTATAGTTATGATCCCGCGTGCCGCACGCCTGATACAACCTGGGCAACTGGACTCCGGCCTGTAGATGCTTCTCCAGCACAAAGGCCAAGTCATTATCGCTGCCTGAGTATTCTTCTGTGGAGCCGAATGTATAGTGTGCCATCCGAAGCATTGTCTGGTTCGTAATAGCAGGAGACGGACCCAGCCGGTCCCGCTGATCGAGGCTGCCTGATAGGCTAGCCACCGCAGCAAATTTGTCTGGGCAGTTGATGCCTAGCTTAAAGGCCCCGTAGCCCCCCATAGACAAGCCCGCCGCGAATGTATTCTCTCTCCGGTCTGAAGCATGAAACAACCCTTTCACAACCCTCGGCAATTCCTCGGTCAGATAAGTGAAATAAGGAAATCCAGTCTTTTGATCACTATAAAAGCTGTAGTGTACCGCTGGCATAACGACAATCAACTGACGATCCGCAACGTATCGTTCGATCGCTGTGTACCGCTGCCAGCTTGTATGATTATCCGATCCGCCGTGAAGCAGGTATAGGACAGGACATGGCTCCTGTTCGCGCCTCTCTGGTGCAATGACATGAATCGTACTGGCCATCGCCAAGGTTTCCGACTTAAACTCTACTTGTAAAAAAGCCAACCTACCCACTCCTCTCATTAGTCAAAAATTTATAGCAACAGCAGGGTTGCACCAAGCATGGGGATCGATACCATCGCCACTTTTAGTAAGGTACCAGGAAGCCGTCTAGTAAACTTGGCTCCGATATATGAGCCTAGCGTAATCGCCGCAAGCACTACGGCCAACAACTGAAAATCAAGATTACCTGTTCCATAGAATCCGGCACCGCCTGCTAGCGCAATCGGAATGATAACGAGCATCGTCGTGCCAGCTGCTTGGGTTATTCTCATTTTCATAAACACCATTAATGAAATCTGGATGAATGGCGTGGCGCCCACGCCAAAAAGTCCGGATAACGCGCCGCAGAGCAGTCCTATAACTCCTGCTGTTATCCACGATACGGGATAATCCTCTACGCCTGCAGCAGTTTCATTGGCCATTGCCGACATCTTCTGCTGCCGGTTTAAGAATAGCATTCGTAGCCAGAGGATAGCTGAGGATAGATAGAGGACAGTGGCGGTCAAATATTGAATCACCTCTTCATCAATTCGTACAGACAGGCGGGAGCACACCCAAGCACCTATACCGCCGAAAAGGCCGACGACGATTCCGCTACGGAGCATAATGTTGCCTTCGCGGTAATGACTTATCGTACCTGAGACGGAAGAGAATATCATGGCTGAGAGCGCCGTCCCGAGTGCTGTATGGATCGGTAGTCCGAACAACGTCGTCAAGATAGATATAATAAAGCCCGAACCGCCCGCCCCAACGAAGCCCAACAAAAGCCCTGCACCAAACATTGTCGTAAAAATGCTTATGGACAGCATCACGTCTATTTCCATCGGATTCATCCTTTAATTGAGCCAATCATCGCACCTTTGACAAAATGCTTTTGCAGAAACGGATAGACGAGCAGGATCGGCAGTGTAGCAAGCAGGATGGAAGCAGCGCGAACTGTAAACGCCGATACGTGAATCTGGTCCCCATTAGGACCCGCGCCTGAACTTTGTACCGCCTGGTCAATCAAGTTACGCAGCACCGCTTGTAGCTGCCATTTGTCTTTGTCATTAATATACAGAATAGTAGAGAAGAAATCATTCCAATACATCACGGCCATAAATAAACCAATGGTCGCTAACACAGCCTTTGATAGCGGCAGCACAACACGGAAAAACACCATCAAGTCATTGGCCCCGTCTATCTTCGCCGCTTCCTCCACTTCCTCCGGCAAACCAACGAAAAAACTCCGCATCACAAAAATGTTAAAGGCGGACAATGTGCCGGGAATGATAAGCGCCCACAAGGTGTTCAGCATGCCAAGCTCTTTGATGAGCAAGTAACTGGGCACCAGTCCGCCGCTGAACAGCATGGTGAACAAAATATAGAACGATACGACCATCCTGCCCTGCAGACGTCTTTTGGAGATCGCATAGGCAGTCGTCGCTGTCAGGAAAGTCCCAATCGCCGTACCTGCTATTGTCACGAGAATGGAGACGCGGAATCCAGACCAGAACGACTGGTCTCGAAGCACGGTTATATAGGCATCCCAAGAGAATCCCCTGGGCCACAAATATAAGCCCCCCAGCGCCGTTAGTTTCGGATCGCTGAGCGAGGCCATAATGAGATACCAGAAAGGATAGATCATGGCGATGGCAAGTATAATCATGACCAAGTGGTTAAAGAAACTGAATAATCGATCGCCTCGCGACATTCCCATGTTAAGCCATCCTCCTTACCATAGTCCGTTATTGCCGGATTTTTGTACAATTTTGTTGGCCGAGTAGATGAGGACCAGCGCAATAACGGATTTAAAAACTCCGGCTGCAGTGGCCAGGCTGTAATTGGCACTCTGTATCCCTACGCGATAGACATACGTGTCGATAATATCCGCCACTTCATAAACCAGTGGATTGTATAACAGGAACACTTGCATGAACCCGGCATCAAGAATGTTGCCAAGATCAAGTATCATCAAGATCAGGATGACAGAACGGATAGAAGGGAGTGTGACATGCCACATTTGCTTGAGCCGATTAGCACCATCTACGCGAGCTGCCTCATACAGGTCTGGATTCACACCGGACATGGCAGCCAGATAAATAATCGTCCCCCAGCCCATTTCCTTATAGATATGCGTGCTCACCAAGAGCGTACGGAAGTAATCCGGAATGATCATAAAATTAATTGGCCTCATGCCTAGCGTACTCAGAATATAATTGACCATGCCGTCCACAGGGTTTAGAAAGGCTACGATAATGCCGGTGAATATTACCCATGACAGGAAATGCGGCAAATAAAGAACGGACTGTGTAAACCTTTTAAACAAGCCGTTTTTTAGCTCATTCAGCAAAAGTGCCAAAATGATAGGGGCCGGGAATCCAAATATGAGCTTGTAAAAGCTGATAATAAACGTATTGGCAAATATCGTCGCAAAGTCTGGCGTCCGGAACAGTCGTTCAAATTGCTTTAATCCCACCCACGGACTCTCCAATACGCCAAGCAAGATGTTGTAATCCTTGAATGCAATGACAATTCCATACATGGGCACATACTTAAATAAGAAGATAAGCAATACCCCGGGCAGTAATAACAGATACAAATATTTGTCACGTTTCATATGTTTCCAGCGGCTTTTCCTTATTGCCGTCTCACTCAACATCCCAGTCCACACCCTTTTCCATCAAATGAATGAGAAGCGGCTGCCTTCCGCCTCTCATTCTCGTACGTTTACTTGTAAGGCACGATGTTTTCCTGATACCAAGCAGCGAATGATTCCCGCTCATCGCGCTGAGATTGATACAGAAGATTAGCCTCTTCCTCCACTTGCTCACCGCCTTGCTGGTAGAACCGCTCCACAAAGCTGTCAAAGGCGTCAATTGGGAGATTTCCAGCGATAATGCCATAGAAGGTCTCGTCTCTCAACTTGATGAGGTCGGCAGAAAACTCATCCCATTGCGGACGGTTTGAAGATTTGAAGAAAACTATTTTCTCACGCATAGGCTGCGAGGTTTCGATTCGCCGTTCAAATAGCTCGATAACCTCCGGCGTGTTACGGATATTCGCCTCATCCTTACGTGTAACAAACCACGTATAGTTGTCCAAACCGAGCTGTTTTCCTTGATCTTCGTTGATCAAGCTTTTGAAGACTCCCTCTTCGAAGGTGTAATGCTCCCCTTCCAACCCAAACTTGATCAGGGTATTCACCTCTACCGAAGCCATACGATCAAGCACCTGAACAACTGCATCTGGCTCGTCTGCTGCATCTGTGACAGATACAAAGCTCCAACCCTTACCATCAGTAGGGACATCAGCTTGGAAGCCGTCTTTTCCTTGCATTGGTTCCAATGCTACGTACTGGCCGTCAGGATTAATTTCTTTAAACGACATTTGTTTCGGATGCGCTTCATTGAGAAAGGAGATCCAATAGTACAACGACCCTACCTTTCCCTCTGCAAACAAATCTCCCGTATTGCTATTGGGTGTCACCATCCTGGGATCAATTACGCCTTCTGCATACAGCTCTTGTAGTATTTTTAACGTTTCCTTAACAGCAGGCATCGTCGCGCCAAATTTGACCGAACCGTCTTCCTGCACAATAAACTGTTCTACATCCACACCATTCGGATAAAAGAACGGGGCAAAAGCTCGCCAGTCATGATCCCCGACAAAACCGAAGGTATCGTGTAACCCATTGCCATCGGGATCTTCATTTGTGAACGCTCTCAAAACAGAAATGTATTCATCCAGTGTGGTTGGCTCTTCAAGGTTCAAAGCATCAAGCCAGTCCTTACGCAGCATCGTGGTCATGGAGCCTAGTTCAGCAACATCACCGGGTATACGAAATAATTGTCCATCGTCCCAGCTGTAGAAGAGCGTATCCTCTGTGTAATAATTGAGAATGTTCTTGCCATGCTGTTGCAGAAAGGGCACCAAATCAACCAGGACACCCGCCTGAATCCAGCTGTTATATTCCTTCTCCATATCGGAATGCCAGAGGAGATCGGGCATGCTTTTGCGGTCACCCATCATCAAATTGATCTTCGTCTTGAAGTCACTCCAACCTGGCAGGAACAAATTCTCCAAATCGACAGGACGCTGCAGATGAGCCGACAAGTTTTCCTCAAGCGCTGTCTCCACCCAAGAATCAGGCGTTTTGGGTCCACCCATCAGAGTAATACTTACATTCAATGGCCCTGTTCCTTCTTGACCATCGCCACCCTCGGTCCCCGTAGGCGCATTGTTGACGTTAGAACAACCAGCAAGTATTGTGGTAAGCAGCGTTAGAGAAACGATTTTGCGTTTGCTAATGGACATCTTTTTTCCTCCCTTTTTCATCTATAATTTCTCTTTCTGCTCCAATTATAAAGAGAGTTTCTCTCCAAAACTCCCACTTGATTGAGGACATTTAGGGCAAATATTGCTGTTTCACAAATAAGAAAAGCCAGCTCAGCCCTCGTTAACGAGTTGCCTTGCCGGCCTTGTTATACCCTACTGAATCTATCACTTTCAGAACGCCTTCGAATGGTAAATGGGTGAGTATGCTCCCGCTATGCCTGACGCATTATGTGCATTCACACGGTAGTACGCCAGTTGGCTGTGGATACGAGTTGGATCCGTCCAGGATGCCGAGTGATCCGCCGCCCTCCGGTCATAAATCACCTTCCACGGCCCTTGCTCACTTTCTGTAGCCCGCTCCACCGTATAATAAGCTCCACCTACCACCCGTCGAAAAACAACTTCACCTTCAGCGCTGATAATCTCCGGCTTGGCTGGCACAGAATGCACAGGCTCAGAAAGTCCTCTCATCCGGTACAAATGGGTCCGGAGTTGACCAATACGCTGGGCAAGATCATGGTTGAGGCCCGTCCCGGGATAATGAACAGAGAAACCATCGTAATGCTGGACATAGCCGCCATGATCTCCGTGAGGAAATAAGGACCAGAACAAGGTACCAGACACTGCTGGTTCTCTTTCCGCTGCCTTTGTAAATGCCGTTAAATCAGCATCCGGCCACCCGTATTCCCCCTGAATGTATACTTTCCCAGCCGCCGTCACCGCTTGTGCATCGGCCACCGTCTTTTCGGCACTAGCCGGGTAATAATGTACGTCGAGGATATCCAGACTGGCGATCTCGAGCTTGTCCTGGTCCACTCCGAACTGCTTGCCATGGGCAATAAGATGATTACCGTCCAGGTATTTTATATAATCAGCCAATTCTTCTACCCATGCCGATGGCGCATCGTTCAGCTCGTTGCCCAGTTCCCAGGCCATAATCGTGGGATCATCCTTGTACCGCTTACCGTTACAGGTGTTGAGCCGATTAACAATGGTACCAATATAACGCTTGAACAACGCAACACATGCAGGATCGGTGTAGAACGTCAGCGGGTCGTCTGATCCTTGCCATCTTGCAAAGGTGAAGCGGCCACCATGATAATAATCCCAATTGCACACGAGGGGAATGATTAGCTTGAGCCCTCTTTTCCCTGCCTCGGCAATGGCGAAGTCAACCTTGCGCAGCGCTTCTTCATTATAGACGTCAGGACTAGGCATGATTGATTTAGGATCGCCGTGGGAAGCGCCCAGGGTATGGGAACGAACAACGTTAGCCCCCATCTCCACCGCTGTATCCAAGGCGTCGATAACCCGGAAGGATGTCGGCCAGTCTACCCCGTCTACATTCTCATCCAAGCCCAGCCAGTAAATGTTCGGTCCTGCAAAACGAAAGGGCTTGCCATCCAACCACAGTCGGCTCTCTTCTCTTTGTACAAATGCTCCAGTCATACTTACCTCTCCCATCATGTTGCAACTTTGAATTCGCGTGATGACTTACCCTTTTACCGCTCCATTCATGACCCCCGAGAAAATGTACTTCTGCAGAAACAGATAAAGCACTGTCGTTGGAATCATAATGAGCAGAATGGCTGCACTGATATTGCCCCACTGGGCCTGGTTATTGCCTGCAAACCGCATAATTGAGGTCGATACGACGACCAGGTCTTGTCTTGGCATATACAAGAATGGAATGTAAAGTTCATTGTACATATTGATTGTCTTCAGAATAATAAGGGTTGCTGTAGCAGGACCTAGCAGCGGAAATATGATACTTCTGTAGATACGGAACAGACTTGCTCCATCCATCATGCCGCTCTCATCCAACTCATATGGAATGTTACGGATAAACTGGAGGTAGATATAAATCTGAATTACGTCTGCGCCGATAAACAGCAGGATCGGTGCAGCCAATGAATTATACAAGCCCAAGGATTGTATCAGTGAGAACACGACGACTTGGGTGGTTATGGCCGGTATAATCATGGCGAACAGGAACGCCCCAATAACAATGGATTTGCCTCGGAAGTCAATTCGGCCCAGCACATAGGCCACCATCGTACCCAAAACGATGTTACCGATTAGAGAAACAATGACAATGATGGCTGTATTCGAAAAGGCCTGCAAAATATTCGCCCGGACAAACACATTGACAAAGTTATCTATATTTAAAAAGCTCTCTGGCAAAGCAAATGGATTCGCCCCTTCATTGGCTGATTTAAAAGCATTAATGAAAATGATATAAGGCGGAAACAGTACCACAAATGTGGCGAAGGCCAGAATGATATATTTGAGTCCTTGGACGGGGTCCCATTTTTTCGTCTGCATACCAAGTTAATCCCCCTTCCGTTTGATGACTGCGTTCTGAATCAACAGAATAATTGCGGTTAGCATAACCAGCACGATGCTCATTGCTGACGCCAGACCAAAGTTGTTGAATTGGAAGGCCGTTTGAATCGTCTTCAAGAGGAAGGTTTCACTCGCCCCAGCCGGACCACCCTTCGTCAGAACGAACGGCAAATCAAATACGGCAAGCGCTCCGCTAAGCGTCAAGAACATATTCAGTTGAATAATCTTTGTCATGTTTGGCAGGGTCAGGTACCATAAAGTCTGAAAGCGGTTCGAGCCGTCAATTTTTGCTGCTTCATACATATCTGCCGGAATGGACTGGAGAGCGCCTAAATAAATGACCATGTTGTAGCCCATGAACCGCCAAAACCCGATGGAAGCCAAGGAATAATTGACAAGGGACGTATTACCCAGCCAGCTCTGCTGCAAGGATTCCAGACCCAGAAAGCCGAGCAACCCATTGAACGAACCATTCGATGTATCAAACACATATTGGAACATAAAGGCTACGGCAACCGCGTTCATCATAAACGGTAGAAATAAAAGCACGCGAAAGCCGTTGCGGCCTTTAAGTTTTGAATTCAAAATAACAGCGAATAAAATTGCCACGATATTCTGGATGATACCAATAATCACATAAGGAATTTGATTCAGAAAAACACCAAACAAAGCAGGGTTCGTGAAAATCTCACGGTAGTTATCAAATCCAAGCCACGTGCTGGACGCGCTTACGCCATTCCAATCTGTAAAACTCTGATAAAGCAGTCTGGCGGCAGGATAATAAGTAAACATGCCCAGCAACGCCAGCGGAACTGCCAAAAATGCAATGAGGATCAGCTTGCGTTGTGTCTTGTAAGACCATTTATTCATACGTCCACTCCATTCCGTTCTTTGCCGCGCGAGAAGGAAATAAAAGTGGATTATCCGGTTCTATTCCTCCCGGGTAATCCACTCTCTTCCTATAAAGATGGGTCCGTACCTATTTAATTACCGCACTCTTTGCTTTGCTCCAGGCATCATTATATTTGTCCAGAATGGACTGCGGATCTTTGGATAACACAAACTCCTGTACAACCGCTTCTTTTGTAATCTGCGCCCGGTTTACAATCTCAGTTACCACCTCATTGTCGGGTACAGCCTCGATGTAGGTTGGGTCAAAGCTATTGAATTCAGCCAGTTGGGGAACTTGCGGCTCAATATCGCGCAGGACCGGGATAAAACCGGCAAAGGCATCGAATCCCGAATCCTCAAGCATCCATTTCACGAAGGCTTTGGCTGTGGCAAGGTTATCGCTATTTTTATTGACACCGTATCCCCAATCGGGAGCCAGCAGTACATTCGTCTGACCGGAGTTGTCATAAGGGAATGGGAAGAAGCCGACATTGTCACTGGTTGTTCCGCTGTCTGCCACTTGCGGAATCACCCAGTTGCCCAGCAGATACATCGCAAACTTGCCGTTTGCGACATCAATTTTTGATTGCTCCCAGTTGGTGGAGTTGATATCTGGCTCAAGGTATCCCTTCTCGTGCATCGTACGCAAAATGGTCATCGCCTGGCCGTAAGGATTATCCATTTGATAAGGCTCATTGGAATCCACGCGATCATTGTTCAGATTGGCATTGTTCGCCATAGAGATTGGAACTTCAGATGCCCATGGATAGAGCGTCCATTGATCTTTGAAGTTGGAGGCCAAAGGCACGATACCGTTCTGCTTCAGCTTCTCTGCCGCCTCGTAAAACTCATCCAGGGTCGTTGGAATTTCGGTAATGCCTGCATCTGCAAACGCTTGCTTATTATACACAATGCCAGTCGTTGTAGCTCCTGCAGAGATTCCGTATACCTTGCCGTCATAAGCCTTGTAATCCTGGAAATAGATGCGATCATTCAGTTCAAGATCATCAAGCGGAGCGAAATAGGTAGGCAGGTCGGAATTGGGTATGGTCGGAATTAACACAACATCCGGAAACTCACCTGATGAGAGACGAATTTTAGTCGTTTGATCCAGATCGGTTACTGCTTCAAAGTTGACTTCTGCATTTGGATATTTCTCTTTAAAGCGGTTGGCATAGTCAACATACTCGTTGTCAATCATGTCGGTCCGGTTGGTAAGAAACGTGATTACACCGCTGATTTCTTGATCTGCCGTCTCTCCGTTAGTTACGCTTTCATTATTTGCCGGTGTTTCAGTCGTATCGGGTACTGAATTACCCGGGGTGTTTCCCCCATTACTGCCACAAGCCGCTATAAGCATAACTAACAGTAATGTACTAATAATTAATAACCCTGACTTTCTCACTTGTATTCCCCCTTAGAATCTTAAAGATGATTGCAAGGTAATATTAACATACCGAAACTTTCTTTTCAACTATTTTTAATTTTTTTCAATAGTTAAAAAGAGCCTTTGTGCATCTGGCACAAAGACTCTTCCCTCTCTCAAGTTATATATGGTGTGGTGCTGTATTTCAATTATTCCGCAGCAGGTACATCTGCAGGAATTGTGCGAACGGAGTCGCGCGTAACAAGCTCTGTTGAGAGCATCACCAATCCCGGAGCAACTTCCGGGTAGCGGATACGTCTGAGAATAAGCTCTGCCGCGCGTCCTCCAATTGCAGTCTTTGGAACTTTCACAGTCGTAAGGTTTGGACGAAGCAGTTTTGCGAGTGTTGTATCATCAAACCCCACAATTGACACATCGTCCGGACACTGCTTCCCTAGCTCATTTAATCGTTTCAAGGTTTCGAAAGCTGTCAAGTCGTTGGCGCAGAACATAGCAGTTATCGGACTGTTCTGCGTAACACTGTCACGAATCCCCTGGTCCAACTCGGGATGCGTATACATCCCTGTGCCGGATACGCCGACACCGCCAATCAACTTGGCCCATACTGGCTCCCCGCACCTTTTGGCATAGTCCATCACCGCTTCTCGAAAACCGCGGTAGCGCTCTTTGAAGCTCCAGGAAGTATCAGGATCCCCGACGAAGGCGAGATTCCGATGCCCTTGCTCCATCAGATAAATCGATGCCTCATACGCACCAAGGTAATTGTTTGCCAGCACATGATCTAGGGTCGGATCATGCATATTGGCATCCAGAATGATGAACGGAAAATGCTTCTCCTTCAGCGCATCAATGTAGTTGTTCGGGAGATGGCCCATGACAATGGCTCCATTCACCTTGTGATCTTCAATGGCTGACAATAGCCCCTCCTTGGGAGGGAGCGATATATCGATACTGGATAGAAGCATGCTGAAGTTATGCTTTAATAGCTCCTTTTCGATGCCCTGAATCACATTGCCCCAATATTCCATATCATCCAAGTAAGCTCTCGGCATCAGGACCGCCATCATGCCACTGTGGACTTCAGCACTTGATGGCTTTGGTTTTTTAAAGCGGTAGCCCATCTCCTCCGCCGTCTTCCAGATCGTCTCCTTCGTACCTTCATTGACGGCACTGTCCCCTGACAATGCTTTGGATACGAGCGCCTTGGATACATTCAGCCGATCCGCAATCATTTGAAGCGTTACTTTATTCATAGCCCTTCCTCCATCTCTGATTCGCTTATTATACTTTATTAAAAAATTCAACAAATTTCAACCTAATCTCAAAAAACTTTCAATTTCCGTTTAAAAACTATTGCCATTTTGTTAGATTGAGTGATAACTTGTTATATAACAAATACCGATTTGTTATATTCGAGGAGGTGCTGCGTTATGGATAATGCACATTGGGCGATCCAAATTGAAGAAGAGTTAAGGAATAATATACTCCCCTTCTGGCTCGAACAAGCCGTCGATGAGGAAAACGGAGGGTTTTACGGCTACATTAATCGCAATTTGCAAGAGGACCGAATGGCCGATAAAGCGCTGGTATTAAACACACGGATCATGTGGACCTTTTCCGCGGCTTACCGGATGTATGGCGAGCAACGCTATCTGCAAACAGCGAACAGGGCTTATCGGTATCTCACAGACTATTTTGAGGATACCGAGCACGGCGGACTTTACTGGTCCGTAAGTGCCAAGGGCACTGCGGTGTCCACCAAAAAACAAGTCTATGGGCAAGCGTTTACCATCTATGCTTATACGGAATATTACCGGGCGACGGGAGACGAAGAGACGCTGAAGAAAGCAATTGAGCTGTTCCATTTGTTGGAGCGCCACGCCTTCGATCCTGTACACAAAGGCTATATTGAAGCGTTGTCACGCGAATGGCAGGAAACAAACGATAATAGTCTCAGTACAAAAGACTTGAACAGCAAAAAGTCTATGAACACACATCTCCACGTCTTGGAAGCCTACACCAATCTATACCGGGTCTGGCCGGACAATCAGGTAAGGCTGAAGCTCCAAGATCTGATCGCGGTTACGATACATCATATCGTGAACGAGGAATCGTGGCATTTCAAACTTTTTTTTGATATGGCGTGGACAAGTGAATCGGATCACATCTCATATGGTCACGATATCGAGGGCAGTTGGCTCCTATACGAAGCAGCTGAGGTGTTGGGTGATTCCGACCTTCTTGGGGCTGTACGCTTAGTTGCTCTGCGCATGGCCGAGGTCACACTGAAGGAAGGTATAGACGAGGATGGAGGCCTGTTCAACGAGGCAGGACCTGAAGGGATATGTGATACAGACAAAGATTGGTGGCCTCAAGCGGAAGCCGTAGTCGGCTTCTATAATGCCTTCCAATTAACCGGCAACGAAGCCTATCGGGAAGCCGCCTTGAACGCATGGCATTTCATTGACCGATACTTGGTCGACCGTAAGAACGGCGAATGGCATTGGAGTGTTCGGCGGGATGGCACGATCAGTGACAATGAGGAAAAAGCGGGTCCCTGGAAATGTCCTTATCACAATAGCCGCGCCTGCATGGAGATGATCGAACGTTTGGCCAAAGCCCCTGTAGCGAAAATATCTAACCATAACGGAGGTTGATTTGGAATGAGTAGATTCGAGGAAAGAAAACACAAGCTGTCTGAGCAATACGAAGCATTAATTAGCCGAAAAAACACGCCAGAAGCACTTGGCAACGGCGTACTCGAACGCTATGAGCTCCCTGTGCTTACGGCTGCACATGCACCACTGCATTGGAAGTACGACTACAACGAGGACACTAATCCTCATTTTATGGAGCGGATTGGCGTCCATTGCGTATTCAATCCGGGGGCCATTTATCGGAATGGCAAGTATTATCTGGCTGCCCGTGTCGAAGGGACGGACCGCAAGTCGTTCTTTGCCATCGCAGAAAGCGATAGCCCGGTGGATGGCTTTCGCTTCTGGGATCGCCCGCTTGTAATGCCAGAGACCGGGCATCCCGATGTCAATGTCTACGATATGCGTCTCGTCCAGCACGAAGACGGCTGGATCTACGGCCTGTTTTGTACGGAGCGCAAAGATCCGGATGCGCCAAGGGGTGATCTCTCGAGCGCCATTGCACAATGCGGGATTGCCCGGACAAAAGACCTTGTCTCTTGGGAACGGCTGGCCGACCTGAAAACGAACTCCAATCAACAGCGCAATGTTGTGTTGCACCCTGAATTCGTCGACGGAAAATATGCCTTCTATACCCGGCCGCAGGACGGGTTCATCGACACCGGCTCAGGCGGAGGAATTGGCTGGGGGTTATCTGCTTCTATAGAGCAGGCAGTGATCGAGCAGGAGGAAATTATAGACGAACGTCATTATCATACCATTAAGGAAGTCAAGAATGGCCAAGGTCCCGCACCTATTAAAACGGAAAAAGGCTGGCTGCACATTGCTCATGGTGTTCGCAATACAGCTGCCGGCCTCCGCTACGTACTATATGCCTTTCTGACGGATCTTGAACAGCCGACTAAAGTCACCCATCGCCCGGCAGGTCATCTGCTTGCTCCAGAGGGCGAAGAACGAGTTGGAGACGTCTCCAACGTACTCTTCTGCAACGGCGTTGTGGCTCAACCTAACGGAGAAGTGTATATCTACTACGCCTCTTCCGATACACGTTGTCATGTGGCGTCGACGACGCTTGATCGTCTGCTCGACTACGTGATGCATACACCGGAGGATCCGCTCCGTTCCTATGCATGTGTTCAGCAGCGATTAGAGCTGATCGAGCGCAATCTAGCATTACTTACCTAATACTGAACTTTCTCTGTGCAGCAGCTCGCAGGCAAGCAGCACTTTTTCTTTAGGCTCCTCCCGCTCATCAACTCGTCGCAGCAGTTGCTCCACCGCCCGCCTGCCCAAAGCCTTCTTGGGCACATTCACCGTCGTAATTGGCGGGTTCGTGCGGTCTGTGTCTTCGATATGATCGAAGCCCGTGATGGAGATATCGCCAGGCACAGCGTAGTCTAGGTGTTGCAGCGCCATCAGGGCACCTAGTGCAATTTGGTCGTTGGCACAGACCATAACCGATGGCAGGGCACCGGCTTGAGCCCACTCCCTGACAGACTGTTGAATCGTTTCGACAAAATGCTCCTTCTCAAATCCCTGCACGGGCAAGCAGTAGCGATCCGCCCTGTTGCCCGTTGCAGGCCTTCCTCTATCCGCCTCTTCCATGGCTCTGTGGAATCCTAGATATCGGTCATAGAAGCTCCGAGAATATTCAGCATCGCCTACGAAGACAAGCTCCCGGTGTCCGATCCCGATGAGATGCCGGGTCAATCTATACATACTGTCATAATTATCGGCGAAGATGGTATCAGAGGGGATGAGCTCATCCTCGTGATCAATGAGCACAATCGGCAAGCCCATTCGGTGTGCTTCAAGCAACAAGGGCGTTTCGACTGCTCCCACGCCTATCATTCCAGCCAAAGCCTCCGGGTTTAGCAGGTGGATGAAATGTTCAACGCTTTGTTCCGTTACGATGACCATCCCCATGCCTCCCGTCTCCAGCTTCTCCGAGATGCCTTCAAGGATCCGGCCCCAATAAGCAGAGTCCTTGGTCTGAAAACGGATATTAGGCATGAGTACCAGCACCGAACGTCGATTCGAGCTCGCAATTTCAGTTGTGGGATTCAAGCCTGTCTTTAGATAGCCATTCTTTTGGTTGAAATAACCCAACCGGGTCGCTGTCTCCATCACGCGCGCTCTCGTTACATCACTAACGCCTTCTTTTCCGGACAGCGCCTTAGACACCACAAACTTCGAGACGCCCAAGGCATCCGCGATTTGCTGCATCGTTATTTTTTTGGACAAGGATGCGTCCCCCTTACGACTACATGTGCATCTTATTATAACATCGCAAAGATTGGGATGGGAAAAAGCCATGCATATACTCATGCACAGCTATATCTATTCATATTCAGGAAAACGGGCCTGTTCGGATTCAGCCCTTGACCGAACCAATTAATGCCCCTTTGACAAAATGCTTCTGCAGAAAAGGGTAGACCAGCAGGATCGGAATACTGGATACGATGATGGAAGCCATCTTGATCGTAAACTCATTCACTTCGCTCTGATAACTGATCGAGATCCCCGCTTGGGCGATCGCATTAGAGGTATTGCTTATCAGATCTTTCAGCACCATTTGCAGCTGCCACATTTCTTTCTGAGTCATATAGAGCACCGACGAGAAAAAATCGTTCCAGTACCAGACGGCGATAAACAGACCGATCGTTGCCAGAACCGCCTTCGATAGCGGCAGTACAATACGGAAGAAAATGGTGAGATCATTGGCTCCGTCGATTTTGGCCGCCTCCTCCAGTTCATCGGGGATATTGCGGAAGAAGCTCTGCATAACAAAGATGTTCCAAGCGCCCATCGCAGCAGGCAGAATTAGCGCCCAATAGGTGTTGATCATCCCAAGCTCCTTGATCAGCAGATACGTCGGTACCAGACCGCCGCTGAACAGCATGGTGAAGAGTACGACAAAAGAAAAAAACATCCGGCCGCGAAGTCTTGTCTTGGAAAGCGCATAAGCTGTGGTTGCCGTAAAAAAAGTTCCGATCACTGTCCCACCAATCGTTGAAATGATTGAAACTTTAAAACCCGTGAGAATGGATACATTACTCAGCACCGCTTGATACGCGGACAGCGAGAAACCGGCTGGTGTCAGAAAGAAGCCTCCAGTCGCAATAAAGAGCGGGTCGCTGAGCGACCCCATCAACATATACCAGAACGGATAAATCATAATCAGCATTAAAACAATGAAAAACAAGTAGTTCGCAAAGGAAAAGATCTTTTCACCCGTCGTCATTCCCATCTTCTGATCCTCCTTACCATAAGCCGTCCTGGCCGCTCATTTTCACCAATTTATTGACGGTAATAATCAGCGTCATCGCGACCACGGACTTAAACAGGCCAGCTGCCGTCGCATAGCTGTAGTTCGCTTCCTGGATACCTACCCGATAGACGTACGTATCGATGATATCGCCAACATCGTAAACTAGCGGACTATAGAGCAAGAACACCTGTTGAAATCCCGCTTCCAGAATGTTGGCCAGACTCAGGATCACCAGAATAATAATGACGGGCCGGATTGCGGGCAACGTCACATGCCACATTTGACGTCCTTTGTTGGCCCCATCTATTCTTGCCGCTTCATACAAGTCTGCGTTGACTCCAGCGATGGCAGCCAAATAGATGATGGTTCCCCATCCCACTTCTTTGTAAATATCACTAATAACCAGAATGGAGCGAAAATAGGCGGAGCTGCCCAGGAAATCTATCGGTGTACTGCCGAAGTTGGCCAGAATCGCATTGAACAGCCCGTCAATCGGGTTCAAGAAGGAGATTAGAATGCCGGAAAAAATAACCCAGGAAACAAAGTGGGGCAAGTAAATGACCGATTGCGTCACCCGCTTAAACACCAGATGCTTCAGCTCATTAAGCAGGAGCGAGAGAATGATTGGCAGGGAAAATGATGCTGCCAGCTTGTAGAGGCTGATTAGCACCGTGTTCCGCATGATCTCGTAAAAATCAGGTGACCGGAACAACCGCGCGAACTGAGCGAATCCGACCCATTCGCTGCCCATAATCCCCTTGAAGATGTTGTACTCTTGAAATGCGATGACGATTCCGTACATTGGTGCGTAGCGAAACAGAAGAATAAGAAGAAGGCCAGGAAGGAGTAGCAGATACAAATGCCGATCCCTCACCAGATCCCTCCTCATTCTTTTTCTGGAGGCTGCGCTTGATGAATGTACAGGTGCCGTCTTTGCAGTGGATGCCTTCATCCCGCTTCACCCTTCTCTGGATTACTTATAAGGCTCGATATGCTCGCTGTACCATGCTTCATAGGCTTCGTATTCCTGACTTTGCTTCTCGAACAGCCCCGCTGCTTCCGCATCAATTTCCTTGCCGCCCATCTGTTCGTACTTGGCTACAAATTCATCAAACGCGCTGACTGGCAGCTTGCCTGTAATAATGGACCAGAATACTTGGTCACGCTCCTTGTTAATGTCTGCCGAATATTTGTCCCACACCGGTCGATCTAATGCTTTGAAGACAACGATTCGGTCTCTCATAGGCTGCGAAGTTTCGATTTTGCTCTCGAACAACTGCGTCACTTCCGGCGTGTTTTTGACGTTCGCGGCATCCTTGCGCTGGATGTACCATCCGAAGTTGCCGAGACCAAGTTTGTTGCCTTCATCTGGCGTGATCGTCGGCGTGAAGATGCCGTCCTTCATTTCGTAATGCTCACCTTCGCGGCCAAAGGTAAACAGCTTGAAGGTCTCCGGTTCCGCCATGGTATTCAGCACCTGTACCGCACTGTCTACTTCTGCCGTGTCTGTGATAACCAGGTAACACCAGCCAATGCCCGGATCCGGTTGATCAGAAGCGAAGCCATTCGGACCCGCAACAGGATCGATCGCGATATACTCTCCATTAGGGTTTAGCTTCTTGAACGACAGTGCCGCCGAATTGCCCGGATTGAAATAGTCGACAAAGCGATAAAAGGAACCGATCTTGCCGGAAGCATAGATGTCATTGACCATTTGATCGTTACTGTTGGCCGAAGTCGCCATTCGTGGATCGATGACCCCTTCTTGATATAGCGTCTGCAGCAGACCCAATACCTCCTTCACCTCGGGCATGACCGAACCGAAGATGATCGAGCCGTCGTCCTGCCGGATAAAATTCTCTACATCAACACCATAAGCATAGAAGAACGGGATGAGCGAGCGGTAGTAATTGTCACCTGATAGACCATAGGTATCCTGTTTGCCGTTGCCATCCGGATCATTATGAGTAAAGGCCCGCAACACCTCTACATATTCATCCAGCGTGGTGGGGACGTCCAGATTCAACTGATCCAGCCAATCTTTGCGAATCATGGTCGTCATGTAACTTGCTTCAGGTACATCTGCCGGAATCCGGTACATTTTACCGCTTGGGTCCCAATGATAGAAGAGCGTATCCTTCGTGTAGTAATTGATAATTTCCTGACCGTATTGCTGCAATGAAGGAGTCACGTCCTGGACAATACCGGCATCTACCCATTTTAGATATTCCCTGGTCTCGCCCGTCCACAGGATGTTCGGGCGTGTATCCTTGGCACTCATGAGCAGATTAATCTTGGTATTAAGCTCAGACCAGTCGGGAAGAAATACAGGCTCGATACTGACATCCCTACCCAATCTCTTGGTAAGCTCCGCCTCAAGTGCCTCCTGCGCCCACGAGTTCGGAGTCTTTGGTCCCGCCATGAGTGACATACTAACAGATAGGGGCGATTCGCCCCCTCCGTTCCGTCCGTTCGAGCCAGATGACCCCGGATTCTCTCCTTCCCCTGTATTGCCCGAGCAAGCAGATACCATTAGTGTCAGGATCAGCAATGACGTGACCAGCGGTGTTTTCTTCATTCTTTTTCAACCCCCATTATGATAGTGCCTTTCACCTGTCCACAGTCCAACTCCCAGTTCCCTGCACCGGGAGTTGGATTTAATATAGACCTAATGGAATGCCGGCAGTTCGTCGCGTGTAATCACGTTCGTAGCCCCATAGAGTGCTTGTAATTGTGCGTTCGTATTGTGCTGGAAGGTGAGCTCAGCCCAGCTCATAGCAAATACCCATCGCGGCTGCGCCAATAGCTGACTGGCAGTTGGAAGCCTGTCGCACTCTCCGATCGCAATCGGTTTGTTACCCGCTACGTTAAGTGCCGTATTGTATTTGGCCGTGGTGAATCCATCCGGATTGTAGACATCAACAGAAAAGATGTCCCAATACGCATTGCCAGGATTATAGACGCTCCAGTTCAAGTCCAAGTCCTGCATGTTCCACACCCAGATTAGGTTGTCCAGGCCTTTCACATTTTGCAGATAATCCCTCGTCAGACGATAGAGTGCGGCCGTCCCATTCGAGCCGGGGCGTCCCGCCCACCAAAAAATACCCTGATTCATCTCGTGGAAGGGGCGGAATAGTACGGTCACGCCATTGTCCTTGAGATACTGCAGATAGACGGCATACGTATCGAGGCGCTGCTTCCATGCCGTATTCAGCGTACCGCCATTCGTAATTAGGGAATTCCATTCCGCATTCGTAAGACTGCTGACGACACCGCCATCCCATGACCCGACTTCTCCCTGCTTGGGATTGGTCACATGCATCATAATGTTGACGATTGCGCCGTTGTCCCACTGCCGCTTGGCTTCATAGATCATGTTCCAACGGTTGTTAACGTCGTTCTGCGAGAACAGAAAATCACCGCTCCACAGCCCTGGATAACGGCCGGTAATGTTATATACTCTATCGGTCTGAAGGGAAGGCTGGGAGTTGGGCTCACGGTTGTGAATACCGATGACGGTCTGGTTTCCGCTGATGCTTTGCAAGTATTCCAGCACCCCGACCGTTCCCCCGCCCCCAGAAGCACTGCCATAGATTTCGAATTCGTACAACGAATATCCATATTGCGTGGCACGTTGGAAAGCGTACATCTTCACATAACGTGCTTGAGTTGCATTAAAGTTAATCATGTTGCTCCCGCCTGTGCCGTTATAATTGGAGTAAACAGTCGTCCAGGTAGAGTTGTTGGTAGAAGTCTGAATTTGAAATCCGCGGGCATACGCTGCCTCCCAAGCTAAGCGCACGCTCGCCACGGTTTGAACACTTCCTAGATCCACAATAATGTACTGCTGATCGGACCAGGCCGACGCCCACCTCGTATTGCCGTTTGCATCCACCGCATATTGTCCGCCATACGCAGCTGATTCAACTGAGGACACCGTAACCGGACGGTTGTAAGCTAGATTAACCGCGGCCTCCACTTGCTTCGGAGCTAAAGATATCCCTCCCAGCATAAACGTTGCTGCCAACACCAGCAGCATGACCTTTTTGTACCAAGATGCTGGTGTACGAAAATGATAGCCCATATTTACCTGCCTCCTTTTCGGATCAGCAGGCCCTCTCTCCTCCACCTCCGGCCTTGCTCTCTTTACTCCACCACCTCCCTTCAAGACAAAAGTCCCCCTCCCGAATTGAATCAGAAGGGGGACTTCACTCGTGTACGTGGCGCTTTACTGTGTGAGCAAATTCCAGATGACTTGAGCGCTTTCGGACCTGAGCTGACTGCCCTTCGGATCAAAACGGTTGTCGCCTTTGCCTTGAACCAATCCGAGGTGACGGGCACGCTCTACTGCCTGGGCTGCCCATTCACTAATGTCTCCTGCATCCGCAAAAGACACGGTCGTTTGCATAAGCGTTCCTTCACCCAACATGTAAGCATAGGCACGAACGACCATGACAGCCATTTCCTCTCTAGTGATTGTCGCTTCCGGAGCGAAGGTTTGCGTTGTTCTGCCGGTGATAATCCCCGCTTCACTAGCGGCTGCTATAGCCTCTGCATACCATTTTCCAGTATCGACGTCGGTGAAGCTGGCCGCATTGGAAGCACTCAGACCCAGCGCCCGCACCAGCATAGCTGCAAACTCTGCCCTTGTAACACTTCGGGATGGCGCATATTCAGTCGCGCTTACGCCCTGGATGATATGCTGTGCAGCCACTTTGGTAATGACGTCAGCGGCCCAGTGAGTTGAAGGAACATCCATAAAGATTTTACGGTATTCAAGCGGCGCATAGGTGCCGACCTGATGAATCGGAATCGTGATCCGCTGATCGGAGAGTGTACCTCTCTCGTACCGTAGCACCCCGGCTGCGTCCACCAAGTAAATACCCGCCACATCCCGGTCGACCTTTTCGCCCAATTCATAGGCAAGTGTGTTGTCGCCAACCAGATGGTCCACTGGCCGTTCTTGTCCATCCGATCCGATATACCCGATCCGAAGGGAATATGCCTTTCCAGCCAAGTCGAGATCAACGCTGTTGACTTGACTTGCTTTTGCCAACCAGATGTCGGCTTCAGGCGGTGCTTCCATAGCAAGGTAAATTTGACTGTCCGATAGGGCGGTTGACCCAAGAGATTGCTGAATACGGCGCAGGGCTTCACCCGCTATAGTCAGACTATAGCCATCTCCGTTAACGATCAGCGCCTTGGCCTGCCCCAGGGCTTCAGCTCCGGCCGGCAACGTGAGCTTACTGCGTCCCGACAAGTCGACTACCAGGTATCCTTCGGAAATGATTGTAGGATCGTCTATCGATAGTGTATCTTCATCTGCACCCGGTCCTGTTCCCGGGTTCTCCGGCTCGGTTCCAGGATTTTGCGGATTTGGATTTGGATTTGGATTCGGATTTGGCTCCGTATCCTTCCGGCCCGTAAGCTGAATATCGTCGAGATAGAAATATCCTGCGGGTTCATCGATTAATCCCGTATAGATATTGAATTCCAGGATTTCCTTTGGATTGAGAGTACCCGAGCCTCCGTACCAAGATGGGTAATCAAAATCTGAGAAAGGAATCTCGATGATTTTCGCTTCCGCTCCACCCACGACCTCAAAGGTGGTTTCCATATATTCGCCATCACCTGTTCGCAGCTGAATGGAGAGATTGTGCGACGCTGGACCAGGGTGCAGCCACATTTGCAAGCCTTTATATTGCGACCAGTCGGCATGCGGCAGCTGCGTGATCAAACCAGCGTAGCCTGGTCCGGTCATGTCGTAGTCGATTCTCATCGCATACTCGCCACCGCCTTTCACTTCGCTCGTCAGCGCAGCGGATATCGCTCCGCCACCTGTGTTGCGGTTTCCGTAACGTGCAGCAAATGCTGACTCATTTCCCGTATAGCCCTCAAAATCGTCGATGACGCGCGTTTGTGTGAAACGAATATCATCCAAATGAATGAAGCCTTGTGACGGTCCACCCTGCACATAGAGAGAAAATTCTTCGAGCTCGGACAAATTCACTTGTTCTGAGTTCAAAGGCAAACTAAGGTAGTCGCCTTGCATAGACGTTATCGTCGACTGTTGTGTCCATTCCCTACCGGAGCTGTCCTTCAATACGACACGCAACACACGCTCCTGATTATCTGAGCGAACCCATAGTTGAAGCGTGTCATACCTGCTACGGTCCGTAGAATCAAGTGCTTTGGTAATGCCCGCCCGTCCAGCAGAACCGAGTGTAAAGTCGACCCGAAGCGAATAGTCCCCCGAGCTCTTGATTTCGGAGTCAAGTCCCAATTGCACCTGACCTTCTGGCGCTGTACGATATGCCTGTCTAAGCAGCAGTTCCTCGCCGCCATAATGGTCTCCGGCGTCAATGATATGCGAGGGCAGCTCGCTGGGTAATGAAATTGTTCCGGTGCCTACAGCAATTTGCACGTTGCTGATCTGCGGGCTGCCCGTCTCAGGGAATACGATTTTCAGGAACTTGATCCCCTCAGGGAACGTCGCGATCTTACTATTCGCTTTGTAGCGGTCTCCGCCAAGGTGCAGGGTTTCGGCATCAAGCTCCGTATAATCAGAACCATCAGCTGACCCGTAGAAGCGGAATGATCCAGCCGCTCCCGGTTCGGATGCATAATACCCTTCCAGCTTGAGTGCCTTCATCTCTCCCTGCGTCCGGTAGACGACAAACGCCTCTCCAGCATCCTCGCGCACCAAGCGGGATGCATCTCCCCCATACAGCTCAGGGTTTTCCGTCTCGAAGGTCAGATTCCCTTCGCGGTAAAAAATGGCGTTGAAATGATCCATTCGGTCATTCAGCACACCGGATGTCAGTAGCGGCTGGACCGGCGTCAGCGTAGATCCGTCGCCGACGTATTCAATGACCACGCGGGACAGTGTCCCATCAGTTGTGCTTTGATTCGGATAGATAATTTTAAGGTGGTTAAACGATGAACCAGCAGGCGCTTGCCACGAATAATGGTTCCCGCTTCGCTCGGGTTCAACTTCCTCATAGGTGATGCCATCATCTGATACTTGGAACCCGAAGGCACCAGTGCCCGATACCGAGGCGGTCACTTCCACATCCTTGATCGCACTCGGCGTCCGGTACACGACCGCTCCCGGCTCTGAATAATATACTCGGGATTCGTCTGAGCGGTCGTCTTCGAGCACGTACTGTGCCGTTATTGGGCCAAGCGGCTGCGAATACGGGCTCTCGCCGCTGACATTCAACCCTTTGACGCGGTAATAGTATGGCTTGCCCGTCACCGCTGTCATATCCGCGAACATATTCTCTCCCGGCTCCACATCATCCAGTACACCTGTACCGATAACGGTCCAAGGTCCGCTTACCTGCTCCGCTCTTTCCACCGTGTAGGAACTGGCTCCCGTCGAACCGAGCCATCCTAGTCTGGTGACGGAATCCGTATCCAACAGAACAGGAGCCGGCGTCGGGATCGGCATCGGCGGCACAGCAGAGCCTTGAATCTGATAGGCTTTGTTGTACACGACCTGCAACAGGTTGGTCGCGTCCTGATAGTCGCCCGACGGCATACCTGGCCAATGATAGGCTCGGTATAATATTCCTCCGACCTCGTATTCGCTGTGCCTGATAAATCCACCCTTGGCGCTGTGCGGTCGCAAGCTCCAGATTAACGCCCCGGAAGTACCGCCGGAGATGACCTCATCTAGCATAGAGACAACTTCCGTAGTCGGTTTGAAGCCGAACTCCCCGACGAAGAACGGTTTTCCAGAGGCCGTTGCGAGTGCCTTGTCGGAGCGGACATGGTTTGTATAATTGCCTTCATAATAATGGCTCTTTACGATATCAATATTGGGATCGGCGAGCGCTTCCAGCGTAATATTTCGGTAGAAGTGCGGCAGCTCCATTTGGTTGCCTGACACGAGCAACTGCTTGGTATTGACGCTCTTGTAGAACGCCGCGATTTCCGACATCCACGCCGGAGCTACCATGAGCTCGTTACCCGTCTCCCAGGCCAGAATCGCCGGATCGTCCTTATAGCGCACACCAGTGTACGTATTGACCCGATTCATCACTTGTTCGATGACCAGCTTGAAGTCTTCGATTAATTGGGGATCGGTATAGAAGTCCATACGCTCCTTCCCGCGGAAGTGAGCAAAGTCTGTAATACCGCCCGGCGGCCAATCCCAGTTATCAATAAACGGAATGATTAGTCGCACGCCGTGCTCGTTGGCCAGCTCCAACAACTTATCCATTGAACGAAACGCTTCGTCGTTCAGCATGCCCGGTCCGTCGATATGCCGCAGCTTGTCGGGCGAATCCGCTTTGTCACGGACGGTCAGCGTATAGGTTCTGAGCACCTTGCCGCCTGTCTGGACAGCCGTGCGGATCGCATCCTCCTGCTCGAACGTGGTCGGCATGATGCCGCCTTCCTCATCCTCGTTGTATAGAGCACCTGGATAGTTAAACGACACAAATCTTAATTCTTCGCTTCCGTCCATTAACTTCGTGCCTTCTGCCGTGATGAAGCGCTCAAACGCGGATGCCTTCTTGACTCTGGCTTCTTCGAAGGTGTTCATAGCCGCTTCGAGTTGCTCCACATCCTCGTTGGTACCCGAGCCGTTGTTATACCCGCGTTCGTTCGCCGATACTACCGACGTAAAGCTGTCGATAGCTTCTTGCGGATATTGACCGTACTCGTCTCCCGCTATTGCGCTTGCCAACTCGGTCTGCGCCTCACGGAGCCGTAGTCCGAGCCGATCGTTTGCTTCGGCTTTGGTGATCGGTCCAATCGTCGTTGCCGACACTAGCTCTTTCCCAGCCACGCCTGATACGTCCACTGGCGTCACCTTGAGCTGGACGTACTTGCCCTCCTGCGAATCTGTTAGCGTAAATGTCTTTCCCCAACCTCTTGGGATAGGGGTGAATTCTCCGTCCATCGTATCCGCTTGCAGCCACTGATACATGGAGTGACCTTCCGCTTTTCCACCTGCATGGATGTAATCAAAGGATCCTGTCAGTATGCCGGTTACTCTGGCGTCTCCCGCGATGAGAGCGCCGCTCGCTTCCGGCACATCCGTTTCAATTAGGCCTCCGCCAATGAAAAAATCATCGTAATAGGCTACTCCGCCTGCATCCGAAATATAGACGATAATGGCCGTATTGGATCCGCTGTTGAAAGGCAGTGTGTACAGATTCCAATCCGTGTGCGCCCCCGTGTAATTCTCGGCAAGGGTCGCTTCATCTGATGCTTGCAGTACCTTGTAAGCCGCACCGCCCGCCCCTCTTCCGTAAAAGGTTAACGTATAGTCGGTGTCAGGCTTGACGGATACGGTGGATTTAATCCCGTTCCAATGTTGAGGTCCGCCGATTTCCAACGCGTAGCTGCCACCATGCACTACCTGATCATTCACTTTAAACTTATCATTGCCGCCTGCGTTCCATCCCCCCAAATCACCGGTTTCAAAATCGCCGTTCATCATCAAATTGTCCCCTGCAGCCATGGCTGTCCCGTTCCACGCTCCCCAAGCCGGCGCTACCGCACCAAGAAGGAGCGCAATAACGAGTACAAAAGCCAATGGCTGTCTCGATGCCCTTCCCATCCTCATACTTCGTTCCCCTCTCTCACCCAATATAAACGCTTACATTTGTGAATGTTAACATTACCTTAAACAAAAATCAACATAATTCAATTATAAATCAAAGTTTAATTTTGTTGAAATTTAAATGAATAAGACGTAACAGTGAAAAATCGGGGAACGTGTCAAAAAGATAACTGAGGAAAAGAGGGAAAAAGCCGATCTAACTTCAGGTGAATACCTGAAATCTGTCGGCTTTTGAGTATATTGAAAATGCCTATTCAACTGGTGTTGTTCATTTGACTCGGTTCTGGGGTTGGATAAATCGTCAGCTTTCGAACTAGGTTGGAGTATCCAACCCGTTAGCTCATTTTTAATCGGATTTCTTATAGAGCTCAGTTTTCCTGAAATTGCATTTCAGAACCTGTAATCTTGAAGCCTTCTTCATCTCTAGTGATCACCTTAATATAGTGGCTATTTGCATTAATAACCCAGACCGTATTCTCATCCATTCGCACTGTGGAAATGGTCTCATCTACCGGATAATGGGGTATTCCAGAAACATGGACTGAATTCAGGTTGCTCATTATTGAAGTCACGCTGCTAACTGCCCATATGGTTAAAGCTGTAATCCAAATCATAATTAGAATAATAAAAACCTTTTTATTAGCCATTAGCCGCTACTCCCTTCCGATCCGCCTCCAAAACATTCCAATCTAATTCGAGGAAGTATGCCCAGCATATCCAAGCACCTTCCCCTTGATATTATCAACAGGTAAAGGTCCATAAATTTGACTATCTATACTTCTCCACCAGGTATCGCCCATAACAAAGAGATGTCCTTCAGGCACGTTAACCTTATCCATTTCCATGTTAAAGTAGTCTTTCATTGCCTTCATGCATGATTCATCGCACTGTCCTGAACCTGGCTTATTAAGGGTCTTAAAATACTCTTCTTCTTCGAGTCCCCAACTAAGAGCCTTACCATAGAACGTATCTAACCTTTTATCATTAATATAGACTTGACCTTTTTTGATTTCAATTTCTTCATTTGGGAGGGCGATCACCCTTGTAATATTGTACTCAGGCAGATTTAAATGGGAATATTCGCTCTTTTCTATGGTTGGGGTTTTATAATAGATTACATCGCCACGCTTAATGTCATTCTGTTGGAAATAATTTGGGTCGACAGCGATCTCCCCTCGGTCTTTGGAGATGTATTCTAAGTTGCTACGTGCCATTCCATCATTATGATGTTCGACCGCGATTAGATTTTCATTCATTTCAACGGTTTCGGGCACCTCTTGAGTGAGTAGGTCCGTAATGGTTGGTTCTTCACAACCTATAACGATTAGAATAAAGAACATCATAATGGCAATTGACTTCTTCATTGGAATCCCCTCCTAATTTTATAATACTAAACCCAAGGAAGGTTTCCTCAATTAAATTCAAACAGTTTTCTGAACTTCCAACATTATGAAAATGCGAACAATTTCTCAACAATAAAGAATGATATCAGCGCGAAGAAAAGAAAAAGTCGAGTGAATGCAGGAATACGTCTCTGCGTTCAACTCGACTTGTTGACTTTATTTAGTACCCTACTCCACAGTCACACTCTTCGCCAAATTCCTTGGCTTATCGACATCATGCCCCAGAGCCAGCGAAGCGTAGTAGCTTACGAGCTGTAGCGGGATTACCGACAGCGCAGGAGTCAGCAGCGTCAGCGTGTTCGGGATAGCGAAGACTTCATCGACGGACTTCGCGACCTCGTGCTGGTTGCTCTCGTTGGTAACGCCGAGGACGTGAGCGCCGCGCGCTTTGACTTCCTTGACGTTGCTGATCGTCTTCTCGGCCAGCTCCTCTTGGGTCACCAACGCGATGACCGGCGTACCTTCCTCGATCAGCGCCAGGGTGCCATGCTTCAGTTCGCCTGCCGCATAAGCTTCGGAGTGGATGTACGAAATCTCCTTCAGCTTCAGCGAGCCTTCCTGGGCGACAGCAAAATCGAGGCCGCGGCCGATGAAGAACAGGCTGTTGTGGCGCGCCAAGGTCTCTGCGATCTGTTTCAGCACAGTTGCCTGATCCAGAATCGCCTCCACTTGCTCTGGCAATTGCTGCAGCTTAGCGGTCACACTGCTAATCCAATCCGCATTGCGAGTACCAATCGTTTGAGCCATGTACAGACCTACCAGATAGAAAGCGATCAACTGCGACGTGTAAGCCTTTGTCGAAGCGACTGCGATCTCCGGACCCGCCCATGTGGTAATAACGTCATCTGCCTCACGGGAGACGGAGCTGCCCACAACGTTGGTGATGGCCAGGACACGTGCACCGCAACGTTTCGCCTCACGTAGTGCAGCCAGTGTATCGGCCGTCTCACCGGATTGGCTGACCACGATAACAAGCGTTTCCGGTGTGATGATTGGATTGCGGTACCGATACTCTGATGCGACATCGGTTTCTACCGGAATCCGAGCAAGTGACTCAATGACCGACTTGCCGACCAAACCCGCATGATATGCCGTACCGCAAGCAACGATGTGAATCTTGTTGATTCCTTTGATCTGCTCTGGCGTCATGCCGATCTCCTTGAGCACAATCTCTTGACCATCATCGGAGATGCGTCCGCGCATGGTGTCGCGGTAAGCCTTAGGCTGCTCATAGATCTCTTTCAACATGAAGTGATCGTATCCGGCCTTTTCTGCCGTCATCAGGTCCCAATCGACATGGAATATTTCCTTGGAAATACTTTCGCCCTCGGTCGTCAGCAGTTCGACACCATCCCGTGTCAGAATCGCCATTTCGCCGTCATCGAGGATGTAGACATTGCGTGTATGCTCGAGGATTGCCGGGATATCCGAACCGATAAAGTTCTCCCCGTCGCCCAATCCGATAACAAGCGGACTTGCATAACGTACAGCCACCAAACGATCCGGTTCATGCTCTGTCAATACGCCCAGTGCGAAAGCACCGCGCATGCGCTTGACTGCACGTTGTACAGCTTGCACGATGTCGCCTTCATAGACGGAAGCGATCAGGTGCGAAATAACCTCGGTGTCCGTCTCGGAGACGAAGTTCACACCAGACAAGCTCAGCTCTTCCTTCAGCTCCAAATAGTTCTCAATGATGCCGTTGTGCACAACCGAGAATTTGGTCGTCATATCCGTATGAGGATGTGAGTTGGTGTCGGACGGCTTACCGTGTGTCGCCCAACGAGTATGACCGATGCCTGCCGAACCTTCCAGTGGCGCGCCTTCAAGCTTCTCCTCGAGAATAGCCAGACGTCCCTTCGACTTGCTCACCGACAAACCATTCGATGTAAATACCGCAATGCCCGCCGAGTCATAACCGCGATACTCCAACTTCTTCAAACCTTCAAGCAGGATCTCCTGCGTATTGCGAGCTCCGATATAGCCTACGATTCCACACATAATGATACAGACCTCCGTAAGGGATATTTTCCCTACCGCCTACGGCTGCCTATAGAACATGCGGTTCAAGGTGTATGTGGTTTTTTCCCGAACGTATACGTCAAGGTGAAAAGCCTTTGACCTCTCCGATGACCTATCGGCATCGTGGACATTCAGGAATATTTAATAGCAGGACGTCACGTCCTGAAAAATGAATAGAAAAATATAACCGTTCGACCGATAATGGTCCGTTTACGCTCAACACAGAGCTGATTCGGCCCAAAACAGCCAATCATAAATGTAATGCTTGCCAGCAAGCTTATTGTTTCAACAATAGCCCATTGGGCTGAAAACCCCCAGCTAAGGTCTTCTCCCAAGCATTAGTTCCACACTTACTTTCACAACACAAAATAAGCTCTCTCACGAGCGTTACAGCCAGCACACCATACCATACGAAAGTAAGGTTGCCGGACTCATGCCTACTTAAAGCGCACGTCCATCTAATCGAGCCTCACTGGTGTCTGGTTACTGATTAGTTGTGTACTAACGCACACTGAAACAAACATTCTGCTGCGCCTTTGTACGACCGGTCACCCGTGTCGTTTTGAAGCTGCAGCTTACGGTAGAATGCGTCTACCGGGAGGTCCCCGCCGAACAATCCGAACACCTCCACCTCGTCAGCTTGCTTGGGATGCAATCCTTCTCCGTGCCAATCCCGTATGCAAGCTCTGGCGCTTGTGATGCAATAACAACCCCGATCCTCGCTCTCCTCTAGAATGATACTTCCTATCATATTCATTTTCATGCCAACTTGCAACCACTCGACATCCATTCCCAGCAAAATGCGTTCGCACCCATCTCACGCACACCATTTTACTTAAACCATTGGGCTAGACATCAAACGCACCCCCATCACTCTCTGCATCAGACGAACACGAAAAATCGCGTTTACGAGAGCAATTGCAACTCCGGTAACAAAATAAACACGAAATTTCATATACATTTGAGCAATTTCAGCCAAAAGCACGAATTAAACTCGAAAATTCATGCTTATTGAGCCAAAATCGGCGCAAGGCCTTAAATAAGCACGAAATTTCGTGTTCATTGCCCCAGCACCACATATACACCCACCTGCCCCAAAAACCCAAGGAACATGCCCGCCACCGCAGCCAAACTGCAGCAGCAGGCCCTTATGGGGAATGGTTCCTTAACCCAGTTGAGCTTTGACGACGTCAACGATCTGTTGTACGTACTTCTCAATGACGTCCTTGTCCGGCCCCTCCGCCATAACGCGGATCAGCGACTCCGTACCGGAAGCGCGCACCAGCACGCGGCCGTCGTTGCCCAGCTCTGCCTCCACTGCAGCTACTGCCTCGTCGATGGCGACATTGCCCTTGAACAGGCTCTTGTCGGCGACGCGGACGTTCACCAGCACCTGCGGGTACTTGCTCATCAGCGTCTTGGCTTCGCTCAGCTTCTTGCCGCTGTCGACCAGGGTGTCAACGAGCTGCAACGCCGTCAGGATGCCATCACCTGTGGTGTTGTAGTCGAGGAAAATCATATGGCCGGACTGCTCGCCTCCCAGGTTGAAGCCGCCGCGACGCATTTCTTCCATGACGTAGCGGTCGCCAACAGCCGTCTTGGCCGTGTGCAACCCCAGCCCTTCGGCTGCCTTGAAGAAGCCAATGTTACTCATAACCGTGGTAACAACGGTATCCTCGTTCAGCTTGCCAGCGCGCTTCATGGCGTCGCCGCAGATGCAGAGAATAAAGTCGCCATCGATTTCGGCACCCGTGTCGTCGATCGCGATCAGCCGGTCGGCATCGCCATCGAAGGACAAGCCCAGGTCTGCGCCATGCGTCAGCACTTGCTCCCGCAGGTACTCCGGATGTGTCGAGCCCACGCCATCGTTAATATTGAGACCATCTGGCTCGGCACCTACTGTAATAATCTCAGCGCCCAGCTCCGCGAACACAGCCGGTGCCAGCTCATAGGCCGCGCCGTGCGCACAATCGAGGACAATCTTGAGTCCATCAAACCGATGATTAATCGTCGTCTTCAGGAAGCTCAGGTAACGCTCCTTCGCATCCTCCAGCACGGTCACTGTGCCGAGCTCGCCGCCCTCTGGGCGCGGCAGGGCATCCGCTACGGTGTCCATGAGCCGCTCGATCTCCAGCTCGGTGTCATCGGAGAGCTTGAAGCCGTCACCACCGAAAAATTTAATGCCGTTATCCTCCACCGGATTGTGCGAGGCCGAGATCATCACACCCGCCGCTGCACCCAGCTCGCGAGTCAGATAAGCCACTGCCGGTGTCGAGACGACACCCAGCTTGATCACGCTGGCGCCGATTGAGAGAAGACCCGCGACCAGCGCGGCCTCCAGCATCGGACCCGAGATCCGCGTATCCAGACCGATGACGACCTTCGGCTTGTCAGCCTCTCCTGCCAACACATAACCGCCGCAGCGTCCGATTTTATAAGCCAGCTCTGGTGTCAGCTCACGATTTGCTACGCCGCGGACGCCATCGGTTCCAAAATATTTCCCCATAAGTTGCATTCTCCTTTGTGCCTCATTCAATTCTTCATCCCAGCATACGCCTATAACCCTCTATACGTGTCATGCCGCGTCCGCATACGTCACCGATGACTAATCAATCGGCCTCTGGTGCGTCTCATCGGGTCTCTCTGGGCATGAGAAGACATGGCACGGCCCCACAGAACCGCCGCGGCCGCAGCTGCAACCGCGAGTCCTGCTGTGATCATGCCATATCGTACAACGGCAGGCGCCTGCCGTTCTCCCAGCGGTACCCGTTCCTGCGCCTCAACTGTAGCCCAGCCGGTCTCTCCCAAGCCCGGTCGTTCGACTGCAGTCCAGCTTCCAAGCGGAGGCGTAGCGGTTCCCACTGCACCGGGGAAGACGATAGGCGTCTGAACGCCATCATTCTGCCCGGCAACGCCACCTGGCTCCGGCGAGGGATCGGGCGGAACAAGATTGCCTTCGCCGCCTGTCTCACCCGGAGCCGTCGCGTTCATGTTCCCACCCGGGCTTGTCTCGCCTGTGCCTGTCCCAGTGGAAGGCGGATCACCATCATTCCGCACGCCGCCACCACCGGTTTGGTTCCCCTGCTCTGCTCCTGGTTCATCTGGATTAGCAGGCTCTTCACTATTGTTGTCATTCGTCCCGCCTTCGGGCGGGGGAGTGGTCTCCTCTGGATCCGTTATCGGTTCCTCTTCAGGCGGGAGGGGTTCTTCATTCTCGGATCCTGGGGTCCCCTCGTCACCAGGCTCCTCCGACTCCGGGGCGAAGACCTCCTCGGCGGTCGTAATCTCGACTGTCACCGAGAGCGATCCACCGCTCGCTTCCCGGACAAACCGGGGCAATTGGATCTCCAGAGGGATCTCGTGCGTACCGGGGACTTGTCCGTTCAGGTCAGCTATCAATTGAATATCTCCCGCACCCAACTGCGCCAGAACACCCGGCGCGCCGGTCACCTGGATGTCTACCCGTTGACTGGCCGGAGTGACGATCCTCGCTTCCAGCCCGTCGGACAGTCCGCTCATCCGAATCGGCACCTCCGGCACGGTTATCGTATCCGAAGCAGCCACTTCCACAGCGATATCCAACTGCTGGGGACTGATCCCCGCTGTTCCCGGCGGCGGATCAAGCTCGACCGTCACGGTGCCTGACTGCTGGATACCACTAAGGTTAATGACAACATCGTCATAATACTCCAGTTGCTCCAACTCGGCCAGTGGTCCGTAGACAGTAACCTCATCGACCTCCGGCGTCACGGATAAGAGACTCACGCCATCCGGGAGACTGCCTGCCTGTCCAATCTGGAGCGGCAGCGTCTTATACGGCTTGACGATCGGCACTTCGACTTCGACAGTGGCTGGATTGACGACCGCATCTTCCATCTCTTCACCAGCGGTATCGAACACTTTCAGCTCGACGCGTTTCTCCGTGACTGTATTCTCCTCGCCATCGACATTGATGACGGCACCGACGTAACCGACCAGATCGAGTTGATCCTCCGGTAGTGTCACAAAGGCTCGATTACCCGGCTTGACGATCGGGGTATCCACCTTGTAGTCATGGGCCGGCTCTCCGGTCGTTTGAATCTGGATTTCATATTCAGTCGTCTGCATCGGCACCAGGTCCACCGTCACCCGCGAAGGCGACAGTTCTATGAATTGGACGCGTCCCGGCAGATCATAGTTCAATTGCAGGATATGTTCGCCGTCCTGTACATCGGTCAAATCGACATATACCCTGTAGTCCTCGGGAGAGGCTGCCATCAATACTGCCCGATTGCCTCTCACCGTCAACCGCACATTATCCGGGTCTACCAGGCGCAAATCATGCAGCGAACCGTCTAGTCCTTCTGCCGTCACCTTGACCGGGATATCTCGCGTTTCCAGCAAGGAAGCCACGTTGTTGGGCGAATCGGTGTCAAAATGGACGACCGCCCACAGCAGGATCCCGATAATAACCGAGATTACCTTCAGAGAGGTGGGGTGGCTGAGCCATTTATCCATTGTGATCCCCCTTTCTCTTCCAGAAAGAGACCTTCGCTTTTGTCTTCTCCCGTGTCGAAGCTTCGGGTCTGAGCTCGTCGAACAGCTTGGAGATCAGGGACTCCTCCTTGATATCGCGGACGATCATTCCTCCGATAGCAAGCGAGACCTGTCCCGTCTCCTCGGAGACAATGACCGAGATGGCATCGCTGACCTCCGTGACGCCAATACCTGCCCGATGCCGTGTCCCCAGCTCTTTGCTAATAAAAGGATTCTCCGACAACGGCAAATAACAGGCGGCCGCCATAATCTGTCCGCCCCGAATGATAACCGCCCCGTCATGGAGCGGCGAATTCGGCACAAACAAATTGCTCAGCAGCTGCGAGCTGACGCGGGATTCCATCGCAATACCGGACTCGATATAATCATTCAACCCGGTTTCCCGTTCGAAGACGATAAGCGCACCGATGCTGCGGCTGGAACAATAATTGACGGTCTTAATGACCTCGCCAATCCGCAGGTTCAGATCCTCCTCCAGCACATTGCTGCGCGCAAAGATCTTGCCACGCCCCAATTGCTCAAGGGCCCGGCGCAACTCCGGCTGGAAGATGATGAGGACAGTCACCACACCAAAGGTGAACATCTGGTTCATCAGCCACTTCAACGTGTACAGATCGAACCAGGTGCTGATGGCCCAGGTGGCCACAAGCACGAAAATCCCCTTCAGCAGCTGAACGGCACGCGTCCCCCGCACCAGCAGGAACAAACTATAGATAATGTAGCTGACGATGGCCACATCGATAATATCCTTGATGAGCAGATTCCATGTCAGATCCGAAAAGTAGTTCATGGGCTTACCCCCAGCTAGCGTTCCATTCGATCTCTCTATAGAATAGCAAAGTCAACCGCCAATGTCTAAAAAGCTGCTTCAAATTTTACAAAAAAACCTCCCTGTAAGGCAGGGAGGCTATCGTTAGAAATTTAAGCCGCTGACCGTGGTTGTTACCTTATACCATAACCAATCAATGGCTTGGTTAATCTGGCGGTTCTCACCGACAATCTTCGCCGTGGACGCTAGGTTTGTTGTACCATCGATAACCGTCAAGTTCCCCAGCACCTCGCCATGCACTTCGGCGATGCCGTTCTCGATGGTCAGATCCCCGTGGATCTGTACCCCTTCGGGCACGATAACCCGATCGCCTTCGAATACCAGCTGCTGCAGGTCTGTGCCGCGAACGATCAGCTCCGAGTTCTGTCCCCACATCGCGAGGAAACTCGAGAACATCACCAGGCAGAACACAACGGCTACCGTCAGCGCGGGGTGTCTGCGGATAAACGCCGTCCAGCCCTGCTTGCGTCGTTGTGCCGGCAGCTGGCGCATGATTTTCTCGGTCAACGCTCTCGAAGCAGCTGAATCCGTACCGGCATCCGCCGAATCATGCAGGCCTTCGACCATGGTCGCATGCAGAAAAGCATCCGTCCGCTTCAGCTGTTCAAACCGTTGCCGACAGTCCGGGCAGGCCATCAGGTGCTCTTTGAGCTCCTTGACTTGTTCCCGTGGCAGATCGTCGTCCAGATAATCGTGCATCCATACGATGGCGACGTTGCATTTCATGGCAGCCAATCCTTTCTACGAATTGCTTAAGCACCGTGTTCAAAAATCACCTTGTATCCAAGCCGTTTTTTGAACGACATCTTAAGGCAAGCTTATTGCTGCTATACGATACGTGCCAACGCACAAGATGTTTCAAAATTTTATAGAATCTTTATTTATAAAGTTCTCTCCAATTTCTTCCTCAGAAATTCCCTGCCCCGGTGAACCCGGGTTTTGACGGTTGTCACGGGCATGCCGAGGGCGTCGCCAATTTCCTGTAGCGATAATTCATGCAAATAACGCAGCACCATCACCGTCTTGTACTTGGGCGGCAGCGTTGCCATCGCCTGGTGAATGATGGACTGCGTTTCCGACAACAGCGTCTCGCTCTCCGGCGTACGGTTGTCGCTGGGGATCATCGAATAGCCATCCAAGCCTTCAAATTCACTCGACTCGGCATCCAGCGAATAGCTGGGCTTGCGCTTGCGGAGCCGGTCAATGCACAGATTGGTCGCAATCCGGTAAATCCAGGTAGAAAATTTCATATTCTCGTCATACCGCTCCAGATTGTTGTAGACGCGCAAGAACGCCTCCTGCACCACATCTTCGGCTTCCTGACGATTATTAAGCATACGATAGGCCATATGATACAATTTATCCTGATAGAGTCCCACAAGCTCTGCAAATGCCTGCTGGTCCCCCTTGATGGCCATGCGCGCTAATCGCGCTTCCAATGATTTCACGAACCATTCCTCCAAACCTAACGCCCACCGGCCGGTCGTCCGTCCCGGTCTTGCAGCCGCGTCCGATCACCTGATTCTTTCTCTCGATCACCTATTCTTCCAGTCTGTATTGAAAAAGAGCCGGGCGGCAGACATTCTCGTACCGCCTTTGCCCGACTCTCTGGTGCATGTTGTGTATTCAGTCCTACCCGGTATTCCGCAGTCCTGCCGCAATGCCGTTGATGGTGAGCAGCACCTCGCGAAGCAGCTCCGCATCGTCGCCATCCTGCTCACGCAGCGCGCGCAGCTCGGCGATGAGCTGAACCTGGAGATAGCTGAGCGGATCGACATATGGATTACGCAGACGAATCGATTCCTGGATGACCGGTACATTGTCCAGAATTTCCTGTTGTCCGGTAATCTTCAGAATCAGATCGCAAGTCAGTTTATGCTCCGATTCGATCAGACCAAAGATCCGCTCGCGGACCTGCTCGTCCTTGATCATCGAGGCATATTCTCTGGCGATGACCAGATCCGCCTTGGCGAGCGCCATCTGCAGATTGTCGATTAGCGTCCGGAAGAATGGGAATTCGGCATACATCTGTCTTAGCGTATCCAAATGTGCCTCTTTGCCATCCACGTACTTCTGAATCGCCGTACCGGCAGCATACCATGCTGGCAACAAGTATCGGCTCTGCGTCCAGGCGAACACCCACGGAATCGCCCGCAGATCCTCGAAGCGGTCGCTGTTCTTGCGCTTGGACGGACGGGAACCGATGTTGAGCTCGCCAACCTCCGACAGCGGCGTCGATTCCTTGAAGAAGGTCAGGAAGTCCGGATCGCGGAAGATCAGATCCTGATATGTCGTCAGCGCCGTATCCGAGATTTCCCGGGCGATTGCTTCCCACTGCTTCTCTGCTTCCGCTTCCTGATTCGGGAAGCGTGCCAGGCGCGCCGCAGTAACGAGCGCCCATGTGGCCTGCTCCAAACTGCGGTAAGCGATCCCTTGCATCGAATAGCGGGACGAGAGGACCTCTCCCTGCTCTGTAATCTTAATGCCACCGCCCACTGTATGTGGCGGCTGAGCGAGAATACTGCGGTTCAGCGGCATACCACCGCGACCAAGCGCACCGCCGCGACCATGGAAGAATTTCAGACGCACATTATGCTCATTGCCGATCTGGGTAATATCCTGCATCGCAACGCGCAGCTCCCAGTTGGCCGTGACGGCTCCGCCGTCCTTGTTACTGTCAGAGTAACCCAGCATGATCTCATGCAGATTGCCGCGGGCGGACACTGCATCGCGATACACCTGAAGACGGAACAGGCGGGCCATAATGTCAGGCGCAGCATGCAGGTCATCGATGGTTTCAAAGAGCGGAACCGATTGGAGCGTACAGCGGATCGTTCCGTCCGTTTCCTTACGGTATAATCCGACCTCTTTGGCGAAGACCATAACTTCCAGCATGTCGCTGGCACCCTGGGTCATACTGATGAGGTAGCTGGAGATACAGACTTCTCCGAACTCCTGTTGTGCACGGTAGATCGTTTCGTATACATCCAGACACTCGCGGGTGCTCTCGGAATAGTCCAGATAGCCAGCCGTTAACGGACGAGGATCGTTAAGCAGTTGATGCAGCAGCTCAATCTTCTCTTCCTCGGTGAGCGATGCGTAATCCTCAACAACGTTCATCTTAGCTAGAATCTCAGCCATCGCATTCTCATGCTCTTTACTGTGCTGACGGACATCCAGCGTCAAGAGATGGAAACCGAACAACTCCACCTGGCGAATCAGTTTCTTAATATACGTATCTGCCACATAATCGGCATAATGATGGCGCAAGCTTTGATCGATCACGAGCAGGTCAGCCTTTAGCTCATCCGGGCTGTTATAACGCTTCGCTGTACCTTTAAGTGCCGCATCACGCGTGTTGGTCAGCTTCTCCAGCATGAAGGAGAGCTTGATCCGGTAAGGCTCCTTCTCATTGCGCCACATCTCGATGCATTTAACCGTCTCGATATGACTGCGGTCGGTCGCGATCGACTCCTGCAGCTCAGGCGTCACGTCAACAATATTGGTGCTGAAGCTCAGCAGGTCCATCAGTTCCTTAAGCTTCTCTTCATATTTCTCCAATGTGAGCTGGCGATGCAGCGTCAGCGTCTCCCAGGTGACCTTGGCGGTTACAGACGGATTGCCGTCGCGGTCGCCGCCGATCCAGGAGCCGAACCGCAGATAGGTCGGCACATGCCAGTCTTCGCCCGGGTAATATTTCTCGAGGCAGCGCTCCAGCTCTTCATACACCTCAGGCAGCACTTCAAACAGCGTCTCATCAAAATAGTACAGGCCGTTGCGGACCTCATCGATAACGGTTGGCTTGCGATCCCGCAGCTCATCCGTCTGCCAGAGGGTCAGCACTTCGCTAAGCAGACGCTCACGCAGCTTCTCCCGCTCCCGGTACGTCAGGGTAGGATTGTCCAGCTCCATCATCTCGCTGGCCATCCGTTGATGCACATCCATCACGGCGCGACGTGTCGCCTCCGTCGGGTGAGCTGTCATCACGAGCTCCAGCGAAATATCGCCGAGCATCTCTTTGACAACAGCGACTTCGATCTCCCGTTCCTTGAGCGTCTGCACTGCGCTCTCGATCGATCCGGGTTGGACCGATTCGCCCGCCGAACGCTCATAATCGCGCTTGCGGCGTACCCGATGGTTCTGCTCGGCGATATTAACCAGCTGGAAGTAGATCGCGAAGGCACGGATGACTTGGTGACGGATCTCCGGACTCAGCGACTCGGTTACCCGCTTGAACTCCTCATACAGCTCAGGCAGGAACTCCGCACGCAGCGTCTTGCTCATTTCACGAATCTTCTCTACGATCTCCAGCAGCTCTTCGCCGCCTTGATGGACAAGCACCTCGCCCAATATATTTCCCAGAAAACGGACGTCTCTGCGCAATAGATTGCTCGATTGCGGACGAACGGCCGTTGGTGAAGCAGTCTGCTCAGACATAAACGAATCCTCCTGTAAGTTCCCAAACATCGGTTTTTTCACTTGTTACATCATACTACAAAAACCCCCGCTATTGAAGACCTGGCACTCTTTAACTTTAAAAAGTAGGCCGGGCCCACCGCACTGAAGTCTCACTCCGGATAAAGAATTTTTTAAATCAATGCACTTGATTATGACGTTACGTCGTGTGATATGGTGTCTTTACCGGTAATCAACTAGCGCATGGCGTATAAGGAGATGGTTATGCAAAAATCTTGGAAAATAGGCGAATTGTCCAAACTGACGGGTTTAACGATTCGAACGCTGCAATATTATGATCAAATCGGTTTATTTCAGCCCAGCGGTGACTCCAACTCAAAACAAAGGCTTTATACGGAAGAGGATATTTCAAGGCTCCAGCATGTCCTTTCACTAAAGGAACTCGGATTGTCTCTTGATCAGATTAAATTAGCACTTGTGGAGGATCAGGTTAGCCTTTTTGAAATAATCTCCCTGCACATTAAAAGTTTGAAGGATAATATAGCCGTTCAGATGAAACTGGTACACGAGTTAGAATCAATCGTGCATCTTATGGACAAACAAGAACCACTGACCCTTGAACATTACACCAACTTACTGGGCGCAATGCGGATGAAACATGCTGAAGAACGTCGTACAAGCTGGAACGTGCACCTGGACCGGCTCGGCGACTATCTCGGCGAAGATCAGCCAAAGCACCCGACTGGAGGCCATTCGAATGAATAATAACCATTTTGTCGAACACCATACCTTTGCTATTGAACGCCATTATCACGTCTCACCTGCCACGGTTTTCGCTGCCTGGGCAGATCCCGTTGCCAAATCCAAATGGTTCCCGCAGGCCGAGCAGTTTGAATTTCGCGTCGGCGGCAGGGAGTTCAATCGCGGTGGAGGGACTACTGGTCCCATATACACTTTTGACGCCCGCTATGAGGAGATCGTGAAGGATCTTCGCATCGTCTATTCATATATTATGGATAGGGAGAAAACTCCAGTGAACAAGGTGAGAATATCAGCTTCTTTAACCACCGTTGAATTCAAGACGGTGGAAGACGGCACAAGACTTATTTATACAGAGCAAGCTGCATTTCTGGATGGTCATGATACACCGGATTTACGCATGCAAGGAACACATTCGTTTCTGAATCAGCTCGGCGAATACTTGGAATCGGTGTGATGAACCCCAAATAAGGGTGCTCTCGCTATGCTGTAGGAGATACAAAAAAAACCCTTGCATAGCAAGGGTTTTAAGTATTAAATAATATGGAGCGGGTGATGGGAATCGAACCCACGCTATCAGCTTGGAAGGCTGAAGTTCTACCATTGAACTACACCCGCATAGTAACTTGTAACAAGCAAGGCGGTTCTCAAGAAAATGTGTAATGGTCGGGACGACACGATTTGAACATGCGACCCCCTGGTCCCAAACCAGGTGCTCTACCAAGCTGAGCTACGTCCCGATCATAAAAAATGGCGTCCCCTGAGAGATTCGAACTCCCGGCCTTTTGATTCGTAGTCAAACGCTCTATCCAGCTGAGCTAAGGGGACAAATATGGAGCGGAAGACGGGAATCGAACCCGCGACCCTCGCCTTGGCAAGGCGATGCTCTACCGCTGAGCCACTTCCGCATAGTACCTGTTTCGTTCAGGCGACAAGAAATAATATAACAGGTATTTGGAGAAAAAGCAACTGTTTTTTCAAAAAAAATGTAGAAGGCCATCCCGCCCCGGACAGACCTCTCCCCCGCTCGTGACCGAGCAGGGGAGTCTAAGTGAATGCGATAGTCTCAACGGACCTCTATGCGCCTACTGTTACCAGCTTTTTTGCGCCAGATGGGGATGGCTGCACAGGAGCTGGCGATGCAGGCTTAGGCGCCTCGTGCGCCAAAGCAAAAGGCAAGCACAACGGTACACCGGTACGCGGGTCTGGAACGACGTCCGCTTCGATTCCGAACACTTCACGCAGGATATGCGAGGTCATGACCTTTGTAGGCGAGCCTTCGCCCACGACAGTCCCCTTCTTGATGGCAATCATATGATCCGCATAACGGGAAGCATGGTTCAGGTCATGGACAACCATTACAATCGTGCGTCCTTCCTTCTCGTTGAGCGTCTGCAGCAGCTGCAGCACCTCAAGCTGATGCGCCATATCGAGGAACGTCGTCGGCTCATCCAGGAAAATAATATCCGTGCCTTGCGTCAATGTCATGGCAATCCAGGCGCGCTGACGCTGACCGCCAGAGAGCTGATCAACCGGACGATCGGCGAATTCGGACATGCCTGTCGCTTCCAATGCCCAGGCAACAACACGGCGGTCCTCCGCGCTCATCGAGCCGAAGCCCTTCTGATACGGGAAGCGTCCGTAGGAGACGAGTTCAGAGACCGTCAAGCCGTCGGGAGCTGTCGGATTCTGTGGCAAAATCGCCAGCTGCTTCGCGACTTCCTTGGTAGACTGCTTGTGAATCGACTTCCCGTCGAGCAGCACGCTGCCGCTTGAAGGAGACATGATGCGGGCCAACGTTTTCAGAATGGTGGACTTGCCCGACCCGTTTGCGCCAACCAGCGCTGTGACCTTGCCTTGCGGAATCGCAATATTGAGGTTCTCTACGATCATGCGTTTCTCATAAGCAATATTCAAAGCCGTTGTTGTCAAACGAATCATGAATCAACACACTCCTCTAATCGTCAGCATCCATCGATTATGTATGAAAGCTGCTCATTGTATCCCTTGCAGGATGAAGCAGACCAAGTTAACTTCTCATGTCACACGTGATAATGATTATCACTAACATAGATTATGATAATCGTTCTCAGCAGGAATTGTCAAGTATGAATCCATTTTTGTCACAATATCTACAACGATAACCGGGCGGGTGAAGCAGCCTTAGCTATCCCACCCGCCCGCAAAAGCAGCGTATTGGTCTTATTTGCTTCTTGAAAGCAAGTAAAGAAAATAGGGCGCGCCAATGACCGCTACCACGACGCCAACCGGGATTTCCTGCGGCTGCAGAATCATCCGGCTCGTTACTTCGGCTACCAGCATGAGAAGCGCACCCGTCAGCGCAGCTCCCGGCAGCAGGAATTGGTGCTTGGGCCCGACCAGCCGTCTCGCCAGATGGGGGCCGATCAGGCCCACAAAACCGATCGCTCCGCTCACGGCAACACAAGATGCCGCCAGACCGACTGCCGCAGCCAGCAGCTTCAAACGCTCACGCTCCACCGGGGCTCCCAGACCGCTGGCCGTCTGCTCGCCAAGATTAAGCACGTTAAGCACTCGAGCCTTGGTGAATACATAAGGCAACAAAACGACAATCCACGGCAGAAGCGCGAGGACAAACTTCCAGTTGGAGCCCCAGATGGAGCCAGCGAGCCATGTCGCAACGAATTGGTACTTCTCCGGACTGATCCGCAGCGTCAAGATGATCATCACCGCGCTGATACCAGCAGCCACCCCGATCCCCGTCAGCAACAGCCGGGTGGGCGATAGCCCCTCCGTCCGGCTGTAAGCCAGTCCGTAGATGAGCATGGCGGTCAGTGATGCGCCAATCAGTGCCAGCACGGGCAGCATGAAGACCGGTGCAGCCGATGTCGACGGGTAGAAAGCCACGACAAGCATGACCACCAGACCCGCACCCGCATTAATACCGAGGATACCGGGGTCAGCCAGCGCGTTGCGCGAGACCCCTTGCATAATACAGCCCGATACCGCCAGACCAGCGCCGACCAGCATAGCGATCACGATGCGGGGCAGACGAAAATCAAACAGAATCAGCTCCTGCTTAGGCGTACCCAGGCCAACCAATGTCTTAAGGACATCGAACGGCGTCAGCTTACTGTAGCCGGTATTCATACAGATAATAAAGACAACAATGATTAATAGACCGAGAATCGTCAGCACGCGGATCCCGCGGGCGGTACGCTCCTGCTCACCCAGTGAACCATGCAGCTTCATTACAGCTCCCTCCTTTCCCTGCGAGCAAGGTAGAGGAAGAACGGTACACCGAGCACAGCGATTATGGCGCCGATCGGCATCTCGTATGGCGGATTGATAATACGAGCCGCCAAGTCCGACAGGACGACCAGCAAGCCGCCAAGCACCGCTGAGCATGGAATAATCCAGCGGTAATCTACCCCGACCAGATAACGGGCGAGATGGGGAATAATCAGCCCGACGAATCCGACAGCGCCCACGACGGCGACCGAGGATCCGGCCAGGATCAATACAATGATGCTGCATACGATCTTGGTTACCCCTGTCCGCTGACCCAGTCCGGAGGCCACTTCATCGCCCAGGCTGAGCAGCGTCAAAGACCGGGACATGATTAGAGCCGCTACGATAGCTGCCAGCGCCCAGGGAATCATGATTTTGAGATGCAGCCATTTGGTTCCCGAGAGTCCCCCTGCATAGAAATACGCCAGATCCTGACCGATCTGGAAGTACAGCGAGATGCCATCCGTAAGCGCTGCGAGCAGCGCCGAGACTGCCGCACCGGCCAGCACCAGGCGCACCGGCGTCAATCCGCCGCGGGCAAGCGAGCCAATGCCGAAGACGATGCCCGCACCCAACGCAGCTCCAAGGAACGCATACATAATGAGAAACAAGAAAGGCATGCCTGGCATAAAGGCAAAACACAGCGCCATCATAAAGGCGGCTCCCGCATTCAAACCTAGCAAGCCGGAATCGGCCAGCGGGTTGCGAGTCATCCCCTGCATGATCGCTCCGGCAACTGCAAAGCTCGCGCCGACCATGACACCGCCCAGCACCCGTGGCAGCCGGAGCTCCATAATGACCAGGTGCTCGGTCAGACTACTATCGAAGCTGAAGATCGATTGCCATACAGTGGCCAAATCGATTTCTTTTGCACCGAAAGCGATCGATACGCCCATGCCCAGCAGCAGCGCAAAGAGGCCGCCAACCAGGACGATCATCCCCGTAACCGGCCGGGTGTGCAATTTGGGAGGATGAGCCGTTTCCTTTGACGGTCCCGAGCCGTCATTCGTCGATTGATTAAATCCCGCCATAAGTTGTCCTTGCCTCCGTGAGAGTGAATATCATTATCATTATAGCGGAAACCACGTGGACACGCCATGGATAATGAAAAGAATTTTTTGTGGACATTTGCAAAAAGCGGGTAATAACAAACACCAATGTATACACAACCACAGAATCTGTGGCTGAAAAGCTTATGCTTCCGAAGTGAGTTTTCCTTCGGAAAACTTAAGCGAATGCTTCCGAAGTGAGTTTTCCTTCGGAAAACTTTAAGGAGGAGACCTATGCTCAGCAATCGTTTTTTTCGAATCAGCCTGGCGATTCTCATTTGGCTATCTATTATTTTTATGGCGTCGCTCGTTGATTTCATCTTTGCGCCGATCGCCGTAGCTGTTCATTTGCTGATCGTACCGGTCATGCTCTGCGGCTTCCTATACTACCTGCTGCGACCGATCGTTGAGCTGTTCGTCAATTGGAAGGTCCCCCGTACCTTGGCAGTGCTGCTCGTGCTGGTTCTGCTCGTTGCTGTGGTTGGCGGCTTCTGGGTGCTCATCTGGCCGACGCTGGTGAAGCAGACCACGACCTTCATGGAGAGTCTCCCTGAGATTGTGGATACGATGGAGGAGCAATATGAATCACTGCGCGGCAACGGCTTCGTCAGTTCGATGCTGCCGGAGAATACCTCCTTGCTCAATCGAATCTCGGAAACCATTAGCAACAGCTTCACCGCCGTCACTGATTATGCGGGCACCATTATTGATTGGGCGATGGATGTCGTTATTGCGATCTCCATCATTCCGATTCTGCTGTTCTTCATGCTCAAGCAGACCGACCGGTTCCCCAAGCGCATCACACGCGTGGTGCCACAACGGTACCGTGCCGACTCGCTGACCATGATGAGCGAAATCGATGCGGCGCTGAGCGGGTTTATCAAGGGACGTGTCATTGCCACACTGCTGATGGGCCTGCTCATCTTCGTCGGCTTTATCGGCATTCAGCTGCCCTATGGTCTGCTGCTCGCGCTCATTGCTACGCTGCTGAATTTCATCCCGTACATCGGGCCGATTGTCGGCACCATTCCTGTCATCATCGTGGGCCTGACAGTCTCGCCGTGGATGGCACTCTGGGCCGTGCTTATCATAATCGTTGCCCAGCAGATCGAGGAGGTGCTGCTCGCCCCCTACGTCTACGGCAAAAGCATGGATATCCATCCGCTCATGACGGTCATCCTGATTCTGGCTGGAGCGGAGCTCGCCGGATTCATCGGCCTCATCCTGGCGATCCCGGTCTACATGATTATCAAGATCACCGTGCAGCATGTCTATAGTCTCTACATTACCGATCACCGACAACCGGACGGAATGCCTTAATCCTGGCGAACAGAGAGGGGCGGAGTGTATGCACCAAGCATACGCTCCGCCCCTCTATTACTCTCAGAGTATAGCCCTATGGTCCGCCCATCAAGCCAGCCGTCGTCGCTCGATTAGGTTGATGCCAATCCCCATGAAGAGAACAATCATGATGACCAGTTTGGCAGACGGGGCAGCCAGATCCGTCCAGCCATAGTCGAACAGAACGATGCCCTTGAGCGCATGGAGTGCATGTGTCAATGGCATGAGCTCGGCAACGGCTGTCATAAACGGCCCGCTAATGGGAAAATACGCCCCGCTCAGCAGCGGCATTGCAGGAGCCAGCATGGAGATGACCGAGCCGTTGGTCTCCGCGCTGCGGATTGTCCCAACAAGCAGCATCGCCAGCGACACGATCGACAGCACAAACATCGCAACAATCAGCAGGATCAAGTGATAGCGGTAGCCAATATCCATGCCAAAACCGAACTGCATGACCAGCAGCATCAGCATAATCTGCACCACCCCGATCACAAAGCTGTAGATCAGATAACCGAGGTACATCTGGGATTTGCTCACCCGCGAGAGTATCATCCGGTTCCAGACGCCGGCGTTGCGATCCTCCAGCATCACATTGACCTTCAGGGCAATCGTCAGAATCGAGAAGAATAAGGTAAATGCGAAGAGCAATTGAATCTGCATCGTGTTCTTGACCCGGGGCTCACCGGCTAGGGTCAGCCGCTCCATTGTCAGTACTGGTGCCTCCAGCGCCTGCCGCACACCGGCCTGCAGCGCGTCCACATCATTCACCAGCTCGCCCGCAGCCTCAAGCTGTCGGTGCTCATTCAACTGCTGCTGCACGTACCGGTCGACGAGCATGACGCTCGCATGCTCTGCAGCCGCTGAGAGACGATACTCGCCCGCTTCCGACAGCCGGACCGCTACCTCTGCGCGTCCTTCGCGGATGTCAGCCCTCGCCTGAGCCTCTGACACGAGCAAAAAACGAAACTCCTCGCCCTGGTTCAAGACCGCCATCCACTGCTCACGTTCAGCCTCGTTGACCGAGCCGTCCACATAAGCTGGAATAGAAGTCGTCCCTCCCAGATTGGAGGCGAAAACCAGTGTCAGCATAATCCCCAGACCGATGAAAATCAGAAAGAGGTAATTCTCCCGCCGCCATAAGTTATGCAGGATAGCCCTCATGACACCCTCCTCCTTCCCGGGAACGTCCAGCAGCCCGCGGCCACCAGAATCATACCTCCCATGACCAAGTAGCCGATGGGTTGCAGCAGCGCGCCTGGCGCTTGCTCCTGAATCCATTGTACATAGGTGGATAAGGACAAGCCGTTGGGTGTCCAGATGCCCAGCCGGTTGATCCAGTCCGGCATGGTGGCGAGCGGCCCCATACTGCCGCCGAGCACTGCCATGATGGTCACACCGACACCCGCGAATAACAGTCCCGCGGCCGGTCCGTCGAAGCGGAAGTTCAGCGCAGTGAACAGCGCGCACAGCCCGCCCACAAACCAAGCCAATCCCGCCGAAATCAGGCCGAGTCCAAGCCACAACTGCATGCTGGCTCCTGGAAACACATCCAGTATGAGCTGCGAAACCACAAATACCAGCATCAGCTGCAGCCAGGCAATCAGCGCCGTGCTGGTCGTTTTGGCTGTCAGATAGCGGAGCGGGGACCGATCAGCCAGTATGATGCGGTTGTACACGTATTGCCGCTTCTCCTGGTAGGCCTTGCCCGCTGAATTGCTGGCGATGAACAACACGAACAGCACCGTCATCGAGAAGGTGTAATACTGGAAGCTTGTGACCGGCGCCATGCCAGTATCGGGATCCAGCCCGCCCTCCGGCAGCTCAACGGCTTGCCAGCTAGAGGCAGCAATCGCCTCCTCGGAAGCGCCCCGTTCGGAGAGCTGCTGGTGTACCGCCGTCTGAAAGCTAAGTGACCGAGTGAAGGACTCGATAATGCCCTCAAAGAGTTGAACCTGCAGTGTTGAGCTGCCGCCAGCGGTCACCTGCAGGGTCACCGGATCTCCCTCGCTCAGCAGCATACGGGACAACCCCTTTGTATCGAAGCCAGCTGGCACCGTCAGGATCGCATCGATTTCCAACGCCTCCAGAGCCTCCATGGCCTGAGCAGCATCCATGTGGTGCATCTGGACCCAGGATTGCACATCCTCATAGTCCAGCATATTTAGTAGCAGCCGGCTGGGCGCCAACGTTTCCGCAGAGGCCGCAAGCTCAGCCTGTGCTTCGTCGTCCAATCCGCGCGAGGGCAGCGTATCCTTAAATGCCGTAATTTCCCCGGCGGTATCCCCTTCCATGACCAGCGCCGCCTCTACCCGGAGCGCGTCCGGATTTTCCGCAGTAACCCCACGGATCGAGAAGCCCAGAATCAGGATAAGAACCATCGGCGAGATCAACACCACGGCGATCCCTTTCCAATCCTTGAGGAAGAGCAGCAGATCCTTTTTGAAAAACATCCCGCTCCCCCCTAATCCCTCAATGTCCGGCCTGTCAGATGCAGAAACACATCCTCCAGGCTTGGCGTCTGTACATGTACGCTCACGACTTGAATCTGCAAGCGCTCAGCCGCTTGCACAACCTCCGTCAGCAGCCGGCTTTGCTTGGAGAAGATGACCGTCAATCCACTCTCTGTCTCCTTGACCTGCCGCACGTGGCTCAGCTGTCTTAACTCCTCCGCCAATCGCCCGCCCGGCTTGTCGAGCTGGATCTGCATCACATCATCGCTCGTGAGAATCCGCTGCAGTTCTTGCTTGGTGCCTGCGGCGATGATGCGCCCGTGATCCATAATGTACATGCGGTTGCACAGCTGCTCGACTTCCTCCATGTAGTGACTCGTATAGAGTACGGTCATCCCCTTTTCCCGATTCAAGAGCCGCACTGTCTCCAGAATATGATTGCGGGACTGCGGATCAATGCCCACCGTTGGCTCATCCATAATGACCAGTTGCGGATCATGCAGGAGTGCTGCCGCAATATTGACCCGCCGCTTCATGCCGCCGGAGTAGGTCTTCAGCGCCTCCTTCTGCCGCTCCCGCAAACCGATCATCTCCAGCGTCTCCTGAATTTTGCGCTCCAGTCCACTGCCCGACAGATTGTAGATCCGGCCAAAAAACTTCAAATTCTCATAGGCGCTCAGCTCCTCATATAGAGCGATTTCTTGGGGCACCACACCGAGCACCTTGCGAATCGCCGCCGGGTGCTTGACGACACTCTTGCCGTGCAGCAAGACATCGCCGGACGTGGGGGCCAGTAATGAGGCGATGATTGAAATCGTGGTCGACTTGCCTGCGCCGTTAGGTCCCAGCAGCCCAACCGATTCGCCTTTGTCCAGATACAGATTCACGTCTTTGACGACGGTTTTGTCCTTGTAACGCTTCTCCAGCATGGATGTCTCCAGCATACCGTTCCCTGCCTCTCTGCCGTTAGCTCCTGTGGCTACTCCAGCCTCGTTCGATGATTCTCATTATATAGAAAAAAGACAGTGCTCCCACTGTCTTCGGTCATTACTTTGCACACCATCCATGACCTCCGTCATGGTACCGCCTCAGACAAGATCGTGGCGGAGCGCATAGATCGCCAGCTGTGTCCGGTCACGCAGCTCCAGCTTATCCAGCGCCTGGCTGATATGATTTTTCACCGTTCCCTGGGACAAGGAGAGCTCGGCAGCAATCTCGCGGTTGCTCCGGCCCATGCCGACGAAGCGGATCACGTCCAGCTCGCGGGGGGTCAGCGTCACGTCCGCAAGCCCTTCCTCGGGCACACGCGGCGTGGTGGCGGATTCCTGCCCCAGCAGCCTTGGCATCACCTTCGCTGCCACCTGGTCGCCCAATGACAGTCCGCCTGCGAGCACGCTGCGGATCGCCTGTAAGAGTTGGGCAGGATCGGCGTCCTTGAGCATATACCCACTGGCACCAAGCTTGAGTGCCTGGAGTGCATACTCATCGTCATTGAATGTCGTCAGAATGAGGAGCTTCAGGTCTGGCCAGCGCTCCCGCATGACTGCGGCGGCGCTCAGGCCGTCCATCTCCGGCATCCGGATATCCAGCACCGCCAGATCAAAGTAATGGGATTCGCATAACCGCACGGCTTCCCTGCCGTTCCGGGCTTCGCCTGTCACCCGGATCTCCGGATCGGATTCCATCATCATCTTAAGTCCTTGCCGAACCATCGCCTGATCCTCGGCCAGCAGAATCCGTATCATCGTTCGTGCTCCTCCCCCAGTGGAATGATGCCCCGCAGTTCAAATTGGCCGGTGCCCTGCAAAATTTGGAGCTGACCTCCCAATCCCTCGATCCGCTCGCGCATCGCGCGCAACCCAAATCCTTCACGATATCCGTCTTGCTCTGAGGCATACTGATTGGCTACCTCGAAGCGCAGCACCGTATCGCCCGGCACCTCGAAGCTCACCTCGATCTGGCGACTGCTGCCGTGACGCATCGCATTGGTGAGCGCCTCCTGTACGGACCGAAAAACAGCGACGGCCGCCTCGTTGCCCAGACGTGCCGACAGTACCCCTTCGCCCAGTGTGAAGCTGATGCGGACGAAGCTCTCCGCCTCCAATCTGCGAATCAGCTCCAGGATTGCGCGCAGCCCGCCGCGCTCCTCCTGATGCAACGCGCTGACGGCGGCACGTGTCTCAGCCAGGCTCTCCTGGGACAGCGTCTTGAGCTGCGCCAGCTGCCCGGCCAGCTCCGAATCGGGGTTGCGCATCCGCAGCACTTCCAGCTGCATCGACAATGCAGTTAGCTTATGCCCCATGGAGTCATGCAGATCCCGAGCGATGCGCGTACGCTCCTGCTCACGCACGGCCTCCTCGCCCTCGACGCCGTGCCGCTTGAGCCGCCTGTACTCGCTGAGCAAGGCCTCTTGCAGCTCCTGGCTATGGGACAGATCCTCGCGCATGACGCGGTAGGACCAGGAGATCAGACCGGCCATTGCAGCCAGCAAGACCACATAGGCGACAGGCACTGCCAGTGTACCTGTCCAGTTCGGGAGCAGCGTCAATATCAACAGCAGCCCCCCTACCGCGACCATGTGCGGGGCGGGTAGCCGCAGCGCCGCTTTGCCATATAGAAAACCATAACACAGCAGTGCATAGATGCCGCCGTCCGCCATCTCGCCCGTCCAGGGCCAGAACACCATCGCAGCTGCACCACCAGCTGCCGACAGCAATAACGTGAGCAGTACCGGTCGTGTTCTCGCTAATGGTGCGACGAAGAACAGCCCCAGAAACAGTGCGCATCCGAGCCACTGATACGGCTGAATGCGCTGCAGACCGATGTCCAGCAGAGCCGCCATCCAAATCCCTAACAGCACGATCAGCCAAGTCCAGTAGGATCTCATTCGAATGTCTTTCCTCCCGCCCCTTGTCATTTCTATTTATTCTAACGAAGGCTCGGCAAAAAGGGAATGCCATCGCCTGCTCCGCTTCCGTTACCCCTCAAACGATAGGTGTACATTCCACGCAAAAACCTATAGTTTGTCTAGTTTCTTCCAGCTGCCAATCCAGCTAACATAAATAACGGGAGTTCCTTACTCCCTGTTGCAAGCGCTTTATAAATTCTGGGATGGAGGGGATTTACTACATGCGCAACACTTTCTCATCATGGCTGGCCCTTGTGCTGACCGTGGCTTTACTGCTGCCGCCCGGCTTCTTGGCAGCAGGAACTGGCAGCCTGTCTGCTGCCGAGGCAGGCGATATTCTGATCGAGCATGATTTTGAAGATGGTACCACCATGGGCTGGGGACCGCGCGGGGACGAATCCATTGATTACACCGAGGAAGCGGCCCGCTCCGGCGTTGGCAGCATCAAGGCCTGGAACCGTACTCAGAACTGGAACGGGCCTAGCCTCAATGTGAAACCTCTGTTGGAGCCAGGAACGACGTACCGGATCTCGGCCCATGTGAAGCTGGCTGAAGCGCCAGCGGCAGATAGCACGATTCGTCTCTCAATGGAAAACAGAGCAGCGGGATCAGAGGATACGTTCTATACGCAGTTGACCTCTACAAGCACGCGGAGCACGGACTGGATTGAGCTGAGCGGTTCCTTCAGCTATGACGCGCCGATGGATGTTCTCTCCCTCTACATTGAATCCTCCAATGTCGGTGATGTGCTCTACGTGGATGACGTAACCGTCCGATCGCGGGGCAGTATTCAGACGGATATCCCGAGCTTGGCGGAGGTCTATGAAGACTACTTCGAGATCGGTGCCGCGGTAGAGAACATCCATCTCTCCGGCATCCATCATCAAATGCTCGATTACCATTACAATTCTGTTGTTGCTGAGAATGTAATGAAGCCAGGCTCTATTAATCCTCGTGAGAACGTCTATAACTGGGCGGCCGGGGATACACTGCGGGACTATGCGAAGGCTAACAATCTGAACCTGCGTTTCCACACGCTGGTCTGGCACAGTCAGGGCAATGACTGGATTCTCGAGGACAGCGAGGGCAATGAGCTGGCGCCGACGCCGGAGAATAAACAGCTCGTCCTGGATCGGCTGGAAGCCTATCTGCGCGAGGTCGTTGGTCGTTACAAGGATGATATCCGCGACTGGGATGTCGTTAACGAAGTCATTGACGAGGGCCGTCCGGACGGCATGCGCAACAGCGGCTGGTACCGCTTGACGGGACTGGATTTCATTCGTACCGCCTTCAAGGTCACCCGCGAGGTTGCAGGCGACGATGCGATGCTGTATATCAATGATTACGGCACGCACAATCCGCGCAAGCGGGATTTCCTCTTTGACCTGGTGACAGACCTCAGGGCCGAAGGCATCCCGATTGACGGCGTCGGCCACCAGACGCACATTAACATCACGGGTCCATCCATTGCACAGATTTCGGACTCGATCCGGATGTTCGGTGAAGCCGGCTTCGATAACCAGATTACCGAGCTGGACGTCTCTGTCTATACGAATAGTACAGACGCTTACCAAGATGTGCCGGATGAGCTGATCGTCATGCAGGGCTACCGGTACAAGGAACTATTCGACGAATTGAAACGGCTCGATGACCTTGGCAAAGAGAATGGCGCAGCTGGCGGCTGGATCAGCAATGTCACGCTGTGGGGCATCGCCGATGACCATACGTGGCTGCACAATCGTCCAATTACACGCCAGGATGCACCGTTCCCCTTCGACAAGTCCTACCAGGCAAAACCGGCTTATTGGGGCATGGTAGATGCCAGCAAGCTGCCGCTCTCCCCGCTGACAGCTCGTGTTGTGCAGGGGACGCCGGCTGGTGCACAATCGCTGGTGTGGCAAACGACGCCACCGCTTCATACCGAAGCAGTCGGTACGCTGGATGCCGACTTCAAGCTGCTCTGGGACCGCGGTCATCTGTATGCCCAGGTCAATGTCACGGACAATTCCAATCAGCCAGGAGACAAGGTGGAGTTGTTCCTTGCTAACGGCGACCAGACGATTCGCGTCCAGGCTGACCGGCATGGTACAAGCAGTACGGAGACAGACCAAGGTTATCTCGTGACTGCCGCAATCCCACTCCCTGCGAGTGCGGCGCTTGGACAACAGCTCCGGTTTGATGTACGTGTGACCGATTCCGGTGCTGATGACGGCACGGAGCACGGCAAGAACGGCAATGTGGTCTCCTGGAGTGATCCAAGAAATAATCAGCATGCTGACCAACAGGGCTTCGGCACACTGACGCTGGCCGAAGCGGTCAAGGTTGCTCAGTCCGTCAAAGGTACGCCAATCATTGATGGCGAGCGGGATGAACAATGGGATGAGGCAGGTCCCGTCCTGACAACCAATGTATGGGTGCAGGGCAACTCCGGCGCAACTGCGGAGTTCCAGACGATGTGGGATGATGAGCATCTCTATGTATATGCCGTCGTTCACGACGACCTGCTCAGTGATGCCAGCACCAACCCATGGGAGCAGGACTCTATCGAAATCTTCGTCGATCAGAACAACGCCAAGACGTCGGTTTTTGATGGCGATGACGGACAATATCGCATTAATTACAAAAATGTCCGAACGGTAGGCGGCCATGCCACCCAGGATAATTACACCTCCGCCGTCTCGATTCTTGAAGATGAGGAAGGCGACGTCATCGGCTATGTCGTAGAAGCGGCTATTGCGCTAGATCGGATTGACGCACGTGCCGGGCATATGCTCGGATTCGACCTGCAGGTCAACGACGATCAGAATGGAGACGGTATACGCGACAGTGTCGCGATCTGGTCTGACCCTACAGGTCAATCCTATATGGATACCTCTCGTTACGGCGTGCTGCACTTGGTGGATGAGTTGACCGTTGCTCCAGCAGCACCTGAGCAAGTCACTGCCGCAGCGGACAGCCAGCAAGCCATTACCGTGCGATGGAACGCGGTCAGTGAAGCCAATGGCTATCTCATCGAACGTGCTTCCAGCGCCAGTGGACCTTGGTCGCTCGTCTCCCTGCTAGTAGAGGGGACATCCTGGCAGGATACAGGACTGCAAGCTGGGACCACGTATTATTATCGTGTAACCACATGGAAGGAGCTGACTCAATCTCAGCCTTCTGCAGTCATCTCTGCAACCACGCAGAGCAGCTCGAGCGGTTCTTGGACTCCACCTCCACCAAGCGGAGGCGGCACGGAAGAACCGGAAACGCCAGCTCCATCCAACACAATCCGTCCGACCCTGCAAACTGAGAACGGCCGCACAACAGCTGTCGTCACAGCAGCTGAGCTTAACGCGGCCCTGAACCAGTCGACTGTCGGTACCGACGGGAAGAAACGCATCGTCATCGACCTGTCTGCTGCCCAGAGCTCCGGTAGTTATGAGTTGGAGCTGCCGCTGGACAGCCTGCAAGGTGATGGCTCGCATACCCTGGTGCTGACAACTCCACTGGGAACGGCAGAGCTGCCAAGCCACATGCTGAACCGAATCGGTGAACTGAATGTCGGTACGATCTCGATCCGACTTGCTGCAGGTTCTACGGATGGGCTCAGTGAGGCGTTGGCGCAATCCATCGGCACGCGTCCAATTCTGGAGCTCGATATTCTCGCAGGTGGCGAGGCGATCACCTGGAGCGATCCGGATGCACCGGTGAAGGTAACCCTTCCGTACACCGCCAGCGCTTCCGAGCGCCAGCAGCCGCATCGCCTGGTCATCTGGCATGTGGATGGACCTTCGTCCGCAACACCAATTATGAATAGCCGTATGGATACAGCGGCGAATGCCATGTCGTTCTGGACGACGCATTTCAGCACCTTCGCGGTCTCGTATCCATCCCATAGCTTCAATGATCTGCAGCGTGTGCCATGGGCACATGGCGCAATCCATGCGATGGCGGCGCGCGGCGTGATTCGCGGCGTATCGGAGACCAGCTTCCAGCCCCACGCCGAGGTGACCCGCGCGGATTTCATCGCGCTTCTGGTACGGGCATTGGAGCTGCAAGGCTCCGGGGATACCGTTACCATGTTTGACGACGTTGATGCATCGGCTTACTATTACGAGGAACTGGCCATTGCCCGCGAGCTGGGCATTGCGCAGGGTACGAGCGACGATCGCTTCGAGCCCACCCGTGCCATCAGTCGCCAGGATGTAATGACACTCGTCCACCGGGCACTGGCTGCTGCTGACCGAGAGCTGCCTGCGGGCGGATCGCTCGACCGCTTCGTCGACCAGAGCGCTGTCGCCAGCTATGCTCGCGAAAGCACAGCCGCGCTCGTCGCTGCGGGCATCGTCCAAGGTGTCGGCGACAACAAGCTCGAGCCACGCCAGCCCCTCACGCGCGCCCAAGCAGCGGTCATCATCTATAATGCTTGGCAGTAATTAACGTGGCGCAGGCGACTGGCGGGCCTCGCCCACCGTCGCCTCGCGCAAAATAGGCTGTCTTTCCTCCTAGTTTGTACTAGGGGAAAGACAGCCTTTTTGTGTGCTATGTATTCTACCAAGTAATTATGCGCTTGTGACGCACCTTGATGCCTCGCTGACGGGCCCATGCGACCAGCCGATTCATATCATCGTAACCTGCCTTGTCCAGGCGAGCGGCGTAAGCCATCGGGGCCAATGATCTGCCAACCGGTACGATGCCGATGGCGGGTGCCTTTCCCGTGCGGACCAGCAGCATCGCCAAATCATGGGGATAGTACACGCGTCCATTCACTTCAAGATGCTCCTCGCTCAGGATGATGCGCGGTGCTCCCTTGATTAGGTGGTAGGCGTGATAGATGAAAGCAGCCACCAGGACCATGAGCATCACAGTGGACGCAATGGACCAGCCAACTGGCAGGTAAGGATTGAAGTAGATGACGGATGCGGATAGCATTCCCCCAAAAGTGCTGACCAGGTTGGCACCCCGCACCATCGGAAGAGCCTTTAGCGGGCGCTCTTTTACCTCTCCCTGCACAACGCTACTTAACGGCTCAGACATCACAATCCCCCTTTCTCTCGCTAGCTCCATTTTACCATTATTTAAGCTTTTTCTTTGTTAGCACGGCCTTACTCATATGGCGCATATTTTCCGCTATCTCCAACAGCGGATAATATGCGGCGTATCCGTAATGTAGCGAATCTAGAGCTGATGCCTCATATGATGAGGGGAGCGTGATGAGGGAAGAGCCCCTCATACCCGGCTCTGATAATTCATCCCCGTTCCTTGCTCCACGTACAGCTGCAAACTGTGTAGGAATATAGCCCAGTTGTAGTTGCACAACCGGAAGAACGGCGTGACCTCGCGCCAGTTCTGCTGAGCCAGGGTAACCCATGTCTTGCCACTCTTCTTCTCCTCCAGCTCGATGAGGATCGTCGTCCCTACCCACTCCGGGTCGGATGCCGTACACTCCCACACAATCCGACGATGAGGTACAAGCTCGATAAGTCGCATCTGGGTCAAATCGTCAGCACCGAATTGAAACGTCAAGGTATCACCGATCACCTGGCTGACAGTCAGTTCATTCGTCCATATCGCAGACAATCCCTCTCCGGTCGTCAATGCCTCATACACGACCTCAGCCGATGCTTTAACCACGTGCAAATGCTCAATATTCGCCATTATGGATCTCCTCCCTGTTCTAGGGCTATTGTATCACCCCAATCAGGCAGAGACTTCTTCGGAATTGCTAATCGTTACCACCACGTGCCTGGCCTACAAGCACCTCAGGGGCCAACTGAGAGTCTACCCCACCTTGACCCCATGGCGCTTCGCCCATGCCCGGAGCTCACGGAGGCCTTGATCCTCATCCTTCGTTATCCGGAACCACTCTCTGCGCCGCAGCCTCTCGCGGCCAGGAGACTTAATCCGCAATTGCGGCCGAAAATACCCCCGGATGACGATATGTCCGATCTCATTCGGGTAATACATGATATCTCCCGCTATGATATACTTCTCATGGATGATCAAAGGGTGATTGCGCGGCTGAGGAAGATACCGGATGGCCTCAGCTAAAACAACTGCGATGAATCCCATTAAAGTAGCCGCTACCACCATTGACCACCCACTCGTTCCACCCCAGACAAGCCGCCCCAGCATAAATAACAGCAAGCTGAGATAGAGCACTTCCGGCCAGGCGGATAGCTTTTTTGCTTCAAAACCTAGGGCTTTCTCCATAGGTCCCCCCTTCGTCCCATACAATCCTTAGATCAAGGTCTTAATCCGTTTCTTGGTTTCCACCCTCACTGCATTCCGCTCCGCCCACACCCTAAGCGCCTTCATATCTCGCAGATCCTGAGTCCCCAGGCGGAAGCAATGGCCTATGGGTGCTAATCGGCGACCTTCAGGAACGATGGCAATATAAGTGGTGAAATACCCACGTATATAGATGGACCCCACCTCTTCTGCACTCCAACGCTTACCGTTCAACTCCAGATAATCATCATGGAGTACAACCGCTGGAGGCTTCCGAAATAATGCGATCAGATAATATACAAAGATTCCCACAAAAAACGCTAATGAAAACCAGGCCCAGAGTCTCGGATGCATATAGAGATCGGCGGCACATGCGATACTTAATAGGCCAAAACAAAACACTTCTAGGAGCCTTACCCTATTTCTGACTTCCAGGGTCATAACACTTCCTCCCTTCTTAAACCCTTTACTATTAAAGACATCGTACCATAAAACGGAAACTGTGGAAGCCATCTGTGACATTTTATAGAAATACGCGTCCACCAGATCCTTATCCAAATTATATATTTGTGGTATACCAGTTATAGTCCAATAAAATTCTTATTGTATATTTTCAGTTTATTTGCTACAATTCCTCGTGAAAGCGTTTTATCCAACTCGGTTCTTCGAAGGTCCGGTTTCGGTTAACGCTCTAACCATGACAAAGGGGGCGCTACTATGCGCAACAAATGGGTCCAACTCGGCATCACCGCAATGGCCGTCAGTATGCTGGCAGGCTGTATCTCCAACGAATCGCCGCCAGCAACCAGCGGCGGCACCCAAGAAGGCGGTGGCGGCGAAGAGGCCATCACCTATACGTTTGGCCGTAACATCGACTCCAATGCCGATCATTTCGTCAAGCTGCAAACCCAGTTTAACGAGACGCTGGAGGATAACCGCTGGACGCGGATGTTCCAAGAGGAATTGAACGTCAATATCAACTACAGCATGATCTCCGACAGCACCGCCTACAATCAGAAGCTCAAGCTGGCGATGGCCTCGGGCGGCCTGCCCGACGTCTTCCAGGTCCAGAACAAATCGGATATGCGGCAGCTGATGGAGGCCGGCGCCCTGGAAGATCTGCGTCCCGTCTACGATGAATACGCCTCTCCACTGCTGAAGCAGATGATCGAGATGGAGAGCGAGCGGGTATTCGAGCCTGTCAGCTACAAGGGCGGTCTCTATGCGATTCCAATGAAGATGCCTTCAACTAACTTCTTTAATCATCTCTGGGTACGCGAGGACTGGCTGGACAATTTAGGACTTGAGCGTCCGCAATCCATCGAGGATGTCTACGCCATCGCCAAGGCATTTACGTTTGACGACCCGGATCAGAATGGCCAAGACGACACGTTCGGCATGCAGCTGGACAACGGATTCCTCAACAATGCCAAAGGGTTCTTCTGGGCCTTCGGGGCTTATCCGGATGGCTGGGTGGCGAAGGATGGCCGTGCTGTGAGCGGGGTCGTTCAACCGGAGATGAAAAAGCCGCTTCAGCTGCTGCAGCAAATGTTCCAAGAGGGCTTATTGGACAAGGAATTCGGCTCCAAGGACAACGGCAAGGCGATGGAAGCGGTAGCTGCTGGCAAGACCGGCTTGTTCTACGGCCCTCACTGGTCCGCCTTCACAGCCGAGAAAGCCATCCAGAACAATTCCGACGCCCGCTGGATCGTCGTGCCGTTGCCCGGCGAGGGCGGAAAAACCGTCGTTCCGAATCTGCAGATTGCCAATGATGGCTTTATTGCGGTCAAGAAAGGAACGCCGCATCCGGAAAATATCATTCGGATGTTCAATCTGTACGTAGAGAAGCTGTTCGGCGAGAACGCCGAGTTCGACAAGTACTATTCGGATGACGGCGTCGATTACATCTGGCAGATCGGCCCTGTCTACACGCTCGACTCGATGCTGGACCTGCGGGCGCATCAAGAGATCAAGCAAGCGATGGCGGATGGAACGACCGATCAGTTGACCGGCGTCTCTGCCGGTTTCTACGCCAATATGGAGGCTGGCAGCTGGCCCATGTCCATGATGTTCGGACCGGAAGACACACCTTTTGCCTATGTCGATCAGGCCTACCCGGACGGCGTCGTATGGGATGCCTATATGGGCGCACCGACCCCTACAGCCGTGGCGCGCGGCAGCTCGATGGACGAATTGATCCTCACGACGCTGACCGACATCGTCCTCGGACGCGCTGACGCGGACAGCGGCTTCGACAAGATGGTGCAGGAGTGGAATACGCTGGGCGGCGAGCAAATGACCAAAGAGGTCAACGACGTCTTAGCTGAATAACCTCTTCCCCGCAAGCGTCGCCCCTGCGCCGCTTGCGGGGACAATTCATTGCCGATACGAAAGAAGGTGAACCTGTGCGAAGAAAAATCAGCTATGCCAAAAAACGGGAGCTGCCGCTCCATCTTATGCTCTTGCCGGGCGTCGCTTTTGTTCTGCTCTTTGCCTATGTGCCAATGGGCGGCGTGTCGATCGCCTTCCAGAACTTCTTGCCTTTGCGCGGACTGTTCAACCAGGATTGGAATGGACTAGAAAATTTCCGTTACATCTTCTCTATGCCGAATATCTGGCAGGTTGTATGGAACACACTTTTCATTGCCGTCATGAAAATTATTGCGGGCCTTGTGGTGCCGATTACGTTTGCCTTGCTGCTCAACGAAGTAAAGAATGTTGTTTTCAAGCGGACCACACAGACGATCATTTACTTCCCATATTTCCTGTCGTGGATCATTCTGAGCGGGATTCTGATTGATATTCTGTCGCCCTCCGCGGGCATCGTCAATCAGTTCCTGGGTCTGTTCGGCGTCTCGCCCATCTACTTCCTTGGGGAGAACAGCTGGTTTCCGTTCACGATGGTGGCGTCCGATGTATGGAAAACGTTTGGCTTCAGCACGATCATCTACCTGGCGGCGATCACCAGCATCGATCCTTCCCTCTATGAGGCTGCAGCCGTAGATGGCGCAGGCCGCTGGAAGCAGACCTGGCATATTACGCTGCCGGGCATGCAGATGATCATCGTCCTGTTGATGGTACTCAGTCTGGGCAACGTTCTCGATGCCGGCTTTGACCAGATCTTCAATCTGTACAGTCCGCAGGTGTATGCCTCCGGGGATATCATCGATACGATGGTCTACCGGATGGGGCTGCAGCAGGCGCAGTTCGGGCCGTCCACGGCGGTTGGTCTGCTGAAGTCGCTCGTTTCCTTTATTCTGATTTCCACATCGTATCTGATTGCCTACCGGGTCTTTAATTACCGGCTATTCTAGGAGGGGATTTCATGTATACCACAGAGACCCGAGGTTCCCGGTTGTTCAAAGTCTTTAATTTTATTTTCCTCACTTGCGTCAGCGCCGCCTGCCTCATTCCGTTCATACACATCCTCGCCCTGTCGCTGAGCGACAACGCGGCGGTGATGGCGGGCCAGGTCAAGCTGTGGCCTGTCCGCTGGACGGTCGAGCCTTATCTGTATGTGCTGGAGAAGCAGCCGTTCTGGCGCGCCTTCGGGATTACGATCCAGCGGGTCGTGCTAGGCACGCTGCTGAATATGTTCTTGGTGATCCTGCTGGCTTACCCGCTCTCCAAGGGCAAGCACAAGTTCAGCAAGCGGATGCTGTACGTCTGGTTCTTCTTCCTGACGATGCTGTTCAATGGCGGCCTGATCCCGAGCTATATCTTAATGAAGGAACTTGGGCTGATGGACACGATCTGGGTGCTGGTCTTGCCCGGAGCGGTCAATATCTTCAACCTGCTGCTCATGCTCAACTTCTTCCGTCAGATCCCTGACGAGATGGAGGATGCCGCCAACATCGATGGTGCCGGCCACTGGCGGACGCTGTGGCAGATCTATGTGCCGATGTCGACGCCGGCCATCGCCACCATCACCCTGTTCTTTATTGTCGGACACTGGAATGCCTGGTTTGATGGCTTGATCTACATGAACCGCGCGAGCAACTATCCGCTGCAGAGCTATCTGCAGACCGTCGTCCTGCAGTTTAATTTCCAGACGATGTCGCCCACTGAGGCGGAGCGGCTGGCCCGGCTCAACGACCGTTCGATCAAGGGCGCGCAGATGATTGTCGCAGCCATACCGATCCTCATTGTCTATCCATTTTTGCAAAAGTACTTTGTCAGCGGAATCCGGTTGGGTTCTGTGAAGGGGTAACGCCCCAGCGAAAGGAGAAGTTTAATGACCACGACTACCATGCAGCGGCTTACCGTCAGCGAGAACCAGCGCTATCTGACCTATGCTGACGGCTCGCCTTTTTTCTGGCTGGCCGATACAGCCTGGGAGCTGTTCCATCGCTTGGACCGTGAGGAAGCGGCCCTCTACCTGCGCAACAGAGCCGAGAACGGCTTTAATCTCATCCAGGCCGTCGCTCTGGCCGAGCTGGAGGGACTGAGCGAGGGCAATGCCTACGGCCATGTGCCGCTGCGCAAAAACGAACAGCAGCTTTATGATCCCGAGCAACCCGACCTGGCGCCGGATGGCGGATACGGGTACTGGGAGCATGTCGATTATATGGTGGATTTGGCTGCAGAGCTGGGAATGTACATCGGTCTGCTGCCTACCTGGGGTGACAAATTTAATGTGGCTTGGGGGACGGGGCCGGACATCTTCAATCCGGACAGTGCGAGGGCGTATGGCAAGTGGATCGGCGAACGCTACGGTGAGCGCCCGAACATCGTATGGATTATGGGTGGCGACCGGCCGCTCACGGAGCATCGTCATTTCGAGATCGTGCGCGCGATGGCTGAGGGGGTACGCGAAGGATCTGGAGGCCGTCAGCTCATGACCTTCCATCCGCATGGCGGCGCCTCCTCGTCTCTGCATGTTCATCATGAAGCGTGGCTAGACTTCAATATGATGCAGTCCAGTCACGGCTCGCGCTACAAAGCCAACTATGAGATGATAGCGGCCGATTATGCCCGGACGCCAATCAAGCCAACACTCGACGGCGAGCCTTGCTATGAGGATATTGCGGTCGGCTTCAAGCCGAAGGACGGATTTTTCGATGCGGCGGATGTCCGCAAGGCCGCCTATTGGGCCGTCTTTGCCGGCGCTTGCGGCCATACGTACGGGCATCATTCGATCTGGTCGATGGTCGTCGAGCCGGAGGGCTGGTTCACGATGCCGTGGACGAGAGCGCTCAATCGTCCGGGGATGAGCCAGATGAAGCATCTGCGCCGGCTCATGGAGTCCCGGCCAATGCTGGCCCGCATACCGGATCAGGAGCTGGTGCCGGAGGCAGGCAGCGGCGCCGCCCATCTGCAGGCTACACGTGGTGACGATTATGCCTTCATCTACTCCCCGTGCGGGCTCGCCTTCGAGGCTAACCTTGGACGGATCAGCGGCGATACGCTGCAGGCCGCCTGGTACGATCCGCGTACCGGAGAGACGCAGACGATCGGCAGGATGGCCAATACAGGCCGGGTCCGCTTCACGCCTCCGTCTACCGGTCAGAACGAGGATTGGGTGCTGATTCTGGATGACGCAGCAGCAGGCTACGGGCTTCCCTGACCGCTAGCCCTCCTGCGGCTCCAGCTTGAACCGGGGCTGAGCTTTTGTGAAATCCGGCTGCTGCCCGGCCACCATCAATCCTGCACCCCAATTGACATGACCGTCGCTAACGGCTTCGTCGGTAACAGCTTTGTATTGATACAGAACATTCCGGCGGGTCCGCTCGCTGCGGTTGCAGTCCGACCCATGGATGGTCAAATAATTGAAGAACAGCACATCGCCCGCTTGTGCCGGACAAGGGGTGCCCATAGCGATCGGATACTCCTTCTGGTGCAGGTAATACGTTCCGATATGAGGCAGCGGCCCCTGCTTGTGCGAGCCCGGAATGACGCGCAGACAACCGTTTTCCTCGTCGGCATCGTCGAGATGGACACTGGCAGCCAGCATGGTGTGATGCTTGTATGGGAAGTAGGGATAGTCCTGATGCATCGGGAAGGCTGCCCCGTTCTCCGGTGGCTTCACCAGCATCTTGGAGTGGTGAATCTGGACGTTGGGTCCAATCAGGCCCGTCAGGACCTCTACCATCCGAGGATGAATCATGGCACGCAAAAACGCAGCATCGTGATATTGCACATCGTGGAAGCCCCGCAGTACCAGCTTCTTCAACTGCTCCGGTGTGGCGAAGTCCCCCTGCCAGGCATGATTGCTATGCTGCTTGGCCTGAAGGGCTCGCTCGACAATGCCGTCTACGCCCTCTCGCATCTGCTCCACTTCGTTTTGATCGAACACGCCTTTGACCAGCAAGTAGCCGTTATCTTCATAGAACGTTTTGTCCACTTCGTTAAGCATTGTCTATCTACCTCCGCTGTAGTAAAGTCGGTACTAACTTACAGCATCAGTGTAAAGCTTTTCGGTCTCGCTGTATTTGGCCCGGACAGACAGGTTTTTGATCGAAACGGACATCGTGAAGAGGAGTGGATGAGATGTACAAGTGGAGGGAGAGTGCGTTGATGCTCAACGCGCATGCAACTGTACTGCCTGGAGGCGCGAAGGCCTATCGTGTGCATGGCTGGGGGGTGGATGCCGCACATTACGACAATCCGGTGCACAAGCACTCCTGTGTTGAAATCTGCTATGTCATGGAGGGTGTGGGGACGTACATGGACAATGACGTGGATTACCCGCTGCGCGCAGGCACGTTCTTCTGCTCGAAGCCTGGAGTGCCTCACCAGATTCGCAGCCGTACCGGCCTCCAACTGCTGCATGTCGCTTTTGAGCTGGACGAGCAGCAGGCTTCACAGGAGGAGACAGATGCGTACCTTCAATTGACGGAAGAGGCCGAGGTCTGCATCCATGATGCCGATACCGCAGCCACTGCTGCGCTGTGGCGGGCCTTGCTTATCCCGCAGCAGGTGGAACAGGCGCTACCGGCCAGCCAATTGCCCGTTGCGGCTGGATTGTTGCTGTCTTCCTTTTATTCCTTGTTCGTCAGAGCCGCCTTGCCGCAGCCGCAGCCTGTCCGCAGCTCCACTCACCTGCTGCAGCAGGCCAAGCGGTATATTCGGGACAACCTGGACACGGATGTCTCACAGGCACAGGTAGCCGGTTATCTGCACCTGTCGCCGCGTCACCTCTCCCGCCTCTTCGCCGAGGGGATTGGGGAGTCGTACAGCGGATTCGTGCGCCGGGAGCGGATCAGCCGGGCCGCCTATCTGCTGAAGCACAGTGATCTGTCGATTCAGCAGATTGCGATCCAGAGCGGCTTCGGTTCGGTCCATGCCTTCACGCGGGCGTTCACGCGCGAGAAGCAGCAGCCGCCCGGCAGATTCCGCGGCGAGTGAGACGCTGGGAGCCCCGCTACTCCAGCAGAATCCGCTTGCCGAACTCCAGATGCTGGATGAGCGCAGCCGCCGCCTCCTCGCCTTGCCCCTGCTCAATCAGCTCGACCAGGGAGGCGTGATCCTCATAAGAGATCTTGATGCGATTGGCATCCTTGCGCAGAACATTGAGCGCGATCCGGTACAGCTTGTCCTGCAGCCGGTCCATCGTGACGATGATCTCTTTGTTGTCATAGGCGTAGACCAACTGCCGGTGAAACTCCGAATCCTCCTGGGCGAACTGCATCGTATCATCTGCCTCGACACAGGCCCATTGGCGAGCCAGGCTCTCCTTGAACCATTGCCGCAGCTCGTCGGTGAGCTTGCGGGAAGCCAGCTTGCGGACGATGCTGGATTCAATAATCATGCGGAAATCGTAGACGTCGATCGCTTTATCGATCGTTACCTCCGATACAAAGATGCCGCGATTGGGCGTGTAGGTCACATGCCCTTCGGCTTCCAGCCGCTCAAGCGCCGCCCGGATCGGTGTCCGGCTCATCTCCATCCGCTCCACCAGGGAACGCTCGGAGAGAAACTCCCCGCTGCGCAGCTCCCCCTGCATAATTAGTGCGCGGAGCATGGTATAGGCTTTTTCTTTTAACGTTTTCTCGGACACGACGCCAACCCCTTCATAACGAACATGACATAGCTGCCGATGCTGTAGTTTTATCTAATGTAGCAATAGAAGTTAACGCTGTCAATTATCTTTGTTCTAAACTGGTTTCAAATTAATATTCCGATTGTATACCAGTCGTATCTATGGTATTCTGGGACTGAAGCTTCACCCGATTTTCCGCTGAAAGGAGCGATCTTCACGCGATGGCAACGGACCGCATTCATGTAACCTACCAAATTGAAAGCCCTTACGAGCTTCACCATGCGGCCGAAGTGCTGGCAGGCGAGCAATCCACCGGCACTTTTCTCGCGATCCCCGGGGAGACAGATGAGATCAAGCGCAGGCACCGCGCCACCATTGACGCGATCCGCGAGACGGGCACAGCCACTGAGCCCGCCCTTCCCGGTTCTGCTCCGCCCGCCGGCTTCGATGGTGTCTACCGTCGTGGCGAAATTGACCTTTCCTTTCCCTACGACAATATCGGACCTTCCCTCCCCAACCTGATGGCCGTCATTGCCGGTAATCTCTTCGAGCTGCAAGAACTGTCCGCGATCCGGCTCACCCGCCTGCAGCTGCCTGCGGGATTTCATGACAAATACCAGGGCCCCCGCTTCGGCATTCTCGGTACCCGCGACTTGCTCGGCGTCCACGACCGGCCGGTAATTGGTACGATCGTCAAGCCCAATATCGGCCTGACTGCCGACGGGCTGCGGCCAATCGTCCGTGATCTGGCGCTCGGTGGCATTGATTTTATCAAGGATGACGAAGTCAATGGCAATCCTCCCTATTTCCCGCTCGCACAGCGGATTGAGACAGTCATGGAGGAGATTAACCGGGCGGCGGAGCACACCGGCAAGAAAACCATGTACGCCTTCAACATTACCGGCGATATCGATGAGATGAAGCGTGGGCACGATCAGGTTCTGGAGGCAGGCGGCACCTGCGTGATGGTCAGCATCAACAGCATTGGCTGGAGCGGTCTGGCTCATCTCCGCAGCTACTGCGAGCTGCCGATCCACGGTCACCGCAACCAGTGGGGCATGTGGACGCGCCACCCCGGACTCGGCATGTCGTTCTCAGTGTACCAGCAGCTGTGCCGGCTGGCTGGTGTGGATCATCTGCATACGAATGGCCTCAACAACAAGTTCTCCGAGACCAATGAATCAGTCATTCAATCGGTTAAGGACTGCCTGACGCCGATCTTCGGCGGGGATACGGTCTTTCCTGTCCTCTCCTCGAAGCAATGGGCGGGGCAGGCGGTCCACTCCTACCGCACCTTCGGCACCATCGATCTGATGAATATCGCTGGCGGCGGTATCCACGCGCATCCCGGCGGTTACGCTGCTGGCTTCCGCAGCATGGTGCAGGGCTGGGAGGCGGCATTGGCAGGTATCGACCTTCACACGTATGCTGCCGACCACCCCGAACTTCGGGACGCCATCGCTGCATTTGCCGGGAGGCCATCATGAGTAGCGATTCTCCTTGGCTGCTGTCGTATTACGGCGATGACTTCACCGGGTCCACGGACGTTATGGAGGCGCTGGAGACGCGCGGCGTTCCGACGGCCCTCTTCCTGCGGGTACCGTCCGAGACGCTGCTGTCCGAGCGGTTCCCACATATCCGGGCCTTCGGCGTGGCCGGCGTCAGCCGTTCGATGAGCGAGGCGGAGCTGGAGACGGAGCTCGCTCCGCTCCTGGAGCAGCTTGCCCTGCTAGGCGCACCGATCGTCCACTACAAGCTCTGTTCGACCTTTGACTCGTCGCCGGACTCCGGCAGCATCGGCAAGGTAATGGAGATTGCCCGGCGGCTCTTTCCCGGAGCGCCTGCGTTCCCTCTGCTGGCCGCCTGTCCCCCGCTCAAGCGGTATACCGTGTTCGGCCATCATTTTGCGGGTGCGGACGGGACCACATATCGACTGGACCGACACCCTACGATGGCCCGGCATCCGGTCACCCCGATGGATGAAGCGGATCTGCGGGAGCATCTGAAGCGTCAGACCTCGCTCACCGTCGGCCTTATGGATGTTCTGGCACTGGATCGTGAGCCCGAGCTGCGTGATGCCCGGTACCGCGAGTTGGCAGCTAAGCACGATGCCGTCCTCCTGGATGCATTGACCGATCAGCATCTGGACTCTGCAGGGGCGCTCATCGACCAGGCGACAGCCGCGGGGCAGAGCTTTGTCCTCGGCTCCTCCGGCGTCGAGTATGGCCTGGCTGCCCAGTGGCAGCGCCAAGGCCGGGTGTCAGGATCGGGAGCTGCGAAGACCGCCTTGCCTGTCGACCAACTCCTGGTCCTCTCAGGCAGCTGCTCACCAGCGACAGAAGCCCAGCTGCGTTACGCCTTCGACCACGGCTATGCTGGCCTTCAACTGGCAACAGACCAACTGCTACAGGACCCAGAGGCAACGATGGAGGACCTGTTCGAACAGGCACTCGCCATTCTCCAGCAGGGCCGCAGCCTGGTCATTTACTCGGCGATTGGGCCCGAGGATCCAGCCATCACCGCGACACGGGAGCTGCTGATGCAGAGCAAGGCCCCTTCGCTCGATACCGGCAGGCTGCTCGGTAGTCGACTCGGCCAGCTAGGCCGCCGACTGCTGGAAGCTACGGGCTTGCGACGGCTCGCCGTAGCGGGCGGGGATACCTCCGGCTATGTGACTGGAGAGCTCGGTATCTATGCGCTGGAGATGCTCGCCCCCCTGGTCCCTGGCTGCCCGCTATGCCGCTGCTCCTCTGACCAGCCCGACTTCGACGGACTGGAGATCGTCCTCAAGGGCGGCCAGATCGGAGAGGCCGACTTCCTGGAGCGCATCCGTATAGGGTCTTAACTACTACTCACAAGCTATCCTCAAAAAGCCGAAGAGGCACGGAATCGAATCTGGTCAACGCTTTCTGAAAGAAAGCGACTTCGGAAGCATACGCTGCGGAGCGCTCGCCTTTGTCCACCGATTTCAACCGCCAAAGCAGTTAGACAATCAAGAAATCGGGGGACAACAGCGATCGGAAGAACGATCCGTGACCGCAGGCTTCCTTTTGAGGATAGCCAACCTACAAAACAAGGAGCGTAATGTGATGAGACATGTAATCGCACTAATCGGAGCCGGAGGCAAGATGGGCTGCCGCTTGACCGACCGGTTCATGGACGCACCGGCGTACGAGATGCGCTACGTCGAGATTAGCGAATCCGGATTGACGCGCCTTGGCGAGCGGGGACTGACAGCCACGCTGCAGCATGAAGCGGTAAGCGAGGCCGATGTCGTCATTCTCGCCGTGCCCGATGTCCTGATCGGCAAGATCGCATCGGGCATCGTCCCCGATATGAAGCCGGGCTCGCTGTTGATGCTGCTCGACCCGGCCGCCGCCTACCTGGGCATGGTGCCGGAGCGAGCGGATATTGCCGTCTTTCTGGCCCATCCCTGCCACCCGCCGATTTTTAACGATGAAACCGACCCCTTGGCCAGGCGGGACTATTTTGGCGGCATTCATGCCAAGCAGTCGATTGTCTGCGCGCTGATGCGCGGCTCCGAGCAGCACTACGCGCTGGGCGAAGCGATCGCCCAGACGATGTACGCCCCCATCCTGCGCACGCACCGCATTACGATGGAGCAGATGGCGATGCTGGAGCCCAGCATGGCTGAAACCGTAGGCGCTACATGTGCTACTATATTGAGAGAAGCTATGGACGAGGCCGTGCGTCGCGGCGTGCCTTATGAGGCGGCCCGGGATTTTATGCTCGGTCACATCAATATCGAGCTCGCCATCGTCTTCGGCGAAGCTGGCAATCCGTTTTCCGATGCCGCACTGGTCGCCATTGAATACGGCAAGCAGCAGATGCTGCGGCCGGATTGGAAGCAAGTATTCGAGCCGGAGTCTCTGCGTCACAACATTGACCTGATGCTGAATCCCGGCAAGCTGGAACAAGCGGTCGAATAATAAGCTAAAAGGAGTGTTTGCGATGATCATTGATGTGCATGCCCACCTGGGCGAGGACCGCGTATTCGATGAGCACTTCACGGAGCAGGAGCAATGGGACAAAATGCGCGATTTCGGCGTAGATCTGACTATCCTTCAGCCTGCCAGCGTGCATACGCTGGAGGAGGTGCAGCAGCAGCATGACACGATTGCGGAGCTGTGCCATCAGCATCCGCGCCATTTTGCAGGGATGGCCAATCCCAACCCCCATCTGCCCGACGCGCTCTATGAAGGCGAAATCCGGCGATGCATTGAGGAACTGGGCTTTGTCGGCATCAAGATCCACACCTCTGCCCATGGCGTCAATCCCGCTGGCCGGGACGGCCGGCGGGTCTTCCGCCTGGCCGAAACGCTGGGCGTGCCGGTCATGGTGCATACCGGGGCGGGTATTCCTTTTGCCAATCCCAGCAATCTCATGCCTATCGCAGCGGAGCATCCCCAGCTGCCGATCATCATCGCCCATTGCGGCATGATGGTCCTGGCAGGCGAGACTTACATGGCCATGAAGCAGTATGACAACCTGTACGCCGATATTACCTGGACCGGCGGTTTTCTGATCCGTAACTGGGTGCAAGAGCTAGGGGCACATCGGTTCATGTTCGGCACCGATCATGCGGACAATTGCGGCACTGAGCTGGCCAAGGTGCGCACCTGCGGATTGACAGAGGACGAGCAAGCGTGGGTGCTGGGCCGGGCCGCCCAGCAAATCTATAAGCTGCCGACTGGTACAGAGGCATGAAGACGTGGAAGGTTGGACTCGTCGGAACAGGGTACTGGTCTGAAAAGCATCTCGCGGCCTGGCAGCGAATGCCGGAGGTCGAAATCGCGGCATTGTGCGATGTCACCCCCACCGCCTTGCAGCGGCGGGCCAGCCAGTTCGGCGTACCCGAGTCCCGCTGCTATGGGACGCTGGCGGAGATGCTGGCGGACGCGGACATCGATATCATTGATATCGTCACAGGGCCCGATACGCATTCGGAGCTCGTCTCACAGGCGGCGGCTGCGGGCAAGCATATCATGTGCCAGAAGCCGTTTGCCCGTTCCAGCGAGGAGGCACGCAGGATGGTGGAGCAGGCGCAGGCGGCGGGGGTTCGGCTGATGGTCACCGAGAACTGGCGGTGGCTGAAGCCTTTTCAGATTATCAAAGGCGTGCTGGAGGAAGATCGAATCGGAACACCAAGAGTGGCCCGTTATCTTCACACGGACTTCTATACGCCGAGGATGACAGAGGGCACTGAGCTGCCGCAGCCGGTCTTCCGCACGATGCCACAGCTGTTGTTCTACGAAATGGGCGTGCACTGGTTCGATACCTGGCGCTACCTCTTCGGGACCCCGCAGCGCGTGTATGCGGAAATGCTGCGGATCAGTCCGCATATTCAAGGAGAGGATACTGGCACGGTTATGATGGGCCACGACCACGGCTTCTATGGACTGCTGGATGCCAGTTGGGCGACACGCCAGAATCTGAACGAGCCTCCCAGTGAGGAGGTTCGGGCGAATCACGTAGAGCGTCTGACGATCGACGGCGAGGACGGCACCTTGAAGCTCTATGACAACGGACGAATCACGGTCGTCTCCCGCGATGGGCGCTCCGAAGCCACCGTAGCGGAGACCACCGAGCTGGACCATGAGGAAAGCCACTTCCGGCTGCAGCGTCATTTTGTGGACTGCCTGATGACCGGCGCTCCCTTTCAGACCAGCGGGGAGGACAATCTCGTCACCCTGCAGATGGTGGAAGCCGCCTACGTGAGCGCACAGGAGCACCGGCCGGTGTGGATCAAGTAGCGGGGCGCTGGGTGTGCGGGTAGCGAGTTTTTGCAACGTCGGCACCTTCAGGCTCCTTCAGGAACAATAAATGCGAAAAATCATACTTATTTGCGCTATTTTCCCGAAAAAGACGAAATGAACTCGAAATTTCGCATACAATGAGCAAAATACTTCGAATTGGCCGAAATAGACTCGAAATTTCATATTCATTCATCAACCATTGCGAGGCAGACACCTGCCTGAACGAAGTAAAATACAGCAGCCCGTGCAGTCAAAAGCTGCGATTATTTTTGGCAAATGCTAGTTTGCGTGTTATAATAAGTGCAGAAACAGCGTACAATGCAAAGAGAGCCGTGCGCGAACACGACTCTCGATGCAATAGCCGCTTTTAAGGGCGGTAGGCTCCGTTTAAAGTATACGCACAAATAGACCGCGTGCCTCTTCCGAAGGGCGGTCTATTTGCGTTTAGTAGACAGTAGCGCCACGATGAGCAAACCAAAGGTTAGCATTAGCATCATTGCTTCAAACACTGTCACAGGCATCCCTCCCTTCTGAGGAGGTAGCCGACCGACCCTTGTAAGCCTATTCTATTACTATGCAATTATAACATCATCGTCCATATATGGATACGTTTAATAGATCTATTATCCCACCCGCACAGCCACGCCATGCTTGCTCTTTACATACACCATCGTCCAATACTCTAGCTGTGGCACCACGAATCGCAGGTAGCTGCCTTGATGCTCATCCTTGGGCACCCAGTCATAGGCTAGGGCCTGTGCCTCCATCGACCCGCCGTCCGGCGAGGAACAATAGACACCTTCTACCTCCTCCAGCATCTCGACCCTCACCTCGATCTGCTCGGTCCGCGTCGGTGGCTGCGACTTGCCAGCATGCCAAGTCAGATTGTCGAGGCCCCGAACATTAATGAGGTGAATAACCGTATAGCCCGGCCGCTCCTTCACAATATTCCAGACCGAATCCTGCATCAGATCCGGCGCGAAACGGACCCCTTCGCTAGCGAACACGATCTCCGTGTTGATGCCCCCCGCGAAGGTCATGGAGATGTCCTCCAGCCTGAGATCGAACAGCAGATTGCGGTACATGACAATGAAATCATAGTAACGGGTGAGCGTCGCTGCGAAGGCGTCGGACACCTGGCCGTAGTTCGGATAGTAGGAGTCGGCCAGCACATTGCCCTGCTCGCCCAGCAGCAGATGATAACCACCGCTTGCAAAAATCGAAGCCATCGCCACCGTCGCTCCGATCTCGGCCTCCTGCTGCGGCACGCCGCTGTCCTTCTGGAAGCATGGCAGATAGGCGGCGAGAATGACCTGCTTGCCCGAGAGCTCGCGGGCCCGGTCAATATTCTCCTTGAGCTGCTCCAGCGTCGCCACCGGATCCCAGACCTCAATGTACATCGCATCCTGTGGCGAATCCGCTGTCGTATGGACGGGGTAACTACTAACATTGTTAAAGATTAACCCCGCAGAAGGCAGTGCCTCCCGCGTCTGAGCGATGAAGGAGGGGTAGCTCTCCTTGAGCCGCACAACCTCCTCGCGCCCACCGACCCGGCGAATAGCCTGCTTGGGAAAGCCGTACTGATCGAGATGCAAACCATGGAAGCCATAGTCGATGACCTTGGCGAACTCCGCCAGAATGTGCGGCGTCCACGCCGAGTCCGGCGAGATGTCCATGATGTGGTAGTAGTCGCCAAGCTTGTACGGTTGACCGCCATTATTGTAGAGCAGCTGCTCAGGATGAGCCTCGGCGTAATCGGACAAGCTCGCATATACCGCTGCGTACGCCATCGCCGCCATCCCGCCGGCCTCCAATCCCCGGATCTTACGGCTCACTACGGATAGCGAAATCCGACGGCCCAGCGGCTCCGTGAACTCGTCCTCGGCATCGGGTACGAGCTGATCATGACGGTACATCCAATCGTAGAACTGGACAATGTTGATATGATGCCGCCGCAGGAACGCCAGGTCGCTGTCGTCCACATCCCCCGGGGCGAAGTCACTCAGGAAGCCATAGCGCGGCGCTTCCCGCCAATGCTCTGCCACGTCGAAGGCAATCTCGGCGCGCAGCTCCTCGCTACTTTCATTCCGCACGATCAGAAAGAATCCATAGGCGCCCTCTCCATCGGGGATCGGCTCCAGCACAATCGTTCCGGCGCCCTCGCTGGACCACACTCCCCGGCGCACCGGGCGCTCCAGCTCCATCACCACCCACTCCCCGCTCCAGGTGCCACTTACCTGTGACGGGAGGATCACTTCAATCGTTACTTTTTCGCCAGGACGATACATTGCCTTGTCTGTCTGCAGTTGCATGTTGCTCATTAGCCTTTTACACCGCCTTCTGTTACGTTCGGATTAACGAAGTGCTTTTGGAATACGGTAAAGATGATCAAGATCGGCAGCAGCGCGATGATCGAAGCTGCGAAGAACAAGCCGTAATAGGTAGCATACTGGCCTCGGAACAACTGCAGAGCAATGGGCAACGTCCGGTTGACCTCGGTCTTAATAATGGTCAGCGCGACGATGAATTCATCCCACGTCCCCGAGAATGCGAAGATGCCCAGCGTGCCGATCGCCGGCAGCGACAGCGGAATGTAAATGGTATAAAACATCGTCCAGCGGCTGCCACCGTCCATGACGATCGACTCCTCCAGCTCCACCGGGATCCGCTCGAAGAAGCCGCGCAGGAAGAACGTGCTCCCTACGACACCCGACCCGATATAGAGCAGGATCAGTCCCGGATACGTATCGACGAGATTGACCGCTTGAATGACAGTGAACTGCGGGATGATGTTCAGAATCGCCGGCACGAACATCGTGAACAGGAACAGCTTGAACAGAAACTCCTTGGCCGGAAATTGAAACCGCGCAAACGCATAAGCCGTCGAGGCCGCCAGCGACAACGACAACACCATCGTCACGGACGAGACGAACATACTGTTCAGGAAATAGCGTGAAAAGTTGTTTTTGGACCACGCATCCGAGTAGTTGACCAGCGTCTTCTCGGCATGCATCAGCTTGGTCGGGCTAGGCAGGCTGAAGTTGTCAGTCGTCAGCGACGTCAAAACCATGTAGACGAATGGGCCAATGACGACAAAAATTCCCAGTACCAGCAGCGTATGAACGACCCACGTGGACCATTTGGCCATAGTTGCTCCCTCCAAACGAGGTTTAATATTCGATGCGATCCTTGCCGAACGTGCGCTGCTGGCTATAAGTCAGGACGAAGATCATCAATCCCATCATGACGCTGATTGCCGACGCATAGCCGAAGTCGAAGAACTGGAACGCATGCCGGAACATGTACGTGCTCAGCAGATGCGTCGAATCCATCGGGCCGCCCTCGGTAATCAGGAATACCTGGATAAACGCCTGGAACGAACCGATGATCAGGTTGATCAGTACATAAGTGGTCATCGGCTTCATCAGCGGCAGCGTGATATGCAGGAAGGTGCGGACGCCCTTGGCACCATCGATCGAGGCGGCTTCGTATAGCGACTTGGGTACGGACTGAAGTGCAGCCAGGTACATGATCATCACCCAGCCAATCCCCTTCCAGATGCTGACCAGCCAGACGACAATATTGGCCGTCCACGTATTCTGCAGCCAGTTGACCGGTGCGGGCAACACGGGAATCAGATCGACCAGCAGGTAATTGACCATCCCGCTCGCGCTGTCCGAGAACAGGAACTTGAACAGATACGAGACGACGATCCATGAACTAATGACGGGCAGGTAGTAGACGAATCGGAAAAATAGCTTGAAGCGAATCGTGCGCATATTCACCATCATCGCTACGATGACGCCCAGCAGCCACTGCCCCGGCACCGTAACCAGCGCGAACAGCACCGTATTGCGAAGCGCGATCAGCACCTTGGGGTCCTGAATCGCCCGCACATAGTTGTCGAAGCCAACGAATAGACTCAGCTCGGGCGCCAGCACTTTGTATTCATAAAAACTAATGTAGATCCCCTTCACCAACGGGTAGAGGACAAATACGGCAGTCAGCAGCACGCCCAGGGTAAGGTAAGGCGCAACTTGCACGTATTGCCGGATGGCTCTTCTCATGAGGCTTCACTCCTGCGGCGCCGGCCTTGACGGACGGCTTGGTAGACTCTGCGCTTGCAGGGAGAGAGGCAACCGGCAGCTAGCGTCGGTTGCCTCTCGGCATGGGTGGCAGTAGAGCTGTAGAATCCGAGAGCTCTGTCGCCTGGGAGACTGCCAGGCATACCAGACTCCGGTATTCGAGACCCGTTACCCGAGTTCGGTCGCGAGGGTCACGAGGCTCGACGTCCCCTCTATCCTTTAACTCCGGGCCAGATAGCCGTCGATTTCGGCAGCTGCAGCATCCAATGCATCCTGCGCGGTTGCCTGCCCTCGCAGCGCCGCCTCGAAGGCCGCTTGGAACGCCTGGCTGATCTTATCCCACTCCGCGCTTGGTGTACGGGCGAGTGCGGTCTCCAACTCATCAACGTAGGCCTGTAGATACGGAATTTCCTTGAGCTCATCCGCCTGCGCCGCAGCACGGTTCGTTGGAATGGCGCCCGTCTTCACGGCCATCAGCACCTGGATCTCTTCGGTCGACATGAATTGGGCGAACTGCCAGGCCGCATCCGGCTCCTTGGCCCCCTTGAAGAGCACCAGATTCTGACCGCCGATGACCGAGTGGCTGCTGCCGTCGGGCCCATTGGGCATTTTGGCCGGAATCATCGTCTCGGCGACCGCGTCACCCAGGATGCTGAAGAACCAAGGACCTTCGTTAATCATCATATAAGTTGCCGCTGTGCCTTCCTCGCCTCGCAGCCCTTCCCATGTGCCCGGCTGTCCTGCAAGAATCGGCGGTGCCAGCAGTCCCTCGTCATGCCATCCCATAATGGTCTCCAGCGCCTGGACACTCTCGGGACTGTTCAGGTAGCCAGTCGCCTTCGTATACTCGTCATCCGTGATGCGTCCGCCCAGCGACCAGAACCACGGCGGCATGTTCCAGGCGTCGACGCCGCCGATCGTAATCCCGAACATATTGGGATCTTTCGCCTTGAGTGCGCGGGCCAGATCGGCGAGCTCCTCCATCGTCTGTGGCGGCTCTGTTGCGCCAGCCGCTTCAAGAAGCTCCTTGTTATAGATGGCGATCTTCGTATTCGTATCGAGCGGTATCCCGTAATATTGACCATCGTAGTAGTTGGTCGACATCGGTGCTTCGAAGGAAGCATCCTTCAGGGCTGCGAAGTCCGGGAAGCCATCAACCGGCTGCAATGCCTGCTCGCGGGCAAATTTCGGAATCCACGTATTGTCCATCCGCATGATGTCTGGCGCGACGTTGCCTGCAACGGCCGTGATGACCTGCTGCTCCAGATTCTCCGTCGGCATCCGGGTCGGATTAACCGTAAGATGAGGATACTGCTCCTTGAACTTGGGCAGCACTTCCTCCAGCAGCACCTGCTCCTCGCCCTCGCCGTAGGCATGCCAGAATTCAATCGTTGCTTCCTTAGCCTCGGGAGGCGGGGTATTCGTCTCTGTATTGGTCTTGTTTTCTGTCCCCGTATTGGCTGGCGGCGGAGTCGTGTTGGATGGGCTGTTGGAGCAGGCCGTTCCCAGCATGACAGCGACCAGCAGGGCCGCCGAGCTTTTGATCATCCATGGTGAGCGCGCTTTCATATGTTCATGTCCCCCTATACATCGGTGTGTGACGCAATTCCAGTATAGACGCAAAAGGACCATCCAATGGATGGCCCTACGTTCGGGTTTGGTGCGCTTTATTCATGAGTTGTGCTATTGAAGCGGGTGCAAGCCGGCCCCTTGGTGCATTAATTACCGATCACCGGAAAAAAGAATACGCATTTCTGATTTTTGCAATAGTCTACGGCTTGACCGCCATCATTTTCGTCCAATGCTGCTTGAACATCAAGACATCGTCTTGCTGAAAAGGCTCCATCCCTGTCACGGGTCCGCCGTGAGCCAGTTCATTCCGGATCGCCTGCTCAATCTGCGAACGGACGTTAGATGGTGTCTGTGTCAGAGTGAGCCACGCTGCAACATTCACATCCACTCTCACATGCTCCGCTACCGACACCTGCATCCCGTGCTCGGCAAACCAGCCCGCAAGCTCCGTTGGACGCGGACAGAACGTATGCGACGGATCCCGCAGGCGTTCGTAATGGTTGTAGCGCTCATACAGCTGTGGCTCCTCGGAAGAAATCATGTCCACCACCGCGACCTGACCAGAAGGCTTGCACACCCGAGCCATCTCCCCGAGCACAAGAACGGGATCGGTAAAATGGTGAAAGGCAAACCGGCATACCACTACATCAAACGTGCCCTCATCAAAGGGCAAGCTCGCGACATCTGCCTGGCGATACGAAATGTTCGTAGTGCCGCTCTGCTCGTTTTGGCGCATGCCCTCCTGTATCATTTCCTCCGTAATATCAACGGCGATGACCTCATGAACATACGGTGCCATGGCTCGGCTCAGAATACCGGTTCCCGCTGCTACATCCAGCACTCTGGCATCTGGTCGCAGTTGCAGACTGGTAAGAATCCAGTTGATGTATTCTCCTCTATTCAGCGTCAGATCCGATTGGGCGAAGCCTGCCGCTTGTTTCTTGAACTCGTGCTGGATTCGTTGCTGATGTTGCATCGTACTCCCCCTTACTTTTCTCTAACTCTACCATTTAGTTACAAAAATGCGAAGAGAGTATGTCGCTCGTCACTATCCTTGGGACAGCAACTCGTCGATACGCGCAGCGGAGTCTCGTACCGCCTCTTCCAGCGGCTGCTCGCCGGTCAGGATGCGTTCAATCATGCGCGCGAACTCGTCATCGATCTGTGTCCAGGCCGGAACGGGAGGTCTAGGCAGCGCATGATCCAGCTGCGCCGAATACGGCGTAAACCAGGCCTCCCCTCCCGCCGGTTGAACGTCGCGAATGGTTGGGATCAATCCTGTGCGAGCCATGAGCAGCTGCGGCTGCGGCTGCATCATCCAGCGAATGAAGGTCCAAGCGGCCTCGGAATACCTAGTGTTGCTAAATAACACTAAGTTCTCCCCACCGATGATTGAGGTTCCGGGTCTGACGTCATCCGGGAATGGGGCCACCTGCATATCCGACAGCACCTCTGCATGCTCGCCGTCCCGATTGGCGGAGTAAAACCAATGCGCCTCGTCGATCATGAGCAGATCGCCCTTGAGGAGGCCGTCCCAGGTGCCCGGATCGCCGGTCAGAATGGAGCGGCTGATGATTCCGCGCGTCACCCAATCCTGCAGCTTGGCAATTGCCGCTAAACTCTGGGAACTGTCCAGATAGCCACTCGCACGTGTATAGCCCTCATCTGTCAACTGACCGCCGAACGTCCAGAAGTAAGGCAGCGTACCCCAGGATGCTGCGCAGCAGATGCCGACACTAGAGAGGCCAGGGTAGCTGCTATTGAGTTGTTCCTGCGCCGCAATCAACTGACCAAAGGTGGACGGCGGCTCGGACAGCCCCGCCTCCCGCAGCAAACGCATGTTGAAAATGGCAGCCTTGGTGTTGGCGTTGACGGGTAGACCGTAATAGCCCTCACCGTAACGGTTCGTCTCGAGCAGGGAGCCGATGAACTGCGTCTGCAGCGTATCGAACCCCTCCAGCTCAGAGAGCTCCGTCAGCAAACCCTGCTTGGCAAACTCCGGCACCCAAATGATATCCATCCGCATTACGTCTGGCTGCTGGCCGTCAGCTGCGGAAGCCATAATATTAGTCTTGAGCTGCTCGGTGTAATCCTTGCGCACGTCTTGGATGCGAATCTCCGGATGATCCTGCTCGAAGAGCGGCAGAACTTCCTCACGAAAGACCCTTTCCTCGAGCTCACTGTAGGTATGCCAGAATTCCAACGTCGTGCGGGCTGCCTCGGACGGGGGCTCCGCTGCTTCGGGCGGTCCGTTGTCTGGCACCAGACTGCGGGGGGCGCAGGCAGTGAGCAGTGCGGCCATGAGCAGCAGAGCAGCTATCACAGGAAACCCAGAGGTTCGCACACCTCGGGGCCGCCTATGCTTTCTCTGCCATCTTAGCCCGGCTATAGCATCATTCTTTCTTGTCATTCTCCACGCCCCCCCTTCCCATCCGACTGCTCGCCTCCTGCTCCACTAGCAGCTCGCATCCGGTATTCTGCTGGGGTGCAGCCGACCTCGCGCTTGAACAGCTTCAGGAAATGCTTGGGCGAGTTGAAGCCCGACATCTGCCCGATGTCATGAATCTTCAGACTGGTATCCGCCAGCATCTGCTTGGCGTAATGCACCCGCAGCCGGATGACAAAATCAATGTAATTGAGACCGGTTCGTTTCTTGAACTGCTCGCTAAAGTAGTTCTTGCTCATGTGCACATGGTCTGCCACCATCTGCAGCGACAGCTCGCGTCGGTAATGCTCCTGAATATACGCTAGGGCCAGCTGGATGATATGGGCACTGCCGGAATCACCCGGCAGCAGCTCCACGCCCTCGCTTGCCCACTGACGCTCATACTCCTGACGGACGCGATTCATGAGCTCCCGCAATGTGCCGATGGTCCGAATATGCTGCAGCTGATCGAGAATGGTTAACATCATCTGCTCTGACTTGTGCTTGTACCCGCGCGACCATAGGATAGTCAGCAGACTCTGCGCCTGCGAGATGACTTCAGCCCGGCTATAGGTACGAGCCTGCCAGACGTCATAGAGTGCCTCTAACGCCTTGCGTCCGTCCTCCTCGTCGGCAGATGCACAAGCGCGAGAGAATTGCTCCCGGAGCGAATGGAACGGGCCGTGCCAGTCCTCTGGCTGGGCAAGCGATTCGGGTTGCTGCTGGGTGGCAATCTTGCCGGCGAAGCAGCGGCCCTCTCCTGCAAAGAAAGACTCAAAGCTCGCGATCTTGGCCCAGCGGCACGCTTCGGGCAGTGTCTTCCAGTGATGAAAGGCCGGTGAAACCCCCACCGTGAACAAGAGCCCGGTTTCTAACTGCAGCTGCCGCTGAGCCCCCTCCACAGCGGCGAAGCCGTCACGATCCTGGTCGGAGAGCAGGGTCAGGAACTCTTCTTCGCCCATGATAAAAGAGACACTCCGCGGCAGCAGCCGGGGCAGGTGGGACATCGCAGTCTCCAGCTGCAGGAGATGATCTAACGCGCCTTCGGCTTCGCCAGCCTGCGGGACGTGGCGCCAGATTGAAGTCATGAGCGGCCCCCGCATCCACTCGGGCATCCAGGCCGGTGTGGTGCGTTGGCCTGCAAGAATATTGCGCAGCTCTCCCTCCAGGCGCCGCAGTTGGGTACTGTGCTCCACCTGGGCCACCCGCGCCTCCTCCCGAATGTGCTCCTGCTGTTCGTCCAACTTGGCCTTGCAGGTGCGGACGATTGCGAGCAGGTCCTCGGGCTCCATGGTTGGCTTGAGCAGATAATCGACAACCACACCCAGCTTGACGGCTTCACGGGCATATTCAAAATCATTGTAGCTGGACACCAGGATCGCCTGCACCCGGGGATTCAGTGTCTTAGCCTGGCGGACCAGCTCCAGACCGTCCATGATCGGCATCTTGATATCTGTAATCAGAATATCGGCCGGTTCTTCCTGCAGCTTTTTGAGCGCCGCCTCGCCGTTGGATGCCTCCCCCAAGAGGCGCAACCCTTCCTCCTCCCATACGATGCAAGAGATCAGGCCATAACGAATCATGGGTTCATCATCGGCGACAAATACGTTATACGGCATCGTCCACATCCTCCTTCAGGATCAATCGGAGCTCTACCTGCGTGCCTACGCCCGGCTCACTGCTGATCCGCAGTCCACTCTGTTCGCCATAGTAGAGTTGGATGGTCTCATGCACATGGCTCAGCCCAATACCGAGCATGCCTGAGCGTGAAGAGTCCCCCGGACGGAGCAGCTCTTCGAGCCGCTCCGGCGGGATGCCTACACCATCATCCGCAATACTCAAACCAAGCTGTCTGTGGCTGCCCATGGACCCCTGGCTGATCGTAATGGAGATGCACCCGCCCGTTTCTTTGGGAGCGATGCCGTGGAAGATCGCATTCTCCACGACGGGCTGCAGCAGCATGCGCGGTATGGATACATTCAGCAGCGCCGGATCGCAGTCCACCACCAGCTCCAGCCGGGCATCATAGCGAAAGCGCTGAATGACCATATATTTGTCAATCAGGCTCAGCTCATCCCGGATCGTCAGGAACGGCCCCCGCTTCTCCATGCTGGCCTCCATCAGCTGAACCAGTGCGGAGATGCCGTTATACACACCGTCATACCGCTTGAACTTCACCATCCAGCGGATCGTAGACAGGGTGTTATAGAGAAAATGGGGATTGATCTGGTGGCGCAGCGCCCGCATCTCGGCCTCTCTCTTCTTGGACTCCTCCGTGTTCACCTGTAGAATCAGCTGCTCGATCTGACGCAGCATCCGGTTGAACTGCCGGCTCAGCTGTCCCACCTCATCCTGTGAGGTGACCTCGCTGACGGCACGAAAATTGCTCTTCTCAATTTGTGCCATCTGGCGCATCAGCTGCTTGAGGGGCGAGGTGATGCGACGGGAGAATAACCAGCTAACGAACGAGGCGAGCAGCAGCAGAATGCCGGAATATAGCCAGATCTTGTATTGGATATTCTGAATATCCCCGACAATCTCGCTGATCGGTACACTGCCAATAACCAGCCAGCCGCTCTGCATAGGCGAGGACACCGCATAGTAGCGCACGTCGCCCAGGTCCAGCTCAAACTCGGGCGGAAGACTGCCGCGCTGACGCATGCTTTCCCATTCTGTACTTCTGAGCATCTCACCGCTCCAGCTCTGCGCATCCGAATCAATCATCAAGCGGTCCTCGGCATCCACCACAAAAAATTTGCCCGTCTTCCCGAGCCGAATCCGATCAATGGCTTGCAGTACGACAGGACCATCCAAGTTAATCACGATGGCCCCGATGGTCTCGCGCGTCTGCAAATTGCGCAGCGGCTTCACGTAGGTCAGCACCAGCTCCGTATTGGAGCCGCCCCCACTGAACGGGTCGTATTGCAAGGGCAGCCACCGGTCGTCCGACCGCCCCTCGACCACATCGGTGTACCAGTCATGGTCTCCAAGCGTGTAACGGCGGACCTTGGAGGTATTGAACAAGCCGCTGCCCCAATTGCTGCCCTCCTCTTGCAACAAATAAATGCTCCGAATGAACGAATTGGTATACACCAGATTGTTAAGCAATTGATCAACCGTTTCTTTGATACGGAAGCGTTCATCTACCGTGAGCGCGCCACGCGACTCTTCCTGGATCACTCGCTGAATCGTTGCGTCCCGCGAGATTTGGAGGCTCATGTCACTGGCCACGGTCAGAATGAGCGACATATAATCAGCCGACTGCTTGGCGGATTGTCTCGTTGACTCACGTACCTGGTCAGCGATAATCCCGGTGGAATCTCGATAATACAACAGGCTGGTAAAAGTAATCGATACTCCCAGCATCAGCAGCATGGTTACGACCAGTTTGGTCGACAGACGGCGACTGAACCAGTTTCGGAGCATCTCCGCCGCCCCCTTTTCTCCAGAGAATTCTGCCGCGGCAGTGTCATTATTTGTATTGTCATCCAGGACTGCTCTGCAAGTAAAGCAAAAGAAAAGGGTTCATTTAAAATGACGAAAATAGCATACCAAATCGGAATAAACTGCCTCATCGCCATTACCTATAACGCGCTATAATGGGAGGAGCTCCCATACGATGGGGACAAACCCGAGACTAGCAAATAGGGAGCGCCAGCTTCATACCAAAGGGAAAGGAGAGGCAGCGAAAGGTCGAATGTAAGCGGTTACTACCCTAGTATATCATGAGAAAGCAGGTGACAGTTAATGGCAATCCAAAAGAAAGGCTGGCTGCTTCTTGTCCTTGCCCTGCTGCTTGTCTTGCCTCCCTGGCAACCGGCAGGCTTGGAGCAAACCGCTCTTGCAGCAAGCGGCACTGTCGAGCGCGTCTATACGGACAAATCCCGGTATGATCCCGGCGACCCTGTCGTCATTACGGCGCAAATCCGCAATACAGATTCCGCTGCCTGGACAGGTACCGTCCAGCTCCGGATTCATCATTTGGAATCCCAAGTGCATACGGCAACCCAGACGGTGACAATTGGCGGCGGACAAGCTCAGGACGTCCTCTTTACCTGGACAAGCCCCGCGACTGATTTCAAAGGGTATCTGGCCGATATCGATGCTGGTGCGCTCGGCAGTGGAACAACCGCAATTGATATCTCGAGCGATTTTACCCGCTATCCACGCTATGGTTATGTGAGTGAGTTCCATCCCGATGAGACGGCCACTGAGAGTGCCGCCAAGATCGACGAGCTCGCCCAGGAATACAAAATCAACGCTTGGCAGTTCTATGATTGGATGTGGCGCCATGAGACCATGATTAAGCGGACCGGCAGTACCATCGATCCGACCTGGATCGATCTGTTCAACCGCGAGATCTCCTGGCAGACACTCCAGAACCAAATCGATGCCGTCCACGCCCAGAACGGTGCTGCTATGGCTTACGCGATGGTCTACGCTGCCCGTGAAGATTACGAGAGCTACGGCGTCGACCACGAATGGGGCATCTTTCAGGACCCCAACCGCCTGAAACAGCTGGACGTCGATTTTGGCAACAACTCGACCTATATGTACCTCTTCAACCCCGCCAATCCCGATTGGCAGGACTTCATCAATGCTCAGTATCTTGACGCTGTAAACACCGCAGGCTTCGACGGCATCCACGTCGATCAGATGGGGCAACGCAACAATGTCTACGACTACTGGGGCAATCCACTCGACTTCCCATCGACCTTCACACCCTTCATCAACGAAGCCAAATCGGTTCTTACCTCCAACAACCCAGACAAAGACAACATCACCTTCAACATCGTCGACGGCACCGTGAACGGCTGGGCCGCGAATGACGTCAGTACGAATGCCGATGCCGACTTCCTCTATAGCGAAATCTGGCATCTCTCGGACAGCTACATTCAGCTTAAGGATTACATTGACAGTCTCAAAGCAAACAGCGGCAACAAAGCCGTTGTCCTGGCTGCGTACATGAATTACCGCGAAAATATCGGCGACCGCTACGAAGCTGAGAGCGCGACACTGACGGGTACGGCCACCAATACCAATCACGGTGGGTACACGGGCAGCGGGTTCGTGGACCAGTTCGCTGATCCCGGCGACGCTGTCACCTTCTCCATCACCGTGCCGGAGGATGGGTATTACTCGCTCGTCTTCCGATTCGCCAACAATTCAGGCTTCACGGCCACGCGCAACCTGTACGTGAACAATCAGTTCGAGATCGAGCTGCCGTTTCAGAACCAGCCAAACTGGGGCACCTGGTCGCATGAGACCTGGCACCAGGTTGAACTGACGGCGGGTACGCACACGATCAAGCTCGCCTATGATTCCGGCAACACCGGGGCGATTAACCTGGACAGTCTGACGCTCGGTACGTTTGACCCGCACTCTATCCGTCTGGCCAATGCGATGATGGCTGCCAGTGGAGCCACACACATCGAGCTTGGCGAGGATAGCCAGATGCTGGCGCACGAGTATTATCCGAATCGCAGCAAGAGCATGCGCAGCGAGCTCAAGGACGCGATGAAGCAGCATTACAATTTCATCACCGCCTATGAGAATCTGCTATTCGATCCCGATGTTGTCGACAATGACTCAGGCAGCCAGTTCGTCAATTTGGACATGGTATCCGCCAGCGGCGATGCTTCGCCCAACACCGTCTGGCACCAGGTGAAACGGACACCAGAGTACAATATCGTCCACTTCATCAACCTGGTGAACAACGACGATCAGTGGCGCAACAGTGCCAATGCTCCGACCAGCCATACCAACATCGCCACCAAGGTGTATCTGAGCCCCGACGAGACCGTATCGGGCGTCTATCTGGCCTCGCCAGATCATGACGATAACCGGACCCAGTCGCTGGCTTACACCACCGGCACGGATATCCATGGCGACTATGTCTCCTTCACCCTGCCGTCGCTCGACTACTGGAGCATGGTTTACATGAAGCGCTCGTTCACGCCACCGGTCGATAACATTTATGAGGCTGAGCTGGCGATCAAATCCGCCACAGCCTACAACAACAATCACAGTGGCTATACCGGCACCGGATTCGTCGATCAATTCAGCTCTATTAATGACGGCGTGTCCTTCATCGTACCGTCGGATGGCGAGGATTACGCACTGCGCTTCCGGTATAGCAACGGCGGCACCGCGGCGACCAAGGATGTTTTTGTCGATGGACGCTACGCCGGTCTGGTCCACTTCCCGAACACGGGTGGCTGGGATCAATGGGGCTACGCCGAGCTGACTGTCTCGTTGCCGCCAGGCTACCGCAGCATCGTACTCTGGCACGGGGACCCCAACTATGGTGCGATTAATCTCGACCATATGGAGCTGGCCAAGACGTACATCTGGCAATTCGACCGGCAGATTACGTCCGTTCCTGAGGGCTACCGCGTCACCTTCCGCGCCGGACTGCCGGGCTGGGTCCACTGGGGCGTGAATGGCTGGCAGAATGTCACGGACACGAAGCTGGTCGCCAACGGTTCGACCAATGGCAATCTTGATTATGAGAGCTCCATCGGACCGTTCACATCCGGGGACAGCGTTGATTTCACCTTCCTCTGGGATGACAATAACAACGGCATCCTCGAACCCTCCGTGGACCGTTGGGAAGGCACGGATTTTGAAATTGAAATAGATTGAGGCTTAAATCAAGTTCAAAAAGGTCGCTTTTCAGCAAATGCTTCCCAGAAATACATCGTGATCAAAAGTGGCCTTTTTGAACAACTACTAAATTGGGAGGTATATCTATGTCTTTACCTGTCCACAAGCCTTTCGTGCGGCGCATGCTGGCCGTCCTGCTTGCTCTGGCGCTGATCCTGCCGATTGTCCCGCCATGGCAAGAGGCAGCGGCAGCTGGCCTTGGCAACGTGACGGCTGTCACCGCCAGCGGCGACAGCCTCACCCTGACCCTTGACAACGGCACGAGTGCCAGCGACATACTCGATCTGGACGTGTTGAGCGAGGAGCTGTTCCGGGTCGACTACCGCCCGTCCGGTACCACACCTTCGCCGAGCACCCCGATGATTGACCCGGACGCCTCATGGGACGCCGTAGGCGCAACCATCGACACGTCGGGCGATCCGATTCTCGTCACGACACCGCGCATGCGGATCGAGATTACCCGAAGCCCGGCACGTATGACTGTCAAAAAAGCCGACGGCACCACGCTGCTCTGGGAGCCTTCCACTGGCGGTGTCTTCGAGGATGGCGTGCGTTTCCTGCGCAATAGCACGGACAATATCTACGGGATTCGCAGCTTCAACGCCCAGGAGGATGTAGGCGGCCTGCTGCGCAACAACTCGGATCATCCGGCCCATGCCGGTCAGCAAGGCGACGCTGGCGGCCCGTTCATGTGGTCGACGGCTGGCTACGGTGTACTCGTTGACAGCGACGGTGGCTATCCGTACTCGGATACAACCGGCAAGCTGGAATTCTATTATGGCGGCACCCCGACCGAAGGCCGCCGCTATACGAAGACCAATGTCGAGTACTACATCATGGTCGGCGAGCCCAAGGAGATCATGACCTCCTATGCTCAGGTCACCGGCACTTCACCGATGCTGCCGAAGTGGTCGCTTGGCTTCATGAACTTCGAATGGGGAATTGACCAGGCCGAGATGGAAGCGCATGTGGACGGCTATCGGGCCCGCAACATCCCGATAGACGCTTTCGCTCTCGACTATGACTGGATGCGCTACGGCGAGGACAATTACGGCGAGTTCCGTTGGAATACGGATAACTTCCCGGATGCCGCGACGACGGCGCTCAAGGACAACATGGAGGAGCAAGGCATCCACATGATTGGGATCCGCAAGCCGCGGATCATTACGCGCGACTTCGGCAATCAGCGGACTCAGCAATACTATGATGCAGATAGTAATAATTATTTCTACCCTGGACACAACGAATATACCGATTATTTCATTCCTGTCACCGTACGCAGCTTCGACCCGTATCCACAGGCCGCCCGCGACTGGTGGTGGGAGAACTCGATCGACGCCTTCGACAAAGGCATCGTCGGCTGGTGGAACGATGAGACCGACAAGGTCGACTCCGGGGCAGCGCAATACTGGTTCGGCAACTTCTCGACCGCCTTCACCTCGCAGGCCATGTATGACGGCCAACGCGATTATACCAATGACGGGGTCCGCGTCTGGCAGACGGCCCGCAGCTTCTACCCTGGTGCGCAGCGCTATGGCACGACGCTCTGGTCCGGCGATATCGGCACCCAGTTCTACAAGGGCGAGCTCTTCAACTGGGCCCCAGGCATGCAGGAGCAGCCGCGCATTATGCTCTCCTCGGCTAATCTGGGACAACCCAAGTGGGGCATGGACACCGGCGGCTTCAACAGCTTGGGCGGTTCCAGCGGGCCGAACCCGAGTCCGGAGCTATATACGCGCTGGATGCAGTTCGGTGCCTTCACCCCGGTCTTCCGGGTCCATGGCAATTACAATCAGCAGCGCCAGCCATGGCTGTACGGTGCGACAGCCGAGGAAGTCTCCAAGGCGGTTATGCACACACGCTATTCCTTGATTCCTTATATGTATGCCTATGAACGCGAAGCGAGCGAGACGGGCCTGGGCCTGATCAAGCCGTTGCTCTTCGACTACCCGAACGATCCGCAGGCAGCCGACTATACCGAAGCCTGGATGTTCGGCGACTGGCTGCTCGTGGCCCCTGTCCTCGGCGAAGAGCAGCATAGCAAGCAGATCTATCTGCCTGCCGGGACCTGGATTGATTACCATCGCGGCCATGTGTACAACGGCGGCCAGACGATCCATTATCCGGTCAACGCCGATACGTGGACGGACATTCCGCTCTTCGTGAAGCAAGGCGCGATTATTCCGAACCAGCAGGTGCTGGACTATGTCGACCAGGAAACGGTGACTACTGTAAACGTCGATATCTTCCCAAGCACGGCTGAGACGAGCTTCACGTACTATGACGACGACGGCAGCAGCTACGATTATGAGACAGGCGGCTCCTTCGAGCAGCAGCTTACCGCCCAGAACCTGGGCACCAGCGTACGTGTCGAAGTGGGCGCAGGCTCGGGCAGCTATATCCCGGATGTCGAGCACTATCTGCTCAAAATCCATGGCCGCGCAGGCACCGCTGTTACAGCAGCGAGCAGTGCACTGACCGCCTATAGCGATCTGAATGCGCTGCAAGCAGCCACAGGCAGCGGCTGGGCGACAGGCCGGGATATCTACGGCGACGTCACCTATGTCAAAGTTCCCGCAGCGGCCTCATCCGCCACCACCATTCAAGTGAGCGGCTCAGCGCCTGTCGCAGCTACACATGCCACTTACGAAGCCGAAAACGCCTCGCTCTCGGGCACGACGCCAACGACCAGAGCGAGCATCAATACCAACCACAGCGGGTACTCCGGCTCCGGATTTGTCGATAAGCTCGACCTGCCGGGCGCAGCCGTTACCTTCTATGCCAACACAGCTGTAGGCGGAGACTATGAAGTAGATCTGCGCTACGCTAACGGTTCAAGCACAGCCAAGACATTGAGCGTCTACGTGAATAGCGACCGCGTGCAACAGCTGTCGCTTGCCGGTACGGGTGCCTGGAATCAATGGGGGACAGCAACGACGACCCTGCCGCTGACCGCAGGACAGAACATCATTACGTACAAATATGATACCGACGCTGGCGACAGCGGCGGGGTCAATCTGGATAACATCCGTGTGCCATTCGAGCCGGTTCAGGCCGAGTATGCAGCCGAAAGCGCCCGGCTTGCTGGCGGCGCCTCGACCAACCAGAACCACTGGTTCTACCAAGGCGCAGCCTTTGTCGATGGCATGACCGGCATCGGTTCCGATACGACGTTTGATGTGTATGTGCCGAGCGCCGGCAGCTACAACCTGTCGCTCCGGTATGCCAACGGCACCGCCGCCACCCAGACGCTGAGCGCTATTGTGAACGGTGCTGCACCATCAACCGTTAGCTTCCCAAGTCCCGGCATGAACTGGAACCTGTGGAACGAGCACACGATGACGGCCACACTGACGGCCGGCCGGAACACGATCAGCTTCCGCAGAAACAGTGGCAATAGCGGCAATGTCAATCTTGATCGTCTGACCGTCTCCGCAGGAACCATCACCACGCTAACCAGTGAGCGTAATCTGCTGGACAATGGTGACTTTGAGCGCGACACAGCCTTTAACAGCAACTGGACACAGTGGCAGCCGACCGGCCAGCCTTCAGCCTTCGGTATTGATAACGGCACAGCCCTTCATCCGCCGGAAGGTCCAGCCCGGCGCAATCAGCGAGCCTACTTCCACAGCGATAACGCGTACCAGCAGAGCATTCATCAGGTAGTGAACGTGCCCGTGAACAATGCCTCGTATCGGCTCGAAGCCAAGGTGCGGCTGAAGAACGCGACGCCGACTACCGCACGCGCTGAAGTACAGGATTACGGCGGCTCGCCACTGTACTTTAACATCAGCAATGACGGCGTCTGGAAGACGATTGTCATCGACAACATCAACGTCACCAGCGGGGTTATTGATGTCGGCTTCTATGTCGACTCGCCGGGCTTCAGTACACTGCATATTGATGAAGTCCAGCTGACCTTGAACGAGTAATAACGAGACTTATGGCCCATTGCTGCTCTTTTTCGAGCAGAATGGGCCATTTTTGTCGAAAAAACATGATTACGACCCTTTTAAATAGGGAATAGTATAGAGAGGAGCTTAAAGAAGATTTTTGCCCGTCTGCATACGGCTTGAACCGATTAATACGCTTACATCGCCTGGAATGAACGAATTTTGACTTAAAATCACCGAAAATGGGTTTTACATTGGCTGCAAACAGGAGTAAGATGCCAAGAGTAAGATTTTTTCCAAAACCGCATAGCAAAGCGCTGAATTCCTGATGCATCAGGAAACGGGGGAACCAAACGAAGCGGCAGCCAGCTTCAGGGGTGAATCCTTAAGTAAGAAGGACGGGTACTCTCAAACCCGAATCCGACAGCTAACCTCGTAAGCGTATTGAGAGAGAAGAACCTCCCTGTGCGTTCGATATACACGAACCCTGGGAGCAGGATTTCTCTGCTCCCAGGGTTCTTTATGGTGAAACCGTCCAGCAGGTTAGATCGATCAACTCATGTCAGACATGACTAAAGGAGCCGAATAACAATGACAAACGACGAAAAACTGATGGTATGCATCTCTTGCGGACCCAATGGAGAGAAACTGATTGACCGCGGAGGCCAGCTAGCCGAAGTATTGGAGTCACCGCTCTATGTGCTGGCGGTTACCCCTTCGGGCAAGTCCGAAACCGAGCTGCAACCACGTATCGCTTCCTGGCAAGCGAAATGCTCGGAGCAAGGCGCAACCCTAATCGTCAGACAGCCAGAGCATCAGAAGATTACTGAGCTTATCGCAAAAACCGCGAAAGACCACGGCATCACCCAACTAATCATCGGTCAATGCGGTCAAACGCGTTGGCAGGAAATTATGCAAGGTTCAATCGTGAATGAGCTGCTCAAGCGGATTGAAGATATCGATCTGCATGTGGTTTCCGTCGAGCGCAATGATGTGCTGACACCGGTTAGCGTAGGCGTATAGCTCCCGCACCGATAGCAAGATCTCCACAGAGCTGACTATATAGAGAGGGGTCCCTTCGGGGCCCCTCTCCTCTATGTCTTTTTTACTATGCTCTATACTTAGGCTTTGGCGTATTGGCTTCTGTACTGACCAGGCGTCATCCCCTCTTGCTTGCGAAACGCCCGGATGAAGTTATGCGAGTTGGTGTAGCGAAGCCGGTCCGCAATATCTTTTACCGTCATATCCGTTTCGGTCAGCCATTGCTTTGCCAACTGGAGACGATAAATGGCCAGGTAGCTGCTGAAGGTGTGGCCGGTTTCTTTTTTGAAGACACTGCTGAGATAACTCGGGTTATAATGCAGCTTCGCTGCGCAATCCTCCAGTGTGAACTCCGTATCATAGTGATGCTGAATCAGATGAATGATCTTCTCCGACAGCTTCCGGTCCTGCGACTCGCTTCGCTCGCCAAAGATGGTGACCAGCGGAATGACTAGCTTCTCCTTGAACCACTCCTCGATCTCTTCGCTCACATGCAGCGAGAGCACCTCTTCATAGACTGAAGCCTTATGGGTACCGGTCTTGCCAAAGCTGACTCCCGCTTCCTGTCCTACAATGAGTAAACGATTCAGCAGACGCACCACCGAGATTTGATACGATTCCGGATGACTAACCGCCTGTGTGGCCTCTTCCATCCAGTTGCCCAGCGCTTGTAACGCCTCCGCCTCATTGGCTGTTCGAATGGCATCCATCAACTCATGCTCGGTCCGGTCAGGATATTCGTAAATGACTGAAGGCTTGCCTGAATTCACGCTGCTGAACGGGATAATGACGCCTTTGCCCAGCCGCAGCCGATGCCGGAGTGCCTCCAGCGCCTCCTGATGCGCTCGGGGGGTTAACATGATATCTTGATATGGAAGCGCGATACCGACGCTAATGGACAGCTTAAGGTACTTCTCCACCGCAGCCATGACTTCTCCTGCTAATTGACTGAACGCCTCCTCCACCGCCTCCATCTCATCCAGATCGTAACCCACCAGAATGACCAGTGAACGGTCCATCATGACCACGGGCAGCCGGTTGCTCGCGGGAATGAGTTCCTCCGCAATATTCATGGTCGCAAATAATAGCAGCTCGCTGTCCTGGGTTTCGTAACGTGTATTGTCCAGCGTGTCTACCTGGATAGCCAGCACGGTCATGAGCTTCCAGGTGCCGGCCAATTCGCGGAAGCCAAAATAGGTCAGCTTCTCGTCAATCTCCGACGGATGGAGGCTGCCGCTGAACCAGCGATAGAGAAACAGAGAACTGATCTGCTGGGCGTGATTGCGAATTTCATGCTCCAGGCGGGAATTGGAATGAAACAAATGCTTGATATGCTCCTCAATGACCTGCACTTCGCTCTTGGGAGCGCTGGTTCGATCAAAGGGCCGGCCTCCAATCATCTGCATCAGACGGTCAAACGGTGAATACAGGTTACGCGTGCCCAGCCATACAAACAAGATGGAGAAGCCGATGATACCCAGGCAGATGAAGACGGTCAGCCAGCCGATCTGCCGTGACTCCTTGGTCAAATGCTCGATAGAAACCAGGGACAGATAAATCCAGTCGTTAAAGGGAGACTTATAGTAAGTCAAACTGTACGCCTGATTATTATGCTCCACTTGCAACTGACCATCTGTATCGGCAAATTCGATATCCGAGGCAAGGACCGGGTGATCCGACAATCGTGTCCCGATTTGCGCCGTATCCCGGTGTACCATGATCTGCCGTTCCTTGTTCAATACGATGACTTCACCCGGCTGGTCGCTGTCCGTAATCATCGCTGCGATACTACAAGCTGGAATATTGGCCATGGCAAGCCCATACTTCCCTGTAGGCGCATTGGGCAGCTTGATCATGAAGCTGATCAGGTGCGGACACGTATGACTGGAGATCGCCTCTGCGAAATCCTGCTTGCTCAGAAGCGTCCAGGCAGCCGGGTATTCCATATCCAGGTACGAGAGAAAGGTGTCCCGGTCCGGATACTCACTCAAGCGTTTGATTCCCGAATTGCGTACCAGCCAGTCCTGCCGCGCGTTATACACGATGACCTCCTCCACCTTGGTGTCAAAGGATTGCAGATGTACAATTTCACTGCGAAGGTTGTTGTACAGCTGAAAATTAACCGCTTCCAATTTATTGTATAATGCATCCTCCATGACCTGTGAGTCCGCCATCTTGATCATGGTGTGTTCTACCGTCTGCAGTACAAGCTCGATATTGGAATTTACCTGTCTCAGGAATTGAACTTCCCCCTGATTGACCCGGTTCTGAACCTGCTTGGAGGATTGAATATAGGAAAACGCGCCGATGAACACAACGGGAATAATGCTGAGGACGCAGCCGAATAGAATCATTTTGACAAACAGGCTTTTTCTGTGCACCCGGTCCGCCTCCTTCTTGTAGCGAGATGCTGCAGCCAGCGGCCGCTTCTACATATTCGACAAATATCCACTATTCCCTTGTAGATACCCGGGCAAACCTGGCCTCATCTCTTGGCACACACAATTAAAAAAGGATGACCGCTCATCTTGGTCACCCCTTCATGTTATTCAATGACAATGGCAAATCCCCAGGCAGATAATGTGATGGCGTCCCCTTGCTTGACGCGCTGGTCTTGCAAGACATCTGTTCCTCCTTCATGCGGATAGGTGAAGACAGCTGGCTCTCCTGCATAATTAAAATAATATCTGACCTGCCGTCCCTGTCGGTTCCTGCCTGAGCGGACAATGATCGGAAAGGACAGCTCCTGGTTCCGGCCCCACAGGCCAGCTGCCGTCACCGCATGTCTCAGCGCACGCTGCATCGATTGTGCATCGAGGAAGCCGCCGATATAAGTAGCCTGCCCCCTGCCATACCGGTTATGGGTGACTGCCGCATATTCCCCCCACTGCGGATGGTCGTAGCTCGCCAGCACCTGGGCAGTCGTCACTGTCAGCAGCTCCATCCAGCCTACAACCTTGCCCTCTGCCCCATCCGGCAGCAGCGGACCACGCAGCCCCACTTCATGCGGCTGTACGAATTGGGTATACGACACGCCACAAGCTTCCGCTACCACGCCAGGCTGAACCGTCGTGCGGACCTTCACTGCATCATTGGCAAAGCCGCTCTTGAAGGAATAGACCACATGCCCACCGCCAGCCGTATACTCGTTCAGCCGCTTTAACGTGGCATCAGGCGCCGCATAAAGTGCCGGGACGACGATTAATTCGTATTCAGCCAGCAATTCTTCCGATGCATCAGCCGGGATGAAATCACAACCGATATTCATACGGTACAAGGGGTCGTACATTGCCCGGACCACATCATTGTAGGTTCGGCCGTCGGGCAGCTTGAACCACTCCAACGCGGTTAAGGATTCATTGCTGACCATCACCGCCACCTTGTTGGCGACCTGCAGGTCGATAAGTTGATCACTAAGTCTGGCAAAATCGCGTCCAATCGTCTTCGCTTCCTCATAGACCGGATTGGGCTGGAAGTCATGGCTGAGCAGCCCCTTCCAATACGTCTCGAAGGAATTATGGATCGAATGCCAATGCCAATATGCCACCAGATTGGCGCCGGAAGCCAGATGACTAAAAGCCAACTGCCGCAGCTGTCCAGGGTACGGTGTCCAATGCGGGAAGGCCTGCGCCTGTGTCTCGAGTACCAAATAGTTGGTCCGCTTCAGCGAGCGCGCCATATCGCCGCCGAACGCGATCTCTGTGCCTGTCAGCTCATGCTGGGAAGGATGATAGATATCGACACCAGCGATATCCATCGCCTGAGCTGCCTTAAAATGATCTACCCGCGGCTGCACGCCGTAAGAATAGCCTCTCCATTCAAAGTCGAAGTTCTGGGTAACAAACTGCCCCTCCTGCTTATATTCGTTGACGAGCGCGACCTGCCACGCCAAGAAGTCTGTAACCAGCTGTCGCTGGAAACGGGCAAACTCGGCGCCGAGGCTGCCATTAATCGTCCCCACTGTCGAAGGGAAGTCTTCCCAGCTATTGACCCGATTGCTCCAATAATCCAGGCCCAGCGCATGGTTAAGCTTGTCCGTTGTCCCGTACTTCTCGCGCATCGCTTGCACAAACCGTGCCTGAACATTGGGTCCTGCCGTATCATAGTGCTTGGTTTCGTTGTCTACCTGGTAGCCGATGACAGCCGGATGGCAGCTAACCCGCTCGATCAACCGGCGGATGATCCGTTCCGCATAATAGAGATAGACGGGGTGTGTAATATCCATGATTTGCCTTGCGCCATACTTGCCCTGGCCTCTGGGTGTCTCTGCAAGCACGTCGGGGTGCTGCTTGACCATCCAGGCTGGAATCGCATAGGTAGGTGTCCCGACGATGACATGGATACCCGCTTCATGCATGGCATCCAGCACCCGGTCAACCGACGTGAAGTCGAAGACGCCGTTGTGCGGTTCATGCGTGCTCCAGGTCGACTCCGCAATCCGCACCATATTGATACCGGCATCCTTCATCATTGCGATATCCTCTTGCAAGCGATCATAGGGCATATATTCATCATAATACGCCACACCATACATCAGTTTGTTCAGCATCAGCCTTTGACCGCTCCTTCCGTAATGCCTGCCATAATATAACGTTGAAAAAACATGAAAATCAGCACGACCGGAATCGCTGTCAGAACCAGTGCCGCCAGTACCAGCGACCACTCTGTGTTATACTCCCCAAACAGCTTGTTGGTGGAGATAATCAGCGTATAGGAGTCGGCGTTGGTCAGCATAAGCAGCGGCAGCAGAAAATCGTTCCAGATCCAGAGAAAGTCCAGTATCGCGATCGTCACTGTAATCGGCAGCAGCAATGGAAAGATAATCCGAAAGTACGTTTGCCACTCGTTGCAGCCGTCGATATGGGCCGATTCCTCCAGCTCCCGCGGCACACCTTTGACAAAGCCATGGTACAGGAAAATCGCCATATTGACGCCCAAACCGATGTAGATCAGCGAAAGGCCATAGATCGAGCCCTGCACATTCAACTCCTTCGCCATCCGGGTCAGAGGAATCATAATCGAATGAAACGGCACCATCATGGAAGCGACGAACAGGTAGAAGATGAACTGGCTCAGACGGCCGGGGGTACGTGACAGCTTATACCCTGCCAATGAAGCACATAGAAGAATGCCGCCAATGCCCAGTACGGAGACCGTTATGGAGTTGGCCAGGCTGCTCATCATCGAGAGTCGGGCAAAAGCTTCCGTGTAGTTGTCTAGCCGCAAGGATGTCGGCAGCGCTGTAAAGGAAGCAAACATCTCGCCTTGTGTTTTGAAGGAATTAATAATGGCCAGATAGATCGGAAACACGGCGATCAGGGAAGCGAGGACAAGCGCCAGCGTAATGAGCAGAGAAGAAAAACGTCCGGTCCTCATGCCTCCACCTCCCGCCGCTTCGTGATGCTGATCTGAATGAACGTGAAAATAAGAATAACAAGAAATAAAATGACGGACTTGGCACTGGCGTATCCGTATCGGAAGTTATTGGAGAAGGCCTCTTCATAAATATTCAAAGTAATGACTTGCGTTGAGCGTCCCGGCCCACCACCTGTCAAGCCGTAGACAACCTCGAACACCTTGAAGGCCCCGTTGAGCGTCAAGAACAGACAGATCGTAATCGCATGCGTAATCATTGGCAGGGTTACATGACGCAACACTTGCCAGGGCCTGGCCCCGTCAATCACCGCCGCTTCCCGAAGCGACTGCGGGACGCCTTGCAGTGCAGCCAGATAAATGATCATCATGTAGCCAACACCGTTCCACAATGAGACGATGAGGATGCTGTAGAACGAGGTGCCAGGATCGCCGAGCCAAGATTGATTAAGGAAGCCTAAGCCTGCTCTTTCCCCCAATTGTGGCAGCACCTGAGAGAAGACGAACGTCCACATGAACGCGCTAATGATCGTGCTGATCATATTCGGCATGAACAGCACAGTACGGAACAAGCCCTTGCTGCGAAACTTCGTCTCAATAAACAAGGCCAGCAGCAGCGCGAAGACATTTTGCAGTACCAGCATGAACATCACATACTTCAGAGTGAACCATAAGGAATGGACGAAGTCCGGATCCTCTCGCAGCGCTTCAACAAAATTGGCAAAGCCGATGAATTCATAGGCTCTATTCAAGCCGTTCCAATCGGTAAAGCTGTAGTACATGCCGCCTATGGTCGGGACCAGCAAAAACAAGGTGTACAAAATAAAAGCCGGCATTACAAACGCAGCCAGCGACAGCAGCCTCTTGTAGCTTTTAGCAGCCATGGCAGCTTCACTCCTTCATCCGGTGTCTAGAAAACCGCGGGACAATTGTCTTGAGCCCAATGGCCCGCGGCCTGCTCTGTTAGCTGTTCTACTTCTACTTGTTCACCTTGTTGTAATCCTTCCAGGCCTTGTCGAGCGCCTTCAGCACAGCATCCTGGTCCATTTGGCCAGCTACATAGGATTGGAGTGCCTTGCCTACTTCATCCTTAACAGCCTGTGGAATTCGGGGATCCTGATAAGACTTGCCTTCCTGTACGTACGCCGTTGCGTCGTCCACCCACGGGTAGCTCTTGAACGTATGCACCGTCGCGATGGGGTTGAATTTCAGTGCCTCGTACAAGACATTGGATTCTTGATCGTCCAGCAGGAAGTTCAGGAACTCCAGCGACAACTCTTTGTTCTTGGTATCTGCGTACATGGCCATCGAGGACGATACGCTCAGATTTATGAGTGACGCATCGGGATTCTCGCTTACCGGCAAGGCGGCGACACCGAAGTCGATATCCGGATTGGATTTTAGAATCGTATCGGCGTACCACGGTCCTTGCAGCCACATGGCGGCTTTGCCTTGTGCGAAGGCCGCAGCTCCATCATCCGGACCAACCTCCAGCGCACGGTCTGTACCGTTGCTGTTGACCAGATCAATAATGTCGAACATGGATTTCATTTCACTGAACGAGCCTTTGTCTTCATTCATCCGTTCAACGAAATCCTTCATACCGTCTTCTGTCTGGATTGCAGCTCCCACGGTCAATGGAAGGAACAACTGCGGAACCCAGGCTTCCTTGTAGGAGAGAATAAATGGTGTGATGTTCTGCTCGTTCAACTTGGCGATGACCGCCTCCATCTCTGACAACGTTGCTGGCGGGGTCAGTCCGTTCTCCTCAAAAATTTGCTTGTTGTACAAGTACCCCCAGGAGAGAGACTCGAGCGGCACGGCCACGACCTGACCCTCGCTGTTCGTCACTGCTGGCTTGACACTGTCCAGCAGCTTGCCTGCAAATGGCTGATCCGACAGGTCCGCCAGATAACCGGCTTTGGAATACTGCGGAATGTCATTGATGGCATGGATGACGAACAAGTCCGGTGCATCGTTGGAAGCCAGTCTGGTCTTCAGAATTTGGGCAGCATTGTCCTGGTTGGGCATCTCCACTTGAACTGTCAGATCAATATTTTTCTCTGCTTTGACCTTTGCTTTAAATTTCTCGATATGCGCATCATATTGCTCCTTGAACCGCGGCTGTGCAATGAACATTTTCAGTGTCGCGCTTGTTGCTTTCTCGCCGCCGGCTGCGCTTCCGTCATTCGTCCCCGTTTGCGCGTTGCTTCCGCAGCCTGCCAGCAGAGCCAGGCTTAATACCAGTCCGACAAGGACACTCCCTTTTTTCTTCATCATTGTGAGACCTCCCAGAGGTTTGTTTGGTGATTACGCTTTCATTATAGATCTAACATGTAAGCGTTTAATTGGACGGAATTAACCTGTCGGATTGGATAATATTAAGGACGACCTTGTTTACGCATTTCTCCGGGAGCCACGCCATAGTGCTTTTTGAACACGCGATAAAAATAAGACATATCCTCATAGCCCGTCATTTCTGCGATCGTTTTAATGGAGAACTCCTCTTCCTCCAGCCATGCTTTGGCCTGCTCCATCCGGCGCTGCAGCACATAGTCCATCACAGTAATGCCGTAGGTTTGTTTATACAGCTTGCTCAAATATTCTTTGCTCACGAAGAAGATGCGCGCTACCTGCTCCAGCGACAACGGCTCCGCAAAGTGAAGATCGATATACGTCCGCACCTCGTCCAGCTTGAACTTGTGCTTGAGCTTGCGGTTCTGCTCCACCCGATGCATGGCCGCTCCGTATCTGTCCGCCATCGCCGCAACCGACTGCTCCAGAGTGTCGTAACGCATTACGGCTTCCGGCTCGGGCTCCAGCCCATTGACTGCCAGCAGCTCTGCCAGCAGCAGCTCCAGCTCATGACGAATACGCTCCGCCAGTGCCGCATCCTGTTCGCTGCCATTGCCGCCTTGGTTTAACTCTTGGGCCATCCGATCGCACGTGGCTCGGATCCCGTCCTCATGAAGATTATTGAAGTGCAGCCTCAGGAGATGCTTCAAGCTGGAGAGCGATTGCTGCGCCTCTCTGTCGAGCGCCGCCAATCGCGGCTGAGCGGAGCTGCGTGACTGCTCCGCTAGTAGCTTGCAACGGCCCAGCGTATCATTCAGCTCCTCAGGGTCGATTGGCTTCAATAGGTATTCGACCGCCTGATGACGAACAGCGGGCTTCGTATATTTGAAATCGTCGTAGCCGCTAACAACGATAATTTGTATTTTGGGCAGCAGCTGACGGATTTGCTCCAGCAGCCAGATGCCATCGGTCCCCGGCATTCTCATATCAGTAATCAGTATGGTTGGCTGCAGCCGCTCTGCGAGCTCCAACGCCGACTGGCCGTCCTCTGCCTCTCCGACGATCTCCAGGTCCAGCTCCTCCCAAGCTCCGAGCGTTCGGATCATGTCTCTGTTCCATCGCTCGTCGTCCACAATAATGACACTCATCATCCGTGCTCCCCCTCCTCTTCGTGTGCAGGAATCCGAAATGAAATCGTCGTTCCCGCGCCTGGCCTGCTCTTGATAGACAACCGATTGTCGTCTCCGAAGTGCAGACGCAGCCGCGACGCAACGTTAGACAAACCGATCCTGCCATTAGTGGACCACATCTGCTCATGTGACGCATCCATCCTGTTCAGAACCTCCGATCTTCTAGATTCCGTCATCCCCGCCCCGTTGTCGCACACCTCAATCAGAACATCCGGATATTGATACAGCACTCTAATGTCCAGATTCCAACTGCCCGCTTGCTGCTCCAACCCATGTACAAACGCATTTTCCACGAGGGGCTGGAGCGTCAGTCGCGGCAGCTTGCAAGCCAATGCCGCATCATCGACGTGAAGAGAGCTGTTCAACCTCGACTCATAGCGCCATTGCTGAATATATAAATAATGTCGCAAATGCTCTACCTCTTCCTTAATCGTAGCCAAATCGTTAGGCTCACGAATGATGTAGCGGAACATCTGACTTAGCGCGCGGATAATCGCGTAGCTCTCCGCAGGTGTGCTTCTGAACAAGGTGCTTCCGATCAATTGCAGCGTATTCTGGAGGAAGTGAGGATTAATCTGAGCCTGCAGCGCCTTCAACTCCGCTGTTTGCTTCTCCAGCTTCATACTATATTCATTCTTAATATGCTCACGAATACGGCTGGTCAGATTGGCGAATTTTGTCTCCAATAGTCCAATCTCATCTGTACGTCCGCTCGGGACCACCGGATGATCCTTCATTGGGTTCAACACCTGCATGGAACGCGCCAAGCGGGTAATCGGCCGAGCAAGCCGCCAGGCCAGGATGCCAGCTGTCACAATTGCAGCAATGACCGAAATCGCTCCGATAATGAGTCCGTTCGTCATCGTTCTCCAAGCGCTCTGGTTAATGAAAGCATCAGGAATCAGCTTGAGCATAATCAGATCGCTTGGCTCAACTCGATCATAGAACACATAGTGTCCATCGATTCTCCCATAGCCAAGCTCACCCGCCCGCGCCGCAGCTTCAGTAATCATGCGCTGCGATAGCTCCTGGCCGTCGGGATGGTACAGCACTTCTCCGCTCCCGTTCGCTATCAATACCGTATGACGCGTTCCGGGATTCAGCAACTCCAGTGCTTGATCCAGCATGGACCATTTCAGGGTAAACGCGATACCGCCGTAGGGTTGTCTTGTCTCGAATCGGTTGATGCTGCGAATCAGCTTGAACTGTCCGGGCTGCCCCGGAAGCGGCATGATTACACTGGCTTCGCCACTCTCGAATAGCTCTGCGTATTCTGGCGGTGACGTTGTCTGCGGCAGAATATTGCTGCCGTCCGAATTAATGACAAACCGTTTCTGGGCGTCTGGAAGATACAGCTCTATAGCCGTTACATTCTTGTTGGCGGAGTAGTAACTCGCTGTCAGCCCCTCCAGCAGATTACGCTGCGCGGTATATTGACTGGAGAGTTCTGCTTGGTCAACATACCTTAAATAATCGTTTAGATTCTGATTAATCATAATGGAATACATCAAATTATTGAGCTGCACGAACTGATCGCTCAGATACAGACGCGTCCAGGTCATGTTCGTCAGATTCGACTCTACGACCTCGGCTTCAATGGACTTTCGATTCGTGTCGGCCGCCATGCCGGTGACGACGGCAACTGGAACCGAAGCAACCAGAATCATCGCAAGCATCAGCTTGCTGCGGATACTGCTCCGCAAGCCGGTCAGGTAACGCCATATCTCTCGCATCCTATCGCTCTCCCCTGGTACATCCTCTGCCGAGTTCTCTTGATTCGTATAGATTCTGCGGCTGTATTAAGAAGAATACCAACGTTAAAACGTTTTCACCATGTAAAATTATAGGAGTCTATATACAAGAATAAACTTCATCCGTGGGACAATTCTAAGAGAGTGCACTCCAAGCTCTGATGGCGACCTGGTGCGTTCAACGGACAATCAGCGGGTTGCCGAGCAAATAGAGGAACAAAAAGTGCGTTTCAGAGGGCGCGTGGCGGGAGTCCGAGCAAATAGAGGAACAAAAGTGCGTTACTGCGAAGGTTGGCGGATTGCAGGGCAAGCCTATGCACAAAAAAAACCGCTCTTCGAGGAGCGGCTTCCCTTATTCTATTATTCTTCACGCATTGAAGGATTACGCCTTCACGGAACCAAGCAATGCACCCTTGGTAAAGTGTTTCTGCAGAAACGGATAGAGCAGCAGAATCGGCATCGTCGCGACGACAATGACAGCCATCTTGACCGATTGCGCAGGCGGCGGGACGTCGGTATAGACCGAGTTGTCAAAGTTCATGCCGCCAGCCAGGATAACGATCTGACGCAGGAGCACTTGCACCGGCCATTTGGCAGCATCGCTCAGATACATAATCGCATGCATGTACGTATTCCAGTAAGTCACCGCGTAAAATAACGAAATAGTCGCAATGGCCGGCATGGAGCAGGGAATCACGATGCGGAACAGAATTCCCCAATCGTTACAGCCGTCAATCTTGGCCGACTCCTCCAGCCCGTCCGGCAGCCCCTGGAAGAACGTCTTGAGGATAATCATGTTGAAAACATTAATCGTCACCGGGACGATCAGGGAAAGATAGGAATCCAGCAGTCCCGTCTCCTTGACGACGAGAAAGGTAGGAATCATCCCCCCGCTGAACAGCATGGTGAAGACAAACAAAAACATAATCACCTGACGGCCAATAATATCCTTGCGGGACAGCCCGTAAGCCGTCATCACTGAGATCAGCATGCTCCAGAACGTACCGAGCACCGTAACAAACACCGAGACCCCCATCGCCTTCATGATCGTATTCGTCGAGAAGATATAGCGGTATGCGTCGAATGTAAAGGTGGTTGGAATTAATAAGAACCGCTTGGCGGCAATCTCGCCCGCCGTGGCAAACGAGCTGCCGAAGACATGGATGAACGGCAGCACGGTTGCCAGAGCAAACAGCCCCAATAATCCGCCGTTGATTAGCGCAAACATCCGACTGCTCCAAGATTTGTCGCCTACCATCATTTTTCCTCCTCCCGGCCGGCTTCTTACCAGCGTTTCACTAATAGATGCCTTCTTCGCCGTATTTTTTGGCTAGCCAGTTCGCGCCCATGACCAGGATCAGACCTACAAACCCCTTGAAGAAACCAACGGCTGTAGAATAACTGAATTGGCCCTGCAAGATCCCAGAGACATAGACATACGTATCGAAGATCTCGGCTACTTGGCGGTTGGTGGCATTGAGGAGCAGATACACATGCTCAAATCCCAGCTCCAGTACATCTCCGATCTTCAGAATTAACAGTACGACGATAACCGGCTTGATCGAGGGCAATGTGATGCTAAACATCTGCCTCAGTCGGTTGGCCCCGTCCATCTTGGCCGCTTCATAGAGCTGAGGGTCCACGCCTGCAATCGCTGCCAGGAAAATAATCGTGCCCCAGCCAGCTTCGCGCCAAATTACCTGCAAAATATACATCGGCCGGAACCAAGACTCCGACAGCAAGAAGTTTATCCTCTGAAAGCCCATACTCTCCAACGCACCATTGATGAGTCCACCATCAACCGTGAAGATAACAAAGCTGATGGAGACGACAATGACCCAGGACATAAAGTGAGGCAGATAGATGAGTGTCTGGATGCCCCGCTTGTACTTCTCGGACCGCAGCTCATTGAGCATGAGGGCTAGAATAATCGGAATCGGGAAGAAAATAAGTAACTGCAAGCCAAACAAAATAAGCGTGTTTGAAAAAATCATCCAGAAATCCGGTGATGTGAACAACCGTTGAAAATGCTCAAAACCAACAAAGTCGCTTCCCATAATGCCTTTATACGGTCTGTAATTCTGAAAGCTGATGATAAGGCCGTACATCGGAATGTATTTATAGATCAGAATAAACAGCAATCCCGGCATGATCATGACGTAAATCCATTTGTTCCGCTGCAGATTGCGTATCCAGCTGCTGCCAGCGATCGGTTTGCTCATCTGTTCTACCCTCCTAAAAGTTTTGCGAAGCAAAACTCTCTACGTAAGCATCGACTTAGTTTTCCGAAGGAAAACTCTCTTCGTAAGCATTCGCTGGAGCTGCGAGGCCGCCCTCCCCGATGAGGAACAAGCGGCCTGCATAGCCCCAAAATGGCTATGATTTTAATTGATCGTAGGCCTCATTGAACTCCTCGATCATGCGGCTGCCGCCCTCTGATTTCCAGCGTTCCACCGCATTGTTGAAGCCGGCCTCATCCATCTCGCCCAGAATATAGTTGTACGTCGCATCTGTAATAATCTGAGCCAGCCGCTCTTTGTGCTGTGTCATCGTATCGGAATCAAGCGTCAGCGTTGGGTTCTGAACGACGTGCGGCTCATTGTCGGCGAATAGCTCGATTGCTTTTTGGGCTGGCGCATAGTCAAACTTGCCCTCCAAACGTCCGCTGGTGGTTGGTTCACCGACTTCCAACGGATTATATGGCTTCACTTCCCTGTCCAATTTGCCTTGATCAGAGACCGGTACTGCGTGGCCATCCACGACATTGTAATGCTCGCCCTCAACGCCCCAGTACAGCAGGTTCGCAATTTCCGGTGTCATCAGACTGTCCATGAAGGCCAGCACCTTGAGCAGCTCTTCTTCTGTCTGCACGGCAGATTTCGGGAATAAATAGGGATGATTGAAGCCCGGTCCTGACAGCACCGTAAATTCACCGCTTGGTCCAACGACACGATTGTGAACATCCAGTTCAGCGTCAGGATTCAACTGGCTTGCTCCAGTATAGAGGGACTGCACATCACACATACAACCAATGTAGGCACCAGCTCTGCCATTAATAATCAGATTCTGCTGGTCGGTCTTGCTCGTCACCGGGAAATCGGCATTAATATATCCATTCTCTCGGATCTTGCGGAAGAAATTCATGGTTTCCATATATTCCGGGAACATAAAGGCCGGCGCCAGCTTGCCGTCCTGCTCGCCCCATTCATTAGGAACCCCATTCCAAGAGGCAACTGTATTGAACGCACCGGATACCAGATCACCGCGGTCGGCCAGACCGAAGGTATCCTGCTGACCATTGCCATCCGGGTCGTTCTCGGTAAACTGCTTCAACATTTCATACAACTCATCCAGGTTGGCAGGAGCGGATAATCCCAGCTTATCTGCCCAATCCTTGCGGTAGATTAACCCTTGACGCGAAAACGGACGTCCTTGATAAAGCGCATACAGTTTGCCGTCAATTCGGGTATTGTCGAGAATTTCAGGTTTCAGCTTCTTCAGATTCTCAAACTGGTCAAGGTACGGCTCGATCTCCCAAAACTGTTCGTCCCGAATCGCTTCTCGATTGCCCCCGGTAATGGTCATACTCACGATATCCGTAAGATTGCCGGTCGCCATGGCTGCATTTATCCGATCATTCCATGTTGCGGCGGGGATGTATTGAATTTCAAGGTCTACATTCAACTTCTCTTCGATGAGTTCTTCAATTCGAGAATCGGGCACTTCGGCATGATGCAGAGGTGTCACCCAGCTGATCTTAGTAGGAGGCTCGGGAGCAGGGTTCCCTTCCCCATTAGTTGATGGTGCGTTCGTTCCCCCTGATTGGCCATTACCGCTGCTGCAAGCACTAATCATCATGGATGCTGCAAGCACACTAATAATCCATGTTCGTTTCACTTATCTTCAACCCCTTCGTCCATTTATCAATTTCGCTTACCGGTATTAGCATACGACCCGGTCTTCCATATCGGCTATACTCATTTCGCTGTATCCCTTGCCCAGCCTGCATTTCTAATCAAATGATTATGCCCTCCATACCCATATATCCAGCGTACTGCAAGTCCATCTCAAAAGAAAGTAGACCTATGCGCATGCGCATAGGTCTCTTGGATCCGGATACGCAAGTTGCGTATTCGGCGTATGATGAATTCTGCTACCGGCAATCGTTTCTAAAGGCTCAAGCGTCTCGTACCGCCATCTCTTCTCTTGGGGCGGACCGGACCGTGCTGATCTCAAATGTGGCTAATTCCTTCAAGGCAAGCGCAAGTGTCGTTGCACATCGACTCAGAATTAAATCTCCTTTGGCCGAAGTCGCCTGTGTGGAATCACCCATCGCACCGCTCGAGGAGATATCGCTCATGACCCATGCGAACCGGGTCTTCCCTTCTAACGTCAGATAACGAAGTCCTGACAGGTCCGGAATCTCCCTCACCAGCTTATCGGTGTGAACCCATGCCGGCTTGATTGCCATGACAAGCGAAGTCTCGTAATCCCCAGCATGAATGCCATACTCCTTTTCCTCATCGCTTAGCAAATCATGCGCTGCATTCAAGCTGCTCGGACTCAGGAAGAAAACCATCAGACCGGTCGAGATCCGCAGCTCCCTGGCTGCCACATTCAGCAAATCCGTATTGCCACCATGCGTATTGAACAATACCAGCCGCCGGAATCCTGCCTTGGCCACACTTGTGGCAATATCAGTGACCACCCCCTGCAAGGTGGACGCGGAAAGCGAGATCGTTCCAGGAAAGTCCAGATGTTCATTGCTCTTGCCGTAGGCTAATGGAGGGAGGAGCCATATGTTGCCCTCCTCATCCAGTTGATCCAGAGCATGAGTCAGCACAGCCTCACCAATCAAGGCATCTGTCATCACTGGCATATGCGGCCCATGCTGCTCGATAGCCCCGATGGGCAGGATGACCAGTGCATCTTCCTTGGGCAATGCTGCAATTTCCTGATACGTCAGCCGGGGCAGAAAACGCGCCTCCCAAGCTTCACCCGTATAGCGCTCAAACATGCGATCCCTCCCTTTCTGTCGCTGTGTTGAGAATAGGCAGCTGAATCCATGACGGCAACGATTCACTCCTGCCAACTGCCACTGCTGTCATCCGGAGCTGCTCCGGCCTCGCGGTTGGTAATTGCTCAGCTGCGAGCCCATTGGGGTGTCTGATGAACAGAGGAAATGCACTGCCCGTCAACTCGATACGAATGGACATGCCCGCCTCCAGCTCCATTGCTAGCGGCCGCATGGCAAACGTGACCGGACTCCACTCCGTCAGCCCACGCTCCCCGTCGCCGCCGATCTCTCCTCTGCCAATCGATAGAAAGGTAGCCTTGCCGCCCGGACTGACCGCGGACAAGATGGCGACCAAATCGGTCGTTCCCTCCATCGACTGACACCAGATGGATACCTGCGGCGCGCCCCAGAGCCGCATCGCCTGCGCTAATGGCTCGCTGGTGTAGTTCAAGATTTCGTACCGGTCCTGAATCGAACTGCGGTCCATCGGGAGATAACCGCTGCAGGGCATCGGCAGACGCGCATCATACACATACACGTCAGCTTCCGGCCCGGCTTTTGAAACGGACTTCCCGACTGTCAGCAGGCCACCGCCCGAGGCTCCGTTGGCCGGCTTGCCGTTACTCGTGAGGTAATAGGTTACGCCCTCCGAGGAAGAGATGTCGGTGGTCGGCGGGAGCATCTCTGCCGCTTGCCATGTCTTGCTTCCAAGTTCATAGTAGCGCACATTAGGCTCGTGTTGGAGTCCTTGCCCTTTGCCCTTCAGCCAGTAATCGAACCAGTTGAGATGTGCCTCATGCAGATTCCCTTCAGCCTCCGGCCCGTAGTCCTCTCCGCCTGCCTTGCGTCCCCAGGGGATATGCCCCCAGGGCCCAATAATCAGGCGGTGGTACCGTTCACTACTCTGCGGCAGGCGCTGGAGCGCTTCGTAAGTCTGCAAGGTTCCGCCAAGATAATTATCGAACCAGCCACCGATATGAAGGGCCGGTAGCGGCTCCTGGAGCGCCTGCGGCAGGAAATTACGGGCCTCCCAGTAATCGTCATACAGCGGATGTCCGCACCATTCATAATAAAAGGGGAAGTAGCTGGCGAGCAGCGGATGTTCCTGGAGCAGCGGCAGCTCCGACAGCAGGGCATCCGGTTGGCGCATGAGCTGCGAACACAGCTGCTCCGCTTCGCCGTCTTCTGCCCGCCGCGCCTCATCCCGCGCTAACTGAAAAGCCCAGGGTAGAAAGCTGCCTACGGCAAATCGGCCATGCGGGTAGAACATCCCATTGTACAAATCAGCTGCGCACATGGCAGGCGCAATCGCCGCCAGATGCGGAGGACGAGCAGCAGCCGCAGCCCATTGCGTTGTGCCCTGATAAGAGAATCCGTACATGCCTACCTTACCAGTGGAGCCTGGCAGGGCCGCCGCCCACTCTACCGTATCGTACCCGTCCTCTACCTCCTGGATGAAGGGCGTGAAGCTGCCCTCCGAATCGCCCCGTCCCCGGACATCCTGAATCACGACGATATACCCTTGCCCGACATACCAGACGGGATGGGCATACGTGACCGTCGAAGCCAGCGTTCGGCCATACGGCTGCCTCATCAACAGCACCGGGTACGACCCTGCGTCCGCAGGGCGGTAAATATCTGCATAGAGCGTCGTCCCGTCGCGCATGCGGCAGGGCGCTCCGCGTTCTACGTTTACACCTGCGAATTGCATCGTATCTCCTCCTTAACATCGCTAGAGGTGCGGTGAAAAATACCTGCGTGGAGCGGATCGTTCTTACGATCGCTGTTGTCCCCAGATTTCTTGATGATTTAACCCCTGTATTGGGGGAAATCCGGGGACAGCGCATGCTTTCGAAGCTAGCTTTTCTGCGAAAAGCTTTCAGGCGAGCGCTACGCAGCTTATGCTCCCGATGTCGCTTTCTTCCAGAAAGCGTTGACCAGAATCGATTCCACCCACTTCGGTAATTTTCACCAATCCACTAGTCCTGGGGTAAGTACTCGTTGGTATAGACCGTCTCGACATCGATGGCTTCTTCCAGGAGGCCCAGCTCAAGCAGCTGATCCATCAGGGTCTGCCAGCGCTCCTGGGTCATGTAGCCCACGCCGTGCTCCTCAGCCTCAAAGCCGTACACGAGCGGCTGTAGCTCCTGGGCGCTGTATTCCAGCTTGTCAATCGGCATGTCGGGGTTGAACTCCTGAATAAATGCATTGACCTCGGAGTAATTGTCCTTGTAATAATTCCAGCCCTCGATGGAGGCCTCGACATAGGCTTGGACGATATCCGGGTTTTCCTCCAGGAACTTCTCGGTCGTGAATAGGATATTGCCGTATGGCATGTAGCCGGAGTCAGCATTGAGTAGATAATCGACCTCGATGCCTTCCTGCGCGAGTGTGAACGGCTCGGAGGTCATATAGCTTTGGGACACCGCTGTTTCGTCCTCGAGGAAGCTGGCGAGCTGGCCGTTGTAGGCAAACTGCTCGACATTGTCGAGGTTATACTTGGTGCGGATATACTCCCAATAAGCCACGCCATTGCCCACGTACACCTTACGCCCATCCAGATCCTCGAATCCCTGGATATCCTGGCCTTTGTGGAACATCAGCGCCTGGGGATTCTTCTGGAAGATGCCGGCGAGAACAACGAGCGGAATGCCATTTTGTCTCGCGAACAGAATCTCATCTCCCTGACCCATCCCGAACTGCGCATTTCCCGAAGCCACGATCTGCGTTGCTGAAATGCCTGGTCCACCTGATTCAATTTCCATGTCCAGCCCAGCTTCCTCGTAGAAGCCTTTAAGGAGTGCCGCATACTGTCCACCGTGCTCGGCCTGCGCGAACCAATTTGTAATTTGCTTGACCTCAACCAACTCCTGCGGCGCCTCCACCTGATTGGTACCGGTGGTCGTCTCGGGCTCTGCATTTACTGGTGCATTGGTGCCACCTGTCCCTCCCGCATTTCCACCGCAAGCATTGAGAATGACGGCCCCCATGAGCAGCATCGCGGCCAGGGCCGGTTTCGTCTTTTTCTTGTTCTGGTTTAGGTTTCGCATGGTTTCTCTCTCCTCCTGGAATCGATTATTTAGCGATTCTCTCTCTACTCTCCCTGCTCCATCTGTCCTCACGGCTGATGCTGATCCATTCCCCCTTGCGGCCGACCCACCGCCCTGCCGGAAGCCAGGACAAGAGGTCGTGGACTGTCCGGGCATCAAAAATGACAAAATCTGCGGCCTGCCCAGGCTGCACACCATAGTCCTTCAGACCAAGGATGGCGGCCGGGACCTCCGTCATCATCCGCAGCAGCAGCAATAACTCCTGCTCACTCGCCAGATGCGAGGCATAGGCGGACAGCAATCCGATCTGCAACAGATCGCCCCTGCCGAACGGGTGAAACGGATCCTGAATGTTGTCGCTGGCCACAGCCACCGGAACCCCAGCCTCTACCAGCTCCTTCACCCGGGTGACCCCGCGGCGAACAAGCCCCCGATCCCCTCTTCCCTGCAAATACAGATTGGCACCAGGGAGTGTAATCGCCCGGAGTCCCGCGTCCGCCATCTTCCGCATGACACGCTCGGCTGTCGGGTGATCCATTGATGATAAGGAGCAGAGATGGCCAGTGGCCACTCTGCCTTGGAAGCCATACCGAAGCGTCTGCTCCGCGATGAACTCCACCGTGCGGATGGCGGGATCATCATTCTCGTCCGCATGAAGATCAATCGGCAGGCCCAACTTGTCGGCTAACCGGAAGAGGTAGGCGATGCTACCCTCCGGATCAGTGGACAAGTGCGGAGCGCCACCGACGCCGTCCAGACCTAGCTTGAGCGCTTCCTCATATGCTTCCGCCACGCCTCTAGCCCCTGGATCGTAGGGACACATCGGAAAAAACTGAAGCTCCATCACATCCTGCATCTCTTCCTTCAGCTCCAAGGCAGCATAGACCGTACGCATGGCCACGTCGGTGCTTTCCCTGCAGTTGAAATCCAGGTGCGAACGAATCGAGGTCGTTCCGTAAGCCGCCGCTTGCCGGATCGCCTCCCGCATCCGATCCTTGATCTGTTCCCGGGTGAAGCCCGGGGCTGCAGCGCTATAGTTCTCAATCGCCTCTCGCAAGGTGCCGGACCGGTTGCCAACCGATTGAATCGTGAAGGCTTTGTCCAGATGCATATGGCTGTCCACCAGCCCCGGCAACAGCAGCCGGCCCTGCACATCCACCGTGATTCCTTCGGTAGCCTGCTCAGGAGTAAACGCCTCTAACATAACAACGGTCCCCTCGGCAGCGGGCGTCTCCTGCTTGCGCACATACGACCACTTGCCTCCCGCAATCCCGACTTCATACAGGCAGCCCGAATCTCTCAAAGGCAGGGAGACATTAACGAATCTCATATCCAAATCAGATACCATGGTTGCCCCCTTAACTACTTTCTTTAAAAGTATAGTGAAAAGTGCCGGAGAGGCGCGGAATCGTTCTGGAGAAATGAAATGCTCGCCTTTGTCCCCGGATTTCCCCCTATACAGGGGTTAAATCATCAAGAAATCTGGGGACAACAGCGATCGTAAGAACGATCCGCTCCACGTAGGCATAGCCTTCACCAATCTTTTAATGCTTCATTTCGGACTCATGCCAAGAGCTAAGTAGCTTTTTGGAAATATAGTTGATCACCAGATAGAAGCCAATCCCCATCACTGAGGCGGCCAAGCCGCAGGCGAACAGGTAGGCCGTCTGCAGCCTGGAGGCTGCAACGGTAATCGCATAACCGAGGCCGCCCTTGCCGCCGCCGATACCAGCGATGTATTCACCGGCGATGACGCCGATGACAGCAAGCGTACATGAGATTTTGAGCCCGGCTACAATATACGGCAGCGCCGCCGGAATACGAAGCTTCCACATGGTCTGAATTGGATTGGCATTGTAGAGGAAAAACAGATTTTTCAGATTATTCTCTGTAGAATTCAAGCCCACCAGCGTGTTGGACAGCATCGGGAAGAACCCGATCAAGAAGGCGATGATGACGATGGCATTCGTTCCTGCTCCGAACCAGATAACGATAATGGGCGCGATGGCGATGATGGGGATGGTCTGAAGGATGATGACATACGGATATAGACTTTTTTCAACCAGCTTGGAACTGGCCAGCAGGATGGCTCCCGCGACACCGAAGATCACGCTCAGGATAAAGCCAATCAGTGCTGAAGACATCGTCTTGTAGACGGAGTTGAACAGGTTGACGTGATTTTTGATTCCGGCTTCCAGAATGTCCGTAGGCTTCGGCAGAATGTACGCGGGAATACCCGACAAGATGCCGAACAACTGCCAGCCGCCGACAAACACGATCAAAGCGACGACAGGTGGAAGGAGCGAGCTCAGCAGCGAGCCGCCCGTTCGATTCATGCCAGAGAGACCACTTAGGAACGGCAAGCGGATTCGCCGTTTGGCTGGTCCGAGATAAAGGGCTTTTTTGTCCATAGCCATGAGAATCACTCCCCGAATATAGGCTTCACATTCATTTTCCCCGGATTAAGCAGCACGCGGGGATCATTGGCCTGCTTGGCCCCCAGCATGCGTTCGTAGGATGCGCGCGAGCCGTAATTGAGTACGAACGTATGCGGATCATTAATACGCACACCAACCGATTCAAAAAAATCAATCATCTCATACAGATGCTCTTCCGACTGATAACAGACCACCGGCAGGGCCGCAGGCATCAGCTTGCCTCCGCTCAGCACCCATTCAAAATGCAAATACACCCCGTCCGGGTACTTCTGCTTGATGTCCTCGATTTGCTTCAAATAAAAGGTAGGCGAGAAGGCCGACTGCAAGTAAGTAAGCTTGGGATCGGCCTTGATGGCCCAGAGTGTCGTATGATTCCAAGTAAAATCGGACAGGCCCAGCGTCTGATGATACTTATCGGCCGGAATGACATGCTTGACCTGGCCGCCATTTTCGCTGGCATACGAAGTAAGGGCGGGCAGGGTACCTTCCTCTGTCTCCAACAGGACAACTGCACTCCCCTCCTCGATATGCTGGGCAAAGGGGAGAAAATAGGAGGGAATCGGCCACTCCACTGTACTGACCAGCCGCTTGCGGATAGCCGGGTCCAGACAGAGCTTCTCCGAAAAGAGCATCGCTGAAGTCAAATTGTCGAATTGGACAATGGTTTGCATCCACTCGGTTCGCTTGGCAGTGCGCAAGGTTAGCTCTGTGACAATCCCTGTTGTTCCATAGCTGTGAATATAGTTAAGCAGCTCTTCTCCCGAAACCGTCAGCTTGCGGGGTTCTTCTTCCATGGTATAGACCACCGCTGCCAGCACATTGCCGTCCCACAGGTTGCCCCAGGAGATCGATCCAATGCCGCCTGAACCGCCGCTGACAAACCCACCCACCGTCGCTTTCATATAGGTGCTAGGGTAAATGCATAACTCATGTCCGTTGGCCCGCAGCTCTTTCTCGAGCACGCCCAGCTTCACTCCACACTGCACTCTCGCGTAGCCATCGCCAATTTCCAGAATCTGATTCATCTTGTGCAGCGCCATCACGACGCCGCCGGTCAGCGGTACGGCTTGACCGTAGTTTCCCGTGCCGCCGCCTCGAACCGTGACAGGAATCCGGTGCCTGTAGGCGCAAGCGAGGGTTGCGGCTACCTCTTCCTCATTGACGGGAATTACTATGCCTTCGGCGAGCTTATCCTTTAGCTTCTGATCCAGGACTGGAGAGTACCAATAATAATCTTTGGACAACTTGCTTCTCGTCGTTGAATCGAGCACAAACCCGTTCTCGCCAAGCAGATCCATCATTTCCTTCTCCCATTGCACCGCCATGCCGTTCTCCCCCTTTTTAACTAACTTATCCATGCTTTAAATGTTGAGATACAACGCCGACCAGCCGGCTAAACTCCGGGGTCGTCCTGAACGCATCCCCCCTCGGAAATGGGGTGGGAATCTCAACGACAGATTCAACTTTTCCGGGCCTTGGCGTCATCACGACAACCTTGGTGGACAAATAGACGGCCTCAAAAACGTTATGGGTAATAAACAGCACGGTCATGCTGCGATCCTGTTGCCAAATATGAAGCAGCTCCTGTTGCAGACTCTGGCGAGTGATCTCATCCAGCGCGCCAAACGGCTCATCCATAAGCAGCAGTCTTGGGCGAGAGATCAGCGCCCTTGCGATTGACACTCTCATCTTCATGCCCCCCGATAACTCGCGCGGCAGCATCATCATCGTATCCTGCAGACCGACGAGCTCCAGGACCCGCTCGGCTTCTTCTATCTGTTGTTTCTTCGAAACGCCTCGAAGGTTCAGGGGCAGACATACATTTTCCTTCACAGTTGCCCAAGGCATTAAGGTGTGATCCTGAAACACAAACGCCACTTCGTTCTTCTTCCGTGCTGCGTTTGGAGACATGCCAAAGATATCGAGTTTCCCTTCCGTATGTGTCTCCAGACCGGTAATCATCTTAAAAATGGTCGACTTTCCGCAGCCTGAAGGACCAACGAAGCAAAAAAACTCGCCTTCACTAATATCCAGGTTGACATTTTGGACAGCAACCGTACCGTTTGGATAGACCTTGTTCAGATGCTGCATGGCAACTAGCGTGTTGGCCGTAATGGTGGACATCAGCAACACCGCCTCTCCTGAATCATCATTCTTAGATCAAATGTTAGATGTATGCATAGTTTATGTCAACTTATATAACTCTTTATTGTAATTGAAGATAAGATATGAGAAGGTTTTTGTGCTCGTGCACAATAGATCTGATTCACACTTTCATATAACTGAAACTACCTAACTTATATATAACTCTATTTGTAACTTATTAGTCATTTATACTAACTCTTCATGACATATCTAAGTCATATATTAAAAAATCAAAAATAAACCTCCCTTTATATCAGGGAGGTTTGCAGCTTAAACGTCACTCTTCTATTCCTTCATCTTCCGCACTGCGACCTACGGTTTGCCAGGAAGGTCGATACGTATCGTTCCGGCAGCGCCCGACTGTCTAGGCCGCCGGGAGGACCCGAGGACCTATATGGCGACGGCAGAGAGCAGGAGGAACATCGGTCGCCGCCGCTCGTTGGAATAGTCCGGATGCTGGGCCAGCTCCGGTGCAGGCTCCGGCTCCGCCACTTGCTGCAGGGCAAATCCGCTTGCTAGCAAAGTGTTCAAGTACGTAGCAACTGTACGGTGGTACTTGGTCACATCTTCGCCCAGGAAGCGCGTATGCCGGACGCCTTCGTCTTGGTAATCGTCGACTGGCCAATGCATTGGCGCGCCCTCTGCATCATAGTGCCATTCCTGCTGCGCCCGCGATGTGAAGACCGGGTGCTCCAAAGAGAGGACGAAGCTGCCGCCCGGTGCGAGCGTGCGACGGACACTCCTGCAGAGCTGGTCGAATCGCTCCACATAGTGAATGGCGAGCGAGCTGAGCACGACATCGAAGGAGGCTGGCTCGAAGTCAATGTCCTCGATTGCCATCTGCCGGTACTCGATATCACCGGTCCCCGATAGCTCGCGAGCCCGTGCCAGCATCTTCTCCGACAGATCGACACCAATAACCCTGCTCGCCCCCTGCTCCAGGGCATACCGGCAATGCCAACCATAGCCGCACCCCAGGTCCAACACCCGCTTGCCACTCAATTCTGGCAGCATCAGCTGAAGCACATACCATTCGCCAGCACCCGCCAGCCCCTGGATGGAACGCCCCATCTCGCTATACTTCTCATAGAATGCTGGATCGTCGTATTTATTTTGCCGCATTGACTGCACTCCCATCGTACGTACTAGTAGACAACCTCCAGCCAACCGAGCCGAATAAAGTACTGGTCAATATCCAGAATCGCGCGTTCAATTTCCTCATCGGTCGCTGTGTATTGATACAGAATAAATGCATGCTTGGTCTGCGGATACAAAATCAGCTCCGAGCGGTTCCCACTGGCGAGCAGCGCCTGATGCATCCGAATCGACTGATGGGGCTCCACCGTCCGGTCCTGTACACCATGCAGATGGAGCATCGGCGGCAATCCGCTGCGTACCTGGAAGATCGGGGACAGACACTTGGCCTGCTCATACCGGTTCATGTAGCGCTGCCCCTCATCCTCTGTCTCTTGCTCATACTGGAGCGGAATATTGGGGAAAGCGATGGTTAAATCCGTAATTCCGTTCAGATTGACTACAGCATTCGGGACAGAAGAAATCTTCTCATCCTCATGTGGATTCTCGCAGCCTGACACCGTGGCCACCGCCGTCGCCAGATGTCCGCCCGCCGAATCGCCGATCGCGGCAATCCGCTCGGGATCGATGCCGAGCTCTGAAGCATGTTCGCGGATATAGCGAATTGCCGACTTGCAATCCTCCAGACAGGTCTCTACCGTAATCTTGCCTTCGATCACCGGCTCCGGCTCAATCAGCCGGTAAGTCACGGAGACATTGACTGCGCCGCGCCTGGAGAAGTACTCCGCATGCGGCAAGAACATCTCCGGATGACCACTGCGCCATCCCCCGCCATGAATCCATACGATGGCAGGCATCCGGTCACCCTCATCCCAATCTGGCGGCTTCACCACCAATAGCTCCAGCTCGACGCCGTCCCGCTTCTTGTATATCAGCCTCAGAGGGTTCACTGCCACGATTGCATTCTCTCCTTTGCAGAGGTGCTCTTACACATGATGTTAGTATACCAGAAGCCTGAATAGTCGAAAAGAACCGTCCCAGCGCACGTGGCCAGAGACGGTTCTAATGAATGATGAGAGATAGCGATCAGTTCTCCGAGAGAATTGCATCGATGCGCGACAATTCATCTTCGGTAAAGGTCAAGTTCGCCAGCGTACCGACCGCATCGTCCAGTTGGCTAATTTTGCTGGCGCCAATCAGTGCCGAGGTTACCGTCTCCTTGCGCAGCACCCAAGCCAGCGCCATCTGGGACAGCTTCTGGCCGCGCTCATCGGCAATGGCCTGCAGATTGCGGACCTTGGTCAGCACCGTATCTGTCAGCTCCGAGGTGCTCATGAAGACACTGGCACCCGCTGCCCTGGAGTCAGAAGGAATGCCGTTCAGATAACGGTCTGTCAGGATGCCCTTCTGCAGCGGAGAGAAGACGATGGAGCCAATTCCCAGCTCGCCTAACGTATCCAGCAGACCAGTTTCCTCTGGGCGGCGGTTCATCATGGAATAGCTTGGCTGATGGATGAGACACGGCGTACCCAGCTGCTTCAGAATCGCTGCGGCTTCCTTGGTCTGCTCCGTGGAGTAGTTGGAGATTCCGACATAGAGGGCTTTGCCCTGACGGACGACGTGATCGAGCGCGCTCATGGTTTCCTCAAGCGGCGTATCCGGGTCTGGACGATGATGATAGAATATATCGACATAATCCAGTCCCATCCGCTCCAGGCTGCGGTCCAGACTGGAAACGAGATATTTGCGAGAGCCCCATTCATTGTATGGCCCTTCCCACATTTTGTAGCCCGCTTTGGTCGCGATGACCATCTCATCGCGGTAAGGCGCCATATCCAGCTTCAGGATGCGGCCGAATTGCTCCTCTGCCGAGCCCGGCGGAGGGCCGTAATTGTTTGCCAGGTCAAAATGGGTGATTCCCAGATCAAACGCATGGCGAATCAGGCCACGGCCTGTCTCAAATGGCGTTCCGTCGCCAAAGTTATGCCATAGCCCGAGCGAAATGGCCGGCAGCTTCAGTCCGCTTTTGCCGCTCCGTCTGTAGAGCATTTCTTGGTATCTTGCTTCGTTCGCTTGATAAACCACGAAGATCTTCCCCTTTCAACATGCACGATGGTGGGCAGACGTGCTGCCTATAGGACGAGTATAGTGCAGGAAGAGCGCCTTGCGTATACCTAATGGTCATATGGTTATAGCACGATGTCAGGAGATCCTCTCCGTGGCGGAATTTCTTGTGACATCCTGTCGTTTGGATACGCTTTAACTTGGTTAAAAAAGGTATAGCAAACACAGCTGAAATGCTTGCCTATACTCACGGAGTCCGTCAGGTTAGGCAAATCGTGAAGGAGGACCCTACCGTTATGAAGTCGTCTTCAAACGCTGCCGCCCTGTCGGCCACCGATGAACTGGACGCCCTTACGGAGCACATCCGAGCCTTGCTGACACGCATCGACCGTCTGGAACAGCAGCACAAACAGCGCACAGTGGTGAAACGCCGCTATCGTCATTTAATGAGCCTAAGCCTGCCTGCAAGGTGAAACCGTTTCGTCGTCCTCTGACAAGCCAAGCACCTGAACCGCTGGCCCCGTCCCGCCGCAGCCCCTCTGCAGCCGGACGGGGCCAGCGGTTTTTGTTGTGGAGCTACTGTAGGGCAGCTTGTTGCAACAACTCGGAGCATGGGGGGACTTTATATTAGCTTTATATTAGCCTTCCCGCCCAGAGTATTCCGTTCCGTCAGCCAGACACTGCTGAGTTGTCCCCTCCTAATCCTCTGTTATTTGCATCGCTAATAATACATCCCGTTGAATGCTTAGCCTCCTTATCTTTCGCTCGCTGTATCCTTAACGGACTCAATAATTGATGCCATGGCCTATTGCACGCCAACCGATCTTGCCCGGGTCAGTCAGCCAAGCTGACGTATGGAGCCGTGCCTACTACCAGGGCAACCGTCGATTCTTTCGTTACAGCGGTGTGTGGAGGGCTGTTCGGCATTGCAAGGAAAGTTTCTTTCGTTGCAGCGGCGCATAGGGGGCTGTTCGGCATTGTAAGGAAAGTTTCTTTCGTTGCAGCGGCGTGTGGAGGGTTGTTCGGCATTGCAAGGAAAGTTTCTTTCGTTGCAGCGGCGTGTAGAGGGCTGTTCGGCATTGCAAAGAAAGTTTCTTTCGTTGCAGCGGCGTGTGGAGGGCTGCTCGGCATTGCAAAGAAAGTTTCTTTCGTTGCAGCGGCGTGTGGAGGGCTGCTCGGCATTGCAAGGAAAGTTTCTTTCGTTGCAGCGGCGTGTGGAGGGCTGTTCGGCACTGCAAGGAAAGTTTCTTTCGTTGCAGCGGCGTGTGGAGGGTTGTTCGGCTTTGCAAGGAAAGTTTCTTTCGTTGCAGCGACGCATAGGGGGCTGTTCGGCATTGTAAGGAAAGTTTCTTTCGTTGCAGCGGCGTGTGGAGAGTTGTTCGGCTTTGCAAGGAAAGTTTCTTTCGTTGCAGCGGCGCATAGGGGGCTGTTCGGCATTGTAAGGAAAGTTTCTTTCGTTGCAGCGGCGTGTGGAGGGTTGTTCGGCACTGCAAGGAAAGTTTCTTTCGTTGCAGCGGCGCATAGGGGGCTGGACGGTACTGGTCAGCAGGCCTAGTGTCTACGCGCAAGCCAAAAACTCCCCTGCCTGATGGCAAGGGAGTCGGTGGATTTTTAGTTTTGTTGCGGGATGAGGCGTTTCGCTTCATCATACACGGTCTGCAGCGGGACCCGATGCTCGCGGGCCGCGCGGGCCGCATCCTCGTATTCGGGAGATTGGTGCCACAGCACGCCATCCCGGTGGGCCTGCTTGACGCGGATGGGGCCGAAGCGGGTATCCGCTGTCACCCAGCTCCGGTCCAGAATCTGGCGCGTCCAGCTGCTGCGACGGACCCCGAGCGTTGAGGTCTCCTGCAGCATCAGACGCTCGCATGCATCCACTTGTGCCTCATGGCACAGTGCCGTGAGCAGGATGCCTGGGCGGTTCTTTTTCATCTGCACCGAGGTACAGTAGACATCCAGGGCGCCGCCCTCCTCAAGCAGACGCTCCATCGCGTAACCGATCACTTCGCCCGGACAATCATCCATCTGCGCCTCCAGCACCATCACCGTTTCGCGATTATTGGCTGCCGATGAGGCATCATCCAGGACCAGACAGCGCACCACATTGGGATGGTCAAAATCCTTTTTACCAGCGCCGTAGCCGATTCGGTCGATGATGCCGCCGTCCAGCGGACCAAAGCTCTCGGCGAGCGCACGCAAAATGCCCGCTCCTGTCGGCGTCGTCAGCTCGCCCCGAACGTCGAGCGGCGCAAGTGGAATCCCGCGCAGCAGCTCAGCTGTAGCCGGGGCCGGGATCGGATATAATCCGTGCGCCATCCGCAGCTTGCCGCTGCCTGTCGGTACAGGGGAAGCAGCGATTCGATCGATGTCGAGGCTCTCCAGAGCCAGACAGACACCGATGATGTCGATGATGGAGTCCATCGCGCCCACCTCATGAAAATGCACATCCTCCGGCGGCATGCCATGGATCTTACCCTCCGCTTCGGCAATCGCTGTGAAGATTGCCCGGCTGCGCACCTTCACACGGGGAGGTAGCTCCGAATTGACGATCCCTTGAAGAATATCCGATGCCCGTCGATGATCATGGTCATGCCCGTGGTCGTGGTCATGGCCCTCACCATGGCTATGCGTATGACCGTGTTCGTTCTGCACATGGATGTGTGTGTGCCCTTGCGTGCTATGGTCATGACTATGCCCTTCATCCCCATGGTCATGGTCATGTTCATGTCCATGCGCATGCGTATGTCCATGATCGTGATCGTGGCTGCCCGCCCCATGAGAATGATCATGCCCTTGCTCCTGGGATCCAGGGAACACTAACGAGAGCTGTTTGGCCGCTATCCCCTGCTTCATCACCGGCAGCACCTGCATGTCGAAGTCGTCAAATGGCAAGCGGCGCAGGTGCGCGACGATATAGTCTAGATCAGCTCCTGCATCAATCAAGGCCGCCAGAGTCATATCCCCGGCAATGCCAGAGACGCAATCGAGATAGAGTCGCTTACCCATCAGTCATTCGCCTCCTTCACCAGTTGCAGGATGGTGCTGGCGTAGAAGGCGGCGCCAAAGCCGTTGTCGATATTCATCACAGCGACACCAGAAGCACAAGAGGTCATCATCGCCAGCATCGGCGTCACGCCCTGCATATGCGCTCCGTAGCCAACAGATGTCGGAACCGCAACGACTGGGCGCCGCACCATGCCGCCGACCACGCTGGCGAGCGCGCCCTCCATGCCGGCGACAACGATTACAACATGCGCCCGGCGAATCTCCTCACGGTAAGCAAGCAGCCGGTCGATACCCGCCACGCCTACATCATAGATGCGCTGCACGCGGCAGCCCATCCATTCAGCGGTAAGGGCCGCCTCCTCGGCAACCGGGATATCACTGGTACCACCGCACAGTACCGCTACATGACCGGGGAAGCGTACCTCGGCGTCACCAACCTGCAGCAGGCCTGATGCCTCGTGGAAGACCGCTCCGGGAACCAATGCCGCTAGCTGCTCTCCCCGCTCGGGCGTTAGCCGGGTGACCAAGGCACGGTTGTGGTGCGTGATGAGCCGGCGCACAATCGCCTCAATCTGCTCGATCGTCTTGCCTGCACCGAACACCACCTCGGGAAATCCGGTCCGTTCCTCCCGGTCTATGTCCAGCTTGCAAAAGCCCAAATCCTCAAATGAACTCACGCGCCCGCCTCGCTTTCTAATACCCGATTCATGCTGCCGCTCTTGTAGCCGGTCAGATCCATCGTGACGTAGGTGAAGCCGAGCGACCGCAGATAGCCGGATACCGATTCGCCCACCTCCGCCAGCGCGGGCAGCAGTGCTGGTTCCACTTCAATGCGGGCCATCTCACCGTGCACCCGCACACGCACCTGGCGGAAGCCCAGGCCATGCAGGTACTGCTCCGCCTGATCGACACGCGTCAGCTTGGGCAGCGTGATCTCCTCACCATAGGCAATTCGCGAGGACAAGCAGGCAAAGGAAGGCTTGTCCCAGTTGCTGACCCCTAGCTCCTGGGCCAGGGCCCGGATCTCATGCTTGTGCAAGCCAGCTTCCTGCAGCGGTCCTCGCACACCCAACTCCGAAGCAGCACGCACACCAGGGCGGTGCTCACCCATATCGTCGGCGATCAGACCGAACACAATTGTCTGGTAGCCTTCCCTGGAGAGCAGCGGCAGCAGTTCTTCGAACAGGTTGCGCTTGCAAAAATAACAGCGGTTTGGCGTGTTCTCGGCGTAGCCGGGAATCGACAGCTCGGAGGTATAGACCACCTCATGCCGCGCACCCAGCTCAGCCGCTAGACGGCGGGCATCCTCCAGCTCGCGGGAAGGGTACGTCTCCGAATCAGCGGTGACGGCCAGCACCCGGTCACTGCCCAGCGTATCAAGCGCTACTTTGAGCAGCAGCGTGCTGTCGACGCCGCCCGAGAAAGCGACGATGACCCGGCCCATCTCGGAAAGCAGGCCTTGCAGCCGTGTATGTTTGTCCTGCAGCATCGTTATCACTACCTTCATCGAAGTAAGGATAGAGGGGAGCGCGTCAGCCGCGCCTCCCCTCTACCTTCGGTTACTTATCTATTAGTTCAATACGCCGGTCAGCTGACTCTCGTCCGCTGCCTGCAGCTCGGTTATCTCACTGAACGTATCCTTCAGTCCTTCATTCACCTTGGCATGAAGGGTCAGCAAGCGAGCATACAGCTCGCGGTGCGCCGGATTCGGTTCGTAACGCACCTCTTGCGCTGCGCCCTTCTCCGCTGCCGCTGCAACCGCCGGGGCCTCCGGCTCGCCATCCTCGCCAGTGGTATGCATGTTCAGACCAACCGCCTCAAAGCCGACCATCGCAGCGCCGAGTCCGGAGCTCTCGATGACTTCCGGCACGATAACCGGCAAGCCAATCATGTCCGCCAGCAGCTGGCAGATGAAGCGGGAACGCGTCAGTCCACCGGAGGCGCAGACCTCCTGCGGCCTTACGTCCATTCGCTCCATCAAATGGACGATGGATGCAATCTGGACCAGGATGCCCTCGATGGCAGCACGCACCATGTGAGGCTTGCCATGCGACAGCGACAAGCCGAAGAAGACACCGCGGCTGTTGGCATTCCAATAAGGGGCACGCTCGCCGGTAAGCATCGGCAGGAACAGCAGACCGTTGGCTCCTGGCTGCACTTGCTCCGCTTGGGCCAGCAGCTTCTCGAACGGATCCTCACCCGGCGTGCCATGGATGCCCGGATCGTCCTTGAGCAACTGATCAGCCAGCCAGCGCAAGACAATGCCTGCATTGTTCGAAGCGCCGCCGATGGCCCAGTGGTTCTCATCCAATGCATAACAGAACAACTTGCCTTCGCTGTCGAGAGTGGGCTCTGGCACGATCGTACGGACGGCACTGCTCGTTCCGATGGAGACGGCTACCCGCTCCGGGGACAACACGCCGATCCCGAGGTTGGCCAGCACCCCGTCCGAAGCACCGATTACGAATGGCGTCTCCGGGGCAAGACCCAGCAGCTTGGCATCTTCCGCCGACAGACCGCTCAACTGATACGATACCGGTACAGGCCTCGGCAGCTGATCCTCGCGAACCCCGGTTAATGCCAGTGCTTCACGGTCCCATGTCAGCTCGCGGAGGTTGAACAGACCGGTCGCACTGGCGACGGAGTAGTCGACAACCAATTGACCGAATAACTTCAACAGAATATATTCCTTGATGCCTACATACGCATGCGCAGTGGCCGTCACATCTGGACGATGCTCCTTCAGCCACAGCAGCTTGGTGAGCGGGGACATCGGATGGATCGGCGTGCCCGTGCGCTGATAGATCGCCAAGCCTTGACCGGAAGACTGCAAGGCCTCCGCTTGCGCCGCCGAGCGCTGATCCGCCCAGATAATGCTCCCTGTGAGCGGACGCTCCGCTTCATCGAGAGCAATCAGGCTGTGCATCGCACTGCTGAAGGAAACACAGGCGACCCGCTCCGGCGCGCAGCCAGTCTGACTCATCAATGAGCCGACACCTTGCTTAACCGCAGCCAGAATGACGTCCGGGTCCTGCTCCGCCATGTTGGGACGGGGCAGGATCATCGGATAACCGACCGTCACACAGTCAATCACCTTGCCTTTCTGCGTAATCAGCAGCGATTTCACGCTGGTTGTTCCTATATCTACTGCTACAACAACAGGGGATTGCTCATTCATTTGGGCAAATATCCTTCCTCATCAAAAGTCCATTCGTACGGTTCGCTGATCACTTCAATCTGCGGATGCTGCTTCGCTTCCTCTAGCAGCGTCTCAGAAATCTCGATCTCCCCCAGATGCAGGGTATCCCGAATGCGGATCAGCTTGCACGTGGTATAATCCAGGATGTTGCACGTCTTGACCGCCGCCTTAATGGCATCCCGGTCATTGGCCAGCGTAGTTGCTTGCTTGGTAGGCGCGCACACGGTCGACGTCAGGCCATTGGCATAGGTTCCCGGCCAGTCTGCCTTGGACACCAGACGCGTTGTCGTGAAGTCAGCCGTTCCCACACCGTTGGCGTTGCCCTTGGATTCAGGGGTCAGGTCCAGAACAACCATCTTATTGACGTCCGGTCCGCCATGCGCATAAGGGGTCGGATAACGTCCCGTCACATTGGGGTCGGCACCGTCGCCGCTAATATTCTTGCCAATGTAGTCCATAACCAGCACGTCGAAGGCATCGAAGAAGAACTTCGGCAGATTCGCCTTGGCTTCCTCCAGCAGCACTTCCTCACGAGCTTCCATTTGTTCAGCAGGAATGGCCTCCACCCGGCGAATCCGGTCGTAGGCGTTCTCGACAACAGCCACACCGAACACAATCGGCAGCTTATCCAGCATCACACTTGCCATTGCCGGCACATTCTCCGCCATATACTTGAAGCCGAGCTGATGGCAGGCTTCGGCGCCCTTTTGCTTGCCTAGTCCGATTGCCACCATCTTCAGCAGCCCGCTCTCGATCCGTCCGCGGAACGCCGTGTGCGGCTTGACGCGGTTCAGCACGATGATCGCATCCGCTTCCTCCGTAGCAATTCGGTCGGCATACACTGGCAACCCGTTCTCGAGCTTATCGAGCAACACGACGTCCATCGAGGATTTCACCGGACAGCCCATCCGTTCCTCACTCATGCCCAGATGTGCCAGTACCTCCGTCTGGCCTTCAGCCGTTGCTCCGCCATGACTGCCCATACAAGGTACCAGGAACGGCTCGCCCCCCGCCTCTCTGACGGCATCAACCACGCACTTGGTCAGCTCATCGACGCGCGAGACGCCGCGGCTGCCAACCGCAATGGCCACTTTCATGCCAGGTGCAATTCGGTCCATACAGCCTTCCCCTGCGAGCTGCTCACGCAGCACGGCGATCGGGTCCTCCAGCTCAGTATCGTCGAACCGCTGGCGGATCTTGACCATCCGGGGCAGCGGGATATCCCGCACTAACTGGCTTAACAATTCACTCATATCGTCATCGCTCCGAATCCACCGTCAACCCGCAGCAGCGTGCCTGTCACAAACGAGGATGCTTTGCGGGAAGCCAGATACACGATAGCTCCCTGAAGCTCCTCGGGCTTGCCGAAACGATCCATCGGCGTGTGTGACATGATCGATGCAATGCGTTCTTCGGATAATATTTTGCGGTTCTGTTCTGCCGGGAAGAAGCCCGGAATAATCGCATTGACCCGGATATCATGCGGTGCAAACTCACGGGCCAGAAACTGGGTGACGCTGTTGACCCCCGCCTTGGAGGCGGAGTATGTGAACACCCGGGACAATGGGGGGCCGGACGAAACGGACGAAATGTTAATAATGGCCCCGCCTTTACCCTGGGCAATCATCTGCTTACCGAAGATCTGACTGGAGAGCACCACGCTCTTCAGATTCACATCCATGATTCGATCCCATTCTTCCATCTCAATTTCCAAAAAAGGCGTTGCACTGTTGGCTCCCGAACAATTGACCACCGTATCAATGCTGCCGCTCCAGTCCAGCACCGCTTGCCGTGTCTGTTCGAGGTCTTCTGGCTTGGTGACGTCCGCTTGGAGGCAAATCGCCTCACCACCCGCTTCCTCGACGCGCCGTTTCACCTCCTCGGCTTTGTCCATATCACGGCCAACAATGGCTACCCGTGAGCCGTGGGCACCCAGCGCTTCCGAGAGTGCGCCGCCCAGCACGCCATTGCCGCCCAATACGATCGAAGTGGTACCTTTGAGGTCAAATAAATTCATGTTCTATCGCTCCTGTCTTCATCTGTATGATTAGGATCCGGCCCGCTCTGTCAGAGCAGCCGCTTACGCCCAGCATAACGCATAAGGCTCGTCCCCGCTTATCTGCCATTGCCCAAGATAAGGTCTGACTTAACTGTGGTTGCCTTGTTGGAAGCGATTTTTTCGAGTCCTGGCAGGCCGTTACGCCTCCCCTTTCTCAGAACGCTCCAATTGTTTGCGATATTGCTCAGGGGTAACGCCGACATAACGCTTGAAGACACGGGTGAAGTGTGCCGGATGCTTGAAGCCGACCCGGTAGGATATCTCAGTGAGCGTCGATGACCGGTACATCGCCATCAGAATGCAGGATTGATTAATCCGGCGCTCGAACAAGTAATGAAAAATCGTAACCCCCGTGACGCGTTTGAACAGCTTGGACAGATAATGGCGATTCAGATGCAGCTCCCGTTCCAGATCCTCCAGATGAAGGTCTTCCATATAATGTTGCTCAACATAGGTAATCATATCCTGCACATGCTGCAGCTTCTCTGACGAGGCGGCTGATGGCTCGGCCAATAGCGTTTCACACCATCGGCAGATCCGCGTCAACAGCTCGAGAAAAGCCAGATGATACTGGACGTGAGCCAGCTTGTCCTGTGGCACATTGCATTCGTGCAGGCGCAGCAAAAGTCCCTCCACCTCTGCCTGCTGCCGGGGCTGGAGGCGCAGACGGGCATTTTTGAGCCGGGTGAAGGGCTCCAGAATGTCCGCGCCACCGGGAATCCGCAGCATCTCCTGCACATAGCCGACATGAAAGTGACAGACCGAACGGATATAGGGCTGGTCCTTGGCTGCATTGGCGCAATGGAGCGTCATGCCGTGCATGATGATCAGATCGCCGGGCTCCAACTCATAGATGCGCTCCCCGATCAGGAAACTGCAGGCGCCTTCATGAAAATAATAGATCTCATATTGCGGATGCGAGTGAAACACAGCCTCAATCGGCTGCTCGTCGCGGTATCTGAAATAGATCGTCTCGGTATGGATGCTCCAGCGGGAAGCCAGCACGGCGTCCACTCCTAAATTAAATTTACGACCCTCTACTGCCTTGTAGTGAAGCTGGTTCAATTATAACAAAAAAACCGGCAGATCGTCATATCCGCAAAAAACGATCCTGCCCGGCATCAAAGCCAGACAGGACCGTTCATAGAGCGAATTAAGAGAGTTCGAACAGGAAGGTAAGGAGCTCATAAGGCTTAATCACTGTGCGAATCTCGCCACTCGTGGCGCGCTCGCCCTCTGGACGCTCCAGCAGATCGCATGCCTGCCACGCGCGGATTCCGTAGTCGCTTGCAATTCGCACCTCGCCGCGGCTGCCGCCATACTCATGCAGTCGGAGGACAACAGCCGTACCATCCTCGCTTTTCTTCACCGCGTCGACCAGTACATGCGCATCCCCTTCGATCGTGAAGAGCGATGCCGCCAGTCCAACGGCTGTACCCCGGGAGACAGACAGCGGCTGATTCAGCGCAAAGGCAGAGGTCACCGTCTCGCCCTCCAACCAATCGCCACAATGCGGGAGCAGAGAATAGGTGAAGAGATGCTCTCCCAGATCCGCTGTCGGGTCCGGCACGATAGCCGACTTGATCAGCGTCAGACGCATCGTGTGATCCTTGATGTCGTAGCCGTACTTGCAATCATTCATCAAGCTGACGCCATAGCCACGCTCGGACAGATCGGCCCATTGATGACCAACCGATTCAAAGCGGGCGTAATCCCAACTCGTATTCCAGTGCGTTGGCCGGCGAACGTTGCCGAATTGGATATCGTATGTTGCTTCTGTCGCCCGGATATCCACTGGAAATGCCACCTTCAGCAGCTGACGCTTCTCCTGCCAATCGGCACGGGTAACGAAATCGATGCGACGATCGCCAGCATGAAGGATCATCCGCTGCTCGATGGTCGAATCCATGTAAGTCCAAGAGAAATCAACGGCCACATAGAGCGGACCGCACTCTGCAACCCGTACTGCCTCCAGTTTATCGACCGTACGCATCTTCTCTTGATAGTACAGATCGATATCCCACGCCTCGTGGCGGCTCTTCGGCTTGTCCTCGAACACTTGCAGTACATTGCCTTGCTCCCCGGGTGCAAGCACCTCGCGTCCTGCTTCTTTGTCGAAGACTCGGCTCAGACGTCCTGCTTCATCCCATGCGATAATGTAGAACGGCGACTCAATCTCGGATGCGCCGATCCGGAATGGACTGTCGCCCGTCTGATTCTCCTTCTCCGAACGGAAATAGATCGTCCGCTGCCCCAGACCCGGCACATCCGGAACAAGTACGCTCCAGCGGTTGTTAGTTCCATCATACTGGGCGACGAGCGCCTTGCCCTGCTCATCCTCCCAGCTCCCCGACACGTCCGAGAGGCTGAGTATAACCGCTTCCTCCGTGCGCGACCAGTTTGCACTATTCCACACTGTAAAGGCTTGGCGCTTCTCTTCTGCTTCTGACTCGTTAGTAAGGGCCTCAGCTGCCGCTGTCCAGGCTTCGCTGGCTACACGTTCGGCTTCTGCATACTCCTCCTTACAGTCGTCGTATACTTCCTTGATGGAGGAGCCAGGAATGATATCGTGGAACTGATTGCGCAGCACGATGTTCCATCCCTCATATAGCGCTTCCTGCGGATAGCTCTGCCATCCCTGTGCCAGCGCCTGCCGGACCGCCAGCCATTCGGTTTCCCGGTACAACAGCTCCAACTTCCGATTCATTCGTTTGATGAAGGCCTGACTGGTATATGTCCCCCGGTGCAGCTCCAGATACAACTCGCCGTCCCAGGTATGGATATACTGATCACTACTCGCGACCGTCTCTTGCAGCTCTTCAAAATAAGCGTCCGCCCGGCCGGTCGTTACCTGCGGCAGCCCTGGCATATCTGCCAGACGACGACGCATTTCCAGCATCTCTCGGTTTACGCCTCCGCCACCATCGCCATAGCCATAAGCGAGTAGAAGCTTTTGATTGATATTCTTGTCCCGGTAAGCATCCCAGATGCCTTGAATGGTCTCCGGCATGATGGCTCCATTGTATGTGTAGTAGAAGCTGCCTTCGGAGCCGCCGGGGTCCGGGGTCGTAATGAAGTGTGTGAGAATCTCCGTTCCATCAATGCCCCGCCAGGTGAAAGTGTCATGCGGCATCCGATTGTATTGGTTCCAGCTAATCTTGGTCGTCATAAAGGTCTTGATGCCGCTCTTCGCCAGAATCTGCGGCAGCGCCCAGCTGTAACCGAACACGTCAGGCAGCCACAGGTAGTCGCAATGGGCATCGAATTCGCGCTGGAAGAACCGGATGCCGTGCAGCAGCTGGCGCACCAGAGATTCACCAGATGACAGGTTGCAGTCGGCCTCCAGCCACATGGCGCCTCCTGCCTCCCAGCGTCCCTCCGCTACGCGCTGCTTGATGCCCTCGTAGATCGAGGGATAGTCCTTCTTGATATACTCGTAGAGCTGGGGTTGAGTCTGCAGGAATACATATTCCGGGTCTTGCTCCATCAGGCGCAGCACGGTTGCAAACGAACGTGCCGACTTCTCACGGGTGTGCTTCAAACGCCACAGCCAGGCCACATCGATGTGGGTATGGCCGATGCATTGAATCGTCACGGGATGATGCTTGGGCAGCTCGCTGAGCGACTCCCGCAGCGCCAGACGTGCCTCTGCCGCCGATTGATAGAACGCCTCTGACCCTGGGCGTGACCAATCCAGCAGGCGGAAAGCACGGTCGAGCCGGGTCAGCAGCTCATGATGCTCGGCGGTATTGTCACGCAATTCGTGAACGGTAGCCAGCATTGCCCGAGCGGTATAGTATAGATCGTCTACGGCTTCATCCAGCCAGCATAGCTCAGCCTGCTTGAGCTGGTGCTCATTGATTGCCTGACTGTTATAACCGCCTAGCCCGGACCACAACCGGAAGGCTAATTGTAACGTACGGCCTGCGGCCTCACCGGCAAAGAACACTTCCTGGTGATTGGTATCTACGCCTTGATACGGCTCCCCGTCTACGAAGAGCAGCGACTCGAAGCCGCTGGTTCCCGCGCCAACGCCGAAGTTGAAACGTCCGAGCACTTTGCGTCCTTGCCACTCTGCCGGAATCGGTGCCTCACTGGTCAGCCAGATATAGCGGTCCTTGCCTAACCAACGTGTCCCCAGTTCGACCGGCTCTGCAGCTGAAGGGTTCGGTGGAACAGTACCAATCGCACCTTCTTCATCATCCTGCCAATGACAGCTCAACGTCATCGCATCCCTGTAACGGAGCGGTTCAAGCATCGTCAGACGGTCCTGCAGCTTTTCCTTTGTCCAAAACATCGTCGTTTCCTCCTCTAATAGAAGCCATTATATGATTACACGTGTTATCAAAAGTTATGAGAAATCGGCTCGCGGTCACCCGCTGCCGAATGTATTCCTTAAGAGCCTGGACCCTTGACCACCTGACCGGCCGCAGCTCCCGTGCTCTCTCGCACCGTCAGTCTGGCTGGAACCCATAGTTTGGTGCCCCTATCCACCTGCCGCCCCTCAATCATATCGAGCAGCCGCTCCGTCCCGGCTCTTCCCATCTCCAGATAGGGTACTTCCACAGCCGACAACGGGGGAACCAGATAATCGTTGGCCTGCTGGGTATCATCCGCCGCCATCACATACACATCGCTGCCAATTCGCTTCCCTAGCCGATACGCAGCCTCATACAACCGCCTGCTTCCGCTCGACCAGTTCGTTAGCACCGCTGCCGTCTGGCCCAGTTTCTTCAGCAGCTCCTGCCACCACCTGGATTGATCTCCCCCCTCATCACAAACCTGGTGAATGACGGGTTCCCATCCTCGCTCGGTCATCCAGTGAAGATACGCCTTTCGCCGATGCACATCGCCCCAGTTCGGCGCATAGACTGGCGGATTGTAGAGCTCTACGTAGACCGGCTTCAGCGAAGTCGCCTCGTACAGGTGATTTAATGCCAGGGTCACACTATGCTCGTAATCCATCAGCACCGATGTGACATCCTCCCGCTCGGGGTAGCCTTCTACAGATACATAAGGCAAGCCCGCCTTGTGAACGTCATGTACCCAAGTCTCTTGATTGTAGCCGGTTACATCCTTGGTGAGCAGTCCATCGATTCTGCGCTGACTGTACAGCTCAATGAGCCAACGCTTGTTTTCTTCCAGCTTATTATGACCATAGAGCAGCAGATGATATCCCCGCTCCGTACATACTTGCTGTACACCCTGCAGCACCTGCAGAAAAAAAGAATTGTCCAGATTACCATAGGCCGCAATGCAGTTGCTCTTCCCCAGCCGCATACTGCGCGCCTGTGCATCCACCGTATAGTTAAGCTCGGCAATCGCCTCCAAGACTCGCTGTCGCTTCTCTTCACTAACCCGAATTCCCGGCGTGTCATTAATGACTGCCGAGACGACGCCACGCGAGACGCCGGAGAGCTTGGCCACGTCGTGGCTCGTCACCCGTTTCTTCATGACGTTCACCTCTCCTGTAGGATAACACGTGTCAAAATGCAATTTCAAGTTAAAATTATCACCAAAAAGGCGAAGAGGCACGGAATCGATCTCGTAAGATCGATCCGTGATGATTAACCGAAACGCTGGGTTTTGTACCATTTGGTCTTGCGGCCCGTCACTTTGTCTACCATTGCCGAGATGACGGCCTTGAGCGAAATCAGAATAAATAACTGCGCGTAAGTGAAGTAGGACAGACAGGATAAGATAAAATTCTGCGTATTGCTCTGTCCAATATCCGAGGCCAAGGCCAGATTAATCTGTAATACGTACAAGTAATACATCAGCCCCCAGGCTATGACGAGGTAGACATAGACATCGCCTGAGAATTGGAACGGCAACTCCACTTCCTTGAAGAAGAAATTAATACCCAAATAGACCATATTAATAACAAAAATAACATCCGAGACGATAATCGCAAGCATGAACCAGAAATAACTTGCCGCATAATACAGAACATGCAGCTTGATCCGCCAACTGGACTTGTTAAACAAATGGTGCAGGTTATCGGTTACAACGGCAAAGTTGCCCTTGGCCCAGCGTTCACGCTGTTTCATGTACACTTTGAGCTGCTCCGGTTCCTGCTGGTAAGCTTCTGCCTGCGGAGCCAGCGCGATCAGTTGGTCCCGCTTGAGAATTTCAAACGAAATGGCCGTATCCTCCGTAATCGCAGTTACGTCCCAACCGCCAATTTCACGAATCAGAGACGACTTAACGATGAAGTTGGTACCTGGAATCGTCCCTAGCTTGAAGAGTTCCCATAGGCCCGTATGGTAGATACGTTGAGCGGTGACCAGCTCCAGATTAATGCATTTGGACAGAAAGTTTTGCTCGCGGTTACGCGCTTTGTTGCGTCCGAACACGGCACCGTATTTCTCCGGGTTTTCCATAGCCTTGTGCATCAGAAAAAACAAAGCATTTCGTTCAGGCGCCGCATCCGCATCAAAAATACAAATCCATTCGTTTTTGGCATGCTCCAGCGCATCATTAAGCGCTCCGGATTTGCCGCCTGTCCCTTTACGCTCCATAATATATAGGTCGCGGTGACGGTAACTCGCCTTCTGCATCAACGTTCTGAGCCGGCCGGCCGTATCATCCGAACAGTTATCTGCAACGATGATGACCTGCACCTTTTCGGGAGGATAGTTCAGCAGCAATATATGCTCAGCTGTCGCCGCGATGACCATTTCTTCGTTATGGGCGGGAACAATCACGGTCACTGTAGGGTAATCGTCCATATTGTCGGGCGGCACGACCTTATTCCGATTTTGACGAAAGATAAAGCGGATCGCTCCACTCATAATAAGAATGGATTCGAACACAGCGAACCAGATACTGATGATGGATAAAATAAGCAGGGTTTCAGCCACTTAGCCGCCCCCGATCATATTTTTTTCGGACGGCAGCCCGGAAGATCAGCGTCGCAATCGTAAGGATGAGGATAGCAATGGCAAAGATGACGCTGATTATAATACACAAAGGGATAAACCAGCTCAGGTAGGACACGGTCTCACTCCTTTAGATGCTTGAATTAAATATATTCGCCAATCAAATCCGTTTCTGTATTGCGCTCCAATGCCGCAATGACCTTATCCACGTTCTCATATTGGCTGAATTGGTCCTTGGTAAAGACGAGTCCTCCCGTTCGAATAACCAAATTCAGCTCTTTCCCTTTGCGATCAACCAGCGGCATTAGCATCAACGCCTGTTGAATACGCGCCATGGTCAGCTTCAAATGATCCAGACTCGTCATGGGGAGTAGCAAGATAAAGCGCCCTTCATCGATGGAGAACTTATAGTCTTCAAAACGGATTTGCTTCTGGATAGCATTGGACAATTCAAGGAGTAGGGTAGCATACCCCTTGGAACCGAGTGACTCCCTGACGAGGGGCAAAAAGTCGATTCGCAGCATAGCTAGGCAGAAGTTGTACTGCTCTGGATAACGCTGCGCCAGATTGGAGTGTTTAACAATGGCATCCTCCAGGGCAGGCTTATTGCCAAGCTCTGTCGCCAGATCAACCTCGGGTATACGATGCTCCAGCTCACGCAGCCGCTCCGTGAAGCGTTTGGAGCGAATCATGGTTACTTTGATTACAGAAGCCGCCAGAATATTAGCCGGCAATAATAACAGCCAGGATACAGTCAGCATATCCGTTTCTGCAAACGTAGCGAGCCAGACAAAGTAGGCGACCAAATAGACAAAGGTCAGGACAACCGATACCCCGACTGGCACAATCAGACCCAGCAGCAGGGTTGCTAGAGCTGCCAAGCTGAAAACCAGATCTCCCCAGGTAAACACCTGCTCCACATACACGTTAATATAAACCAACAGCTCCTGCACCATAGCCAGTGCAATTAGCAGGGCATAGCCATAGACCATCCGCCTATAGGGCAATTGATTCGTGTTCATTGCTTTCTTGTCTCCACCTCTCCCTGTAATCTAGGTGCGCTTGTTATTGGGTTTGATGCAGAGTCGCACCGCCGATGAGCGGAAACAGATTATCGAAGATATGCGTGTCGCCATCAAACACATAACCTCCAGGATATGCAGGATCATGATCCCGCATCCCAAGCATCCTCTCATTCAGACGGTCAGCTAGCTCTCGGTCCTCCCACCTCACGGCAAGGAGAATAGCCAAGCCATACACGGAAGGTGACTCAAATTGTGCGGCGGGCTCTCCAGTCGACCGATCATATCGTCCCATCAATTTCCCCGTCCGCTCCAACGCCTCGCGAATAAAGTCGAGCAGCGGCCGGCTGTCTCTTCCCGAATCCGCCGCGTGCAGGCCAACAATCAATTGGTCAATCAGATTAACCTCGTCATCAAAACCATACTCGCCTGCATCTACTTCGTAATACTTAGGGTAAAACGGCGAATCCTCTGGCATATCAACCAGCAGCGTAACGTACTTGCTATACTCTTCTTCTGACAACAACCCGTGACGTTTCATTTCCTCCAACGCTCCGATGTCCACATAAACCAGACTCAAGCGCGTTGGACGTTCATGTCGTTCAAAATCATAGAAGTCTACCAAATATCCGTTGTGCTGACCCCGCAAGAGCAGCGTCTCAGCAAGGGCAAGGCCACTTTGCGTATAGTCCGGCTCGTTCCATTGATCCCCGGCGCGAAGTAAAGCACGAAGGATACGCAGATCGTCCCCCAAAGCGGTTGTGCTTATTTCAGCATGCCCTTCTTCATTGAGCTTCCAATAAACATAGCCATAGTGATGTCGGAACAGATTCTTATACACTTCGTAGCTATCGGCGAAAGTAGAGGCTTGCTGACGTAACACAGCTGCTTCCATCCATAGCCCTAATGATTCTGACAGAGCCTCGCGACCAGCAGCCAACTCCGGATCCGTCGAGAGGGCTGGCTTCAAATACGTGGCCAGACTGCCATTGTCATTCATCATATGCGTTGTAATAAAACGTTCCGCTGTCACCAGTTCATCCTCTTGATCGGACAGCTTCCAGCCCAGCCATAGGCCGGCACAGCCTACCAGCAGCACAACGAGCCCGATCCACCATCGACTGCGCACTCTTTTACTCATTGGTTCACCCATTCGACACCATATTTTCGATTCCGTCAAATTCCCTCCTTTATCTACAAAGGATGAGTATGATTATACACGATTGGCCAAGAGGGGAAAAAGGAAAATCTTCCATGTTAACCGGTATAACGAAAAACAAACAACAAAAAAACCCTTGGTTACCAAGGGTTTTCGTGATTGATGCGCATGGAGGGACTTGAACCCCCACGCCAAAGGCGCTAGATCCTAAGTCTAGTGCGTCTGCCAATTCCGCCACATGCGCGAGAAACAGTGAGCCATGAAGGGCTCGAACCTTCGACACCCTGATTAAAAGTCAGGTGCTCTACCAACTGAGCTAATGGCTCAAACAAATAAAAAAATGGCTGGGGCACTAGGATTCGAACCTAGGGGTGACGGAGTCAAAGTCCGTTGCCTTACCGCTTGGCTATGCCCCAACGCTTCATGGTGGACGCTGAGGGGATCGAACCCCCGACCCTCTGCTTGTAAGGCAGATGCTCTCCCAGCTGAGCTAAGCGTCCTTGTATGGTGACCCGTAGGGGATTCGAACCCCTGTTACCTCCGTGAAAGGGAGGTGTCTTAACCCCTTGACCAACGGGCCTTGAAAAAGAAATGGAGCTCTCAACCGGGATCGAACCGGTGACCTCATCCTTACCATGGATGCACTCTACCTACTGAGCTATGAGAGCAAATGGCTCCCCGAACAGGACTCGAACCTGTGACAACTCGATTAACAGTCGAGTGCTCTACCAACTGAGCTATCAGGGAATGTGTTACAGTGCGTCTTGCACACTGAAAACTGGATGCGAATCAAGCAAGTGAATCTTAGCTGAGGTATTAGGATAAGCCCTCGACCGATTAGTATCCGTCAGCTGCATGCATTACTGCACTTCCACCCCGGACCTATCAACCTGGTCGTCTACCAGGGGTCTTACATACTGGGAAATCTCATCTTGAGGGGGGCTTCACGCTTAGATGCTTTCAGCGTTTATCCCGTCCGTACATAGCTACCCAGCGGTGCTCCTGGCGGAACAACTGGTACACCAGCGGTACGTCCATCCCGGTCCTCTCGTACTAAGGACAGCTCCTCTCAAATTTCCTACGCCC
>NZ_KB899666.1 GCF_000378385.1 Paenibacillus daejeonensis DSM 15491 | reverse complement strand
GTGGCCGAATTTCGTATGGAGCGTTCGTTTGTAGTAACCATTTCGACTGTTGTGCGGTCCGTCTTGATTCTCCTCCAGATGCGATTGGATCTCTGCTCGCATGATGGTCTCCAGCGTGTTTTTCACGAAGTCAGTAACAAGATTTTCAACTAGCTCATTCAGTGTGCTTTGGGTTATAGTAGTCATCGAGAAGGGTCCTTTCTTGGTGGTTTCGTCACTCCCGAGAATACCCTTCTTTTTTATGCTTTGGATAGACTCCAAATCATGGTACACAAACTACTGTATATCATCGAAATGAGGCGTCACGGCTGTAATTAAGTAACAAATGTTACTTGGATTAGCGATGTGATGCACTAGCTGTAGAGAAAGATAAATAGGTTACTTGATTTCGAGTGTTGAGGCACTTGTTCGCATAGGAGCAAATGCCAAAACGCAGTTAATACGATGTAAGACCCGCCAGTGTGCTTGTCCAACTGCCGAAAAGCAGTTAATTAGTTGTAATGTCCGGCAGCGAGCCGATCCAAATGCTGAATGGCAGTTAATTCGATGTAAGTTGCACCAGTGTGCCGATTCAACTGCCAAAACGCAGTTAATGCAGTATAAGACACGACAGCGAGCCGATCCAAATACCGAACGGGAGTTAATTCGGCGGAAGGCCTAGCAGCGAGCTGATCCAAATGCAATTAACAGTTAATCCTTCGTATTAGCTGACAGCTAGCCATCCCTCGGCAATTAGTCCACGCGACGAGATTCTGGGTAAAGTCCGGGCCATAAAACGTAGAGCGCAGCCGAGTAATTCATGCCGTAATTTTGCTTGCTGCCCAAGTTCACAATACACCTATCGTAACAAAAGACTGCCAGCATGGACAGTCGCATGTTACAGAGAAGCGAGTTGGAGTGCCGACTTGCATACAAACAGGCGCACCAGCATCCCAACTGTCAGCACGCATACAGGCGCACAAGTGCCCTGACCGCCACCAGCGCGAGCAAGCCCGCTCCCCACCAAAGGGAACGGGCTTGCAGTTATCCTATTCGCCGATATCGGCACCTTCGGTTTCGGCTTTGACTGAGCCGCCGCGGGCATCGGTTGTATCGGTTTCTTCGTCGGTTGGTACGATGGTGTCATCTCCAGCCAAGACCTCTTCTACATAGCTCTGAACACGCTCTTCACTACGAGGCATCAGGACCGATGCGGACCCCACACGTTCTTCACGAATCAGATCCATTGGCGGTACCTGTGCGGAACCAGCCATATGAATACCCAGGCCGAGTTGCCCCAGCTTCAGCATGTCGTTGACGGTCAGGTTGGTTTCAATGAAAGGCTGAACGCTCTCCAGAATCTCTTTCATCCGAATCAGATTCCAGGTCGATTGCATCTCGTCAGCAACGGCCTTCATGAAGTTACGCTGCCGCTCAGTACGAGTGAAGTCAGACATGGCATCGTGGCGGAAACGAACATACTGCAATGCCTTGTCACCGTCGAGCACCTGCAGACCTTTTTTCAGGTCGATGTCGTAACGGTTGCCGTCAGCATTGTCTGTGTAACGCATGTTCTTCTCGACTTCGAATTCAATGCCGCCCATCGCGTCGATCAACGATTTGAATCCTTCGAACTCGGCGTACACATAATACTGAATGTCGAGGCCAAGCAGATTGCCTGCCGTCTCCATCGCCAGGTTTGGTCCGCCGGAAGTAATGGCGGTATTAATGCGTCCTTTGCCATGGCCAGGGATATCTACGTAGGTGTCTCTGAGAATCGAGAACAAATGTGCTTTTTTAGTCTGAGGATCAACGGAAACAACCAGCAATGAGTCACTACGCGCAATTCCGTTCACGTCGGAGTCGCGGGCATCGCCGCCAAGCATCAGAATGTTGACGCGTTCCTTTCCTTCCCATTTGGGTGGGAGGTTCACCGGCTCGACGGGAATATGCTCGAATCGGGACTCGGTTTGATCTTTTTGGAATCCATCAAGCGCAGTATATACACCGAACGCTTGGTATGCCGCGTACGCACCTACGATGCCGACAGCAACGAGCAAGCCGTACAAGGCGTATTTCCAAGGTCTTCTCTTTTTCTTTACTCTGCTGTCCATTCGCTTCTATTCATCCCTTCGACAGAAAATTGAGAACATAATCGGATTTGATGGTTTGTGGAGAAAAAAGGTGCCTCATACATATGAGACGAGGTAGCCACTGATGAGGTTGCATGCAGGCACCGGGGTCTTATTTCTATCTACCCCGTAAACTCCCAGCGTAATCGCTCTGAGCGCATGGACAGGTTATTTACGGCTGGACAGAAATCATGTATGATTACATATCATTAAATTATAGATTGTCGGATAGTGTTTTATCAAGTTTTTTCGAATGGGGTTAAAGAACTCTCACAATTTCCCGGGAAATGTCGAGTGAAAGGGGCCAGCGGAAAACCGTGTCTGCCAACATAGCGATCGATGTAGATCGGCTCAAAAAACAATTCCGCGTCCAGAAGAACCGCGAAGGTCTGGCTGGCGCAATGAAAGATCTGTTCAAACGGGAGTATACCGACGTCACCGCCGTTAAGGAAATCAGCTTTCAGATTCCGCAGGGCGAAATCTGTGGTTACATTGGTGAGAATGGAGCAGGCAAATCGACAACGATTAAGATGCTCACGGGCATTCTTGTTCCGACCTCGGGCGGCCTTCGGGTCAACGGACACATACCGCATAAGGAGAGGGAAGCGTTCGTCAAAGGCATCGGCGTCGTCTTCGGCCAGCGCAGCCAGCTCTGGTGGGATATCGGCGTCATTGAATCGTTCCAGCTGCTACGCAAGGTCTACAAGGTGCCAGAAGCCGAATACCGCAAACGACTCACGGAGCTGGTAGAACGTCTTAAGCTCGCTGATCTGCTGCATCGTCCCGTGCGCAAGCTTAGTCTGGGGCAGCGCATGCGTTGTGAGCTGGTGGCGGCGCTGCTGCACAATCCGTCGATATTGTTTCTAGATGAGCCAACAATTGGCCTCGATATTCTGGTGAAAACCGAGATTCGGGAGTTTCTCAAAGAGATGAATCAGGAGCACGGCACAACGATTCTGCTGACCACGCATGACCTGCAGGATATTGAGGCTCTCTGCTCACGGGTCATCATGCTTGATGACGGTCGGATCATCTACGATGGTAATCTGACGGACCTGAAGACTAAATGGAGCAAAGGCCGCGAGATTCAATTCCAGTTCGGCACCCAGGTGAAACTGCCTCAGCTGGAGCAACTGACTGCTGGACTTGAGGGTGTACAATGGAAGCTGGTTAATGAGGTTACAGCTGTCCTGTGGCTGCCGATGGCGGTCAATGTCTCGGATGCGATGGCACGCGTAGTTGTCGTAGGCGACATTCGCGACATTAAGATTTTTGAAACGAATACAGACGAGATTGTTCGTGAGATCTACCAGACGGAGAAGACACCGACATGAATCCAGCCTACGTAGATATTATTCGCATTCGTTTTCTCATGATGCTCGCATATCGGGTGAACTACTATAGCGGCATTATTATTTATGCCATTAATATCGGTGCCTATTACTTTTTGTGGCAAGCCATCTACGGCAACCAAGAAGTTCTGGGCGGTTTTACGATTAATCAGATGACCACCTATATCGCTGTCTCCTGGATGGCGCGAGCTTTTTATTTCAATAACCTGGACCGGGAAATTGCGGACGAAATCCGGGACGGCAGCGTAGCGATTCAGTTCATTCGACCTTACAATTACTTAATGGTGAAACTGATGCAAGGGCTGGGCGAAGGCCTATTCCGGCTGCTGCTGTTCATGGTGCCTGGCATGGTCGTCGTTTGTCTCATTTTCCCTGTCACCTTGCCAACGGATCCCACGGTGTGGGGGTGGTACCTGGTGATGCTGTTTTTCAGCTTCCTCATTAATACGCAGATTAATATGCTGACGGGTCTGTTCGCTTTCTTCGTGGAGAACAATACCGGGCTGATCCGGATGAAAAGGGTGCTCGTTGACCTGTTCTCCGGTGTGATTATCCCGATGTCGTTCTTCCCGGGCTGGCTGGAGGGCATTATGAAGTGGCTACCGTTCCAGGCCATCACCTATCTGCCGAGCTCCGTCTTTACGGGACGCACGCCAATCTCCGAAGCGGGTGCGGTATTTGGTCTGCAAGTGCTGTGGTGTGTGCTGCTCGCGGTGCCGATCCTGGCAGTGTGGCGTGCGGCGCGGACCCGGCTGTTCGTACAGGGGGGCTAGCTGATGTTTGTGATGGGTTTGTTCTGGGAATATATGAAAAACTACGCCAAAACGCGCCTGACGTACCGGGCCGACTTTTGGATTGAAGTGTTGAGCGATCTGCTCTTCCAGGGTCTGAATCTGATCTTCATCCTGGTCGTGTTTCAGCATACCGATTCGCTGGGCGGCTGGTCGCAGGCAGAGGTCGTGTTTGTGTACGGCTATTTTATGATCCCGTATGGGATTTTCAATACCTTTTTCAACCTGTGGAGCTTCAGTGAGCGCTATATTGTCAAAGGGGAGATGGACCGCGTGCTGACGCGGCCGGCGCATAATCTCGTGCAGATTGTCCTGGAAAATATGGACCCGCCATCTCTAATCGGCTCATTCATCGGCATGATCATTGTCGGAATCTCCTGGTCGCAGCTAGGCATGCCGTTTGAACTGCTGGACCTGCTCATTATGACAGCGCTCGTCCTCAGCTCGGTGATGATCTATGCCGGACTGTACATCGCATTGACCGCTGTTGCGTTTTACTCGGATTCTCCGACAGGGATTCTGCCGCTCATGTACAATATTCAGAACTATGGGCGCTACCCGGTCGGCATCTTCAACAAAACAATCCGCTTCATCCTCACCTGGGTGCTGCCGTTTGCTTTTGTCGGCGTGTATCCGGCATCGTACTTCCTGGAGCGGCCGGGCATCGAGGGCTCGATGGCGATTCTGACCCCTGTGGTCGGTCTGGTCTTCCTGTTCATCGGTCTGGCGATCTGGAATCATGGCGTCAGCCGGTACCGTGGTGCGGGCTCCTAGTAGGATCGTGAAGGCTTCTGAGCTGCTAAGCCCGTTTGAAATGGCCGGCAAACTTTGGTATGTTGGTACATGCGAAAAGGATAGGACGGACAACGACCAGAGGAGGATGTTTCGATGACAATAGCAGTAGGGCAACAAGCGCCAGATTTTGAGCTGGAGGCAAGCGGAGGACAGCGGGTCAAGCTGTCGGATTATAGGGGCAAGCACGTGGTGCTGTACTTTTATCCCAAGGATATGACGCCGACCTGTACGACGCAGGCATGCGACTTCCGTGACCGGAGCGCCGATTACGCCGATGCCGGGGCCGTGATTCTCGGAATCAGCACCGACCCGGCATCGCGCCATGACAAATTCATTGCCAAGCACGAGCTACCATTCCTGCTGCTGGCCGATGAGGACCATCAGGTGGCGGAGCAGTATGACGTCTGGAAGCTCAAGAAGATGTACGGCAAGGAGTACATGGGCATCGAACGCTCCACATTCGTCATCGACAAGGACGGCGTCCTGGTGAAGGAATGGCGCAAGGTGCGCATCAAGAATCACATCGATGAAGTACTGGCCTTCGTTCGCGAGGAATTGTAGCAAGGTTGGAGAATGTTGAACAAGAAAGCCTACAGTCACGGATCGATCTTCCGATCGCTGCTGTCCCGGATTTCTTGATTGTAAAGGAAGCAATAAATAGACAGCTCCTGAATGTTTTCTCTTCCCCTTAACGGGAGAGGCATTCGGGAGCTGTTTTTTTTTTTTTGCATTGCGTTGGCAGGAGGTGGCTGTTACTCCTGATTCCTACGTTCAGGAGCGCCTGAATTCGCACAAGCTGTGGCGAGGGTCGACGAGGGCCGACGAGGGCCGCAATACGAAAAATCGAGTACATTGGGCGGTCATCGTCTCAAGTGGGCGCAATAAACACGAAAAATCAAGCTTATTAGCCTGCGACCAGGGCAAAGTGAGCAAATAAACACGAAAAATCGAGTTCGTTGGATAGTTTCCACCCCAAATTCGCACCACGAACACGAAAAATCAAGCTTAATTGCAGCAGCCGGCCAACTCTATTGCAGCGAGGAGTCTAAGAATCTCTCAATCTGTGCAGACTAGATGCTAGAAGCTCAAGGTAACGTTCGGTTTGGAGCACCAAGAACTTCACTGGACTACTTCGTGATCAAAAGTGAAATTTGGAGGGGTGGCAGATGACGAGATTGTCTTATGCTAGGGACGCCGCGTCGGACGACGGGGGAAAGACGGCAGCATGGCCGCACGAGGCTGCGGGGCAGCTCCGGCGTATGGAGGTGCGCGTGAGCTCGGTATTGCTGGGTAAGGAAGAAACGGTGCGCATGGCCATAACGGCGCTGCTGGCAGGCGGTCATATGTTGCTGGAGGATGTGCCAGGCGTAGGCAAAACCTTGCTGGCGCAGGCACTGGCCCGGATGATCGGCGGCTCGTACAGCCGCATTCAGTTTACGCCGGATCTGATGCCGGCGGATGTCACGGGCAGCTCGATCTGGGATGGGCGTAAGGGCGACTTTGTGTTCCGGGAAGGGCCAATCATGGCCAATCTGGTGTTGGCCGACGAGCTCAACCGGGCGGCTCCCCGCACGCAATCTGCCTTGCTGGAAGCGATGGAGGAGCGGAGTGTGACCGTGGACGGTGAGAGCAGACGGCTGCCGGAGCCTTTTGCCCTGATTGCAACACAGAACCCCGCAGCCGAGGAGGGAACGTACCCGCTGCCGCTGGCGCAGCTGGATCGCTTCATGGTCCGTCTGTCGGTAGGGTATCCTGCGGCTGAGGACGAGATTCGCATGCTGACTGATGGCATCGGACATCGACGTATCGAGACGCTGCGTCCACTCCTGCTGCCGCAGGAGTGGGCAGTCATGCAGCAGGAGGTGCTGCAGGTGCACGCGCATCCGGCGCTGGTCGCCTATATGGTAGAGATCGTGCGGGCGACACGTGTCGCACCTGACCTGCGTCTGGGGGCGAGTCCACGCGCGGTTAGGGATTGGCTGCGGATGGCACAGGCGAGCGCCTATATGGAAGGCAGAGGGTATGTGAACCCGGATGATATCAAGCGCCTGGCGCAGCCTGTGTTGGCGCACAGACTGCGGCTGCACCCAGAGGCGGCGTACCGTGGCGTTGCGGCGTCTGAGGTGTTGTCAGGCATCCTGAACCGGGTGCCATTACCCGTTGAGGTGGCGGCTCCTAGCAGGGGACGGCGATGAAGGAACAGGACAGTAAGGCTGGTCGGAAAGCGATCGGGCAGACGCTGCTGCGCGCTGGGCTGCTGCTGTTGATCTGGCTCGGCATAAGCGCCGCTATGCTGCAACGTGGCAGTGCGGGGGAATGGCTGGCCTGGATGACGCTGACCGGTTTGATAGGCTGCGGTCTAGTGCTGCCGCTTGTGGCGTTGGGCGGTACCACTGCCAGTCGAGAGCTGGAGCGGGAGCTAATTGCCAGCGGGGATGTAGTGAACGTCAAGCTGACAGTGCGCACACGTATGCCGCTGCCGGTCGTGTGGGTATCCGTCCGGGAGCAGCTGATAGCGGAGAACCGGCTGGAGCCGGTCGTTGTAACGCACCGCAAGCTCGTACTGCCGTGGTTACGCAGAGCATGGAGTTTTAAATACGCGCTCGATGCGTTGCCAAGAGGTGTCTATCGCTGGCAGAGCTTACTCCTGACTACAGGTGACTTGTTCGGCGTAACCGAGCATCGGCGGCATCTAACCGTTGAGTCTTGCCTGTGGGTGGCGCCGCGTTCGATAAAGGAAGGTCTATCAGAGCCTCTGCTGCGTGCAGGCGGTACTGTGGAGCCGGCTGATTCGAGCTACCGAAATATGCAGCCCGGGGCAGGTGTGGAGCGACGTCCTTACAGAACAAGCGATCCACTGCGCCATCTGGACTGGCGCGCGGCAGCCAAAGGGAGAGACTGGCTGACCCGGATTGCCCCGTCTGAGGAGTCGATCCCGCTGCGAATCATCATCGATACGGGGGTAGAGCGCTCCGCTGCTGGTCAGCGTCTGCTGGATGCATGCGCTGAATTGGCACTTACAGCTGCGGAGGCCTGTCAGGATGGAGGTGCAGAGCTGATCGTAGAGGGCCGTACGACGGGAAGCGCAGCGAGCTTGAATGGCATCACGTCCATTCGGCAGGCGTTAGCCCAGTTGAAGGGGAGCATCCGTTCACCCCTGGGTAAGCGGCCGCCGGTTAGTGTGGGGGGTGGCCAAGCTGGCGCATGGCTCATTATCTCTGGCCATAGCAGCTCCTGGGAGTCGCTCGCAGTTGAGGCCAGGGCCAGAGGGGCAAGGTTAGAGATCTGGCAAGTAACCTTGGCTGATGGACAAGCTATTGGACAGTCTGATGTCAGAGGCGCGGAGTATCCGGCGTGGAATGGGGCAATAAGAGAGTGGGTCTTAACCGATAACACATTACGGCTGAGCAGATCAGAGGAAGGAGGAAGGCGAGATGTTGGCATTTCTTAAAGGGCGCAGGGTGACAGCTGGAACCCAAACCGGCGGGGCAAGCCTAAGCGGCAAAACAATTCCGTCCGTATCAGACGAAGCGCCGCCTCCGGCTTGGCTTGTCCGGGCGATAACCAGCCTGCTGCTCTTTGTGCTGCTTCGCGAATGGCTGCTGCCGCTGTCGTATATTTCTGCATGGACCGATCTTACCCGTGTAGATGTGATTATCTATAGTGTGGCTTTTGCGCTGGTGTGTGGCACCCTGGTATTGTCCTGGAAACGTCTGCCCCTTCTGCTGGGCGCCGGTCTGGCTCTCGCCGTTCCGTGGCTATATTACGGCGGATCGGGTTTAGGCAGCTGGTTGCCCCGGCTGACAACCGTCTTCCTGGAGGATGCAAGGATGTTGATGGCAGGGAAACCTATACTCTCTCCCGAGCTGCGGACGGTCTTGCTTCTAAGCGGCTGCATGGCCCTATCTTGCGCCATCCAGTCGTTGATGTGGCTCCGCGGTTGGGGAGCGGGTATAGCACTGGCCACGGGGCTGTTTGTGCTGAACCTGGAGTGGTGGTTCGGTATCGATGCGCTAATGCCGCTGCTGCGTATTCTGATTGCTGGCGGGATACTGGCGGTGCTGCTGACCTACAATCGGGCTTTTCATGCTGTCGCTGCTGCGGTGCAAACGAAGGAAGCGCCGCGTCAGAACGGCTGGCCGTTACGCTGGCTGGGGGCTGCCCTACTGGCGGTCACCATGTTGTTGGGAGCTGGTTGGTGGGCAGCATCTGAACGCCCCACAGCTGACGAGCCTGCGCCCTGGGCGGCGCATTGGCAGGAGCAGGGTGAGGCATGGCTCATGCGAACCATGCACCGTGAGGCGGGAGTCCGGCATGCGTCTGACCGGGCAGGAGCCCAGACGACTGCGGGACAGCAACCGGTACAATTAGGCTACGGGGATGACGATAGCCGATTAGGAGCTCCGCTCGCCTCGGGAGAGTCGCTATTGTTCACAGCGTATGCGACCGCCCCGGTCACCTACTGGCGTGGCGAGGCCAAGACCTTCTATGACGGCAGTGGCTGGCATACCTCGTCTCCAGAAAGACTGGCGTCCCCGCTGGACTTGCCTTATGCAAGCGAGCGAATGATTCAGGCCTTGGCAGGACAACCGCAAAATGATGAATCCATCTACTCTGCCGCTCTCGGCGATTCTCCTGATCCAGCCATTAGATATAGGTTGGAGTATCCGCAGCCCCAAGCAGGGCTGCCACTATTCTCGGTGGGTATCGACACAAGAGTGCTGCGGGTCGATGCGGGCAGCGAGCGTATGATCTCCTATGAGCGGGATCGGCGAACGGATAGCTTATTTCCGGCGCGCAAGCGGGTGGCAGTGAGCAGAGTTGAGCTGGAGAGTCGAGTTTCGGAGCTGTCGCATGAGCGGACGGTGGTCGGTAATTCGCGCGGGAGGGACGAGATGTCTCCGGTGCAGGAAATACAAATCCGTGATGCATTGCAGCTGCCCTCAAGCGTATCGGAGCGGACAACGGCGCTCGCCCGTACAATTACGGAAGCAGCTGGCAGTGATGCCTATGCGCGTGCGTTGGCCATGGAGCGTTTTTTGCAGGAGAATTACCGCTATACCTTGCAGGATACGGCCGTCCCGGGAGCGGGACAGGACTTCGTAGACCACTTCCTGTTCGATCAGCAGACGGGATACTGTGTTCATTTTGCCAGCGCAATGACGGTGATGCTGCGGACGCTGGATATTCCAGCCCGTTGGGTCAAAGGTTTTGCCTCGCCTACGACTCCGCTGGCGCAGCCGCTATTGGAGCAGGGAGCAGGAGCTTCAGCAGGCGATGCTGAGCTCATATCCTACGGGTATCGTGCGGATGTTGATCAACGGGATGCACATGCTTGGGTCGAAGCCTATATTGAAGGCAGCGGCTGGGTGCGATTTGACCCGACACCGCCAGCGGCAGTTGGAACGACTGTAGCCGTGGGAGCGACTGGCAGTGGAGTGGATGCTGATCAGGGCGTGGGTCAGGACAGTGGACGTTTCACGGGCAGCGATGGGGATACTCTGACTCGTTGGACTCAGGGAGTACAGCAAGCTGGTGAGTGGACCGCCCAGCATGTCGCGCTTGGACTGCAGTCCGGTGCGGACTACTCGCTGGAGATGGGTCAGCATATGCAATCGGTGGTGAATGAAGCTCGTGAGCTCTGGTCCTTGAGAGCGGCAACCATCTGGTTCATCGGCTTTATGATGTTGGCTGTAGCTGTGCTAGTGCTCTGGGAGAGGCGCAACAAGGTTGTGCTGGCTCTCGCCCTTCGGAGCTACCAACGGGCTTGTGGGGCAGGGCGTCCAACCCGGCACAAGCTCCTTGCAGTGATTAGGCAGCTGTGGCCACTGGTTGCGCGCACGTATGGCGGCCGTCGGATGCATGTGTCCGGTCGGGAGTATGTCAGATCGCTGACTATGTCTTCCTCAGTTGCCGAGTGTCTGCTAACACTGGTCAGGTGGGAGGAAGATGCTCGTTATGGTGCAGGGGCATGGCAGCATCCGGACCCGGGTGAACTACGCGCGGTTCTCACTGAGCTGCAAGCCGGGATGACGGGGAGACGCTCCCTGCGTTCCATCTTGAACCTGAGCACACCGAGTCTGCCCGGCAGGCGCGAAGCGAAATGAGGAGCGGCCGTCCGGCCCAGGGATGTTCTTGGACGGCCGGCTTTCTCGTTTGTAGGTGCGCAGCTGTTGACTTCCAGTTCCTGGGATGATACGGTTCAGGTCAAGGGAGGGATGAGGTTGGGAACCTATCTGGCATTCTTATTTAGTGTAGTAGCACTTTTCGCGCTTTTTGGGCTACTTGGGGGTTTTATCCTTCGTCGGGTAGCCAAACGAACCCGTAATCCCGTTCGGACAAGCGCGTTTTTTGTTATGGGTCTGGTTAGTGTGTGGGCTATCCTGAGCTATGTTCTGTACCAGCAGCACTTGCCGGGTATGGCCTGGTTGTTGCTCCTCGTCTGTGCGACTGTCGCGTGGCGATCCAAACCGCTGGCTTGACCGTTGGAACCTATGCAGACAAGCACAGGAATACCTTGACTCGTTTCGCCGAGATTCGATATAATATTCGTTATGAATTGAGGGAGGCTCGGGAATGGAAAAGCCAAATGAAATTATTGTTGTCCTCGACTTTGGTGGGCAATACAATCAGCTAATTGCAAGACGGATTCGTGATCTGGGCGTGTACAGCGAATTGCTGCCATACAACACGACAGTGGAACGCATCAAGGAACTGCAGCCCAAAGGAATCGTCTTCTCCGGCGGACCTGCAAGTGTGTACGAGGAGAACTCGCCGCTGGTCGATCCAGGGGTCTATGACCTGGGGATTCCGATCTTCGGTATTTGTTATGGCATGCAGCTGATGTCGCATCAGTTGAACGGACAGGTACAGCGGGCAGGCAAGCGTGAGTACGGCAAAGCTGAGGTAGAGTTTGTTGAAGGTTCGCAGCTGATTCAAGGACTGGAAGTCAAGCAATCCGTATGGATGAGTCATGGCGACCATGTCGTCACACTGCCAGAAGGTTTCAAACTCGATGCAGGCACGCCGAGCGCGCCAATCGCCGCGATGAGCCATCCGGAGAAAAACTTCTTCGCGGTGCAGTTCCATCCGGAGGTTCGCCACTCGCTGAACGGCAACGACATGATCCGCAACTTCCTGTACGAAGTCTGCGGCTGCGAAGGCAACTGGAGCATGGAGACCTTTATTGAAGATACGATCCGTGAAATCCGTGAAGAAGTTGGCGACCGCAAGGTGCTGTGCGCGCTCTCGGGCGGCGTAGACTCTTCGGTTGTAGCGATCCTGATCCACAAAGCAATTGGCGATCAGCTGACCTGTATGTTCATCGATCATGGTCTGCTGCGCAAAGGCGAAGCGGATAGCGTCATGGAAACCTTTGTCGGCAAGTTCGATATGAAGGTTGTCAAAATTGATGCCCGCGACCGTTTCATGGACAAGCTGCATGGCATCTCTGATCCCGAGATCAAACGGAAAAACATCGGTAACGAATTTATCCGCGTCTTCGAAGAAGAATCGGCGCAATTCGACGATTTTACATTCTTGGCCCAAGGCACGCTCTATACGGATATCGTCGAGAGCGGTACGGCGACGGCGCAGACGATCAAGTCGCACCACAACGTTGGTGGTCTGCCTGAGGACATGAAATTCAAGCTCATCGAGCCGCTGAAGGCGCTGTTCAAGGACGAGGTTCGCAAGGTCGGCGAAGAGTGCGGTCTGCCGGATGAGATCGTACACCGTCAACCGTTCCCTGGACCGGGTCTGGCGATCCGCGTACTGGGCGAAGTGACCGAGGAGAAGCTGACGATCGTCCGCGAATCCGATGCCATCCTGCGCGAAGAAATTGCTGCAGCTGGCCTCGACCGCGAGATCTGGCAGTACTTCACAGCGCTGCCGAACATGAAGAGTGTCGGCGTCATGGGCGACGCGCGTACGTACTCGTACACCGTCGGCATCCGTGCCGTCACCTCCATCGACGGCATGACCGCCGACTGGGCGCGTATCCCGTGGGACGTGCTGGAGAAAATCTCCGTCCGTATCGTCAACGAAGTGGACAACGTCAACCGGATCGTCTACGACGTTACGTCGAAGCCGCCGGCTACGATTGAGTGGGAATAGATTGGATTTAAATGATGTAGTTTGATGCCGGGAATCCTTGATCTATAAGGGTTTCTGGCATAGGCTGCATGATGATTTCCAGTTAAAGTGCAACTATAGAGTGTGAAAAATTACTTTCTTTTATCTGAGTTGTTTGCAGATAGAAGGGAGTTTTTTTGTTGGTTGAAATAGGAGTGGGAGGACTAAATATGAATTTTGGCTTCAATAAACATAAAGAACTGCTTTGAAAATGAACCAATTTGATTTCAATCAGGAATATGAAGTGGGCTGCTAGTGTTCTTTTACGAGTCTTTAGTTCAAGCCATTTCTATTTAGAGATGGCTTTTTTCATAGTTCCATGAAGTTTATTGTTAAATAAAAAAGAAATTTCAATACATTCTGCGTGAACCTATGGTTCAAATGGCCTAAATGTAGTAATATTTAACTACATACATAGGATGTTATATTGATCTTTTAAGACTGGTTAGGAGGAGATGGCGGTATCGCTATAATAGGAGTCCTTTTACTAATCGCCGTATTGATTATCATCACGATAATTTATCAGAAGTCTATCAAACAACATCAAGTTCAGCCTAAAAAAGGAATTTTAAACAAAAGGGATTTAAAAGTGATTGGAATGAAGGAAATAGATGAAATGACTGATGGCCTAGATTTTGAGATGTATCTTTATAGACTATTCATTGCATTAGGCTACCAAGGGGTATATAAAACGAAGAGCAGTAGGGATTTCGGAGCAGACCTTGTATTTACTGATCGAGAAGGGATTAGAAATGTAGTACAGGCTAAAAGATATGCGGTTGATAATCTTGTTGGTATAAGTGCGGTGCAAGAGGTGTTTTCATGTATGAGATACTATAAAGCGAAAAAAGCGATTGTGATTGCATCAGCGAAGTTCACAGAACCATGCGAGACTTTAGCAGGAATTAATCATGTGAAACTGCTGGATAGAAGCGATCTAATAAAGATGATAGAAGATTTTAGGATGGACGACATTAAAGCGGTTAGGGATAGAATTGAAGCTGAGCCTAGAATGATTTTAGAGTCATGGAATGAGGCGACTACTGCTGTGCTTCATGAGATTAAGAAAGATTACAAGGCTGAGAAGTATGTCAAGGAATTGAAGACCTAACAGTAAAATCTGACGGGGGCGAGTCGAGGATGGACGAAATTTTAAGGTTAGATCAAAATATATTTCTTTAGGAGGCGTTGAGTTTGTCGAAAGTTATAATTAAAAGTTTGGTGCTCGTCATGTTGTTGGCTTTGGTTGTTCCGTTTGGTCTGGGGGATAGTGGGGTGGCGCATGCAGCAATCACCGGTAAAGAGAGACAGGTGCTGGTTGAGCTGAATGAATCCACGTACATCGCGAATGGTCGTTTCTTGAGCTTCGCTGGTAACCGCGGTAATCTGACACCGATTGAACGCAATGGTTCAACCTACATACCAGCTGCTGCAGTAACGCTGGCTTTAGGCGGTAGCGTGCAATGGGATGCGAAAGCAAAGCTTAGCATATTCACGATCGATGGTCGTTTCGTTAAGACCACACCGGGCAGTAAGCGACTTTGGACCAGTAATGGTGAGGTGATCCTGCCACATTCAACGTTCACAATGAATGATACGCTCATGGTTCCATTAATGGCGTTCACAAAAGCATTCAACGCGAAAGTGGTTCAACACAAAATGATGGACTCCATGGTATTTGCGATCTACAACAAAGCAGGCGCAGATAACTTGTGGTTTGCAAAGGACACCACGTATTCACAAGATAGAAATACAAAAGTCCATGTGGACGTTACCGGATTCCGCACACGATTCCCTGCAAGCTGGGGAACACCAGCTGTAGTCTATGATCCGAGCGGTCAAATCGTCAATGGTGGACCAGATCATCGCTATCGGACCATGATGTATATTGGCGATCGCATCACCGTAACGAACTATGTCCTGGAATACCATCAGGCTAGTCCACTTGACTTCATGTTTGACTCTGAGCAGAACTTCCTCAGCAACGAACTGTGGAACGAAAACCGTTGGACTGACTCATCTCAAACGTATATCGATGGAGCTGATGAGGCATGGATCTATATGGAAACAATTCAAACTAATGGGATTCAGAATATCTATGTGTACAACGTAGCGTTCCTTGGTTCGCTGGCTCACGTTGTGGAACTTTATATTGAAGGTGTGGAGTATGTACCAGATTATAGCATGGACTACTATGCTGCTGAATATGCACTAAATTATATCATTGAAAACGGCGTATTTACGATCTCTAATCCATAATTCATTTAAGACTCGTTATCAAGACGGGTCTTATTTTTTGTATTGGGGTCTTGTTTACTAAGGTGTAGTATTTTTGTAGTGATGCTAATCCGTCCGTGCTATGACATGATACGTTTGGTTGTCGTCTTCAGCTCTTCTTTGAAGTCGGCAGGGATGTGTACCTCACGCAGTTTGATCTCCTGTTCCATGGTTCCGACCAGAATCTCCATAGAAGATTATAAATCGTCTACGACGTCACGTCGAAGCCGCTGGCTACGATTGAGTGGGAATAGGCATAAAAGCAACTCCGAAATCCTTGGTACTTAAGGGTTTCGGAGTTTTTTTGTGATCAATGGAGTGCGGGACCTGTGGGTGAGGAGAGTGGCAGCCCCGGACCAAGCGCCAGACAAGGTGGCTCTAAATCGCTGGCGATGGATGGAACGAAGCTGTTTTGTCGGATTTCCATAGATACAACGCAGAGCAAGCCAAGATGAGCATAATGAGCAGATCGTACCCCGTTGTGCCTCCCGCAGGACTCTTTGCAGCAAATTGAATGAAATTATGTACAGCGTGGAACAGGATAGCCAAGGGCAAGGCGCGGTGCTTCAATACGAGCAGAGCAAGAACCATCCCGATCAGAAATGCGTATACGACTTGAACCAGGGTGTCGGTCAGCGACTGGCCGCCTACAGCATTCAGCAGATGTGTTACGCCAAACAACACGCTGGATACCAGGACAGCCAGGAGACGCCCTTTGGGCAGCAGCAGCCGCAGAATGATTCCCCGATACAGCACCTCTTCAACAAATCCGACTAATAGTGCAAAAGTTACAAGATAGGCGATCTGAGTGGCAGGAGCGATCTGGATACCTTGGGCCGACACCCACACGATCAATAGAATGGCTGCCAGAGGCGTGTAATCCAGCCATTGTTTCCCCTTCACGTTCAACAGTCCGTCGAAGAAGAAGGTGCGCCAGCGGGTTTTCAAAGCCAAATACAGTAGCAAAATAATAGTGAAGGGAATGAAAGCTACAAAGGCGGGCTGCAGATCTGTTCGTCCCGAAATAGTGATATAAGCGCCCGCCCCTACCAGGCCAATGGCAAGGACAAGCTGTAACAGAACAATGGCAAGATACGGACGTTTAGGTGCAAAGCGGCTTTCTGTTGTCAATTTAGTTTCCCCCGGGTTCTAATGGTCTCTAACCAGTCATTTTCCATCTTGAAAAATTGAATGCCATAGTACATCACACTGAGACGATGGTAGTAGTCTTCTTTATTCTCAATGTGCTCCAGTTCGCCGGCAACGATCTGCTGGACGGCTTCCATCTGGGCGATTTGCATTTGGATGCCGCGCTGGTAGGCCTCTAACTGCTGCTGCCTTGTGGACTCATCCAAATAGTCGTAGAAAAAAATTTTGATTAAATGCTCGCGCTTATTCGCTTGCAGCGGCTCCTTCAACCAGCGTTGAAATGACTCGGTCCCTTCTGGCCGGATGGAATACAGCTTCTTGTTCTTGGTATTGCCCGTTTCTTCCTCGTCGATCAACCCCTGTTCAGACATACGCTTCAGTGTAGGATATAGACTTCCATAGCTCACTTTGTAAAAGATACCAACGGATTGCTCGATGATCTTCTTCAAATCATAACCACTCATTTTTCCTTGCAATAACATTCCGAGGATCACATTGTCCAACATGCTGCGACGCCTCCTAATATATCTTTTTGATATATCTATTTGATATATTGAATCTTATCAGCTTACTACTAATAAATCAAGCTTTATTATTTTTACTGCTCCTTAAGTTGGCTACGGTGTAAGCAAATGAAAAAACACTCTCCTTCATGTGCCTGCTTGGGCAAGTAGAAGGGAGTGTTTTTGTGGGCCACAGTCCTGGTAGTTATTTGGTGAATGTCGGATCGTTCTTCATCTTATAAATTTGCTCAAGGGTTTGGAGATGCTCCGCCTTCGTATCATCTTCCTCCTCGTGGAGATACCATTCCACCAGCCTATATCCGAACATGAGCAGAATAAGTTCATAGACGCAATGGTCTGATAGAGGAGGGGCGTCCGCAAACTCTGAGAACCCTCTATAGTAGGAGGGGACGCACCGCTGGTAATAGTCGACCATGTGATTAATATCGGCTTCGTCCGCAATCAGGCTTGCGATATCCTCGCCTAGGCGGCCCCAGCCGCTCGTGTCCCAATCGATGACGCCGAAGGTCCCGTCGGCATAGATCAGGTTCGTCACCCAGAAGTCCCGGTGGCATAACACGAGGGGCAACTGCTCGATACGGGCAAGAATCGCATCCGATTGCTCGTCGAGCTCAATGAGCATTTGCCGCACATGCTGTGGAAATGCGCAGTCCGCCGAACGGATGTAATCGTAGACGACAGGCCATGACCGGTAATGGAGATACGTATTTTTCATCAGATCCGGAATGCTCAGATTACCCAGGCTCAGCAGCACAGCGGGTTGCTCCGCATACAGCTTGCCCTGATAACGCCCCAATTCAAGCGCGGCCTGTTCAACCATGTCACCGGTCAAGTCCGAACCAGATACACCTTCGATGTATTCCAGCCATAACTCAAATTTCTCTTCCTCGGCATTCATCTCCGCGTGATAACACGTGGGCCAGCGAAAATTCTGCGAGAACGTCGAGCCCAAGTCAGACAGGTAGAGATCATATTCCCGACGCCACGAATCGGGATCGCCGTAACGTTCCCATTTACTTTGGACCTTTAGCACGAGTCGGAAAGGCAGCTTCTCCCCATTCGCGGTTTCAGCGGTCCCTGATACCAGATGCACCTGTCCTACCGTCCCGCCATGTAGTTGCTCTGTTTGGTAATCAGTGCGAGTAATCGTCGTAGCCAGTTGTTTGCTCAACACATGGTTCAGCGTTTCAAGTTTAATATTCACGGTTCTAGCCTCCATTTTATATTCTTTTCATGTCATTTTGTGGACGCAAAAAAGCCGCGGACAAGCAGCCTCGAAGGAAGCTGCTGTTACGCGGCATCAGGACGCAAAAAAGATACGACCTTCATCGTATCTGCTAACAGCATTATTCACGAAAGGTTACTTGGGATGGCATAGCAAAGAAAACGGGCAATTCCCGATTTTTTTAGATGTTTCCGGGACCCTTTATCGTGCATATGCCTCTATTCAGTTCTAAGACGAAACCACCATAGTAGTAGCTGCCATTTGAACACATCTCCCTTCGTGTCAGAAACTTGCTTATCGCTAAGCTGAGAACAGATTAACATAAATTAGAATAATAATCCATATTTTTGGTGTGGAAGTTTCCGAGAGGAGCGAGATGGGGCTTTTACGCAGCTTTTAGGTGCTTGGCAAGAACGACAGGAAGGAAAAGGAAAGGCTTTTGTCGAAATATCTTGTCATATACGGGGGTGAATCGGTTGAAGGTCAATCAGGATTTACTGCGGGAGAAGATTCCTTTTTTTCGGGAATTGGAGCCGGAGGTGCTGGCACAGGTCATGCCGTGGATGAATATGCGAACGCTCAAGAGGAACGAGATCGTCTTTATTGAGGAGGATGTCGGCGACGAGATCTATTTTATCTATTCCGGCTCAGTCCATATCTACAGCTTTGATGGGGTGAAAAAGGTGATCCTCGCCGTGCTGCAGGATGGCGATTTTTTTGGGGAAATGGCGCTCATGAAGCCGGGACTGCTACGGTCGGCAACAGCGGAGACAATGACCCCGACCAAGCTGCTGGCGCTACGGCGGCCAGATTTTGAAGGCTTGCTGGAGAAGCACCCCCGGCTGGCGCTGCACATGCTGAACTACACGATGGAACGGCTGCGGCGAGCCAATCAGCAGATCTATGATTTGACGTTCCTCAATGTCCGCACGCGCATCGTCAAGCGTCTGCTGCGGATGGCGGCGGAGCGGGGCAAGCCCGATCCCTCCGGGGAGGGCATCCTGATTGAGGTGAAGCTGACCCATCAGCAAATTGCCGATATGGTGGGCTCGGTGCGCGAGACGGCGACCAAGGTGCTGCTGGAGCTGCAGGATCAGCGCCTGATTGCGATCCGCAACAAAATGGTCCACATTATAGACCTTGCCAGGCTTGAAGCCAAGATGGAGGAGGCGCAGTAGAGGCGAACTAAACGCGACCTACAGCTTGGCCTGCTGGCGATAGTCCGCCGGGGAGAGTCCGAACTTGCGCCGGAAAACGCGAAAAAAGTAGGAGTAGCTGCGAAACCCGCAGCTCTCGGCAATATGCTCGAGCGTGAGCGAGCTGTAGCGGATCCGCTCCTCAGCGATGGCCAAGCGTACCTCATGCACATACTCAATCACGGTCACGCCGTGCCATTCCTTGAACAAATGCGCGGTCCGAGATTCACTGAGACCAATATGATTGGCGAGGTCCTCGATCTTAAAAGCAGTCGTGGCGTGCTCCTCGATGAAGCTCTTCATGCGCGAAGCGATGAAGGGCTTGCCAGGGGTGCTGCGGGTCTCGCCGGCCAGTCGGTCGAAGCTGAGGCATAGCGATTTTAGCAAACTGACGGTGAGTTCTTCGTTCTCCGCTTCCAGACGCCGCTTCTCCAGAAGGAGCAGCCGCCAGAGCGCCAGCAGCTTCTCATCATCGGCCATTCGGATCAATTGCTGAGGGGGACGACGGCTCCACCACTGATCGACCCAGCTGCCGTCACAGGCCAGGTAGTAATCGCCGCTCATTAGAACGGAGCCCCGCGTGGGATGCTCGACTTCGCTTACTTGCAGACGGTACATCTCGCCCGGAGAATAGAGCAGCAGATCGCCTGGCCCGATGGGACACATCTCACCGCCTACCAGGGCATGTGCGTGACCTTCAGTCTGAATGCGGAACAGGTAGGTGCTCAGGCCAGGGCGTTCTTCGGTATAAAAAGGCTGGGCATGGTACGAGTAGCCGCACATCCGCACTCGCACCTCCGGCTTGGCAATAGTAATAGCAGAATTGTTCATGTCATAACCATATCCTACATTGTATATGGATTGCAATATTCCTATAATGGTTTCTAGTACAAACAAAGTGCGAGCTCAAAAAGGCCGGCAATGGACTTTCGAGCCCTCTTTAAAACTCAATAGTTAGGAAGTGCTACGATGAGCAAGATGGGAATCGGCTTGCAAATGTACACCGTACGTGAAGACGCGAATGCGGACATGGAAGGCACACTTCGCCAAATCGCTGAAATGGGCTATGAAGGCGTAGAATTCGCAGGCTATGCTGGTGTACCGGCAGAGCGCATGCGTGAAGTGCTGGATGAGTTGAACCTCAAGGCAATCGGAAGCCATGTCAGCCTGGATAACTTGATCAAAGATCTGCAAGGTGAAATCGCTTACTTGAAAACAATCGGCGCTTCGTACGCCATTATCCCTTATGTTGGCGAAGAGGTGCGCGAGAGCACGGAAACATGGCAGGCGCTGTTCGACCGTATGCGCTCCATCGCCCAGACCATGAAAGAAAATGGTCTGACGCTCTGCTACCATAACCATGCCTTCGAATTCGATCTGAAAATCGACGGCGAGTATGTGTTTGACGCTATGTACACCCAGATTGATGCCGACCTGCTGCAATGCGAGATGGACCTCGGTTGGGTTCAATATGCTGGTGAAGATCCATTGGCTTATATCGCCAAATATGCAGGCCGTCTGCCGCTGCTGCACCTTAAGGACTTCCGTGAAGGACCGAAGGATCAGCCGATCGACACCGTGGAACTGGGCGAAGGCGATCTGAGCCTGCTGCCAATTATCGAAGCCGCTGGCAAGGCGAAGGTCGAATGGATCATCGTCGAGCAAGACCGTTGTACCAATCCGCCGCTGGCGTCGGTGCGCACGAGCCGCGAGTGGCTCAAGGCTAACTACAACTAATTATCCGCAGGACGGATATCCTACCATCATTTAATAAAGGGGTTATCGCATTGAAAAAGATCAGAGTTGCTGTTATCGGCTGCGGGGCCATCGCCCAACGTAGACACATCCCGGAGTACGCTGCGAATCCAAATGTGGAGCTCATTGCCTTCGTTGATCCTAAGCTGGATCGTGCCAAGGAAATGGCCGAGCATTACGGAGCCAACGCTTATGACAATTACGAGGATATGCTGAAGGAAGAAAAGCCGGACGCAGTAAGCGTATGTACGCCGAACACGCTGCATGCCTCGCAATCCATCGCAGTTGCCAAGGCTGGCGCGCATGTCCTGGTTGAGAAGCCGATGGCAGTGACCGACGAAGAAGCGGAGCAGATGATTGCTGCAGCCAAGGAAGCAGGCGTTTATCTGATGGTTGGCCACAACCAGCGTTTGATGCCGCCTCACGTGAAGGCCAAGCAAATCCTGGACTCCGGTATCCTCGGCCGTGTGCTGACATTCCGTACGTCCTTTGGCCATCCTGGACCAGAAGGCTGGAGTCTGGATGGACGCGAGAGCTGGTTCTTCCGCAAGGAAGAGGCTGCACTGGGCGCTATGGGCGACCTGGGCGTGCACAAGTCTGACCTCATCCGTTGGTTGATCAATGATGAAGTCGCTTCGGTTACAGGCTTCATCGGCACCCTGGACAAGAAGGACACTGATATCGACGATAATGCCAACGTCGTGCTGCGCATGAAGAGTGGTGCGATCGGCTCCCTCGTGGCAAGCTGGACGTACTACAAGGGTGAAGATAACAGCACGGTGATCTGGTGCGAGAACGGCGTCCTCAAGATCGGTACCGATCCTGAAGATCAAGTCATCGTCGAGCTGCGCAACGGCTCCGTCGAGCGTCACAAAGTTGGCGCGATTGCGACCAATGAAGCGCAAACCACCAGCGGTGTGATCGACGAGTTTGTGAATGCGATCATCACTAAGACGCCACCGAGCATCTCCGGCGAAGAAGGTCGCAAATCGCTTGCCGTCATTCTGGCTGCATTTGAGTCCCAAGCGAACGGAACAATCGTTAACCTGTAAGCTTAATTAGCTAACATCCGGCTCTCGCCTTGCGGCGGGGGCCGGATTTTTTTTTGAAACCTTTCCCTTACTCATCCGTCTAACCTAGTGGAGGTGTTCATCATGAAGAAAACAAACCGAATTGTGCTGATGACAGCCACAGCCGTGCTGGCGGTATCACTGGCGGCCTGCGGAGGCAGTGCCAATCAGCCACTCGCACCAGGGAGCAATGTAGCGGATAACCAGAACAACCAAAACAATCAGAATGATCCTGGCAATCAGCCTGAAGAGGTACCGACAATCGAGGGGGTCGGCATCTACAAAGGACAGATCGATAATAATTCCATTGAAATCGAGACCGAGAACGGGCCAGAGGCATTCCGTCTGGGCGAGGGCATGGACGAGCTCGTGAATGAGCTTGAGGATGACGCTCGCGTAGCCTATACGTATGAAGAGCATCCGATTGAGGGCGACGATTCGCTCAAGCAGCTGGTATTGACCAAGCTGGAGCTGGCAGATGACGCTACAGGCGGCGCAGGCTCGGGCGACACGAGTGAACTCCCGGCTACCAAGACGCTTACTGTGACGGTGGAAGGCGTGGAGGAGGAGCGGGAAGCACAGCTGGAGACAGCAGAAGGCTACGCTCTGTATGTTCTTGACGTCCTGGATTTCGATGCGGCAGAGAACAAGCTGACGATGTCGGCCGATGAATCCCTGCAGGCGATTATTACCAAGCTGCCTTCGGATTATAATACCGATGAGCTGCGCCTAGAAGCCGAGGAGAAGCTCGCTGGAATTGGTAATGTAGAAGAGCTGGAAGGTGACCAAGCGATGACGGATGCGGTTCTTCATCTGAGCGCAGTCAATGAGGAACAGGCGAGCCAGTACATTGTCAAGGAAGTCGATGGCCAAGGCTATATTTTCGAGATCGAGACGGTGCCATCGGAAGCGTCGGAAGGCTTCGAGCCGGCTGTACACGCGACTCTTGATTCAATTGTAAATCAGTAATTCATACCTTTATCAGGACAGGGCTCTACCGCCGTCTCACCCGAGACAGGAGGTAGGGCTTGTTTTTGTGGTGGAGATTTCTGGACACTAGTTGACAAAAACAGCCACCCGTCTATAAAATGAATCTGGACAAGCAGAAGCGACACGGATTGACGTCGCTAGTAATGGATAACAAAAAAAGCATATTTTTCGTATAATTCCGGGAATCGGCCCGGAAGTCTCTACGAGGTCACCGTAATGATCTGGCTACGAAAATCGGCAATGGAACGGCGGCGCGAAGCCGCTCGCGCCGTTTGCTGTTGCCGTTTTGCGCGAACCTGGAAGAGATGCCTTGGAGACAAGGTTTCCTTGCAGGTTTTTTGTTAATTCTAAGTCATGAGCGTCCCTGGCGGTCAGACAGCTTAGAATTCTCCAGAATGAAACGAACGGTGTTCCAGCGTGGCGAGCCTCTTTGGCTCGGGTACACGCTTGGAAGGCAGTTGTTTCGACTTGCTTCACAACCTATTTTGGGGAGGAACAAAGAAAATGGAACGTTTCTTTCGTCTGAAGGAAAACGGAACAAATGTCAGAACGGAAATTATGGCGGGCTTGACGACCTTTATGACGATGGCTTACATCCTGGCCGTCAACCCGAGCATCCTCGAGCCGACTGGACTCAGTTGGCATGCAGTCTTCCTGGCCACCGCCCTCTCGGCGGGTATCTTCACCATCGCGATGGGATTGTTCGTTAACTTCCCGGTTGCGCTCGCACCGGGCATGGGCCTGAATGCGTATTTTGCTTCAGTCGTCTTGGCTTCCGCTGCGACAGGGACGCCGATTACGCCGGAGATGGCGCTCACCGCAGTCTTTATCTCGGGTCTGATCTTCATCCTGCTCACGATCACGCAGCTGCGGCAGATGCTGCTCGTCGCGGTGCCGGACAGTCTCAAGCATGCAATTACCGTCGGTATCGGGTTGTTCATTACCATCATCGGTCTCAAGAACAGTGGCTTGCTGAGCATCGCAGTTGAGACAACGGAGGATGTTCAGGCGGGTACCTTCACGAACCTGATGGGATTTGAATCGGTTATCCATATGGGCAGCTTGCATGATCAAGGCGTGCTGCTGACTGTACTGGGGATTCTGCTTATCGCGGTTATGATGGTCCTGCGGGTGCCAGGTGCGATTTTGTTCGGCATCGTGGCCACCACAATCGTTGCCATTCTGATCGGCAATGTTAATGTAAGCGACGCAGTGAGCGGGCAGAGCTGGGCGCCTGACTTTAGCGAGCTGAACTTCATGGCTTTTGACTTCGCTGGTGTCATTGAGGTCGGTCTGATTACCGTCATCCTGACATTTACATTCGTTGAGCTCTTCGATACCTTCGGCACGCTGGTTGGTACGGCCAACCGTGCGGGCATCATGAAAGACAAGGAGAAGGGCCGCAAGAAAGTCGGCAAAGCGATGTTCGTTGATGCGATCGGCGTCAGCGGCGGTGCCATGCTCGGTACCAGTACCGTAACTGCCTATGTGGAGAGCTCGTCCGGGATCGCTCAGGGCGGCCGCACAGGTCTGACTGCTGTTACGACTGGCGCGTGTTTCTTGCTCGCGTTGTTCCTCTCCCCGCTGATTGCACTTGTACCTGGTTCGGCGACAGCAGCGGCGCTGATCGTGGTCGGCGTCCTGATGATGCAATCGGTCAAAGAGATTGATTTCTCGGATATGGTTCATGCGGTACCAGCTTTCCTGACGATTACGCTGATGCCTTTCACGTACAACATCGCGAACGGTATCTCGTTCGGTATCGTGTTCTACGTTGTGTTGGCCGTCGTTGCCAACCTGAGCGGCAAAGCCAAGGAGAAATACAACGTGCACTGGCTGATGTGGGTCCTCGCGATTCTCATCGTGGCGCGTTACCTGTTCATGGACGGGCATTAAGGGTTTTAGGAAATTGGCGAGCGTTAGCGGCCCTCGCCCCGGAAGTTTGTTACTTTAAAGAACCAGGAGTGCATTTGCGCTCTTGGTTTTTTTGCATACACCCATACATCCTAATTGCAGCCATCTAAGCGGGCCATCTGAGCGGTCGGCAGGGCCATTTTTACGCTGTAACGGACACCAGCGCAGGTATTGAGGTCCAAATCGAGGGTTTTACATTCTAACGGACATGAGCGCACTTATTTAAGCATTTTCGTGTGCATGGCGCCCATTTTCGCGCAAATAACTGCGTGGGTGGCCGTTAGGTTGGCGGAGGTGTGTTTAGTGCTGTAATAAGCGCCGTGGTGGCCGTTAGCGCGAGGAAGTCGTGCAAGGGAGAGGCAGGTGTGGTGGCGGTGGACGGTCTCTAGCTATGGCAGGCTGATTACTTTGTCACTTGACGAATTCTTCCATTTGGATTATGTTAGTATTATGTTGATAATAACAATGTGTTACGAACTTGATCGGGGGCAGGCAAGTGGAACGAAGGGATCGCAGCGGGTTGACGGAACAGGAGTTTCTGGCAGACTACCGTGCGGGGGATTATGAACGGCCGTCGGTCGCGGCGGATATGGTTATTTTTACAGTGATGGAGAGGGAGCAGGATAATTATCGCAAGTTGTCCGGCAAGGAGCTGCGTGTGCTGCTCATTCAGCGTGGGGGGCATCCGTATCTTGGTGCATGGGCGCTACCAGGCGGGTTCGTGCGTCCCTATGAGACGACAGAGCAAGCGGCGCAGCGGGAATTACAGGAGGAGACGGGCGTGGACCAGGTGTACCTGGAGCAGCTCTATACCTTCAGTGATCTTGGCCGCGATCCTCGGACCTGGGTGATGAGCTGTGCCTATATGGCGCTGATTGACAGCACCAAGGTCAAGCTTCAAGCCGGAGATGACGCTGCAGAAGCGGCATGGTTTCGTTTTTCCTATCGTCTGCTGCGGGAGAGTAAGGAAATGCTGGAGGATGGCTATGTACAGACGCACCAGTATGAGCTGACATTGGAAGGTGAGAGTACGACGCTATCAGCGGTTGTAGAACGGCGCAGGACGGTAACAGGGGAGGCGACATCTTCTACTTTTGCGATCCTGAGCAATGAGGGGTTGGCCTTTGATCACGCCAAGATTCTTGCTTATGCTATAGAGCGTCTGCGCGGGAAAATTGATTATACCGACCTCGCTCTGCATTTGATGCCCCGTTTATTTACGCTGACCGAGCTGCAGCAGGTGTATGAGGTGATTTTGGACAAAGAGCTGCTGAAGGCGGCTTTTCGGCGCAAGGTGGGTCACCTTGTCGAGAAGACCGATCACTATACCGAGCATGGCGGACACCGGCCGTCCCGGCTGTACCGAAGACATTGGGAGGGGGAGGTATAACGATGAATCCATACAATTGGGAGCAGCTGAAAACGGCTGTTAGTGCAGGGCGAGCTTTCCAATACCTGATGTTTTGGGGGCATACGCCGAGGCCAGACGGAAAACTGGACGTCAGTTGTTTCAGTCAGTGGTGGGGGAGCGAATTCATGGTGGACGGAAAGCATTACAGCTGTGCCGAGCAGTACATGATGGCCGAGAAAGCCAGACTTTTTGGCGACAAGCAGGCAGAGCAAGCAATCATGGAAGCTACCCATCCCAAACAGATGAAGCAATTGGGCCGGTCAGTCACACCATTTGACTCTGCGAAGTGGGACAGTCACAGCTATGCCATCGTCAAGCGAGGTACGTATGTGAAGTTTAAGCAAAACCCTGACCTATGGGAAGTTCTGAAGGCAACGGCCGGTCAAATGTTGGAGGAAGCAAGTCCGGTTGATACGGTATGGGGAATTGGTTTGGCTCAGGACCATCCTGATGCTTCCAATCCACTTCACTGGAGGGGTGAGAATCGCCTCGGATTTGCTCTTACAGAGGTAAGAGATCATGTATTGGAGAAAGGTTGGGTTGAATGATGAACCGCAAAGCCATCGCCGAAGAAACGGTCCGGATTATGCGGCAGGGGCAATACAGCATCAACGGGCAGACCGTGGATATTGCACTGGCCCAACGCCAGGCGGAGGAGAACAGCCGCCTGTTCACTCCGGCTGAGGGCGCTAAGATTTTGAATCGCATTGTGCCGCCTACCGAGGGAGCACTCCCCAAGCCAACAGTTGCCAATGAGCCGACGGTGAAGGCAATCCTGGATTTTGACCGCGCCGGGTTAACGGATATTGGTGTACTTAATTTTGCCAGTGCGCGCAATCCAGGCGGCGGTTTCCTGAACGGGGCCATGGCCCAAGAGGAAAGTCTGGCCGCTTCCAGCGGCCTCTATGGGACGCAATTGCGCCATGAACGCTATTACACTGCCAATCGCGAATGTGCCTCCATGATGTATACCGATCATGCCATCTACTCGCCGGAGGTGCCCTTTTATCGAAATGCCCGTTTTGAGCTGCTGAAGCAGCCAGTCACAGCGTCAGTATTGACCTTACCTGCCGTAAACTATGGCCAAGTGCTCAAAAAAGGTGAAGACCCCCGCAAGGCTAACGCCGTCATGCGAGAGCGGATGCGTCTCTCATTGGCTATCTTCGCCGAATGTGGAGCCAGGCAACTGATACTGGGTGCGTACGGATGTGGGGTGTTCGGCAACGATCCGGTGCAGATTGCAAAATGGTGGCGCGAGCTGCTAGTGGATGAAGGCTATGGTCGCTTGTTTGTGCGCATTCATCATGCGGTCCTGGATTCTTCCAGGGATGACCGCTGCATCCGCGCATTTACTTCGTCATGAGGGATACAAATCGGCTTCCTCAGAGACCTTTTTAAATTGTTGATGATTGTTTGGTAAAGCAGGGTGATTGTTGGGTTAAGTATGGTATATACTAATGGGATGGAAAACCAGGTGCTGGGGCATGTAGAGCCTCCGCACTGTTTTCGGTTGATCCGGGATTGGAGGTTGAAATCGTCATGTTTGAAAATTTTACCACCGAGCAATTAATTGTTCATACGAATCTGATTCTAAGCAGTAAGCGCAATGATGAGTTTCAACGTCTGATCGAAGATATTCATCCATTTGACCTGGCAGAGCTGTACCGGGGTATTGAAGAAGAGTTGAGACCGTCGTTCCTGGAGCCGTTGGTGACGCAGGTGCTCACAGACATGATTCAGGAGCTGAATACCGAGGAGCAGAACGAAGCGTTCCACCTGATCGGTCCCCAGCGTACAGCTGAAGTCATGGATGAAATGGATAATGATGATCTCGCGGCCTTTCTCGATTCCTTGACCGATGAAGAGCGGGATGAGTTTCTCTCGTCCATGGACGTGCTCGAATCCGGTGCGGTCCGCAAGCTGATGACGTATCCGCCAGAGACGGCGGGTCGGATTATGACCAATCGGTATGTGTGGATTCCGGAGCATTACACGGTAAGGCAAGCAACCGAGAAAATTCGTGATTTTGCAAAAATCTCCGAAACGATCAGTTATCTCTACATTATCGACGAAGCCAAAAAGCTGCTCGGCGTCGTGTCCTACCGCGATATCATTCTCGCCACGCCAGATGAGAGGATGAGCGACATTATGAGCTCACGCGTCATCTCTGTCCATGTTGGAATGGACCAGGAGCATGTCGCTGACGTCATTCGGGACTATGACTTCACGGCCGTGCCGGTTGTGGATGATCATGATGTGCTGATCGGCATTATCACGGTCGATGACATTATTGATATCGTCATCCAGGAAGCCAATGAAGATATTCAGAAGCTCTCCGGTAGTGGCAAGGACATTGATTTCAATACCAAAGCACATGTCGCAGCTGGACGCCGGATTCCGTGGCTGATCCTGCTGCTGTTCATTGGTCTGGTCTCCGGTACGATCATCAGTACGTTTGAGGATACACTCGACCAGATTGTGGCGCTGACGTTTTTCATGCCGATGATTGCGGGGATGACGGGGAACACCGGTACGCAGTCCCTCGCGGTTGTTGTCCGTGGATTGATCAGCCGCAAGCTGACTGCGCAGGAGGTTTTTGGATTAGTCAGGCGCGAGCTGATGGTTGGCGTCATGATCGGACTCACGTGCGGCATCCTGATTACGTTCCTGATTTATCTGTGGCAGGGCAATATTATGCTTGGTTTTGTCGTGGGTCTCTCGCTCATCTGTACGCTCATTATCGGGACGATGGCCGGTACGATTATCCCGTTGATCCTGAACAAATTGGGGGTAGACCCGGCTGTTGCCTCTGGCCCGCTCATTACGACACTCAATGACGTATTGTCGCTGTTTATCTATTTCGGTATTGCTACCATGTTTATTTCCTACTTGGTTTAACAGGATTTACCGCTTGTTTGAACCTTCCTTCTGCCGTTTAATATCGGGGTAGATTGTACAGAAACCGTACTTGAACAACGAACGGTATAAGTGCAGTACCTGAAGGGAGAGTCACCATGCTGAAAACTTGGAAATTCTGGCGCAACACCCTAGTCGCAGTGGCTATGATGGCCGTAGCTATGTTTGGCGCGGCTTCGGTGTGGATTAATGGCCAAAACATCGATCGGTTGGAGGACCCGCTACCGGAGCCGTCCCTGATCTTCGATGTGAACGGCGAGCCGGCGTCCCAGCTTTCGGGAGCGCAGATGGTACCGATATCGATTGAAGATATGTCGCAGTCCCTGCTGGATGCGATCGTTGCCGTCGAGGACCAACGATTCTGGGATCATAGCGGGGTTGATGCCAGCGCAATGGCGCGGGCGTTTTTTAGAAATACACAGGCAGGCGGCGTGGTCGAAGGCGCCAGCACCATTACCCAGCAATTGGCTAAAAATCTGTTTCTCAGCTCGGAGCAGACGTACGACCGTAAGCTGAGGGAAGTGGCACTCGCGATCAAGATCGACCAAACCTATGATAAACGTGAGATTCTGGAGATGTATTTGAATCAGATCTACTTCGGTGAGGGGGCCTGGGGCGTACAGCAAGCCTCGTTAACGTACTTTGGCACGGATGCTTCCGAGCTGACGCTCGCCCAGTCTGCGCTGCTGGCTGCGCTCCCCAAGGCGCCGTCGAATTACTCGCCATTCGTAGATATGGAGAGGGCCGTACAGCGTCGCAATCTCGTGCTCTCGCTCATGCAACAGCAGGGCAAGATTACCGAGCAGGAGATGCAGCAAGCGCAAGCCGAAGACATTGTCCTCAATGAAGGATCGCCCAATGAACTTAGCGGGCAATACATGTCATATGTCAATCATGTAATCGCCGAGGCTGAGGCCATGTACGGGTTGACGGAGGACGAAATGCTGCGGGGCGGTTACCGGATCTACACGAATCTGGACCCCAAGGTGCAGGAATCGATGGAGGCGGTATATCAGGAGGAAACGTTGTTCCCGGAGAGTCCGGATGACATCATCGTTCAAAGCGGTGCTGTCCTTCTCGACCCGCAGACAGGCGGCATCCGGGGCATTGTTGGCCGCCGGGGGGATCCGGTGTTCCGGGGCTTCAACTATGCAACTCAGCTGAAGCGCCAGCCGGGCTCGGCCTTCAAGCCGATTGCCGTCTATGCACCTGCTTTGGAGGCAGGCTACACCCCTTCTTCCGAGTTAGAGGATATCGAGATGGATTTTGACGGCTATACGCCGCGCAACTCGGACCGGCGCACGCGTGGCACCGTCACGCTGGAGCAAGCGGTGGAATGGTCGTACAATATTCCGGCGGTCTGGCTGCTCGATGAGATGGGCATCGACAAAGGGCTGGAGTATATTCATCGTCTTGGCATCCCAACGACCGACCGGGACGTCAACCTGAGTCTGGCCCTGGGCGGACTGGACCAGGGGGTTTCACCTCTGCAGATGGCGTCTGCTTATAGTGCTTTTGCCAATGAAGGAAAACGGACAACGCCACACGCGATTACGCGGATCGAGCACAAGGACGGCTCGGTAGTCGCCGAAGCGGATGTGGAGCAAGAGCAAGTGCTCCAGCCGCAAACGGCGTATATGATGACAGAGCTGCTGCAAGGCGTCGTCGAGGACGGCACCGGAAAAAAAGCCGATCTGGATCGGCCAACGGCTGGCAAAACAGGCACGACTCAGCTGCCGGACCTGCCAGAGTTCGAAGGCTTGAACGGGACCCGGGATGCTTGGTTCGTTGGCTATACGCCAGATCTGGTCGCGGCTGTATGGATGGGCTATGACAAAACAGATGCCGAGCATTACATGACCACTTCCGGCGGGGACTTCCCGGCCCGGGTGTTCCAGGCCCTGATGAGTCGGGCACTGGACGGTGTACCGGTGAGCGAATTCACCGTCTCCGAGGAGTATGAAAAGCTGAAGCGAGAGGCCGAGCGCAAGGCGCGCGATGAGCGCAAACGTCGTGAGGCTGAGCAGAAACGCGAAGAGCGCGAGCAGCGTGAGCAGCAAAAGCAGGAAGAAAAACGCCGGGAGGCGGAGGAAAAGCGCCAGCGGGAAGAACAGGAGCGTCTCGAACGCGAGCAGGAAGAGCAACAACGTGAGCAAGAGGAGCAAGAGCGCGAACAGGAAGAGCAAGAGCAGGAAGAGCAAGAAGAGGATCGCAAAGAGCGGGAGAAGCGCGAACGAGAAGAGCGCAAGGAGCGTGAGCGCCAAGAGCGGGAAGAGCGCGTCGAACGCGAACGCGAGGAACGTGAACAGCGCCGCGAGGAACGAGAGAGGGAGCGAGAGAGTGGGCGTGAGCAACAGGAGCAGCCGGTGCAGGAGGAGAGCCAAGCTTCCACCAGCAGCACCCAGGTCGGCGCCTCCACTCATTCGAACGAACCCGTAAGCACGCCACCCGAGGAGCCGCAGCCTGACAATGGCTCCGCTACAAACGCTGCGGAATAGTGAAGGCTGAGTGGGAGAGCTGCTTCTGCGATGCAATATAACACACGGTTGGGCCGTCAAGAGGCGGCCTGGCCGTGTTTTTTTGTGTTTGTTGTGAATCAATTTTTGGCAGTTCATGCGACTTTTCAGAGGTTTGAGTCGTATAATAGCTAGACAGAATGTACTTGGGGCAGGGGGGATACGGCACCATGTGGAAAACCTGGAAGTTCTGGCGCCACGCCAGCAAGATGAGATCGTGGAAATTCTGGCGCATCGGCAGTATGTTGAGAACGTGGAAATTCTGGCGCAACACAGGCATCGGTTTTGGAGCGGTGCTGGTTGTGTTTTTTGTGGCCGCAGCGATATGGATTAATGGACAAGATATTGATCGACTCGAGGATCCGTTGCCGGAGCCGACGTTGATTCTTGATGTGAGAGGGGAACCGGCATCGCAGCTTGCAGCTACACGGCTGATCCCAATTGCGTTGGAGGATATGCCAAAGGCACTGCAAGAAGCCGTCGTTGCTGTTGAGGACCAGAGGTTCTACAAGCATGGTGGTATCGATCTCAATGGGATGGCCCGGGCTTTTATGCGTAATGCCCAGGCGGGCGGTGTCGTTGAGGGAGCGAGTACGATCACCCAGCAGCTGGCCAAAAACCTCTTTTTGAATGCGGAGCGGACCTACGATCGAAAGCTGAAGGAAGTTGCGCTGGCCATAAAAATTGACCGGACTTATAGCAAAGATAAGATATTAGAAATGTACTTAAACCAGATTTATTTTGGTGAAGGGGCCTGGGGCGTGCAGCAGGCGTCCCGCACGTATTTTGGCAAGGATGCGTCGGAGTTGACGCTGGCCGAATCGGCTATGCTGGCGGCGCTGCCGAAGGCGCCTTCGCACTATTCGCCTTTTGTAGACAGGGAAAAGGCACTCAAGCGCCGCAACTTGGTACTGACGCTTATGCAGCAGCAAGGCAAGATTACGGAGCAGGAGATGAAGCAGGCACAGAATGAGGTGCTCGATCTGAATGAGGGTTCACCGAATGAGCTGGCGGGTCAATACCTCTCCTATGTCAACCATGCCATCTCGGAAGCCGAAGCCTTGTACGGACTAACAGAGGATGACCTGCTTCGCGGGGGATACCGCATCTATACCAATCTCGATCCCAAGGTGCAGCAGGCCATGGAGGACGTATACACGGAGGAAGAATTATTCCCGGCCAGCCCGGACGAGACGATTGTCCAGAGCGGTGCTGTCATGCTCGATCCCCAGACCGGTGGAATCCGGGGGATCGTAGGACGGCGCGGCGATCCTGTGTTCCGCGGGTATAACTATGCGACACAGCTCAAACGTCAGCCGGGCTCGGCATTCAAACCAATCGCTGTCTATGCTCCTGCGCTGGAGGCGGGCTACACGCCGTACTCCCGGCTGGAAGACAAAGAGATGGATTTTGAAGGCTATCAGCCACGCAACGCGGACCGTCGGACACGTGGCGCGGTCACGCTGGAGCAAGCAGTAGAGAGCTCATATAATATACCTGCGGTATGGCTGCTTAACGAGGTAGGCGTGTCTACAGGACTGGAGTATATCCACCGTCTCGGTATCCCGACCACGGACAGCGACCGCAGTCTCAGTCTTGCACTTGGCGGGATGAACGAGGGGGTCTCGCCGCTGCAGATGGCTAGTGCATACAGCGCGTTTGCTAATGAAGGCAAGCTGACTACGCCACATGCGATTACGCGGATTGAGCGCAAGGATGGCTCCGTCGTAGCCGAAGCCAAGGTGGAGGAGCGCCAGGTACTGGGGGCCGAGACCGCCTATATGATGACGGAAATGTTGCAGGGCGTCGTGGACGAAGGCACTGGCAAGAAAGCGAAGCTCACGCGCCCGGCTGCAGGCAAGACGGGGACGACCCAGCTTCCTGACTTGCCGGAGTTCAAAGGCTTGAGCGGTTCACGGGATACCTGGTTTGTGGGCTATACGCCGGAGCTGGTGGCCGCAATCTGGATGGGCTATGACAAAACGGATGCTCAGCACTATCTGACTAGCTCTGGCGGGGATTTCCCGGCGCAGGTGTTCCAGGCGATGATGACACGCGCCCTGGATGGCGAACCGGTGCAGGAGTTCACGGTGTCGGAGGCTTATGCAGAAGAACAGCGCAAAGCAAGATTCCGCGCAACCTGGGAGCGCAAGCTGGTCGAGTGGGAGCATGACCGCTTCGAGAAGCAACTGGAACGCGAGGAGAAGGCCAAGCAACGGGAAGAAGAACGTCGCATCAAGGCGGAGGAGCGCCGCGAACGCGAAGAACAGAAGCGGCTGGAGCGCGAGCAGAAAAAGCTGGAGCGTGAGCAAGCTAAGAAGGCTCGTGAGCAGGAGCGTAAGGAAAAAGCGGAGCAGCGGGAGCGCGAGCGGGCAGAGCGGGACGCGGAGAAAGCCCGCGAGCGTGAGGAACGAGAGGCGCAGAAGGAGCAAGACCGCCTCGAACGTGAGGCCCGCGACGAACAGAAACGCCAGGACCGCGAACGCCTGCGCGAGCAGCTGGAGCGCGAGTCCGGCGAGGATGTTTTGGCTGGACAGGCTCCAGCCGCGGGTTGAGCGCCGCTGCAACTGATGCCGGATCGTGAAGGCTGATGGTTAATGTGAATTGTAGTGCAGGCTGTCGAGATTTTCTCGACAGCCTGTTTCTTTTTTCGCTCGCGGGCACCAAGTGACAATATGGACATGAGCAACCAAGGGCAAAATGTTACTTGAATCGCAGGAAAGTAGGGAGCCGGAGTCAACCAAGGGCAAAAAGTTATTTGGATCGCAGCGACAGCAAAGTAGGGACACGGTGGCAACGGCCTGCCTAGGCAAGGTACCAGGCAAATCTGGTACTCTACACGTCCTTCAAGGGCACGTATAATATCCCCAGAGAGAGAAAAAAGGGGGGATTTACCACATGAAGCATCGTCAACTAATGAAGGTTGGGTTGGCAGCACTGTTGATTCCGGTTATTCTACTGACTGGCCTGGTGGGGATGGTGATCTCTTCGCTGCATGGCGGAGATCGATTCTACACACCATTGGTAGCCGCAGCGGCGGTGGTTGTGATCGCTTTTCTGATTGTGCTGCTGTTCACCCGAATCCAGCCACGCAAGACATGGCTTGGCCTCACGGGCTTTATTCTGCTCTTTGGCGTAGCGATTGGTGTATATGAGATCAATCGTGCGTATCATAATAGCTTTGCCCGGGTAGACCAGGGCGTGGACCTGTATGCGTACCAGCCTTTTCAGGAAGGGAGCAAGGCGGTCCATCTGGAGGATTCAGCGACGTTGCGATTAGAGGGGGACCTCCCGCGTCTGGACGGAGCTACGGCGTTGTACCCGCTCTATGCTGCATTTGCCCAGGCGGTCTATCCAGAGGGGGAGTATGAGGTGTATGGGAGCGAAGTGCAATCGAGCAACACCGTCTACGCCTACGCAAGTCTGATCAAGGGCGAGACGGATATTGTGTTCGCAGCGCATCCTTCCCAGGAGCAGATGGATGAAGCCAAGGCGGCTGGCAAAGAGCTGAAGCTGACGCCAATCGGCCGGGAGGCCTTCGTCTTTTTTGTCCAGGCGGATAATCCGATTCAAGGGTTGACGCTTCAGGATATTAGAGACATCTACGCAGGGCGGGTCACGAATTGGTGGGAGGTCGGCGGCAAAAACTCGCCGATCCGGGCATTCCAGCGTCCGGAAGGCAGCGGAAGTCAGACAGCGCTGCAGCGGCTGATGGAAGGTGAAACGCTCATGACACCTCCCAAAGAAGATGTTGCGGCAGGCATGGGCGGCATTATTGAGCAGACGGCGGATTACCGCAATTATCCCAATGCGCTGGGATATTCGTTCCGTTATTTTGCCACGGAGATGGTTAACAACGGCGAAATCCGCTTGCTGTCGATTGACGGCGTATATCCGAATCGGGAGACGATCGCCAGCGGCGAGTATCCACTCACCTCTGAATTCTATGCTGTAACGACAGATACCGAACATCCCCAAGTGGAACCGTTCATCGCGTGGATCCTGTCAGACCAGGGACAAGAAATTATTCAGCGGACTGGGTATAACCCATTGAACAGATAGGAATAGTAAAAATTCATTGGTGGAGTCAGGGTTTTGCATTGTAAGGGCATTCTTCCGATAAGAAGACCAGATGTGCAGCGAAGCTAACATGAATTGGCAAGGTTCAACAAAATCATTGCAAATAACACGAATGATACCTCCTATATTAGAGGTTAATGTTCGTGTTTTTTCGTTGACAAGGTACGTAAGGATTGATACACTAGAGAAGGTTATTTAAGGTGAAACGGCTGTCGCATTTTTGGCGGCGTGATTGTCGACTGATGTTAAACCAAGCCTTTTGTCATGCTCTGAGTGGAACGGCATAACAAGCTTGGATGTGAAGTCTCGTATATTATCGGGAATACGGCCCGATCGTCTCTACCCGAGAACCCTAAATTTTCGGACTACGAGCCTGGAATAGGAAGAGGTTGTCCCATAGCTGGGGCAGCCTTCTGCTGTCTTTTGGCGCAACGCTCTTCGCACGTCTCCAGACGACGAAGCCCGTTGCTGTCCTGGCACGTCTTCCTTAACTACGCTACTAGTCCCGCAGCTCGCTCTATCGTCGCAGCTTCCGGGCTTTTTGAGGTTTATGGATGATTTGGCAGCAGGCGGGTCAGTGCACTCTATATTATGATAAAAGGTGGGTTTTACTTATGTCTGCTAAGGTAGGCGTCATTATGGGCAGCAAGTCCGACTGGGACACGATGAAATTGGCCTGTGACGTACTGGAGGAGCTTCAGATTCCTTACGAGAAAAAAGTCGTCTCGGCGCATCGTACGCCGGATCTGATGTTCGAATATGCGGAATCGGCGGCAGAGCGCGGTCTGAAGGTCATTATTGCAGGCGCGGGCGGTGCTGCTCACTTACCCGGCATGGTAGCTGCAAAGACCCCGTTGCCGGTTATTGGCGTGCCCGTGAAGTCATCCAACCTTAGCGGTATGGATTCGCTGCTCTCTATTGTACAAATGCCTGCAGGCATTCCTGTGGCGACAGTAGCGATCGGCAACGCTGGCGGCTCAAATGCAGGATTGCTGGCAGCACAGATGCTCGGCGCATTTGATCCGGAAGTGCAACAGCGCGTCGTTGCCCGGCGCGAGAAGATCGCCGCTCAGGTTATCGAAAGCAGCGACACGCTATGAGTGAGGCACACAAGCCACAAGCGGCGAATTCAGCCGGGACACAGACGATTCTGCCCGGATCCACAATTGGCATTCTTGGCGGTGGACAGCTTGGCCGGATGATGGCCCATGCGGGTAGCCGGCTGGGCTATCGGTTTGTTGCCCTTGACCCGACGGAGGATGCGCCAACCGGCCAAGTGGCCGGACAGATCGTTGCCGCTTATGATGACCGCGAGGCGGCTCGCGAGCTCGCCAAGCGTTCGGACGTCATCACGTATGAGTTCGAGAATGTCGATGCTGGCGTAGCAGCGATGCTGATGGAGGAGTCTTACGTGCCTCAGGGCAGCGAGCTGCTCTACACGACGCAGCACCGGCTGCGCGAGAAGCGGGCGATCGAAGCGGCTGGCGTTCCCGTCGCACCGTATGCAGCAGTGAACAGCGAGGCTGATCTGCGCGAAGCCGTAGCCAAGCTTGGTGTTCCAAGCGTACTGAAGACCGTCACTGGCGGCTACGATGGCAAGGGGCAATGGGTACTGCGCAGCGAGGATGAGATTGCAGAAGCGTTTGAGGCGCTGGGCGGCGGCAAGATGGAGCTGGTGCTGGAGCAGTTCATCCGCTTCGATATGGAGATCTCCGTCATTGCCGCACGCAGCCCGCAGGGAGAGGTAGCCACCTTCCTGCCAGCGGAGAACGTCCATGTCGACAATATCCTGCACTTGTCCATTGTACCGGCAAGAATTCCGGATGCAGTCGCCTCGGAGGCAGAGGCGCTGGCCCGCCGGATTGCAGAGGCACTTGGCGTAGTGGGGCTTATCGCTGTCGAGCTGTTCCTGGCAGGCGGCCAGCTCTATGTCAATGAACTCGCGCCCCGGCCGCACAACAGCGGACATTATACGATGGAGGCATGCCGGACGTCGCAGTTCGAGCAGCATGTCCGGGCCATCTGCAACCTGCCGCTGGGCGGCACGGAGCTGCTGACGCCAGTGGTCATGGTCAATGTGCTGGGCGAGCATGTCGCGCCGCTGCTGGAGCGTATGGCTGAGCACGACGAGGCTGCTGAACGGTTGGGCGTTGAGCCCAAGGTTCACTTGTACGGCAAGCACGAAGCAAAGCATAAACGCAAAATGGGGCACGTCAATGTGTTGGCGGCCGATACGGAATCGGCGCTGGCATGGATTTCCGAAACGAACATATGGAGGGCATAAAGACATGTTAGAACGTTACAGCAGACCTGAGATGAGAGCCATCTGGACAGAGCAGAACAAGTTCCAGGCGTGGCTGGAAGTAGAACTGTGCGCTTGCGAAGCGTGGGCAGAGCTGGGAGTGATTCCAAAGGAAGACGTTGAAGCGCTGCGCAGCAAAGCAAGCTTTGATATCGACCGGATCAGCGAGATCGAGCTGGAGACACGTCATGACGTGATTGCCTTCACCCGTGCCGTTTCGGAGACGGTAGGTCCCGAGCGCAAATGGGTTCACTACGGACTGACGTCCACGGACGTCGTAGATACAGCCAATGGCTACCTGCTGCGTCAGGCCAACGAAATTCTGCAGCGCGATATCGAGCAGTTCATTGAGATTCTGAAAAATAAAGCGATCGAATACCGCGACACGCCGATGATGGGCCGTACGCATGGTGTCCATGCCGAGCCGACGACATTTGGTCTGAAGATTGCCCTCTGGTACGAAGAGATGAAGCGCAACCTGGAGCGGTTCGAGCATGCAGCCGATGGCGTGCAGTTCGGCAAAATCTCCGGCGCAGTTGGTACTTACGCCAACATCGATCCGTTTGTGGAAGAGTTTGTTTGTCGCAAGCTCGGCACTAAGCCAGCGCCGATCTCGACGCAAACCCTGCAGCGTGACCGTCATGCCGAGTACATGGCGACACTGGCACTGATCGGCACATCGCTGGACAAGTTCGCTACTGAAATCCGTGCGCTCCAGAAGAGTGAGTTCCGCGAAGTCGAGGAGCCGTTCGCCAAAGGTCAAAAAGGCTCGTCGGCGATGCCGCACAAGCGCAACCCGATCGGCTCTGAGAACATCTCGGGCCTGGCACGCGTTATCCGTGGCCACATGGTAGCTGCATACGAGAACGTACCGCTCTGGCATGAGCGCGATATCAGCCACTCCTCCGTAGAGCGCGTCATCCTGCCGGATGCGACCATGCTGCTGAATTACATGTTGAACCGTCTGGGCAACATCATCAAGAACCTGACCGTGTTCCCAGAGAACATGAAGCGCAACATGCTGAGCACCTACGGCGTACCGTTCTCCGGCCGTGTCATGACCAAGCTGATCGACAAAGGCTTCAGCCGCGAGCAGGCGTACGACACCGTCCAGCCGCGCGCCATGGAAGCATGGGAAGGCCAACGCCAGTTCAAAGACATCATCCTGGAGACGCCTGCTATCACCGAGGCATTGTCCGAGGAAGAGATCGACGACTGCTTCAACCCGACCTGGCATCTCAAGCACGTCAAGACCATCTTCGACCGTCTCGGTCTTAACTAATCCCACCGCTTGCATACGCAGCGAATATTGGTGGGGCTTTGCCTAGCTAAAGTTGCTCAAGGTGAGCATGCCGTAACGGCAGGGTCAGTCCTGGAAATGATGTTGGACCTGAGAGAAAGTGATGAAAGTGCCAAAGAGGCGGAATCGTTCTGGAGAAGCGGTAGCGCTCGCCTTTGTTCCCGGAATTCAACCTTATTAAAACCTAATAAAGAATTCTGGGAACAACAGCGATCGGAAGAACGATCCGCCCAATAGGCCATATTTTCATGAGTTTCATATTTAAGGGACAGCAGCAATGGAGGTACGACCCTGCGGTGGAGGCTAGCCTTTCATTGAGGGACAATAGCAAAAGTTGCCCCACCACGATTCATTCTAAGGAGGCCCAAGCCACGATGAATACACAGGCAATCTCCACCGCGGTGGACTATATCAAAGCGCCGCTGCTGTACAAAGGCAAAGTTCGCGAGCTGTACGACCTCGGCGAGCACTACCTGATTGTCGTCACCGACCGCATCTCCGCCTTCGATTACGTGCTGGAGCCGGCGGTGCCAGGCAAGGGCAACGTCCTGAACCGGCTAAGCGCACACTGGTTCGAGCAGACGGCCGAGATCCAACCCAACCACGTGGTCCATACCGATGTGGACAAGCTGGGCGACATCGTGACTGAGCCGGAGCTGCTGCGCGATCGGATCATGGTTACCCGCAAGGCAGAGCGGATCGACATCGAATGTGTCGTCCGGGGCTATATCACGGGCGGCGGTTGGAGACAATATCAGCAAACCTCCGCAGTCAACGGCATCTCGCTGCCGGGCGGACTACGCAAGAATGAGCGACTGGAGGAGCCGATTTTCACCCCGGCGGCCAAGAACGACGTCGGCCATGACGAGGACATTCCTTTTCTGATAATGAAGGACCTGGTCGGGGACAAGCTGGCGCTGGAGCTGCGCGAACGCAGCCTCAAGCTGTACGAATATGCGCACGGCTACTGTGCCGAGCGTGGCATCATCCTCGCGGACTGCAAGTTCGAATTCGGCTTGATCGACGGAGAAGTCATTCTGATCGACGAGCTGTTCACCCCGGATTCCTCCCGGTTCTGGGCCAAGAGCAGCTATGCCCTGGATACGGAGATTGACAGCATGGACAAAGAGCCGGTGCGTCATTATCTGGCCCAGTCCGATTGGGACAAGAACAGCACACCGCCACCGCTGCCGGAGGAAGTCGTATCGGAAACGACCCGGCGGTATATGGAGATTTTCAATATTTTGACGAAATAGATGGTTGAACAGCCTGTCATTATTCTGCATTTACACGCCCATTTAGGAGGAATACGAAGATCATGAAAGCTAGAGTGTATGTCACGATCAAAGAGAACGTACTTGACCCGCAAGGCACAGCCGTCCAAGGCGCACTGCATTCCATCGGTTTCAATGAAGTGGATAAGGTCCGCATTGGTAAATACCTGGAGCTCGACGTAGACACGAACGACCGCGCAGAAGCGGAAGAGCGGATCAGACAAATGTGCGAGAAGCTGCTGGCCAACACGGTGGTTGAAGATTACCGTTTTGAATTGGAGGGCTAATCCATGAAGTTCGCGGTACTAGTATTTCCTGGCTCGAACTGCGATATCGACTGCTACAAAGCGGTCGAGCAGACGGTCGGACAGTCGGTAGACTATGTCTGGCATACAACAACAGATCTTTCTGCTTATGATTGCATTATCGTACCGGGCGGTTTCTCCTACGGAGATTACCTGCGGTGCGGTTCCATTGCTAACTTTGCTCCGGTTATGAATGAAGTGCACAAAGCGGCCGAAGCCGGCAAATATATCCTGGGCATCTGCAACGGGTTCCAGATCCTGACCGAATCCCGGCTGCTGCCTGGCGCGCTCCTGCGCAACAACGGTATGAAATTCCGCTGCCACCAGGCGCTGCTGGAAGTCGTGAACAATGAGACCCCGTTCACCAATCAGTATGCGCAGGGAGAAGTCATTGATATTCCAATCGCTCACGGCGAGGGCAGCTATTATTGTGACGAAGCGACACTTGAACAGCTCAAGGCCAATAACCAGATCGTGTTCCGTTATGTTGCCGGAGCCAACCCAAATGGTTCCGTCGAAGACATCGCCGGCATTTGCAACAAGGCGGGCAATGTCGTTGGCATGATGCCGCATCCCGAGCGCGCAGTGAACAGCCTGCTTGGATCCGAGGACGGCAAACGGATGTTTACATCGATCTTGAATGCATGGAGGGAACAGCATGGCGCAGCAATTAACGGCTAAGGAGCCGACACCTGAGCAAATCGTCGACCAGAAGATATATACACAATTTGGCGTGTCGGATGAGGAATTCGAGCTGATCTGCGGATTTCTTGGACGCAAGCCCAACTACACCGAGATCGGCGTATTCAGCGTTATGTGGTCAGAGCACTGCTCGTACAAGAACTCCAAGCCCATCCTGAAAAAATTCCCGATCACCGGCCCCCGCGTTCTGATGGGACCGGGAGAAGGCGCGGGTATCGTGGATATCGGCGACAACCAAGCGGTTGTGTTCAAGATCGAATCGCATAATCACCCCTCTGCGGTTGAGCCTTACCAAGGCGCGGCCACTGGCGTGGGCGGCATTATCCGCGATATCTTCTCGATGGGCGCGCGTCCGGTTGCGCTGCTCAACAGCTTGCGCTTCGGCAATCTGACCAATGATCGTGTGAAGTACCTCTTCGAGAACGTCGTCGGCGGCATTGCCGGCTACGGCAACTGTATCGGTATTCCAACCGTGGCGGGCGAAGTGATGTTCGACGAGAGCTATGAGGGCAATCCGCTGGTTAATGCAATGTGCGTGGGTCTGATCGACCATGACAAAATTCAGCGCGGCGTCGCCAAGGGCGTAGGCAACCCGGTCTTCTACGTAGGACCGGCAACTGGGCGCGATGGCATCCACGGCGCGACTTTCGCTTCTGTCGAGCTGTCCGAGGAATCGGAAGAGAAACGTACGGCCGTCCAGGTTGGCGATCCGTTCATGGAGAAGCTGGTTATGGAAGCCACGCTGGAGCTGATCGATTCCGGCATCGTTCTGGGTATTCAGGATATGGGCGCGGCGGGTCTAACCTGCTCCAGCGCAGAGATGGCTTCCAAGGCCGGCAATGGCCTGGAGCTGTACCTCGATGAAGTGCCCCAACGCGAGACGGGGATGACGCCTTACGAGATGATGCTGTCGGAATCGCAGGAGCGCATGCTCTTCGTCGTTGAACCGCAGCATGAGGAACAGGCGAAGGAAATCTTTGACCGCTGGGGCATCATTTGCGCCAAAGTGGGCAAAGTGACGGATGACGGACGTCTCCGGTTGTTCCACCAGGGCGAGGAAGTAGCGGATATGCCGGTCACAGCGCTTGTCGACGAATGTCCGGTGTACAATAAGCCATCGAGCGAGCCAGCCTCGTTCCGCGAGAGTGCATCGATCGATACGGGAGCTTTTGAAGAAATTACGGATCTGAATGGCGCGCTTGAAAAAGTGCTGGCTTCCCCAACGGTAGCAAGCAAAGAGTGGGTTTATAACCAATACGATTATATGGTCCGTACGGCTACAGCTGTACGCCCGGGCTCGGATGCGGCTGTTGTGCTTGTTGACGGTACGCGCAAGGCGTTGGCCATGACAACGGATTGTAATGGACGCTATGTCCATCTGGACCCCGAGATGGGCGGCCGGATCGCAGTCGCGGAAGCCGCACGCAACATCGTGTGCTCTGGTGCAGAGCCGCTGGCGATTACGGATAATCTTAACTTCGGCAACCCCGAGAAGCCCGAAATCTTCTGGCAGCTAGAGAAATCGGCAGACGGCATGTCCGAAGCCTGCGTGAAGCTGGATACGCCGGTCATCGGCGGCAACGTCAGCTTGTACAACGAGAATGCCAAGGGCGCCATTTACCCGACGCCGGTCATTGGCATGGTAGGTCTGGTGCATGATACCGACCATATCACGACACAAGGCTTCAAGAGCGAAGGCGACGTCATCGTACTGCTCGGCGATACAAAAGCTGAATTCGGCGGTAGCGAGCTGCAATACGTGTTGAACGGCGCTCCGTCAGGACGTCCTCCAGTGATTGATCTGGACGTGGAGAAGCAAGTTCAAGGTGCGGTTCTGAGCGCGATTCAACAAGGTCTCGTGTCATCGGCTCACGACTTGTCGGAAGGCGGCATCGCTGTCGCGTTAGCTGAATCTTGCATGAGCGGTTGCAAAGGCGCAAACGTATCGTTATCTAGCGAGCTTCGCCCGGACCACCTGCTGTTCAGTGAATCGCAGTCCCGCATCCTGCTCTCGGCCAAGCCGGAGCAAGCGGAGAAACTCACGGCACTTCTGAGAGAGCAAGGCGTTCAGCACGCGGTTATCGGCACAGTAACAGGCAGCAACCTTACCATTAACGTAAACGGCAAGCCGGCCATTAATGCGCCGGTACAACAACTGGAGAAGGTCTGGAAGGATGCGATTCCATGTCTAATGAAGTAGAACAGCTCCCTAAGCTGTGGACAGGTGACCATTACAACGAGGGCATTGGCCGTGACGATATTTTTGACAAACTGAGAGAAGAGTGCGGCGTGTTCGGCGTCTTCGGACTGCCGTCCGCCTCCACGCTCTCTTACTACGGACTGCATGCGCTGCAGCACCGGGGCGAGGAGAGCTCGGGCATTTGTACGGTTGATTCGGTGAACAACGGGTTCCATTACCATCGCGGGATGGGGCTCGTTAAGGAAGTGTTTACCCAGGATCGTCTGGATTACTTGCAAGGCGACCGTGCGATCGGCCATGTCCGCTATTCGACGGCAGGGGAGAGCAAGATTGCCAATGCGCAGCCTCTGATTTTCAAATACCGGGACGGTGACTTGGCGGTTGCCACCAATGGCAACATCGTCAATGCGCCGGAGATTCGCCGAGAGCTGGAAAACCAAGGCTCGATTTTTCAGACGACAAGTGATACCGAGGTCATTGCGCATCTGATCGCTCGCTCGCCCAAAGACTTCGTGTCTGCGGTGCGGGATGCGATGCAGCGGATCATCGGAGGGTATGCCTTCCTCATCATGACCAACGACAAGCTGGTCGTCGCTTCCGATCCACATGGTCTGCGTCCGCTCGTTATGGGCAAGCTGGGCACTGGCTATGTGTTTGCTTCGGAGACCTGTGCGCTCGAGACGTGCGGTGCGATCTATGAGCGTGATGTACAGCCTGGTGAGATGCTTGTGCTTGATCGCGACGGTCTGCATGTTGATCGCTACGCGCCGCTGGAGCGGCGGGCGACCTGTTCCATGGAGTACATCTACTTCGCAAGACCGGACAGCGATATCAACGGCATCAACCTGCACTCCGCCCGCAAGCGGATGGGCAAGGAGATGGCGATTGAGTCCTTCGTGGATGCCGATATTGTCACCGGGGTACCGGATTCCAGTATCTCGGCCGCTATCGGCTACGCTGAGCAAACGGGCATTCCTTATGAGCTTGGCCTAATCAAGAACAAGTATACCGGCCGGACGTTCATCCAGCCGTCGCAGGAGCTGCGCGAGAAGGGCGTCAAGATGAAGCTGAGCGCCGTCCGCAAGGTTGTCGAGGGCAAACGCGTCGTCATGATCGACGACTCCATCGTCCGCGGCACCACCTCTCTGCGGATCGTCAATATGCTGCGGGAGGCCGGCGCAACGGAAGTGCATGTACGCATCACTTCGCCGCCGTTCGCCAACCCTTGCTATTATGGCATCGACACGCCGGACCGCAAGGAGCTGATCGCTTCGTCCAAGACGGTCGAAGAGATCCGCGAGGCGATCAACGCCGACTCCCTGCATTTCCTGAGCCACCGCGGGCTGATCGAGGCCATCGGCGGCAACCAGGGCGAGATGAACCGCGGCATGTGTCTGGCCTGCTTCGACAACGACTATCCAACGCCTGTCGATGCGGAAGCCGAGAAGAGCTGCAGCTGCTAGGTGATAGATGGCGTTAGCTTGGCAATAGCTCGGACCGGACAGAAGTCTGGACATGGAGCCGGGTAGGACTGGATTGGGGCCGGATAGGTCCCAGTTGTGGCCCAGGTCCAGAATTCGGACACGGAATTAAACGCAACCCCTGGCACGTGTGTTGCTTAAGGCTAAAAGGTTGAAGTTACTCGCATGCACAAATCGGCTGCTAACTAACTGTAAAAGTACAACTATTTCTGCTAACATAGCCGGTTTTGTACCTGCTAAGTGCAAAAATACAACTACTCACAACGATTTTTCCATATAATCACTTTTTTAACTTGCTTAAGTGTATTTTTGCAACTAAACTCCACAACTTGCAGCTGTTTGTGTACTCTAATTGCACTTTTGCACTTACAGCTCACGTAGCGAGTGTCTGGGGAAGTCCCAGACACTTCGTCGGTTTGCGGCTGCAAGTTTAGGATCTATGTTGGTCATGTTTTTGAAAATAGTGCCGAAGAGGCACGGAATCGAATCTGGTCAACGCTTTCTGAAAGAAAGCGACTTCGGGAGCATACGCTGCGAAGCGTTCGCCTGAGAGCTTTTTGCAGAAAAGCTAGCTTCGAAAGCATAGGCTGTCCCCGGATTTCACCCCTAAAAGGGGTAAAAATCAAAGAAATCTGGGGACAACAGCGATCGTAAGATCGATCCGTGACCGTAGGTTCCTATTTCAATCCGCAGCCTATTTTTAACGTAGATCCACGTTTTGAACCTCATCTAAAGGAGTGTTACTGGTGTCAGAAGCCTATAAACAGGCCGGCGTCGATATCGCAGCCGGCAATGAAGCAGTAGAGCGGATGAAGAAGCACGTGAAGCGGACGCTCCGTCCGGAGGTCCTCACCGAGCTGGGCGGCTTCGGCGGGCTGTTCGGTCTGGACAAGAGCAAGTATGAGGAGCCGGTTCTCGTGTCCGGTACGGACGGAGTTGGCACTAAGCTGAAGCTTGCTTTTGCTATGGACAAGCATGATACGATCGGCATCGACGCGGTTGCCATGTGCGTGAACGATATCGTCGTGCAAGGTGCAGAGCCATTGTTCTTCCTCGACTATCTGGCTTGCGACAAGGTCATCCCGGAGAAGATTGAAGCAATCGTCAAAGGCATCTCCGACGGCTGCATCGGTTCCGGCTGCGCGTTGATCGGCGGCGAGACGGCTGAGATGCCAGGCATGTATGGCGAAGGCGAATACGACATCGCCGGCTTCACCGTAGGCGTCGTAGACAAAGCCAAGATTATCGACGGCAGCACAATTGCGCCTGGGGACGCCATCATTGGTCTGGCCTCAAGCGGTATCCACAGCAATGGCTTCTCGCTGGTTCGCAAATTGCTGCTGGAGCAATCCGGCTACGCGCTGACAGATACGGTGGACGAGCTGGACGGCAAGCGTCTGGGTGATGTACTGCTAGAGCCAACCAAGTTGTACGTCAAGCCGGCACTTGCCTTGATCGATAAGGTGCAGGTCAAAGGCATGGCACATATTACAGGCGGTGGCTTCATCGAGAACATCCCGCGCGTCCTGCCTGAGGGTGTGAACGCGGAGATCAACTATGGCAGCTGGCCGATTCTGCCGATCTTCGAGCTCATGCAGCAGAAGGGCAGCATTACGAATCGTGATATGTTTACAACGTTTAACATGGGTATTGGCTATATGGCTGTCGTGCCAGCTGATCAAGCTGAGCAAGCGCTGCAGATCCTTGCCGAGCAAGGTGAGCAGGCTTACCGGATTGGCACAGTTACTGAAGGTAACCGGGTTGTGACCTTTACGGGAGCGGACGTCTAATGGCGTTAAAAATCGCTGTGTTCGCTTCCGGCCAAGGCACCAACTTTCAGGCATTGGCGGATAGAGTACAGGAAGGGCGGCTCGATGTCAGCATCGAGCTGCTTGTCTGTGACCGGCCATCTGCGCCAGTGGTCGGACGTGCGGAGCGTGCGGGTATTTCCGTTCATGCCTTTTCGCCCAAGTCCTATCCTTCTAGAGAAGCCTATGAGCAAGAAATTCTGGCCAAGCTGCAAGAGCTCGGCGTAGAACTTATCGTTCTGGCAGGCTACATGCGGATTATTACACCTGTCCTCGTAGAGCCGTTCTATGGTCGCATGATTAATATCCATCCCTCGCTGCTGCCTGCTTTTCCGGGTGTTGGCGGGATTGCCCAGGCGTTGGCCTATGGCGTCAAGGTCACAGGAGTGACGGTGCATTACGTAGATGGCGGTCTCGACAGTGGGCCGATCATTGCCCAGCGGGTGGTCGAGGTGGCTGACGGCGATACGGAAGACTCACTTGCCCCTCGTATTCATGAGGCCGAGCAAGCGCTGCTTCCCTGGGTCGTGCAGCAGATCGCCCGCGGCCGCGTCCATCTAGATGGGCGGCATGTTCAAATTAATTAGTAGTTATTGAAATACTTATACTAATCTATTTTTGGAGGGATTCGATTGGCTATTCGCAGAGCGCTGATCAGTGTATCGGACAAGACGGGGATCGTTGAGTTTTCGCGTGAGTTGTCCAAGCTGGGCGTTGAGATTATCTCTACCGGAGGAACGGCAAGTCTGTTGGAAAAGGAAGGCGTACCGGTTATCGGCATCTCGGATGTAACAGGCTTCCCGGAAATTCTGGACGGCCGTGTAAAAACACTTCATCCTGCTGTTCACAGCGGGCTATTGGCGATTCGCGACGATGCGGAGCATCAGAAGAAGATGGAAGAGCTGGAGCTCAAGTACATTGATCTGGTCGTCGTCAATTTGTACCCATTCCAAGAAACGATTGCCAAGCCGGATGTGTCCTATGAAGATGCGGTAGAAAATATCGACATTGGTGGACCGACGATGCTTCGTTCGGCAGCCAAGAATCACGCTTTCGTTACTGTTGTGGTGGATGCAGCGGATTACAGCAACGTGCTGGAGGAAGTGCGCGGCGACGGGGACACCACTCTGGAAACGCGTAAAGCGCTGGCGGCCAAAGTATTTCGTCACACCGGTGCCTATGACGCGCTCATCTCCGATTATTTGACTACGCAGACAGGTCAAGTGCTGCCTGAGCGGATGACCGTCACGTATGAGAAGGTCCAAGACCTGCGTTACGGGGAGAACCCGCACCAAGCGGCTGCATTCTACCGTAAGCCACTGGCGCCGGAAGGCAACATCACCACAGCCAAACAGCTGCACGGCAAAGAGCTGAGCTATAACAACATTAACGACGCCAATGCGGCGCTCTCGATCGTCAAGGAATTCGAAGAGCCAGCGGTTGTCGCTGTGAAACATATGAACCCTTGCGGCGTAGGCATCGGCGAGAACATCCATGAAGCTTACCAAAAAGCATACGCAGCTGATCCGACTTCGATCTTCGGCGGTATCGTTGCAGCGAACCGGACGATCGACAAAGAGACGGCTGTCCTGCTGCACGAGATCTTCCTGGAGATTGTCATCGCACCAGACTTCACACAAGAAGCGCTGGATATTCTGACGCAGAAGAAAAATCTCCGCTTGCTGCAGTTGGGTGAACTCAAATCGGGTGCCGAGCGCAAGCCGGAATGGCTGGTCACTTCGGTGGACGGCGGGATGCTGGTTCAGCAAAGCGATGTGCATACCCTCACGGCTGCTGACCTGAAGGTCGTGACTACACGTCAGCCTTCCGAAGAAGAGCTGAAGCAGCTGCTGTTTGGCTGGAATGTCGTGAAGCATGTGAAATCGAATGCCATCTTGCTCGCCAAGAACAACATGACGATTGGCGTCGGCGCTGGCCAGATGAACCGGGTAGGGGCGGCTCGCATCGCCATCGAGCAAGCAGGTCTGGAAGCGCAAGGCGCGATTCTGGCGTCGGATGCATTCTTCCCAATGGGTGATACGCTGGAGCTGGCTGCCAAAGCCGGAATTACCGCGGTCATTCAGCCTGGCGGATCGATCAAGGACGAAGAGTCGATCGCTGTGGCTAATGCACACAACATCGCCATGGTTATGACTGGCGTACGTCATTTCAGACACTAACATCAAGGAGGGGTAACTGTGCGGATACTAGTCATCGGCGGCGGCGGGCGTGAGCATGCCATCGTCTGGGCGCTGAAGAAGAGCGAGAAGGTGCAGGAAATCTACTGTGCACCGGGTAATGCGGGTATCGGACAACTCGCGGAATGTGTGCCAATTCCGGTCAGCCGGTTCGGCGATCTGATTCAGTTCGCAGTGGATCATGCGATTGACCTGGTCGTCGTAGGACCGGACGACCCGCTCGCAGCGGGCATTGTTGATGCATTCGAAGCGCGCGGTATTCCGATCTTCGGACCACGCCAGAATGCGGCAGAGATTGAAGGCAGCAAGATCTTCATGAAGGACCTGTTGCGCAAGTATAATATTCCAACCGCCAAGTATGAGACCTTCACGGATTATGCTTCGGCATCGGCCTACCTGGCTGAGCAGTCGGCGCCCATTGTCATCAAGGCCGATGGGCTGGCAGCGGGCAAGGGTGTGACCGTGGCCCGGACCATGGATGAGGCCAAGCAAGCGCTGGAGGACATGATGGTGAACAAGGTGTTCGGTGAATCGGGCAGCCAAGTCGTCATCGAGGAGTGCCTTGTCGGCCAGGAGATGTCCATCCTGGCATTCGTAGACGGCGAGAGCGTGCAACCGATGGTGCCGGCGCAGGACCACAAGCCGGTCTATGACGGCGATCTGGGACCGAATACAGGCGGCATGGGAACCTACACGCCGCTGCCTCATATCCCGCAGGCCATCATCGACGAAGCGATCGAGACGATCGTGATCCCGACGGCCAAGGCGATGGTCAGCGAAGGACGGCCGTTCCGCGGCGTGCTGTTCGCCGGCCTGATGATCACCAAGGACGGACCGAAGACGATTGAATTCAATGCCCGGATGGGCGATCCGGAGACGCAGGTCGTGCTGCCGCGCCTCAAGACGGATCTGGTCGACATCATCCTGGCTGCCATGAACGGCAGACTGGACCAACTGGAGATCGAGTGGAGTGACGAGGCAGCCGTCTGCGTCATCCTCGCTTCCGAAGGCTACCCGGCATCCTATCCAAAAGGTCGCGTTATCTCTGGCCTGGAAGAAGCAGCGGCGCAGGAAGGCGTCCAGATCTTCCACGCGGGCACATCGCTGCAGGGCGATCAGTTTGTCACCAGCGGCGGCCGTGTACTCGGCGTTGTCGGCCTCGGCGCAGACACCGCACAGGCACGGGAACGAGCCTACAAAGCTGCGGATACGATCAAATTTGACGGTGTCCACTACCGCACCGACATTGGTGTAAAGGCGCTGCAAGGCCTGGAAATTTAACCTCATCATTTCACGTCCGCATGGACGGCTTGCCTATCAGGGCAGCCGACTATGCGGACGTTTTTTTGTTTTGACTTTACAATTTCATCTCTATGTTGTACAGTTGGTTATACGAGTAACCAACCATACATCCTATCATGAACATCAAGAACAGGATTCAGAGGAGGGGAAGCCGTTTGAGGGCAATGTTGGACGAAGACCAGCCCATATTTCAACAGATTGCTCAGATGATAATAGACGATATTGTGGACGGCCAGTTAAAAGAAGGCGAGCGCGTACCGTCTGAGAATGAGTTGTCGCGATTCTATAATATCAACCGTGCTACTGCGCGCAAGGGGCTCCAAGCCTTGGTGGATCAGGACATTATCTACAAGCAGCGGGGAATCGGCATGTTTGTACAGGAAGGAGCGAGAAGCCAGGTGCTGAAGGAAAAACAGGGTCATTACAGGGAAGCATACATCCGTCCGTTGCTGGAAGAAGCCAAGCGAATTGGGATGCCCGTTGATCAGGTCATTCAATGGATTATGGAGGAGGAGAAGAAACTATGATTTCAGTCGAGAACCTCACATTTGGTTATGATGAGCATCCGGTGTTGAAAGGCATCTCATTTACTGAGCAAGAACCCGTCATCACGGGTCTCTGGGGACGTAACGGGGCAGGAAAGACGACCCTTATGAAGCTAATGGCCGGACATATGAAGCCAGGCGGGGGAAGCATCAGGATCAACGGGCACGAGCCCTATAATAATCCCGAAGCGCAAAAGCACCTTTGTTACATGATGGAGGATCATATCTTCAGTTCCATCTGGACGGTTCGGGATGCGCTGCGCTTCTACAAGTATTTTAATCCGAATTGGAACCAAGGCATGGCTGATCAGCTCATTGAGACGTTCAAATTACCGATGAGCAAAAACTCGAGTAAGCTGTCTACCGGAATGAAAACCGCTTTGCAGCTTGTAATCGGCCTGGCCAGTCAGGCGGATATTACGATCTTGGATGAGCCAACCAACGGGCTCGATGCAGGAATGCGCAAGAAGTTTTATGAACTGCTGCTGGATAGCTACGATGAATATCCTCGCCTGATTCTCGTGTCGACCCATCATATTGAGGAAATCCAGCCGTTGCTGGAATCCCTCGTGGTGGTCCATGAGGGCAAGCTGATGATGAATGAGTCGATGGAACAGGTACGTGAACGAGGCTTTTGGTTGTCGGGTGAGCGAGCTCAAGTGGATCAACTGACGGAGGGACAGCGGATCCTGGATGAAGATGCCATCGGAACGTCAAAAAAAGTGATGATCGACGCCTCATTATCCGATGCGTGGAGAAAACGGGCCCAGGCCGCTGGTGTATCGCTGGAGAAAGCTCAGCTCCAGGACTATTTACTACAAATGACCGATAAGGTAAAGGAGGCTTCCTTATGAATGCCGCACAAGGCACGGCCCGTTTGATTTATGAAGATGCAAGGTGGTTTTTGGTTAAGCTGCTTTTCCTGTACATCACTTTGCCGTTAACCGCAGCCTGGGTGATCATCGGCATTTTCTTTGAACAGGCCGGCTCGGAAAGTTTTCTGATCGGTCCGGCATACTTCTTCTTCATTCCCTATTATGGTGCGGCTGGTTTTAAAAGCCTGCTGCCGATCGCAGTCGGACTCGGGAGCACAAGAACCCAATTGCTTAAGATGTTTTATCTCGTCGGTACATCTTTAGTCTTGGTGTATATGCTATTTTTAAATTTGTGCCAATGGCTGCTTGCATATCTGCATCAGGAGGGGATCAGTTCCGCCAGCATTTTGCATCCGGGGCAATTCTATTCCAGTGAACATCAATTCCTGCCCTACTTATGGATTGATCTCATGATTGGCATGTTGCTGTTCGGTTCGATGTTTTTCCTCTATTGCATCACGTACCGTTTGGGTATGAAACGTACGCTCATCGGTATTTCGATTCTGGGCATGGTGACGATGCTCCTGGTGTACTCAGGCGCCTTGGGTGTGCCTACAGAATGGCTGTCGCTGATGAATATGAATGCGATGACGGGATTCACGCTTGCAGGAGCGGTCGGCTTGATGGCGCTGCTGGCCACATATCCGATCATGCGCAATGCATCCTTACTGCCCAAAACGAGTATCGACTAACCTCCGTCTGCAACACCCTTGCCGAATTCCGGCAAGGGTGTTTTGCTTGGTGCCGCCCATCCTCCACCTAAAAAAAACACAACTGCACGCAAAGGCACTCCATTGTTGGTCTCCTCCAAAGAGAATAGGATAGAGCTACAGCTGTAACCTACTGACTCAAAGGAGGCGGAAAGCCACATGCCAAAAATTAAAATTGAAATGTATGAAGGCCGGACCAACGAGCAAAAGGAAGAGATCGTCGAGGTGTTCACCCGCGAGCTGTCCCGCATTATCGACAGGGAGCCGGAGTATATCCATATTAGCTTTGACGAGAAACCGCTGGATGAGAATGCGCCGAGCAACCTGCGCGCCAAGGGGGGATAAGCATGGAAGCAACGACGGCCGCCCAAACTACCCTGACGAAGAAGGAGCAGCCCCGGGACAAACGGCGTGTGCTGCGCTTCATGTGGAAGTACAAAGCACTCTATCTCCTGTCACTGCCGGGCATCCTCTACTTTCTAATCTTCAAATACATCCCGCTGATGGGCTCCGTCATTGCGTTCCAGAATTACAATCTGTTTGCCGGATTCAGCGGCAGCCCGTGGGTGGGCCTGGAGCATTTCACACGGATGTTCAGTCACTACGACTTTCTCAACATTCTGAAGAATACGTTGCTGCTGGGCATCTATGATATTACCTTTGCCTTCACGGCCCCGATCATTCTTGCCTTATTGCTCAATGAAGTGCGAATGGTCCTGTATAAGAAGGTCGTACAGACCGTAATCTATGCACCACATTTTCTTTCATGGGTAATTGTAAGCGGTATCTTCATCGGTGTGTTATCTCCATCTTCCGGTGTTGCCAACACGATGCTTGGTTGGTTCGGTCTCGGACCTATTTACTTCCTCGGAGAAGATTCCTACATCCGCTCGGTGCTGGTCGGATCAGGACTGTGGCGGGACGTCGGCTGGGGAACAATCATCTATCTGGCAGCTCTCGCGAGTATTAACCCTGACTTGTACGAGGCAGCCGAGATGGACGGTGCCGGACGGTGGCGTCAGATGCTGAGCATCACGCTGCCGGCGCTGCTGCCGGTCATTACGATCCTATTCCTGCTGAAGATGGGCGATTTCCTGGATTACGGCTTCGAGCGTGTCTTTGTCTTCCAGAACCCGCTCAATATCCGCAACAGCGAAATTCTGGACACGTACATCTACAAGGCGGGGCTGACGCAGATGCAGTACAGCTACGCGACAGCGATCGGGCTCTTCAAATCCGTCGTAGGGCTGTTCCTGCTCGCCATTGCTAACACGCTCAGCAAGAAAGCCACCGGCGAGTCGCTGTATTAGAGGTGATGTGTTTCGGCCTACGAGTACGGATCGTTCTTACGATCGCTGTTGTCCACAGATTTCGAATTGGTTAACCCTTTAGCAGAAGAAATCCGTGGACAAAGGCGAACGCTAAACGCTTTCTGTAGGAAAGCGACTTCGGAAGCCTATACTCTGATTCTACAGAATCGATTCCGTCCTCTCCGGCACGTATCACCACACCTCTAGTTTTTAAAGGAAGGAGAAAGTCCTATGGTAAGGCGCGAGAGCTTGAGCCGTAAGCTGTTTCTAGGATTTAATTATACGTTTCTAACGTTGCTGTCATTGACCATGTTTCTGCCGTTTTTGAATGTAATTGCCCAGTCATTGAGCAGTGCAGGCGCGATTGACCGGGGCGAGGTGTTGTTCTGGCCGGTAGAGATCACGACCCAGTATTACAAGTATGTTTTCGAGGACGTCTCGATCTGGCGGGCCTTTGGCATCTCGGTCTACATTACCGTGCTGGGCACAGCTATCAACCTGGCCGCTACGGCGACACTGGCGTATCCGCTATCCAGACAGGAGTATGTCGGCCGGCGGCTGGTGCTGATGGTGATCCTGCTGACGATGATCTTTAGCGCACCGCTGATTCCCCAGTTTATTCTGATGCGGGAGATCGGTCTGGTCAATACGCTGTGGGCGCTCATGATTCCAACGGCGATCAGCGCCTTCAATTTGTTCGTCCTGCGCTCGTTTTTTGCCCAGCTGCCGACCGAGCTGATCGACTCTTCACGGATCGATGGATGCGGGGAGCTGCGAACGTTATGGAGCATCGTATTGCCGCTGTCGAAGCCGGCACTGGCGACAGTGGGAATATTTTACTCGGTGACGAACTGGAACAAGTACATGGATGCGTTGTACTATATAAATGACCGCGCCAAATATCCGCTTCAGGTCAAGCTGCGTGAGCTGCTCATTACTGACGACCTGAGTGACACGGGAAATCTGGCGTTCGAGATTACCTCCCAGTCTGTGCAAGGTGTACAGATGGCGGTCATTCTCGTGGCGACGATCCCGATTATTATGATCTATCCATTCCTGCAGCGTTTCTTCATTAAGGGCATGCTGATTGGATCGATTAAATCATAATCCATTAAATCGATAAGACGATAGCTTCACAATTGTAAGCGCTATTATCCATAGAAAAGAGGGGTACTATGCCAAAGCAAGCCATGCGTATGCTCATGCTGATTCTCGTCCTCGCCATCGTGGCGGGATGCTCAGGCAACAATCAACCGTCTCCAGGTACAGGCACTGCGGAAGGCAGCGGCGAGACGCCGCAGGTACAGGGACCGACCAAATTCTCCATATCGATGCGGACGCTCAATGTTGCCTATGTCGAGAAGCATCCGGATATTAACAAGGATCCTTATGTGCAGGCTCTGGAAGAGATGACGAACACGGATCTGGATATCCGTCTCATTCCGCACAATGAGTATCAGGACAAAATGGTGCAGATGTTCGCGACCAACGACATCCCCGATGTGGTGCAGGGCAGCGGCGGCATCAGCGGTCCCGAGCTCGCAGGCGCAGTAGAGAACGGCGTCTTCCTGCCACTCAACGATCTGCTGGAGGAGCACGGCAAGGATCTCCTCGCCTTCATTCCTGAAGAAGCGTGGGCACGCATGACGGATTCGAAGACGGGCAATATCTACGGCATTCCAGAGATTCTGTCCAATCCATCGCGGCGGGCGACCTGGATCCGTACCGACCTGCTGGAGCAGGTAGGCAAGGACATCCCGACAACCGTCGAGGAGACGCTGGAGGTGCTGCGGGCCTTCAAGGAAGCAGGGGTGGAGCAGCCGTTTGCCGGACGCCAGAACTTCAAGTATGCCGATACGTTCTTCGGCGCGTACGATGTGCTGGGTTATCTCAACCAGTTTAAACTGTTCCCGGACGGACAGGTGAAGCCGAACTTTTTTGACGTCGACAATATGAAGGCTGCGATCGGCATCTACAAAACGATGCATGATGAAGGGCTGATCAGCCGGGAGTTCGCCACCATCGAGAGCACCGACTTCCGCAGCATCGTCACCAGCGGCAAAGCAGGCATGTGGTCGATGAATGCCAACGAGCTGCCAATCTGGGGCGCACAGCTGATGGAAAATGTACCGGACGCCCGTGTGGCGCTCATTCCATCCCCGACCGGACCTGACGGCGGTGGCGGGTATGCCCATTATAATCCGGTCACCCGCTCCTTCTATATCAATAAGAAGGCCGAAGACAAGGCGGCGGAGATTGTGCAATTCTTCAACTGGATGGTAAGCGATGAGGCAGAGCTGTTCTTCAGCTACGGTCTGGAGGGCGAGGACTATACCATGGTGAACGGTGAGCCATCCTTCGAGGTGCCAACCGACACGGCGGGAACAGACAAAATGCGTTACCTGAACTACTGGCTGTGGCTGGTGCAGGATACCACCTACAACAAAATGGTGTCGTCGCTCACCGAGACCGGGCAGCAGATGATTGACGCGTTCGACAACATGCTGGCCCATGAGGGTCGCAAAGGCATTGAGTTCGATCCGAGGCTCGAAGCACTCATTCGTTACCCTGATCTCAATCCGAAGTCGGATGAGATGCCGCCACTCATTCTGGAGCATGTGCTGCGGATGGTGTATGGGCGGGAGGAAATCGACAATTACGAAGCGGTGCTGGACGAATATCTGTCCAAGGGCGGCAAGGAAATTATTGAAGAGGCAACTGCCAGATACAATAATCAAGAGAACGCTTTCGAATAAGATTGTCGTAGCAAGGGACTTCCATTACTATAGGTGATAACTAAGCTTCCTGCCAGGTAGCGGTACGGAAACCGGTATCGGGCAGGGTGCCACGGGAAGGAGAGGCTGCAGATGGTCCGAGTGCTGATAGTGGATGATGAGCCGATGATTCGACAAGGACTGAGTAAGCTGATCCGACAGGCAGATGCCGCGATTACGGAGACGGCAACCGCCGTCGATGGTGCGGATGCGCTGGAGAAGATGAGGGAGCAGTGCCCCGACTTCCTGTTCACCGATATAAGGATGCCCCGCATGGACGGTCTGGAGCTATGCCGCAGGGTGAGTGAGACGTACAAGGATGTGCAGATCGTCGTGGTATCGGGTTATGGCGATTTTGAATATGCACGGCAATGTATGGGCTGGGGTGTGAAGCAATATTTGCTCAAGCCCGTGACCAGGTCTGCGGTATACGAAACGGTAGGCAAACTGTTGGAAAAGCTGCGCGAAAAACAGCCGGGTGGCTATATTCCGCTGTCCACCTCCGGGCACTGGCTGGAGACGCTGGATCAGGCGATATGGCTCCTGCAAGAGGAACAGATCGAACAGACGCTGGACGATCTGGAGCACTATTGCCGTGAGCAGCGAATGAGTGTGCGGCAGCTGCGGGAGTTCGTCGCCCAGCTGCAGGACGGCCTGCTCCAGGCACTCAACCGGCGGGATGTGTATCCATTGGAGAGCGCTCCTTCGCAGACGGACGCCCTGATCGATGAGCAGGCCTGCTACACCTGGCTGCGCCAAGAGACTGGCCGCCTGACAGGGCTGATCCGCGGCAAGCGCAAGGGCAATCCGAAGGAGCCGATTGAGGAGGCGAAGCGGTACATCGAGCAGCATTTGTCCCGCGAGTTGTCGCTGGAGGAGGTGGCGGAGCGGCTCGGCTTGAACGCTTCCTATCTGAGCCAGCTGTTCCGGCAGGTGGCCGGAGAGACCTTTGTCCAATATCGCACGAAGCGTCGGATCGAGCTGGCCAAGCGTCTGCTTGCCCAGCCGCATGTCAAAATTACGGATATCTCGCATGAAGTGGGCTATGCCGACCATCCCCATTTCACCAAAACGTTCAAGCGGAGTACGGGGTATACGCCCGCCGAATACCGTGGCCTGCTGGGGATTCAGGGATGAGAAGAAGTCTGGCGCGTCAGCTCTTCATCTCCTTCCTCATCGTCATTGTGTTCTCGTTGTCCATGGTCGGCATCTTCTCGTATCTGGAATCGTCGCGCGCCATCGACGAGCAGGTGGAGAAATACATGGCGCAAGTCATCAACAACGCGGCGATGCAGACGGATAATCAGCTCATGACCTTCGAGCGGGTCAGCAATTCGATTCTGTCCCAACAGATTGTAAAGCGCTTCCTGGATATGGACCCGACGGACAGCTATGAGTTTTATAATTTCTCGAACCAGATTCGCAAGGATGTTTTTCAGCGTGTGTTCATCACGTATCCGACCCAGATTCATATGATCTACATTCTGGGGGATCACGGCCGGTCGATCTTCGATCACAACCAGAGCTTCTCGGCGATCTCCGTTGATCCGTCAGCACGTCTGCAGGAGCTTAATGCCAAGACGCCGGATACGGGCGAGATCGCGATTCTTAACACAAGTCTGCTCCCCCGCGACAGGGACGAGGTCATTACAGTCGCCCGCAAAATTCGCGGCTACGCCTCCTACGACGTCAAAGGCGTGCTCGCCATAGAGTTCAACAAGCAGCAGTTGACGGATCTGTGGAGCCAGCTTGATCTGGGCGAGAATGGCTATTTCTTCATCCTGGATCGCTTCGGAGAGGTTATCTTCGGGCCGGAGAACGGGCTGCTAGAGCCGCTGCTGGAGACCGGTGTGCGGGAGCAGATCCTGCGCGGAGAGAACCGGTTGATCCAGCCTGTAGACGGGGACCGCAAAATGGTGGTGTCCCGCACCTCGGACTACTCGGGGTGGAGTCTGGCCGTGTCGATGCCGCTCTCGGAGCTGCGGGCGCCAATCTCCAGCATTCGCTCCACCACGCTCGTCGTCGGTCTGGTCACGCTCGTCATCGGCTCTATCATTGCCATCCGGTTCGGACGCTCCATCGTGCAGCCGATCCGGCATCTGAAGGACGGCATGCGGGAGACGGAGAAGGGCAATTGGACGCATATTGAAGGACCGGCACGCCAGGATGAGATCGGCGGGCTGGTGCACAGCTACAACCTGATGGTAGGACGGCTCTCCGAGATGATCGAGCGGGTGTACGACGCTGAGCTGACCAATCAGAAAACCCAGCTGCGGCTGCAGGGTATCGAGCTGGAGCGGCAGCGTGCCGAGTTCCAGGCGCTACAGCTGCAGATTAATCCGCATTTCCTGTACAACACACTGGAGACGATCAACTGCTATGCCATTGTCCAGGACTCCGACGATATTTCGGAGATGGTCGAGGCGATGGCGTTCATGCTGCGTTACTCCATCCAGACCAATCTGGAGGAGATTACAATCGCCAATGAGCTGAATCATGTGCGCAATTATCTGATTATCTTCAAGCACCGCATTCAGCGCGATTTCGAGGCGGAGGTGCTGGTGCCGCCAGCGCTGCTATTGAAGAAAATGGTGCGTCTAACCTTGCAGCCACTAGTGGAAAACGTGTTTCACCATGCCTATCCAGACGGCATTCAGCCGCATCATTATATAAGGATTGATGCCCGGGAGGAAGGCGGACGGCTGCTGATCTCGGTCTCCGACAACGGCATCGGTATGAGCGAGGAGCGACTGGCGCTGCTGCGCAGCCGACTGAGTCAGAACCGTCTGCCAGGCAGCGATGAGGATGAAGGCGTCCGCTCTAGCCGGGGCGGGATCGGCGTAATGAATGTACACCGTCGTATCCAGATGGTGTTCGGCAACGAATACGGCATCCAGATCGAAAGCCAGCTGCATCAGGGCACGACGGTCACAATGGTGATGCCGCAAGAAGAGAGGAGCAATTGATTATGGCTATTGATCTTAAAGGAAACATTGCATTGGTGACTGGGGCAAGCGGCGGTATCGGACGCGCAGTGGCGCGGATGCTGGCTGCCAGCGGGGCCCAGGTTGCGGTTAATTATTTGAACAACCAGGAGGGCGCCGAGGCCACGGTGGCCGACATTGCCGCAGATGGCGGGACGGCCAAGGCTTTTCAGGCGGATGTGACAGATATCGGACAGATCGAAAGCTTGGTGCAGGCGGTGGAGGACACCTGGGGAGCACCAGTCAGCTTATTGGTGAATAATGCCGGTCATCTGGTCGAACGGCTGGCTAACGAAGAAATGAGTGAGTCGCTGTATACTCGCGTGCTCGACGTGAATTTGAAGAGCACTGTGTTCGTCAGCAAGGCTGTAATCCCAGGGATGAAGGCAGCTGGCGGCGGACGGATCGTCAACCTCACCTCCGTAGCTGCGCACAACGGCGGCGGTCCCGGCGCATCCATCTATGCAGCCAGCAAGGCTGCAGTGATTGCCTACACGAAGGGACTGGCCAAGGAGCTGGCGGGCAGCGGCATTCTGGTCAATGCGCTGTCGCCTGGCTTCATCGGCCAGACAGCTTTTCATGCCACCTTCACCCCGGATGCTGCCCGTAAGGCGACTGTCGCCGGTATTCCGCTGGGACGGGAAGGGACGCCGGAGGATGTGGCAGGCGCCGCCCTCTATCTGTGCTCCGATCTGTCTTCCTATGTGACGGGGGAGACGATCGAGATCAACGGCGGCATGTTCATGCGATGAATATTCAGGAGAAGCTGGCGGAGCTGGACTGGTGCGGGGCGGAGCTGAAGGTGCTGCAGGAGGAATTGGACCAGGTGATGAGGAAGGGCAGCTCTGTCTCTACAGCAGCGGATCATGCCAATTCCCAGGCTACAGAGGATGTCGGGGAGCATGCCGTGCCGCACCCACAGATTCCGACGGAGCCGGGCGGCTGGTGGCATCAGTATGTATGCCCGGAGCATCATACGGAGCTGTTGTTCGACCCGCTGGAGGAGGATGCACACAGCTATCGCTGCCCTTACGGGTGTGAGCTGGCGGGAGACGCCTATCGCGGCGCCTGGCTGGTATACCGGCATCAGGCTTGGGCGCGTTACGCGCTGCAGGCTGCGGTTGTCCATGCCGGGACGGGAGAGATGGTCTATGCGGAGCTGGGACGGCAGATTATCGTTCGCTATGCCCGCCTGTTCCCGCATTATCCTGTCCATCCTGATGCCCAGCCGTGGATGCTGAAGGGGCGGGCCTTCCATCAGGCGTTGACCGAAGCCATCTGGGCGACCACGCTGCTAAGGGCCTATGTGCTGCTGAGGGATGAGGGCGTATCCTTTGAAGAAGACCGGGAAGCGCTGGATATTTTCCTGGATCTGCTGAAGAGTAGTTTGCGGGAGTACCACGGCATCCTCGTGCACAAGCGCGGAGAGCCGGAGAACAATTATACGGCTTGGCTTATTGCGGCACTAGCCTCCATTTATGCAGTCCGGGGCGAGCGTGATGAGCTTGTGGATCTGATTACGGCGGAGGGAGGCTTCCAGCATCATCTGGACCTGGCAATCCGCAGCGATGGGCTCGAGTTCGAGGGCAGCGTGTACTACCATGTGTTCGTGCTGCGAGCATACTTCATCACGGCTGAGATGGCGGAGCGCTGCGGTCTGCTGCTGTGGGATGCAGCGGGCGAGGACGGTCAAACGTTGCAAGGGATGTGTGATGTGCTGGTCTCGCTGGCGGATGGCAACGGGAGACTCGCGGCACTGCATGATGGTCCGTATGATCGCGTGCCGTATGCCCGGGAGATTGCGGAGGTGCTCGAGATCGGTCTGGCCCGGTACGGCAACAAGGCGTATGAACCCCTGCTGGCCGAGGCGTATCGTCAGCTGTCAGGTGAATCCCAGCGCAGCGGGTTGGAGGCGGTGCTGTATGGGAGCGGCGGCCGGGAGCTGAAGACGGTGCTGCCTTGTCCGGTGAGCGGCCTCCTGCCGGAGAGCGGCTGGGCGATGCTGTCTCATCCGGGCAATCCGTTATCTGCTCTGGTGGATTACGGTCCGCACGGCGGCTCGCACGGTCACTTCGACAAGCTGAATCTGATGCTGGGTCACCGGGCAGCTCCGGTTGCGCCTGATCGCGGGACGGTGCCGTACGGCTCGCCGCTCAAGAAAGGCTGGTATCCGCACACGGCCTGCCACAACACGGTGACCATTGGCGGACGTTCCCAGTCCGCGGCAGCAGGGGCTTGCCGGAAGCTGGAGATCACGCAGGAGTCTGCGTATGCCTGGCTGGAAACAACCGAAGCGTATTCCGGTTCACGGCTGGCGCGGCACGTGATGGTGACAGCGGATTGGGTGCTTGATTGGTTCGAGGTGGAGCTGGAGACAGAGGCTGAGATCGATTGGTGGTTTCATTATATCGGCGAAGCTGTAGAGGTAGTGGAAGAAACGCATTCTGGCGGGACAATGAATCCATTGATCGAGTGGCAGCCACACGAAGGAACGCTGGGGACGGAGGATGGATATGCCTACATCCGGCCGACTAAATCGCTGCTTAGTGACGGCACGCCGCTCAAGCTGCGAATCGAAGCGTCGAGAGAAGCTGAAGACGTAGTCTCCAGAGAAGCTGAAGAGGTGACGCGGAGTGCAGCAGGAGAGGTAACACAGGCCGGCACGGTAGAAGGTACGGCTGATGGTACCGTGAATCCTGATCTGGAGGCAGGTCGGGCGAATGCTGATAAGGAGGCAGGTCTCGTAGATGCTGCGAGAATGGAGCCAGTCTTCTTGCAAGGGCTGCCTACTGCAGGTACCGAGATTATACGCGTGCAATCTCCCGGCCTGACAACCGATCCGAGCCGCGAGATGGAGGGCATTCTCATGCGGTGCCGGGGTACCACAGCGCGCTTCGTGGCGGTATACAGTGCAAGTAAGGCATGTCCACATGTGCAGTTAGATGAAGCGGGACGAATCGGAATTAAGCAAGCTGGCAAACTCCGTACGTACCAGATGACGCAGGATGGACTAATGGAGGAGGGGGCGCTATGAAGGCTCTATTCGAACCGCAGAGCGGAAGCTTGACCATTCAGTACGCGCCGGATGAGGATACGAGGTTATTTGAAAATCCTCCCCGTTTCACCTGGATTCCAGCGGTACCAGAGCGGGCCGATTATGTGCTGCAGATTTCGGCATCGCCGGATTTTGCAGATGATCGGACCGAGACTATCGGGCCGCTCCCCTACAATCTGTATGTGCCTGATCACGCCTATGAGCCGGGGAGCTATTATTGGCGCTATGCTCTGGCAGCTGCGGAGAGTGAAGCGTCATGGCATGAGAACGAAGCCCCCCTGACCACAGAACGCCAGCCAGACAAGGGACATCCCACGCAGCCACACCGGGATTCGGAATGGAGCCAGACCCGCTGCTTCAACGTACCAGCTGACTTGCCTCAGACGCCTTTGCCTGCTAGAGAGATCCGATATGCTGCCACCAGCGCAGCACATCCCCGGTTATGGCTGAGCGCGGATGGTCTGGCTGAATTCCGGGAGAGGCTGGCTACTGATCCCGGCTATGCAGGCTGGAAACGGTTCTATGAGGGCTCTGTACTGCCCTGGCTGTCGCGTGAGCTGGTTGCCGAGCCTGCGCCGTACCCGGGCCATCGCCGTGTAGCAGCGTTATGGCGGCAGATGTACATGGACTGCCAAGAGGTTCTCTACGCCATCCGCCACTTGAGTGTGGCCGGGCGAATACTGAACGACCAGCAGCTGTTGGCTACGGCGAAGCGATGGCTCCTGCATGCGGCGGCGTGGGACCCGGAGGGGACAACTTCGCGGGATTACAATGACGAAGCGGCCTTTCGCATCGCTGGCGCACTCGCCTGGGGCTACGATTGGCTTCATGACGAGCTGACGGGGACGGAGCGGCAGGAGGTGCGCGGCACTCTGCTTCGCCGCACGGAGCAGGTTGCTTATCACGTGATGGAACGCTCACGCATTCATCAGGTGCCTTTTGACAGTCATGCGGTACGCTCTCTGTCTTCGGTGCTGGTGCCTTGTTGTCTGTCCCTCTTGCACGAAGAACCGCAGGCCCGCGAGTGGCTGGACTATGCGGTGGATTACTTCGCCTGCATCTACACGCCGTGGGGTGGCGCTGATGGCGGCTGGGCAGAAGGCCCGATGTACTGGACGACGGGAATGGCCTATGTCATCGATGCGCTGAATCTGCTGCACCAATACACAGGAATTGCGTTGTTTGAGCGGCCGTTCTTCCGCAAGACAGGAGATTTTCCACTCTACTGCAATCCGCCGGGGACGGTCCGCGCCAGCTTCGGTGATCAATCGACGCTCGGTGAGCCAGCTAGTCTGAAGACGGGCTTCAATATGCGCCAGTTTGCTGGCTGGACGGGCGATGGGCGTTACCAATGGTATTATGAGCAGATTGCAAGCACGGATACTGATCCGGACAGCAAATTCTACAACTATGGCTGGTGGGATTTTCGCTTCGATGAGCTGCTCTACCGACATAGCTATCCGGAATCGTCTGCTATTGTCCCGGTCGATGGTGTGGTCGAGCCTGTAAAGTGGTTCCGTGATATCGGCTGGGTCGCCATGCACCGCCGGATGGATGAACCAGGGGAACATGTTATGCTGATGACGAAGAGCAGCCCCTACGGCTCCATCAGTCATAGTCATGGGGACCAGAACGGTTTCTTGCTGCATGCTTATGGCGAACCGCTAGCAATTGAGAGCGGTCATTATGTGGCCTTTGGCAGCACAATGCATCGGGAATGGCGCCGTCAGACCTGCTCGACCAACAATCTGCTCATCGACGGACAAGGCCAATATGCGGGTACGAACAAGGCGCTCTGCATGGCTGCGGCTGGGCAGGTGATCGAAGCGGGTATGCGCGGGGCAAATGGGTACTGCCGGAGTGATGCGACAGCGGCCTATCAGGAGCAGGTGCCGTACTTGAAACGATATATGCGTGAAATCTATTTTGTCCGGCAGTCTTACTTTGTGATTATCGATTCAGTGGATCTGGATCAGCCGGGCCGCGTGGACTGGCTGTTGCAGACGCTGCGACCGCTGGAGCTGTCGGGGCAGACATTCCGCCTCCAGGGGGAGCGGGCGGAGCTGGATGGACGATTTGTGTATTGCTCATCAGGCGAGTTGGCACTATCTCAGCATGAAGGCTTCCAAGGGGTAGCTCCCGAGGAGCTGGACGGACTGGACCGCCATTGGCATTTGCGAGCGGTGACATCGCAGCGGAGATCGCATCGTATAGCGACGCTGCTCGTGCCGATGAAGCGTGACCAGAAGCGGTATGTATCTTATTTTATGGACGATCAGGATCACGGCGTGCATCTCTACTTTACGGATGAGTTGGGTGTCACCGAGCATATCGAAGTGCCGAAAGTGTACTAACAGGAAACCAAAACCCCGGACTGTCGTTTGACGGTCCGGGGTTTGGTTGGTCTATATGTAATCCATGTTGTAACGGCCACCAGAGCTGCTTAGCGCGCCAAAATAGATGATTTCAAAATGTAACGGCCATGAGCGCAGTTATTCAAGTCTTTTCGTCTGACTGGGGCCCATTTTTGCACAAATAACTGCGCTGGTGGCCGTTAGCTTGAAAAGTGTTCATTTAACGCAATAATAACTGCTGTGGTGGCCGTTAGCGTAAGGCCAAGTTGGCCGGACAGCTCCCAGTACGTGGAGTCCCCCTGCTAACTATTCCTTCAAAAACAATTCATTACGCTTGGCATAGACCATGATACCTGCTATGATAACTCCTGCGACAAGCAGGACCGTTAGCCATTGTTCAGCAAACCATTGTACAAACTGATTCATATCGCTCTGCCTCCTCGTTCTAAGCGTGAGTTCGAGATCGCAATTGCTTTTATCAGTAAGGTGCCCGGTAATCCAAAGCCTTATGTGTATCGTTTGCAGTTCGGTATGTCTCAGCCAAATAGTTGACATTTGAGGTCACTCCGAGTATGATGAATTAAAACCAACTAAATGCATTGGAATTATTATATTTAGATTAAATGAACGGAGTGGATGGATGATGGAGAAATCGTTGACGCTGCATCACTTGGACGAGGGGCTGGAACTGGCGGCGACGCTGCACTATCCGACGAATGGCACAGCCAGCGGCTCCAAGGCGCCGGCGGTCATCATCTGTCATGGCTTCGTAGGCAACCGGATGGGTACGGACCGACTATTCGTCAAAGCGGCACGCGAGCTAGCTGCCCAAGGAAGCTATGTGCTCCGCTTTGATTACGGCGGCTGCGGGGAGAGCCAGGGCGATTATGGATCACTGGGCTTGGAGTCGATGATTGACCAGACGAGGACCGCACTGGACTACATGCTGGAGATGGACTGCGTTGATCCGCTGCGTGTAACACTGCTCGGCCATAGTCTGGGTGGGGCTGTAGCGCTGCTGACCGCGGTTCGCGACCGCCGGGTGAAGTCGCTCATCCTGTGGTCGCCAGTTGCTTATCCGTTCAATGATATCGTCGGTATTATCGGCCGCGAGAGCTACGACGAAGCAATCAAGACGGGACAAACCGATTACGTCGGTTATGCGCTCCAGCCCGTATTCTTCGAATCGCTTATGCAGCACCAGCCGTTCCAAGCGGCACCGCGCTTCGGCGGGGATGTATTTCTCGTTCACGGTACCAGTGACGATGTTATTCCAGTCGATTACAGCTTCCTTTTGCAGAAGGTCCTTTGGACCCGTCCCGACGGCGGCTGCGACAAGGAAATCATTTTTCAGGCGGATCATACGTATTCCAATCAGAAGCACCAGGAGACGGCTATCGGCTCCAGCATCAAATGGTTGAATGACCTGCAAAAGCGGCACGAGCAGTGGCATCATTGGAGTATCTAAGCAACTTTTCCCGTGGAAACATCAGAATCGGACCCCGATCCTTATCGGTGTCCGATTTTTAATTTTGATTAGTTTGAGGTCGTGGGCGGGCTATGTAGTTGGGTATGCCGCTAACGCCACTCCGCCCCTGGCCCAACCGTCGCCTCCAAGTAAAGATTCTTTAACTACAGCCCCTGTACGCACCCCAACCACCGTCTCCAAGTAAAGTTGCTTTAACTGCAGCCCGCGTATGCGCCTCAACCGCCGTCTCCAAGTAAAGTTTGTTTAACTACTGCTCCCGCACGCGCCCCAACCGAGGCTCTAAGTGAAGTTTGTTTATCTACAGCCCCCGTACGCACCCCAACCGCCGTCTCCAAGTAAAGTTTCTTTAACTGCAGCTCCCGTGCGCGCCTCAACCGCCGTCTGCAAGTAAAGATTCTTTAACTACAGCCCCCGCCCGCGCCAGCACCCCAACACGCGCACCGCCCAACCCGTATACCAGTGTCGCCAGCTTCTCAAGTTGTAGGATTATTTAGGCGAGTTTCCAAGAATTCAAGACAAATCCGGTGCGGGTGTGTTTTAATAAGAGGGACGAGCTTATGAAACGGTGGAAAAGGATGGATGGAATTGAACAAGCCAAGATCGGCAGACGGATCTGCCACATTGAGACGGCGGATCACCGTGTACCGTGCCGGGCTGGCCATGCTGGCTCTATTGCTGCTGGCAGCGTGCAGTTCGAATGAATCGATGGAAGTAACCCCGCCAGACCCGCCAGCGGTTGAAGAACCGGTCGTGTCAGAGCCGGAACCCGAGCCGGAGCTGGACGGATACCTGGCCCCTCTGACCGGATTGCTGCAGGAGCAAAAGGCTACCCAGCGGCCAATTGCGGTGATGATTAACAACAATGGTCCGGCGCGTCCCCAGTCGGGACTGAGCGGTGCCGATGTCATCTGGGAGGTACTCGCAGAGGGTGGAATTACGCGACTGGTTGCGATCTACCAGAGTCAGGATTTCCCGGAGGCGATTGGTCCAATCCGCAGCATCCGTCCGTATCTGATTGAACTGGGCGAGAGCTATGAGGCTGTCCTGGCTCATGCAGGCGGCAGCCCGGATGCGTATTCGATTCTGCAAAAGCAAGCGAAGCCTTACCTGGATGAGATTTCTAACGCGGGCAGCTCCTTCTGGCGCGAGTCCTTCCGCAAGGCTCCACATAATTTGTACTCCAATCTAGAGAAGCTGCGGGAGGGCATCGAACGCCGCAATTACCGAACCGACGTAGCGGTTCCGGTCATGCGGTTCCTTGACAGCGAAGAACTGGCGACAGGCGATTCGGCCACACAGATCGACATTCGCTTCTTGCTCAAGGACTACAAAGTATCGTATAGCTATGACGAGGAATCCCGCCTCTATCTGCGCTCGATTAATGACAAACCTCACACAGATATGAACAATGACGAGCAGCTTGCTGCCGCCAACCTGGTCGTGCTCGGCACCTCGCACCGCACCTTGGACAGCGAGGGCAGACTGGCCGTGGATCTTGATTCCGGCGGTCCCGCCATGCTATTCCGTCAGGGCACCGTCATTGAGGCCGAATGGGAGCGTCGCGGCGATAACTTCATCCGCATTCTTCAGAACGGCTCCGAGCTGGGCTTTGTCCCGGGCAAGACGATTTATCACATCGTTCCCATGACACCGACGTTTGCCGAGCATGTCGTGTACTGATGATTATCCAGCTTGCACCATAGGTTCATGTCCGCTTCCGCCTGCGCGGGAGTGGGCTTTTTTAATAGAGTGGGTCTCTTGACATTGAGGTTCAGGAAGATTATGGGCGGATAAAATCGGTGGTTTTTGGTGAAAACTGAGTACTCCGGCAGCCGCTGGATATGTGCATGAAGAGGATTGAAAATCCGCCTAAAAATTTTCATAAAGCTTTACACTATCTTAACAATTATGATGTAAAGTATGATAAGATATTCTTCGGCTGAACAGAAGATGCAAATCAAACCGCAAGGCGGTAAAGGAGTCTTTGAAGGTGAAGAAAAAAAAGAATATTTTTTTCAAGACGTTGGAGGAAATGGCCGATACGATTCTTGAGGCTGCCGAGTATTTTCACCGCAATGTCCCGGATCTGAAAGATCTGAAGGTATTCGCCAAGGAGATGAAGGAGTACGAATCCAAATGCGATTTGTACGTTCACACGATCCTGACGGAGCTGAACAAGACGTTTATCACGCCCATCGAGCGTGAAGACATTATGGCACTGACGACGTCGCTCGACGATGTACTGGACGGCATCGAGGCATGCGCTTCGAGGTTTGAGATGTATCAATTCCAGGAACCGGACGAGTATATTATTCTGTTCGCCGACAATTTGGTCCGCAGTGCACAGCAGATCAAAAAAGCTATCTATTTGCTGACTGAGAAGAAATTGCTGGCCATTCGTGAGCCGGCTATTCATATTAACGAGTTGGAAAATCAGGCCGATGACCTGCTGCGCGTATGCGTCATGAGCCTGTTTGCTAATGTCACAGACCCTATCGAGATCATCAAGCGCAAAGAGATCTATGAACGGCTGGAGCAGACGACCGATTGCTGTGAGGATGTTGCTAACACCCTCGAGTCGATCGTTATGCGCAACAGCTAAGCGAGGGACCTGAGTCATGTTCGATACAGTATTTATAATCATGTGCGTGGTCGTGTTTCTGGCACTTGCTTTTGACTTCATTAATGGATTTCACGACACGGCCAACGCCATCGCCACTTCGGTGTCGACGCGGGCATTGTCACCTAGAGTAGCCATTCTGATGGCCGCGGTGATGAACTTTATCGGCGCGTTGACGTTCACTGGGGTGGCCAAGACGATTGGTGGCAGTATTGCTGACCCGACGAAGCTGGCCTTCGGGGAACAGATCGTTATCGCGGCATTGCTTGCGGCAATTGCCTGGAATCTGCTTACCTGGTGGTTCGGCATTCCGTCCTCGTCTTCTCATGCGTTGATCGGTGCCCTCGCGGGTGCTGTCATCGGGGCAGAGGGGATGGGCGGCATTAATGCAGCAGGCTTCACTTCGATTGTACAAGCGTTGATTTTTTCACCGCTCATTGCATTTACACTCGGATTTATTCTGATGATGCTGCTCAAGAAAATTTTTGCCAACCGCAGCCCGCATCAGGTCAACAAAGGCTTCCGCTCCAGCCAAGTCGTCACCGCAGCATTCCAGGCATTCACGCACGGAACGAATGATGCACAGAAGGCGATGGGGATTATCACGTTCGCCTTGGTGGCAGCGCAGATGCAGAGCACCGATGAGGTCCAGCTGTGGGTTAAAATTTCCGCAGCTACCGCTATGGCGCTCGGGACCTCGGTCGGCGGTTGGAAGATCATCAAGACGATGGGCACGAAGATTTTCAAAATCGAGCCGATCAACGGCTTTGCTGCTGATTTGGGATCGGCAATGGTTATCCTGACAGCGACGCTGGCGCATTTCCCGGTCAGTACGACGCACACGATCACATCCTCGCTCCTCGGCGTGGGCAGCGCCAAGCGCTTCTCCAGCGTCAAGTGGTCGATGGCCGGCCGGATCGTCATGTCCTGGCTGATCACGATTCCGATTTCCGCTTTCATGGCTGCGGTGTTTTTCAAGGTGATTGAGTGGATTTGGCTTTAAGAGAGATTTTAGATGGACACTTTAAATGGATAAGCAGCAAGGGGTTATCCCTGGTCAGCATGACCTTGGAACAACCCCTTGTTTTTTTATTTCTCTTTTATTTTTCTTCGACTTTGATAAATCCGACCGAGGTCGTCAACGTGAGCAGTGGACCGCCGCCGTTGATGTCGCTTTTTCCTTTGGCTGCGCCGGTGACTTTGCCTAAATCCGTTTCGGTCTTCAGGCTGTAAGCCAGCGAGGAAGGGAGCGTAGCAGTGATGCCGCCCACCTCCGCCGATGCTTTGAGGCTGCTGCCTCTTTCGAAATCACTCACATCCAGTTCAATCGTTCCCGCATCTGACTTTACACTGGACTTGCCTTGCACCTGGGCATCTCCAATGCTAATCTTGCCCACGTTGTTGTAGACCTTGTAGTTGCCCGCCAGTCCATCTAGCGTGATGCCGCCTACGGTGGTGGACACGTCATAGGCAGAGATGGCAGCCGGGAGTTCAATCTCATAGTTCACCGTGAATCGGGAATGACCGATGTTCTTCTCCGCCCACGTCCACAAATCCTGCTTCTCGTCACCCCGCGGATGCGCTTGGATGACGAGCTGCTTACCGTCTTTCCTAATGGACACCGCAGCTTGTTCTGTTACCTCCTCCAGAAGGGAGGCCCCTTGATCGTTATTAACTGCCCAGATATAGGTACGGACCGTGATGTTATCATCAGAGCTTGGGGTGATGGTTACATTACCAACCTCATTTTTAAGCAGCAGCGATGCTGCAGTGGCAGGTTCCTGGACAATCGCAAGCTCTTTCTTCAGCCCATTTTGGCTAATTTGATCCATCCACTCCGAAGGACCTTTGAGTGTAGTACCGCCCGCTCCCGAAGAGTTGATCATATTGCTGCAAGCCGTCAACAAACCAACTGATCCAACCGTGACTAACAATAACCGCTTGTATATTTTTCGCATGTTGTTCATCCTCCCTTATCGAACATTTGTATGGATTACTCGACCACGAGATTACGAGGCGAGGCTTTGCGAATCACCTTGGAGGAAGCCCAGGAGCCAAGTGTGGCCGCTATAACTGTAGCGATAGCCATCACCAGAATGCCGCCCCAATTCAGAATAACAGGCAATTCAGCAAGGCCGTAACTGAGCAGAACCATTTCGAGCAACATCGGCAGCAGATAGACACCGACGAGGATGCCCAGCAAGGAGCCAATCAACGCCAGACCACCAACGCCGAGCGCGATCGACCAGCGAATCCGGTTCGAGGTCATGCCAATCGATTTGTAAATGCCGTACGTACGGCTTTCTTTACGAATGTTGATGCGGCAGGTGCTGTAAATGATGATGAAGGTCACGATAATAAACAGCAGCCCCATCAGGCTCATCGGATAGATCATGATATTAGCCGCTTCTGTAAACAAGGAATCAAGCAGGGTTTGTTGGGTCAAGACCGAAACAGAATCTTGGAAACGTTTATTAAGTTCTTCCGCAATAGCATCCACTTGATTAATGTCTTGGACGTTAATAAAAGCTACATCTAATTCGCTATAATTCGGATCGATTGAGCGTATGGCATCGACTGTGAGGCGTCCCGAGATCGCCGAATTTTCAATCGCCTGATAGATGCCCGTAATGATCAACGACTGTCTTTCGCCAAGGATATACAGATCGATGGTGTCACCCAAGTCTTTATTCAATAGATTTGCCACGCTTATTCCGATGGAGATTTCATTTTGTTCCTTGGGGTCCTCCCCGCGTATCGTTTCGAAGCCTAAATCGTCATAACTGCCATCGAGGATGCCCAGGTAGACGCTTAGGTTCTGGATATTTGTGCTGTCCGAGCTGGCCAAAGCTTGTGAATCTACGATGCCTGTTAAATTACTCTTCCAGCCAATGGTTTGGATCCGGTCGTCATTCAGCAGCGCTTGCTCGAACTCTTCCTGTGGGAACGTCGTTTTGTTGACGACGAGGGCGGAGATGTTGGCGTTGTCGTACCCCCATTGGCCTGCGGTTTGCTGAATGCCGATAATGCTGTTCAGTATCACGTATCCCAGCACGAGCACGGAGGCAGCCATCATTGTCAGCACCAGCATGAGTACGGAGCCCTTGATGTTTTTTATCAGATTCCGGATGCCGATGACAGCGGTGACAGGAAGGGAGCCGAAGCCGAAGCGACGGGCGCCTGCCGAATTCATCCGGCGTGTCATCTTGATGCTGTCCGTCTCCGACATCCCATAACGAATCGCCTGTACTGGCTGTACGCTGCGGGCTTTCTTCGCATACAGCACAACGAACAAAATGACGAGTGCGAACAGGAACAGCCCAACCAGCAATGCGGCCCCGAAGCCCTTGATGGCAAGTGACGCATCATTTGTTCGAAGGGATGATACCGAGAAATTAATAATCAGCTTTGAGAGTATGGTGCTGAGTGCCAAGCCTGGAATAATGCTGATGATCGATAAGAATGCATATTGAATGACGTAGGTACCAATCGTTCGGCTCGAAGTCAGACCAAGCGATTTCAGTACGCCAATCGTTTTGTAATTGGCAAGAATGGCGTCCGATATCGTGAAGCCAATCGTAATCAACGCGATGAACATCATGACCAGGCCGAGGAAGATCATAATGAAACCGATAATCTGATTGATGATCAGATAGAAGGACGAGATGCCCTCGAATTCCATTTTTGATTCCAAAAATGGGGTTCCCATTTCATTTTCGAAACGGTCCCAATAGGTCAAATTGGTGCTGTAATCGGCAAACCGCAGCCCCATCATGTAATTGTCATTGCCTGGCAGGTCCGATAGGCTTTCCTGATAATCGTCGCTGTTGGTCCAGACTCTCGACGTGTTGCTGAAGGGGGCGCCATATGCAACGTCAACGACAATGCCAGAGACTTGAAGCTCCAGTGGAGAATCACCTGTGCGGAATCCGACCGAGTCGCCAAGCGAGATATTATAGCTATTCGCCATCGACGTCGGAATCCAGATGGTTCCTTTATCCGGCGTGTCCGTCTGCATGCCTTGTGCAAATACCAGATTGTCGACCTCAAAAGGGAGCGACGGCGTATCAATCATATACAGAAACAGATTTGGGTAATCGTTACCGTCGTGTGTAATGCCTGACAGGGTGCGATAGGTCAGCAGATCCGAGGCTTGAACACCGTCCTGTGTTGCCCACCAGGAGTGAACGAATTCCGGGTCATGCAGCCCTTTGTCCATCGTCAGGATTTGATGCGCGCCGTTGGTTCGGTTGTGCATGTCTGTGAACGCGTTCCCGGTATTGGCGATGATGATCGTAGCTGTGGACACCAGCAGCGTAGATAGCAGAATCAAGAGCGCCACGAACAGATTTTGTATTTTGCTTTTTTTGAGGTAGGAAAAGCTAAGCTTCCAGACTGCAGTCATAAGCTCACTCCTTCCCCGACACGAAAGCAAAGATCATGGATTCACGATCTTCCGTGTTGTTGGCATCGTATTTATCAAACTCCAGCGTGCCGCCAACTTTTCCGTCCCGGATGAAGATGAGTCGATCTGCGCGGCAAGCCGCTTTGATATCATGGGTAACCATGACAACGGATTGGCCTTTGCGGTTAATATCGGTGAGGATGTCGAGCACAGCCTTGCCGTGGTCATAGTTCAGGCTTCCTGTTGGCTCGTCAGCGAAAATAATATCCGGCGAATTGATCAGTGCTCGGGCAATCGCAGCACGCTGCTGCTGGCCACCAGAGGTTTGGGCCGGCAGTCGGCCGTGCTGACCGTCAATACCCATGGCTGTAATCAGCTCGTTAGCTTTGGCTTTAATGGCGCTCTTCTTATTGCCCGCGATATAGCCAGGCAAGGAGACGTTCTCGAGGATGGTCAGATCGGGGACCAGATTAATGCTCTGATAGATGTAGCCGATTTGCTTGGTGCGGAAATCAGACAGCTCTTGCTCATTGTAGGTATCAATCCGCTTGTCGCGGAAGTACACCTCACCAGCCGTTACACTGTCCAAACCGCTAAGCATATAGAGCAGGGTCGATTTACCGGAACCGGAGTTACCCATGATGACGGTAAAGTCCCCTTCATAGAGCTCCAGGTCCACGTTGCGAATTGCATGATACTGCTCGGTGCCTGTGTTATATGTTTTGCATAAGTTATTTGCGCGAATGATTGATTTCTTGGCCATGGTCATCACTCCTATTTATCTGTATGGAACCCAGTGTAAAGGAGCGATCTTTAAAAACCATTATCAAGTTATAAATAAAGTATTACAGAAATTCGAGGGTTGAAATGTGTAAGCCTCAAGGTAACGGATCGTTCTTACGAACGCTGTTGTTCCCGGATTTCTTTGATTTTTGTACCCCTGTAAGGGGTGAAATCCGGGAACAAAGGCGAGCGCTCCGCAGCATATGCTCCCGAAGTCGCTTTCTTGCAGAAAGCGTTGACCAGAATCGATTCCGTACCTATCGGCACGATTTCAAAAGTTGAAATTCTGACTAGACCGGGAGGGTGAAGTGGAAGACGGTACCTTCTTTTTCTTTGCTGGTAAAGGAGATTTGGCCGCCGTGGGCTTCGATGATGGTTTTGCATATCGAGAGTCCGAGGCCTGTGCCTTTCTGGACGCCCTCGGTGCCAGGGTCGCTGGCGCGTCCCTTGAAGTAACGCTCAAAAATGAACGGCATATCCTGCGCACGGATCCCTTTGCCTGAGTCGGCAATTGTGATTCTCAGCTGGCCGGGCTCGAGTTGGGTATTGATGCGAATGCTGTCTCCAGGGGTCGTATGCTTGAGTGCATTGGATACGAGATTGGAAATGACCTGTTCAATGCGAACGGAATCGATCCGGACCAGGACATTCGGGATCTCCCGGGGCGGAGTGTAGAGAAGACCGTTGGTACGAACATAGTGTCCGATCGTCTTCAGCATTGGCTCAAGGACTTCTTGACTATATTGCTCCTGGGGCTCCACCGAAATCTGACCCAGCTCCTGCAGCGCATGGATCAGCAGATCTTCGACAAGACGTGCCATTTTGTCGGTATTGCCGCGCATCACCTCGACATACTCCATCATCATTTCCTCATCCGAACAGACGCCCTCCAGGATGGCATCGATGTAGGCTTTCATCGTCGTCAAGGGTGTTTTGAGCTCATGCGAAATATTGGTGACGAGCTCCTTTTGCGCCTTTTCACGTGTAATTCGTTCCATACTCAAATGCATGATTTCAGTCCGCATCAAGTCAAACATGGTGTATAACTCGCCCAGCTCATCCATTCGGTCGTACTGGATCCGGGTCTCATAGTTGCCCTTCAGGATCGCTTCCGCATGCTGCTTCAACGTATGGATGGGGGTAATCATCTCCCGCTTGAGCTTTCGTCTAATCGTGAGAGCGAGCATGGCGCACAGCAGGGAGAGGGCAGAAGCCATAAGGAATAGCGCAATCGGAAGCTTATAGGAGGTGGGTTGAATCACCTTGTTGCTCGGTAGCGTTAAGATCACGTTACCAGTCAGCGTCTGGCTCAACTCATCTACGATCGGAAAGGCAATCCGGAATTCATTCCCCATGGTCGCGGCATCATGCAAATCGTAGTGCAGCTCCGTCTGGAGATTGAGCTTGCGCTGGGGCAGCGCGCCGGCGGAATTAAAGGTAACTGTTCCGTCCAGCTCTGCATACATCGCCTTGATTTGACTGGATTCCGTTAAGGCAAGCAGGGCCTCACGCACATCCGCACGATCAAGATGGCTTCCATTCCGTTCAAGGTAAAGGATGATCGGATTGCCGGCTAACCGAACCTGATTCACGACATATTTTGGGTCGGATGCCCCAGTTGACGTGATGACATACAAAAGCAGGAGCAGGCTGCAGATGATTGAGGTAATCAGGCATAGCGTAACAGCTACAAGCCATTTTTTGTTCCATAGTTGAAAAGACATGATGGTTTCTCCTATCCGGGTTAGTCCTGACTGAACTTATAGCCGACTCCCCAAACCGTCTTCAAATAGCTAGGCTTGGAGGGATCGGTCTCAATTTTTTCTCGGAGTCTGCGTATATAGACGGTTACTGTATTCTCATCCCCGTGTGAGGTATAACCCCAGATGGCATCAAGCAGCTGCGATTTGGAGAAGACCTGATTTTTATGGCTCGCAAGATGATGCAGCATCTGAAATTCTTTGGCGGAGAGAGAGACCTCTTTTCCTTCAATCGTTACCTTGTAAGCTTTCTATTTTAGTTATGAAATGACCGGATAACGCAGTTTTGAACCAATAAAACTTTTTATTATCCCATAAGGAAGACCCTAATAGCTTCTCTTCTATTCTATGTTATTTTCCACAGGCAGCAAAGGGGAATAGGTGCAGTAGTGACTTTTTTACTATATTGACTAATTGTATTTAAATGGGTAATATCTAAATTGCGTTTCATTTTGATTGAAATTCTGTTTTTTTATTCTATAAATTATGTAAATAATTTTGAGGTGAATGTCATGAATGATCCACTCTGTTATGGAGACGGAATTTTCATTTGGTGAAAGAACGGAAGAAATTAAACGTCATAGGCAAATTCATGAATCTCCCAGAAAATAGATTAAGCTCCTTCTTACTCCTCGAGAGGTCTTACTAAAAGAGGGATGAGATTTCTACTGGTACCTAATTAATTTGATAATCGTATCTATCTATCAATATATCTCTTCAGGAATTTTTATAAATTCCCCCTTTACTTGGTATAATGTTTTATGATATCATGCAAACAATAAGTTTACATCATTTACTATAATGTCTATAAAAAGTATTTAAAAAATATAATTAGATGGATTTCTTTATAGCTCTTGTGGAATGTAGAGATTTATAATGCAATTGTGAATATGAATTGGGTATTTAATGCGCTACATTCAGCTTTTCATTTGGGGGTGAATCTTAAATGCACGCAAGGATAAAGTTTATGAAAGGAGGTGATAACTATGAATTGGAAAAATCAAATGGAAAATGTCGAGCTTGATACTTGTAATCCAGTAGGTAGTGTACTGTCCGAATTGACAGATACTGAAATGGAGACAGTGGTTGGTGGTAACTTTCCTCATCGTCCTAGCCTTACGAAGAATTGTACTATCTGGACGCTTTTATCAGGTTGTAGTTGGTAGTTTTATAATTTTTAAATTTGATAACAGTGCAATGAAGGGGAAATGTTATTTTATTGTACTACTTAAGTGATATTGGTCTTGGATTAGCGAGTAAGTTTATTTGCATGGATTCTATTAGGAGGGTATTTCTTGTACTTAGGAGCATTGTAGATAATGCTTGCCTATTGTGCAGTATGAAATACCCTCCGCTTCATTTGATAGATTCTGGATCAGAATTTATAGATTTGTTTCAATAATTAACTTTATACTATTGAAAGGGTGTGATTTTAAAGTGATAAATGCTTCTGAGAAGATAAATTACTGGAAAAAATTTTTTTATGACAAAGAAGAATATTTAAAAATGAGCCTTAGGGAAGTATCAAGCCTTGAGGTTGAAACCATTTTTAATTTAGAGAAAAATGACTCAAAATGGAGATTCGAGTGGGAAGAGCTACTGAATTGCTCAATGGAAGACTTCTTTTTTAACCCACCTTTGTTTTCTGGATTCGTTGAACGTTTCTTTATACTGGCTATTGATTTATTTGAAAAAAACGGTAGAAATAATGATGCGGATTTGCATACAAATGCTACTATTTTCAAAAGTGCATTACCGTCTTTATTCGAAAAAATCATGGATTATAGTTGTAAAACTCTTATTTTAGAGATGAATGTATTTAAAGATCAAGGTCTATTGCACGGAGAGAGTTCACAAGAAAGATATCAGTATTTTGAAAAATTACTTTATGATAAAGAGTATTTAAAGCAATTGGCATTTGAGTATCCTATGTTAATTCGTTCATTACTTCGTGCAACTGAAAAATGGGTTGTTCATATTTGTGAAATATTACATAGGTTCGAGGATGACTATTCAAGAATTGTTTTACATATGCCTGAGGTCAAGCAATTCGGTAAGCTTATTAAGATTCATATTGGAGCAGGGGACACTCATAATGGAAGAAGTGTGACGATTTTAGAGTTTGCAAAGGGGAATAAATTGGTTTATAAGCCCCGTTCTTTAAAGGTTGATGAAGGTTATTATAAAGTTTTGTCTAATATGATGTGTTTTGGTATTCCTCAGATTAAAATGATGAAAATTATAGATTGCGAAAGTTACGGTTGGACAGAGTTTATAGATTTCTCTGAGTGTGTATCAATAGATCAGATCAAGGGATTTTATCATAATATGGGGATACAATTGGCAATCATGTACATGTTAAACGCTACAGATTTCCATTACGAAAATATTATTGCACATGGATCTAGCCCGGTTGCTATTGATTTAGAATCCCTGTTTCATCGTTCCATAAATTTAAAAATATATGGAAAAAATGCAAATGGCCATGCCTCTGAGTTGCTAGAGAATTCTGTCATGTCTTCAGGTATGCTGCCGCAATATATTTTCGGAACAGAAACTCATCCAGGTGTAGATGTTAGTGGTATCTTTGGATCTGGTGGGAAAGAAATACATAATGTTATGCGTTTAGCTCACAGAGGTACGGATCAAATGAGGTTAGAAAGAGGCGTAGGCCAAATAGGGGAGGGCAATAATCTTCCATCCTACAAGGACGAAGTTATCGACAGTTATCGATATGTTAATGACATTGTAGAAGGTTTTTCTCAAGCTTACAGGATCATAATTGGAAACAAGAAAAGACTGAGAGAAATGATTCGAGAGTTTGATAACGTTAGAGTTAGAGTGATTGTGCGAAGTAGTGAATCGTATAGTGAATTAATTCGTACACTCTATCATCCTGACTTATTGCGAGATGAATTAGATCGTAAGGTTGTTGTACATCGATTGTGGTTGAAATGTTTAGCAGATCCTAAGCAATTAAAATTGGTTTCTCACGAGATACGGGATATTGAAGACGGGGATATCCCTATCTTTTATACCGATCCGTCTGAAATAGATGTTTGGGCATCAGGTGGTGAGCGGATTCCTCAGTTATTCGAACAATCAGGGATAGATGTTGTAATGAACAAAATCGAAAAAATGGACGAAAAGGATTTAAGAGGGCAGTTGCAATTATTAAATATGTCTGTCTTGGCGTCCAGGCCTGACCTTTACTCATATAGTATTCCTGAATTTCGAATTATTGACTCAAACGAAGCTTTGGAATCTAACTGGAAAGCAGAGTATGTCCGATTAGCTACTTCAATTGGAGAATATCTCGTTCAATCGGCAGTTGTATCTTTGAACACTAAAGTCGATGACATAACATGGATTGGTTTAGTATCCAGTCATGAGGAGAGGAATCTCAGGCTATCTCCAGTAGGGTATGACCTATATAGTGGTAATAGTGGGATTGCTTTATTCTTGGGTTATTTAGCTGAACTGACTGCAAAAAGCGAATACAAACGTATGGCTCGAAAAGCATTGCAACCGATGCTAGAAATCCTGAGAGATAAAGGTAAACTAAATGAAGTATCGTTAGGTATTGGAGCATTTGGAAATGGCAACATCGGTGGAGGCATATTTGTTGCATATCAATTATCACGCTTATGGAATGATGGACAATTACTACAATTAGTTAAAGAATATCTTCCTTATTATTGTCAACTCGTTAAGAAAGACGTTGAATTCGATTATATAAGTGGTGCAGCTGGAGCTATTGATATACTCTTACATATATATCATGGAACAGGCTGGCTAGAAGCGTTGCAAGGCGCTGAGAAATGCGCAGAGCATGTGCTTCAGAACGCTAAAACACTGCCGGATGGCAGCATAGCTTGGTTGACGAAAACAGATGATGAGCCCTTTGTTGGGTATTCTCATGGTGTTTCTGGAATTATTGCTCCATTATCGGCATTATACAGGGTAACTCAGCTTGCGGTGTACTTAGAATATATCGAAAAAGGATTAAAGTATGAGCGGGCAAATTATGATGCTGAATTAAAGAATTGGATTTCTCCTAACCATACAGCAAAGGTGACATGGTGTCATGGAGCACCAGGCGTATTGTTATCACGAGTCCGCTTATTAGAAAACGGATATTGGGATGCAAGTATTGCTCAAGAAATTAATATTGCACTGGAAACAACTCTCAAATTAGGTTTTGGAACAGAACCTGTTTATTGTCACGGTGATTTTGGGCAATTGGAAATATTACTTTTTGCTAATAAAGTTCTTGATCGCAATGATGATACTTTAAATGTAGTTAGAGCACATCTGCTTAGACTTCTCAAAGATAAACCATGGACTACACCGGGTGTCCATCGTGCTTTTGATATAAAAGGATTAATGGCTGGTTTGGCGGGGATTGGATTTGGGTTATTAAAGCAGGCATTTCCGGATAAAGTTCCTAACATTTTGAATTTGGAGAATGAAGATTTCTTTTCTTCCACTTATGGTTGAGTGTATGATTTTGAATCAAAGAAGAAGGGAGAGAATGTAATGGCCCGTAGGCGTGTGCCATATATCGCTCAGATCCATCATTCAGAGTGTGGACTTTGTTGCCTTGCTATGATCTCAGCCTACTATCAAAAGGAAATTTCATTATATAGTTTACGTGAACAGGCAAATATCGGACGGGATGGCATGACGTTATTGCAATTAAAAAAAATAGCTGAAAATATCGGATTTGATGTTAAAGCTTACCGCATTGAGAGTATTAATCAATTTAAGCAGGTTACCCTACCAGCAATTCTACATTGGAACCAAGAACATTATGTGGTTCTTGAAAGGATAGATGGGAACTATGCTCGTATTGTTGACCCACCCTTAGGGAGGATTAAGCTGTCATTGAAAAAATTCAGCGAGCAATTTACAGGATTTTTGATGACAGTAGTTAAAAAGAACCGACTTGACGCCGAAGAAAGTATTAATATTTAATTTTTAATAATAAATGATTTTGTTGGGTTGGAATTAAATTTAAAAATCTCTTTAAATTATCATTTAAAAAAGGTTCAATATAGTACATTTTGTATTAATAACTCAAGTCTCGAAGAACGGAAATTGGCTTGAGTCATCGTAAACTTTGATTTCCTAGGTTTGGCGAAGGCTAGTTGGCGCCTTGGTTTGGGAGGTTGCGAGCCTAGCTTTAGCGTCACTTTCCTGACATGGCGTACCAGTACGGCACTAGAGCGGAAGAACTCTCGTCGGACTCGCTTAACGGTATAAAATTGATGAATCGCCTCACAGCACGTGTTGCTTTAATCGATTAAAGAAATTGTAGTTGAGCAGTTTCAAGCATAGATCGATTTCATTAGTGTCAAACGACAATATAGGAATGCGATGGATGGCAAATCTATTCTTCCTTCCTTAAATGTAGTTTTCTATAAGAACCGCTAGTTGTAGGAGCGCCATAAGTCGATGAATTCCCTGGCTTCTATGGTCACCATTGCTTCGTACTGCCTAAAGCAAGTCGAGTTCAAGCTGTGACTGATCGTCGTCCCGGCGTGGCATCTTGAGGATGACGGCGAAACGGCGCGTCTTCTCCTACGTCTTGGCTTTGTAGTACTTCAATGATCCAATCCTCACACTTCTCGCAGGTTTTGATTTGATTCGCTAGACGCTCGGTCCATTTATTTTTCAGGCATACCCGATCTGTCGCGACTGCCAAAAAGCATGGAACACCTCTCTGCTAAAGCCTTTGTCAAAACGCGCATAGCGCACGTGACGGGAACCAAGCATGGTTAATGTCTGCTGAACAAAAGGCAGGATATTGCTCGAACTTTTATTGACAGCGTGCAGACGGGCGTTCGCCAGAATCGACGATCCCCTTCATACATAAGAGCAGGTGTGGTTGGTTTTGCGTCCGTTCTTGTGGAATATCTAATCCAATTACGCTCTCTACTGGTTGCCGTATACGGTCTCCACGGTAGAATCAAGGTACAGAATTAACGTGCGGCAACCGCGGAGTCATACGGTCGATATTAAAAGTTTGCAAAGCTGGCGCTACTTGCCTATGAGCCTTTTTCAGACAAAGCAAGCTTAGTGGTGAGGGCCGCCAAGCGTCTGTCCTACCCAGGCATCGTCTTAGAGCGACAGCCCAAAACCAGCCGATGCCAAGGTGCTGTTCCAACCTATGGAGATCTTGAATAAAATGGAATTTATCGAGGGGGCCAGCAGGGCTTCACGCACATTCGCACGATCAAGATTTCTTCCATTCCTCTCCAGATAGAGGATGATTGGATTGCCGGCTAAGCGGACCTGATTTACGACGTATTTTGGATCCGATGTCCCGTTCATTAAGGTATTCACAAGCAAGATTAGGCTGCAGGTTGTTGAGACAATCAGGCAGACGGTAACAGCTACAAGCCATTTTTTGGTCCATAGTTGAAAAGACATGTTTGTTTCTCCTATCCGGGTTAGTCCTGACTGAACTTATAGCCGACACCCCAAACCGTCTTCAAATAGCTTGGCTTGGAGGGGTCGCTCTCAATTTTTTCTCGGAGTCTGCGTATATAAACGGTTACTGTGTTCTCGTCCCCGTGTGAGGTATAGCCCCAGATGGCATCAAGCAGCTGTGATTTAGAGAAAACCTGGTTTTTATGGCTCGCAAGATGATGCAGCATTTGAAATTCTTTGGCTGACAGAGAAATTTCCTTCCCTTCAAGCGTTACTTTGTAAGCTTTCTTATCAATGACGAGGCTGCCCAGTTGAAGTATGTCCGGATCCTGCTGCTGCGGCGGCTGAACCGGCATGCTTTCGTACCGGCGGAAATGCGCATTTATACGGGCGAGCAGCTCGCTCAGAGAGAAAGGCTTGGTCATATAATCATCCGCACCGAACCCAAGTCCAAGCACTTTATCGGTGTCACTACCGCGTGCGCTCAAGATTAAAATCGGGATATTGTTTCTTTTTCGGATTTCTCTACAGACGTCGATGCCATCCATATCGGGCAGCATAATATCCAGAATGATAAAATCCGGCTGCAGCATCTCCATCATCTGTAGTCCATCTGCACCATTTCCTGCTACGGCAGCCTCATAGTTGTTTTTGGTCAAATAGTCCCTGAGAATGCGGGAAATGTCTTTTTCATCTTCTATAATAAGGACTGTTTTGCGTCGTTCCACGATGGCACACTCCATTCAGTTAGTCGAATTCTAACGCTTAACAATAAAAACATATCCATGTTTTAGCCTTCCGCTACAGAACTAAAGTCCCGGGATGAAAGGTTTAGGAGAAGCGAAATATGTTTGGGTTAAGACGATGTATGCGATAGGTAGATCTTCATTTGGAAATCACGGGATGACGCAGCTTTAAGCCTATGTAAGCTTCTATTTTCCAATAAGAGAGGAATTATTTTATTCCCTTCTATTCTATGTTATTTTCCACAGGCAGCATAGGGGGATAGGTACAGTAGCGACTTTTTGACTATATTGACGGTTTGGATTTAAATGGGTACTGTTTGACTAGAGATTTATTTAACCAAAAAAAGGCGTATATATTAACAAAAAAAATAAATAATTGGCCCTGTTTAAAAAATAAAATAAGCGTTTATATCAAACTAGTAGATTTTGTTAATGAAGTATTTGTCAGATCATTTTTTCTATGAAAGGTGAGCTGCATGAGTAAATTTGCATTTATTTTTCCAGGGCAGTCTTCTCAACGAAAAGGAATGTTGCTAGAGCTGTATCAGGAAAGCAATACCGTAAGACAAACTTTTACAGAGGCTTCGGAAATTCTTGGCTATAACATAGCAGATATTTGTTTTAATGACGACACAGGCAGGTTAATGGATATTGCTGTCAGCGCACCTGTTATCCTAACGGCGGGCGTAGCAACGTATAGGCATATACATAGGCACTACAGTATGAAACCCATGATCGCAGCCGGCCATAGTCTTGGAGAATACACGGCACTGACGTGTGCAGGTATGTTAGCCTTTGAGCAGGCTTTGCCGCTTGTCACCTATCGCTCTGAGCTTGCCAAGCGGGTGATGGCGGAGCATTCAGGCGTAATGAGTGTGATCTTCAAAATCAGCGAATCAGAAGTCGAGGGGCTCTGCAAGCAGATGCGCAGAAGCGGGGCCCAGGTCTGGATCAGCTGTTACAACTCTGACCAGCAGGTGTGTGTGGCTGGCAGAGAAAGAGATGTAGCCACGCTGGAGAAACAAGCCAAGCGGCTTGGGGCTTCCTACAAGCGTCTTGACGGAAATGCACCGTACCACACGCCTCTGATGCGTGATGCGGTGGAGGAACTAAGGGGTTTCCTCCAAGGCTGTACGATTACAACACCCCGATATCCCGTTGTTTCAAATGTATCCACGCAACCTTACACGGAGTTTTCCACCATAGAGAATCTGCTACTGCAGCTTCAGCATCCAGTGAAATGGCATCACACCATTCAATACATAACCAAACAGAATACGGACACATTCGTTGAGCTTGGCAGCGGACAAATTCTGACCCGCTTGCTCGGGTCGACGGCACCGGATGTACAAGCATTCAGCTATGAGACGTCCGTAAGCAGAGCGGGACTACCCGCTCCCGTCAGGGAATTGGAGGGAGCAGGTGTATGAAGCTCTTTACCATTCCTTATGCGGGAGGTTTTTCTTTTACGTACCTGAAATGGAAGCGGGGGCTTGAGCCCAGCATTCAGTTGGTTCCAGTTGAGCTGCCTGGCAGAGGAGGCAGATCCTCCGAGCCGCTCTGCACGACCATTGGTCAGATGGCAGAGCATGTGATTGCCGAGATTGGGACAAGCCCCGGCCCCTTTAGCCTATTCGGTCACAGTATGGGCGCTTATGTCCTTTTGGAGGCATACGGCAGACTGGCCGCCTCAGGGGGACCGATGCCTGAGCATGTGATTATCTCCGGGATGACACCGCCCCATCGCTATGTGTCCAAGGGGCATCATCTGCTGGATCACGCGAGCTTCAGAGCAAGCATGTGCGAGCTGGGCGGTATTCCTGAGGCGCTTGCAGCAGACAAGGAATTTGCGGATATGCTCTTCCGCTTATTGAGAAACGATATCAAAGCGGTCGAGGAATACCGGTTGCCACTAGGAAGAGCCGCGTTTGCATGTGAGGTCAGTCTATTTAACAGTGAGTCCGACATTGCCTATGGCAGCATGATGGAGTGGCAGCAGTACGCACAGCGCAATTGTGCTTATTATCCGTTTCAAGGCACGCATTTTTTTATTAACGAGCGTACAACGGAAATCGTGAACAGCATGAATTTGATTTTGAGCAAGGAGTCCTCACTAATCCAATCTTAAGGGGAATGTGTATCGTGCTGACATTTGAGACTCACGAATCCAATGTTCGTTCCTACTGCCGACTGTTCGATGATGTGTTCACGACAGCTAAGAATGAGAACATTTATGCCGAATCGGGCAAGACCTATATTGATTTTTTTGCCGGCGCAGGTGCGCTGAACTATGGCCACAACAATGACTATATCAAGTCGCAGCTGCTGGCTTACATTCAATCCGATGGAATTACACATGGATTGGACATGTATACAGGTGCCAAGCGAGCTTTCATCGACAAGTTCGTAAGCAGCGTACTGGCGCCCAGAGGGTTGGACTACAAGCTGCAGTTTTGCGGATCAACGGGTACGAATGCGGTAGAAGCAGCGCTCAAGCTGGCCAGAAAAGTGAAGAAAAGAGAGACGATCTTCTCCTTCATGGGTGCCTTCCATGGCATGTCGATTGGTAGCTTGTCTGCTACCAGCAGCAGAAGCAGCAGAAAAGGGGCGGGCATGCCGCTGAATAACGTGACGTTCATGCCGTACCCGCACGGCTTCATGGGCAGCTTCGACACCATTGATTATATCGAGAACGTGTTGACGGATGATCACTCGGGCATCGAGGTTCCGGCGGCCATTATTTTTGAGTCGGTACAGGCAGAAGGAGGTATCATTCCGGTATCGAGTGACTGGATGAAAAGTTTGGAGAAGCTCTGCCGCAAGTATGACATCCTGTTAATCTGCGATGACATTCAGGTGGGCTGCGGCAGAACCGGAAGCTTCTTCTCGTTTGAGCACGCGGGTATTGTCCCCGACATCGTCACCCTGTCTAAGTCCATTAGCGGTTATGGCTTGCCCATGTCGCTGCTGCTGATGAAGCCGGAGCTAGACCTGTGGAGTGCCGGAGAACACAACGGGACATTCCGTGGCAATCAGCTGGCGTTTGTAACATCGATTGCTGCGTTGGAGCTGCGGGAGATGATGGATCTGGACCGGCAGGTGCAGAGGCATGAGGCAACCATCAGGCAGGTGCTGCAATCCAAGGTTGCTGCCTTGCATAAGGACATTGAGATTCGCGGCATCGGCATGATCTGGGGCATTGACATGGCCAAGGTTGGAGGGTCGGATCTGACGCGCACCATTGTATCGGAGTGCTTCAACAGAGGGTTGATCGTTGAGCGAGCGGGCAGAGAGGATGCGGTAATCAAGCTATTGCCGCCGTTAACGATTGAGGAAGCCAATCTTATGCAGGGCTTGGATATTCTGAGTGAGGTTATGCAGGAGCATCTGGTCAGCCTAGTAGCCCACTCCTAATAAGTCAGGTTGTTGAAACAGGAAGCCTACAGTCACGGATCGATCTTACGATCGCTGTTGTCCCCAGATTTCTTGATTATCTAACCGCTTTAGCGGTTGAAATCCGGGGACAGCTTATGCTTTCGAAGCTAGCTTTTCTGCGAAAAGCTCTCAGGCGAACGCTTCGTAGCGTATGCTCCCGAAGTCGCTTTCTTCCAGAAAGCGTGGACCAGATTCGATTCCGTGCCTCTCCGGCCTTTTGGCCGGAGGATTCATGCGTGAAGAGAAGACGGACGTCCACGAGTGACCTAAAAGCCTGGGGAGGTCGAGCCGGAGGAGGGGGCCAAGTATGTAACGCTTGTGGGGAGCGCTTAGCGGTCGATTTGGGCACGAGCGCGGCTGTAACGCTTGCCACGAAGCCTTAGAAGCGAAAAAGAGGTTAAAACGAGCTAAAACGAGCCCAATTATGCCGCTAACGTCACGTGGCAAGCGTTAGGATGGGAAACGGGTAAAAAAAGGTTGCTAAGGCTCTGTGGCAAGCGTTAGAGCGGGAGGGGTTACCGGGAAGACGGGCGGAGGGCCCTCAACATTCCTTCAATGGCGCTTCAACGGCCCTTCCTGATCGCCCATGCCTCGAGCCCCTAGCTGAGAGGTGCGCAAAAAGCCGAGCGTGCGTTGCACATGAGACTCAAAGCTACGATGAACTTCAAGGACGCAGTCAGGCGTTATTATTAAAAGCCTGATAAGAAACAGGTTCGCTCTATAGGCTTCATATTTAAAAAAGGAAATTAATGAACAATCATCAATAGGGAGTGAACCCATTGAGTAGTCCATCCATTAGTCCGTTACAGATAAAGGCCGCCACGCTGACCGAGCTGTTTCAAATGAAGCGGGAGGTGGAGGACAGAGGCATTGGTTTTATTAAGAGCAAGTCGGAAGAGGTCTATTGCTCGTATCAGCAATTATTTGATACATCGTTAATTCTGTTGGGGTATCTGCAGAGCAAGGGACTGAAGCAAGGCGATCATCTGGTCTTTCAACTGGAGGATAATTATCACTTTATACATATGTTCTGGGCCAGCGTGATGGGGGGCATCGTCCCTGTTCCGATTGTCGCAGAGGAGAAGGATGAATACCGCCGCAAGCTGTATCATGTGCTGCAGATTCTCGGAGATGGCGTGGTGATAGGCAAGTCCGGAGCACTGCCCAAGCTCAAAACGTTTGCGGAGCAGGGCGGGTACGATTATGACTCGCTGGCAAGCCGCTTTCTGGATATCGACGAAGCGTTTGGTTATGAGGGTGGAGCAGGCAGCATTCACGAGGCTCAGCCTGAGGATACAGCTTTTATCCAGTTCTCGTCCGGTTCCACGGGGATGCCGAAGGGTGTGGTGCTGACGCATGCCAATCTGATCACGAACATCGATGCGATGATTGAGGGAGCCGCCTTGGGACCGGAGGATACGATCGTATCGTGGATGCCGCTGACCCATGATATGGGCTTGATCGGCTGTCACCTGGCCGTGACGGCAGCGAATATGGTGCAGTATACGATGGAGACGAAGCTGTTCGTCATGAGGCCGGCCCTTTGGCTGGACAAAATCTCGGAGGTTCAAGCGACGATCCTGACCTCACCGAATTTCGGCTTGAAATTCTCATTGATGGCCATGGAACGGAGCCGCAATAAAACCTTCGATTTCTCCTCCGTGCGTCTGATCTTCAATGGAGCGGAGCCGATCTCGGTCAAGGTATGCGATGAATTCCTGGAGAAGACGGCGAAATACGGCATGAAGCCCTCCGTCATGTTCCCGGTCTATGGGATGGCCGAAGCATCACTGGCTGTAGCGTTCCCAGACTACAGAGAAGAGCAGATTACCCGGGTGGTCATTGACCGTAATCAGATGACGGTTGGCAGCCCGGTGAACTATATGACCGATGAGAACGATCCCGATGCCGCCTGCTATGTGGACGAGGGTTTCCCGGTCAAGAACTGCGAGTTCCGGTTGACGGATGAGGACGACAACGTGCTTGGCGAGGATACGCTCGGTCTGATTCAAATCAGAGGCGGGAATGTATCCAAGGGCTATTATGTTAATGAGCAGGCGAACCGGGACAGCCGCACAAAAGACGGATGGTACCGGACGGGTGACATCGGCTTCTTGTGCAACGGCAGGCTGGTTGTCATTGGACGCTTGCAGGATCTCGTCATTGTGAATGGCCAGAATTATTTCTCGCATGATCTGGAGCGCATCGCCAGTAAAGTAGAGAAGGTAGAGATCAATAAGGTCGCCATCTGCTCGGTACAGGATAAGGATGCAGAGCGGGACAAGCTCGCGGCATTTGTTGTACATAAAGGAGACGTAAGCAAGTTCGTACCGCTGATTGGCAAGCTACGGGAGCATTTCTCCCGAAGCATTGGACTGATGTTGGACTACGTCATACCAGTCGGGCAAATCCCCAAAACATCCAGTGGCAAGCTGATGCGTTATGTGCTCAAGCAGCGGTTCGAGAATGGTGAATTCACAGAGCTGCTCAAGGAATGCGGTGGCGGAAGCCTGGGGGCAACGGCCGAGCAGAACCAAGCGGTGGAGCAGTCGGTTGCAGCGCAGCAGGACAAGCAGCGAGAGGTGGAGCGCGACATTCTGGCCATCTGCCAGGAGCTTGCACCTGAATGGCCGATTGGGTTGAATGATAATTTCTTTGAATACGGCATTAATTCGCTGCTGCTCAATCAGATTGCAGCACGATTGGATGATACGTACCCGCAGACGATCAAAGTCGAAGATTTCTTCACGCACTCCAGCGTAAGAAAGCTGGCTGCATACCTCTGTGAGACGGAGGCTGACAGACAGCCAAGCAGGACAGGGCAGGCGCCACCGAAGCAGAGAGAACGTGTGAACGGGCACAGCCCGGCGATGGCTATTATCGGTATGGCTGCGAATGTACCCGGTGCGGCGGATGTCGAGCAGTTCTGGAGCAACTTGTGCGGCGGTGTGGAGAGTGTTGGCCCGCTGTCTTCTGTACGCATGAAGGATGTCGAAGCTTACATGAGCAGCAGGGGAGACACCGAAGCCAAAGGCATTCGCGAATCGGGCTTCCTCTATGCGATTGATACCTTTGATCATGAGTTCTTCAAAATAATGAAACGCGAAGCGATTGCGATGTCGCCTTCCCAACGTTTGTTCCTGCAAACCGCCTATACGGCGATGGAGCATGCGGGGTATGGAGGAGAAGCGCTGCGATCGAGCAGAACGGGCGTCTATGTCGGCTATATTGCAGATTTGGACGGCGGCCACTATCAGGACATGCTCAAGCATTCGCAGGAGACGCAGACAGCGACGGGCGTACTAAGTGCAAATATTAGCGGGCGGCTGTCCTACTTTATGGACTTCAAGGGACCAAGCATGCTGGTGGACAGCGCATGTTCGTCCTCCATGTCAGCACTGAACCTGGCCTGCCAGGGGATTGCTAACGGAGATTGCGAACAGGCCATCGTGGGCGGTGTGCAGCTGAAGGTGCTGCCGGTCCTCTCCCATGATGACGTGGGGATTGAATCCTCCGATGGACATACCAGGCCGTTCGCAGAGGATGCAGATGGTACGGGCGAAGGAGAGGGCATTGTCTCCGTACTGATCAAGCCTTACGAACAGGCGGTGGAAGACAACGATCAGATTTATGCCATTATCCGCGCCGCGCATAGCAACCAGGATGGCTATTCCGTCGGGTTGTCGGCACCTAATCCGGAAGCACAGACCGCACTTGTAACTGAAACATTGGCCAAGGCAGAGCTTCAGCCAGACCACATTTCATATATTGAAGCACACGGTACGGGGACGAAGCTGGGCGATCCGATTGAGGTCCATGCGCTGATGCAGGCATTTGCGACCAAGGCGGAGCAGCGTCAGAGCTGCGCGATTGGCTCCGTGAAATCCAATATCGGTCACCTGTATGCGGCGTCTGGACTGATCAGTATTATGAAGTGCAGCTTGATGCTTACCCATAAAATGATTCCTGCAACAGTGAACATTCAGGCCCTTAATCATCGGATTCCGTTTGAGCAATCGCCTTTCTATGTGAATACGCAATTTAAGCCGTGGGAGACCGAACAACTTCCGCGCAGATGCGGTGTGAGCAATTTCGGCTTCTCGGGCACGAATTGCCATACCATTCTGGAGGAATATCAGGAGCCGGAGCGGCCTGCTGAAGCCCGCGAGCTCTTCCCGTTTGTCCTCTCGGCGGCATCCAAAGAAAGCCTGCAAGAGCTGGTTCGAGCGTATGTGGACTATCTGTCGCGCCATGACGGCATCCGGCTCTCGGACATCAGCTACACCGCTGCAACGGGCCGTGGTCATTACCCTTACAGGCTGGCCCTGCTCGTCAGCGATACCGAAGAGCTGCTAAGCAAACTGGAAGCCTATGAGTGGTCCAATGATCGCAGCGCCAACCGGTATGTCGGGATGGCCAAAGTCGTGGGCCATACCCGCAAGACCCGCCAATGGGGCGAATGGACCGAGGACGAATCCGAGCAACTGAAGCAAGCAACCCAGACCAGCATTGCCGACTGGCTGAACAAGCCGCAACCGGAGGATCGGGAATCATTCCTTCGCAAGCTGAGCGAACTATACGTTCGAGGAGCCGACCCTAGCTGGCAAGAATGGTTCAACCAACAAGACGTCCGCAGAGTCAGCCTGCCAACCTATAAATTCAAACAAGAAAGATGCTGGCCTAATTTCTAAATAGAAAATACAGATTACTCTAGAAGCCTGAAAGGCACGGAATGTGATGGAGAAGCGAAGCGCTCGCCTGAAAGCTTTTCGCAGAAAAGCTCGCTTCGGAAGCATACGCTTTCCCGGATTTCCCCCCTTGAGGGGGTCCAAAAATCAAGAAATCCGGGAACAACAGCGATCGGAAGAACGTTCTGTGACTGAAGGTGTTACGAAGCAATCTAAAAACTGGGCATGAGGTGAGGGTATTGGACGCTAGCAATTACGAACTCGTAGTGGAACGATTAACCCAATTAATAGCCACTACCGCAAGAATGGAACCCCAAGATATCGATCCTTATGAGAACTTGATTGAGCTGGGAGCCGACTCGATCATCCTAACGGATGTGAACAGCTATATTCGGGAGGAATTCGGCGTAGAAATTCCGCTCACCCTGTTCTTTGAGCGTCTGACATCCGTGGCCGAAATCGCGGAATATTTGGTTCCGCAGCTGGCACCGGAGTATTTCACCAAGGGCAGCGCGCAAGTACAGGAACCAGCGTTGGCCAGTACGCTTGAAGCAAGCGCGCCTACCCCTGTACAAGAAGCTCATCCGGTGAGACAGGAGCCCCAAATGGCACAAATGCCACAGCTACCACAGCTGGAGGCGTTACCTGTCACCGAAGGCCCGGCCTCCGATATTACGCAGCTATTTGCCCAGCAGCTGCAGATTATGAACAACCAGATTCGCATGCTGTCCGGCGGACAGCTGGCTGCGGCCCCCGCCGCCAGCCAGACCGTGGCCGAACTGGCAACAGCCGCAGCAGCTACGGCGGCGACCGCCGAAGCCACGCGCGAAGCAGCCGCTCCGGAAATCGCAAGCCGCGAGCAGCAAGCAGCGGCTGCACCCAAGGCTGAAGCTGCCGCACAGAACGACAGCACGGCGCCAGGCCACCAGCCGTATATTGCACACAAACGGATAGAAACGACCAAGAAGCAGGGCAACGAGAAACAGCAGCAGCACATTCAGGAGCTGATGGAGCGCTATACGGCCAAAACCCCAGGCTCCAAAGCCTTCGCAGCCAAGTACCGTCTGCCATACGCCGACTGGCGGAACATTTCGGGCTTCCGGCCAGCCATCAAGGAAATGGTCTACCAGCTTGTGTTCCAGAACAGCCAGGGCGCACATATTACCGATATCGACGGCAATGATTATATCGATTTGACGATGGATTTTGGTGTCAGCCTGTTCGGCCATAATGCAGAGTTCATCAAGGAAGCGATCAGCGAGGAAATGACCAAGGGCTTTCCGCTCAGCCTGATTACGGAGCTGTCCGGCGAAGTGGCCCAGTACATTTCTGAATTTACAGGAGTAGAGCGGGTGTCGTTCTTTAACTCCGGTACAGAAGCGGTCATGGTTGCGATGCGTCTGGCGCGGGCGGCCACAGGCAAGGATAAGATCGTTATTTTTTCCGGGGCGTATCATGGCACCTTCGACGGTGTACTGGGGATGCACCCGATGGGCAGGGAAAAAGATGCCGTCTCGCCAATCGCGGGCGGGATCATGCAGAACTACGTAGATGACCTGTTCATTCTGGATTACGACGATCCGGCATCCCTGACGTTCATCTCGGAGCACGCAGATGAGATTGCTGCCGTTATGGTGGAGCCGGTGCAGAGCCGCAGACCGGACCTGCAGCCCCGTGAATTCCTGCATCAGTTAAGAGACCTGACCGCAAACAGCGGCATCAAGCTGATCTTCGATGAGATGATTCTCGGCTTCCGCTTAGGGAAGGGCGGAGCTCAGGAATATTTCGGCATTCAGGCCGACCTGGTCACCTACGGCAAAATCGTTGGCGGCGGCATGCCAATCGGTATCGTCGCAGGCAAGCAAGAGGTCATGGACTGCATCGATGGCGGCGTCTGGCAGTATGGTGATGATTCCGTTCCGCCTTATGAAGACAAACGAACGTTTGCCGGTGGTACCTTCTGTCATCATCCGCTTGCGATGGCGGCGGCCAGAGCGGTGCTGCTGAAGATCAGAGAAGAGGCAGACACGATCTACCCGCTCATTAATCAGCGAACGAAGCGCCTGGCGGATGAGCTGAATGCTTTCTTCCAAGAAGAGAACGTCCCTGCCGAGATTGTCTATTGCGGCTCGCTGTTCCGCTTTGTGCTCAAAGGGAACATGGAGATGTTCTATTATCACCTGCTCGATAAGGGCATCTATATCTGGGAAGGCCGCAACTGCTTCTTGTCTGCGAGTCATACGGACGAGGACATGGACCGGATCATCAAGGGTGTGAAAGATTCCTGCCTCGCCATGAAGCATGTGTTCTTTGCCAAGAATGAAGAGCCTGCTGTACTCGCTAAAAAAAAAGAGATTGAGCTGACCCTGGAGCAGCAGAAGATGATTGCGTCCGAAATGATGAATCAGGGCACAAGCGCCTTTCATCAATGCATCCTGCTGCAAATCGAAGGCGAACTGAATACCGGCGACCTGAACAAGGCCGCGGAGCTGATGGCTTCGAGGCATGAGATTCTCCGGTATACCTTCTCCAGTGACATGTCGAAGCTGGTGCCGAATCCATCCCTCGAGACGGGCGTATCGGTCATTCCCGTTCAGGAATCGTCGGAGGCCGAGGTGCTGTCCGGCTTAACCAAGTATTCTTTTGACTATGTGAATGGGCTGCTCTACCGGATATTCCTGCTCCGCAATGAACAGGACACCCGCAAGAGCAAGCTGCTGGTGGTGGCGCATCACTTCATCGCAGACGGCTGGTCGCTTTCCTTGTTCTGCGAGGAATTGATTGAAGCTTATAACTCATTCCGGACTGGTACATCGCCGAGCCTGGGCGAGGTCGTCAGCTACCGGGAGTTTCTTCATAACCACGAGGCGCTAGTCGGCAAGCTGGACAAGCAGGAGGTCCTTCAGTTCTGGGAGGACTACCTGGCGGGCTGTGATCACGAGCTCGCGCTGCCAACCAAGGATGTGATGGCGGAGGCACATGCCGGTCGGGGCGAGCGGATTACGCATACCACTGACGAGCAATGGCTGAAGAAGGTGAGAAAGGCAGCTGCCGCCTCCAGATGCAGTCCGTTCATGGTGCTGCTGTCCGCTTATCAGGCGATGCTGCACGAGATTACCCAGCAGCAGCAGTTTGCAGTAGGCGTACCGTTCGCCGGTCAGGCGACGGTCGCGCCCAAAGCGCTCATCGGCAACTGTGTTTCGATTCTCCCGGTAGTGGCGCATGTAAATGAGCGGGCTACGCTGGCTACGCTTGCCGCTTATAACCGGGAACGGTTCAAGCAGCTCGATGGGATTCACAATGTAGCGCTCGATGCGGTGGATCACGAAGGCAGCATTGTCCATCCGCGTATGAACGTCATGTTCAACATGGACCGGATGCCGCAGACCAAGTCCTTTGTAGGGACGACGATGAGCCTGCAGCCGGTTGAAGTAGAGAGCTCAATGTACGATTTATTCTTCAACATTATCGAGCTCGACGGCAAAGCGGTATTCGACATTGATTATAACAGTGACATGTTGGCCAGACCGACGGTGGTGCGGTGGCTGGACCTGTACTTGGATATCGTATCCCAATGGTGCGCGCAGCCGGAGCAGCAGCTGGATGAATTGCAAATGTTCGTCTCAAGCGATGTGTTTGCAGCTGAACAGGCTATGACCCATGTGGAGCTGAATGAGCTGGAAGCCAAGCTCGGGCTGAAGCGTGCGGACTATGGGATAACGGATGATCGCGTCTATGGTCTGATTCTGAATAAGCAAGGCAGACCCGTCCCGACTGATCAGTACGGCTATCTGTACATAGGAAGAAATCGAATGGAGAATTTCCATACCGGATGGGCAGCACGGGTGACGCATGATGCGCGCCTGGAGCTCCTGGGGCCGGAGGAGCATTGTTTCGTGCGGGATGGCAAATGGTACAGCCTCTGGCTGATCGCCGGGGTTGTGCAGGAATCTCCCGCCGTTCAAGACGCGCGGGTGAGCCTCGACGAAGCAAGCGGCGACTTGTCAGCCTACGTGGTGCCAGCCGCCGAAGGCCTGACAGCCAATGATCTGGTGGAATGGTGTCTGCCGCGCATGCCGCTCCACATGCTGCCCAAGCAGTTCTATGCAGTCGCTGATCTGGCATCTGAGCAGGCGCAGGAACTGACTTATCAGGCGGATGAGATGACCGCGACCGAGAAAACGGTATTCGGCATGATCAGCACGTTGCTCGGCTTTGATGCATTCGGGAAGCAGGACAATATTATCTCGCTCGGCATGAACTCGCTGAAGCTGCTGCAATTGCTCTCCAACGTTCAAGCGGAGTATAACGGCATTCGCGTACCCATCACGGAGGTTGCTGACGCCTTGACGGTTAGCGGGATCGCTGCGATTGTTGATGGTCTTCTGCAAGAAGGCCAGACCCAGCTGGCATCGATTCCGAAGATGCCTGACCATCAGGCGTTCTACGAGACGTCGGCAGCCCAGAAACGGATGTATGCGCTGAATCAGATGCAGCCGGATACGCTGGGCTATAACATGCCTTCCATCGTGAAGGTTGAAGGGAAATTCGATCCCGACCGGTTCCAAGCTGCGGTTAGCGGAGTCGTGCAGCGGCACGAGAACTTGAGGACCCGATTCCTGGAAGCGGACGGAGACATCGTTCAGATTGTAACGGACCTCACCGATGTTCAAGTGGAGCTGTCGGACAGAACCGGCGAGTTGAACGAGGAAGAGCTTGTGGCGATGCTCAAAGCGGAGTATATCAAGCCTTTCCGCTTGAACGAGGCGCCGCTGCTGCGTGTGAGCGTGATTCAATATGAAGCGCAGCGATATATGGTCTTTATGGATTTTCATCATATTGTGTTTGACGGGGCCAGCTCTCTGGTCTTCGCCAGAGAAGTGATGGCACTGTACGACGGGATGGAGCTGCCGCAGCTTCCCGTTCAGTACAAGGATTTTGTGATGTGGCACAAGGAAAGGCTCGCCTCAGAAGAGATGCAGCAGCAGGAATTGTTCTGGAAGCAGCAGCTGGAGGCGAGCCCTCCGGGCAGCTCTGTGCCTCTGGATCATGTACGCCCGGAGCATCGGACGTGTGCGGGCAAGCTGAGAAGACAGGTGGTTAGCCCTGAGCTGAAGCACGCCATTCTGGAGCTGTGCAAAGAGCAGGGGACAACGTCCTATTCGTTCTTCCTATCGGCCCTTCAGGCGATGTTGTCCATGTATACGATGCAGAAGGATTTGATCGTAGGCACGCTGGTTGAGGGACGGCATCACTATGAGCTGGAACCGCTGATTGGGATGTTCGTCAATACGCTGCCAATACGGACAACCGTCGATCAGCAGCAGTCGTTCGCAGATTTCATGCAGACGGTGCAACGGCAAGCGATGCAAGCTTTTGCTAATAGCGAGGTGCCCTTCGACCGAATCGTTGATCTGTCGGGGGCCAAGCATGAGAAAGGGAGAAATCCGCTGTTTGATCTGCTGTTCTCCTATCAGGATTTTGGCGCATTCAAGCTGCCGGGTGAGGACACGACGTTCCAATATGAGGAGCTGTGGACCGAGGACTGCAAATTTGATATTGAATTTGAAGTCGTCGACAGCGGTGAACAGTTTGAGCTGATTGTGCAATATGCGTCGGAGCTATACGAGGAATCGACGATTGATCGAATGATCCAGCATTATATGACGCTGATTAGCTCTATTGTAACGGATGGTTCGCGTAAGCTGGCTGAACTCGACATGGTGACGGCGGAAGAGAAGCAACAGATTCTGACGCAATTTAACTCCCCGCACACCGTCTATGAAGAAGGACAGACCATCGTGGATGTGTTCGAGCGCTGGGCTGCAACGAAGCCAGATCAGACCGCCCTATTGTTCGAGAGAGAACGCATCAGCTATCTGGCACTTAATAGCCGGGCCAACCAAATGGCTCGCCTGCTGCTTAGCAAGGGACTCCAGCAAGAAGACGTGGTTGGAATCATGATGCACCGTTCACCGAATATGCTCCGCAGCATTATGGGGATTTGGAAGGCGGGCGGCGCCTACTTGCCGCTGGATGTGGATCATCCGCTGGAGCGGCGGCTGAACGTGCTAGAGGAGGCGGGTGTGAAAGTAGTGCTGACCGATTCCGCGCATGTGGAGCCGGATTTCCGAGCCCGTTTTGAAGGCACGATTCTATGCCTGGATGAGTTGGAGTCTCAGTGGAGTAACTGGCAGGAAGACAACGTGGGCACAGCCATTGATGCCTATCAGCTGGCGTATATTCTGTTCACGTCAGGCTCTACGGGCAAGCCGAAGGGTGTCATGATCGAGCATGCAGGCATGCTGAATCACATTTGGGCCGAACGGGATTTGTTAGGCTTGGACGACAGCCTGGTATTTGCCCAGAATGCCAACCATTGCTTCGATATCTCGGTATGGCAGATGGTCGGTGCACTTGTATTGGGCGGTACGACAGCGATTTATTCCAACGAGCTTGTCCGTCAGCCGCAGCGCTTTATTGATCAAGTGGTGCAGGACGGGGTGACGCTGCTGGAGGTCGTTCCTTCCTACATGACTGTGATGCTGGAGGATGCAGAGGACGGCAGGACGGAATACCGCTCGCTCAAGCATCTGATCATTACCGGGGAGATGGTCAAGCCGCATCTGCTGGAGAAATGGTTCGCCGTCTATCCGGACATCGCGATCGTCAATGCGTACGGACCGGCAGAAGCCTCGGACGATGTTACTCAATACGTAGCAGACAGTATGCCGGAGAAGCTGACGAACGTGCCGATCGGCAAGCCGCTTGCGAATGTAAGGATCTACATCCTGGATGCCGAAGGCCGTCTCTGTCCGGTCGGTGTCGCAGGGGAGCTGTGTGTGGCTGGTATCAGTGTCGGGCGGGGGTATGTCAATCAGCTGGAGAAGACACGGCAGTCCTTCCTGCTCGATCCGTACGCGGAGCCATCGTCAATCAAAGGACATAACCGGATGTACCGCACAGGTGATCTGGCGAGATGGAAGCCGGACGGGAATATTGAATATCTGGGCCGGATGGACGAACAGGTGAAAATCCGCGGACACCGCATTGAGCTGGGCGAAATTGAAAGTGTGCTGCGCGCCCAGCCTGGCGTCCGGGATGCGGCGGTCATTGCCCGCGAGGATGAAGCTGGCGACCCTTACATCTGTGCTTATGTGGTGCCTGCGGCGGAAGGGACAACCTTCGATGTGGATCAGAGCCGTATCCAGCTGAGACGAGAGCTCCCGGACTATATGATGCCATCCTACTTCGTGACGCTGGAGCAGCTGCCGGTTACCAGCAACGGCAAGCTGGACCGGCGGGCGCTGCCGGAGCCAGAGCGCCAGGGCGGAGGTAAGACCGTGGGACCTCGCAACGACACGGAGGCGTACATTATCGTGGCGTTCAGTGAGGTGTTGGGCCTGGATCGGGACGCAATCAGTGTCCATGACAGCTTCTTCGATCTGGGAGGTCACTCCCTGCGAGCTATTCGGGCGATCAATCTGATTGAGTCGTATACCGGCGTCCGACTGCCGCTAAGGACCGTATTCGAGCATCCAACGGCTGAAGCGCTCAGCCGGATGATTGTGAGCGAGCCGGAGCAGGCCTATGAGCCGATCCCGCAGGCGCCGATCCGCGACCGGTATCCGATGTCCTCGGCACAGAAGCGGTTGTTCGTCATTCATGAGATGGACAAGACGAGCACCGTGTACAACATGCCGGGCATGATCGAGATGCATGGCGAGGTGGATCTGCCGCGGATTACCCAGGCGTTCCAACAGCTGGTTAACCGTCATGAAAGTCTGCGTACAAGCTTCCACATGCATGAAGGGGAGCCGGTGCAGCGTATCCATGCAGCGGTCACGGTAACGGTCGACTACGAGAAGACGGTCGTACAGGAAGCAGATGGACAAGTGCCGAACAAACAGACCGCGGATGAGCTGCTGGCAGATTTCGTCCAGCCATTCAATGTTCAAGAGGCGCCGTTAATGCGGATCAAGGTTGTGAAGACAGGCGAGAGCAGAAGCCTGGTGCTGTTCGACATGCACCACCTGGTATCCGACGGGATGACCATTAATCTGATTACCAAGGAATTCTCGCAGCTGTACAACGGCGAGGAGCTGGAGCAGCCGGTCATTCAATATAAGGATTACAGCGAGTGGCTGCGGACGCAGGATCTCAGCGAAGAGAAGAACTACTGGCTTAGCCAGTTCGAGGGCGAGCTGCCCGTGCTGGATCTGCCGCTGGATTATCCGCGCCCGCAGCTCCAGAGCTTTGCCGGCGCAGCCGTAACCTGGCAGCTGGATGCTGCGCTGCGGGAGCAGGTGCAGGAGCTGTGCCGGGTGACCGGAGCAACAGAATACATGGTGCTGCTCTCGGGCCTGATGGTGCTGCTAGGCAAGTACAGCCGCCAGGAGGATATCATTGTCGGTAGTCCAGTATCCGGACGGCTCCATCATGACACCGAGCAGATGGTCGGCATGTTCGTGAATACGCTAGCGATGCGCGGCAAGCCGGAAGCGGACAAGGCGTACACGGATTTCCTGAACGAGATCAAGGAAACGAGCTTGAAGGCGTACGAGTATCAGGCGTATCCATTCGAGGATATCATCGAGCAGCTGCAGGTACGGCGCGATCTGTCGCGTAACCCGTTGTTTGACGTCATGCTGGTGCTGCAGAATCAGGAGGAAGAAGCACTCTCTGCGCAGGGCCTGGCCTTCGGCGATATCGAAGCGGATCTGCGTACAGCCAAGTTTGATCTGACGATCAATGTGACGGCATCCCCGTCCGGCTACGAGCTGCAATGGGAATATGGCCGCGATTTGTTCAAGGAAGCAACAGTGGAGCGGATGGCTGCGCATTTCGAGCAGCTGCTGCAAGCCGTGACTGAAGCGCCGGAGCAGAAGCTCGGGGAGCTGGAAGTGGTGACAGCAGCGGAGAAACAGCTGCTGCTGCATGATTTCCACGAAGCCCCGGCGTCATACCCGGAGCAGGCGACGATCAAGGAGCTGTTCGAGGCGCAGGTGCGCCGCACACCGCAGCAAATCGCTGCGACATGTGAGGGTGAGCAGTGGACATATGCGGAGCTGAACCGCAAAGCCAACTACATCGCACGTCAATTGCTGGAGTTGAAAGGGGAAGGCGAGACAGTCGTCGGGCTGCTGCTGGAGCGCAATCTGCATCTGTTGGCCGGTATCCTGGGCGTCGTGAAGGCGGGCTGTGCCTACCTGCCAATGGACCCGGATGCGCCAGAGGACCGGATTGCCTATATGCTCCAGGATAGCGGGGCGCGCGTTCTGTTAGCGGGGGGAGACACTGGTGAGAATGCCCTGCCGAACCTTGCGTTCGACGGAACGAAGCTGACCATTGAAGCGCTGCTGGAGCAATTGGAAACGGCCGATTCCGCTTCTTATGCTGTGAATCCGGAAGTACCGATGCAGCCGCAAGATGCATTGTACATGATCTACACCTCCGGTACGACGGGGCAGCCGAAGGGGACGATGATCGAGCACCGCAACGTGGTGCGCCTGATGGTCAACGACCGAATGCCGTTCGACTTCTCGGCGGATGATGTATGGAGCCTTTTCCATTCCTACAACTTCGACTTCTCGGTGTGGGAGATGTACGGTGCGCTGCTGTACGGCGGCAAAGTTGTGGTCATTCCAAAAGCTGCAACTCGTGACAGCTATGCCTTCCTGGGCATTCTCCGAAAGGAGCGGGTCACGGTATTGAATCAGGTGCCATCCTCGTTCTACGAGCTGATGCACGCAGAGCTGGCGGGCGAAGGCGAGCCGCTGCACGTGCGGTACCTGATCTTCGGTGGCGAGGCGCTGCATGTCAGCAAGCTGAAGGCCTGGCACGAGAAATATCCGGAGATGGCGATTGTGAACATGTACGGCATCACCGAGACAACCGTTCATGTGACGCACAAACGAATCGGAGCCGAGGATATCCAGCGCGGCATCAGCAATATCGGACAGGCAATTCCGACGCTGAAGCTGTATATTCTGAATGGCGACCAACTGTGCGGCATCGGGATGCCGGGCGAGCTCTGTATTGCCGGAGCTGGCGTGGCGCGGGGCTATGTGAACCGGGCCGAGCTGACGCAGGCCAAGTTCGTGGACAACCCATACGTACCAGGCGAGCGGATGTACCGCTCCGGTGACCTGGCACGCTGGCTGCCGGATGGCAACGTCGAATACATTGGCCGGATCGATGACCAGGTGAAGATCCGGGGCTACCGGATCGAGCTGAAGGAAATCGAGAAGGTGCTGATGAAGCAGCCTGGAGTACAAGATGCAGCGGTCATTGTGCGCAAGGACGGTGCAGGTGACAGCTACCTGAGCGCCTATGTCGTCGGCAAGGAAAACGAAGCCGATCTGGATCTCGAATCGTTGAAGGCCGGGATCGGCGAGGATCTGCCGGACTACATGGTGCCAGGCAGCATCATGGTACTTGCGAAGCTGCCAATTACGAGCAATGGCAAGCTGGACCGCCGTGCGCTGCCGGAGCCGGTCTACACTTCGGGCGAAGCCTACGTAGCGCCAAGAGACGAGCGCGAGCAATTGCTTGCGGATGTATTTGCCCAGGTGCTGGGGATGGAGCAAGTAGGCATCGATGACAACTTCTTCGAACTGGGTGGCGATTCGATCAAAGCAATTCGCGTCATTTCCAAGCTCAGGGAAGCAGGCTACGAGCTGACAGTGAAGGACCTGATGCTGGAGCGTACGATTCGCTGGATTGCCGTCAAAGTAGAAGAAGCTGTCGAGGGCGTAACCAAATACCCGCAGGAGGAAGTGACGGGCGAGGTGCTGCTGACCCCGATTCAGCAGGAGTTCTACGACTGGCAGCTTGCGAAGCCGGAGCATTACAATCAGACGATGCTGCTGACTTCAACTGCAGCGCTGAGCTCGGAGCATTTGCGCCAGGCGTTAGCCGAGGTTGTCAAGCATCACGATATGCTGCGGGCGGTATATACGGCAGAGCGGGGACAAGTGCTGCTCAGCTCGGAGGAGAGCAAGGGATTTGAATTTGTGGAATGCCACCTGGAGAACCTGGAGCGCGAGCAAGACGTGCGGCAGGCGGTGGAAGAGGAAGCAAACCGGCTGCAGGAGAGCATCAGCCTGAGCGATGGACCGCTGCTGAAGGTGGGCTTATTCAAAATAATGAATGGCGACTTGCTGCTGCTGTGCCTTCACCATCTCGTGGTGGACGGGGTATCCTGGCGCATCATACTGGAGGATCTGGAGACCGCGTATGAGCAGGCGATGCGGAAAGAGGAGATTGTGCTTCCTGCCAAAACCGCCTCGTATCAGCAATGGGCCCAAGCGCTGCAGGAATATGCGCGCAGTGAAGAGCTGGAGCGTGAGCTTCGGTACTGGCAGGACGTCAGCACAACAGCACAAGCTGCCGCAGAACAGCAGAGCAGCGACACAGCTTCTGCTGCAAGCTATCACACCGTAGATATGGAGTTGGATTCTGCAACGACGAACAAGCTGCTGTTCGAAGCGAACACGGCTTACCATACGGAGATCAATGATCTGCTGCTGACTGCGCTGGTCCGCACACTCGAGCCTTGGACGTCCGCGCAGGGCGTGACGATCGACCTGGAGGGCCATGGCCGCGAGAGCATCCACAGACCGTTGGACATTGACCGGACGGTGGGATGGTTCACCAGTATCTTCCCGGTTCATCTGCCTGTCGTCGCGGATATGGAGCAGCACATTTGTACCATCAAAGAGCAGCTCCGCAAGGTGCCGAATCGCGGCATGGGCTACGGTGTGATCAAGCATTTCAGGGAAGATGCCCTGCCTGAGCTTCACCCGACCTATTGCTTCAATTATCTGGGGCAGCTGGACAACGAATCGGGCAGCAGACTGCTGGGACTCTCGGATTGGTCGGCGGGTGAGAGCATGGCGAAGGACAATCAGCATCCGAACGCGCTGACGATCAATGCCAGCATCGTTCAAGAAAAGCTTGTCCTAGAGATCACTTATGATATGAGCCGATATACAGCGGAGCAAATCAGCGACTTCTCCAAACGGTTCCGGGCAGTGGCAGCCAGCATTGCTGATCACTGTACCTCCAAGGAAACCAGCTCGCTGACGGCATCTGATTTTGGCGATCTGGAGCTGGAGCTGGACGAGTTCGATGAGATCATGAAAAACTACTCCTAACCAAGGGATTGGAGACATGGAACATGAATAGTAACGTGGAAAAGATCTATCCCTTGACTTCGATGCAAGAAGGGATGCTGTACCATAAACTGATCGATGATGCATCGACAAGCTATGTTGTGCAAAATATGATTCGTTTGCGTGGCGAGCTGGACCTGGGCAAGGTGGAGCAAAGCCTATTCCTGCTCACGCGCAAGCATGCGGTGCTGCGGACCTCCTTTTTCTACCGGAAAATCAAGCAGCCGCGTCAAATCGTTCTGAAGGAGAGAGCCCTCGAGCTCTTCTCCTTCGATATCAGTGCATTGCCGGAGCAGGAGCAGGCGGAGCAGCTGGAGCAGATCAAAACGGATGACCTGAACAAAGGCTTTGATCTGGAGAAGGATCCGCTGATGCGGGTGACCGTTATCAAGCTGGCGGAGTCGGACTACAAGATGCTCTGGAGCTTCCACCATATCATTATGGATGGCTGGTGCATGTCGATCATCGTCCGGGACTTCATGAGCAACTACAACAACATCCAGCAAGGCAAGCGTCTGGAGGATCTGGTCCGGTATACGGAAGATGAGGCAAGAAGCATTGCCAAGTATGAGGACTATATTAAATGGCTGCAGACCCAGAGCAAGGAACGGGCCATGGACTATTGGAGCGGTTTGCTGGAGGGATACGAGCAGGAAACGGGTATCGAACCGTTGACTCCCCCATCCCCGTCAGAGAGTCAGGTGGAGATCGCCAATCTGGAAGTGAGCGAAGAGACGAGTGAACATCTGGCGAAGCTGGCTTCGACGCTCAACGTGACGGTCAATACCATCGTCGAGACAGCGTGGGGACTGCTGCTGCAAGCCTATAACGGAACGACGGATGCCGTGTTCGGCAAGGTCGTCTCCGGCAGGAATGCGGATCTACCAGGCATTGAGGAAACGGTGGGCTTGTTCATTAATACCGTGCCGGTTCGCGTCCAGTGCGAAGAAGGTGACCGTCTGCAGGATCTCATCGCGCGCATGCAGGTGCAGGCCCTTGAAACCGGCCCATTCGATTATTGCTCCCTGACCGAGATTCAGGAGCAGACCCCGCTCAGAGGCCGGCTGATCCGCTCGCTCATTGCCTTCGAGAACTACTATGCCAATTATGATGAGGCGCATATGGACGGAGTGACCATCGAGGTAGAGAGCTTGAAGGAACAGACCAACTATCCGCTCTCGCTAGTCGTTTACCTCGATGATGTGCTCCGCATGGAGATGATGTATGATCCGAATGCGTTCGAAGCACAGGATATCGAACGAATTCTTGAGCAATTGACCGCCATTCTGACGAATATTGCCCAATCGCCGGAGCAGAAAGCAAGTGCAGTGAGCTTTATTTCTGAGGCGGAAGCGAAGCTAATGGTTCACCGTTTCAATGAGACCAAAACGGCCTATCCGTCAGATCAGACGATCCATCAGCTGTTTGAAGAGCAGGTGCGGCTGACGCCAGATGCCGAAGCAGCTGCGAGCCCAGGGATGAGGATGACATACGCCGAGTTGAACCATGCTGCGAACCTGGTAAGCAGCGAGCTGCAGCGCCAGGGAGTCCAGGCAGGGCAACGAATTGGGATTGTCAGTGAAAAAAGCGTACATATGATTGCCGGTATTCTCGGCATTCTCAAGAGCGGCTGCAGTTACGTGCCGCTGCATACAGGCGACCCTCAGAGCCGCGTTCGCTACATGTTGGAGGACGCTGCGATCAACACAGTGCTGTGCGGGCAAGCGAGCCTGGCAGTTGTAAGTGAATTGAATCTTGGAGAACAATTGAAAGTAATTGAGCTGGAATCGGCTGTAACCGGTCAGACAGCTAACAGCGAAGCGGTAGCGTCTCGCACCGCATTCCCGGCACAGACCGGACAGGCCTCCGATGCCGCGTATGTGATGTATACGTCGGGTACGACGGGTCAGCCCAAGGGCGTCGTCGTCGAGCATCGCAATGTCGTGCGCCTGGTGAAGAATACGAATTATGCAGATTTTGCAGACGCCCGCATCCTGCAGACAGGTGCGCTATCCTTTGATGCGTCGACCTTTGAAATCTGGGGCGCACTGCTGAATGGCGGCCTGCTAGTACTGGCTGAGAGCGATACGGTGAGCGACGGCAAGCAGTTGGAGCGCCTGATCGCCAGCGAGCGCATCACAATGATGTGGATGACCGCGCAGCTGTTCAATCACGTGACCGATACGTATCCGCAGGCGTTTGCGGGTCTACAGCATCTGCTCATTGGCGGCGAGAAGCTGTCTGCGAAGCACGTTCACGCTGTCCGGACCAGCCTGCCGCAGCTCAAGATCACCAATGGCTATGGCCCGACTGAGAATACGACCTTCTCGTTGACCTTCGCGATCGACGGCGATTACGACAATATCCCAGTAGGCAAGCCGATTAGCAACAGCACGGCTTATATCCTGCAGGGAGAGCGGCTGTGCGGCATCGGGATGGCTGGCGAGCTGTATGTCGGCGGAGATGGCGTGGCCAGAGGGTACTTGAATCAGCCGGAGCTGACGGAGCAGAAATTCATCGCCAATCCGTTTGCTCCGGGAAGCCGGCTGTATAGGACGGGCGATCTGGCCCGCTGGCGTCCTGACGGCACGATCGACTACCTCGGGCGCATCGATGCCCAGGTGAAAATCCGCGGCTACCGGGTGGAGCCGGGTGAGATCGAACAGGCCTTGCGGAGCCAGGCGGCTTTGCGCGATGCCGCTGTTATCGTCCGCGAGGAGACGGCGGGTGATGCGTACCTGTGCGCCTATGTCGTCCCTGTGCAGACCGATTCGGTGAACAACCCTGCAAGCGACGGCAGATTACCGTCTGACCAGCATCTTCAGGAGCAGCTCCGCAGCGGGCTCAGAGAGACGCTGCCGGACTATATGGTGCCCTCTTCGTTCGTGCTGATGGCGAAGCTGCCAGTCACACGCAACGGCAAGCTGGACCGGCGGGCATTGCCTGAGCCGGATCACGGCAGCAGGGGAGGCAAGGTAGCGCCCCGTAATGAAACCGAGGCCCAGCTGGCACAGGCCTTTGGCGAGGTGCTCGGCTTAACGGAAGTGGGTATTCACGACAGCTTCTTCGAGCTTGGCGGGCATTCCCTACGAGCCATCCGGCTGGTCAATCAGATTGAGTCGCTTACGGGCACGCGGCTGCCCCTGCGCGCGATCTTCGAGAGTCCGACCGTGGCAGGGATTGGCCGTCTGCTGACGGGCGAGCCCGAGACCACATATCAGCCGATCCCGCTGGCCGAATCGAAGCCTTTCTATGCGATGTCGCCAGCCCAGAAGCGTCTGTTCGTCATTCATGAGATGGACCCTTCCAGTACTGTCTACAACATGCCAGGTATGATGGAGATGGCGGGTGAAGCCGATCTGCCGCGAATTGCTCAAGCATTCCAGCAATTGGTGGACCGGCATGAAAGCCTGCGGACGAGCTTCCTTATGGAAGAAGGCGAGCCGGTGCAGCGCATCCATGAGCACATTAGCGTCATTGTTGACTATGAGGATGCGTCGGGAGTTGAACAGTCGGCCAGCGACAGATTGGAATCTTTTGTACAGCCATTTGATGTCAGTACCGCACCGCTTATTCGTCTGAAGGTTATCCATACCGGACCCTCACAGAATCTGCTGCTGTTCGATATGCACCATCTGATCTCCGACGGCACGACGATGGCGATTATTACAAGGGAGTTCTCCCAGCTGTATAACGGTACGGCGTTAGCGCCTGTAAAGGTCCACTACAAGGACTACAGCGAATGGATGCTTACGCAGGATATGAACGCGCATCAGTCGTACTGGCTGAACCAATTCAAGGGTGAACTGCCGGTACTGGATCTCCCGCTGGATTATGCCCGCCCGCAGCTGCAGAGCTTTAATGGAGCAGAGGTGGCGTGGCAGCTGGACGCGGCAGCGCGTGAGGCGGTGCAGCAGCTGTGCCGCAGAACCGGAGCAACGGAGTATATGGTGCTGCTATCAACGTTCATGCTGCTGCTGGGCAAATATAGCCGTCAAGAGGACATTATCGTAGGCAGTCCCGTATCCGGCCGTATGCATCAGGATACCGAGCAGATGGTTGGTATGTTCGTGAATACACTGGCTCTGCGCGGCAAGCCTGAGCCAGGCAAACGCTACCTGTCCTTCCTGGAGGAAATCAAGGAAACGAGCTTGAAAGCCTTCGAGCATCAAACCTATCCGTTTGAGGACCTCGTAGAGCAGGTACAGGTACGACGGGATATGTCACGCAATCCGATCTTTGATGTCATGTTGGTGCTGCACAATCAGGAGGAAGAAGAACTCACGGCGCAGGGCTTGTCATTCGGCGAGGTAGAGGCTGACCTTCATGCGGCGAAGTTCGATCTGACTCTGAATATAACGGCTACTCGCACAGGATATAGCATGCAATGGGAGTACGTGCGCGAGCTGTTCAAGCCAGACACCGTGGAGCGTATGGCCACTCATTTCGAGCGGCTGCTGCTGGAGCTGGCGTCGCTGCCGGAGAAGCAGCTGGGCGAATATGAACTCATGACCACGCAAGAGCAATCGCAGCTGCTCGGCCAATTCAACGACACGGCGCTGCCTTATCCGGTGGATCAGACAGCCCACGCACAGATCGAGCAGCAAGTGCGCAGGACACCGGAGCGCATCGCCCTGGCTTATCAGGATCAAACGCTAAGCTATGCGCAATTGAATGAGCGGGCCAACCAACTGGCACGAGCACTGCGTGCCAAAGAGGTGGGCAACGGCGATATTGTTGGCATTATGGTGAGCCGTAGCCTGGAGATGATCGTCTCGATCCTGGCCGTGCTGAAGGCTGGAGCGGCCTACCTGCCGATCGACCCTGAATATCCTGCGGACCGGATCGGCTATATGCTGGAGGACAGCGCCACTGAACTGCTGCTGACCGAGCCTGCCATCTATGACAAGCTGGAGCTTGCCTTTGACGGACAGGTGGTCAATGTGCGGGATGAGAGCAGCTATGATGCAGATGACACGAGTCTGGATGTCATGATGACGACGCTGGAACCAGCCTATCTGATCTATACCTCGGGCTCCACCGGCAAGCCGAAGGGCGTTCGGATTGAACACCGCTCGGTCAGTCATCTGATTGCGGGCATGGCACAGATCCTTCCGTTTGAAGAGCGCGAGTCGATCCTTAACGTAACGAATATTTCATTTGATATTTTCGTCGTGGAGTCGATTGTTGCACTTGCCAAGGGACTCAAGATTGTCATCACGAGCGAAGAAGACCAGAAGAATCCGGAAGCGATGAGACGTCTGATAGAAACCCATGAAGTCGACATCGTACAGACGACCCCGTCCCGGATGAAAATGCTCCTGAGCGGCGTATCTGATTCCGCACCGTTCCGCTCGCTGAAGGAAGTCATTGTGGCGGGCGAAGCACTGTCCGAGCATCTGGCGGACACAATTCTAGAGCATATCAGCGGCAAGCTGCTGAATATGTACGGCCCGACGGAATGTACAGTGTATGCAACCGTGAAGGAAATCCGCAAGGGTGAGCGGGTCACCATCGGCAAACCGACACCGAATACAACAGCCTATATCGTTGATGCCCACCAGCGCCTGCTGCCGGTCGGCATGAAGGGAGAGCTGTGCATCGGAGGAGCAGGCGTCGCTATCGGGTATCTGGGCCGTCCGGAGCTGACGGCAGAGAAGTTTGTAGCCAATCCATTCGCAGCCGGTGAGCGCATGTACCGGACGGGCGATCTGGCCCGCTGGCTTCCTGGTGGAGATATCGAATACCTGGGACGCTTGGATGAGCAGGTGAAAATTCGCGGCTACCGGATTGAGCTCGGCGAGATCGAGAGCGCGCTCCGCAAGCAATCGGGAGTGCGTGATGCCGCGGTCCTTGCTCGTGAAGATCAAGCGGGAGATGCCTATATCTGTGCCTATGTCGTAATGGATGAGGCGGCGGAGCCGTTTGATGCGGCGCGCAGCAGGAATGAACTGCGACAGAGCTTGCCTGAATTTATGATTCCGCCATTCATGGTCGTCCTCGACCGGCTCCCAGTCACGAACAACGGCAAGCTGGACCGGCGGGCACTTCCTGAGCCCGACAGAGGAGGCAGCAGCGCGTATGCTGCACCGAGAAATGAAACCGAAGCGAAGCTGGCCCTGGTCTTCCAGGACGTGCTGGGTATTCCCCGCGTCAGCATTGACGATAACTTCTTCGAGCTCGGCGGGGATTCGATCAAGGCGATCCGGATCGTCTCCAAGGCAAGGGAGCAGGGATTGGTTCTGGATAACCGCTCCTTGTTCCAACAGGGCGATATTCGCAGCCTCAGCGGCATGCTGGAGCAGGTGCAGCAGGATCAATGGGCCGCTTATCAAGCCGAGGTCGAAGGACCGGTACGGCGAACGCCGATCCAGCAGCAATTCTTTGACTGGCAGTTGGCCAAGCCGCATCACTTCAACCAGGCGGTTATGATCCGGTCCGAGCAGCCGCTGCAAGAAGAGCTGATTCGTTCAGCGCTTGGACAACTGGTTGTTCATCATGACGGTCTGCGCACCGTGTTCGAAGCGGATGGATCGCAGCGCGTACGCCGCACCGATGAAGGCGAGGGCTTCGAACTTGCGGCCCTTCATTTTGGAGATGTACATGACACTGCAACGCTTGCGCCGCTGGTGGAGCAGCACTGTCTGGCCATCCAGCAAAGTATGGATCTGCAGCAGGGCCCATTGGTGAAGGCTGCCTTGTTCTACATGGCGGACGGGACGCATTTGTTCCTGTGTATCCATCACCTGGTGGTAGACGGCGTTTCCTGGCGCATCCTGCTAGAGGATCTCAGTACCCTGTACACCGGCTTGCTGTCTGGTGAGGGAGCGGAATTGCCGCCGAAGACGGCCTCGGTGCAGCGCTGGTCGGAGGAGCTTGCGGAATATGCGGATTCCTATCTGCTGAAGCGGGAGCTTCCCTACTGGAGCGCACTGCTGGATGAGATTGGCGAGACGACGCCGCCGTTGAGTCGGGATGAACATTTTTTGACAAAAGATGGTGAAAACAAGCGTCAAGTGGGTAATGAGCAGATGGAGCTATCCGAAACGCTCACGAATCACCTGCTGTATGATAGCAGCCATGCTTACAATACGGAGATCAATGATCTGCTGCTGGCCGCTGTGCAGCTGGCGTTCCGCAGAAGCTATGGCGTGGATCAGATTGCCGTCGAGCTGGAAAGCCACGGCCGTCACCCGATCCATACGGATATCGCGATTGACCGTACGGTGGGCTGGTTTACGAATATGTATCCCGTGCTGCTGAAGTCGCAGGCTGGCGAGGATATCGGAGCCGTCATTACCCAGACGAAGGACGGGCTGCGCAAAATCCCGAATCACGGGTTAGGTTACAGCTTGCTGAAGGATACGGCGGAACTGAAGGACAGAGCCGAGCGGTGCTCGGACCAGGTACAGGTTAGCTTCAATTATTTAGGCAGCATCGATCAAGACAGCGGAGCCTTCGAATTCTCCGGCCTTGGCTTTGGTGCAATGAGCGCGGAGGAGAATCAGATGACCAGAGCGATGACCATTGACGGTCTTATTGAAGGAAATCAATTGAAGTTTACGATTGGCTATGACCGTTCCGCGTTCAGTCAGAGGGCGGTGCAGCAGTTCTGTACAGGCTTCGAGCAGGCCTTGACGGAGGTAATCCTGCATTGTGCAGGCAAGGAGGATACCCAGTTCACCTTATCCGACTACGGAGATGAGCTGGAGTGGGATGAGAGCGAGTTGGAAGGCGTGCTGCAGTTATATGATGGAGGTGAGGAGCATTAAACAGACAAATTCTCTCAAACATCACTTATTCAAAAACAAACATTTGTTTGTGGGTGCTATTTTCTTCTCGCTCATCATATCGGCTATGAACGTCGGCTTGGCTTTTATTCTCCAGATCCTCATTGATTTGGGTGTGTATGGTGAAGTGAGCGAGCTCGTGAACATGGCTTGGATTATTGGCGGATTGCTGCTCATTTATTTGCTTGTCAATGTCTTTCATTACAAAATCAAAAACATCTACGTGATGCGTGCACTTATCAGCTACAAGGATGCCATTCTGGGGATCATCATCAAGAAAAATCTGGCGGATTTCCGCAAGCGCAACACGGGCAGTTATATCTCGGTCATTAATAATGATGTGAAATCGATTGAGACGGATTATGTGGAAGGGAACCTGGTGATTATCACCCAGGTCTCCCTGTTCATTATGGGTTTGGCGGCGATGTTCTATCTGAATCCGTACATTGCGATTGCGGTTATCGTGCTCAGCATCCTGCCAATTCTGGCTACGGTTGGCTTCAACGGCAAGGTGGACACCACCCAGAGAGAAGTCTCCAGCAAAAACGAAGGCTTCACGACGTCCATTAAAGATATCTTCAACGGTTTCACGGTTATCAAGAGCTTCGGTGTGGAAAAAGAGGTCACCGAGACGATTGCAGATGTGAACAAGGATCTGGAGTCGAAGAAAAGAAAGCTCTATGACGTTCAAGGCCTCATCAAAACACTGACCGAGGTTACGGGATTTATTATGTTTATCGGAACGATCGCCTTCGGCGTCTGGCTGGCGATTATGGGCGATATCACGGTTGGTGAGGTTGTCGCTTATATTCAATTGATCAACTACATGTTGGGACCGATTATCGTGTTGTCCGAGACGGTCAACAAGCGCAAGGCTGGTGCTGTGTTGATCACCAAGATCGACACTATGCTGCTGAGCGACGAGCAAAAAGAAGAAGGCAAACAAATGGGCCGCTTCCAGGACAAAATTGTGTTCAAGGACGTATCCTTCTCGTTTGACGGGGAGAAGAACGTGCTGTCCAATCTCAATCTGGAGCTGGAGAAGAACAAGTCCTACGCGGTGGTCGGTCTGAGTGGCAGTGGCAAATCGACGATGCTGAACGTGCTCATGGGCTACTATGATTCCTACCAGGGCAGCATCCATGTGGATGGAAATGAGCTCAAGGAGATCAGCCCGGCCAGTCTGTACGAGAATCTCTCGGTTATTCAGCAGGAAGTGTTCATGTTCGACGCGCCGCTGAAAAATAACATTCAGTTGTATAAGACCTACCCGCCGGAGCGGCTGGCCAAAGCGATCAGCATGTCCGGTCTGGATGAGTTTATCAAGCGCAGAGGCGAGGATTTCGATTGCGGAGAGAATGGTACATACCTGTCAGGCGGCGAGAAGCAGCGGGTCTCCATTGCCCGTGCCTTGATCAAGGATACGCCCATCCTGCTGCTGGACGAAGCTACAAGCTCGCTCGACAATGAAACCGCCCGGGCGGTCGAGAAGTCCATCCTGGAGCTGGAAGGCACGACGCGCATTATCGTTACCCACAAGCTAAACTCTGCTTCGCTGGCGATGTATGACGAGATCATCATGATGAAGAACGGTGAAGTCGTCGAGAAAGGCTCCTTTGAGCAGCTCCTGGAGCGAAAAGGCATGTTTTACTCGCTCTACAATGTAACATTCTAAAAAATCAGGCTGCCCTCAAAGAGGGGCCTACGGTCACGGATCGATCTTCCGATCGCTGTTGTCCCCAGATTTCTTGAATTGTTAACCGCTCTAGCGGTTGAAATCCGGGGACAAAGGCGAGCGCTCCTCAGCGTATGCTTCCGGAGTCGCTTTCTTTCAGAAAGCGTTGACCAGATTCGATTCCGTGCCTCTTCGGCACTCTAGAGGGTAGCCTAAAATATTTAATAATTTACATGGAAGAGGGTTGGGTATGCAGAAGAAAAAGAGCAGAGTCATTGAGCGTATTTATCCGCTGACTTCGATGCAGGAAGGCATGCTCTTCCATAAAATCATGGACGAGCAGTCGACCAGCTATGTCGTGCAGGAGGTTATGTCCGTGCGGGCGGCGCTGGAGCCAGCGCTGATCGAGCAGACCCTGGACCTGCTGAGCCAGCGGCATGATATGCTGCGCACCGCGGTCGTCTACCGCAAAGTAGCCAAGCCGCAGCAGCTGCTGTTCTATAAACGCAAAATCGAATGCGAGTATGTCGATGCCACCAGCCTGTCGCCGGAGGAGCAAAGCACAGCCATTGGACAGATGAAGGATGCGGATGTGGCCCGTGGCTTCGATCTGGAGAAGGATACCCTGCTCCGTATGAAGGTTATTCACTGCGGCCCGAAGTCGTACAAGATTATTTGGAGCTTCCACCACATCATTATGGATGGCTGGTGCCTGTCCATTATCTGCTCGGATTTCATGAGCTATTATGCGGCATTGAAGGAAGGGAATTCGCTTGAGGCGCTAAGTGCTGCGGTTCGAGAAGAGAAGCTGCGCTCTGCCAGCTACGAGGATTATATCAAATGGTTCAAAACCCAAAATGTCGAGGAAGGCATGGGCTATTGGAAGTCCTTGCTCACGGGCTATGATACGGTCGCGGACATCGCGGCCGTTCGTCCCGTACCTGCAGGCAAGCATGGGGTATCCAGTGTACAAGCGGAGCTGAGCAAGGAGCTTAGCGATGCGATCAGCGCGCTGACGGCACGTTACCAGGTGACTGCGAACACCTTTTTCGAAGTCGTGTGGGGCGCCATTCTGCAGCGTTATATGGGAAGCAGCGATGTTGTGTTCGGCAAGGTCGTATCCGGCCGCAACGCGTCCTTGAGAGGCATTGAGGAAATCGTCGGTTTGTTCATTAATACCATTCCGGTGCGCATGACTAGTGATGTGGAGGACAGCTTTGCTACACTGGCAAGTCGGCTTCATGCCCAGGCTCTGAATTCGGGAAACTACGACTATTGTCCGCTGGGTGAGGTACAGGCGCTCAGTGAAGTCGGAGCCGATACGGTTAAGACGCTGATGATTTTTGAGAACTATTTTGAACGGAGTGCCCCTGAGGGACTGGAGGACAGCTTCCAGATCGAGACGGATGTGTTCCGTGAGCAAACCAATTATCCGGTAAATTTCATGATTCACTATACGGATGTCTATGCGTTGAACCTGATGTATGATCCTGCGGTGCTGGCAGCAGACGACATCGAACAGCTGATGCAGCGTGTGCTGCTCCTGGTGGAGGGCATAGCGGCCCAGCCGGAGCAAAGCCTGGGCGATATCTCCATTGTCCAGCCAGCCGAGCGGGAGTCGCTGATCTCTGCGTTCAATGCAACAGATAACGAGTATCGCAGGGAGCAGCTGCTTCATGGCTTGTTCGAGGAACAGGTGCGCAGGTCCCCGGATGCCGTGGCTCTGGTATGCCAGAATGGAACGCTGACCTATCGGCAGCTGAACGGGCGTGCGAATCGACTGGCCAGAACGCTGCAGGCGCAAGGCATGCGCACGCAGGATATTGTAGGCATTCTGGTCGGCCGCTCGGCAGACATGCTGGTGTCCATGCTTGCCGTGCTGAAGGCTGGCGGGGCTTATCTGCCGATTGACCCCGAGCATCCGGCAGACCGCATGCGGTATATGCTGGAGGACAGCGCTGCGCGGATGCTGCTGGCGGACCTGAAGCTCTATCATGAACTTGAACTGGATGCGGGCTGCCCTGTCATTGATGCGGCCTTACGCCTCGACAGTGAGTCGGAGGAAGTGAATCTGCAGACCGAGCTGTCGTCCCGCGATTTGGCTTATGTCATTTACACGTCGGGCTCGACGGGCAAGCCCAAGGGCGTCATGCTGGAGCACCAGTCTGTACATAACTTTATGGAAGGCATGAGCAACAACATCAGCTTCGTTCCGGGCAAGTCCATCCTCAATGCAACGAGTATCGGATTTGATATCTTCATCGTGGAATCCCTGCTTGCTCTGATTAAGGGTCTGAAGGTAATTATTGCGGACGAAGCGCAGCAGAAGGACCCGGAGCTGATGAGACAATTGATCGCATCCCAGCAGATCGACATGATGCAGACCACACCATCCCGGCTTAAGCTGCTGTTGAGCGGCGTGACGGATTATGCACCGTTCCAGTCGCTGCAGGAAATTATGGTGGGCGGCGAAGCGGTACCGGACCATCTGGCTGCCGCCATGCTGAGTGGATGGAATGGACGTCTGCTGAATATGTACGGCCCGACCGAGACGACGGTCTGGTCGACGATGCAGGAGATTCGCCGTGGCGAGAAAGTGAACATCGGCCAGCCGATTGCCAATACGCAAGTATACATGCTGGACCCGCGTCTGAATCTGCAGCCCATCGGTCTGAAGGGTGAGCTCTGTATTAGTGGTGAAGGGGTAGCCAGAGGCTATCTGGGACGGCCGGAGCTGACGGCGGACCGCTTTATCGCGCATCCCTTTGTGGAGGGGGAGCGGCTGTATCGGACGGGCGACTTGGCCCGCTGGCTGCCTGACGGCACAATCGAATATCTGGGCCGAATGGATGAGCAGGTGAAGATCCGAGGCTACCGCATCGAGCTGGGCGAGATTGAGACGATACTGCGCCAGCAGCGAGGCGTGCGCAATGCGGCGGTCATTGCACGTCAGGATGCCGCAGGCGATAACTATATTTGTGCCTATGTGGTGACGGCTGAAGGTGAAGCCGCTGCGGAATATGAGGTGGAGCAGTGCCGGGCTGAACTGAAGAAGGAGCTGCCCGAATACATGGTGCCTTCTTACTTCGTTACGGTTGACCACCTGCCGGTCAACAGCAACGGCAAGCTGGACCGGCGCGCGCTGCCGGAACCGGAACGCAGCAGCAAGGCGGCAGCTGTCGCCCCGCGTAATGAGACGGAAGCGAAGCTTGTTCAGGTATTCAGTGAAATGCTGGGTGTATCGGACATCAGCGTCCATGACAGCTTCTTCGAGCTGGGTGGTCATTCCTTGCGGGCCGTACGGGCCATGAATGCCATTGAATCGCAGACAGGCGTACGCTTGCCTCTACGTACCATCTTCGAGCACCCTAGTGCAGCCGAGCTCAGTCTGATGCTGACGGGCGAGCCAGCCGAAGCCTACGAGGGCATTCCGCTGGCAGAAGTGCGGGAGTACTACCCGATGTCGTCGGCACAGCGGCGCTTGTTCGTCATTCACGAGATGGACCAGGCCAGCACCGTCTACAATATGCCAGGCATGCTGAAGCTGAGCGGGAAGATTGACTTGCCGCGCCTCGAGCGGGCGTTCCAGCAGCTGGTGAACCGGCATGAGAGCCTGCGGACCAGCTTCCATATGATTGACGGAGAGCCGATGCAGCGTATTCATACGAGCGTCAGTGTAGCTGTTGATTATGAGCAGGTGGATGGCGATGACTTGCTGACGGCATTCATTCAGCCCTTTGATGTAAGCAAGGCTCCGCTGATCCGACTCAAGGTAGCGAGCAAGGGGGATGGCGAGCATCTGCTGCTGTTCGATATGCATCATCTCGTATCCGACGGGACGACGATGAACATTATTACGAAGGAATTTTCCCAGCTATATAATGAAGAAACACTGGTGCCGGCAGGGGTGCAGTACAAGGATTACAGCGAATGGATGCGCACTAAGGACCTGGCTGATAAACAAGCGTATTGGTTAAATCAGCTGGGTGGCGAGCTGCCCGTGCTGGATTTGCCACTGGATTATCCCCGTCCGCAGCTGCAGAGCTTCGAGGGCGGTACGGTTACCTGGCAGCTGGATTCGACCATGCGGGAGCGTGTCCAGGCGCTCTGCAAGGCCACGGGAGCAACCGAGTATATGGTGCTGCTCTCCGCCTTAATGGTGCTGCTCGCGAAGTACAGCCGTCAGGAAGATATTATCGTCGGCAGCCCGGTTTCCGGCCGGGTGCATCAGGACACCGAGCAGATGGTCGGTATGTTCGTGAACACGCTCGCTCTGCGTGGCAAACCGGAGGCGGCCAAAGGCTACAAGCAATTCTTGGAGGAGATCAAGGAAACCAGCTTGAAGGCATTTGAGCATCAGACCTATCCGTTCGAGGATCTCGTGGAGCAGGTGCAGGTAAACCGTGACCGGTCGCGTCATCCGATTTTTGATGTGATGCTGGTACTGCAAAATCAGGAGGAAGAGACATTAACGGCCGAGGGCTTAACGTTGGGTGATTCGGAAGGCCAGACGCGGGTAGCCAAGTTCGATTTGACCGTGAATATTACGGCTTCTTCCTCCGGTTACGAGCTGCAATGGGACTATGTCCAGGCTTTGTTCAGAGAAGATAGTATTGCGCGGATGGCCGGCCATTTCGAGCAGCTGATGAGTGAGCTTACGACAGCACCAGACAAGCCGCTGTGCGAGTTGTCCTGTCTGACAGAGGAGGAGCAGCGACTCATTCTGACCGAATTCAATGATACGATGACGGACTATCCGGCCGATCAGACGATCCACCAGCTGTTCGAAGCGCAGGTGCTGGCTTCTCCAGATGCGGAGGCTGTAGCCAGTCCGGGTGAAGCGATGACCTATGCCGAGCTGGATCGTGCGGCCAACCGGATCTGCGCCGCCTTGCAGCGGCGTGGTGTGCAGGCAGGGGAACTGGTGGGGATCGCCAGTGAGAAAAGCGTGAATATGATCGCAGGCATTCTCGGTATCCTCAAAGCAGGCTGTGGCTACATTCCGCTGAACAGCAGTGATCCGCATTCCCGCATTCGCTATATGCTGGAGGATGGTTCAATTCGTACGGTGTTGTGCGGAATGGCCCATGCCGATGTGTTCAAGGATGTGGATGACAACCTGAACCTGATCGGGCTGGAGGCCAGCGCCTTTTTGCCATCGGAGAGCGAGCAGGACAGCGTTGGTTTGGAAAACGGGACGTCCGATGCATCGAATATTGCTTATGTGATGTACACTTCCGGGACCACCGGCCAGCCGAAAGGCGTCGTGGTTGAACACCGGAATGTGGTGCGGCTCGTCAAACATACCACCTATGCCAATTTTGAAGGAGCACGCATCCTGCAGACGGGCGCGTTGTCCTTTGATGCCTCCACCTTTGAAATCTGGGGCGCGCTGCTGAACGGTGGGTTGCTGGTGCTGGCGGAGAGCGAAACCGTGAGTGACGGCGAGCAGCTCTCCGCGATAATCGCAGACAAGCGCATCAATACGATGTGGATGACGGCACAGCTGTTTAATCACGTGATAGATACCGCACCGCAATCACTGGCAGGCTTGAAGCATTTGTTGATCGGGGGCGAGAAGTTATCCGCCAAGCATGTGCAGGAAGTGCGGGCTATGCTGCCTGATCTGCGCCTGACGAACGGATACGGTCCGACAGAGAATACGACCTTCTCCCTCACTTTTGACATTGAGGATTCGTATGCCAACATTCCTGTCGGCAAGCCGATCAGTAACAGTACCGCCTATATTATGCAAGAGGACCGTCTGTGCGGCATTGGCATCCCGGGCGAATTGTATGTTGGCGGGGATGGCGTGGCGCGTGGTTACTTAAACCGTCCGGAGCTGACTGAGCAGAAGTTTGTTCCGAATCCCTATGCGCCCGAAGGGCGTCTGTACCGTACCGGGGATCTGGCCCGCTGGCTGCCGGATGGCAGCATTGAATATGTGGGACGTATCGACGAACAGGTCAAAATTCGCGGCTTCCGCATTGAGCCGGGTGAGATTACAAGCGTCCTGCGCAGGCAAGAGGGCGTGCTGGATGCCGCCGTCATTGTGCGGGAGGATGCGTCAGGGGAAAAATATCTCTGCGCGTACCTTGTGCCGCAGGCTGGTGCTGACGAAGCAGGGGAGTCTCGGCTGATCGAGCAGTGCCGCAGTGAGCTGAGACAGGTCTTGCCGGATTATATGCTGCCAGCCAGCTACGTCACATTGGAGCAGCTGCCGATGACAAGCAATGGTAAGCTGGACCGCCGGGCTCTGCCGGAGCCGGAGCGCAATAGCGCCCGTACTACGGTAGCACCGAGAAACGAAACTGAGGCTTCGATTGTGCAAGCGTTTAGTGAAGTACTGGGCATGCAGCAGGATGAGGTTGGCATCCATGACAGCTTCTTTGAGCTCGGCGGTCATTCGTTACGAGCAATTCGTGCAATCAATTTGATCGAATCGCAAACCGGCATCCGACTGCCGCTGCGGACGGTGTTCGAGCATCCGACAGCCGAAGCGCTCAGCCAGGTGCTGGTCAGCGAGCCGGAGGCTGCCTATGAGCCGATTCCGCAGGCGCCGATCCGAGACCGGTACCCAATGTCCTCGGCACAGAAGCGGTTGTTCGTCATTCATGAGATGGACAAGACGAGCACGGTGTATAACATGCCGGGCATGATGGACATGCACGGCGAGGTGGATCTGCCACGGATTACGGAGGCATTCCAGGAGCTTGTGAATCGGCATGAAAGTCTGCGAACGACCTTCCATATGATTGAAGGGGAGCCTGTGCAGCAGATCCATGAGCGACTGGACGTGAGCGTTGACTACGAGGAGCTGGAAGGGCCGGCCGCGTCATTCCAAGATATGCTACTGGCGTTCGTCCGTCCTTTTGATGTCAGCAAGGGGCCATTGATTCGACTCAAGGTCGTGAAGACGGAGGAAAATCGCAGCCTGCTGCTGTTCGACATGCATCATCTGATCTCCGACGGCACAACGATGAATATCATTACACAGGAGTTCTCACAGCTCTACAATGGCGAGGAGCTGGAGCAGCCAGCTGTTCAATACAAGGATTACAGCGAGTGGCTGCGAACCCAGGATCAGAGCGAAGAGCAGCAATACTGGCTCCGCCAATTCGAAGGCGAGCTGCCGGTATTGGACTTGCCGCTGGACTATCCGCGGCCGCAGTTCCAGAGCTTTGCCGGCGCCGTGGTGACTCAGCAACTCGATGCTGGGCTGCGGGAGCAGGTGCAGAAGCTGTGCCGGGCTACCGGAGCAACGGAATATATGGTGCTGTTGTCTTCCTTGATGGAGCTGTTGGGCAAGTATAGCCGACAGGAAGACATCATTGTTGGTAGTCCGGTATCCGGGCGAGTGCATCATGACACCGAGCAGATGGTCGGCATGTTCGTGAATACGCTGGCGATGCGAGGCCAGCCGGAGGCGGACAAGGCGTACGCGGATTTCCTGGAGGAGATTAAGCAAACGAGCTTGAAGGCTTACGAGTACCAGGCGTATCCATTCGAGGACATTGTGGAGCAAGTTCAGGTACGGCGTGACATGTCACGCAATCCACTCTTTGATGTGATGCTGGTGCTGCAAAATCAGGAGGAAGCGTCACTTACCGCACAAGGCATGGCCTTTGGCGAGATGGAAGCCGATCTCCGTACGACCAAGTTCGACCTGGGCATTAATGTGACGGCATCCCCGTCCGGTTACGAGCTGCACTGGGAGTATGGCCGTGATTTGTTCAAGGAAGCAACCGTGGAGCGGATGACCGCGCACTTTGAGCAGCTGCTGCAGGCCGTGACCGCAGCGCCGGAGCAGAAGCTCGGGGAGCTGGAGGTTGTGACGGCCGCAGAGAAACAGCTGCTGCTGCATGATTTCCACGAAGCCCCAGCGTCGTATCCGGAGCAGGCCACGATCAAAGAGCTGTTCGAGGCGCAGGTGCGTCGCACGCCACAGCAGATCGCTGCAACATGCGAGGGAGAGCAATGGACCTATGCGGAGCTCAACCGCCAGGCTAATCGGATCGCGAGTCGCTTGCTGGAGGAAAAAGGGGAAGGCGAGACCATCGTCGGGCTGCTGCTGGAGCGCAATCTGCATCTGTTGGCGGGTATCCTGGGTGTCGTAAAGGCGGGCTGTGCCTACCTGCCGATGGACCCGGATGCACCGGAGGACCGGATTGCCTATATGCTGCAGGACAGTGGGGCGCGTGTGCTGCTTGCAAGTGGGAAGGGAGACGCAAGCGGGGACGGAGACACCAGGGGAGATCATGTGGATGTCGGTTCACGATTCTCGAATCTTTCGTTCTCAGGGACCGTTCTACAAGTTGAAAGCCTGCTGGCGTCCGATGTGACTGACCGTGCGGATAGCACCTTCGATCCTAACCCGGTAGTCCCGATCCAGCCGCAGAATGCGCTTTATATGATCTACACCTCCGGTACGACGGGACAGCCGAAGGGGACGATGATCGAGCACCGCAACGTGGTGCGGTTGATGGTCAACGACCGAATGCCATTCGATTTCTCGACGGATGACGTGTGGAGCTTGTTCCACTCTTACAATTTCGACTTCTCGGTGTGGGAGATGTACGGCGCGCTGCTGTATGGTGGCAAGGTCGTGGTCATTCCCAAAGCTGCCACCCGAGACAGCTACGCCTTCCTGGACATTCTCCGCAAGGAGCGGGTCACGGTACTGAATCAGGTGCCATCCTCTTTCTATGAGCTGATGCATGCGGAGCTGGCGGGCGAAGGCGAGCCGCTGCACGTACGCTACCTGATCTTCGGCGGGGAGGCGCTGCATGTCAGCAAGCTGAAGGCGTGGCTGGAGAAGTATCCAGAGATGGCGATTGTGAATATGTACGGCATCACGGAGACGACGGTGCACGTGACGCATAAGCGGATCGGAGCCGAGGATATCCAGCGCGGCATCAGCAATATCGGACAGGCGATCCCGACGCTGAAGCTGTACATTTTGAATGGCAATCAGCTGTGCGGCATCGGCATGCCGGGCGAGCTCTGTATTGCCGGCGCTGGCGTGGCGCGGGGCTATGTGAACCGGCCCGAGCTGACGGAGGCCAAGTTTGTAGAGAATCCGTACGTACCAGGCGAGCGGATGTACCGCTCCGGTGACTTGGCACGCTGGCTGCCGGACGGCAACGTCGAATACATCGGCCGGATCGACGACCAGGTGAAGATCCGGGGCTACCGGATCGAGCTCAAGGAAATCGAGAAGGTGCTGATGAAGCAGCCTGGGGTGCAGGATGCAGCAGTCATTGTGCGCCAGGATGGTGCAGGTGACAGCTACCTGAGCGCCTACGTTGTGGGCAAGGATGTCGAAGCCGAGCTGGATGTCGAAGCGCTGAAGATTGGCATTGGCGAGGATCTGCCGGACTACATGGTGCCAGGCAGCATCATGGCGCTGGCGAAGCTGCCGATTACAAGTAACGGCAAACTGGATCGCCGCGCGCTGCCGGAGCCGGTGTACACCTCGGGCGAGGCCTATGTGGCGCCAAGAAACGAGCGCGAGCAGCTGCTCGCGGACATGTTCGCCCAGGTGCTCGGTGTTGAACAGGTGGGGATCTACGATCATTTCTTCGAGCTTAGCGGGGATTCCATCAAGGCGATGCGGATGATGGCGCTCCTGCGTGATGCTGGTTATCCTGCAACGATTGTACAGTTGTTCAATCATCCGACGGTTGCTGCATTTGCCGCCGTAATCCAGAGTGAGGGACAGCGGGTGAATGTGGTAATTGGTCAAGAAGCGCAGGGTCGAGAAGGGCAAGGCCAAGAAGTACAAGTTCAACAAGTTCAGAGTCAAGAAGCGCGGGTTCAAGCAGTGCAGGGTTCAACAGCGCAGGATCAAGCGGTGCAGGTTTCAACAGTGCAGACTCAAGCAGCACACGAGCAAGTGGCAGTGGCAGCTGAAGCAGCTGGGGCTAGAATCCAAGCCGGAGCCGGAGCCGCCGTCGCGCCTGACGAGTTAGCTCGGCATGTGGTGCAAATTGAAGGCTTGCTGAACCATTTCGCTGACGAGTTGGCGTCGCTACCGGTCACAAACGTGCTGCCGCTCTCCCCAATTCAGAAGCTGTCGTATGCGATGGGTGTCCGGTCAAGCATGGCTGAGCTGCATTTTGATAGACCGGTCGAGCCTGACAAGCTGGAGTTGGCATTGCAGCAGATGCTGGACAGACATCCACTGCTCCGTACCCGAATTCATGTGGAAGCGAATGAGCTGATGGAGCTTGCTTGTCCAACACGCTTACCTCTTCCTGTGTATGATTTAACGTCCTGTTCCCCGGAGCTGCGGGAGGCCGTCAAGAAGCACGCGCGTGCGCTCTATGCCCGCTATGACGAAGAACGGCAGTACAAGGGAGAGACGCTTACACAGTCGATGATTCTGCTCAAGGGCGGAGAGGCAGATTACACCTTCCTTATGCCATGCAGCCATTTGATTTTCGACGGGATGAGCCACGAGAGCTTCTGCAGTCAACTGTTGGCACTCTATGGGGACGCCGTGGGGCAAGCGACAAGTAAATCTTCTAAGGAAAGATTGGACTACCGGGATTATCTGGACCAGATCCAGCGGGGACCAAGTCTGACCACGGAAGAGGACATCGTGTCTGTCCTGCAGCTGGGTGAATTCAGTGAAGCGGTCGCGCAGTACAAAGCAGCTTCACACAACCAAACGTTTGAAAGCTTCCATTATACGTTCCGGTTGGATGCAGACCAGGCCAAACGTCTCAAAGACCAGCAATGGCACCTGCCCGGTCAGCTGTATGGTGAGCTGTTGAAAAGCGTATTCCCGCAGACGAAAATACCAGTGCTTATCGTACACACCGGCAGAAGCATGAAGGATCGGCAATTCTATGACTACATTGGGGAATTTATCGATTTTGTTCCTAGTGTGCTGGACACGTCTCAGGAGCACCCGGCGCTTGGTCAAATCCAAGACCGCCTGGCGTTCCTGAAGAAGCACAATATCAATATGGCCGCCATGCTGGCCGAGCCGTCCATCCAGGCGCAATATGCTGCGGTAGCTGCGGCGTTTGCAGGGATCGATCCGAAGCAGATGCAAGTACCGGTCTATAACTACCTGACCCTGTATCAGCACGCGGGAACAGATGCCTCTACGTATCAGCCGACTACGCAGCTGGATGGTCAGGCAGCGTTCGAAGGCATGACGACGAATGTGTATGTAACCAGCAATGAGCTCCAGATGAGCGCCTTCTGTCTGCAAGGACAGGGTGAGGTGGTCAGGCAGCACTTGAACCTCTGGCTGGAACATTCATTCAGTTTGGATCACGAAGTGGTTCAGTGAGGTGTACTCGACCTCTTCGAAGATGTTGAAAAGCAAGCCTACGGTCACGGATCGATCTTCCGATCGCTGTTGTCCCCAGATTTCTTTGATTTTTACCCCTTGTAGGGGTGAAATCCGGGGACAGCGTATGCTTTCGAAGCTAGCTTTTCTGCGAAAAGCTTTTAGGCGAACGCTTCGCAGCGTATACTTCCGAAGTCGCTTTCTTTCAGAAAGCGTTGACCAGATTCGATTCCGTGCCTCTCCGGCCGTTCTTCAACAACTGCAAAAATACAATTACGAACCATAAAAAGAACAGGAAGAGCCTTGCTAAAAGCGAAAATACAACTAATCCTAAGGGAATTGGAAATTCCAAGGAGATTTCAACTGGATTAAGTGTAGTTTTGCAATTACGAGAAACAAGGAGCCGTCCCAGCCAGAAACTAATGGTAGTTTTACACTTACGCTCTTGAGCGTACGCGTCTGATCGAACGGTCCTGTACACTTGCTCCTAGCCGAACGCGATTGATCGCACAATATTGAGCACTTGCTCCTGGCCGAACACGCCTGGTAAACGCATCTGAGCGCCTGTTCCTAGCTGCACGCGACTAACCCGCGTCTGACGGGCACGCAATTGACGCCACTCACCTGATTGCAAATGCCCATCCGCACGCACCTGATTGCGCGTTGCTTACTACTCGCTTCTAAGCGCTGGCTCCTGACGGCTTGGCTCAGGAGCCAGCAGCCCTGTGAACACCAAACGCCGCCCTAACGAGGGCGGCGTTTTCGTGGTCGGGCGGAGGACGCCGGGCGGCGACGGCCGCTGCCGGGACGTGCGCCATTGCCTGCTCCAGCCGGACGGCGACGGCGTCTGCGACGAGGGGGGCGCCACTCGGTGTCTTCTTCGGCGGTTTGGGCGACCGCGCCCTTCTTGCCGAAGGAGCCCATGAGCAGCTTCACCATAGGGGCCATCTGTTGGACGCCGGCGACGACCTTCTGGACCTTGCCCATGGTACCGATGATGCCATCGATGCCGCCCATACGGTCGACAACGCCTTTCAGTTCGCCGAGACCGTTCATGATCCCGCCAAGCTTGGAAGAGGAGCCGGCGGCACTCGACCCGGAAGCCGGGATGACGGTCGGTTCAGCTACTGGGACGACCGCCGGCATGAAGACCGGCGAAGCGCCCGGCGGCAGCTCCGAGGAGGATGGCCCGAATGGTGTCAATGCGCGGGCTCCTGGACCCTGCACTCCGGTGCCGGCAACACTACCGGCTCGCGGGGCATAGCCCGGTCCGACGTTTGAGGCCGCCGTCAGGGGAGCGGGGGCTGGTGCGCCAGTTCCCGGCCGCGCAGTCCTGGATGCAGCACCCGGTGCTCCTGCACCTGGTGTTGCGCTCCGAGAAACAGCGCCCGGCGCTCCAAGTTCCTGTCTCGCGGCTTTTGTTGCAGCACCTGATGTGGCCGACCGAGAAGCGGCGCCCGGTGCCACTGTGGATGGATTGCCCGACGGGTGCGATGATGCTCTCTGACGTGGATCAGAGCGATAAGTCACATGGATCACAACCCTTTTTTGTTTTGGAATACGGCATTAGCCGTGTCTTCTTAGTACTACTCTATGTGGTAGGCAAACATAAGGATTGGACGGATGCCCGGGTTCCACACGAAATTCTGACCAGCGCAGGCACCATTTAGACGTTATTAACTAGTTGAAGACAAAAGAGCGGTGCGTAGCAGGTGCCCAAATTTCTCGCTCCGCGACAACTTGCGCTAATGGCCATATAGGCGCTTATTTCGGCTTTTTTGAGGGGGTTACGATTCTAACGGCCACAGGTGCAGCTATTGTAACAAGAACTCATGAAAAGCGGCGTTTTTACATGTAATAACTGATTATATGGCCGTTAGAGTTTCAAAGTGCCGATTTTGGTCGAAATAGCAGCCGTGGTGGCCGTTAGAATTTGCTAACTCAGTGAGGGGCCGGTAAAGGTTAGAGAGGCGCAAGAATCCCCAGTGGTTAAGGAGCCACATCGACTGTTACGCAGCAAACGAGCAGTGCGAACCTGAATAAAGCGGACGATGAGGTGTTAGGGGAGTATGCAGAAGAAAAGCCTGGGTATCGGAGGTGGATTTCTTGCAGAGTGCTCAAGCGCATGCCATTGTCGCCAGATTGGGGGCTTACAGCGATCATATATTTCAATCGGGGTGAGCTATTGAAGCAAAAAAAAGCCCGTCTAATCTCAACAGATCAGACGGGCTTCTTCACGGTGTAATACTAAGTAACTCTAAGTAATACTAAATCGTTTCTGAGGTCTTGAAGGCTCGCGTACAACTAGTCTGTCAACCTACACCAATCCCCGATCCATCGCTTTGACGATGAGGGAGGCGAAGAGGCTGTTGGACCATGCGAACCAAGGGCGAGTGTAGATCGCCGGGTTGTCGGGGTGGAAGCCCTCGTGCATGTAGCCGGTGTCCGCATCAGTATTGACGAGCATGTCGACCAGCTCGCGGATCTCGTCATCGTCCTCTGAAGTGATCCCCTGCATCGAGAGCGCCATGTGCCACACATAGCCGCCTGGTGTATGCGGGCTGCCGATGCCACGCGCGTGTTTACCTTCAAAGTAGAAGGGATTGTCGAAGCTCAGCGCGAACCGCCGCGTGTTCTGGTACACCGGATCGTCAGCACCGACGTAGCCGATATAAGGAATCGAAATGAGGCCCGGCGTACCGGCGTCATCCATCAGGCTGTAGTTGCCGAAGCCGTCAGTTTCGTAGGCATAGATCGGTCCATGCTTCGGATGGTTGACGATGCCGTAGGCACGAATGCCGAAGTCGATTTCTTTGCGTAGCTTCTCGGCCCGGGCGGCCAGCCGCTCATCCTTATAGATCTCGCTAGCGATCTCGCGGATATGGCCCAGCACGACGACGGCGAACATGTTGTTCGGGATGTTGTAGCCGAAGAGGCAAGCGTCATCACTTGGACGGAAACCGGACCAAGTCATGCCGGTATAGTTGACCGGAAGGCCGCGGCCTTCATTTTGCAGCGTCTCCGTCTCCTGGTGAGTGTCACGGATAAAATGGTATGGCGACCGTTCCATATGCCGCTGTTCGGTGATCATCAGGTCCACGGCGGAGGTCATGGCCCGGTAGCAAATGTCGGTGAACACGCTCGTATCGCCCGTTGTTGTCCAATAATCATGCAACAGCTGGAACGGGAAGCAGAGCGAATCGAGCTCATACTTGCGCTCCCACATCCACGGATTGAGGTTGCAATCGTCGGAGGCACGATAGTGCGCATCGCTGGCGGTTTCATTAAAGGCATTGGTGTATGGATCAATGGTCAGGTAGAACATCTGGCGGGCAATCAATCCGCTGATGATGCGTTGGAGCTCGGGATCGTCCTTGGTCAGCGGCAGATAGTGACGAACTTGCTCCGTGGAATCACGCAGCCACATCGCCGGAATGTCTCCGGTGAAGACGAAGGTCGTGCCGTCGTCCATCAGCTTGGTCGTCGTTTCTAATGTATTGGGAAAGGTGTTGCGGAACAGCTGCTGCAGCTTCGGGCGGTGAGCCAGACGCTCATCGACCTGGTCCAGATAGCGGGATACGGATGCTGGAATTGTCATGGGGTGAAGAACCTCCTGTAACGTTGTAATCGGTCTCAAGACAGGGTGTCACACCTCGCCCGGAAGCACAATATGTATCATTTGAGCTGCATTTTACCGGGTCAAAACCTACACATTCCGTCGATGACAACCCCCATTCAGCTCCGAGGGTCAACACGCTGGAAGCCTTGCCACACCTGGCGTGACGGGCTTTTTGTCATGACAATGCATAGACGACATATTTACCCTCACCCCTCGCAATGCCTACAATGTGACCTATAAGCCGGAGCGAGACGGATATGAATACGCTTGCTTGATAAGGCATCAGTCACAGCTGCCCACACACCGGCGAAGTCGTCCATTGCATGCGTCGCAGATCCTTGTTACGCGCTCTATATGAGAGCTATGAAAGCGGCTTCGGGAAAGAGGCAGAACACAGGGCTGAGCCGAGGGAAAGGAGACGGTACGATTTGAAAGCAAGTCAGGAATTGACGCCTCAGACAAACACCACGCCGGAACGACCGAAGAAAACTTCCTGGCGCAGAAGAGTCATGCACAATTGGGAGCTGTACTTATTTATCTTACCGTGCATGCTGTACTTTTTTATCTTTCATTATTTACCGATGTATGGCGTGCAGATTGCATTCAAAAACTTTCAGCCAGCCAAAGGCATTACCGGCAGCCCATGGGTAGGATTCGATCATTTTGAACGATTCTTCAACTCCTACTATTTCTGGGATCTCCTGTGGAACACGCTGAGCATCAGCTTGTATGAGCTAGCTATTGGGTTCCCGCTGCCGATTATCCTGGCACTGGCCTTTAACGAAATCCGTAATGGCTTTTTCAAGAAAAGTGTCCAGACGGTTACGTATGCACCGCATTTCATCTCTATCGTCGTTATGGCGGGGATGATCATTACGTTCCTGAGCCCGTCCTCAGGGATTCTGATCCGCATGATCGAATGGGTTGGACTGCAGCCAGCGAATTTCCTGGAGGATCCGGCCTGGTTTAAGACGGTCTATGTGCTATCAGGCGTATGGCAGAGTGCAGGCTGGGGCACGATCATTTATTTGGCCGCGTTATCGGGTGTGGATCCGCAGCTGCATGAAGCGGCAATTGTGGACGGCGCCAGCCGGTTCAAACGGGTGCTTCATATTAATATCCCGACGATTATTCCGACGATCTCGATTCTGCTCATCCTCAATGTGGGCAACATTCTCGGTGTCGGCTACGAGAAAATATTATTGCTGCAAAACTCGCTGAACATGGAATCCTCCGATGTCATCTCGACCTTTGTCTACAGGGCAGGCTTGGTTAACAACCAGCTCAGCTTCTCCACGGCGGTGGGCTTGTTCAACTCCGTGGTCAACGCCATCCTGCTCATAACGGTCAACCGCATCGCCAAAAAGACCAGCGACAACAGTCTGTGGTAAAAGGAGGTCACATCTATGATATCGGCAATTAAAGAATCCAGAGGCGACAAGTTATTTCTTGTCTTCGTCTATATTTTCCTGACAGCGGCATTGATTGTCGTGCTCTATCCGCTGGTCTACATGCTCAGCGCATCGGTCAGTACGCCGCGTTATGTCAACTCCGGCGAGATGTGGCTGCTGCCCAAAGGGTTTACGCTGGAGGGCTTCAAGCTTGTCCTGGATAACGCAAAAATATGGATGGGTTACCGCAACACGATTCTCTATACCGTGGTCGGAACCCTGATTAACCTGGCGGTCACACTGCCTGCAGCCTATGCGCTGAGCCGGAGCGACTTCTACGGCCGTCAGCTGTTCATGATTTTGATTCTGATCACCATGTTCTTCAATGGTGGTCTGGTACCGACATACCTGGTCGTAAGAGATCTGGGCCTGATTAACTCCATGTGGGCATTGATTCTTCCGGTATCCGCTACGGTATGGAATATTATTGTTGCCCGGACGTTCTTCCATTCCACGATTCCGAAGGAGCTGCAGGAGGCTGCGCACATTGACGGCTGTACCAACATGCGCCTGTTCATCAAGATTGTGCTTCCGTTGTCAGCGCCAATCATTGCAGTTATGGCTTTGTTCTACGGTGTCATGCACTGGAACAGCTACTTCTCGGCCTTGATTTATCTGAATGACGAGAGCAAATTCCCGCTGCAAATGATTCTGCGTCAGATCCTGGTCCTCCAGGAAGCGACAGCAGAAACAACAGGCGGCACCATGACCGCTGATATGGCGGCGATTGCGTCATCCAAGGCTGAATTGGCATCCATGGTTAAATATTCAGTCATTATTGTGTCCACGCTACCTATTATTGCCGTTTATCCGTTCTTGCAGCGCTTCTTTGTTCAAGGCGTCATGATCGGTTCGGTAAAAGGTTAAGTAAAAGGGTCAAAGGCTTGACGATTGCGGGTTCCGGCTTCATGCCGGTCCTGCTTCGCCAGCCAGGGGCAGGCCGGTACCCCGCTGAGGGTGCCGGCACAACGCCCCACTTTCCATATCGACGTTGTAAGCGGTCCCGCGCTGTGCGGCTGCCGTAATTGTACTGTGCTAATAACCGAAGAGGGGTCTCTGCGCCGGGTCGAATAAAAGCGATTGCAATTTTTTACCGTCCGTCGTTTAAGGGAATTGCCGTCATCTTCGTTTATTATAAGAATCATAAGCAAGGTTATTACAAAGGAGGATCACGTATGAAAAGAGTTAAAAAGGGGCTGGGACTGGTACTTGCGGGTGCCATGATCGCCGGAGCACTATCTGCTTGCAGCTCATCAGACACAAACACAGGGAGCGAGCAGGGCACATCTGCAGAAACGGTAAACGCTGAAGGGTTCCCGGTTGTTAATGAGCCGCTTACGCTCACCATGATGGGTCCGGACGTAGGGATTCAGAACTGGAATGATATGCTGGTGTTCCAAGAGATGGAGAAATTGACGGGCATCACAATGGAATTCCAGAACGCACCGAAGGACGGCTTCGAAACCAAGAAGAACCTGGTGTTCTCCAGCGGTTCGTATCCTGACATCTTCTATGCAGCGGGACTCACGCCTGCAGAGCAAATGAACTACGGGGAACAGGGAATTCTGCTGCCGCTCGAAGATCTCATTGAGACGCATGCACCAAATGTAAGACAGATTCTTGAAGAAAACCCGGAGATTCGCAAATCGATCACCGCACCGGACGGTCATATCTACGCGCTGCCGGTTATTGAATTCAACCAGCCTTGGTACCGCAACCCGCTCTGGTACAACGGTGAATTCCTGGAAGCTCTCGGCGTGGACAAGCTGCCTGAGACGACAGAAGAGCTCTTCACGTACCTGAAGCGTGTCAAAGAAGAAGATCCGAACGGCAACGGCCAAGCGGACGAGATTCCATTGTCCTCTGCTTCCCCGAATAACAGTCTGCGTGATATCCGTACATGGCTGCTGGGCGCATTCGGTATCTATGAAGAAGAAATCTATGTCGATGACAACGAAGTTGTCCGTTATACACCTATGGAAGAAGGCTACAAAGAGTACCTGACGTACCTGAATCGTCTGTGGAACGAAGGTCTGCTGGACCAGGAGAGCTTCTCCCAAACTGCTGAGCAGCGCGAAGCCAAAGCTCGTAATAACCAGCTGGGCATGTTCTCCGCTTGGGTGCCTTGGCAAATGATGGGCGAAGAGCCGAGTGAAAGTGATCCAATGTTCGCCCCGATTGTCAGCGAATTCGTAGACAAGCCTGCGATCGCCATGAACAAAGGCATCAACACGGGCGCGTTTGCCATCTCCAACACGAATCCGTCGCCTGAAGCTTCGCTGCGCTGGATCGACCATGCGTACTCCATCGAGGGCGCGACCATGTTTAACAAAGGACCTGAAGGTGTCCTGTGGCAGTACACGGATAAAGACAACTACGTGAAGGAATATCTGCCTGTACCAGACGGCGGCGACCGTGAGGAATACCGTTCCAGAATTACACCAAACTACGGTATCCCGGCTCCAACCATCAACCTGGCTGAAATCGAAAATGGTCTTCTGGAGGAAGTCGATGACTGGGTGAAGAACGAGACGAAGACCAAGCTGCTTGACCGCGGCGCTCGGATTCCTTTCCCTGTATTGTTCCTGACACCGGAAGAGCAGTCTGAAGTCACCATGATGACGTCTGACCTCAACACCTATGTTCGTCAAATGGAAGCCAAGTTCGTGACAGGCGCTGAGCCGATGACGAACTGGGACAACTATGTAAGCACGATTCAAAAAATGGGCGGCGACCGCATGGCTGAAATTCATCAAGCGGCATACGACCGTTGGAAAAACAGCTAGACGACAGGCCTAATCGTCCAACCACTCTCCGAAGGCATCTGCGTTCGGAGAGTTTTTCTATTGAGGTCCCGAGAGGGGCAGCAGAGAAGCAAAGGAGGCAACTGTAGTGAAGCGTATGAACCGATTCATCCGTTACCTGGATCAGGGCCAATGGGCGGACAAGCAGCCGCTCGGCGACTGGACGATCCGGGAGACGAGCTACATCGCACAGGGCGTCTACGAAGAGACCGCAGCGGAAACGCACGGTCGCTCGCTGGAGAAGCTGACGGGCGGGGCAGGCACGACGTATTTCCTGAGCCGGTCGCTAGCGGTTCCGGCAGACTGGCCGCAGCAGGATAGCGTGCTGCTCTACTACGGAACGGGTGAGGGCATGCTGTCGATCGATGGCGCGCCGTATCACGGACTGGATCGCAATCATTGGCTGGTGCCGCTGCCTGCAGCCAAATCAGGCAAGGAGCTGCAGCTGGATATTGAGCTGTTCGACCCGTTCCCCGAGCCTGTGGATCCGCTCAATAATCAGGCGCCGGTCCGACCGCAGTTGCAGAGCGCGGAGATCGCCCTGGCCCGAATTAACCGACCGGTTTACAGCCTGCTGCACACTGTGCGAATGGTGCAGGAGTCTGCGGCGCTGCTGCCGGAGGCCGACATGCGGCGTATTCGCTTGGAGCAGGCGCTGGAGCGGACGATGGACGCGCTATATCCGCAGCCAGAGCGCCTGGCTGATGAGGAGCGCGTAGCCGCAGCAGAGCAAGAGCTGCGTGAAGTCGCTCTGCAGGAAGGCGCAAGTGGCGCTGGCACCGGCGTGATGCATATGGTGGGGCAGTCGCATATCGACGTGGCCTGGCTGTGGCCGCTCAAGGAAACGATGCGCAAGGTGGGCCGCACGTTCTCTACCGTCTGCGCGCTGATGGACCGTTACCCGGATTTTACGTACTCGCAGAGTCAGCCGCAGCTCTATGCTTACGTCAAGGCGTACTATCCCGAGCTGTACGAGCGGATCAAGGCGCGGGTAGCGGAGGGGCGCTGGGAGCTGGTCGGGGGCATGTGGGTCGAGCCGGACCTGAACTTGCCTTCCGGCGAATCGCTGGTGCGTCAAATTCTCTATGGCCAAGGCTTCTACGAGCGGGAATTCGGCAAACGTTCGACGATTGAATGGCTGCCAGATACCTTTGGCTACTGTGCATCGCTGCCGCAGCTGCTGAAGCAGGCGGGGATCGATCATTTTATGACGACCAAGCTGGGCTGGAACGACACCAACACATTCCCGCATACCTTGTTCGACTGGGTCGGCATCGACGGGACCTCGGTGGTGGCCTACCAGAATCACGGGCTCAACGAGCACACCAAGCCGGTGGATGTGCAGGACCACTGGAAGGCATATGCGACCAAGGACAAGCACGACGAGCTGATGCTCCTGTACGGACACGGCGACGGCGGAGGCGGCGTCACGCATGAGATGCTGGAGTACGTTGACCGCGGGGAGCTGATGGTCGGTCAGCCGGCTGGCCGGATCTCGACTGCGGAAGAATTCTTTGCGGGCATCGACAGCAAGCAGCCGGAGCTGCCGACCTGGCACGGGGATCTCTACCTGGAGCTGCACCGAGGCACCCTGACCACGCACGCGTACAACAAGCTCAGTAACCGCCGGGCAGAGCAGCTCTATCGCCGTGCAGAGATTTGGGGCCGGTTCGCAGAGCTGGGCGGAACGAAGGTTGCTGCGCTGGACGGGCTCCAGGAAGGCTGGGAGCTGCTGCTGCTTAACCAATTCCACGATATTATACCGGGCACGGCGATTCCTGAGGTGTACGTCACGTCGAGAGAACAGTATGAGCGAGTGTTCCAACTGGGACATGAGGCGCTCGAGCAGGGACAAACGGCGCTGGCTGCCGCGATGCATACCGAGGGCGAAGGCCAGCCGTATGTGGTCTTCAACAGCCTGGGCTGGGACCGTACAGATACTGTGCTGATTGAGAGTGACGCTCAGGCGGGCGTTGCGTTCTGGGATGTCGAGGGTGAGCTGGCAAGTGATGTTCGATCTGTAGATGAGGAGACTGGCCGGACCACATGGGCAGTGCAAGTGAAGGCTGTACCCGCATTCGGCAGCCGGGTCATCTGGCAGCGTCCGCAGGCGGAGTCAGTTGTTGCGGGTAAGACAGCAGGCGCAGAGCTCTCTGATACGTGGGAGACGGACCGCTGGCTGCTGCATTTCAATGCGCGGGGTGAGATTACGCGCTGGTTGGACAAGGTTGTTGGGCGTGAGCTGATTGCAGACGGTCAGCGGGCCAACGAGCTCCAACTGTTCTACGACACGCCAGTGGAGTGGGATGCCTGGGATATCGATCCACGGTTCGAGCAGCAGCCTGCCGAGCAGGCTGAGCTGCTGGAGCGGTCAGTGGCAATCACTGGCGACGTGCTTGATGTGCTGCGTTTCCGCTGGCGCATCGGCAGTTCCACGGTAGAGCAGGATCTGGTGTTCTACAAGCATACAGGCCGCGTAGATTTCGTCACTAAGGTTGACTGGCAGGAGAATCACAAGGTGCTGAAGGCTGCCTTCCCGGTGGATGTGCTGGCAACGCAGGCGACCTACGAAATTCCCTTCGGCGCGCTCGCGCGTCCGACACACCGCAACACGACTTGGGAGCAGGCACAGTTCGAAGTATGCGGCCATCGCTTCGCCGACCTGTCGGAGAACGGCTATGGCGTCAGCCTGCTGAACGACTGCAAGTACGGCTATGACGTCCTGGACGGCGTGATGCGTATCACGCTGCTGCGCGCGCCGTCCTGGCCGGACAGAGACGCGGATCGTGGCGCGCATGCGTTCACGTACTCGCTCTATCCGCATCGCGGCGACTGGCGTCAAGCGGGCGTCGTCCGTGAGGCGGCAGCGCTCAATGAGCCGCTGCAGGTCGTGGCGACCTCGTCCCATCCGGGGACGCTCGGCACGAAGCATGCGTGGTTGTCCTACGACAGCGAGCATGTCCAGCTCGATACCATCAAGCAGGCCGAGGACGGCAGCGGCACGATCATCCGCATGTACGAGTCCGGCGGCGGCCGCGATCACGCGGTTTTGCGCGATCTACCGTCATCGGCGCGTATCACTGAAGTCAACTTGCTGGAGGATGAGCTCAGCGAGCTGTCCGTGGTGGATGGCGAGCTGAAGCTACCATTCCGCCCGTATCAAGTCCGCACCATCAAAATTACAGAAGCTGCAACAGCATAGGAGGCCTTTATCTATTATGAAAATTACTAGACATCCCGAAAACCCGATCGTCGTTCCCGGCGAATTCGAATGGCGCAAAGCGACGGTCTTTAACCCAGCCGTCATTATCGACAACGGCAAGTTCTACATGATCGAGCGTACTGCTGGCTCCCTGACCCCTTGCAAAAACTATCTCGGCCTGCTGGAAAGTGAAGACGGCGTTCACTTCACACACGTGAAGGATGAGCCGGTTCTGACACCAGACGAACTGGGCTTCCCATACGGTAGCGTGCAGGACCCGCGCGTGGTCAAAATCGATGGCACCTTCTACATGAACTACGCGCTCCGTCCGTGTGCCATGAGCTACTACCCGACCAACACGGGCGTACCGGAGCGCTCGATTCCCGAGTATCCGGACGGCTGGGGGGAGGACCCGGGTCACTGGCTGACCCGCTCCTCCATCGTGAAATCCGACAACCTGATCGACTGGGAGTTCGTGGCGGACACCACCGAGCTGGACATCAACGACCGCGACAACATCCTGTTCCCGGAGAAAATTAACGGCCGCTATGTGCTGCTGCGTCGTCCGGAGGAGTATGTCGGCAAGGAATACGGCACCGAAAAAGCCGCCATGTGGATCACCTACTCCGATGACTTGATTACCTGGGATGAGCCGAAGCTGCTCGCAAAGGCAGAGAACATGGACTGGGAATCCCGCAAAATCGGTGGCTCGACGCCACCAATTAAAACGGACAAAGGCTGGCTCGTGCTCTACCACGGCGTAGACGACAAGATCGTCTACCGCGTGGGCGCGCTGCTGCTCGACCTGGAGAACCCGGAGAAAATCATCGCCCGCACGCACAACTACATCATGGAGCCAGAAACGTACTACGAGAAGTTCGGCTACCAAATCCCGAACGTCGTCTTCCCAACCGGCAACGTTGTCAAGGATGACCTGCTCTACATCTACTACGGCGTAACGGATACAGCCATCGCTCTGGCGACTGTGCCGCTGGATGAGCTGGTGGAGTATGTGTTGAACGAGCCGAAGTAAGGCGCTGCACAATAAAAGAGTCGACCTGCATGGAGCTTGCGGGTCGGCTCTTTTATTAATTCTAAGATGTATAGGTTTTCCATATAAATTCTTAGAATTCTCCTAAGCAGTCCTTGGCCGATTCCAGGACAGCCCCTTACTGCTCGAATGATATCATGCTATACTCTTAAATAGGACAAAGAAAAGCGGTGGATGTTTTTGAGGTCACGGCGTGACAACTCCTGAGAGGAGGTGACGCCGATGGCCGTACTTGTGGCGTGGCTGGACGTTCTCCGATGGGTTGCTGCCACACTAAGCCTAGTGTTTGGTGTGCGCAAGCTGTACCGTTGGTTGCGACGTAAGTTTCGTAAAAAACGCAAGCAAAAACCCACCGCGTAAGGTTGCCGCCTAACGGTGGGTTTTGCATCCGGATTAAATTCTAATGCACGCCGTGGTGATCCACAGCCCTTCTGCGTCTCAAGAGTCTTTGCCGTTGACGCGGCAAAGGCTCTTCTTAGTATACGACGAAAGCCAGTGCATTCATACGTACATTTATTTCATACAAAATGATACCTAAAGACATTTTATCATCTTGAATTGACTACAGTCAATGGCGCTTCGTGGAGTCAAACGTTGCAGCGTTCTTTGAACTAGGATTTATTGTTGTACTTTGAACTAGGATTTATTGTTGTACTCTGGCTTAGCTTACTCCTCTTCCTCCACTACCCCGCCGCTGGTGCTGTGGAGCTTGCGGTATTGGCCGGGGGTGTGGCCGGTTTCCTTTTTGAACTTGCGGATGAAGTTCGGGGCATCCAGGTAGCCGACGCGCTCGATGATGTCCTTGAGCGGTGCGCTCGTATGGGTGAGCTGATGCGTAACTTCCTTAAGCCGGCACTGCCAGATGTACTGGGTGAAATTGTGGCCGGTCTTGTCCTTGAAGCTGCGGCTCAGGTAGGAGGTGGAGATGTCGTATTTGAGCGCGACGTGCTCCAAGCTCAGGGTATAGTCGGCAAAGTTCTGGTCGACATACGCGACGATCTCGTCCATGAGTGTCGGCTGTTCTGTCTCTGTCTGATGGGTGGCAACCCCACAGATTCGCGCAGCTAGTATGCGGAGACGGTTCTCCAACTCCTCCAACGTCTCAAAGGCATGCAGCGAGCCGATCTCATCATGCACATCGACGCCCAGCTCGGCAGCCGTGCGCAGTAGCGAGTTCAGCACGTCAAAGCACAGGCAGCGCAGCAGGGCGACCGACAAGGTCTGGCGCTTAATCTCTTCCATCATGCCGGAGATCAGCTGGACGGCGGCGGCTTCGTTGCCCTGCTTGAGACTCTGCTCCAGCTTGAGCAGCGACTTCTTCGGAATCCAGTAGCTCTCACCAGCCACCACCGAAGCTGATAGCTCGGTCAGCTCCTCGAAGTAGGCGATCCGACCGCTGAAGGTCAACATGCGCTGGTCCAGGGCAGAAGCCGCTTCGAGGAAGGACTGATGGAGGTCGGACAGGTCTTCGTAGACGGTGCCGACGCCCAAATTCGGGCGTGCCGCCAGCCGCTCCGCTAGCTGTTCGTCGAGGTGGTCGATAATCAGACTGACGCGGCTTGCTTCGTCGTCCTCCGACTCTGAAGGCAACAGCGTCACCATAAGCGCCATCTGTTGCTTGACTGAGAACTCGACGCCATAGATGCGTGCTTGCAGCTCCGGCAGTTCCATATGGCTGAGCCACTGACGCAGTTCCTGCTGATGATTCCAGGACTGTCCGCTACGGCTCTGTTCATCCCAGCTGAGGATAATGGTGAAGCAGCGGGCCTGCTCAGGCAGCTTCAAGCCGGATTGCACGATCATCCGCTCAATCTCGGGATCTTCTGGTTTGGTGTGCTTGAAGAGCAGCATCAGACACTGATTCCGCACATACGGCTCCTGCATATCGATGCGTTCATGGTAGTCGTGAATCGTCTGCTTGATCCAGTCCCATTCATTGCGGTTCTTTGGTGTTTCCTTGTTGACGCCCTCAAGGGAGGCAAACTCCAGCAAGTCACGAATCGGATGGTACTGCCGTCTGGCGAGCAGTGTCGCAGCAGCAATACCGACTAGTGCCGTTACCGCAAAAACGAGCAAGATGATCGTTCGAATCTGCCCAACTTGCTCGAAGAACTGGTAGCTCGGAATTGCTGTTGCATACGTCCAGCCGTTGACGCTGGATTTTACGGTCACAACAGAGTAGCGTTCGCCGCCCAGAGCCATACTGTGAATACCAGGCTCCAGCTCGGTCAGCGAGGTCAAATCTTGGCCGCGCAGGGCGTCGCCCCGGTAATTGGCGGTCAATACCTCTCCAGAAGGGCCGAAGATATAACTACTTCCAGAGAAGTCGGTTAAAATCGTGTTCATGACGCCGGTAAGCTGTGATTCCTTCATCAGGTAAAGCACCGTGCCGTATGGATACGGATCGTTGGGCTTGATGGGAATGAGCATGGACAGCAGGGATTCGCGACGGGAGTTAACGCTTACAAGCTCCGCGGGCCGCACCGTTGTCAACTTGGTGTCGTTCAGCGCACGGGCCACATCGGGGAGTTGCCACTTCTCGAAGCGGAAGATCCGTCCGAACACAATGTCCACATCGGTCATGCCCAGACTGGAATAGAGATGGTCATCATTGTGATAATACAGGAATAGCTCCTCGATTAGCGAGTTGTTGGCCTGATATTGGCCAAGCGCAGCAATGGCTTCCTGACTGTAGTAGGGGTGAGTGACCATAAACGGGGTTAGCCGTTCATCGTAGGAGATTTTACTGGCAATCTCCAGCAGGTTGGTCATCTGATTGTCGATGGTCATCTTCACCTGGTTGAGCTGATTGACGTTGGATTGCTCAATCTCGGAGCGCAGGTTGGCCGCAGCGTTATGGTAGATGAAATAGGTCACGCCTGTAAGCGGAACCAAGAAGATGAGTATATAGGACAAGGTGTAGGTCACCAGCAATTTGGACTTGAAACGATTCCAGGTCGGGCGGATGCCCGAGGCTAGTTGAAAGGGCTGGGGTAGTTTCACGGACAAACCTCCTGAGAAGGACTTCGGACAACTTTGGATAAAGGTGGTTTTCTTGTGTGGCTATGCGCTAAAGGGTGGCTCCGATCGCTGTTAACGCCCGATTTCTTGATTAGCATCCTCAGTGGATGAAATCGGTCGTTAAAGGCGAACACTGTCGTTTCTCCGCCAGCCCTTTAGCGCTACGCTTAAGGGAAAACCAAAATTTAAAAGGACCGAAGACCCGGAATACTAGAGCTGCCCGCAGCTATGGAGATCGCTGCGGGGCGCTGAAGGAAACATTAAGAAGCATATAGATTAGGATAAGACCTTATTCTACACAGAGTTTGTAGGGGATGACAAGCTTTTGGCTGCAACTTGTCTCAATTCAACTTCACGTCACTTAAACATTATAACGTTATATTTATTTTAATGCTAGGATGTGTTAAGCTAAGGGCGAAGAAAAAGGGGACAACGTACAGGCGCTGTCGCAGAAGGGAAGGACACACCAAGATATGGGTACTGTACTGCGTAATATGACACTTAGGAACGGACAGGTCGCCGATATCGTCATCTCGGACGGCAAGATCGCGGAGATCGCCGCGCCGGGAATCGGACAAGGCGAGGTCGTGGCCGAGGGCGGTTACGTCTCCAGCGGCTGGATCGACATGCATGTGCATGCGTTCCAGGAGCTGAAGCCTTATGGCGATGCGATTGACGAAATCGGCTTGAAGCAGGGCGTTACGACGATCGTCGATGCTGGCAGCTGCGGCGCCAACCGGATCGGTGAGTTGCTAGCGGCAGGCGAGGGCGCTAAGACGCGTTTGCTTGCTTTTCTGAACATCTCCCGTATCGGTCTGGAGCGGATTGATGAGCTGTCGGATCTGTCGTGGATCGATGAGAAGGCTGCACGTGAGGCGCTCCGTGCGCATCCCGACTTCATAGTGGGGCTCAAGGCACGAATCAGCCGCAGCGTGGTGAAGGAGCAAGGGATCGAGCCGCTGCGCCGCGCCCGCCAGCTCTCCGAAGCCACAGGTCTGTCGCTGATGGTCCACATTGGCTCAGGGCCGCCAGCGATTGGGGAAGTGATGGCGCTGCTGGAGCGGGACGATATCGTCACGCATTATCTGAATGGCAAGGCCAACAATTTGTTCGATGAGCAGGGGCGCCCACTGCCGGCACTCGTGGATGCGGTGGCCCGTGGGGTCAGACTGGATGTTGGGCACGGGACGGCGAGCTTTGCCTTCCGTGTGGCTGAGCAGGCTAAGGCGCACGGCATTCCTCTGCAAACCATTAGCACGGACATCTATGAGAGCAACCGCTTGGACGGTCCGGTGTACAGCCTGGCTGACGTGATGACCAAGTTCCTCTATCTCGGCTACAGCCTGGAGGAAGTGGTCGATGCCGTGACGGTGAACGCCGCTACGTGGCTGGGACGACCGGAGCTGGCAGAGGTCAAGGTTGGCGGAGCCGCTGACCTGACGGTTTTTGAGGTAGTGCAGGGCAGCAAGACGCTGACCGACTCCGAGGGTGAGACCCGGACAGCGGAGACATACATTCAAGCCAAGGGAGCGGTTATTGATGGATCATACTTTGCATGCTAAATACGGATTAAAACGCGTCGTCAACGCGAGCGGCCGCATGAGCATTCTCGGCGTCTCGGCACCAACCGATGGCGTCATGAATGCTGTGAAGACTGGCGGTCAAAGCTACGTGGAGATGGCTGACCTTGTAGACAAGTCCGGCGCTTATGTTGCCAAGCAGTTGAATGCGGAGGATGCTGTGGTTGTGAACTCGGCATCCAGCGGGATTGCTCTGACTGTAGCGGCAGTCGTTACGCGCGGGGACAAGCGTGCCAGCCTGAAGCTGCACCAGGAGCTGCCGGCGAATAACGAGATCGTCATGTTCAAAGGCCATAATGTCCAGTATGGCGCACCGGTCGAGACGATGGTGGCACTGGGTGGCGGTAAGCTGGTCGAGGTGGGTTACGCCAACGAAGGCAAAAAAGAGCATTTGGAGATGGCTGTGAATGAGCGGACGGCGGCGATTCTTTTTGTCCAGTCCCATCACTGCGTCCAGAAGAACATGATCAAGGTCGAGGATGCCTGGGAAGTTGCCCAGCGTCTCGAAGTGCCGCTGATTGTCGATGCTGCAGCTGAAGAGGATCTGCGCAAGTACGTAACCTGCTCGGATCTGGTCATCTACAGCGGCTCCAAGGCCATCGAAGGCCCGACCTCGGGTATCGTCGCAGGCAAGGGTGAGCTGGTAAGCTGGGTGAAAACGCAGCTATACGGGATTGGTCGCAGCATGAAGGTAGGCAAGGAATCGATCTTCGGCCTGCTGCAGGCGCTGGACGAGTATTTCGTCAAGGAAGACAAGAGCGAGCAGGAAAAAGCGGCGCTGGCCGCGCTCAACGTCCTCGGCGAGCTGCCGGGCGTGAGCGTAAGCATCGTGCAGGACGAAGCGGGCCGGGCTATTTTCCGGGGACGCATCAAGATCGATGAGGCACAGGCAGGCAAATCCGCACGCACGGTGAATGCTGAGCTCCAAGGCGGCGATATCGCAGTGTACACGCGGGATTATGGATTGGCGCAGGGTTATTTTGACCTCGATCCACGTTCACTTCAGGGCGACGATCTGCAAGTTATCATCACACGCATCCAAGATATTATCGGGGGGAATCACTAAATGGAAGCTATCTACAAGCGATTGTACAAGGACAGAGCGGCACTGAACGTACTGGCAGGCAGCATCGAGAATGCAAAAGAAATCTACGAAGCCGCAGAAGGCCACGTCGTTGTCGGCGTGCTCTCCAAAGCGTATCCGGATGCAGCGAAAGCTGTAATCGGGATGAAAGAATACGGACTGGCTATCGAAGACGCGGTATCCATCGGCCTCGGCGCAGGCGACAATCGTCAGGGCGCTGTTGTGGCGGAGATCGTCAAATCGTATGAGGGTCAGCACATCAATCAAATCCTACCGGCTGTTGGCGCAACCAGTGCTAATCTGGGCGACCGTAAAAGCTGGATCAATGCGCTCGTATCGCCTTGCGGCAAGCCGGGCTATGTGAACATTTCGACGGGCGTACACAGTGCAGCGATCGAGGATAAAGCGATTGTCCCAGTTAAGGCAGCTATCGCGCTTGTGCGCGACATGGGCGGTCATGCGCTCAAGTATTTCCCAATGCAAGGGCTGAAGCTGGAGGATGAGTTCCGTGCGGTTGCCAAGGCTTGTGGTGAGGAAGGCTTTGCGCTGGAGCCGACAGGCGGTATCGACCTGGAGAACTTCGGCAAAATCCTCGAGATCGCTCTGGAAGCAGGCGTACCACAGGTGATCCCGCATGTATACTCCTCGATCATCGATTCGGAGACTGGCGACACGCGCGTCGAGGATGTTAAAACGCTGCTGGCTGAGCTGAAAGCACTGGTTGATAAGTATGCCTAAGATTGCCGCGTTCGGCGAAGTGATGATGCGCCTGGAGGCGCCGGGCTTCCAGACGCTGGCACAGAGCAATAATCTGGCGTATTCGTTCTCGGGGACTGGGGTCAATGTCGTCTCGGCGTTGTCCCGGTTCGGCCACGAGGCCTACCTGGCGAGCACGCTGCCGGCCAATCCGCTGGGCGACGCCGCGCTGGCGTACCTGCGCAAGCTGGGGATCACTACGGATTTTGTGAACCGGGGCGGGCAATATGTGGGCATGTACTTTCTGGAGCACGGCTTCGGCTTGCGTCCCAGCAAGGTGACTTACACCGACCGGCTCGGCAGCAGCTTCAACACGGTGCCCCATGCGGCTGGTGACTGGGAGCGGATCGCGTCCACGGTGGATGCGGTGCATTTTTGCGGGATTACGCTGGCCATGAACGACCTCGCGCGCAGGCAGATCAAGGAGCTGGCCCGTGAGGTCAAACGCCAGGGCGGACGGGTCATCTTCGATTGCAACTACCGGCCATCACTGTGGGGCGAGGGTGGCTATGCGTTGGCAACCCCGCATTATCGCGAGATGCTGGAGCTGGCGGATATCGTGTTCATGAACGAGAAGGATGCTATGTTCACTCTTGGCATGACGAGCAGCGGTGCAGACCGGACCGAGCAATTGCAGGAACTCATTCCGCAGATCGCGAAAGAATATAACATTGGCACCATCGCGGGTACGCATCGCCAGGTGAACGCCGACAATACGCATTCCCTGGTTGGGTATATGTATACTGAAGAAACCTTCTGGTACTCGCTGCCGGTAACCTTCTCGGTCTATGACCGGGTCGGCGCCGGCGATGCCTATGCGAGTGGCATCATCCACACCCGTCTGCGCGGCGACGAGCCGCAGTATTGTGTCGATTATGCAACGGCTGCGGCCGTGCTAGCACACACGGTGCACGGCGATACGCCGATGTCGACCGAGGCCGATGTGGTCCGGGCGATGTCGCGGACGGCTGGGGATGTGGAGAGGTAGCATGGCTTGAGGTTGGTAGTGGCTAGGGAAGGGAAGAATCAGGCACCAGACATCACAGACTTACATCATGCCGCCCTTACCGCCCCTAGTGCCCGTGCCACCCAGGTCAGGCAGATTGGCACATGTAGGAGAGGAGGGAAGCCGGGATGACCATCACGCGCAAGAAGGGGCCGCTGTATCTGCAGGTCAAGAAGATCGTCAAGGATCGCATCCTGCACGGGGTCTATCCGCTGGGCGGCCATATCCCGTCGGAGCCGCAGCTGGAGCAGGAGTTCAACGTCAGCAAGATGACGGTGCGCAACGCGATCCGCGAGTTGGCGGACGAGGGCTATGTCGAGAAAAAAAGCGGCATCGGCACCATCGTCCTCACCAACACGCCGGTCACCCGGCTCTCCAAAGGCAAACGGTTCACCGAGCTGCTCGTCGAGGAGGGCCACCGGCTGGAGAAGCGGCTGCTCAAGGTAGGCAACGAACGGCTGCTGCCGGGGACGGAGCTGCATGGCCTGCTGGGACCCGAAGCGGTACGGATCGAGCGGCTGTATGTGCTGGATGATCAGCCGTATATTCATATTCAGCACTACTTGGCTGCTGCTACGTTGTCCGGTGCTGAGCCGGAGGCAGGCGAGCCCGCGTTCGAATCGCTGTACGATCTGCTGGAAGAGCAGGATATCGTGCTGGACAACTTCCGAGATGCGTTCTCGGTAGGTCCGGCTTCCGCCGAGACCGCGAGACTGCTGGGCGTTTCCATTGGAACGCCGCTGCTTGTCCGGCTGCGCCGCACGTACGATGTGGACGGCCAGCTGGTGGAGTACAGCGTCGGTTATTATCAGACAGAGCTGCAGAACTATTTGGTGAGTTATGATACGTAAGAGGTGCAGAACAGCTTAGGCAGGCTGCGCTGGCAGTAGAGAGAAGCCGTCACGGGGGTGCAATGTCATTAAGTAAGCTAAACTTAATGACATTGCACCGGAGTGGCGGCTTTTTCGCTTGGCCCGAGTGATGAGCAGTTTCACCGATTTGCTTTTCTTGCGTACTTTATCCTCATCTAATAAAATGATTTTTTTTGAAAACGTAATATTTTTCGGAAATGGTCGTCTTAATAGTAACAGCATGAATGACAGGTAGGACTTGCACTTTAAAGGAAAGGAGGCCGAAAGAAGTCTGACTAATGAGTTTTAAATTATTGCTAACTGAAGGAGGAAGATCCTGTGAAGAAGAAATGGATGTTATTATTTTTGGTTTGGCTTATTGCGATTACCCCTATTACTGCTTATGCAGAAGTTACAGAAAACTCCAAGATCGAGTTCAGCCAATATGATAAAGCGGTAGAAGTAGCAGCGCAGTATGTACAAGTTGTACAAAATAATACAGAAGATTGGCCTCATGCTCAAGTAAATTATGAGTTTCCGCTTTTTGATTTTAATGAAAGAATGACAGCTCATTTATTTTCCGTCTCTTCTTTGGGTGTGGACAGCGGGTACTTAATTGTGAGTGTTGATGATAATCCTGTGGTATTGGAATCAACTAGAGAGGGAAGTCACCCTTATAGTAAATCAAGCGAAAACCTCCATTATTATGTTGGGGCAACGATGCACTATAGCCAAGTAGACAAAGAACATATTATTGATCATCGTCAAGGTAAAGTTATCAATAGTAACGAGCTTAAAGGAAGCGGCACCCTGCAAGGAATGGAAACTAATAAAAGTTTAGCTCCAAACAAGGATTCAGTACTTTCATTTTCGTCAACAGCAGATATACGACCGTTTACTATAATTAGCTATTCGCGTAGAATCATTTCAGGTGTACCCGATTATACTAATGTGATAGGATGTAGCCCTACTTCCTTTTCTAATATCGTTAAGTATTGGGACAACAATGGTTATCCAAACTTGGTTCAAAGTACAACCACTTCTACTACACTAATTCAAGTTATGGCAAGTTACATGAATACACTGAGCAACGGAACAACGAATTGGAACGACAGAGTAACAGGAATGCAGAACTTTTGGTCAGACAGAGGTTATTCCGTAGCGGTGACAAGAATTAGCGCAAACTTCAGTACGCATAAAACAGAAATCAATAATGGAAGGCCAGACATTATCAATACTGTAAATGATCCTACTTATAGCGACCATGATATGACTGGTGTGGGTTACGAGGAATACCAGGATACAAATCAGAACCTAGCTTGGTTTAGATACGTCATTGTGCACGATACTTGGAGCAGTACTGGAACGGATGTTTACCTTTACTTGCCACAGCTTTCGTGGAATGAAACTGTAAAAGTTGTGCCTAATTAAGTAAGAAGTGGTGAGAATATCAGAGAGGAGTAGTCAGATGACTACTTCTTTTTTTGAAACCATTTATAATCAGCCGACGTCTAGAATTAGGGAGGGATAATATGTGGAAAATAAGAGTTATACTTTACAGTGCTCTTCTGGTATTGGTAACAATTATCGGCAGTGGATGTACCGAATCAAAAAATGGTGAAATGAATGGAGTAGGAACTTTGGCGGTCAAAAACATGACTGATGTAATTGGTACCGATTTTTCTGATGTAGTGGCCATCCATGTACAATTTGGTGATGGACACGAGATGGAAGTAACGGACTCGAAAATAATCGATGGAATTACAGAAAAGATTGCACAGATAGACGTTCAGGAGACGATCAGTAAAGGCGTAGGGTATCTGTACTATCTGGATATCCAAGAAGGAAGTAATACGTATCGTTTGGACAGCAACCTTACCTTTAATCAAATTCATTATGAAGCTACCGATGATAAAGACCAGCAATTAAATGATTACATCATAAGTTTGGGGAAAGAGCAATTTCCAGATTTATTTGCCGGTAAGCAATAAGATGAACGAACCATGTTCGTCCAAGGAAGAATGTGGCGGGCGTAAAGTGCCCGCTACAATTGGTTATATATATCTCGAAGTATCTGTCTAATCAATGAATTCTGCAAGAAATTTATGACCATCTCCGGCTAAATCCTCTTTGAATAAAATTTGGATTTTTTTAGCTTTATTCCATCCCCTCTCTTTACATACAAATTACAATATTATACTATATAGTTAGTTGTTGTTTTATTGTTGTCTTGATTTCCAAATTGATAGGGGGAACAATGAAGAAAAACTGGTGGCTGTTACTAGAGACAGATTTCGAAACGTTAAATGAAGATCTGCAGCAGCATATGTATCGATCTTTTTATTGTTTTGCCTATAGAGAAATTATCTTTTCCCTTAAAGACCATGCACTTGCAGAAGATATTATTCAAGAAGCGTTCTTAAAAGCAACAGCCAGACGTCTCCAACTGAAAAATGTTGCTTCCGGAAGGCAATGGGTGCGGCAGATTGTCCAAAATCAAATGAAGGATTTTATAAAAAACAAAAAGAATTTTCAATGCACAAGCTTAGAGAACGTTGATAAAGATGATTTAAATTGTACGACTCAATGGGATACAGAAACCAACTTCGAAATATCATTTCGCAACAAACTACTTCATGAAACGATTCTCGAATTAAAGGAAGGATACCGCATTGTACTTTCTAAATATTATTTGGATGAAAAGTCGTACAAAGAGATTGCTTTAGAATTAGAAATAAGCGAGCAAGTAATTGCCCAGCGGCTGTTTAGAGCGAGAAAAAAGTTACTACACCAATTCTTGAAAAAATGGAATGACGCATAATTTAGAGAACCGTTAATTGGATGAAACAGTCTCGCCGTTCACTGCGCACTCCATTCACTATGAAAAGAACAGGCCGATCCAAAGGACGTAGCCCTTATCGCTGCGTCCTTTTTTTTAACATTAAGCTCTTTTGGGCGGTAAAGCGTGAATACGGCAGTGGTTGAAAAATGCCCCCATACCTTATACAATGAAGAGAAGGAATCTCATGCAAGTGCGATCTGCCGCGAGCTTCCCGCAAAGGGCGGCGAAGCTTTTTGTTATGCGGGGATCAGACAGGAGTGAATAATAGATGCAATTGAAGAAGCTTAATGATAAAGCGATCGATCAACTGTTCGAAGCGGTGCTGACGCTCAAGTCGGTGGAGGAGTGTTATGTGTTCTTCGATGATCTGTGTACGGTCAATGAAATCCAGTCGCTCTCGCAGCGCTTGGAGGTTGCCCGCATGCTGGGCAAGGGCAGTACATATAATCAGATAGAAGCCGAGACCGGAGCCAGCACGGCGACCATCTCTCGCGTGAAGCGCTGCCTCAACTATGGCAATGACGGCTACAAAATGGCTCTGGAACGGCTGGGGCGCTAACCATGCAAGGGCCCGAAGACAAGGCACAGCCCCACAGTCGGTTGGTGAGGGTTGGTGGGGCGAGCGGAGCAAGGGAAGATAGTAGGGATAAAGGTAGCGAGGGTGCAGGGCAATTCGCTGCTGGTGCGGGTAGTATTGGCGGACTGGCCCTGGCCGGTGGAGCAGCGGGAAAAGCAGTTGCTTCGGACCGGCATGGGGAGGAACCTCGCGATGCGAGGAAGTTCGGTATCCTCGTCATCAGTCACGGTTCACGGGATGCCGATTGGGTCACACTGGTAGATGAAGCAGTCGCTGCAGTGAAGGTTCCTCCTGGTGTGGAGATCGTCTCCTCGTTCCTCGAGCTCATCGATGGCCGGCTCATTCAGGACGGGATTGATGACCTGGAGGGCAGGGGCGTGACGGACATGTATGTCCTGCCCTTGTTCGTCTCCTCTGGCAGCACGCATATTGATGATATCGGGCAAGGCTTCGGGCAGCCGCCCGTTTCGGATCGTGAGGGCGACCTTGGTGTCTTCACGATCCGCTCGGCGCGGATCACGGTCGGTCCGCCGATTGATGATGATCCGGAGCTGGCGGAGGTGCTGCTCGGCAACATTCGGGAGCTCTCAGGGCATCCGGAGAGGGAAGCGCTGTTGCTTGTTGCCCACGGCAGCAAGGAGCCGGTGTTCCACGGCCGCTGGCGGCAGGGGATGCGCGGCTTGGCGGATCGAGTCCGTGAGCTAGGCGGTTTCCGTCGCGCCGAGTCAGCGATGCTGCTGCCGAATCAGGCAGGCTGTGTGCTGGGCGCAATGAAACGGCAGGAGCCGGAGACGGCGGTGTTGGTGGTTCCATTATTTTTGAGCCGGGGGTACTTCACCCAGTCTGTGATTCCAGCGCGGTTGTCCGGATTGGACTACCGCTACAATGGTCGGACGATTCTGCCGCATCCTTTCGCCACCCGGTGGATGGAGCGACAGGCGGCCGCCTGGCTGGACGGGTTCAAGCGTAACGTAGGATCTGATCAGCTGGAGGGAGAACGGGCATGACCATCAAACGGGCCAGACTAATCTATAATCCGACCTCGGGACGCGAGGAGATGAAACGGCGCTTGCCAGATATTCTGCAGCGCCTGGAGCTGGGCGGGATCGAGACGAGCTGTCACGCGACAGCGGGGGAAGGCGATGCGACACTTGCTGCCTCTGATGCCATCGAGCGCGGCTTCGATATTATTATCGCGGCTGGCGGCGACGGCACGCTCTACGAGGTTATCAACGGCATGGCCGAACGCGACTCGCGGCCGCCGCTCGGTATCTTGCCGCTGGGTACGACCAATGATTTTGCACGGGCGCTCGGTGTTCCCAAGCAGTGGGAGCAGGCGTGCGACCTGATCATCCGGCAGTATACGCGGCCTATCGATGTGGGCAAGATTAATACGAAGTATTTTATCAATATCGCTGGTGGCGGCTCCCTGACGGAGCTGACCTATGAGGTACCGAGCAAGCTGAAGACGATGATCGGCAACCTGGCGTATTATATGAAGGGCCTGGAAAAAATGACGCGCCTGCGGCCGACGATGATGCACATCGAGGGCAACGGCTTCGACGAGATCCAAGAGGAAGTGCTGCTGTTCCTCATCTGCAATAGTAACTCCGTGGGCGGCTTCGAGAAGCTGGCTCCGGCGGCGAGCTTGCAGGACGGACTGTTCGATGTCGTTGTGCTCAAGAAGTGCAATCTCGCGGAATTCATCCGCATCGCCACCCTGGCGCAGCGCGGCGATCATCTGAGTGACCCGCATGTCCTCCATTTCCAGACCAACCAGCTCAAGATCACGACCCCCGACTACGTCCAGCTCAACTTGGATGGGGAGTATGGCGGCACACTGCCTTGCTCGGTGTCGGTGTTGCCTTCGCATTTGCGGATTTTTGTGGATGAGTTGGGGAATACGTCGTATAAATAGGCGAGCGTGGACCTGCGGAATGGACAGTGGAAGTAGAAAGTGCAAAGAGTCAAGCGTCAGACCCACAGTTACCGGAGCATGCTCTGATCGCTGTTGTCCCCAGGTGTCTTTGATTGGATGCGACCTATGGTCGACACCCGGGGACAAAGGCGAACACTTCGTTTCTCCGCATGCTTCCGGTTCCTTCGGTCCTCGTCGACTCTTTTTATAAGGGAAGAAAGAAGTAGAGGCGTTTGCTCTTTGGATCGAGCAAACTTATAATATGAAGCAAAAGGCAACAGAACAAGAACGGAGAAGGATATGAGTATACCTGTAAGTAAGAATGAAATCGTTACGGCCGAGATTGTCGGCTTGACGCATGAGGGCGAAGGGGTAGGCCGGGTAAATGGGTTTACCCTATTTGTGCGGGGCGCACTGCCCGGCGAGCGCGTGCAGGCCAAGGTGTTGAAGGTCAAGAAGCAGTATGGCTATGCCAAAATGCTGGAGATATTGGAAGCCAGCCCGGACCGCGTGTCTCCTCCATGTGAAATCTTCAACCAATGCGGCGGCTGCCAGTTGCAGCACATGAGCTACGAAGCCCAGCTGCGCTGGAAGCGTCAGCATGTGGTGGACAACCTGCAACGGATCGGCAAACTACAAATCGCTGGTGGGGAAGAGCAGAGTGGTGTTATCGTTCACGATACGCTTGGCATGCACGATCCATGGCGTTATCGGAACAAGGCTCAGGTACCAGTCGGAATGTCAGGAAGTAGCTGGGGCCAGACCCACCCCAAGGGTGCGCGCAAGGAAGAGCGTGGGACTGCTGACGTAGGTGAGTTGATTGCTGGCTTTTATGCGCAGGGTAGCCATCGCATCATTGATATGGAAAGCTGTCTCATCCAAGATGAGCGCAACGATGAAGTCGTACGATTAGTGAAGCAGATCGGCAGAAGACTTGGCATAACCGCTTATGATGAGCAGAGTGGACGAGGCTTGCTGCGCCATGTCGTCGCGCGGACAGGCTATATCAGCGGCGAAATGATGATCGTCCTCGTTACCAACGGCCAGCGTATCCCGCAGGTGGAGCAGTGGATCGAGAGCATCCGAGCTGAGCTGCCTGCAGTAACGAGTATCGTACAGAATGTGAACAAAAAGAACACCAATGTCATCTTCGGCGACGAGACCCGTGTCCTGTGGGGCAACGAAGTCATCTATGACGAGCTGGACGGCATCCGTTTTGCAATATCTGCAAGGTCATTCTATCAAGTTAACCCGCAGCAGACCGTGGCGCTCTACCGCAAGGCAGTAGAGTATGCAGGCCTGACCGGGAACGAAAATGTTATCGACGCCTATTGTGGCATCGGCACCATCTCACTGTTCCTGGCTAGACAAGCTGGCCATGTGTATGGGGTGGAGATCGTACCTGAAGCGATTGAGGATGCGAAGCAGAATGCAGAGCTGAATCAGATCGACAACACGACGTTCGAAGCGGGCCCGGCTGAGGTTGTGATCCCGCGTTGGAAGCAGGAAGGGAACAAGCCTGATGTGATTGTGGTGGATCCACCGCGGAAAGGTTGCGACAGTGAGTTGCTGGAGACTATTCTAGCGATGCAGCCGGAGCGGGTGGTGTATGTGTCGTGTAACCCGTCGACACTAGCTCGGGATTTGCGGGTTTTGGAGGATGGCGGGTATCGGACGGTTGAGGTGCAGCCGGTGGATATGTTTCCGTGGACGGTGCATGTAGAATCAGTCGCTTTATTAGTGAGGAAGTTTGTCGGTGGAACTGTATAATATTTTCTGAAATCATCGGAGATTCGATACTTGCTGGAAGCAGGTGGAGAGTCTCTTTTTTATTATTCTATTTTCATAATTTTGGTATAATGGAGATTATGGACTAACCCTTACACGATTAGCTGTCTATGAGAACTGAGGGATGTACAAGACGATGGAGATATACGAGCAAAAAGGGCATTTATGTAGGCACCGATAAGATGCATCTGGCTATTGGCACCGAGCTGCTTGCCTGTGACCTTGGAAAGCTATGCGGCTAGCCTTATCTTCGGAGAGTTTGTGAAAGCATGGGCAAAAAGAGAGAGGCTGTTCCTAAGTCACGAATTATTCGAACAGTGTCGGCTTTGGGAGGGAATCGAGAATCGAATATACGAATGTTTGTATCAAGGTTGTTCCCAGAATTCGGAGCTCTTGGACGAGACAATTGATGAGTAGACAAAAAAAATTACATAAACCACGTGATTCTTATGGTATTCACGAACTACTACGCAAACACCACCAGTATACAGACATTTATGACGTGCGTAGATATATGAGTTATAAGAAATTGGCGCAAACCTTAAATATCATGCACTTAACTACATAAACTGCTTATCGAGGTGTAAAGTATGACGATTGATAGAAGAACAATAACAAGGTTAAGAGAATCTATTCAAAAAAATTCCCAAGATATCAAAGCCGTAAAAGAAAAAATCAAAGTTAAAGAAGCAAGAGTTGCAATTAAGAAGGGGAACAATGAAATTCCTGTTAGAAAAGCGGTTATCAGTCCTAACTTCTCCAATAAAACCGTTCTAACTGATTCAAAGTGGCATTATGTTGAACTGTTTCTGAAAAGAAATAAGGAAAGCGAGGCACTAAATTACTGGTACCAAGCAGAAAACTTTTTTTAAAGCAACTCAAAGTCTAGATATGCTGTCAAAGCCATTAACATCTTATTATTGTTTTTTAAATGCAACAAAGGCTTTATTAACATTTCGTAAAGTTCAATACAATTTACAGCATGGTGTGTCTGGAGAAAGTATCGCAGGAAGAGTAAATATTCAAAATGAACGAATTTCTATCCATCCAAGAGGAGTTCTTTCGGGACTTAGCAGTTATCTCAGGGAATCGATTACGGCCCCGAAAGAAAGTTATACCCTAAAGGATGTACTTTATAATCTGGAATATATACATAGAGCGTATAATATGACGTATTCAAATCAACCTGAACTTTACATTCCTGTAGAAGATATTAGATTTGTCCATGACAAGGAACGGAAAATAGGTTGGCTAGAAGCTGTGCTTGAACCTCATTATTCGAGTCAAACAACAATAACTAAGTTAGAAGGCTATAGTTTAGATAACTATTATAGCAATTCAAATTTTTATGTTATCAGAAGAAATAAGACCTTCATTTGGGAAGCACCTAGGAATGCACCAACTGCTGTAAGTGTAGAGAGCTTTAAGAGATATTATTATAAGAACAGAAGAAATCTTCGTTATATCTTTAGTCCAAACAAACTATGGTACATAAAAAGATCGAATCTAACTAATGGATTAATAAATAAAAGCACATTAACACTAACTTTTGCTGCAATGCATAGGTTAAGTGAAATGTCCCGTTATGACCCGAACACATTAGATAAACATTTATCAAACTCAGCTGGTTGGTTGCTGTCTGAATTTATTACTAAGTCGGCATACCAATTTATAGATATGATTTCTTCTGAAATTACTGGAGATGATTTTAGAGTAACAGGGTTCAGAACTTGAATGTACTTCAAGGAAGGCGCCAACTTCTTTATAACACCGCATTCACGCATCGGGGCTATCGCCCCTCGGTCCGCCCGAGGATTTTCGAGGAAGAGAGAGCAGGCGGACAACCCTGCACTGCCTAACCGCGTCGCGGCCACTCCCGTTGGTCGTTTAAGGCAGTGAGGGTTCGTGAATGCAAGAACGTTAGCTGAAACATCCACAAAATATATAATAAAAAAGGTGATACAAGTGAAGTTTTCTCAAAGAATGGGCATAACTCCAATCAAAGAAGTTATACAATTAGAAGGAATGGATGAAGCACTAAGAAATAGCCTATGGAATGTGTTACATGAATCCATTTGGAAGGATGTAAAGTACGATTCCTGGGTCACAATACGTGACACTATTGCCAATAGGTTATTAAAATCGATTTGGTCTAACTTTTTTAAAAAACCCTTAGATTCACCAGAATTAGCTGGTAAGACTTTAACAAGTGTTAGTATTCTAAGAAAGTTCTTTTTGGAAAATGCACATTGGTATGAAGTGTATGATTTGCTTGAGTTTATTGTTGGATTTTCCGAGACATATGGAATAAGGAATAAATTAATTACTTCATTTAATTTAGTCTTGGAGCGAGAAGTTTCAGGTTACAGATTTATTGAAGGCAATATAACTACTATAACTTCTGAAATAGAAATTGAGGAAGTAAATCAATCTTTAAAGAATAATAAGTTTAATGGTGTTCAAATTCATCTTAAACAGGCACTTACATTACTGTCAGATCGGAAGAACCCTGATTACAGGAATTCAATAAAAGAATCAATCAGTGCGGTTGAATCATTATGCAAAGTAATTACAAGTAATCCAAAAGCAACATTGGGAGAAGCAATAAAAAAGTTTGAACAAGAAGGACTATTTTTGCATCCTTCATTAAAGGAATCTATTAATAAACTATATGGATATACGAGTGATGAGAAGGGAATACGGCATGCATTAATTGAAGGGAATGATAATATTACTTTTTCAGAAGCGAAGTATATTCTAGTGATATGCTCTGGTTTTACGAATTATTTAATTAGTAAACTTCAATAGTTGCTGGGTTTATCGAAGATGGTGGATGCATCAGCTAACACCGCATTCACGCATCGGGGCATTCGCCCCTCGGTCCGCGAGAAGTATTTTCGTAGGAGCGGACTCAGCGGACAACCCTGCACCACCTAACCGCATCGCGGCCGGAGAACCGGGAGGCTAAGAATATCTAGCCTCTCGGTTCTCCTTAAGGTGGTGAGGCTTCGTGAATGCCTGAACGTTAGCTGAAATACCTTGAATGAATAAAATCCCCTTTAAAAGTCAAGAACTTGTAATATGTTCATTATTTCATTATCATTAGACTATAACAGGATCTGGAAGGTGAGTAACATGGATATTGCTAAACAGATTGTAGATCAGTGGATACGTAAGATGGTGACAGAACATCCAGATTGGTTTGATAAGGATAGAGATGAAAACAAAAAAATATCAAAAGCCTTTATCATTTTAGGTGTATCTTCATATTTAGGTATTGAACCATCTGAAGCTGAATCATTAATGACAGATGGGGGAAATGATTCTGGGGTTGATGCAATTTATATCGGTGATACAGATAATGACAATGTGAGTTTTCCTGTAGTAATTTTTCAGGCAAAGTACAAATTTGAACTATCAAATGATTCAAACTTTCCTGCAAACAGTATCCTAAGGGTAACAAATGCAATTAAGGCTATTTTTAATCCTAATAAAGACTTAATTATGAATAGTACCCTACAGCAAAAGGTAACAGAAATACGCGCCTTGATAATGGATGGTTATATTCCAGATATAAGATGTATAATGTTAAATAATGGCCTCACATGGAATGCCGAGGGAGACCAGCATATAAACGAAATAAAAAATGATCAAATTCTATTTGACCACTTTAATCATCGTGACATTGTGAACCAAATTCAAAGAAGAAATCAAGTTAATGAATCAATAACACTATCAGGTAAAAGCGTTGTAGAAGATTTTAATTTTAAACGAGTTGTAATTGGAAAGATGAATGTTAGGGAAATAGCTAATCTGTTAGATAAGTATGGCGATGGTTTGTTAGAAAAAAACATTAGAAGACATTTAGGAATTCATAAAAATCGCGTGAATTCAGATATTCAACAGACATTGTTATCAGAGAAGAAGCCTAATTTTTACTTTTTCAACAATGGTATTACCATGGTCTGCAGTCAATTCAATTACAATAAATTTACTGAAGAGAACAGACTTGTGAATGTTAAGGACTTACAGATTATAAATGGTGGACAAACGAGTAAAACTATCATGCAAACTGTGATTGATAATCCTGATGTAGATTTTTCTCAGTGTTTTGTTTTAGTGAGGCTTTATGAATTGCCTGGAGAAGAGCATGAGGAAATGTTAGCAGACATTACCTTTGCTACAAATAGTCAAAATCCTGTAGACCTACGTGATCTACGTGCTAACGAGAAACACCAAAAGCAATTAGAGACAGCAGTTGAACAGTTGGGATACATCTATAAAAGAAAAAGGGATAGCGGCGTTGCTTTTGGAGATTCAATTCCCTCTTCTGTTGCAGCTGAAGCAGTTTTTTCGATATGGAAGAAACAACCGCACATTGCCAAATACAAACGAAACGAATTATTTGGCAAGTTTTATAACGATATTTTTAATAGTCTTAACGCTGCACAACTAATAATAGCTGTGTTAATTTATAGGTATTGTGATAGCCAAAGAAAACGCGAAAATCTTGTAACGAAATATCCCCATTTACCCTACAGCAATTACTTTATGTCAACAATAATTGGTGACTTATTGCTTAAGGATCTGCAAATTGAGCTAGCGGCGTTGACACATATTAACTTTGAAACTGCTAAGTCTCATTTTGAAGGAGCAAAGGATGCATTGTATAACAGAGCAAATGAAAAGATTATTGCAGCTCTAACTGATATGTATCCGGAAGGTTACCAAAATATAGACCCTAGAAGACTGTCCTCTACATTCAGAAGCGGCTTTTTACTTGAAAAGGTATTGTGATTAACAAGGTACAGACATAACTTAGGGTCTGTACCTTTTTCGCTTGTAATTCTGGGAGTGATGTACTTAAGCTAACATAATATTCACGCTGCGGCTCCGATGAGCCTTGATCTGAGTGAAGCATTTCGAGGAGGCATTTCAGCAGACAACCCCTTCGGGGTTCGTGAATTGAATATTTCGAAGAAATAGAGCCACCATTCCGGTGATGAGTGAGCCAGGTCTCCGGCGAACATGAGCCACCCCTCCGGCGGAGGGAGCCACCTGTGCGGAGGTGGCTCCCGGGCGATTATTTGATGAGCCCTTTGCGTTTTCGCATGGAATCGGTGCCTTCAATCGTTATCGTGTAAGAGGAATGCACGATGCGGTCGAGAATGGCATCGGCAAGTGTGCTTTCACCGATTTTACTGTGCCAGCCGCCAGGAGCGAATTGGGAGCAGAAGATGGTGGAGCCGGTGTCATGGCGCCCCTCTACGATCTCTAGTAAGTCTCGGGCCTCACTCTCCTTGAGAGATACCAGCAACCATTCATCCAGGATGAGCAAAGGCACTTTCTTGTAGGCCTTCAAGACGCGCCTGAAAATCCCCTGGCCTCGTGCGACTGCCAGTTCATTTAACAGCTCTGGCAGTCGAATGTATTTCACGGGGAGGAAGTTGCGACAGGCGGCGATTCCTAACGCGCAGGCCAGATACGTTTTGCCTGCACCCGAAGCGCCAATGATGATGATATTGTGTTTATCATGAATGTAGGCGCTCGTGCCCAGGCGAAGGATCTGCTTGCGATCCAGTTTGCGATCGGCGTGATACTCGACGTCTTCAATACAGGCGTTCGTTTGTTGAAAGTCTGCCTTACGGATTAACGCGGTCAGCCGATTACTCTTTCGTCTGGACCATTCCAGATCCACCAGCATACTGAAACGTTCTTCAAACGACAGTTCCTGAAAACCAGGATCGAGCAATTGGGCTTGGAACGACTCAGCCATCGCGGATAGGCTCATCTCGTGCAGTTTGCGTACTGTCGGTTCATTCACCATGATCAGCCCCTCCCGTAGTATCCGCGCCGCGCACAAAGCCGTGGTTTTCGGCGGAAGAGGAGGATGAGGTTTCGTCCAAGGCGGACGCGTCTGTAAGCCGATCTTGTCCAGTCGTCAGGATCGTTTTGATACTTTGGAAATTGGGCCTTGGCGTATAGGATAACGCTCTGGCGCAAGCGGCCTCCAGTCGGTCAACCCCGTGTTTGTCAGCAAGCTTCAGGAGGGCCATACAGCTTCTGTAGCCTTGCTGTTCGACCTTGTGAGAGCTGAGGATGGCCTGGACGGCGGTGCTTGTGTAAGGTCCAACTTGCGCTGCCCAAGAAATGAAACGCTGCCCGTTCCACTGGACAAAACGCTTGTGATTCTCTGGCATATGCGCTTCTACTGTACGGTACTGTCCGGGTTTCCCGTGAAGCCGCGGATGTGAGCAAACCCGGTTATTTTGGTAGAACAACTCAACGGCCGTTCGGGTCATTCGAACATCCATACGGTGCTTAATGTACTCATAAGGGACAGAGTAGTGCATTTTCTCCACACTTACGTGATAATTGAATTGGACCGTGGCGGTTTTCCAGACCGCCATCTCATAAGGGGTAGCCGGCAAAACCAGCAGATAGGGTTTTTCTTCTGCCATAAATACGCTGCGCCTGCTCCCCTCTTTTTTCTGAAACGGCTTGGCATTTAGGATCTCGAGCTTCTCCTTGATCGCCTGGTTGAGTTCAACAGCGTTAAAACATTGCAGATGGCGCAGCGCGGCGAGTACCCAGGTGGAGACCACGCCAACGGAACCTTCCACATTAGGCTTGTCCTTTGGCTTACGCACGCGTGCTGGAATGACAGCCGTGTTGTAATGCTCAGCCATCTCGTGATAGATCTTATTGATGACAGGCTCATGACGCGTTGCTTTTTCGACCCCCGTCTTCAGGTTGTCTGGGATGAGGACTCTCGAGGAACCGCCAAACGCTTGATACATATGGATATGGGCGGTAACCCAGCTTTCCTGATCTTGCGAGGGGAAAGCTTCCACATAGGCGTACTGGCTGTAAGAAAGCATACCTACAAAGACATACATGGTGACCATTTCGCCCGTGTCTCGATCGATGATCGCTGCCTTCTGTCCCGCCCAGTCTAATTCAATTTGTTCGCCGGGCTTACGCTGGATCCGCATCGTGGCGTTCGACTTCAGGGTGTACTGCTGGTAGTGATGGCAGAACTGCGAGTACATGAGTGGAATCTCTTGGCTGGATCGACACTGCTCACAGTACTCGTTCCAGAGTAAACTAAGCGTGACGCCGCTTTTGGCCATTTCTTTGTGGACATACGCGTAATCCGGATGCTTGCGGCTGGAGACTTGGGCTGACTCGGCAAAGAGACGCTGGCGAAGCTCCCCGTCGGTGAGCTCCCGCTCCAACGGCCAGGCGATTCCTAATTCGCCTGCGCGCCCAATAATTTTGGCGACGGTGTTGCGCGAGCAGGCGCAACTGAGGGCGATGTTACGTTGGCTGATCCCTTGGCTATGCAGCCGCAGGATTTCACGATATGGGGTCATGGTGTGACCTCCTCACGAATGATTTGCGTTATCTTGCGATAACGCATAAAGATCATTCTAACAGGAGGTCACTTCTGGTGGCTCACCCCGTCCGGAAGGGTGGCTCAAAAACGCCGGAGAGATGGCTCTCACTCACCGGAACGATGGCTCAATATGCTCCGGAGTATTCATGAATACGGGAACGTTATAGGAAATCAGCAAAACCAATAAACAATAAAATACTTTAAGGTGCCATCTTATGAGTTACTTAAATTACTTAAGATCTAGTAATTTCTTACAACATAAAGTCGAGGAAATATTAGAAAAGCATAAATCTCAACCGGTGGGATCCGGGTATATCGATCTTATTACCAGTTCTAATCAAATCCAATCCTTAATAAGTGAATTAACAAGTATAGGCATCGCGATTAATGGGGTTACTTGGTGATGCCACTGTTCGGAAAACAATAAGTTAAGTATTAATTGTCCTCATGGATTTGGCGGACCATCCAGTTTATTTTTAAGTGGTTGGTTTAGTGAGATAGGAGTTAATTTTTGAGAGTTTTGATATATCCCAAGAACTCTATGATCAATTTGAACATGGACAGGTTACACAAGAAGAAATTAAGACTTTAAATGACAATATAAATAAATACATTAAGGAATTTATGAAATCTGATCTTTTTGAACCCTGTTTTTTTCCTGCAATATGGTTGCATGTGCCAAGAGAATGGAAGAGATTGAAGTACTTAGTTTAAGATCTGATGTTAGTAATTTCGAAGAAGTCGCTGACATCCTATAACACCGTATTCACACTGCGTCGCTTCGCTCCTTGATTCGCCCGAAGCTTAAGTTTCTGGAAGTGGAGTCAGGCGAACAACCCTGCACTGCCTAACATTAAAACACTAAACAACATGAGAAGGAATAAAGACGACAACACTATATAAGCTAAAGGCTAACAATAACAAGACGAGAATGATTGAAAACTAAAGACGAAAATGCTTAAAACCTGTAGGATCAAAGGGCTCTAAAGAGATCTAAGAGATCGACAAAGCAATGACTATTAAGAACGAAAGACTACAGGTTCTAAAAGATCAAAACATGGAGAAGCGAAAAGCAGGGGGGAACATCCCATAACACCAGATTCACGCTGCGGGCATTCGCCCTTGGTCCGGCAGGAGTGATGAAGCGAGGAAGCGGAGTCGGCCGGACAACCCTGCGAGGCTAAGTCTGGCGACCCGGCGTGACGATCGATACGCTGATCGTCCAGGCTACTTAAGCCTCTCGAGTTAGTGAATCCACAGACGTTAGATGAAATCACAGGAAATACATAAAGAATATATAGAAGAATTGGGGGAAGTTCAATGGAGCTTGAGTACAAGATAAATTCAGATTGCTCATCTGAAGAACTGTCAGAAGTATTCGAAAAATCTGGAATAAGAAGACCTTCAGATGATCTTGAGCGACTAAGGAGAATGATAGAGAATGCTGATGAGATCGTGACCGCAAGAGATTCAGGGAAGTTAATAGGAGTGTTAAGAGCCATAACCGACTATTCATACTGCTGCTATATATCTGACTTAGCCGTAGACAAAGAATACCAAGCTATTGGAATTGGGCGAGAATTGATTAATGTATTAATAAACAAACTTGGAAATGATGAAGTTAAATATATCCTGACGTCCGCCCCTCAAGCGGAAGGGTTTTATGAGAAGATTGGATTTGACAGAGACAGTAGGACATTCGTAATAAAGAGACTGAAAAACTGATTTTGTGAGGATGTTCGAGGAGGCCTGTGACATCATCTAACGCCGCATTCACGCATCGGGCATTCGCCCTTGGTCCGCGGGATGCAAACTCAAAGAAGCGGAATCAACGGACAACCCTGCGAGGTTAAGTCTGACGACCCGGCGTGACGATCGCGTCGCTGATCGTCGAGGCAGCTTAAGCCTCTCGGGTTCGTGAATCCACAGACGTTATAGGAAATTAGCTTGAAAATCTATAATTTAAAAACATGGACGGTGATTAATTTGATTTTCTTGAAATTAAGTGAAAAGAATAATTTAAGGCTATGCACAGGTGTACACAATGGAATCGAAGGAAGAGCAGTATTCAATAAAGATATAAGTGCTCGTAAACGCTATTTTTTGGAGAAGCGTTGGCGTGAAGGCGAAAATATATTGACTGCAATAATGATGAACCCAAGTAATGCAGCACATGATAACACTGACGACACTGTCGATCAATTAATCGAAGTAGCACAGAATTATAATTATGATGCTCTTTATGTTGTTAACGTATCAAGTTTCATAGGAGGGAGTAGCAGCAAATTAAACAGCGATAAATTCGTGTTCGATAAAATTAATTGGAGATTCATACAACAAGCTATGAAAGAATCAAACATGATATTTGTAGGGTGGGGAATGAAAGGACAAAAAGCAATATTTCAACATCAAAAAGTTAACGGTATTGTTTTAAAAACTTTTATGATGAAAAAACATTCTATATATACTTACGAGTTTATGAACTCTAAAAATAAAATTTACTCAAAGAAACCTTTTTATTATGTAACACATCCTCGACCATTAAGAAATAAAGAAAAGTATAGACAACAAAAACTGTACAAGTTAACACAGGTTCAATTAAATAAATTGTTAACCAGATAATATTAAACTGTATTTGATAAAATGAAAATTTAGATTAATCAAAGAAGTCGCTAACATCCTATTACATAATATTCACGCTGAGGACATTCATCCTTGATCCGGCATTCGCCGGACACCAGACATGCGGCGGGTCGTGAATACAGGAACGTTATGTGAAATTTCCACAAATCAAAAAAAGGAGAGATCACTATGGCTGAATTTGGGCAAAATATTGTTCAGAGATTCTTAGAAAGAAAAGGATTGAAAGCTGACAAGATTAATGAAAGAGACGAAAAAACACCAGATTTTGAAGTGTTTGAAGAAGAGCATAAAGTCTTCTACTGTGAAGAAAAAACTCTTGATTATGACGATTTTGAAGGAGAGAAAGATGATTCAACTTATAATGCTATTTCTAGACACTTACATAAAGCTGTGAAGCAATTCAAAAGTGTTAATTCTAATCATGAAATACCAAACATATTAGCGATTTTAAATCGAGATCCATTAAAAAATGTACATGATTTATTTATTACTTTAACTGGTCAGGCGCTGTTAGATTCAGGCGAATATATGAACATCCATAGAGTAGGTCACAGAACCGTCGAAGATATTAATGAGGTTGATTTGTATTTATGGTTTGATAATGAAAAATTCGTTAATCTTGTATGGAAAGATGAGGGAAATGCAGGGATGAGACAATCACTAGAAAGATATTTTGTAAGTCAAGTCGAGGAAGGCGGGAACATCACATAACATCATATTCACGCTTCGGGCTTCGCCCTCGGTCCGGACAGATGCAATTGGCAGGGGAGAATTGGCAGTCGGACACATCCGACTACGTCGGACGTCGCGAATATATGAAACGTTATACGCAATTACTGAAAGAATTGAAACCTTAGGAGGAAATCGCTTGTTGGAATACATCGGACAAGAAGAAGAATATTCATCAGTAATTATTAATGGTGAGGAATTTGAAAGGGATGATGAATATAAATTTGTTATCCCAAAGTCAGTTGTTTCAGGTATACGGATAGATGAAATGCATCCCTTATATAGAATGGAAATATGTGAAAAAATTATCGATGATACAATCTTTATTGAACAAGTCCCGTATACAATAACTAGAACAATAACTAGAGAAAGTAAGACTATAGTTGATGTTAATTTTGACGAATCTGGAAGACGGAAGTATTGGGATGGGCCAATTGGATATAAATTGTACATGGAGACTAGGCGAGATTTGATAATTGAAAGACAGAAAGAGATAGGAGATATTGTATTTGATGAGTATGATGATGATGGAGACTATATCACTCTTAGATATAGTATGAAGATTGATTCTGAATTACTTGAAACAGTAATCCAACAGGCAGAACAGTTAGTTAAAGAGATTCAAGGTGCTACTGATATATTATTAAATTCACCCTTTAAAGAAATAAATCATGCAAAAAATGAAGCGGATTTTACGATTGCAATTTTAATACCACTTATAAGGAAGTTAGGTTTTTCTAATGTTCGTTATAACCATGGGAAAAAGGAATATGGAAAAGATGTAATATTTACTAGAAGAACTGAATTTGATGAATATGAATACTGGGGAATACAAGCTAAATTTGGTGACGTTTCGGGCGGTGTTCGTTCAGATATTGATGAACTTACAGGGCAAGCAATTGATGCATTTAGAATGCCTTTTTACGATGTTTATACAAGATCAAAACAGAGAATATCAAAACTAATTATAGCAGTTTCAGGGAAGTTTAAAGAGAATGCGATTGAGAAAATCGTTGAGGGAATAGAAAATAATGCACTTAAAAATAATATTGTTTTTATAGATGGAGAAAAAATAAAGACCCTAATAGAGAGGTTCAGGAGATAGTATATCGAAGAAGACAGTAACTGCGTATAATACCACATCCACGCTGCGGGACTGTCGTCCCTTGGTCCGCCCGAGGGTTTTTGAAGAAGCTGGATCAGGCGGACAACCCTGCACAGCCTAACCGCATTGCGGCCGTTCCCTTAGGTCACTTAAGGCAGTGAGGGTTCGTGAATGCACGAACGTTGTATGGAAGGACACTAAAATTTGGAGGAGAATCGGGTGCAGTACCTAGCAAGTATTCTTTCGATAACAACTATAACAACAATTCTACTAATTGTGCTTAAAACAATAGCTTATTTGAATAAATCGAAAATAGAAAGATTGCTGTTTAGTGACGAACAAAAAATAATCTTTCATGTAATTAGGTTTCTAGGACTGTCAATTTTCTGTAGCTTTATTTCGTTGCAATTAATTGAGTGGCTTACAAGTGATAATATCTCTAACTATAAGGATAATGAGTCGGAACTCTTTAAGATAATAATTACTACATCGATATTAGGTGTATTGCTGGCGTACGTGATTTACTGGCAAATAGTTCCCTTGTTTAAAACGATCAGTGGTATAACAAATAGATACTTTATTGAACACGAGGAACATGGAAAACTCTACATAGTAAAGCCGGCAAACAAAGAACAAGTAATATTATATAGGGAAATGGATGAAGAGAATGTAAAGGGGATGTACGTTTTCGAGACTAAAGAAAGACTTTTATCAAAGAAGATATATTTAGAAGTAGAAAAAGAAAGTTTAATAGATACTATAAAGAAACTAAAGAACTCGAGGGTATAGCTGTATATTAATAAACTGTACGCGCCCATCTGGCCGATTTTTTTTATTGTCATTCTAGTTTTATTTTTTTCTTTATCTACGGGATGACGAAGACAGGTGTGATACAATATGGCTCAAAGCAAATCTTGTTCTGTTTGGGCTTTCCTTTTTTCTTCCTGTCATGTTAATCATGGTCATAGCAGTTACTTGGTATTAAAAAAGTATGGGCAAGCAGGGGCTACGGCGTTGGACGGCTATTATCCTTATCATCATTTTGCCTTCTGTGTTTTTTCTGCTTAATCGTGTGGAGGTTGCAATTCCAGTGGCACTCCTACAAGTTGGTTTAATTTTTGCGGTGGCCAAATTTAAGCGTCCAACTGAAGTTATAACTTTGTAATATTTCATCCGAGTTGCAATCTCTCAAGCTCTGGATAGTCGAAAAAGCACAAGCGGCGGGCTTCCCTGACCGTCGCTTGAGCTTACTTTCTTTTGTAGCACTTTTTCCAGTATTGAATAATCTCTTCTTTAGTATGCTTCTTAGTGCTTCTCCACAAATTGATTTCCCACTCATGAATGGCTTGTTGTTCGGATTGGAAAAAACGATAATCGCAAATATCCCAGGAACAGAATATTTTACGATACCATTTTCCGTTCGGGACTTTGCCGCTGAAACGTCGAACCGCTTTACTCGCTTTACGCTTTGCCCAACGTGTCCCAGGTGAACTGTGGTCTTTACATACGGGTGTTCGTTTTAAACTTCTACTCATAGTGGCTATCTAACCTCCTTACGGGAAGCTAGTAGCCGTCCATTTTTTTCATCCTCTCACCTCGGTGCGCACAAGGTATAATCTTATTCTATTTTAATCCTGTTCATTTAGTAATTCCATATAGAAAACTCGAATGTTCTAGAAGTGTCGAACAAATATATTCGGGGATAAAACGGAGTTTACTTCCAGGGCAACAAAATCGATTGAAAAACGAGACTTAAGATTTATGCTTCCGTCTCGCTTTTATTGGGTTTCGTCTTTTCTCAGTTCTTCATATTCAACCTCAACCAACTTCATAAAGTCAGATGGCTTGATCTGCAATCCCTGGCACAAATCAAATATTTTAGTGACCGATGGCTCGTTGCGGCCAACTTCAATCATGGAGATATAGGAGCGGTCTACATTGCATTCATGGGCGAGGTCTTCTTGACTTAGCCCCTTTTTTATACGTAAGGCTTTAACGGTTTTGCCGATTACCTGTTTAAGTGAGATGGACGGTTCGCTCAAGGAAATTTACTCCTTTTAAGTCCATTATCAATTTGATATACTAATCAAGACAGATAAAGTATTCAACAAAAAGTTATAAATTTACTATTTACTACTCAGTATAGACATCCAACACAATCCCTACACCCCAAACAAAGGAGTGGATTCATGCATCGTATACGGAGAATAGTAGAGCGGGAGCGACAAAGGCTGAATGAGCTGGGGATGCAGACACTGGCTCGGGGTGTGCCGCTGGCTAAGTGTCCAGAGGTACAGGCACAGAGCCGTAAGGTGGATGCCTGGACGGCGCTTCATGACCGCATGAAGTTGAATGAACAGCCGGATCGTTATAACCTAGAAAAGGGGGAGAGGACCATCGGTATCCCAGCATGGTTCCAGCAAGCCATCCAGCATCGGCTGGTGGATGTTGTTGCTCAAGCGGAGTTGGATGATTCGCTAAGCCACTTGCGAGCTGAGGAAGAAGCAGCTTTCGAAGCTTTGTATGCCGAACTCTCGGATAAGGGAGGCTCCGTAGCCTATACGGCTTGGGAGGAGAAGCACTACCAATTAGAGGCTGCTGTTCAGAAGCGGTTGTATCTGCAGGGGATCCAGGATGGGATGGAGCTGGCGAGGAGCATGCTGCACCCGAGTCCTCAAGCCGCGGAGGACGATCAGCGCGATTCGTTCAGCCCTCCCTACTCAGATAGCGGAAAGCCGCCTCTTGCCTATTAACCTCTGCGCACCGCGGTGGAGGTTTTTTTGTATGCCTTTTTTGTACTGGATAGGTATTAGGAATTATCATTGAAATGTTGTCCCCTCCCACTGTATAGGCCATGGTAAAATGAAGGTAACTCATTGTCATCAGCCATTCACGAGGACAGGAGGCGTCCTGCAATGCAAACGAAGGTCATTCACATAAACAAACCAACAACCGAACCCGAAATGGTGAACTTGTATGCCACCGTTGAGGAGGCATTACGGACATTGGATCCGGACTTGCCAGCGTATTTTGCGGAGCCGAATATTTGTGATGATTGCGACATGGCGGACATCGTCTCGCTGTTTGCGGACTATTATGAGTCTGAAGACAACCAGCAACGAACCCTCCGTGCGGAGGAGGCAACAGATCACTGGCGGTTGTATTTTACATATGAAGAGGGAGAGCAAGTGTAAATTCTAGCGCGAGGTGATTTCAGTGAGCGTGATACCTATCGTATCCTTAAATGTGGGTATGCCCAAAGTGGTCCCATTTCAGAAGAAAGAGGTGCCGACAGGGATATTCAAAACCCCTACAGACGAAGCTTTGTTTTTGTCTTATATCAACTTGGATGGAGATGGGCAGGGCGATCTCGCGCATCATGGGGGACGGGAGAAGGCCGTCTGCGTTTATCCTTACGAGCACTATCCCTTCTGGGAAAAGGAGCTGGCCCAACCGTTAGTGTACGGAGCCTTCGGGGAGAATCTGACAACCCAAGGCTTGGTGGAGACGGAGGTGTGTATTGGGGATATTTTTGAGTGGGGACAAGCCGTGGTTCAAGTGAGCCAGCCGAGACAGCCCTGCTACAAGCTGACCCTCAGACACGGGGTGCCGGATATGCTCTTGAAGGTTCAACAGACGGGCTACACGGGCTTTTACTTCCGGGTGCTGAGAGAAGGGATGGTCTCCAGAAATGACGGCCTTTCACTCGTACAACGGCATCCGCAGCAGATCACGATTGCCTTTGCCAACCGGATCATGCACCAGGACAAGGAGAACACCGAGGGCATGAATCAGATTCTAGCTGTACAGGAGTTGTCTTCGAATTGGAGAGCGACGTTCCAAAAACGTCTGGCAGGAATAGAGACGGACACGCGGGAGCGGCTGACTGGGGAAGTGTAAGGTGACAATTGGAAGATGTCCAAATGCACGAATGTTAGCTGAAATTATTGTGTAGAAACAGAGGAGCTTAAATCATGAAAAAGAGATATCTCGTTCCACTTGTAACTGGCTTTATGGCATGTTCCTTCGTCATTGGAGCTTATGCTTCGTCAGAAGTTTCTATTATTATTAACGGTGTGAAATCATCTAGTCCAAGTAAGATTATCGAAGGAACCACATATGTACCATTAAGATCTGTTTCTGAAATGCTCAATTCTGATGTTGCTTGGAATGAAAATAATAAAACGATCACGATATCAAGTAAAGACGGCGTGAAAATCAATTATATAAGAGATATTGCCGAGGATCGGGACTTCATTTTTCGAAATATAAGAACTAGAAAGGCTCAATATGGATGGGATGTGTTCTTTGAAATTGAGAACGCCTGGAATAAGAAAGTCCATACCGGATCTTACATATTGAATTTCTATGGAGAAGATAATAAAAAAATCGCTCAAGTAGATGGACTGATAGTGAATTTCCCTTCTGGAAAGAAAGAGAATATACAAAACATTACTTTTGATGACCTGGCTCATGCTAAAAGCGTAGATGTGATCATGATTTATAGAAAAGATTAGCGCATAGCTTATTCATTGGAGCCAAAGCGAAAGTTTCAATCGCCCAATCTAAAGTTTTCTTTACATTCCAAATCGGGCCTAATCTATGATGTTAAGATGATTGAAAAACATCATGGGGAGAATAGGCATGAAAAAAATCATTTCTAGTCTTTTGATTTTCACGTTAGTATGTAGTGTGATTTTCTCGTCAATGGATTGGCATGCAACAGCATCCGGTGAGGACGTGCCCAGGTTTGAAGCAGTCGATATCACGGATAGGACAGCGACTTTGGAATGGGACCCCATTGAGGGAGCGGTAAGTTATTCCTTACATATATTCGGGACGCAGCTCTTTGATTTTACGCCAGATAAGTTCCGTCATGAGGTGACGGGTTTGAAGCCTAACATGGTGCAAGAAATGACGCTGTATTACCGGGATGCCGCTGGTGAGACGTTCGAGCTTAAGCATGAATTTACTACGGCTCCATTAGTTTTTGCAGCTCCGGCTAATGTAAGGGTTCTGAATGTTGCGACCAATAGTGCGGAAATCCATTGGGACCCTAATCCGTTTGCGACCAGATATGAGGTGGAAGTGAATGGCGAATTTGCAGGAGGTGTGGACCAGAGTCCTTATACCCTTAGTGATCTAACAGAGAATACGACCTATGAGGTAAAGGTGTACGCATCCAATGGTCTCCAGTACTCTACTGCTGCTGAAATTGAATTCACAACAACGGGCAGCTCATGGCCTGATGCTGCGGAAGTGAACCTGAGAGCAGTGGATGTAACAGCTACGACTGCAACGTTAGTGTGGAATGAAATCCCTGCGGCCACGGAATACCTTTTATCCGATGGTGAGGATTTTGAAGAGCGCGTGACTGCTGTTTCCTATGAGCTTACAGGTCTATCGCCGAATACAGAATATGCTTTCTCGCTGATTGCAAGTCATTCGATGGCGTCTTCGAGTGAGTATACGTATACGTTCACGACTGCTCCAGCTCCACCTACAAGCCTAACGGCAACAGCAGGCGATGGACAAGTGAATCTTGTCTGGAACGCGGCACCGGGTGAGGGGTACACTTATCAAGTGAAGCGCAGCACAACTTCAGGTGGTTCGTATGCGACAATAGCGGCCAATGTGACCGAAGCGAGCTACCAAGATACAACAGCAGTCAACGGAACGACTTACTATTATGTCGTGACTGCGATGAATAAGGGATTGGAAAGCGCCCATTCCAACGAGGGTAGTGCGCAACCAACCGCAATTGTTGTTGTGCCAATTTCACCCGTGACAGGAGTCATTATACCGACATCGCCCATAACAGCACCAATCCTAACAGAAGATAATTTATCCGGATCATCGGATGGAGAGAATCGTACGGTCATCTTAAGGGTTGCTTCTACGATCGAGAAGACCGAGGATGGCAGAACCGTTTCAACGACTACCGTCGACCCGGCTGTTTTGCAAAAAGCCATAGATTTGCTTAAGTCCACTTCAGGTACACCAACAATTATCATTGACGTACCTGGTAATGGGGAGATAACGAATATCCTGCTTGGCGCTGGAATGATTGCAGAACTACAAGCTCAAGTTCCTTCTGCATTAGTTTCGGCACGAGTGGATAACGTGACTTATGATCTTCCTGTAAAAGCTCTCGATCTTCCGGCCATGGCAGAGAAATTAGGAGCGGAAGTGGAAGATGTGAACGTCAATGTTACGATTGATAAGGTGAGCGGATCGTCTCTTACAGCTATTGAGCGTGCAGCGAATCAATCGGGACTGCAACCCATTTCTGAAGTGGTAGACTTTCATGTAACAGCAGAATCAAACGGCATTACATCACCGGTAGATGATTTTGGAGACGTGTATGTATCTAGGGAAATTCCACTTACTAAAGAAATCACCAGCTCCGCTACGGGTGTCTTATACAATCCGACGCTTGGGACATTCTCGTTCGTTCCGTCTACCTTCCAGAGTGGCAGAGATGGGGCAACGATAGCGACTCTTAAGCGAACGGGCAACAGTATTTACACCGTAATTCAATATTCGAAAACCTTCGAAGATTTGAAGGGACACTGGGCCAAAGCAGAGGTAGAATTGCTTGCTTCCAAACTTGTGGTCAAAGGAATGTCAGACGATCGCTTTGAACCTGAACATGAGATAACCCGCGCTGAGTTTGCAACGCTCTTAGTACGAGCCATGGGGCTCTCTGAGGACCACACGTCCAGATTCTCGGATGTCCAATCGACGGATTGGTTCGCAGGCGCAGTCAATGCAGCTGCTAAGGCGGGATTGGTCGAGGGCCTTGAAGAGGGTACCTTTGGACCAAGTGCCAACATTACCCGTGAGCAGATGGCGGTGATGATCATTCGTGCCATGCGCTTCGCCGACCAGCAGCCAACTGCTAATGCCGAAGGCTTGTCCGTATTCACAGACAGTCCATCAATAAGCGACTGGGCGAAAGAAGCCGTTGCTCAATCTGTGAGCGCAGGCGTGATCTATGGTAAAACAGCTACCACCTTCTCCCCCAAGGAGAAGGCTAGCCGGGCCGAAGCGACAGTGATGCTGAAGCGGATGCTTCAAGTGTTAGAGTTCATTAACTAGCAATAAAGGCGGGCCTAACCAGATAGCGTAAGCTGTCGCTGGCCGACTAACCTCTCCGCACCGCGGTGGAGGTTTTTTGCATGGCTCTTTTAGCTAGTGGAGAGGCATTAGGGTATAGGCCATGGTAAAATGGAGGTAGCTTAAAATAACGACGCATGAAAATACAAATCCAAAAGATGGAGTAGTCAATTGAAAACGAAATATAAGAAGATAAAAATAACTGTTTTTATAATGGTATTGCTTCTTTCAGTCGGATTGGTGTTTCCAACCTGGACCCCTCGGATTGAAGGACATCACAGCATAAGCCTTTTGAAACAGATTGAGATTAATGGCACGGGTCATGAAGTAATGATTAGAGGCGTGGACAGACGGAATCCGATCGTAATCTTTGTGCATGGTGGTCCTGGTTGTTCGGAAATTCCGTATGTATGTAAATATCAAGAATTACTGGAAGATCACTTTACCATTGTACACTATGATCAACGTGGAAGCGGGAAGTCGTATCACTTTCTGGAGGACTATTCGGATTTATCCGCCGACTTGCTCGTAGAGGACTTGTTGGCATTAACGGATGATGTGACGAAGGAACTTGGACAAGAAAAGGTATTCCTGATCGGCCATTCTTTTGGCACATACATTGGTATGAAGGCAGCCGAAAAAGCGCCTGACAAATTTATGGCCTACGTGGGTATTGGACAGGTTGCTGATATGGGGAAAAGCGAGCTGGATAGCTTGAATTATTCTATTGCACAAGCAAAGTTGGCAGGAAACGTAAAAGATGCCGAGCGATTAGAAAAGCTTCGGGCTCCAATCGAAAATGGGGAGCGCCTGACGCCAAGAAATATGGTGAGAAAGTATGGCGGAGCAGCTAGATTAATTGATGATAATATGGATTATTACCAAGGGTTTCTCTTTAATCCGGAGTATAATTTACTTGATGTTATTCGATATATAAAAGGCGTTTCGCTCTCGCAGGACATTTTGTTGAAGGAAGTGTCACAAAACAATATAACAAGGATTATTAAGAAATTAGATCTGCCTGTTTATTTTGTCATGGGCCAATATGATTATATGACTTCAGTACACGCAGCCAAAGAATATTTCGATGTTCTGGAAGCTCCGAAGAAGGAGTTCGTGATGTTCGAGAAATCTGCTCATTATCCGCAGTTTGAAGAGAAAGAGCGATTTGCGGAATGGCTACGATCCATAGCAGAGGAGTAGTGGGGGAGAAGACGCATTTCTTGTGTGAAAGGACGGGATCATTTTGATAGCAAAACTATTATCCGCCCTTTGTTCTGCGATTGTCTTATCCTTGATATTTTCGTTAGTTCAACATGAGAATGAGTTCCAGCAATTTTCGTTTTTGTATCAATTCATGGCTGGTTTTTTCGTACTGCTTGTACTATTTTTAGGGATAGGTCTGCCGGTATCGCTCGTTATGGAAAGAGTCTTACAAGACGGAGGGGCATCGCCTGCAGCATCCCTGAGACAATCCGTTTTGAAGTTGCTACTCTATATAGCGGCTGCAGCTGCTCTAGGCTGTGTACCCCTTATCTTTCACGGGAATTTCAATCTGTCTTTTCTCTTAACATTTGTTGCAGGCGGCTTCACTTATTATTTGTTCGAGTTCTTGTTTCGATCAAAGTCACAACGTAACTAGGGGGATGGGATGTTCTTTTTTATCGCATTAGTCGTGTCTTTTATCTTGTTCCTGACGCTTGGTTTCCTATTCAACACAAAGTACAAGGTCCTCGTATCACTGGCGAGTGCGCTTGTGGTGAGTGTGGTGCTTGAAGTGCTGGAGCAGTTCTATTTGAGCAGCATCATTGTGGTGGCTTTCGTTTTGTATTACATCATCGGCAACATTCAGACCTTCAGGAACGAACAGCTGAAGCTGCTTGTTGCGGTGCTCTTTAGCACGTCCATCGTGACACTTGTCCTGTCCTTTACATATTTTAATCAAATCACTACACCCTCGGACTCTGAGATTATTCGAGTAATGTTTATTTACTACCCGTTATTAATCATCTTTATTGCTTGTTATGCCTACATGCTGCTTTGTGTATTGAATTTCAAAATCCTGCAAGCCGCTAATCCCGTTGTGTACATCATGGATAAAATTCGAGGGTATCGTCGCATGCTTCGGTTGTTCTGGATTGTGTCGCGCAAAGGGGTGAATCATTTGATTCAGCAGGATCATGCCAAGCTGCCTTATGCGATTGCTGGGGTGCTGGAGACCATGGGAGGCGTGTTTGTTAAGTTCGCCCAGGTGTTATCGACCAAAAAAGATATGCTGCCCGCGAACTACATCGAAGCGTTCTCCAGTCTGCATGACCAAGTGAAACCGCTCAGTCAGGATGAGCTGAAGAGCATCATTGCCAGCAAAATTGGCAACTTGGATGAGACGTATGAAGCCTTCGAAATGAAACCTATCGCGGCGGCTTCGATCGGTCAGGTTCATCTGGCGAAGCTGAAATCGACGGGAGAGAAAGTGGTTGTTAAGATTTTGAGGCCGGATGTTAAGCAAAAGATGACCGTGGACTTGGATCTCCTGATTCAATTCGTGTCCTGGTTATCCGAACGCTCTACCAAAATCAAACAACTTGGCTTAATCCAACTGGCCCAAGGCTTCAAACAGAATCTGATCGAGGAAACGGACTTTGATATTGAAGCCCTGAATACCAACCTGCTGCGACAAGCCTTCCAAGAACACGATATCCCTCTACGCGTACCGAGGGTCTACTCGGAGTACTCCACGAAGCAAATTCTGACGATGGAATTTATAGAGGGAAGTAGCTTCACCAAGGAAGTGACAACCGACGTTTCTGAAAAGATCATGCACGCCTTCCTGCATCAGATTCTGATCATTGGCATCTTCCATGCGGACCCGCATCCTGGGAACCTCATGCTGACAAAGGATGGAGAGGTTGCGCTGATTGACTTTGGTTCGGTGGGCTATTTATCCGCTGATGAACGAGAGGGTATGTTAAGCTTCCTGATCGGTTTCGGCAGCAAGGATACGAAGCAGATGGCGCAGGGCCTGATAAGCATTTGTGAAGATGGGGCGTTACACGATGTGAACCGTTTAGAGCAACGACTCGGGAGGCTTTTAGCTGAAGCATCGTTCTCACATGATCCGACGAGCGTCATGATGAAACGACTGATGACCCTGATTACGGAGATGGGACTCTCATTGAAACCGACGGTTGCCGGTGCGTTCCGAGCCATCATTACGTTGGACGGGACCCTGTCCTCTGTAGACAAAGGGTACTCCCTATCCGCGGCGAGTCAATCGTACGCTAGCCGTATCGATAAAGGGCACTTAGCCAAGGAACGTCTAACTAAGGCAAAGGGGCAATTAGAGGATTACCTCCCCAAATTACTGGCGTTACCTATACTGAAAGACAATCGAATCATCTTGGCCCGCGAAGAAAACCATCTATTGAATGACTTTATGGGGACGTTGACCATCGGTTTATTCACAGTGATATGTATGATCGTCATGCTGGCTGGCTTTTTTGTGCAGGGGGAGATCATGCAATTTTTACTTACTCCCTTGTCGATGTCTGGCTTTGGCGTAGGGATGATTATGCTGATCATGTCGGTGATTAAGCAGTTGAAGCCGAGGGGATAAGCATTGGTGTAGTGTTGAACAGCAGCAAAGAAAAAGCAAATTGCAGGAATGAAATGGTCATGTTATGATTAGGATACAAAGAAGGAGCCGGACTGCCATCCGACTCCCTGCACAACATTTTGGGTGGGAAACCTCCAAATGACTCAGAGAAAATAATCCGCACCTTGGCGCTAACCTGGGCGGATTATTTTCGTTTATTCAGATAAGTGAGTAACGCCAGGAAGAACATACCGAGCATAATCACTTCTGTCAACGAAAATTGCATACGCATCACCGCCGTTCTGGAGGCGATACTTTCCCACCCAAGTCTGTTGCACTCTAGTATTATATCAAAATATGACATTTTTGGCATAGAACCTTTTTGTTCAACATAAGTACTGATGGTGAAATACCCAACTCTTTATTCAATTAAGGGGGCTTTCCACAACTATACAAATCCAATAAAAATATTAAAAAAACAAATGAGAGCACCCTTAGGGGTGTTTTCTTTTGTATCCAAAAGGAGTTAATAAAGTGTTAATAATCCATTTAGAAGGAATCAATAGCCATCGTCTATAATGAACAGTAGAGGAAGCTTCCTTACATAGGAAAGGAGAGGAAACGAAACGATGAAACTCAGTAAAAAGGGCATCTCGATTGCCGCATTCGCTCTGGGCGCTTGTGTCTTTGTCTCGACGGCATTGGCGGATCTGGCCGTGGGTACGGGCTACGATCGCCTGAAAGCAGCGTCGAAGCATACAGCCGCGCAGCTGGTGAGCGAATTGGGCAACTACACCATTGAGGCGAGGTACACGATAAAGAGCAACACAAGCGTGCTGCATGAGTTGAACAGTGTGATCAAGTTCGACGCAGCGAACCAAGCGACGGAGGAAACGAACACGACCTTATTGGGCAACGGCGAGGTGTCGACGGGGTACAACTACAGGGATAAGGAACGCATGATCTGGAAGAGCAGCTATGATGAGAAATATTATGTGACGGAGTACAATCAGGAGTGGAACTCGCATGATCGAGTTTTTAATCCATTTGAACAAGAGGGCGCAGCAGAAGTGGAACGGATCATCGATGCCGTAATCGGTAATCTGAAGGACCAGGTGCAAGTCGACGAGGTGGCAGGTGGAGGCGTTACCTATTCGGGCAGCTTGTCTGAGGTGCAGGTGCCGGCTTTGATTAACGCGGTTGCCTCCTTTGGGGTAAAGCAGATGCTTGTGGACCAAGGCCGTATCGTCCGTGATTATGATATACCCAAGCTGGCGAGCGATGTGTTCGTGAAGCGGGTGACGGGTATGGCTGTGGAAGACGAAGCCGGCTTGATTAGCCACTTTACAGGTGAACTCATCTTGTCTGGCAAGGATGAAGCAGGAAATTTGAACGATTTCACGGTGAGCGCGATCTTTAGCTTGGTTGACGTCGGAACAACCTCCGTGACCGCACCGGACTTGACGAATGTCACGGTGGAGTCGATCGGCGGCTCGGGCTTCAGCTCCATGCATGAGGGAACGTATCGCAACGATATTGTTAAAGAAGAGAATGGCGCTCTGGTGAAAATTGGAGAGAGAACTCTCATTATCTCCAGTATCGACGGTAATGATATCTCCGGCAGCTACTTCGAGAAGGTGCAGCCTGAATACCTGGATGAGTATGGCGAGGAATACAACTTTACGTTCGAGCATACGCTCACTTCGTCAAATTCAATGAACTTCTTCACCTATACCAATTCGAAAGGTGAAGAGGAGCAAGCACAGCTGCAGTTGTCAAGCCCAGGGGGAGTGTATCTCCAGTTGAACATTCAGATCATGAACGATCATTCGTATCAGTTCAATGATCGGCCTTATGACAATGGAGATTTCAGACGCGTATTTGAAGAATAAAAAGAAGCTTGGCATTCAAAGTAAATGCCAACGTACCAGGCAGCTCCTGCTGGCACCATGTGCCCGCAGGAGCTGCCCTGTCAACGTTTCTGGGGGGGATAACGACAAAATGACGAAAGCCATAGAGATCCTAGGTCTTACGAAGCTGTATTCAAACGGCCGGGGTATGAAAGATCTGAACCTGACGATTCATGAGGGAGAGATATTTGGCTTCCTGGGGCCGAACGGCTCCGGCAAGACGACCGCGATGAAGATGATGGCTGGGCTCGTGAAGCCGGACAGCGGCGAGGTGAGAATCTTCGGCGCGAGCGTGCAGCAGGATTATGTGCAAGCGATGAAGCAGGTTGGCTGTATGATCGAGAGTGCGGAGTCGTATCCGTATCTGACGGCGAACGATAATCTGAAGCTGTTCGCTCGGTACTATCCTCTCGTGGACCGGCGACGAATCGATGAGTGCCTGGAGATCACAGGCATGCTAAACTATAAACATGAAAAGGTCAGGAAATTCTCTCTGGGCATGAAGCAGCGACTCGGCTTGGCGGCGGCCATTCTGTCGAGACCTCGCGTGTTGATTCTGGATGAGCCGCTGAACGGGCTGGATGTCGAGGGGATGCTGGACCTGCGGCGGCTGATCAAGCAGCTTGCCGAAATGGAAGGCACGACATTCTTCATCTCGAGCCATCTGATCCATGATGTCGAGCTCACGTGCAACCGGATCGGCGTGGTCTACGGAGGGCGGTTGGTGAACGAGGGCTACACGCAGAATATTCTTAGCGACTATGCCTCGCTGGAACACTATTTCGTGAGCGAGGTGGAACGACATGGTCGGGTTTAAGGCGGCATTTCAGAACGAACTCTTCAAGCTGGTGAAACGCAAGAAAATGAACGCGGCGGCGATTCTCGCGATTCTGGCAGTCGTTATCGGACAAGTCGCCGTGTCGGCGGTCAAGCATGGCTTCGGCTTGCGCCTTGTGGGCGGGACGGAGTTTCCACTCGTTGTGTTGTCGGCCTTTTCCTATACGCTACTTCCGCTGTTCGCGGCCTTCGTCGCAATTGATATGTTCAACGGTGAATATTCATCGAATACGATGAAGCTCACGCTGACACGACCGGTGTCCCGGTTTGGGGTGTTCAGTGCAAAGGTAAGCGCAATTGCGTCGTTTATTGCCGTGAATCTAGCGTTCGTTATGGTGCTGTCGCTTACCGCCGGGCTGATCTTCAATCCGACGTCGAGCGGCTGGCTTGGCGTTGCAAGAGTGTTCTTGTCCTACGCGGTGACCTTCGTGCCGGTGTTTGTCTTCATTTTACTCGTTGTGCTACTGGCTAATCTGGTGAGGGGCGGACTCAGCGTTTTTTTCTTGTCCGTGCTGCTGTTTGTAGCCTTCACGTTCCTGGGCATCCTCGTTCCTGCCTCATCCAGCTTTCTGGTGACTTCCATGTTTGACTGGCATACGCTGTGGATAGCGGAGAAACTGAGCGGATTTAAGATTGTACGGCAAGGCTTGATTATGGGCGGCTTGGGCGTCATGTTATTTACCGCAGGATATATGCTGTTTGACCGCAAAGACATATAGTGAACTTCATATAATGCACAACCTTATATAGGAAGGTTATTCCCATGCAAGTAACAAAACGACTCTTTATGATGAATGCTCTGGCGATGCTGGGGGCGTTCGTGTTTACCTTATTGGCAGCCATCATCTTCTTGGGGTTTTACCCCAAGGTGGTCGGGACGGATACGAATTTGAACGAGGTGCAGCGCGTCCTGGACGTTCAGTCCGGGTTCGGTGAGTTGACGAGGATGGCGGCATCCATGACCTTCGAGGAGCTGCTTGAGGATCAATACCAGCAGGAGCTCTCGGATCGTGTGAGGACGCTCGGGGGGAACGCCGTGATTGTGAGAAATCGCAACGTAGTCTATTCCGCATCGCCGATGAGTTCCGTTGACATTGAGCGGAGCTTGCTTCTCACGGATCAGGCTGCAGGTCTGGATACGCTGGAGCTTGGCGGCACGCCCTATGCGTTCGCCAGAACCGATTATGAGATTGCGCCGGGCGAGAGAGGTGTGCTACTCCTGCTTGCCCCGATACCCGTACATACGAATGTCTATCTTATCTTCGGTCTTGTGACCGTCGGTGTGTTCGTTCTTACGTTCCTCCTATTTAATTTGGGTGTCTCCTATTGGTTCTCGCGAACGATCACGGCTCCGGTCTCCCGGTTACGAGAGGCGGCGGCTCGGATACGGGAGGGCGATCTCTCGCGGGGCATTGCCGAGGAAGGCGAGGGAGAGGTGCTGGAGCTTAGCCGAACACTGGAGTTGATGCGAATCAAGCTGAAGGAATCCATTGAGCTGCAGGAGAAATACGATGAGAACCGGAGCTTCCTGGTGTCCAGTATCTCGCATGATTTGAAGACGCCGATGACATCCATTAAGGGGTACATCGAGGGGATTCTGGATGGCGTGGCCCAGACGCCGGAGAAGCTGCAGCAGTACTTGGAGACGGCGCGGGCGAAGACGGTGCTCGTGAATGCCATGATTGACGATTTACTGCTTTACTCCAAGCTCGACCTGAACCAGTTGTCCTATCATATGGAGCGGACGGATCTAGTTAGTTATTTCCAGGACTGCATCCTGGATTATCAATATGAGTATAGCCAAGCTGGGAAACGGCTGAGGCTACATAACGAGCTTAACGGCAGTGTGTCGGTTCGAATTGACCGGGAGCGCATGAAGCGAGTGGTTCAGAACATTCTGGACAACGCAAGGAACTATATTCAGAAGGGCGAGGGTGAGGTTGTCATTATCCTGCGTCAGACACCGGCCACCGCAGTCATAGAAATTCGGGATAATGGGCAGGGCATTCCCGAGGCGGATTTGCCGCGTATTTTTGAACGCTTTTACCGTGTTGATCCGGCGAGGAACCGAACGGACGGCAGTGGGCTCGGTCTCGCCATTGCCAAGCAGATCGTTGAGGGCCATGAAGGAAAGATATGGGCGCTTAGCAAGGTCGGCCAGGGTACCCGGATGATGATTTCACTTAGAATGGATGGACAAGGCAGGGGAGCGCCATGAAACGGATACTGATTGTGGAAGACGATCCGAGTATCGCGAATTTACTGAAGGACTATCTGGAGCTGAGCGGCTATGCCGTAACCATCGCAGAGAGTGGCCCGGAGGGGCTGACTGCGCTTGAAGAATCAGACGCCCATGACCTAGTGCTGCTCGACATCATGCTGCCGGGAATGGGCGGGTTCGATGTGCTGAAGACCATTCGCGAGAAGAGCGACATGCCGGTGCTGCTGGTCTCGGCTCGCGCGGAAGAAATATATAAGGTGAATGGTTTTGGCCTCGGTGCGGACGATTACATCACGAAGCCGTTCAGCTCTGGCGAGCTCGTGGCCCGGGTCAACGCCCACCTGAATAAGTACGAGCGCATGAAGGAGCGGTTCGGCAAGGAATGGGAGAGCAGTAAACTGGTCGTTCGAGGTCTGGAGGTTCACAAGGATTCCAGACGCGTCATCGTGAGTGGCAAAGAGGTCGCGCTCGCGCAGAAAGAATTTGATTTGCTGACGTTCCTGCTGCAGCACGCGAATCGCGTATTTGACAAAGAAACGCTATTCGAGCGGGTGTGGGGGATGGATGCCCTGGGTGATGCATCAACCGTAACGGTCCATATCGCCAAAATACGAGAGAAAATCGAAGATAATCCTTCGAAGCCCCAATACATTGGAACGGTGTGGGGCTCGGGGTACCGGTTTATTGTGTGAGCAAAATAAGGAGATTCGACCGTGAATGAGAAAAAACCTTTATTTTCGTCTACCCTTGTCATTAGAAGCGCAGTCGTCGAAGACGTCGATACGCTGCGCGACGTCTTTCGCCGTGCGTCACTGGCGACCGAGGGCGCCCAAGCATTCTTCGCCGACCATCCTGAGTGGCTGGTGTGGGATGACGCGATGTTGCCATTCGCGCGTGTCGCCGTCGTGGACGGGCGTGTCATTGGCTTTGCGTCGGCTCGCCCTGTCGACGACTTCCTAGAGCTCGAGGATCTGTTCACTGATCCTGACTGGATGCGCAAAGGCATCGCGCGCTCCCTTATCAAAGACGTTGAACGGCGCGGTATGCGTGTTGAGGTGACCGCTGGCCCGCATGCGGTAGCGTTCTATAAATCCGTCGGTTTCGTCGTTAGCGGCATCGCCAACACACAAGGGGGGCCGGCGCCGAGGCTGCAGCTCGATGCCACATGTGTTCGACCTTGAATTCATTAGAAGAAGCAGGAGAGTCATAGGATTCTCTCACAAAATGTTTTCAACTGCCCCACTAAGGCGCGGCAGAGGGATGCCTAGCTTTTTTGCCTCTCTCACTACTTCAGCTACCGCAAAGCCTGCTTTACTATAGTTGTGTTCCATGAAAAATCGCTGTAAGCTGCCCTTTGCAAAAACAACCTTGTTAAAAAGTGGGCCGAGAAGTACTGGTGGAATCTTGGTCACCAGTAGCGTAATCGCATCCAGCTTTGCGCCTCTTGCTTTAAGTACAGGCATAATGGCCCTCATATGCTTACCCACATTCGAGAATGAGTCGCTATGATGTAAGAGCGCTGGAAAGCTTCCCCGTTTTAACACCTCGGTCTCCATCGCTGCATTCATGGCAAAGTGATTCCATAACCAGCTTTCCATATCCTTGATCCAACTAATTTTAAAATGGGCATGTTCGAATAGCTCTTTGATCTTGTTGTTTAGCTGTTCCGTGCCTGCCCGTGGTTTTTCCAGAAATATCATTTTCAGAAAGCCGCCTCTAAGCTTATTGTCCGCGATGCCGCCCCCTGCTGCTGGAAACCCAAAAACGACTTGGTTCATGGACAATGGGGAGATCGATAATTTCAAATCTTGCCAAATGTTATTGAATATGAGGATCGGAGTGGTCCCAGCAACCCTGGATAGGAAGCGTGCGGCTTCTGGAAGCTGTTCCGTGTTGACACTCACAAAGATGAGATCATAATCAGGGCTGATCTCCTCATGCAGTGTGACGTTCCAGCTTTCTTGTATGAGCTGTTTTCCTCTTCGTCCGTCCCACATTTCAAGCTCTATACTGCTTCCAAACGTTTCTTTTCTCCCTTGTCTAACGTAAAACTCAACGGTATGCCCTGCCTGTTCAAAAGCCCAAGCATATTGGGTCGATATGACACCTCTGCCGAAAAATAAAATTTTCATAGTAGCCTCCCCGAATAGTTGATCATCCAACAACGTGTTGTATAATCATATTGTATGCATTCCCTATACGGTCATCAACCATCAGATTTTTAATATCTGTCGTGTGATCGATGGAACAGAACATGGAGGCCAATCATGAACAAGCAGCCTGAGATGACGGACAAAACAAGGCAAACCTTTATCAATGTATTCTGTAATTTATATAGTCAAAAACCGATTGAAAAAATATCCGTTCAAGAGATTGCTAAACAATCCGGCTATAATCGCAGTACCTTTTACCAATACTTTACGGATATCTATGCGTTGTTGGACTACGTGGAAGAGCGTGTCCTGGCCTCCATTCGCGAGGAAATGGCAAGCAGAGAGCTTTCTACCCATACGATCCAGGATGCACTTCAATGCTTGGAAAATGCAGACGAAATCTCCGTTTTTAAAGCCCTCTTGGGCGACTATGGTGCAGTTCATTTTATTGAACGGCTGAAAAGAGAAATTCCCTTTGAGCGATTGATTAAAGAATTTCCCGCAAATGATGCTTTGGCCCCCTACATCATTGAGTTCTACATATCCACGTTACTATCGATGTTTCGCCTGTGGATACGCAATGACAAAGATTTATCGTCGGAAGAATTGGTCAAGTTGATCGATAGCCTATTTGCCAACGGGATCACATCGTATCATATCTTTGGTATGAACCATCCGCAGCGCTCTGAAATTTGTAATGAAGGCGAGGGTGACAAGTGAAGGCGGAAGCCAGGAATGTCGTGAAAATCAAGGACAGCTGCTGAGCTGCTAAAAAAAATCTGCCACCATTACAGCTAGACAGAATCAACAAATTTATTTCTTGCCGCCCCTAAACCAACCATACCGAGTAGAGCAGAAGCGCAAACCATTATCAAGAGTGGAACGCTCCAGCCATGAGTGGCATCATGCAAATATCCAATTAGCACGGGGCCAATAGCAGCCAGTAGATATCCGATGGATTGGGCCATCCCTGATAGTTCAGCCGCCTGATGGGCACTTTGGGTACGCAAGCCGAAAAACATCATAGATAAGCCAAAGGCAAAGCCCCCGCCAACACCTAGGATAATAACCCAAAATGAAAAAAGATGGGTGCTGCTGTAGAGAAGGCCAAGTGTTCCACTCAAAAACAAAATCGTTGTAATAATAACTAATAATCGTTGATTACGCATCCGCCCAGCTACAACAGGAACGATAAACGCGAAGGGGAGCGAAGCTATAATCAGAATCGAAAGAAACCAGCCTGATTGACTAGAGCTGATCCCCTGACTTTTAAGTATCTCAGGCAGCCATGCTACCAGCACATAAAAAATGGTCGATTGTATTCCCATGAAAAGAGTTACCTGCCAAGCCAATGGAGAGCGCCATATATTGATCTGCTGGTTTTTAACTGCAGTGCTGTCAACGGCGGATGATTTCGATGAAACCTTGAGCTGCGGCACCCATAAGAGAATAGAAATGAAGCTAAGTATCCCCCATACCCCCAATGCGCCTTGCCAATTCAAGCCTGCCCCTACAGCTAACGGAACACTTATACCCGATGCGATTGCCCCGCATAAATTCATGGAAACAGAATAAATACCTGTCATAGCACCCATTTGCTTCGGAAATTCCCGTTTAATCAGGCTAGGGAGTAATACATTACATATGGTAATAGCGAACCCTAGAATTGCGGTTCCAACATACAAGGTCACCACTCCGGATAACGAACGAACAGCTATACCCATGGTTAAAACAATCAGGGAAATCAAGATAATACGCTCTACACCATATCTGCGTCCTAATTTTGGTATAAAAGGGGATAGCGATGCAAATGCAAGCAGTGGAACTGTTGTAATTAAGCCAGCTAAAGCGTTTGAAATGTGCACGTTCTCCCGAATAATACTGACTAATGGCCCCACTGAGGTGAGGGGAGCACGCAAATTTGCTGAGATAAAAATAATTCCTAAAATCATAAACCAGACTGTCGCTTGTGTGCGAGCTCCGGTTTGGGGGATTGCACTTTGTTTTTTTATCAATTGTTCTGCTGAACGCATAAAGGTTCCTCCTACGCTTGGGAAATGCTAAATTGCAGTTTCGTGCTCGTGCTTTTAAGCTTCACTTAGCATAGTGCAGCACGGGTCTTTTCAGTGTATAAGCGAACAGCTTCCTCGGCCTGATGGCAATCTTGATTCGCAATAGCTTGATAAAGGAGCTCATGGGAGTCGTGATAAAAAGCTACATTTTTGAAATCCTTGGTTTCTAAAATTGTTTTTTGTAGCGCTTCGGAAATATGATTATACAAATTCAACATCAATTGGTTATGTGAAGCGGCAATCACCATTTTATGAAACTCGACATCCCAGTGAGCATAAGCTTTGAGATCTTGCTGGTTGGCTGCTTGTCTGCACTGCTCCAAACATGACCGAATTGCCTCCAAATCTTCTTCGCTTCTCCTGAACGTAGCCAGGGTAGCAGCCTCTCTTTCTAAGGCGTATCGAACCTCCAAGCTCTCAAACCTATCGGTGTGCTGAATCACCTTTTCAACCACTGCCCCCAAAACACTTGAGGAGCAGACATAGGTCCCATCCCCTTGTCTGGTCTTCAGCAACCCCGCATACGTTAAAGCCCGAATGGCTTCCCTCAAGGTGTTACGGCTGACTTGAAGCTGTTCCATCAGTTCGGGCTCTGGGGGAATACGCATCCCTACTTGCCATTCATTGTTTTCGATCTTCCCCTGGATCTGGGAGGCTACCTGCTCCACCAAGGTTAAACGTTGCGTCTGAGATAACAAACAGCATCACTCCTTTGTTTAAACGTAGGATGTTTGGTTCGTTGGTAGTATTGTATCAGATTGATTTTGATTTGAGAAGATGATACTGATAATTATTATCATTTCGGGGCGACGGTTCGTGTTTTTTTGTCGTCAGACAATTTCAGATAATTCTAAGATAATTCTGCTACATTGATTTGATAAGTTGTTAAATGAACCCACATGAAGGGGAGATCACCAACCATGTATACCATTCATCTTGTCGAGGACGAAGTCAGTTTGAATCAGCTTATTTGTTCCTACCTGCGGAGGGAGGGCTGGAATGTCGTTTCCTTCACGGACGGCGGGGAAGCGATAGCTGCGATTGGGCAAGAGCCCCCTCATCTGTGGATACTCGATATTATGCTTCCTGGCCTGGACGGGTATCAACTGATTCGCGAAATACGGAGCGTACATGAGTCCATCCCGGTCATCTTTATTTCGGCAAGGGATTCGGATCTGGATCGCATTAACGGCTTGGAGCTGGGCAGTGATGACTATCTGGCCAAGCCGTTCCAGACGCGTGAACTCATCATCCGGGTTCGCAAGCTGATGGAGCGCGTGTATGGGGGAGCACGTCCTGCGCAATTGATGGATTCGCCTCTCGAGCAGGTTGACTACCCACCCTACACGATTAATAGACATTCCCGCATGGTGACGGAGCGTTCGGGACAAGAAGTCGAACTGACTGCCAAGGAATCTGATCTGTTGCTCTATTTCGTAACGCATGCCGGACAGGTTGTGCAACGCGAAGGCATATTGAATGAGGTATGGGGCAGGGATTATTTCGGCTCTGACCGCGTAGTGGACGATCTCATCTGGCGACTGCGCAAGAAAATGCCGGCGCTGCGGCTGGAAACGCTATACGGGCTTGGTTACAGGCTGGTGAAAAGATGAAGCACTGGCCTTTGGCAATCAAAATATGGTTTGTCTTCGCTGCTTTATTGCTGTTCCTTTTTTTGATGGTGGCCTTGGCTCTCCCCAGTCTACTAAAAAGCTTTTTTACCGAGCAAACCTATGCGATGATTCGGGATGCTCAACAGCAGTTGAACGTGGTCTCGGAGATTTTTGATCAGGAAAGGGGACACATCAGATTTAGGGAGGAAGAAGGCGGTGTGGAAATCGCCCTATCCCTGCCAACAGATCCAGAGGAAACGAACGGCGATAGCGGGGAGCAAAGCATCGGAAAATTTGAGTCTACCGGATACGTGGGCGGGCCTGCTATTGGTCATCTCTTCATGGTGGAGGGGAAATCCTTTTTTTTGAACCAGGACAGGAGCTTGCCTGAGTCCTTAACCAAGCGGTTAGAGCAGGAGGCTGCAGCACAGGTCAAGGAGGTGGAGACGAACGCGATCCAAGTTGAGGGGCAGACCCTGTTCTATTCCATCTCCAAAACCTTGAACGGCGGTTCCGACGTGTTGATCTCCTATGCCTGGGCGGAGTATCGCAATGAGATGGTCGGAACAATGTTCCGCCATTTGCTCCTACTCCTGATTGCGTTGCTGCTGATCAGCTCGATTCCCTGTATCTGGCTCGCCCGGTATTTATCCCATCCGCTTACCCGCATGGAGCGCCAGGTGAACCGAATGTCAGAGGGCAACTGGCATGAGTCCTTCGAGTTGGGGAGAAGAGATGAGATCGGCAAGCTGTCCCGCGCCTTCGACGAGATGCGCCAGCGGCTGCTGCGCCAAGATGAGACTCAGCAAGTCCTGCTGCAGAATATCTCCCATGAATTAAAGACGCCTGTGATGATTATCCGCACCTATGCCCAGTCCATCATCGATGACATTTATCCGAGAGGATCATTGAAGGGAAGTGTGGACACCATCCTGCAGGAAACCGACCGGCTTATGGAGCGGGTGTACGAGCTGCTATCGCTTAGCAGGCTGCAATACGTGTCAGCGCGCGAGGCCCCCCACCAGTGGTTTAACGTCGATGACGTGGTGCGAGATACGGTAGAGCGGCTGCGCCTCCGCAGGCCAGAGATTCATTGGGTGGTGAATCCGCCTTCCTGGCGTATGCGTGGCAATGTCGACCAATGGAAGATCGTATTTGAGAATCTGCTAGACAATCAAATTCGTTATGCCCGTCAACAGATAGCCATTACGGCTCCTGTGGCCGATGCCGGGGAGCGTGTCATTGAAATCCGAAATGACGGTCCGCAACTGGATTCTGCACTGCTGAAAAGTCTGTTTGAACCGTATCGCATGGGTGCCAAGGGTCAGTTCGGACTGGGTCTGTCCATCGTCCGGCAACTATTGAGTAGCTACGGTACACAGATTGAGGTGAGCAATGAACAAAACGGCGTCATCTTTCGGCTGGTGCTTCCCGAGGAGGAGATAGCGTGAAGAACAACGCGATTCCCAATCCCTTGAACCGTCGGTTCACACGATTCATCCGATCCGAGTCGGTCAGTGCCCTCTGGCTATTGGCTCCGAGCCTTGCAGGATTCTCCCTGTTCTACCTCATCCCGTTCGGACAGAGCGTCCTGAACTCGTTCCAGGACCGGTGGGGAGAGGGCTTCACGTTATCCAACTACGAAGAGCTGCTTCTGAGCTCCTCGTTTCAAAAAGCAGCGTCCAACACGTTCTGGTTCACCGCGATCAGTGTGCCCATTCTTGTTGCTGTTTCGCTCTTGCTGGCGCTGCTCTTGAATCAGCGGGTGTTCATCCGGAATTGGCTTCGCACGGCTTATGTCCTACCGCTTGTTGTACCGGTCGCTTCGATTGTCCTTGTCTGGCAGATTCTCTTCGATTGGAATGGAGCAGTAAACGCGGGTTTGCAGCATGTTGGCCTTGACCGCCAAGACTGGATGAAATCAGAATGGGCCGGTTTTGTAATCGTTCTGGTCTACATTTGGAAAAATGTTGGTTACAATGTCATTCTATTTCTGGCCGGCTTGCAGAACATTCCGGGGCAATATTATGAAATCGCCGACCTGGAAGGGGCCAGTCCGGTTCGCAAGCTGTTCGGCATTACGCTCACCTATTTGACGCCGACGACGTTTCTGGTGGTACTGATGTCCGTGCTGAATTCCTTCAAGGTGTTTCGCGAGACGTATCTCATTGCCGGGGCCTACCCGCACGACCGGATTTATATGATGCAGCATTACATGAACAATATGTTTTTGTCCCTCGATATCCAGAAGGTTTCGTCCGCCGCGGTGCTCATGGCGTGCTGCATTATGGCGCTCGTGTTCGTCCTGTTCCGCATGGAGCGGATGTTCCGCTCTTATATGGAGTAAGGGCAAGAAAGAGGTGAGGAACGTGACCAAGGGATGGGTCGCACCGCTGTTGCGCTCGATACTGTTGATCCCCATCGCGGCTCTGCTGCTGATGCCTGTCGTCTTGACCGTCGTCAATTCCTTGATGACGGAGCGGGAGATGATGGCGAATTACGGGATGCTGGGCCAAACCGATACAAGCCTCTTCGTCAATCTGAAATGGATTCCCGACTGGGTTTCCTTTCAGCAGTATGACAAAGCCTTGATTGCGACGCCGAAGTTTCTGTACCTGTTCTGGAATTCCGTCTATATGGTGGTGCCCATCATCATCGGACAAGCTCTGGTGGCAACCCTTGCCGCATTTGCATTCGGAAAGCTGCGTTTTCCGGGCAGGGAAGGATGGTTTCTTCTCTATCTGATGACCATGCTGATGCCGTTCCAGGTCACACTGGTGCCCAATTACTTGATGGCTGATCGGCTGGGCCTCCTGAATCATTCCAGCTCCATCATCCTGCCCGGCGTGTTCGCTCCCTTCGGCGTCTTCTTGCTCAGGCAGTTCATGCTCCATATCCATTCGTCTTATATCGAGGCTGCCAAGATGGACGGGGCCGGTCTTCTGCGCATACTTGGATCGGTTGCGCTGCCGATGGTGAAGCCGGGCATTGCCGCGCTCGTCGTCCTCCTGTTCGTCGACTATTGGAATATGGTTGAGCAGCCGCTTATCTTTCTTCAGGATGCCGCGATGCAGCCGCTATCGGTTTTTCTCGCCAGCATCCAGGAAGAGCTGCTTAGCGTATCGTTTGCCGTATCGGTTGTGTATATGATGCCAATGGTGCTCCTGTTCTTAAGCGCCGAACGGTATTTTATTGAGGGAATCCAGCTTTCCGGCGTGAAAGGCTGAGCGAAAGGAGAGTGGCAACATGGTACAGCGAAAACAACGGATGGCTGGTGTGGCACTAGGAGTCTTTCTCTTGGTACTGGCTGGGTTTACGTTGTTCAGCCAAACGCTTCAAACCGCCTTGCTGCCCAAAGTTGCAACAGCGAAGCCTGTAAAAAAAACGTTATCCCATCATATCGAAGGCAATGGTCTGATCACGCCGCGCAAGTTATTAGAATTGAACAGCGACAGCGGCTGGAAGGTGGAGAAGGTGCATGTGCACAAGGAAGAGGATGTCAAGAAGGGGCAGATTCTCGTAACTTTTGACGGAACAGAGTTGAAGCAGCAGCTGCTCGATGCGGAGGACGACATGAAAAAAAGAGCGTTGAACCGGGAATTGCTGAAAGAACAGTTCATAGCCGCTCAGCACGCAGGAGACGAGCGTGAGATTCGCATGGCGATACGAGACCTTGATTTGGATCGAATAGACGCTGACATCGCGAAGCGGAGAATGGAATCCCTGCGCCAAGAGCTGGAACGAAAAAGCACGTTGACAGCGCCTGTGGATGGCAAAGTGACAAATCTTCAAGCCGAAGCGGGAATGGCTAGTCCTCCAGGGCAGCCGCTGTTAACACTGGTAGAAACCGGGAAGGGATTTCAGTTCTCTTTTACAATTGCCAAAGAATTGGCCGATCTGATGCAAATCGACGAGAAGGTGCCTGTTCACGTGAACGAGGATACGGCGCTGGATATCGAAGGGACCGTCGCCGAAATCAAGGATGCTCCCTCGGGGAACGGTGGCGGCATGCCGGAGGATGAAGACGACGTCGCCAAGGATCAGAAAACGATTGTCGTTCACGTTCCGGGAGACCATCTCAAAGGAGGTGAGTCCAGCCGCATCAGCTTGAAGAAGCCGTTCCAAGAGCAGGGCCTGGTCATCGACAAAAACTGGCTCAAAAAAGATGCAACCGGAAGCTATGTGTTTGTCGTGCGCGAGAATCGAAGCTCACTCGGCAACACCTACACGGTCCAGAAGGCTTATGTAACGACGGGGAAGGAGAATGGCGAGGAGATTGTTGTACTCGGAGGTCTCTACCCGGAAGAAGATATTGTGACGGAGTCAAGCGAGCCGTTGCAGGAAGGCAACCGTATTCGATTACATTGAGAGGATGATTCAGGTGAAAAAATTAGGGTTCTTCGTCATGCTGTCCATCATGCTACTGACATCGGCTTGTTCCGGAAATGGAGGAGACGTACCTAGAAACGAATCCACAGGCGATGCCAATCGTTTGACGGAGGGCGGCAAAAAAACCGTCGTCGTTTCTGTCCTGCAGAATAATCGGTTTTTGGAAACGGCTGTACGGTTATTCGAGGAAAAGCATAAGGACATTCAGATCGAAATCAAAGAATACAAAGCGTCGGAAGGAACGGAAAGCGGCATGGCCCGGGAGGCTCTCTCGCTGGCGGACATTGAAAAGTACGTGCAATCGGTGACGACGCAGGTGATTTCCGGCAAAGGGTCCGATCTTATTCTTATGAACAACCTGCCGCAAGACAAATTTGTCGACAAAAAGCTGTTAGTTGACTTGAACGACCTGATTGCAAGCGACAGTTCGTTTGACCAAAACGCATTATACACCAATATTTTGAAGGCAGCCCAAGACGGGGATGGCCTGTATGTCATGCCGCTCTCCTTTTCACTTGAAACGGTCCAGGGAAACACCCGGATACTGGAGAAGGAGAATATTACAGTCGACAGACATGAGCCCTGGAGCTGGAGCGAATTCAGGGATGTCGCCAAGAAACTGAAGCAACAAGCGGATAGCGAAGGATACTATAACCTGGGTATGTCACCGCTACTCTATGATTATGTGGAGGAAAATTATACGGAGCTCGTCAGTCAAGGCCAGGCGAATTTCGATTCGGATCTGTTCCGCAACATGATGAAGGAAATCAAATCGATCTATGACGAAGGCTTGTTCAGCGAAGGGTTTACGGCCGATTCCAGTAAAGCGGTATTTCAGATGGTGGGCATATTCAACCCTAGGGCAGCCTTGATGATGCCTTCGGACTTTGAATACTACCAGAAGCCAAGCGTGAGCGGCAACCAGGAAGGCATACCGTACAAAGCGATTGACAGTCTGGGGATTAACAGCAAATCCGATGTACAGCCGGAAGCCTGGGCATTCATCAAGTTTTTGCTTTCCGATGAAATGCAAGCTTCGCCGGATCTCTTCGGATTACCCATGAATCAAGCGGCTACGGATGTGAAATTGAATGAAGCGTTGCAATTAATCGAGAGCGGAACGCTTGATCTGCCTATCCCGGAAGATATGCTGCCAACTATCGAAACGATGGAAAAACGGATGGAGGAGATAAAGAAGCTGACCTCGGAGGCGGGCACTCGCAGATCCAGCGATATGAAAGTGTTAACGATCGCGATGGAGGAGTTCGAAAGCTATTTAAGCGGACAGAAATCCGCAGAAGAAGTCAGCAAGCTGATCCAGAACCGGGTAACAACGTATTTGAATGAATAACGAAGCCGAACAACAGGGCATGTCGAACGCTGAATGGTTCCATAGGCTATATACCCGCTATTATAGGTTGCTTTATTATGGGGCGTATTCGATAACCAGGGATCACGAGCTTGCACAGGATGCTGTCCAAGAAGCGTTCTTAAAGGCTTATTGCCGTATCGACTCTTTGAAGCGGCGAGAAGGGAGCGCAGCTTGGCTCGTGGCGATCTCTCGACATGTGGCAATTGACATGTATCGCAAGCGCAGACGGGAAATGTGCAGCTATCGGTCGTTGCAGGTTGTCTGCCGAGGAGCAGCCAGTGTTGAATGTACGATCGTTGATCAGGACTTTCTTCAGCGATTGCTTTCTTCGCTGGAGCCGGTCAACCGGGAGGCGCTGCTGCTCATTTACGAGTATGGCTTGACCTATGAACAGCTCGCTGATTGCCAGAGGATATCGATGAGCGCCGTGAAGTCAAGAATCCATCGGGCTAAGCAAAAGCTGCGTGGCTTGGCTTTGCAGATGGATCCCTTGCCGTCTACAACTAAAGAGCTATAAGTCCGTTCAATTCCGATAGAATTCAGAGGAAATTGGGATAGATTCTCTCTCTTCGTTCGCCCGATAATAGAATCAGGCAATTGGTCTTCGCTGTACAGACCGCTGCTTTGATGCTAAAGCGATGAATGGAGGAGGAAATGTAATGTCGTTTAAGAGAGTAGTAAGCTTCATGCTGGTAGTTGCGTTATTGCTTACGTCTGTTCCTGCAGCTTTTGCGGCAGATCCCGGAACGGAATACGCCACACTCTCGCCGGATGGCTTGCTTACGGCGACGATGTACTTGGATGGCGGGGAATTGTTCTACACCATTACCAAAAATGGCACGACCATCGTCGAACAATCCCGGTTGGGTCTGAAGACCAGTGACACGGATTTCTACTCGGGCATGTCATTCGTATCCACGAGTACAACCTCTTGGAATAATACCTATACCATTCCGGGCGGCAAAAAAAGCGTCAACCAGGATAATGGGGTACAACGAGAATATATCGTCTCGAAGGGGGCGGCTCAGCTCAAAATCATCATGAGGGTCTATGATGATGGGTTTGGCTTCCGGTACGTTCTTCCCGGAATGGGGGAGACCTTCATCGAAGAGGAATATACCGAATACAATCTGCCTGACGGAACGGGCGGATGGGGGCATCCGCCGGTCAACACGTATGAAGGCATGTGGGAGTACTACGATCCCGCCACGTTAGCTACAAGCACGGTCTCTATGCCATTCCTGGCCTCGATTAACAACAATGCGTACTGGGCCTTATTGACGGAAGCGAATGTATACAATGCGGACGGGACGTATTGCCCTTCGATCCTCACCGGCAACCCGGGACAGAACCTGACGTTTTCCTGCGGGGAGGATCAGGCGATGTATGGATCGCAGATTCAAGCGGCCTTGCCATTCCAGACGCCTTACCGGGCAGTGATGGTCACCGACAATCTGAACGATCTGGTCAATTCAACCCTGGTGCAGAACCTTAATCCGGAGTCGAAGATCGCCGACACCAGTTGGATCAAGCCGGGGATCGCGGCATGGTCCTGGTGGAGCGAGGACTATTACGGCGACCCGAATGTGCCCGAAGGCTATCGTGAAGTGCCATTTTCCTTGGCGCGCCAAAAAGATTATGTAGATTTCGCAGCCGCGATGGGGTGGGAATATGTGACTGTGGACGCCGGATGGGTGAAGTGGACCGACGGCACGATTGCCGATCTGGTCGACTATGCCGACACCAAGGATGTGGGCATTTTCATCTGGGCGAGTCCGTATGTCCATACCCCGTATGGAGCGAGCAGGATGAATCTGCGCAAATGGGCGAGCTGGGGCATCAAAGGCGTAAAAGTAGACATGACGGCCAATGAGTCGCAGGTCGGGATGAGCTTCCTGGAGTCGGTAGCCGATTACTGCGCAGAGCTGGAGCTTATGGTGTACTTCCATAACTCTACCAAGCCAGGCGGAGAAGAACGGACGTGGCCGAATGTAATCGGTTCGGAAGGGGTGCTCGGCTCCGAGCGGTATAAACTGTATTGGCCGCCCGCTCCAACCGCTGTTCACAATACCACGCTTCCCTTCACGCGTAACGTGCTGGGTTCCATGGACTACACGCCTGTTGCGCTGAGCAACACGAACAAAAACACCACACAGGGCCACCAACTGGCGATGTCTGTCGTGTATGAAACCAAGATTCAAAACTATGCTGATTCTATAGACATCTATGGGAATTGGATAGGCACGGAACTGCTGCGGGTCGTACCGGCTGCATGGGACGAGACCAAGCTCCTGGACGGCTTCCCGGGAACTCACGCGGTGATCGCAAGGCGCAGCGGCTCAGATTGGTATATCGGCGGGATGACTGTAGACGAGAGGACGTTATCCATTCCTCTGGCAAGCTTGAACTTGGAGCCTGGCGATTACACAGCTTATGTGTATAAGGATGGAGACACCGGGGAGTCCATTAGTAAAGAGATCAGCACCGTGACCGCCGCTTCGACGCTCACGATTCCACTGTTGGAAACTGGAGGGGCCGCTGTGTTGATCTCCAAGACCACCGTACCGAGCATGCCTCATGATCCTTATACGTACTATGAAGCGGAGAGCGCTACGCTTATCGGGACGGCTAACGTGGTTAGCTGCGTCAACTGCACGAACGGCTATAAGGTTGGCAATATGGGCAGTAATGCAGGCGCAGTAGAATTTGATGTGAACGTACCTGCGGCGGGAACTTACAAAGTGAAATTAAATTATTTGGCCGGGGACGAGAGGTGGCCCAATTACAGTGTGAATGGCGGGCCTGACACCTTACTTCGAATAAGGCTGGATTCGGGAAGCTGGAACGTTGTTCGAAGCTATGTGACCACCATGGATCTGAACGCCGGCAGCAATACGATTAAGTTCTCCTATCCGGGGTGGGGGGCCGAGATCGACAACTTCGGCATCGTAATCCCGTAAAGACAGAGCTCTCCAGACGTCAGGGCAATCTGACAGCTGGAGAGCTTTTTGAAATGAAACGAGCGGCGCCGCTAAAGGACGGCGACCGCCGTTTCACCTTGCCTAAATCACCTCTTGCCGTAGAGGCAGGGTGATCGTTATTTTTGTTCCCGATCGCAAGTGACTGTCGATCGTTACGCCGTAGTTTTGTCCATATGCAAGCTGTACGCGTTCATGGACGTTTTTGATCCCATATCCTGCTTGGGATTCGGAAGATAACAAGGTTTCTGCTTGCTCGGAAGACATGCCACACCCGTCATCTTCAACTTCCAGGACGAGCGATGGAAGACCAGCGTATACGGAGCGGTAGACTCGGATGGCAATGGTCAGGCATTGATGATCGTCATAGATGGCATGATTGATAGCATTTTCGACAAAGGGCTGCAGCACTAATTTTAACGTTTCATAGCGAAGTAAGCTGTCGTCCACTTCCCACTGTTCCATAAAGCGATCATCAAAGCGCATGTGCTGGATGGCAAGATAGTGTTTGGTAAGCGTAATTTCTTTTTCCAGCGTAATATATTGACGCCCCATATTCAGCGACGTTTGGTAGAACCTTGCGAGATGATTAACCATGTCGCTCACGTCCGTATGACCTTTTTGTATAGACAGAGAGGAGATGCTGGACAAAGCATTATATAAGAAATGAGGATTGATCTGGCTTTGCAATGCATACAGCTCGGCATCGCGCTTAGCAATTTCCTTGATATACAGGGTATCAATCATGTGCTTGAGCCTTGTTCCCATTTCGTTAAATGCTGTGCTTAATTGACCAATTTCATCTCGACTGGCATCGATAGGCAAGAGGGCAAAGTTCCCTTGCTCGACTTGTGCGGCTTGACGGTTGAGCTTACGCAGACGGCGGGACAGATATTTGGCGATGACGATGATCATCAAGACGGATATGACAAGACTAAACATCGCTAGGCCGACAATCTGCATAGCCGTTTGCCTGGATGAACGCATGATTTCGTCAATCGGTGTGAGAGATACGGCTTTCCAGCCATGGGACATCGTATGGTAAACGAGCAGATTGGGCTCTCCGTTGATCGAGACCACCTCCTGAGTGACCGCCAACTCCGGGCCGATGGCTTCGCTGAACGGCAGGTTCAATAGCGATTTATCCGATGCAGAGATGATTTGGTTTTTTTCATTGAGAATGTAGATGTTTTTATTTTGATCCTCTTTCTCGATTAAGCGATAGAGCAATTCCTCATAGATGCCGATGGTCATCATGCCGTAGGGCTGGCTTTGGGTATTGAAGTTCAGCATACGACCTAGATAAATCACGTCTTTTTCTTTAGGATCCTGTATCACGTTGCTGAACACATTATCCCCGTACGTTTGTTGTAATTCAATAAGATACTGCAGCTGCACATTTTCTAAGTTGATATGCTTGAGAAACAGTCCATCCTCTGGAAGGGTCGTGTTGTTTGTATACAGATTAATGCTGGTTAGGTTGCTGTTGGCCGTTAACAAGCTGTAAAGAAGGCCATCGATATACCGGTAAGCTTCGAGGACCGCAACGTCACTCGTGTAGGTTTGCGTAAGATAAGCCTGCAAGGTCTCATCGGTATAAACTAAAGATGAAATCTGGCGAAGATTATCCAGATGTGCATTCACATTACTTCTTATTTGCTGATTGCTGCTGGACATATTGTCATATGTCAACTCCAACAACCGCTGCTCGGTGCGTTCATAGAATAGAACCGTAACGAATAGAAGCGGGGTAATCGTGATGGTAAGAAACATCAGCAACAATTTTTGAAGCAATGACGAATCATTGAATAACTTTTTTATGGTCTTCATGTGCGGGATCCCTTTTTCGCGTGCGTCCGGTAGGAGTTAGGGGTGAGTCCCGTACGCTTGAAAAAGACAGCGCCAAAATAAGAAGGGCTTTCATACCCGACTCGTTTGGCAATCTCTTGCACTCTAATATTCGTCTCCTTCAGCATGCGGCAAGCCTGATCCATGCGGATCTGTGTCACATATTCATTTAAGGTTTTGCCAGTAACCTCCTTGAATATCGTTCGGAGATAGTTGGGCGATAGAAAGATGAGCTCGGCCAGCCTATCGATTGATATAATGTCCCCGTAATTTTTTTGTATAATATCACACACCTCATTAACGATCTCGATATGACGATCGACAGGAGAGGCCTCCAACTCGTCCATCATCATGCTCAGCGTGTGCTGCATATGTGTTTTCATCGAGGGCATGCTCTCCATCACGGCAAGGCGCTCCAAGAAACGAGAATGCTTGTCGGCAGCTTCTTTCATACGACGTTGATTAGCTGTGACTGCAGACAGGATGGCATCAAAAACGGACACGCTCTCTACGAACACTTGACTGATATTCCCGGCTGGCAGACCCCCACCGTAAAAATCATGCAGCCAGGCTTCCACCTGGTCTCTGCGGTTTTGTTGTACTGCGGCAATCAAATGCTCTGTTCTGGGCAATAGCTCCTTGCGCCATGAGAATTGCACCGGTTCCCACTTGTCGATGACAAGTCCTGTGCCATTCACAGCAACCCGATGATTGCGCATATGCAGCATGGTTGGCCATTGTTTGGCAAAGGAGAGCAGGGATTGCGGGTGGGGTGTCAGGCACAGCGATATCCAGCGCTGCGCATTTGCAGACTGATTCCGCCAGCGAATCAACACATTGGCGTTCAATTCCCGAGTGACGAAGATCCATTGCCCATCGCGAAGTTTGGTCAGTACGCCAGGGCAAAAGCTAGGTAATCCGGCAATGAAAAATTCTAATTTTTCCACGATGGTAAAATCTTCTGAGGGCGCGTCGAAATCAAGAGGATGCTTCGCCAACAGCGTGTACTCGTCTATGGTGATAAATACAAACGAAAAGATTTGGTTATCCGCAGGAAGATGCATATGGTGGTTGTAAACGGTGGTCACTTCTTCCGCTAAACCGGAGAGCAGCGTGCCCCCTATCTGAAGAAGCTCACGCAAATATTCTCCCGATGTGAGTAAGGTGGAATGGAGACGGTTTTTCTGTTCTTCGCAGCGTTGACGAACCATTCTCATCGTAGCAGCCAGTTCCTCGTGGTCGATGGGTTTTAGCAAATAGCCGCAAGCGCCATGCTTCAGGGCGGCGCGTGCATAATCGAATTCATGGTATCCGCTTAGAAATACAATTTGAATGTCAGGGAAGCGGGCATGAACTTGCTTGCAGAGTTCGATCCCGTCCATCACGGGCATCTTAACATCGGTAATGAGAATATCCGGCTGCAAGGATTCAATCATATTCCATGCCTCTCTGCCGTTCCTGGCCGTCGCAATGACACGGCAGGACATTTGTTCCCAATCGATATAGTGCGCAAGCGTTTCCAACGTAAGCCGTTCGTCATCGACTAACATGAGATTGTACATAGGCTCCTCCACGCATGTCATTGAAGTAGGTCATCATTCTTTTCCTATCTTACTTAGAACAGAGTATAAGATTTGCCTATAGACCCTGTCAAACCCCTCCATCCTTGATTCTGTGAAGTCCGTTTTTTTGCGATAGAAATCGGAACATCGTGATATAGCCATGCCCTACAAGATTCCTTATGATAAATTTATACCCTTACTATGGATGGGAGGAGGCGGGAAAATGGAAGCTGAGGTGGATCGAAGCAACAAGAGAACTCCGTTTCTGCAAAATCCTACGCTTAAAAAAATGGTGCGACAGCGATATTTTTATATCCTATTGATTCCTGGTGTGCTATGGGCAATATTGTTTGCCTACGCTCCGATGGCCGGTTTGTTTATGGCCTTTGTCGATTATCAGCCGACGTTAGGAGATTTTTGGGGATCGCTGTTTAAGGCAAAGTTCGTGGGTTTTCAATGGTTTGATTACTTCTTTTCAGGACAAGATTTTTGGCGAGTGATGCGCAATACGTTGGTTTCGAGTGTGTTAACCCTTTCAATTGGGTTTGTGCTTCCGATTTTTATTGCAGTGGCATTGAACGAAGTGAGGATTAACTGGTTTAAACGGACGGTACAAACAGCCTCCTATTTGCCGTTTTTTATTTCTTGGGTTGTGGCGGCAAGTATTGTGATTACCTTGTTGTCCGCTGAAGGGCCTGTCAATCAACTGCTGATGAAGTTCGGAGTTGTCGAACAAGGTGTGCTGTTTATGCAGGAAGGCAAGCTGTTCTGGATCATTATTGCTCTGTCGAATGCCTGGAAAGACATGGGGTACAACTCCATTATGTATCTGGCTGCTATTGCTGCCATTCCGGCGGAGTTGTTTGAAGCGGCGAAGGTGGACGGCGCCAATCGTCTGAAGCAGATCTGGCATGTGTTGCTGCCGATGCTGAGACCGACCATTATAATTTTGTTGATTTTGAACATTGGCAACTTGATGAATACCGGGTTTGATCAATATTTTTTGCTTGGTAATTCACTGAACAGATCTTATTCGGATGTCATTGATACGTATTCATTCCGTTATGGCATTCAGAATGGCATGTTTTCCTATGCAGCTGCTGTAAGTATGTTCAAGTCTGTTATTGCGTTTATCCTGGTGATAACGGTTAATGGAATCGCTAAAAAAATGGGCCAAACGCATTTGTTCTAAACGCTTAGCATGCGGCTGGGGGAGGAGAAAGAAATGCAGAATGAGGTTGCGCCTCAAAAGCACACAAGCACCAGGCGCCAATGGGCACAGCGCTATACGTTGGGTACCCTAACGGGGAATCTCATCGTTTATGGATTTTTAGTTTTATTGTTCATCGTTACCTTTTTTCCGTTCTGGCATATTTTCGTTTTGTCTCTGAATGATGCGTCTGATCCAACTTATGGACAGTTTATGATGTGGCCGAGTGCTTTCAGCCTGGAGAGCTACAAAACCGTTTTGAACGATGCAGAAATCCTGAATTCGATCGTCGTGACGGTCGGCCGCACGGTCATCGGCGTACCTCTGACGCTGGCTTGCATTGCCATGCTGGCTTACGCACTAAGTAAAAGAGAGCTTGTTGGCTGGCGCGGGATCAATTTGTTTTTTGTTTTTACGATGTATTTCAGTGGCGGACTGATTCCCACATACATGGTCGTGCGCAGTTTGAATTTAATTGATAATTTTTGGGTGTTTATCTTCCCTGGGCTGATTAGTATTTTCTGGATGATATTAGTTCGCACCTATATGGAGAACTTGCCCAAAGAAATGGAGGAAGCGGCACAAATCGAAGGGGCCAATGACATTCAGATATTTTTGAAAGTCATCATCCCGGTATGTACGCCTGTACTGGCTACGATCACCTTGTTTTCGGCTATTAGTCATTGGAATGCCTGGTACGATTCCTATATTTATACGTATAATCCCAAGTTAAAAACCTTGTCTGCGGTTCTGGTGAAGATTCTTAATCAGTTCCAGACCAATGACATGCTAAGTACGGCACAGCAACTGGCCAATGAACAGCGCAAGATGCCGGTATCCAGTGAGAGTATCCGAATGGCCGTGACCATGGTAGCTACCTTACCGATTATTCTCATGTATCCCTTGCTGCAAAAGTATTTCCTCAAAGGCATGCTTATTGGCGCCGTGAAAGGATAGGTTCAAAAATCTGAATTCAGTCATAGGAGGGTTTCAACATGAGAAAAAGAATGATCCTGGCAGCGGTCCTTGCATCCACCATGCTCTTGAGCGCATGCAGTGATGGGAACAAAAGCGGGGGTGGCGCGACATCCGAAGAGGGAGGCGGTAGCGGCACATCGACGAAGCCAATCACGTTAACTTTGTTTGATAAAAATGTAGGGGATCCATTTACGAATCCCGTCGCAGAAGAGATCACCAAGCGTACCGGTGTATTCATTGAAGTGCAGCAGCCAACCGGCAACCCGGATGAAAAACTGAATTTGATGTTAGTCAGCGGCGATTTGCCTGACATCGCTTTAATCGACAGACGTGAGGCGACCTTGAACAAGTACATTGCCGGCGGAGCTTTGATCCCGCTGAATGATTTGATTGAGGAGCACGCGCCGAATATCAAGGAGCGTTATGGAGACGTGCTTTCCAAAAGTGTGTATGAGGATGGCAAAAATTATTATCTGAACAACTGGTACGGCTTGGACCCCGATCCTAACTGGGCCATCAATATGCGTATGGATATTCTGGAGGAGTTCGGATATGGAGAGCGAGCGTTGGCGGGAGATTCTTTTACGCAGGATGAATTTTTAGACTTGCTAAGAAAATTTAAAGCTACGTATCCGACAGTAGACGGAAATCCTTCCATACCGATGACCGTGAACGCAGATCACATGCCTACCATCATGGGTTCGTTCAAAGCCATGTACGGGATGAAAACGTATTATGAGCAAGATGGCCGTCTTGAATTTATCGTCAGAGATCCGCGGTACTTGGACATGATCAAATTTATCAACACGCTGTATACGGAAGGCTTGCTTGATCGGGAGTGGGGCATCAATAAGGCTCAAAAATATGAGCAGAAAACGGCCAGCGGACGCGTGTTTGCGACGGCGGGCGGTATCGTGAATGAAGCCAATAGCGTATTCCGCGCTGAACATGGCGAGGACACGAATCAACTGTTCTATGGATTTAAAGTTACGGCTCCAGGCGTGAATCCGGATCAAACCACCTTCGGTCCCCGCAGTTCCTTGGGCTGGGACGGTCTTGGGATTACGATAGCGAACGAGCATCCGGTAGAAACCATCAAGTTTTTGGACTTCCTGGCAAGTGAAGAAGGTCAGTATTTGCTGATGTGGGGCAAAGAAGGCATGAACTGGAATATGGAGAACGGCGTTCATGTACCGACACAGGAAGCGTTGGACGCCATCAGTGCGGATTGGGCAGAATTCTCAAAAACGACGGGCGCGCGCAAATGGACATGGATGATTCGTAATGGATTGGGCGAGGATGGCACGCCTTATGACTTAATGTTCCGTTACAACAGGGATCGTGTGAATGAACACGCCTTGAAATCGATGGAAGGCTCCACATGGGATACGGCGCTCTATGATGATCTTGGTCCAAAGGGAGGCACGCCTGACGCCTTAAGTGAACAAAAAATCAAGGATATTATCGACAATAGCTTTTCTAATATGGTGTATGCCAATTCGCAGGATGAAATTGAGAAGATGTATGCAGACATGATTGCGGAATTAGAAGCCAATGATGCCAAGAAAATTGAAGATATTTACACGGCTAACTATAAGGTTCGTATGGAGCTGTATCATACGGCCGAGAACAATTAAAGGAGAACTAAGATGGCTATTATCCATGGAGATAACCATGTTTTTTTGTTAACCACAAGAAGCTGCTCGTACAGCTTTAGTGTGGATCAGGAGGGGCTCTTGCGGCATCTGTATTGGGGAGCACGCATTGATTCGGTTGATGATTTCAAGAATGAGCCCTATGTATGGGAGCAGGGCTTTCATCCGATCCAGGATGTGAAGCGAGAAGAATGCTCCTCGTTTGGAACCATGCGCTTCAAAGAAACGTCGTTCAAAGTCGCGTTTGCCGATGGCGTCCGGGATTTTCGTTATCGCTATGCGGGGCACACCATCGACAAGAATGAACTCACCGTGGTGTTGGAAGATCTAGTGTATCCGCTGCAAATGTGCTTGCACTACAAGGTGTATGAAGACGTGGATATCATCGAGAAGCGCCGCACCGTAAAAAACATCGGCAGTGAAATGGTTACAATGGAGCGTTTGCATTCGGGAGAATGTTCATTGCCCGGAGCAGGCTGGACGCTGAAAAACTTTAATGGCATGTGGAATGCGGATTTTGATGCTTACGAGCAAACCATCGCGGGCGGAAAGACGGTTTTGGAAAGCTTGCGTGGCGCAACCGGGCATGTAGCCAATCCGAGTTTTGTGCTATATCAGAATGCGGGTGAAACCTACGGAGAGGTCTATTACGGTGCTCTGGCATGGTCGGGCAATTTTAAAATCGTGTTGGAGCAAACGCCGTACGAGTATTTGAATATTCTGGCGGGGATGAGCGATACCGACTTTGAATGGCGGTTGGCAGGCGGGGAAGCGCTGGAAACACCGGCTCTGTACCTGGGGTACTCGCCGGATGGGCTGGACCGCATGTCCAATGCGATGGGCGAGTTCTCCAGACAATACGTCATGCCCAAGCCGTTGGCAGATCAGCCGCTTTCTGTCTTATATAACTCCTGGGAGGCCACTTACTTCGATGTGAATGAACAGGCGCAGCTGGAACTGATCGACAAGGCTGCACAGATCGGTGTGGAGCTGTTTGTCATGGATGACGGGTGGTTTGGCGAGCGCAGCGATGATCATGCGGGGTTGGGGGATTGGCAGGTGAACGCGGTTAAGTTCCCCAACGGTCTGGCTCCGTTGACCCGCAAGCTGAAGAGCTACGGCATGCGATTCGGCTTGTGGATCGAGCCCGAAATGGTAAACCGCGACAGTGCGTTGTATCGTGCGCATCCTGACTGGGTCTATCATTATCCCAATCGTCCGGTGATGGAGGGGCGCTACCAGTACATGCTGGACCTGACAAGGCAAGACGTTCGGGATTATATCATTGGGGAGATCGACCGGCTGCTTGCGGAGCATGAGATCGCCTATATCAAATGGGATATGAACAGAGGCATAAGCGAGGTGGCTTCTGCCAATTTGGACCCCAGTGAATTTAAAACCATTTGGTACCAGCATACGAAAGGGTTCTATCATATTATCCAATCGCTCCGAACGCTGCATCCCGAGGTCGAGTGGGAAGCTTGTGCAAGCGGCGGCGGCCGCGTGGATTATGGCGCGATGCACTATTTTGACGAGTTCTGGCCAAGTGATAACACGGATCCTCTGGACCGGCTGTCTATTCAAGAAGGATATAGCTATCTATACCCCATCAAGTATATGCGTGCCTGGGTGACGGATTCGGGGAACAATGGCAAACGTACCATGCCGCTGTTATTCCGGTTGCATAGCTCCATGTGCGGTGCGCTCGGCATTGGGATGAATCTAAATGAGTGCACAGTAGAGGATATGGAGCTTCTGGCAACCTATGTGAAGATCTATAAAGACATCCGTCCGATTATTCAGTTTGGGCGATTACACCGATTGGCTTCGCTGCCGGTGGACGGACTGCAGGCCGTTCAATACGAAAATGGAGAAGAAAGCGTGCTGTTTGCCTTCTTGGATCATCCTTCTCGCTGGCGCACGACGTTTTCTATCCGTCCAAGAGGCTTGAACCCGAAAACGATCTATCAGGTGGACAGAGAAGGCCAGCAACAGCAGCACTATTCAGGTGCATTCTTAATGAATCATGGTCTCGATCTTTCACTTAACCATGACTATGCCAGCTGCATGGTGCGCTTGTTGCCGGAGCGATCGCGTGGAGAGGGAAATAAATAACATTAGACAGGAGATTGCATCGATGTGGAAATTGGATTCGCCAAATAACGCAGTTAAATTCACCGTTTATGAGACTCCCGAGAAGGAGTTGCGGTACACCGTGGAGCGCAACGGCCAAACGGTCATCGGGCCAAGCGGGCTTGGCTTTGAAAGTGATATAGAAAACTTTACAACAGGCTTTCGTTTTGTAAACAAAACTCATGCTGTTGTGGACGAGAGTTATTCGATCCCCGCGGGTAAAAAAGCGGTTTATGAAAATCATGCGAATGAAATGACGTTAGCGTTTGCGTGCGGCTCGTATACATTTGTCCTGTGTGCGCGTGCTTACAATGATGGCGCTGCTTTCCGTTATCAAGTAAGGTCTGATGTAGAGAAGCCCATGAAAATTATACGTGAAGCAACCACCTTCACTTTGCCAGAGACCTACAATGATCTGTGGCTGCAGCAGTGGGTAAGCAGCTATGAAGGCACCTATGACCGTACCGGCTGGGAGGACAAGGAAGGCAGAGATTACGGAATGCCTAGCTTGTTCCATGCGGACCATGGCGGCTGGGTCATGCTTACAGAAGCAGAGGTGTATAACACAGACGGCAGTTATTGTTCCTGTCATCTGCGCGGAGCCGGAGGGCGAACCTTATCTTTGGAATTTGCACCGGAAGAAATGGGTGGACCGCTCGCCTGCAGCCTTCCGTTCTCCTCTCCCTGGCGCGTCATTGTGGCTACAGACGATTTGAATGAGTTGGTCAATACCACGATCAACTATAACTTGAATCCGCCTTCTGTAATGGAGGATACAACCTGGATCAAGCCGGGGCGCTGTTTATGGGGCTGGTGGGAGTATATGAATAGTGCCCAGCTCTACACCGAGCAAAAACGTTACGTGGATTTTGCGGCAGCGGTCGGGTTTGAAGGTCTGACGGTAGATGCGGACTGGGACATAACATGGCTGAAAGAGCTGTGCAACTATGCCCATTCCAAGGGAATTGTTGTATGGCTCTGGAGCGCCATGCAATATATTGACACTCCTGAAAAAGCGCGAGAGAAAATTCCGTTGTGGGCGAGCTGCGGGGTTGACGGGCTAAAGGTCGATTTCTTCCAGAACGATTCCCAGCATACGATGTGGCAATACGAGATGATTGCAAACGTAATGACGGAACATAGGTTAATGATTAATTTTCATGGATCAACCAAATGTATGGGCGAAGGGCGCACATGGCCGAACTTTATGACGGCAGAAGGAATCTTGGGAATTGAACATTATATGTGGGGCGGCTTGCCGGACGCCAAGCACAATTGCACAGTTCCTTTTACGCGCAATGTGATCGGTCCGATGGATTACACGCCGACCGGGTTTTCCAACAACAACCGAAACACGACGTTAGCGCATCAACTGGCACTCTCCGTTGTCTATGAATCCGGCGCTTCGCATATTGCGGCTTCCATTCACTATTTGGAGGCATGGCGGGGAACCGAGTTGCTGCGCCGCATGAAGCCTGTTTACGATGAGGTGAAGGTGTTGTCCGGTTTTCCAGGTCATCATGCAGCTATTATGCGCCGGTCGAAAGAGGAATGGTTGATTGGCTGCATTACCGATGAAGCGATGATCTTGCGTCTAACGATGGATTTCTTGCCAGAAGGTGAGTTTGAGGCAGATGTCTATGAGGATGACTCCAGCGGCGAATTGATGAAAGTTAAGCGCATCACAGTGACTTCTGGCGAAGTCATAGAGCTTCCGTTACTGAAAAGCGGCGGTGCCGGAGTCTATATTACTAAGCAAATCTCGGACCTGCCCCAAGGCATGTGCTCCGGTTACATGAGTGAAGCAAGAACAGAGTACTTGGCACATGCAGGAAAAACACGGCAAGGCAGTGAGCCGGTCGTATATGAAAATGAACAGACAGCGGTGTTGCTGAATGGCAGTCTTGTCTTTTCAGTCGAAACCACGAATACACCTCAGACTATAAGACTGTTCTATGCAGCACCTGAGCCTTGGACGCTACGTGTAAGCGACGGAATCAACCAAGTGGACATGGATATGCCACCAAGCGGGTCCAATAAAATATTCATGACCCGCGATGTGGTATTTCCGTTCGCTGGCGGAGTGCGCGCGTTGGAAGTGGAGCGAATCGCAGGTGCGGTGCCTGCATTGGAACGAATCCACATTATTGATAACCACCCACCGAAAGAAATGTATATTCCCGTGGGGAAGGGCAACCTGAGCGGCGGCGCCGAATTGGTGCTGGATGCAGTAGGCACGAAGAAGGCTACTGGTCTTGGTGAAGGCGGCGAGCTTGCGTTTGACCCTGTTACGGTGCCTGCGGAGGGCTATTATCTCATGCGCTTTGACTACTGTGCAGGGGAGAGCCGAGACCTTAGCATCGAGCTTAACGGAGGAGCGCACACGTATCGTACCAATCTGCACAGCACGGCCGGCTGGGGCTTCCCGGTGTGGGATATCAAGGAGCAACGCGAAATCCGCATCTGGATGCAGGCAGGCAATAATAAGATCCGGCTCTACAATGACGAAGGACGGGCAGCCCATATTTACGGTTTGGCTATTATTTCAGATGAGTAAGAGGGGGATGAGGAGGAGATGGATTGAATAAGACAACCTGGAAGGAGTTTGCCTATGAGGGCTATACATGCATCAGAGGTGAAAATGGCAGCTTGGGGGTAACCGTAGTGCCAGACCGCGGTAGTAAAATCGTATCCTTGTTCGACAAAACAATTGAAAGGGAATGGATTTTTCGAACCAATCGCCCATGGGAGCCTTTGACGATGGGAATGAGCTGGGAGGATGGCGACTGTGGCGGCTGGGATGAAATGTTCCCGACAATTACGCCGTCGGCTTGCCCCGACAAGCCTTGGGAACATCTTATGTTTCCAGACCATGGAGAGGTATGGAGCAGACCATGGCGGTACACCTATGAGGGGGATCGGTTGTGTATGGAAGTGGATGGTATTGAGCTTCCCTATACTCTGAAAAAAAGACTCACTCTGACAGGCAACCGACTCCATATGGAATATGAACTTGTGAATCGGGCTGCCGCATCATTTTCTTATTTATGGGCGGCTCATCCATTGCTGAAGGTGGAGCCGGGGATGAAGCTCCATACCATACCCGCCGAAGGAAACATTCAGCTTACCTATTCTCATCGGGAACGTTTGGGCGAGAGGCATGCTATTTCCGCTTACCCTTTGGCGCGAACAAGAGATGAAGGGATTACAGACCTGTCCATCCTGGAGGACGCTTCCTGTGGACATGCGGAGAAGTATTATTTTACCGATCCTTTGCAAGATGGCTACGCAGCCATCACCGATCCGGTCTCCGGCGCTGGCATTGTTTTTCGTTTTGATCCTGAGGAAATCCCTTATTTGGCCATATGGGCGCATTATGGCGCTTTTGGACATTACACCGTTGCCCCCGAACCTGCGACAGGCTATTTGGATTCCGTGCAGGAAGCGTATAACCGAGGGAAGGTGAAGCAGGTTTCCGGCGGTCAAACGGCTACATGGCAACTTGAGGTTTGTTTGGAAGGAAATTTGGATCGTTGTTGAATCTTCCGTTAGGGTTTTGATAACTCGTTAAACCACGCAAGAGCAAAGTCTAGAAATTGCTGCTTGTCTGCTGTCAGGGGCGTGGCTTTTTTCCAGGCAAGGACTAATTGGCGCTTGGGGTGGGTTGTGAACGGAATTAATTGCACATGCTTGGACACCTCTAGATTCCAGGAGATCGAGGGAACGAGAGAAAGGCCCATATTGGCTTCGACCATGGAGCGGAGGGAGGAGACAGTATGGGCTTCAAAGATAATGGACGGCTGAAAGCCATGCTCTTCACAAATTCGTTCGGTGAAGATCCGAAGCTGGTTTCCTTTATCATAGGAAATGAACGGTTCATTGTGGAGCGCAGCCAGGTCAATTTCTTTCTTCTTGGCCCATGTACTGTTGCGTGAAGCCGCGAGCATGATCTCATCCTCCATTAATAGGCGGTAGTTATAGAGGGTCTCATCAATGGGAAGCTGAAAAAAGGTGAACTCCCCCTCATGGGAGAGGATGGGTTCCCCTTGATAATAGACCACCTTACTGTCCGGGTGGGACTGTTCAAAGGCAGTGACCAAATCGGGTATAAAATGGACCCCGCTTTGAATGTGGATGCCAATGGTTTTGAGAACCGGGTATTTCACTTCCTCTATGGCTGCATCGATATGAGTAAGAGCGATATCCACCTTTTTCAAGAACAATGTGCCTTGTTCATTCAAAACGATTTTCTTTCCGTGCCGGGTGAATAAATCGCAGCCCAGCTCTCTTTCAAGTTTAAGAATGGTTTTGCTTACCGCAGACTGGGGGATCCTGTAGTGCTCCGCGGTTTTGGTGAAGTTTTGCAGTATGGCCGCTGTCCGAAAATAACGTAGTTGTAATAGCTCCATCCGAATACAGCCCCCATATATCCTGTGATATATATGAATATATATAATCTGGTTATTCTCAGCAACTCTTTTTTTGAACTATAATCATCCCGACTGCTAGTGAGTCAAAATCCAACGCGTCGAAAGGAAAAGGGATGAATATATGAAAACGAAAAGCAGTTTGCGGCAATGGATCGCCATAGTATTGGTTATCCTTCTGAGCATCGGAAATCTGCAAGCGCTTGCATCAGAGGCGGAGGCTCAAGAGGATCCGATCCGAATATTAATGGTGGGCAACAGTTTGACCAGGTACAACAGTGTAGCAGATAAGCTGGAGCGATTGTTTGCATATGCCGGCAAACAGGCGATGATAGATACGCGGACCCAGATGGGCGCTTCCCTGATTGATCAGGCAGAGATTCTTGCGGCGAGCACACGGGAGGCCATCGTTGAGGGGGACTATGATTATATCGTCCTACAGGAGAAATCCTCTGGATTTACAGAGGCTTTGTTAAGACAAGGCGTTCAGGCGTTTGATCCATGGATTCAGGAGGCAGAGTCCAACCCACAGCTTGTGCTGTATATGCCCTGGTCCAATGAAGATGTGTTTAAATCCATGCAATCCACCTTTACAAATGCCTACGTTGCGGTTGCAAAAGACTACAGCGCCTTAGTTGCTCCTAGCGGTGAGGCCTATTATGACCTGTATTTTAACGAAGGCAAGCACTGGTATCGGAACGGGGACAATGTTCACGGGAATGATCTTGCTTCTTTGGTCTCGGCGAGTACCCTATTCTACACCATCGCGGGAGCGGAACAACCCGTTCTCCAGATTAGAGAGGAAGATCAGTCCGTCGTGAGGGCGCTGGTGGAGAGCTCGGACTACAGGAATTATCCGGTTCCTTATGATCGAGATCTCGTGAATGCCATTGAACGGAAGGCCCATGCATTTGCAACTGCCTACCGCAATCTGGATCAAGTACCGGATGTGACCGGACGCGGCGTGGATGCGACGGTTAATCTTGCCCATCAAAAACAAGGGAGTGCATCCTCCAATGCAAGAGGCGCTACGCGTGGCATTGGCCCGCGGAATGTTGGCAATCTTACAGACGGTAGCTATACCTCCTTTATCGTATTGCATGAAGAGGATCCGAATCCGTGGTTTGGTGTGGATCTAGGTACACCGACAGCCTTCAATCAGCTGACGCTGTATTGGGGTGCTACTGGAGATTATGCAGACTCATTCAAAGCAAAATTTACAGTTGAAGGTACAAATGATCCGGAAGCGGGATATGAGGTCATTGCTACAGGAGAAAGCACAAGCACCGCGAAACAGGAGATACGCTTCGCTGCTGTGGACTATCAATATGTTCGTGTCCATGTAACTGAAAAAAAGAGCGACTACGCCAGCTTGTATGAGCTGGAAGTCTATCATCTGCCCAACCCAGAGGATAACGAGGAACCGACGGCAGAGATAGATGTTAAGGCCGGGGACTATGTACAGGTCCAGGTGGGCGATAGCGTGACCAACATGAGCCTGTATGAGCAGGGGATCTACGAAGCAGAGGTAGCCTTTCCTCAGGGGGTAAAAGACTATAAGGTTCTAAGCAATGGAGAATCCATCTATAGAGGCGCGATAGTCGAAAGTAATGCTTCGCAGAAGGTAATCATCCGTTTATTGGCTACAGAGGGGAAAGTGGTAACGGGACAGGATGTCCGTGAGGATGTTAACGGTAATCCGGTACAGCAGATTAAGAAGGTGGCGAACTGGACCGGGAATTTCTTTAATCGGACGGGGATAGAGGAATTTAAAGCGTTTGGCGGTTGGGATCAAGCCAGTCCGTTGTCTACCCTTGATTACCTTGGCGGCGGCATTTTTGCAAGAGCGTTTACCTATACGGTGCCAGAAGCGGCGGTGTCGTATGATTACAAGGTCAATTTTGACCGAACATGGAATAACGGTGAGATTCCTGGTGCAAATCGAAATGTGGTATTCCCGGCATCGGATAGAGAATCGGATAACTTTGTGCTATGGGTGGATTCGATAAACGGCATTCTGTTTGACTCCATTAACGATGGGCGCACGGTATTCAAGCTTCAAGGCGAGGAAGACTATAGCAAGCCTATTGGCACCGCCAAGGTGGAGCTGTCACTTCGTAAAGACGGAGACGAGAGCTTGTACACTATGGTCCAGACGCGAAAAGATGCCTATATGGTGACCGCCTTTATAGAACCTGGAACCTACACCTGGACGGACCAGATTGATAGTCATGAAGGCACATTAGGTGGCAGCCTGACGGTGGAGAAGGATACGGCGGTGACCTTTGCCTATCGGGTAAGCGAAGAGAATTATGGCATGCTCAATACCGTGGACCATCCTGAGGACTTCTCGGTGGATATAGAGACGGTACCTGTACAATCCATTCAGGTTAACGGTCATGATATCATCACGACAAAAGGCGGTACCCTTCCTCTAACAGCAGAGGTACGGCCAACAGATGCAACCAACAAGTCGGTCATCTGGTCGGTCGAGAATGGAACCGGCAGCGCAACGATCGATGAATCAGGTCTGTTGACAGCTGTTAGCAACGGCAACGTCACGGTAGTGGCGACGGCGGCCGATGGCTCGGGCGTTGTGGGCACAAAGCTGGTTACGATTAGTGGCCAGACCACGAGTCCTACAGGTCCAACGAATCCTCCCATCCATCCAGGGCCTGTTAGTCCGCCTGTAGTCGATCCAGAACCATCGACGCCGTCTCAAGGGGACATCGTCATAGATGGAGATAAAGCAATTGTGGAGCTTGGCAGCGGGATCACATCGAAGTCCATAGCTGTAGAGGATCTCGGTGGACGAACGCTGCAGGTGAGAGCGGAGAAGGCCATTGTCACGGTTCAAGCGGAGTCGCTTAAGCAATGGCTGACGGCGGCGGGGAACCCGTCCGGAGCAAGCCTTGAGATATCCGTGGCTCCAGTGAGTGCTTCAGATCTGTCGAACGTCTCTGCCGCTGGAGGTCAAGCGCGTGTGGCCGTAGTAGGTGGGATCTACGACATCACGCTGAAGCTGAAGTTCAACGATGAAGTCATCGACATCCAGCGTGGGAACGGCGGCGTGGAGCTTACCTTGCCTTATCTTGACGGGGTGGATGAAGAGTTGTTAGGCATCTATTATTACAATGAAGGAAGCAAGCAGTGGGAATATGCAGGAGGCCGTGTGGACGCTGGCACAACCACCATGACGGTCACGCTTGAGCATCTGAGCACCTATGCGGTTCTGGAATACGCGAAGTCTTTCGCAGATGTTCCTGCAGGACACTGGGCTGCCCGGACGCTGGAGGTGCTCGCCGCCAAGCATATCGTTAACGGGACAAGCGATACCCACTTCACGCCCAATGGGTCTACCACTCGCGCAGAGTTCACTTCCTTACTGGTGCGGGCATTAGGCTTGACAGATGCGGCAAGCTCCGTGCCGTTTGCAGATGTTCCATCGGGACAATGGTATGCAGAGGAAGTGGCGATCGCTTATGAAGCGGGGCTGATCACGGGAGTGTCGGAGACCACATTCGATCCGCATGCGGACATCACCCGTGAGCAAATGGCGATATTGCTTGTTCGTGCTTATGAGAACGAGAACGGTACCATTACAGCTTCTGAACAAGCAATAGCTGATCTCGAGGACGGAGCTAGCATCTCTTCATGGGCCATAGAGGGCGTGAATAAAGCCATGACCGCCGGGCTTTTGCAAGGCAAAGGCCAGGGCATCTTCGATCCCTCAGCGAATGCCACCCGCGCAGAAACTGCGCAAGCCATTTTGAATTTATTCCACAAGCTGTATGATGCATTAGAATAACGATGAAGAGTCTGTTACGAAGCAAAAACAGTCGATCCTTAAAGAGGATCGACTGTTTTTACTTATTTCCCTTACTTTACAACGGAGATATATTTCTGCAAGCTTTCCTCTATACATTCCGTAATCAAGTGAATGAACGGATTTATATTATTATGGACACTGGCTTCTTCAAGCGTTTCGTAGTATTGCAAACGAAGGCCACTTTCGGCCTTGACGATAGCAGGCGGGAACCCATATCCCATGAGGACTAGATTCATTAATAAACGTGCCGTGCGTCCATTGCCATCCGTAAACGGGTGAATATAGACAAATTGAAAATGTAGTCGCGTTGCTAGCTCAACGGGGTGTATATGATCTTTATTTTGTTGATACCACTGAATTAACTGTTCCATTTGCTGTGGAACGACTGTATAGTTTGGCGGGGTATGTTTCGATCCAGATATGCCTACATTGATCGTGCGGTAACGGCCTGCATTCTCGTCATCAATATTTCTTAACACAAGTTGATGAATCGACTTCACTACGTATTCAGACAACTCTATTTCTCGGTTAACGATGTCCTTTACGTAGTGAATCGCCTCTGCGTGATTAATAACTTCAAAATGCTCCCGTAATTTTTTTCCGCCAATCGTAAGACCCTCTTCCAAAACCATTTTGGTTTCGAGAAGGGTTAATGTATTTCCTTCGATTGCATTAGAGTTATAAGTCCACTCCACACGGTAAATTTCATCTAAATTTCTCACGCCTGCAGCCGGAAGTGGTCGAAGTGAATCTAACTCTTGCTTTAAATTGTTGATTTTGACGAAGTTCATGATCTTACATCTCCTTACCCGGCACATGATTACCATTATATCACAAGGAGGTTTTGTTAAACATTCGCCGCTTCGCTTGCACCGTTAATTGCGGGACTGGGAGGCCAGCGTGAGTCCGATTTCGCCACTGGTACTATTCCAGGATACGTCAAACCCCAGCGCTTCTCCGATAAAACGGAAGGGCAGCATGGTGCGTCCGTTGGCGATGTAGGGGGCGCCCAGCAATTGCTGTTCTTCTCCGTCCACGACAGCCGTCGTGTCTCCAATCGACATTTCCATCGTCACGTGAGCCGTATTCACAGTTACTGTCTGCGTGTTGGGTTCCCAGCGGATCGTACCGCCGATGGCCTCCGTCAAGAAACGAACCGGCAAGTAGGCGGTGCCGTTGATCAACGCTGGCGCTGTATCATAGCCGGGATCAATCTCGAACGTCTCGCCGTTCAGGGTGAAATCACTCGCTCCGATATTCAGCGCCAGACGGCTTTGTTCGGCAAAAGGGTTGATGACGCGCTTGTCGCTGTACGTCACCATATAATCAATAATAATTTCGGCGGCTGCTGGCCGCATGTCCATCTCCAAGTCCGTATTGAAGGCAACGTCTGCCACGATCCTCCAGACGTGTGTCCAGTCGGAGGACTGCACCTCTGGCTGCGCTTGGACCAAGGCATGAATCAACGCGGCGGTAAAGCTGTCCGGCAGAAGTTGCTTGGCATCCGCTAACCATGCCTCTGCCTCACGGGTATCGAAGTAATCGTCCATAGCGAGCAAATAGCCGATGACGAAGCGCTCATCGCCGCGAAGATTGGTCGTCGCGAGCTCTGACAGTGGCTTGTCATACGTGAGCTGCGCAAAGGATGCCGCTCGTTCAGCCTGCTCGTTCTCCCAGCCAATGGCATTAATCACGGCGGCCCGCACGGCGAGCGGATTCTCTTCATCTGCCAAGTATAACGCCAGCTCCTCCGTCACATCCTTCGCTTGGTGTGCCTTCTGGACGATCGCTTCATCCAGATACGCTTTGTAAAACTCGGTGGTTGTGATGGGGGAATCCGCATGGGCCGTCTGAAATGGGCTGATAGCAAGGACTAGCGCCATGATGGCGCACAACAGGGTGGTTGGATGTTTTTTTAATCGAATCCCTTCTTTCCTCTTTTTAATAAATTAGCCGAAACGTCCAAGGGTGAAGCAGGCTTCTTGATTTACTTGGTTTACGCTCAAATGGCAAAAAACAACCCGTTCCGTGGCGTTATGCCCGAACGGGTTGTTTTCGACTTTTTACGCACGTCAGGTCCTTACGAATTAAGCAGCTCTCCGCGCACGATAGGAACATCTTTGGGCGCATCAATCGCCAAGCGTAAGAGGCCTTCTTCGGTTTTGATGACCTTTATGATTATTTTTTCGTTGATAATGATGGATTGTCCGGGTTTTCTTCCAATGACCAGCATTGGACTCACTCCTTTACCATGAAGGATCTTGCATAGGTTATTTCCTACTTGCATCTTATCATGGTAAACAGGCTCCTAAGTGAAGTTCAAAGAAAACTTAAACTTCGCGCTTGCCGGCCACCAGCATATACCCGGCGCCTCGAAGGGTGATGATTCGCTCGGGATTGGCGGGGTCCGCTTCGATTTTTTTGCGCAAATTACTGATGTGGACAGCGACCGTTCGCGTATCCTCCAGGCTCTCCATTCCCCAGATGAGCTGAAACAGCGCATCGGCACTGACGACCCGATTCACGTTTTGCGCCATATAGGAGAGGAGATTGAACTCTTTCTTAGATAAAAAAATGGGTTCACCGCCCAGGTTGACGGACTGTGCATAGAAATCCAGCGTCAAGCCTGGTAACTCCAGTAATTGATCTCTTCTGCCCTTGGACACTCGGCGAAGATGGGCCTTGATTTTGGCCATGAGGACGCCCGGACTGAATGGTTTGGTTACATAATCGTCGCCGCCATAAGCTAAGGCATTGATTTTGATTTCATCTTCCTCGCGGCTGCTCAGAAATACGATCGGCGCATCCGTGTAATTCCGTGCGTTCCTGCACCAATCAATGCCGTTATCATGCGCGAGCAAGACGTCCAGAATAATCAAATCTGGCTCAAACGAGACCAGCAGCTTCATTGCGTCTAGCCCATCATGACTGTAGGAGGTGGTGAAGCCCTCCCTCTCGCAGTACACCTGAACAATTTCGCATATATGAGGATCGTCATCGACAATCATTATTTTGTGCGTGTCCGCCACATCATCACCTTCTCTCTAGTACAATACAAGGAATTATGACACGGAATATTGCGCCTGTCTGTCCATCACTCTCCGCACGAACGGTTCCTCCATGCGCATGAACGATTTCCCGGCAGATTGCTAGCCCGAGCCCGCTGCCCTCGACTTCCTTTTCCATGCCGGATCGTTCGTACCTGTAATTACGATCGAAGATTTGTTCGAGCTGCTCCGGGGGAATGCCTGTGCCAGAGTCTTGGACGCTAATGGTCACATAGTGGGGATCTTGCGCTTCGTCCAAGGTGAGTGCTATGCGCACCGTCCCGCCAGCAGGGGTAAACTTCATCGCATTGGACACGAGATTAAACAACGCTTGCTCCAATCGTTGTGCATCGATCTCGGCAATAGGCGAATCAGTTAGCAGATCCTCTATGTCCCCGATATCCAGCTTGAAATCCAACCCGGCGTCACGCACAACCAGCTCATATTGTTCATAGAAATCACACAAATAATGAACCACAGGGATTGGCTCCATTCGGTATGCGATTTGTCCTGTCTCCAGATGGGACAAGAAGGACAATTCTTCAATCATGCGGTTAATGCGGATCGTGTTATCCCGGATGTACTTCAAATACTGTTCATTGCGTTCCGGCTTGACTCCATCCTGCACAGCCTCTACATAACCAAGCATACTGGAGAGCGGCATGCGCAGATCATGCGTAATGTAGGCCAGCAGCTTCTTTCTCCCGTGCTCGGAGTGAAGCAGTTGCTCATAGGAATGGCGGAGATCTTCGTGAGCTGCGGACAAGGCTTGTGTGCGCTCCATCACGCTTCGCTCCAGGTTGGCATTCATGTCCGTCAGCTTGGTATTCGCTTCCTGCAGCTCACGTGCAATGCGTTCTTCGTTCGTTGCCGCCCTCGTAAATCTGGTCGAAAGCAGAATCATCTGTGCGATCGTGAACACCAATAAACCAGTCGGAGAGGTATTGCCGATGGGTGACCAGCCATTATAATACAGAAAATCGTTGATGACCGTAACAAGCGCAATCACCGACATCAACAGGAAGATCAACGCGCCTTCCTGCCGCCGCACAACCTCATGGACCAGCCCAATCATCAGATACGTCATGTGCAGAACAACGACGACCCCGATCGTCAGTAACAGTTGGGAATAGATCAGGGCAGGGGTCAACAGAACAACTAGGCAGAGTGCACCGGTTGCGATCCAGCTGCCAAGACGAAACCATCGCGACACGTAATTGGGGAAAATGCAATCAAAGTACTTGGTCATGATATAACCACTGATGCACAGAATCAGGTACTCGATTTTGAACTGCAGTTCCCACGGGAAATGAGGCAGCCATTGGGTGAGCATAAGCTCACCGACCAGCAAGGACCGGATGCCGATCAGCGTGGTGAGCAGGCCAAAATACAAGGGGGCCTTGTCCTTGCGTCGCAGCACGAACAACAGCAGATGATACAGTCCAATGACTAGCAGGCTTGCCAATATAAACATATCTGCAGCAAGGTTTTGATTGGTCCTGATCAATAACTCGTTACTGCCGCCCAGCTCGATCGTTTTGGTGATGCCGCCTCGCTTATGATGGAAGTTCGCGACTTGCATGACTAACTCTACCGTATCCTCTTCGGGTTGGAAGAACACCAGCCTTGTGGCCAGTTGGGGGGTTGCCTCATGCTTGTCCTGACCAACATTACCTACTTCTGCGAGCCGTTCTCCATTGACCCATAATACATACGAATGAAAAATGGTAGGCAGCCGCAGCGCCAATCGCTCATTTCGATCCTGCTCGCTTAGCTCAATAACTAGCCGATAGGTCGCAAAGCCTTCACCTGTGAGCGCTTGACCATCCATGGGGTAACCCAGCCAAGAGCTTGGAATGGTTATGTATTGATCCTGATGTTCTCCACTTTCCATACGAACCTGTATATCCTCTGGCGAGAGCAGCTCTTGCCAGTAGAACGTCCATTCACCCTGTAGATGCATGGGATTCTTGCTAACTTGAGCCTGTGTTAAATTCAGTCTGCCTTCTTCGCTGAGAACCTTGGGGGAGTCTGGCGCAGACACGATAGTAAAGCTTGCAATCAAACCAACCGCAATGACAACAGCAAGCTGAAGCAGGATAGAACGAGAACCGAGTCGTAATTTACGCCTCATCATGAAGTCGACCCCAATCTACAAGATGCGCTATAAATGTGCTAATCGTTTTAATAATAGCATTCTTCCAACGCTCAAAGTTGCAATATAAAGTTTTCTTTATCCGATTAAGATCCTTGGCGTTACCAGCACCCTTCAAACACGAGCTCACTTACGCCTGTTGTCAGTTCCTTTTCTATCATAGAATGGCCAACAGACAACTCCAGCCGAGTGGCTATGCCTGCGGGAATGTCGGTGGTCACAAGTAGTTGGCCGCGAGCTGTTTTTTCCCATCGAGCGTAGATATTGCCATGTATCGTCCAGATGCTGGCCTCGGCAAAAGTAAGATCAGTGGCCAGAAACGGCCGAATCACTGCTTTCTTGAAGCCTGGCGCTGTCGAAAGGATGCCTACGAGATACTCCTGCAGGAGTCTTGCTGGATAGCCGTTCCAAGCATGGGAGTGGCTTTCGATATCCTGCCAGCCCTCCCACAGTGTCAGGGACCCTTGCTGGATCATATGCAGCCAGCCGGGATACGCCCGCCGGGCGATGATTGCATAGGCTTCCGCCCCGCAACCGTTGTCGAACAACATACGTAGCAGAGGCAGCGACAAGACCGTACTGCATTCCCACTCCTTCTGCTTTACATAGGCTAACGTGCGTCCACGCAGCTCCTGCGGCACAACATCGGCAAATAATGCGATGGCGCTCACTCCCTGATGCGCAGCGGAAGATGCGAGGCTGTCCTTGTAGCCGCCGACCTCCGGCAGATACAGATGCCAGTTTACATGCTTGCGCAGAGCCTTGGCCTGTTGCTCGTAGTGATGCCAGTCTCTGGTCTTGCCCAGCAAGGCTGCGGCCTTTCCTGCCACATCTAACGCTTGAATTAACTTGATCTGTTGCACGGTAAGGAATTGACCTTTATGATCTACGGACGGATAGGGCCAGTCGCTGATATGCCAGCCTTTATCGGTAGGCACCAGTCCCGTGTTCGAATCGATAATACCAAGATAATAAGCAATCATATTTGTCATTGTTGCGTAGTGGTCCGCTAATCTCGCGGATTCCCCGGTTGCCTCGTATACCTTCCATAACAACGTAGCGTAGTGCAGGTCCCACTCTGGGATCTGAATATGGAACGACGGGTGTTCGTAGGTTGTCGGTGCGACGAAGGGGAACGTACCGTCCGCCAACTGCGCATCGGCAAAGTCGCACAAGGTCTTGTCGATCATGGCGATTGCATCAAAGTTATAGAGCAGCAGTTCCGATTGAAGCTCTGTATCGGCTAAGTATTGCGCCTGCTCCCGGTGCGGACAATCGACCAATTGTCCTAGCATATTGTTTTTTTGAGTGTAAATTGCAGCTTCGTACAATCGGTTCAACAGCTCGTCAGAGCATTCAAAATGCCCAACGTAGGGTAAGGCGGTGCTGGCTGCGCAAACGACGAGATCGCCCGCCTCTGTAATAGGATCGGGGTAACCGGTAATCTCGACAAATCGAAACGATTTATACGAAAAATCCGGTTGCCAACACTCCACCTCATCGCCGCGCATCGTATATTCGTCATAATACGTGTCAGAAGGTTCATTGGCTACGTTATGACCCACTCGCCCCAGTGGGTTGAGATTTTCCGAATAGCGCATGCGAAGCGTCATGCCTTCATAGCCTTTGAGACGGATGCGGGGCCAGCCGCTAACGATTCTGCCCGCATCAAAGATCTGTACGCTCCCTTCCTCATCGGTGCCACGCAGCACGCCGAGCTGCTCGGGAACAATCTCCTCTCCAATATGCCCTTCTGGTATCGTCTGTCTTTGCATAGGCCACTCATCTACGCGCACGGCAGCCAACTGCGCGTCTGCAGACACAGGGCGGAACTCCCCTCCCGGATCGCGCCATTGCGGATCCAACTTCCTGGCATCATAGGCTTCGATAGCCGAGATTCTTCTGTTCTGCTGATAGGGTGTTCCGGTCTGATGCGGCATGTCGATAAGCACCTGCCAGCTCGTATCCGAGAGTAGCTTGAATGTCTTGCCGTTCGTGTCCTGCCAGTGCAGCTCCAGACGGAATCCTGGCCGTCCATTGACCGAATTCTGACAGTCTCCTCCCAGGTAATGAGCATCTGCCGTAATACAATTGCAGCCGCCGATCAGCAAGTCGGCCACCTCGTAAGTCGTATACAGTTTTCGATGCTCAGGATCGGTCGGAGCAGGCGTGCCGTACCCGCCAAGCCGGATGCCATTCACATACACTTGCGCATAATGGTGACAAGAGACGAACAAGCGCGCCGAGGCCGGTTGTATCGGCAGGTCAAACGATTTGCGGAAATACGCAAAATCATTGATTTGAACTTCGCTGCTTCGCCATATCCACTCGCTTTCCCACTTCATAAATATCCTCCCTTAACGATAGCGTCGTCATTTTTTCTCAGCATATCATAGCTTTTTTACTTGTTTATAGAGGACGATCTATGCTATGTATAGGGCAATCTTATTTTTTTGTTCTGACTGGAGAGGAGCGTTACGGATGAGTTCCTACAAACGTATATTGGATGGACAAGACTATTGGGATGAGTGTTTCCCCCTCCATATTACGAGAGAGCGGGAGGCCTTCGCGCTGCCGCTTCATCTTCATACCTTCATTGAGCTTCAATATGTAGCTGAGGGTAAGGGATTTCATTATATTGGCGACGATCGCATCGTGGTAGAGAAAGGCGATCTGTTCATGATTCCGATCGGTACGGAACATGTCTATCGCCCCTCTTCGCCATCGGCAAAGGATGAACTGATCGTCTACAATTGCTTGTTCGACGAGCGTCTTCCCCGCCAACTGGCGCTGGCTTACCCACTCCCTGCAGAGCTATCCGTTATGCTTGCCGCAAACCGCCAGCGCTATTTGCAGTACAAAGACCTGCAAGCAACCGCCCGTCAGCTTTTTGAAGCGATGCATCAGGAGTACTGTGCCAGACAACCGGGCTTCGAGGCGGTCTTGTATGCGCAGCTGACCAGGCTGCTTGTCTATTTGTATCGCTTGGAGACCAGCCCGCCCCAAGGTCTGCCGGAGGCTACGGGCATCGGAGCGATCTTAGCCTATATCGACCGACATTATCATCAGTCGATTACCTTAACTCAAGCAGCGCAGTTAATTTCGACCAGCTCAAGCAATATGCAAAAACAGTTTAAGCAGGTTACCGGCCAGACGTTCACGGAGTATATTCAGAATGTACGGATCAAAAAAAGCATCGAGCTGTTGGGCCAGTCAGTTTTTTCCATTCAGGAGATTGCCAATCGTGTGGGCTACCGCGACTTGAAGTTCTTCCATGCGTTGTTTAAGAAGAAAACAGGTTATTCGCCTGCCCGGTACCGAGCCCGTATAAAATCAATTTACGTCGATCAGAGGAATTGATATAATGATGGCACTTTTAAGCATGATGCATCAGGGGGGGCAACACGGCGTGCGACTCAACGGTTTGCAGTTCAGGCATTGGCCGATTGCTTACAAGCTGGCCATCTTATTTTCGATACTGTTAACGGCTATTGTCATCGTGGCCGGTCTGATGGCCTATGATATTTCGCGCCGGTCGATGGAAAATCAAATCAAACATTATATTCCCCAGGTGCTGGATCAAGTCAATGTCAGGCTAGAGGATTATGTAAACGATGTGAAATCGCTATCCCAGATGATACTGGTCGAGCCATATAGCCGAATGATGGAAGAAGCGATTAGCGGCTTCGAGAGTTCCGGGACCGAACGGAGGCTCGAAGATACGATTAAGCTGCATGAGGCACTGTCATTTATAACCTTTAATCCAAGCAAGGATTATGTAGGGGTATTATTCTATACCGACTCCGGTCAGGTCTACGTAAGGCAATCCGCTAGTGGCATATGGCTTGATGCCTCCGTCGAGGAGCAGCCCTGGTTCCGCGATGTGGATGGGGACCAGCTTACGCCCACCGTCCTGGGGACCATCCCGTTCACGCTCTTTGGGGACAATCCTTTTATCGGCGATTTTCATGCCTTCTCCGTGGTTCAACCCTTCCGCAAGACCCAAACCAAGCTACTCAAAGGAATGATTCAAATTGTCGGGACGCTTGATGCGATCCGGGATATCATGCGCGATATTGATTTTGGCCCCGACTCCCGCTTATATGTGTTAGACAATCGGAACCGGATTGTCTTTGCTTCGGACCGCAGCCTTCTGGGCACCCCTTGGGAAAGTGGTTACGACGCTGGATTCACAAAGATGCAAGGCGACTCGGGTTCGAGTATCCAGACGATGGATGGCGACGACATGCTGGTTAGCTATCACCGTTCCCGCGAGAGCGGATGGAAGGTCGTGGGTGTCATTCCGCTGCAGAACGTCAGCCAGGAAGCTGACCGGTTGAAGCTCTGGATAGTCGTATGGATTGCATTAGGTATATTGGGGGTTATCCTGTTATCCTCCATGCTGTCGGTTAGCCTGACCAATCCACTTCGCAAACTGACCCGAATTACGAGAATGCAGGTCGACCTCTCCGCCCCGCCAGTCAATATGGGCCAAGTCGGCGACGATGAAATCGGACAACTGAGCCAATCGTTCCGGCACATGATGCAGCGAATGCAGTTGTTATCCAATGAGGTGCTGCATGAGAAGCTGCTTCATCAGGAGGCGGAGATTCGTGCGTTGCAAAGCCAAATTAACCCTCATTTCCTGCATAATACGTTGGAAACTATTCGAATGACCATCCGTAATGGCAACTTCAAAAGAGGTGAGCAGGGTCTTGTCGAGCTCGGTCATATGCTGCGCTATCACGCGACAAACGCAAACGAAATGGTACCGCTAAAGACGGAAATCCAGTTCATTCAGAGCTACATAAGCATCCAGCGCCTTCGTTTTGGCGAGCGGCTCAGCGTAAAGATGGAAGTGGAGGAAGGGGTATTGGAGGTTCGTGTCCCGGGCTTGCTACTGCAGCCGCTCGTCGAGAATGCGATTACTCATGGGGCTTCGCCTTACGATCAACGGATACGCGTTACGGTGCGTGTGAAACGGCAACGCGAGCACATGGTATGTTCCATAATAGATGAGGGTCAAGGCATGTCCCCGGACAAGCTGGATACGCTTCTAGAATCGCTTCGGCAGCACCCCAGAGCCCCGGGCGGACGTATTGGTCTGGAGAACATCTACCAGCGTCTTCAACTAGTATTTGGTGCTGAGGCCCGATTCTATATCGAAAGTATGGAAAGCGCAGGCACGATTGTAGCCATTCATATTCCTCTTGCCGAGAATGACATGTCAGCCTATGAGGGGGAGTGCAGATGATGAAGGTGCTGATCGTCGACGACGAGCAGGAGATCAGGGAGGGACTGCATCATATGCTTCGGACGATGTTCGCCTGCGATGGGGATATACAAGTGGTCGGATCCGTGCCGGACGCGATGGCGGCGTTGGATTTCCTAAGCGCTTGCGCCGTAGATATCGTTTTGACGGATATCCGTATGCCAGGGATGGATGGGCTCGGCATGACGGAGACGATCCGCTACCGTTTTCCGTCGATTCAAATCATCGTGCTTAGCGGGCATGGCGATTTTGGTTATATGCAGAAGGCTGTGCGACTCGGTACGGTGGATTACTTGCTGAAGCCGGTCAATGAGAGCGAATTGGAGGCTGCACTGCAGCGCGCCGCGCTGCATAGCAATTATAAGCTTAGGAAGAACCGGCATATGACACGATCGGCATTTGAGCAGATGAGCGAGCGCTTCAAGGTGATGTTGGCTGTGGATGTGGACGATATGGAGGATACAAGAGTCCGCGAACTTGGGGGTGTGCAGGTGGTCTCATGGCTGCTGGCCAAAGTATTCGATGAGATTGCCGATGAACTGGGTCATCTCTGTTCTATATCCGATACCCCTCGCTTAGAACCTAACAATCTGGTTATCGGCGTATTTGCAGATTCGCAAGAAGCGGGTGAGGGGGTCGCCAACGCATTCACAGAACAATTTACAACGTTTTGGCGCGAGCGGATGAAGTTGACTGTCAGTATCGGACGTTCCGCTTCTTATGTCTGTGAAGGTGCCGAAGGGGAGCTTGCGTTTCAAGCCTGCGTGTCCTTATTAACCCGTCTGTATGACGGAACAGGAGAGTATATCTATGACACGGACAAGGAACAGACAAGCGACAAGCGCGCAAAGCATGACTTACATTCGCTTCGCGCAGCTTTGGAAACGGCAAATGAAGCGGTGTTTATTGCCGAGGTCGGGCAACGATTAGACACGTGGGTTGCACAAAAAGACGTTGAAGTGTTGGTGCGAGGGTTAGAGGCATTATTTCTCATGCTGTACGAGCATATGGAAGAGCGACAGCCTGCCTCTGCAACCTTTCGCGCGCAACAAACAGCCGATCTTATCGCTAAGCTGGTCTGGACAAGAAATGAAGCTGCATTGAGAGAAAAGGTGCTTTATTACGTCAATCACATGGCCGAGATTCTGTTCCCCAAACATCTGGAGGGTCATGTACTTGTGGGTGCCAAGAGTTATATCCGCAGCCATTTAACAGGTTCGCTCACGCTGACGGATGTAGCGGAAGCAGTGTATGTCAGCCCCCATTATTTGAGCCATCTCTTTCGCGAGCGGGCCGGCATGACCTTTCTCGAATATGTGACAACCTTGCGGATGGAAGAAGCAAAACGCATGTTGAAGGAGCCGGGTATCAAGATATATGAAGTTGCGGAGCAGATCGGCTACAAGAGCTGGAAGCATTTTAGCCGCGTGTTCAAGGAATTCACTGGTATCGGTCCCGCCGATTACCGTCGAGACGTTACGTAGCCGTGAGACAACATTCGCAAGATCCGTTCCTTTATCGCAATGTCCTGTCCTATAGCGTGATTTCGCTCCTCTATATAATGAAAGTGATCCATCAACAGAGGAGGTGAATCCACGAATACACATCACAGAGGAGTTAACTGATGAAGAAGCTATGGTTGCTGATCATCGCTTGCGTGCTGTTGCTGATCGTTAGCAGTGCAGGCTGCTCGGAGAAGAATGAACCGGTGGAAACGAGCAATCGCCCGGAAACGAATCCCTCGGAGAGTAAGATCAAGCTGGAAATGATGCTCAATGGATGGTCCAATGTACCGACCGATGCGGATGATCCCTGGAAGAAATGGGTGGAGGATCAATTTCAAATTGACATGACGTTGAACGCGATGTCGATTGGCGATTTGGAGAGCAAACTACTTGTCCGTTTCGCTTCCAATGAGCCGCCCGATCTTATCTTTACATGGGACCGCAACTTGATTACCCAGCTGCATAACCAAGGATTTGTCCTAGACGACTGGGCGCCTTACTTGTCCAAGCTCCCCAATGTAACCAGTACGTGGAATGACCAGATGAGGGTCTTTGCCACAAAAGATGGCAACATTATCGGTCTTCCCAAAATGCCGGATGCGTTCACCTGGACGCTAATGCTTCGTAAGGACTGGCTGAATGCACTTCAGCTTGATCCTCCGTCAACGGATAGCGAGCTGCTGGAGGTCCTTCGCAAATTTACGTATGACGATCCTGACGGCAACGGGAAAGACGATACCTGGGGAATCAGTTCCGCAGGGGCAGGGAGCGATATAGGCGAAATCAGCGTGCTTGAGTCGATGTATGGTCAGAGTGGCTTTCACATCGGTCCTGACGGCACCGTCCAACACGGCATTGTTAATGGCACGCATTTGCAATTCCTGACTTTCATGAGGACGATCGTTGAAGAAAAGCTCATCGATCCCGATTGGTACACGCAAGGCTGGGAGCAGCGGAAGCCCAAGTTGTTCGGCGGTCAAATCGGCATGGTCCACTATCCAGGGGTGATCGTCCAGGAAGCAGAGAAGGCGACCGGCGCGACGGGTAGGACGGTGGAGTGGTGGGATGCGATCCCGATCCCCACGGGTTCGGAGCTCGGCGGCAAACGCCCACCTTCTCCAATTGCAGGAGGAATGCTGACCGTATCTGCGCAGGCTGCCAGTGATCCGGTGAAAATGGAACGAATCCTGACCTTCATCGACTCGACCGTTTATCCGACCGCAGGGTATTGGGCGCTTCGTTGGGGCGTCGGCGTGAACGGCCAGACGGTCAGTAATCTACCAAACGGTGCCAAATTCATTGGTATGAAAAATGATCCGTACCGGAAAGAGATGATCGGTGCGCATGATTGGGGGGCGTGGGTTGCGACTAGCCAGGACCGGGTGCTTGAGGGGCAGACGGACAGTCCCGGTGCTGCGGACGACAAACAGCTGGAGATAGATGGTAAGGTAATCCTAATGGAAAGCTATCCTAATTATCACGAATTGCTAAACCTGGATCCGCAAGTATTGTCGGAGCTGAGGCACCTTACCCGAGCCTTCGATATCCAGTACATTCTTGGTAAGGATAGCGATTACGAGGCGTTCAAGCAGGAGTGGCTACTTGCAGGGGGACAGAAATTGCTGGAAGAAGCAACCCTGCAGTTACAAGAAATGAATCTGCTCCATTGATCAGGAGCGAAGAGGGAGATGAGTATGATACGTAAGATGAGCAAGATGACCAAAACAATCGCTGCATTGTCCGTTGCCCTGGCAGGCCTGACTGGAGGGACTTCTGCACAGGCTGCCGTTCATCAGGTTGATCCGTTTCCAATCGGCATCTTCTGGTCGCCCGGCCCCGAGGAGACCACAAGCGCCAAGTACCAGGAGATTAAAGAAATGAATGCTACCTATGTACTGCTGTCCAACGGTGTATACTCGTATGCTCAGAATGATGCGGCGCTGGCCCAATGTGCGGCTCAAGGGTTGAGGTGTATCGTCCAGGATGACCGGCTCGGATCCTACAAGTTCACGGTCAGCCAAACGGCAGGAAATGACGGCAAATACGTGTCGAGCGCTTATTCGCTCGGCCAGACGTTCACGACGCCCGACGAGCCGGATGTGGCCATCGATACGATCCAGCTCTATATCGACAAGTCGCAATGGACGGCAGGCAAAACGCTGACTTTGAGCCTGTACACCTCGCCGAGTAAAGACGTGCTAATCGGCTCGGATAACATCACGGGTCCGGTAGCAGACAATTATCCTGTGTTCAAACTCTACAAATGGCTCGAACCGAATACGACCTATTATGTGGAACTGACGAGTGACAGCGCCTCCAGCATTGGCTGGGTCGTCGGCCAAACGTCCGATGTATACGCCGGAGGAACGGCGTATCAGAATGGAACGGCGCTGAGTAATTACGACTTCTGGTTCAAGCTGAATTATGGACAGAAGATGTATAGCGGCGTTGCGCAGCCTTCGACGGCCACGGTGAACGATATTGTCTCCCACTATGCCTCCAATCCGGGGCTGCTCGGCTATAATCTCATGGATGAGCCTTCCGCTGCGGCCATGACCGGGCTGCACGGAACGATGGAGAAGTTCAGACAGGCTGATCCGAACCACATGACCTACGTCAATCTGTTGCCGACCTACGCAGCCAATCTTGGATTCGGCGATCGGACTGGCGAATACGTTACGCCGGACAGAGCGTTGGGCCAGTCATTCAAGACAAATGCGGGGACGACTCAGATTTCGACGATTCAGCTCTATATCGACAATAGCCAGTGGGGAAGCAACGAACCGTTGACGCTCAAGCTATGGGACTCACCTGCGAAGACTACCTTGCTCGGACAGAGCACCTTGTCCGGCTCGGCTACGAGTTTCCCCCGCTTTGAGATTAACGCAGTGGTGAGCCCGAATACCGAATACTATTGGGAATTGACCCATGGCGGGGGCGGAGACAACGCTGTTGGCTGGGTTATTCGTTCCACCAGCGGCACGAAATGGGAGAAGGACGGGACGGCTTACGCTTCGGGGACACCGATCAACGGCGATTTTTGGTTTGCTTTGAACCAAAATCTGCTGCCTTTCTCCTATGAAGATTATGTGTACCGGTGGGCGAGCAAGAAGCCGGATGTGCTGATGTTTGATCATTATCCGTTCAGCGCTAGCGGCGGCTTCAGCGGCGAATATTACACTAATCTTGAGATTGTAAGGCGACAAGCGCAGATGGCGTCGCTTGATTTCTGGACTTATATTCAATCCGTCGGGATTACGGACGGCTTGCGTTCGCCCTCTGAAAATGAGTTGAGGTATAATGTCTATACCAGTCTGGCATATGGTGCCAAAGGCATCAATTATTTTACGTACGAGACGCCGAGCGGGCAAGGAGAGTCATTCCATGACGGGATTATTCTCCCTGATGGCTCCAAGGGGCCGTTGTATACATGGGCGAAGACAATTAACGCTGCGCTGCTCCAGATCGGCCCTACGCTGACTACACTTGATTCGCAGGCGGTGTATCATACCGGAACGCTGCCGGAGTCGACAACAGCGTTGCCATCCAGCTTCTTCTGGCAGCCGGTCGATCTGACGCAGCCTCTCATTGTGAGCAGCTTCAAAAACGCCAGCGGCAGAGAATATGTCATGGTGGTCAACCGGGATACGGCGAATGCAAGAACCGTTTCGTTTGTTTTATCCACGCAACCGGCTTCGGTGACCGAAGTATCCCAATCGACCGGACTGGAGACGGCAACCAACTATAATGCCGCCACCGGTCAGTTGTCTTCATCCTTTGCTCCGGGTGAGGGGCGCCTGTATGTCTTGCCTTAATGCGTGAATTATTGACTTGAATCAAGTGACCTGGAGGTAGTTACATGCGAACGGTGCCTACGAAGACCTACTATACAGCCATGAAAAGCCTGGTCGGCAGGTTCGACAGGGAGGCAAGGAAGCTAAAATTCGAGGCGTCGGATGTGGAGGAGTACGAGGCCTGGAAGACGAAGGTGAAGGCTGCCCTGAGCGACTTGATCGGCATCGCCCGGATGGAGATGTGCGACTTGCTCCCTGAACGTCTGGAAACCGTCCAGGAGGATGGATATCGCCGCGAGAAATGGCTAATCCAGACCGAACCGGACGTGTGGATGCCATTCTACCTACTCCTTCCGGACGATCTGCAGCCAGGAGAGCGCCGTCCTTGCATGATCGCTGCGCACGGTCACGGCACGGCGGGTAAGCTTTCTCCTGCAGGCCGCACGGATATCCCCGCGCTTGCGGAACGAATCGAAGCCGAGCATACCGACTATGGCGTGTCCTTTGTCCGAAGGGGCTATATCGTGCTCTGCCCGGATGCCCGAGGATTCGGGGAACGTCGAGAATCCTCGGGGCAAGGCGACGAGGAACACGTGTTTATGTCCAGTACTTGCAACCACCTGAATGTCATGGCGATCAGCATGGGATTATCGCTTACTGGGATGTGGACATGGGATCTGCAGCGGCTTATCGACTATATCGGGACCCGGCAGGACATCAGTCAGGACCATATCGGCTGCTGCGGGTTGTCAGGCGGGGGATTACAGACGCTGTGGCTGGCGGCGCTTGATGAGCGGGTGAGCTGCGCCATCGTCAGCGGCTACTTTTACGGATACAAAGACGCCTTGTTGAAGTTGTACAACTGCTCCTGCAACTACGTCCCCGGGCTGTGGGAGCATGTAGATATGGGCGATGTCGCTGCCCTGATCGCTCCGCGGGCCCTGCTGATCGAAACGGGGGATCAGGATCCGCTGAACGGCGAGCGGGGAGTCGATAACGTGACAGAGCAGGTGGAGATTACTGCTCGAGCTTACCGATTGACAGGGGCGGGAGATCGTTTCGTCCATCATGTTTTTGCAGGCGGACATGTATGGAACGGTGAGCAATCGTACGACTTTGCAAATCGATGGCTGAGTGAATGAGAGAAGCGGTGAGGCAGGTGCGGTTTATCTGCCTCACCGCTTTTTTTGTCGAAAATTGGCACCCTAACTTATAGTTGTTGCGGATCAATAGATAAAAGTATATTATGATTTTAGTAAGTATACTTTTATATTCTTTGATCCACTCAGTGGGAGGGTGTCATTTATGGATAGAGCACAATGGCAAGCAGCATGGATATGGGCAAGCGAAGGATTGGAGGAAAATAACGTCTACGTGGAAACTCGCAAACGGTTCGACCTGGCATCGCTGCCGTCTCGCGCCGTCCTGCGGATATCGGCCAATCAAACGTACAGGTTATATATAAATGGCCATGAACTGGGAAGGGGGCCGGCACCCGCCGATCTGTCGTGGATGTCATTCGATACTTATGATATTGGGGCTTGTCTGCATAACGGGCCGAATGCTGTGGCGATCATTGCTCATAATTTCGGACAGGAAGAGATTGTGACGCAGCAGCTTCAAGGACCGGGCGGGGTGATCTGCCAGATCGATCTGTTCGATGCATCTGACGCTGAGGTGCCGGTACGCTCGATTGCAAGTGGCGCGGACTGGCCCTGCCGACGGTCTCCCCGCTGGAAGCCGAACGCAAGCCGGCTGCATCTGTGGGGTGGCTATCGCGAGATCATCGATCTCCAGGCGGAGGATGGCTGGGAGCTGGCAGCCTACGACGACTCCGCTTGGCCGGCTGCCGTCGTCGTCGCCCGTACGGAGCAGACAGATGCGCCATGGCCGCGCTTGCTGCCTCGCGAGATTCCGCTGCTGCAGGAGACGTTGGTACAACCGGTGGCGGTAGTGGCGGCTGAATCTTACTTGGGCAGGGTGGAGACGCCTGAGGCCTTGTTGCTTGGCCACAAGGAAGCGCAGGTGGTTGTCCTGGATGCCTCGACTCCCGGCTCCCTTCCGCAGCTTACGTATGACTTTGGCTCGGAGATCGTTGGCTTCCCGGAGCTGGAGCTTCAAGCGGAAGAAGGCGGAGTTGTACAATTGTTCTATGGCGAGTCACTGGAGCTGCTGCTGACCGATACCTTTCTTTTGAAGAAGGGGCTTAACCGCTTGACTCCGATGGGCCGCCGGGCATTCCGCTATTTGAAAATCGCGGCGATGGCGACCCCCGCCGCGGTTCAGGTTCATCGTCTGGACGTCCGTTTTGTTCACTATCCGTTCGAAGGAGAACCGGCCTTTCGCTGCAGCGACGACTTGTTAAACCGCATCTGGGAAACGGGGCGTTATACGACGGTGGTCAACAGCCAGCACCATTTTGAAGATTGTCCGCATCGCGAAGCCGCTTTGTGGGTGGCCGACGCGGTTGTGATGGCCAAAGTGGTGTACCAAACGTATCGTAACCCGGATATTGTCCGGAAATCGCTGCTGCAAGCGGCGAGAATTCAAAATAAAGACGGCTCCATTCCTGGCACCGGGCCGCATCGCAATCAGTTTTTGCTGCCGGATTTCTGTGCTTTTTGGCTGCTGGGCGCCTGGGAGTATTACGCCTATTCCGGCGATGACTTGTTCCTACAGGAAATATGGCCGCATGCTGTCCGCCTGGCTGCGTGGTTCGAACAGCAGGAGGACGAGTCGGGTTTGTTTGCTAAGGCGGATCGCCAAGGCTGGTGGTGCTTTATCGATTGGTCAGATGACATCGAAAGACGCGATCGCGTGACGGCAATCTCCTGCTACTATTACAAGTTTTTGCAGACCATCGCCCGAATGGCCGATACGATGCAGGAACCCGAGCTAGGGCGTGCGTTTCTCCGCCGGGCGGAACGGCTGCGTATGGAAATCCGGACGCAGCTGCGCGTGCCCGGCACCTCTGTCTACGCCGATTGTCTGACAGACGAGGGGTTGTCCTCCAGCGTGACCGCGCAAACCAACTTCGCCGCGGCCTGGTCGGGGATTATGGAGGAGGGGGAAGTCATCGCCTTCGTGCAGGATCAGTACGCGGGCGGGCACCTGCCGCCCATACGCGGAGCGTTCTTCTACCATATCGTGCTCGAAACGTTATTTCGCTACGCCTTCGCCGAAGAAGCGACGCGGTTGATAAGGAGCTATTGGGGAGCCATGCTGGAGAGAGGCGCCACAACCTGGTGGGAGACGTTCGATCTGGCGCTTCCCTTCCCCACAACCCCTAGTCCATACATGGGGCACACCCCAACCTATCTGCAAGATTCCATCCCGGTCAGCCTGTCCCACGGCTGGGGGGCGTCTCCGACGTATCTGCTGAGCCGGGAGATCCTGGGCGCAGATCTCTCAGAAGCGGGGACGGGCAAGGTAGCGATCCGGCCAACGCCTGCACCGGGCATCGATTGGGCGGAAGGCGTCATACCGACCAAGCATGGGGATCTGCGGATTGAATGGCACAGGCAAGAGGACGGGAGCCTGATTATACAGGCCGCGGTGCCCGCTGCTTTCGCCACCGTTGAGGTTGATATGGAGCAGATGCAGCAGACGGAAGCCGACGGCATCATCTCGCTTAGCGGCGTGATGCGCTTCCCGGATCAGGCTCGGTCAACCCGGGCAGGCGAGGACATCTCCATCGCATAGGACAGTAGAGGGAACCGGAATCCAGCAGGTGGAAGGGAGAGCGAGCGATGCTCCTTCCGTCTATTGCTGTTGCGAAAAGCTAACCTCTAAAGTATACTTATTCCATTCATAGGAGGGATGGATGATGGAATCGGAAAAATCGGATAAAACACCGATGTACCAATATATTATGAACGACATTAAACGCAAGATTGAAACCGGGGAGCTGCGCGCTCATGATCCACTGCCGACCCAGATCGACCTGGCCAAGGAGTACAATACCAGCGAAATTACGTCCCGCCGTGCGCTCTCCGATCTTGTGCAGGAAGGGTATGTCTACCGGATTCGCGGGAAGGGAAGCTTTATCCAAGAGAAGTCGGCAGATGCGGACTCACGGCCGATTCGAACATTGTTCTTTGCACACTTAAATCATGATTTGACTCGGTTCAGCCATCCCTTCTTCAGCGAAATGTTCGAGGGCATCCAAGAGGTGTGTGAGGAAAATGGCGTGAATTTCCACCTCTGGGATATAGGCGATGACTATCAGCTGCCGGAAGATCCGCAGGCGGGTATTGTACTATTGACTACCACAGCTGTCGATTCGTTCGATATGGAGCGGCTTGCGGCCTGGCGACAGGAGAACCGGAGAATCGTAACGGTCCATTTCTATTACCCTCACCTGGGGATTCCATATGTCATTGTAGATAATCTCACCGGCGGATATCTGGCGACCCAGCACTTGATATCGCTGGGACATCGCCGGATCGGCATGATTCTTACTGGAAAGTCCATATTGGAGCTTAACCAGGAATTCTCGCTCCGCCTGCAAGGGTACCGGCTCGCTCTATCGCAGCATCAGATTCCTTTTGAACCAGAGCTTGTCGTCTTCATGGACGAGGAGCAGGAATCTATGGAGCTGGGAGCGGAGGGCTTCAAACGGCTGATCGAGCTGGAGCGTCCGCCCACCGCCATCTTCGCAACCAGCGATTATAAGGCGATTGGGGCCATGAATGCCGCCAGAAAGGCGGGGATGCAAGTCCCAGGGGACATCAGTATTATGGGATATGACGACTTGAACATCAGTGCTATTGCCTATCCGTCCCTGTCTACAGTGAACCAGAATACGAGAAAGCTGGGAGAGCGCGCTGCGGAAATGCTATTATTCGAGTTCGCAGAGGAGGCGCAGCAACCCGTAAAAGACGAGATCGTGCCTACGCTGATTCCCCGGGGCAGCACCGGGCCGGCCCCCTCCTAAGCGCTCAAGCGAAGGCTGAGCAGGGATGTGAATAGGCCGAGAAGAGCGGGCAGAGGCTGTCGTGAGAGCGGACAGCCTTTTTTGTGTGTGACGGCACATTAAAAAAGATGTTGCAACGGATGGATCGGTAGAGTATACTTTTAAATGTAAAGTATACAAAATAAAATGAAGGATACTTTGCAATCCCAGAGACGACAAAGGTATGAATCATCAGTAAGCGCTTTATCCACATTTTAAAAATGATAAGGGGAGAACGACATGCGGAAGAAAAACTTTATGATCCTGCTGATCACTATGCTGGTTGTATCGGCACTATTATCCGCCTGTAGTAACAACGTCACACCGGAAACGACTCCGCAAGATCCTGTGCCCGATGGCTCGACAAATGATTCATCTGCGTCCAGTCTGGAAGGCGAAATTAAAATCTCGCTGCCCAATGCTTCATCCGTGGTGTGGAACGCTGTTGCGCAAGCTTACATGGCCCATAACCCCGGCGTTAAGGTTACAGTTGACCATAAGCCTCAGGAAGGCTTTAAAGAGTGGTTGACGGCCCAATTTGCTGCGGGCACGCCCGATGTCGATCTCATTACAAACAACGAGGTTCTGAACCTGGCCAATGACCAGAAATTCGTGGATTTTTATCCTTATTTCGAAAATGAAAATCCCTACACCGGCAAAGCGTGGAAGGAATCATTTGATCTGGATGCCATGGGTATTAATCTCGAAGGTGTTGGAGCGGAGGATCATCTGTGGAACCTGAACTTTGAATCCGTCCAGATTGTCTGGGTATACAACAAGGAGATTTTCGAAAAAGCAGGTGTGACCGAGACGCCGAAAACCTTCAATGAATTGATTGCAGCCTTTGACAAGATTAAGGCCGCCGGATATATTCCTCTCGGACTGGCGGGAGACGCGAACTCGATGTGGAGCAGTACGGCCGGTTGGCTGGCCCGGATCTACGCCGACCAGTACCTGCGGGACTTCGTTACCGTTACGCGCTCCGAGCCGCAGGACTATACCTATTTGCCAGAAGTGGATGATAGTTGGTCTTATGATCCGAGCGATCCCTATAATGATGCAAACAGTAAAGTGACGAAGAATGCCCTACGGGCCTGGAAGGCCATCCGGGAGAAAACAGGACCTTTTCAAGTGGCGGGCAACCCTGCATGGGCTGCCTACTCCGAAAATCTGAAGACCTTGTTCTCCTACACGCCTGATGGCTTCTTCGGGGTGAAGGACACGCAAGCGTACCAATTGTTCCTGACGGGCAAGGCTGCCACGATGATGTCTACCCCGGGTTCGTATTGGAAGCTGCCCAAGGATTTCTCTGATGAAGAGAAGACGGGCGCTACCGGGGGCGTCGAGCCGTTCGATTACGGATTTTTTAACATGCCTTCCATGGAAGGGCCGGAAGTGAAGGGGGCGGCGCGCACAATTCAGATTCCAGTAGGCTCCTACGGAATCGTCAACAAATCGGCGGAGCAGAACGCCTTGAATATGGACTTCATGATGTTCCTGACGAGCCCCGAGGGGTACCTCGTTTACGTCGAAGCGATTCAGAACAGTCCCGATGCTTCCCTGGATGGGGCACCGGCCCTGAAGGACATTACGCTTCCGGAAGAGATGACGGCCGCATTCGCGGATTTTGCCCCGATCGGCAACACGGAGGGATATGACAGCGCAGCGAATATTTTGGCTCGTGGATTGTGGGATTACCAGCCTTCCGTTCAAGACTGGGTAGGCAGCGTGCAAAAGTTTTTTGCAGGTACCATTACGACGGAGCAATATTTGGAGGAGCTGCAAACGAACATCGATACGTATTTTGAAGCCGCGCTCAAAGAGCGGAATTTGGAGTTGTCGGATCTAAACACGCCGGAAAAACGGCCGCCGGTACGCAATAAATAATGGCTCCAATCTACACAGGCCCTTGGCGGCCTGTGTAGATTGGACTTGCGTGGGGCGCTTTGGTCGATCAATCGCTTTGGAGAAGGGTAGGAAGGGCATATGAGGAGAACAGCATGGATTCTATTGGCAATCCTGCTCCTTCTGGGAATCGCTCCGTCGAATGCTTCGGCGCAAGTACAGTGGTCCAGCGAAGGGGCGGAGGATATTACCTCGATTGCCGTATCAGCGGATGGAAGTCGCGTGGCAATGGGGAGTCATGGTTCCAAAGCGGTTGTGTTCGATCAGGAGGGCCAACGGCTGATGGAAACGACCGCCGGCAATGTCATTACGGCTGTTGATCTGCTCGAAGATGGAACGCTGCTTGTCGCCTCAGATGATAGACATCTGTACGCTTACGGATCGGAGGGACAGCTTCTCTGGGACAGTGATATGAAGCGACAGGTGAAGAGTGTTTCCGCTTCGACGGACGGCTCGGTCATTATCGTGGTGATGCAGCGCAACAAAGAAGTTGTACGGGTTGATGCCGCAACGGGCGAGACTGCGGGCTCGTACCCGGTGGACTCGATTCTGAAGATGGCGAAGGTGTCGGCCAATGGCTTATGGATCGCGGCAGCGGGAGCCGATCAGTTTGTATATTTGCTGGATAAGGACGGCAAGCTTCTAAGTCGTTTTGGCGCAGGGGGGCAAGTCCAGTCTCTGGCAGTGACCAATGACGGTGAGGTGGCTATTGGTACAAATGCCAGGCAAGCCGAGTTATTCGACAAGACAGGTACCAGGGTCCAATCGCTGGCTACACGAGACAACGTGTCCTCGATCGCCTTCTCGATGCAAGAGCAAATACTTGCTGTGTCGGATTTGTCTGGATACTTTTATTTATTCAACACAGATGGCAGCAAGCTCTGGGAGTCTAAAGGCAGCCAGATCGGACGGGCGGTTGCTTTCTCACCTGATGGTAGGATTCTCTACGCCGGCCAGGCGGATGGAAGTATCCGGCCGCTTGATGTCGGGAGCGTCATCGCGGATGCGAAGAGTCAGGCGAAATTGAGATTAATCTATTGGATTGCGGGCGCGCTGGCGGTAGGCGTTCTCGTGACGGCTTGGTTGATCTATTTGAAAAAACGGAAACGATTTGGTGTGTTTAAGGCAATATGGCGATCCAGATGGGTATACGCCGGACTACTCCCTAGCTTTGCGCTTCTCTTTATATTTATGTATTTTCCGGCCTTCTCAGGATTGTTCCATTCGTTATACCAGTGGCAGCCCGGCGGCAAGACCACGTTTATCGGCCTTGACAATTTTGAGCGAATGGTCCGAGACCCTTACGTATTGAAGGGACTCGGGAATTTGATGATCCTGATCGTCACCGGACTTATAAAAGCGATAATTCCCCCGCTGATTGTTGCGGAATTAATCTACCATTTGCGGAGCAAGACCTTGCAGTACGGATTCCGCACTGCATTTACGGCTTCGATGGTCATTCCCGGCGTAGCAGGGTTGCTCATATGGCAGAACTTTTACGACCCGAATATGGGGTTGTTCAACCACTTCCTGCAATTAATCGGCTTAGGCTCTTGGGCGCACGGCTGGCTGGGAGATCCGAATACCGCGTTGTGGGCGCTGATTTTTATCGGATTTCCTTTCGTGGGCATCCTGCAATTGCTCGTCCTCTATGCAGGATTACTGGCCATTCCTCATGAACTAACGGAAGCAGCCCGTATGGACGGCGCAGGTTTGCCAAGGATCATCCGGTCGATTCATTTGCCCTTGCTGGCAGGCCAATTCAAGTTTTTGATCATTATGGGGCTGATCGGCATCATTCAAGATTTCAATGGTATTCTGATCGTCACCGGGGGCGGACCGATGGATTCTACCTACGTTCCCGCGCTGCAGATGTATTATGCCGCGACCAAATTCAACGACCTTGGCTACGCATCCGCGCTGGGTGTCAGCATGTTTGCGGTCATCCTGGTCATCACGATACTCAGTATGCGATTCATCAGATCGTCGGAAGACTAAGGAAGGAGAGGCTGTTCTATGTTGAAGTCCTTTAAGATCCGACAATTAGCCATTATTGTGCTGCTGGCTCTGCTTGTCTTTCTGACGCTAGTTCCGATTTTATTCATGATTTTGAGCTCGCTCAAGAGCAATGCCCAGATCCTCGGCAATTTCTGGGCCCTGCCTTCGCCCGCTCGATGGTCGAATTATATCGATGCATTTCATAGCATTTGGCGGTACGTGGTTAATACGGTGTATTATGCTGTGAGCGGGAGCCTCGCTGTCATTTTATTGTCCGCACTGTCCGGCTACCTGTTCGCCAAGAAATCATTTCCGGGCAAAAATGTTCTTTTCCTTATGATGCTGGCTATGATGATGATTCCCAGTGTTCTCACCTTGATTCCCTCGTACGTGCTGTACAAGAATATGGGGCTGACGAATACGCCGTGGGCGATCATCATCTCAAGCGCGGCCGGCGGCCAGGTGTTCGGCACTTTCCTCTGCCGGACGTATATGGCTGGACTGCCGGGGGAATTGTTCGAGGCAGCCCGTATGGACGGCGCTTCGGAAGCCCGCGTTTTTGCACAAATCGTGCTTCCGCTCTCGCTCCCCATTCTGGCAACGCTGTTCATCATGCAATCGGTCGGCGTTTATAATGATTATATATGGCCGCTGTTGACGATTCAGGACAGCAGCCTGCAGGTTATCTCCGTGGGGCTAACCATCTTTACAAAGCAGTTCGGCATTACGGATATGGGCCCTCAATTTGCAGCGTATGCGATCTCGTCCATCCCGTTGTTGCTGATTTTTACTTTCGGCATGAAATATTATATTCAAGGCATGACACAAGGCGCATTGAAGCTGTAGAGGAGGGCGGTTGACGATGGTGAGTATGCGAACGGCTGAACGTATCCCCCAGTGGATTTGGCATAGGGATCTGCATGGGGCGCCAAGCCTAGAGCTGGTCCGCAACTTCGTTTTGGAAAGTCCTGTGAGCGATGCGGAATTCCGCATTGCTTTGACGGGAGCGGTCGAGGTGGAGATTGATGGTATGGCGGCCGGGCAGCTGGAAGAAAGTGCAGCCAATGTATGCGCATTTCACCGAATGGCTGCATTTCCGGCTACCTTGGCTGCGGGGGAGCATACGATTCGATTACGCATCGCTTGCTCCGTATATATGCCGACGGCACCGGTCAGCATGCATTTGCATGAGCGGACTGTGGGCTGCGCGGCATTTTTGACGGCGGACGGTTTTTGGCTCCGTACGGATGATTCCTGGAGCGCCGGCGGCACAGCTGCTAAAAAGGTATGCTTGCTTGGCGAAGAGCCCTTTGGCGATGTAGAGGACGCCCCGGCCTGGTTCGTCGCCGGCGGATTCGGCGATATTGAGACGATGCCCCTCTCGGGTTGGGTCCATTTGTCAGCCCGCCTTGCGGAAGTTAGCTCATCCACAGAAGGGCTGCAGGTGAGTGGAATGGGACGGGGGGTACCGTCGGTGCCGGTTCCGGCACGGCAGCAGCTTCATCTGTTCTATCATGTGCGCAAACAAGCCGAGTGGCTTGATATGAATGAGCAACTGCAACGGTTGGACAGATCTTTATTGCCTGCGTGCACGGTGGATCTGGGCAAGGAATACAACGTGCGCTTCCATCTTCGCAATCGTTGCTCGTCGAGTCTGATCATTATCTGGCAGGGCGCAGAGTCGCTGCAGGAGCTGGAGAACTATGCCGGTCTGATGACAGAGGTTGTCCGGCTGGAGCCGCTTGCCACTCAAGTCACGCTGCCGCAGGGACTTCGTTATGTCCGAATGACGATCCTTGTGGAGGAGGGAGAGGCATTTGACCTGGTATGGTATCCGGAAGAGGTCGTTGTTCCCATGCAGCAGCTCGGTAGCCTGCACACGGATTCCCCGTTGTTACGGGACATCTATGATATGTCGCTGCACACAAACCGAATCTGTCATCAGATCGGTCTGTGGGACGGCATCAAACGGGATCGGCTTAACTGGGCTTATGATTTCTATCTGGCAGCCAAAGCCGACTATGTGCTCTGGGACGACCTGTCGGTACTCCGACGTTCGATCCTGGAATTAGGCAAGGGAACGCCAGTCGGCTACTGGATGAACGACATTCCCGCATATACGTTATGGTGGATCAACAATATATGGGAGTATTATTTGCATACCGGAGACGACGCGTTTGTGCTCTCGCTTGAAGGCGAATTAAACCGGCATATCCAGCAAGTGATCCATAACATTCACTCCGACAGTGGCGAGCTGATGCGGTCGAATTCAATGCTCATCGAGTGGGTCCCGATGGATGCTGGCGAAGGCCATCTCTGCATGCAGGCGCTACTGCGTCTGACGGGAGAGAATGTGCGCAAGCTGAAGCGTTACCTGCCAGCGTTGGATGCGCTCCCGGACTGGGGGTACCCGAGCATCGGAGAAGAGCCATTCATGATGGGAGAGCAGTTAATCACCCCTCTGCTGGGGATTATTTCCGGGTATGTCGGGGAGCAGGAGGCGGAACATTTCCTGCGGAGGTACACGGTGTCGGATCCAATTACCCCCTTGTCGGCTTACTGGCTAGCGGATTGCTGCTCCCGGTTCGGCCTGCAGGAGAAGGCCTGGCAAGTTGTCTCCCTGGTATGGGGTAAAATGCTCTCCGAAGGCGCGACAGCTTGCTGGGAAAGCATCACTTTGCAGCATGAACGTGATTTTCATGATGCGTTGACCACCTACACCGCGTATGATTCGTACAGGATCAGCTTATGTCATAGCTGGGCAGCGACCCCTATTCACTGGATAGTATCGCGTGTATTGGGTGTCACTCCGGTTGAACCCGGTTACCGAGCGATATCGTTGCGGATGCAGCCCATCGAGGGCTTCAAGACATGCTGGGGGCACATTCCGACGCCTTACGGGCAGATCACTGCAGGGTGGAACCAGAACCTGAAGGAGCCCAATATTCTTGAATTGCCGGACGGCATTCGAATCGTTGCTCACGAACGGAATGGATAACCGCGAACGTCGGACAGGGCCACTGGAAGTTACCCGAGCATTTACTCGGCAATAGAAGTTGAACAGCCCAAGGGCTCGTCGGGATTTAACCTGACGGGTCCTTTTGAGTTGTCGTCGTCTTGGAGACTATCCTTAAGTTTTATTATTTCGAAATAAAAAAGAAACAAATTGACAATATAAACGAAAGTATATAAGATTTAAATATAACCATAACGAAATAGAGGGTGAGGGAACCATGAAGACGGTGAAGCGATCACTGGCGCAGCTGCTAGGCCAGAATTACATGGATTCGGTCGTGGCCGGGGCTGCGGTACTGAAAGATATGGACCTTGTGGAAGCGCACAGGCTAGCAAATGAAGAAATGGAGTTTATGCCGCAGGCCTACAGGGAGAAGATGGATCGGCTGCTCTCCCAAGTGGGCCAGCGCGTAATCGCGCCGCTGCAAGGCTCCAGCTCGGGGGCGCCGACTGATTCGTTCCGCAAGGCCGCCAATCCGCAAGCGAGCCCGCTCGGGGGGCTGGGCTATCTGCGTCTGGGCGAGGACGGCCGACTGTATCTGGCCGCCAAGAGCGAGCACTACCACATCCCGCTCGGACATAACTTCCCGGGCTATCAGCTGATCGACCGCGCCCGGCAGCTCGGGATTACCAATGCGACGCACAACAATACGCGGGGCCATATCACCCGCCTGCTGGAGCGGGAGCTGATCCGGACCGCGAACGGCCTGGACCGCGCCGACGAGGAGGAGCTGGAGGCGCGATTGTCCTCCCGGGAGTCGCATGTTCTGAACCGCGTTATCAATCTCGATACCGGCTCCCTGGCCTGCGAGGCGGGGATCAAGATGATGCTGGCCCGCTTTTACAAGCTGGAGGATCATAGCCCCGAGCCGCTGTACAAGGGCCGCACGCCGGTGTTTTTTGTCATCGCGGACAATGAAGGCAAGGGAAGAGCCAACTATCACGGCACGACCGTGATCGCCCAGACGATGCGCGGTCTCTGGCCGGAGCTGTACGACAAGATGGAGGCCGCGGGTATCCTCCAAGTGTGCCCGGTCAACATCAATGACATCGACGATTTCAGAGCCAAGCTGGAGCAGTACAACCGACCGCCGTTCAAGACGGCCGGATTCATCCACGAGATTATCATGATGAATTATGGTGGGATCAAGCTGGAGCGGCAGTTTTTGCAGGAGGCTTACGAGCTATGCCATGCTCACGATACGCCGGTCATGTGCGACGAGATCCAGTCCTGTATGTGGTATCCGGGGATGTTCCTGTTCCGAGCCTACGGACTGGATCCCGACTTCGTCATTATCGGCAAGGGCTTCCCCGGAGGAGAATACTCCGCCTCCCGCATTCTTACGACGCACGAGATGGATACGCTGAGCCAGTTCGGAGCGCTCGTCACCAATGGCCAGGAGGAGCTGGCGGCGCTCGCCTACCTCATAACCATGTGCTTCGCGGAGGAGAATGCGGCGTATACGGGACGGATGGGTGAGTATTACGAGACGAAGCTGCGGGAGCTGGCCGCGCGATATCCGTCGCTGATCATGTGCATCGAGGGTAGCGGGCATCTGGCGACGATCTTCTTCCACGAGACGGAGCAGGTGGTGCGCTTCACCGAGAAGCTCAATGGCAAGTGCATCGATATCAGCTCCCAGACGTACAAAGCCCAATGTCCGCCGACCGCGCTGACGAAGCCGCCGATCATTGCCACGACGGCCATGCTCGACTATATGCTGGCGCAGATGGACGAGGCGCTCATGCAGCTTGCGCAAGAGCCGCATGAGGCCGCGCAAGCATGAGCTATCTCATCGGCCTGGACATCGGCACCTCCGCCGTCAAGGGCGTCCTGCTGCGCGCGGACGGCACGATCGCAGCTAGAGCGCAACGCCAGGTGCAGGTGCAGACTTCTGTGGACGGCCGGGTGCAGCTCGATGCGGACGACTTGTACGCCCGGGTCACGAGCGCGATCCACGAGCTTGCGGCAGCGCTGCCGGACCGGGCCATGCTCGCCGCGCTGTCCATCGCTTCGGCGAGCGGCAACACCGTGCTCCTGGACGAGGGAGGCAAGCCGCTGCATCCAGCGTTCAGTTGGATGGATGCGCGTGCGCGCAGCGAGATCGCGGAGGTATTCGGCAAGCTGGATGCGGCTGAGGTCCATGAGCGGATCGGCTGGCCGCTGCTGGACAGCTTCCCGCTGGCGCATCTTTCCTGGCTCAGATGTCATGAGCCGGAGCTGCTCGATCGCGCGGCGCGGGTAGGGATGACGACAGACTATATCCTCTATCGCCTGACCGGCGAATGGGGCATCGACAGCTCGACGGCGACGACCTTCTATCTGCAGGATCAGCAGGCGGGTAGCTGGTATGCTCCCTATCTGGCGAAGCTCGGGATCGCCGAGGAGAAGCTGCCGCGCCTCCACCAGCCAGGCACGGTCCTCGGACGTATCTCGGCGCAAGCGGCCGGGCAGACGGGATTGTCGGTCCGCACCCCGGTCGTGTTAGGCGCCTTTGACCATCCGAGCGCCGCGCGGGGGGCGGGCGTGCTCGGCGAGGGGCAACTGCTGCTCTCCTGCGGCACCTCCTGGGTCGGCTTCTATCCGCTGCAGGATCGGTCGCAAGCGATCGGCAACGGGCTGTTGACCGATCCGTTCCTTCAGCCTGATGGCGCGTGGGGCGGGTTGTTCTCGCTGCCAGCCATTGCGACGTCCGTCGACCGATGCGTCAGCCGGTATCTATCGGCGGGGCCGGACCGCAACGAGACGTTCAGCCGACTGGCGGCGACCGCTCAGCCCGGCGCAGGCGGACTGCTCCTGCATCCGGAGCGGGCGGCCGATGCCGACCTGTCGGCCTACGCCCCTGCCGATGTGGCGCGGGCGCTTATGGAAGGGACGGCGTATCTGCTCCGGATGAAGATTGACGGGCTGGCGGCCGCCGGTCTCGCGGCTCGCTCCGTCACGATGGTAGGCGGCCCGTCGGAGACCTTCCCGTGGCCGCAGATCGTCGCCGACGTGCTCGGGATCGAGCTGGCGACGACCAACGGCTCCTGTGCGGGAGCTGTAGGCAGCGCTATCCTGGCCGGCATCGGCGTCGGACTGTATGCGGACGAACGTGAGGCGCTGCGGACGATGGCGTTTCCGGCCCTCGTGCGCACGCCCGATCCGGCAGTCAGCCGGTTCTATGACGAGCAATACCAGCGTTTTGTTAACCAATACAGCAATCTTGGAGGGGCCTAGATGGGGACACTATTCGAAGTCAACGAAGTCGACCGTTTGTTTTATGAACAGAAGCTGCAGCCGTTCTTGCCGGAGCGTATTATCGATATCCATACGCATGTCTGGTTGGAGGAATTCGTGGCGCCGAGCGATCCCGCACTCGTGCGAGCCGTCACCTGGCCTGGACGTGTCGCCTCGAGCAACTCCATTGAGGATCTGATGGAGACGTATCGGCTGATGCTGCCGGGCAAGCAGGTGACGCCGCTGATGTTCTCGCAGGTATCGAGAAGCACCAATCTGGAGCTGGGCAACCGTTACGTAAGTGAATGCGCGGCCGCCCGCAAGCTCCCTGCGCTGATGGTGACCAAGCCGGAGCAGAGCGCTGCCGCCTTCGAAGCGGACATCGAGCGAGGCGGATTCCTCGGCTGCAAGGTATACTTGAATTATGCAGCCCCTTATATCCCGGAGAAGGAAATACGGATTTACGACTTCCTGCCTCCACATCAGTTGGAGGTGCTGAACAAGCGCGGCTGGATGGCGATGCTGCATATCCCCAGAGACGGCCGGCTCAAGGACCCGGTCAATCTGGCGCAGATGCTGGAGATCGAGCAGCTGTATCCGCAGCTCAAGCTGATCATCGCCCATGTCGGGCGGGCATACTGCGAGGAGGATGTGGGCGATGCGCTGGACATTCTGGCCAAGACCCGCACCATGGTCTTCGACTTCAGCGCTAATACCAACGCGAACGTATTCCGGCAGTTGATCCAGGCGGTTGGGCCCAAGCGCATCCTGTTCGGAAGCGACCTGCCCATCGTCCGCATGCGGATGAAGCGCATCTACGAGCAGGGCAGGTACATAAATGTCGTGCCTCGCGGACTGTACGGGGATGTATCCGGCGATCGCAATATGCGCGAGACTGAAGGCCCTGAGGCCGAGCAGCTTTCCTATTTCCTCTACGAGCAGATCGAGGCGTTCCGGCTGGCGGCCGAGGCCGAAGGCTTGAGCAGGCAGGACATCGAGGATGTATTCTACGGCAACGCGGCTGCCCTCATCGGACGGGTGAAGGAGGTCGCCCGATGAAGAAGCTGCGGATCGGCTTGCTGCCGCTGTACATCCAGTTGTATGATGATTACTTCGCGCAACTACGGCCACGGATCGAGGCCTTCTACGCGACGATTGTTCGCTCCTTCGAGCAGAGAGGGGTCGAGGTGGTCGAGAGCGGCATGTGCAAGGTTCGTTCCGAGTGCGCAGAGGCCGTCCATCGGTTCGAGACGCAGGGAGTCGATGCGCTGGTGACGCTGCATCTGGCCTACTCGCCGTCGCTGGAGTCGGCAGCCGTCCTCGCCGCGACGGAGCTGCCGGTGATCGTGCTTGATACGACGCCGACGTACGATTACAGTCCGCAGCAGGACCCGGAAGAGCTAATGTACAATCACGGCATCCACGGCGTGCAGGATCTGTGCAATCTGCTGCTGCGCAGCGATAAGCGCTTCCTGCTGGAGGCCGGCCATTGGTCGGAATCGGATGTGCTGGATCGTGTGGTTGAGGGCGTCAAGGCGGCCCGGATTGTCCATCATCTGCGGCATGCCCGAGTCGGCCGATTAGGCAAGACGTTCGCGGGCATGGGCGACTTCGATGTGCCGACCGACGTGCTGCGCCGCACAATCGGGCTGGAGACCGTCATTCTGGATGCGAGCAGCCTGGGCGAAGGAGCGGCGTCCGCTATCTCCGATGCGGCGATCGAGCAGGAGATGCAGGAGGATCAGCGCGCGTACGAATCGGCCGGCGTCGATGCTGCCGTCCACAGACAGTCGACGCGCGCTTGCCTTACGATGCGCCAGCTGATCGAGGAGCATCGGCTGACCGCATTTACGGTCAACTTCCTCGATGTAACCGGACAATCCGGTCTATCCAGCATGCCGTTCCTCGAGGTGAGCAAGGCGATGGGCAGAGGCATCGGCTACGCAGGTGAAGGGGATGTGCTGACGGCGGCGCTGGTGGGTGCGCTATTGGCGGTCTACCCAGAGACGTCCTTCACCGAGATGTTCTGTCCGGACTGGAAGCATAACCGCGTCTTCCTCAGCCATATGGGCGAGATGAATCTCAAGGTTTGCTCCGGCAAGCCCGTTCTGCGGGAGATGAGCTTCCCGTTCACGGATGCGGACAATCCGGTGGTCGCCTATGGGCGGTTCCGCGGCGGTCAGGCGGTCTATGTTAACCTGGCGCCGGGCAGAGAGGGCGAGTATCGTCTAATCCTCTCGCCGATTACGATGACGGAGGTCGAGGGAGAGGACCGGATGGCAGGCAGTATACGCGGCTGGTTCGAGCCGCCCGTGCCCGTCGCGGATTTCCTGACGGCCTATAGCCGGCAGGGCGGCACACATCATGGCGCTATCGTCTACGGGGATGTGCTGCGAGCGCTAACCGAGCTGGGCGAGCTGATGGGCTGGCCGACGGTGATTATTAACGAATAAGGCGGATGAGACGAATATGGACAGGAACCTGGAAGAACGAAGAAAAACAATCCTATCCCTGCTGAACGAAGAAGGCAAAGTCAAGGTGGTCGAATTAAGCAAGCGGTTCGCCATATCCGAGGTTACGATCCGGGGGGACCTGGACGCCTTGGAGCAGGAGGGACTGCTCGAGCGCGTACATGGCGGTGCCATTAGCAATTATAAGAGCTACTACGCAATGAACTTCAACGACCGGATGGAAGCCAATCAGGAGGAGAAACGAAGGATTGCGATGGAAGCGGCAGCGATGATCAATGATGGCGATACGCTCATCCTTGGCTCGGGGACAACGCCGTTATATGTCGTGAGAGAATTAAAGGAGCAGAGAAATCTGATTCTCCTGACGAACTCCCTATCCGTTGTTCAGGAAGCAAGTCGCAACCCGAACATCAAGTTCGTCGTCTTGCTCGGGGGGAACTTCAACGGGGAATATCAATTCACCTCCGGCGACGACGCCATTAGTCAGCTCAGCAAGTACAAAGCGGATAAGCTCATTCTTTCCTCTGACGGCGTAAGCTCGGAGTTTGGAGTGACCACCTATCATCATATGGAAGCAGAGCTGAACCGACAGATGATCGCGCGGGTGAACAAGACGATCGTTGTAGCGGACTATACGAAGATTGGTCGCGCCGACTTCTCGCATATTTCGGACATCGACCAGATCGACTGCATCATCTCCAATCACAATGCCAACAAGGAAGAAATAGCGGCCTTTGAAGAAGCCGGAATTGAAGTCAGACTGGTCTAATCTACGGGGGGATAGGCAATGATCATTGGTTTGGTGAAAGAGATCAAGAACAACGAAAATCGGGTGGCACTGACGCCGGGCGGCGTCAGTGAGCTGACCCGGAACGGGCACACGGTGCTTGTTGAGCAGGCAGCCGGCTTGGGGAGCGGTTTTGAGGATGCGCAGTATGTGGAGGCTGGCGCGACGTTGCTGGCCGATAAGGCAGAGCTGTTCCAACAAGCGGAAATCATCGTCAAGGTGAAAGAACCACTCGAAGAGGAGTATGCGCTGTTCCGGCCGGGGCAGACGCTGTACACCTATCTGCATCTGGCTCCCAACCGCCCGCTGACGGAGATGCTGATGGAACGGAAGGTCACGGGAATTGCCTATGAGACTGTACAGCTCCCTAACGGGCAGCTGCCGTTGTTGGCTCCGATGAGCGAAGTGGCTGGTCGCATGTCCGTGCAGATTGGGGCGGCGCTGCTGCAAAAGTATAACGGCGGCATGGGGATCCTGCTCGGCGGTGTGCCCGGCGTCAGCCGCGGCGAGGTCGTGATCATCGGGGGCGGGGTGGTCGGGACGAATGCCGCGAAGATGGCGATCGGACTTGGCGCTCGTGTCACAATCCTGGACGTGAGCAAAAGCAGGTTGGCCTATCTGGACGATATCTTTGGCGGCCGCGTATCGACGCTGATCTGCAATGCCTATAATATGGAGCGGGCCGTGGCGAGCGCCGATCTGCTCATCGGCGCCGTGCTGGTCGCAGGCTCGAAGGCGCCTAAGCTCGTCACCGAAGCGATGGTCAAGACGATGAAGAAGGGATCAGTCATCGTTGATGTCGCGATTGACCAGGGCGGCTCGATCGAGACGATCGACCGCGTAACGACCCATGATCAGCCGTGCTACGAGAAGCATGGCGTCATTCACTACTCCGTGGCCAATATGCCGGGCGCGGTCCCGAGGACCTCGACCTTTGCGCTGGAAGCAGCTACTTTTCCTTATCTCCTGCAGATTGCCAATAAAGGCGTTCACCGAGCTCTGGGCGAGGACGGTGGTCTCTTGGCTGGCCTTAATACGTATAGCGGCCGGGTCACTAACAAGCCGGTTGCCGATGCATTGGGGTACGAGTATGCCGAACCCGATCTTAAGAAATGCCTCTAGGCGCTACAATTGACTCGCAAGCCTCTCGAACCGTTGCACGTTCGGAAGGCGGCTTCTACGGCTGGGGCACCGGTACCGTATGGGATTCCGGGAGCTTTCATCCGATTGTGCTGAGGGGCGGTCCAAGCTAGACACGCCTATCAAAGGGGCTATCCTATAAGTCCCCAAACAAAAAAAGGTTGGGCGAGAAACCGTTAGGTTTGCCGTCCAGCCTTTTTGTCTTGAAAATCGACAAAACGAAAAGCGCTGGCTGGGGCTCTAACGGACACCACAGCACCTATTAGGCCTTAAAAATCCCATTTGCAATTCTAATGGACAGGAGCGCCGTTATTCACGCGTTTTCAGCCGAAAGGTCTGGTTTTAGAAGCGCTCTGATGTCCGTTAGCAGGTTCCCCTTTGGGGTCGGCTTATTAATCGACGCTCTCGTGGTGGCCGTTAGATAAGAGGAAGATGGTTGTCCAGCCGGCGACCTTGCTAGGCGTCGCCTACCCTGCGCGTCCTCGCTGCCCTCCCAGCTAACGGCCATATATGCGCTTATTTGCCCTGAAAAGGTAGCTCATCATTTCTAACGGCCATATATGCGCCTATTGTGGCCAAACAGACCACTGGAGCCTCGAAAACCCTCCAATAACTGCGCTGGTGGCCGTTAGAATTCAAAGCGACTCAATTTGGGCGAAATAGCGGCTGTGGTGGCCGTTAGAAAATCTCTAGAAGCGCTCTGGCTGCCGTTAGAGTAGAAGTGATTATTTAAAGGGGCCGTCCACCGTCAGCTTTCACTGACTTTTTGGACAGCCCCCCTTTTTTGTTGGACGACGCTCGCCGTTCCCCTGACAACAAAAGACGGCTGCTTAACAAACAAGCAGCCGTCTTGAGATTTACATTTTAAGGATTCGAGCAATCATAGTTGCAAATTCTGCCCGTGTAATCATGCGGTCTGGACGGTAGGAGCCGTCCTCATAGCCATTGGTAATCTGGTTTGCTGTCAAAGCCTCAATGTATTCCAAGGCCCAGGAAGTACTGCTCACGTCAGAGAACGTGGAGCTGCCGCTGCCACCGCTTAACTGGAAGGCTCTCACGATTAGAGCTGCCATCTCGGCCCGGGTCAGCTGCATGTCTGGCCGGAAAGTTCCATCTGTGTACCCATTCAGAACGCCGGATAGAGCCGCGGCCCCAATGTAATTCGAGGCCCAGTGGGTAGCAGATACATCTGTAAAGGTGCTCGGTGAAGCGCCCAATTCAAGCTGGACAGCCAATACCTTTACCGCTTCTGCACGGCTAATGCCTACATTAGGGCGGAAAGTTCCATCTGGATAGCCGGATAACAATCCTTTTTGAATGAGGAAATCAATATCAGCCTTCGCCCAATGCTGAAGGGTATCCGGGAACGATTCAACTTCCGGCAGAGGCTCCTCCGTACCTTCTTGCTCCTGCTGGGAGCCTTGTTGCTGTTCCTGGTTCTCTTGCTCTTGTTCTTGTTCTTCAGTAACTGGCGGTAGTGTCGGATCAGGATAAACCGGAGGCGTAGAAGGCCCTTGATATCTCAATGCCGGTACATAGGTCGTTACCGTACGAGCATCCGTTTGCTGCTCCAGTGCATAACCCATGGCAAGGACATTAGCGTCATCCCATGCTTTACCTACTAATTGCATGGAGATGGAATACCCATTAGGGCTGGTACCTACCGGCACAACTACGGTCGGAAGGCCCACATTGGAAGTCAGCACGCCGCTAGCCCGGTCCGAGCTGAGTGAAGCGGATGCCGCATCGTTGTTGTACATATCGCTAATGAATCCTGGATAGACAAGGATATCGACATTGGCTGCAGTCATCCAGTCGGCAATAATCTCCTTGTATCTCGTTCTGTAGGCAATATAACCTTCAACTTCGGTGTCGGTCATTCTTGTACGGATGTTCAAGTTGCGTTTGTTGTAGACCAACACATCATCCGAAGCCAGCAAGTGATCACCTGTAGCATAAGGGAAGTTGTTATGCAGCGAGATGTAACGCGCCCAGCCCTCAGCTCCTTGCTTTCCTCCACCCGGATTAGTTCCTAATGTACTAGTGTCGGGCGCTGTCATCTCAACCATCTCAGCCCCGGCGCTCACCAAATCCTGAAAACGATCCATGACAGCCTGGCCCGTTCCGTCATCAGCAAAGGAGGAAACGAAGGCTGCTGGAATGTAGCCGATCCGTTTGCCCTGCAAGGCATTGGCATCCAAGGCTGCTGTCCAGTCTTCCGGTCTTTTGGTATCGGCATCAACAGTCCATATATCTCCCGGGTCTGTACCTGTTGTCGCATTGAGTAGATAAGCAAGATCTGTGACCGTCCGTGCGATCGGTCCGGCATAGTCCTGTCCCCAAGTCAGGGGCATCACGCCGTTCGTACTGGCCATACCGTCAGTACCACGGAACGTCGTCAAGCTTGCGCCGGTAGTCGGTGCATACAAGGAGACGCCTGTTTGCGAGCCCAAGGCCGCCGAAGCAAAGCTTGCCGCTACAGAAGTCCCTGAGCCTCCGCTGGAGCCGAAGGAGGTCTTGGAAGGATACAGCGCATTCCAGGTTTGCATCCAGCCGCTTTCGCTGAAGCTGCCGCTGTTGGCAAATTCTGAGGTGTTCGTTTTACCGATGATCACGGCGCCTGCTTCCCGCAGTTTCTCCACCTGATAAGCATCGGACTGAGGCTGCCAGCCAGCGAGCGCCTTGCTACCGCCGGTTGTTGGCATATCCTTTGTATCAAATATATCTTTGATGGCAATCGGAATACCCAGAAGCTCTCCCGTGCGACCTGTTCTGCGTTCCGCATCGGCCGCTCGCGCTTGCTCTATGGCAGTGGACGAAACATGCAGGAAGGAGTGCAAGCCCAGTTGGCCTTGGTCATAAGCTGCAATGCGATCCAGATAAGCCCGGGTAATGGCTTCGGAAGTCGTGATGCCATTCTCCATGTCGTTCTGAAGCTGCTCGATGGTTTTGTCGAACACATCATAGCTCGATGTAGTGAACAGCGCTGCAGGAGCTGGCGCGTTTGGAATGTCCAGTCGCGTCACACCTGCACAATCTGCGGCGTTGAAGTCCTCTAACGCATCATCCAACGCGTTCAAGTCCCAGTTGCTCACGGTACACACTTCCGCTGGCGTCAGATTGGTAAGATCGGGTGTTTTTGCGATTTCTTCCAGGGATGCTGCGGTGCTTGTCAATCCATCAGGACCGATCTCTCCGGCGTAGACGTATCTGATGAGTGACTGGGTATGGCCTGGTTCAATCGTCAGTTGGTTAATGAAGCCATAAAAGTTGGCGTCATTGCCACTCGTGGGAAGTGGCGTGTCAAACGGACCCTGCTGCTGGTTGCCTGTTCCGGTCATGGCTCCGGCAAAAGGCCCGGGTGTTCCGAGAACGACACCGATCGGACGATCCTGCGTGCGTTGATTGGCAATCAGCACCCATGAATCTTCAGGCGTAATCGTTGTATCCCCGCTTGAGGTATCTCTGACGCTGGATTGATAAGCACCGTTATTATAGCCGAGGGAACCGCCAAATGAGACGTCGACAGTAATAGGCTGAGTGGTAGTGTTGGTAAAGGTATCGAAGAAACGGACATGATTACTTGAGCCGGCAATATAAACATCGCGAGTAATCCAGACGTTGCCGAGGTTAACAGATTTCGTCGTTTCAAATGTATCTGCACCATTATATGTAAGTCCAAAATCTCTCATCATCTGACCATTCATTCGTGGTTCCGGATTAGTAGTAGATACCTGTACGAAGATATTGCCAAAGCCTTGAATGGGGGTATTGGCTGCAGCTCGAATGCTACCGGTGTCCAGATTAGGAGCAAAAGCATCGTGAATTTGCCAAGTCAATCCTTCTTGTGGAGTTACATAAGTTAACGCGCTTGTGGTTGCAGCAGGCAGCAATCCTGAAACGATAAGTGAAAGGGATAGGGCGGCTGAAACAACGGAACTTTTCTTGAAAAATCGCTTAGAGGAAGAGCGACTAAGACTTGAATTCGTCTTCTCTCCTTCGGCGTAGCGTCTGCTACGCCTCTCAATGGTAAACAATATCTCCCAACTCCTTCTATCTTTTATGTTAGGTATACTAACATCGATTTAAAGAGTACGTCAAGCTAGTAAAATAAAATACTAGAATGCTTATTCCCAACGCATGAAAAATGTGTATATAATGGGAACCATACGTTGAGTGACAAGGAGGTAAAATGGACAAATCAAAGCCGATCTTGATCATGCTGGTGATAAATGCATTGGCAGTCGTATATATCGGTTACACGCTTCATAGTGCAGTTCGCAGCAGCAACGCCGAGCGAGAAACGGAATTTCGCATGCTTCAGCAGCAGGTACAGCAGCTGGAGCATGACATCTTGAGCAGCGTCCGCCACGAACTGATGACCAAAGACGATGTGGTGAAGTCATTTGACTATGCGTGGACCGATGTGAATATAGAGCAAAAGCAAGCGAAGATTGAACTGCAGGTTGAACTAACCGAGGTAGCTGCATCGGCTGAAATTGCAGTCACCCTGAACCGAGAAAGTGAAGGTGAGCCACTGCAAGTAGCGCTTGAGCCGCAAGGCGGGATGCGCTACGGTGCCGGGCTTGAGCTGTCTGTGGAGCATAACTATGAGATTAGCGTATGGGAGCGAAGCGAGAGCGGGCAGCGGCTGTTGAACGCCGGGGGGTTCCCGCTGTCATTGCATGATGAACTATATATTCGGCGAGTGAAAAATGTGGGCGGGGCAACTTCAACGGAAGATGAGCGGATGGCGACGGAATTTTTCTTTGAATTAGAAGATCCGGGGATTCCGGGAGCTGGACTAGAGAAAGTGCTGCTGCAAGTTAAAAAAGACGGAGCGGTATACGATGAGATCGATCTGACAGAGCAGGCAGTGCCGCGACCCGCTTTCTACAGAGAGTTAGAGAATCACTATAACATGGCAATTGCTTCAGGGCAGATTGATGAATCCGTGACCCTGGAGCAATTTGCGAGTGACCAAGGGATCCTCTCCGACCCGCAAATGCCGACAGACGAGACTGGAGAATCTTCCTCAACTGTCGAATACGTGATTCCCTACACCATCCACTATGCTACGGATTACCCGGAGCTGGAGCTGGATGGCGAGTCCGTGCAACAGTTGGATTTTGAGTGGCAGCTCCACTTCGAGGACGGATACGTATGGCCCCACGGTTAGACACAGCATTTTTTTGTTGTATAGGAAGCTATGATTTTTGTATGTTGTGGATAAGATGTGTCCATCAACCAGTTGGTCGGCCGCTGTAACGCACCTTTGTTCCTCTATTTGTCTGGCAACCTGCTGGTCGGCTGCTGTAACGCACCAATGTTCCTCTATTTGCTCGGCAACCCGCTGGTCGGCTGCTGTAACGCACCTTTGTTCCTCTATTTGTCTGGCAACCTGCTGGTCGGCTGCTGTAACGCACCAATGTTCCTCTATTTGTCTGGCAACCTGCTGGTCGGCCGCTGTAACGCACCAGAGCGGTCGTCAGAGCAGGGGGATCAGTCTCTTAGAAACATCCGGAGTTCATTTAGGACATGGTGTTGCCGTGAAGGACGGAGCAAAAGAAACCTTTCGAAATATAATGCAATACTCCATGTATGATCATGTTCTTAAGAGCCTGGAGATTGAGAATACTTCGATCTTAAAAAACACTGTGGATCCTACAACTATCAAAGCGGTAGTATACGATTGTAGTGGGTTTGAGTTTGTTTTTAATTGGATTGGTGTAAAGAAATTTGATTTTGCATTCGATGGAAATAAAAAGGTGTATAGCACGGATCGAGACGAGGAATATTTTATAATTGAAGAAGATAAAAATGGACTTGAAGAGTGGGCCTATGATGAAATAACGTCATATAATGATAAGTATTTACAACATGAAATTCTATTGCATTCAGGTGCCAAGATAAAAATTGTCTGCAATAAACTAATCTTGAAACGTAGGCGGTTCAAGAATTTAGTAGGCTAGCTAGTCTGGTGAGGGGCTACTTTTATGAATGTTATTTTATAGTCCTAAAGACTCACTTTCCTGATTCAAAAGGTATATAATAAGTGTATGTAGGCATATGGAAAAATTATCATCATATACACGGGGGTTAGGCGATGACGTCATCTGCTAGACTGTTCGATAAGGAAAATAAGATTATTGAGATTGTGTGGTATCAGAGTGCACAACCACAAGATTTTGATCGGGTTACCGGTGAAATTGAGACGCTAAGCAGGGACTTGGGTGGTGCATTTGATGTCCTTGTTGATATGCGTGAAGTGCAAGCGTTCTCACCAGAGTCGCAAGTCAAATTAGTTGAGCATCAGAAGTCGATCTTAAGCTTCGGCATGCAGCGGGCGGCAGTCGTCGTCACGGGTGCCATCTCCAAACTCCAGTTAAAGCGTTCGGCCCGACAATCCGAGCATACCACAGAAAGTCACTGGAATAACTACGATGATGCTGTTGCATTTCTGAAGGAGTGTACATAGACGAAACATAATATTACTTCCACCAAAAGGATAAGCGGCGCATAGCGTCGCTTTTTTTATTTGGCGGCTGGGTATCGGCTCTTTTGGTCGGCTATGCCAATCGATATTTTACCCGGGTAATATTGACTTTGTTATTTTATCCGGGTAAAATAACGAGGATTTTAAGGGAGGGGTGCTGTATGAAAAATGACGATACCAGCCTTAACTACACGGCATTTTTAGGTGTGGAAATGGTTGCAACAGGTTCGTTACAACACGTAATTTCTAATGCAAAGGCAACACTAGAGGAGAGAGAATGGGTACAACTGCTTATCTTTGACGATGCTACAGGAAAGCAAATCGATGTTGATTTTCGGAATGATGGTGTGTTGGGACAATTGGAGAACACCGACGATTCCCCTCGGCGGGTTGGACGTCCTAAGCTGGGGGTTGTATCCGGTGAGGTTACCTTATTGCCACGTCATTGGGAATGGCTTAAGGGCCAGCCTGGTGGGGCTTCAGTGACTTTGCGTAAGTTGATAGACGAGGCGCGCCGCGTTGGAGGTCAGAATAAGGTGCGAGCGTCACAAGAGGTGATCTATCACTTTATGACAGCCATGGCCGGAAACTTTCCGCAATACGAAGAAGCCCTCCGATTCCTCTATGCTGGCGATTCCGATCGTTTTTACAACAGCATCGCAGAGTGGGCACCAGATATCCGAAACCATATTCGAAAATTAGCCGTTGATGCGTTTACTGGCGAAAGACAGTGATAAAAAACATTAAGGAGCTGCTTATGACTGAATTTAAAACGATTCGTTACATCGAACCCTCACAACGCGCAGGCATGACGTTCATGCAACGTGATATAAAAGGCAATGTCATTATGTTGAACTTATTGCGTTTTCGTGATGTGGCCGACTATACAGCTACTCCCGAACTGAAACCGGAGGAACCCATCAGCGGAGCAGAGGCATTCAACCTCTATATTGAACATACCTTGCCCTATCTTCGTGAGAGCGGAGGAGACATGATGTTTCTTGGCACTGGCGGTGCATTCCTCATCGGGCCCGAGGATGAAAGATGGGACTTTGTCATGTTGATCCGCCAGAGTAATGTGCAGTCGTTCCTTGCTTTTTCAAGTCATCAAGAATATTTGAGCGGTATTGGACACCGAACGGCAGCGATTGAAGATTCACGTTTGCTGCCCATTGAAGAGCTGCCGCTACTGACCAGGTAGGCTGCAAGAACAGTTTCACATCATTTCAAATCCGGCAGCTTGTAACGTCCGGCGGAACGCAAATTCACGTTCACTTCAAGACTCGCGATAGAATCTTCCTTCAGCGCGAAACGCTGGCCGTTGGAGGTAAGTTTGCGCCATGTATCAGGCTGCTTGCGATACAACCTATCGCCGAGTCGCAGGACATCGGCCTGAATAGCAATCCCTTCCCGGTATACCTTAAGGATGCTGTCCTTGACGATGTGGCTTGCAAGCTTTTCTACCTGAGATGTCTCCATGTCATCATCCAGCTCCAGCAAGGTGCCGGTAAGCTTCACTTTGATGCGGAACTTCATGGTATCTGCCTCGATATATGAATGAATGGTAAACTTCGGTTTGTCTAGTTGCACGGACGCATTGGATGGCTGATCCTCCAGCAGCATGGGCGCAGTAACCGTTTGTTTGTTCAACCATTGGTACCCATATAACTGGTCTCGTGAGAGCCAGCCGTTCCACTGTTCTCCCGTCAGAAAGAAGGCGCCGTCAATGAAGAGCATGGGATGGGGCTTGCCGTTCTCATTCCATTGCGTCTTGTTCAGAGCCAGTGTTGGCAAATAGGTAGTCATGCCTGGCTCGCGCGATTCGGACATATAGCGCAATAACGTTTGCGGCGGCAGGACCGACTGCTGAACATAGGTGCTTTCCGGCTCATGCAGAATCGATACGAGCGGTGTTTGTTTGTAGAAGGGAGTTGCCAGGAGCAGCTCTTCCAGGTTCTCTTGCGTCCCAAAATACCAGGCCTGGTTTCTTGTATCCTGGTAACGGGAGATGGTTTCAAACAGCTGCAGATCCCGGTTCTTCAATGCTCGTTCGGTTAGGACGTAAGCGGTGGTATGTCCCCAGGAAACGGTCTGCTGCGATGTTTTGAAGAGGGAGTTGAAGGCTGTATTCAAGGTTTTCCCTGTCCCTTTTCCCACCCAGACGCCAGGCTCCCCACTTTGTTTTACGCCATTCACACTACTGGAAATCGCAGAGAAATCAAGGGCTTGAACATAAGTAATAAATTCACCATCCACATAATCAATCCCGCATGCAGTAATGTAATTGATATATTGGACTTCCTTCACATCCCAGCAGCCTGTCAGGGGAAGGAGAGCCACCAGCAGCAGAGCTGTTTTTGTGAGACGTTTACACCACGAGGTGATTCTCCAGGTACGCCCATTCATTGCTGGTCCTCTCCTTTGTCGGGTTCTTTGGTGTTGAGCGCCGCTGGCCGCCGCCGGTACTCTTTTCTAGGCAGCTTAAAAAGGGCCTTGGGCAGGTCGCGGATATTCAGCGGTGCGATAGGCGATAAGTAAGGCACACCAAATGAATTCATACTGCCCAAGTAAATGAGCAGCAGCAGAAAACACATAAAAAAGCCGAACAAGCCGAGGATGGCCGAGATAAAAAATACCGTAAATCTCAGGGTGGCTAGTACCCCACCCAGTGTCTGGTTGCCAATCGTCGAGGAGGCGACAATCGTGATGGCGGTGACGACGACCATGGTAGGCGAGATGAGGCCTGCGCGGATTGCCGCATCCCCGATGATTAAGCCGCCCACCACGGTTAAGGTCTGGCCTATAGAGGTGGGCAGACGTGCTCCGGCTTCCCGGAAGATTTCCATGAGAATCAGAATGAACAGCATTTCCTGCGCCGCCGAGAAGGGCAGCCCTAACCGGGAATTCGTAATCGTCGCCAGCAAGGGAAAAGGCAGTTGATCCTGATGGAAATTGTTCAGCGAAATGAAGAATCCGGGCAGGAAGATGGAGATAAAGAACCCGATCAGACGCAGAAATCTTGCGAAAGCAACGGATAGAAAAGGAAAGTGTGCGTCCTCCGGACTCTTCAAGAGCAGCGGCAATGTCGCGGGCGCAACTGAAGCTGTAGGATTGCCGTCAAGCAGGAGAACAAACCGGCCGTTGATTAAACATTGCGCAATAAAATCCGGGCGTCCGGAATGGGCGAGCAGAGGAAACAGGGGGACATGCGAATCGTTAAGCACATCCTCCAAATGAGCTAAGGTTAGGATCGAGTCGATGGAAATGTGATTGAGGCGGTTTCGAATGTCGTCAATCATCTCATCTTCCGCTACGTCTTTCAGGTACAGCAGGGCAGTCTTGGTCTGTGAGCGAGTGCCGAGCTCCCAGAGTTCACAGGATAGCGTCGTCGAGCGGATACGTTTGCGAATGAGAGCCAGATTTTGTTCAATATTGTCCGTAAACCCATCCTTGGGGCCGCGAATTGATACTTCCAGATTCGATTCTTCTGGAGGTCTTCCAGGGATGTCTGCGATATCAAAAAAATAGAGCTTGGCATTGGCCTCGAAAAAAAGGACAAGCTTGCCAGAGAATACGAGAGTCCCGATCTCTTGTTCGTTGTATTGATCGGGTCGGAGTGCGACGAGCTCGATGGGCAGCAGCGGGATGGTTTTGTCGATCCCTAGCGGGATATTCTGCAGCGGGGGCAGCACAAACTGCGTGATTTTGGAGCTGTCGATCAGGCCGGAGGAATAAATAAGCCATACCTTGCGGTCGTGCTCTTCCTTACCGATGGGATGCGAGATGCACGTAACGTCTCCGCAATCTGCAAACCATTGTCGGAGGACGGCTTCATCGATAGTATGTACTGCACTGTTCATAGAGGTTCATCCTTTCCATGACGAAAGAGAAGCAGGAACAATCCAAGGAAGCAAGTAAGTGCCAGGGAGATGGTAAGAGATACGGGAAATTGCAATTGTTGAAGAAATAGCTCAATCGATGTTCGTGCAGACCTGACCACAGTGCCAAGAAGTAAGAAGCCGCTAATCAAAAAAGTGGCAATCACCCGGTGCTTTAACTGCTGCAGATTCCAGAGCTCAAGGCTCAGATAAATTGCTAAAGCAATCCGGATATAAGCGCCGCTGAGCCATTGAAAGATACTGAGGAAGTCCACGTGCTCGATAAATCGACCGATCTTCACAAGCCGCCATTGCTCATAGGCAGGATCACGCTGGTACGCAGCTTCAATGGGACCAAACTCCGTGATCGCGCCAATTGTGGGTCCAATGATAAGCCCAATGAGCAAAAAGCCCAAGCAGATGCCAGTAGCGAATCTGTCCCTTTATCCGGTGCCGAATAATGAGAACGACCCATAGCTCCAGTAAGCCACCTGCAACATGGACCATACCATGCCAGATCGGGCTCCACCCGTGTTCCAGAAGGGGAAAGAGATACTTGTACTCTTTATACTTCTGGTTGGTAAACGAGACAAAGTAGCCAAGCAGACTGACGAGGGGCAGCAGCACACCGGAGGTAATGGCAAGGGGACCGATGCCGATTACAGCGACCGTTCCACTGACAATGAGACATAGGGCTGCGACGACAACGATTGGCGTAGCTGGCAGATAGGTTGTGGTTGTCCAGTTCACCGTATCGAATAGCGTAGTCATGCCCATGAATAGGGTCACGAGGGACAAGAAAATCCGTAGGCACCACGAGATCGTCCGGCCAAAGCGATGATCCAGCCAATCCTTGAAGGATAAGGGGGATATTCGCTTGAGAATGTAGTGAAAGAGTGCGAGCCACAGTACGAGAATAGGGAAAAAGAGAATCGGTACGAGCCATGCATCCCGCGATGCAGCCCCGAGCAGCATCGGGATAATCATGACATGATTCATCATGCCCAGGCTGAGAAGAATGATAAAGAAAAGCGATAGAATATGAATGGGGCGGGAGTTGTTCATAGGCACAAACCTCCAGGATAAAAACGGGATGTAATTGGAGTATGTGCAATTAGTGGAATTTTACTCAGCTCCCCTGCTTCAGAACTTGGGTAGGATCATTGAGTAGGTTAGTGTATGATGGTAGATATCATCTAATATTTAGGAGGTTTCATGTCCTGGAGCAAAGTAAAGCAACAACTGGAGGGTTTTCTCAGTCCGGCCTTGCAGGGGAAAGTGGAGTATCGGGCCACCAGCTATCGGTATGTCCCTGATAAAGCCGGTCAGTGTTACCTGACGGTCAACAAAAAAAATGTCCTGCAAATGAATGATCCCACCAATCGCATTCGCTGGTATCAGTCGGAGCAAGAGATCAAGCAGGATGCCTCGATTCAAATTCCAATCAGTAAGGAAGAGCTCGATGCGCTTCGAGAAGAGACGCAGGGGAATGTACCGGAGGAGCGTCTGCAGGTCATTGCAAGAGGTCGAAAAATAGGGGTCTTGGCCAAGGAGCTTATGACCGCCCAGTCTGCTTTGAGTAAATCCAACTTCATGGTCGTCGCTACGAAGTTCTTGGCTACATCAATTGAAGAGAGCCTGGAGAGCGACGATATCCTATTGAATGTGTTAGCTCTGATCGACCGGCGCGTCGGGAAGAAGCGGATCTTGAATATTAGCGAGAAGGTGAAGCTCAAGCATCCGATTGTGCAATATTTTTATGCCATACGGGTGAATACGATTTGAGAATTGTACGCTGAGAAAGGGAGGGCTGGCGATGAATATTGCGTGTTCTACGACAGTCGGGTACAAGCAGGAGTTGGAGTCAGTTCTGCACAGCATTCAGGAAAACGGGTTTTCGACCGTCGATTTGCTGGCTATCCACGGATGGGCACACATCAACCCGGAGGATCTGGCCGATCAAGGGGAAGCGGGATACGACCGTATCACCGATCTGCTCACGCGGTACCAATTGACTCCTATTGCACTGAACATTGGCACACGGACCGATCTTCATGACCGAGCCCCTGAGGCGATCGCGTCCAGAAAACGGGAGATGCAAGCGATGATCCAGCTGATGAACAAGCTTTCTGTATCCATCGCCGTCATTCAACCACGAGCCAGAGACGCGTCCCGTCCGTATGCCGACGTCGTGCGGGACTGCGCGGCCACCTGGAAGGAGATGCAAGCCATTGCCGTCCCTTCCGGAGTGGAGCTGGCTCTTGAGCTACACGTCTTCAGCCCATTTGAGATGCTGGATCAAGCCAGAGCCCTTATCGAGCTGGTGCCGGATCTGAAGGTCGTCTACGACCCCAGTCATCTTGTCATGCAAGGCGTACCGCTTCGGGAGACCGAGTGGCTCATGGACCGGAGCATTTATGTGCATCTGCGCGATGCGGCCTACGGCCATATGCAGACCCGGCTGGGGCAGGGTTCCGTTGATTTTGAATGGATCTTCCACGCCTTGAGGCGTCGCAGCTATTCGGGCCCGGTGTCCATTGAGTACCTGCAGGATGACCAATATGACGCGTTTGAGGATGTTAGACGGTTGAAGACGATGGTGGAGCAGGGGCTTTTTCATACATAGAGGATGAGGACCATTCTTCATGATACTTCGCTTAGAAGAAGGTGGAATTGTGCTTAGTAGAATTTCAGTTGCGATCTTGGCATTGGGCTTATTGGTAATAGTAGGTTTTTCGCTGGGTAGTAGTTCACCTGGCGATACACCTGTGGCAACGAGAAGCCTGGAAGAAGAAATGTATTTTGTCGATTTAATCGTCAGAGGTACAGTGGTAGATCAAGAAGGGCCATTCAACAGAAACGCTGGACTGCCTGAGAAGGTTAATTTTACCTACGATGTGACGCCGTCTATTGTTGCGATAGAGGAAGTCATTTACGGTGAGTTAGATGAAGCCGCCATCACATTTTTGCAACACGGAACTGCGAAGACGAGTCCAGAAACATCATATCTGGAGACCCATGAAGAGGTTGTCCTGCTGTTAAACAAAACGGAAGACAACTATTATTGGTCATATATGTACGAAGACGGCATCTGGAGAGTCCAGAACGGTATCGTTCAATCCAAACCAAACAACCCGAATGGTTTTTTAAACACGGATTCGATCATGTCTACTCTTCAAAACCAGGATGTCGATGTTTTTGTTAAAAACATTCGAAGAGCGGCTGAGAATAGAAAACGTCCAGAGTTTTAATCGTTAGGTAGAATATAGTTTCCAACTGTTTATTGCCTATTTCCAATGCACTACTATTGGTATACTTGCCTTCATCACAATCCTTGCGGGAGGTGTATCATGTGAAAGAATTTTTTAGATATGATACGGATGAGAATAGGCAGTCACTACTAAGGAGAGCAAGGAAAGTCGCTTTAACAGCCATCCAACGGTATGACTTGGCTTGGGAACATATACAGTTCATTCAACTATCGGATACGATTACGTACAAAATTGAAACCAATGTTACAAACCACAATTATCTGCTTCGTATTCATTCCGATCGATTGACCCAAGACGAGATCCGTTCGGAGCTACAATTATTGCAGACATTAAATAAAGGCAATACACTCCTTGTACCCGAAGGTGTAGCAAGCGATGATGGCTCTTATGTATTGGAAGTGGAAACCGAAGCAGGATATCGGTGCCCTTATGTGACGATGATGCGTTGGGTAGAAGGAGAGCCTGCTGGTCGAGAATTTACAGATACCTGTGTCTACAACATGGGTGAACTGATTGGGAGGCTTCACAACGCCACCGGGAGCTTCAAACCGCCTGCTAATTTTGCTCGGCCTAAGTGGGGAGCAGATCAATTTAGGCGTAAATTGACTAGGTTATCTCAGTACTATTCGTGTTTCTTATCTGATGAAGCGTGGATGATGTACCAGGAAGCAGCCGAGAAAGTCTTAACTGAACTCCATGCGATACCTGAAAATGACCAAGTGTATGGACTTATTCATGCAGATTTACACACAGGGAATATGGTTTTTGTTGATGATCAGCCCTTTCTCATTGATTTTGGAAGGTGTGGGTATGGATATTATCTTTACGATATAGCAGGCACCATGCTGGGGCTTTGGCCCAAGCATCGATGGATGTTGATCCAAGGTTACGAACGCATAAGAAAGCTGGAAGCGAATTATGTTCGTCAGCTGGAATGCTTTTTTTGTGATGACCATGATCGAGAACTATTGCCATCATGCCTCTGATCCGAGAGAAACAGTCAGTTTGATTGCTGAGCAAAAATATGCCCTAGCCTACATAAGAGACTTTTTAAAGGGAAGTCCATTTCTATTCGACGTCATTGAACCTGTGAAAATCGATTAACAAATCCTATGTTTTAAAGAAAGAGAGGGAATCGTAATGACCAGGAATCCGTTCATTCTTGCTGCGATGTTAGGTTTCAGGATTCGCTCCATGCAAAGTCTACGTGACAGGCGAAGCGGTTATTTGCATGGGGCCACAAGACTTAACCGCACTATATTCTAACAATAGTAGTCCGTTTGTCATGCGGGCTTTGCCACCTGACCATCTAATTCTAGATTGAAAGGGCGAAGCCAATGAAATATGTATCGGCAAGCGAAATTTTACCTACACATTTACTTATTGAAATTCAAAAATATGTCCAAGGCAAGGTGCTGTATGTCCCTTCTCCAAAAGGGGAGAGGAAAAAATGGGGGCATCTTTCGGGTCAAAGAGCGTATCTGCAAAAGCGAAATGCAGAGATCAAACAATTGTTCCGGAATGGCAAAGGAATTGAGCAGCTTTCGGAGTCGTACTGTCTTTCTGAAGACACTATTAAAAAGATCGTGTATAAAAAAGAACGATAACTGTAGGCTCGGTTGGGATGGTACCCGACACGAGCCTTTTCATTGATTGCATAAACAGTTATAAGCATTGTCTGCCTATGATTTATAGGCGAGACCCTGTACACTTTGGATTAGTTAACAACTGATTAACCAATTTAAGGGGATGGCAAGCCATGAATGTTGAGTTACAGCTGTGTAGCAGTGAGGACAAGTTTATCATCAATAATATCTATCCGCTTTATCTCCATGATCTTTCTGAGATTTGGGAGCGTCAAACGAATCGTTACGGCGTGTTTGAAGACAATGATACTCGGACACTAACCGAGCAAAATCGAATTTTTGATATATGGTGGGAGCACCCTGGCGTACTGTTTCCCTATCTTATTAAAGTTAATGATCTCCCGGCGGGACTGGCCTTCGTCGCAACTTCGCCTTATATTCCATGTCCTCCTACGATTGATTATTATTTGAATGAGTTTTTTTTGCTGCGTTGGTACCGAGGGAAGGGAGTTGGTGAGCAGGTGATGCGCCAACTGTTGGAGAAGATGCCCGGACATTGGGAACTTCAGACCAATCCGACCATTCGAAATGAGCGTGCCCAACGGTTTTGGCGTAAGACGCTTGAGGCCTGTACGAAAGGCAACTACACGGAAGAGATGGGGAATCACCCAAATGAAGGGGAGATGATCACCTTTCGTTTCTCGATATAGCGGCGCCGTGCGCCGCTATATTTTTTTGGGAAATTCTTCATACTGATTATCTCGAATCTTTCTCGAAGATAGGAGGAATATACGATCGATTGAATGATTGTTGTATGATGGTAGATATCATCTAAAATTTGGGAGGTCTATAGAAGGGAAGTGGAAGGATGACCATTAACCAAGCTTCACTGGACAAAGATAAGCTGCTTAAGGAACTAGATGCGCTGCGGTATTCGGATCGAATGAAGCGCATGGCACTCTTGGGACGGGATCATGGCAGAGAGCCAGGTTACTCAGCCCTACTTGCAGCTCTATTGACAAGCGGTAGTGCTTACGAAGGCCATTTGGCACTGACAGGCGCGAGTACGGCGAAGGATGCACCCACAGTTCAGCTTGCTTTGCAGCATCCCAAGGCAGGGGTCAGGGGCCGTGCCGCTGGATTGCTACCTATAGTTATGACCGACCCGGATTATTCAATCGAATCCGAAGTTTTGACTTTATCGGCCCATGGTCGCCGCCAATTGTTGGGCAGCATCGTGATTGCGAGACATCAGGACTGGGCGGAACGGCTGCTGCCGCTCGTGCTTGCCCAGTGGGGCGCGAGCGAAGCTGCCTCCCTGCTCCCCGCATGCAGCGAGCACACGGTCCAACGTACGCTCCCCGAGTTGGGGTATGCGCTTAAGAGCTGGCGGAACTTGGCGAAGAGACATCCAGTCCAAGTGACAGAACATATGCAATCGGTTCTGCAGAACGCCACGCAGCAGGAGAAGGTCAGCGTCTGGTGGCGGTTCTCTACTGCCGTCCACATATTGAGTGCAGGGAGACCAGCCTTTGTACTGGAGTGTGCTCTGGCGCATGGACCTCATCATCTCATTCATCCCGTGCTACGCAAGCATTTGGGCACTCTGTTCCAGGCCAGCCCGGAGGGGGTATTCAAGCTCCTGATTCGAGAAGAGGCAAGGGATGATCTGCTCCAACATGGCGTGCCTGGAGGCATTCTAACCCGGAATAAACTGCTTTCCACGAAACAATGGGGAGAACTGGCTGCCTTGCTGCATAATCATCCCATGCATGTGGCCAAGATACTGGATGCCTTGGCGCCTTCCCGGCGTGGGGAGGTGTTCGAGGCGGCTTATGGAGAAGAGGGCCGCCAGCGGCGTTTATTCCCGGTAGCGCTTTTGGATGGCTTGCCTCATCGTCTACGCGAACAGGAAGCTATTCGGATGTTGGCCATTCGAGACATTCGTGAATACCGGGACCGTACGCTCGAAATCACGGCGCGCCGCTCGATTATCCATGCAAGAGAAGAACTGCAGGAAGCCGTACAGGTATCCAACGCGGATGAGCGTGCGGCAGCCTATACCCACCTTATACGCAGCACCGCCTTGTCACGTACCGGGATGGAGGAGACACTACACTTCCTGACCAGGGTCAAAAACGATCAAGATCCCGTGCGCGGCGCTGTTATGGGCGCATTATCGGACTGCCCAGCCTATATGTACATGGAGGCGCATGTAGAAGACCTGTCGTTGCTAGTGGACAGTGTCGTGGAAGCCAGAGATACTTCTTATGATACGAGGGCTTCCGTGGAAAAGCTGGCTTTTGTTTTGCTGCGGGAACATGCTTCGGACCCGGGGAACCGGTTATTTCAGTTTGCTTTGCGAACGTTCGGGAGAATGGCAGTGCGGGACGGGCAATTTATGACGCATGCGCTGAACTGGGACAGTGTGCCTGATCAAGCTCTAGCGATCTTATTTGATGAGGTATATACCTTGGGTTTAGAAGCTAATAAGCGGGAAAGCTATAACTTAGTTCTGCGGATGGCGAATACGTTTGGCAAAAAAGGTGAACGTCTACCGAAGCTTCAACTTCTGCTGCAGGAGCTGGTGAAGGCGAAAACGGTGTCCCACCAAGCCATCCATCACTGGCTGGCTCCAGTTGAAACACGGGATGAGCGGGTAAAAGCTCTGCTTGCCAAGGATCCCTCCTTCATTTCGTTCCGCGACGTGTTTATGCATGTGCACCTGAGGCGTCAGGACTGGCTGGACCCATACATATCGGGGAAATCAATCAAAGGCAAGTATCTATCTGGCAAAACGATCTATCTGGTACCTGCCGAAGACGGGTTCCACAGGTGGCTACCGCGACAGCAGAAGGCGCTTGCTGCCCTGCTCGAAAGAGTCGCCCTGGATGCGAATCGAAGCTTCTATGAACGGGCATCGGCCATTCGAAGTCTAACGAAGATGCCGGATTATGCCTCGGATGCCCTGTCACAGCTATTGAAGGATAAAGAGGTGCATGTGGTGGAGGCTGCATTGCATGCGTATTCCCTGGGAGAAGAGCCGGAGCAGGCACTTCCTGTGTTGCTCGATAATCTGGATGGGGACCGTGCTCGTGTTGCGATGTATTCCATCCCCAGATGCGTTCGTAGAATGAATCCGGATGAACTCACTACTATTCTCTCAACCCTCCTGAATCGGGAGCACTTGAAAATAACCGTTCGAAAGGAAACCATCCGGCTGCTTGGTACATATAAAAGCACGTCAAGTATGGAACTCTTGCTGCGGGAGTACGAGAAGCCCAACGTGCATAAGGATGTCATGATTGCCATCGGACATGCGGCAAGACGATGGTTAGAGGATGAGCGCAGTTGGATCATACTGAAAGATATGGCCGCCTCCCAGCAACGTGATATTGCCAGAAGCCTGCTGGATCAGCAGCCGGATACCCTGCCATTGAAGAGTCGACCTAGTTATGTAGAACTGATTGCAGGAATCGCAAGTCATGCAGACGGGGTTATAGGAAGAGACGCGCTCTATACACTGAGCCGTTGGGTCAATGGCAATGAGACACAGATTGCGGCTTGTGCCTGCCAAGCGATTGCTGACCTGAATGATACATCCAGATGGCGAACGGCATTGAATCCTCTCCTTGCGGCTTGCAGGGATGGGAAGATTAACGAACAGGTCATCGGTCTATGCAAGCAGTTGGCTGAGACGGTGACGAGGGCGGAGTGGGAAGCCGGGGCAGAGCGGGATCTGCCACATCGGCAGCGTCTACTGGCCTTGCTAGACAGATTGATGGAATTGCCTCAACATACCAGACGCTTACTCATTCCTTTATATCGTGGTCTTATTAACTGTCTTGAACCGCACGCAACAATGAAGCGTGACGTGATTAACCTTCATTTGGCCATTATTGAATGGAATCAGTCGGAAGAAGCGGACGCTGGGTTGGAACCGGTCATTCGCATACTGCATGACCAGCCACATCTGCTGGACTTCGTCAGTAGGCAGGTCGCTGCGGTTGTCCGAGACAGCCAGGGCTTTTGGAAACCCGAAGTCTTGTTAGATCTCGTAGACCGAATGAATGATAGACCGCAGTGGCAGTCACATGTGATAGGGCTGTCTCTGATACAAGTAGCTGGAGAGGCATTATTGTGGAATCGGGCTAGTGCTGATCGGTTGAGAGCGTACCGGAGCCATGAGCACGAGGCGGTTCGTGATTTCGCCATGGATACGTGGACGGTGACGGAGTAAAACGACCGGTGACTTCTCAATCGGCCTATAGTTTGGTACAATGGGGTCTGATTTTGATGGAGGAGTCTTAGTGATGACAGAAAATTTTTGGCGTGAATTGCCACGGCCTTTCTTTATCCTGGCGCCGATGGAAGATGTGACGGATGTGGTGTTTCGTCATGTCGTCAGCAACGCGGGCAAACCCGATGTGTTTTTCACGGAGTTTGCGAACTCGGAGAGCTATTGTCACCCGGAAGGAAACAAAAGCGTGCGCGGTCGTCTGACGTTTACAGCGGACGAACAGCCGATTGTGGCCCATATCTGGGGAGATAAGCCGGAACACTTCCGCGAGATGAGCATCGGGATGGCGAAGGAAGGCTTCAAGGGCATTGATATTAATATGGGCTGTCCAGTTCCCAATGTGGTCGACAATGGAAAGGGCAGCGGACTGATCTGCCGTCCCGACACAGCGGCGGATATTATTCAGGCTGCGAAGGCCGGAGGATTGCCAGTCAGTGTGAAAACAAGGCTTGGCTTCAAAGCGGTAGACGAATGGCGCGACTGGTTAACCCATGTGCTCAGACAAGATATTGTCAATCTGTCCATTCACCTGCGTACTCGCAAGGAAATGAGCAAATACGATGCGCACTGGGAACTGATTCCGGAGATTAAGAAGCTTCGGGATGAGGTCGCTCCGAATACCCTGCTGACCATCAACGGGGATATTCCGGACCGTCAGACCGGCCTGAAGCTCGCAGAGCAATATGGCGTGGACGGGATTATGATTGGACGAGGAATTTTTACGAATCCCTTTGCTTTTGAGAAGCAGCCAAGACCGCATAGCACGGAAGAGCTGCTGAATCTGCTCCGCCTGCATCTGGATCTCCAGGATCGCTATTCCGAGCAGGTGCCGCGTTCGTTCAGCGCGCTTACGCGCTTCTTCAAGATTTATGTGCGCGGATTCTCGGGGGCAGGTGATCTTCGGAATCGATTAGTGAACGTGAAGTCCAGTGCGGAGGCGCATGCGTTGCTCGACGAGTTTACGAGTACATTGAACCAATGAACGACAGAGAGGTACCACCCAAGATGATCCCTGGCCATGACTAGCTTGGGATCATCTTTGTGTTTACTTCGTATTCACAGGCGTGCGATATTAAAAGTCGGTGAAGTGGCGGGTGAATAAGGAGTCTGCGTCGCAGTCCCGATTTCCAGCACAGCAACGATTCGCTCTTGCGGATCGAGCGGAAGCGATATAGGAAGCTGATGTTCATAGATCCATTCCGGGATGGAACGACGAGCAGACCAGCCTTTATCGGCAGCGACGAGTTGGAAGTTCTGAACCAAACAACAGACTGCGGCATAATCCTCCTGTTGCTTGTGCGGGTCGGCTTCTTTTTTGGCCGCAACGATAAGGAAGGAGGGCGAGCCATTGACAGGAGAGGGTGTGAGCCGCGCGACGGCTTCATGATCGGTCACATAGATGAAATGCCAGGGCTCGCGCATGCCGTCATTTGGCGCCCAAACGGCAATGTTTAAGGCTTCCAGGACGTCCTTGGAAGCTACATACTGGCCCTTGGCAGCTTGAGTCGGCTTCGCCGTTGCTGCGAGTTCCGTCCAGTTCTGCTCTGCAGGCGTTCTTTTTCGGGCTTTAGGCGATTTATCGAAATAGCCAATATTTAATACTCCGACTAACCGTTCCCCTGACTTCAGGCCAATTTCATTAAAAAAGGACGGATTGCTCATGAAAGGTTCTGTGTACCAGAGCATCCCCAATCCGTGTTGCCAGCCAAGCAATTGAAGGTTTTGCATGATGCTGCAGACGGCGGCATAGTTCTCGTCACGTTGTCGCTCATTGGCTGCATCCTCCGCAATAAAAACGAGAAGAGCCGGCGTGTTAAGCACGGTTTTGGTGAGCAGCCCTGTTACCTTCGACGGAATCAGTTTCCCCCACTGGCTGCCTGTTACCTTGGCGATCATACTCTCTGCCAATCTTACGCGCGCCTCCATGGAGTCATAATAAAGGCAACGCCAATGGGACGACATCTCGGATGTCCACAAGCTTGCGGCTTGCTGGAGCAAGGAGTTCATTAATTCCACTTGAACAGGCTCACCTTTATACTTCCGAACACTTCGCCGTTCCATGATCGTTTGGACAAGATTCACAGTCGGTCCTCCTTTGCAGCACCCTATATAATTATTGTTAACGAGGAAACTATATTATACAAGTGATATTGCTGTCAACTTCTTTTTATAGCAAGGTTTAGCAATTGACCGGGATGTAATTGGATGATAAAATTATTTATATGTAAACAATAAATGATTTAAGTGTGGCGAAAGCCATTCGTTTTGGTAAGGGGAGGTTACATCATGTCTGAGGGGTTAAAGCGTGCGCTGTACGAGCGGTTTCTTCACTTTACACATCTAAGCGAGCAAGTGTTTGCAGCAGAGAGCAGCCAGTTTACGGAATTGGCAGAGATACATGGCGTGACCGCTATTCCTAGCAATTTGACAAGTGTACATGTGCTGGATTGCATCGGTACCCATGAGCCGATTAATAATACATCAATTGCTGAGAAAATGAATTTGTCCAAAGCCAGCATTTCCAAGATTAGCCATAAGCTGCTTCAAGAGGGGTACATCAAACGAAGCCAGATGGTGGACAATAAAAAAGAGGTCTTTTTTTCGCTTACCCCGAAGGGCAAAAAGATTTTTGATTTGCATGTTGCCATGCACGAAATGTTTGAGGAGCGATTCGTAGCGGCGATGAGTCATTTGACCGAATCAGAGATTCAGGCGACGCTGAAGTTTTTTCAAGTGATAATTGAGCACTCCCAGTCCTGAGCGGACGCTCATGGCGTCCGTAATTGATTAATCATCCATTCATACTGCCGGTCGCCAAGCCCATAGTCGGGAAACTGCTTCAGCAGGTCGGCTACGAGATGTTCCTTGCCGCGATGCCGCTGGATATATCGGATGATCGGGCTGTCGGGACCCCGATACGACAAGTACATGCGGATTGCCTGATACGTCACCGGCATCATCGCCGAGTCGGGCTTCCGATGCTCGCACAGCACTGACTTGTAGATCTCCGCATAGCCGCGAGGGTCAATCTCATACGCATCCGCCAGGATGTCATCGATCCGCTCCAGCGCCATACAGAAAAAAACATCACCTTCATAGCCGATCTGGTCCAGGTAGGCCAGCATCGTAATTAGATTGAGCTGACAAAACATATCGTCGCCAAACCAGAGGACGATAATATCGAAGCGCTCCTCGAAGAGCGGCCGCAGCGACTCGATGACGATGCTGCGGTATTCGGCCTCCGTCGTCTGCAGAGCATGTACTCTTCTCTGGTTAAACGATGGCGAGAACACCTGGGGGTCCGTCTCTCCCCAGCACATGGCTTCATTAAAGGAGACATACGTGGCATCGTCTTGCATCAGCTCGCTCGTCTTGAATCGCTCCAGCATGCAAGAGCCGTTAAGCACATGCAAAATGTTCACCTCAGCGGGTGCGCCTATTTGCTCTTGCAGGTGCTGAATTTTCTTCTGTATCCCGTCATTTCCTTGCGATGGCAGCAGGAGGGGCTGGGGATACGTTTCCTGAATCGGCGCTTGCGTCTCCCGATACTGGCGAGGCGTGAGCCCGAATCGCTCGACGAATGCTCGGGAGAAGGCTTCCTGCGAGCCGTATCCGAAGGTTAACCCAATGGATAGAATGCTAAGTTCCGTATCTCTGAGCTGCTCTGCTGCACGGGTAAGCCGACGCTTGCGGAGGTAGCTTCTCATCGTCTCACCGAAGGTCCGATGAAAAAACACGGAAAAGTGATAGGGAGAATAGTTGCAGTGTTGCGCTACCTCCTGTAACGAAAACGGTCTTGTCAGATGCTCTTCTATATAACGCATTACCTTTTCGATCTCGTCTTGCTGCATATAAGCTTCCTCTCCCTTCTTATCATCAGGATAGCATAAGGAGAGCAAGCTTATATGATCTCAATTGCGAAATCCAAAGGATGACATCATCTTCAGCCTTGGGAACGAATCATCAGGCTGTTGATGAATCTTGCCTTGATAGAGCCTCGCATTCCCGGAAGGCAAAGCGGGTGCATCCCTTGCATCGATCGGTATCCAGCAGCTCCAGGGCGCGTGCGATGGCTTCACCGGTATGCGCAAAGATCTGATCCTCCCCAACCTTGCCGAGCAGACCGGTCCTGGCGAGCAGATTGGCGGGCTGCCGGTGCAGTCCAGACAGCAGCAGCTGTCCTCCTGACTGGCAGATCATCTCCAGCAGCTCTCCCAGTTCGGACTCGCCTGTCATATCAAGGTAGGGCATTCTGCCCATCCGCAGCAGCACGATCCTGGCTCCGTCCAGCTCCCTGACGGCGATGGCGCTGGCCAGCCCGCCCGACGCGCCGAAGAACAACGAGCCCTCGACCGAGAGGAGTCGGACTTGTGGACAAGCGTGTCCAAGTTCGACCCGGCGCGTGTTTACTTTACCATGCCGCTGCTCCGTGTCGGGAAGGACGCGCGACATCCGCATTGACTCGCTCATCCGTTTGATGAAGATGACAGCAGCCAGCAGCAGTCCAACCTCCACGGCCGTCGGCAGCGAGGCGAACACGGTCAGCAGGAAGGTAACGACCAAGACGAGAGAATCCCCGGTCTTGGTGCGCAGGGTGCGAACGAACTCCTTGCGTTCACTCATATTCCAAGCCACCACCATCAGGATCGGCGCCATGGCAGCCAAGGGGATATGCGAAGCGTAAGGTGCGAGCAGCAGCAATACCAACAGCACGAATAGTCCATGAATCATGCCGGACAGAGGGGAAACGGCGCCGTTGCGAATATTGGCTGCTGTACGGGCGATTGCGCCGGTCGCGGGGATGCCGCCAAACAGCGGCGTCACGAGATTCGCTATGCCCTGGCCAATGAGCTCCCTGTTGCTGTTATGCTTGGTGCCTGTCATGCGGTCAGCGACGACAGCGGACAGTAACGATTCGATCCCGCCAAGCATGGCGATCACTAGGGCAGGCCGCAGCATCTCGACGATGCGGGCCCAGGTGAATTCGGGCAAGGCCGGGGCAGGGAAGGAGCCGGACATGACGCCGAATGCGCTGCCGATGGTAGCCGATTGCCCCTTGAACAATAACATGGAAACCGCAGTCGCGATAACAATCCCTGTCAAAGCCGGCGGAAGCTTGCGAGCATACCGTGCGGTCAGCAGCATGGCGGCGAGGCCAGATAAGGCAATGACCACGGCATAGAGATTGATCTGAGTAACATGAAGGGCAATCTCCCGCATGTTGGAGAGAAAGTCCTCATGCTTAGGCAGATCGCTAAGTCCCAGAAAATTAGCGAGCTGGCCGCTGAAGATGATGACGGCAATTCCGGTCGTAAAGCCGGTGATAACCGGCCGGGGGATGAATTGAATCAGCGAGCCGAGCTTCAGCAGCCCCATGACCACTAGCATCGCCCCTGCAAGACACCCCGCAATCAACAGATTCTCATACCCGTATTGCATGACAATGGCGAATAAAACCGGGATAAATGCGCCGGTCGGACCGCCGATCTGGAACCGCGAGCCTCCAAGCAGAGAAGTCAGAATACCGGCTACGACAGTCGTAATAATGCCGTATTCGGGGCTAACGCCAGAAGCGATGGCAAAAGCCATTCCCAGAGGCAGGGCAATGATGCCGACCACGATACCAGACAACACATCCTGGCGAAAGGAAGCAACCGAATAGCCTTCGAAGCGATCCGAACGGAACATGATCAACCCTTCTTTTTTAAATATCTGATTATTTGAATATATAGAATATAAGTCCCGATCAGGCTCTCTGTCAACCGTGTCAACAGCCTTTAATTCCCGTATAATCGTTTATTTGCTCGTTCATGCTGGCGGAAGGGGGAATATATTATATAATGAATGCTATATGCTAGGACAAGACCTGTTCGGTTTGTAGGAGGTGGTATGACGATGCACGACAATATTCAGCAGTTTAAAGCGGATTTTTTTAAAGCGCTGGCTCACCCGATGCGGATCCGAATTCTGGAGGTGCTCAGCGAAGGTGAGAAGACGGTTAACGAGCTGCAGGCCGTGTTGGGGTCTGAGGGGTCGGCGGTTTCCCAGCAACTGGCGGTACTCAGGAACAAAAATATTGTCCGGGGGGTAAAGGAAGGGACATCGGTGGTTTATTCCTTGCGGGACCCGCTCATTCAGGAATTGTTGGTGGTAGCCAAGCAGATTTTTGATAATCATCTCGTAGACACCGTCTCTTTGCTAACCACTATGCGCAATGAATCGTAAGCCCGGTTCCTGTTTTTAATACACGACTGTGATGAAGACTCGAAAGGGTCTTTTTTTGTTTGCATACGCGCAGTGTGCACACGGGATGCGCAGCTTCTCTTGTTATATCCTCTCACAAATTACGGTAGACGAAAATGTTTGTTTGTTATATTATAATGTTATAAACGAACATAAACATACTGTTTTTATGAGGAGAGATGTAATTGTCAACTAAAGTCAGGCTAAACCGCATGTTCAGCGCTCAAGGCAAATGCTTTGATGTTGCCATCGACCACGGTTTTTTTAATGAATATTCCTTTTTGTCTGGTATTGAGAATATGCAGCTTGCAGTAGAAACCGTCGTTCAGGCGGGGCCGGACTGCGTCCAGTTAAGTACAGGGCAGGCGAGGCACTTGCAGAATATCCCCGGCAAGCAGAAGCCTGGACTTGTCCTTCGTACGGATGCGGCCAACATCTATGGCAATGAACTGCCGCGCTTCCTGTTCAGCGAGCTGATCGACCGCGCAGTCGAGCAGGCGGTTCGTCTCGATGCCGTCGCGGTGTGTGTCAATCTGCTGCTGCTCCCGGGCCAGCCCGAGTTGCATCACCAATGCGTGCGCAATGTGGCGCTGTTGAAGACAGAATGCGAGAAGTACGGCATGCCGCTGATGGTTGAGCCGCTCGTCATGCTGCCGAATGAAGAGAAAGGCGGCTATATGGTAGATGGCGACCTGAACAAGATTATGCCGCTGGTGCGTCAAGGTGTCGAGCTTGGCGCAGATGTTATCAAGGCGGACCCTTGCGATGACGTGAGGGAATATCACCGCGTCATTGAGGTGGCCTCTGGCATCCCGGTATTGGTGCGAGGTGGCGGACGTGCGAGTGATGAAGAGATTGTCGAGCGCACGGTCGAGCTCATGAAGCAAGGTGCCTCGGGTATCGTCTATGGTCGCAATGTCGTGCAGCATCCGGATCCAGCAGGCATGACGGCTGCGCTCATGAGCGTGGTTCATGATGGCGCGACAGCGGAGCAAGCATTGGCGATTCTCAAGGGAGAAGCGCAGCGATGACCAAGCAGATCATCTCATTCGGCGTCATTGGCTGCGGTCTGATGGGCAAGGAATTCGCAAGCGCGGCAGCACGCTGGTGTCATCTGACCGATGTGGACTTCGAGCCGCGAATCGTCGCCGTGTGCGATGCGAATCCGGCAGCGACTCAGTGGTTCCAAGATCAGGTGCCGAGCGTCAAGCAAGCGTATATGGATTACAAGGAGCTGCTGGCGGACCCTGCTGTGGAAGCGATCTACTGCGCGGTCCCGCACAATCTGCATGAACAGATCTATATTGACATTATCCGCTCCGGCAAACATCTGTTGGGAGAGAAGCCGTTCGGGATCGATCGCGAGGCGAACCAGGCGATTCTGGCCGCCATCCAGGAACACCCTCAAGTTGTCGTGCGCAGCTCCTCTGAATTCCCTTTTTTCCCGGGGGCGCAGCAACTCGTGCAGTGGGTGAATGAAGGGAAGTTCGGCAAGATTATCGAGGTCGAGGCAGGCTTCTGGCATTCGAGCGATCTTGATCCAACCAAGCCCATCAACTGGAAACGCCGAATCGCCACCAACGGTGAATATGGCTGCATGGGTGATCTCGGCCTGCATGTGCTGCATTTGCCCATGCGGTTTGGCTGGAAGCCGGCAAACGTCCGTGCCTTGTTATCCCAGATCGTGGCTGAGCGTCCGGATGGTCAAGGCGGAACCGCACCTTGTGAGACGTGGGACAATGCGATTCTTGCTTGTGAAGTGAAGACGGAGACGCAGCAATTTCCGATGGTGCTCTCGACCAAGCGGATTGCGCCGGGACATGCGAATACGTGGTTTATTCGCATCCAAGGCACCGCGATGTCTGCGGAGTTTACGACGAAGAATCCCAAACAGGTTGCCTCGCTGCCCTATGAACCAGGAGGACAGCAGGCCTGGCATATTGTCGATGCACCTTATAAATCGGCTTACGGCACGATTACGGGCGGCATCTTCGAGTTTGGCTTCTCGGATTCGATCCTGCAGATGTGGGCGGCATTCTGTGATGAGATCGTTCATGGGCGAGACGGCATGAGTCAGCGCTTCACCTGTGCCCTACCAGAGGAAGCAGCGGGGAGTCACGCGTTGTTCACGGCTGCGCTGGCATCCGAGCGTTCGGGCGGCACCGTAGCTGTCGACTGGGAGGGCTTGGTGTGAGCAGCCAGGTGGAGGTCCGGCCGGATATTATCGTAGCCGGACATATCTGTCTGGACGTCATCCCGGCGATGCACAACTCGGGCCAGGGACAAGGGATCGGAGAACTGCTCGCTCCCGGCAAGCTGGTAGACATCGGCCCGGTCCAGCTGTCGACTGGGGGGACGGTGTCCAATACAGGGTTGGCCTTGCACCGGTTAGGATTGCCCGTCCAGCTGATGGGCAAGATCGGTCACGATCTGTTCGGCGACGCAATTCTGAACAGCCTCAATGCCTACGGGCGTTCGCTCTCCGAAGGAATGATCGTCGCTCACGGTGAGCACAGCTCTTACTCGCTGGTGATCAGTCCGCCTGGAGTGGACCGGATCTTCCTGCATTGTACGGGAGCCAATGATACGTTCACGGCAACGGATGTGCCGGATGCAGCACTCCCAGGCACAAGGCTGTTCCATTTCGGCTATCCGCCGCTCATGCGCAGGATGTATGAGCAGGAAGGCGCCGAGCTGGAGCGTCTGTTGTCCAGGGTCAAGGCGCATGCAGTGACGGTCTCGCTGGACATGGCAAGGCCGGAGCCAGACTCGCCTGCGGGGCAGGTAGATTGGCGTAAGGTTCTGGCGCGCGTCTTGCCGCTGGTGGATGTGTTCCTGCCAAGCTTCGAAGAGATTCTATATATGCTGCGGCCTGAGCAATATCGAGAACTGTGTGAGACGCACGGTACGACCGAGCTCCTGGCTTGCGCCGATGGCGAATTGCTGGAAGCGTTATCGCAGCAGCTGCTGGACATGGGAGCCGCGATTGTCGGGCTGAAGCTTGGCGAGCATGGCCTCTATCTGCGGACGACAGCGAATCCCGAACGTCTGCAATCCATGGGAAGGTGCGCGCCTCCGGCCAACAGACTGGAGAACTGGACGGGGCGGCAGCTGCTGGCGCCATGCTATGTCGTCGAGACGGTCGGTACGACGGGGGCGGGCGATTGTACGATCGCAGGCTTTCTGGCTGGACTTGCCAAAGGATTGACCATGGAAGAAATGGTGCTTGGCGCCGTCGGTACGGGAGCGTGTAATGTCGAGCAGGCAGACGCGATCAGTGGTATTCCGAGCTGGGAGAAGGTGCAGGCACGCATCGCTTCAGGCTGGCAACAACGGGATCTGTCCTTGACCCTGCCAGGCTGGTCTCCTCGCCCAGGGGGAGCAATCTGGGAAGCGGCTGCACCATGAACGAACGACACAGATAGACAGGAGGGATGGGAATGACACTTACAAGAAGTGAAGTCCGACAGGCGCAGGCACGTGCAGCCGCGATGATTGCTACTGCAGGCATCGTACTAAGCGAGGAAGAACAGGGCCATATCGAGGTAGCCGGTTTTGGCCTGGGCAATCTGAATGTCCAGGGTCTCCAACTGATCACATATGTGAACACAGATCGTTATTGTGCCAAAGAGCTGGTCCTATTCCCCCGACAGACCTGTCCTCAGCATCTGCATCCTTCCTTGGACGGTATGCCAGGCAAGATGGAGACGTTCCGCTGCCGCTGGGGCCGCGTGCTGTTATATGTAGAGGGTGAGCCAACGCCTAATGGGCAAGCGATCTTGCCGGCAGGGAGTGAGTCCTCCTACACGGTGTTCCATGAGATTATCCTCTCGCCTGGCGAGCAATACACGATTCCGCCCAGCACGTACCATTGGTTTCAGAGCGGAGCGGAGGGGGCCATCATCTCCGAGTTCTCCAGTACGAGCAGGGATGAGCTGGATATCTTCACCGATCCGTCGGTGGAGCGGATGCCTGTCGTGGTAGAGGATGAGTAGTTGGAGTTGAATGTCAGCCCATGAGCGTGGATAATAGAGGCATACCAGAGGTCATCGGAGGCCATTACTTATGAAACCAAGCGCAACACAAGGGTTGAACGCCAGACAGCAGCAGATGCTGGAGCACCTCTCCCGTGAAGGTGAGCTGCGAATCGCGACTTTGAAAGAAGCCTACCATGTGACTGAGATGACGATTCGTCGCGACCTGGAGAAGCTCGAGGAGACGGGGGCGGTCAGGCGTACCTTCGGCGGTGCGATTTTCATCGGCAAGGATATCGCGCTGCAGGAGAGAGCGGGCATCTTGATGGAAGAGAAGGCTCGGATCGGACGATATGCTGCAAGTTTCATTCGCTCGGGAGAATCCGTATTTATTGATGGAGGGACGACCACCTTGCAGGTGGCCAAGTTTCTGCCGACCGGGATGAACATTACCGTGGTGACGAACGCACTGAACGTGGCAACAGAGCTCTCGGTCAAGCAAATCCCGGTGCTGATGACCGGTGGTATGCTGCTGGAAGCCACGAATTCGCTGGTGGGGCCAATCGCTGCACAGAACCTGGGGAGCATGGCGTTCGACCGGGTTTTCCTCGGGGCGACTGGTCTCAGTATGGAGCATGGCTTCAGTAATTCCAACCTCTATGAGGCAGAGATCAAACAGATCGCGATCCGACAGGCTTCGGAATGCAACATTTTGCTGGACCATTCCAAGTTCGGGAACCGGATGCTCGTTTCCTTTGCAGGCTTATCTGGCGTGGATCGAATCATCACGGATCAACAGCCGGATGAGAAGCTGCAGCTGGCGTGCGCAGAGAGCGGAGTGCTGCTGGAAGTGGCAGGCGAGCTGTAAGCTGTTGAAAATTGCCGAAAAACAAAAAGAAAAAAAACGGGAAGTGTCAACTACGGCGCTCCCGTTTTTTGACGTGTCGTGTTCTTAACTGGCATACAAGTAGTCGACGTATTGTATAGGTTATGCTACTCTACGATTTGACTGCTATTGGATAGGAGGCCTGACATGTTTACTAGGGGGATGAAATTTTTCCACAAGGTTTTGTTAATTTATACTGTCATTTTTGCAGTCTCTGTATTCATAATGGCACAAATTATTACGGGTAGCTTCGCGAGCGATTCCCTCAAAAGCAGTATCAACTACAATAAGCTTGTGCTATACAATGTGGAACGTTACATTCAAGAAAAAAAGGGGGTACTGCTCCAAGCAGCCCAGCACATTCACTACCGATCTGGTAACGAAGAGCGTCCGTCCATCTTTCTTGAACAGCCTAACTCGCAGGATAACGAATATTTCTTCTCTCGCAAACGCCTGATTGAATATATGGAGTCAGTATATGCTTTCGACTCAAACATCACCGCAGTTAGCATATATAAGCTGTCGACGGATTCGTATTACAATGTGTCTAGATTTCGGACCACAATTATAAATGCAGGCATGGCGGACTATAACGGGATGTTGAAGAAAATGGAGAAGAACAGTACAAAAGTTTCCGTTTATCCTGGAAGATTGACCGACTCTATTGTGGATGGGTCTTTTTATACAATGGCCATAAATTTGAAATCAATCGAAACCTACGAGACAGTGGGGATACTATTGGTAGAGTTTAATACCACTGGTATCGAAGAAACGTATAAGCAACATTATGAGAAGCCGATAGGAATGATCCATATTGAAAATGGTGAGGGCAATGTTATCTATACTACAGATGGCGGTAACAAGGGAGAGCACCAGAGCGAGGCGATAGTAAAGCTGGATAAAGAACTAAGGAGCTTTGATTCTCAAGCTAGGCTGTACAATGAAGTATACAGCGAGGAACTCGATTTGAGGATCGTAGGTACCATGCACAAAATAGAAGCACTTTCCGAGATAAAATGGATGCAGAAACTCGTCTATTTTTTATCTTCCCTGTGTATATTAATTATGTTTATTTTTTCTCTCATTGTGACCAAAGTATTCTCAAACAGAATTAGCTCCATCCTGACTGCGTTTCGCAAAGTTAGGAAAGGCTTTTTAGAAACTAGAATACGTCTGCCGAAGTCGATGGACGAACTGCATGAGATCTCTGATGGTTTCAATACAATGTGCGATGATCTACAGAACTATATCAATAAAGTATATATCTCTGAACTTCGTCAGAGAAAGGCGGAGATGTCTGCTTTACAAGCGCAAATCAATCCTCATTATCTTTATAATACGCTGGAAGCGATACGACTCAGGGCAATCAGTACTGGTGCTGAAGAAGCAGCAGAAATGATATTTATTTTGTCCAAGTTATTTCGTAACGCAGTTGATAAAGAGACTATTACGACTATTAATGAAGAACTTGAAAATATTAGATTATATCTAGAGCTTTTTCATATTCGTTTTGGCGACAGATTAAGGATATCATTTGAAATTGACGAAGAAACGTTAGATTATGGTATCATGCGACACACATTGCAGCCCATTCTCGAAAATTATGTGATCCACGGTTTTGATGGCAGCTTATCAGACAATCAAATATGGATTAAGACAATCAAGCTAGAAAAACTTATTCGAATTGAAATTGAAGATAATGGAAGCGGCATACCTGAGGAGAAATTGGACCATATTCTTAATCAACTTCAAACTCCAGAACAGGATACTGACAGCATTGGTTTGAAGAATGTTAATGAACGCATACGGCTAGCCATGGGGTCAAATTATGGTATCCATATTCAAAGTAAGGCCAGCAAGGGTACAAAGGTAGTCATCACTTTAGCCGCAATGAAGGTAGAGGAGTTCGGAGCCGATGTATAAAGTACTAATTGTTGATGATGAACCGATGATTTTGGATGGCTTACCAGCGTTACTTAATTGGGATGAACTCGAATTAGACATTGTCGGCTTTGCTTCTAATGGCAAGGAAGCATTGGAAATTATCGAATCCTATACAGTACACATTATTATTACTGATATTCGAATGCCCAAGATGGATGGACTCGATCTGATTCGAATTGCGAGCGAATGGGGGAGGAACATAAAATTTATCGTGCTAAGCGGCTATAATGACTTCGAATACGTTAAACAGGCTGCCCGGATTGGAATTGAAAATTATTTGCTCAAACCGGTTGATGCCAAGGAATTGACGCTTACGCTAGTTGAAACGAAGAAAAAGCTGGAAAATGAATTTACCAAACAAATTGAGATTAGAGAAGGTCTCCATGTACTGCGAGATAATACATTGTACATGTGGGTAACTGGAGACATCCGAGAGCGTGAACTTCGTCAAAAGGCACAACTCTCGCAGATCAATCTCAAAGCAGAAGGCTTTTCGGTCGCAGTCATTAAAGTACTCTCCGTACCCGAAACATTTCAAAACGATCGAATCAGCTTAAGGTTTGCCGTCCGAAATATATGCCAAGATACGTTAAACAGTAAATTTGAATCAATCCCGTTTTATAACTTGGATGACGAGCTTATTATTATTTTTTGTAATGTTGACAGTGAGAAATGTGGTAATCAGTTGGAGGATGGACTAAATGAGTGCATGAGAAACTTGAAGCATACCTTGAAAATAGATGTATTTACTGCAGTTGGAGGCTATGTCAAAGACCATCGCTCTGTCCATAAGAGTTATCATCATGCTAAAAAAATGTTGAATTTTAGCATGGTTGCAGGGACAAATAAAGTCGTCTTTTTTGAGAATGTTCCCGCTGAGGTTTCACGAAAAGCATTCGATCTACAGTCCTATTTAATAGAGATTGCTGGAGCCATAAAGAACGGAAGCATCGAAGCGGTTGTAACGCATATTGACAGAACGTTCGCCGAACTAAAGACGCTAGAATTCATTACACCAGAATTCATTCAGGCCATGGTCGTCGAAATCTTCTTCACGGTTACCAGGGCCACCAGGTCCCTCGATGCTAGTATTCAAATGAGATGGACGGACATGAATGTGATGCTGTCAAACGTTTTCGAATTGGAGACAGTTGAGGACTGTAAGAATTGGCTATCCATCGTTGCACAAGAACATATGAAGTTTGTCCTTGAGAGACAACATTCTCCGACGCCTCTTGTTGGTCAGGTCATTGATTATATTCAAATGCATTATGTAGAAAGTATTAATTTAAAGACAGTTGCAGCGACATTTCGTGTTCATCCCACCTATTTGGGACAGCAATTTAAAAAAGAAATTGAACAATCATTTACGGAATACTTGAATATGATACGTATAGAAAAGGCTAAGGAATTGCTACTCGAAACCACTTTGAAAATTGGAGAAGTAGCTTCGAAGAGTGGGTATATAAATACAAATTATTTCTTTACTATTTTCAAGAAGGCTACCGGGTTGTCACCTGCTGAATTTCGCGGAGACATATAAAATAATGAAGGCGAGCCATCAAAACTTCACTCAGGGAAGACTGAAGTTTTGATGGCCTTTTTGCGCTAACATGGTCTGCACTTATCACAAAAATATTGAAGTGAAATGTGAGTTTTTTGAAGTCGAACTGGAATAGCAACGCTGCTAGAATGAAAAATAAGAAAGGAGAGAAAGATAAATGAAGCCACAAGTGAGTATCTCAGAATCAATTGCATTCAATAATAAGAGACGGTACTGGACGGTGGGGCGATTTACACTTTTAGGCATGGCGCTACCGTCGTTCATTTTTCTATTGTTGTTTGCTTATGGTCCAATCTTCGGATGGATATATGCTTTTTTTGATTACCGAATCGGTATGAGGCTGAGCCAAGCTGAGTTTATGGGCTTGCATTATTTTCGTATTGCGTTCTCAGATCCAGATATTCTTCGAGTATTACTCAACACGCTTGCGATTAGCTTTCTTGGTCTGTTAAGTCTGCCGTTAGCCGCACTGTTCGCGATCTTCTTGTCAGAGATGAAGTGGAAGAAGTACCAGAAGTTTGTTCAAACGGCTTCCACGCTGCCCCATTTTATCAGCTGGATTATCGTGTTCTCCTTATCGTTCGCATTGTTCTCTCCAGAAAGTGGGCTGATGAATCGTATTCTATTGCAGATCGGTATTATCGATACTCCTCTCAATCCGATGGCAAACAATCAATGGGCATGGTTTTTTCAGGCGGCGTTGTTTATCTGGAAAGGTCTAGGGTACAGTGCGATTATTTTTTTCGCCGCTATCGCTTCAATAGACCGAGAGTTGCATGAAGCTGCGGATGTAGACGGAGCAGGCCGATATATGAAAATTTGGCATATCACTGTTCCTGGAATGATGCCGACGTTCATTGTGTTGCTATTACTCAACATCGGCTCGCTATTGTCAAACGGCTTTGAACAATATTACGTATTTATGAATCCACTTGTTCAATCAAAACTGGAGGTCCTAGATTATTATGTGTACAAGGTTGGCCTTGCTTTGAACGATGTTCCAGTAGCGACAGCTTTTAGTATTTTGAAAACCATTATCAGTATCTGTTTGTTACTTGGTGCCAATCTGCTTTCCCGCAAGATTGCTGATCGTGGCATTCTATAAACAAGGAGTTGAAAAAAACGTATGGCGACTATGAAATTGGGATGGCGCGAATGGGTGTTCCAGATAGCTAACTTAATTGTATTTACTTTGCTTTTGCTAATCTGTCTCTACCCGTTCTATTTCATACTGATTCAGTCCTTCAGCGACCCAATTGAGTCTTCTCGTAACATTGTAGCCCTTTATCCCTTGGGCTTCACCTTACAAAACTATGTGGAAGTGTTCGCTCTTCCAGGGTTAGCTCTTGCCTTCATTATATCCGTATTGCGAACAGTCTTAGGTACGGTTATCTCATTATTCTTCTCTAGCATATTTGCTTACACCCTGATGAAAAAGGAGTTGCCAGGTCGGAAGATTTTGTACCGGATCTCGATTTTGTCCATGTATTTAAATGCTGGACTGATTCCTTGGTATATCGTCATGCGCAATTATCATCTAAATGATACTTTCTTACTATATGTGCTGCCAGGAGCAGTTTCTGTATTCAATGTTATTCTGATTAAGACGTTTATGGAGAATGTACCATCCGCTCTTGAGGAATCGGCGCGCATGGATGGAGCTGGTTATTGGACTATCTATTCTCGAATTATGATGCCCTTAAGCATTCCCGTTCTCGCAGCAGTGGCCGTGTTTACTGCAGTGGGACAATGGAACACTTGGATGGACAATTTACTGCTTATTAACAACAATAAGTTAAATACGCTTCAGTATATCTTGTTGCAATATTTGAACCAAGCGGAAATGATTGCGGCCCAGGTGAAGGAAGGGGGCAATGCTGCTGGTTACCAGATATCACCTTTCTCATTGAGAATGACTGTGACGATGGTTGTCACCATACCAGTCTTACTGGTCTACCCGATCATTCAGCGCTACTTCGTAAGTGGCATCATGTTAGGTGCTGTGAAAGGCTAGTAGGAACGTTAAACATGTCGAAGATGGTTTATAAAAAACAAAAATGGAGGATGAAGGATGGTTAATCACAAAATGAAAGCGCTCGTTTTAATCATGTGTACTGTTTTAATGCTTACAGGCTGCGGTGAAAATTCGGATAGTAGCAATCAGAATGATCGTTCCTCAAACGACAATAGTTCGCAGGCCGCAGAAACCGTCACCGTAAAAATGTATGTGCCAGGAAGCACAACTCCGATTGTCTCCGGTATTCAGAAAGACCCTGTTGCAAAAGAGATCGAACGTGTGACTGGTGTAATCATGGATATGGAAATCTCAACAAATGCAGACAAAATTAAAGTCATGGCAGCAAGTGGAGATTTGCCTGATCTGACCATGATATCGCCTGACATGGTCGGACCACTCATTCAGGCAGGAGAACTTCTTGATCTATCACCTTATCTTGATCAAGCGCCAAACCTTCAAAAAAATGCTGCGATGGCGCTTCAGTATAGTCGTGATGTGTTCAGTGGGGGCGAGGATGCAGTATACGTGCTTCCGGCTCGTGCCAAGCAGGAGAAGTCACCTATTGCCACTTCCCAGTACGGAAATTTTCTGAGATGGGATTATTACAAGGAATTAGGCTTACCTGCAATTAATAATGAGGACGACCTAATCCAGGTGGTCAAGGACATGGTCGCTAACCATCCGACTACAGCAGATGGAAAAAAGGTTTACGGCTTCTCTACCTTTGCGGACTGGGGAATGTGGGGCTATCACTTTAGCACGTTTTATTCGAAATATTCCGGTCTGAACACGTTTGGCCCTTTCGACAATTATTACAATGAATCCAGAGAATACGTGCCGATTTTGGATGATCGCGCTTTGCTTTGGAAATCCAGCAGTCTGTACAACAAGGCCTATCGTGAAGGTTTGTTGGACCCTGAAAGCTTTACCCAAAATAGTTCTAATTTTGGACAGAAAGTAGATGAGGGTCAAATTATGGCGGTAAATGCAGAATGGTTTATCTCTTCAATTAACGCGAGATTGGCAGATTCGACAAATGGTTTGGCTGCATATCAAGATATTCCGCTAGCAGATACAGAGGAGTATTCAGCTTGGTATGACCGTTCTGTGCCATTCGGTTTCTCGAGCCGCAGTTATGTCGTTTCATCTAAAACAAAACATCCCGAGGCGGTGATCAGACTGTTAGATTATCTGTATTCGGAAGAGGGAGCACGAACTGTATTCACTGGTGTACAGGACGTTATATGGTCAGAATCAAATGGAGAATATCAAGTGAAGCCAGAGGCCATAGATCAAATCAATGCAAATCCCGACTATCGAACACAGCAAGCTATCCATAAATATGAGAATATTGTGGGACTCGACTATGATTCACTGGGAGAGAACGGTCAAAGTCTTGACTTGTTCCTCGAGCCAGATGTAGTCAAGGAATCATATACAGCAGCTGACGAGGAATACATGAAACATTATGGAGCAGACAGTAAGTTGGGTGTTATTGAAATGAGGAAGTTTAAAAATTCAGTCAATCAAGGAATTGATTCTCTCATACCGATTGCAAATGCAGATCAAAAGCGCACCGAGACAAAGATTAATGACTATATCATGACTGCTATTCCAACACTGATTATGTCTAAGGACCAAGCTGCTTATGATCAAAAGAAAGCCGAAATCATCGAAAAGCTGAAAGCGTTGGGCGTGGAATCGGTCAGTGCCTTTTATCAAGATGGATTTGAAAAGGCAATTGAGACTTTAGAAGGCTATAATTAATTGGCTGGTCGCCCCTCAATTTCTTAGTTGACGGGCCAGCTTCCTGTCATGAAGGAGTGTGAAAATGTATGAACAATAGATTACAGGCGGTATTAGAGGCACGCGAGGATAACTATATCCTTCCTTTATTCTGGTTACAAGGCGAAAATGAAGAAACAATGCGTGAAGAAATACGTAAAGTTTACGAGTCAGGCATTCGAGCGGTAACCATAGAGCCGCGTCCGCATCCGGATTTTTTGTGTGAACCGTTCTGGAAAATTACAGATGCCATTATGGATGAAGCAAAGAAGCTAGGGATGCGGGTTTGGGCATGGGATGATGATCATTTTCCGACCGGACACGTGGCCGGCAAGCTGAAAAAGGGGCCTTCAGAGCTGCGAAGACTTTTTTTGAGTGAGCGCCATATGGATGCCTTGGGGCCAGCGCCCTACGCTTCATTCATTATAGAACAACCTTCAGGGGGCTACCGTTCTTTGTATGCTGTTATCGCAGCCGAGCGCGATGCGACCAACGGAGCATTAACAGGACAAATGATTGATGTCACATCCCACGTAGAGGGAGGAATGCTCTATTGGCCCGTCCCGGAAGGCTACTGGCGCATTTTTGTTATAGAAGAGACGGATGAGGGTGGAAGTCCGCAAATGAAGGATTATTTTAATCCGCTGAATAGAAATTCAGTTCGACTGCTAATTGATACCGTATATGAGGCATATTATGCGAGATATAAGGACGACTTCGGACATACGTTTGCTGGCTTCTTCTCTGACGAACCAGGTTTCTACAATGATCCCAACACCTATGAGTTTCATTCGAAGCCGGGTCGTCCTGTGCCACTGCCATGGAGTGGGGAATTAGCAGATCAACTTAGGGATCGGTTAGGTGCGGATTACAGGTGTCAATTACCGCTGTTATTCCATGACTGCGGTGAGGAATCCTCATCTCTCCGATATATATATATGGATCTAGTCAGTAGCTTGTACAAGGAGAACTTCGGCATGCAGATCGGTAACTGGTGCCGAGAACGGGGCGTCGAGTATATCGGTCATATTATCGAAGATAACAATGTGCATGCACGGCTTGGTTGTGGAGCTGGACATTTCTATCGTGCGCTGTGGGGGCAAGACATGGCAGGTGTAGATGTCGTGTTATGGCAATTGGCACCTGGCTTCGACGAAGTCCCGTTTCGATGGGCAGCGGCTGATGGGGATAGTGAATTTTTCCAATACGGCATGGCAAAAATGGGGGCTTCACTCGGTCACCTGGATCCAAAGAAGAAAGGGAGAGCGCTAGCGGAGGTGTTTGGCGCTTATGGCTGGACGGAGGGTCTGAAGCTCATGAAATGGCTTACGGATCATATGCTCGTTCGCGGCATTAATCACTTTGTTCCCCATGCGTTCTCAGCCAAAGAATACCCGGACCCAGACTGTCCACCTCATATGTATGCGCAAGGTCATAATCCTCAATTTAAATATTATCACTATTTAAACCGGTATACGAATCGTATGTGCCATCTGTTATCCGGAGGGGAGCATAAAGCTACAGCTGCTGTACTTTATCATGCTGAGGCGGAATGGTCTTCCGGTGAGTACATGTATTTTCATAAGCCGGTCAAGGAATTGATGCGACATCAGATCGATTGCGATATTATCCCTTGTGATGCACTATTCGGTGATATTCAGGTGGAGAGCGGGACGTTGAAGTCTCATGGCGAAACATTCGAGTGTCTTATCATTCCATATTGCGAGGCACTTCCTGCAGGTAGTTTACAGCAATTATGCAGTCTTGCAGAGCAAGGACTTCCTCTTTTCTTTGTGAGTGGATTACCCCTTCGCGCTAGCTGTGGAGAAGATGTACAATATGAGCTTGAGCAATTGCAAAACTTACATTCAGTACAGACTGTCCAGTTGCCTGATCTTGTTGCTGCATTGAAGCAGGCTGGCTACTATGAAATAGAAGCAAGCAGTTATGAGCCCTATTTAAGAAGCTTTCACGTAGCACATAGTGACATGGATGTGTTTATGTTCGTGAATGAGCATCCCCTTCGAGCCATTGACACAACATTGGCTATTCCTCTGCAGGGTAACTTCTACCTGTACGATGCTTATCATAATGAAGTGATATCTCCCGAAACTAGCGAGGGGGAGAAGGGAAAAAGTTTGCTGTTGAAGTTGGCCCCTTACGAGGCTGTAGCTGTACTGGTTGGAGCGGGTACGGACAATGTACAACCTATCACTCGTGCTCCCATCGGACCTACAGTTACTCCTGTAGCAGGACCATGGACGGTTGAGATCGCAGATGCCATGCAATACCCGAATTTTACGAAATATGAGTTGCTTGACACGCTATGTGATATGGGACGACCAGAGAAGCTGCCAACCTTCGGGGGAACGATTCGATATGAGACAACAGTTGAATGGGGCCATGAGAAAGAACCGGTATGGCTAGATCTTGGAGAAGTGTACGAGACTGCTGAGGTAAGCGTGAATGGATTACCTGCAGGTGTGCGGATAAGTCCACCTTATAGGTTTGAGATCGGAGTGCTTATCCATGAAGGACAAAATCGCATTACAGTTGATGTAACGAATACACTTGGTAAAGCACAGCGCGACTCTCTGTCCGTATACGGTCAGCAAGAACCAACGGGATTAATTGGACCTGTTATTCTTCAGCATGGAAATGGATAAGTAGAATGGACACATGACTTCTTAATCGGCCTATAGTTTGGTACATCTGGACCTGCAGGATCGCTATTCCGAGCAGGTGATCTTCGGAATCGATTAGTGAACGTGAATTCCAGTGCGGAGGCGCATGCGTTGCTCGACGAGTTTACGAGTCGAAAACCCGTAGCGGACTAGCGGCGGCCAGTTGTTTCCCGCACAGAGTGAAGCCGCCGGACCCGAAGGTCCGGCGGCTTAAGGCCGTTGATACGCAACCGGATCCGAGGATGTGGTTGCGCATCAATGTCGCTGCGTAACGTCTCCCGCTCCACGTGGCACCAAAGCCCGGGGCTGCGAAAGCCTTCCGCTCCATCTCAGGCTCCAACACGGATGTCCGTCGCAACAGGTTGGGGTCCGCAATCTACACTTCGCGGCAGCTAACCGACGGTCTTATGCTTTCCAGGCCTGCGGATGATCATCCTTCACGAGCTCCAGAGACGCGGAGGCCGCGTTGGCTTCAACCTGCTCGGGGCTCTTGCAACCGGGGATGACGGTCGTCACGGCTGGATGCTTCAAGCACCAGGCCAGTGCCCAGGTTGCCATGTCGGTGCCCTGAGGCACTTCCTCTCTTGCGATCGTCTCGACCTCGGCCAGTTGGGCATCCATGTCCGTACGGTCGCGGTTTTTCCGCACGTTGTCTTCAAACACAGCACCTGGCTTGTATTTCCCGCTCAGGAAGCCGCTTGCCAGCGGCACGCGGGCAAGTACGCCCAGATCCTGCTCAATGCAGGAGGGGAATACGCGTGTCTCGGGCTTTTTGTCGAGCCGGTTGTAGACGACCTGAATGGCTTTGGCGTTCAGTTCCTTCGCCTTGCTCGTCTGATGCAGATTATCATTACTGCCGATCGAGATGCCGAGGTTCCGGATCTTGCCTTCCTGCACCTGCTTGTCCAGCATTGTCCACAGCTCGTCGTTGTCGAACACGTCGTTATCGCCGGAATGGAACTGATAGAGATCGATGTAGTCCGTTTGTAGCGCTTTCAGGGATTCGTCCAGCTGCCGATGCACAGATGCTGCGGACCAATCGTGCTGCCATTTGTCCTCCCAATGATGACCGAACTTCGTAGCAAGCACCCAGCGGTCTCGTCCACGCCGCGACAGGTAGTCGCCGATGAACGTTTCCGAGCGGTGATGCGGACCATAGCATTCCGCCGTGTCGAGCAGGTTGATGCCCAGCTCGTACGCCTTATCCAGAATCTCATCCACTTCACGCTGCGTGAATGCCTTGCCCCAATCTCCTCCGAACTGCCAAGTTCCTACGCCGACAACAGACACCTTCAATTCCGTAGACCCAAGTCTTCTGTACTTCATCAGGGCACCTCCAGCTTTCGAATGAATGGAATCCGCCTTAAGCGGTTCTTCTTCCATATACTACTCTTCCTGCTTGTTCGTTTCAAGTTGGGGTAATAGGCGATAACTCTGAAACACAATCCTCAAATCCAAGTTAGCTGGACTTTTCGTCGAAACGTACCTGGCAGTCATCTTTTTCTAGGAACCCCCTTGAAATTGACGTTGCGTCATTTTGTATAATCAATCCTTGATGAATGAGATCATTCGAAAAGGAGCGAACTTATGAAACGGGAAGATGTTATTATTTATGCCTGTGTTATTATCGGGGCAGGGGTTGGACTGATGCTGGATCAAGCCTTGCCAGGTGTATTAATCGGGCTGGGCGTGGGGTATCTGATCAAACAGGGAATCTCCAATGACCAATGAACTCCTGGGGATGATCGGAGGATTAGCGCTATTAGACATGCTTAGTCCTGCAACTGTTGCCGTCACCGTCTATCTATTGTTAACGGAACAGGAGCGGTTGCGTTCCCGGCTCCTGCTTTATTTGGTTACAGTTGCGGGCTTCTATTTTTCAGTCGGGGTGGCCTTCATGCTGGGGCTGGATGCGCTGCTGGTGGCCTTCTCCTCCTTCTTCCAACATCAAATCGTCAGTTGGACCATGCTGATCATCGGGGGAGGCTTGTTCATCGCCAGCTTTTACTACCCCAAACGCCGCAAAGCCGAGTGGCCCAAGCCCAAAACCAAGAGCAAGGCCGCCATGGTCGGACTTGGCTTTACGACGGCATTAATTGAAGTTGGAACGGCCTTGCCGTACTTTGCCGCGATTGGCCTGATGACGACCTCGGAGCTGGATGTGGTTCAGTGGCTCCCTTTGATCGCGGGGTATAATCTGATCATGATTCTTCCACCCCTGCTTCTGCTGATCGTGCACATGGTATCCGGGCAAGCGATGCAGAGACCCTTGGCATGGCTTCAGGTCAAGCTGGCCAAGCATGCCGGATCGGCAGCCTCGTGGATCATGTGCATCGTGGGACTGATGATGGTGTTCTTTAGCTTGGATTATCTGTAGTTCGTTGGTTGTAGTGGTTGAAGAGGCAGGGGAGAAGGTTTGGTTTGTCGCGGATAGTCGGTTGGGTTACACTTGTCCTAATGAAGCGAACGATAGGGAGTGATGCAGCATGAAGCAACCGAATATTCTACTCATCTATACCGATCAGCAGCGATGGGATGCGCTGGGGGCCAACGGAAACACTGAAATCCACACACCCAATTTGGACAAGCTCGCCAAGAACGGCGTCAATCTGGATCACTATTTTGTGCAAAATCCACTCTGTATGCCTAGCCGTGTCAGTTTCCTGAGCGGAAGATATCCTTCGGCCCTCGGGATTACTCACATGGGAGTGCCTGTTCCTGAATCCGTAGTGACGCTGCCGCAGGTCGTGCGGAATTATGGGTATGTAACGGGGAACATGGGGAAGCTGCATTTTCTCCCGCATGCCAATAGGGATCATCGTGACGTTCATCCGAGCTACGGATTCCATCACCTGGCCATATCCGATGAGCCGGGATGCTATGAGGATGCGTACCGCGCCTGGGTGCGCGCCAAAGCGCCTGACCAATTGGAGCACCTGAGCCTGGGCATGCCACCCGCAGCTGAGACCTGGCAGCAAGTTATGGGCTTAAGTGATACGATCCAACATCCGGAGCGGGAGCCCAAGCGGGCGGTGGCTTTTCCAGGTCGATCAGATGTGACGCATTCCGCATTCGTTGCGGATCAAACCCAAGCGTTCATTGAGCAGCACCATAAGGAGCCGTGGTTGTGTATCGCGGGCTTTTATTCGCCGCACACGCCGTGGGTAGCTCCGCAAGAATTTTTGGACTTATACGATCCGGACACCTTATCAATCCCCGACTATCCAGGGCACCTCGATGAACAGCGTTCAGCCTCCTATTATTCCGATCAGGAGCTGCGCTCGGTCAAGCATGGCTACTACGCCATGATTAGTGAGGTGGATCATTATGTGGGTGAGCTGGTGGCGCAGTTAGAACGCTTGGACATTTTGGACAATACCATGATTGTCTTTACATCGGACCATGGCGAGTATCTGGGCGATCACCTGCGGTATCAGAAGGGTTATCCAGGCGAAGACTGTATCAGCCGTGTCCCCTGTATTCTCCAGTGGAATGAGGGGATTAAGGGGGCGGGACGGACGTTTGAGGGAATTGTCGAGGCAGTTGATGTGCTGCCAACCCTCTTGGAATGCATAGGCATCCCGATCCCAGGGGCTATGCAAGGCGAGTCCTTTCGTCGATTGCTCCACAACGAACCCTTCGCAGGGAAAGAGATTGCGCTCATGGAGTTCCATGGCTGGAAGAATATCAGGACCAAGGATTTCAGATATTTGTGCGAGTCGGATGGTAGAGAAGCCTTGTACGATTTAAGAAAAGACCCCATGCAATATGACAATGTCGTCAGTAAGCCTGAATATCAGGACGTATTGCAGGACATGCGAAAACGAATGCTGGTCAAGATGCTGAACGTGGAGCAACCGCGGCCGAGGACGTGGGCGTATTGAAACCAATCCATAATAAAATGCTAAAGCTCCGCCTCATGTATCTGCTCTTCATTGTAGTCGTTATGCTGCTTGGGTTGGGGTCGAGAGCTTATGCAGCGCATCTACCATCATTTATTGTCAGCCATTTTGGTGATGCCTTGTGGGCGGCCATGATTTATTATGGATTCAGGTTTATCAACCCGCGCGGGAGCCTGCTTACTGCAATGGCCTGGAGTCTGTTGTTCTGCTTCGCCATCGAGTTCAGCCAGCTGTACCAGGCGGATTGGATCCATGCGATTCGTTCTACCGTGCTTGGTGGACTTGTATTGGGCAAAGGCTTCCTTGTCGTTGATTTGGTGCGATATACGATTGGCATTGCTGTTGCTGCGGTGTTAGATAGACTTGTGCGTTTAACGCGACAGCGAGACTTCCGGAGTTGATTGCATATCAGGGGGGCTTTGCTCCCCTTCGTATAGCTTCATGACGACCTGCTGGATGGGGAGCTCCTTGACCGCAATGTCGGAGAAATGGTGCTTCCTTGCAATGCTCTCAATAAACTCGCTGATTGAGATAAGGGAGGTATCCACCTCTAACGTAATCTGAAGATCCGAAGGACGCTCGATAACCCGAGTATAGGCATTCTCAAAATGGGCACCGCGAGTGGAATCCGTAAAGGTAAAGCGGACAAGCTTCTTATCTCCCAGAAACAGCTGTAGTCTCTGCAGCGAATCGTCGAATACCTTCTCCCCATGGTTGATAACGATCACCCGCTGAGCCAACTCCTCTACATCCTCCAAATCATGTGTCGTCAGAATACAGGTCATGCGCTGCTTGCGATTCATTTCCCGGACAAATTCGCGAATCTTGACCTTGGCGACCACATCGAGTCCAATCGTCGGCTCATCGAGAAAGAGAACGTCGGGCCGATGCAGCATGGCCATCACGAATTCACATTTCATCCGTTCACCCAGGGAGAGAACCCGGGTAGGCTTTTCCATCACGTGTGCAATATCCAGCAGCTCGGCCAACTCCTCCAGACGAGACTTGAAGTCAGCATCCGAAATGCCGTAGATGGCCTTGTTCATATGGAAGCTATCGATGGGCGGAATGTCCCAGATTAACTGGGATTTCTGGCCGAATACGGCACCGATCCGGCTCACATAGCGCTTGCGGTCACGCGAAGGGGAGAAGCCCAGCACTTGAATGTCTCCAGACGTAGGATATAGCGCTCCGCATAGCATTTTGATCGTGGTTGATTTTCCGGCTCCGTTTGGACCTAGTACCCCGCAGATTTCCCCCTGACCAATAGCAAAGCTGATATCCTTCACGGCATGCACGATAACTTCTTCGCGGCGGAAAAAGCTTCTGATCGTTTGACCCATGCCCGCTCCTCGCTTGTATGTACGATAAGTCTTGGTCAAGTGTTGGACGTCAATAACCGGTCTCATCCGCCTACCCCCTCGTATAAACGTATCATATGTCGATAAATCCAGGCTCCTGCAGCCATGAATAAGAAGCAAGGCAGCACCGCTGCAAAATCAGTCGCCTCCACTCGGCCAAGAAGGGCAGAGGCGGGGAGGAATCCGACCATGCCCACGGGGATTACTAGCGTCATGACGGCTTGAATCGATTTTGGAAAAATCGGGAGCGGATACTTGCCAAAGTGCAGGACACTGTCTGCGAGCTCCGATATTCTGGAATTGCCCACCCACTTGAAGGACATCGCAGCCATCATCAGGGTGATGCCGGCCATGACGGCTGTGCCAGCGGCGAACAGCGCGGCGAAAGGAAGCCAGGACAGGAGCGGAATCGCGTCCACATGGGCGACGGAGAATAGAAAGAGCGCAATTCCTCCCACCAACACGCCGATACTGTCAGGCGAAAAGGTAGTGGCAACAATAAAGAACAACGGATTCAGCGGCTTGAGCAGAATAACCTCAAAGCTCCCCTCGCGGATGTGGGACATCGTCGTCCATAACACACCGCCGAAGATCAGATTGGCAAGTCCGCCGGACATCGTAAATACAGACTGGATGAGGAGCACCTCGTACAGCGTCCAGCCAGGAAAGCTGGCTCCCGACCTATAAATCAGAAGCGTAACGAGTGGGAACAAAACATTGCCAACAAGCGTGATAATACTGCTCACAATGAAATCCATGCGATACGCGATAGCGGCCAGGAAAGCCGATCGCATGCATGTCCAGTAGATCTTGAAATACCGTTTCATGGCAGAACGTGTCCCTTCACAAGTCAATTAAGCGCCAACGGCAGTAAACTGCTTCATGGCTCGCCGTCGCACAAGCTCATTCATTCCGAAGGTAATGAGTACGGCGACTGCTTGGAGCCCGACAACCTGTTCCATAGCAAGCTGTATGCCGCCTAATGAATACTGACCGGTAAATACCATTGCGGGCATATAGACAATGTACTGGAAGGGCAAGAAGAATTGAAGAATCTGAAGCCATTGCGGAAAGAAATCAAGCGGAATCAGTGCCCCGGAAAAAATACCGGCAACCAGTATAAATGCGCTACGGATGCCGCTGGATTGGACGAGCCAGAATGAGGTCAAGCCGATGGTATAGTTCACATAGAAATTCATGAGAAATGCCAGCGCAACAGACAGGAACGACCAGAGATAGCTTGCTGGCCGCATATCCACCCCAAAGATAAAGATGAAAATAAGCAAACAGGGGAGAAATTCAAACAGAAAACCCAGGAGCCGATGACCGACCTTCTGAAACAAGGCGAAGGAGCGATGATGGATTGGCCTCAGGTGGAAAGTGAGAAACTTGCCTGTGCGAACGAGCATGGACAAATTCCAGTCGGCAAAGTCCATGATGAGATAACCGATCAGCGCAGTGGCTCCGAAGTAGCGAATCATCTGGGATAACTCGATGCCCTGTAAAGAGCTCTGATCGCCATAGACGGCTGTCCAGATGAAATACTGTACCACAAAATAGACGGGACCTACGATAATCGATACCATGGAATGAGTACGATAGGCGCCCCATTCCTTGTAGGTCACATCCGCCACCGTCTTGAACACCCGCCATTGATGCTTGAAGCCAGACATTAATTGAGCCCTGACCAGATAATATTCGTTACATTGTATAAGGCATCGCCATGCCACTCATCATCCGTAAAAGGGACAAACCAGACAGCCGCGAGCTGTTCGGTGGGATCAATCACCATCGAGCAGGCGCCAGCGCCCTCATGAAGGTACGTCGATGGGGAATAGAGGTACCCTGGACCTGTCCGCATATCCAGTCCAATACCGTAGCTCCTGTCAGGGTTCGTGCTGCCCCAGCAATAATCAGGGATGCCATGTAGCGTTCGGGTGGTTATTTTTTCCACGGTTTTGCGTCCAAGCATCCTGCAGTCGCCCAATTTACCCATGCCCAGCAGCATATTCGCGAAGCGGATCAGGTCAGATGGAGTGGAGTGCAGCCCCCCTCCGGTTGGAGGAACGGTATCCCATAGCTTCTCAAAGGAGGATGGCTCAGGCAGGCGCCCTTCAATCAGATTATTCAGTTGCTCCTCGCGTCTTTCATTGCGGATGATGGAGCGCTTGGCTTGTTGAGGTGTCAGCTCGAACCGCGTATCCTGCATACCCAGAGGCTCAGTGATTTGTTCTTCAATATATTGGGCTGCGGTATAGCCAGTCACCTTATGAATAATTTCCCCTAGCAAACAAAAGCCATAAGAGCAATATTGCCACTCCTCGCCAACCTGTTTGTTCATCCCAAGGCCAAGGGAGGCAGTAATCCAGTCCGGTTCACCGTTCGCAGCATCATAGCCTTGAAAATAATCGGAGATGAGGTTCCAATACGACTTATGATAGGGCACCATACTAGCGCAGTCCGGATACAGGCCCGAGGTATGTGTGAGCAGACTGTACACATCAATTGTGTTGAACGGAGCGACATTGAAGGGTGGCAGGAAGCTGCCTACCGGATCATCGAATCGGAGTCGTCCGTCTTCAACCAGCTTGGCGATAGCCACGGTGACGACAGCTTTGGTAATCGAGGCCACGCGATGGATCGTTGTCGGCAGTAGAGGTTCCCCGTTTTTGCGGAAGGAGCGGGGGCCTATGGCGCCGTGCATAAAGGTTTTTCCATACCTGGATACACAGTAGGATGCGGACTGAATTTTATTCTCGTCCATCAACTTCTGGAAGTGAGCATGAAGCACTTCAATTCTCGAAGCTTCATAGCCAACTTCCTCTGGGGCACAATCAACTTGACCTGGAGTATAGGGGTGGATCACAAATAAAACCTCCTTCAAATATAATCTGCCAAAGGGAGGTACACACAATCCGTCTTCTATGTAACCGCTATCTCAAATTGGCACGATCTTATGATTTAATTTCCACACATTGGATTTTTCAATAAAAAATGTGTATCTCTCGAAAAAGTATAAAGCCCTGCCCGGGAAGCCCTCCATAGAAAAATTAAATCAGATTTATAAAAAAACAACATAACTGTTGGGTAGGGTCAACAAAGAGTCAAAATGTCGTGTTAAGGATTCTTAAAGGTTGAGTCGCTATACTCAGCACAGTGAGCTTGAGATCGAGCCGCTAAGCTGAAGGAAAGGCGAGGATACCATGATTAAGAAAACACATAGGGTTATATGCTTGTTGTTGGTTCTAACGGTAGGGTGGATGCTTGCGGGGTGTTCCAATTCCCTGGAAACGTCTGATTCTGCATCGACTGAGGTGGTTTCAGATAGCGAAATCCGGAATGTATCGCTGGGTTATGCGGAGGAGATCGACAAAACGCAGATCATGACCTTCGCAATCTCTGTGGATGAAACCGAATGGCAGACGATGCTGGACAATGCGGCGGACAAAGAATATATTCCAGCAGACATTACCATCAACGGTACAACCATTGAAAATGTCGGTATTCGTCCAAAGGGCAATTCCAGTCTCTCGGCGGTTGTGCGGGATGATACAACTGACCGCTACAGCTTCAAAATTAAATTCGACGAGTATGTGGAGGACCAGACTTGGCTCGGGCTCGACAAAATCGTACTGAACAGTAATTTCTCCGATGCGACGAGTCTGAAAGAATACCTCTCTTATGACATCATGTCTTATATCGGCGTCGATGCACCCTTATTCGCTTTTGCAGATATCTCGCTTAACGGCGAGACCTGGGGCTTCTATCTGGCTGTAGAGGAAATGGACAGTGGTTACCGCGACCGGGTCTTTAATGGCGAGGGCGAAATGTATAAGCCTGAATCGGAGATGGGCGCAGGGGGCTTTGGCGGAGGACAGATGCCGGAGGGCATGAATGGTGAGCGACCAATGCCCGAAGGTATGAATGGCGAGCGCCAAGCACCAATGGGAGCAGCCGGCGAGCAAGGGATGCCTGACGGAGCAGATGGGGCCCCAGCTATGCCAGAGGGAGAGGAGGGCAATTGGCCTGATTTTGATGGCGTACCACCCATGTTTGGCCAGGACGGCGAAGATCGAGGTGGCATGGGCGGCATGCGAGGGATGTCGGCCAATGGCGTCTCCCTTCAGTATACCGATGATGAGATTGATAGTTACTCCGCCATCTTTGACAATGCAGAGACCAAGACAAATGAAGAAGATCATCAGCGCGTCATTGAAGCGTTAAAGAACCTCTCTGAAGGCAACGATTTGGAAACCTATGTGGATGTGGACGCTGTGCTCCGGTATTTTGCCGCTCACACGGTGGTGGTTAACCTCGACAGCTATGTTTCTAATATGGGCCACAACTACTATCTGTACGAGAACGATGGCCAGATTAGCATTCTTCCTTGGGATTACAACCTAGCCTTCGGTGGTTTCCAAGCGGGCAGCGCATCAAGTGTGGTCAATTTCCCAATCGATACGCCGGTATCAGGCATAGATATGGAGGAGCGTCCATTGCTGGCCAAGCTGCTTGAAGTGCCTGAATATCTGGACACCTATCATCAGTACCTGCAAGAAATCGTCGATGGTTATTTCGCAGATGGCAAGTTCGAGCAGACGATTGATCAAATGAGCGCGTTGATGGATGAATATGTGAAGAACGATCCTACGGCGTTTTATACCTACGAGGAGTTTACGGCGGGAGTTGCCGAACTCAAGAAATTGGGCGTACTCCGCGCAGAGAGTATTCAGGGGCAGCTGGATGGGACGATCCCGTCGACAACGGAAGCACAGCAGCAGGATGACAGTGCGCTGATTGATGCGTCGTCTGTCAATTTGCAAGCTCTTGGCTCCCAGGGCGGAGGAGGCGGCGGAAGAGGAGGACAAGGTGGTCCGCCTGGTTTCCGCAATGAGCAGCAGAGCGGAGAAGGAGCGGCGTAATGGAGGCTTCGACTAGTTTAGTCCGGCGGCTCAAACCGATTCTCGCGTTTCCGAATGTTGTGAATGCCCATAATGACGGCAACCAGCTCATAATCATCGAGCAGCGGAGACTCGTTCAGTAGACGAAACGCGCCGGGACGCAGCCAGTTGTTCGTTTGCTCGAAGGAGGCCACACGACTCCCGTTCTGATCAACAATCGTGTAGGAGCGGGAGAACGCAGGCGCCTCGATGGTATAGACACCGCGGCTGTCGGCATCATACTGGAACTTCTTGCTGAAGAACGAAGCGCGGATTTTCATCCAACCCAGCAGGGTGCCAGTCGCATCACTAATCTCCCAGCGGTTGGACCTAAAGCGGTAGTTGGCGGAGCAGCGCAGCTGCGCGTCCGGTCCATAGACAGACAGGTCCGAGGTCATCTTTAAGATTCTGGCGCGCTCCAGATCTATGGTTCCGGCCTTCACGCCGTTGGCGTCTTTTATCTCGGACCGGCCTCTGCTGAATAGGCGATCATTAAAATACAGCTCCACTCTGACGACCTCCTTTTCACTCGTGTAAAGCTCTTATACGAGGGGAAGGAGGTTTCGTTTCACACGATTATCGCCCAACATTGATGATCTTGCGGGTCCACGCCGGCTCACTAGCTGCTGCCCGCACCAGGCTGTCTGCACAATCGGCAAAAGGTAGGGCCTGGAGGGGAGCAATGCGAGCAGCAGGGCCTGCTGTATAGTTCAAAGTACCATCTGCAAATTGCAGTACGGATGCCCTCACAATGACCCACTCCAACCCGCTGCTCATCACGGCATGCTCGGCCATGGCTTTGTCCTTGATCGCTCGCCAAAAGATGCGTCGCATCGTACCTACAGCCAGCCGATTGCCCAGCGTTAGTTCTTTGCCGTCGGTCAGGTTAATACCACTCTGCATAATCAGCCGCTTCACGCCAGCGCGCCCACAAGCCGCCACAACATTTGGCATGCCCTCCGACATGATGGTTCCCGGAGAGAAATTGGCTGCCATGACTTTCATTCCCGCACGGAGATTTACGAGAAGGTTACCCTTCTTGGCTGGGTCTTCTGAGATGTTGCTGGGTGGACCAATGCAACTGATGACCACATCGGCACCGGAAATGGCAAGAACCATACTCGCGGCATCGTATACATCTCCTTTTCGAATTGTAAGCTGGTTAGCGGATGCGACGGCTTCGGGCCGCCGGGCGACAGCTACCACCTCATGCCCCAACTCGAGGGCGCGTTCTACAACTTTTTTCCCTGTTCCACCGGTTGCTCCTATAACTGCAATTTTCATAGATAGGCCCCTTTGTTCGTTCGTAGTAAATGCACACTAGTGTAATAAGAAACGACTATGTATAATTGTAAACAGAAATTAAAATTTCACCATGATTAAAAAAGCAGGTTCTGTGTATTAATTCGCACCTTTGCCTGTATTGTGCAATTTCTATAGGAAAGCTGGTGAACTAGGGGTGGCGAAGACCGATCGAAGAATACGCAAATCTCAAGAAGCGATAAAAAGGGCCTTTATTGAGTTGATGCTCGAGAAGCAGTTTGATCAGATTACCATTCAAAATATTTCGGACCGCGCCGATGTGAGCCGGAGAACGATCTATCTTCATTATTTGGACAAATATGATCTGCTGGATAAGCTCATCAAAGAACATATTGACGAGATGCGAGAGGTCTGTGAGAAGGCAGAGGATGACGCCGATTATATTAGCATGGGAGAGGTATGGTTCGCCTATTTTGAACACCACTATCTCTTCTTCTCTGCCATGTTGGGGAGTAAGGGCAGTCCGTTTTTTCGCGCCCATTTCCTGGCGTTTTTCCTTGATGAGTTAAAGCGTAGCGAGAGTGAAATCACGACAGCGCAGGAGGTGGATCACCAATTCCTGGGTGCGGCGATCGTTGGTGTCGTGGAGTGGTGGTTCAAGCACGAACGCCCACTCTCTCCGACCGTCATGGCCCAGCGGCTGGGAGCCCTGCTGGAACGAAATCTGGAGGAGGCTAATCCATGATTATATTCAAAGGTAACAGCCCGGGATTCCCCAGCTGGGAGGAACGGTTCAGCGGCGAGGAATCCGCTCCCGATCCCGCTCACCACCCGGCCCCGATCCTGCTCACCACCCGCCCCCGCTCCGTCTAACGGCCATATATCCCCTTATTTGCCCTGAAAAGGGGGCTGAACATTTCTAACGGCCATATATGCGCCTATTGTGCCCAAACAGACTGCCGAACCCTCAAAAACCTACAAATAACGGCACTGGTGGCCGTTAGAAATTAAAGTAGCTCGATTTGGTTGTAATAGCGGCACTGGTGGCCGTTAGCGCAGCAAGCGGCACAATTGGACGAAGCAGCAGACATAAAACTGGGACGAAAACCTTGTGTTTTCACGCCAGCTTGTTTGAATGCTATCCTTCGGTCTGTCGCCAGACCGAGTGGCTACTTCCAACGCCAAAAAGCCCGTCATATCAAGGATATTCGTACCCTGTGACAGTGGTTAGCAGAAATTGAAGGTTTAACCCAAGGGTAAAATGCTATATTGTTGAATGCATGAATGTCTAGGAAGTTCGGGTTTTTGAAAGCGATTTCTACATAATAGAGAGTATGGGTAAGGGGGAGCAATGACAATGAAGGAATGGATGAAGAGACATCCAGCAGGGTTGATTTTTGGCAAACGATTCATGAAATATGGCCTGATTTTGGTCATTTTGCTTCTCATGATTGTTCCGCTGTATTACAAATCCTACGGGCTGGCCAAGCAGTTAACACTGGACAATAGTGAATCCAAGCTGTTGGATGGCGTTGAGCTGTTGGAGCAGCAGGTGCTGCAGGCCCAGACGATTACGAATATGCTGCGTCAGGAGGAGGCGTTCAAGCGTCTTTTTTTTCTGAAAGGAGACCCTTCGAGTGAGTACTATCCGGATATCCACGTGGTGCAGACCAAGCTGAAAAATCTGGCCTTGACCCAGGACATGTACTCCAACGCGTATCTGCGTTTTAAGGACAATCCGGTATTCATCTCCAACCATATTTCTGCGGACGATTATGAGGATGTGTATGGACGCTTCTACCAATACAGCAACCTGTCAGCGGAGGAGTGGCAGCAGCGGCTGTTCGGCGAGAACTATATCGTGAAGCTGTATCCGGCGGAGCAGGTGTATTCCTCCTATTATAGCCGCGAACCGTTCGACGGCATGACCGCTATCGTCAACAATTCCTACTTCAATGCCTTTGAGCCGCAAAGCGTGCTGGCCATTGATTTGGATCGCAGAGATCTGCTCGACAAGCTGATCTATGCGGACCAATGGACGGATCATTTCGTATATATCGCGGACAGCGAGGGGCGTATGCTGCTATCTCACAACTATGATGCTGCTCATCCGCTGGAACAGGTGGGGCCTACCGGCGGCTTGGTTGATGGCATTGAAGTGTCTGGCGTGTCGTATCTCGCGCTGTCACAGCCGAGTGAGCTGCTGGGGGTAACGGCGGTGGTCGGTATACCGGCCGCTTCCTTCGAGCATAACGTCAATTCGCTGCTGCAACTGGTGTTGCTCTATATTGTCTCGGGGGTTGGGTTGATCGTGCTGCTGGCGTTTCTGTTCTCCATAAGAGAGGCGCTCTCAATTAAGAAGCTGGTAGATACGGCATCCCGCTCGACCAAGACCGGGTTTACCCTCAATAATGAATTCAAATATCTGAACAACGCCTTTACTGAAATCCATACGATTAATGAAGAGCAGCACGGACAAATTGAGGCCTTGAACGATTCCATCAAGTATTCCATTGCCAAGCATCTGCTGATCCTCGGTGTGTTTACGGAGCGGGAAAAAGAAGAGGCAACCGCGTATTTCGGCCCTGCATTCGATCGGTTCGTGGTGGCGAAGGCGGTCTATCGGGCAGAGGATGAGAGCCCAGCCATGTCCAGAGCCGCTCAACAAAATATGGGCCTGCGGCTGGAGGCGGGATGCGGCTCCATGCTGAGTCAGCGACCGCTAGCCCTGAACTTTCATGCTGATGAAACGGTATTTGTCCTGTTCCTTGACCCGGGTGAAGAACGGGCAGGGCGGCAGGAGCTCAAAGCCCGCTTGTCCGAGCTGATCCGCTCGCTATCTGCGGACGCGCCGCTTCCTGTTACGATTAACATCGGGCTCAGTGAGACGATGTCGGGTCCGGGAGCAGCGAAGGCAGCCTATCAGCAGGCCAAATACGCACTCGGCATTAACGAAAATGAAGTGGCAAGCGGGGTCTACCTATTTGAGCCAATGGCTGGGGCTGATCCGGGTCCCGCGTTCGATAATGCCGTCTTGTTAAAGCTATATGATGCGCTGATTGCAGGTGAAACGAGCCTGGTGAGTCAGCTTATGGATGGGTGTCTGGGCCGGCTGGTCAGTTATTCGCTGCCCGAGCAGGACCAGTTGCAGCTGTTTTTCTCCGTCCGCCAGACCGTTTCCAGTGCCTATAACGTAATCGGTGGCGGGACAGTCGGCGAAGATCAGCGGCTGCTGGAGCTCCCAGTCTATGATCAATCGCAGGATATCGTCCGGCTCGCGGATCAGCTGCGGCGGACAGCACTGGAATTATGTGAGGTCGTTATTGGCAGCAAGAAGAGCAATAACGACAAGCTGAAGGCCAACCTACTGAATTATATCGGGGAGCACGCGAATGATCCTGGCTTGTCGGCTGGAACGATTGCCAGCGATTTGCTCATCTCCGAGAAATATGTGTTCTCCTTCGTCAAGGAGCAAACGGGCAAAACCCTCGGCAAGTACATTGAGGACATCCGGTTGACGAATGCGGAGAAGTTCCTGCTGGATACCGAGCAGGCCAACAGTTGGATTTGGCGGCAGTGCGGGTTCGGCAGCGAGAATACATTCTACCGCGCTTTCTCCAAAAAACACGGCGTCACACCTACCGTATGGCGGGCAAATCACCGCGATCATACGGAATGACAGCGCCATCCAAAAATGATAGTGCCCCGATTCTTACCCGCTGACAGCGGTTTCAAGAACTAGCGGTTTTCGCCGCGAGCACTACATTCTACAATGTGAATGAAAGCGATACCATCAGATATTTGAAAAGGCCGAAGAGGCACGGAATCGTTTCTGGAGAAGCGAAGCGCTCGGCTGAAAGCTTTTCGCAGAAAAGCTAGCTTCGGAAGCATATGCTGTCCCCTGATTTCAACCGCTGAAGCGGTCAAATGATCAAGAAATCAGGGGACAACAGCGATCGGAAGAACGATCCGTGACCGTAGGCACTATTTTTCAACGATCTGATATCTCATGGCTCAATCATTAAAAGGGAGGAATACAGAGTGAGGAAACAAGTACAACTAAGAAAGAAGCTGCCAGCATCTCTACTGGCCTTTGCAATGGTGGGCGGTCTGCTGGCAGGCTGTTCCGGCAACAACCAGCCGAATACGACGACACCTGCAGGTGAAGGGGAAGGAACAGGGGCGCGTCCCGTCATTACGGTAGCCGTGCAAGCCAATCCGAACGTGGAAGATTATAAAACCAATCATTATACAAAGCTCGTTGAGGAAGCGATGGACGTCGAGCTGGAGTTTCTGGAGCTGCCGAGTCAAGTGGAGGAGGCATTAACGAAGCTCTCCTTGATGGTATCCTCCGGGGCAGAACTGCCGGATGTCATCAACATCTATTTAAATGAATCGACGGTGTATGATTACGCGTCCAAGGGCGTGTTCATCCCACAAGATGAGTATTTGAACAACCCGGAGCTTGCAGCCAATTTCAATAACATTCCGGATAAGGATTTTGTCTACAACGCCATGAAACTACCGGACGGCAAGGTCTATGCGCTGCCTCGTTATGCGCCGAACGAATGGAACGAAGGCTCCAACCGGGCCTGGATCAACGGCGAGTGGCTGGAGAAACTGGGATTGGACGTCCCGCAGACGACGGATGAGCTGTACGAGACACTGAAGGCTTTTGTAGAACAGGATCCAAACGAGAACGGCAGACGGGATGAGGTCGGCCTGGTGGGCTCGCTGAATGGCTGGTCGCAAAATCCGCGTGTCTATCTGATGAACGCATTTATCTACGCGGATCCGGGCAAGAGCTACATGAATGTGAAGGACGGCGAGGTGTATCCTGCCTTCACCCAGCCGGAATGGAAGGAAGGGCTGGAGTACATGAACAAGCTGGTCAAAGAAGGGCTGTTCTCCTCCCAATCCTTCACGCAGGATGAGACGCAGCTGAAGGCACTCATCAACGTGCCAGGCGGTATGGCCGGCATGGTAACAGCAGGCAGCTATAGCACATTTGGACCGGAGCTGGACAGCAAGATGACGCTGCTGCCTCCTGTCACGGGGCCTTCTGGACTGGCAGCGACGCCGTATAGCCCATCCCTGCCAACCCAGCTGTGGTTTATTACCAAAGACGCGAAGGATCCGGAGCTAGCCTTCAAGGTTGGCGATTTCATGCTGGACCCGGAGATGTCGCTGGCAAGTCGTTACGGGGAAAAAGATGTGGATTGGAGCGATGACCCGGCTGTCACGGCGGACTATCTGGGTCCTTTTGAAGAATCGCAAGGATTGGCTGCCGCCGTGGCTGAGCTGAATCCTTCGCTGTGGAACAATCCGCAGAATAAGCACTGGAATGATGCCAACCCGGCCTACCGTCCGCTGGAGATTAGCCGCACGGCCTCCAACCTCAAGAAAGGCGAGGACCATACGGTGCCGAACTGGCGTCCCGCATACATGGAGGGATATGTTCCAACCTTCCCTGAGGAAGTCATAGTCAAGCTGAACTACACGCCGGAAGAGCTGCGCAACATTGCCAACAGCAAAACGGCTATTGATAACTATGTCAATGAGAGCGCGGTTGCGTTCATTACCGGTAACCGTCCACTTACGCAATGGGATGATTATCTGGCTGAGCTGAACAAAATGGGGCTGGATCAATACCTGGAGGTTATCCAGGCTGCATACGAGCGTTCGGAATAACAAGACGGTTCGGACCGATCCGGGCAGGCGCGCTTAGCGCCTGTCTCCGGATTGTGCAACCGGACCAGAACGGAGACCAGTTTATGCGAGCAAACAAAACGTTAAACCACCCGAAGAGAGAATTTCTCCCGAGCTGGCAGCTCTACTTGTTTCTGCTCCCCGCTACCATATACATTATTATTTTCGCTTATGTACCGATGGCCGGGGTTCAGATTGCATTCAAAAACTACAACTTTAATCTCGGTATCTGGGGCAGTGAGTGGATCGGGCTGGAAAACTTTCGGCGCTTCTTCGAATCCTATCAGTTCGAGACGATTATCTGGAATACGATCAGTCTGTCGCTGTACAGTTTGCTGATTTCGTTTCCGCTGCCTATTATTTTCGCCTTGGTGCTAAATTCCTTTACGGGCCTCAAATTCAAGAAAATTGTCCAGTCCGTTTCGTATATGCCCCATTTCATCTCGACGGTCGTTATCGTCGGTATGCTGGTGCAGATCTTTAACCCGCGGACGGGCGCCTTCGGGGCACTGTATACGTTCTTCACAGGTGACATGCTGCCGGATGCATTCGCCAACCCTGGAGCCTTCCAGCATCTGTACGTCTGGTCTGGCATCTGGCAGGGTATCGGCTGGAGCAGCATCATCTATATTGCCGCCTTGTCCTCTGTCGACGAGCATTTGCACGAAGCGGCTCAGATCGATGGTGCGTCGCGGCTGCAGCGGGTACGACACATCGATTTTCCTTCCATTCTGCCCACGGCGACGATCATGCTGATTCTTGCGGTAGGCAACGTCATGGAGGTTGGCTTCGAGAAGGTGTTCCTGATGCAGAACGAGCTGAATATCTCCCGCAGTGAGGTTATATCCACCTATGTGTACAAGGTAGGCCTCACGATCGGTACAGGGGATTTTTCATTCGCTACCGCTATTGGCCTCTTCAACTCTGTCATTAACTTCGCGTTGCTGGTTATGGTGAACTATGCCGCCAGGAAATTCAGCAACACCAGCTTGTGGTAGGAAGGAATGTGAATTATGGCAAAGACCCAAGCGCAGATGGGCGCTTACAAGGAGAAGAAAAAGAAGTTCTCTACCCATCCGGCTTCAGATCGGGCGTATTACATCATTTCAGGCTTTTGTCTGACGTTTGTTCTCATTGCGGTTTCCTATCCGCTGTTGTATGTGTTGTCGGCTTCGTTCTCCTCCGGTAACGCCGTCTCCTCCGGCCAGGTGCTGCTGTGGCCCGTTGATTTCAGTCTGGAGGGGTATGAGGCGGTATTCAAAAACAAGGATATCCTGCGAGCGTACGGTAACACCTTCCTGTATACGATACTGGGGACTGCGCTCAACGTGTGTGTCGTGATGACCTGTGCCTACGGTCTCTCCAGACCTGGGCTCAAGGGGCGCGGGTTGTTCATGATGCTCTTTACGTTCACGATGTTCTTCAGCGGTGGTCTGATTCCGTTCTATATTCTGATGAAGGATCTCCAACTACTGAACACAATGTGGGCCATGGTCATTCCAGGTGCCTTATCCGTGTACAACATGATTATTGCGCGGACGTTTATCCAATCCTCGATTCCGAAGGAGCTGGTGGAGGCCACCAGTATCGACGGCTGCAGTGACGTTCGTTTCTTTTTCTCCTTCGTGCTGCCGCTCTCCAAGGCGGTCATCGCCGTTATTACGCTGTTTTCGGCAGTCGGTCACTGGAACGCGTATTTCAACGCCTTGATGTTCCTTAACGATCGTTCGCTCTACCCGCTGCAGATCATTTTGCGCGAGATTCTCATTATGAATCAGGTGGATGTCAGCATGATCATGGATCCTGAGCTGCAAATTGCAAATGCCCATGCGGCGGCGGTGCTCAAATACTCCTTGATCGTTGTGGCGACCATTCCAATCCTGTGCGTGTATCCGTTTATTCAGAAATATTTTGTTAAAGGTGTCATGATCGGTTCGCTGAAAGGCTGACCGCATAACGAAACCGGGAGGTTGTGTATATTGTACGTACGCTACCGTAAGCTCACGCTGTCACTGCTGGCCCTTCTGCTTGTTTTGTCTTCGGTATGGATTCCTGGTGGCAACAGGGGGAAGGCTGCCAATGCTGCCAGCACCACCAACGCCGCATCCGTCCAGGTGGCCGTGTCCCAGGCAGGCTACAGCAAGGAGGACATGAAGCTGGGCTCTGTCGTGTCCCCACGCTTGCTGCCCGAGCTGGCGTTTTCGATTGTGCCGGATGGCGGAAGTGCTGTGTTCAACGGGACCTTGCAGTACGAAGGATTCGTGTGGGGCGAGCATGTGTATACGGCTGATTTTACCGTCCTTCAGCAGACTGGAGCCGCCTTGCGGCTGCATGCGGGAGGGGCACAGTCGCCGTTATTCCTCATTGAAGACAACATCTGGCTGCGCTACAGGGATGAAATGACAGCCTTCTACCGCAGCTTGCGGGCGAGTGTCGACACGATCGATGTGCTGCCGACCGGCTACACGGACACCCCGTTGTCGCCAAAGGCGTACCATCAAGCCGGACATCTGGATGATGCCTGGGACAAGAACGATGTCTTCGCCACCTATGACATCACGCTCTTGGATGGCACCCGGCCCGCCCCCGGCTTGCATTACGATCTGACAGGCGGCCATTACGATGCGGGTGACTACGGCAAGTACGCTGGCAACCAATGGGTGGGCGGCCAGCTGGCGCTATCTTACCTGCGGTTTGTCGAGTCCGATACCGTGCAATTTGACTATGACCATAACGGCGTCCCGGATATTCTGGACGAGGTGCGTGTGGCGACGGAGTATGTGCTGAAGTTCACGGACCAGTTCGATGGCGCCGTGTTCGATATTCCGGAGAAAGGCGGCTTCCGGCACCCGGAGCTGCTGACGGATAATATCCCGCTGTCTCCTGTGGGCAATCCGGATGACCGTACGGTTGGACGGCTCGGCATCGGAGGCTCCTTCAAAGCTGCAGGCGTGATGGCTTCGGCGGCACGCGCTTACGAGGCTTGGCTGGATGAGTATGCTATAACGGATGCGGATGCAGAGGCTTTTAGGACAAGAGCTGCAGCCGGAGCCGTCAAAACCTACGAATATGCCTACATTAACCGGGAAAAGTCGCAAGGCAGCTATCATACGAACCTCGATATCACCAACGCGATGCTGTGGGCAGAGGTCGAGCTCTACCTGCTGACCGGAGATTCGCTCTACTATGATCGGGCGGTGCAGCGAGTGGCGCTGCTGGAGGAGGGGGACATCAGCTCCACCAATTATTGGAGTATGCGGCCGATGGCCATGGTCGAGCTCTATCCTGTGGCGGATGCGGTCACACAAGCGCGCATTCAGGAGCTGCTGAAGTCCCGCGTCGATTATTTCATGTCGGTGGCCGAGGACACACCTTATGGTGTGCTGAATGAATTCAGCAATTTCGGGGTGAACGAGCCTCATGTCTCGTATGTAGGCGACCTGGTCCGCTATTACGAGCTGTTCGGCGACCCGGAGGTGCTCAGCGCCGCCAAGAAAGGGCTGTACTGGGTATTCGGCAACAATCCTTGGAGCACCAGCTGGGTATCCGGCGTAGGGGAGAACCATGTCCGCTATCTGCACACACGGTTCGATACGGAAATCCGTAATCCCAATAATCCAGGCATCATCATTCCTGGTGCGATGGTGAGTGGACCGAATGTGAAGGATCCGACCCTTCCCAATAGCGTAACAAGTCCATGGTATCAGGATCGGACGATGCTGATAGATGACGTCCATCAATGGCGCTACAACGAGTTCAGCATTAGTATTCAGGCAGGCCTGTTCTACTCCATTATAGCGCTTGGCGCGCTGGATGAGCCTTCCGTACCTGCTGGAAGCGACGATGCCCTAACGATCCTGAGCCCGCAGATCGGTGATCTCGTCACCGGCGAGGTGCAGGTCATTGCAGCAGCATCTCCAGGTGTAACAAATGTGCAACTGGGCAACACGGCGATGACGCAGACCGGCGAGGTCTGGAAGGGGGCGGTGGATACTAGCGCTTCCCGGCCCTATGCCAATGGGCGGTTGAGGGCGAAAGGAACGGAGGGTAGTGGAGGCGTGGTGTCTGCAAATGCCCATTACACCGTGGCTCCGCCACTGCCGAGTCCCGAGGCTCCATTGTTATTCGATAACTTCGAAGGCGGAGGAATCTGGGGCAGCCAGAATCTGGCGTGGATGAACTGGTGGACTCAGGGGTCTCAACCGGCCAACACGACAGACGGCAGCTATGTCCGGGGAATCGAGGACGGCGTTTCAGTCGGCATCTTCACGCATGAGCCGTCTTCGCCACAGGCGCAGGCCAAGTTCCAGCCTTGGCATTACAAGGCCGACCTGTCGGGTTACCAGTATCTCTATGTCACATTCAAAAACTCCGGCCGCCATCCGGGCCTGCAATTCAAGGCTCAGATTAACGCGCGGGACGTGAACGGCGGTCTGATGACCGCGCCCGATGAGTGGACGACACTTCGGATTGATCTGGATCAGATGGCGAACCTGAACAAAAGCGCGATTGAGCTGACGTTCTGGCTACGCGGAGGTACACAGGCGGGTGATGTGTGGATCGACAACATCTATGCCGGCAACGAGACCTCTGGCAGTGCGCCGGCCTTGTCCGATACAGAGGTTCATGCATTAACTGGAGATGAGGAGACAACCTTTCATTATTCCGTCGTGTACACGGATGCGGACAATGATCTGCCTCATGATGTACAGCTCATTGTGGACGGCGTGGTGCATTCGATGGTTGAAGCAGACGTAACGGATCGCGATGTGACGGATGGCAAACGCTATATTCTCTCCTTGAGCCATGTTCGCGGCCCGCACCAGTTCTACGTCCGGACGACGGACACCCATACGGCTGCTGTACAAACGGCGGTGCAGCCGGGGCCGACGGTGACCTCCGTCTCTACACCATCGGGCATCCCAGGGGCACCACTAAATCTGCACGTGGTATCATTCACAGACGCTTCAGCAGTGCTGGAATGGACACCGCCGTTGGATGACCGCGGGCTGACGGGATACGGGGTGTACCAGGACAGTGTGCTTGTCGGAACGGCGGGTTCGGGAGCAGTCAGCTATGAAGTAACCGGCCTGCAGCAGCAGACCAACTATGCATTCCATATTACTGCGCTTGGAGGAACGGGACAGGAATCACCGCCAAGCCATACCGTATCTGTGACGACACCGGAGAAAGTGCTGGCGCCCGTTCGATTCCCCGGGCAATATGCCCTAGGCGCCAATGAGCGCAAAACGGCATCCGATTGGCCGGGCAGCGCCCAGCAGACGCCGCTGGGCTGGGGCAAGATCTGGCAAAGCGCGCAGCCGATGCGCTGGTCGGTTCATTTCCCGGAAGCGGGAGACTATTCGTTTGCCTTGCGCGCCTATGGAGATGGTCCCGCCGTCTCGTTGCGGGTGCGCGTGGACGGACAGATCGTGCCGGATACCGAATGGACACTGACGGGCGCTTGGCAGAGCTATGAAGGCAGCTTGAGTATCGCGACACCGGGCCTGCATACGGTAGAAATCGTCAACACCAGCTCGGCCGCGAACAATAGTGTCAATGTGGCCCATCTGGATATTACAGGCGCTGCGCCAGCTGCTTTTACCTTGGCTTCACCAACCAATAATACTGTGTTAGCAGGTACCTCTGTCACGCTGAACTGGACCCAGACGATTGCCAACCGGACGTTCGCGCCGAGTGGAGCGGATACCTATACGGTTGAGATTGCGGATGATGCTAACTTCACCGATCCGCTGGTGCAGACAACGGTCACAGGTACCACCTATGAGTTGGCAGAGCTGGAGCCGGGCACGCTGTATTACTGGCGGGTCACCGCTCGGAATGCCAATGGCTCCACAGTGAGCAGTACGTTCCAGTTTACGTCGGGAGCGACGGAGTGAAGAAGGAAGTTTTGAAGATGAACATGAATGCAAGTCAAACGGTTTCCAAGCTATACACCTATATGGACGAGATGGAAGTGCCTGTGGATTTTGTACCGACCGGGGAGAGTAAAGAGGCCTACCTTCAATTGATGGAGGCCTCCCTCGCGGGGTACGCCTTGGAACGCGCGGACTCGAATTGGGGAAGGGATAGAGAAGGGAAGCCCAAGGATATGCAGGCCTTCTCTCGTATCGTGTGTGTGCTGGGCGGACTCATAAGTGCTGGCTGGCGGGTGGAGCTGCAGCCGTTGTGGGAGCACATGATGGAGGCGGCTTGTCGTCAGTTGCCCCGGATGACTGGGGACCAGATGGCGGATTTTGCCACCAAGGAGCTGCTGCTGGCCTACAAGGCGATGAGGCCCCACGTTACAGTGGCGCAGCAGCAAGATTGGGCGGCTCTACTCTCCGGTATCGATCCCGAGGTTAATTATGTCCATACGCGGGATGCCGTCTCCGATCCTAGCCGGTTGCATAATATTAACCTGTACAATATGGCCGGTGAGTATTTGCGAGAGACAGAGGGCATGACTGAGGCGTCTTCCTATCTGAATGCCCACTGGCCGATTCAGGTTGGCAAATTCGACGAAAACGGTATGTACCGCGATCCCGGCTGCCCGCTGCTCTACGATCTGGCCTCCCGCTGCCATATTCAGCTGATGCTGGCTTATGGTTATCAGGGGCCATATGTGGAAGAGTTGGATCGTCATCTGGAGTCCGGGGGCATGATGACATTGTTCTTGCAGTCAGCGGCCGGGCATATCCCCTTCGGCGGACGCAGCAGCCAGTTTCAATTCAATGAAGCGCTAGCCGCTGCGTGCGCGGAGTATGAGGCAGCCCGTCATCAGCGTGCGGGCCGGGCCAAGCTGGCGGGCGCGTTCAAGCGGAGCGCGAGACTGTCGGTTCGGGCGGTGCGCTGCTGGGTGTTGGATATGGCGCCGCCGCGTCATGTCAAAAACGGCTACAGAATTGATTCCGGCTATGGGACCGAGCCGTATGCCTACTATGACAAGTATATGGTGACGCTCGGCAGCTTTGCCTATATGGCTTATCTGTTTGCCGATGACGGCATTCCCGAGCAACCCTGTCCTGCGGAGGTCGGCGGCTATGTGCTGGCCACCTCGCCAGCGTTTCACCAGCTCGTCGCTGCAGCTGGCGGACAGTCTATCCAACTGGATCTCGCCGCTAATGGTGGGTATGATGCGACGGGGGTGGGACGCTACCACCGCAATGGGATACCTGCTGAGTTGGGACTGTCCTCGCCGCTAAGTGGGAATCCCGGATACTTGTTGCCGGAAGGCGTCTCTGCGCGAGCCGTGGCCATTGGTCCAGGCTGGGAATGGGCAGATGGGACATTCGCCTATCTTGCGGAGATGGGCACGGGGCTGGAGCACCGGGTCACGGTACAGGAAGAAGAGGCGGATCGCGTAGCATTCACGGTTGTCTATTCGGGAGGCGATATGCCGGAAGGCCTTGCCTTGCGGGAGACCTATACGCTGTCGCTGGATGGACTGGATATCCAGGCTGGTTTGGAGTTAGATGGAATGCGTGCGCATGGCGACTCGGCAGGCGAGGTGCTGGCGTTAGACGGAGGGTCTGCATATGGCGGCACGGTAAGCGAGATACTGGCGGCCGGCGCGGGTTCAGAGCTAGGTGGCTCTAAGGTGGAAGCATGGGGGACCGACGAAGTGCCGGTGCCTCGCGAGATGATGCGTGCGCAGCCGACGACAGGGATGATCCGCTACAGGGTGCCGCTCTTCTGCAGCAACGGTGCAGAGGAGAGCGGCATGACGATCAAGCGGATCGGAGATGTGGTGCAGCTAACCGTGATGCTGGGTGCTTCTCGCTACAGCCTGTTAACGCAGAGTCATCTGGAGCTGGAGGAGGGGCGCTGGGGCAATCGGAATGGGGAATACCGCCTCGCCAGCATCCGCCCGTCCGCCCCGGTTCTTCGCCTCACATTAAAGTTGTGGCGAGCGGAATAGTCATTTACAGGCCCGGATCTGCTCCAGCAGCTCCGGGCCTTGCTATGCCTTATTTCGCCCAAACCCACCAAATTACGAAAGCTAACGAAACTACATAACCTTATTTGCTCCAAAACCTTCAAAACATGCGACGTGAGGCCCCAATAAGACGCTGTAGTTTCGTTAGGATGCTGCAAGTTCCTTTTTGTGCGATATAGCGTTACCCAGTTTCGTTAGCGTGTCGGCCCAGCGGTAGCGTAGGGTGTAAGTTGTACTACTTGTAGGGTTCGGCGAGTGTAGTCTCATCAGAGCATGACGTGCAATGGAAGCGGTGATAAGGGAAATAGGAATATCTGAGACAACACCAAATCTGGTAAGATAGACCATGATAATGGAGGAGGGATTTGTATGGAACAAAAAAAAGTGACCGTTACACCTGAGAATTTCTCTACGCTGCTAATGGAGGGGAACGCCGAAGCCATCTATACCAGATTGAGCAAACAGTTTCAACAAGACATCTCATTGTCCGATTTGAAGACTGTGATTGACCAGTCACTGGCTGGCGTCGAATTAGTGCTTATTAACAAGCTCGTCATTAATGGTGAGGATATGCGAATGTGGACCGATTCCGACCGGAAGATGGCCGTACGCGTCGCTTTTGATACGGATGGCATCATTGTTGGTCTGCATCTACAAGACATGCCACCGGTCAATCCAACCCCACCTCAGTTGACCAACAGGATCTATGCGCTGCCTTTTCAGGAGGAATGGTTCGTATTCTGGGGCGGTGATGATGTGGTAACTAATTATCATGCGGAATACGAGGACCAGCGGCATGCCTACGATTTTATCATTGTGAAGGACGGGTACTCCTATGCAGGCGATCCAACGAAAAATGAGAGCTACTATGCCTTCGGACAACCACTGCTTGCCCCTGCTGACGGCATTGTCGTCTCAGTCATCAACGACATCCCGGATAATGAACCCGTCGGCGTAATGAATGACCAACAGCCAGCAGGTAACGTCGTCGTCATAGACCACGGAGGAGAGTTTAGCTCGCTTGCTCATTTGAAATTAGGCTCGGCTACCGTGAAGGTAGGGGACACAGTTAAGCAAGGCGACATCATTGGCCTGGCCGGCAACTCGGGCAACTCCAGTGAAGCGCATCTCCACTTTCAGGTGTCCAACGGCGCCGACCTGTTTAGCTCCAAATCGCTGGACATCCAGTGGGAGGGCGGGCTGAGACCTGTGCAGAGTGATACGGTTGGCGGGGGAAGTGGGGGACCGACTGTAGATTAGCCGCCGCCCCCACCTCCCCCGCCAGCGCTGCCACCAGCTGCTGCATTGCTTCGTTTGCGGATGTTGTGCACACCAAGAACTACGGCAATGAGCTCGTAATCATCGAGCAGGGGCGATTGGTTGCGAAGACAGAATGCACCGGCTTGCAGCCAGTTGTTAATCTGGTCAAACGAAGCGACGGTCGCCCCGCTGTGGTCATGGATAGTATAGGCGCGCGAGAACCCCGGTGACTCAATGGAGTAGACGCCACGAGTGTCAGTCTCATACTCAAATTTCTTGGTGAAAAACGAAAACCGTATGCGAAGCACGCCGACTATATTACCGTTCGAATCTGACACTTCCCATTTGTTCGAGAAGAATCGGAACTTGCCCGAGTACCGCAGCGCATCGTCAGCGCCATACACCGAGAGACTTGACGTCATCATGCTCTCCAGATCGACACTCCCGATTCGGGCCTCCTCGGCGTTCATAATATCCGTTTGGCCGGAGCTGAAGAAGCGGTCATTGAAATATAACTCCATCGCGTGCAGCCTCCTTTTTTTTGTAAGCTAACACTATATACGACAACTCGGGGGGATACGTTGCATCTTGAGGTATTGTGTCTCAATCTGAGGACGAGACAGCTCTAACTTGACAGGAGACTGTATGAGCGTTACCATAAAACTGATTGATCGATCAAAAATAAAAACGATCATTCAACTCTACTTTGAAAAAGGCGGGATAAAGAGATGAAAAACAAACAATATATGATCGCTGATGCCCGCAGGGAACAGATTATTCATGCTGCAATTGAGGTTCTAACAGAAATCGGATATTTCAGCACCAGCCTGTCCAAAATCGCAAACAAAGCAAATACAAGTACGGGGCTTATCTCGTACCATTTCTCGGGCAAGGAAGATTTGATGAACAACACGTTGCTCTATCTGGTTGAGCTAGAGAAAGATTTTATCATAGAGCGAGTGGAACAGAAATCATCCATTCTGGAAAAATTGATGGCTTTTATAGAAGCCGGGATTGAATACCGCGCGACAAAACGGGGGAACACCACGGCGTTATTGGAAATTGTATTTAATGTCCGTAACCCAGATAATGTACCTTATTTTCGGCAAGAATTGCGACCTGAGGATGAGCTGAGCGTCTTGTTAGAGGAGCTCCTTCGAAAAGGAGTGGAATCCAAGGCGTTTAAAGATGATTTGGATCCGCGAGTGGTTACCATGATGATTAGAGGAGCTGTGTCACTATCCATGTCATTGCCCCTAGACGAGAGTGTGTTGAGCTTCAAGCATTACACGGAACAGGTGACAAAGAATGTTTTAAAAATGATTCACCACTAACCAAACGTGAGTAAAGCAGCCCTATTTTTTTGATTTAAATTTGATTGATCGATCAGGATTTAAAATGCTCATTCAAATTTAAACCAAGGAGGTATTCCATCCAATGTTTCAATACTTTCGCCAACGCAAACGTCGGAAACAATTGAAAAAAGTAAAACCGGGCGATGGACATCTGTTGAAACCATACCGAGTATGGAACCTATTCACGCATTCTTTGTTCCACATTCGAATTACGAATCATCAGAGCGGGATAACCACACCCTACGCGATAAAATCGAAGTATTTTGCAGAAGAGCCTTGTGTCGATTTGTACCGTGAGAACAGGCATGTAGCCTTCTCGAAACTCCCGGCAGCCTTACCCGTAGACAATGGTGTCATTGAAATCACACACGGGTCTAGCGGCATCAATGGTATTCGTTATGTTACAGCTACAGAAGACCATTTTTCCGTATCCCCCGATAAACGTTCCATCCGAGGTTTTCGCATGTGGGTGCATCGCCGATTTCCGACGCTTAGCGCCAGCATTGGTATGCTTGCCGTTGTCATCCTGCTGATCTCCATTGCCTTGGGCTTGCCTCAGCTCCTTGAAACCATCACCATTATTCCCCCGGTCACTGAACGAATCGGTACCTTTGAATCGCCCATCCAGCTGTCTATTTGGAGTAATGTTACCCTCGGTGTTGCCGCTGCAATCGCTGGCATTGAACGAGCCCTCATGCTCAAGAGTCATTGGCTCATCGATATCGAAACCGCGCATTGGGATCAGTAACGCCCTTGAAAAACCTGGAAGCTGCCACTATACTCAAGGTGTCCTACCATTGGTTGAAGGGAGGAGCCTATGAAGCATTACGATGTCAATGAGAAAAAAGAAGAGACTCGCCACACGCCCACAGATGTGCCTTCATTCAATGACGCCACTGACCATCATCGGACGATTATGGGCATGCCCAGCAAGCGCGTCGACTTCAAAACGCTGCCCTGGCCTATACGCTGGTTTGGCTATTTCTTTTACACCATCATGATTGGCGGAAGCCTATTCTTATTGGTATATTTCATTTTTTTTAACTAGTAAATACTAACGAGAATATCTCTCTGTTCGACCCTACTGCGTTCGCGGAGCAAGGCGGAGCGAAAAGCCCGTCACGTAGGGATTCTCATGCCCACAACCAAAAATGTTAATGGTATCGGAATGGCGGATATGGCATGATAGGAGAAAAAGAATCCGTCACATACAGGGGGACCGCCGGGTGAAGAAATGGATTACACATACACTGCTGCTATCGATTGTTCCCGTTATCCTTTTCGGTACCCTAATGTATATGATGGGCGCCCGGATCGTTCAGGAGGAGATTCACCGCTCCTCTATGGAAAGTCTGTCTCAGGTCCGGCATCAAGTCGAAGCCAACATGGTGAATATTGAGCAGATGACCAGTCAGCTGGCGTTGCAATCCAATATTATAGACGTCATGAATGTCCCGAATGGGATTAAGCTGGGAACGGTGCCCAAGGTCAATGAGGTGCGTGATCTTTTACTCCGGATGAAGAATGTGACCGATACGATTCATTCGATATACTTCTATCATATGGGTCAGCAGGTTGTAATCAGTCATGATTTGGTAACGTATACACATGAAGCTCGGGTATTCCGGGATCTATCCTGGCTCGGGCATGTGGAGTCAATGGTGGAGTCCAGCCAATCGCAGATGTGGGTCACGCCCCGACAAATGGTATTCCTGAATGATCATTCGGTTCAGACCTTGTCTCATATCCGGGTGCTGCCGATGCTGTCCAATCATCCGAAGGCGGCTATTGTGGTCAATCTGCTGCCGGACTTCCTCAGCCGGACGATGGCCCGGTTCCCATTGGACTCAAACGGCCAACTGCTGGTGATGAATGCGGAAGGCCAGTTGATTGCTCAGATGCCAGGTGGGTCAAGCGATCGAGGAAGAGACGAATCGTTCCTCCGCGAGATGGCACTCGTCGCTCCTGACAGCTCTGCTTCCCGCCAGGTGGATCGCCACTTCCTGTCCATGGTACAGTCTCCGGATAGCGGCTGGACCTATGCCATCGCCGTTCCATCCAGCGTCCCCCGTCAGCAGGTTGAACGGTTCGGGCAGACGATTATTCTCATCACCGTCGTTCTTTGTCTGTTGTCTGTGTATGCGGGATATTTTACGCATAGTAATTTTCAGCGCAGCATCCGTACCATTCTGGATAGAATCTCCCCTGGAAAGGCTGCGGGTGGAGCGACAACCGGAGGCGACGCGATTACGGAGATCGGCGATCAGGTCAACCGGTTGCTTGAAGAGGTCAAGGAGGGGCAGCACAGGCAGACGATCCATCTGCCCTTGTTGCGTACGCATTATCTGCATGCCCTAATCCATGGGAATGCCCTGGATATCTCCCGGCTGGCGCATGAGGTGGAGAACAGCGAGATTTTCCCCTATGACCGATACGGCGTTCTGCTGGCTCAGATGGACGATTCCACGACTAGCTCCTTCCGCCAAGAACGGGAGCTGTTCTTGTTCGCCGTGTCCAATATCGGGACGGAGCTGAGCAAGCTGCAGCAGCCGGAAGAAGTCCCTTTTCGCATTGAAACGGTCATCACCGATCGCCATACGGTGCTTATCGTCAACTATCCGAGCGGTGAGGAGGCCGAAGGGCTACCAGCCCAGCTGGCTGACCGGCTTCGTTCGGTCGTCAAACAGATCCTGAAGCAGACGATCACAATCGGCGTCGGTACAGGGGTGGCGACGGCTCATGCCCTGGTCTACTCCTACCGGGAGGCGATCCAGGCACTGCATATGAATCTGGCCAATGCCTACGATGAAGTGTTGCCATATGCCAACATGACGCTGGTAGCAGAGCGGCTGGTTCAATATCCTGCTGCTGAGGAGCAGGATCTGTTGCATGCGCTCCGCACGCGGGATGCAGAGGCGGCTGCCGGCAGCCTGCGCGAGTTCCGCTCGAAGCTGGAGATGGATCTTGCGTCGCTGCACATGGCCAAGACCTTTTACCTCCAGCTGTTGGTTGCTGTGATCCGACTGGTGCAGGAGTACGAGGAGGATATCGTCGCCGTGTTCGGCGAGAATCCGTATGAATCCTTCTTCCGCATGGAATCGATTCCGCAGATCGACCAGTGGTTTCGTACCCGTCTGCTATCCACGATTGTGGGCTATATGGATTCCGTGAAGCGGCGCACGACCGATGCCATGATCCGCCAAACTGTGGAGCTGATTCACCAGCGCTATGTATCGGATCTATCGCTACAGACGGTCGCAGAGGAGATGGGGATCAGCGTCTCGTACCTGAGCAAGCTGTTCAAGGAGCAGCTCGGCGAGACGTTCATTGATTATGTGACCCGCATCCGCCTGGAGCATGCGCAGCAGCTGCTGGTGGAGACCGACCTGACCATGCAGCAGATCGCCGATGCCATCGGCTATACGAGTGTGCAGCAGATGTTCCGCGTGTTCAAGAAACGGCTCGGCATGACACCGGGCGAATACCGCGAGAAGTCGGCGGGGTAAGGAGAGAGAGGGGGAGGGAGAGTGGGGGTGGTGCGGCTTAGTGTCGGGCCAAGTCCAGTCTCCCTCTTTGCTGTTACTTGAATGAGCTCGAATGACGCTCTTAAGCTGGGTTAGGTGCAGAATGTTACGTGTAGGAGTCGGGCGGGGGACAGGGGGCCGGGCGACATGCCAAAAGGCAGTTAATCCACCGCCATCCTCCTACGCCGCCCCATCCAACTGCCATATGGCAGTTACTCCACCACGATCCTCCTACGCAACTGGATCGATTCGATCCCAGTATGATTCAAGGAGCATAGATTGTGAATGATTTTATTAATAGAGGTGTTAGGGTGCATATCCAAAACATCGGCAGTATGGATAACACGGCCACTTCTCGATTAATCAGAAATATCTTTTTCACATTTGCTGAATTTGAGAGAGACATGATTGTAGAGCGGACAGAGGAAGGGAAAGATATTGCAAGACAGAAAATTGGCTTCAGAGAGGGGGGGCCACGCAAGTTTTCAAAGTTGCAAATTGATCATGCGATTGACTTACTCGATAAGAATACTATCAAGCAAGTTTCTCGCATGACCCGAATTAGTGAAAGCACGATCAAACGTGAGCTGAAAAAACGAAGACTGCCCTAGATTGAGGTGCCCAATAGTAAGCCATATTAAAGTGGTAAATCTTCAATTTATGCAGTTAGTGAGAGAGATTAAGAACAAGGACATTAGTAGACCAAAATAATGAACAGTGTGTGATTGTTACTTAGCGGAAGTAGTTCGCTTGGTGTTTTTTGTACGTACTACAAGTAGAATTACAACAAGAATAATTAAAAAAACAAGGAAGGCATTAAGAAAATATAGAGGTACATTAAACGTAACATGTTGAGTAAAGACATCCCATGTAAATAACTCATATTTATGAGCAGGTAAGTTCTCACCATAATAACTCAAAAATCGAAATGGTAACCCTAAGGCATATCGGTTGCCATCCATTGCTTCATACTTGGAAAAATATATTGAGATTAATGGTAGTAACAAACACACTGCTAGAATAATCGCTTTTACTGGTAAAGAAATTTTAACTAATTTGTTATTTTTCATAATTTTATCTCACTCCCATAATAAATATTTAAATACAGCAGAAGGAAATTATGCATATTCATTGTAAATATGTTCCTGCTGTGATATCATTGGTTTATTATAACAGAAAGGGTTGATATAAACCATTGAAAATCAGAAAAAAGAATTTTCTCTCTTTCGTCCTAGCCACTATTATACTCTCAGTCTCTTTACAACCTGTAGCTGCACAGACTAACGTTTTAGATGATTCCCAACTGAAAGAAATTGCTCAAAAATACGAAGTAGAAGTTTTCGTTTTAAGCGACAGCGAATTGGAAGAGCTCGAAAAGAATGGACCTCTACCGAGTTTCAACGATTTTGATGAATATGAATCTTTTGTGGCAGAATCAGTAAGTGAGTTAAAGAAGGTTGATACCGTTCAGAAATCTGTTTTAGAAGTACCGCTGAAGACTGATTCAACTATTACTCCTATGTATCAGACATCACACACTTTGAATTGGTGGGCACCATTTGCCGGAGTACTGGGTGGGGTTGCTGCTTGGAAAAATATAGCGATTGTCTATGACTATGAATTTCGCACCAACGGCAACAGTAGACCATATTTCACTGGTGTATCATCAATTTCCTCCTACCTAACTGGTCTGCAAATTGCAGTAACATGGAATCAGACAACTGGTACTAAAACGTATTCTAATACATGCTGGGAGAAAGATACGGCTAACTTTGTTATACAAGGATATTATTTAATCGGAGCTGAAATGTATGGTGTCCCTGTTGGATTTAAAGTGAATGATACTTGGAATCGCTCACTACAATTACAAACATCTGGTCTTGGTTGTTTTTAACATCGAAACATAAATAACTAATAGACGAAAAGTTAGTATCAACTTTGAAGTGTCTCTAAGCACGATTAAAGGTAGAGCCAGCGGAGTAATCCGGCATGGCTCTTTTTCTTCTTGATTTAAGAACGTTTGTTCGTTTTATATGTAAGAACAAATGTTCGAATGGGGGAGCATCATGTTTAGAAAATACGTTGGCAGAACCGGCGAAATCATCTATATGGACCAGAGCGGTAACTTTAGCGAGAGGGTCGTCGATGTCCGCAACGGCAAGAATGGCCGGGCTCATGTCTATTGCCATAAGGCGCAGGCGCCGCGTTTCCTCAATCTGGTCAATATCATTGCTGTCGGACAAATCAAGGAGGGAGCTTAATGGTAGAGAAACTAGAAGGTAATGGCCTGTGGGAATCGAGCCGCATGATACTGCCGGAGCATCGTACAAGGCACAAGGAACAGCGGCGGCTGCTCCAGCGCCGGGATCGCATTAATCTGGATGAGCAAGAACTTGAGCAAATGCAGGAGTGCCTGGCAGAGTCGCTGGAGCACAGGACTGCGCGTATACCATCCGTACGAGAAGCAGATAGTGACAGGCTGTGTCGACCGCGTCCACGTGCAGCGGCAGCGTATACTCATTGATGGCTACTGGATCGACATGCGGGACATTGAGTCTGTGTAACGATGCTGAGTTCGGTAAAGCTGATCGGAGGACTTACTGCTGTTATAGAACTATATAAAGAAAAGTCAACTACACTTACATATAAATTGGAGGTGCTTAAATCTATCCTTCATATAAAAAGAACTAATTCAAAGAGGCTCCTTCCCATTAGAGGGTGAATTTAATCTCTCCTAAGGGGTTCTACAGCTGTCGTGATTAAAGGCAGCTTATTTTCATATGGGTATCTAACTACCTGCTTTTTGTATATTCACTATTATAGTCACAGTCTTCGCTCACATCAGTCTAATCACATTGCTCTGATTACTTATGCGAATAATCAGATATATTGGAATTAATATATAAGTAGAGGAGTTGTTTCCAATGAGAGCGCCACAAGATTTCATTAAGCAGTTAGATCTTCTGTATGAAGCGTATGAGAAAGAGGTAACAGGGAACTTGAAAATTGGAACACTTAAAAATAATACTGCCAAAACCTACCTTACCCATTCTTACAATTTTGTTAGGTGGTGTCGAAATGATTTTATCCCAGGGGACAAAAATAAGTAATTCAGCTACGTTTAGCCGCGGCGGGTGATATGAGATAAACAAGTAATCTTTTGGACTAATTTTACAGTGGAAGACAACAAATTTTAAACGGAGGGCGATCTGTGTGAGTGTATGGGAAGTTCATGGTATTGAGTCGAAAATCAGGGACATTCTTTCCAATGTGGAATACCTTAGTAAGTCTGACCATCATTTTGGTACTCCTTTTCTTACTGCTTATCAAATAGCTATTGAACTCAATGATCGATTCCCAGAGATAGCTTCAGAACTTAGATACCAGGTGGGAGGTCAAGGGACGAACGAAAAAAACTCACTGGCACAGTATCTTGCATTGCAGTTGTCCCGATACATTAAGTCAGGGAAAATACTCGATATTGAAGGGGCGTTTCTCTCGAACAATAATTTGGATGACATTTCCTTTAGTAACAATGCTACAAGATTGGTTTCATCCTTAACAAGATCGCAATATGACCTATCTATGTACCGATTTATCAAGTAAGTGGCCTCTAGAAGGGTCAGTAAATGAAGTGGACAAGGATGGTGTTTCTTAAAACCATCCTTGCCTTATGGAGTGAACTCTGTGGCGAGTTAACTTGCTGGATTTTTTTTCTTCGTATGACATCAGCCTTTAATTCCTTTATGTTCTCTGCAGTTGTTAAACCATAACTCCTAATGGCGAAGTCAGTTACTAACATAAGTTCCTCGTGAGTCCACATCACTACCTTCTTTCGATATTTACCTGCCAAGTCTTGAAGAATCGCTACAAAACCCTATTCAAGGTAACCAACTACAACGATGCCTAAGACATTAACCGTATTGTCCTTGCATTTATATACAAACTGTTGAAGCATCTCATATGCCTTCTTGTCAGTTGGTTTGATTGGTTTCTTCTCGTAACTTTTAGCGATTCCAACAAAAACCGCATCGTCCATACCGAGCATCTGGATGGTAAAGCTGATATCACCGTATTCTTGCCCATGATGTGGATGCAGTTTATGATCCACTTGCCATCCGTCCGCCATATCTCACTAAGTTCAGCGCAATCCATCCACCACCCCCCCAACCACCTGCCAAAAACAGCTCATCCTCTTCATCCCCCTCAAAAGTAGCCTGCCTCTCAAGCATTCCGAATGAAATCCCCCCTTTTGCCGAGCCTCCAAACCCTTGTCACCACTGGTGTGAACGGTTTCAAAAAGTGTGAATGGAAGTGAAACGCCCTTCCCCTCTACAGTAAGAGCAGGCCACATACACCTGAGCCGATACCAACTGCGTTAGGAGGGATAGGGTGAAGCATAATCGGTTCCGCGCAGCGATTCGTTCCTATGCGTCGAATAAATATTTGCTGCTTATGTTTTTACCTGGTTTTCTATTGTTTCTGTTATTTCAATATGTGCCCATGTACGGCATCCTCATCGCCTTCAAGGATTTTCGGATCATCGACGGGATCCTGGGCAGCCCGTGGGCGGGGCTAAAGCATTTTGAGTACTTGTTTGCAGGGGCGGGCTTCACCAATGCGCTGCGCAATACGCTCATCATCGCGCTGCTCAAATACGCTTTTGTCTTCCCGGCGCCAATCATCCTGGCGATTCTGCTGAATGAAATTCGGCTCAACTGGTTCCGGCGTACCATACAGACGGTGACGTATTTGCCGCATTTTTTCTCGTGGGTCATCCTGGGCGGTATTCTGTTCACGTTCCTTGGCCGGGACGGCGGGTTCAATCGCATCCTTAGCTACTTCGGGGTCCAGCCAGTCAGCTGGCTGATTGAGCCGTCTTACTTCTATGGCATTATCGTGGCAACAGACGTGTGGCAGAGCGTAGGCTGGGGCTCCATCATCTATTTTGCTGCGCTGGCCGGCATTGATCCGACCTTGTACGAAGCGGCCGTTGCAGACGGCGCTAGCCGCTGGCGCAGAATCTGGCACATTACGCTACCCGCGCTGGCACCGACGATTACCATTATGCTGCTGCTGTCGATCGGCAATTTCCTGTCCGTTGGTTTCGATCAGATCTACAATCTGATGACAGCCACGACCTCCGAGGTCGGCGACATTCTGGATACGTATGTGCTGCGCCGCTTGCTGACGATGAACTACGAGCTGGGTGCTGCGGCAGGATTGTTCAGCTCCACATTTGGTTTGCTCCTGGTCGTCGTCGCGAACCGGCTAGTCAAGCTCTACGACAAAGATCAGGGGATCTGGTAGGAGGGAAAGGTTATGCATCATCGCACATGGGGTGAGAAGGTTTTTGACGGCGTGAATATGGTGCTTTTGCTGGCGCTCGCCTTTCTTACGCTGTATCCATTTATGTATACGCTGACGATGTCGCTCAGTACGCCGGTGGATGCCAAGATGCCGGGTCTCCATCTGCTGCCGATGAACCCGACGCTGGAGGCGTACAACAAGGTACTGACGCAGAGCGGCATCCTGCAGGCTTTTGTCAATACAACGATCCGGACGGTGGGCGGCATTACGCTGGTACTGGTGTTCACTTCGCTCACGGCTTATCCGCTATCGCGGAAATCGTTTCCGCATCGTGGCCTGTTTATGAAATTGTTCGTGTTCAGCATGTTGTTCAATGGCGGCCTGATCCCGATGTATCTGCTCATTCGGAATCTGGGTCTACTCAACACCATGTGGGCGCTGCTGCTGCCAGGTGTGGTAACGGCGTTCAATCTGATCATCATGCGGAACTTCTTCCAGTCGATCCCGGAGGAAATCATTGATTCGGCCAAAATCGACGGTGCCGGCGAGCTGCGAACCTTCACCTCGGTCGTGCTGCCGTTGTCGATGCCAGTGCTTGCCGTGATCGCCCTCTGGTCGGGGGTCAGTCACTGGAACGCCTGGTTCGACGCGATGATCTACATTCAGGATCTCGACAAGCAGGTGCTACAACTGTTCGTCCGCCGCACGGTTATCGAGGAGAGCGACGCGCTCGCTTCCCAAACCGAGCTCATGCACGCCACCTCCTATTCCAAAGAAACGCTGAAGGCGGCAACCGTCATGATCGCGACGCTGCCTATCCTGTGTGTGTATCCGTTCATCCAGCGCTTCTTCGTGAAGGGAATTATGCTGGGCTCCGTAAAAGGGTAATGCGGTATCGGGTCGAAAGACTTTATACAATAGATGAATTGACAATGCGAATGGGGGACATACGATGGGTCAACGAAAAGGTAAGAAAACCTGGGGACTGCAAGCTGCTTTGCTGCTAATGGCCATCATGCTGGTGGTGGCGGGGTGTTCTGGCAATAATACGCCGAATAACGGGCCGGCCCAGACAGAGCAGCCTGGCGGAAATGCGGGGCAAGCGGGGGAGAACCAGCCGGGTGACGATCAGCCGGAGACGATTGAGCTGACCTGGATGGTCAATGATGTGATGCTGCCGGATTCCTTTGGCGAGACGTACGTGGAAGAGAAGTTCAATGTGAAGCTGAACATTGTCTCCATTCCTCGTGCGGATTATGCCCAGCGCCAGCAGATCATGATGACGACAGGCGATGTGCCGGATGTCATGATCGTCATGGATCCCAATGAGATGAAAAAATATGCCGATCAGGGACTCCTTGCCGAGGTGCCGATGGAGATGATCGAGCAATACGCGCCTCGGACAAAGGCAGAGCTGGATGCCAATGCCCCGCAGGGCTGGTACTACACCGAGCATCGTGGCAAGAATTACGGCATCCCGACGCTCTTCGGCGGCAAAACAACGACACCCGGATCTTGGCGCGTCGACCTGCTGGAGAAAGCTGGTGTGACCGAGATTCCAGGTACGATTGAAGAGATGGAAGCCGCATTCGAAGCCCTCAAGGGCATCGGGGTATACGGCATGAGCTCTAACGGCAATTCGGATTACCTGACGTTCCAGAAGATCTTCGGCGCCTTCGGGGTTATGCCGATTCAATGGACCGAGCGTGACGGCCAGATGATGAACGGTGCGGTAATGCCAGAAGCCAAAGAAGCGCTGACCCTGCTGGCCGACTGGTATCAAAAAGGCTACATTGATCCAGAGTTTGTCACTGGGCAGGACCTGGGGCCGAAGTTCCTTGACGGAATTTTTGCTTACAATGACAATTCCTCAATCTTCTCTATTGATGAAACTGATCCAAATTCGGCACTCTCAGCGCTGAAAAATATCAATCCGGAGGGAGACATTAAATTCGGTCCGCTGCCAACCGGACCTCGCGGGGAGAGTGGCGGCTGGTCATGGGGAACGGCGGCCAACGGCATCCACTTCGGTGCCCATATGGAGAATGAGCCAGAGAAGATCCAGCGAGCGCTCGAGATCATTGATAGCGTCATCAACGATGAAGAGGTATTCGTCGAGTTAGCGTACGGCCAACAAGGCACCCATTGGGAATATCGCAATGGCACCGACCTGACAATGGGCGTGAAGCAGCTGCCGCCGTATGACGATACCGTCAAGCTGAGAGAAGAGGGAATCAAAGGCGGCGAGACGTTCTTTGGCGGCCGTCCGAACTTCGATCTTTTCTACAAGTATTATGGTGAGCGGTTAAAAGAAATTAATGAAACATACGCGGGCAATCCGGTCGCGGATCTATTCGGTAAGCCAGACATTCTGCCGTCGGCAGGTCAATACTGGGGCGATCTGAAAAAGCTGAAGATCGAAGCCTACGCCGCCATCATCCGGGGCGATCAGCCGATCGACTACTTTGACAGCTTCGTAGAGCAGTGGAACAGTATGGGTGGCGAACAGCTGCGGACAGAGGCTCAGGAGCTGTACGACTCGTTGCAATAGTCTACTTGATTAAATGCTTCTAGGGATCAACGTGCTGTGCGTGCACAGCACGTTTTACCCATGGGCACAGGAGGTACTACGATGGGTATATATGTCATTGAACTGCAAGATCACCTGCATCATCACAAGTATGCATGGCCGCTATCTCCCGTCCGTTATCCGGTCACGTTCGCACCTCGCGAAGCACACCCGGAGAGCTTCCGGCTATTGAATAGTACCGGACAGCCGCTACCGGTGCAGGTGGTGGAGAGTGAGCTGCAGGACGGCTTCGTGATTCAGGGTGAGGTATGCTTCTTGACAGACCTGCCGCAAGGGGGCAAGCACCGGTATGAGCTGCATTACGGACCGCAAGCTGGTGAGCGGGGGGTAGAGGAAGGCTGCGTGAATCAAGGCAGAACCTATTATAAAAATGAGGGAGGCTTCCAATTCGGTAACCATCTCATCCAAGTGAAACTTCCGGATGGCGGCTTCACCCTGACCTCGGGCAAGGAAGAAAAACTTCCAAATGAAATGGAGCTATTCCGTATCGGCAGCCCTGATGGCGGTGAACTGGCAGTCGCCAGGCTGGTCGGTCCGGGGCAAATATGCGAGATCCGGAGCAAATGTCTGGCTGCCGGTCCCGTCCTGCATGAACAGCGGATTACGGTGATCTGGGAGGATGGCGGTCAGTATGTCCTGCAGCTCCGGCTTTTCGCCTCGATGCCCTATCTGGAGCTCGAGGAGGAGATGCAGGATGCGGCAGGTGCCAGGCTGGATATCGTGTGGCATGGCTTCGCACCTACCTGGCGCTATACCCGCAGCCGGGGCGAAGAGGCTATCGATGCCTATCTGGAAGAGCAGGGAGAGCTCCCTTTGCGGATCATCCCCTACGACAACTCTCATTCATGGCGCCGGGGCCGCTCCATGGCCTTTGTCGACGAAGCAAAGGGTCTAGCTGCAGGACTATTCCATGGCGATCCGCTACGGTGGAACGACGGGGAGTATGCGCTGTGGCGCTCGTCGGATACGTTGGCGATCAGCTTCAAGTATGGGCGGAGAGTCAGTGAATCGGGGGGAGCGGAGCGTGTGAACGCAGCAGAGCAGGCAGGCCAGTCCGAGCTGCTGAGTTGGCATTATCCGCTGGCCTCAGGTATCCGCTCCACCAAGCTTGCGCTCTACCCTGCGGATCGGCAGCAAGCGGCGGAGGCAACAGCCGCAATCAAGCAGCCAGCGGTGGGCAGCGAGCTGCCGTTAATCGACGAGCTGGCGTTGTGGCACTGTTTTCTGGCGCTCGATAAGGTCAAGGATTGGGTACTGGACTGGGAGGAGCCGCAGGAGAGCTATCCGCGATTGTTCGATCCAGAGCAGCTGCCGGACACGATGCACCTCTGGTACTTCGATCTGCAAGGACCGCCGGTACCGGAGGATATGGAGGAGATTGTGGGCAAGCTGAGCTTCCAGTTCAATCAGGTCGAGGGGACGGCGCCGGTGGCAAGCCGGGAGTTTGCCTACTGGACACCGGTCTTCGATCTGTCTGCGCGTGCGATGACGCCAGAGCAGTTCCGACGGTTGAAGGCGGCGAGCGTCTTCATGGCGTATGTGCGGGAGGATGAGTACGTGGCGCCCATCGAGACGATGCTGGCCGGGCATCCGAATTTCCTTGCGGACTACAAGATGGTACCGGCCTATATGTCGGCGTTGTTCCCTAATCATCCACACGCGGGTCGGTGGCGGGCGCATGTTGAAAAAGCGATGGCGCTCAACCTGAAGTATCACACCCGTCCGGATGTGCCGGCATGGGATGCCAAGGGTGGCCGCTGGACGGAAAATCTGGGCTGTTACGTTTGGGCTATGCTGGTGCCTACCGTGCGGGCAGCCTGGTGTCTGTACAAGACCTATGGCGATCACACACTCTTGTATCCCAATCTCGCCAAGCTGGCAGACTGGCTGCTGAACAGCCTTAGTGCGCCGCTGCCGCAGGGTCGTTCCTATCCGCAGCAAGGTGCGCACTCCGGTGTGCATGAGGATCCCCAGCTACCGCCGTATGCGCTGCGCCTGGTGGGCGAGATGCTGCTGCGCTACGAGCCGCTGCTGGCAGAGCGGCTGCTGGCGGTCTGCCCGGTGGACTCGGCGGGCTTCGAGAGCCGCAAGCCCGGCGATATCTGGCGGTTAATGCTGGCTGGCGAGACGGCAGCCAATACTGGCACGCCGCCGCAGCTGCAATCGGCAAAATATACTGGCTATGGCTTCGTCCTGCGTTCCGGTGTGGGGACTGGCGGTGAAATGTCGGTCCACCTGCAGCAGATTGATGAGGGTCCCAATTACCGCTGGGGCCGCTCGGGCGATGGTGGCAACGGTATTATCTACTACTATGCGGACGGCAAGCGCTACAGCTACAACCGTGCCGAGGACGTCGGCGATGACAACATGGGAACCGGGGAGGGCAGCTCGACCTTCGCGGTGCTGGACGGGCACGAATACAAGAGCATTGGCCGTCACGAATTGACGGCACCGCTACATGACTTCGGCTTCGCCCAATTTGCCCTCCTGGAGGCAGGGCCATCGGCGCGACCGCACTATCGCTCCCGCAGTGTGCTGATGTCGGGCAATGACTATATTGTCATCTATGATGAGGTGGCAGATATGCGCGTACGGGGGCGCTTCTCCTGGTTCACGCATCGCGACGATCCCGCGCCTGCGATCTACCAGTTGAAGCCTGGAGTGGCCGCGTCACCCGTTCAACTGGCGGGCCCCGTAGACGGCCCGCAGCTGCCGCCGGGTACGTATAAGCTGAACCGGCCAGCCAAGGGCTATCCTGACGGGTCAATAGGCCGCTACTATGACGGCTTCGGCGACTTCCTCACCGTCGTCACCCACCGTGGGTCCTGGCAGCCGCAGATTCTGAATGTGAAGGCGACGAGCTATGGCGCCCGGGTGACACTGGCCGGCCGGGTTGACGAGGTGTTCCGCAGCGCAACCCGAATCAGGCATAACGATGGAGAACTGGTTTTTGACGGCTATGCGGGCATCGTTCGGCGGTATGATGGGCAGCAGGTGGAAGCAGCGCTGTTCCGTGGACGCTCGCTTGCGGTCGCTGGTATTCGGGTGGTGATTGAGCCAGATAGCGGCGCAGGTAAGGCCAACGACCGGGCTGGGCAGGTGGATGCCATGAATTGGGCAACGGCAGGTCGAGCAGCGGAGGCGGGTGCGTCAGGCTCTGACGAGGTTGGAGTTGGTGCGGGTGTGACCGTTACGCCAGGCTTCAAGCCGACAGTAGATCGCGCGGCTGAGGTTGGTGGATTTGCTTTCACGACCACCGGAGGCAAGCTGAGCGGTCAAGCCGCTGCAGCTGAGTCCATGAGCGTACGGCTGGAGTTGCCCGCGTCGTGGGGATCGGAAGCACATCATCTCTATATTGGAGGAGAAGTGAGCGAGACCGCAGTTTGGCGGAGTAGTCCTAACGGGCAGGCTGTACTGACATTCACCCTCCCGGCCGGCAGCTCGGAATGGCAGTGGACTGCTGGCGACGCGGCTCCTGGAGAGGCGGGACCTCTGCACCTCTGGCTCGTTGGGCCCGGGGCAGCAGAGCTGGCCTGGGATGCGGCTGCGGGAGCCGACCGCTATGAGATTGCAGTGAGCCGGGATGGTTGCCGTTCATGGCGTACTGCACACGACAGTATCGGTGAAGCGCGCTACCGCCTGGAGGGACTGGTGCCCGGCACCAAGCTGCATGTGCGGCTGCGTCCGTGGCGGGGGCAGGCAGCCGGCCGGTGGAGCGAGCCCTATCCGATCTATCCATCGGCCGAGGCGCCAAGTGCCCCGGATGGTCTGCGGCTGCGACGCCAGGATGGGGCAGTTGAGGTGTCATGGGGCATGGTACTCGGGGCGAAGTGTTACCGGCTGTACAGGCAGATCGTAGGTGGCGGTGTTCGCGCGGAGCGTGAACTCGTGTACGAGGGTGAAGCTCGTTCGTATCGGGACGAGACGATTGGTGTTGATCCGAAGGCGGGAAAGGTTCGGCATGCTCTGAACGTCGAGGAGACCCGTCAAGCTGTGGATGCGAGGGATACCGTGGACACAGACGGTGCACCTAGCGAAGATGGGGTCTATGCCGTGTACAGTGTAGCGGCTGTCAATGGCAACGGTGAAGGATCGCCCTCAATAGAGCGGGATACAGCACCCGGCGGCCTCATCGATTGGGACCCGAAGCCGGGTGAGCACTTCCGCCGGTACATCCGGAGTCACGAATACGGACATAACGGCTTTCCTTTCTGGAGCAATGAACGGCTTGGCAGTCTGCCGGAGTATCCCACTAATAATCGGTTAGAATAGGCTCAAGTAAAATTAGTCAAACTCCATGAGACCACCCAAGTCCCGCATATTCAGCGGAGTTGGGTGGTCTTATTTGGTTTTATCCAGCCTCGTCGCCAGTCTTCTGTGTGTCAGAGCATCTTCTCAGGAACACCGTCGAAAAATATTTTTGACCTTGCTTTATTTTTCCATGTCTTTTTGGGTAATGAAGAGTAAATAACGGAAGAATTCAAGAAGACGGAGAGTGAATGACGATGAAGAAGACAAAAATGACCTGGGTGGCCACTGCCTCTCTGGCACTCATGTTGACCTTGGTCGCTTGTAGCGATACAAACGATCAGCCTGCCAATGCAAACGGACCGACAAATACGGAAGCAACCTCGGGGACCAATGAGCAGCCGGCCCCAGAGGATACCCCTACTACCTCTTCGTCTGCTTCAGATGAGCTGCCCGCAGAGTTGCCAGATGATTTCCCGTTACCTGAGGATGCGGTGATTACCTTTGCCAATTCCGGCGAAAACGAAGGCAAAAAATCGGCGATGGTTATCTTTACTTCGGAAGAAGATATGAAGACGGTATCCCAGCTCTACAAGCAATACTTTGACGACAAAGGCATGACGGACGCAGCCTCGCTATTGGATGATAAAAACATTATCATTCAAGGAACGGACCCGAATACGCAACAGCACTGGTCGGTGATTGGCGGAGCGATGGCGAGCCGGGAAGGCGTCATTGAACTGACTGTGAACTGGTCAGAATCTTAAAGTGACCATGCTGCGGAGAACGCTCAACAATGGAAAGAAACAAAAGAATAGGCCCATAAGCAGATTGCAGTCGATGTGATCTGCTTTTTGGCGTGAACAAAGCTTGCTTTTTTGCCCTTCTCCCATTATTATAAAAACAAATTAACAATTTGTTTTTATGTTTTTGTGATATGGAGGTGGCAATAAGCTATAGCTAAATTTACAGCAGCCGAAAAAGAAAGCCTAAGGACTGATTTACTTGACGTGGCGTATCGTCTTTTTGTCGATAAGGGCTTTAAGAGTACCTCGCTTGAGGAAATCACATCGTCGGTCGGAATTGCCAAAAGTACGTTTTACGTATTTTTTGAATCCAAAGAAATGCTCTATATGACCTTGCTTGCTCAGGAAGGAGAGCGGGTTGAACAGCAGGTGTGGACTCGGGTTGCGGCTGCAAGAGATACCAGATCGGCAATCAAGACTTATCTGCATGAGATGGTGATGGCCATGGAAACAAATGTACTGACAGCGCGGATGGTCTATGACCTGGAAGAGTATAAACTGGTCTGCCGTAAGCTGAATCCATATTATGTAGGCTCCGAGAACCTGAGAAGCATTGTTCCTCTCACGGAGTTCATCCAATCGCGGCAAGCCGTGGGAGCTTTAATCGAAGAAGAACCGCAGGTCATTGCCGGTGTGCTGAAATCGGCTATGCTCATCGGAGCTCAAAAAGGGAATCTGGAGCCTTACAATTATGAGCGGATGCGAGAACTGCTATTCGAAGCCGTAGCCAATCAAATGACAAGAACGGAGGGATAACCATGAGTAAAGACATCCACCAGGTGTTGGAGATGGCAGCAAGACATCAGCTTCAGATTAAAGAAGACACGATGGAATTCAATGAGTCGGGGCTTGATTTTCAAGTGGTGTTTGCCTTGGATGAGCAAGGGAAGGAATGGGTGCTGCGACTACCGCGGCGTGAAGACGTCATGCCCCGAACCAAGGTGGAAAAGCAAATCCTGGATCTGATTCACGAAGAGGCGACCACCTTCCAGGCCCCGCATTGGACTATTTACACCGATGAGCTTATTGCTTACAAGAAGTTGGACGGTGTACCGGCAGGGACCATCGATCACGCCATAGGCAACTATGTGTGGGAGCTCGATCCTGACAATGTACCACCAGCCTTTCACACCTCGCTTGGCCGTGTACTCGCAGAGCTTCACAAGCTGCCCAGAGAGAAGGCTGCGGCACTGGGCTTGGTCGTGCATACACCAGAGGAAGCAAGAGCTTCCATGAAGCAGCGGATGGAGGCGGTAAAGGCCCAGTTTGGTGTAGGCGAGGCGTTATGGGAGCGGTGGCAGGCATGGCTTAACGATGAAGAGATGTGGCCTCAGACCACCGGACTGATCCACGGCGACGTCCATGCCGGTCATACCATGATTGATAAGGATGCGAACGTGACCGGCTTAATCGACTGGACAGAGGCTAAGGTAACGGATGTCTCCATTGATTTTGTGTTTACCTACAAAGCATTCGGCGAAGCAGGTCTGGAGGCTCTGATCCATGCCTACCAGCAAGCTGGCGGCAATAGCTGGCCCAAGATGAAGGAGCATATTATCGAGGTCGACGCGGCCTATGCCGTAGCGATCGCCGAGTTTGCCTTGGTCTCTGGCGTAGAAGACTATGTGAAGATGGCAAAAGAAGCGCTGGGTGTGAGTGGTAGTTAAAGAGATACGAAAGGGAAATTGCATGAATGAAACCATCATGTTATGATTAGGATAGAAATAAGGAGCCGGATGGCCGTCCGACTCCCCGTACAACATATTTGGGTGGGAAACCCCCAAAGAATTAGAGAAAATAACCCGTTCCCTTGGCCGATAACCTGGGCGGGTTATTTTCGTTCGTGCAGATAAGTGAGTAACGCCAGCAGGAGCATGCCGAGCATAACCACTTCAGTTAACGAAAATAGCATACGCATCACCTCCGCTCTAGAGGCGATACTTCCCAACCCAAGTCTGTTGTACCTTCATATTATACCAAAATGTGCTAAAATCCATAGAGTAGACTAAAATGCTACCTTGATTCGATTCTTGCGTATTAATTTACATACTATTCATTTCAGACTGTTGAAAACGGCCGGAGAGGCACGGAATCGAATCTGGTCAACGCTTTCTGAAAGAAAGCGGCTTCGGGAGCATATGCTTCGGAGCGTTCGCCTCAAGCTTTTCGCAGAAAAGCTAGCTTCGAAAGCATACGCTGTCCCCGGATTTCTCTCCTTATAGGGGGTAGATAACCAAGAAATCTGGGGACAACAGCGATCGTAAGATCGATCCGTGACTGTAGGCTTTATTTTTCAACAGCCTGAAATTTGCACTTATTCCACGGAAGCAGGGAGGGCGGCCGGTGCCGTTTATTCAACTGAATTGTCCCAACTGCAACGGTACAATCGAGCGACAAGATGGAGGCACCTTCAAGTGTCCTTTTTGCCGAACGGAGCTGTTGCTCAAGGAAAATCATGTGTACTATGTCGATCAGTCGGTGCATCATTATCACGGGACGGCTGTGCCAGCCCCGGCCAAGACAGTATCCAAGACAATTGTGAAAGGGGCCTTGGGCTTCATCATTCTGTTCTTGGCGATTCTGGTCTTTTATATCTGGACCTCCTATCAGGAAGGTCACACCCGCTCGCTTCAGCCTAACCACGTCATTCGCACCGAGCCGCAGAGCGAAGTGCTGCAATTCATGATGAGAGATATTTTTAATAAGGGCGCTGCATCGCCTACACAAGAGGAACTGGCGAGTTTGCGTTATTTGTCTGCCGTCAAGCAGGATAACCAGTGGCACTTCACCTACAGCTTCGATGACCCGTTCACCAATGAGCAGGCCAAGCTGGTGGATTACGTTATTGCTGACAAGCAGTTGAATGCGCAAGAAATTGAGCAACAGGATTTTGAAGCTTTTCCCGGATTGACCGTACTTGCCTTCAATAATGAATACGATATCGGCCGCAGCGATAGCATTACATACAGCCATATGGAGAAACTGAAGAGCTACTCGGCCAGCTTTAATGAATCCTTCCGTTCGTTTGCCCGCTATTTTGGGGACCGTTCGAAGATCTTGCATCTGACGACTCAGATACGAAGTAATGATGAAATGGCTTTATTGCTGGAATTCTCGAATTTGCAGTCTCTACACCTCACCTATGCCAGCGATGAAGTAACGGATTTTCATCTCCTGCAACAGCTGCCGCTGCGGTCGCTGAAGGTGGACATTGTGAAGGATCTGAACTGGCTTTCTTCCATGAGTAACCTGGAATCGTTGACGATTGTGGGAACTGACGTGACAGATCTCAGCAGCCTTTTTGCTCTTAGTCAACTGCAGGAGCTGAAGCTTGAGCGACTGTTCAACCTGAAGACCATTGATTTTGTACGAAATATGCCAAGCCTGCAGGTACTGGATATCGAATCGACAGATCTGGTCAGTCTGGAACCGCTGCGGGACAAAACGTCGTTGACGAAGCTGCGGCTTGCCAGCAGTGGGGATGTTGAGTCGCTGGAGGTGGTTGAAAATCTCACCTCGCTGACGGAGCTGTCCATCTCAAGCTACTATGGGACAACACCGGCGCTAAAGCTGCCTCATGTCCGACGGGCCAATCTGCCAGCCTCATTTATTGCAACGCTGGAAGCGCCCAATCTCCAATCGCTGAGCGTGGACTTAGACACCGGCTTGAATGCACAGCATTTGGTACGTTTCACCCAGCTGACGGAGCTTAATATGAGGAGAGGCTCCCAATTGCTAGAGGTGGCAGCCCTGAATCAGCTTCCTGCGTTGAAGACGATCAGGGGAGAGGAAACGTATTTCTATGAAGAGACAGAAGCACTATTCGCGCTTCAGCATGTCACGACATTGGAGTGTATAGAGTGCAGATTCGATATTCTAACGGAACCGCCTTACCAGAATGATACGCTGGAGCATTTGATACTGAATGGATCTTATTATCAGATTGATCGAGCTAATATCAGCAATATGGACCTGATTACCCCGTATTTGACCGGGTTGACCGGACTCCGATCCTTCGAGCTGCAGGATGGTTCTATTCAGAGTCTCGGGTTCATGAAGGACTGGCAGCAGCTGGAGGTCCTACATCTGGAGAATAACGCGATCCTGGATCTGGAGCCGCTGCTTCCGTTAACCAATTTGAAGAAGATCTATCTGGCTGGCAACCCTGTGCAGAACCGGACGGTGCTGGGCAACGGGGTGACAGTTTACTAAATGGAGAACGAGGTCGAAGCACTTGACGTGCGAGATCTCGTTCTTTGCTGTTTTTTTGAAACTTTCGTCTTTGCCGGACGTCTATATTGGAGCATACGGAGGGAGTGAGGGATCGTGAAATGGCAACAACGCTCCTTAAGTCTGATGGTGCTCGTCCTAATCGGTCTGGTGTCGTTGATGATGCTTGCAAGGTGGAGTCCCTGGCTGAGTGAGTCTTATGCAAAAAAGCGTACGATTGGCGCATTCGAGCAGCTGAACGCCGAAGTGTCTGACGGGTGTGGGTTCAACTGTGAAGACTGTGGGGTGAAGAGCATGTGGCAGGTTCCTTTTGGCCGCAAGGTCTGGTTGGAATATAACTGCGGCGGGCCCTACGAGAATGAGCAGGCGCAACCTCCGAATTTCACAACTACAGCCTTTGTGTCGTTCTGGGGAAAGGTGACGATTGAGGGGGTTCATTAGCAAGACGGCAGCCTCCAACGACTGCCGTCTTGCTTTTTATCGGCTAACCACTTGGCTAGATTTCTGGTGCAGCCATTCTTTCTTTAGCAGAGCATATTGGTACGTGTTTTCATATTTTGGCGTGCCGTCCTCGTAGGTAGTAAACGAGATAAATTCCATGAAAAGGCCCTCCCGGCGCATGCCTAACTTCTCGCAGAGCTTTTGGGATGGCACATTATCGTCCTCTGTATAAGCAAAGACTCGCCTGGCTTCTTGTTCAAGGAACAGATAGCGGAGCAGGGCTTCCGCGCTTTCCCGGGCATAGCCCACACCCCCACAGTCCGCATTGAAATGCCAGCCCACACTGAACGTATCGGGCTCCTCCTTGTGATAGAATAATTCGCCAATCAATGTTCCGTTTTCCTTCAGGCATACGGCAAAATAGTCATCCTCACGGCTTCTCTGTTGCAGCTTCTCAGCCGCTTCTTCCAGGGTGGCGACTTTATCCCTGAGGAAGCAGTTTACTCTGGGTTGGCTGGCATAGGCAAAAAAGGATTCAGCATCTCCCTCCGAAAATGCTCTGAGAATCAATCGTTCCGTTGGTATGGTAGGTTTCATTCGTTAGGCCTGCCTTTCACTTAATGTAAGTTGAACCTATTCCTGTAAAGGAACTAGGCCGGTATTCGTGCTATTATAAGCTGTATAGCGACTATACAGTCAAGAACGGGGCGACGGAGGAAACCATGATGCAGCAAGCCGATTTGTTACCGATTAGTACCTTTTCCAAGCTGTCCGATGTGCCACGCAAAACGTTGATTTACTATGATCGGCTGGGACTGTTCAAGCCCGCGTATGTAGCCGGCAACGGATACCGGTATTATCATCGGAGCCAGTTAGATACGATCGGGGTGATCCAAGTCTGCAAAGACCTGGGGATGTCGCTGGAGGACATCCGGCAGCATCTGGAGCAGCGCACCCCGGCAGGCACACTAGAACTCCTGCGACAGCAGGAGGCGATGCTCCGCTTGCAGCTGGCCAGACTGGAGCAGACCAGACAGATGGTGAGTAGGCGGGCCGACAATATTGAACAATCCATGCACGTGGACACAACCCGGATGCACGTCATCGAGCAGCCTCGGGTACCATTGCTACTGAGCCGCCGCGTACACGGATCCAAGGCGCAATTCCCGGAGGCGCTCTGGCAGGATTTTCAGCAACGTCTGCAGCAGGAGCATGCCCCGCTCGGTTATCCCAATGGCGTCATTGTACCGAAGGAAGATCTGCTCCACAGAGATGGGGACGGCGTATCCCATATGTTCTGCCGGATGACCACACAGGCCCACGAACAGGTGTATATGCCGGAGGGTTTCTACCTTGTTTCCTATGCCCAAGCGAATTATGGAGATACCGATAAAATCTACCCTCAAATTTTTGATTACTTGGACAAACATCAGTATGTCGTCATTGGGGATGCGTATGAGGAGTACCTTCAGGATGAGGTCGTGCTGCGCGATTCCGAGGCGTATGTGGTGCGTGTGATGGTGCAGATTGAGGGGCTGGTTGAAGGGAAATAAGGCACGTTAAAACAGTGGAATTAGGGAGGCCTATGCCAATGAGCATAGGTCTATTGGCTGTGTCAAGGAGAAAATTATTTTTAACGGAAGTGTTTCATGTTTCTGGAAGTAGTGTAAGTACCCCCTGTGTCATCATGGGTCTATTAGACTACCATGAGATGCGAGGACAACAATACTAGTCTCCAAGGCAGGGGGTGGGAAGGGTCTTAAGGAGTGTGTGTCGACCAATCCATATGAGTCGGAGGAATGAAACGAAATGGTCATGCAAAAACGTGGTTGGAGCTATGTCGCCATCACCTCGATGGCAGCCATGCTATTAACGGTACCGGCAGCTGCAGGAACCCTAGCGGAACATCCATCAGGACAACAGGGAGTGGAAGTACAGACGGGACAGGACGACCCAGGAACAGAAGGGAACGACAATCATCCCCCAGCAGCGGACTCTGTCGAAGAGCTGCCCATGGAGGATACGGATGATGTGGATCAAGAACAAAAACAAGACAATACGTGGCATAAGGTAGCAGGGACTTTTGACTTGTCCGTCTCCACGAAATTCACCGAAGGATGGCGCGTCGCATTCGAAGACAGTCAGATCGAGTGGCTGCCGGTCGATGCCAGCTCTGCACAAGCTGACATGGCAACGGACGAACCGAATCTCTTATCCTATCTAACGGCGTGGCTAGACACCGATGTTACGATACATATAACCGCCGACACGCTCGTCCAAACGTGGACACTTCACACGGCGGATGCGCCTCACACCTTCACGTATGAGCTGGTAGGTTCACTTCCCGTTCATGCCGATCTGGCGCAATGGAACCTGCAACCGCTCCAGCTGATCGACGCTGCGGGCACAGAACAAGATGTGTTGCCCGTGCTGCGAACCGAAGGCGAGCGGCGTTATCTGGACCTAAGCTTCAGCGGGGCTGACTTGGCTTACCCAGCCCAGTTAACCCAGGTGCTGAATTTTCAAACCGATGAACTCTCAATGGAGGAGTCTACAGCCGATTTGCTAGCAATGACTGGAGCCGACGTGCTGTACACCTACACGTATGATGTACAAGGGCGCCTGAGCGAGATGCAGTTGTCCACGGGAGGACGCATCGTGTTCACCTATGATGCCCAAGGCAACTTGACCCAGCGTGAGTTCATTGGCGATGTGTCTACAACCGCGATGACTGAAGCGGATGAGCTTGAATCGACGGACGCTGTCACTCCAGTAACCGAAAGCGAGGAAATCCCATCCCATGAACAATAAATTATGGCATCGTCTGTTGCTTATCTGTCTGGTCATCAGTTTAGTAACCGTCCCCGTACCGCCGCCGGTACAAGCGGTTGAGAGTCCAGACACCGTTGATACGCTGAACCGTGTAGCGACACCGCATTCCATCTATGAGATGGTGGCCAATTCGCCTTATTCCGGCGCTTCCGAAGGCGAGCAGATCTCGCCGGTATCCGGTACGCTACGCTGGATGGAAACGGACTTCGTCCTGCCGGGACGCAATGGGCTGGATGTCGCAATTACACGACTCTATGAGAGCAATACCGCTCACTTGGAAGAGCCGTTTGCTATCAGCGGTAGCTCAGGTATCGGAACAGATATGGAACAGGACACCTATAAGGAGCGCACCTACAATCTGGGCGCAGGCTGGTCCTTTGCCTTTCCGTCGCTTGAAATGCGTGATGGAGCCATGTTCGTTCATTTGCCTGATGGGTCGGTTTATGAGACAGCCAGCGGAGGTGCGGGGCTGGTTGGATATCCGTTGCAGGATTTGTCCTTTGGTCCGTCATCGACCGTCTTGCAGACAACAGATGCATCGGAAGCAGCAGTAAGCGCCACAGCAGCCTTTGAGCTGAGCGATACGGTAGGCACCACCGTGTATTTTGATGCGGATGGGAAATGGATCGGCAGCCAGGACGCGTATGGCAATGTCATCGTGGTGGAGTATGCCAATAATCCGGTGAATGAAGGCATGCAATATCCATTAATGAACCGGATTATTGATACGCTGAACCGGGAGATTACCTTTGCCTATACTTCCAATTCAATGACAGTCGGGTACGGAGACGGTCAACAGATTGTGTACCGGAAACGGCTGATCAGTAACACGAACAAGGAACGCGAGCTTGCCTCCGTCACCAATGAGAATGGGGAGACGACGGCCTACGAGTATACCAAGCTTAACGTAAACGTGGATTATGATACTCGGGTGTCTGGTAGTGACAGCGTGTTGTACGTTGGACTGACCCGGGTTGCGTACCCTACGGGTTCCCGGACGACCTTCGAATACACAACAGCCGACAAGCGTCTGGGTGAGCATGGCGTCATCGGCTATCCGCGGGTGACCAGCAGGTATGACGAGATTCGAGAAGGGATTTTCCGCAAAAAGAATCGTGTGAATTTCACCTATGATGATGTGGATTTCACTGATCCTTCCGTCACCGGCTACACCACGGTAGAAACGATGATCAGCAACCCGAACGCACCGGGTCACATCTCACCTGAGAACAAGCTGGTTGTCACGAACACACTGAACGGCAAGCATCAAGTGACGAATGCGACATGGGAGAAGGAGGGGGAGTATCGCCGAGAAATCCAGATGGCCTACGATCCCTTAACTGAGCTGACAACCAGCTTGTCTGAGGTCAGCACCGATTACACGGTGGATCCTGCCGCCACCGACACGCTAACCGAGCAATATAGCTACGATGCGTATGGCAATATGATCAGCTTCACCAATGCACGCGGACATATTAGCGACTATACGTATGCTAATCACTATCCGGGATTGATGACCACCGAGCGGACGATGATTGGCGGCGTCACAGCGCTGGATATGGCTTACACGGTAGATGCAGAGCTGCCACAAGTGAATCAGGTCGTTCAGTCGTATCTGGATGAGCAGGGTCAGCCTGCCACTGAGCAAGAGAGCTATCTGTATGATGCCTATGGCAACGTCACGCAGATGACACGCCAGCTTGAGGGCACACGTACCCAACGTACAACGATCGACTATGACGGGACGACAAAGCATGCCTATCCGACTTCCATCAAGCAATATCTGGACGAGGATGGAAATGAGCGGACCATTGAACAGCGGTATACCTATGATCTGGCAACTGGCCGAGTCCTGACCTACCACGATGGGAATGCAGTGAAGCAAGGCACGCCCGAGCTATCCTCGCAGTCCTACATGTACGATGCCGTAGGTCGGCTTACACAGGTGACCCATCCGAAGGTGGATGGAGAAATTGAAGCCGGCGTCAGCACCTATGATTTCAGCTACGATACGATTAACCAACAATCGGTCTTGGAGATGACCGATGAGGAGGGGCGTCAGACCCGTTGGATTCATGATGGGCTGGGCCGTCCACACAAGCTGCAAATGCAAAAGCAGAAGGATAACAGTAATAATATTATTTTCTACGATGTGGAGACGCGTCATTATAACGAGGTTGGCGAGCTCGACTACAGTCTGGATGGTGAAGGCAAGCGTACGGAGTATACGTATGATGCGGCTGGCCGCCTCGTAGCCGTGACCAGTGCAGAAGGCCGAGTGGTCGGGACCAGTTACAATGACGTGCTGCGCCAGACGACGCATACGAGCGATTACGGGCAGGTCACGACCAACACAACAGATGAACTGGGTCGTACCACGGGCACGCAGCGTGCCAATACGCTAACCGGCAGTCTTGCAACGACCATGTCTACGGCCTACGAGGTGAATGGCGATCCGTTCCAGACGGAGCAGACAGATGCACTTGGTTCCGTAACCGGTATGCGCAATGATGGACTGCACCGGCTGCAGACCATCACTCAGACTCCTGATGCACTCGCAGCGCCGCAGCTGACGTCTTACCAATACAACAAGCTAGGCAACCTGACGACCAAGGTGTTTGCAGATGCCTCTCAACTCAGCTACACCTATGATGAGTGGGGACGCCGGTTGTCCAAGACCGATTCCCTCACGGGCAGTGAATGGTACACGTACGATGACAACAGCAATCTGACCGGGGGCACGACACGCCGCGGCATGGCGGTGAACAATCAATTTGATGCACGTAACCGCCTGACAGGCTGGACAAGCGGCAGCGAAAGTGCCAGCTTCACGTACGAGAAGAACGGCCAGCGCAAGACCATGACCGACGAGACGGGAACGACCACCTACACGTACTATCCGAACAACCAGGTGGAGCGAATCACGTATCCGGACGGCAAATGGATCAGCTATACGTACTATGATAACGGACTGCGTCATACCATGACCGATCCATTCGATGAAGTGTATACGTACACGTATAATCAAGACAACCAGCTGACAGGCGTTAGCGCTTCGGGCACCCAAGAGGCGGCCTACAGCTACCGCGATAGCTTGCCGATCGAGGACTTGAACTACCTGAAGACCTCGCAGCTCCACCAGTTGAAGCTCGCGCAGACCTTGGTCACCACGTACCGGCATGACGGGTTCGGCCGGTTGACCGAGCTCTCACATAGTGGCGGGGGCCTGGGGCAGACCTTCGGCTATACCTATGATGACAACGACAACATCCTGACTCGTACCGACGGCACAACCAGCGGCAGCTTCACGTACGATCAGTTGAACCGGATCATCAGCAGCACCGAAGGCAACGAGCTCTATACCTACGATCAGCGTGGCAACCGCCTGACGCTGCAATCCAGCCAGCAGGTGCCGCATACGGATACAGTTCAGTACACCTATGACGATGCGGACCAACTGACAGGCGTAAACCGTGGCGAGGCCGTAGTCACCTACGCGTACAACGGCGATGGTCTGATGACCGAGCGCACGGAGACCGTGGACGGGGTTGCTACCACCACCCGTTACTATTATGATGGAATGAACATCATTGCCGAAGGCACCGTGAGCGGCGATACCGTTACCTTCAAGGCCCGCTATGCCCGTGGAGAACAATTACTCTACCGCGAGAATACTAACGGCAGCAAAGCCTACTACCTGCATAACGGTCACGGCGACGTTACAGGACTGTATGCTGCGGACGGCACCCAGTTAAACCATTACACCTACGATAATCTGGGGCAACCCCCTTACCGTAGAAGAGCAAGTTGACAATCCTTTCGGCTACTCCGGCGAGTATTGGGACGCGACCACCGAACTCCAATACCTGCGCACCCGCTGGTACGATCCCGGCCTGGGCCGCTTCATCCAGGAGGACAGCTTCGAAGGCTTCATGAACCGCCCAAGCAGCCTCAATGCGTATACGTATGTGGAGAATAACCCGCTGCGCTTTACGGATCCGATGGGGATGTG
>NZ_KB899665.1:168751-427432 GCF_000378385.1 Paenibacillus daejeonensis DSM 15491 | reverse complement strand
TCAACTCCGCTCGACTTGCATGTATTAGGCACGCCGCCAGCGTTCGTCCTGAGCCAGGATCAAACTCTCCATGATAGAAAGCTGAATAGCTCATTTCTTGCTGGTATTGCTATCTGTAACTCCGAAGAGCTACAGGACATTTCGCTCGTTGTTCAGTTTTCAAAGAACACATTTTCTTTCGTTGTCGTTGCCGCCGTATCTCTCGGCTGCAACTCTTATACTATATCACAGTGCCGGTCATTTATGCAAGCTTTTTTTTAAAAAGTTTTTTTGGAGCAGTTTGATTTAAGTTGTTGCTTCCAATCATTCCGTCCAACTCTATCACTCTTTAATTTAGCCTGCGTCAAAAGCGGCGAGATTTAATTTACCATAGACCTCGTACAAAAGTCAACACTGTTTCTTCTTTTTTTTCGAGAACTCGACAAGTGCATTAAAATCGGAGCCTTTTTTCAACAAAAAAACCCGCCTCTACAGGGCAGGCTCCCCCTTGTAAAGACAGGTATTTCAAGCTTCTTGAGCAGGTCTGTATCTCAACTCCATGTAGTCCGCCAAATCTTCAATCTCCTCTTGATACGTAAGGATGGCAACCTCATCAATAATCCCCCGCTTAACTAACTTTTGCAGGACCAATGACAAGTCTACATGCAGGACCAACAGATCCGGGTGGCGGTGCAACTCCATGATACTCCACGGCTCCGCTCTGCTGTGCATTACCTTCATTAGAAGAGAACAACTTGATTTCATGTTACTCAGAACTGAAAATTCGCATGCCAAGAGCACAAGCTTAACACGCTGCTCGAGCGTCTCTGGACTCACTGTCAGTTCTTCATATAACTTATAAATGCCGGGCTGGTACTTGCGCATCTGCCGCCAAACGGTTAACTCGGGATGGATTCCCTCATCAATCAGCGCAATATGTGCCCAATGATGCAACGCGGACAGAATGTTACTATGTGCATCTAACAAATTCGTATCTTGCAGATCTTGCTTAGCCTGCAGATACGTGCGAAGAAATGCAGCAAACTCAACCAGACGCTTCTGCTCCCGCAGCGCTTCTGGAAATTCGACGAGCCGTTGTCTGATATGAGCTAAATAATCCCCGTGATCCAGCAAGATATCACCCCGCATGAGCCATTGTATAATGCTCCGGTTCTCCACGCCTGTCAGCCAGCGCTCCAGCCGTTTTGGTTCGATAGTACGCAGCTGAATGTGCACGCCCTGCATCCGGACATGTTCAGTTTCGCGGTCGGCATCTGCTTGTTCGCTAATCACGAGAAGGAGCAGGTCCATCCCGTCAATTAGCGGACTATAGTCATAGGGATTCGTAATGGCCATCAGACTGATGATGCCGCTTTGTCGCTCGTATATTGTTTTATAGAATGCTTTGATTGATTCCACAATGTCCTCCATATAGCTTCAAAAGCTGAGATAAGCTATAATAATAATCGAGTCAAGACATTACAGCTACGTTCACGTCGTTCTATTGACCTTCATCATGAGATTTTCAGAATTGCATGTTATGTTTTTGTTCGACAGCCGTATATCGGTTTCCTGCTAAGGCAACATTTGTTTACAGTTCTTTTTTTGAGAAAGGGAGATCATCATGTTTTTCAAGTCTGCTAAGATCAATGAATTCCGGTTATGGGGACTGATGTTCACCATGATTGGCATGGGTCTAATGATATTCGGTACAGCCGGCATTGTACTGTGGGGCGAGACCGGCAAAATATTTGCAGCGGTCTTTATGGTCATCGGTATGATTGCCATGCTGGTAAGTGTGGGCGTATACTTCTGGGCCGGCATGCTCTCCACCAGCGCGAGAATTGTTCCATGTCCCGAGTGCAACAAGGCTACCAAGATGCTGGGCACCACGGATCGTTGCATGTTTTGCAGAACCAAGTTGACCTTTGACCCCAAGCAAGCCACGGAGCCTACAGAGGCTTAAACCAGAATGATTGCTTATATGGCCTTAAGCATATAAAAAGACGATGCAGAGATGATCCGCATCGTCTTTTTTTTCTGGATGATTATAAATCATGTCATGAAACGCTAAGGACGTTGAAGCTCCTGATGGAGTACTTCCCAAATCTGAGGCTTTTGAAACCCTCGCTGCCATGAAGCGATACCACCCAGGTCATACTTCCGTACGAGTGCCATTCTGGCTCTGGCAGAGGTACCGTCCTCCAGCCAGATCCGCTTGCGGGCTCCGTCCTCTTCATATTCCACGTAATGCTGGCCAGTGGCTTCATCCAATATTGGCTGAAGCCCCCTCTCCGCCAGCAACTGATCCGCTGTTTCCATGCCTATTGCTCTGGAGCTGACTTGGACCTGTCCGTCTTCTCCTTGCTGTTCAGTCCATATTCTCGTATAAAGCGGAATGCCCAAAATCAACTTGTGGGGCGGTACCCTATCCTCTTCCAACAAGCGCCGGACGGAATGCTCGACCCAAGGCAAGGATGCCACGGATCCCGCCACCGGGCTTGATGCCCAGTGCTCATCATAAGCCATCAGCATCATATAATCGACCGAGCGCGCCAAGGCTTCACGATCCAGAAACGCCGACCACATCTCACTGTTGGACTTCGGAGTGACATCAATGGATACGACTTGCTCATGCTTATGAAGCAATGGTGTCAATTCGCGGACAAACTGAATCAGATTCTCCTTGTCCTCCGTATAGACATTCTCGAAATCAATATTGATGCCCTGCAACTGATAAGTTCGGGCATAGGAGATTAACTGCTGAATCATGGTTAAGCGGCTCTCATAGGTCGCTAGAGCTTCGGTCGTCAAATCAGGATCAAAGCTGTTGCTGAATAGTGCCCATACCTGATATCCCCGATTACGCGCCCATGCCACATAACCGGGATCTGCCTTACTGCTGATTTGGCCCGTGCCGTCCACCAGCTCGAACCAAGTCGGGCTGACCACATTGACACCGGGCATCTGACCTATCGCAGTCGTATCGGGATTGCGAGAATAGACGGCTTCCCAAGTTAGATTAATGCGCTCTTCTTTGTCCCAAGGGACAAAGGGCTCGCCTCGCTCTGGTACGGGCACTTGCTCTATTGTGGTCAGCCTCACATCGCCTTCGGGAATGTAGCCCGTGTGCCCCGTGCTGCCCTGAACCTTGAACCATCCTTCTTCCGAGGCCCAAATTCGAACCTCCTGGCCTGTCAGCAACTGCTCAAGCACCGGTTCCCGAATCGAAGGTCCGCTGCGGATCTCACTTTCGCGGGCTGCTTCGGCATGTTGAACACTCTGTCCAGCAGTCACCAGGGTTACAACGCCTGACACCTCGTGATAATAGGTCTGCAGCCCATAGAGCTCCTGCAGTGGAGTAATGGGGATATACAACTCTCCGTCCTGCTCGTCCGCCGCAAACGCCACCTCGTACGGTTCTAGATTCACGGTGCCTGCCAGCGATCCGGTTTGCAGATGCAACACTTTGTCACTGGTAGTCATAATCACACTACCGCTCTCCGCCTCGTAATGAATAGGCTCGTCCGAGCCCATGACTTGAGCGACTGCACGAATGGGCAACTTAGCCGATCCTCCCTCCATAACAGCGCCATAATCCAACACTTCGCCTTCATAGACAATGGGATGCTCAACGTTATAATCGGGAACAATCCGCTCGGGATTGGGAATATAATAATACCAGCCAAAATAACCGCCTGTCAGGACGATTCCTGCGATGCATATGAGCAAAAGCCATGTGGTGCCTCTGCCCCTCCGTCGATGTCTATGCTGGAGTCGTACCGTCTCCACTTCATCCCTCCTAAGCCTCTCCCCTCGGCAGTCTGTGAACCAGGGGCGTTTAACCGAATCTCTGGATTCCTGTCCAGAACTTAAAAAAAAGATCGTATAACCGGGCGGCTGCCTGAAGCATCCACCCGCTATACGGTCTTCTTGGTGTAATTATTGAATTGAAGTTTTATTACACTTCTCGCACAGGCCATAAATCTCCATCCGGTGTCCCTCTACGACAAACCCGGTCTCCCGGGACGCGACCCGCTCCACCTCAGTCAATGGCGGATAATCAAAATCGACAATCGTTCCGCATGACTTGCATATGGCATGATAATGATCCGTCAGATCGGCATCAAACCGACTGGAATCGTCCCCATAGGTCAATTCACGAACCAGGCCGGCCTCGACAAACAGCCGCAAATTATTATATATCGTCGCCACGCTCATACTTGGGAAGTTGGGTGAGAGCGACTTGTAGATCTCGTCTGCCGTCGGATGCGTCAACGAATCCATAAGATAAGTTAAAATCGCATGTCGTTGCGGGGTCATCCGGACGCCGGTCAACTTCAATTGCTCCAATGCCTGCTGAACACTCGTTCCCATCGTCCTCCCGCCTTTCTCAGTAGTTACTTACTATTTTACGTGCAGTTTTTACACTTTGTCAATGTACCCCCTGATTTGGGCTACTCAGACACATGCTGCTACTAGAGAAATGACACCTATTGTAGACTATTCCATGCTCACGGCTCGCACGCCTTCCAGCCGCTTGATTTCATCCACCAGTTGCCAATGTGAAGTGCCGCCCGGCAGCGTAATCTTAAGCCTGATCATATAGTCCGGCATCAACATTTCCTTGTCGGCATGGTCCACAACCGAGGCTTTGCGAACGACAATATCACGCGAGGTCAGGAGCTTGCTGACGGTTTCCACGATAGCACCTTGCTCCGCTGCCCTTATGACTAGCAAATGCTCTTTCTTCCCCCTGAGGAACCGTTTCTCCAGCTTATTGAGCGCCCACAGAATGATCAGAACCATCACGGTGGAGAATACGGAGGCATAGACGAACCCCGCACCCACAGCAAGACCAATAGCCGAAACCACCCACAAGGTTGCCGCCGTCGTTAATCCCGTAATTGTCTTGCCTGTGAACAATATAACGCCTGCTCCCAAAAAGCCGATCCCCGTAATAACCTGCGCGGCCAAACGAGCGGGGTCCATCCGTACATTGCCTTCATTAACGAATTCGGAGAAGCCGTAGATGGATAGGAGCATCAACAAGCAGGAACCGAGACAGACCAGAATATTGGTCCGCAAACCAGCAGCATGGTTGGATTGCTCCCGCTCCAGACCAATCAGACCGCCCAATAACACGGCGACCAATAAACGCACCAAAATTTCATATTCACTAATATACCATGGACTGTCGGCTGCAAGTTCCACAGACTCTCCTCCTACCCATTTATAGGATGAAAACTAAGTTATTAAATCTACAAAACCGCCATGCACGTGTATAGTACATGACGGTTTTATATTAACCATAACCAGGCGGGTCATAATCCAGATTAACCCGTTTTACCCGTTCAAGCGCTCGACGAGCAGTTTGTTAGCCAAGCCCGGATTGGCCTTGCCCCGGGACTCCTTCATCACCTGTCCGACAAGGAAACCGATAGCTTTCTCTTTGCCGGCTTTGTAATCCTCCACAGACTGCGGATTGGCAGCAATGACCTTATCGACAATCTCCATGATCGCCCCTTCGTCGCTGATCTGAACCAGCCCCTGCTCCTCAACGATTTTCTGAGGTAGCTTGCCGGACTCCAGCATCGACTTGAAGACTGTTTTGGCAATCTTGCCGCTGATGACACCCTTCTCCAACAAACCGATCATCTCCCCAAGGCCTTGACCGGTAATCTTGACGTCAGCCAAGTCCAGATTATTACTATTGAGATAGCCAAGCAACTCGCCCATAATCCAGTTGGCTACTGCTTTGGCATCCTTGGTGTAATTCAGGCTCTCCTCGAAGAAATCAGCCAGCTTCATAGAAGCCGTGATACCCTCGGCATCATAGGATGACAGGCCGTAATCTGCCTGATAACGCGCCTTGCGGGCATCTGGCAGTTCAGGAATGGTCGCACGTACGCGTTCCTTCCAGTCCTCGCCGATGGTGAGACGAACCAGGTCAGGATCTGGGAAATACCGATAATCATGCGCTTCTTCTTTGCCGCGCATGGAAATCGTCTTGGCTTGCGCTTCATCCCAGCGTCTGGTTTCCTGAACAACTTCCCCGCCGCTGTCCAGCACTTCAGCTTGACGCCACTGTTCATACTCCAGTCCACGCTGTACGCCACGGAAGGAATTCATGTTTTTCAGCTCGGCACGCGTACCGAACTTCTCCTGCCCGTAAGGCCGGATACTGATGTTGGCATCGCAGCGCAGCGAGCCTTCCTCCATCTTCACATCCGACACGTCGCAGTACTGCATAATGGCCTTGAGTTTTTCAAGATAAGCCTTGGCTTCTTCTGGTGTCCGAATATCCGGTTCGGAGACGATTTCGACCAGTGGCGTACCGACCCGGTTCAAATCGACCAGCGATGCATATCCCCCATCGACATGCGTGAGCTTGCCCGCATCTTCCTCCAGATGCAGCCGGGTGATGCCGATCCGCTTGGTCTGACCGTTTACCTCAATATCGATCCAGCCGTGTTCACCGATTGGTTTGTCGTATTGAGAGATCTGGTAGGCTTTTGGAGAATCTGGATAAAAGTAATTTTTGCGGTCGAATTTGCTATCCGAAGCAATCTCGCAGTTAAGCGCCATTGCGGCTTTCATTGCATATTCTACCGCTTGTTTATTCAGCACCGGCAGCACGCCCGGATGCCCCAGGCAAATCGGACAGGTGTGACTATTCGGCGGCGCGCCGAACGATGTAGAGCAGCCGCAAAAGATTTTACTCTTCGTATGCAGCTCCACATGCACCTCAAGTCCGACTACCGTTTCATATTTGGATGTCTCAGACATTATTTTCGTTCCTCCTGCTTGATGGATTCGCTCGCTCTACAGTAGAGGTGCTACCTCTTACAGCTGCGGACGCAAGGTATGGTGTCCGGTGTTCTGCTCGAAGGCATGCGCCGCCCGCAGCACGGTCGTCTCGTCAAAGGCTTTGCCGATGATCTGCAGACCAACCGGCAGTCCATCTGCCAACCCACAAGGGACGCTAATCGCCGGAACGCCTGCCAGGCTGACCGGAATCGTACAAATATCATTGAGGTACATGGTCAGCGGATCGCCGATTTGTTCACCAATACGGAACGCCGTGGTTGGCGCCGTAGGTCCCATAATCAGGTCAAAACGCTCAAACACCTGATCAAAGTCGCGTTTAATCAAGGTTCTGACTTGCTGCGCCTTCAGATAATAAGCATCATAGTACCCCGAACTCAGCGCATACGTACCCAGCATGATCCGGCGCTTCACCTCGGGACCGAAGCCTTGGCTGCGTGATTTTCGATACAGGTCGATCAGGTTGTCCGGGTTCTCGGCGCGCACGCCGTAACGCACGCCGTCGAAACGTGCCAGGTTGGACGAAGCTTCCGAGGAAGCCAGCAGGTAATACGTCGCAACTGCATACTCGGTATGCGGGAGCGACACTTCTTCCCAGGTCGCGCCCAGGTCTTCATAGACTTTCAGCGCTGCCAGGACCGCTTCTTTTACGCCGCTGTCGATCCCCTCACCGAGATATTCCTTTGGTACGCCGATGCGCAGACCTCTGACATCGCCGCTCAGGGCGCTGACATAGTCCGGAATCGAAACATTGGCAGAGGTAGAGTCCAACTCGTCGTATCCGGCAATGGCCTGAAGTACGTAGGCAGCATCCTCGACATTTTTGGTAATCGGTCCGATCTGATCAAGCGACGAGGCAAAAGCCACGAGGCCAAAACGGGAGACCAGGCCATAAGTCGGCTTCAGTCCAACAACGCCACAGTAGGAGGCGGGCTGACGAATGGAACCGCCAGTATCGGAGCCCAGCGAGAAATAAACCTGTCCGGCAGCAACAGTCGCTGCCGAGCCACCGCTCGATCCGCCCGGCACATGGTCCAGGTTCCAAGGATTGCGTGTAGCATGATAGCTGGAATTCTCATTGGAGCCGCCCATGGCGAACTCGTCCATATTAAGCTTGCCAATCGTCACCGACTGGGCTTGCTTGAGCTTCTTGGTCACCGTTGCATCATAGATCGGGTTGAAATTGTCTAGGAATTGGCTGGCGCAGGTAGTACGCAGCCCCTCCGTTACGATATTATCCTTAATACCTGCAGGCAGACCAAATAGGAGCCCCAACTCGCCACCCTCCGCGATCTGAGCATCCAGTCTTGCCGCTTCAGCGCGGGCACCGCTCTCATCCAGCGTAATAAATGCCTTGACGTCGGTTTCCGTGCCCCCGATCCGCTTATATGCTGCATCTACCAGCTCGGATACGGAAAATTCTTTGTCCCGCAGCTTGTTATGTACGTCTTGCAGACGCATATCAAAAATAGAAGCCAACTCGAGCTCCTCCCTTCCTATTCCTCATGATTATTCCAATACAGCGGGTACCCGGAACTGACCTTCTTCTTCGTCCGGTGCATTCTTCATCGCTTGTTCATTTCCCGTCGATTCCCGAACCTCATCCTCGCGCATCACATTCGTAATGGGCAACACATGCGTCGTCGGTTCGACACCGGTTGTATCCAGCTCGCCCAGCTTCTCGGCATATTTCAATATGGCGCTCAACTGCTCGGTGAACGTTGCGGTTTCCTCCGCTGTCAGCTCCAAACGAGCCAGCTTGGCCACATGTTCAACATCCTGATTCGTAATGCTCATCTCGTATTTGCCTCCTTCCCTTGTCACACCTGCTCATTCTTCCTATTATAGCCCAGAGGCCGCGGCAACTCAATGTCGAAAGCTCGGGTAACTACTCACTGAAACGACGATCTCCCCAGGCTGGGTTGAACGCGGAGGGGTTGCGGGGTTTCGGGGTTGCGGGCCACATCACCCTGTGCTAACTAACGATGACGCACCACTGAATGGATAAATGCAATAATACCACTATTTTAATGAAGTCCTTGATTTCCTGGCTTGCTAAAAGCAAAAATACACTTACCAAGGCCGAAATTTACTTTAATTTCCACTTCTGAATCATTTAATTGTACTTTTGCACTTACGGACTGGCGTTTGCCCGAGCACCTGGTTGCTAAGTGTATTTTTGCATTTAAAGAACCACCATCACCGTGTGTGGCTTGGCTTCAAGCTTGCTTAAGTACATTGCGGGGAGATCGGGCAGCAGGGGCGCAATGATCAATGATGTTCAATGCAACAAGATGGACCCCCGGAGCTAGTTTTAAAGCCAAAAGTGCAGGTAATAGCTCACAAAACTAGCCAAATCACGAGATTTAAGACAAAAGTACAACTAATCCGTCCCCTTCTGGTAAGGTATGGATATATCAGCGAGATGAACTGCACTTTTGACCTTACGAGCCGGAGTTTCGCGCCTGAGGCCAGTTTTAACTGTATTTTTGTCCTTAGTCAGTAACACAGAAATCCACTCTTCTCATGACACAATTAGCCACTCTTTCCCCACACTTTTTGCCCACCCGCCCCAATCCCAAGGGAATTTATAATTCAAAATGAATCTTATAATAAAAAAACTTCCCTCGAAAGGGAAGCTTGGTGCAGACGATGGCTCTTAAATCCACGCCTTCAAATTAATCTGGCGGATGAAGTCTTCACGGGATTGTCCCTCCTGGGGAACCTCCTGTTCTTCTTCTTCCTCTTGCTCGTCGCCGTTCATGATCCAGTTGAACAGCTCTTCGTTGCGCGTCGCCAGGGCATAATCAATCAGCGCCTCGCGTTCGATGCGGTCTGCTTCCTGCTGCAGAAGGACTTCCTCCAGCTCCAGATCCGTGGCGGGCACGAAGAAATTTTTGTTCGCCTTCGGGATGCGGACGACATAGTCAAACGCATTATCCTGATTGCGATCATAAGCAATTATATACCCATACTCCCCAACGGGGAGGTGTTGTTCGAACTGATCCGATACGACGATTACCCGTTGACCCAGCTTCCACATCGCATGTATGCCCCCTAACCTCTAGCAGCTCAGAAACTATAACACTATCCTACTAAAAAAAGCTAGAAGTGTCCAATCCGAGCAAGCTGCCCTTCAGCCTGGGCTCGTTACGGAGCAATTTGAATCAATTGCTCCGGTGTCCGAGTGAGTGGACGTGCGCCTTCCTCCGTCACCAGGTAGCAGTTCTCAATGCCGACAACACCGCGCCCGGGGAATGTGAACTTGGGCTCGACGGCAAGCACCGTGCCTGGCTCCAACGGCTCATCAAAGCTAGCTGCAAGAACGGGCCATTCATCAATCTCAAGCCCAATTCCGTGCCCCAGGAATCGCACCTGATCCGCACCAAATCCCATAAAATGCGCACCCAGTCCCGCTCCCTGTGCCATCGACAGTGCCTCGGCGTATAATGTAGACGGTCGGACGCCCGGACGGATCCGTTCCGAGATGCGCCGAATGATCAACTCTGCCGTATCGTAAGCTTCAGCGAGGTCTGCAGGCAGTTCCCCGATGACGGCCGTCCGTGTCTGATCAATAACATAACCATCGATACAGCATCCGATATCAATCAGGATCGGCTCCCCCGTGCGAATCGGCGACTGACTCACACTCTGTGGCGCTGCCGGGCCGAGTCCGCGACCGCCTGCCGGGCCGTCAAAATAGCTCGGCTCCGCCGCCGAAGCTCCAGCCCCCACCATTCCGGTCATAATCTCTTGATTGTACCCGCGCATCCGCATCAGACCAATATGACCACGCGCTCGCAGCTCCCGCTCCAGTCCGGCAATCCAGGCCAGCTCTGTGATGCCTTCCCGCAGCTCGCCAAGCGAAGCCTCCAATGCCTCAGCAACGACGCTGGCTGCCTGCTCAATCCTATGAATTTCATAATCCGACTTCACGATTCGCAGCCGGCGCAGGATCGCAGATCCGTCCACGAGCTCAATACGACCTTCCGAATTGCCATTAAGGATAGCCACCAGCTTGAGGTACAACTGTGCTGGCAGTACATCCAACTCTGTCGCAATCCGGACAGGTTCTCCACTACGGCTGATTTCCGGATAGGCGGCGGCCAGTGTCTGTCCGAACGAGCGGAAGGCGCCCAGCGGCACTGTTCGGACCACGGACTCCTTCATTGCCCGTTCTACACTCCGCCGCACATAATAGGTCGCCTCGCCTTGCTGCGGGACATAGACGTAACCCGTCTGCATCGAACCCGTCAAATAATAAATCGCCACATTTTGGGTGACGAGACATCCGCTATACGCATGGTCGCGAAGCATCTCCTGCAGCCTTTGGATCCGTATTGTACTCTCCTCCGCGGGAAGCCTGGTATACACTAAGCATCTCCTCCTAGCATGGATATGCCTCCATTACACCAGTTATGCTTTCCCTAAGTCAACCGCTGACCAGCTCTGCCGTCCCTTTGATATGCCATTCGATCGGGTCGATCACGTGAAATGCCCGTGTGTAAGGGACATAAGCGATCATCACTACGCCTGGACGCTGCAGCGTCACCTCATAGTCATATTGCATATTCCGATAGGTATACGGAAACTCGCGGTCACTGTTGATCACCTCGAAGGCCACAATGCTGGGCGATTCTCGCAGATACGAACCTGGTAAAGGTTCACCATCGTCACCTAGCTTAAGATTATAACGGAGGTACTCCTGCGCCACTGCTGCAGCCGCCCGCTCGTCTATCCACAGCCGCCCCTCCGCCAGCGCCCCCATATCCAATTGCTGTGCACCCGCATGGGCCGCCCGGTTCACGGCATGCTTGCCGTGGAACAGTGTCTGCATCGCCATCTCGCCATCGGTCTGCACCGCCTGCATGAGCGTCCATCCCACCATGAACAAGATAAACAGCAGCAGCTTATACATCGACTTCCCCCTTCCCTTGGACGCTTCAGCCCACTGGCCAGTCAGGGAACATATTCACTCATCTTCATGCCCGTAGCGCTCATCCGCGTCGCAGGATCCGGCGGGGTTAGGCCAATCAGCCGATCAATCTCGAACAGACGCTCATACGGATATCGAATCGTCAGGATCAGCCCTGTTCCCCGAATCAGAGGAGCGGCGGGGTTCGTAGCCGACAGACCGCTTGTCGAAGTCACCTCATAGAGCGCCTCGTCCGCCGTCATGCCATAGGCGGCCAGCCGCTCGCGCGAGGCGGCGATCATGGAGCCATCAATATAGCCAAAGCCTCCCGCTGCACCGACCTCAAGCATATAATCGACTTCCTTTTGAAGAACGGCCTGACGGACCAGGAACACATGCTTGTAGATCGGAGCGAACATGAACCAGCAGAGCGTTGACGCCAGCAGCACGAACATCAGCAGCGTTTTCATGGATCAACCTCCCGTATTGCTTGACCATGCCGGCCGCCAAATTGCCGGATCTCGCCCTCCGCCCCTTGGCCGCCGCCCAGCGAATCATAGATGACAATGACAACGACCACCATCAACACCGATATCAACAATGACCGCACGCATGATCCTCCTCTTGATTAGTGCTCTTTCTAAAATACTATTTCTTTACTGTTAGATGGCCGAAGAGGCACGGAATCGAATCTGGTTAACGCTTGTCTAGCAGAAAGCGACTTCGGAAGCATACGCTGCGAAGCGTTCGCCTGAAAGCTTTTCGCAGAAAAGCTAGCTTCGAAAGCATACGCTTCCCCAGATTTCAACCGCTAGAGCGGTTAAAAAATCAAGAAATCTGGGGACAACAGCGATTGGAAGATCGATCCGTGACCGCAGGCTCCTTTTGATAACAGTATCCTTAAGGAAGCATGTTGCTGATTCTTGTGTTGGCTGTGTTCCCTTGCGATTGAATTTGAGCCTGTGTGCCCGTATTGTCCTGCGTGATAATAGCATTGAAGAGCAGAATCACCACAACCAGCATCATCACCGTCATGAGAATATTGCGCATAGATAATCTCACCTCCTTCAAGTCAGTTCAAGCTCTCGAACAGCTTTTGTCCTTCCTGCACCCATGGATGAATGAAAATTTGAAACATGTAGAGAATTGGCAGCCCCGCCAGTAAGAACAAGAGGTAGGAGGCGGACTCTTTGCGGCTCTCCCGGACCAGCTCGATCTTCTCCTTGTAATCCTGGATATGCTCACGCAACAGACGGTAATAGGCTTCGCTCTCATGCAGCCGCAAGGAGCTGATGGTCTCCGCAAAGGTCATGCCTTCATCCGTCCCGAGCCGCTTCTTGAATCTGCGCAGCGCTCCATCCGCATCCTGATACCACTCGGCCAGCAGCCGTTCAAGATCCCCCCGGATCGCCCGGGCATAAGGCAGACAACGCATCAGCTTGGTATGGATGTGCAGGGAAGAACCCGATAAATAAAGGAGTTGGGTACTGATCAGATAGATCTCCCGGGTGATTCGTTGCGCCCGCATGCGCTGCAAGGACTCCAGCCAAGGCTTGTCCCAGATGAGCATGCCTTGCAGCGTGGCAGCTCCGGCCAGGAGCAAGTACAGCAGTGTCGGAGAGAACAGGGTGCCCACCGGACTCCAGACCAGCCCGCAGGCCAGCAGCGGCATCAGCACCAGACCGAGCTTCCGAGCCGCCAGATAGAAGGCCGTATCCAGACCGAAATTCAAACCGCCTAACAAAGCATCGTAGGTGTGGAAGGCAACACTGTCCCGCGAAATTCCCGTCAACCGCAGCCAGCTCTCCGGCATCTCCCGCTCCCGCCATCCGCTGCGCATCGTAGATAGCCAACGGGGCTGACGTTCGACCACTGCCTTGAAGAAAGCCATCAAGCAGACAAATCCGGTGATGTATTGACCAATCAGGGCTGCCCAGAAGACGAGACGGCTAATCTCGACATGCATGATGTCAGCTCCTTTACATTTTTTTGCGGGATAGCCACAACCCCATGACAAACGACACAAAGATGAGTACCGCCGCATTCAGCAAAAGATCGCGGCCGCGCGGATCGAGCACATAGTAGTAATAGGCACTCTCGGGGTTGTAACGAAAGTTGATTCCGACGAACAAGGCCAAGAAAACCACCGGCGAAAAATTGGCAATCCGGATCTCCAGCAGCTTGTTGCGCTCCTGCTGGTTGGCTCTTCGGGCCTTGCGCATATCGGTAATGAGCTCCTTGAGATTGTCAGCCACCGGATGGCCCTCGGCAAGCGCCACCCGGAGAATCTGAACGAAATAATCGCCCCACACATGACCGAGTGCCCCTGCAAAGATCCGCAGCGAGGCTTCGTCATCGCCCCGGATCGAGAGATTGCGCTGCAGCTGCTCGAATACCTGCTGCATCCCGCCCATCATTCGTCGTTCCTCCACCGTCCGCTGCAGCGCTACCTTGACCTGCCTGCCGCCTGTAATCAGATAACATTGATAAAACAGCTCGACAGCCGGCAAAAAATCCATCCGTGTCTTCAGTTGCCTGTGCGTCAGAAGCATTCTCAGGCAGAGGTAGGGCAATGCTCCTGCCAAGACACCGGTTAGCAATACACCCTTGGCGCTCTGAAAGAACAATCCGCCTGCAGCGATTCCTGCCAACGCCAGCATGCAGCAGAGGAGCAGGAAGCTGCCTGCCTGAAGCGGCCAGCGCATCGCCTCCAAGGCATCGGATAAGTGCCCGGTTAGCCGGCGATTGGCCGTCAGCAGCTCCATGAGGCGTACGCTCCACCTCGCCCGCTGGCGGTACACGAGCCGATCCGCGCGCTGCTCTTGCTCTGCCATGACCAGCATCAACCGCTGCAGCATGACGAGCAGCAGCAGGAACAGAACCCCGGCCGCCAGCCCTAACCACAGTGTCATCCGGCTGCCACCCCCGTCCGGGCCCAGCTGGGTGCAGACTGAAGCCGGAGCTCAGCCTGCTGCGACGGCCGGTCCGGATAGTGCCAGCTCCGACTCGCCTCGTCATAGCGCACCCAGTCCCGGACCTGGATTCGGTTATCCTCCCAGATTAATTCTCCGATACGGCAGACGCGACGCTTGCCACCGACCTGCCGCATTTCGATACCGATCTGGGTGACATAACGCGTAATTCGCTTGCTGAGCCGCTCCGGGTCCATCGCTCGTCCATCTAACATGCACATATCCGTGATCGCTTCCGGTACATCCTCCAGCTCATTGGCATGCACGGTTGTCATACTACCGGAGTGGCCTCGCGTGCAGGCCCTTACGTAGATATTGGCATCTTCATCCCGGATCTCGGCATGGACGATCCGTTGCGGCGATTGCCTGAGCGCCAGCTTGAAGGCTTGGGCTGCCTTATGTATGTCATCCTCCTCGTCCGCCTCATACTCCACGATGTTCTTGAGGGGAAAGTCCCGCCGCAGCATCATCTCCAACCGCGTCTCGATGGTGATGATACGTTCTTCATCGGGCAGCGAAGCGATCAACGCCTTGATCAAATGAGTCTTGCCACTGTTGGTAGGCCCGATGACCACGAGGTTGAACCGTGCCTCCAAGAGGGCTAACAACATATGCATAATGGTATCGTTCATCGTCCCCTTGTCCGGTTCACAGAGCAGCGGCAGGTCAAAGTGGCGTACCGTATAGAAACGCAAGGTCAAGGTAGGTTCGGAGGTGAAGCCGAAGCCGGTCATGGTTACCCGCGAGCCGTCCGTCAGCATAACCTCCGCCCACCGTTTCCGGGGATTGATGCGATCATTGTTGTACAGCACTAGGTTCTGCTGGATGCGCTCCACCTCAGCAATCGAATCAAATCCGTAAGGCGAGAGGACAGCTCGGCCATCCCTGACCTCATAGATGCGCGTCCCTACGACTTGGATTTCCTCCAATCCCTGCTTGTGCTGAAGCACCAGCTCTAGTACGTGAAGTCCGATGACCTCGGCAAACAAAGCCTCTGCAAGCGACTCATACGGATGACTATAACCCGCGAGCTGGTGAATACGCTGGCGAACCAGCCAGTCATCGATGACGGCAAGGAGCTCTGCACGCTCCTCGGGGAATCCCAGCACCGCCCGGTTCAAGCGTTCGCTGTACGTGCGTCGTTCCTCTTCGCTCGAACCACGAGGCGTGGCCAGGTAATTACGGATATCTTCCGCCAGCGCTTGAAATTCTTGATCAGCCGCCGCTGTGGCCCCGCTCTCGCCAGGCACTGCCGGGGGATCCATCCTCAGACGAGTGGCATAGGCCGAGGGAGAGAATCTACCCTGCTGTGCCTGGTTCACGAGCCCACCTCGTTGCGATGGCTCATAAGCCGCCGATACCAAGGCTGCACGTGACGGCCCGTCCTCCCCGAGATGACATGGCGCGCCATGAGATGCTCGGCGGTCCGCTTCATCGCTTGTTTACCTTGCTGTTCCGAGGCAACCCAGTTGTCGAGGCGTCCACTGTCCAGTTGTGACAGCAGCGAGTCAGACACCTTCAGTTCTTCTACAACGCGTAATCCGGTTTCTTTGCGAATATCTTTCACAGGAAATCCTCCATTTCTCCAAGGTGGGTGTATAATAATGCCTTCCATATCGTGACTGGCAATGCCAAACAACGGTGCAACCTGTCCAATCCAGCGCTGGCCATCCTCCTGAAAGCTGGAGAGTGCTGTGCTCATTGTCACCAACCGGCTATCTGCCTCCCGCATCGCTGTAATCGTTGCGGCATTATCCCAGTAGGCGCTCACGTCGGCGACAGTCAGGCGAAAGGTCTCGCGAGCCGTTGCCAGCAGATGCTCCATATCCTCCGGGGTGAAGTACTCTGCCTGATCCCGCATCAGATTGCCGAACAGAATCGACAATCCCGGGCAGCTTGGCGGGGAATAGGCTGCGCTGCGCAGCTTATCTACGGTCAGCGTCCCTGCCCGCAGCTCGGGCCGCAGCGAGTCGAGGGTGACGGTGGGCCGGTCGACGCCCAGATACCGGTGCAGCTTGGCACTTTTGAGATTGAGACAGAGCAGACCGACTGGCTTGCCACTTAGCCTCGCCACCTGTGAGGCTGTCGCAAAGGCCGCCGCCGTCGTACCAATGTTGGGTGTTGTGCCGATAAAAACTGTCAACGCATGCTTCTGATTGCTCATGACCCGCCTCCGATCAGCTGTGGTTTGACAGCGTCCATCGACATCGGGCTGTAGGCAATGACCAGTTTGTGTCCGCCTTGCTTGCACAGTTGATCAATCTGCAGCCACTGCTCTTCTGTCAGGTTGAGATTGACGTAATCGATCATGGCATTGGCATCGCGGCGTGAGGCATACATTTTCTGCAGATCCCCATCAGCCAATGAAAGGAGGTTGGGGTTCTTGGGGTCGTCTACCTCCAGATTGCCGGAGGTTTTCACCGAGGCAACCGTGACCAACTGATCGAACAAACGGGACGAAACCGATTCCTCACCGGACACATAGAGAACAACTTGGTCCCCCGCACGAATCCCATTAGATACACTAAGGACATACTCTCTTGGAATCTGGAACGTTGATTCATCCCGCTTGGGCATCAGCCGGTACGGGCTGATTTTCCAGGCCAGTATTGGTTCTCCCTCACCCAGCGGCACGGAGGTTTCCAAGTGGACGACATCTGCAGCTCGTATAATCATCTCCGGCTCATAGGACGCTTTGGCGATCCACTTGGTCGTCAGCATATCCGCAGTCATTTGCTCTCCTGTTGCAACAAACCGGCTGGGCACGATGATCTCAACCGTCTCCTGCAGTTCGATCTGTTTCAACTGCAGCACGTAAATGCAGTACACCAGCACCCCCGATAACAACGCCGCCAGCAGGCTGATGATGAGATTTCTTCTTCGGTTCATGACGCCTCCCTCACGCAAGCAACAAAAAAAGAACGCAGCAAGGGTTATCAACCCATGCTTGCGTTCTTCGCAAAGCCGTTGCTTATTCGTATAGTTATGTATTCCTTCAATACAGCTATAGTAGCAAAGTTCACTGTAAATGTCTATATCTATTTAGAGAATATTTACATAGTATTCATTTCTCAATTACTATTGCTATTTCAAGTGTATAGGCAACACTGCAAATATTTCCACCTCAATTGCGCATCCTAAGTGTGGTGAAACACCGACTATACCCTATTGGAGGAATCCGCGCATGAAAACCATCCGGTTACTTGTTTTGGGCTGTGCCTTGGTGTTAGTAGGCACCTCAGTGGCGGGCAATGTCTATGCTGACCCGTCGCAAGCCGCCGCCCCCGGCAGTCTTATCCACAATGTCTCCATCGCCTCACCAGTCGAGGATCATCCTCGTACATCTGAGGAAAAGGAACACCACAAACACCGTCAACGCAAATTCCATCATGGCCGTGGGCTGCACGAAGCTGCCCATTATGAGACGTATCTGAAGCTGCTTGTTGCCAAATATGCACCAGACACCAAGCAGGAATGGGACGACGTTTTGAAGGAATCCGCCCGTCTTCGCTCTGACCTGCACCAGACGATGGCAGCCCTCCCTCCAGAGGCCCGTCAGAAGTGGAAGGAATCCCACAAGGACAAGTCTTCCGCTCAATGGCAGAACAAGCGGGCAAAAGTGATGGAAACGCACCGGGCATTCGACGCTGCTGTACAGTCCCAGGACCAGATACGCATCCAATTGGCGCTCAATGACATGCTCAAGGTATGCCGCCAGCAGAATGAATATATGACGTATAAGCTCTCCGAACTGCAAAAAGCCGGCACTGCTGCTCCCAAAGCAAGCTAAGTTCACAGCAAAAAGCCCTCCGAAGAGGGCACGGGCGATACGTTCAATGGGTGAGGCCGGCTGCACCGTTCCAAGGAAGTTGCAAGCCGGCCCACCATTAAAAATCAATCAGACCTACGCTGATTTGCAGCGCTTCGTCCACCTTGCGCATCGTCTCATCATCAAGATGCGTAATCTTGTCGGTGAGCCGTTGCTTGTCGATTGTGCGGATCTGCTCCAGCAGGATGACCGAGTCGCGGTCAAACTCATGCGTTGCCGCATCAATTTCGACATGGGTCGGCAGCTTCGCCTTCTGGATCTGCGCCGTGATGGCCGCCACGATAACCGTCGGGCTGAAGCGGTTGCCGATATCGTTCTGAATGACAAGTACAGGGCGCACACCGCCCTGCTCCGAGCCTACTACAGGTGACAAATCTGCAAAGAACACATCACCGCGCTTTACGATCAAACTCTACACCCCGCTTACAAGACGACCGAGCATGCTTTCGGCCTCTTCCTCCACCAAAAAAGCCTCCGAGGCCATATTTAAGTTAATTTTGGCCATCTCCAGATAGCCACGCTGCATGGATTCTCGAATTTGGCGTTTTTTGCGCTCGATAAGATATAACCTCATCGCCTGCCGGATAAACTCACTGCGGTTCGAATTCTCGCGCGCCACAATCCCGTCCACTTCCTGCAACAGATGATTCGGTAAGCTGATCATAATTCGCTTCGTATTCTGCATATTGACCACCAAGTCCGCACCCCCAAAACATTTCCAAAGAAAACCTATTTCCATTATTGCGATAAACGGAATGAAATATACATAACCATATCTATGCCTGACGTGCTGCAATTATGATGTACACGCTGTATGTTGTGCGTTATATTCGTTGGCTGTACTACATATTCGATATACGGGACCGAAAATCCTCTAACTTGAAAAAATAAAATGTCGTCTGCTGTCCCTCACAGAAGAACAAGCCGCGCCACAGCTGCAAAAATGACGTGTCAGTCTATCAGCCTGTTGCTGACCACCTGACGTCCGTTCTTGATAAATACGCGTGGTACCCGATCCGCAAGCATGCAAGTTACCTCGTAATTAATGGTCCCAAGCTGGTCCGCGATCTCCTCGGCTGTGATCGTCTCACTACCCTGACGTCCGATGAGAACCACCTCTTCGCCGGGGTCCGCCATCTCGCCCGGTATTGCGATCATGCATTGGTCCATGCAGATCGTCCCCAGCACCGGAACACGCCGGCCTCGGAGCAGCGCCTCTGCCTTGCCCGTCAACATCCGGCTGTAGCCATCGGCATAGCCGATTGGCAGCGTACCAATTAATTCCCTGCCGGTTGTAACATAACGCGTACCGTAACTGATTCCCCAGGCTGGGGGCGCCGACTTGACCATGACGGTCTGTGTCTTGAGGCTCAACACTGGCTGCAGCTCAATTGCGCTTCGTTCCACCTCATTGGATGGGTACAGACCATACATGCTGATCCCCAGACGAAGCATCCCGCCAGCCCAATCCGGCGTATCAATGCCCGTCGCGCTGTTGCCCGAGTGAATAATCGGAACCCCCTGAGAACGTGCATAGTCAGCTGCTTCAACAAAACGGTCATACTGGAGCTGTGTGTAGCTTTTGTCCTGTTCATCTGCCCGGGCGAAGTGGGTGAACACCCCTTCAACCTCAATACCCGGCTGAGCGAGTGCACGGCCAATAAAACCGCGCCAGTCCTGCTCCGGGAGCAGCCCTAGCCGTCCCATGCCTGTATCGAGCTTGATATGAACCTTCAACCGCTGGGGACTGTCGGGAAGCAAGGCGATCGCTGCCAGGATGTCTTCCCGAAACAGCGCAATCGTAATGTTCTGCGCTCTGGCAAGCTCCAAGCCTTCCGGCGGTACGTATCCCAGCACCATAACCGGTCCGGTGATCCCTTCCCTACGCAGTTGAAGCGCCTCATCCAAGAAGGCGACACCCAGATAATCCACGCCACATGCAAGCGCCTCCCTGGCAATGCCCGCCGCCCCATGACCATAAGCATTGGCCTTGACCGAAGCCATCAACCGCGTTCCATCAGACATATGCCGGCGGAACGCCGCGATGTTATGCTGCAGGGCGTCCAGAGAAATCTCGGCGATTGTCGGACGGTAATACGAACTCACAGTAAGACACCTTCTTCCCTAGCCATGCAAAAACAATAACCTCCTCCGTATACACGGCGAAGGCGTTGCAGTTACAAACTGTACGATTGCGAACCGTAGTCCGCGTCATAATAACCAATATGGATTATGTTAAACCGTTCCCCCGGTACTGTCAATGCGCTAAATCATGAGAATTTCTGTCGCTCGCTGGAAGTTCGCAGCAAAAAAGCCGGCCGCAGCCGACTATTTCACCTTGATATGTCTTACTTCGACATCGACGCAAGCACCGACTGCGAGATCTTAATCATCTCGCTTTCCGGCAAATCGGCGCTGGAGAGACGATATTCCATGCCATCATAGGTCCAGGTTAACGTGGTCGGCTCCTCACCGGTCACCAGGCCGATCGTATGCCCCAGATCGACGTTTCTGCCAGGAACCAGAGCTACGGCGCGGTCCTTTTGCTGGGCTTGAATCAATGTGTAATCATAAGCGCCCGTGTAGCGTGTCATCAAGCCTTTGTTGCCGTTCAGCTTGATATCTCTCATGTCCAGCAGGGCGACGCCTTCCGGCATGTAACTCGGCTCCATTGCCACAAATGGCGCTCCTGTAGCTGCCCCTGTAGTGGCATCGGTTTCTTCTTTGTCCTGGGTTCCTTCTGTTCCGTTTGCGTTACCGTTGGCATTCTCGCCAGCTTGCTCTTGATTGCCAGCCTCCCCGCCCTCTTCCTCGACGGTTTGCTTATCCGGCGTATGCTCCGACTCCTGATTCGGGTCCGCCTCGGTCGGTTTTTGCTCGCCTGTTGCAGGCCCCATATTTCTCTTCATATCGAAGGCATCGCTGTCAAACTTCTTGTCGAACTCAAAGTTCGTGAACTTCACTTCCACCATGACGGTGTTGTTGGCATCGCTCACTTGGACCTGCTGTGGTTTGTAATCGTCTTTGCTGAGCCAGATTTTCTGGCGGGCCAGTGAGCCATTCTGATAATTGGCCATTACGTCAAAGACATAGTTGTTCTCATCTGCGGCAAATTGGCGCGAGTTGTCCAGCAGGATGCTCTGTACTAGAGTCTGGTACAGGTAGACTTGGCCTTGATTGTCCGGCCAGTCGCTCTGGAAGCGGAAGCTCTTGTTAAGGTGCGGTGTCAGAACGAATACGCCGTCATCATTGCGAAGTACGATCTGAGTGATATCTTTTTCCGGGTTCGTCAGAGCAATTCGATAGTACTTGGGCTTTTGAAAGGAGACGTCTACCTGATACGTCAAGGGTTCCTGCCCGGTATGCAAAGTCATGGTACCGCTCCCCTGGTAGCTTTCCATCGAATTGACTACTTTGTCCAAATCCTTGACTACCGATCCGGCATCCTTCGTTCCGCAACCGGCCAGCAGGACCGAGAAACTTACGATGATGGCTGCGATCCACTTGATGCGACGCATGAAGATCATCCCCTCTGCTCATTGTTTTAACAGGCTGATAACATGTCTATGAGGGGACTTGACCAATTATGCGGACGGGTTTGACAAGCTACGCTATAAAAAAAGTCGTCATCTAATGAATACCGCAACCGACAATGCGATGAGCGCCATCACTTAAGGCATTCACAGCAAAAACCAACTACACCCCAACTGGGTTTTGAGATAAACTTTATTTAAACTAACCTATTTACGTGGAGTGATCCCATGCCGCGAAAAAAAGCTGTGACGCAAAAAATGCTGGCCGATTCACTAGGCTTATCCGAATATACCGTGTCCAAAGCGTTAAGGGGATTACCGGGCATGTCGGACGAAACCCGAGCCGAGGTCATCTCCGTGGCCAAAAGATTAGGGTATCGGACCAGGGAACAAAAACAAAGCTTTGCTGCCGAACGGATCAATCTGCATGCCAACTATCGACGGCGCTTTCAGATCATCATGGGCCGCAATACGATAATAAATCAGTTGATGATGGAGAGCTTGCAGGAACGGATCAATAGTCTGGGCGATTATGCAGAGATTCTGCTGGCTCCCCCCATGAGCAGCAAGTCTGCCTTCGAGACCTGGGTGGAGCAGCACAATGTGATGTATGCAGACGGTCTTTTCTTAAATCCAGGTCTTCCTCAAGAAACAGAACAAGCCTTGATTTCCCTGAAGATTCCAAAAATTTTAATCAACTACCCCCTGCCCGAATCGGAAATTGACAGTGTCATATGGGATGTGTACACACCCGTATATCAAGCTGTTACTTTCCTGTATCAACGCGGTCACGATCGCATCATGTTCATGGGCAACATCGATCAGGAACGAGGATACAAAATTCGTTGGAATGCCTTCAATGACGCCATGAAAGCTTGCGGTTTGCCAGTGAATCAAGAATTTCATGCCATCTATGATCTGCATAAGGAAAATCTAACTAAGATGATCAGCAACAAGATTATCCAGGTCAATCCGACAGCAATCCTATGCAACATGAATATTGATTTGATCTATTACATCTTTCATTTAATTAAACGTCGAATTCCGGAAGATTGTTCGCTTATCAGCACTTCATTGAATGTGCACACCAGATATCATCAATTGACGCAGTATCGGTTTATGCTTCAGGATGTGGCTCAACGTGCCGTGGAGCGAATTCTTTGGCGGATTGCCAATCCACAGATGCCCTATGAGCATATTCGCATCCGTGCCGTTCTCTCCGAAGGTGAATCGGTAAGAGGCTATTCCCAACAAAACCCCAACTAGTGCCTGCCCTCTAATGTTTTTATAATGGGAATGAAACGACAACCCATTGATTGGAGGAATGACATTGAGTACAGCGAGGAACAGTTTCATCTCATTGTTGGTAGCGCTATCATTATTGGCTTCGTCTCTCTTATTCGCATGCCATGAAGCACACGCCGCAACCGACGAAGGTGTTACGGAAGGCGCCAATACGCTAACGCTGTATCCGGGTATCCCGATTGTTGTATCCGAGAACGAGGCTCCTCAGGTGCACCGTGCTGTCGCGGATCTGCAACGGGATCTGCAGAAGGTATTCGGAACCGCTTCGCCGGTATTTCACGATCTGGCGGATGTGTCAGGCGGGGGCGCTATCGTTATCATAGGGCCCGAGTCCGAGTTCACAACCGGGCAGAACCGGTGGATGACAGACGCGGAAGCTCATCGAGTCTTCGTAGAACCAACAGGGAATGACGCCTACCTGGTGCTGCAAGGCTCGGATATGCGCGGGGCTATCTACGCTATTTACACGCTCTCTGAAGAGATCCTGGGCATCCCCCCCTTATGGTTCTGGGCTTCCTGGGAAGCCGAAACGCAGACGGAGATCGAGATCCCACTGGGCACCGATATCAGATATGACTCGCCTTATGTCCAATACCGCTCTTGGTACCCCAATGACAGGGTCCGGTACAACAATTGGCGTCAGGGTCATGCGGATCGCGAACAGATCTGGGCGGAGACAATGATGCGCCTCAAGCTGAACACCATCGTCAATGATAATCTTGTGACCCCTTCGACTTATGCGGAGTGGCTGCCTAACCTGCCAGAGGAAGGACAATACAATGTACAGATCTGGAAAGTACAGCATCAACACAGCGATTCCAACGCCAAAATTGATGTCTTCCACAGGGACGGCTTGAATACCACCTATGTAGACTTTACTGAGGGAACCTCGGGATGGGTCGATCTGGGCACCCATTGGTTCCAAAAAGGAAAGCTAGGTTTCGTACGAAATACGAAGAATACCTTTGGTCCCCAAACCAATCTGCGGACGAGTGCGGTCAAATTCACCCGTGTCGACAATGCGGCTGAAATTATCGTGCAGCCTGGCGATTCCGGTTATCTTGAAAGAGAGGGCTTCGGCAACAGCACAGTGCCTGGTTATAATAATGGCGCCACAAGACACTCCGTCGTCAATATTCCCGGCGGCCAGCTGACGGACGATGCCCAAATCGCCAAGTCTTACGGCCTCATCCTGGCAAACACGCATATATCGCCTCTGGGTGCTCGCATCCCTGAATCGGATGTGAACAATATCGCGACCATCCAGAATATGTTCGATCTCTGGTCAAGAAACATCGATGCGCTCATCAGCGAGGATGTCGAAGTCATATGGACACTTGCGTTTCGCGGTCACCGCGACGTCCCGTTTTGGGACACTTTCCATGACGCGCCGCAGAGCAATGCACAGCGTGCAGCGATCATCGAGGAGATGCTGGAAGCGCAGCTGCAGCTCTTAAAAGACAAGTACGGCAATGAACCGTTCACGGCGCGTACAACCTTGTATAACGAAGTATCCGATCTGTACGCCGCTGGGCTGTTGGAGATGCCTGACGATCCCAATGTAATTTATAACTTCGTAGCCGCCCGCCGCGATCATTATCCGCCGGACGGTATTCGGGACACCGACTTTGGTAATCAGCCGTTGGGCTATTACATGAACTTCCAATTTACATCAACCGGATCTCACTATGCCCAAGCAGAAGGACCCTGGAAGATTGAAGCTAATTATCGAACCATTGACGGGCTCAGCACCTCACCGCTGGTGTTTGCAGAGGGCAACATGGGCAACCTTCGGGAGCATCTGATTGAAGGCTCGGCCTTGGCCAGCTTATTGTGGCATTGGGATGATTATAATAGCGACGCGTTTATGGAGGCATTCGCCACACAATATTTCGGAACAACGCATGCCTCTGCCGCAGCGGACTTGTACGAGCGATTTATTGATTCGTACTGGCAGCAGAAGCAACCGACGATCTCCGGATTTGACCGGCAGTTCATCTTCCAGGACCTGCGCTACTCACGTGTGATTCGGGACATCCTGCAAGGCCGCAGCGAGTCTGTCTTCGACAGCGACAGTTGGCTGATGATCTACCCGGACGATAATAACGCAGATGGTGCGTTCGAGGCGATGAAGAACGGCACGCAGCAGACGATAACTGAGCTGGAAGCGGTAGTCGCTCAGGCGGATCTCCTCCTGAATGCGCTCCCCAACCAGGGCAAGTCCTTCTTCAATGACATGATTCGTACACAAGCCATGTTCATGCTGGCACTCAACCAAACGCTGCATCATGTCGTTCTTTCCAGAGAGGCAGAGCTGGAGCAGGATTGGCAAGAGGCTTACGATCAGCTGCTTGAAGCCCAGGATTATTTTGAACAGGTATTTGATGTCATGGACGAACAGGATCACGGCATCTTCGCAACCTGGCATAGTGGCAACAGTGGTTCCGCTTCACAGCTCAAAGCGCTTACCGACTCCAGGGACCTGATCGTGAGCAACTTGAATGTCCTGGAGCAAAGATTGTCAGAGGGAACAGGCGTCTTCGTCATCTATCCGTTAGATAGCGGGTATACGGAGGTAGGACGCTTCAGCAACAGCAGTGTTACCGGGTACGCCAACACACCGACCCGCCTTGCGGGGAGCAGTAATACCAGCCCGCCGGTATATGCGCAATGGTCGCCTACCCTTACTTCTTCAGGGGAGTATAGCGTTCAGATTTGGAAGGTACAGCACGCGGACAGCGACCCCAATGCCAAGATTGAAGTGCGTCACCGGGATGGCGTGTCGACGACCTATCTGGACTACACGCAAGGGGTCTCCGAATGGGTCGATCTGGGCACATTTACATTTAACGCAGGCAATGCAGGTTATGTCAGGAACAATAAGAACACCTTTATGGGCGTAACACCGACTCGCGCCAGTGCGGTCCGATTTGTCAAAGTCGAATAGGCTGATGTCCCCTGTGTCAGAGTAACTTCCGTTGTAAATAAGTGCTTAACTGCCACCCCTCCAGCCCGGAGGGGTGGTTTTTTAGAATTAAGATCCAATACAGAGCAACTATTGACAAGTAAACTTGGCAAAGATACAATAAGATCATGCCAAGTATACTTGTCAAAGGTAAACAGGGGGAGATTGTTATTAACAAGGAAGAGATCCTGTCCAGAAGCAGATTGGAGAACAAAAACAAAGATTTGTACAGTGAAGAAGTAAAAATCCAAGCGGGGAGTTTTGGTTCGCTAGTTGCTTCCCTATTGGCTACCGTTTTATTTGTCACCCAGGTTGTGATCGGCGACGAGTTTGATTTTGGCTTGTATGCCGTTATTTTTTCGGTCTCCGCCTCCAGTTTCATCTACAGGATTATCCGGTTGAAACGCCGACGTGATGTCATCCTGGCAGTCATTTATACCCTTGCAACCCTCGCCTTGTCTGCTGCACATATCATTCAATTACTACGAACGCATACCGACTATTTAGGGTGAGCCGATGGAAGATAACTTAATTTTACGCAATCATCTGAAGGAAGTGCGGTCGGAGCAGAACCTTTCTCAGGCACAGCTTGCCAAGCTGGTCGGTGTTTCGAGGAATACCATCAGCTCCATTGAAACCGGACAATTCAATCCAACCGCAAAACTGGCGTTAATCATTTGCATCGCTTTGGACAAGAAATTTGAGGATCTATTTTATTTTGACTAAGCAGCTATTCCTTATGAAAGGGTTGAGTTCATGATGAGCAAAGATATCCGATTTGAGGTCGAGCATGTAAGAGCTGAGGGTGCAACGCTGACCAATGTCATTACGGATACGGAAACTGGCGTTCAATACTTGTTAGCGATTTTTCCCAACGTCGGTTCCGGATTGACGGTCATTGTCGATGAGAACGGAAAACCATTACTCAAAAAATAATCCAATCTTATTAGGAGGACTTTCCTATGCTTGATGATATACGCGATTTTTATTTGAATCTGGTACCCGGGTTGGAAGGCAACTTGTTCTTACAGCTCATAAGTATCTTCGTCCTGTCGCTCATTCCGTTTTTTGAATCCTACGGCGCTATCCCGATGGGCATCATCTTGGGATTCCCTTCAATTCCCGTCATTGTCACAGCGATTGTGGGCAATCTGGTCTCCGTCATGGCCTTCATCTGGGTCATCCAGAAACTCCGCCAACGCGTAGTCAAGAAAAATGCCAAGGAGCCGAGTAAACGGGCCATCAAGGCGAAACGATATTTCGAAAAATACGGGGTACCCGGGGTTTCCTTAGCTGGCATCCTGCTCGGGTTCCACATCTCTGCCGGTATTGCCTTGGCCGCAGGAGCCGCAAAAAGCTACGTAAGTTTGTGGATCACCATCTCCATTGCCGTGTGGTCGATTGGCATAGGCGTACTGTTGATTTCTGGTGTTGGGCTTTTGGGCTGATCCTCCCTTATCATTAACTTTTCACCTGTTCCTTCCGTCTATTGGGTATCCAGTAGCAACGGGAGGGATTTTTTTTGAACAAAATCAGGCAAGCCGTGGTTCTTGTAAACGTGATCTGTCCAACGGGTTAAGTTATACTAGAGCGTACAGTTCAGACAGAAACGGAGGGACAGCCGATGCAGACCAGCATACCAGACCATTTGTCCGATGACCTGAAGCTTTTGTTCGTGGGCTTCAACCCTAGCTTGAGATCCGGTGAGTCGGGTCATCATTACGCGAATCCACATAACCGCTTCTGGCGGATTATCCACGAGGCTGGCTTGACGGAGCGCCGCTACCGGGCGGATCAGGATGGCGAGCTGTTGAAGGATTACGGATACGGGTTTACGAACATCGTCGCGCGGCCGACGCGCACAGCAGCGGAGATTACACGAGAGGAATATCGGGAGGGGGCAGAGCTTCTCAAGAAGAAGCTGGAGCGCTGTCAGCCTAAGGTAGCCTGTTATGTGGGCAAGGGCGTCTACGAGCAGCTGACAGGTCAACGAAGCATCTCATGGGGCGTGCAAAAGAAACCTGTCGTCCCCGGCGTGACGGACTTCGTCGCCCCTTCCTCCAGCGGCCTCGTCCGCATGCCGATTGATGAGGTCATTGCCATCTACCGGCAGCTTCCGGGCCTGCTGGGAGAGAAGGAGTAATAGGCAGGTGGGCTAGCTGTTGGATTGAACAGCCGCACTCCGTCGTTAAGCGCTAAGGCGCAGCTCCATTGTGGACCAAACACTGTAACTGGTTGTGGCACTGACGAGAGAACCTGTGTGATGCGTCGATACGGCCTCGACCAAATAAACTTCGGACGCGCCAGTGGCGGCGAGACGCAGCAGTCGTTCGATATCCCCCTGCACATAGGCGTTGATCATTTCATCAATGACGGCAAGTGTCGCTTCCTCCAGTTGGGAACAAGCCGCTTCTTCCACCGCGACACCTGCCGACCTGGCGCAGCTCAAGGCACGCCTTGCCCGGTGAAGCAGAGACTTCACCGAGCCTTCTGTCGTTTCCATCCTATCCGCACATTCCATCGCAGAGTAACCCAGCACTTCTCGCATCAGCAGCACCTCGCGCTGCAGAGGTGACAAGTCCCGCAGCAGGACAGCAAAAGCCGCCGCCATCCGTTCACGCCCGCGATCCGCCCCTTCCTGACGTTGATCCTCCGCTTCTCTGTGCTCCTGCTGCAACAACTCCTTGTACTTTAAGGCACGCCGCAGGTGATCAATCCAGGCATTCTTGGCCATCCGCATGAGCAAAGCCTCTTCATTGGCATGCTCACCGCGACGCTCTCTTCGAAGCTCCGCCTTTAACAGAGTATCCTGTACGAGATCCTCCGCGTCCTGCGCGATGCGGGTCAGGGAAAGACAGTATCTGTACAGCTTTGTCCGCAAATCGGCAGGGGTGGTGCTAGAAGGTTCGGCAACCTCCCATTTCATCCGCATGCTTCCCCGCTCCTTTCTCTTCACCATTCTGCTTCTAGTATACAAACGAATGAGCCGGTCGAAAAGATACGCCTTCCTGCCGTATCTTTCAAGAGATTTCATTCGTTTACAGGTCGACACCACAAAACGGAGGCGATCTCATGAACACCATCCCTTATGTCGTTGAACAAAGCAGCCGCGGTGAGCGAACCTACGATATTTACTCACGTCTGCTCAAAGACCGCATTATCTTCGTAGGCTCAGCGATTGACGACACACTGGCGAACAGCGTCGTGGCGCAGTTGTTGTTTCTGCATGCCGAAGAGCCGAATAAAGACATCCATATGTATATTAACAGCCCGGGCGGGTCGACAACAGCTGGCTTCAGCATATTCGATACTATGCAATATATCAGCCCGCAGGTGAATACCATTTGTACCGGATTTGCCGCTTCCTTTGCCTCGCTCCTGCTGCTTGCCGGCACCAAGGGTAAACGCTACGCCCTGCCTAACAGCGAGATCATGATCCATCAGCCGCACGGTGGCGCCCAGGGCCAGGCTAGCGACATCGCGATTAGTGCCAGACGCATCCTCCAAGTTCGGGAAAAAATCGTCCACATCACAGCAGAGCGAACCGGCCAGCCGGCAGACCGCATTGAACGGGATATGGATCGCGACTTCTTCATGTCAGCCGAAGAGGCGGTTGCTTACGGCATCATCGACAAGGTCATTCCGACCCTGGTTTAGGTCGTTGGACGAGGCGGATCCACGTGCGAAGGGGCAATTAAATACCATTGTCAGGCTGTTAAAAAGTATGCTTACTGTCACAGATCGATCTTCCGATATATTCCAATTGCTGTTGTCCCCGGAGTCGATTTCGTGCCTCTTCAGCCTTTCTTCAACAGGCTGCATTGTGTACCTGATTGCCGCTCACGGGTTGCGCTGCGTTTCAAGTAACCTTTTACCTGTGGTTGGTGAGTTTCCCAGGTTGCGCTGCGTTTCAAGTAACCTTTTACCTGTGGTTAGTGCGTTTCCCAGGTTGCACCTCGTATCAAGTAACTTTTTACCTGTGGTTGGTGGGATTTCCCCATTGTTGTGCAATTCAAGTAACATTGTGCACCTAATTCAGCGGATTCCCGCACGATGGTGCAATTTAAGTAACATAGTGCACCTCGTTCGGTACGCTAAACCTACTCTGATGGCAGAACAAAAAAGCTGGAGCGAAAACAGGATGTTTTTGCTCCAACTTTTTCCTTTTCATTAACCTTGGTATAAATCCAACATTCTAAGAATGACTACGACAGCCTCTGCTCGTGTTGTCGTGGCGTCCGGAATAAAATAATTGTCCCCTCGCCCGTTGACCAGATTGTACGATGCAGCAGTCGCGATCATCGGTTTTGCCCAAGCTGGGATATCCAGATCATCAGCAAATGTCGTTTGTGCCGGAACTGCCGTGATAGGCAAATGGATTGCCCGACTAACCATAGCGGTCATTTCTGTTCGAGTCAAATGACGAGATGGATAAAATTTTCCATCAGGGTATCCTTGGACGATCCCACGTTCCATCATGCGTTCTATGTCTTCACGCGCCCATTCAGGCCATGTATCTCTTTCTGGCATGCGGGGAATCGTCAGGGATTCGTGTACTGGTCCAAGCGCTCGACTGAGCATGACCAAGAACTCAGCTCTTGTTATGATGCCACTCGGCTTGAAGGTATGGTCGGGATATCCCGACACGATCCCCATTCTCACAGCTCTAGCAATGTCTTCTTGTGCCCAATGTCCTGCGACATCTGTTAACAACAGAGGCTGTACGGGCATTTCTGGTGCCTCCCCTCCTGGCTCTTCATTATCTTCCGTTACAGGCTGCTCAGGCTGAGTCTCCCCTGGATTGTCTTCTGAATTGCTTCCGCCACCAGACCCGGGGCCTGGACTCCAGCCGGGAGGAGTCCCCGGGCCAGTACCTGGATCTGTACCGGGATCCGTTCCCGGGTCCGTGCCAGGGTCCGTTCCTGGATCTGTACCTGGATCCGTGCCCGGGTCCGTTCCTGGATCCGTACCTGGATCCGTGCCAGGGTCCGTACCTGGATCCGTGCCGGGATCCGTGCCCGGGTCCGTACCTGGATCCGTGCCCGGATCTGTACCTGGGTCCGTTCCTGGATCCGTACCTGGATCCGTACCGGGATCTGTTCCGGGATCCGTGCCCGGGTCCGTACCTGGATCCGTGCCCGGGTCCGTACCTGGATCCGTTCCCGGATCTGTACCTGGGTCCATTCCTGGATCCGTACCTGGATCCGTACCGGGATCTGTTCCGGGATCCGTGCCCGGGTCCGTACCTGGATCCGTTCCCGGGTCCGTGCCAGGATCCGTTCCTGGATCTGTACCTGGATCCGTTCCTGGATCTGTACCTGGATCCGTCCCCGGGTCCGTGCCAGGCCGTGCTGCAATGGTGAGTAGGACGGTCGCTTGGTAGGCGCCGAATGTCGCCACCAGTGTGGTCTCACCCTCTTGTTCACCCGTTACTGTACCATCGGGTTGGATTGAAGCGAGTTCCGGATTTGAAACTTCGAATGTCGTTTGGAGCGTGACGTCTAGCTCAACCTCATCCCAATAACGGGCTAGAACATGCGGCTGAACGCTTTCCCCAACAACAACTTCGTAACTCTCCTCCGTGAATAATAATTGTTCCACAAGCGGAACAAACTCCACTTCCACAGTCTCTCCCATCTGCTGCTCGTCCAGGAAGGCCTGAACCACGGCTTGGCCTGGCGTGAGGGAAGACAGAGAAGCAGTATAGACGCCGAAGGCCGATTCGGTCACGGCACCGATGTTGCCCAAGCTGGTGGTGAGCAGCAAGTCGCCCCCGCTTTGTGTTAGCGTGTTGCCGAACCGATCATACATCTGCAATTCAAGTGTGGCCAGATGCTCTTCATCAGCAGGCAGGAACTGCCGGTTGGAGGTGAACACCGAGCGCGCAGGATCTGGATCATCCGATATAAACACGACACTCGTCTCCAGCTCCAAGGGTTCCTCGTCTACCAACACTTCGAAGATGGCTGTCCCTGTCTCTGTGGAATGCAGCTGCGCTTCATACACACCGGGCGTTAGCTTGGTGATAGGTCCAACCGTTCCCAACGACGTGGTAATCGATATTCGCGCCGCGTCGATATCGATGAGGTTGCCCCATGCATCGCCAAGCTCCAGTTGGATCAGGGCTCCCTCCGTTTCGTGAACCGTCACTTGCTCCTGCCCCGCATGAAGCGAGGAGCCCGTCCGGCTTGGCGCACCCGCGGTAATCTCCATGGACAAGCTGAAGGGCGACGCCACACCATTAACCGCAGCCGAGATTACTGCGGATCCCGTTTGTTCTGCACGGAAGGTCGCGGTGTAGATTCCGTCCCCAGCATACTCAGGAATCCCCAATGTCCCGCTAGTCGTCGTAAACACGACGTCATCAGTAGCGACTGGGAATTGTTTCCCCTCGTTGTCTGCCAGTTGAAAAGACACTTCGGTCTCCTCACCCGCTGTTACAGAGCGGGGTGAATCCCCCGTCCAATTGGATTGACTTCGAGCGCTGAGCGTAATGTGCGTGAAGAGTTGTACGACTCCCTGCGGTCCTTCCGGCCTGTTTCCACCCAGGACGTAATCACTGTTCTTCCCTACGCTCCATACGGAGCCATCTGCCCGCAAGATACTGGTTTGCGTGCTTCCACCTACTGCCGATTGGACATCGGTAAGCGGACCATTTTCGGTTTCCATCACCTTGCTGGCGAATCCGTTCTCTGTCCTGTCCGTCCGATAGCCTAATTGTTGATCATTATTTGATCCCCAAGTCCACAAGGAGCCATCTTCAGCTACGGCTGTGACGTGAGCTCTGCCAGCATGAACACGAGCGACGTTGCCCAGTGGAACACCATCCTGATCTCTGACCACAACCGCCCGGATTGAAAAATGGTTTGTTCCTGTCCCCAGCTGATACGTGCTATTGTCTCCCCATGCCCGCATTGTACCGTCTGTTCGGAGGGCAAATGACGAATACCCATTGGCGGAAATTTGTTTAATTTCACTTAAGGGATCTTGTCCATTCGTATCTCGGACGGCCACAGGATAAGTCCGGGAGGTCTGTGTGCCATCACCCAGCTGACCGTTGCTGTTCATCCCCCATCCGGTCACGTGACCATCATTGGACAGCGCAAGCGAATGAAATTGACCGGCCGCGACAGCCTGAATATTTTGCAATTCTACACCTGGCGCCGCTCTGACTTTGCTTGGACGACCAATCGTAAACGTACCGCTGCCATCACCGACCTCCCCATACATATTCAGTCCCCAACCCCATACTTGTCCTTCCTCATCAAGGGCCAGGGAATGGGAATCGCCAGCAGATATTTGCTTAATTTTTCTTTGGTCGAAACCTTCGATCTCCATGGCGAGATTCGCTCTACCGCTGCGGCCTAGCTGTCCCATGTTATTCGTTCCCCAGGAATAAACGATGCCGTCTTCACTTAGGGCTAGACCGTGCTGCGACCCTAAGGATATCGCCACAATTCCTTGCAATGGCTGTCCCTCAACATGCATAACGATTGACGCATAATTTCGATTGCCCGTGGACCCGACACCCAGTTGGCCTGCTGTATTCCTTCCCCACGATCGGACGGTTCCATCACTCATCAATGCCAACATGGCATTGCCGCCAGCAGCAATTTCCTGCACCACCAGGGGTTCGTGACCTTCTTCAGCTGCTGTCGCTGTCGGTGTGAGATGCGGAAACAAACCGCTCCACAAAAGCACTAGTACCAATGCACATCTAATCAATGTTCTCACATGCTTTCCTCCATTTTCTTTCTCTCCACGACATCTCCAACAAGCTGGCATACCGGCGTCTCTTGTTTCTATGTACCATTCCCTTCCCTCCGTCCTGCCGATTGACATCTCGGGCTCCCTTTCTGCCAACTCCATGTATCGTATCCGAACCAGTTTAAGAGTAGATTAAGAGTTCTGAAAAAGAAGGCTGCAATGACAAATAAGGACAAGCCTTATCCGGCCTGCCCTGCTTTGGTATGGAGTTAGAGCTTAAAAAATCGTTCTTCCTTGCTCATCGGCGATACCCGATTTGCGGGTAAAGTACGTGTTAATCTGGTCCCGCCACTCGCAGGCATGCTTCGCTTGATGAGCCAGACGTTCGCGAACGCCTGCATGCAAGCCTGGCTCCATTCGGTCGCGCAGCGAATCCCATTGCTCCAGCAATCCGGCTGCCTTCTCAGCGCCTTCGAAGTGTGTATCATAGATATGCTGAATCACGGTCTTGCCCGAGTGAAGCTTGTGCCTATAAGGGACATGATGGAAGAACAAGAGCAATTCGTCGGGACAGGTCTCCACAGCGCTGTATGTCTTGGACCACGGTTCGTGGTACTGAGCAACGTAGCCCGTACCGCTCTCCACCGTACGGTCGACACCGATACCATGACAATCTGCAAAATGATACGTGCCCCACTTGGCATACTCGTAGCCATCCACATTGGGCCCATAGTGATGGTTAGGGTTCACCATCCAACCAACACCCAGTGGTGCAGTATACGATTCATAGATATCCGGGGACGCCAACAGCATATCCGTGATAACCCGCTCCACCTCTGCATCGGCGCCAAATGTCATGCGAATCCAATGGGAGGCAATCTCCTCCGCAGCCGTCGCCGGGTTCCAGGTCAGCCGCCCATAGCCATATAGGTTGGCCTGAGCCAAACCATGCCCCGTCCAGTTCGCATCATCGCCGATGCTGGTGACGGCAGCAATACCGCCAAGCAGTTGGCCGAACAAGCGGCCGCTGGCAGCCTCGGCAACAGTTGAACCCGTGCCGCGGGCATGCGTATCAAAGTCGAGAATCGTCTTCCACTGCGGAACCAGATAAAACAGGTGGCGCTGCTGTCCCGTGTATTCCTGCGTTATCTGCAGCTCCAATAAGTGCTGCGTCTGCTCCAGCCCGCCAAACAGAGGAGACACCGGTTCACGCACCTGGAAGTCCATCGGACCATTCTTGATCTGCAGCAGCACATTATTTCGGAACTTCCCATCTAGCGGCATAAAGTGGTCGTACGCTGCCCGGGCACGATCTGTCGTGCGGTCCCGCCAGTCCTGCAGGCAGTTGTAGACAAAGCATCGCCAGATGACTTGGCCTCCGTAGGGGGCTATGGCATCTGCGAGCATGTTGGCACCATCGGCATGATCACGCCCGTACGTGAATGGACCCGGACGGAACTCGGAGTCCGCCTTGACGAGAAAACCACCAAAATCCGGAATATGCCGGTAAATTTCCTCACAACGCCGCCCCCACCAGGCCTTCACGTCTGGATCGAGGGGATCGGCTGTATCGAGTTCCCCAAGTTCAATCGGGGCGGCGTAGTTGATGCTCAAGTACAACTGGATGCCATAGGCCCGAAATTGCTCTGCGACCTGAGCGACGTCCTGGAGGTAACGCTCGGTAATCAGCTGAGTCTCAATGCGATGCACATTCACATTATTAATGGTTGCGGCGTTAAGTCCGACCGAGGCTAGCAGCCGAGCGTAATCCTTCAGCCTCCGTGAGTCGCCCCGAAAGTTGTAATCGTTGAAGAAAATGCTGCGCCCGGCATAGCCACGCTCAATGGAGCCGTCCATATTGTCCCAGTGATTAATCATGCGCAGTTTATTGAGCGGTCGTTCCGTAATCTGCAGTTGCGAAATAGACTCCCCCGTCTGAATCAGACGCAACAAATGAAACACCGCATACAGAACACCTTTGTCTTGTTCTGCGGACACAACGATGGCACGATCCACTGTGCGAATCTCGTATCCTTCGTCTCCCAATTCCTCCTTGGTTGTGCCCTCCAGAACGGACTGCTTCAGCGCATCTCGCGTACCTGCTACAATACCTTGGATTCCCTCACCGGAGAGTGATTCCCGACGGACCGGCTCCAAGCCAAGCAGGCTCGCCAAGGCCGTCGTTAACTCTTCTGCAGCCGACTGCAGGATGGGGGAGTCGCCCAGTACCGTAATGGAGGAGCCGTAGTTGGCATAAGCTGCGCGCAGCTGTTCATCTTCAATTCGACTGTAATTCAACCAGCCATGATAGCCAGGCTGTTCATAAATCGATGTAGTCATGTACTTCTTCTCCGCCTCTCGTCTGGTATAATAAACATATTCGTCTAATTGTGCTTTTACAGATCCAAGAGCAAAGGGGGGACGTAGAATGGACTTGACCCGCTATGCCAGCATGGACCCCGAAGTCTTCCTGTTCGTTGACCGCCGCTGCTATCCCGACTGGGAGATTATTAGACAGCGAATCGGTTTTCATGACCTGACCTTTGTCGTTTCCGGCCAAGCCGACTATTATGTGGATGAGCGGTTGGTTTCCGTCGAAGCTGGCGACCTGCTCTACATTCCTCCCCACAGTGTCCGGGAAGCGACGACCCGCTCCGATAATCCCATGCATTCTTATGCCTTTAACTTTTATCTCCATCCTGTAGCCGTGCCGACCCTGCCGCTGTCGACCGTAACCAAGGGCTGCCAGTCACCGGAGATGATACGTTTGTTAAAAGAATTCACGCAGGTCTGGATGACCAAGCAGCAGGGCTACGAGCTGCAGGCCAAAGGATTATTCCTGCTGATTGTTCACCGATTGCTGCTGCTGGCGGCACGGCTCGGACCAGGACGCCAGACCGATGAACGGATGGCAATGGCAAGAGCGTATATCACCGACCACTATGCCGAGCCCCTGCGCTTGGAAACCATAGCGGAGTTAACTGGGCTCCACCCGGTTTATTTTGGCAAGCGCTTCAAGCAGGATACTGGTTCAACCTTCAAGCAATTCGTCAACATGATCCGGGTGAATCACGCCGAAATGATGCTTGCTGCTGGAGGTTTTCGTGTCGCTGAGGTCGCTGAGCGCTGCGGGTTCCAGGATATCAGCTACTTCAGCAACGTCTTCCGCTCCGTCAAAGGATATTCCCCCTCGGTGGCCCGGAGGATTCCTCTCGATTGAGTCACCGCTCTTCTAAATCACGGAGAGCGGTGCCGGGCCGGCGATATAATGAATCTGTACATCCGGGACGAGTGACTGCAACTCCTCCGCCAGATAACGCATACCCGGCTCCTCACTCACCGCATGGCCGACCATCAGCAGTCCCCGGCCTCCCCCTTGATGGCAGGCATCCGTCATGTACTCCGGCAATTCCCATTCCGGCCCCTCCCCGGCAATCAAGGTATCGACGCCATGCTCCTGGAGCAGCGGCAGCGCCTGTTCCATGTTGCCCCGGTAGCCTGCCAGCAGACCAATTCGTCTGCTAATCATAGCCGGATCGCCACCCAATCGAATAAACGGTGCAGCCAGCCGGAACTTCAACTCCTTGGCAAGCGTCGCAAGCGGGACAGGCGGAATCGTTGCAACCGCCGCTGTGGGCAGATACGTATCGATCCGGTCATCCCAGCCAAGTGTATGAACCAAGCCCTGCATGATGCCATCTGGTACTCTGCGGTGCCATCCATCGTGATTGCGCCAGATCGACAGACCTTGCGAGGTGATCCACTCTTTTTTCTGACGATACACACTATCTTGAGACAGCCAATCCTCGCCAGCGTGATGTCGATAATAGACGCCTTCATGGGCGATAATCAGATTGGCGCCGGATGCCACAGTCGCCTCCAATACTGGCAGGGTTGCGGAGAAGACGACAGCCACACCAGTGAGGATAGATTCGGGGTCTCCACAGACCAATCCGTCCACACCACTGGAGTCGGCGGTCCCTGATAACGCTTCCACAACTTGCAAAAAATCTCCTACCGTTCGTCCCATAGTCCGCCTCCTCAGCGCTATTTTTTGTTCCTATCCCTCCGCCGTTTACCACGCCCACATTATATCCCGACTCCTCGTCTGCGCTCCAGAGAGAAAGACAAGATTATTTGTAAAAAGTAAACTTTTTATGGCTACTCACGATCAGGTATGCCTTCATACAAAAGAAAATCGTGCAGGCACCAACCCATAGGCATTGGCATAGCTTAAAGCATATCGGCTAGCCCCATTAAGCCTAAATGAAGGGACGGATTCTCGCATGGCAGTCTCCTATATGGACTTCACGGCACCGACGGTGCAATTCGCTTATGATTTGAATCAGAATGTCATCTTTAAAAAGGATCCCCGCAATTATATTACTGCGCTGACCATCAATCAGCTCAATACGCTGGGGAATGTGTCACTACTGGATATCTACCTTAGTAAAGACAACCTGGTCGAGCCCCATTACCATCAGAATGCGTCGGAGCTCGTCTATTGCGTCGCAGGCGCGGCCGTCATTTCCATTATCAACCCGTTCACCAACAAGCTGTTACATTTCCCAATCAAGCCAGGTCAGGTCGCCAACGTTCCTCAGGGCTGGTGGCATTATGACGCTGCGACAGAAGATAACACGCATCTGCTAGCTATCTTCGATGCGCCGATTCCAGATGTCATCTATGGTTCAGACATTCTCCGTCTGACCCCGCCAGAGGTGCTCGCTTACTCGTACTGCCTGGATCAGGAAGCGGTCAAGGAGACCCTGGCACCGCTCAAAGAAACGGTCGTGATCTCTCCGCCAAAGGACTGCCAGACCTCTAAGGTTCAAGGCACCAGTACGGCAGCGACTCCAACCATCAAGTATGGTCAAATTCAGGGCGGGCAAGGAGCAGCCGCTCCTGGAGCTTACGGCCCTGGCTCCATGGCACCGGGCACCTACGGATCAGTCGGCTCCTACGGCTATGCCGGCATTCGAGACTCTGGTGCCAGGCAGCCCGAGTACCCTGCGCCTTCTGCACAGCCTACTTATCAGTCCTATGCCCATCCCTATGCTCATATGAGTCCGCATCACCCGTCCTGTCAGCAGTACGGACCACGGCCCCAATTCTAGAGCGGATTCCAGCATTCGCATTGAAATCATGACAAAGCAGATACGCAAAACCGCCGTAGGAGCATCTCCCACGGCGGTTGTTTTGTTTTGTGATAGTTAAATTATAACTTAAAGAAATGCTCCAGCTCGCGAACGATCTCTTCCTTCTGCTGCTCAATGACCGTCTGATGTTGCTCCTTGGTGAACAGCGTTTGAATCTCGGCTGGCAGCTCTTGCTGAATATCGACGAGACGAATCGCTTCATCGAACTTGGCCGGGTGCGCCGTTGCAAACGAAATGGACACACGGTGATCTCCCGAATCCGATGCAAAACGCTCGGTTGCAGAAATCCCGCAAGCCGTGTGCGGATCGAGCAAATAGTTATGGTTCTGGTTGTAGCCTTCAATCGTGGACAAGCAGCTCGCATTATCGATACCATAGGCTGCAAAGTCACGCTGTACCTGCTCTAGCAGCTCGCCGTCCAGCTTGATGGAACCCGTCTCCTGGAAGCCCTTCATGGCCTCCGAGACAGCTGCTGTGTCTTCGCCAAGCAGATAATACAGGTACCGTTCGAAGTTGCTCGCTACCTGAATATCCATCGATGGACTGTGCGTGCTCTTGAACTCCCCGGACTGGTAGAGTCCTGTCCGTACGAATGTCTCCAGAATGTTGTTCTCGTTGGTGGCGATAATCAGTTTGCCCACCGGCAAACCCATGCGCTTGGCAAGGTAGCCGGAGAAGATGTTGCCGAAGTTGCCGGATGGCACGCTGAAGTTAACCTCCGCGCCGTCCAGTTGATCCTGCAAACGCAGATAAGCATAGAAATAATAGACCGCCTGCGACAAAATCCGAACAAAGTTGATCGAGTTAATCGCACGGAGGTGATATTTGCTCTTGAAAGGCAGATCTGCGAACAATTCCTTGATGACGCGCTGGCAGTCGTCGAAATTGCCTTTGACCGACAGATTGAGCACATTGCGGTCATCGACAGTCGTCATCTGACGCTCCTGAACGATACTGACCTTCTGGTGCGGATGCAGGATGCAGATCCGGATGCCTTCTTTGCCACGTACGCCCTCAATCGCCGCTGCTCCGGTATCGCCGGAGGTGGCCCCCAGGATGTGAATGGTCTCCCCATGCTTCTGCGCGACATACGAATACAACTCGCCCATGAACTGCAGCGCCACGTCCTTGAATGCGAAGGTCGGCCCGTGGAACAGCTCCAGCACATATAGCTTGTCATCTACACGCTTAAGCGGCGCCACCTCTGGATGACGGAACCGTCCATAGGCGCGCGAAGCCATCTCCCGCAGATCCTCAAGCGGAATCTCATCATTCGTATAGTAGGCGAAGATCGCCAGGAAAAGCTCTTCGTAGCTCAATTTGCTCCATTGCTGCAGCGTGGCTGCGTCAATCACCGGAATCTCCTCCGGAATAAGCAGTCCGCCGTCATCGGCCAATCCCATCAGCAGCGCTTCAACGAAGCCCTTGCCGGATACCTGGCCTCTTGTACTTCTGTATTTCATCCCTATTCACTCCATACCCATAGTCATCGCCAGCCTGACCGGTCAGCGATCTTATCTTATTGTTATTCTACATGTAATCGTCCGCTTCGCCAAGTCAAGATTGCCATTAGATGCCCGAAGCGGGCTAGAGGGGGACCAGAGTGAGGTTAGAGGTGTGATCGGTGGGTGATGGGAATGAGGCAACAGTAGGGCACGAGGTGTACTCATTGTGCCATGAGTGCGAGGCAGAGGTGTGATCGGTGGGCGATCGGATTGCGACAAGAGTGGGACACGAGGTGTAATCATTGTCCGATAAGTGTGAGGCAGAGGTGTGATCGGTGGGTGATCGGATTGCTACAACGACGGGATCAGTGCGTGACCAGCGCGGGACGGAGTTGGGCGGAGCACAAACAGCGCGCATACAGTGTGAGACGAGATCGCAACCAGCGCGGGCTGAAGTTGGGGTAGGCAGAGTTGGCTGGAGCGCGACCAGTTCATATTCTGCGCTACACACCAGTTAGTTGATACGCAGCCTTGCCCGATACAGTAGCCAAGCAGCGGATGCACACCCTTGCAAAGGTAATAAGGTGCGCTACAGTATCCAATCACCGCACCTCAGCCATCTCTAAGGCAAGTTTCTTTCGTTGGAGCAACGCCTGTAGCGACGCAGCCGCCTCTAAGGCCATTTCTTTCGCTGGAGCACCGCCTGTAGCACCGCAATCGCCTCTAAGGCAAGTTTCTTTCGTTGGAGCAACGCCTGTAGCTCCGCAGTCTCCTCTAAGGCAAGTTTCTTTCGTTGGAGCAACGCCTGTAGCACCGCGAACGCCTCTAAGGCAAGTTTCTTTCGTTGGAGCAACGCCTGTAGCACCGCAATCGCCTCTAAGGCAAGTTTCTTTCGTTGGAGCAACGCCTGTGGCGCCGCAGCCGCCTCTAAGGCAAGTTTCTTTCGTTGGAGCAACGCCTGTAGCGCCGCAGCCGCCTCTAAGGCAAGTTTCTTTCGTTGGAGTGCTGCCTGTAGCGCCGCAGTCTCCTCTAAGGCAAGTTTCTTTCGTTGGAGCAACGCCTGTAGCACCGCGAACGCCTCTAAGGCAAGTTTCTTTCGTTGGAGCAACGCCTGTAGCACCGCAATCGCCTCTAAGGCAAGTTTCTTTCGTTGGAGCAACGCCTGTAGCGCGGCAGCTACCTCCAAGTAAACTTTCTGTACTTACAGCCAACGCCGATGCCGTCTCAGCTTCCTCCAAGTAAACTTTCTAGACTTACAACCATCGCCGATGCCGCCGCAGCTACCTCCAAGTAAACTTTCTAGACTTACAACCATCGCCAATGCCGTCTCAGCTTCCTCTAAGTAAACTTTCTGTACTTACAGCCATCGCCGATGCCGCCCCAGCCACCTCCGCGGTTGCGCAGCCACTACACTAGGTAGTGGAGGTCCAGCATTACGAGCTCTGTTTGGTTAGCCGCCGTGAGTGCGCTGAGATAAAGCAAAAGCCTTCAGTTTCGCTAAATAGCGAACCAAAGGCTCAAGTGTGTGTTCGTTAGGCCTGTCCATCGCGAAGCATCAGCAAGCCGATGAACTGATCCTGGGTGATTGCCCCGAAGTAGCGGCTCAGATCGATGTCCGCCAATGACTCTCGCAGCGCTTGCTCCTCATAGCGGACGCCCTTGAGATGCGTTTCTAGCTCCGTCACATCATGCGCGCCGAAGTAATCGCCAAACAGCCGGATCTCCGTCAGCAGGCCTTCCTCCACCTGCAGCCGGACATCGATGATCCCGGAAGGAAACTTGACCGCATGGGCAATGTTACTCTTCGGTGATCGCCCATAGTTCCAGTCCCAGCTCCGGTAACGCTCGTCCGCCAACTGGTGAACCTCTGCCCACTGCGCCTCGCTGAGCGGATAGACCGGCACATCCTCTGGCGCACACTGGAACAATTCCGACAACAAACGCCGCTTGAACGCTTCGATCGTCATGGGCTCCTGCAGGAACTCGCTAATATTGGCCACTCTGGAGCGGATCGACTTGGTTCCCTTGGACTCGATCTTCATCGGTTTGACCTTGAGCGCGGAGACAATCTGCTCCATGTCCGAATCAAAAAGCAGCGTACCGTGCGTGTACATTCTACCCTTGGAGACGTATTGGGCATTGCCGGAAATTTTACGCTCGCCGACCTGGATGTCGTTGCGCCCGGTCATGGCTGCTTCTACCCCAAGCTTGCCTAATGCCTCGATGACCGGCTGAACGAACTTGGCGAAGTTATGGAACGACTTGCCGTCATCAGCCGTCAGGATGCTGTAATTCAGGTTACCCAGATCATGATAGACCGCACCGCCCCCGGAGAGACGACGCACCACGTGAATCCCTTTGGCCTCGACATGCTCGGCGTGAATCTCTTCGATCGTGTTCTGATTTTTCCCGATAATGATGGATGGCTCGTTAATATAGAACAGCAGATAGCCGCCGTCCTCCATCGGCAGATGGCGCAGCGCGTATTCCTCCAATGCCAGGTTGACTGCCGGGTCATGGCACTCTTGATTATCGATGAACAGCATGGCTTCAACTCCCCGCTTCCGATTCAGTTTCGCATGAACTCTTTGTCCCCAGTATACCCCACCCGGAAGATGCCAAGCAAAACCTTACAGAAAGCCCATCTGGCTGTTGCCTCGCTTCATCCATTCGTGCCGGCGGCCCTTCTCGAGTTCCCCGCGCATGCCACGTACCAGCAGTTCGACATCGATCTCTCCGCGCTCGTGCCACTCCAAGGCGGCCGTGACATACAGCTCGCCCAGCTGCGTCAGAGAGAAACCGTCGGTCAAGCCCGCAGCCGTGACCATTCCGCTTTCGCCAGCGAATATGTCGAACTTGCGGATCTGCAAATAGTTCAAACGCAAAGCCTCGTCCGGCATTTTCACCTCATACGCGCGGTCGAATCGTCCCGCCCGGTTCATCAGCCCCGGATCGATTTTCTCGGGATAATTGGTTGTCCCAATCAGGAAGATGCCTTCCTTGGAGGTCGCTCCATCGAGCGTGTTTAGAAATACCGAGCGCACCTCCTGAGGCATCGAATCGATGTCTTCAATGACCAGCACCATCGGTGTCAGCCGGGCTGCGGCATCAAACACTTCGGAGATCGACTCGCTGTTGGTATACTCCGTAATTTGCCAGTAGGCTACTGGTCCGGGCACGCTCCCTGCAATGGCTTTGACCAGCGTCGTTTTGCCGTTGCCCGGATGACCGTACAGCAGAATGCCCCGTTTGTAAGGGATCTGATACCGTTCGAAAAAGGTGCGATCCGCGTCAAAAAATTGATCCAATGATCGAAAGATCTCTTTTTTGATACTGGCGTCCATCACGACATCTTCACGGCCTGCCGTACGTGCAATCGGCTCGTCCTCCCGGCGAATCCCCTCCCGGGTATCCGTAAATACGGTGACCCGGTTCATCTTCTGCTGCCGCTCGCGCAGGCGCACATTGCCGAGAAATGCCTGGAGCTCCTGGTCTCCGACGGCAAACACGTAGTCCTGATAACCCATCCCATGCGGGCCGAACCACGGGCTGCGCGCCAGTGCCACGCCCATCTTGGGATAGGCAAACACATTGTTCAGAATGGATAAATGCACCTTGTACTCGGGCTCTGGCTTCTCGTCATCGTAGGCGAAGGTCCGCTCCTCCAGCCTGTCGAAAATTTTGGCCACTTGCTCGACATCCGGACTTTCGTTCTTCACATCCTCCTCGAGCAGCTTCCAGTACTGGTTATGGGCATCATCGCTGGCATACAGCTCATAAGTGACGCCATAGCGCTCTCGAAGCGCTTGCCGAATCCCGTCAATAATGCGGGCGTATTCGCCATAACGTTCAATTTCCTTGTCCTCGGCTCCCATGTACGTGTAGATGGGTGGGTGGGCCGTTTTGTTTGTATTCACGTCTGTTTCTCCTCCTTGCTTGCGCTCCCGAACAGCAAAACCGTAATTTTTGCTATCTTAAATCTCCCCGTAGCTGATTGTCAATGGCCGTCCTACCGATAAATATTTTTAGAACGCCGCAAAATCTAGAAACTTTTGGCATCGATCCCGCGTCAAAGTAGTATTCCAAAGAAAATCATCTCATATTGGGGAGGCAACACGCGTGAAAAAGCTGGCATCTGCAGGCTTGGCCATCATTCTACTCTTCTCTGTGCTGCAAACAACAGTACAGGCAGCATCCGACACAACGATCTATATTAACGGAGACAGGCTCGTCACGGACCAGCCTGCGGTCACAACGGGCGGGCGCATTCTGCTGCCGCTGCGGGCCATCTTCGAAGCCTTGCAGGCCGAAGTCGGTTATGATGCCCCGACCAAAACAATTACCGCCGTTAAAAGCGGCACGACCGTTATTCTGCGTCTAGGCTCCCGTACGGCCTCCGTCAACGGACAGAGCGTGACCCTGGATGTGCCTGCGCAGGCCGTCAGAGGCCGGACACTTGTCCCGGTCCGCTTCGTCAGTGAAGCGATGGGTGCTCAAGTCGACTGGCAGTCCAATCAAGTATTTATTACGACAACTCAACAATCCGTTAGTGCAGTTTCGGGCGTCTACGCCACAATTAATGGCACACGCGGCGACGGCCGCGACGTGACAGCCGGGTTCCGGATGGCGGCAAACGAAGTCCCCGTCAGCCACTACCGCATTTTCGCGGTCAAAGCGAACCAGGCCGGAAGCTTCAACCAAAACGCGGCACTCAGCGTCTCTTCGCGCAACTATACGACTGTCCTGCCGATTGGTCGGGATCTGAACGTCTCCCTGACAGCCCAAAGCCGCGATACAGACGGCGAGCTCCTGCGTGGGGGTCAGCCTTATGTGCTGTTCGTGCTCACAGTGGGCAACAGCAATGGCCAATTCGCGCTATCTAGCAGCTCGGCAGCCTTCTCGCTTACTGCCATCCCTGTCATTTCGGCAGTATCCAATGTAAGAGCAACGGATGTCGGAGATCTGAACGATGGCCGAGATTTGCGAGTAACCTTCAATAAGCTGGCCGATGAATCGCAATTGAATCATTATCGTGTCTTCGTCGTTAAATCTGGCAACGCCAATAGCTTTAATCTGGATCGGGCGCTTGCAGTATCAGCTGGCAATTATACCGTTGTCTACCGTACCGGCAACAATCTGAGTCAGACACTCGATGCCTCCGCTCGTGATGTAGACGGTGCGCTGATTCGCAATGGCAACAGCTATCGCATCTTCGTTGCTGCGATCGGACAATCAGCCAATTCGCTGTCCTCCGCCTCCGATGCCATCACGCTCACGCAAAACCTGTCACTGGCGGGTGCCACTGCGGTCACCGCATTTGACGTCAGTGACTTCGGTGACGGGCGCGATCTACGGGTCGTCTTCAATCGGGCCACGGACGAGAGCGCACTTGCCCACTACCGGATCATGGTTGTGAAGAGCAACAAGGCTGACGCATTCAATCTGGCAGCCGCGAACAACGTCTCCAATCGCAACTATACGGTCGTGAATAAAACCGGCAACAATATCATCCAAACGCTGGCTTCCGGAGCGCGGGATACCGACGGGGATACCATCCGTGGCGGCATCAACTACCGTGTCTTCGTATTGGCGGTAGGCAATAACAATTACACAGGCAGCAATACGCTATCTGCAAGCTCGGGTATCATCAACCTGACGCTGAATTATGGCACCCAGCCAGCCTTCAATGTTGGCGCTTCGGATATCGGTGACAACAATGACGGACGCGATCTGCTCGTCAGCTTTAGCCGTCCTGCGGACGAATCCGCCATTTCGCAATACCGCATCATGGTCGTTAGAACCGCCAATGCCAATTCGTTTAATCTCGCAGCAGCCAACAACGTGTCCAGCAGCAATTACACGGTTGTCAACAAGACCGGTAACAATATCAGCCAAGCGCTAGCCTCCGGTGCTCGGGACGTCAACGGCTCGGCCATTCGCAATGGCACTAGCTACCGTATCTTTATCTTGTCGGTCAGCCAGAGCGGGTCCGGGAACAGCAACGCTTTGTCAGCCGGCAGTAATGAAATCACGCTAGCCAACAACTTTAGCGTGCCTGCTGTAACCAATGTAGCAGCCACTGACATCAGTGACTTCGGCGATGGCCGCGATTTGCTCGTATCCTTCACCAGAGCAACCAATGAGTCTCAGATCGGCCAGTACCGCGTATTCGCTGTGAAGAATGCCAACGCTGCCAGCTTCAACCTGGCATCAGCAACCAACGTTGCAAGCAGCAATTACACGGTAATTAACAAGACAGGCAACAATATTAGTCAGTCGTTGGCCTCGGGAACGCGGGATGTAGACGGCGCACCGATCCAGAACGGTGTGGATTACCGCATCTTCGTTCTCTCTGTAGGCAGTGGCTCAAGCAATGGCGTCAACACCTTGTCTACGCCTTCGGCAGTCATCCAGCTCAGCAACAGCTCAGCCCAGCCGGTCACCGGCGTGAGTGCTGCCGATGTGAGCGACTTCGGTGACGGCCGTGATCTGCAGGTTTCCTTCGCCCGCGCCGCTGATGAATCGCGCGTTAGAGAATATCGGGTGCTCGTCGTCAAATCCGCCGCCGCTTCTTCCTTTACACTAGCTGCGGCAAACAATGTGGCTTCATCCAATTACACAGTGATCGCCAAGACCGGCAATAACCTAACTCAGACGCTCGCCGCTGGGACACGCGACACTGACGGTGCGCCAATTCAGAACGGTGTAACTTACAAAGTATTCGTTCTCTCTGTAGGCACAGGCTCGCTGACCAACGCACTGTCTGCGGCTTCGGCAGACTTAACACTCAGCTCACCAGTACTGCCGGCCACGGCGGTTAGTGCTACTGTTGTTCAGAATGTCGACAAGACGGAGCTTCAGGTCAGATTCTCGAATGCCTTGAATGAGAACAGCGTCGCTTACTATGCTGTAATCGTGGTGCCGGTTGGCACCAACTTCGATCTGGGAGCAGCACATGCTGCGGTCAACGCCAACCGCTACATTCAGGTAGCCAAAGGTGGAGCAGCCTCGACTACACTGTTCGCCACTGACGTGGACAGTAACGGAACTGCCCTGACCGCAGGCAATGCATACCGTGTGTACGTCTTGTCCGTCCCACAAGGCGGCGGGACCGGCACGTTGTCTGAGGCTTCAGCAGAAGTTCGTTTCTAGGCTATTGCCCTGAACTCAAGGGGATCATAAGCATTTTACCAAGCCATGTGCGATCCATCGCACATGGCTTTTTTCGTTCGCTATTTGTAAATGATCTTATTTATTTTGATTATGATCCTTTACTTTTTGTATATGATCATATACAATATGGTGTAACAGGAGGTGAGAAGGTGAGTGAACTTACCAATCGGGTACGCGAATTGAGAGCCCGCGATCGCCTCTCGCAGGGCGATCTGGCCGCACAGATCGGCGCATCCCGCCAGACGATCGCCTTAATTGAACGCGGCGACTACTCGCCTTCAATCGTGCTGGCGCTGAAGATCGCAGCCGTATTTGAGGTGAGTGTAGAAGAAATATTTGCTCTTAAGGGAGGAACAGACAATGGCTAAGAATATGTCAAAAACCATGAAGAACACCTTGTACATGCTTGCTTATTTGCTTGGGGGAGGCATATTTGGTTTCCTGATCGCCAGCGACTGGGGGCAGAATGCCTCATCGAGCCTACGATTCGACCCATCAATTTACTATAAGTACGACCTGCCATTTGCTCTGGCCGCCCTGATTATCATTGTCTTGTCCGGGCTGACCCTCTTCGGTCTCAACCGTTTGAAAAATGTACCCGTTCCACTTGATGATTGGGCGGAAGAATTGGGTAATAAGGAAGAGTATGCCCTAAGCAAGCTGTTGATGGTGAGCGCATTCAATCATATTGTAGCGATGATCTGGATGTTGACGGCCATTGCGTATTCGGCCTCCTCGGTGTCCGCTCCGTCGGAGGTGCCCTTCATACTCGTGAATATCTTCGCCGGTACCGCTGCCGTCCTTGTTAGCACTTTTCTTCAGTTTCGCAGTGTACAGCTATACAACAAGCATTTCTCCGAGCGTTCGCTGGATTACTTCGGCAAGAACGGCCAGAAGGAGTTTTTTGACAAACTGGACGAAGCAGAGAAATTTACGGTCTACCGCTCGGCCTTCACTGCTTACAAAGCCGTGAACATCGCGCTGGTGAGTGGCATGATTGTTTTCGTTCTGTATTCCGTATTCTTCACCTTCAGCCCGCTGCCGATTGTCGTACTCGGTATCATCTGGATGATCCAGCAGGCTTCCTATTACTACGAAGCTTCCAAAGTCTATCGCAACAAGTAGCTCCACCCCGCCCGGCCCCAGAGTCCAGGCGGCCACACATAAAATACGCTGATAATGGAGGAATTTACTTTGACTCATGTATTCAAGCCGCGCGGCTTGTGGACCAAGACCGCTGCCGCCGTCTTGCTGTCCCTCAGCTTGGTTGCCACTTCTGTGCAGGCTGCACCTGCACCTAGTGTCCCGTCTGAAGCGAAGGCACTGACACCTGAAAATGCCAAGGCGTTTCTGGATGAATTTTTTGCTGCAGACTACACGCAACCTCATTTTACCGGAGCTTCTGTCGTCATCGTCAAAGACGGCGAAGTCGTCGCACTGGAAGGATACGGCTTGTCGGATGTCAAACAAAACGAAGCCGTTGATCCTACCCAAACCGTATTCCGCGTCGCCTCGGTCTCCAAATCGTTTACAGCGGTCGCTATTATGCAATTGGCTGAAGAAGGCCAGCTGGATCTGCAGGCTGACTTCTTGACATATACGCCGGGCCTGACGCTGGACAATCCATTTGATACTCCGGTTACGGTAGAACAACTGCTCCTCCACACGAGCGGCTTTGAGATTCGCGACCCCAAACCTGAGGATATTCATGACGATTTCGACAAGGTCGTAGAGATTGATGATTATGTCAAAGGACACCTGCCGCCGGTCGTCCGCGAGCCAGGCAGCTCCTACATGTACGATAATTTCGCTTCCCTGCTGCTGGGTCTGATTGTTCAAAATGTTAGTGGTGAGCGCTTTGAGGATTACATGGACGCACATGTCTTCGAACCACTGGGTATGGAGAACAGCGGCTATCTGCTCGAAGGTGATTTGAAGGATAATCTGGCTTCCGGCTACCTGCCCACAGGTGATGAGCTGCCGCTTTACACCCTCTCCCCGACAGTGATGCCACATGGCGGCATGCTATCGACAGCCGAGGATATCGGCAAGTTCATGATTGCTTTCTTAAATGAAGGCGAGGCGGAGAATGGACGCATCCTCTCCGAGGAATCTGTCGCTCTCATGGAGCCATACCGCTCCGAGATTCATCCGCTGCTCCCTGACACCACGTATGGATTCGAAGCACCCATTCAATTGCCCGGCGCTGGCAGCAACCCGTCTATCATCACCAAAGGCGGCGACCTGAATGGCTTCAGCTCGTATCTGTTTATGATTCCTGAGCAGGAGACCGGCGTCTTCATCACTTACAACCATATGGGTATTCTGCGCAACCTGTTTTATCCGGAATTCATTCATACCTTCTTCCCGCAGTACGCGGCTCCTGTAGAGCTGGCTGAGTTCGAGCCTGAATCTGCTGAAGAGCTAACCAAATTCGATGGATACTATGCAGATTTGCGTATTCGCTCGTTTGTCACCAAACTGCAATCCGGCGAATCGACTGGCGGTTTGCAGGTGAATAGTGCTTTGCTTGGTCAAGGCGCACTGCGTCAAGTTGACGACACCTTGTTCCTTGATGAGACAACCGGCTTGTTCACCGCCTTCCAATTGGATGAGCAAGGTGAGGCCGCTTATATGAAGGAGCCGCTCATTAATCCAATGGGCTACGCCAAAAGAGGCGACAAAGCCGCCGGCTTCGTTGATCTAAACGCGGATCATCCGTATGCTTATGCTGTGATGGCGCTGCAATCGCTCGGCTACTATCCGAATGATGGCGAAGGCCGCTTCGAGCCGAAGCAGGCGGTGACACGGGCGGAATACATTCAGCGTATGCTCGAAGTCAGCAGTCTGGAGGGCAGCGAGTCGACAGACTATGCCTTCACAGACATTTCAGGTCATCCTGCCGCTTCATTCATCCAACGTGCATATGAGCTCGGAATGGTGGCCGGAGACGGCAAGGGCAGCTTCGCTCCGGACCGGACGATTACGCGCCAGGAAGCAGCTGTCATGCTCTGGCGGCTGCTGGCCATGCAATACCCTGCCGAGCTGTTCGATGATGTCGCGCTCTCGGGCACAACAGATGCCTGGGCCGTTCAAGCCGTACAAATGATGGTTGCACTTGGACTGCACGGTCCGGAAGTGGAGACGGCTGAGGACGGCTCCACCGACTTCCTCTCCCGCGAGACCTTGAACCGCGAACAGGAAGCCGCACTGCTGTACAGTATCTTCACCCAGCCAACAGATCACATCGTAGCTGAGTTGATGGAAGCAGCTGGAGTTGAAGCTGAAGAGCAAGAAGAAGCCGCTTAAGCGGCCTGAGACAGCCTGACGCGAAAACGCGTCAGGCTGCTTTCTTTTCGCCTACCCGACATCGACTTTTTCGAATCGTCTCCATCCAACCCGTAACGCGCAATTCCAGAGACCGACCGTTCGCTGCCTGTTAGTCCTTCTTCAATTAGGGTAAGAATAGCTATTCCAATTAAAAAGGAGATGGATGATAATGGGACACTATATTGAAGTGGAGCCTCATGTGAAGCTCTATGTTGAAGATATTGGATCAGGACCTGCCGTGCTGTTCATTCATGGCTGGCCGCTCAACCACAAGATGTTCGAGTACCAGCTCACCTCGCTGTCTCGGCAAGGCTACCGTGTCCTCGGTCTCGATCTCCGCGGATTCGGCTGTTCGGACGCGCCTGCAACTGGCTATTCCTATGATCGGCTCGCCGATGATGTGCGCGCCGTTATCGACCATCTGCAATTGGAGCACGTGACACTCGTTGGCTTCTCGGTTGGCGGCGCGATTGCAACCCGCTACATGGCTCGCCATGGTCAACATGGCGTGGCCAAGCTGGCCCTTCTGGGTGCCGCCGTTCCTTGCTTCACCCAGCGCGAAGGGTATCAGTTGGGGATGACGCAGGAGGAGATGAACGAACAGATCGCAGCGGTGCAAAAGGACCGACCGAAAATGCTCGAAGAGTTTGGCGACATCTTCTTATCCCAGGGCTCTGGCTCTCGCAAGGTGAGCAAGGCATTCCAGAACTGGCTCCACCAGCTTGGCCTGGCGGCAACGCCATGGGGAACCATCGGCGTCGGCGAGTCGCTGCGGGATGAGGAGCTGTTCAACGATTTGTCGGCCATCACGGTGCCAACGACCCTGTTCCATGGCAAACTGGACAAGATCTGTCCACCGGAGTTCGCCGAGCTTCAGCTTGAGGGCATTCCCGGCGCCTCGCTGGTCACCTTTGAGCATAGCGGCCATGGAATGTTGTTCGACGAACCGGAGAAATTCGATGCTGCGCTGCTGGACTTCTTGAAGAGCACGACGTGATACGATGACGTAACTATAGCACGTAGTAACCCTATGCAGTGGCATAGTAAGCTACTATACGAGCAAGAGCCGTACGCGGAAGCTGTCCGCTGTACGGCTTTTTTCTAACTTACTGGTACTGGTCAATCAGAGCCGCAAAAAACCGCAGCGCGTGAATCCGCCTGCGGCTTTTGGTCATCTCTCTAGCATTTCCAAATGCTGTGCTTATTGCGACTCCACCACTTCAATCGACAACAAAGTACGCAAAATCGCAATGTCATCCAGTGGTTCCTCGGTATACTCGAATTCGACAATGTCGTCTTCTTCCAGAAGCTCCACGGTCTCTCTTAGCTCTGCGCCAAGCTGAAATGCCTGCGCTTCGCCATCGACAACCACCTCTATTGTATGTGGGTCAGCCATGCCAACATAGATGCCGGTAGCTTCCAAAATATCCTCATCCAGTAGCCCGTCCTGCGCCAGTGCATGCCACACGCCCTGATATCCTGTCAAACCAAATGAATGCCATGTCAACGCCGAAGCTGAATGTCCTGATCCTGGTAATGTTCCGATGAAGAGCCCTGCAGTTAACAGCAGCGCCATGACTCCCCGTCCGAGCTTGCTAGTCCAATGTCTCACCATCGTTATCACTCCTTAGGTTGTAATATGTATATGTTCAGTGATAGTTAGTATTACCCGGATTGAGGGAAAAATAAGCAAAATAGGACTGTTTCCCCTCTTTAAATTGGTTTTCAGCACACGCCAAGAGCCCCGCCCCCTGGGGAGGGGGACGGGGCTGGGGTCACCAGCAGGGTATGATTTAGGGGACTGCGTGATGTACTAGACAGCGTGATGTGCAGAGACTACTCCGGCAGGACCTGGAATTCTCCGAGCATCTGCTCGAAGCGGGCGCCGTGACCTTCGGCGGCTTCGAGGAAATACTTGGCTTGCAGAACGAAGGTGCCGGATTTGCCGTTATCGACAAGATAGACTCGTGTGACCGGACTGTCCCACTCGTTGCCGTCGATTGCATGAACGACATAGCCTTCGACGGGCTCCTGGATTTGCTCCGGTGCGCTCACTTCAGCAAACTCGCTTTGCAGTTGCTCTGCTACTTGCGCGGCCACTTGTGCCGGCGATACGTCCAGCGCTTGATCAATCGTCAGCGATACCTCCGGATACATATCAGGCAGCGGCTCCTTCGTCGTAATCATGTCTTGATGCTCACCTTCGATCAGTTTGTAGCGGTCCACATCGTAGTAGATGACATAGCGGCTTTCCTCGTCCTGATGCAGCTCCTGCTGCGTCTCTTCTTTTTGCCCTTCCACCTCCACTTGAACTTGTTTTTCTGGGGCAAACCAGCCCTGAATTTCATTCATGAAGGCCGTGCCCGCAGGTAAGGAAAAGAACACGCCGACAGCGATGGCAGCTGCAGCGACCCCGGTTGTAATTTTAATTTTCTTCATTAGTTTAGCTCTCCTTTTTTGTAGGGTTGGTTGATCCTCTTGTTGAGACGGGGGTGCAGGCTGGGGCTCATGATCCAGATGCGCGTCCAGCTTGGCCCAGATTTCGTCCTTGTCGCCAGGATCGTACTTGCTCTCCTCCAGTAGACGCTCCTTAAGCTTGCGTTCCATATTGCTCCCCTCCCAGTCGTTGTCTCATTTTCTCGCGGCCCTTGAACAGCCGGGATTTCAAGGTATTCTGGTTCACATCCAGCACCTCGGCAATTTCCTTCTCGCTATAGTCGTGCAGGTACTTGAGAATCAGTGGAATCCGATACAGATCCTCCAGCCCCTGGAGCGCTTCATAGATATCCACTTGCTCATCGGGAAGCTTGGGATCCACAGGGATCCGCTCCAGTTGCTCGCCCAGCGGCACCACCTTTTTCTCACGCTCCATGACACGGTAACATTCTCTTAGCAGGATACAATAGAACCATGGCTTAAACGGTTTCTTCGAATCATATTGCCAGCTATTGCGGTACACTCTGAGAAAAGTCTCCTGCACCGCATCCTTTGCCCATTCATGATGTTTGATGACCAATCTGGCCGTCCGCATCGCATAATCAAAGTACGCGTCATACAACTGACGGAACGCATCCCGGTCTCCCTGAACAATGCGCTGCATCCAGGCTTGCTCCAATCCGTTCACTCCTCTCTCTTGCCTTTCTATAAAGTATTACCTGCTGAGTTGGCGAAAAGTTTGCTCCATCATGAAAAAAAACAAAAAAAGGAGTTCTGACGGTCTTGCGCGAATGAAGCACAAGAGCAACTGGAACCCTAAACTAGTCTAAAGGAGATGAATCATAGATGAAACAAGAGATGATCGAACGGTTTATCCGTTATGCCCAAGTCGATACCCAATCTACCGAAAGCAGCGAGACATGCCCCACTACGCCGGGACAGTTGGAGCTGGGTCGGATGCTTGTGCAAGAGTTGAAGGCGATCGGCATGGCGGAGGTAACGATGGACGATAACGGCTACGTGATGGCTACCCTGCCAGCCAATAGCGATCGGCCCGTACCGGTTATCGGTTTCCTCGCTCATCTGGATACGGCCACCGAGATGACCGGGGCTGGCGTTAACCCGCAGGTTGTCGAAGCTTACGACGGCACAGATATCCCATTAGACAAAACAAACGGTATCGTCCTCTCACCTGCAGATTTTCCCGAGTTGACCGGATACAAGGGCCATACGCTCATTACAACCGATGGCACGACGCTGCTGGGTGCAGACAACAAGGCAGGCATCGCCGAGATTATGACGGCAATGGCTTACCTGATCCAGCATCCAGAGATCAAGCACGGCAAGGTTCGTGTTGCCTTTACACCGGACGAGGAAATCGGGCGTGGGCCACACCTTTTTGATGTTGCGGCCTTTGGCGCGGTCTGTGCTTATACAGTCGATGGCGGCCCGCTCGGTGAATTGGAGTATGAGAGCTTCAACGCGGCGGTGGCGACTGTTACCGTTCGTGGCAAGAATGTCCATCCCGGCACGGCCAAGGATAAAATGATTCATGCGGGGAAAATCGCTATGGCCCTGCACAACAGGCTTCCGGTCGGGGAAGCCCCGGAGCATACTGAGGGGTATGAGGGGTTCTATCACCTGGTCTCACTCGAAGCTACGGTGGAGCAGGCCCAGGCCCGCTACCTGATTCGCGACTTCGACAAGTCCAGCTTCGAAGCCCGCAAGGCGTTCCTGCAGAACGTGGTGCAGGAGCTGCAGCAGACCCATGGTGAGGAGCGGGTCACTCTCGACATCCGGGATCAGTACTACAACATGCGGGACAAAATAGAGCCGGTCCAAGAGATCGTCGAGATTGCCCGGGAGACAATGGTCTCCCTCGGAATTGAGCCTGTAATCAAACCGATCCGCGGCGGCACGGATGGCTCACAGCTCTCCTATAAAGGATTGCCAACGCCCAATATTTTCACTGGCGGCGAGAACTATCATGGACGCTACGAATACGTCTCCGTCGATGTCATGCTGCAAGCAGTACAGGTCATCACAGGCATCATCGAACGCTTCGAGCAGCAAGCCGAACAATTGAAGCTGTAGATTCACCAGCGATAAAGCCGACGACCAGCGATGTGTTGGTCAAATAGAGGAACAAAGGTGCCTTACAGCGGCGCGAGCCGGGGATGCGTGCAAATAGAGGAAGAAAGGTGCGCTACAGACAATGCGGGGCGGGGATGCGTGCAAATAAAGGAAGAAAGGTGCGCTACAGACGGCGCGAGGCGGGGATGCGTGCAAATAGAGGAAGAAAGGTGCGCTACAGACAACGCGGGGCGGGGATACGTGCGAATAGAGGAAGAAAGGTGCGCTACTGCCGCCGATGGCGGATTTATGTAACTGTAGAGATTCATGAAAGACTGCACATGCGTATGTATTATGTGCAGTCTTTTTCTATATGTCGTCTAGGAGCACATAACCTTGTCAATTGCCGCGAGTACCCGTTCCGGTCGAAACGGCTTCAAGATGAAATCCTTGGCCCCCGCCTGCACCGCCTCAATAATAATCGGCTGATGTCCTACTGCCGAGCACATGACAACCTTCGCGGAAGGGTGGCGCACGACGATCTCCTTGAGCGCGTCCACGCCATCCATGTATGGCATCGTAATATCCATCGTTACCAGGTCAGGCTTATAGGTAATGAAGCTGCGAACCGCCTCTTCCCCGTTAGTTGCCTCGCAAACGACCTGGTGACCGCCGCGCTCCAGAATGTCCCGAAGCATCCCCCGCATAAATGCCGTATCGTCTACAATCATGATGGCTGCCATATTCCCCGCCTCCTGTTTATATCTTCAGCATACCACCCAGTTCTGGACAAGAACTGGACAGGTGTTATAGTAGAGCTACTAGAAGATTTTCTTCAAGCTGAGGTGATAATGTGTGACACGCATCTTATATATCGAAGACGACCATGATATCGGCAGCTGGACGGTAACTGACCTGCAGAAGCGCGGGTACCAGGTGACCTGGCTGAAGACCGGCGAGGAAGCGGACACTCATGCCGGAGACGCGGACCTCGTCATCCTGGACATTATGCTGCCCGGGCTGGACGGCTTTACGATCGGCCAGCGCCTGAAAAAGCAATGGCCCGACCTGCCGATCCTGATGCTGTCGGCCCGAACTGCAGTGGATGATAAGCTGCTGGGGCTGCAGTTTGCAGACGATTACCTGACCAAGCCATTCCATCCCGACGAGCTGGCCGCTCGAATCCAGGTACTGCTGCGACGAGGCACTCCTGCGGAGACCCGTCAGCTTGCCTTGGAGCATCTGAGCATTAAGCTGCCAGGCTGCCAGATCATCGATACCCGTACGAACGAGGAAGTGCTGCTCACCGGCAAGCAATTTCATATTTTCATGTATCTCCTGAAGCATCCAGGCCAGGTGCTGACCAAGGAACAAATCTATGAATCCGTGTGGGGAGAGCCTTACCTGGACGGCGACAAGACGCTTAATGTGCATATCCGGTACCTGCGCGAGAAAATTGAAGCAGATCCCTCGCAGCCCACGATCATTCAGACGGTACGGGGCATCGGATTTCGGGTGAGGCTATCATGAAATGGCTGCGCCCGCTTCGACTCAAGCATTCGTTAAGCTCACAGTACCTGTTGCTGATTATCGCCGCCGTCCTGTTTCTGCCCATTGCCCTGCCTGTTGTCAGCGTCCTGCTCTTCAATATTGGCAATGCCGGCCAAGCGGCTCCTAACCCTTATCAGAGCGGGGCTGCGCTGGAATCGATGTGGCACAAGGAAGCCCGCGGTCTGGCAGGCGCCGGAGCCGTTGACATTGACGCCAAGCTGAGGGAACTGAAAGGCGCGTATCCCGAAGCAGATATGTTCTGGGTAGACGATCTCGGCCAGACCATGCTCGCCTTGCCCGAGCAGCCCGAGCTGCCGGATCGCTGGACACCGTCGTATACGGTCTCTTTTATGAAGCAGCACTATAATGCAGATCCGTTTACAATTGTAGCCTTTCTCGGAGAACATGACGGGGCCGGGTTTATGGTGATGCAAGTGCCGCGTGAGCATATGGAACCGCCTTACCAACGACTCTGGATTCATGAAACGACTTTTATCTTCGTGACGATGTTCATTATCTTGGTGTTGTTCCTGCTTCTCTCCTGGCTGTTCTTCTATCGCATCCGTACGCGGCTGCTCGGCCTGCAGCGGGCGATGGCTATTGATGATGAGCGAACAACGCCGGAGCCGGTTACCGTGCTTAATCTCGATGAAATCGGCCGCCTGGAGAGCTCCTTCAACACCATGGTTGAGCAGCTGCGGCAGAGCCGTCAGCGCGAGGAGGAGGAGGAGCAGCTGCGAAGACAGCTGATTGCCAATCTGTCGCATGACCTGCGCACCCCGTTGACAGCCATCCGTGGGCATATCTATAGCTTGCGTGAGGAGGTGTCCTCGCCGGAAGGACAATCCTCATTGGAACTGGTCGACAGCAAGATCGGCTACCTCAGCGAGCTCATCGACAACCTGCTTTCTTATTCCCTGCTCTATGCAGGGAAATATCCGCGCCACCCGGAACGCACCGACATTGTCCGGTTAGTGAGAGCTCAGGCAGCGCACTGGTATCCGGCATTCGAGGAAGCCAGCTTCGTCATCGAGCTTGACCTGCCTGAGAGCGGGATGTACTGGGAGCTTGATCCGAGATGGCTGGAGCGGGTATTGGACAATTTGTTTCAAAATGTGTTGCGCCATGCGAGATCCGGCCGATACATTGAGATCCGTGTGGAGCTGCCTGATCAAGCAACAGATACCCGAGAAGGAGGCGGCGCCATCCTGATTCGCGACCGTGGCCCGGGAATGCAGGGCGATTCGCCTGACAAAGGCACCGGATTGGGCTTGTCGATTGTGTCGCTCATGCTCCAGGAGATGCAGCTCCGCTGGCAGATCGACAGCACCGAGGACGGCACGACGATTCGTATTCAACCGGATTAGAGCAAAGCGGCCCGCTGGGGCCGCTTCTTTATTTTTTTAAACTCCTCTTAAACTTCACGGTCTGTGGATTTAACCTGCATCTGGTACAGTCATTCTTGAGGTGAATAATAATGAACAGTCCGTGGATGATAGAAACCAAACAGTTAACCAAGATGCTCGGCGGCAAACCCGTGGTCGACCGTGTCGATATGCTCATTCAGAAAGGAGAAATCTACGGCTTCCTGGGGCCCAACGGGGCAGGGAAAACGACGACGATCCGCATGCTGCTCGGCTTGGCTCGTCCAAGCAGCGGACACATCCGTCTGCTGGGCAAGGATATCCGCCGGGAGCGTTTGGATATTCTCCGCAAGGTAGGCTCGCTGGTCGAGTACCCTTCCTACTATGGACATCTGAGTGGCTATGAAAATCTGGAGGCGGTACGTCGTCTGCTCGATATACCGAAGAGCCGGATCGATGAAGTGCTCGCCATTGTGCGGTTGACCAAGGATGCCAAGCGGCCGGTCAAGGGCTACTCGCTTGGCATGAAGCAACGGCTTGGCATCGCCACCGCCTTGCTGGGCTCACCTGAGCTGCTGATCCTCGACGAGCCTACCAATGGCCTGGACCCTGCCGGCATACTGGAGATCCGGGAACTGATCAAGAGTCTGCCCCGCTCGCAGGGGGTGACGATCCTGATCTCCAGCCATCTGCTGTCCGAAGTCGATCAGATGGCCACGCGCGTGGGCATTATCTCAAGCGGACGGATGATCTTCCAGGACAGCATTGCCCGTCTGCGCAAGCAGGCCAAGAGCGGGATCCGCATGCGCGTCAGCGAGCCCGAGCAAGCCATGCGTCTGCTGCACGGCCACGGCTTCCAGGCTGCGGTGGAATCGGAGCTGCTGGCATTCGACGATCTGCCCGATGCGCAGATAGGCGCCATGGTGGCCCGACTCTCGGAGCATGGACATCTGATTTACCGCATCGAGGAATCTGCCGCTTCGCTGGAGCGGATCTTCCTGGATATGACGGGGACGGAGGGAAGTCTGTGATGCTACGCGTACTGTCGGCCGAGTGGTTGAAGATCCGCCGCAAGGGCATCTGGTTTCTCGTCATGCTAGGTCCACTGGGGGCAGTTGGCCTTCAAGGTCTCAATTATGCGATTCGCTATGATTACTTGATGCCGCTCTATGCAGACGATCCGTGGGGGCGGCTGATTACCAATGTAACGATGCTGATGCTGCCTTCCATGTTCATCGGGCTGGCCATTCTGGCCTCAATGAACGCAGGTATTGAGCATCAGATGAATGCATGGAAGCAGACACTGGCTCTGCCTGTTAAGCGAAGAGACGTGTTTTTGGCCAAATTCTTCATAACTTCGCTGCTGCTGCTCGTCTCCAGCACCCTGATAATTGCATTCACACTGATGCTTGGCTGGCTGCTCGGATTAGAAATGAATCCGCCGGTGGTACAGCTCCTGCAGGCGTCGTATTATCCCTACTTGGCCATCATGCCCTTTGTTGCGCTGCAGACCAATCTGTCTGTCCTGATTCACAATCAAGCTGTGCCGCTCACGGTAGGAATTCTAGGCACTGTTATCTCGATGTTTGCCTTATGGCTTCCCGATTGGATGCCGTGGATCTGGCCATACCTGGAGAACAGCTACGGCGAACCGCTATACTCCGTGCTCGCGGGAGTCGGCACAGGAGCTGTCATTCTGTTGATCGGCATGCTCGTATTCAATCGAAAGGATGTGAGATAACATGCTGGCAATGATGCGCTCCGAATGGATGAAAATCCGCCGTTCTATCGTGTGGCTGCTTGTCCCGATCAGCCCGCTGCTGGCGCTGCCGGCAGGTTTGCTTGGCACTTCGGCAACAGACGGCGCACCTTGGCAGGAGGCACTGGCCCTGCTAGCCGTGCTGCATGCCATGCTCTTCTTGCCCCTCCTGACCTGTGTGTTCGCCGCAATGGTCTGCCGCTATGAGCATCTGAACGGAGGCTGGAAGCAACTGCTCGCTCTGCCGGTCTCGCGGACATCTGTCTACGCGGCCAAGCTAGCCGTTATTCTGTTGCTGCTGGCGCTCGTTCAACTATTATTCCTGCTGGCGCTGCTGATGGTAGGTATACTGGGAGGGTTTGCTCCACCCATTCCATGGGGCGCCTTGCTCAGCTCCGTGCTTGGCGGCTGGATCGCCTGTCTCCCGCTTGCCGCCCTCCAGCTGTTCGCCTCGACGTTATTCCAGAGCTTCGCTGCACCAGTGGCGGCAGGCGTCGTCTTCACGATGCCGAACATGCTGATTGCCAACTCGGCCCAATATGGTCCCTACTATCCCTGGGTGCAGCCGATGCTGGCCATGATTCCCCGCGAACACATGGCCTTTGGCGCCTTTGGAATTACATCCGGCACTTTGCTGGCAGTTATCGGCGTCAGCTTCGCTGCATTCTTCCTGGTCGGTTGGACTTACTTCAGCCGCAAGGCTGTGTAACATGCAAACAAGCGGCACAGGATCAGATCCTGTGCCGCTTACAGCTATATCAAAGGTTGTGGTTGGATTAGATTAAACGGTAGCCTTGGGGCAGCCGTCCAGTACGACGGATCTCACGAACCTGAGCGATGGTGAGGCGCTGGTTGGTGGAGATCAAGGACTCCACGTCATTGCCGCCAATCAGATCATCCAGATCACGAATACTGCGGTTGCCGCGCAGAATACGGAAGTTGCCCCGGAAGCGGGTTCTTGTGAACAGGACAAGCGTTGCATTGGGGTTGGTGGAGAAGAAACTCAGGCTCTCGATGCCATCGAGGATGTTGTCGAGGTCCCGAATCCCCAGGTTGCCACGCAATGTACGTCTGCGACCGCGGAAGTTCTCCTCGTCGAAAACTCTCAGACGAGGGTACGTTTGGGAGATGCTTACTTGTTTTTTCATAGCTTTTTGCTCCTCTCATATAAAGCATACTGCAGTATATGAGGACAAGACTTCAGGAGCTTGGACGACTGACACAAGCCAATTGACCAAATTCAGTCTGCTGAAAAAAGCCGGAGAGGTACGGAATCAACAGGCTATTTCTTAATCGGTGGCGACTACAGCACCGTGAGAATGACCGGTCCTTGCTCGGTAACGGCCACCGTGTGCTCATACTGCGCACAGATCGAGCGATCCCTCGTGCGGGCTGTCCAGCCGTCCGCTTCGACAACTGCCTGCCAACCGCCCAAGGTCAGCATCGGCTCTATGGCCAGCACCATTCCCTCAACAATCGGCTTGCCCGTGCCAGCACTTCCATAATGGGGAACAGCCGGCTCCTCCCACAGAGCCTGACCGATCCCGTGACCCGTGAACTGACGAACGACACCATAGCCCAGGGGTTCGGCAAAGGACTGAATCGCATGTCCGATATCTCCGATATGGCGCCCAGCCCGAGCTTGGTCAATACCAAGCTGCAGGCTCTGCTCGCAATCCAGCATCAGCTTGGCGATCTCATCCGAAACGGAGCCCACCGCGTACGTCCAGGCTGAATCGCCATGATACCCCTGATAGAGGGCGCCGGTGTCGATGGTGACAACCTCACCCTCCAGGAGCGGTCGATCATCGGGGAAGCCATGACAGATGACTTCATTTTTGGCCACACAGATGGAGGCGGGAAAATCATGGTGACCCTTGAAGCTGGGCACAGCGCCCCGGCTGCGGATATGTGCTTCGACCAGCCGATCCAGGTGATTGGTGGTCACGCCAGGCTTGATAGCATCCTGGAGCAGGGCGTGGCATTCGGCGACAATCCGCCCCGCTTCCCGCATGATGGCCAGTGCTTCATTGGATTTGAGTATGGACATACGTCTGCACTTTCCTCTCTCTGTTCAGGTGACAGGTCCTGATCTTGTATTCCAGTATAATCAGCCTTAGCCATGAATTCAATGCAACAGCAACGACAGAAGGACCCTCGCAAGCTCATGCTCGCAAGGGTCCTTCTCTTCATCCATTTAGCGGCGGTCTTTGACTTCGCCAACCTTCTCTTGAATATTGCCTTTGGCTTTGTCGATCTTGCCCTCCGCCTGCAGCTTTTTATTGTCGGTTGCGTTACCGATTTGATCTTTGGCTTCGCCCTTGACCTGATTCACTTTACCTTTAATTTTATCGCCTAATCCATTAGAATTACTCATCATAATCCTCTCCTCATCGGGTAATGGAAACTAATCTGTTGATGATTCTTTTTACCCGGATGGGCTAGGTCTTTAAACATGTAGCTCTAACCATTATTTTCTTGATGTGCCCCAGACTCCAGTGCTTCCAATTGTTCCTTCAGCCGGTCCTTGGCAAAATGCTCGCCGATGAACACAGCAACGTCGTGCACCTCGCCTTGCGGGCGGATCGGCACAAAATCACTCTCGCGAAAAGCAAACTGAAACATATACCGGCTCTTGGTGTCCCGGAAGGTGACGATTCCCTTAGCACGATACACATTCTCTGGCAAACGTCCCAGCAGCGCTTCAAAGGCTTCGCTGTCTACTGGTCCGCGGAAGTAATGGGTCAGCACCATCACGTGCGCATGTGACTCATGGGCATGTGGGGTGTCTCCCGGATAATGATGGACGTGATCTGCATGTCCGGAATCGGGCGAGCTTGTCCCCTGTGCACCCTCTAGCTCAGGAGTCAATGCCGGACGCAGAAGCGGCTCATCACTGCTCCCCAACAGCCGATCAGGATCGATAATACAGCTCCGTGTAGCTGTGAGCGGCGCCACCGCATTCCACTCGCGAATCAGCTGCTCCACCTCCACAATGTCTTGTGGCTCCAGCAGATCGATCTTGTTCAGCAACAGCTGGCTCGCACAACGAACCTGCTCCCGCATCAGCTTGAGCGTACGACCGCCTTGTCTGCTTCGCTTCAGCACTTCCGGTCCATCCACAACTGTAATCAAGGTGCGCAGCTCGATGGGCGCGAACATCGAGGCCTCGGTGACCCCATCGACGATCTCCAGCGGATTGGCTGCTCCGGTCGCTTCAATGAAGATCAGCTCCGGCTTGTGATCCTCCACGAGCGCCTTAATCTCCAGACTCAGGTCGCTACGGATCGTACAACAGATGCAGCCGCTTAGCATCTCGCTCATTGGAATGCCTTCGTCTACCAGCTGGCCGTCCAGATTCACCTCTCCGATTTCGTTCATTACTACTGCCGCACGCTTGCCTGACTCCTGAGCATGCTGCAGCAGACGCTGCAACAGTGTAGTCTTGCCGCTGCCAAGAAACCCCGAGACCAAGTGTACCGGAATTAATGCCTCCTGCGTGTTCATATGCTCCACCCTTTCCTGCCTGCTTGTGCGCTGTCCGCACAGTCTATGCCGGATTATAGCGCCAGCCTCCCACTCTCGTCAAGTTGGGGTCCCAAGACCCTTATTTCCCAGACCAAAAAAGAGATGCCCTGCAGACTCAAGGCCTGCAAGCATCTCTTCTTAAGATAAAGGGACTGCCCGGTAGCGGTTACTCCCGGAGCAGCGCTACTTTCTGTTCTTCGGTAAGATCTGGTTGGAATACAACAGCGACATCAATATCTTCAAAATCCGGCTTGACGAATGCATGATCCTTCAGATAGTATCCCCGCTCGCGAGCCTTGGCGTAGAATGTGCAAAAATGCCGGGCCTCATCTGCAGCCTGTTCTTCTGATGGAAACGTGGCCAGTTCATTGCCAAATGCCAGCGGATTGGCGGTACCCTGAATGCTGACTGCGAACGATCCTTCCTGTTCCGCGCTACGCTTCACAATAATCTCACTGTCAAAACAAGGAATACGTATGTCTGTTGCCATCATCATTCACCGCTTTCTCCTGTTTAATAATCAGCAGCATCCCATCATGAGGTATGCTGTATGATACATTAAACGTCTCGCCCGGAGCTCAAACGGGTTAATGCTTGGATTTCTGACGATTCCGCTTCAGGATGTCTCCTGTCCAGCCTTTGGAATACAGGAACCAGTAGACGGCAAACGTGCCTGCAACGATGAGACCGAGCGCGGCAGCATAGCCCCAAGGCCATTCGAGCTCAGGCATTTCTTTGAAGTTCATGCCCCAGAGGGCGCCCAGGGCCATAACCGGTGTGACTACCGCAGTAAAGACAGTCAACGTTTTCATAATATCATTGCCTCGCACACTGCCGATACTATCATCCATCCGGAGCAGCGTCTCTACTTCCTGCTCATATTGCTTCTCCAGCATGACGATCCGTTCCGCACGCAACCGCGTCCGCTTGTATTCTACGGCTTCCTCCGCTTCGTCCATGAACACCTCGCGGGCGGCCGCCACGACCTCGCGCATCGGCAGTGTCAGAGCTGACCAGCGAAGTAGCTCGTAACGACAGTCCATAATCTCATCGAGCACCCGCATACCGTTGTTCTCCCGCATCTCCGCTTCAAGCCGGAACAATTGCTCCTCGAAGTGATCCATCCCCGCCATATATCGGTTCAAGGCCTCGCCAATTAAGAGAAAAAAACCGTCTAGGGATGAATCGCAGGTGCTCATCTTCGCAGACAGCTCCAGCTCCGTTAGCCCGCATAACTCCTCAAGGTCCAGCCCAATCGTTACTAGATAATGTCGGGTGACATAGTAGTGAATCATGGTATGCTGCCGCAATGTTTCCCCGTCTCTGCTCGTCACAATGGTGCCATACAAGGCATCCTGTTCACCTGCGTGCGTGCGTACACCGGTATGGTTGGATATCCGGCCATTCAGCCGTCCGTACCACCGTTGGAGTTCAGGCTTGCTGCCCGCGAGAGCTTCCGCTTCTGGCGAGGCGGCTTCGCCGATTCTGTGCCACGTCCACTCTTGTGGATCGCGCGGCGGTTCCTCCCTCATCCCCATCGGTCTTCATGCTCCTCTCTCCCCCGTTTATAGCGGGGCGGTTGCGTTACGGTCATAGGGATAACTGTACCGGTACCGCTCGACAATCTCTTGCAGTGCCTGCAGTCGGATCGGCTTGCTGATAAAATCATGCATGCCATAGTCGATACACTTCTCACGCTCGCCGCGCAGAACATTGGCGGTCATAGCAATAATAACCGGTCGCTCTTCCTCCGGGATGCTAGAGATGATCTCACGTGTGGCCTGAAAACCGTCCATCACCGGCATCTGAATATCCATAAGAATCAGATGATACGGCTGCGAGCTTGCTTTCTCCCAAGCCTCCCGCCCGTTGCTGACCACATCTGCACTTAGCCCCAGCTTCTCAAGCAGACGCAGCGACAACTTCTGGTTCACTTCATTGTCGTCCGCTACGAGGATACGGTAATCTTGTGGCGCATGCACAGGAATGGCTCGTGCAACGGCCAGGTTTGTCGGTTCGACCAGTTTGGGTCCGTCCTGACATACGTCCTGGTAAGCGACAGCTTCTTCCCGCTCATCCTCCTCCAGCAATGCCGCAAAGGAGAAGGACGTAGGCGTAAACTCTTCGTCTTCCGGCTCGGTGCAAGGCATGGTTCTCCCTTTGCGCAGCGGAAGCTCAATCAAAAAGGTCGTCCCGCTCTCCCCGTCGGCACCGTGGCACGATTGCACCGAGATCTCCCCGCCCATCAACTCAATGAGATTTTTACAGATGGCGAGCCCCAGACCCGTACCCCCATATTTGCGAGACATGGAGGAGTCGAGCTGAGAGAACGGCTGGAATAGCAACGGGAGCTTATCTGCCGGAATACCGACCCCTGTATCCTGCACGGCAATCGCAATGTTTACGAATTCCTCCTGTTCCCCAATCAAGGAAGCATGGACATTAACACTGCCCGTCTCCGTAAACTTAACCGCATTGCCGACTAGATTAATGAGGACTTGGCGAAGCTTGGTGACATCCCCCATCAGTTGAGCAGGAATGTGCTGATCGACGCCCCAGGTCAGTTGCAGATTATGCGATTTGGATTTGACAGTAAACAAATCGAAGGTCTCGCCAATGCAGGAAGCTAGATGAAACGGAACTTCCTCCAGCTCCATTTTGCCGGACTCAATCTTGGAATAATCGAGAATATCATTAATGACCAGCAGCAGCGCATCACCGCTCTTATGGATGATATCGGCATAATCCTTCTGCTCTTCGCTAAGCTCCGTGTCCATGAGCAGAGAGGTCATGCCCAGCACACCATTCATCGGGGTGCGGATCTCGTGGCTGACCATCGCGAGGAATTCCGTCTTGGCCCGTGCGGCGATCTCTGCCCGCTCCTTGGCTTCCATGAGCTCGCTCTCAAACTGCTTGCGCTGAGTAATGTCAGCCACCGTACAAGCGTAGATCTGCTCATCATCCACCATCGCCATACCGATCTGGATTTCGGCATGGAATAACGAGCCGTCGCTCCGCTGCGGCATGATCTCCATCAGCTTGCCCGGTGTTGCCCCAGTCAGCGGACTGTTGGCATGATTGTTATAATCAACATCTGCGAAGTCCGGAATGAGTAATTCAATGGATTGGCCCACGACCTCTTCTTGCCGATAACCAAACATCCCCTCCAGAGCAGGATTGACATCCAGAATGGTACCCGATTCATCGAAGGTAATCATTGTATCAATCGAGGTTTCGCGAATCACGCGAGCCTGAGCCTCCGTCTTGCTCAGCATGTAAGCCGTCCGCATCAGCTCCCGGTTCATCTGCTCCAGCTCCACGGTCTTCTGATGCAGCAGATCGGTTTGCAGCTGCAGCTTCTTGTTATTAATGAACATCCGGACAAAATTCTCAATCTTGGTGCGCAAGATCTGAGGCACAAACGGCTTAAGCATATAATCAATTGCCCCTACCGAGTACCCGGTATAGAAATGCTCCGACTCCTTGCTGGTCGCAGAGACGAAGATGATGGGGATCTCTTTCGTCTTGTCGCGAGATTTAATTAGACGGGCCGTCTCGAAGCCATCCATGCCAGGCATCTGGACATCCATCACGATCACCGCATAGTCATCTTTGAGCAAGCTGCGAAGCGCCTCTTCCCCCGATAGGCACTTCACCAGATTATACTCTCGATTCCCCAGAACAGCCTCCAGCGCCAACAGATTGTCAGGGTTGTCGTCCACCAGCAATATATTGATTGGAAATTCTCCCGTTCCCATGCCGCTCACCTTTCGTTGTTTGCCTTTACTAACAGTTCACACCTATTTGATCTTGCGGTACAGTCGGCTTTGGCTATCCAGGTCCTCGTAATCTTCTGCATGCGATGTGAAATTAATGGACTCTTTGGTGCCCAGATTCAAGATGCCAAACATACTTAAGCTGTTGTACAACAGTCGATGTACATGATCCTGCAAGTCCTTATTGAAATAAATCATGACGTTGCGGCACAGGATGACATTAAACTCATTAAAAGAGCCATCCGTCACCAAATTGTGTTGTCCAAAAACCATATTCTTCTTTAAGAAGGAATGGAAGATGACGGAGTCATAACGAGCGGTGTAGTAGTTAGAGAAGGCTTCCGTCCCTCCAGCCTCCATATAGTTACGCGTATAGTGCTGCATCCGTTCAAGCGGATAGACGCCTTCGCGGGCAATATTCAGTACATCGGCATTGGTGTCAGTTGCATAAATCCGGGTCTTCTCATACAAGCCGGCCTCATGCAGGAGAATGGCCATGGAATAGACCTCTTCTCCCGTAGAGCAACCAGCGTGCCATACCCGAATGAACGGATACGTGCGCAGAATCGGGACGACCTGTGTCCGGAACGTGTGGAACACCTCCGGGTCACGGAACATCTCTGTTACATGAATGGTCATGTCAGCGAGCAGCCGGTTCATGCAGGTCCGGTCGTGGATCACTCGCTCTGCCAGTCCGGTAATCGTGTCCAGACGTTCCGCATGCACGCGATGCCAGATCCTTCGGCGGATCGAGGAATAGGCATAATTGCGGAAGTCATGGCCGTATAGCCTAAATATCGCTTCAAGCAGCATCTCAATTTCAATACGTTCTCGCTCTTCGGATTCCAACACTCTCACCTGCTTACTTGTACAACCAGACTCTCATCAGGGAGAGCAGTTGCTCGGTATTTACTGGTTTTGCGATATAATCGGAGGCACCGGCTTCGATGCACTTGTCACGGTCATCCTTCATGGCCTTGGCTGTAATCGCGATAATCGGCAGCTTGTCGTACTTCGGCATGCTGCGAATCTCCCGCATCGCTTCATAACCATCCATCTCCGGCATCATGATGTCCATCAGCACGAGATCAAAATCCCCTTGCTTCTCCAATTGCTGGAGCGCCTCTACCCCATTCTCGGCAAAACTGATATTCATTCGGTAATTCTCCAGTACGCTGGAGAGTGCAAATACGTTACGCACATCATCGTCGACGATCAGTATATTGCGGCCTTCGAAGATCGATTCAATATTGTGCAGCTTGCGAAGCATATTGCGCTTATCCTCCGGCATATCTGCTTCGACCCGGTGCAGGAACAGCGTCGTCTCATCCAGCAGCCGCTCTGGCGACTTGACGTCCTTGACAATGATGGTGCCGGCATACCGCTTCAGACGCAGCTCTTCTTTCTTGTCCAGCTCTCTTCCGGTGTAGACGATAACCGGCAGATCGCTGAGTCCTTCCTCTTTGCGGATCGCATCCAGTAACTCGAAGCCCGAGATATCCGGCAGGCCAAGATCCAGCACCATACAGTCATAGTGAGCACCCTTCAGCTCTGTCAGCGCCTCGCGCCCCGTAGATACGGCAGTAATGAGTACATCATCATGACCAATCAGCTCCACGATACTATTGCGCTGCGCTAGATCATCTTCTACAACCAGCAATCGTTTCAAATCACGTTCCATGAAGCCTTCAATTTGCGAGAATACCTGATCCAGATGCTCCTTGCTTGCAGGTTTCTTCAGATAGGCAATGGCGCCCATGGCCAGACCATGCTGAATGTCATCAACGACAGAGATGACATGAACAGGAATATGCCGCGTCTCGGCATGATGCTTCAGCTGATTCAGCACCGCCCACCCATCGAGGACAGGGAGCTGAATATCGAGCAGAATCGCATCCGGCTTATACGTTCTGGCATAGGAGAGTCCCTTATCACCCTGCATGGCAACGATGCCTTTGAACCCGCGTGTACGCGCAATGTCCAAGAGAACTCTGGCAAAATGAATATCATCCTCGACGATTAGAACGACCTTGTCTCCCTCTTGAAGATTGTCGGCATCATCGTCGATCTTGGCATTCGGCAGTCGAACCCCTTCATAGCTGCGATTTTCCTTGGCTGGTGCTGCCTGAGCTGCCGAGTCGGCTACTGAATCGCTGATTGTATCAGCAAGCGCCGTTGAGGTCAGGACACTATCATGCAACTCGCTGCCTGCTTCAGATGCTACCAGAAACTCCGGCAAATAAAGAGTAAACGTACTGCCTTCCCCTTCCTTGCTGTGCAGCGATATGGTTCCGCCGAGCAGGCCTGCAAGTTCACGGCTGATGGCCAATCCCAAGCCCGTACCGCCATAGATGCGGCTGGTTGTTCCATCGACCTGCTGGAAAGCTTCAAAGATAAGCTGTTGCTTGTCTTCGGGAATACCAATTCCCGTATCTTTCACCTCAAAAGCAATCATCTTGCCTTCGTGGTTGTCCGTCTCTTCCTGACTAGCGGGGCGGATCGTCAGTTCGACAGAGCCCTGCTGGGTAAATTTGAAGGCGTTGGAGAGCAGATTTTTCAGGATCTGCTTGACGCGGTGGCTGTCGGTATAGATTTGTTCTGGCAGCTCGGCATCCAAATGCGTCTCGAACAATACGCCCTTTTGCAAGCCCATCTGTGTAAAGCTGCGTCGCAGATACAGATCAAGCTCCGTAATCGGCAGATGCTCAATGACTACATCCATCTTGCCGGCGCTAATTTTGGAGAGGTCCAGAATCTCGTCAATCAGCTTCAGCAGATCGTTACCAGAAGCGTAGATGGTACCGGCAAATTCCAGTTGCTTGGAAGTAAGATTACCCTCCTTGTTGTCCATCAGCATTTGAGAGAGAATCAGCAAGCTGTTAAGTGGCGTCCGCAACTCATGAGACATGTTGGTAAGAAACTCTGATTTATATTTGGAAGACAGAGCCAACTGTACCGTTTGCTTCTCCAGCGTCTGCCTGGTCTTCTCCACCTGTTCATGCTTTTCTTCGGTTCGTTTCATCTGCAATTCTAGCAGGTGAGTCTTCTGCAGGAGCTCTTCGTTGCTCTGCTCCAGCTCCTCCTGCTGGCTCTGCAGCAGCTCCTCTGATTTCTTGAGCTGACGGGTCTGATCTTCAAGCCGTTCATTCGAGCTGCGCAGCTCTTCTTGCTGGCTGAGCAATTCCTCAGACTGAGCCTGCAGTTCCTCGCTGAGCGTCTGCGATTCGCGGAGCAGCTCCTCTACCCGAATCCGTCCGAACAGACTATTCAGGATTATACCCAGGCTCTCGACAGTTTCTTCAAGCAATTGCTTTTCTACCGGAGAGAGGGGACGCAAGGAAGCAATCTCCAAGACGCCCAACAGCTCATCCTGATACTGGATGGGATGCAGGACGAGATAGCTCGCCTCTGTCTCACCGGTGCCGGATTTTACCTTCACGTAGTCCGACGGCAGTTCATGAAGCTCAATGACTTTGCGGTCCTCGGCACATTGCCCAACCAGACCCTGTCCATATAAGAATGTAGAATGCCAAGCCTTCTCATCATGGAAGGCATAGCTGCCTTGCAGCCGAAGCGCCTGCTGTGTGCCGTTTCCTTCTCGAATGTAAAGGGCTCCGTAGCTTGCACCAAGCAGAGGCGTCAGTTCTTGAATGAAGCTCTTGCTCATCCTTGCCAGATCGGTCTGGCTCTGAATAGCCATCACTGTCTGCGTCAGGTGCGTCTTAATCCAGGAGTCATCCTCCATCTGTTTGTTATATCTCAGTTCATATTCACTCTTCTGCTCCAGGTTCTCGGCGAGGGTGTTAAATACGCGGCCAACATCGCCAAATTCATCATCGCTAAGATTCTCCACCCGCGAAGATGCATCAACTGTGCCCTGTGCAAATCCTCGGATCATGGCAGACAGACTGGCCAGTCCCCGCCCAACAAGACGCATATTCCAGAGCATGGTCACGATACCTATTAGCAAGCCCATAACCGCTACGGCAATCATCACAGTCAGCGTCCGCTCGTTGCTGCTTGTCGCTTCCGTGAAGGCACCGTCCATTAGTCGGCTATGATAGGTGGCCAGTTCATTGGTCTTGTTGATCAACTCGCCCTCGACATTGCCCCCTTGCGTAATATACAAGGCCTGCGCCTCCTCGACGCTTCCGTTCTCGATCACTGTAAGCAGATCCACAGCATATCGTGAGAACTGACTGCGCGCCGTATCGACTTGGGACAAAATCTGCTGCTCGGCGGCGGATACTTGGACATTGCTCGCCTGCACCATTGATCCCAGTTCGTCAAATGAAGCCGCGGCCGCTTCATAACGAGCTTCCAAGGCAGGCATAAGCCGGTTCACGTTCTCTAACGTGGGATCTAGCATCAGTCGTGCTATTTCTTTGGCCAGCTCATTGATGTGCCCCCTGCCTTCGTATGCAAGCTCCATCTTCTTGTAGCGCTCTTGATACATTTCATTCATTTGTCCGCTGAGTTTAAAAATATTATTAATCGCAACTCCGGCCAGTATCAACAGCAGCGCGATCATAATCGCGGAACTGATGATTAATTTGGTTCTTATCTTCATCCTCTATGCCCCTCGCTATCTCTATATCTTAGGCGATGCTGCTGCAACAAAAATGACCGGATCAGACCAATGGCCGCTACACGCAAATAGAAGACAAGCCTTCAAAGAAGACTTGTCTTTCTATCTGGGGTGGCTTGGCGCATCGGCCTCAATGTACGGTTGCGATGACGAGGACCTTGCCCCGATCAAGCTCCGATTCATATTGTTCCGCTTCCGCTTTCGTCATCCCTACGGATTCCATCTTCGCTCTCAGCTCATCGCCGCGGCTTCTGAACAAGTTCGCCATGGAGTTGAATACACCTTCCTCCGACATACTGATCTTGTTCGTGTTCGTCGCTTCCTTCAGCGAATCAGTCTGATCACTGTCATGGGCGAGCACGTAGATATCCTCTTGACTGTAGCCACGGGAGTTAAGCTCCCTCACCGCATTGATTGCAGCCATTCCGTTATCGACAATCTGTACATTCGGTCTCATGTTTCTTCTCCTCCATTCATATGGTTAGTAGTTCAAATTAATTATGCGTTGACCAGCATAGCTCTAATTACCACTGCCTACAGAAGTTGAAACAGGATGGTATGGGCAATTTTTGCCACTGATTCATCCGATCAGATATGGGACAACCAATAGATTTGTACAGAGTCCAACTCTGCTTCGTTCTCTCCATAGAAGAGTTTGAGACAAACCTCCTGTTGTACATAGACCAATCCATCCTCTGCGGTGTAATCCGGTTCGCCCAAATGCTGCTTCAGCTGCTCCATATCAAGCGGAATCGTGACATTACCCAGTTGAACCTGACCGGCAGAAGCAGGAACAATAATATAATCGACCAGATCTTCATAGAGTCCTACGGTTTGTGCAGCATAATGATATTCCTCCGTACCCAGCAACGGGTCTGTCGTCCGTTCCTCGGGGTCGCCAAGCAGTTGGAGGACGGTATCGGCATCCGCATCCAGATCCAGCCCATTCACTTGACGGTAGCCAAGCTCCAATGCGGGCTCTTGTTCCGCTGGTTCATGCTCCACAGACTCCACTTCGTTATGCTCCGTGACCACGGGTACGTCATGGTTCAAGGATTCAGGAACGTGGACCGTCTCCGTCCCTGGAACAGCCGCACCAATCGGCTTTTGGATATGTGCAGGAAGAAGACCAGCAAGTTCTTGTGTCGTTTCCGCCGGAACCCCTGGATGGGTGCCGATGGATCCGCCGATTTCTGCTTTGCCAGCAGCAAGCGGAGGATAGGTATACGAAAAATGTTCATGGTTAGAGGTAGGGCCTTGAGCCGTTGGGGAAATGGTTGACAGGCCAATAATCATCATAGCAGCCAGGATCGATTTCAGCATGGTTCGTCATCCTTTCCGTTCGCTGTTCTTCGTTGTTCCCATTATTACCCGTGCGACTAAAGGACTAAACAAGCTTTATCCAGCTGCGACTCAATTTGCAAGCGCTTTTATAGATTCGTGCAGAAAAAAACGGAGCTGGCTAAGCCCCGTTTCACATGATCTATTCGACTGAATCTCCCGCTGTTGAAACGGACGTCCTTGCCCCGACAATCTCGTCATACAGCTCCTTGTACTTGGCTGCAGACTGGCCCCAGCTATAATCCGCGCTCATGGCTTGCTGAACAAGATCCTTCCATACCGGTGTTCCATAGAAGGACAAGGCATAGCGGATCGTATGAAGCATGTCATGCGCATTATAATTGGTGAAGGAAAAACCGTTGCCTGTGCCTGCATATTCATCGTAGGCCTGGACGGTGTCAACCAGCCCACCGGTCTCACGTACGACCGGGATACTCCCATATCGCAGCGCAAGCAACTGGCTCAGTCCGCAAGGTTCAAACCGTGAAGGCATCAGGAACAAATCAGAGGCGGCATAAATTTGCCTTGCCAATCGTTCATCAAAACGCACCTGCACCGCCAGCTTCTTCGGATGATGATAGGCCTTGTCCAGAAGGAAGCCTTCATATTTGGGATCGCCGCTGCCAAGAATGGCAAACTGCACTTGGTCTTCATCCAGAATCTCCTGTAGCACGTGTGAAACCAGATCCATTCCTTTTTGATCCGTCAATCGCGTGACCATGCCAATGAGCGGAATGTCTTTGTTCTGCTCCAGTCCAAGTACACGCTGTAGTTCTGTTTTGTTGGACTGCTTCTTGGCAATGTCCGAGCTGTATCTCAGATAGAGATGGGGATCCGTTGCCGGATTATAGGATTGCTCGTCAATCCCATTGACAATTCCACTCAGTCTCCCGCCAAGCCAGCGCAAGGTTCCATCCAGTCCTTCCCCGTAATACGATGTCCGGATCTCGTCCGCATAGGTCTGACTTACTGTAGTCACCCGGTCCGAGTAGACAATACCACCCTTCATGAAGCTTACGCCACCCTGATATTCCAGGCGTTCCGGATGAAAGGCTTCATGATCAAGCCCAAGCAGGTCGCCCAGTATTTCATACGGAAAAACGCCTTGAAACTGCAAGTTGTGAATCGTATAGACGGTCCGGATATCCCGATAGAATGGATCATGCCGATAGTGCTTGTCCAGCAGCGGTGCAACCATACCGGTATGCCAGTCGTGGCTGTGGATGATATCCGGTTGAAAAGCTACATGCGGCAGTGCTTCCAGGATCGCGCGGTCCAGAAAAGCAAAACGCTCGCCATCATCGTAATGACCATAGGCGGTGTCCCGGGCGCCAAAATAGTATTCACTGTCCAGAAAATAGAACATCACGCCCTCGTGCATCAGCTCAAACAGCCCGCAATAGACCTGACGCCAGCCTACCGGAACCTCGATGGCTTTAATAAAGCGCATGGAGGAGCTATAAGACTCGGGAATGGATTTGTATTTGGGCATGATGACTCGCACATCGATTCCGCTCTCCAGCAGCGCTTTCGGCAGAGCCGATATGACATCCGCGAGACCGCCGGTTTTCATGAACGGACTTCCTTCCGCAGCGGCGAACAGCACTTTCATGGTTTCTTTACCCCTCTTCCACGATTCTTTTTAAGCCAGATGACACTCATCGGCGGCAAGGTCATTTCCAAGCTGTACTTACGATCATGCCAAGGCAGCTTGTCCGTCTGGTACGGCTCTTGTGAGGTCTGGCCCTCACCGCCGAATTCGGCATCGCTGGTATTCAGCAGTTCGTAATAATCCCCCGCTGTAGGCACGCCAATCCGGTAGCCCTGACGTTCTACCGGAGCAAAATTGCAGATGACGATGAGTGTCTCGCCGTTCCGCTTGCCCCTGCGCAGATAGACAATTATGTTCTGGATATGATCCTCGTGATCGATCCACTCAAAGCCGGACAGCTCGTGGTCCAGCTGCCATAGCGCTTTCTCCTGACGATAGAGACCATTGACGGTGCGGGTGAAATGCTGCATTCGCTGATGCATCTCATAGTCGAGCAGCAGCCAGTCCAGCTCAGCTTGGTCCTTCCATTCGATGAATTGACCGAATTCGCCCCCCATGAACATCAGCTTTTTGCCGGGAAACGACAACCAATAAGCCAGCAACGTTCGCAGACCCGCAAACTTTTGCTCATAGCTGCCAGGCATCTTGTTCAACAGCGATTTTTTGCCGTGGACGACCTCATCATGGGAGAGCGGGAGTACAAAATTGTCCGTGTACGCATAAGCGATGGGAAAGGTCAACAAGGACTGCTTGGCTGCACGATGAATAGGGTCGAGCTCAAAATAGGAGAGGGTGTCGTTCATCCAGCCCATATTCCATTTATAATTGAAGCCCAATCCCCCCTGCTCCACAGGTGCCGTAACCAGAGGCCAGGCGCTTGACTCCTCCGCCATCATCAGCGTGTGTGGAAATGTGCCGAAAACCGTCTCGTTCAACTTTTGTAAAAAGTAAATCGCATCTTTATCTTCTCTGCCGCCTTCTTCGTTGGGACGCCATTCGCTCTTCTCGAAATCACGCAGCAGCATGCTGGTGACGGCATCGACCCTCAGCCCGTCTACATGATACTTCTCCATCCAGAACAATGCATTGGAAATGAGGAATGATCTTACCTCAGGCTTGCTGTAGTCAAATCCCAGCGTTCCCCAACCCGGCTTCTCGGCAATCAAGGGATCCTCATGCTCGAATAACGGCTGTCCGTCAAACTGACGCAAACCGTGCGCATCCTTGGCAAAATGTGCAGGTACCCAGTCCAGGATCACGCCGACACCACGGTTATGGGATTCGTCGATCAGGTACATTAGGTCTTGAGGAGAACCAAACCGGCTGGTCGCTGCGTAGAAACCTGTAACCTGGTACCCCCATGATAAATCGTAGGGGTGCTCCGAGAGCGGCATCAGCTCAATGTGGGTATAGCCCATCTCAACAACATAATCGAGCAGCGCCCCTGCCAGCTCCCGATAGGTCAGGAGTTCGCCTGCTTCGGAATATTTCCAGGTACCCAGATGTACCTCGTAAATATTCATCGGCTGATCGTACGGCGCTTTGCGCTTGCGTACCCAGGCCTTGTCCCGCCACTGATAGCCTTCGATGTCGCGTACAACCGAAGCCGTGCGAGGTCTGAGTTCGCACTCGAACGCATAGGGATCCGATTTGAGCAGCTTCTCCCCACTAGATCCGATGATTTCATATTTATATAACGTTCCCTCACTGACGCCTTCGATATACCCCGTCCACAATCCCGATTGGGGCACTTGCTCCAGCCTATGAACCGTTCCGTCCCAATGATTCCGGTCCATTGCTACGCCAACCGATTGCGCATGCGGCGCCCATACCGTAAAGCGCGTGCCTACGATTTCTTGATCACGACCACGCACAACATGCGACCCCAGCAATCGATAACTTTCATATAGTGTTCCTTCATGAAAAAGAAACACGTCTTCCGAGCGTATTGTCGTTCCCAGCACGTATTCACCACCATCATTAGCCATAGTTTTAGTCCAATTACCCCGTTTACTTCTCATTGAAGCAGTCTTTCAGTGCCCCCGCGTTGCTGTTCACGAATTGTTCATTATCTTAGTTCGCCACGCCCGGTCTTTTATCCTCTGAACCTGGTCAACTGGTTTCAAAACAAGTCCAAGGCGTTATATATACGTATCGTCATTTTGGAACGGGTTCACTTGCAATCCAAACACTTACCAAAAAGGCATAATTTGATAATTAATGATACGGGAGGGACTTAATGTATGTTTTCCAATGAATGTGTAGCGATGATCCTGGCCGGTGGAGAGGGCAAGCGGCTTGCGCCCCTGACTGCAAAGCTTGCCAAGCCTGCAGTCCCTTTCGGAGGCCGATACCGGATTATCGACTTTCCGCTGAGCAATTGCAAAAATTCCGGCATTCACTCGATCGGAGTCTTGACCCAATACCGGGCTGAATCGCTCCATAGTCATCTGGAGGACGGAGCTTGCTGGATGCCTGAAGAGAAGGAAGGTCGCTTCACCTTGCTGCCTCCATCCTCCGAACATAAAGACGGCTATACCGGAACGGCGGATGCTATCTACAAGAACATTGCGTATCTCGATGCGCTTCAACCTGAAAATGTACTCATCCTGTCGGGTGATCATATTTATAATATGGATTATCGCGAGCTGTTGGATGTGCACACCTCCACGGGTGCCCATGCCACAATTTCTGTGAAAGAAGTACCGTGGAAGGAAGCCCACCGGTTCGGAATCATGCACACCGATGAGCAGCAACGCGTCATTGGCTTCGAGGAAAAGCCGGCTAAGCCTGCGAGCAACCTCGCTTCCCTGGGCATCTATATGTTCCGCTGGGAAACCTTGAGGGACTATCTGATCGAAGATGCTGCAGACGCTCAATCAAGCCATGACTTCGGCAAGGATATCATCCCTAAAATGTTAAAGGATCAAATCGAGCTGTACGCTTGCCCATTCAACGGCTACTGGCGTGATGTAGGTACGGTTGACAGCCTCTGGGAGGCTCATATGGACCTTCTGGATAACGGACTGACCATTGATACGGACGCTTGGCCAATGCAAACCAAAGCGGTATCCGGTGACTTGGCATCTTATCGTGATCCTTTTGCTTCCGTAGAACAATCTGTGATTCCCCATGGCTGCTCAGTTGACGGCGATCTGACCCGCTCGGTGCTATTCCATGGCGTGCAGATTGGGCGCGGCAGCGAAATCGAGGACAGCATTATTATGCCTAACGTGAAGATTGGCCGGAATGTCAAGATTACACGCGCCATCATTGGCGAAGGCTCGATCATTGAGGATGGAACGGTAATCGGCAGTAGCTCCGGTGAAATTACGGTTATTGGTGCCGATGAGCTGATCTTCTCTACGCAGCCTTCTTCGCTCAAACCGCATGTTCTCCGTCAACTGTACGGTAGGCAAACGGCAGTCGAGACGGCAGCAGCTTACAGCAAATAAACCGGCTTCTTGTATCCCCTGTACGACAGATCCTCTGTTGCACAGGGGATTTTTGATGCGCCCAACTGTCTGTAAAACAAAAAAATGTCCGATCATAACTATGCTAAGCGCAAGTCTGGACCGGACATTATGTTGTGTATGGCAGGTGCTACAACCCATAGTTAAATCGCGATCGATACGAACTTGGTTTCCAGAAAATCATCGATACTCCCTGGACCGCCTTCCCGACCGATTCCGCTCTCCTTGAAGCCGCCAAACGGGGCCTCTGCTGTCGTTGGTACGGCATCGTTACAGCCGATAATGCCATACTGGAGACCCTCATAGACCCGAATCGAACGAGCCAGATCACGGGTGTAATAATAGGCGGCCAGCCCGTAAGGCGTGGCGTTAGCCTTGGCAATGGCCTCTTCCTCGGTCTCAAAGACATAGATTGGCGCGACAGGGCCAAATGTTTCTTCCGTCGTGATGGTCATGGACTCGTCGACATCGGCAAGCACGGTGGGCTCGTAGAAATTACCCTCCCGGTCACTCCGTCTACCGCCCTTGATCAGCTTCGCACCTTTATCCAGCGCATCCTGAACCTGTTCTTGTACTTTATCTACGGCGTCCGCGTTAATCAGCGGACCAATGGTCGTCTCCTCTTGAAGGCCGTCACCGACGACCAGCTCGTCCACTTTTGCTTTGAACTTCTGCGTGAATGCCTCGGCAATGGAAGCTTGAACGTAAATACGGTTGGCGCAGATACAAGTCTGACCGCTATTACGAAATTTACTGCTGACTGCCCCAGCAACCGCCGCGTCCAGATCCGCGTCTTCGAACACCAGCAGCGGTGCGTGACCGCCAAGCTCCATGGACACTCGCTTGACCTGCTCGGCCGCTTGTGCCATCAGCTGCTTGCCGACGGCCGTTGAGCCGGTGAAGGTAATCTTACGAATCGCTTCCTCCTGTAGCAGGGTATCGCCGATTGGACTTGACGGTCCTGTCACCAGATTGATGACGCCGTCAGGAATCCCAGCTCGAGCTGCGAGTTCACAGAAACGAACAGCAGGTCCCGGGGTTTGGCCTGCCGGCTTGAGGACGACGGTACAACCAGCGGCCAGCGCAGGCCCCAGTTTGCGCGCAACCATGGACAATGGGAAATTCCAAGGCGTGATTGCCGCGACCGGCCCAACGGGCTGACGCAAGGTCAACAATCGCTTGTCTCCAGCAGGCGGTGGAATCATCTGACCATAGGCGCGCACCCCTTCGCCAGCGTTCCAACGGAGATAATCGGCGGAGATTTTCACTTCGCCTCTCGCTTCCGCAAGCGGCTTGCCCATTTCCAACGTAATGAGGCGTGCCAGCTCCTCGCTGTCTTCCTCCAGCAAAGCAGCCAGGCGCTCCAGTAGTTCTGCTCGTTCCTTGGCCGGGGTTGCAGCCCATGCTGAGAAGGCAGCTTCAGCTGCCCTCACCGCATCCGCCGCATCCTCGGCATCTCCAGATGCAGCAACCGCTACAACCTCGCCATTAGCGGGATTGGTCACTTCGTACGTTTGACCGGAGCGTGCCGGTCGCCATTTACCGTCTTTAAACAATTGCCATGTATTCACACGGATCAGTCTCCCTTCTAGCTCACAGTCTGGGCGGTTAAAAGCCCGATACTAGTGATTAAACGTCTCGGACAGTCGGCGAATCGTCAAAGTCTGCGGGTACGTGGACGGAGCTTGTCGATTCCGTGACGATTGTCGAAAGGGAGTGGCATGGCCAAAAAAGATGTGTTAAATTTGTTAAGCTACCGATTCGAATGTAACAGGACAGGTTAATATAAGGATAGCCAGACTTCAAGGAGTTGATCAGCATGAGTAAGCCCCCGCAGCGATATCTAGACGAAGCGATGCTTATGAGCCGCTCCCTCTTCCCCGAAACCGAGAAAAAACGGCATTACCGGGAATTGCTGATGGAGATGAGTCATGAATACAGGCAACATTTAGCCAATAATCCAAACTCTGATATCGCCAGAGCGTACCATACGTTGTATGAGATGATGACACGTAAGCCGATCAGTGTCTGACCGAACCGCCTGATCCAAGGGATAGGCGGTTTTTTGTGCATTCATTTTTAATAAGCCCATGATTTAACTCGCATGGTATACTATTCTCTGGCCCTATTTATACAGTCAGAGGAGGAACAATGAGAAGCACGCGAAGACGAACAAAACGCGCCCCCAGTGGAGGAATTGCCCTGCTGATTGGATTTGCGCTGACGATTCTGATAGCGATCGGGGTATTGGATCCGGATTGGCTGCCGACAGATTCGCCTGCACCTGCCGGTATCCATGATTATGAGCTGATGTTTCCGGCGGATCGCTATCCTGAAACCGGATCGCATATTGCCGCCGCCATCGGAAAGGGATCCTCCGCCACCTGTACCATCGACCGCCAAGGTGCAGATCGCAATCGAGATTTGTCGCTCCGTGGCATCCCTACACGAAAAGGCCTGGACCGTGACGAATGGCCGATGGCCATGTGTGCCGAAGGCGGCGAAGGTGCGAGTATTGCCTACATAAGTCCCTCAGATAACCGTGGAGCCGGCTCCTGGGTCAGCAATCAGTTGAGTGATTACCCCGACGGCACCATTGTCCTGTTTACCATTGAAGGGGAAATCGACTTGCAGAACGTCGTGTTTGCTACCGACTAACCCTACATATGTGCAGCTTCTGCTGTCCCGAGCGGGAGTACGACCAGGCCAGCCTGATCATCCTCCCGCAGCACCGCCTTTACCCCATAGATGTCAGCCAGCGCAGCCGAAGTGATAACTTCCCGCGGCGCTCCGCTGAGTCTTGCCTCCCCCTCCTTCATGACGATCAGATGATGACTGTAGCGCAGTGCCTGATTAATGTCATGGAGCACCATCACAATGGTGATCCCATGCTCCTCATTTAAGTGTCGAATTAACTCCAGCAATTCAATCTGATGATACATATCCAGAAACGTTGTGGGCTCATCGAGAAAAAGCAGCTTCGTTCGCTGCGCAAGCGCCATGGCAATCCAGGCCCGTTGCCGCTCACCTCCAGACAGTGTGCAAAGCCGGGACTCCCGTTTGTCGAGCAGCCGGGTGCTTTCCAATGCCCATTGGATAGCCGCTTCATCCTCCTCACTCTGCTGCGACCACATCCGCCGATGCGGTAGACGTCCATAGGCGACAAGGCGCTGGACTGTCAGATCCGGTGGCGCATCATTATGCTGGTGCACGACTGCCAGTTTACGGGCGAGTTCTTTTGGTGCATAAGCTATGATCGCCTTGCCGTCCAGCACGGCTTCTCCCTCGCGCGGAGAGAGATTGCGGGCCATGACGCCAAGCAGCGTGGATTTGCCACTGCCATTCGGTCCGATTATCGTTGTAATCTGTCCCGTCGGGATGCGGTCCTCCACTTGCTTGAGCTGATCTATTCTTCCGTCGTACGAGAAGGTAAGGCCCTTAAGCTCCATGAAGCCGATCACTCCTTCTAAGCATGAAAATAAGAAATGGCCCGCCGATGATCGTCATCAGGATCGAGGCCGGAATTTCGGTGGGTGCCAGAATCGTTCGGCCCAAGGTATCAGCGACCAGTATCAGCAGCGCGCCACTGATTGCGGAGAACGGGATCAACAACCAGTGATCCGAACCAACAATCTGGCGGCCGATGTGCGGTACCAGGAGTCCGACAAAAGCAATCAGCCCACCAACTGCGGTGGCGGTCGAAGCAAGCAGGACGGCGATGACTGAGATTAGCAGCCGAGCCTGGGTCACACGCATACCGAGATTTCCCGCCGTCTTGTCCTGGAGGGCCAGCATGTTGCACCAGGAGCCAACAAGTAAGGAGAGGATTAATCCAATGGATGCATAAATGCCAAGGATCTCCACATCCGTCCAGGTCTTCATCGTGAAGATCGAGCTGATCGCCTGATTGACCGAGGTGACTGCATAGCTGCCCCGGTAATTGAATGACTGGCCTAATCCGGTGAAGGTAGCGTTAATGGCTACGCCCACCAGGATCAGCCGCATCGGCTGCAGACCCGAGCGCCAGGAGAGCGAGTAGACCAGGAAGCAAGCGAGCGCCCCGCCCAGGCAGGAGAACAGCGGCATCCAGAAGAACATCGCCGGGAACAGCGTCACCAGCAACAGAGAAACGAATCCCGCGCCCGAGGCAATACCGATAACGCCTGCGTCGGCCAGCGGGTTGCGCATGACTGCCTGCAGCAGCACACCGGAGACAGCAAGCGCCGCACCGGATAGCATGGAGACGATGATTCGCGGTAAACGAAGATCACGAATGACTTCGACTTGCTCGTTGGTACCGCTGAAGAGTCCCTGGAGCAGCTCCCACAGGCCAACCTTGATGCTGCCTGTCGTTATGGAGATGAGTACAGCCGCTGCCAGGAGCAACAATACAACAGTAAATTTGAATGTAGTTCGTAAAGTAGACATGCTATCGTTCCTCACCAGTTAGAATCACGTTCGCTTAGGGATAGAGCATCTCTGCCAGCGCGGCAAGCGCGCGGTCGGCAGCGAGGTTGGCGGTGGTCGGGAATAACGCTTCCTCCAAATCATAGACGCGGCCAGTCTGGACCGCCTTGAAATGCTTCCAGATGTCATTGGTCTTGAACTCGGCGTCGAACATCTTCACGACCTCTTCCGGCATCCCATGCGCGGCCCGCAGAATGACGTCCGGATTGGCCTGCTGCAGGTACTCCGTATTAGAAGCCAGATATTCCACACTCTCGCCCTGCACAATATTGACACCGCCCAGCAGTCGCACCAGGTCGCCAATATAAGAATGCTCCGTCGCGACGAGATAGCTGCCCGGCACGCCCAACAGAATGAGCACGGTCGGCTGCTCCCGGCCCCTGGCCGCTTCACGAATTTCTGCGACCTGCGCATCGAGGGTCTCGACGATTGCTGAAGCCTGCTGCTCCCGGTCATATCGTGCACCCAGATCCGTTATTGCTGCTTGCATGTTCGAGAGTGATGTGAAATCCAGAAACGTCGCGTCCAGGTTGACATTGTCGAATACGGGCTCCAGGTCATATTGGAGAGTTGTCACCGACAGCACTTCTGTCGGCTTCAGTGACTTGACGAGCTCCATGTCCGGACTCATCGGATTGCCGACTTCGGTCACGCCGTCATAGCGTGCGGGCAAAGTCTTGACGCTCTTGGGGATTCCGGCGAGCTCCAGCTCCAGGGCATCCATGATCTCCGTAATGGCGACCGTGGTCGAGACGATACGCTGCTCCTCCGATTGCGGAGGCTTCGCGGTCTCCGCCTCCGCTTCGGGTTCAGGTGCAGCGGCCTGGACGGTCTGCGCGTCGGATGTGTCTTGCGGCTGGTTACTGAGCGGCGGCTCTGATCCGCAAGCGCTCAGGAGCAGTAACATTAGCAGCAGGGTCTGGACCCCGAGTAAGGGCTTGAACCGTGTACGGTAATCTTTTCTCATATGTCCTCCTTACTACTTGCTGGGCTTGGAGCGCACAACTCGGCGCACACCGCCGCTCCAGCGAAAGTTTCTTGCCTTGGAGCGCACAACTCGGCGCATACTGCCGCTGCAGCGAAAGTTTCTTGCCTTGGGAGCGCACAACTCGGCGCACACCGCCGCTCCAGCGAAAGTTTCTTGCCTTGGAACGCACAACTCGGCGCATACTGCTGCTGCAGCGAAAGTTTTTTTCCTTGGAGCGCACAACTCGGCGCATACTGCTGCTACAGCGAAAGTTTCTTGCCTTAGAGCGCACAACTCGGCGCATACTGCTGCTGCAACGAAAGTTTCTTGCCTTGGAGCGCACAACTCGGCGCATACTGCTGCTACAGCGAAAGTTTCTTGCCTTGGAGCGCACAACTCGGCGCACACCGCCGCTCCAGCGAAAGTTTCTTTACTTGCGGCGCTTGGACACGGCACGCTGCATGTAAACTGAAATTTAGACACGATGTAAGAGCGACCTGATAATATAGAATAAAGAATTCGATCAGGTTGAGGTGACTTATGGGAGAACAGCGACAGCACTTTGATGAAGAGTTTAAGCGTAATACGGTGCAGCATATGATGGAGGCGGGTAAAACCCCCACCGAAGTAGCTAGAGAGATTGATGTGCCGGCTTCCAGTATCCGAAAGTGGAAACGTCAGTACAGTGAGACGGGAGAGAAGTCCCAGCTCTTTGTGGACAAGGAACATCTGAAACAGCTAGAGCAGATGAACCGTGAACTGCAGGAGGAGAACGAAATCTTAAAAAAGGCCATGCACTTCTTCACGAAAAATCGGGACTGATTTTTAAGTTTATCCACAAACACCGCTTCCAGTTCCGCGTCCAGAAGATGTGCCAGTTGATGAAGGTATCTAGAAGCGGTTACTACCGCTGGGTGCACCGCAAACCCAGTGATACACACAAGCGCCAAGCAAAGCTGAAGAAGCGAATCCAGCATCATTTTAACGGCTTTAAGCAGCGTTACGGGAGCCTGAAGATCACGGCTAAGCTGCGCGAAGAGGGCTGGGTGATCTCCCCTAAGACGGTAGCGAAGTTCATGAAAGAGATGGGGTTGGTCTCTCGTGTGGTGAAGAAGTACAAGGCAACCACCAACTCCAAGCATAACCAACCGGTGTTCCCCAATTTGGTGGATCGTCAGTTCAAGGTTGAAGCCCCTAACCATACGTGGGTTTCCGACATTACCTATGTCGCCACTCAGCAAGGGTGGGTGTATTTGGCGAGCGTGATGGACCTGTACTCTCGCAAAATTGTAGGCTATTCAATGGGCAGCCGGATGACCCAGGAACTTGCTCTGGACGCCCTCGACATGGCCTACAAACTGCAGCAGCCAAAGGCAGGACTCATTCACCATTCCGATCGAGGCTCTCAGTACGCCGCCAAGGATTACCGTAAACGCTTAGAGAGTTATGGGATGGTTGGAAGTATGAGTCGCAAAGGGAATTGCTACGATAACGCCTGTATTGAAGCGTTCCATAGCGTCTTCAAAAAGGAACTCGTGTATTTGACGACGTTTCAGACACGCCAACAGGCCTACCGTGCAATCCGCTCATACATTACGCTTGAGTACAACCGGATTCGAATCCATTCATCCATTGGCTACCTCACTCCGCACATGGCCGAGAAGAAGTATTACGAACAACTCCAGGTTGCTTAATTTGTGTCCATTTTCTTGACAGTGGTACACGCTGGGGTCCGCAAGTATAGTTTCTTTACTTGCTGCGCTCGGGTGCCGCATGTTGGGTGCGTGCAAGTACATTTTCTTTACTTGCAGCGCTCGGGTGCGGCATGCTAGGGGCCAGCAAGTACATTTTCTTTACTTGCTGCGCTCGGGTGCGGCATGTTGGGTGCGTGCAAGTACATTTTCTTTACTTGCTGGGCTCTGGTGCGGCCGGCTGGGCCAGCTCTGTGCTTGCAAGCGCGCAGAGGACACCAGTGTTCTGGCGTCCTCGTACGTGCTCGTTGTCTTGTTCGGTTCAGTGATACGCTGCGATTTAAGCGGCCTGACCATTCTGCGATGCGGCCAGGTAATCCAGTGCGCGCAGAATCAGTGTGATCGCTTGGGCGCGGGTAGCTGGTGCCTGAGCGCCAAAGGTATTGTTGCCCAGTCCTTCAATCAGACCATGCTCCACAGCCGCTGCGATGTATGGCTTGGCGTAAGCCGGGATTTGTCCGGCATCCTGGAAGCTTAGCTCCGCCTCGCTATTTGTGTGCAGCCCCAGCGCACGGACGATCATCACTGCGATCTCCGTACGGCTCACCTGCTGTGTTGGACGGAATGAACCATCCTCGTAGCCGTTGATGATACCTGCGGCGACCGCTTGCTCGATGAATGGCTTAGCCCAGGCCTGTACGCCATTCCAATCGCTGAAGGATGAGGCTGGTGCGTTCAGATCCAGTTGGAACGCACGGCTGATGATGGCTGCGAACTCGGCACGGTTCACTGTGGCATTCGGCTTAAATGTGCCGTCAGCATAACCATTCACGATTCCCAGCTCCGTTGCACGAGCAATGGATTGGTTCGCCCAGTGCGTTGCAGTGTCCGTGAATGTAACGGCCGGCGGCGTAGGTGTTTCGGTTCCGCCACCATTCCCGTTACTACCAGGCTGCGATGGATTCTCCGAGCCGTTGTCTGTACCTGGCTCGGTGCCCTGCTCTCCCTCTTCGCCTGGCGTCGTTCCACCTCCACCCGTACCGTTACCACCGGTTGCTGGTGGATTAGGGTTAGGTGTTTCCGTTGGAGGATTGGGATTAGGCGGATTTTCAACAGGCCATTCATCAACTTCTATTGGATTTCCAAATTCCAACTGAATTTTATACGTATAATGATAATTGATTTCGCTCCAATCTATTCGGACTTCTCCATCCAATTTTTGTGTGAGATCCGATACATTAAAACTGACTCGACGGCTATTTTCATTTGCATTCGTTTCTACAACTGAAATGGATGAACCACTTACCGAAAAAGAAGTGATTTTATCACTTACACCCAGATTCATCACAATGGTTTTAACTCCATTTTGGACAAGGAGCCTTGCTGGATGATACACATATCCATTCATGATAGATGTTTCAGAAGTTCCATTTTTCAGAACACGGAGATTAATTGAGTATTTCCCATCAGCCAATCCACCCGGTGGAGGCGTAACTGGACCACCGCCGTTTCCAGGAGCGACAACCGCCCCTTTGAACGTGTTGACTGCTGCTTTCAGCTCCGTCAAAGCTGTGTTTACTTTCGCTTGGGTGGAGAGCATACTGCCGTCCACTTTTGCCTTGTTGATTGCTGTCAGTAGTGCCGTCTTGGCCGCTGCCGGATATTGTCCAGCTGCCGTTCCGACAACTGCTTCGTCATGAAGCTTTTGTGCAGACGTGACTTCCGCTTGCAGGTCAGCACGATCCAGCGCACGGTTGAAGATCAGACGAATGTCATGATCCACTTCATACGGGCTGCCGTTCGGCATCGACGTCGAGATATGAACGCGTGCTTGGACTACGGCATCCAGGCTGGAAACCGGGAATGTGACCAAGCGAGTATTCGTTTCTGTATCAACAGATACGGTAGCCGCTTCTTTCAGCTCGCCTGCTTGTTGCACTTTGAAGCTGGTTACAATGGTATGATCCTTAACTGTCAGTTGAACGGATGTCTCGCCGTTTTCTGTCACAGCTCTAGGATTCAGCAGATAGCTGGCCATCGACGAAGAGCGGTAATCATCGGTTCCATGCACGACCTGAATCGAGATCGGGGTGCCTTGACCGTTACCTGGTGCTGCAACAACAGCACTCTTGAATGCTTCTACTGCCGTCCTCAGATTTGCCAAGGCTGCGTTTACTTTTTCCTGGGTAGATAGCATACTTCCATCCACTTTAGCCTGATTAATGGCGGCTTGCAGAGCTGTTGTGGCTTCCTGCGGATATTGGCCAACCTCTGTTCCGACCACAGCTTGGTTATGCAATTGTTGGGCTGCAGTCACTTCCGATTGCAACTCGACACGGTTCAATGCACGGTTGAAAATCAAGCGAATATTATGATCCATCTCGTAAGGCTGGCCATTATCCAATGTAGTTGACACATGAACACGTGCATTAATGACAGCATCGAGACTTGAGACCGGGAATTCGATTAGGCGCGTATTCGCATCAGCATTCACCGACACGTTCGTTGCCTCCACCAATTCTCCGTTCTGCTCCACCATGAAGCTCGTCACTGTCTTGTGATCATTAATTAGTAATTGAACAGCCGTTCCGGCAGCACTCGTTACTGCTTTGGGACTGGCCAGATAACCAGACATTGCAGAAGAGCGATAATCATCCGTCGCATGGACGGCCTGGACAGTGATGTCCGCTGTTTGCTCACCTGGGTACAAGTCGGCAAATACAGCCGCATCCTGTTCCAGATAATGCTGAGCTGCCGTTATTTGCAATGGAGTAGCCGATGGCAATGCAGCAATAGCCTTGGCATACGTAATGGAATCGGTAAGATCGATCGCTCTGCTTGCGACAAAATCAGCATGCCGTTTGCCAGCGTCCAGCACCTGCTCTGCACCGCCAATCGCTTGCTGCAAGTCAGCAAGCGTTCCTGTACTGTTGGCCACAAGACCTGCTGGCTCGCCTACCTGAAAATGCAAATCGTACTTGTGGTTATAAGTGAAGGGCAGTTGGCCTTGCGGCACCTCAATGTGTGTGAAGCCTTCGTAATTGAAATTGCCCAATTGTTCAACAGGGAAGCTCACAATACGAGACGTACGCGGGTACGTGTCACCTTGTGTATTTACAAAATCAAAAACCCACAGATCCTCGGTCAGATTAACGACATCGGTTTGCGATTCTATGGTTGTTCCAATCTTCAGCTCTTTAATCCAGTTGCTGAAGCGGAGCAACGCATGCACCGTCTGTTCGCCATCTTTGACTTCCAGTACGGCGGATGTACCGATATACGTATTCATCACGGAAATTTCATTGGTATTATGTTTGTACGAGTTAAAGCTTACACTATACAACCCATCCTCCAACTCGGACGGATCTGGGGCAGCTGCAGCAGTAGAAATATGTACGGATGAGAGCAGAATAAACCAAGCGGATAGCAGGGCAATCCAGCGAAAAGACTTGCGAGTACTCACGGATTCTCATTCTCCTTTGAATGGGTGTAGTGGGGTGGGGCCCCGATAGACGGGGACCCGGTAAGACCGATTAAGCTTGGCGTGCTTCCACGCGGCGGCGATAAATCAAGAAAACTCCCGCAGCAATGATGCCTGCACCTACAACTGCGATGCTGATGATGAGCCAGGTCTTGGCTTGACCTGACGAACTGCTTCCGCTAGCCGGAGCTGCAGAGAGCTGGCGGCCTTCCTCTACCACAGTCGTCTCATCGGTAGCGTCTGCCGTCACGGCCGTTGCCTCGGCAGGCTGCTCAGTAGACGCAGCTTCTTCATCAACCGTGCTATTATCGATCTCTGATGCGGCCGGTTCTTCCACAGGCTCAACGGCAGGGTTCTCTTCAGCTTCGACAACGGGTTCATCAGCTTGTATCTCCCTCGCCTCTGCTTCAGGAGGATTCGTGCTTTCCTGTCCAGATCCAGCCGCTGGCTCCTGTGAGCTGCTGCTTGCCTCCTTCTTGGGTGGCGTAGGTTGAGCAGCTGGCGGCGGCGAGCTCGCCGTTGTATTGGCAGCTGGCGTCCCGCTTGAGGACGGAGTTGCAGCTGGCTTGGACGGCTTGGCAGCCGCAGGCTGCTCCGTTGCAGCTGGCGGTTTCTCGGTCGTCGGCTTATCGACTGGCGGCTCCGGCGTCGCTGCCGATTCAGCCGCCTGGATCAGCTTGAGACTGTCCGGTTTGAATGCGAAGCGGATCGTATAATCGTGATCATAATCAATCTCCGCAACGGTGACGTGAATCTTGGACAGAATGGGTTGCTCAATCCCGGCAGCTGTGAATTCCACGGTTCGCTTATCAGCGCCTGTGTCAGTGCTGATCACCTTGGTATCCACATAGTTTCCTCCAGCTGGGACTTTGAATTCTGTCACCCACTGGCTATGGTTGACCGTCATCTGGATCGTCACTTTGCCATCCTGCACGGTAAGTTTGGCAGGCTTCTCCCAATAATCATTGGCCATCGATGCCGAATCGTTCTCTGCTTTGAGAACCGTGTAATCCACAGTATAGACGCCGTTGTCCAGGGACTGGGCATGAATCAATCCCGCCCATAGCAGGCTTAACACAAGTCCGGTCAGCAGCAGCGACACCCTTCTAAGCTTGTGTTTCATTGTTCACCTCCAAATATTGATAGTGATAATCAAATGATTATTGTTGATTATCATTCTCAATAAGGACTAAAAAAAGAAAGGGCCTTTGCCCGTTCCTCCCTCTCCTTACCAGTTCCCCAACATAGTACTTCATGAGTTCCCATCCCGTCAACTCGTTTTTGCATTGGCTTTTTCCTTACATTAGAGCGTTAATTTAACGAAAATCAGCCGGGCTGTTTATCCAACTGACCTTAATCAAGGCGAGATCCTCCCCTACTCATCCGACCATTCATTTCCAAATATTTTTGTTGACTTCTTAAATGAGAAGGATTATCATGTTGTTGAAATTGATTCTCAGTATCAGTTACATATGAATTGTAAGGAGGTTCAACTGTGAAGAAGCCTGAATGGCTCTCCGTCCCTATCTTACTGCTCGGCATCGCAGTCTCAGGTTGCAGTGCCGGCGCCGGACCCGAACAGGTGAATCCGAATTCTCCCGATGCAATTATCGTTACCGATTTTGCACAGCGCCAGCTTGTATTCGACACGCCGCCCCAGCATATTGTTGCCTTGGGCAATGGCGAAACCGATATTATCTACGCTCTGGGAGGTACGTTAGTGGGCAGGCCGACCTCAGATATCGTGCCGAGCAACCCTGCCGCCCTCGATGTCTCCCAGGTCGGCAGCACGCACGAGGTGGATCTGGAGCGTATAAGTCTACTGAAGCCGGATGTTGTCCTTGGCAACCACCCTATGAATACGAAGGATATCCCCACCATCGAAAGCCTGGGCTCCCAGATGCTGCTCTCCAGTGCCAACTCCATTGCAGATATTCAGCAGCAAATCACGTTGCTGGGTGAATTGATTGACCGCGACCAACAGGCAGAAGTATGGGTCAAGAAGATCAATGAAGCTGTGGACACATACCAGCAGCGTTCAGCTAATCATCAGCCAAGAGTCCTGCTCGTCTACGGCGCACCCGGCACCTTCATGGCGGCGCTGCCCAACTCGCTGAGCGGGGATATCTTGAGTGTTGCGGGCGGAATCAACATCGCATCGGATTATCCCCGTCTCCAGAGCTATCCGCAATACGCTCAACTGAGCAGCGAACGGATCGTAGAGGCCAATCCTGAACGCATCTTCATCTTGACCCACGGCAAGCCGGACGAGGTTCGCGATAGCTTCGTACGCGAGATGCAGACCAACCCGGCCTGGAACAAGATCGATGCGGTTACAGATGACAGGATTGAAGTGTTGCCTCCCGACCTGTTCGGTACGAATCCAGGCACTCGCATCTTAGACGCATTGGCACTTATGCACGACAAGCTGGGATTGGCCACGCCTTGAAAGGAGCATCATGGATAAACTTCAACGCACTCGCCGCAGACGTTGGCTGCTCGCGGGCTGCCCTCTCCTGCTGGTCCTCAGCATGCTCTATGGTTTGATGTATGGATCTGTATCTGTCCCACTTCAGGAAATCTGGCCGGCATTGACCGGTCATTCCAACTACTCGACGATCGTGTTCGATCTGAGGCTGCCCCGCATTCTAATCGGTCTGCTGGTTGGTGCATCTCTGGCGGCTGCGGGAGCCATCCTGCAGGGCGTCATGCGTAACCCACTGGCTGATCCCGGAATTATCGGGGTTTCCGCGGGTGGTGGTCTGGCTGCCGTTATCACAATGGTGGTTCTGCCTCAGTTCAGCTATTTGCTGCCTGCCGCGGCTTTTCTGGGTGCCTTTGGCGCATCGCTTGTTGTCTATGCGTTTGCTTGGGATAAAGGCAGTGCTCCGGTACGCATCGTGCTGGCCGGTGTTGCCGTGAACGCCATGCTGGGCGCGGTCATGAACGGAATTATGGTTCTCTACAGCGACCGTGTGCAAGCTGTGCTGCCCTGGCTGTCTGGCGGACTCAATGGTCGCAGCTGGCATCATTTATCCTTTATGGCTCCCTATGCGATTGTCGGACTCCTCTTGGCACTGTTAGCGATCAAGCCTGCCAATCTGTTGCTACTCGGGGACGATTCGGCTCAGCTACTGGGGCAAAAGGTGGAACGCCAGCGCCTGCTGCTCATCCTGCTCTCGTCCTTATTGGCTGGAGCTGCGGTCAGTGTGGCCGGCCTGGTCGGCTTCGTCGGTCTGGTTGTCCCGCATGCCATCAGACTATTGCTTGGCGATGATTATCGCTATCTAATGCCGCTCTCCATGATTGGCGGTGCAGCATTAGTCGTCCTCGCGGATACGACCGCCCGCACTTGGTTCGATCCGGTTGAACTGCCGGTCGGCATCCTGCTTGCTGTGATTGGCGGACCGTTCTTCCTCATTTTGCTAAGAAAAAGGAGTCAATGGCGATGAATGCGATCCAGACAGACACGCTAGTCTATGAAGCCGGCCGCTTCCGGCTGCACGAGCTCTCGCTCGAGATCCCTACAGGTCAAATAACTGCCATTATCGGCCCCAACGGTTCGGGCAAATCGACACTACTGAAGCTTATCACTACTCTCATCGCTCCAGAGAGCGGCCAAATTGTCGTCGACGGCAAAGCCGTCTCGGAATACAACCGCTCGCAGTACGCTCGCACACTGACGATGCTGCCGCAAGCCAAAGACCGCTTGCCCGAGCTGACAGTCCGCGAACTCGTCGCCTATGGCCGTTCACCGCATCTGCGGGGCTTGCGCCAACGTCTTAGCGACGAAGACGAGCAGATCATCGACTGGGCGATGCGTGTCATGAGTATCCGTCGGCACGAGGAGCGGATGTTCCACACCCTCTCGGGCGGCGAACAACAGAAGGCGCGTATCGCCATGGCGCTTGCTCAAAAAACCGGCATCTTGCTGCTGGATGAGCCGACAACCTATATGGACATCGCTCACCAGTTGGAAGTGATGCGCACCCTGACCCGCCTCAATCGGGAAGCCGGCATAACGATTGTGATGGTGCTCCACGACTTGCAACATGCTGCAGCTTTCTGTGACCATCTGATAGCCATGAAGGACGGCGAAGTTGCCGCCTCAGGAGCGCCCAAGGAGGTTATCCAGGCTGATTTTCTCAGAGAAGTCTATGAGATTGAAGCCAGGGTCAGCTTTGAAGAGCAATACCCGGTCATTATACCGGTAGTTCAACCTATAGAGGAGGAGTCAACGATGATTATTGTAACGAACATCTCGCAGATTACCAAAGGGGACGGCGACAAGCTGATCGAACGTTTTGACCGCATTGGTAAAGTGGAAGCCATGGAGGGATTCTTGGGCCTGGAGGTGCTGCTGACGCAAAATCTCAAGGATCATGATGAAGTGTCTGTGGTGACGCGTTGGAGAACCAAGGAGGATTTTCAAAACTGGACGCGCAGTGAAGCCTTCAAGGAATCGCACGCCCATCGCAAGACGCCGGAGTATATTATTTCTAATAAGATTACCTTCCAGGAGGTCAAAGTTAAGCGCAACCCGATTCTGACCGAGTCGCAGGACCTGCAGGCCCAGGCGCAATAATAATTCCCCGATGCGAGCAACAGACGGAGCCACCCCGGTTCCGTCTGTTGCTGTTTCATGATTGCGTTGATTATTCACGTGGTCAGTTGTACAGTAGATGAAGAATTAGCTAGCCTAGGAATATCTCGCATGACTTTTATAGTAGCGGTATATCCTAAGCCAGAGGAGGCAGGACAACCATGATTTCCTTTGCATTAACTGTAAAACGTCTCCTGAGCGGAATGTGGCGCGCCTTCAAGATGAAGAATTTTCAAGCCATCTTCGTGCTTGTGCTGCTGATGCTCATCTCCGGTACGATTTTCTTCACGACGCAGGAAGGTCTGGCGCCTATTGATGCCCTCTATGTATGTGTGACTACCCTCAGCACGGTCGGCCACCCGACCTTCGTCCCCCAGACAGGATTGGGTAAAGGCTTCATGATGGTCTACATTATTGTCGGCACCGGCTTGTTCATCAGCATGATCGGTCATATCGCCTATGCCTTGATCAAGCAGCCCGAAGGGAAGAGGAAGTAGCCGAATATTATGGGCAGCCCAGAGAAAAAAGGACTCGCGTGGAGTCCTCCTTAGAAGCTTATGCTCAGTCCACCACAAATCGGACAAACTCCGGCGAACGCAGCATACCGGATTTGTAAACATTCAGGTAGCGGATTCGTGCCTGCAGCACAGGCTCAAGATACGTATAATTGCGATCCTCAGACGTAACTATTTTCTTGGCGGCTTCGTAGAACTTGGCTCTCTGATGCGGTGGCACCCCATGCTCAACCACCCCAACGGGTTTGCCATTAAAGTGGACCAGCCAGCCAAATTGTGATTTGCGGTAGCCAACAATCGTTACATTGGCGTACTGATAGTTGATGACCTTAAGCCAGTTGGTAGACCGGCGTCCCAGATACGGGCTGTCCTTGCGTTTGCACACAATCCCTTCCAGTCTCCGTTGCTTCACGACATCAAATAACGCCTTTCCTGTTCGTTCAACAGACATCACCCGGCTGTACGTTGCGTTCTCCGTCAACACGTCGTTCAGCAGTGCTTTGCGCTCGTGAAGCGGCCAGTGACGAATGTCCTCCCCGTCGTAGCTCAGAATATCAAACACAAAATAACGCAACGGCAGCCGCTTCATGCCATCCCGAATCTTAGCTGGTTTGGTGAGCCGAAACCGCTGCATCACAGATTCCAGTTCAAAGTCCCCGGTATCTGGATTAAGGTAAGCCACCTCCCCATCCAGCACCACATGCGGGCTATCCACAGGTACGTGATGCAGCTCCGGATAACGCTCCGTGACGTTCGTTCGAAATCGGGTATACAAATTAACCTTGCCATTAATCATTGATAATTCCAGGCGGTGTCCGTCAATCTTGGGTTCAAATACATAGCGTTCATCATCAAAAGCTACCTCGCTAGTCTCTAGCAGCATTGGTTCGTAAAACATTAACTCGCGCCTCCCATTTCAACCATTGTAGCACCTCGATTGCGGGCTGCCACTCGGTAAATGTAGGCAAGTGGGGGTAGAAATGCTACGGCTTGTTAAAGCATCACACAGTTCTCTCCATTAAAGATGACGCAGGGCTGGCAGCGAATGCAGTAGCGGATCTCATCGCCATCGGCTGCTTTTCTCGCCCATTCCGCATCCACAATCAGCTCCCGACCAATAGCCGCAAAATCTCCATAGCCTTGCTTCACAATATCGTCCGCACGCTCCGGTGTCCGGATCTCATACACCACAATGACCGGGACCGTTACCTTCTCCCGGATCCGGCTGCCGCCATAGATGACCCAATTGTAGGGAAAATCCGTAGGCAGCTCTGGCCGCGAACCAGAGTAGCCGCAAGAAGACACATGGATCACATCTATCCCCATCTGCTCCAGCCTTACGGCCATCGCAACGCCATCTTCAAGGGTAGGCTGATTGCAGCCCATGCGGTAACCGAAGATAAAGCGTTCATTCACCAGCGGTTGCGCCTGCTCCATGACCTCCTGGACAAAACGCAGTCGGTTGTCTAACGTCCCGCCGTAGCGATCGGTTCGCTGATTCACATTCGGCGAAGAAAACTGATTCAGCATATAGCCGTGCGCCCCATGAAGCTCAACCCCATCGAAGCCAGCTAATTCTGCACGCCGGATAGCCGACACATATGCCTCTTGCAGCGCCTTCAGTTCGTCTAGCTTCATCTCTCGCGCTGTCACCGACTTGTCCTGATACGCGGATGGGCCGATCGGATCCTGCTTCATGCGGACACCCAGGTGCTGCAGCTGCAGCAGCACCTTGGCGCCATACCGTTGGCACGCTGCGGCAAGTCGTCTTAACCCCGGGATGTGCTCATCCGACCAGGCACCGAGCTGGGACACGACATTCATGCTGCGCGGATCGACGCTGGTTGCTTCGATAATGACCAGGCCAATCCCGCTTCTCGCTCGCTCTCCGTAATGATTCAAGTGATCCTCATTCACGAATCCATCCCTTGTCTTCTTAATCAACAGCTCCATCGGCGCCATGACGATGCGGTTTTTGATGTGATGGCCCTTCAACTCGTAGGGTGCAAATAGGTACTTGAGCTCCGTGTCCATCTGGCCGTCCCCCTTCTGGAATCTACTCCCATAAGTATAGTATGAAACCGTACTTTTGTGGTCGAATGGGCCAATTGTCGTAAAAAAAACTGCTTTATTGCATCTTGCGCCATTTAGGCTCCAACGCCGAAACATTTAGCGCCTCTCCCACGTATTACCTAAAAAGGAGCTGAGGCGGATGATTTTCTTCATGTTACTGTTTGTGGGTCTTACGATTGTGAATATTATTAATCCGGCGATCGGCTGGTATTTGCGTTATGGGTGGATGGTCAAAGGCCAATCTGAACCCAGTGAAGCCTACATGACGATGAGTAGAATTGGCAGCGTCTTTGTCCTTATTATTTTTTTGATTTTTGCTTTCGCAGGAGCATGGCCGGTTTGAGGTGATAAGCTGCTAGCCGCAACAGCACCTTGGCTAGGAATGGCGATGGGATGGGGGCATTTTTGGCGGGGGTGAGACTCTAACGACTGTGGGGGCCTGAATCTGCATCCAAAATACAAATGACCCACAAGAGGGCCACTTTTTCAAAGTGTCCTTCTCATGGATCACAGGACGCACAAGAACATTACATGCGAATAAATGCCTCGCGGCGCTCGTGTGGGAGTTTACCTGGGACGGTTGACATTCATAATATCCAGAAAGGGGATTTTTCTCAATTCCCCATGGCTCTCCGCGACATGGACTTTGCGGGTCCGGGAATCCAATGCGACAATTCTGCCGCGTACCTCTTGCTCTTCGCCCCACACCTCAAGCAACAGCTCCGACTCTTCTTCCTTGGCTTCCACCAAGCGGTCACCTAATTCCTCCAATTGATACTCGTCCCTCGTGGGCCGTTTTGCTTTGTATCCTTTTTTTGGCTTTTGAAACATCACGTTACCCTCTCCTTATCCCATAATTATACCATACGAAGCTAAGAGAGGGAGAAGATCGTTGATGAAAATTAGCCTGCATTCTACGAATAAAATTGCCACATGACAAGCAAAGCAACAAGAAGAAGCATCAACAGAGCCGTAGCCAGTCGGATACTTTTCTGGACCAAGGTCATGGTTTGTTTTCTCCATCCGCTTAGGACGATTCCACTCAGCACCAACCCGATCCCCGTGAAGATGTAGTTCACGACGAGATGTGGATAGACCTCTGCATACGCCCGCTCATAATTGCTGAGCATCCGCAGCGCGAGGAAGCCGTTATTCAGGATTAATCCCATACCCGTAAGGCTAAGCCAGAAAAGGGACGGGGAAAATCTCCATTTTCTTCGCACAGGTGGAACGATAAGCAGAATCGGCAGACTCAAAAAATACAATATGACGATGATAGCCACTATCGCGTAAGTCGTAAGCATTGGTATGGATTTTCCAGCTGGCAGAGGCAAATAATCAGAGGTCGGAATGGCAACCTTCATTACCTTGTCCCCCTCAACCTGAGCGTACAGAACAGACCAAGCATCCAGTGCCGAATGTCCACTTACCTTCTCATAGACATAGGGATGAGTCTGCACATATTCACCAATGGCGCCGGCAATAGCAAGCTGGATCGTCTGTTCATCTACTGCAGCAATTTTCATCAAGGACAGGTAGGGATAGAGGCTCATGAACCCGTGGTGCGGCCGGCGGGCGGCGATATAGCTGCCTTCGATGGTTGCTGCACTCGGCATTTCAAGCTGAGGAGGCGCGACATTCACCCTGCCAGCGAGTGCTTTGACCAAACCATGAACCATATCTGCCTCGCTCGCCTGGTTGCTCATTACAACAATCCCCAGCCCCTCTTCGGGTACAATCAGCAAGTTGCTGGTAAAAACCATCGTATTGCCGGTGTGCCCCAAGCCGCCATGCTCCCCTGCATATTCCCAAAATCCATGCGCAATTCCAGGTACCTGCGGTGCACTCGAATGACTGGTTGCCAGCATATCGCTTAGGGTAGTGATTTGATGAAAAAGAGGAGAAGACTGCCCCTCAGCCGGCATGAAGGCCATTGCGAACCTGGCCAGGTCTTCGGCAGTTCCGTTTATGCCACCTGCCGGATACATCGACATATAGTTCCATGGGCCAGGTTCGAATTGTGCATTCCCCTGATAATAGTACCCCTTGGCCTTCTGTGTCAGCAGCTCAGGACGGTCCGACAGCGTAGGGTGGGCTGACGTCTGCTTCATATCCAATTGTGAAAAGATATGATTCTCTGCATAAGTATGAAACTCGAATCCCGTAAGCTGCTCAACAATATATGCTGCCAGGGCAGTGGAATAATTGGAGTAGGCGATGTTTTCGCCGGGTCTGTACACTTGTGCAGGCTCAGCAAGCCTTAGGCCTTCCTCCAGGGATTGGACGTCATCCGGTGACTGATAAGCAAGATCAAACATATACTCTTCGAAGCCTGCACTATGATTCATCAAATCGAGCATGGTAATTGGCTCGTCATAGCTTAGCTGGGTTAAGAACCCGTCAGGCAGATACGATCGGATATCCGTATCCAGATCAAGCTTCCCCTGTTCCACCAACTGCATCACTGCGGTCCAGACCGTAAGTTTGGAAATGGATCCCCATTCCCATACGGTACGCTGTGGATCCACCGGCTGCTGTAGCTCCATATCTGTATAACCGTAGCCTTTGGACAGGATGATCTCGCCATCCTTTACAATAACAACGGCTGCCCCGACCGTCCTCTGTCCCACATAACGCCCCGCATATTCATCCACAAAGTCCTCTAACTCCTCATAAGGCACGCCTGTTGGCGTCGTTCCTGGTATGGGACGAAGCGGACCGCCAGATGCTTGCGATTCAGCAAGCCCAGGTATCGCTAGAGAAAAACATATAAGCATCATAATGATAAGGACTGCAGCTTTTCGGGGCACAATGGGCTCTCCTCTACGTTCGCGTTAATGATATTCGTCGTTCATTCTACCATATCCCGTAGGAGATCAGGAAGCAGCGGGTCAGGAAGTAGTTGGTCCGGAGACGCTTGTGGGGAGGTGCGAAGAAAATGGGTGGAGAGGTAGCGTGTGTGCGGGGTTCGGTATACTTTGCTTGGTGAATTGTGCTCGAGTGATGCTGGGTTCGGGGTGGTGGACTCGATGTGTGGTTTTCGGATGATGTTGAGTGCGCGGCGCTGAGTGTATTGTACTGGTTGTGCGGAATGGGTGTACTGTGCTGAGTATGGTGCTCGGAGTGTTGTAGCATGGTTACTTTACTCTAACGGCCATATAAGCTGCTATTTCCTGCTTTTTGCGGGGCTCGCTGCTCTAACGGCCACATATGCGCTTATCTCATCAAAAACACCAGAAAACGGCCCCAAGTAGATCAGATAACTGCATATATGGCCGTTAGAATTCTGAACCACGAATTTTGACTGAAATAGCGGCTGTGGTGGCCGTTAGAGGAAGCTGGCCGGACGATTTCTACTTTTTTTGAGTGAAGAGGGACATTTCGATCGAGTAGCAGGATGTTGGTCACTTGTCCTCCTGATTGTCGACAATGGAAATCCAAAAGGTCATATCTCTGTCGTCGGCAGTTATCTATGCCTCAATATCAAGCAATGCGCAGGTGGATTGTTATTTTCCTTTGATTGCAAAAAAGAAAAGAGACCTCACTCCGAGGCCTCTGATCTTTGATCTATATAAGGTTTCTGGGGGCTTGATTACATCATGCCGCCCATACCGCCCATTCCACCCATGCCGCCCATGTCTGGCATGCCGCCGCCAGCTGCGCCTTTTGGCTCTGGCTTGTCAGCCACAACAGCTTCGGTGGTCAGGAACATTGCAGCTACGGAAGCCGCGTTCTGCAGCGCAGAGCGAGTTACCTTAGCTGGGTCAACGATACCTGCTTCGAACATGTTCACCCATTGGCCGGAAGCTGCGTTGTAGCCTACGCCGATAGCTTCGTTTTTGAGGCGCTCCACGATAACGGAACCTTCTTGACCAGCATTAGCAGCGATTGTGCGTACAGGCTCTTCCAGCGCGCGCAGAACGATGTTTACACCCGTTTGCTCGTCACCTTCAGTGACAACAGCAGCAACTGCGTTGTATACGTTCACGAGGGCAGTACCGCCACCGGATACGATACCTTCTTCGACAGCAGCACGCGTCGAGTTCAGGGCATCTTCGATGCGCAGCTTGCGCTCTTTCAGTTCAGTCTCAGTAGCTGCACCGACTTTGATAACGGCAACACCGCCAGCCAGTTTAGCCAGACGCTCTTGGAGCTTCTCACGATCGAAGTCGGAAGTGGTGTCTTCCAGTTGAGCGCGGATTTGGTTCACGCGAGCAACGATGTCAGCAGAGTTGCCGCTGCCATCGACGACGATTGTGTTTTCTTTGGTGATGCGTACTTGACGTGCCGAACCCAGTTGCTCGATCGACGTCGTTTTCAGATCCAGACCCAGCTCTTCCGTAATCACTTGACCACCAGTCAGAGCAGCCAAATCCTGCAGCATCGCTTTACGACGGTCGCCGAAGCCAGGAGCTTTGACACCTACGCAAGTGAAGGTACCACGCAGTTTGTTGACAACCAGCGTAGCCAGCGCTTCGCCTTCGATGTCTTCTGCGATGATCATCAGTTGCTTGCCGGATTGAACGACTTTCTCCAGAACAGGCAGGATTTCCTGAATGTTGGTGATCTTCTTGTCAGTGATCAGGATGTACGGGTTCTCCAGCACAGCTTCCATCTTGTCCGTATCTGTAATCATATACGGGGAGATGTAACCGCGGTCGAACTGCATGCCTTCAACCACTTCCAGCTCAGTTACGAAGCCTTTGGATTCTTCAACGGTGATAACGCCGTCGTTGCCGACTTTCTCCATGGCTTCTGCAATCAGCTCGCCAACTTCGCTGTCGGAAGCAGAGATTGCAGCAACTTGAGCGATCGACTGCTTGCCTTCGATTGGCTTCGCAATAGTTTTCAGCTCTTCGATGGCTGTTTTGACAGCTTTCTCGATGCCTTTGCGGATAACCATTGGGTTTGCACCAGCGGTTACATTTTTCAGACCCTCACGGATCATCGCTTGCGCCAATACAGTCGCAGTTGTTGTTCCGTCACCAGCTACATCGTTGGTTTTGGTCGCAACTTCTTTAACCAGTTGAGCACCCATGTTCTCGAAAGCATCTTCCAGCTCGATCTCTTTCGCGATGGACACACCATCGTTTGTGATCAACGGGCTGCCAAATTTCTTCTCGAGTACCACGTTACGGCCTTTTGGTCCAAGTGTAACCTTTACTGCGTTTGCCAGCGCGTCGACACCACGAAGCATCGAACGGCGAGCATCTTCACTGAACTTGATATCCTTTGCCATAGCTTGATTAACCTCCTTAGATTTAGAACAAATAAGTATCTTTCTTACAATCTATGTGGGGTCCGAAACGCAATCTCTAAAATTAAAGTTCAAAAAGTCGAGCTCTCTGAACCTCCTTAACTTAAGAGAAGATTGCGTGGATGTCGCTTTCTTTCATAATCAAATATTCTTTTCCATCATACTTCACTTCTGTACCGGCATACTTGGAGAACAAAACGCGATCGCCTACTTTCACTTCCAGCTCTACGCGTACACCGTCCTTCAGCGCACCGACACCAACTGCGATAACTTGGCCTTCTTGCGGCTTTTCCTTCGCCGTATCCGGCAGGACGATACCGCTAGCAGTCGTTTCTTCCTTCGCGATTGGTTCGATCAAAACGCGCTCACCCAAAGGTCTGATCATGAAAAATAGCCTCCTTTTAAATTTGTCGCCAAATATCGGCATGGTTAGCACTCGACAACCCTCAGTGCTAACAACCATTTTTATAATACCTATTTTGGTCTTAAATTTCAAGTCCCTTTTGCGAAGAGTTCATTAAATAACAATAGTCCCGCACATCTCGGTATTCGATCTGTACGGGACTAGGAAGTCGACACATTAAGCTTGATTGTCTTGATATTGCGCTTCGAACTCTGCATCCTTCTCCAACTGCTTGCGGTACACGCGAGCGGAGAGGAAGACACTGAACTCATATAGGATGATGAGCGGTATCGCGACCAGAATGTCCGACACAATATCCGGCGGTGTAATGAGAGCTGCAGCAGCGATGAGCACGAAGTATGCGACACGCCTCATTTTGCGCAGCCGGAGTGGATTAAGGATTCTCAGCTTGGTCAGGAACATGATTACGATCGGCAGCTCGAAGAGCAACGAGATTGGAATAATGATGTTGAACATAAACTGAAGGTACTGGATTGCACCGAAAGTTTCAACCAAATTAAGATTAGCTGAAACTGCCGTAGTAAAATAGTAAGCCATTGGTAACACAACAAAATAAGAGAAGGTTATTCCAATAAGCAACATAAGCGTCGCGAATGGAATGTACTTTAGCGTTGCTTTTTGTTCACTGGGCGCCAATGCAGGCTTCACGAATGACCAAAGCTGATAAAACGTAAACGGCAAGGTAATCAGAAGCGCCATGACCAGCGCAAACTTCATATAGATTCCGACGCCGTCCCAGAGAGAAAAACCATGTACTGTCAAATCCCTAGCCGGTTCCTGCGACATGAGAAAATCGTAAGCGGGCTTGGCCAAGGACAGCCCTGCAATCATTCCGAGGATCAGCACGACCAAGACGGCGATGATCCGTTTGCGCAGTTCCCCGACATGTCCCAACAGGGGCATGAGCCCTTCTTGTCCGAGCCGGTCTGCAAAGGCCTCCCGTCTGCCTTTGCCGGAGGAGGCCGTTTTTTTATCTTCCGTCACCCGAGGACATCCTTTCTATACCTGAACGTACTAGGAATTTCATAAAAAAAGCGTCTCCGGTTAGTCCGGAAGGCGCTTGTTGTTCATTGGTTCTCCCGAGCGCGGCGCATCGGCTTGCACGGTACTAACGGTCTTGCGTTCGTTCTGGTCCTCATCGCCCATGATGTCTTTGGCACCGTTCTTGAATTCCTTCAACGTCCGTCCAAATGCCCGTCCAAGCTCTGGCAGCTTGTTCGGTCCGAACAGCAACAGCGCCACGATGGCCAGCAAAATGATTCCTGATGTACCCAATCCCATAATCGTTAACCTCCTCAAACTTTCATGATGTCAACCTGTCAGTCTATTCTAATCTTCCCCAAAACAATCGAAGACTTGCAACAATTAACAACCCAGCATGCCGCCAAAGCCCATCGTCACGATGTCTTCTCTCGTAATCGTGTCGCCGGCTAGGATCCGCGGCAGTAGCACATCAAACGAAGTATACGGGTCATGCATCACGCAGCCTGGCAAACCCAAGATCGGTACGCCATGCAGATACCCCATAAGCAGCATCGAGCCCGGCAGCATCGGCGTGCCGTAGCTGACAATCTCTGCCCCTGCTTCACGAATCGCTGCAGGTGTGCGATCATCCGGGTCTACCGACATCCCGCCAGTTACAAGTATCATATCATACTCTGCGTCAAGCAAGTAGTGTATTTCCTTGACAATTGTATGTCGATCATCCGGCGCAAATCGTTGCTCGATAACCTCGGAGCCATACGCAGCCACCTTGTCCCTGACTGCCGGACCGAATTTGTCCTGAATGCGACCGCTGAATACTTCACCACCAGTCGTGAGCAAACCAATCCGCATGGCGCGGAAGGGGCGAATCCGCAGCGGCGGAATTCCTTGCTCCGAGCGGTAGTCGGATAGCAGACGCTCTGCCTGCTCCACCTTGTCCTTGTCCACAACTAGCGGGATGACCCTGGTCGCCGCCACACGTTGCCCTGGCTCCACGACCGTGCAATGGGCCACAGTCGCCAGGGCAATCTCGCCCAGACGATTAATGGCGTGTACCAGTTCACCATCGATCTCCAGCAGTCCGCGTCGCTCCGCCTTAATTGTGACTTTGCCTTCATGAGGCTCCGTCGCCGAGAAATCCGTATCCGCACACAACCCCGCCGCCAGCCGCTGGGCCGCCTCGTCCTCATGGAGCTCGGTGGATCCCAGCTCCAGAATATAGATATGCTCTTTGCCGATATCGAGCAGGCGAGGGATATCCTCTTCCGTAATCAAGTGTCCCTTGGTGAACAGTCTCCCCTTGAACTGGCCGGGAATAATCTGGGTCAGGTCATGCGCCAGACGCAGCCCGACCGCTTCCCGTACCGGAACCTCCGTCAGCCGAGTACCGCCTGTTGTCCCGCTCATCGCTTATGCTCTCCAATCGCTCCGGTCAGAATGCCCAGCGCATGAGGAAGCTGGTCCATAATGGCCACTAGACTCTCGTGAACGCCCTTCGGACTACCCGGCAGATTGAGAATCAACGAACGTCCGCGAATCCCGCAGATCCCCCGGGAGAGCATCGCACGCTTCGTCTTCTGCATGGAGAACATCCGCATCGCCTCTGCGATGCCTGGCACCTCACGCTCAATGATGCGCTGCGTGGCTTCCGGAGTCACGTCGCGTGGACCCAAGCCCGTACCGCCGGTGGTCAACACCAGATCCGCCTGATAATAGTCGATCATCTCAATCAGTGCTGCCGTAATCTCATCCTGCTCGTCTGGGACGATTCGGTAATCGACAATCTCGCCGCCGAGCTCTTCCTCCACCAACTCGCGAATGACCTGAGCACTCGTATCCTCCCGCTCCCCGACAGAGCCCTTGTCGCTAGCTGTCAGTATGGCCACTTTCCATCTCATCCTTAGCCCCCCAATCCTCATCACTGGATGTTCGTCTCTTCTATACTTGTTACTCCGTTACGCTATAATCGCCATTCTTGCCCCCGGCTTTGTGTATAAGCATGGTCGGCCCGATCAGCATATCCTTCTGCAGCGCCTTGCACATATCATACACGGTCAGTGCAGCGGCTGATACCGCCGTTAAGGCTTCCATCTCCACTCCGGTCTTCCCGGTTGTCTTCACCGTCGCTTCAATGAAGAGGACATCCGTACCGTTGTCATGAAAGGAAATATCGATTCCTGTCAGGGGCAGCGGATGGCACATCGGAATCCAATCGGCTGTCCGCTTGGCAGCCATGATCCCGGCTATCTGGGCGACGGACAACACGTCCCCTTTTTGAATGCCGCCGCTCTTGATCTGCCGCAGCGTCTCTTCCGCCATCTTGACGGAGGAGCGGGCCGAGGCGACACGAGTCGTAATTTCTTTGTCCGATACATCCACCATGCGTGCCCGTCCTTGCTCGTTGAAATGGGTAAAGCTATTCATGATCATCATCCCCTTCCAATTTTTGGATGGATCCAAATTCCTTGCTCCGTAATGACACCGTTCATAGAGGCATCGTGAGGCTGCATCGGCACTTGCTCCACCATCTGTGCTTCATAAGCTAACCCCACCCAAGGCGGCTCCAATACAGGGGCTATATTAATAGTAGAATCACCTCCGCCATCTGTCAGCTGTACATGCTCCGATGCTCGCTGACCAGCACCGGCAAGCTTCTGCAAACGCTCATTGAACCGGTCGTAATAACCGCCGCCGTAACCAAGCCTGCCTCCCTTCCTGTCAAAGGCAAGACCAGGGACAATGACGAGGTCGGGCACGAATGTTGGGTCACAAGGCTCGGCCAATCCCGAATCCGGTTCCCGAATACCATACGCCCCGGTAATCAGCTGATCCCAACTCCGCAGACGGAACAAGGACAAGGATCGGTCGTAGGGATTGCTAATCGGTACAATCACCTCTATCTCTTCCGCCCAGAGCGATTCAATCAGCGCATCTGTGCGGACTTCCGAACGAAACGAGAGGTAGAGCATAACGGACCTTGCGTCCAGGCCACGAATATACGTCAGCGCATGCTCATTGATCTGTTCGGAGCCATGCGTCTGTTCCGCTTCGCTGAGCTTGTCCCGCCGCTCTTTCATCTCCTGCCGAAGCAGGCGTTTCTCTTGTGCCGAAACTGGTTGATTCATGCTTTCTCCCTCTTCAACATCAATTTCATCTGTATGATTTAGTTTACCATTGATCCCCTGATTTCGCCAAGAAGACCTGAAGGCCTAGGTTTCTCCCAAGCCATTAGTGAGCACAGACAAGCAATGTGGTACACTTAAAGAGGTTGTTCAAAAAGTCCCCAATTGATCACGAAGAAAATCAGGAAGCTAACTCGACATCGAATCTTGCGTTCACCCTTGAAGTCCGGTGCTCATGTAGGTTTGCCTACACTCCGCTCCTCCTTCTGCAGGTTCTCGCAACCTTCTCGGTGCTGAATTGTGACCTTTTTGAACACGCACTTAAAGGAATACATGTCACGGAGGTTGCTATGCTGCTACAAGTATCCGATCTATCCAAAAGCTACGGCGTAAAGTCCGTACTCTCTCATATTACCATGCAGGTTCAGGAACGGGACCGAATCGGCCTGGTTGGTGTAAATGGTGCGGGCAAGTCCACGCTGCTCAAAATTATCTGCGGCGAGATGTCCGCTGATTCAGGCTCGATCTTCAAGTCTAAGGAAACGCGGATCGGGTATCTGGCGCAAAACAGCGGACTCACCTCCGAGCGTTCAATTCAAGAGGAGATGCTGGCCGTCTTCGCCAGTCTTCTGGAGGCAGAACAGGAGCTGCGCACCTTGGAGCAGCAGATTGCCGATCCACATTTGCAGGACGACGAGAAGCGTTACCAGGATACGCTTGATCGATATGCCTACCTCTCGGAGTGGTTCCGCGAGAACGGTGGTTTTGAGATCGAGACCCGGATTCGCAGCGTGCTTCATGGTATGGGATTCGGCAGCTTCGACCCGGCAACCCCGATCCATACCTTGAGCGGCGGACAGAAAACCAGGCTCGCTCTGGCGCGCATCCTGCTCCAGGCACCGGACCTGCTGATGCTCGATGAGCCCACCAACTACCTAGATATTCCGACCCTTACTTGGCTCGAAGACTATCTGCGCGGGTATGCCGGCGCCATTCTCGTCGTATCCCATGACCGATACTTCCTGGATGCGCTGGCGACTTCCATCGTAGAGATCGAACGCCATGCCGCAAAACGCTATACAGGCAACTACAGCCGCTATATCGACATCAAAGCAGCAGAATACGAGGCTACTCTTAAGGCCTTCGAGAAACAACAGGACGAAATTGCCCGTATGGAGGAGTTCATCGAACGCAATATTGTTCGCGCATCGACCACCAAGCGAGCACAGAGCCGGCGTAAAGCGCTGGAGAAGATGGACCGCATGGACAAGCCGCTCGGCGATCTCAAGAAAGCACACTTCTCCTTCGAAATCGACAAGCGCACGGGCAAGGATGTCCTCGACGTACAGCAGCTGTCGATTGGTTTCGAGGGCAAGGAAAAGCCATTGTTTCACGATGTCGATTTCCGCCTGAGTCGTGCAGAGACTGTCGCTCTGGTGGGTCCCAACGGTGTAGGCAAGTCCACGCTGCTCAAAGCACTTATTCATCCAAAGCCCAACCTGGCCAGCGGCACGATCCGCTGGGGAAGCAATGTTCAAATTGGATATTATGATCAGGAGCAGACAGGTCTGACACCAACCAACACGGTCTTGGAGGAGGTTTGGAGTGCATACCGTCATTTGGAAGAGGCGCGGATTCGCACCGTGCTGGGCAATTTCCTGTTCAGCGGCGAGGATGTGAAGAAACGGATCTCGGCACTCAGCGGTGGCGAGAAGGCTCGCGTATCGCTTGCCAAGCTTATGCTGCAGCAGGCCAATGTCCTTATCCTTGATGAGCCTACCAACCACTTGGATCTGTTCAGTAAGGAAGTGCTGGAGTCGGCATTGATGGATTACGAAGGCACACTCTTCTTTATTTCCCATGATCGCTACTTCCTCAATAAGATGGCGGAGCGAATTGTCGAACTGACACCAGAGGGTACGCAACATTTCCTGGGAAATTACGACGACATGATGGAGAAAAAACAGGAATTGCAGGAGTTGGAGGAATTAGCTGCGGCAGAGGCCATCCAAAAACCGGGAGCATCGGCGCAGTCTGCTGTCGCAACGCCAAGCTCGTCGTATGAAGCCGACAAACAGGCGAAAAAGGACGAGCGCCAGCGTCAGCGAAAATTGGAGCAGATGGAAGCGGATATTGCTCGACTGGAGCAAGCGATCGCTGACCTCGAGGAAGAACTGACGCAGCCCGACATCTACAATGATTATGTTGCAGTTGGAGAGCGCCAGCAAGCGATTGATACTTATAAGGAAGAGCTTTCCGAGGTATATACGGCTTGGGAAGAACTGCTCGCCTAATAGAGGTTGTTCAAAAAGTCCGGTGCTGAACACCGACCTTTTTGAACACACATTAATAGCAAATACCAACGCGCACGCGATTATATGTGGAATCCCGCAGCTGTAAATAGGCGAATGCTGCGGTATCCCCCACAGAGATAGAACGGCCGTCTATAGGCAAAAACTCGCGTTCGACACGATATACGCCTGTACTGTCGCCATCGGGCAAATAGGTAGGGCAGACAATGGTCCAATCCAGAGATGTCTCTGCCAGCCGATCCCACACGAGCCGATGTTCCTCTGCGGCTCGTGTCTGGGTTCTGCGTGATTCGACGGACTCATAGCGCAATCGGCCCGGTTCCACCCGACTGTTCAGGATGCCGGCCGTGCCAATCGTGACAAGCCGACTTACCCCCGTCTTGTCCATGGCTTCAATCACGTGCGGGATCGACTCGCTTAATACATTTCCCCCATCCGTCCCTAAAGCACTGAATACGACATCCGCACCAGCAAGAGCAGCCTCAACATCCAATGCTATCCGCGCATCGCCTTCCACCATTCGTACATTTTCTCCCACAACAGCATTCTTCGTGCCAGACGTCTGGTGCAGAATTCCCTTGGCTCTCTTCGCATCCCTTACTAAAAGCGATACATTATGACCATCTGCCAAGGCATCTGCCAAAACCGCTTGTCCCACACGACCTGTTGCTCCCAGGATCGTTACTCTCATAGGTATACCCCCATTTTCTGCCGATTATGGATAGAATGACGCTTATCCCCACATCCGCCATGTTATCCACAACTCTTTGTGAATTGTTAGGCAATTCTGTCGATAGTTTTTCTCAAAAAACGTCCATTTCTTCACTAAAATTTAAGATTGACTTTTTTGTAAAGCTTATTTTGAAAGTTTTGCACACATTGTCCACATTATCCACAGGCTGATCCATCCGTATCTGTCCCCAACTACCCCCGGTTTTAAAACACTGATAAATCAACCCAAAATGGAGTTACCCACATTTTGTGGAGGATATGTGGATAACTTTTGTTCACAGCCTGTTTCTTCTTCTAACAAAGCTCTGTTCAAACATGAATCAACCGTATAAGCGATCGTAGACGCCTACACGGTTGATGCCATAAACACTTATGCTTGTTGCTGTTGACGTTTGCGGGCTGAGCTCAGTAATGCCTGATTACAGGCCGCTACATAAGCGGTTGCTGCAGCCAGAATGATATCCTTGTGAATCGCGGTGCCCTGGTGGCGCGCCTGTTCATGCAGGATGCTGACAACCGCTTCCCCATGCGCATCTTCCCCCGTGGAGAGAGAATGCAGCTCCAGATCTTCAAACTGTGCCGCCACAGGGATTAATTCTTGAATACTGCGGATGACGGCTTCTAACGGACCCGTACCCTCTCCGGTCCGGCTATGTGCGGCACCGTCTTGAGTGCGGACCGTCACTTGAGCCGTGCATACTTCAGCAGGTCCCGTCTTCACTTGGACATCGGTCAGCACATAAGGATCATGCTGGGTTGCCGTCGCTTCACCTACCAGACGCAGCAATTCATCGTCGGTAACAATTTTTTTCTCATCCGCTACATCTTTGAACCGAGTATAGACCGTCTCCAACTGCTCCCCACTCACTTCAATGCCATATTCGCTCATGCGATGCTTGATGGCGTGACGGCCCGAGTGCTTGCCCAGAATGATCATGCTGCGCGGAATGCCCATTGCTTCCGGATCCATGATCTCATAGGTGTTCCGGTTTTTCAGCAAGCCATCCTGATGGATCCCTGATTCGTGCTGAAATGCATTGCGGCCCACGATCGGCTTGTTGTAGGCAATCGGGAAATGCATCGTCCGGCTGACCATCCGCGACGTAGCGTAGATCTCAGACGTATTGATGCCCGTGCCGGCCTGCAACGCTTCCTTGCGCGTCTCCATTGCCATGACCAGTTCCTCCAGCGAACAATTGCCGGCACGCTCTCCGATGCCGTTGACTGTTACTTCGATCTGAGTAGCACCACCCCGAATCGCTGCCAGCGAATTGGCTACCGCCAGCCCCAAATCGTTATGACAGTGGGCACTGTAACGCACCTTGTCCCCGCCTCGCGCCTGCGCCCGCACGTTACGGAACAAGGCCTCGTACTCTTCCGGCAGCGCGATGCCCAGGGTGTCGGGCAGATTGATCACCGTGGCTCCTTCCTCAATGACGGCCTCCACCAGCTCAATAACGAACTCCAATCCGGTCCGTGTCGAATCCATAGCGGAGAATTCAATTTCATCGACGGAGGCCTTGCCGAAGGCTACCATCTCACGTGCGATTCGGATGACGTCTTCTCTTGATTTCTTCAATTGAAAATCCAAATGAATGTCAGAGGAGGAGATGAACAAATGCAGCCGGCGCCGTGCCGCATCCTGGGTTGCCTTGATGGCTGATTCGATATCTCCCTTCACCGCACGGGCGAAGCCGACAATTTCCGTGCCCTGCAGCTCACGCGAGATTTGTTGTACCGCATTGAATTCTCCAGGACTGGAGACCGGAAACCCGGGCTCGATAATATCTACACCCAAGCGGGCCAACTGACGGGCCAGAACGATTTTCTGGGCCGGTTCAATAGAAGCTCCTGGGGACTGTTCTCCATCACGCAAAGTCGTGTCAAAAATCTGAATGTTCCGAATTGTCATTGTATTCATCCTCCAAAGGTTCAATTTTGTATGGGGTTAGCAGCGCAGCGCGTTTCATTCCGATAAAAAAAGCCTGCCGCCTCCTCTGTTACAGAAGAGACGACAGGCTGGTTGAACAGCTGCCGCGGTACCACTCTTGTTGGCCTGGAGTATGGCTCCCGGCCCGCTCAATACCTGATCACGGAGGTTACCCGTTGCGCCTTACTATGTGCGGGGACTGCTTGCCCCGCGCACTTCTGGCACACCGCTTCCAGGCGAGTTCGGATCGTCTTCGTCTGTGTTGCACCACCCCACAGCTCTCTGGTTCCCGACGTTCGTCCTACTACTCCTGTTCATCGCGTTTCTCTATGCAATTCTATGCCGGCTGAAGACCATTCGTGCCACTGCCGAGCGTTATGTTAGTAACGTCATACATGCATCCTTCTGTCAGCGGGCGGTTCAGGCCGTGCACTGCCTGCCGCGAGTATGATCTATAGGTGAACCTGTTTAGGTGCCTATATAATCAAGGTGAAACGGCTACCCTGTCCTTTGACGGGGACGCAAGTTTCATTCCGGAGAATTCTAAGCTGATCTATAGGTGAAACATATAAATTCTTAGAATTCAAAAAAGGCCTGCCGTCTCTTATTCAAGAGACGACAGACCATTGTCCGCGCGGTACCACCCTTGTTGACGCTGCTCCCAGAGGAGGGCGCCCACCTTGTTGCACATCTGCTCCGGTCCGGACCGTAAGAAGATACGCTGCCAAATCACGGTGGCTGCCGTGACGAAGTACCTGTACCTGTTCCTACAATCTCGAATCGGTACGTCCAACGTCCCGCTCCCAGGCGAGCTTCAGATCGTATGGGGTCTGCGTCGCACCGTCCCGCAGCTCTCTGTTCCAGTCCCCGATTGCTCGGCTTCCGGCCCCTAAACCATCCTACTGTTCCTGTTCATCGCGTTATAATTATGGATGACATTCATGTATTGTTACCCAGTATAGCGAGTTGCCATACATCTGTCAACAACCGATTGACACAACCTATTGATAACCATTCACTCAATCATGACATATTTCTCATTTGGCAATCCGCAACTTTTTGGGCCGTCATGCGTCTTACTTGTTGAGGTGAGAGACCAAGCTATGAATGAAGATCTTCAGACATCTAGGGGCCTACCAGAGAGATCAGCCCGTAGATCAACGACCAAGTCCATGGTGGCATTTTTGCTGGTATGGGTCGTGCTTATCGGAACAGGCGTATACGGCGCCATCTGGTATTCGGACAAGCAGCAAGCTGAACTGGCAGCCGCGATCGAACAGCAGACCGCAAGGCAGATCGCAGCCGTACAGGAGAATTACCAGACCCAGATTACCCAGCTGCAGGATGGATTCGCAACAGAGATTACGCAGTTGGAAGGCAAGGTTAACGCCCTTAACGAGTTGCTGACTTTCGCCAAGGATAACACAACGGAGAAGACGGATAACAGCAATCAACTATATACCCAGATTAACGAAGTAAATCAGAAACTGAATGAGCTCAAAAAGAGCCTGGATGTGTTGAAATAATGAATGTACGACAAATCAACCGTCTGGCTCTGCTGTCCTGCGCACCATTTCTGGGCGTCCTGGCATGGCTGCTCTTCTCCACTCCGGCTGTCGAACTGAACGATCCCGCGCCGGAGTTGACCGCGACCGTTCTGCCTGCCGAGGCCGAATCCTTGACGGGCAATGTCATCGGGGGATTGGACAAGGCCAAGGAGATGGCCACAGTCACCGCGCAAGCCATTAAGCGGGATACCCAGCTCTATGAACAGACCAACAAGGAGGTCCGTTCATTGCTGCAGCTGGCCAGCTCCCAATCCGACCGGGCCTGGCATATCTATGACCGGCGAGTAGTCCGCAAGCTTGGCTATGCCTCGGAGGAAGTACAGAGCGAGAAACTGACGGCTCAGCTCTTCCATATCCGCGCCCAGCATTTCCGGGGCTATGCGCTCAAGGTCAAGCTCAAGTCGGACGAGGCCATCGACATGGTGCTGGGCCATGATACCTTCGGCAAAAGCGAGACGACCATGTCGGCTGTCAAACGTTATAATGCCTTGGCTGGCATCAACGCCGGTGGCTTCGCCGACAGCCAGAGCGGCCGTTATCCGCTCAGTACGACTGTGAAAAATAGCGAGTACGTCAACGGCTTCGAGCCGTCATTCGCTGATTTGTTCTTCGTCGGACTGAGCGAGGATCTCAAACTGATCGGGGGCAAGTATGCCTCCCGGGAAGAATTGGACCGCGAGAACCCCAAATTCGGGGCCTCGTTCGTACCGATCCTGCTGAAGGATGGCGTAGTGCAGCCCATTCCCCAGAAGTGGAAGTCCAACCCACACCGGGCGCCTCGTACCGTCATTGCCAACTATAAGGATGACCAGCTGCTGTTCCTGGTTACCGACGGCTCCGACGAATACGGCAACTCGGGTGCAACGCTCGCAGAGCTGCAGATTCTGCTCTCCCGTTTTGGCGTAAAGGATGCGTACAATCTGGACGGCGGCGGCTCGTCGTCGCTCATATTCAATGGCCGTGTGGTCAACAAGCCTTCCGACGGTAATCTACGCCGGCTAGCCACCAACTTTTTGCTGTTCAAATAAAGCAAGGACCTGACGATAACGTCAGGTCCATTTTTTTGTGGCGGCTTGCGCTGGCGGGCGGTATTACGTTCTGAGTCCCACTCTAACGGTCGCTGCCGTGTCTGCTGACCGACCAGTCTTCGAGGGGCAGGCCGGGGTCGCCCTTCATGTCGAGCTCGGTGAACTGGCGGCGCGTCCACTTCAAGTGGGCGGCGGCGGCAATCATCGCCGCGTTGTCCGAGCAGAGCGACAGCGGCGGCAGCAGCAGCGGGATGCCCTCGGCCTCGCAACGTGCGCCCAGCACCTCACGCAGGCCACTGTTGGCCGCGACGCCGCCGCACAGCAGCAGCTGGCGCACGTCGAATGCCTTGGCTGCCCGAATCGCCTTCTCGGTCAGCACCTCGATGACCGACTCCTGGAAGCCACGCGCCAATGCTCCCTCATCGAGCGTCAGCCCTTTCATCCCATGCTGATTAATGACGCCCAGCACCGCCGACTTGAGGCCGCTGAAGCTGAAGTCATACGAGTCCGCCTCCAGCCAAGACCTGGGCAGCGGAGTCGCTGTCTCTGCCTGCTGCGCCAACCGATCGATGTGGGGGCCTCCCGGATAGGGCAGCTTGAGCGAGCGCGCCACCTTGTCATACGCCTCGCCCACTGCATCATCACGGGTCCGTCCGATGATACGGAATTCGCCCTCCCGCTCCACCAGCACCAGCTCCGTATGACCGCCCGAAGCGACCAGCGCCAGCAGCGGGTATTGAAGGTCATGCACCAGCTGGTTGGCATAGATATGTCCGGCGATATGGTGGGTACCGATGAGCGGCACATCCAGCGCCATGGCCAAGCTCTTGGCCGCGATGATGCCAACCAGAAGCGCGCCGACCAGTCCCGGCCCTTGCGTGACAGCGATGGCCGAGAGATCCCGCAGCTCAATACCAGCCTCCTGCACGGCTTGTTCGGTAATCCGGGTGATCGTCTCGACATGCTTGCGCGAAGCAATCTCCGGCACGACGCCGCCGAACTGCTGATGGGTGGCGATTTGACTGGAGACGACGTTGGAGAGAACCTCCCGGCCGCCGCGAACGACGGCAGCAGAGGTCTCGTCACAGCTCGTTTCAATCGCCAGAATCAGCTCCGGCGTCACGCCATCCTTGGCTAGTTGGTCTGTTGTCATGCCCGCTCACCCGCTCTCCTGTTATCCAGTTCCGCCCACATGATAAGGGCATCTTCGTTGTTGTCCGAGTAATAGCCCGGTCGTACCCCAGACGGCGTAAAGCCCAGCTTGCGGTACAGCCGTTGCGCTTGCTCATTGCTTACCCGAACCTCCAGCGTCATGCGGTTCATCCCGAAGAACACCGCCGTCCGCTGCAGCTCCAGGAGCAGCCGCTCGCCGAAGCCTCGGCCGCGATAGTCATGGCGCACCGCGATGTTCGTGATATGGGCCTCGTCCATAATTGTCCACATCCCGCCGTAACCGATCACGTCCTCGTCCAGCATCATCACCATATACCGCGCAAAATGGTTGTTCGTCAACTCATTAATAAAAGCCTCTGCGGTCCAAGGACTCGTAAAAGCCTCCTGTTCAATCTGGCAGATCGACGGTACATCCTCCAGCCGCATCGCCCGAAACACGAGCGAATCAGGCAGCAGTCGGCCGCCCTCTCCCCTCTGAACGCTTGCCATTACGATCCCTCCCGCAACCTGGCTTGCAGTTTAACTTCCGCTTCGGCCAGCTGAGTATAATTAGGGATTAGATCATGCGCCTCGTCACGTTCACCTGCGAACAGACGAACCGATCCCAGCAGGGCGGCCCAACGTCCTTCGGACACATGCGGGCTGACAGCTACCCGGATAGACGGATGTCGACGATTCAACTCTGCCTCGAACGCCTCAATCTCTGCTATATGCAGGGCCGGATCGCCAGTGAATCGCACACAAGCCGGTTGAGCATCAGCATCGATCGCATCCAAACGCCCCAGCAGTTCTCCACACCAGTCGCGCATTAAACGAATCCGATCCTCTGCAAGCCGCATCCACTGATCAGGATCAGCAGAAAAGGCCGCCGTATACACTTGGCCCCGTCTCGCATCCATCAGCGGCACGCCCCATTCCATAACACTATCCCCCGCAGACTGGGAATCCCCTACAGGACCGCCGCCTAGCGCCAGCTGCTCCAGGCTCGACACGCCCACCAGCGGCTTGTCCCACACCCATGCAAGCGTCTTGGCTGCAGTTACCGCAATGCGGACGCCAGTGTACGAGCCAGGCCCCACGCCCACAGCCAGTCCCGTCAGCGACTGGGGAGTGACGCCTGCTTCCTGCAGCAATTGCTGCAGCTGAGGAATAATATGAACCGAATGATTGCGCTCTGCCAAGGATTGCACTTCGCCCAGTACCCGATCTCCTTGCAGCAGTGCGGCTGCAATCGCCGCCGTCGCCGTATCAAATGCCAGCACGAGTGGCTCGTCCGATTCCGGTTGGTAGGGATGGAGACCTTTTTGTAAACCAGTATGCACCTTCACGCGTTCTCCGCCCCCATCTCTTCAAGTTGTGCGCACCAATCGGCATACCGAGCTCCCCGCCCGGTCAGCTCGATACGACGTCCACCGTCCGCCGCGTGCAAAATGCGCATCTCCAGCCGCTCCGGCGGAAGCAGTGGTTCAATCAGACTCGCCCATTCCACGATCGTTACTCCGTCACCATAGAAGTAATCGTCCAGCCCCAGCTCGTCCGCCTCCGCCATCGACAACCGGTATACATCCATATGATAAAAAGGCAATCGCTCGCCCTGATATTCTTTAATAATCGTAAACGTTGGCGAATTCACGACCGTCTGTACACCAAGCGCTTCCGCAAAAGCTTGCGAGAACCGGGTCTTGCCGGCTCCCAGCTCCCCATCCAGCGCCAGCAGCGTCTCCGCAGACGCCCAGCCGGCCAGCGATCGTGCCAGGCGTACTGTATCGTTCTCATTTCGGGCCTGCCATATCGTATGCTTAACTATCATGCCTATCAGTTCTTTCCTCTTGGATTGATGTCGCAAAATGATTGTATCCGCGCCGCGCCACCGGGGAACGGCGGACGGTTCCCGAAGCTGACGTTGTCTCCATCGAGACCGAAGCCCCGCCTTCTCCTGAAGCTACACGGCCGATAACATAGAAGGGGATGCCGAGTCCGTTCAGTTCTGTCCGAGCTGCCTCTGCATCCGATGAGGCAATCGTACCGACCAGCACATAATCCTCGCCGCCGCATAGCATCCAGGTCAGCGGATCCTCTCCAACACGGGAAGCATAGGCCGACAGTGAGCCGGCGCGCGGCAACCGCTCTTCCTCCAGTACAAGAGCGACACCAGAAGCTTCAGCCAATTCCCAAGTCTCGCTGGCCAAGCCGTCGCTTACATCGTTAAGCGAGGTACAGGTGCCGCGATGTGCCAGCCATCGCCCCGCCTGTATCGAAGGCTGGGGGCGACGATGTGCTCGCACCAGCGCTGTCGTCCCGGCTGCTTCCGCTGCTGCCAGTGGATCATCCGAATCCGGTCGCCCCGCCTCGGCCAACAAATAATGGAGCCCGGCAGCTGACATGCCAAGCGGTCCCGTGACAAACACGGCGTCTCCCGGCTGTGCACCCGCACGGGTAATGGCATGGCTCCGCTCTACCGCGCCGGTCAGCGTTACGCTCACCACCAGATGCTGAGGTGCGGAGGTCGTATCGCCCCCCACCACGGCTACCCCATATTCCGCCGCGCAAGCATATAGCCCGTCATAGAGCCGCTGCATACGCTCCGGTCCCCATGAGGCAGGAGCACTGACCGAGATGAGTGCGTGCCGCGGAATGCCGCCCATTGCCGCGATATCACTCACATTGGAGGCCAGCGCCTTATAGCCGATATCCGCTTCGGTCATCGTCGATTCCAGGAAATGCACCGTCTCCACCATGGTATCGACCGCAAGCAACTGCTGCCATTCGGCAGGCTCACCCCCGCCTGGTGGCAGGGGGTCAACGACCGCCGTATCGTCGCCAATGCCGATGATTACACCTTGGCCAGCCAACCATTCTGGCGATTGCCGGTTGCCCGTCCAGTGCCGGATCCGGCCAAATTCATCTAGTGGCATCCCGTTGCTCCTCTCTCCTGCGGCCGGCGGTAAACCGGCGGGTTAATGGATGTCTTTCTTTTTGAAGCGGCCGCCTCTTACATCATGAATCGTCCCAATGGCCAGGAAGGCGGACGTATCCAGCTCCTGGACAATCGATTTCAGCTTGGCCTCCTCCAGCCGGTTAATGATGCAGAAGATCACTTGCTTGCTGTCTCCTGTAAACGCACCCTCACCCTGCAGAAACGTTACGCCACGGCCGAGCCTGTCCATAATCGCAGAGCCAATCTCCCGCGCCTCATCGCTAATAATCCAGACGGACTTGGATTCATCGAAGCCTGCGATAATGATATCGATCGTCTTGAAAGCAATGAAATACGCAATCAGCGAATACATCGCCCGATCCCAGCCAAACACGAAGCCGGCGGTCGTCATAATGAACAAGTTGAAGAACATGACGATTTCGCCTACGGAGAAGGGCGACTTTTTATTGATCAAAATCGCCACAATCTCCGTGCCGTCCAGCGACCCGCCGAAGCGGATGACCAAGCCCACCCCTATGCCCAGAATGACTCCGCCAAACACCGCTGCCAGAAACGTATCAATCGTGAGCGGATTCACATGGTGAAGCACCAGTGTCCCTACCGACATCAGCGTAACCCCGAAGAGGGTGGAGAGGGCAAAGGTCTTGCCGATTTGCTTATATCCCAGAAACAAGAAGGGAACATTCAACGCGAACAGAAAAATCCCCAGCGGCAGGGACAATAGATGGGCCAGCATAATGGAAATGCCGACGATGCCGCCGTCTATAATCTGGTTCGGGACCAGAAAGATTTCCAGAGCCACAGAAACCAGCGCAGCGCCCAAGACGATGAAAAACACCCGCCTAGCCACATCAGTTTTGGTTAAACGGTGATGCTGCATTGCAACCACAGGGTGTGCTCCCTTCTGACTTTATCTACAGTCAATGTTCTTATTTTAACTGAAACGTCCGCAGATTCAAAGCGGGAGCACGATGTAGGAATACAAGAAAGGCACAGCCGCGTCAAAAGCCCCTGCGGGAGATGCGGTCTGGCACTGCATGATTCGCAGAGCCCGGCCGCCCCGAGGGGCTTTTCTTACCATTACCTTAGGATTTCAAAACATCATGATCAACGTAACGTGCGCCATTCAGCTCACTGATGACATTGATCGCTACTTTGGCACCATCGCCAGCGGTAATGATTGTATGCACGCTCATGCCTGCGGCCGTACCGGCAGCCCATACGCGCTCCATCGATGTGCGTCCTAGCGGATCGCAGTCGATAACGGTCTTAATCCGGGGCTCGGTACCGGGACGGGTCATAATGCCGCTAGTCTCCAGCAGATCCTGCGCAATGCCGGTGGCAATAATGACATGCTGGGCCTCATAGTTCTCGCCGGTATCCGTGTGAATCAGAACACCGCCGTCAATCGGCTCCAGACGCGTAGCTTGCTCTTCCATAATCTCGGCGCCGAACTTGGCTGCCTGTTGCTTACCGGTCTCGACCAGATTAGGCCCGGTGGTCTCCATGACACCATAATGGTTCTCCACCCAAGCGCGCTTGGTCATACTCTGGTTGTTATCCAGCACCAAGGTGGATTTGCCGGCCTTGGCGGTAAATAACGCTGCACTTGCGCCGGCAGGCCCGGCTCCGATGATCGCGATTTCGTACATGCTCCAGTCGCTCCTCTCATTCCAGGACATATGTAATACGTCCCTATTGTATCACAATCAGCGGAATAAGGTGGAATCGGTCTTGCCCTGGAGCGCTGCAAGGCGCATGATGATGGTCGCAGCCTGGGCTTTGGTCACGACACCGTCAGGGTTGAAGCGGCCATTGGATGGCTGCAGCAAGCCAAGACTGGCTACGATGGCTACGGCGCCTTTGTTGTCGATTGCGCTCGCATCTGCCAAGCCGCTGACGCTTACATCCTGCTGCATAAAGCCCGCTAGCTTATCGTAGCTCAGAACATGCGTCAACAGCAGCGCCAGATGATCGCGCGTCAACGCCTGCTCCGGATTCAGGTCGGCCGTCGGCTTCCGCTCCAGCCAGCCATTATTTACGAAAAGGCGGACCGCGGAGACATAGGGACTATCCGCATCAATATCTGCGAACAGCTCACCGCCATCGTCATAGTATCCATACATTTCATAGTCTCCGTACATGGCTCTAGCCATCATACGAATCCAGTCGCCTAGTGTAACCTCCGCATTCGGATGCAGGAGACCCTCAGCATCAGGCTGCAATACGCCTGCCGATACCAGAGTTTCCAATTGCTCTTGCGCCCAATGTCCCTCGATGTCTGTAGCTTCTACAATTTCCGTTTGCTCTCCAAAAGTAATCGTATGCAGCTTCCCTGTCGTTCCATCCACATAAGCCCCCAGACGCTTGCCGTCGACATACGGCACATAAGCCAATTTAATCTCTGCTTCTTCATGCCCCGGATAACCAAAGATGCCAGTGCTGATATAAGCCAGCTCCGTGGTCAGTGCATCTATGAAAGTCTCCTGGGCCTCCGCCTCGGATACCGTCAACTCCAGACCATCCAGCTTCGGTGCCAGCTCTTCATTGGAAGGCGCTGAACTACTGTACATGATGATCTTGCCTTCGCCGTCCAATGTCAGGCCAACGCTGGCATTTTGTACAGGATAATCGCCATAGTATCGCTGGAAAGAATATGTAAACTGTCCAGACTCCTCCGCAGCTTCAGAATCACCAATGGATGTCATACGAAGCTCGGTTGCAGCGTTCGGATAGAGCTGATGGATCAACCGGATCGCCTCAGCCCGCGCCTCAGCCTCCGTAATCTTCGCTGGTTCATTCTCTTGCTCATAGCCATAGTACATGCGGCTCTCATCATAGATACGGAGGATTTTGCCCGTGTCTGCTTCCACAGTGGCCGTGATGCTCTCCGGGAACGGATATCTGTTTCTGGGATCATATTCTTTGGACCATCTCAAATACCAGGTTTCTTTGCTGCTCTCATAGCTGTTTGTTTGCAAATTACTTTGCTCTTGAACAAAGCCCTCTGGAATGGTGTACACCTGGGTGACTCTTGCTCTGGCCTGCTCCGCAGTCAGCTTCGCTCCCTGATGAGGCTGGAATACACGATCTGCTGCAGGCAGCGACTCAGTTTGACCGACAGAGAGATAGGGAGAAACAATGGACTCACCCGTTACGGCATCAATGACCGACAGCGGCTCAGCTGGTGTATAGACAAGGCTCCATTGTTCCGAACCTCTTCTTGGACCATAATAGTAATAATTGCTGCTCTGGTAGACTGGCTGCAGTTTGAGACCTTCTTGAATAGATTCCAGCGCCTCCTCCGCATTGACACTTGCCGTCACTTGCGGATATTCGCTCTGCAGCTTATTGTAATGGAAGCCTCTCACGGTTCCCTGGCCATCGACCTCGACGCTAATGCTTTCTATCTCGCTCAACACGCCATTGACAACGACCTGATAAGTGAGAGCATAACCGATCTGGCCGAACAATCCGCCTCTTGGGGAGATATAACTGTTTTGATGCTCGACAAGCTCAACATCCTTGAGAGATGGCGCCACCTTGACGATGAAGGCTTTGGCAATCTCCTCTGCTTGGTCCCGCTTCACCTCCGGTGGATAGCCAACAATCCAATCTTCTTGAAAAGATGGCAGGGAATACGAACGAACGTCCCCTGTCAGCGCATCAATTCGAATCCCGTAACCATAGCTGCCGTTACCCCTTGTCATCTGCCAACGCAGCTCCCAAACCAACTCCGTAGGCGGGGGGTACGTACCCGGACTGCCCAAATTCACCTCTTGCAGCTGAGCCTCCGCCAATTCCGGGAACAAGTCCCGTGCAATCTTCTCTGCTTCCTCCTTTGTCACTTTCACTTGGCTGGCATCTGGCCCCTGTGCTTGGGTTCCGGACACAGGTGTTGGTGCGGGTACCGTCGTGTCAGTTACCGTAACTGCTGTTGCGCTGCCCGAAGCTCCTGTTGCTGCCGATACTCCCGGAATGATTGGACCGTGCAACAAAGCCAGACTAAGCGTACCGGCCACCGCAACCTTCAATGCCTTTGTGCTTCTTTTTTGCTTTCTACTCACTTCATCCATCCTTTCAACGCAGATAATTGTTCTCCCCAAAAAAGAAAACGCTATATCATACGGAAAAAAGAGGAAGTTGGTTTCAATAAATTTCCTGATTAGGGAAAACGCCATCCTATTTTAACTGCTTAAGCTCCGCCATCGCTGCGTCGATTTTTCGTTGTGGGTTCAGCCTGTTCATGAGCTCAGGGGTTATAATCACAAAAAAACCGACCCTGCCGCAGGAGGCGGTACAGAATCGGTTTCGGTTTGTACAGCATCGGTTTTTACCCATCCTTTTGAAGGTTAAAAGTCACCCAACAGTCGGGGAATGGTCTCGAAGCGGTAGCCCTGCTCCTTGAGCTGGCTCACGACAATCGGGATGGCCTCGGCTGTTCCCCGCAGGTCGGCCCCAACGCCGCCACCTGAGTGCTGGAGAATGATTGCACCCGGCTTGACGCCGGCCAGGATGTTGGCGACGACCTCGTCCCGGGGCAGATTGCGCCAGTCCAGTGAGTCGACGTTCCAGTTGACGACCTTGCGCTTCTGGGAAGCAATCCACTGCAGCTGAGGCTCGTTAATATTGCCGTAGGGCGGTCGAATGTAACTGGGGATGTACCCGGTATATTGCCGGATCAGCTCATCGGTCCTGGTAATCTGGGAGCGAAAGGCCGCCTCGCTGAGTGTGGGGAGATTGGCATGATTATACGAGTGATTGCCCACCACATGCCCTTCCTGAACGATCCTGCGCATAACGTCCGGATATTTTTCCACCCGCTCACCGACCACGAAGAAGGTTGCCTGCACCCCAGCTTCCTTGAGCGCATCGAGCACCATCGGGGTAAACGTATCGTCTGGCGCATCATCGAACGTGAGGGCGACGGCCCGTACATTCTGAGGACCATGGAAAATGAACGTCTCCGGATACTTGCGGCCCAATTCCGCCAGTGTCAGTGGCGGAGCGACCGGCTGCCTGATGCCCTCAGCCTCGCTCGCGCCGCTCATGACCTGCCCACCCTCTCCGGCCTCCTCTTGCATTGCCCCGCACCCCAACAGCACGAGTACCAATAGCAAAATGGCAATCGGCTTGCCCGGCTTCATACTCATTCCCCTTCGGTCAGAGCGTCTACAGAAACCGTTTGGGTATTGGTCGGTCTTGAACCTACCTGGACAGTAGCCATCCCATTCGCTTCATCCACATGCTCAATCCAGACCGGCTCGCCATTCAGCTGTACGCCAATCTGCTCATCGGCATGATAGATCTCCAGTGCTCGCTTGGTATTCATTTTCCTACGCCTCCCTTCTTCAATTACAGATCATCCCGGTCCAAGCTGCTCTCGGACACCTGCTGGTCACCCTTCATCGTACTCGTTGTCGTCTCTTCAATCAGCCCATTGTCCCGGGTGACCTGACCGCCGCCCAGACCTTCATTGACCATCCGGTCGATATCCATCTCATAGGCTTGCCGGCCCTCGTGGTCAGCATCCAACTGGTGCTCTTTTTTATCGTTAGGCATCCTGTCACTCCTCCTCAGGTTTACAGTCTCTGTGAAAATATGCCCTCTCCGGTTGATAATCATGCATTCGGGGAAACCTGAATACTACACGTGCAGGACGAATTGCACCCCGAAACCCAGGAAGAGGAGGCTTTAACCATGCATACGGTTTGGAAAGGGGCGATCAGCTTCGGGCTCGTTCATGTCCCTGTCAAAATGTTCTCCGCCACAGAGGATAAGGATATCTCGATGCGCATGATTCACAAAGTGTGCGGCACGCCGATCGCTTATGTCAGACAATGCAAAACCTGTGAAGTGGATGTGGAATGGGCCGATATTGCCAAGGGCTATGAATATGAGAAGGGCCGCTTTGTTTTGTTTGAGAAGGAGGAGCTGGATCAGCTCGGCAGTGACGGGAGCAAGACGATCAAGATTGTGGATTTTGTCGATCTCCACGAGATTGATCCGATTTATTTTCAGAAAACCTATTACCTCTCTCCGGACCAAGCCGGCGGCAATGCCTACAACCTGCTGCTGGAAGCCATGAAGCAATCGGGCCGCATCGGAATCGCCCAGATCTCCATTCGTTCGAAAAGCTCACTGGCAGCCATTCGGGTCATGGATAATTGTCTGGCAATGGAAACGATCTTCTATCCTGACGAAGTGCGCCCGATATCCCAAGTCCCAGGTCTACCCGAAAAAGTAGACGTCAACGAAAAAGAACTGTCGATGGCTGCGATGCTTATCGATCAGCTAAGCACGCCGTTCGAGCCCGACCAATACCAGGATGACTACCGGGTGCGCTTGATGGATATGATCAATAAAAAAATTGCGGGTGAAGAGGTCCATGTGGCGCCAGAGCAGCAGCGGACCAATGTTGTCGACCTGATGGCAGCTCTGCAGGCTTCGCTGGAAGCCGTGAATACCGATACCACCGAGAAGCCAGCCAAGACCAAAGCTCCCGCCAAGAAGAAGCCCGCCCGCAAAAAGGCCGAATAGCAGTACGCCAATTCAAATCCAACCAAAGGAGGTGAGAACATGCCGGCAACTGTAAAAGGAAAGCTCACCATCGACGGCTGCGAGCTCGATATTACCAACCCGGACAAGCTGTTATGGCCTGAGGACGGCATTACCAAGCTCGTCTATCTGCAACGTCTGGGTGAGCTCGCCCCTTACCTGATCAAGCACTGCCGCGGCCGTTATCTAACCACGATTCGCTATCCGAACGGGATTGACGGCAAGTCATTCTACCAGAAGAACTGCCCGCAGCCCCAGCCGCCATTCGTGCAGCTTGCCGAGCAGTCCGGCATTCACTATGTGCATCTGGACTCCTTGCCTACTTTGTTATGGCTGGGGAATCTGGCTGCGTTGGAGTTTCACGCCTCTTTTGACCGGATTAATGAACCGCTTGTTCCAACGGAATGGGTGCTGGACCTGGACCCGTCTCAAGACGAAGAGCCCCGCATCATGGAGGCTGCCATGCGCGTGGGCGATGTATTGCATTCCTTAGGCATCCGCAGCATTCCCAAGACCTCCGGGGCCACCGGCGTTCAAATTACAGTCCCGCTCCAACGGGACCTCAGCTTCGATGAGCTGCGGCACATCGGTCTGTTCATTGGGGAATACCTCACCTCTACGTATCCTGATCTGTTTACGATCGAACGACTGAAGAAAAATCGCGGCAAGCTCATCTATGTCGATTATCTGCAGCATTATCAAGGCAAGACCCTCTCCGCTCCCTATACACCAAGAGCTCGTCCGGGAGCCCCGGTCTCGACACCATTGACCTGGGATGAAGTGCGTCGCTCCCCCCACCCCACCGAGTTCAACCTTCTTACCATTGGCAAGCGGCTCAGCCAGATGGGGGATCTGATGGAACAGACCGAGCCACAGCAGCTGCGGCCCATTCTCGAGTTCATCTCCAAGCGCTAGCTAAAGCAACGGTGATAACATGCGTGCGGCGATTTCGCTGGCACGCTGCAAGCGCGAGCGCTCGTGGAACTCCGCCAGATGAAGCTCCTTGCTATCCTCCAGATCTGCCATGAAATCTTCCGTCAACTGACGGATTGGCTCCTCGTCGAACAGCATCGCATTGATTTCAAAATTACTGAAAAAGCTCCGCATATCCAGATTAGCCGTCCCCACCGAAGCAACCAGCTCATCAATTATCGTCACCTTGGAGTGAATGAACCCTTTTTGATACCGATAGAACCGGATGCCGGCAGTCATCAGATCCTCTACGTAGGAAAGCGAAGCGAACATGACCAACCGCGAATCGGCCTTCTCGGGAATGAGTATCCGTACATCGACGCCAGCCAGCGCTGCAGTTCGCAGTCCCATCAGAATGCTCGGATCGGGAATGAAATAGGGGGTTGCGATGTAGATGCTTTTTTTGGCTACGGAGATGGCTCCCGATAGGCACTCCAGTATCGTATCGGCTGTACTATCCGGGCCGCTGGAGATAATCTGCACATGCTGGTCGCTCTCACAGCTATGCTCTGGCATATAGGCGCCATCCTCGAGCTTCTCACGCGCTGTGAACCACCAGTCCCGCAAGAAGACATCTTGCAGGAAATAGACGGCATCCCCTGTTATTTGCATATGAATATCCCGCCAGTAGCCTAGCTTGGGGTCCTTGCCCAAGTATTCATCTCCAATATTAATGCCGCCCAGGAAACCGATGGTCCCGTCCACCACTACGATTTTGCGATGATTGCGGTAATTCATCCGTTTACGGAAAAAAGCCAGACGCGGTGTCAAGAAGCAATGCGTATGCACACCTGCGTCGCAAAGCTCTCGAAGATAAGCGCCGCTGAGCTCATAGCTGCCGATCCCGTCGAAAATGAGCCGTACCTCCACGCCCTCCTTGGCTTTGCGGATCATCAGCTCCTTGAAGCGCTGGCCGATCTCGTCGTCTCGCAGCGTATAATATTCCAGATGAATATGATGCTTGGCCGACGCCATGGCATCGAGGATCGCTTCAAAGGTCGCTTCCCCATTATTAAGAATTTTGACTGTGTTGCAGCCAGTAATCGGAGACTGGGCCAGATTGTGCAGCAGGTGGAACAAGCGCTCCTGATGATCAAACCGCCCTTCCCCGAGGTCAGATATCCGGTGAACCAGCTTGCAGCGTCGCATCGCCTCCAGGCGATGCTCTCCTGCGATGACACCACGCTTGCGAACCGCACGGCGCTGCTGGAAGTCTTTGGCCATAAAGTAGTACATCACAAACCCCACCAAAGGAAACACAAATAAAATCAACAGCCAGGCCACTGCTTTGGAGGGTCGTCTGAATTCAGCAATTAGAATGGTTGCGATTTGAAAGATAAAGATAAGCAGTGCCAGTACAAGCCAGATCATGGAGGACTCCTTTCGTGGAGGCTCGCAAACACAACTCATTAACGTTCCAGTTAGTTTTTGCATCCTCAGTCAGCCTTATACTCTCCTATAACCCGGAGAATACAGACTTGCATCAACCGGCTAACAAGATTTCTGTCATGAAGGAGCAAGCTCCCGAATAAATAGCTAAGGAGGCTAGGACATCACCTTATCTTGAGGAGGAGGAGGTCTGCTGTATGTTTAAGGAGAAAAGTCGCTATTCGTCAGCGGATACGTTGATTGGTCAAGGGACGCACACGGAAGGCAAGCTGGTCTGCGAATCCGACCTTAGAATTGAAGGCGAGGTGCGGGGCGACATCTCGTGTACAGGTGAGATTATCATCGGGGAATGCGGAGTGGCCCACTCGACTCTGACTTCCAGAGACCTGACTGTAGCTGGCATCGTTCATGGCGAGGTTCAGGTCACAGGACGGTTGATCATTACGGCTACAGGTCAGATTCATGGCACGGTGAGCGCAGCTGCCCTAATTATTCAAGAAGGCGGCCAGCTCAACGGTCACTGCTTGATGGTCTTGCCCGCTCCTGCTGCCGTCCCTGCATCCCGCAAGGATGAGCCTCCTCCGAAGAATGGCAAAGAAGCCAAGGACAAAGAAAAGGCGCGCGCAGTGAGCTGAATATAAAAATGGGCTGTTCCAGGGAGAGTGGATCTCACAGGGAACAGACCATTGTGGTATATCTTCAAATCATTAGGAAGCAATATCCCGCCGGTTGAATACGGTCCATGTGATAGCAATGAATAGGACATAGTATCCCGCGAGAACGCCCAACGTAAATCCGAGAGGCTTACCTGTAATTGAAGAAGCATCGCCAAGGATATACTCACTTAATGAAAGGTTGGCAAACAGCAGATAATCGACCCACGCATAATCGAGCATTCTGATAATGCCCGTAACAATGCTTCCGCCGAGCAGGATAAACAGAGACAGTCCAATCGCCAGACCACCGCTGCGGAAGACAGTCGAAATCAGGAACGCCAGGGTAACGATAACGATCATGGTAATGAACTCCGCACCATAGTTGAGCAGCCAATATGTCAACTGGGACATGTCAGAACCCATGATAGGAGATGCGTCATAGCCGAAGAACAGCATGTTAGTCACGATAGTCCACACGAAGATGACGGCCATGAAGAACAAGCCAAACAACAGGAGCGACACGTACTTGGACAACAAAATCTTCGAACGGCTCCATGGGCGAATCATAAGCAGCTTAATCGTTCCCGTACTGAACTCTCCTGCCACTGTCTCCGCAGCAATGACTACTGTGAACACGGTCACCAGCATGATCGACATCACGGACTGAATCTGCATAAGGTCCCACATGGATGGGGAGATATTCCCGCTATATATGTAAGTCAACAGAGAAATGCTGAGTGTCAGCACCAGCAAGATGCCCAGCATAATCCACGTACGAACCCGACGGTAGATCTTCATATTCTCGTTGTTCACGAGCTGCAAAAAATCAAACAATTCTCTCGCCCCCCGTCACTTCAAGGAACTGATCTTCCAGCGTCTTGATCTGTTGGCGGATACCGTATACCTTGATCCCCGCTTGCACCAGCTGCGCATTGCACGCAGCAATGTTCTCCCGATTGCCCAGGAATACCACGTGATTACCCTCAAGCGCAGCTCCCGTACCCTCGAGCACCTCCAGCGCTGTCTGCGGCTGATCGACCTCGAAGAATACTTTGCTGAGATCCGTCTCCATCTGCTGCTGACGCATCGGCCGAACGTCGATGAGCTTGCCGCTCTGGATAATCGCAACTCTGTCGCACATCAGCTCCATCTCGGAGAGCAAATGGCTGGAGACAAATACCGTAATCCCTTCTTCAATGGCCAGTAAGCGCAAGTAATCGCGCAGCTCACGAATTCCCGCCGGATCAAGACCATTGGTAGGCTCGTCCAGAATCAGCAGCGAAGGCTTGTGCATAATAGCCTGGGCCACACCCAGACGCTGACGCATACCAAGAGAATACGTTTTGACCTTGTCATGAATACGAGCATTCAACCCGACCAGCTGTACTACCTCATCGATCCGCTGTCTGGTGATGCCAGGAATCATGCGGGCGAAGTGGAGCAGGTTTTGATAGCCTGTTAGATACTTGTACATTTCCGGATTCTCGACAATGGCGCCGACATGCCGGATCGCTTTTTCATAGTCACGGGAAATGCTGTGATTGCGGATCAGGATCTCACCCTGACTGAGCTTCATCAGTCCGACCATCATGCGGATCGTCGTAGTCTTACCTGAACCATTGGGCCCAAGGAAGCCGAATACCTCGCCAGGAGGAACATCCAACGTGAGATTATCAATAATGGTTCGCTTGCCTATTCGCTTGGTAACACCCTGCATCCGGACAACCGGTTCTTGATTGGGCAGGGCTGCATGTGCTCCCGCAGGAGCCGAGCTGGACGTCATGCCATCTCTCCTCTCATGAAACTTCCATTTATTATAGCTGATCTGCCTCAGGCATTGGTAGTAATTTAGCAAAAACTTAGCAATTCCTTTAGACAATATGGAAAAACCGCCCTGCAACAAGGTGCACGGCGGCTTGAGGTCCATTCAAGGGAGCTAGAAAGCGTAGGCCAGTTCTTTGCGTTCTTTGTAAGGATAGGCAATGGGGCGCTTATCTTCATCCTCTTGCATCGGGTCGTTATTCATGAGGGGATGAGACAGGTCAGGGGCGCTTTGATCCTGTTCACCGCAGCTGACACAGCAACCAAGCGGGTGAACGATACGGAAGAAGCCGGTACGGAACAACACTTGTGCCTCTTCTAGCTTTTCCATGCGGCCGCAGCCCACGCAGTAATATTGGTCTGATCTTAGCATCTACGATCTCTCCTCGAAATGAGATATACGAAATGTATCTTAATATCCTTTATGTTACATATTGTATCCCAGTTATCCTTAATTTATGACAAATATCGATCCGTGTCAAGCATAACCTGTAAATCTTGTAGGGTTTTGTCGTGTATACGCTTTCAATACAGGCTAGCGATAGGTCCCTGATGCAGGACCTGTCGATACGCGGAGAACATCGTGCGGGAAGAAGAAGTTGACCTGATCGGAAAGCGGCGATGAGAGAGAATTCTGAAGCGTATACAGAGGATTTGAAATGGCGGGGTTTTATCCGAAACGCTCTAACCAGTCTTCGGCCTGCAGGCGGCTGACATCATCCAACGCTGTCAGATCACGCAGCTCGCAGCGATGGTCGTTATAATTCACAAGGATCCAGCGGCGCTGGGATAGGCGGTGAAGCTGTTCGCTGGTCGCACGCATAACAATCGTCTCGGCGCCGCAGCTCGTTTGTACCTGCCACACCCAATCTCCTTGTTCATAGGCAATGGAGTCAATACGTTCAATGACCGGCAGTAGAGCCGCCCGCTCCAGCTCGCGTGTCGCCTCAGCGCGACTGGCCTCATCGAGCAGACTCAGGCAATGGATGAGCGCGATTTGTTTCCCCAATTGATTTTGCACAGCAATATATCCTTGGGGCAGCGCCCGCGGCAGTCCATAAGCGATCTGTATCCGTTCGTAGCTGACGCCATCCATCTCCAGCACCAGCATTCCCCGGTCATTCCGGTGCAGCCGCACCGGAGCATGACTGTCACAATCAGGGCGGTAGTAGACTAGGTTGCTCATTTGGACCTCCTATGACGAATAATCATTTCAAGAGGAGCCTCTATCCGGCTGGTAGTCCCACAGCATGCGCCACTGCTCATTCTCTTGCGCAAGATAGCAGACTTGGGAGAGCTCGAACCGGCCGAAGATCGGACTTTGGAATGTCGTTTGCACTTGAATCTTATACACATGCGCCAGCTTGGAGGCATTATCGTCCATTCGCCACTCGCCGACCAGCTCCGGCTCCCCCACCGCGTATTGAAAGGTCTGGACACCGAAGTGGTTCAGAATTACGTGCGCGCGTGTTTCAATATAGGCTTCCTTTGAGAACCGCTTATGCATGTCCGAGTGAAACAGCTCCCAGGCGCTTCCGAAATCACCTTGTTGCTCCGCTGCATAGAAAGCATCCACGGTTTCCTGCAATTCCATCTCCCGACTGGAGCCAAACGACGATTGCAGCCACCCGTATGCCTGCCATCCTCCCCACAGCAGCACAACTGCAAGCAGGGCGATCGGCAGGAAACGAAGCGGCCGCCGTCTTCTTCTGAACATAAACTCCCTCCCTGTCCACCATAGCTAGTACAGTTTATGTTTGGGAGGGTGGGAGTAGACGTGAGTTATGCATTTGCGCGGACAGGGTGCGATTCATTTTCAAATCCGGTGACTGGTTTGGGTGTCCTGTGCATCTGGTCAATCATTTGGCTTAGCTGTCGGATGAAGCGGGATTCATCAAACTGCTCGGCATGCTTACGTACAAGTACCTCATCAAACAGTTTTTCGTCAAAACGCTTGAGTACGTCAGCCAGAGATTCTACGGTTTGCTCGGTGAAATATTGGCCATTAACGCCGGGCTTTATGGTATCCAGTGCTCCACCGCCCTGATACGCAATGACCGGTCTGCCACAGGAATTAACTTCTAACGGTGTAATACCGAAATCTTCTAGCCCCGGAAACAAGAATGCCCGGCATCCCTGCATCCACTGACGAACCTCGGCATCAGGCAATCTACCCATAAAGCGTACGCATGGAGCGGCCAGCTCCTCGAGCCGCGCTCGGTCCGGACCATCCCCGATGACGACCAAAGGCATACTCAGGGCAGAGCACGCTTCCACGGCCAGATCAATACGCTTGTAAGATACCAATCGCGATACGACCAGAAAATAATCCCCCGGAGGCTCTCCGCTCGGCTCATACCGGGACAGGTTAACTGGCGGGTAGAGAATCGGTGCTTCTCTATTGTAATGCGCCTTGATCCGTTCACTAACGATTGTTGAATTGGCAACTATTCTATCGACACGCTTGGAGGTTGCACGATCCCACAGCCGAAGCGGCATCACCAGCATGCGAGCTGCCATTTTGAGGACAGGAGAGACTCTCATCCCTTCCATATACGTGTCGAAATCCCAGGCAAAGCGCATTGGCGTGTGGCAATAACATAAATGCAAGGCCCCTTTGCGTACAGGAGCTGCCTTGCCGTATGCACTGCTGGAGCTAATCACCAAGTCGTAATCGTCTAGCTTCATTGAGCGCATGGCTAGTGGGTAAAGCCAGAAGAACAGCTTGAAACGCTTCTGGATACCAGGAATATGCTGCATCCAAGTCGAGTGAATGGTCGCATTCTGTAGCTCCGGTAGTAGTTTTTCCCGGTCAACGATAGTCGTGAAGATTGGAGCTTCTGGGTACATGCGATGCAGCGTCCCAACCACTCGCTCTGCGCCGCCCATCTGATTTAAATAATCGTGGACGATGGCGACACGCGGCGCAGAGGATATCCTTCTGTTGAAGGAGTTCTTAAGTACCGTGCCGTAAATCTCTTCAATACGGGCAGCGGTACGTTCGATGGTGAAGGTACTGCGTACACGTTCCGCTGCTTTTTTGCCCATTACACGTCTTGTTGTTGAATCACGGAGCAGTTGTGTCGCACACGCAACAAGCTCATCCACATCGCCCGTCTCATATAGCAGCCCATCTTCTCCATGTCTAATAATTTCCGGCACGCCTCCGGCACGCGTACCTACCACAGGTACCCCCTGAGCCATTGCCTCTGTAATCACTCGCCCGAAGGGCTCATTGTCGGAGCAAAGCAACAACAGATCGGCTGCACAGCAAATAGCCGTCACATCTTCACGGAAGCCAGTGAACCGAATCCGATCCAACAGCCCCGCCTCTGCCACCCGCTCTCGCAGATCCCGGAAGTAATCAATATTCTCCTGTCGGAACTTCGGCGCTCCCACTACCCAGAGGTATACATCCTGTCCTTCCCAGATCAACCGCTCCGCTGCCGCTATTGCATCCTCCTGTCGCTTCCATGGAGCCACCTGCCCAATAATCACCATTACCTTGCTTTCCTGTGAAGTCTGCCACTCTTTGCGAATTTGTTGCCGGCATCTAGCTCTTTCTAGCTCCGAGAGATCCTCGATTTCTACTCCGTTGTGGGCCAGGTGGAGCCGCTTCTGTAGAATCTTTAGCGGAAAGCCTTCAAGCACTGGTTTGGAAATACCGATAATTGCAGTTACTGTAGGTGCGGCCAGCCAATTTATCATGCGGCCAATCATTCCACCCGGTGGAATATCACGCACATGCCATATAACGGGACGGCGATGCAGCCAGACGAACAAAGAAGCCATCATACCCGCGCGAAGCGAATTGGCATGAATCGCTTCTACCCGCTCGTTTCGAATAGCATGGGCGAGCCGCCAACCGGATTTCATCATTCCGCCTATGTCCTTGAGCAACTTCAAGGGATTGCGCGACAACCTCGCTCGGTAGGACTCAAGCGGGACGGTCTGAATACCGAACTCAGCAGCACGTTCGGTCAATTCGCCAGACGGCGCAAAAAGGACCGGTTCCGCCTGCTGTAGATGTTTCATCGTCAGCAGCAGGCTGATCTCGGCCCCACTAATATCGCTTGTATGATTGTAGAAGGCGACTTTCATCGTACCATCAGCCTCCTTCGATCCGAGACCGCCATCTCGAAGATTTGGGTCACAGACTCGGAGACGATATCCCAGGTATACCGCTGCATGACATGTGCTCTGCAGGCATCTCGGCTTGGAATCGTGCATTGCCCAGTGAGGACAGCAGTAATCTTATCCCCGATTGCTTCGGGACTATGGTCGCGGAATAATAGTTTGCGATCGAATTGGTCTAGAATTTCTAATGTACCGCCATATGGAGTACCTAGGACAGGCGTTCCGCAAGCCAGGGCCTCGACGGTTACCAACCCGAAGCCTTCTAGCGTGACTGTCGGGACAATGCTGAGATCCGCCGCTTGGTACCAGCGGACCAAGTCCTCATTGGACACCTTACCAAGCAGGGTTACGGATTGCTGCAGGCCCAGCTGTTCGATTTGTTCACCCAGCCTGCCACGTAATGGACCATCACCCACGATATAGAGAACCGTATCCGCTGCTTCCTTAAGCACCTGTGGCATTGCCGCAATCAAGCGGTCGATGCCCATCCGGTTGACCAGCCGTCTGGCACAGAACAGTACCGGCTGATCAGGTCTCAGTCCCAGACTACGCCGAACCTCTTCACGGTCCACTGCCGGGCGGAACCGATCCACATCCACTGCGCCAGGCACGATATGAATCCGGTTCGTCGGGACCCCATATTCATTGGCCAGAATATCCCGGAAATATTGACTGAGAACAATAAAATAATCGGAACGTCGATACGACAGCTGTTCCACATTCTTCTTCAGCTGATAGCGCAGTTTCTGCCCCATACTTGCCCCGCGATCCTCTACCTGCGATTCCTGTGCCCAAGGCCCATGGAAGTGTGTCACGATAGGAACTTCTAATGGGACCTGCTGCCGGGTAATTAATGACGCATAAAGAGCAAAGTGCGGATTAAACACATCTGGAGGGCTGGCCTTGAGTTCATAACGGAACTTGTTCGCGAAGGCCCGACTTCGTACAATTGGATTCACCTTGGCTTCTCTGGACAGTACCTCCTGGATGTAGGCAGGTGCCGTCGTGCGCTCCCCGTGAGCGGTGATTAGACCTTTGACGGCGTGCCCCTTAGCTTGCATGGCCGCGGTATAATCGGCAAAATACCGGTTTAGCCCGCCATGCGTGTGGTCGATCCATCCCATGCCTGACGCGAGGATGTTCATGGTTTCACTCCTTTAAGACTGATTTCTTTTTCGTTTTTCGAGCTTATTCTTTATTTTCATGCCTTCATGAACCATGAGCTTGATATCATCTTTGTTCAGTATGAGCTGCAGTCGGCCGGGTTGACTCCGACGAATAAATATAATGACAAATACTAGCCGAACTAAACTCGTAAGGAGCAAAGCTGTAGCTACACCAGGGAGACCATAAAGAGGGAGTAACCATAGCATTAAAGGAATGTTCAAACCGATTCCGATAGCTTCCAAAATAGAAACTTGTCCAGGCTTACCATTAGCCATGAAATACTGAAGTAAAATGCTCGCTCCACTTGCGATAATTTCTCGTATTAAAAGGATTTGGACCGTCGCGACAGCTCCCATAAACTCTCTTCCGTACAACAATTCAATGGCATATGGGCTCAAAAATAGAGCTCCAATGCAAAGGAGCCCTGTAATAAACGTTCCTATGCGAAATGATCGCATCGTCATGTTAAAAATCGTCGCTTCGTCATTGCCAGCTGCCTTAGGAAATAATACAGTAACGATTGTGGTTTGAACGATTTTGGGAAGCTTAGCCAGCGCAAGTGCCACGGTGTAGTAGCCCATTTGAGTAGGGGTAAGCATAGCGACAACTAATATTTGATCTAACTGCATAGAAAGTGTACCAAGTAAATCAATTGCATAAGCTCGGATGCCGTAGCTGAAGAGTTCTTTAAATCTTAGTTTCAATCTATTAAATGAAAGTTTGATTTCTTTATACAAGACAAAAAACACTAATACTGAAATTGGTAAAGATCCAATCAAATAAGCTATCGCTGTTGTATAGGGATTTATATAATCGGTTGCTATTAGTCCTACGATCAGCAATAAGGTTAAAAACGGACCACTTGTTTTAGATAAATTCAACATTCGATAATTGTCATAAGCTTGTAAGGCTGAACTCATATAGATACTAATCATAATTATAGGACTTAAAAGCATAGATAATTGGGCGAATAGAATAATTGAGTTGCTATATTCGCTCAGCATATAGGGGATTAAAAATATTCCGACAAGAGAAGCAACCGTTCCAAATATGGCTGCTAGAATGATTGAAACCGAAAGATATTCTGACGAATAAGCTTTATTTTTTTTATAGAAGTAAACTAGTGAGGATGGAATACCAAAGGTTAATAAAAATGTTAAAAACTGCGGCCACAATATCATTGCGGCTTGCTCTCCTCTGCCTTCGGGTCCCAGAAATCGTGCTACTAGTATACCGGTACCCATATTAAGTATGAGCAGACACACGGAAGAAAAAAAGACTTTCCCAGCTGCTGCTGAGAAAGTAGTGGTCTTTTGTCCTCCAAATGTAAGCAATTGACTACGTAGATTCGTAATAAGTCTCATTTTCTTCCCCTTAACTACAGACTTAACTACATCAAGGTTTAATGATATCTTTTTGATAGCCAACGATATATTTTGCTGTGGTTTGCAAAGTGAACCATGTATTTTTTAATCCTTGTTTGCTAGACAGCCCGTGAATTGTAGTGTGAAGTGCTGCAATCAGTGCAAAAGAAATCGCCTTAAGCTTTTTTTCCTCACTATAGAAATATCTTTTGTAAGTAACATAGATTCTTGAAGCGTCCATATAAGGCTTATAATAATCTCTGTTCACTTCAGAGGGATAATGATGATTTATGGCTGAATCACACAAGATGATTAAAAAGTTATTTTTGATTGCACGAGTTGTAATATCTACTTCGTCATATCCATATCTTAGCTGCTCATCGAATTTCAATTTCGAGAATAACGCCATTGGAAATATGGTACTGTTTATTATGACAGTTTTTAATGGTTCGCCTTGTTTATATTTTTTCTTTTGAAAACCCAGAAAATTTTGATCATGCGGAATCACTTTTATTTGATTTTTTAACTCAAGCCCCGTAACGATTGCACGATCAACTATCCCTTTATTACTGCTCAAGCATGTTTTCACTTGCTCAGCAAATGATTCACCCAAAATCACATCATCATCCATGAACAAAACATGAGTACCTTTAACATATTTTATGGCATTATTTCTGTTAGCACACAACCCTGTTCTAGGTCCTTGAGCATAAGTAACGTAAGGGAACTCCTCACCTATCAACTCCTTTGTCTTTTCGTCCGTACTGTCATCAGAAACAACGACCTCATATATCTTAATGGAGGATTTCTCTATCGATTTAAGAGCTTTCTTGATTTCTTCAGGCCGATTACGAGTACAGATACAAATAGAAAGATTCATTATTAAATCCTGATTTATTAAACTCATCATGCACCTTCCTATTTTTGTAATTGGACATTAATTAGCTTTGAAATTTACTGTTTCGCATTTTGGCAATGAGTCCGCTATTTCTTTAAATATTTTTTTGTGTCCAGAAGAATTAGGATGAAAATGATCTTCCAAAAAATCCTCCCATTTATTACAAACCTGAGTCAAATCAAGATTGTAGATACGAGAGTTTGATAAGACTTTTGTTTCATCATAAAAGGAGTTTAATGACTCTGCAGAACCAGGGTAAAAGTGTTCGTCAATTCCACAATGTGATAGTACAAGTATGTTGGCTTGGCTTCCTTCCATTATTAGGTTTATAAGTTGTTTATAGTGGTCATAAAAATCATTTCTTGTTTGGTAGCTTCGACCACCATATAAAACTATAAGGAAATTTTTAATCCTCCAACGGATTGCAGATTCTACTTTTTGAATCCATTTTTTATGCCAACGTTTAGAATAATAAGGCCTTGGGTCCATCCATCCTGCCCTGCGCCAACGTGATGGTAAGTATTTTAAGTATGCTTGTTTTGGCCTTATGATTGCTTCAGTTATACCATGTGCAATGATAACTAAATCAATGTTATCAATTGTTTTTGTCTTTAAAACCTCTAACGACTCATTAATTTGCATTGCGGATTTAGAGAAATTAAAAACTGAATGCCCCATATCTCCCAAAAGATCAGCATAAGATTTTCCTTGAACACCTAAACCCGCGGCAATTGAGTCCCCTAGAATTATAATCTTCAAATCCTTTTCCTCCTGGAGATTATAATTTAAGTAAATTAAATGCTAATCATAATGTCATTTACAAATTCAGTAACACTTTTAATTTGCATGTTCTTATTGAAATATGATATCTCTTCTGGAATTTCGTCCGATATTTTTTTAAGTTCTTCTTGAGATGTATTAGTAATAAATTGGGCTAATCCCTCAGCATATCGTTCAGACCACGGATTAGCACCAATAATTTTACAGAACCACCTACTATCCAAATCATAGACCATCGGTATTGTTCCCGTAATTATCGGTAGACCTACAGATAAGTATTCACTAACTTTCGTTGTGTAACGAAAACTACCAACTTGATCAACACTTTGCGGCAAGCTTGCCGCATCCATTGCAGACAAGTAGAGCGGTACCTCTTCTCTTGGAACCTTTCCCGTAAATATTACGTTTTGCTTATTATTTAGTTTTTCCAATTCGATTCTGCCTGTTCCGTCACCTACAACCATTACTGTAACGTCTTGTCGCTCCACTCGATTATTAGCTTGAATTAATTCTAAGCCGTAACTATAACCAATTCTTTTATTCCAGTTTAATGAGCCTACAATACCCACTACGATATGAGTTTGAGGAATTCCATATTTCTTTCTAATATCATTTCTTGCGCTATATTTATCATTATTACTTATATGAAATGGTGCCCACCCGGCTGCGGTCATGCCAAAATTAGATCCATAAGTCAATGCTCTTCCAGTTAGATAGGGGGTCCAGCCAATAAATCCTGTTGCTCTTTTATAAAGCATTTTTTCGTACAAATTAAATAATGGCCCGATTACAGGATATTTACTCGCAATAAATGGTCCTACAGAATCACCACTACTCACTATGTAAGGCGTTTTGGTTATTACACTTCCTGTAATTAAAGCTAATCCACCAAAGACACCTGTTCCCTCCATGACGATCAAACTGGGGCGTTCAGATAACAATAATCTCACGATATTCGAGTAATTTTTATATTTTTTGTCTTTGCGGAAGGGATAGTAACTGACTGGTAATTTACTCAATAGAGTTCTTAATCGGTTTTCATCATCCCCATTACTTCCCTGAGTAGCGAAACCAATTATATTTAGCTCTTGAGTATCCTCTACCATCAATTTCTCAACTTTAGCGATATTTTTATTGAACATTAACGACTCACCATTCCGTTAAGGCGTCCTCTTTGAGTCGCTATATATTTTTCTACTAAATTATTGTTTTTTAAGGTAATGAGCAATCTAAAAACTTGTAAAATCCCTGGAGCGGAGGATGTGCCAACTAGAAATGCCCAAATAAAATAAATCACTCTTTTAAATGGACCTAAATAATTCTTCAAAGTGAAAGTTTCATTAAAAACTGCATTGAACTGAGCCACAGCATTAAAACTATTACGCTTATCCTCATCGAACCTTTGTGCAGGATAGTGATCAACTGCAACTCTGGGATCATAAATTAATGTCCAACCTGCTTTTTTCACTTCAAGACTGAAAGCTAAATCATTATGCACTTGGGCACCAGATCCTTTTAAACGATGATCAAAACGAATATGATTGATCGCAGTTTTTCGAAAACTCATATTTGCACCTTTAAGAACATCAACTTCATGGAATTTTGTACCTAAATGATGATTGCCAACAACCTTTCCAAACCATTTCACCTTCCCTACCTTTTTACCAATTCCCTCCACAAGCTTACCGTTGATATATACCCAATCTCTTCCTCCAACTCCACCTACATGTTTATTCGATTCAAAGCAATCATTTATGTAGTAAAGCCATTGCTTTTGTGGAATTGTATCATCGTCTGTGATTGCAATAATTTCCCCCTCACTTCTGATAAGACCTTTGTTCAAAGCAGCTACCATTCCTGGCTCATGCACTAATTCTAATTTTACTACTAATGGCGAAAAGTCTGATTTCTTTAAAGTATCAAGCGTTTCTTTATCTTCATCTCTTACAACCACTATAACTTCATGAGGCAACATAATTTGCTTTTGCAAACCTTTTAAGCATTCAACTACACTTTGAGTTCGCTTATATGTCGGAATAATAACAGAGATCATATTTTCATCACCTTCTTATCAGATAATTTGTTTTTTGCAGAGTAACCATCCAGGTAGCCAACACAAAGCCAGATAATTGTTACAGTAGAGTAATTGCCCCCTATTGCCCAACTACCAAAAGTACTTATTAAAACTCCAAATATGCACATCATTAAGTTATTATCCCTACAGTGTCTGAAGGCAAGCCTTAGAATGTGAAATACAATCGCCAAATACAAAATGCCCCCAATTAAACCATTGGAGGTAAACATGTTGCTTATATCTACTTCTGAATTGTTACTTCCTTCTGAGAACTTCATTCCTGCTAATGTGGTGCTTCCCAGCCCCGTCCCGATAGGGTTAGTAAAACCGCTCTTCATCCCCTCCAAAAAATAATTCCAATGCAAACCAAGAGTAGAGTGCTCTTCATCCGTGGGATTAGTAAGACCGTTAACTTGCCTTGCAATAAGAGCATTATCTCCGGCATCAATAGCGATTACTAACTGATAACTGATAATTACAGCAATAATTACACAAATTGAAGTTAAAACTCGTTTTTTTATATTTCCTACATTCATTATTGTTATTGCACCTATAGATAGGAAAAACATGATTAACGGTGTACGACTTCCGGTCATCAACAACCCATAAAAAAACAAGGGTAACAGAGCTATTGCGATTATTTTTAAAGAGCTCTTACCCCTGAGCACATAGACCCAACATATAATTGCAGCAAGCAAAGCATACTGAGCATATTCAGCCGCACTTGTAAAAAATGAAAATCCTCTCGAGTTTTGACCTACCATTAAAGCTGCGTATCCAGAAATTTCAATCCACGCTTCTTCGAAACTAAAAAATCCAAAATGAACTTGTTTCAGTGAGTAGAGGATACTAAATACACCCATAACTGATATTGTAAAAAAAATCCTCTTTAACCATATGGCATTTACATAATATCGTCCCATTAGCATCCAAGCTAGTGGAGCAATATAAAATATTACCCCTCCCAAGCCTACAATTAGCGAACCTTGTAATGGGTTAAAAATTTGAAGAACCTCGATTAAAAGTAGATATCTAATAAGCTTAAATAAAGTGGTATCATCAATTATAGATTCACGCATCACATAAGTTCTATATAACCAAAAGGATGCTATTAGAAGAACTATACTAGGGGCAAGAACTACTAGCGGATCAAACCCGCTCCATCCAGTATGAGGAATCAACCACCTTCTTATAAACCCCATAAATGGTAAGTAAAGAAGCAGACTGTATAAGACCAACACTGGTTTTCGAAGACTAAAAGATACAGCAATCATGAAAAGTACTAAGAATATAAGCATTCTAACCATAGAGGGATTCATAACAAGTCTTCCCAAGACATAACTGGAAAGTAAAACAAGAGTTATTAACGTTAAAGTCTTAAGCCACTCATTACTTTTTACCCTGGCTATAAATGTATTCAAAGCCGCCTCCCCTGCTTTCCTTTGTTTCAATAAGATATGTTTTGTAAATCTGCATAGTTTCTTCAAAAGTATTTTCCCAAGATAATCGGGCAACGTTTTTCCTTGCGTTCTCACCTAAGTAACGATGGGATTTAAGTTCGACCAGTATATTATTTAAATGAGTCGTTATAGACTCTAGATTCCTCTCAATTAAAATTCCATCCTTACCATCCCTGATGAGATCTTCGACTCCTCCTACCCTTGTTGCAAGGATAATTAGTCCCGTTGCCGCGGCCTCATGAACGACCAACGAAAAGGTTTCATAGCTAGACGGAAAAACAAAAATATCGCTCATTCCCATCCAATCTTCTGGACGGGTCTGTTTTCCAGCAAAAATAACACGATTTCTTATGCTAGGTTCCAATGCAGAGCTATAAAATTTACTATCACCTTTACCAACAACTATCAAGTACAAATCTAGGAAACTCTGGGCTAACCCTGAAAATGATTGCACAACATATTCTAGCCCTTTTAATGGCCAATCCCCTCCCATAAAGAGAAGAAAGGTTCCCTGTGTCGGAAGATTGTATTTATTTCTTAAATGCATCTTTTCATTATATGACTGAGGATAAAATCGTTTGGTATCAACCCCGTTGGGTATTACCACAACATCCTTCGCATCATAAGCAAAATTAGAATCCAATTCCTCCTTAACTCTGTTGGAAACTGCAATTAAGTTTTTCGTTTTAGATGGCTTGTATATTTTGCTCTCCATGAACAACGCAATTTTACTTGCAAGCAAACTATTGAGCTTTTTAAAATAGGAGGTGTTATTTTTAGCGCGTGTATTTCCCACCGCATTTATATAACCGTTGTGACAAAAGTGCACTGTCGAAAAGTCTGCACTGTTAAAAATGATTGCTCCAGTTGTATGTAAAATATCTCTTTTAATAAAGGCGATACGTATTGTTGCGAATATGGAGAATAAAACAAGTCTTAAAGGGACTGGTCGGGTAATGACTGGAATTTTTATATGGCGAATACCTGTTGAATTTTTCAGCTTCAATGTGGTCGAAACTACGATGAGTTCACACTCATTTTTAAGACGTGAGATGACTTCCTCTAGGTGAAGCTCCATCCCCCCGTGCCCACCTACATCATGTGCAACATACACAACAACCGGTTTTCTTTTCATTCGATCTCCACCCCGTACCTCTTTTTCTTTTCAATCACTTTCTTAAAACAATTCTTTATTGTACAAAAAAAATAATTATACTGTTTTGACTTAAAAATTCACAAAACAGCATAATTATTTTTTTTATATTGGGCATCTAACCCGCCCTCACACCATACCATCGACGATGGACGTCTAAGGTCGATTGACCCACAGCATGGCCGAGTATCTGCAGTGATAGAGGTGCAGCAGATCTTACCTGAATTTCTTTTATTGATAGACATGCAATCCCTTGCGTTTGACCTTGTTTAGCACGACACCTAGCAGCTTGGCATTAACCTGATTCAGATAGAAACTCACCTTTTTTGCATTGGAGCGATTAACCTTGCCATATTCAACCACAACAACGACACCGTCTGATTTCGCCGCGACGATCTGTGCGTCTGAGACGGAGAGCGCTGGCGGCGTATCGATAATAATGACATCATAAACATCTTTCAAATAATGAAGCAGTTCATCCATTCGAGTCATCGTCAGCAGTTCTGCCGGGTTAGATGGCGTCAGACCAGAAGGGACGAAGTACAAATTCTCAATATGCATGGAACGGACAATTTCCCCGGGTTCCACCGAAAGATTGGCGAGGAAGTTCGCCAATCCCGTGTGATTAATGGCCCCGAACATCTGATGAAGCGCCGGTCGCCTCATGTCAGCGTCAATCAGCACGACCTTTTTGCCCGTCTGCGCGATTGAGATAGCAATATTCGCTGCTGTGCTTGATTTTCCCTCACCCTTCTTAGTGGAGGTAATCATAATGACCTTTAACTCCTTGCCATCGGTAGGGAATGCAATGCGTGTGCGGATAGCACGATAGGCTTCTGCAACAGCAGACTCAGGATTAATGTCCATAATCAGCGGTTGACTATTACTTGGGGATTGCCGCATAATTGGCTTCACCTGCCTTATTATTGTTCTGCTGCTGTTGACGCTTATGCTTCAGATCACTCTTGCGGATGCGCACAACACTTGCCAGCGTAGGTACGCCGAACACTTGGGAAATGTCCTCTTCCGTCTTCAGGGTGTCATCCAGATATTCCAGGAGGAAGCATAACGCAATGCCGAATAAGAGCGAGATCGCAAAGCTCATAGCGATTGTCCGGTTAACGGTGTCATTGACTGGAGGTGGATTTCCAATGAGCGGTGCTTCATTAAGAATGGTGATGTTGTCTACTTTCATAATCTCCGGCACTTGCTCCTTGAACACATTAGAGACGGCGTTGACGACGGTTGCTGCCCGTTCATAGCTCATGTCGTATACGCGAAGCGTCATCACTTGAGACGTATTATTGGTAATAACTTGGACACTCTGAATCAACTGATTAGCCGTTAACCTCAGTTCAGGATGCTTCTCTACAACCTTCTCCATGATTGCTGGTGTACTGATAATCTCTCGGTAAGTATCAAGGAACATTCGGGTAAAGGTTAAGGTACCATAGTCGATTTGCTCATTGCCCGATTGGCCAATTGTACTGTTAATAATCAGTTTGGTATTCGCTTCATACACTGGCTGGAACGAAGAATACGTATAGTAGGCAGTCGTAACCGTAGCAACGACGACGCAAGCAACGATAATCCAGAGTCGCTTGAACAGAATACGGGCATACTCTTTGATTTCCAATGTCATTTCCCTCCGCGTCTCCAAAATCATGCTACAAAATGTAACATCTCTTATCGGTAACTATATGATACATTTTGTATCATGTCAAATGTTTTTTCTCTATGAATCCTCAAAATAATACAAAATGTATCTTTGAGATTATGAGTTTGCTGTTAACCGCAGCCCCTCTCCCAAGTCTTGCTGGCGATACTGAAGATTGAAGAGACGATAATACACGCCTTTGGACTCCATAAGCTGGTGATGCCCGCCCTGCTCCGAGATTCGCCCTTTATCAAGTACTACAATGGTATCGGCATGCTTAATAGTAGAGAGTCGGTGAGCGATGACCAAGGTGGTCCGATTCTTCATTAATCGCTCCAGTGCATCCTGTACTTCTTGTTCCGTTTCACTATCAAGCGCAGAAGTGGCTTCGTCTAACAGGAGGATCGGTGCATCCTTCAGGATGGCGCGAGCAATCGCGATTCGCTGCCTTTGCCCCCCAGAGAGCTTGATCCCCCGCTCTCCAACCTCTGTCTGATACCCACCCGGCAAAGACTCGATAAAACGATGGATCCCAGCTGCTTTCGCTGCCTCTTTGATATCCTCCTGGCTTGCCCCTTCCCTGCCACAAGCAATGTTATCGCCAATTGACCCGGTAAAGAGATACGTATCCTGCGGAACATAGGCCATATGACTCCTCCATTCTTCCAGCGAAAGAGCTGCTACATCTTTACCATCCATCCGGAGATTCCCTTGCTCCGGGCTGTAAAAGCCGAGTGCCAGATTAAAAAGCGTGCTTTTGCCCGAACCACTGGGGCCTACCAGCGCCACCACACTTCCAGATGGGACCTCAAGATTAAACTGGTCAAAAACATGACTACCGTCACCATACCCAAATGTTATTCGCTCGAAGCTTAGGCTAGGCGCCTGCGAAGCCGGTTTGACAGGAGAGGGTAATTCATTCGTCTCTGTACTCGTACGGAGCACCTCCACCAGCCGTTCTACAACGGCGAGAGAACGTTGAAAGGAACCCCATAATGATGCCATTCCAGTCATCGGAGATATCAAATACTGCATCAGGCTGACGAAAGCAAGCAGAGCACCGACGGACATTCGACCGTCCGCAACATAGAGTGCCCCAAGGCCCATGCTCATGAAAAAAGCGACTGTTCCTGCCGCCCCGGACCCCACTTGGAACCAGCCGCGGAGTTTGGCCATTCCCATCTCCAGCTTAAGCAGGGACTCATTATGACTGTTATATGTTTTGTGGACTTTTTTTTGCATCAGGAAGGATCGAATGACCGTATGAGCAGAAAAGGTATCATTAAGAAAGACTTGAATGCGACTTAACAACCCCTGGATTTCTCGGCTGCGACGCCTAAGAAGCTTGCCAAAAATCGCTCCTGAAATAGCGGCCAACGGTCCAATCATAATGCAAATCAACGTCAGTTCAAGATTTATCGTAGCCAGGTAAATAAAAGCTGCTATAGCCATAAGTGGTAGTCGAATCATCTCCAGTACATTCGTACCGATCGCTCCATCCATACCGTTGATGTCATTGGTGAGATGAGATACCATCTGACCGGAATGATGCTTGTTGTAATGACTTGCGGGAAAACGAAGCATACGATGGAGCAGATCATTCTTGAGATCCCGCTTGACCTGATGAATCGCAGAAGCGCCAGCTACGAGTACGCGATAATTAATGATGCCGTTAATTAGAATGAATAACACGCCCATCAGAATTAACTGCTTAATGGTAGCCACATCACCGATCAGCGCCGAATCGGTAATTTGTTTCAAAAACCAAGTGTAGGATATCGTTAAGGCAATACCAATTATCATAAATATAAACAGTTCGATGTAAAGTGACTTGTAGCGCTTCATATAGCTGTAGATCAACTTTATAGGTTCTCTCATTTCACCGATTTCGAGCAGTTTTTTCAGGCGTGACAGTAGCTTGGAGAGGATATTCATGGTCGATACCTCGGCCTTCACAGAGTTTTCTTCCATCGCAGATACATAGCTATATAACGGGACCAGTTAGGAAAACGGATCAAGGCTTTGCCTAGAACGCGCGCACGGTAATGCGTGGAGAGAATTAACCGTTGTGGTTTCTTAATCCAGAGCAACTTGCCGATGATCTCCCGATAGGGAACAGGCGCATCGCAAGTTAAATTAGAGTCTCCCTTACAGATCAAGACGTGCTCATCCCCTTGCTTCCGCTTATGCAAGTATCGATGACCTACGAGTGCCCCTTCCCGTGAACGAAATAGCAGGATGTCCCCAGGTACAAGCTCGTTCCGATCACAACGAACAAAACGACATAAATCGCCTGTCCGTATCAAGGGAAACATGCTCTGACCACTGGATGGCAGATCGATAAAGCCGTGCTTCTCAACGGTCAGCTTCACAATCTGAATCGTTTCTTTGTCAACCTGCATGCCGGACCAGACCAATGTGTTCCATTTGCTCCAAAAATGATTGCACATCCGCATTGGCTTCCTCTGCTGAGATGGCATAGGATGTTCTGAGCGCTTCTGCTAGTGTCTCTGGACTGCAAGGCTCCCGCAGCATGTTCCAGCATAATCCTCCTGCCTCGTTCAACTTGGTGACTGTAAAGGTAGCCGGGTTCAAGATAACCCAAGCGTCATCCATCTCTACCGCTTCATTGCAGGCTTCATTCCACACATAATGCTTCATCAGCAAATTTCCTCCCAGAATGTATCGTTTTTTTGAAAATACAATTCGTACACAGGTACTACCGTAGCTAAACGGTGACATAACCCCATGACTCGCTGCGTATAAGTCACATTCGGACTCCAAAAGAAGACTTTGTCCATGACACCCATCATTCCTTCCACCTGTGACAGCGGCTCCCTGCGGTTCTCCGTAGCCTGTCTTAACAATTGAATTGCGCGCAACGGTGTCCCCTGCCGACGACTCGGTAGACCCAGATCACTGCGAAAGGGTGAATCATAAATGACTGCCTCACTATCCGTGATTTTCACAATCGTCGCTTCATCAGAGAGCACCTGTCTGGGGCGCGAGAGCAGTGCTACAGTAGACTTGCCTGCACCAGAGGGCCCCGCGAACAGATAGGCTTGCTCGCGATCCATAATACAGGAAGAATGAATGAGCAATCCCCAGCCGCGATGAGCTGCAAAGGCACTGAATAAGTTCATCATGGCGTGCTTGAGGGCGAAAACATCTTGCACTTGCAATGAAGCGCGAGTGAAGCTGTCATCTACATCAATTCGGTAGTCTGTTCTGGTATACACAATCACGCCTTCACGAGAAGCAATCTCTACATCATAGGTATCAAAAGCTTTACCATAACCATCATGGACGACTACAGTCATATCCGCATTCGCGGCGGTATCTTCACATGGCAGGTAATGCTGCTCAAAAAACGATTGGACATCAGAAGAATACGTAATGATATGGAATACATGTTCTCCAATATGAAGCTTCATCTCAGCCATAGGGAATCTCCTTTGTTGACGATTCGGAATGGCGCTTACTCAAGCGCTTATAGACCGGCTGTTGTGCCATGATCTGGTGCTTCCAGGTATCAAAGATGCCAAAACGGAAGAACATTCGATTTTTGTAGTCGTTGAGCCCACGTTTTCCAAGCTTGCGGTCGCGTACTGCTTCATAGGTCCAATATGTCTCAAGCAGCGGGAAGGGCAACGGTTTGCGTTCATGGAGAACCGGAAACTGATTGTAGACAATGGACAGTGCTGCCTGTACACGACGAAACGTCCGATCTTGTTGCGCTCGTGCCGCTAGCATGTCGTAATCAATTTCAGATCCGTGACAAAAGATCATCTGTGCCAGATCAAGTAGATAACGGGGAGAGTCCATTCGGTGTCGCATCCCATGCAGGATCATGAAGTAAAAGGTCGATATACTGTCTAGCTCAAGGACACCGTCATAGCCATTCATAGGTATGGCCGTTGTCCAAAACGGAGCATCCTGAAGGTCCGAAAGATGAGGTTTATCCATTGTCCAGTGCAGCTCAATCATGAGTGGTATCTGTGGGGTGATTAACCTATATAGGACCGCATGATTATGTACTTTCTTGTCCAGTTTGAATCCCAGTCCTTGAACCAGTTTAATGGCCGACTCCAGATTGGAGGGCTGCACTAGCAAATCGACATCAGACGTAGCTCTGGCCGCCAATGACCCGAAGAAGCGCTGGGCAAAGCGTGTGCCTTTAAGCGGCATAGCAGCAATCTTCTGTTGGTCGAATAAGGATAGAATTTGGCGCTCGGTGTGCTGCAGCATCAAATTTTGGACAATTACTTTGTCGTGTTCACTCCGAAGTCGTTTCATGACATGTTCTGGTACAGACTCCTTATGCCTCACATTTTGTTGAAGAAGATGATACAACTGGGCCTGCATGCTGAAAAGCTCCATGTCCTGCATTAATTGACCCCAATGTTGCTCTGGCAAAGGCTGCTGGTCATTATATAAAGCATTCAACAACGCGATCATTGCATCTTCCTCCGAGATCGAATATAGTCACCGCCAATAATTGTTACAATTTGTATCATAATTTTAATGTAGTCTATCTCCTGAATGACTGTCAAGCTTTATTTTCCTTAAATTCCATGAAAAGCAAAAAAAAGATTAACCGACATGTGCCGGTTAATCTCATGTATGATGCCATACAGCTACTGTCGAATCGATTTACGGCAGTGGGCTCCAGCTTCCATCCGGATGAACGCAAATGTTTCCTCCAGGATACTGCCCAGGAAAACTAGGCGGAACACAATTTGAGATGACCGTCTCAAATTTAACCTGACTGTGTGTCAAAACGCTCGGCTTGACATATGGCTTCATTTTTCTCACCCTTTCTAGTTTTTTTTCGATACAATTTGTATCATATGGAAATCATACTAAATTCATTTTCTGCCGTCAAGCGTTTTTAGAAAACAAGCCTGTTCACTGCGAAACGCATCACTACGGGCTGTCTTCACCCCAGTAAACACCGCGAATATCATAATTCCAATGTGGGTACTGGGTCTGGATTCCGTGTTTGGAAGTATAGTAAAGTTTAATAGCTTCCCTCGGGAGTAATTCTGGAATATTAATAGCAAACTTCTCTCCAGCGTTTACTGTTTTGACTGTTTGACTACTTTTATCAGAGATAGGAGCAACAACTTCTCTTGGCTGGTTCTTACTAGCCCAGTAAATAGCAATATGGTGCTCATGATTATAGGGACTTCTAAAAGTAGCTTTTAGTTCATAGCTTCGCCCTGCTTCTAGCACAATTTGACCTCTGGAAAAACTTGAACATTCATCTATCACTTGTTTATTATTTATCCACAGCGTTACTTGACAAGAATCAGATTCAATAATAAATGTATATTCTTCACTATATTTAGGTTCAATTTTCCCCTTCCATTCATATGAACTTTTTTTAGCAGGTAGATCATTCACACTAATATGGTCCAATTCTCTATACCCTTTATAATCTTGCAACAAATCATCTGTATAAGCGATCTCTTTGAAGCCTCCTCCATTACGTAGAGGATATGCTCCCCATTGAAGTACAACCTCTCCTGATACTGTAGGCGTAAATGAAAACTTCGTTTCCCCTTCTAATACTAGTATTTCTGGTTCTATTATTAATGGTTGTAATTCCTTTTCTTTAACAAGCAAAAAACGCGGGTAATCTGCTGCAGGTAGCCTTACTGTCAACGTAGTTTCGGTTGATTCAAGAATTTCTATTTTACTGGAGCTATCTTCAAGTGGATCATAAATAGTTAGTTCAGCTCCTTCCCCAGCAATATTAGAGATTGTCACCTCATAATATTTTTCAGGCATATCGTATCTTAACGGATCTAAGACATCACGTTCACTCTCCCATGTTTGAGTGAGATCTCTTGTTACAATATAATAAGCAATTGCGTAGAAATCATTTTGTAACTGGTATGGGAGGACTGCAATATCCTCAATTAAATTTCGGCCGGATGCCTCTAAGCTTTCGTTACCTTCGTATGCTAGAGCTTCATCGTATGTTGTGATATTTTCTATGTTAATAAATCTTGGCTGTTCAATGTTCTCACCTAACTTCATTAAACGAACTATATTTTGAATAGCTATTATTTGTGGCCCAGCCTTAGCACGTACTTTGTTAGTAAGTTCATAATTGGCACGCTCTAATTCAGAATAGAACGCTTCTGGAAGTAAAGCAAACTCATTATCACTGGCTTTTGCTGCATACAAATTAATAGTCTTAATCCCCTTATGACTCTGAAAGATATAGTTCCGCATTGTAGTTTTTGTTCCTATGTGATGCATTACTTTAGCTATTCTTGGATCTTGCTCATTAACATTGCTAAGATTAGCTAGTTGTTTTGCGAAAAGTCCTCGGTACAGATTGCTCTCTGTCATCCAAACTTCAGCTGGTACTCCATTGCCCGGATGAGAAAATCGAAAGTGATCCTTCCATGGTCCAGGAAACGGTTGAAGATCTCGCACAACATACTCTGTCTGATAAGCATAAAACCATCTTTCAGGAAAAGCACTGATATGTTCAGGAATGAATCCTTGTTGATCCGGTTCGCCTCTAGCATTAAGCATTTTATCTGTTTTCAAAGAGGTGTTATTAGGGCTTATATCTGATCCTACAGGATGCCAATTTGTATAATAATGACGACTAAAACCAGCCTGTCCTGGCCACAGTCCTGCACCATTATCCCAAGGCCTCTGGTTAGCAAAACCATTAATGACTTTAACACCTGGTAAGTTATTAACAGGATCGGTAATATATTCGGCAGTTAAGGGAAAAATCACTTGCGATCCTTCTTCCTTCTTGTCTCCAATGCTGTAAGTGAGTTCCTGTGAAAAGGAAATGGGCGGGTCATAGTATTCATTAATATCTAAAAAATGATAGCCAAATGAAAGTTCATTCCAAACTTCAACATCAAAGCCGGCATCATTTAATCCTTCCGTGCCCATTGCACCCTTAACAAAGCTCGTTACCGTTTGAACATATCTCATCCATCCATCTAAAGTTTCTTGAGCAGAAATGTTATTTCTCCCATCAGAATAAATCTCTCCAGAAAATGGTCGATATTTCAATTGTGCTATTTTTATCATCTCAGCTGGCAAAGCTTTAGGCAGTGGTGCTGACAATGTTGCACGGCCATTTTTGTGATCAATTGCAGTAAAAATCGGATACATAAACTGAGCGATACCTTGAAGACCCGTATAATGTGGCACGATTGATTTAGAGTCTTTTAGATACAACTCCGTATCCCCTGCATTGGCAGGTTTTACGAGCGTAGTTTCCCACGTTTTCCCTGGTGCAGGTGATCCCGAATGACTGTTTAGGAGTATCAACGGCCGGATCTTATGTTTACGTAGAGCTTTGAGAATTTTGAGCATATCCTCCTGCTGGTGCTGATTTATTTTTTTATCATCTTCGAAATCTAGCGCTCCCCAGCCGATTTCAACTCTAGCAGATACAATTCCTGCCTCTGCAAGGAGTTGTGCCACTGCATCAGCTTCTTCAGGAGCTGGATTAAAAACGACCCCCAAAGCTTCCAAGAAATTGGATGAGTCCCGTGTGTCCATATAAGCTCTCCAAGGCGCATGTTGATAGGAGTGCCATCCAAATGGTATCTCCTGTTGAGACCAGTCAACATAAGGACCGTCTAAAGAAATCGTATCCGCAGGCAATGATGAAGAATCACTGTTACCTTTCACAAAAATTAATGTAGTAAGAATGATGATGAATAACAAGACAATGCTATACTTTTTATTCCAAGCATTATTAATACGCATTCTCAGCCACCTCCACATAAAAAAGGCTCCCCTATGGGAAGCCTTAAATACTTCTTATCTATATAGTCATTTCCAAATTACGCCCTTCACATCATAGTTCCATCGAGGATAAGTGGTTGTAATACCCTGACTTTCCAGATTAATTTTAACTCCTTCACCTAAAAGAAGCTCTGGTATACTTAAATTAACTCTTTCACCAGCCTTGACTGAAAAAGCTTGCTGTTTAGAAGTATCTATTACAGGTGAAACAGTCTCTCTTGATTGACTTGAGCTACCCCAGTAAAGAGCGACGCGATGCAAGTAATCATAAGGATTAGCGTACTCGACAACTAATTTATAGGATTGACCAGCCTTAAGTTCAATGTCCCCCATATTGCTCTTTCCGCATCCCTCAACAATTAGCTTCTCATTGACCCATACCTTAGTATTACAGGTGTCTGCATCAACGATAAAAGTGTATTTCTCCGAATATTTAGGGCTAATTTCACCTTTCCATCGATACGAGCTTTTTCGAGCGGGCAAATCACGAAAATCAATTTTGTTAACTAAAGTGGCTCCCAACGAATCTCGGAACAAATCACTAGCGAATGCTTCCTGCTCAAAAGCTCCACTTGAACGGAACGGATATGCGCCCCAAGTTACAACTGCATTAGCATCAACGTTACTCGTGAATGATAATTCAGCCCCTTTTACGTTTTTATTTAAGACAGGATTTAATACAAGTGGCTTTACTCCATCCTCTTGAATAATCAAGAATCGAGGATAGTCAGTAACCTCCAACTGGACGGAGATCCAGTCGTTTCCTGCTTGCTTGATAGTTACAGGCATCGTTCTTCCAGTCATCGGATCATATGCCTGAACTTTGGCGCCGCTCCCTTTAACGTTTGACAATTTAATATCATAACTTTGAATTGGCATATCATAACGGCCAGGGTCCAGTGCATCCTTGCGACTATCCCAAGACTGAGTAACATTGCGCGTAACAATATAGTAACCAACGGCAAACTGGTTGTGTTGTAATTGATAAGGTAATACAGCAAGATCTTCAGCCTGGTAACGATCCGGAGCGGATGCTGTCCCATTCCCTTTAAAGACAATCTGTGGCTGCTGAGCCCGTATCTCGTCTACTCGGATGGAGCGAGGTTGTTCTATCGAGCTGCCTTGTTGCATAAGCTTCGTAACGTTAGAAATAACTTCCAATTGAGCTCCCGTCTGACGGCGCACGCTCTCCGTTAGTTTGTAATTGTTCTTCTGCAGCTCTGTAAAAAACGACTCTGGCAGCAATGCAAAAGAATGATCTTTCTCTTTAGCTGAGTAAAGGTATATTCGCTCAAGTCCCTTATGCGATTGAAATATATAGTTTCGCAGTGTGGTTTTTGCTCCAATGTGATGCATTAAGTGAACCATGCGTGGATCCGTTAACGAAACCTTGCTACTAAAACTAAGAAACTGAGCAAAAGGATCTCTATACAAGTTTGACTCCGTCATCCATACTTCCGCTGGTGTTCCACTCCCTGGGTGGGCATAACGATGATGGTGGCCCCGAGGTCCCGGAAAGGGCTGAAGGTCCCTTACAACAAATTCTGTCTGGTAGGCATGGTACCATCGTTCCGGAAACGAACTTGTATGACTAGGGATGAACGGAGTGGTGAGGGGCTTGCCTTGTGCATCCAGCATGGAGTCCCGTTTCAGGTTCATATTATTTATGCTCATATTAGAACTCAGAAAATCCGTTCCTGTATAGTAATGCCGGCTGAAGCCGTCTTGGTCTTTCCACATTTCTGTGCCATTGTCCCACGGTCTTTGGTTGGAGAAGCCATTAATGACTCGAACACCAGGCAAATTATGTGCAGGGTTATTTACATAATTAATTGTTAATGGAAAGATAACTTGAGCGCCCTCGACTTTTAGATTGCCTTCGGTGTAGGTGGGCTGCTGCGAGAATTGAAGCTTCGGATTATAATAATTATTAATATCCAAGAAGTGAAAACCGAAAGAAAGCTCATTCCATACTTCGACATCGAACCCAGCATCTGTAGTTGAGCCGTTATTCAATGTGCTCTTTACGAAAGAAGTAACCGTAGCAACGTATTTTAACCACCCGTTGATGGTTTCCTGCGCTACAGGGTTGGGTTTACCATCAGCCCAAATTGTGCCTGAAAATGGTTGATACTTAATCTTGGCCAAGCGAATATTCCCCTTAGGTAACGCCCTCGGGAGCGGAGCGGATAAGGTTGCCTTACCGGTAGAAGAGTCAATTGCGGTTATCACAGGATACATCATATGAGATAAACCTGTGAGGCCAGTATAGCGAGGCACGATTCCCTCCACTGACTCTAAGTAAATCTCCCGTGCACCACTGGCTGCATTTTGTTTGAGAACCGTATTCCATTCCACACTTGGGGCAGGGCCCCCAGAATGTGAGTTTAACAAAATAAGCGGACGAATATTATGCTTGGCCAAGGCTTGCAGGCGAGCCCGTAAATCTTCCTCCGTTGCAGGTCGCAGTCGATTGTCATCCTCATAGCTGAGCGACCCCCAACCAACCTCGATTCGCGCATGGCGAATTCCCGCCTCTGACAGCACCTGCGCAGTAGCATCAGCCTCTGCTGCAGTTACACCATTAAATACAACCCCCAAACTATTCAGGTATTTATTCTTATCCCATGTGTCCATATAAGCACGCCAAGGCGTCAGATAATAGGAGTGCTGTCCAAATGGCACTTCTTGTTGACGCCAATCTTCATAGGGCTGGTTGTTTGGCAATCCTGTCGCCTCCTGACTGACTAAGGTAGTCGTAGCAGCAATGGATCCTGAGCACCCGATTACGAGAATCAGTAACCCAATCATTAAATACCAACCTATTTTTTTCATCACGCATCAAGCCCCTCTATCGTTGATTGTCACATGTTGTAGAGGCTCTACTGCGAACATAGACTACCAATACTAGTAACGATTACTAGTCTATGATAATGGATGTCACATATTGTTATAAATAGGCACATTTTCTCACTTTTTGTCGAGGAATAATGGCCTATGGCTGCACTTCCTTCGTCCTACCTTGCTTCGATGGCTCTACTTTACAATTGCGCTTTCAATAGCTCGTGGATACGCGTACGCTCCTGATCGTCCACGATGTAATACCAGACGCCGCCAATCTTCCGGCCTTCGCCATTAATCTCTTCCGAACGGCTGCTGCGCAGCGCATTACGGTAGCCCATTGCAAAATTACGCATTTCCTGAAAGCTTGCATTGGTCCGGACATACTCTCCCGCTGTATGCAGCAGTTGGTCCAGCTTGGTTACAGTCGAGAGCTGCATGGCATCTTGCAGTAGGGCCTGGATGATCTGACGCTGGCGTGTATTGCGTCCCAGGTCGCCCCGGGGATCATCCATCCGCATTCTGGAGTAAGCCAGTGCATCCGTACCATTAAGACTGAGTTGTCCTGCTGCGAACGATTGCCCGTCCAACTGAAATGCAAAATCGTTGTTGACCTCGACCCCGCCGAACAGGTCGACGAGATGGGCAAAGCCATCCATGTTGACCTTCACATAATAGTCAATCGGGAAGTCAAGAAAATGCTCCACTGTGGCCAGCGACATCTCAACACCGCCGAAGGCATACGCATGGTTAATCTTGTCCGCTTTGCCACGTCCGATGATCTCCGTTCGCGTGTCCCTGGGGATGTTGAACATCAGCATCGTTTCTTTCACCGGATTAATGGAGAGCACAATCATGGTATCGGAACGACCGCGGTCACCTGCCCGCTCGTCCACACCAAGTGCAAGGATCGTGACCGACTCTCGGTTGGCCAGTCGCTCCGGCGCAGGCGCACTCGTCGCTTGCTTCACCTCCGGGTCCTTGCTGACATAGAGCGGTTTGACTTCTTCCACCTGCTCATACATCAGCGAGACAGTATCTTCTACAGCATTGTACATGCGCCAGCCATAGGCCAGTCCCCCAAACAGAATAAGCGCGGTCAGCACGCCACAGCCAATCAGCACCTTGCGCTTCCTGTTCATAACTGTAGCTGCTCCGGCGCTTGCGGGGCTACATTCTGTGGAGCGTCTTCCAGCCGAGGACGTCCGACGCAGCGATAGATGAAGCCAGAGGATGCCGCATCCGCTTCAGAGTAGAGATTGCGGCCATCGATTAACACCGGCTGCCGCATCCGCCGCTTCATCGCATCCCAATCGCAGCCTGCGAATTCCTGCCATTCGGTCAGCAGGCACAGCGCGTCTGCCCCATCCAGTGCGGCCATCGCTTCATCGCACCATACAATCGCTGTATCCTTTACTATATGCCGAGCATTCGGAATGGCAATCGGATCATAGGCCCGAATTGCCGCCCCTTTTTGGACCAGCTCTGCGATAATATCGAGCGCGGGAGCATCTCGCATATCGTCGGTATCCGGCTTGAACGCCAATCCCCAGATGGCAATCGTGCGGCCTTGCAGATCTCCGCAGACCGACTCCAGCTTGCGGACAATATTCAATCGTTGATCCGTATTGACCTCTACCACGGACTTCAGCAGCTTGAACTCATAGTCGACATGACCGGCAATCTGAATCAAGGCCTGCGTATCCTTAGGGAAGCAAGAACCCCCGTAGCCAATCCCCGCTTTGAGAAAGGCCGGCCCGATTCGGCGGTCGTATCCCATGCCTTGCGCCACCTTGGTTACATCTGCCCCTACCTTCTCACAAATGTTCGCGATCTCGTTAATGAACGAAATCTTGGTAGCAAGAAACGCGTTGGAGGCATACTTGATCATCTCGGCACTGCGAATATCCGTTACAAAAATCTGTTCGGTTAAGGGCTTGTGCAGCTGGCGGAGCAGCTCCAGCGGGCGCGCGTTCTCCACGCCAATGACAATACGGTCTGGATGAAACGTATCCTGTACAGCAGAGCCCTCCCGGAGAAACTCCGGCACAGATACCACGTCGAATGGATGAGCAGAGAGACCGTCGATGATTTCGGCAATCCGCTCGTTGGTTCCGACCGGCACCGTACTTTTGGTCACGATGATCGTATAGTCTTCCAGGGCAAGTGCAATTTCTCTAGCCGCCTGCTCGATATATGCCAGATTCGCCTCGCCGCTCGGAAGCGGGGGCGTTCCGACTGCGATAATGACCAGCTCGGCTCCACCCACCGCCGTCGCCAGCTCCGTCGTAAAGTTCAGCCGCTCCTCCGACAGCCCCCTCTGCAGGAGCTCCTCCAGACCCGGCTCATGGATCGGCACCTCGCCTTGCTTCAACCGGGCAATCTTGCCTGCATCGAGGTCAACCGCCGTCACTTGGTGACCCAGCTCTGCAAAGCAAACGCCCGACACCAAGCCGACATATCCTGTTCCAATTACCGCGATTCTCATCGTTCCACTCCTCATGATCTACTCAAAAGCACAATATCCTGCCAATCCATATGAAGCCGGATGATATCCTCTTCGATTAACTCGGATCCCGATTGCACCTCGATGATTTCGAGATTGGTAACAGCTCTTAGGCTGTGACGGCTCCCAGCAGGAATCCGCACGACATCGCCTGCTACGACACGGCGCAGCTCCCCATCCTGGACCAGCTCACCCTCGCCTGAGACGATCGTCCAGATCTCATTGCGCTTCAGATGAAGCTGGTAGCTCAGGTTGCAGCCGCTCCGGATGGCGACACGTTTGGTCAATACCTCGTCCCCGCTCTCGGCGATCAGATGATCAATGATGCGATAATGGCCCCAGCGGCGCTGCTCATACATCGGCCTGCCTTCCAGCGGCTTCAGCACTTCCTTGATGCGTGGACTGGCAGACTTGTCGCAGACCAGAATGCCGTCGGGACTGGCAGCAACCACCACATCCGACAAACCGACTACCACGACTGGAATATCCAGTTCATTGATGAGATGGGTATTGCGACTATCCTCGGTCAGGATGCCTTTGCCCATCAATGGGTGCCTCATCTCCTCAGTGAGTGTGTTCCATGTTCCCAGGTCCCGCCATTCTCCTGCATAAGGAGTAACCGCAATCTGTTGCGCGCGCTCGACGACCTGAAAATCGAAGCTGATCATCGGCAGCTTGGCGTATTGCCGCACCATCTCGTCATACTGAATGGGCAGCTCCATTGCGATCAACAGATTAATCAGATAGTCCAGCTTAAAGGCAAAAACCCCGCAATTCCAAAGCGCAGCCTGCTCAATCAGCGCTGCCGCTTCTTCCTGGCGGGGCTTCTCCTGAAAACGGCTTACCTGGCTGTAGGAAGGCTTCTCTCCCCCGTCTCCAGCGACAGCTGACCCGCTTCGGGGAACAATATAGCCATATTTCTCAGAAGGATAGGTCGGTTGTACACCGATTAGCGCAAGATCTGCACCGCTATCTCCGAGCACCTGCGGCAAGCTCGCAATCGTCCGGTAGAAGCCGGTCTCCACGTAAGGATCAACGGGCAGCACCACGATCGTCTCCTCCAGACTGACACCTTGGACAGAGTACAGATAAGCTGCCGCTAGTGCGATGGCCGGGAAGGTATCTCGACGCTGTGGTTCAACCACAATCGGCGTATCCTGCCCGAGCTGGGCATGAATCATCTCCACCTGGCTTTTACTCGTTGCGATACATGCCTGCTCCTGCAAGCCTGCATCGGCCAACTGCCGCCATACGCGTTGGACCATCGATTCCTGGACGCCTGCCGGGTCCTCCAGCACCGGGAGAAACTGCTTGGACCTGGCATCGTTGGATAGCGGCCATAACCGCTTGCCGGAACCACCGGATAATAAGACTAATCTCATGCACAAACGCCCCTTACCTATCCAATTTAAAATCATCATCCTTAGTTGTTACACACGCTTCGTGAGATAGTCCGCCAGTGCCTCCCGCCAGTGGCGCATCGGTGGGAATCCACCAGCTGCCAGACTGGCATGTGCCAGTACAGAGTAAGCGGGCCGACGCGCCGCCCTGGGAAATTCAGCGGATGACACAGGCTCAGGTGACTTGCCGATGCCACTTAACTCAAAAATGGCCGAAGCAAATTCATGCCAGGAGCAGCTGCCTGCATTCGTAACATGATAAATCCCGTATTTGTCTGTGGCCAGCAGGCGCAGAATGCAGGCACTCACATCCTCTGTCCAGGTGGGCGAACCGACTTGATCATCGACCACTTGAATCGGCATATCCCCCCGTGCCAGCTCCAGCATCGTCTCCACAAAATTACGGCCATGGCGGCCATACATCCAGGAAGTACGAATAATGTAATAGCGCGAGTGCAGCTCTTGCACATAGGCCTCTCCTGCTGCCTTGGTCTGACCATACACGTTGATCGGTTCCACCGACGTCGATTCCAGGTAAGGCGTGGTATGACCACTACGTCCGAACACGTAGTCCGTGCTGATATACACCAATTTGGAGCCGAGCTCTTCAGCAATGACTGCCAAATGACGTGTACTATCGGCATTAACCAGCCAAGCCTTGTCAGCCTGACTCTCAGCCTGATCCACACCGGTAAAAGCTGCCGAGTGGATGATTGTATCCGGACGAACCTGGCGCAGCCAGTTAGCCGTTGCTTCATAGTCCGTCACATCCAGTTCATCCCGCCCCGGACCGCTGACCTCATGCCCGCTTTCCATCAGCTGCTGGACAAGATCAGAGCCTAGCTGGCCGTGGGCTCCTGTTACCGCTACCCGCAGCTTAGTCATCCAGTGCACCGTCAGCACGCGCGACTTGCAAGAGCGGCAGCTGCTCATCTTTCGCGGAGAGAGTAGGTGTAGCTACTGGCCAATCGATGCCCAATATTGGATCGGACCACAGGATTCCACTGTCCAATGCCTTATCGTACGGCGCATCCACCTTGTAGTAGACATGTGTGTCCGGCACCAGGGTGCAGAAGCCATGAGCGAATCCAGCAGGCACCAGCAGCTGTCTCCCATTGCTCTCACTCAGAATGACGCCCACCCAATGACCATAGGTCGGTGAACTCGGACGGATGTCGACCGCCACATCGTAGATGGCTCCACTGCCGACTCGCACCAGCTTGTTCTGGGCCTTGGGTGCGCGTTGGTAATGGAGGCCACGAACCGTGCCAGCATCTCTTGAATAGGAATGATTGTCTTGTATAAATGCGATGGTCAGACCTAGACTGGCAAATGTGTCTGTGTTGTAGCTCTCCTCAAAATATCCGCGGTGGTCACCGTAGCGCGCCGTTTCAATCAGCAGTACATCCTCCAGTCCCGTAGGCAAAATCTTCACTTCGTCAGCTCCTCTGTCCGCATGGTCTTCTTCATATGTATGCCGCTTCTAAAGGAATCTTGCCATCCGAACAGACTGTTGGACTCTCTCACTGATTAGTAGGCGTCCTTGGCTCCGAGCATCACGCGCACCGTGCGGAACATGATTTTGAGATCATACATTGTGCTGCGTACCCGAATATATTCGAGGTCGAGATCGACCATCTCTTTGAAGCCGATTGTACTGCGGCCACTCACTTGCCAGAGGCCCGTGCAACCCGGTACCACCGATAACCGCCGCTTCTCGAATGCCGTATAGCTCTCGACTTCGCTAGGCAGTGGCGGTCTTGGACCGACCAGACTCATCTCACCCCGCAATACATTCCACAGCTGCGGGAGCTCGTCGATACTGGTTCGGCGGATCAGCCGTCCGATCCGCGTTACGCGAGGGTCCTGCTTCATTTTGAACATCGCGCCGCTTACCTCATTATGGGATCGCAGCTGTTCCAGCAGTTGGTCGGCGTTACTGACCATCGAACGCAGTTTGTACATCCGGAATGGCTTCTCATCCTTGCCAATACGGGTCTGGTGGTAAAACACGCGTCCCCGCGGATCCTCCAGCTTGATCAGTACAGCAACAACAATGATTAGTGGCGAAAGGATCAGCAGTCCTCCTAATGAACCCAGAATATCTATGCAGCGTTTGAGTAAAAGATAGTTCCGTCTCTCAAGGGACTGGGCAGACCCCGCTAGCGGATAATAACGATTGGATTCCGCAGTCACGAGCTCCGGTTCTTGAGTTGGCGTCGGCAGACTCATCTAGATTCACCTTGGACGGATACCAGCTTGTTCATGAGCTCCTTCTCCAGGATGCTCTCCAACGCATTGACCAGCGGTGCCCGCAGCTCCTGGTTGCGAAGCGCGAACTCCAGTGAGGTTAGAATAAAGCCCAGCTTCTCGCCCACGTCATAACGAATACCTTCGAAGTCATAGGCATAGACGCCACTGGATTCATTAAGCCGCTGAATCGCATCTGTGAGTTGGATTTCTCCACCCGATCCGGTCTCCTGCAGCTCTAAATAATTGAAAATCTCTGGCGTCAGTACATAGCGGCCCATAATGGCCAAATTGGAGGGCGCCTGGCCCAAAGGTGGTTTTTCTACGAATTCCCGCACCCGAACCAGACGGTCGATAGCTCCCATTGGATCAACAATCCCATACCGATTGGTCTGCTCGTAGGAAACGGTCTGTACACCAACAACCGATGAGCCAACTCGCTCGTATTGTTCAATCAACTGGCGAGTGCATGGTACTTGCGCTTGGACAATATCGTCCCCCAGCAGGATGGCGAACGGCTCGTCACCAATGAAGTTACGCGCGCACCAGACCGCGTGCCCTAGACCTTTTGCTTCCTTTTGGCGAATATAATGAATGTCCACCACCGATGATTTTTGCACCTCGCGAAGCAAATCATGCTTCCCTTTCTCGAAGAGCGTCTGCTCCAGCTCGAAGGCATTGTCGAAATGATCCTCGATGGCCCGCTTGCCTTTGCCTGTGACGATGATGATATCCTCAATACCCGAGGCAATGGCCTCCTCCACAATGTACTGAATGGTAGGCTTGTCGACGATCGGCAGCATTTCCTTCGGCATCGCCTTGGTTGCCGGCAAGAATCGGGTGCCCAGACCGGCAGCGGGAATAATGGCTTTTTTGACTTTTTTCATCATCCATCACCTATCCTATTCTCTTTTTTGGGGGACGCTCTACTTGCGTAGGAGCTCTATAATGAAATGAATCCAAACAACAAAGGGGCTCAAGCATTGGATAGACTTCTACTAAATATGAGAGGTCCATCCTCGGGCATCTAACCCGACCTCGCATCATACCCTTGACGATCTACGTCTAAGGCGCGCAAATGCCCACAGCATGACCGAGTCCCTCCAGTGATAAAGGTGCAGGAGGGTTGACCTTTTTTGCGGCAGTTTCCCACTTTTTACGCGTTTTGCGTTATAATACTAGAGATGCAAGTAAGGATTCTGTAATCCCATCACAGGGCGGAGGCAGCCTGAAGAGGTCACACAGGGCGCTGTGACAGTCCGCTAAGATGCTGATATAGAGAATGGATTTTGGCTTGTGACGGACTTTGCTGCAGCAGCAGCCGGTTCAGCAAGCAGATGAGCTTGTGTTGTTGCGAGGCCGAAGGTGCGGGTACATAGACGATGCCATACTCATAGAAATTGCCCTGCTGCCGTTTCCACCGGATCTGTCCGCGCAGCTCTAACGCCATGGGCTCCTGCAGGGTCAGCTTCACCGTATAATCTCCGCTTACAGGAAGATCCAGCACCGACAGGAAGGCCAACCCTCCTTGGCTGGCATTGAGCACAAGTACCGGTCTTGACCGAGTAACAATAGCCTGTCCCCTAATCTCACAGATTGCCATGTCAGCGATCAGCGACGGGCTCAGCTGCAGTCGAAGATGCCTGCGCCGGGATACTTTGGTCTTGGTGCGAATGATCATACGCCACTTCCGTTCGCGAAATTATGACACGGCCCGAATAAATGTGTCACAGAATGAGAATACTGATGAATTGTGATACATAACGTATCATTATGAACCTTACTTTACGATACAGAACGTAACAAGTCAAGACCTTTCGGACAGTTTTTTTGATTTTTGCGACTAATTGTATCATTGCATGCAATAGTCGTTTCTACATATTATTATGAGGCTAACAGGGTTAGGAGGAGCATAATGATTACTGGTAGACGAATTGCACAGCTTCGCGAGGCACAAGGGTGGACGCAGGAACAGACGGCGACGCTACTTGGCATCTCTCGGGCAGCATTATCGCATTACGAGAAAAACCGTCGTGAGCCTGATATGGAGACACTCTCCAAGTTTGCTGATCTATTCAAGGTGTCCATCGATTACCTGGTCGGTCGCACTGAGAATTCAGATATGGTTCTGAGCGAGGATACCCGGAGCTTCGTCGACCGACTGGAACTGTCAGACGATGAAATCCTGGAGAAGTTTGATTTGACCATTGACGGCCGCAAGCTGACGCCTGAGGAATCGCGGCGGTTTATTGCCTTTGTCCGGGCTGAACGTAATATGAAGTAGACGGAAGGGGTCGTAAGGATGCACTGCCTACAGTTGGCGGGACACCTTACAGTACAAAACCCCCGTTACCGGGGGTTTTCTCGTTTTTGAAGTTGTACCGATAAGTCATATGGAAGCTTGGCTTCGCTAATTCCCAACTGCTGCAGGATGTCCCTAATGTCGAGTCTAACTGAAGTCGAAGACGCCAGGGTCTCCTCTTTCTTCTCTTGATTCCCCATTACCAGCACTCCCATTCCCCATCCCTATATTTTCTCTATCTCCAAAACCAACACTTGTATTATAGCTAAAAACTGGCAGACTTGACTGTCGGATGCTCGTTGTCGGATTGCGCTTTTTTCATCTTTTTTTGTCGAATGAAGGGCCGGTATATAGCTTATGGTCTGTATGCTTGACTCACTTTGTCGAATGCGATCTAGCTGTCCTTTTGCATACTCATGCACTTCTATGTATTGAATTAGACTCTCTTCTTTCTCAAAAGTTTCCCTCGCCAGATCCATAATTTCCTCAAATTTACGCACTACTCCGTCCTCTTTGACCAGTATATGCAGGCTCGGCACCAGGAAGACCAAGCCCACGCGCCACTGATCCGCTACCACTCGCTGAACGCAAAAAAAGCGGAAGCCCGATGGCTTCCGCTTACTTGTATGCATAATGATTAGTTGCCGCCTACGCGAGCCAGCTCACGCATGTTGGCTTCAAAAGCTGCCAACAGTGCCGCTTCGCCCTCAAGACCGGATTGCTCCATCTTATCGATCTGGGCCAGCATCCGTTTGTAGTCCTTCGGAATAACCTTGACGAATTGATCCAGCGATTGCTCCCAGTCCGCCAATACCGCTTGACCCGGGCTACTACCCGTGTATTCGACATGACGCTCGATCAGGTTGCGCAGTTCAGCGATATCGCGCTCTTCCTCGACACGCTCCAGGGCAACCATCTCCAGGTTGCAATGCTTGTAGAAGTCGCCATTGCGATCCAGGATATAGGCGATACCACCCGACATCCCTGCTGCAAAGTTACGTCCGGTCTCACCCAGAACGACGACTCTGCCGCCCGTCATATATTCGCAGCCGTGGTCGCCCACGCCTTCGACGACAACGGACACGCCACTGTTACGTACAGCAAAACGCTCGCCCGCGATGCCGCGGATGTACGCTTCGCCGCCAGTCGCTCCGTAGAACGCTGTGTTGCCGATAATGACGTTGTCCTCTGCTGCGAAGGTCGCTGCAGGGGATGGCGCTACAACAATCTTGCCGCCCGACAGACCCTTGCCGACGTAGTCATTGGAATCACCCTCCAGGGAGAGCGTGATGCCTTTGGGTACGAAGGCGCCGAAGCTTTGACCGGCCGAACCGACAAAGTGCAGCTTGATCGTATCTTCCGGAAGACCTGCGGCTCCGTAGCGGCGTGTCACCTCGCTGCCGAGGATCGTGCCGACAACACGGTTGGTGTTGCAGATATCCAGCGTGCCGGAAACCTGCTCGCCATTCTCCAGCGCCGGCATAGCCAGCGGCAGCAGCTTTTGCATATCCAGCGACTCTTCCAGACCATGGTTTTGCTGTTGTACGTTGTAACGTACAGCGTCCTTGGTCGCTTCGGATTGATGCAGCAGCGGCGTCAAATCTACGCCTTTGGCTTTGTACGTATCGATCAGGTGCTTGGTCTCCAGCTTGTCGACACGGCCAACCATCTCTTCAATTGTACGGAAGCCCAGCTCTGCCATAATCTCGCGCAGCTCTTGTGCAACGAACAACATAAAGTTAACTACATGCTCCGGATCGCCCATGAACTTCTTGCGAAGCTCAGGATTCTGAGTCGCGACGCCGACCGGACAAGTGTCCAACTGACAGACGCGCATCATGACGCAGCCAATGACGACGAGTGGCGCAGTCGAGAAGCCGAACTCCTCAGCACCGAGCAACGCAGCGATCGCCAGATCGCGTCCGTTCATCATCTTGCCGTCGCACTCGACAACGACGCGATCGCGCAGGTTGTTGAGCATCAGGGTCTGATGGGTCTCAGCGAGGCCGAGCTCCCACGGCATACCGGCATGGCGCACCGAGTTCATCGGAGAAGCGCCTGTACCGCCGTCATAGCCACTGATCAGGATGACGTCTGCGCGGCCTTTGGCTACGCCAGCTGCAATCGTGCCGACACCTACAGCCGATACGAGCTTGACGTTGATGCGAGCCCGCGGGTTCGCGTTCTTCAGGTCGTGAATCAGCTCAGCCAGATCCTCGATCGAATAGATATCATGATGCGGAGGCGGTGAGATGAGGCCCACGCCAGGCGTCGAGCCACGTACTTCCGCTACCCATGGGTACACCTTGCGGCCAGGCAGCTGTCCGCCCTCGCCAGGCTTTGCACCTTGGGCCATCTTGATCTGAATCTCGTCCGCGTTGACAAGATAGTTACTGGTAACCCCGAAGCGTCCGGAAGCTACCTGCTTGATTGCACTGCGGCGCAGATCGCCATTAGCGTCCGGTGTATAGCGGTCCGGATCCTCGCCACCTTCACCAGTATTGGATTTGCCGCCGATACGGTTCATCGCAATAGCCAGACTCTCGTGTGCTTCCTTACTGATCGAACCGAAGGACATCGCACCCGTTTTGAAACGCTTGACGATGGATTCAACCGATTCTACTTCTTCAAGAGGGACGACATTGCCGTCTTTCTTGAAGCTCAGCAGAGAACGCAGCGTGCTGTGCTTCTGATCTTCGCCTTGAACAAGTGCCGAATACTTCTTGTACAGGTTGTAGTCATTGGCACGGGCAGACATCTGCAGCGTATGGATCGTCTGCGGGTTGAACAGATGATCTTCGCCGTCTTTGCGCCATTGGTACTCGCCGCCAGAGGACAGCTCGCGCTCGGTTCCTTCCTTGTCGTCATATGCCAGGTGATGAGGCTCAAGCGCCTCGCGGGCGATGACGTCCAGACCGATGCCGCCGATGCGGGATGGGGTCCAGGTGAAGTATTGGTCCACCAGATCTTCCTGCAGGCCAACAGCCTCGAAGATCTGGGCGCCGCGGTACGATTGGATTGTCGAGATGCCCATCTTGGAGAGGATCTTTACGACGCCTTTCGTTGCAGCCTTGATATAGTTGCGCACGGCTTTGTCGTGCGAAATATTGTTCAGCATGTTCTCGCGAATCATGTCATCGAGCGATTCGAAGGCCAGATACGGGTTAACCGCGCTCACGCCGTAGCCGAGCAGCAAGGCATAGTGATGCACCTCGCGCGGCTCGCCGGACTCCAGCAGGAGACTGACGCGGGTCCGCGTACCTTGACGGATCAAGTGATGGTGCAGCGCCGATACAGCCAGCAGCGACGGAATCGCAGCATTCTCACGATCGATACCACGGTCAGAGAGGATCAGTACATTATGACCCTTGTCGATGACGCGGTCGGCAGCTGTGCACATCTCTTCGATGGCGGCGCGCAGCCCTTCCTCGCCACGGTCTGACGGGAAGAAGATCGGCAGCGTGATCGATTTGAAGCCTGGACGGCGTACATGACGCAGTCTCGCGAAATCCTCGTTGGAGAGGATCGGCGAATCCAGACGGATATGACGGCAGCTCTCAGGCTCCGGATCCAGCAGATTGCGCTCGGAGCCAATGGTTGTGCCAGTGGCCGTAATAATCTCCTCACGGATCGCATCAATCGGTGGATTGGTTACCTGTGCGAACAGCTGCTTGAAGTAGTTGAACAGACGCTGCGGGCGCTCGGAGAGCACTGCCAGCGGTGCGTCATAGCCCATGGAAGCGATCGGCTCTACGCCGCTGCTTGCCATTGGTTCAATAATTTTGCGCAGATCTTCATACGTGTAGCCAAAAGCTTGCTGACGACGCTTGACCGTCTCATGGTCCGGTTCCGGCAGCTCAGGCGCCTCCGGCAGTTCCTGCAGACTGATCAGGTTCTCGTTCAGCCACTCACGGTAAGGCTTCTCCGCGGATATCTCAGCTTTGACTTCTTCGTCGGCAATGATGCGACCTTGCTCTGTATCGACGAGCAGCATCTTGCCTGGACGCAGACGATCCTTATATAGAATGTTCGCAGGATCTACAGGCACGGTGCCTGCTTCCGATCCCAGGATGATGACATCGTCCTTGGTCACGTAGTAACGGGCAGGGCGCAAGCCGTTGCGGTCGAGCGTTGCACCGATCCGGGTACCGTCGGTGAAGCCCATCGCCGCAGGTCCGTCCCACGGTTCCATCAATGTGCTGTGATATTCATAGAACGCTTTTTTGTCATCGTCCATGCTCTCGTGGTTGGACCATGGCTCTGGAATCATCATCATGGCTGCATGAGGAAGCGAACGACCGGAGAGATAGAGGAACTCCAGGGTGTTGTCGAACATCGCCGTATCCGAACCATCCGGGTTGATGATCGGCTTGACCTTGGCCATGTCTTCGCCGAACAACGCCGACTCGAACAGGGACTGGCGGGCATGCATCCAGTTCACATTGCCACGGAGCGTATTGATCTCTCCGTTATGAATGATATATCTGTAAGGATGCGCGCGCTCCCAGCTCGGGAACGTGTTCGTACTGAAACGGGAATGCACGAGTGCGATCGCCGAATCCAGCGTCTCATCGTTCAGCTCCACATAGAACGAGCGGACCTGCTCCGTGGTCAGCATGCCTTTGTAGACGATCTTCTTGCTCGAGAGGCTTGGGAAATAGAACATATCTCCGCCCTCAAGTCCCGAGTAGCGGATCGCATGCTCGGCGCGCTTGCGGATGACATACAGCTTGCGCTCAAACGGCAGTTCACCCTCAAGACCTGCTGCACGGCCGATAAAGACCTGACGCACATAAGGCATAGCCGCCCGTGCGGATTCACCGAGCTTCTCGTCGTTGGTAGGCACGGTGCGCCAGCCCAGCACCGTCTGGCCTTCCTCGGCGATGATCGCTTCGAGACGGCGCTCATGCTCGCTGCGCGCCTGCTCGTCTTGCGGGAAGAAAATCATGCCTACGGCGTAATCGCCCTCAGCCGGCAGGACCACGTCTGCCTTGGCCATCTCGCGCGTGAAGAAGCCGTGCGGGATCTGGAGCAGAATACCTGCGCCATCGCCGGTGTTCGGCTCGCTTCCCTGGCCGCCGCGGTGCTCCATGTTCTCGAGAACCGTGAGCGCCTGACGTACGATTGTGTGTGATTTGATGCCTTTGATGTTCGCCACAAACCCCATACCGCAAGCGTCTTTCTCATACTGCGGATCATACAGGCCTTGCTTAGGCGGCAATCCATAACGTGTATCTTTCATTGTATGCAATGCAACCTTTCTATCAAAAGATTTGATCCAGCCCATCCGAAAGCGTTCGTTCATCCGTCCGCCGCTGGAGTAGTACTTATACATAACTTCTGTTACAAGAAGTCACAAAGCTCGCCGCCCCGGTGTGCCCTGACCTCAGGGTCGGCACGCGCCCGCGACAAAAACACAAGTGTACAGACTTATTGAAAGTCTGCTGGGATTCTAACGTAAGGATCAGTTCTCGCTTGCCGAAAAGATAGAATCCAGCCGCACACTTGTATTCAGCAACAAAAAGCTTTCACTCCAGCCCGTTATAACTTAAAATAAATCTGTGGGCGCAGGACCTCTAAATGCGTGTTCAAAAAGGTCACGATTCAGCACCGAAGCTTAGGCTTACGAAGCAACGTTTTCTGCGAAAACGTCTTGGCTTACGAGAACCTGAAGAAGGAGGAGCGGAGTGTAGGCAGACCTACATGAGCACCGGACTTCAAAGGTAAACGCAAGATTCGATGTCGAGTTAGCTTCCTGACTCTCTTCGTGATCAATTGGAATCTTTTTGAACAACCGCTCTAAGTCCCGGCCGTGCTGCCAAAAGGAAGACAACAGGGTCACGTGGTTCCTAAGCATGGACTTAAGCATACACGGTGACCGAACCTTACATAATGCAGGAAATCACGAAAAGTTTGTACTATTCACATGAATTTCGCTGCCATGAAGGACAGATTGTTCACATTCCATCCGCAGCATAACAGTCCCATTGCGGGTTTTTAGTATTCCATTATTTTATCATTACGCCAAAACGATATCAATTTAATATTTTTATAATCTTGATAAGTTTCTTTGAACGCAGCTTGTCAATTTAATAAAAGATTAAAAAGATCGCTTTTCAGCACCGAGAAGGTTGGAGGCAGGAGGAAATGAGGAGCGGTCCACGTTTTCGAAGAAAACGACCTCGGAAGCGTGGCTACGTGAGCACCTAAGAAGAAGCTTACGCAGCCAGTTTCCTTCGGAAACTCTTATCCGACTGCATTCAAGATTCGATGTCGAATTCACTTCCATGCATCACTTCGTGATCAAAAGCGGCCTCTTAAAATTATAGCAAAAGGATGTGGACGATTTGTATAGCAACTTAAGGAAACTGGGTAAAATCTCTGCTGCCGCTCTCTTGTCCGGCACATTGCTGCTCGGCGCTCTGCCCGCGGGAGCTGCCGCTCCGGCCCCTGCACCTGCAGTTATCTCTGAGAATGTGGCGGCCACCTATGAACCGTACCGGATCGTTGCAATCGGCGATTCACTCACGGCCGGGTATGAATTCGGATTCACGGAAACCTCCGTCCCCTACGGGTATGTAGAGCGGGTCTATGAGCAAGCGCTGTTCCGGGGCCGCGCTGAGGTCGCCAACTACGGCATTCTGGGTCTCCGTATCGAAGGTCTCGAAGCCTGGCTGGCAGCTGCCCGTGACGGACGCACGGTCACACCTGCTGCCATAGCTGGCGCAGTGACGGATCCCCGTGCTGCCCAGATTGTGGCGCGTACGGCACAGCTGGGACAGGATTTGCAGCAGGCGGACCTGGTCGTCATTACGATTGGCGCCAACAATTTCACTGCACTGATTGATATGGTAAATAAGAGCAAAGAGGAAATTGAAGCCTGGCGTACAGAAACAATGAATCAGTATGAAGCTTCAATGGAGTCTGCCATCCAGACCATTCTGGAGGTTCGTCCTGAAGCCAGCATCGTCATCTCTGATTTCTACTCGCCGGTCCCCAATAGTGCCATCGCAGGTGTCACCCACGCCCAGTACCAGCTGTTTCAAGAGAGCATCAGGCTAATTCAAGGCCGGTTGGGCGAGGTCGTCAAGCGATTCACTGATAATGGCAGCGATGTAAGGGCAGCCTACAGTGCAGAAGCCTTCGTAGGCAAGGAACTGGGCATGACCTACATCATGCGCCGCGACATCCATCCCAATCAGGTAGGCTATGCCGCTATCGGGGGTGCTTTTGCCCAGTCGATCTGGGGTGAAGAACGTGTCGTTGCTGCGCGTCCGGAAGGCGTCGGAATCTCTGTCGTCGTCGACGGCAGCGAATTAATTACGGTGAACCGGCCAGTATTGAAGGAAAATCGCACCTACCTGGCCATCAAGGACATCGCTGATGCCATGAAGGCGACAACCGTGTGGGACGGCAAGGCCAAGACAGCGACAATTCGCAGCGGCGGCCGCGAAGTGGTTCTGCAGATCGATTCGTCCGTCATGCGGGTGAACGGCCAGCCGGTCACTATCGATACTCCGGCTTATCTGCAGCCAATGAACGGGGAGATGAAAACCTACGTTCCGCTCGCTGTCCTCGCGGACGGCCTCGGTTTTCAAGTCGTATACAGCGCACCTACAAAAACGGCCTTCATTAATAAGTAATTTTCCAACATCCAAGAGGGGCTGTCCAAAAGTCAGTGAAAGCTGACGGTGGACGGCCCCTTTGTAGGAAATGTAACTTCTGCTCTAACGGCCGCCAGAGCGCTTCTAGAGATTTTGTAACGGCCACCACAGCCGCTATTTCGCCCAAATCGAGTCACTTTGAATTCTAACGGCCACCAGCGCACTTATTGGAGGTTTTCGAGGCTCCAGTGGTCTGTTTGGCCACAATAGGCGCATATATGGCCGTTAGAAATGATGAGCTACCTTTTGAAGGCAAATAAGCGCATATATGGCCGTTAGCCGGAAGGGCAGCGAGGACGCGCAGGGTAGGCGACGCCTAGCAGTAGATCGCCGGCTGGACAACCACCCTCCCCTGCTCTAACGACCACCAATGGTGGCCGTCAGAGCCCCCAGCGCGATTCGTTTGATTAATTTTCAATTTCATCGCATGCTATACTTGGTCAGCTTACTTGTATTCGCGGCCCAGTCCCTCTAACTGCTCCAGACCACGCTCGGCCCAGCGCTTGAGCTTGTCCAGCATGTCGATTTCGGCTTGAAGGGCTTGGGCGAGCGACGCCTTGTATTCCGGCACTTTGCCAGCATAAGGCTTGATGTCGCGTAGCAGCGTAAGCGCTTTTTCAGTATAGCTGAGGGCCCGCCGTTCATGAAACATCGGCACGTCAGGATCGTAGGGGTTATGCAGGTCCCCCTGGTCCGGGTGCTTGAGCACCGCCAATACCTTGACGACGCCACGGGGCGCATTCACTTCGATCAGTTCTCCGACATAGACCCCGGTTTTGTAGTCCATTTTTACCGTGGATCCGATCTCCAATTGCTGTCCGGTTTCTTTCATTGCCTAGATCCCCCCATGTCGGTCAGATTCCTATGATTTGTCTTCTCATTGGATGGTTTACTTATCCTTTAGGATAATTTAATGTAGTAGACAGGCGCAAGTGCTATTTCTAATCTTGTCTTGGCTGCTTTCAAGTCGTAATATGGTAATTAGGAAAAGTAGGTGAGATGATGCGGAAGAAAAGAGTGCTTCTGCTCTCCGAAGGATTCGGCTCTGGACATACCCAAGCCGCCTATGCGCTGGCCGTGGGACTGAAGCAGCTCTCTCCGGGCATTCAGGCTCGTGTCATTGAATTGGGCAAATTTCTTAATCCGGTTGTCGGACCCTGGATCATGTCTGCATATCGCAAGACGGTCAGCAAACAGCCGAAGCTTGTCGGCATGATGTATCGCACGCAGTACCACAAATCGCTGAACCGCTTTACGCAGCTGGCGCTGCATCGCGTATTTTACACCCAGACCGCCCAAGTCATCTCTCAGCTGAAACCCGATCTGATTGTCTGCACCCACCCGGTGCCCAATGCGGTTGTGGCTCGGCTCAAGCGACTGGGGCTGGATGTTCCCCTATATACCCTGATTACGGACTATGATGCGCATGGCACCTGGACGAGTCCAGAAGTGAACAAATACCTGGTATCGACACCGCTCGTGAAAAAAAAGCTGATGACCCACGGCATTTCTGCCACTCGGATTGAGGTGACAGGTATCCCTGTACATCCGACCTTCTGGCAGTCCTATGACAAGCCGGCCATCCAGCAGGAGTTCGAGCTCAAGAATATGCCGACGGTACTCATTATGGGCGGCGGCTGGGGATTGCTCAGCGATAATAATCACATCATGGAATATATGACCCGCTACCGGGAGAACATACAACTGATCTTCTGCGTTGGCAATAATGACAAAGTCCGAGAGAAGCTGCAAGCCGACCCCAACTTTCAGCACCCCAATATTAAAGTGCTGGGCTTCACCAATGACGTCAGCAAGCTGATGGATGTCTCGGATCTGCTCATTACCAAGCCTGGAGGCATGACCTGTACGGAGGGATTAAGCAAAGGCATCCCGATGCTATTCTACGAGCCGATCCCCGGCCAGGAGGAAGAGAACTGCGAATACTTCATTCAGCATGGCTTCGGTGAGATGCTGACCTCCACTGAGACCATCGACAAATGGTTTACCATGATCAAGGAGCCTTATGCGTCCTCGCAGTTCCGCCATACCTTGATCAGCAAGCGCAACCAGCAGTATAGCCCAACTAAATGCTCACAAGCCGTGCTGGCTATGATGCAATAACCAACTCCTAGAGACCGACCGCCGCTTACATATTGTAAAGGGCGGTTTTTCTTTTATACAGTGTCATAATAGGATAAAAAACGGAGGAATTGCTATGAATGGCAAATCGCTTGACGGAAAAACGATTATCCTGCGACTGGAGCTCGACACCAAGCTGGCTAATTTCAGCCGTGCAGCATCAGCCATAGAACAGGCTGGAGGCGACGTTGTCGCTATCGACGTCATTCAGACCGGACGGGAGCGGACCGTCCGCGACCTCACGGTCAAGGTCGGGGCGGCCTCGATGACGGACAAAATAGCCAAGGCCCTCGCTGAGCTCCCAGGCATCCGCCTGGTCAATGTGTCAGACCGCACATTCCTGCTTCATCTCGGCGGCAAAATCGCCATTGCTCCCAAAACACCGATTCAGAACCGGGACGACCTCTCCCGGGTATATACACCGGAGGTTGCCCGCGTCTGCACAGCCATCCATGAAGACCCTTCCAAGGCTTTCACATTGACAGTGAAACGCAACATGGTAGCTGTCGTCTCTGACGGTAGTGCCGTACTCGGGCTCGGCAATATCGGACCGTATGCAGCGATGCCTGTGATGGAGGGCAAAGCCATGCTCTTCAAGCAATTCGCAGAAGTTGATGCCTTCCCGATCTGCCTGGATACCCAGGATACCGATAGTATCATTGCCTCGGTCAAGGCGATTGCCCCTGCCTTCGGCGGGATTAATCTGGAGGACATTGCTGCGCCCCGGTGCTTTGAGATTGAACAGCGGCTGCGTGAGGAACTCGATATCCCGGTATTTCACGATGACCAGCACGGCACCGCTGTTGTTCTGTATGCCGGCCTTATTAATGCCCTCAAGCTGGTTGGCAAGTCAATTGAGGAGGTTCGCATCGTCGTCTGCGGTATTGGCGCTGCCGGTACCGCCTGCACCAAGATGCTATTGGCCGGCGGTGCCAGGAACATCCTAGGCGTCGACCGGGAAGGGATTCTGAGCGCGGACCATACATATGCTCATCCGATGTGGCAATGGTATGCTGAGCATACCAACCCTGACCGGCTGCATGGCGGCTTGTCAGAGGCACTGGAGCAGGCCGACGTCTTCATTGGCGTCTCAGCGGGCGGCATCCTTAGCCGCGACCATATCCGGTCGATGGCCGACCAGCCCATCGTATTCGCGATGGCTAATCCAGAGCCGGAGATTCGACCGGAGCAAGCCGAAGAGCTGGTCGCTGTCTTCGCGACGGGACGCTCCGATTATCCGAACCAGATCAACAATGTGCTGTGCTTCCCCGGCATCTTCCGGGGGGCTCTCGACTGCCGGGCCAGCGAGATCAACGAACCGATGAAGCTGGCGGCCGCCGAGGCCATTGCCTCTGTCATCGAGCCGGAGGAGCTGGGACCGCACTACATTATCCCAAGCGTATTCAATCAGCGGGTCGTCGAGGAAGTCCGGCGCCGCGTCATCCAGGCCGCCATTCAGAGCGGCGTCGCACGCAAAGAGCCGCGGGAATAATCCCGCGGCTCTTTCCTTTTCGTCTAGGCTCTAGTGCGCATCAAGCTCCACACGGGCCATCCACAGCTCCATCTCAATCTTGAGCTCCGGCAAACCAAGTGCGCTAAGGTAACCCACCGTCATCGACGGATAACTGCTACCGAAGAGATTCTCCCATTGCGCATACAGATACGTCCAGTCCAGCTCCTCGGTTGCCCAGATATTCACCTTCACAATATCTGCGGCCTCCAGACGCTCGGACTGAAGCAGAGCTGCAATATTACGGAACGTGTTGGCAATCTGCTCCTGCATAGCCTCTGGCAGGCTACCGTCTGGAGCCGTACCGACCTGCCCGGAGCTGACATACAGAGTGGCCCCCTGTGGAATCCTCGTCAGATGACTGTAATTCCCTACGGGCGGGCTCACGCCTGCCGGATTGCTTCTTGTTAATTTACTCATGTGCATACATCCTCACTGGTTAGGAAGTGCTGTTCCCCTATAGCTCTTAAATAGACAGACGGATCCCGTCATAGAGCGTTTAGAAAAAAACAGCCGTGGAGTAGCCGTAACCCGAAGCCAATGCGCATAGCGATCTTTTCTTCATTGCCGGACACTCCCCTTCCCTTACCAGTGGTATGCTTATGCATTTAGACTAAAGAATTCTGCCGCACGTGTCAACTCGTTACCGAGTCGAACTTACAGCGCCGAGCCACCAAACAGGAAGCGATGTTCCCAATGCTTGCCTGCAATGCTGTCTGTGCGCACGCCACCCGATTCTTTGGAATACGTGTGCAGGATTTTGCCATCACCCAGATAGATGCCCACGTGTGTGATTGTCGCTCTGGATTTGTTGATGCCGCTGTACGAGGAGGCGCTTGTCCCGCGATAGCTCATGAAGAACATCAAGTCGCCGCGCTGCAGTTGACGCCAATTGGATTTGGCATTGCCCTTGTTCTTGACATGCGCGCCTTGACCTCTTGAGTCCGCAGGAAGCGTGATGCCCAGTCCGTTCTGGAACGCCCGTCTCACGAATGCCGAGCAGTCAAAGGAAGCCGTACTGTTGCGGTTAGAGCCGTATTGATACGGTGTGCCAAGGAATTTCGCGCCAGCCGCAATGACCTTCTCCACATTGTTGTTCTGAGAGGAGCCGCCTCCAGTAGATGGTGGTACGGCAGCTCCTCCGCCTCCGCCTACACGAATATATTGGGACTGACTGCTGATGTAACCGGTCGTGCCTCTGGAATCTCGTACATGATACCAGTAAGAGTTCGGTTGGCTCAGGATGGTTACGGTCTCCCCTGCGCCGATGTAACGAATTCGTGATGCGCTTGTCGCTGGTCCGGTCCGGAAGGAGACAGATTTAACAATTTGACCCGTACCGCTGCCCGAGGACCCGGACGATCCGGAGGACGCCGTTATGTATTGTGAACTGGAGGATACATATCCTGCCGTGCCGCCTGCATCGCGGACTTGGTACCAGTAAGAATTAGGCTGACTAAGAACAGTGAGTCGTTCGCCTGCTTTCAAGTAACGCTTCACGTTCGAGGAAGTATTGGGTTGGTCCCGAAAGCTGACCGATTTTTTGACTTGAATATGTGTTGCCGCCTCTGCTTGTCCCGGGACCGCCAGCAGCGGCACCAACAGGGCCATAATTAATAGTGTGAGTAATGATTTTTTCAAAAAACTCAACCTCCATCCTGGATTATCGGGGTGTGCGCTGTCCTCCTCTCGTCGAAATCTGTCTCCATTCTAGAGCCATCTCTCCCGCCCCTGCATCCAACGGCAGGCCCATTTGCCCAAGCCCACGACTCGCCCTCACAAGACATTGGAAACTGGGGGAAAAAGATGAATAATTTCTCATCATTTTTTATGATATCGCTTTCAAACCAAGGATCGCCAATTAAATTACCAAATGAATGAAATATAATTGGCAAGATTATGAACGCACAAAAATAGGACCAGCGATCCATATAATCGCCAGCCCCATCTAGGACCCGGAATAAATTGGCAAGCCAAATTGACCCTTCTGCTAGCGTCACAGAGGGCTATTTCGGCTTTATGTAACATGTCTATATTTACATATAAACCATATCTCGAATGGGTAAACAGCTGGATTGAACAAAATAAACGATTTACTGGTTCTTAGGAGCTTGCACGCTTTAGGGTGCCTTTTTGCGCCGCTATACAGATTAGACGACCTTGATGCAGGCAGAGTTGCATCACCAGTCAATCCATTTTTAGGAACAGAATCCTCTTACTGTGTGATCGTGTTCGCAATCGCCAGCCCTCGCCTGGTTCAAGTAAACTTTTACCCTTGGTTGCCGCCGTTCGCCTACTTTGCCTCGATCCAAGTAACCTTTTACCCTTGGTTGCTCCCGTTCGCCCACTTTCTCACGATCCAAGTATCTTTTTGCCCTTTAGTGCTCTCGTTCGCCTACTTTCCCTCGATCCAAGTAACTTTTTACCTTTGGTTGCTCCCGTTCGCCTACTTTCCCTCGATCCAAGTAACCTTTTACCCTTGGTTGCTCTCGTTCGCACACTTAGCCACAATCCAAGCAACTTTTTGCCCTTGGTTGCTGCTCTCCATACAAAAAAGCGCCGGAAGAGATCGCATCTCCTCCGGCGCCCATTACCCTGCCTCTTCATCCGCCGCATTACGGTGTGGCGGGCAAGAAAGGCTCCACGTGGACGTGGATATTCATAATGTCGTGCTTACGCTTCATTTTCTTCTCCACCTCATCGCAGATTCGGTGGCTCTCTACTAGCGTAAGCGTCGGGTCAACGAGAATGATTACATCCACCAGCACATTGCTGCCGTGGATCCGGGCTTTGATATCCTTGATCTCACGTACACCCTTAATGCCGGCAACAGCACTTTGCAGGGATTGCAGCTTCTCCTCGTCAAAGCCGTCTGTTAACGCGTGGGTGGCACTGTAGAAAATCTCCCACGCCGTCTTACAGATAATCACGCCCACGGCCAGTGCCGCTACCGGATCTAACCAAGGCATGCCCATGCGAGCTCCAATGATCCCGATAGCAGCCCCGATACTAACCAAGGCATCTGAGAGATTGTCCTTGGCCGCAGCCATCAACGCCTGGCTCTTGATCCGCTGCGCCAGGCGGCGATTATAGCTGTACACACCAAACATGACGATGGATGAGCCGATCGCCACCCAGAAGGTCAGCATCCCTGGAGCTTCATGCGCGCCGCCAAACAGCGAACGGACCGTTCCGATCAGCACCTGGATGCCAATCATCGCCATAATAAAGGATGCCACCAAAGCAGCAATGGTTTCAGCGCGGTAATGCCCGTACGGATGATCCTTGTCCGGCGGCTTCTGCGAGATCCGCAATCCGATGAGTACAGCAACGGAGGCCACAATATCCGTTGCGTTGTTGAGCCCGTCCGCCATCAGGGCCTCCGACAGGAATAGATAGCCGACCGTCAGCTTCAGTCCTGAGAGAACAATATAAGTGGCTATGCTCAGCCACGCACCCCGCTCCCCTTGTCGGATGTTCTCATAAGTATCCAGCTCAGGCACCTCCAATATCTTCAACACCAATAAAAATATCTTATCTGACGCATCCCTTGTGGGTCTAGAGAAACAGTGTTGACCTGGTACGCACAAAGCTGCACCGCTGCAACTTCTTTGCGAGCCCCCAACTGACGCAAACGTACAGCCTGTCTATCAGTTTGCCCATATCGAAGAAATGTCAGACTCGCTTGTGTCACAGTAAAATCGCAGTCTCTGTCATAGAATGTTCACATATAAGAAGGGCAAAGTAGAACATCTTCGCCGTCCTATAGTGGCATGTCCCCATACAGCCTTCCCGTCTCTAGCACTTGTCACAGGCCCTATTCGGCCTTATTTTGCAACGCTCGTCACGTGACGTTGGCGAGCCAATCGAATAGATAATAATAGCATTCAAAAAATGCGTTACTGCGGATGGGTAGCGGATTTACGGAGCTGTAGAGGAACAAAGGTGCGTTACAGCAGCCAATCAGCGGGTTGCCAGGCAAATAGAGGAACAAAGGTGCGTTACAGCAGCAGATCAGCAGGTTGCCAAGCAAATAGAGGAACAAAGGTGCGTTACAGCAGCCGACCAGCGGGTTGCGAGCAAATAGAGGAACAAAGGTGTGTTACAGCAGCCGATCAGCAGGTTGCCGAGCAAATAAAGGAACAAAGGTGCGTTACAGCAGGCGATCAGCAGGTTGCCGGGCAAATAGAGGAACAAAGGTGTGTTACAGCAGGCGATCAGCAGGTTGCCAAGCAAATAGAGGAACAAAGGTGTGTTGCAGCAGACGATCAGCAGGTTGCCAAGCAAATAGAGGAACAAAGGTGCGTTACTGCAGCCAATCAGCGAGTTGCCGAGCAAATAGAGGAACAAAGGTGCGTTACTGCGGGCGGTTAAAAAAGGCCTATGCGCATGGCGCATAGACCTCAAAATAAGACCACGGATTGCTGTTAGGTGACTGGCGTCTCCGACAGCTCATCCCCGCATTGGATACAGTACTTGGAGCCAATGTCATTCTCCGCACTGCACTTGCGGCAGATGACGCGAATGTCGCCTGTGGTGTCCTCGACGCGCGGCTCATCGGGGAACCGCTTGCCGCATTCCGGACAGAACTTCAGATCGATCGGCACGACCTTGCCGCATGTACACGTCTTCTCCGATTTCATGTTCTTGATCTTGTCTTCGATGGCATCAATATCTTGCTGGAGCAGGACAAGCTCCTCGCAATAATCCAATACCTCGACTTCCGATTCGGCCAAGTCGCCCGACACAAATGCACGGTACACCGCCTTGCCGATTTTGAGCTGGATTTTGTCCATGTCTTTCTCTTTGGATGAAATCTGACTCTTCATTTTCGTAATCTCAACCGTCTGCTGGGCTTTTTTGGCCGCGTCTGAAGCGCCCTGCTTCACTTTGTTAAAAAACGACATCGCTGCTCTCTCCTTTGATAGGCCTTTATAAGAAACGGAACTTGGTCAATACCATTATAATAAACATACGCTGGAACATTCAAACAAATTACGGCTTATCTCGACAAAAAAAACCAGCCCCTCGTCCGCATACGCAAAAACCCCGCAGCAGCCTTGGTTCGACTGGTGCGGGGTTGATTCATAATAGAACGCCAGGCTTCAGATTACACGGTAGCGTACATGCTCTCGCGCAGCCCCTTCACCTCTTCGCTCTCCAGATACTCATCATAGCTCATCGTCCGGTCGATCAGGCCATTTGGCGTAATCTCGATAATCCGGTTAGCGATGGTTTGGATGAACTGGTGGTCATGCGAAGTGAACAGGATCGTGCCGTCGAAGTCAATCAGGCCATTATTGAGCGCAGTGATCGATTCGAGATCCAAGTGATTCGTTGGCTCGTCGAACAACAGCACGTTGGCGCCATTGAGCATCATCTTCGCCAGCATACAGCGGACCTTCTCGCCCCCGGAGAGAACGCTGGCTTTCTTGAGCGCTTCTTCGCCGGAGAACAGCATCCGTCCCAGGAAACCGCGCAGGAACGTCTCATCCTGGTCCTTGGAGTACTGGCGCAGCCAATCCACCAGGTTCATCTCGATGCCGTCAAAATAAGCCGAGTTGTCCTTAGGGAAGTACGCCTGTGTGGTCGTAATGCCCCAGCTGTATTCACCAGCATCTGGCTCCAGCTCGCCCATAACCACTTCGAAGAGCGTCGACTTGGCCAGCCCATTCGGGCCAACTAGAGCGATTTTGTCGCCTTTGTTGACGACGAAGCTGATGTTATTGATGACTTGCTCGCCGTCCACCGATTTGCTCAGTTGATCCACGGTGAGCAACTGCTTGCCAGCTTCACGCTCCGGCTTGAAGTTCAGGAACGGATATTTACGGTTCGAAGGCCGGATATCATCCAGCGTAATTTTGTCGAGCGTCTTCTTCCGGGAAGTCGCCTGTTTGGACTTGGAAGCATTGGCGCTGAAGCGTTGGATAAACGCCTGCAGCTCCTTGATCTTCTCTTCCTTCTTCTTGTTCTGCTCACGCGCCAGCTTAAGCGCCAATTGGCTGGACTCGTACCAGAAATCGTAGTTGCCCATATACACTTGGATTTTGCCAAAATCGATATCCGCAATCTGGGTACAGACCTTGTTCAGGAAGTGCCGGTCATGGGATACGACGATAACGGTGCCTTCATAATCAAGCAGGAAGTTCTCCAGCCAACGGATCGACTCCAGGTTCAAGTGGTTCGTCGGCTCATCAAGCAGCAGGATCTGTGGATTGCCAAAAAGAGCTTGAGCCAGCAAGACTCTGACCTTCTCGTTACCTTCGAGTTCCTTCATCTGCTTATCATGATAGTCTGTAGGAATGCCCAGTCCGTTCAGCATGCCAGCAGCCTCGGATTCGGCTTCCCAACCGTTCAGCTCGGCGAACTCTGCCTCGAGCTCTCCTGCGCGCATGCCGTCTTCATCGGAGAAGTCCGCTTTGGCGTAGAGCGCGTCTTTTTCCTTCATGACCTCGTAGAGACGTGCGTGACCCATCATAACCGTCTCTAGTACCGGGAACTCATCATATTCATAATGGTTCTGCTTCAGCACGGCCATCCGCTCACCTGGCGTAATGTGCACGTCGCCGCTATTGGGCTCGAGCTCGCCGGAGAGTATTTTGAGGAACGTCGATTTGCCCGCTCCGTTGGCCCCGATTAGACCGTAGCAGTTGCCGGGGGTAAACTTAATCGTTACATCTTCAAAAAGCGGACGCTTGCCGTAACGCAACGTCACGCCGCTAGTGCTAATCATCTCATCCCGTCCTTTAACTTATTTCTAGAATGCTAAGTTCATCCTTTCATTATAGCACAATCTAAAGGATAGCGGCCAGAATGAAGACGGATTGGACAGGCGAGGGAAATTTTGAACTCCGTTGTTCCTATTGCCAAGCGTAAGCCGAGTGCTTAAGATAGACAAAAGACAATCAATTGTGGACAAGGGAGAGATGAGGGTATGGGCCAGGCAACAACGATATTATTTACAGGGGATTCCATCACAGACTGTGGCAGGGGCAGAGAAGAGCATCAGAATCACGTCTTGGGCCAAGGCTATCCGAATCTGATTGCCAGCAAGCTGGGGAATCTGTATGCCGAGCAGCAGCCGTTGTTCTTGAACCGCGGGATCGGCGGCAACCGGGTATCCGACTTGTATGCGCGCTGGAATGAAGACGCTATCAGTCTGAAACCGGATCTCATCAGCATCCTCATCGGAATTAACGATGTTTGGCGCACCATGAGGGGCCTGCCCAGTGGCGTAACGGATCGCTTCGAGCGCATCTATCGTCATCTGTTGGAGGAAACGCGTGAGGTGCTGCCTGACGCTTCACTTGTCTTGTGTGAACCGTTTGCGCTTCCGGGATCGGCGACGCAGGAAGGCTGGAGCGAGTGGCAGGATAAAGTGAAGCACTACAGCGAAGTACTACAGGGGCTGGCCGAGGCCTATGGCGCAGTGTTTGTGCCGCTGCAAGGTGCCTTCGACCGCGCCGCCCAACGGGCAGACGCCGCATACTGGCTCTGGGACGGTGTCCATCCAACCCCGGCTGGCCATGACATCATCGCCGAGGAATGGCTCATTGCGGTGAATAAGAGCGAGTTGGATGTGTTTTTTAAGCGGTAAGCCTGCTTAGGTAACGTTATGTTGGAGGAAGGATTCAACTCGGGTGCGGGTTGGGATCGATGATTGGGCACCGTGCTGAGTGACACATAGCGCAGCGGCAGCAGCGGCATAGTGCAGCGCATAAGCTACATCCTCACCGATTTCCCGCATAGCTCCGTAAGCGCCGATGAAGGTATCGCCGGCAGCGGTCGTATCTACAGCCTGCACCTGAAATGCCGCTACCTCATACCATTGTCCAGACCGATCAGCATACATAGCGCCACGGGCGCCGAGGGTGAGAATGACGCTCTCCACGCCTGCGGCGAGAAGCTGTCGCACAGTCTCTTCCGCATCCCTGTCTGTATCCTCTATTCCATCTCCTTCTAGAACCGTAGCCGCTTCGATCTCGTTGAGGATGAGGCAGTGTATGGCAGACAAAGCTTCTTGTTGCAGACGTATGGCTGGCGCAGGATTGTAATACACACGCTTGCCTGTGGCTGCCGCCTGAATAATTGCTGCCATCGATGTCTCATATGGGATTTCGTTCTGGATGAATACGGCACTGCAGGTAGCGGCAGCCGTCCAAGCCTGCTGCACGTCTTCCGGCGTCAATCTGCCGTTTGCGCCAGGCGACAGAATGATGCAGTTCTCCGCTGCTTCATCGACCTGGATAAATGCCTGCCCCGAATCGCCTTCTTTTCTCTTAATTCCGCTAGTGCAGATGCCTTGGGCTTGTAAGGAAGAGATGAAGTCAGCCCCTGCGTCATCCATGCCAACTGCTCCGATCATGACGACTTGCGCGCCCGACTTCGCAGCCGCCACTGCTTGATTGGCGCCTTTTCCCCCGTGGTTGTAAGCCAGATCCGCACTGTAGACCGTTTCCCCTGGCAGAGGATGCGTCTTCACCTTCAACACCACATCCCGATTCATGCTTCCAATGACCGCGATTCTGCCCTGACGTTCCATGAAGCCAGCCCTCCTGTCGGTTATATGCTTCGTTACAAGAACATGCGTGACTTGTACTCCTGCGGTGACATGCCAAACGTGTTGCGAAATACCTTGGCAAAATAGTTGGGATTGTTATAGCCCACCCGATTCGCCGCTTCCCCCACCTTCATGCCATCCTGCAGCAGCAGGCGCCGGGCAGCGCCCATTTTTTCTTTGGTGATATACAAGCTGAGTACTTCATTCGTCGTTTGCTTGAACAGCCTGGACAAGTACGTGGGATTGACGTGGAAACGGCGTGAAAGCTGATCCAGCGACAAATCTTCATTTAAGTGCTGGACAATGTACAGCTTCAATTGCTCAATCAGTACCGACCCGGACGCCTCCTCTTCAGATTTCACTAGCCGGTCTGTCTGATCCGCAGCGTCGATTAACAGCCCTTTCCCTGACAGGCGCTGCAAATCATCGCTCATGAGCCGGAAATTCGGTCCGAGCTCGGCCCAGCTCACAGGCAGCGAGCGAAACAGGATGGAGGTATGCACACCAAGTAGACGAAAAATGGTATTCTGGGCGTTCTCCATAATATAGGCGATGCGAATATGCTGCTGCAGGTTCTCCTGACCCGGGTCTGTGACCGGCTGGAGAAGCATGCCAGAGAGGCTGGTCGCCAGATGCACGGATTCCACCTTGAAAGCCTGGTTCAGCATTTCCTCCGCCAGATTCTGGACCGCAAAACGAACCAGAGGTGCGTCGCCTCTACTAAATCGTCCACCACCGTCATCAATGCGGATCAGGACGGGATAGACTTCCTTGCCATGCTCCAGCGCAAGATCCAGCAGTTGCAGGGTTGCTTGCAGTGAGGCACCGCTAGCAGCGCGGGACGGCTGCAGCAAGTCCGCCAGGATCTGATGCCTCAGCTGGCTGGCAGAGGCCTGCAGCTTCAGTCTTGCCTTCTCTAACGCCATCATTTCTTCCAGCTGTCTGTCGAGCTCGCCGATCACCTTCCGGATGCTGGCAACGACCTCCTCGTCGTCCGCTGGCTTGAGCAGATAGTCGCTGACGCCTAACTGGAGTGCTTTCTTGGAATACTCGAACTCGGAGTAGCCTGTCAGAAGAATGACCTTGCAATTCCAGCCGGCAGCCCGAATCGAGGCCACCAGATCCAGACCAGTCGCCTTCGGCATACGAATATCCGCCAGAATAATGTCAAAAGGCGAGAGCTCGATATAGCTTTGCGCCTCTGCGGCAGAGTAGGCGAATCGGATCTCCTTGAGGGGCAAATCCTGCGAAGCAATCATTTCCGCCAATCCCTCCACAATGGAAGGCTCATCATCCACAATCAACAGCTTGTACATGCTCTCTCATCTCCTCCGACGGTGTTATTCCTGCTGTGGCAATCTTATCGTCGATTGAAAATGTAATCTCGGTGCCGCTGTCATCGCTCACGATGATCAATCCTGACGAGCCCGCGAAGCTGCGCAGCAGACGCTGATGCACATTCCACATCCCGCAATGCTCCTGATCCAGGATGGGAGCCTCCAGCAGCTTCTTCACTTCCTGCAGCCGCTCTGCCGACATCCCGCCCCCATTATCCCTGACCGTTACAACCACGCTATCATGCAAGGTTCTCGCAATGTCGATATCGATCTGACTGAAGCTCGAGTAGTCCTCAAACCCATGCAGAATCGCATTTTCGACTAATGGCTGAAGCATTAGTACCGGTACGAGCAGCTCCTCCAGCCCATCCTCAACCGTAATACGAGAGTGGAGCCTGTCAGAGAAGCGCAGCTTTTGAATCTCCAGGTAGGTCTCCGTGAAACGCAACTCATCAGCAAGCCTGACATGTTCAGTCATTGCGTTGCGGGTCACAAACCGGAAGTAGTCACCAAGATATTTGCACAGACTGGCCACATGCTCCGTTTCGCCGGACTTGGCCATCCGGTAGCCCTGGTACAGCGAATTGTAGAGAAAGTGTGGATTAATCTGGGACTGCAGCATTTTCAAATGCGCCTCCTGCAGCTCCATTTTTTTCTGCAGCACTTCCTCAACCAGAACCTGAATCTGATGAACCATTCGATTGAATTGCTTGTAGACATAGCCAAACTCATCGCCCTGCTCCAACAGAATGCGCGCACTGTAATCTCCCTGCTCCACCCCCTTCATCGAAGCAACCAGCTTCCCTAGCGGGGAATGAATCTGCTTGTAAATGAAGAACGCAAAGAGCAAAACGACGATTCCTGTTGCGATCCACAGGTAGGTCGACCATTGTCGCAGTTGATGCATGGGCTTGAGCAATTCCTGCTCGTCGGCATAAGCTACGATACTGAATAAGTGATCCGTAGTCGTACGATTATAGACAACATAATGGTCGCCACCAAACGAGACACGGGAGGGATGAGCGGAGGCATGTATGGCGTGTCCCATGCTTGCATAGATATCCCGATCACGCTCCGGGCGCGAGGAACCTTCAATTAGCCGGTTGGAGCCAGCTTCAACGAGGAACACCTGGAACACATTGTCTTCCTCCAACGATTTGAGCGCATCGACAATTCGTTCTTTATAGATGTCGACCCCCAAGTAGTAGGAGATGCTCAGCGGATCATCACCGAGCCCGGAGAACTGTGTGGTATACGACAGATAATCCCGATCCAGGTAGCGATTGTACATCGTCTCGCTCCGTGAAGCCGCTTCCATCATTTGTTGCTTCCTTGCATCAATCTCACGAACGCCGTCCCGAAACGATACAACCTTGTTCAACTCCGGATCGACTAGATATACATCGGCAATATAATTATTGGCATAAGCGATCAGACCCATCTTGGACTTCAAGTTCTGATACAGAGAGACGTTTTGAAAGGTGAAATTCTCATGCTGCTGCAGATAGTAAGCCGGAAGATCAGGGTCATTGTTGAGGGCGATCAGCATCTGTCCAATGTTGGTCAGCTCATCATCCAATATCTTCATAAACAGATTCATCTGAACTGTCGATGAGTCCTCCGCCCGGTCCCCTGCCGCATCCATTCCGGCCCGGATCGCCAGCTGGGAGAAGACGAGCAAAGGGATCGTAACCAGCATAAAGCCAATAACGATCTTCAGGAAAACACTTAGTCGAACGCTTCTGTCCCATGACCCCATGGCCCTCATGTCTATACCACCCCTAGCCCATCATATCAACCAGCCAGTACTCCAGCAACTGTTCCATCGCCTCCGGAGCATCCACGGCCGTGATGTACCGATGCTGGCCCCCGCCAGGCAGCCAACGGTTGGTGCCATCCGGGGCAATCTCAATCGTTCCAGGGTCTGACAAGCGCCACTCTTCCGGCACACCCCTCACCGCCAGGAGGACTGCGATCAGGTCCCAGCTAGGCCGTCCCGCCACCCCTACGCCGAACGCCTCATACGACTGGCGCACCGGATGATCAGCCGGCGCATCCGTTAGCAGGCGCTTGCCCGTGAGGATTGCACAGCCAACCTCGTATCCTGCGAAGAGGATCGGCGTCGGCCAACCGGCAGCGACTTGGCGTGCAGACGCCGGGTCCATCTCGAAATTCCACTCCCGGCCGGCAGGGAAGCTGCCCCCCATCACGACCAGTGTCTTCACCTTGCGCGCCACCAGCTCCGGCTCCTCGCGCAGCAGCAGGGCGAGATTGCGGAGCGGGCCGATGGCTGCAATGACCAGCGAAGCATCCTCCGACTCCGTAAGCAATTGTCGGTAGAGACCCAAGGCATCAGGCGCGAGATGCTCCCCTCGATACCGATTCGGGAACTGCACAGCGATCCGCCTGTTGTATGACGCATAGCGCTCCTCATCCAGGAATCCTTGATCCTTCAACGTACCTACCGGAATATCAGAGCGGCCATAATAAGTGTTCAGCGCATCCAGACATCCGGCCCCCCAACGGCTCGACGTGCAATGCATCATGCCGACGATATGTGCCTCTCCTAGCCTGCTTAGCGCATGCAGCACTGCCACTGCTCCAGCATCGTCACAGTCGGGCCCGATATCAGTATCCAGGATGATGTTGACGGAACCCATTCACAGTCCCCCTATCCCAAGTAAGTCTTATTCCTTGATAGATCCCATAACAATTCCCTTCGTGAAATGCTTCTGAAGAAACGGATAGACGAGCAGAATCGGGAGCATGGCCATAAAGATCTGCGCCGAGTAGAGCGAGCGCCGCGATGCTTCCGCCGCATTGCGGGCATCGTCGATCGTCACGGCCTTTTTCGTCTGATCCAGCAGCACCTGCAGATAGGTCTGCAGCGGATATAGATCAACCTTGTTCATATAGATTAACCCCGAGAACCAGTCATTCCAATGCATGACCATACTGAACAGGATCAGCGTCGCTACTGCCGGCATCGATAGCGGGAGATAGATCCGGAAGAGCGTAACGAAGTGGCCGCCCCCGTCGATGTAGCACGCCTCCTCCAACTGCTTGGGCAACTGCCGGAAGAAATTGAGCAGCAGGATCACATGGAAGGTCTGTACCGCTGACGGCAGCACTAACGCCCAGATCGAGTCAATCAGATTGAGCTGCGAGACGAGCATGTAACCAGGAATCAGACCGCCGCTGAACAGCATTGTGAACACAATCACCCACACATAGACGTTGCGGTAGGGAAAAGCGCGTTCCTCCTTGGAGAGCGGGTAGGCCATGAGGAAGGTTAGGATCATGTTGACCGTCGTGCCTAGCAGTAGTCTTCGGAGCGTGACCAGAAAGGCGTCATAGAATTTCTCGTTAGCCAGCGCTTCCTTGTACGCTGAGAGATTGAAGCCTACGGGCCACAAGCCGACCAGGTTGGCGTTAGCGGCCCCTTTTTCGCTAAGGGACACCGCCATCAGATGGATAAGCGGCAGCACGCACAGCACGGCCACCCCGATAACAAACAGCAGGTTCACCCCATAGAACAGGCGGTAGGCGTTGGAATCATAGGTTTTCATAACGGCCTCCTAGAAGATACGGTAGTTGGCAAAGCGCGAGGCGGCCCAGTAGGATACCGAGATAAGCACAAGACCGACCACTGACTTGAACAGCCCCACTGCCGTGGCAAGACCATATTGCATATCAAGCAGACCTGCCCGATAGACCCACGTATCAATAATGTCACCGGTCTTGTAAACCAGCGGACTGTAGAGGTTAAAAATCTGGTCGAAGCCGGCATTGAGAATGCCGCCGATGCTTAGCGTCGCCATCAGGACAACGATGGGCATAATACCAGGCAACGTCACATGCCACACCTGCCGCCAGCGGGTAGCCCCATCCATAACTGCGGCCTCGTACAGCACAGGATTAATACCGCTCAGAGCAGCAAGATAGATAATGGCCGAGAAGCCAAATTCCTTCCATACATCGGTAACAACGATAACCCCCCGGAAGAGACCGGGATCGCCAAGGAAGAAATACGGACCCAGCCCAAACCACGACAGGATCTGATTCACAGCCCCACCATTCATGGACAGGACGTCGACCAGGATGCCGCCCAGGATGACCCAGGACAGAAAGTGTGGAAAGTACACCATCGTCTGAACCGTGCGTTTGACCAGATGGTGCCGAATTTCATTGAGCAGCAGGGCAAAAACCACCGGCACGAGCAAGCCCATTATAATTTTCATTACGGCAATGATGAGCGTGTTCATGACAATCGTTGCTGTATCCGGCAAGCTCAGCATGAACTCGAAATGCTCCAGCCCGACCCACTCCGAGCCGAAAAAGCCCCGGGTAGGTACAAAATCCTGGAAGGCGATGACGATCCCCACCATCGGTACATATTGGAACACTGCCAGCATGGCCAAGCCCGGCAGCAGCATCAGATGCAGCGGCCAGTTACGCCGCCAATTTACCGGCTTAAATCGAATGTAACGCAGCATATGCGTTTTCCTCCCCCGAACAAGTGAGGGCCGGGCAACGGTCGCCCAGCCCTCATTGTGTCCTTCCGTCGCTAGGATGCGGATTGGATTTCCTCCAAGATGTCATCTCCGCCCAGCTTGTGGTACTTGGTGACGAACTCATCGAATGTGTCGAGCGAAGCGCCCATGATGATATTAACAAAGGCTTCGGATTCCAGCTTGCCCAGCGTGGAGCCCTTGGAGAGCATAGAAGGTGTCGCTGCCCCGACAAAGGCTGGATAGGTCAGCGACTCGTAGCTGTCGAGCACGGCCTCCGCTTCGTAATACATCTTCTCCATGGCCCAGCCTTGCAGTCCTCCGGGCTTGATCTGGTTGTTGTACACATCCTTCGCCTTGGCCGATACCAGCTTCGACTCATCATTCGTTGCCTGATACTCCCGCAGCTCCCGACCTACCTCCAGATTGCCAAACGGTGAATCGAAGAAGAACGGTCGGGCATAGTTATGCGCCTCCAGCCCCTTGTGCGTACCGCTCAGCGCCTCATACCAGCGTGTCTGTGCCTCAGGGAACAGCTCTGGCGTAGAGCTGATGAACATGTCGGTCCACAGATTCATCGACTTGATAATCGCCTCGGGATGCTCGAAGTCTTTGCTTACCACAAGCCACTCGTTCGTGAATGGAAGCGCCTTGGGTGTGGGCTCCCCGCCATCGAGTGTCGGAATCGGATAGGCATTCCACTGAGCATCCGGCTCGTTCTCCAGGTTCTGTCTCAGAGGGTACAGCGGATTCCAGAAGGCTCCGAACAGAATACCTACTTTGCCCGCCATGATTTTCTCCACCGTGACAGAGTAGTCCTTAATGCCGAATTCCGGATCGAAAGCGCCGAGCGCATACAGCTCCTGCATTTTACCGAGTGCTTCCTTCATCTGGGGCTGCGTGCTGCCATATACGATGTTGCCACTCTCATCCTCTACCATAATCCCGGGATAAGCCCCATACGCCGCAGCGATGGCATCCATCGCGAGTGTATTCAAGCCACTCTCCAGGGAGATCGCATACGTGTCCTTCTGACCGTTCTGATCAGGATCGTTCTCCACAAAAGCCTTGGCCACAGCTGTCAGCTCATCCATCGTCTGCGGTGGCTCGAGTCCCAGCTCATCCAGCCAGTCCTGCCGGATATACATGACCGGAATCGAGTTGCCATAATCCTTGGGAGCGGGGATGCCATAGAGCTTACCGTCCATCTCGGCAGGCGCGAAGGATACCCTGTCCTGGTATTCCAGATTACGCTTCAGCTCGTCAGAGGCATAACTGTCATATACGGACGACAGATCGGCCAGTTGATCGTTCTTGATCATCTTCTGGAGCTGCTCGGCTCCGACGAGCAGGACATCTGGCAAGTCATTGCTCGCGATTGCCAGATTGATTTTCTCGGACATTTTGGAGGCTTCCACCACGAACTTGTTCTCGTACTGGATATTTAGCATCTCCTTGTTCAGCCGGGTGTGGATGTTATCCTCCACACTCTCGCCTTCAGGATAGTTGATGCCTGCCCCGACACTGGCGCCGATCGACACCGTGACCGTCTCCGGATAGGCCCCCAGGTTCGTCTCCTCTTGCACCGTATTGTTGCTGTCCGGCGGCGTAGCGGCCGGATCATTCACCGATGAATTATTATTCGTTGTATTGCCCGTTGAGCAGGCCACCGTTGTGGTCAGTGTGATAACCGTCAACAGATGCAGCCATGATTTTGTGGATGGTTGTCTGCGTGGCATTGTAAGTCCCCCCATGTGTTGGCTTCGTTCCGTGCTTATCTTTATCTTAGAGCATGATGCCTTGTGGCATAAGACAAAGATCTTTACCTTGTAGCAACATTATTTACAGTCTGCATTTCCAGAGCGCGAAGCATTCCATCAAGTCGTCTAATCACCGTCGCAGCCTGTGCGCGTGTGGCCCCCTCGTCCGGTCCGAACTTGCCGTTGTCCAGGCCCTGCATGAGCCCGGCAGCTGTTACTGTGGCAACCGCCTGATGGGCCCACGCAGCGATGGCTTCAGCATCGGTGTAGCCAGTTAAGGCCGAAGGCTCCTCCATCGCAGCCGCCTGCAACGGCAAGCTGCCCCGTTCAGCAGCACGGACAAGCATCGTGGCCATCTCCTCGCGGGTAATTATCTGATGAGGCATGAACTCCTGCTTGTCGTTGCCCTTGACGATGCCCGCCTCATAAGCAGCCGCAGCTGCAGCCTCGTACCAGACGCCGGTCATGACATCCGAGAACGGGCCCGGCTGCCCCGGCTCAAGGTTCAGCAGTCGGACCAGCAGCGTGGTAAATTCGGCTCTGGATATCTGTCGACTGGGCTCAAAATGCAATGCGTCGACGCCCTGGATCAGTTGAGCGGCGGACAGTACCTTGATCGCCTCTCCCGCCCAGTGCGTCGCTGGCACATCAGCGAACGTACGGTCATAGACGAGGACGCCGTAGATGCCGGGCTTGTTGATGTTTCCGCGAATGCTCCCTTCCTCCAGGTTGCGGAAGCTCCGGACATAGGTCCAGCTTGCATGCGCCTCATCCCAATAGTAGATGCCTGTCAGCTCGACGTGCCCGGAGGATTGCTCCATACGCAACATCAGCTCGTAGACTGCCTCTCCCGCAAGCTCCGCCTCCGTCACCTCTACCATTTCCCCTGCAAGCTGCAGCTTTACTGAGCCGGACAAGACGGCTCGGGATAACAGCTGGGAGCGTTCCTGTGCGCCCAGCAGACGAAACGCCACTTCTTCTGTCGCTTCGGTCAAGCCGCCAGAGCCGTTACCGGTTGAAGGACTGCCAGAGGACCCGTCACCACCCGAACTGTTACCAGTTGAACCGCTGCCAGCGGAGCCGTTCCCATCCCCTCCACCTGTCCCGCCATCGCCGCCGCCCGGACCTTCTTCAGGAGCGGTAGGGATCAGCAGGCCAGACAGCATCTGCGCATACCAACGGACAAGGAAATCGTTGGGATGGTTGACATGGTTGCCCGTCATATCCCGGAATGCCTTATGCGTCAGCAATTCCGCATGCACCCCAGTCATGTCTGCCGTTGCAATCCCCGCTCCATCCTCGGCCAGTGCGTCCAGCTCGGCCATATAGAGCGGCTGCTTGCCGTCAAAATAGGTCTCGGGATTGGCCAGCGTCGTCCCGACCAGGATGAACTCCACCTCATTGTTGGCGGCACGGAAATGATCCATAATCGTTGCAATATAGGAACGGAACAGCGCCGGCGCATAGAGCTCGTCGCTGCCTACCCCGTCATTCATGCCGAAGGCGACGATAACCAGATCAGGCGCTTCGCCCGCTGCCACCTCCGCCTCCTCCATCCCCCACATCGAGGTCATGCCTCCCTTGGAGCGATTAATCAGGTTAATATCGGCGTCGTAGTGCGCCTGGAGCCCCCGTTTCAGCAGCTCTGCCCAATCCGGCAAGTAGGGCGAGGCGTTGGTGACGCCGCTCGCATTCGCCCCTGTGGCAATGCTGTCACCCAGGACGAGCAGCTTCAACGGCTCCCCGTCCTGCAGCTTGCCGAGCGTCACCGGCAGACGTTCACTCTGAAGCTCGGGGACCGGTCCTGCCCAGGCCCCGCCCGCATGACGATAGGTGACAACGATTTGCCGCTCATGGAAGTAACTGCCTTCGCGCAGCAAAACTGCACCGCCGCCTCGCCTGTCCACACTTTCACCTGGCACGACCTGCTCCGGATACAGTTGCGCCTCCGTCATGAAGGGGATCGTTGAACCCGGCAGCAACCGCAGCCTGCCGTCAGCGTAGGTCCAGTCCACTCCCTCCACATAGGTCTTGTCCAGCGTCGCGCTGCGGACGGAGAGAATCTCCGTCGGCTCGAACAAGAGATCTGCCTCTGGCAGACCATTGTCGCCTGCCACCATGAGCAGTGACTCGTCAACCATCGTCTTGCCCTGCCAGAACGGCTGCATGGCCCGCTGCTCCCAGCCTGGCACATGAGCCGGCGCAGCGTTCACCGTATGCACGCGGATGCGGTTCTGCAGATGCTGTTTGTCCGACAGTCCGATCTGGACATACGCCTGCTCGCCCAGCACTGTATCAACGAGGTAGGAATAGTCGCCCGGGAGCAGCATCCCATTCACGCCGAGTCGCCACACACCATCAACTGCCGTGAGCTGCAGCTCGTGCTGCTGCCGCACAGGCGCATCCAGCGTAAGCTCCGGCATCGCCTGGAAGCCTGCTCCGGTTGTCAGCAGATGCGGTTGGACTGTCAGTTGCCCATCCGTATCGCGGAGCAGCACGACAAGCCCCTCTCCAGACGCAGGGTCCAGCACATCAAAATAGTCCGGGCTGCTCATCAGGCTGATCGCCACCCACGAATCATCGCCACGGCTGAGGCTGCCGGCGATCCGCTCCGGTGTGAATCGCACCTTGAATTGATTCACGTCGACCGGCTCCGTGAATACCGCGCCATTGCTAGGAACAACCGCCTGATTAGCTACCGTGTAGTAGCCCGAGCCCATGAAGACGATGCCGTTATGACCCAGCCGCACCTCTGTCGGCACGTCCTCGCCATTCGCCTTTCCGGTGAAGAGCTGCCAGTCAGCAGCGAAGCTCAGGTCCTCCGGCAAAGCGTAGTCCGTCGTCACTTGGGCGGTCGGACCACCGACACTCCAGCCGTTGGCGGCATTACGAGCCTCAATGCGGAAGGTATAGTCGGTGGCGGGGTTTAATCCGGTCACGACATACTGTGACGTATCGCCCTCAACCTCCGCTACATCTGTGCCATCACGATAGATCCGGTAACCGTCAACACCCTCGCGGTCGACCGCCCCGCCCCAATCGAGCGTCACCTCTGTATCGGTAATGCCAGATACGCTCAGGTAGCCGTCTCGCCACTCCGGATACGAGGGGGTACCGTACGCCTGTTGACCGTTGACCGTATGGATGGCGATCCGATTCTCGCCGCCGTCCTTGTCAGACAGACCAACCATCGCATATGCCGGGTCGCTCGACAGCAGCGAGACGATATCGGTGTAATCGCCGGTGAACTCTGTATCGTCCACCATCAGCTTCCATTCACCACCGGACTCAGCCAGCCTCAGCTCGTAGGTCTGACCAGTTGCGGCGGTGCCAAGGGTAAGTGCCGGCTGGGCAAGGAAGCCCGCATCGACCAGCTTGTAGGGCTCCAGCCGGAGCTGGTTGTTGCTGTTGCGGAGCAGCACCACGAGTCCCCGGGCCTGCTCCGGTTTCAGCACATTGAAGTATCGTGGCGCGTCGAGCAGCGCGAGTGCCAGCCATGAATCGTCGTCCGCAGCCTGATTGCCTGCAATCTGCTGCGGTGTGAAGACAACGGAATAGTGCTCTGGATTAATCGACGGGGTGAAGACAGCACCGTTGGCACTCTCCACCTCGCCCTCTGTAATCGTGTAGTAGCCTTCTCCCGAGAAGGTAATGGCGTCTGCTTCCAGTCCGAAGCCCGTGGGATATAGCCCGCCATCCAGCGGACTGTTAAACACCTGCCACTGCGAGACGTACTCTGGCAGCTCTGGCTCATGAGCAAAGTGGCTGAGCGTCTGTACCTCCTGGATTGCAAGCTGTCGGTCGTAGATGCGCACATCATCAATCGACCCGGTGTATCTGCCCAGCCCGGAGCCGCCGATGTCACCGCTTGGATGAACTATTTTGGTGCTTCTATGACCGGCTTTGCGGAAGATGCCGTTGACGTAGAGCCAGGGCTGCTTATCTTTGTAGACGATCGCAATATGGGTCCACTTGTCAGAGTCCAGTGAAATTCCACCATCCACTAATAGGGCTGGCAGATACACGTCCGAGTGCTCGACCACAGCAATGCCGTTGGTGCCTACCGATACGCCGACTCCTGCATGCGTGCTATCTACTCCGCCGCCTCTGTAAGACGGAGCGATCGCGTAGCGCTGGCCCTGATCGCCGCTAATGCCGTCACCAGCCTCTGGCGGCAGCGTAATCTCCCCTTGCGGCTTCACCCAGAACGCCATCGTGAAGTCGTCTTCGATCACAGCCAGCGCCGCATCATTCACATCAACCCCACCGCTTGTACCATCGAAGGCCAGTGCGCCATTCATGATACCTGTCGTCCATGTGCCGTTGGTCACCGTCCCGTCCGCGCCGCCGACCGTATCTGCTGCCGTACTGCCTGCAGTTTCGTCCAGTTTCCACCAATGAGCAGGACCCTCGCCTTCCTCCGTTTCTCTAAGGTCCACCAGTACGGCGTTCGTCTTGCTCGGGTGCATCCCCGCGACGAAGGCCTTCACGTTCACGACAGCTGACTTGTCCGACACCGTAATCGGTCCGGTGTAGAGTATGCTGCTGCTGTCCGGTACGCTGCCGTCCAGCGTATAGCGCAGCTCGGCTCCCCATGTCGCACTCTCAAACGTATAGGTGCGGGATTGCGGCGTCGGTGCTGCCAGCTCGGTGACCAATGGCATCGCCACGAAGCCTGGAGTCGTCGCCGGATCTGTATTATTGGTATAGGTGAAGCTCGATGGCTTCTGGAAGAAGCCGGTCACACCCGAATCACTATAGAACTGGTTGTTGGTGAACTCTCCTGAGCCTGTATTGTCCGCGCGCAACCAGATGTTGTACGGCTGATCCTTAGTGCCCAGCGTATTATCCTTGAACAAGTTATCGGCAACTACCAGGTGGTTAAAGGTCTGACCGCCCATGAACATAACGCCGTAGCGGTACGAATCATGAACAAAATTGTTGGTGAAATGAATGTAGTCACCGGATTTCTCAAAATCGTAGGCGGTGCCGTCGTGGTCGCCAGGATAAGTGCCCGACCAGCCGAATTCATTGCCGTCCACTTCGTTGTACACCCCGGGTGCGCCAGAGAGATGCTCCGTCAGAACGGAGGTCAGACCGACCCCAAAATATTTCCAGGGATAGTTGTAGTAGAACAAATTGTTTCGGAGATCGATATTCTCCCCGCTCCACTGAAACACCTGATTCCTGCCGTTCTCCAGGAAGGTCGAGCCTTCAAAGAGTACATTTTCCTGCCGCGGGGCGATGCCGTCACTCCACATGATGTAGCTGATCTCCGTGCGACGGAAAATGTTGTTCTTGATTGTCAGATTGGCGAACACCGGCATGTTTCCAGGCACCGTGACGAGATCAATGGCCGTGCCCTCCTCGCCGGGCAAGCTGCCGAAAGGATTCGTGATGTTACGGAAGTAATTATCCTCGATCCAGTAATGCTCAAAGCGGGGCTTGTCGTTGCCGTTGGCAATAATGCGGATGCCGCGCCTGGCGTTGGCCAGCTCCAGCCCTTCGATTCGATAGCCGTCCGCATTATCGATGCGAATGGCCTCGTCGTCCACACCATTATTCCGGTAGATATACGGACGATTTCCGGCTCCGTAGCCAGTTACGATGACAGGCTCGCTCTCCGTACCGCTCCCGCGCATCGTCAGCTGTTCATTCCACGCATCCCCACGCTTGAGCTGAAGACTATCGCCTGGGGTGTAGGTGACAGTAGATGCCTTGGCGAGCGTCTGCCATGGCCCATGCGTGCCATCCCATTCCGGGGCCAGCCCATCATAACTGTCGTCGCCAGTCGATTGACTGACATAGTAAGTGGTTGCTGCCGACAGCGGTCCAGCCTCTACTTCCGTTGCCGAGGCTGCACCTCCAATAGCCCAGCCCTCCAGCAGCAGCGCCAGACACAGCATAACCATGAGGCTTTTTTGCTTGATCGTTTTCATATACTCTCTCCCTTTACGTTCGTATGCGCTTACATTATTAATTATAAGGAGCGCACATCTGGGGAAAAGAGCAATAACTTTGCTTTCTGGACAATATCTTTACGAGTTGACTGCATCAACGTAATCGTGAAGCCTTTGACAAACCTATCGCGTACGCTTACCCGCTCGAAATCGTTCTAACGCTTGCCATGAGAGCGTGTTCGATAGGTTGAATGCTTATGGTGCATATGTTCCGTTATTCGCTTCATATCGGTGGTTCAGCCGGGTATAAGGAGCATATTTTCCGTTATTGGCTAACTAACCATTGGTTATCTGATGGATTGCAGTGAATAGCGGAAAATAAATTCCATATTTTTGATTTCATGCGCGAAACAGACCGTTTAGCGGAAAAAATGCTACCTATGCTAAGCACTCCTGGCAAGCAGTTAGCCCTCTCTCATATCCTTATTATCGATATCATTAACACCCTCCACCAAACCTTTCCCGAACGAATGTAACGCTGCAGAGGAACTAGGGTGCGTTGGATCGGATGAGTTTGCTGGATTCGGAGCTGCATAGGAACAAAGGCGCGATAGATCTAATTAGTTAGCCCAATGTGGGCGCTGTGGAGATACAAAGTTGGAGCGGCGCAGTCCGGCCCACTGATATGCAAAAAGGACTGGTTGGAAACGAATGCTTTCCATCAGTCCTTTTTGAGTTTTAGCCATCATACTTCGCTTAATTAGTAGCATCCAGCGGCAATCGCAGACCGGCCTGCTCCAAGAGCGGAATGACACTCTCGCCAAAGTACGCGAGCTCCGGCTCGTAATCGTAGAAGGTGATCTGGATGCCGTCGATCCCTGTTGCGTGGAGCTGCCGCAGCTGCTCTGCGACCTCCTCGGGCGAGCCGATGATATGCAGGTGGCCGCCCACGGCTCGTCCCTTGGCCGAGTGCTCCAGCCACGAGACACTGTCCCCCGCCGCGTGTCGAGCATAGAAATTGCGAATCGAGCCCAGATCGGCGTGATCCATAATCGATTGATAATACGCAAGCGCCTCTTCCCGCGTCGGTCGTACGATAATGGTCGGGTTAATAATAACCCGGACTTGGCGCTGCTGTGCCGTGGCCGCATCCTTAACGGCTGCTACATGAGCGGGCAGCTTGGGGAGGGCGTCCGCCAGCTTCTCTCCTGCGGGGCTGGAGACAAACACAATGTCGGAGTATCGTGCCGCATACTGAAACCCTGCCGGCGATCCGGAGGCGGATGCCAGGACCGGACGCCCATAGAGCGGTCTCGGCGAGACATAGGCATCCTCCAGCGCATAATATTCGCCTTGGTACGTCAGATTATCCTCGCCCGACCAGAGCGCATTGCAGATGCGTATGAACTCAGCTGATCTATCATAGCGCGAGTCATGATCCAGTCGGGTCGCCCCGAACATCCGCGGCTCATTCTCGGCATAACCCGTCACAATATTGGCCCCGAACCTGCCCTGGGAGATATGGTCGGCTGTCGCGAGGAAGCGTGCCAGATGCATCGGATGCCACGGGCCGTACAACACATGAATCGTACCCAGCAGCAAGATGCGCTTGGTTTCGGCAGCCAGCGCGACAGTAGAAACAAATGGGTCCAGGAAATTTTCGCGGTAGTGGGCCTCGCCCCCAAATCCCCCTTTGGGCAGCCATTGCGAGAGCCCGAACACCACATCGAAGCCGAGCGCTTCCGCTTGTTTGGTCAGTTTGGCATTGTACGCGTAGGACCAATCCGTGCCTCTTGGCAGCGTGGATTGCGACCAGCCACCGGTCTGCAAAGGCAGGAACAAACCGAGCATCAAGGGCTGCTGAAAAGCTTTGGACAACGGGCTGTCAGGGTGATGCAGCGGTTCAGGCGGCGTCCATAGCTGGGATGAATCAAGTGTAGCCATGCTGGCTCCCCTCCTTAGTACTTGTATAGTAGCCTTCATAATCCTCTGGCGTGTCCAGATCGACGGGGGCGCGGGCCGGTACGTCGACGTAATGAATGGATTCCCGGTGCTGCCGCAGCACCTCCCGCGCCCCGTGGTCCCCTTGGAGCTGAAGCAGCTGGGGGAACAACTGTCTATTGAAAAGGACCGGGTGACCCGGCCCGTCCAAATAACGGGTCTGCACGATGACCGTACCCTCCGTCAGATAAGCCGCAGCCACCTGCACCACAGTGTTAGGCTCAATGCCTGGCTGGTCGCCTAGCAAGATCATCAGCGCATCCGCCCCAGCATCTGCAGCATGCCGGGCCGCCGTTACGATCGAGCGGCTCATGCCGAGCTGGGGCTGGTCGTTAACAAGCCATAGGGCTCCCGGCTCCTGGCAGTGGGCGCGAAGCTCCGGATCAGCTGAGGCAATGACCGCCACTTGGACCTGTACATGCAATTGCTCCCGTACCGACTCCTGTAGCAACCGTATGTCAGTGGGCAAGAGGTTATGTTCAGGCGTCCCTTCTTCCCCTTGGGGGTTACGCTGAGAACGTTCAGCCCCTGGCAAATCAAGGTGAAACAGTTGGTTGCAGGGAACCCCAGCCTCCGAGAGAATGCCGGACCTAGCCCTCAGGACCCGGCGTGTGACATGCTGCAGCATCGGCACGTCGCCAATGGGCAGCAGTTGCTTGGGTGAGCCCATACGCTGCGATTGTCCGGCCGCGATGATGGCTAGCCAGAGCTTCGCCTTCCTCATTCGGTAGCCCTCCCGTCTTGAGAGACAGGACTTAACTCTGGGCTCCAGCCCAAGATCCGGCCCGAACGCTGCTCTCGGCTCACTTTCTCCCCTGGCTCCTCGCCTCCAGCCACAAGACGGGCCTCATCCTCTGCGGAAGATAGCAACATGCCCATGTCGCGCAGTGAGCCGCCCAGCCTGCCATGACGATGCGCCATCATTTCTGACATAATGCTCAGGCTGATGGTCTCAGGCGTTCCGCCGCCGATATCCAGACCAATAGGAGCATGCAGCTTGTGCAGCCATTCGGCACGGAAGCCTGAGGCAGTCGCGGCATGCGTCACGATGCGCTGGATCCGGCTGCGAGAGCCTAGTACGCCAACATAGGCGAGGTGAGCCATCGGCAGTAGCTGGCGCACCGCCTCCTGGTCAAGCTCCAGCTGATGCGTCATCACGACGGCATAGCTGCCAGGCCGTTCTCCGAGACGAGAGAAATCCCCGCGCGGCACGTGAAGCACCTGCTCAGCAGCTGGGAACATGGCTTCATCCGCCCGCGAAGTCTGATGATAGACCACGGTAGCGGGCCATGCCATCAGTCCTGCCAGCCGCGAGAGCAGCTCGACATCGGCGCCGACGCCAATAATGTACAGCCTCGGCTCTGACCGGATGTGCTCCGTAAATACCTCAAGGGAATGTCTTTCTATAGTAACTGAACGCAGGCCCGTAACGGTGTCAGGCGCTGCCAACGGATTTCCCAACTGCCTATCCTCTTCCGAGATTTTCAAGCGATCTCCAGGTCTGTAAGGCCCACCTGTCTCAGCACTTACTACCATTAGCGCCCAGTAAGGGATCTCGCTAGTAAGTCTTGCTTCGCCATCTGCGAGCATCACAGCTGCTGCCTCCGGACGAAGGACAGGGTCGAACAGCTCAAGCCAGATCGTCACGGCACCATTGCAGCCTTGTCCGAGCCCCCATGGCTCGTCCTCGCCTGCCCTGAGATCGTAGGCGACCCGCTTCGGGACCCCGTCAGCGAACACCGTGCAGACCTGCAACCTCAGTTCCTCCTCGAGGCACCCGCCGCTTAATATACCAGTGATCTCGCCATTCACATGAATGAGACAGCGCGCGCCCTCCCGGCGGTAAGCGGAACCCTCCACCTGGATTATCGTGGCGATGACGCAGGAACGTCGTTCCTCCTGACAGCGGCGCAATGCTGCTATAATGGCTCGCATGACTCTCCCCCCGTTTCGGCTCGTACACGAACCGCCGCAGCGGCTCTTTCCACAAGCCTATGCACGGGCAGGAGCTACGTATGCAGAACAGAAGCGTGAAAGATGTCTTCGGCTGCCAGCTTGCGATCCAACAGCCCGTCCTCCTGCAGATAAGACATGAACAACTCGATCTGCGGCCAATTGGCCTGCAGGCCATAAGGCCACATGTCGTCCTGCATCAGCTGCGCGCTCCGTTCAGCCGCCTCCAGCAGCCATGGCACGGAGGTTGGATTTTTGATTGTCTCCAGCGCTTGGGCGATGCCCTCATCCTTGCGCTGCAGCATCAGCTCATAGAGCTGCTTCGGCAGCTCCGGATGCCGCTCGGCGGTCTCCGCCTTGACCGACACCAGATGCATGATCGGAAAAATACCTGTCCGGCGGTAATAATCGCGCTCTGCCTCCCAGACCTCCGGGATCAGCCGACGCAGCGTGCCGCCCTCGCCCGATGCAGGAAAGTAGCGTGCCGGAGGACGTCTCGCCGTCATAATGGCATCGACCTCTCCAGAGGCCAGCGCGTCAAAGATATCCTCCCCCGCGCCCCGGCGGGCCGGTGTCGCAATCGGGACCCGTTCCTCACGGTACGTAACCCAGTCCATCTCGCCAAGACCGATTCCCCACTCATGCCGGAACATGCCGCGCACCCAGACCGCCGCCGTCATCTGATACTCCGGAAAGCCGAAGCTGACGCCCTTCAGCTCTGAAGGGTGCGTCCACGGGCTGTCGCTGCGGACATAGATGGCATTGTGTCGGAACGAGCGAGAGAGAAAGACCGGAATCGCCGTGAGCCGCTGCTCTCCCCGCCCCAGCGCGATCAGGTATGAAGCCAGCGACAGCTCGGAGACATCATAGACCGCGCCCGAGATCTGCTTGACGAAGATTTCCTCAATACTCGCCGCCTGAGGCTCCAGTGTCCAAGCCCCCAGCGTTTCACGGCCGGAGAGCAGCCGGTGGGTGCGGTCGCTCTCGGACATCGCAATGGTCAGTTTCTGTTGCATGCTAATCTCCTCCCTACTCCAGCGCAGTTGCCAGGTCCTTGATCCAAGCCATGGTCGGCAGCGGCTCCAGGCGCACAGCCGTTTCCGGCACCGCCCGGACGCTGCATAGAAAGCCTGCCTTGCCATCAATTAGCGCCATGCATTCCTTGCAGGCATTCGCAGAACGGCAGGAATAGCGCACAGCGAAGGAGGCGTCCTGATGCTCCCGGATCCAGAAGATGGCGTCGAGCAGGCTCATGCCTTCACGGTACGGCACCTCATATGTTTCTTCCCGACGTCCGCTGTCCTCGTCACCGCGCACGGTGTGTAACGTTACTGTTGCCATGCTGCCTCGTCCCCTTTGCTGTCTTCTATCGCTTCGGCCAGAGGCTGCTCCCTGACGCTCCACTCTCCACTCTCAGCCAGCGCGAAAACGGTTGTGACCGCGGTCTCATAAGCATCGGCGTAGTCCAGCCGTACATGCGCGCCCCGCGTCTCCCGGCGGACCAGTCCGCCGCGCACGATAGACTCGCTCAGTTGAATCATGCCGCTGAGCTCCAGCTTCTCCGCCAGAGACAGGGCGAAGCTCCGCTGCGGCGCCAGCGCTACCCCGCGTACCCGCTCACCCAGCTCGGTTAGCCGGTCCAAGGCTCGCTCCAGGCTCGCTTCGGTGCGAAGCGGGCCGGCGTCCTCCCACATCAGCTGCTGCAGCTCGCGCTTGCAGGCCAGCATCGAAGCCTCATCCTGCTCGACGCTGCGCGGGTGCCAGAAGGCCTCCAGCCGCGTTACTTCAGCCGCCAGCGCCGACCGCACCAGCTCCGCATCGCCACGACCACGGTTAGCCTGCACCGCAGTCTCTGCGGCAATCCGCCCGGTGACGAGCGCTTCCGTGATGGCGTTGCCGGAGAGCCGGTTGGCGCCATGCATGCCATAGATAAGCTCACCGCACGCATACAGACCCGGCACACGCGTCTCCATGTCCGAGTTCACGCGGATGCCGCCCATGGTGAAATGCGCCATCGGTGCCACCTCGACCAGGTCGCGGGTCAGATCAACACCCTGGTCAGCCAGAATCTTAATGACAGGGCCAAAAGCCTCCTTCAGTCGCGCCTCCTCTACCATCCGAAAGTCCAGGTACGCGCCGCCATGCGGCGTGCCCCGTCCGGCCTCGACCTCCTGAAAGATCGCATAGCTCGTCTGGTCCCGGGCTGCCGTATAGACGCCGGATTGCTCCTTGTTATAGCGGTCCATGAATTCTTCGTGGTTGCCATTGAGCAGCCGTCCACCCAGCTTGTAGCGGAACGGGTCCCACATGATCGGATCGATGCCAACCAACGGCGGATGCAGATGAGCAATCGGGAAAAACTGAACCATCTCCATGTCGCGCAGCTCCGCCCCCGCTTCTGCGGCCAACAGGAAGCCATCGCCCGTCATGTTGGCCGAGGCACTGTTGCGCGCATAGACCTCGGTCAGTCCTCCCGTCGCCAGAATTACCGCACCCGCGGCAACCGTAAACGGCTCATAGCGCTCGATACCGAAGCCGACGGCTCCCTGAACCGTGCCATTCTCCACAACCAGCTTGGTGATCATGACGTTTTTGAGCCGCTCGATGCGCGGATGCTTCCAGATCGCCTTGCGCAGGCCCGCCGAGGTGGCGCCGCCCGTATTGAGAATATCCACATACACGCAGCGCTGGCGGCTATGTCCCGGAGCAACGACCTGCGCATGCTTGCCATCCGGTGTACGGGCCCATTTCACGCCGTAGCCTTCCACCTCACGGATGACCTCCGGTCCGCGGTCCACAATGGTCCGCACAATGACCGGATCGGCCATGTCACGGCTGCCTTTCATCGTATCCTCAAAATGGATGTCGGGGTTGTCCGCCTCGGCTTCACCCAACGCTACCGCCACGGTCATCTGGGCGAGAATCGTCGCGCCGCCTCGGCCGATCAGGCTTTTGTCCACCAACACGACCTTCGCTCCCCCATCAGCCGCCGCCTTGGCAGCCATCATGCCGGCCGCTCCGGAGCCAACGACCAATACGTCTGCTTCGATATGCTTCGCGTTCATTGCACTGCTCCTATCTGTAGGTTAGGATGTCGCGGCTACCGACTTGCCAGCAGCCTGTACGGTAATACCAGCCTGCCCCAGCGCCTCGTGAATGGTTCTGGCAAACGTGAGCGCATGCTCGCCATCGCCGTGAATGCAGATCGTATCCGCCTGGATATCTACATCAACCTGCTGACGTGACATCACTTTGCCTTCGTTGACCATCCGTATGACCTGCGCCGTCGCTTCTTCGTCCTTGGTAATCATCGCATCCGGTTGTCTTCTGGAGGTCAGAGAGCCGTCAGCCTGATACGTCCGGTCGGAAAATACTTCACTGGCTGTTCGCAACCCGGCCTTGCGGCCCGCAGCCACCAGCTCACTACCAGCCAGACCAAACAGGACGAGTCCGGGGTCGATCTTGTAGACGGCCTCGGCGATCGCCTCCGCCAGCGGGGCGCTCTGCGCCGCCATATTGTACAGCTCTCCATGCGGCTTCACATGCTGCAGCTGTCCACCCTCCGAGCGGACAAAGCCCCAGAGCGCGCCAATCTGATAAACAACAATCTCGTACGCTTCCTGCGGTGAGATATCCATCCGGCGACGCCCGAAGCCGATCAGATCCTGCAATCCGGGATGCGCGCCGATGCCCACGCCTTGCTCCAGCGCCAGCTTCACCGTACGGCGCATGGTACCGGCATCGCCTGCATGGAATCCGCAAGCGATGTTGGCCGAGGAGACATACTTCAGAATCTCAGCATCTCTCCCCAGCGTGTAGGCACCGAAGCTTTCGCCCATATCACAATTCAAATCCACTACCTTCATGCTTCATCCTCCTTGAGAAAAATACATCTGAATGCTCTTTTCCATAACCTGCAGGCTAAGGCCTACCAGGAGTGCCTTCTCTTGCGCTTCCTGCAAGCTGACCATACGAAAACGGATCTCGCTCCCCACATGGGCCTGGGCCAGCAGTGGCAGATCTGCCGAAATGACCTGTGCAATCTTCGGATAGCCGCCGGTCGTCTGCCGGTCCGCCATGAGAACAATCGGCTGTCCATCGGGCGGTACCTGTACTGTACCGAAGGTCACCGGCTCGGACACCATCTCCAGCGGCTCTATCAGCTGCAGCCGCTCGCCCGCCAGACGGTAGCCCATCCGGTCGGACGCCGGCTGGACCCGGTAGACAGCCGTGCCCAGCGCTTCCCGGCTTGCTTCATCAAACAACGCATACTGCGAGCCTTCGGTGATCCGGATTTCGGGCGATTCGGCATAGGCGGGAATAAGCTCCCTGGACACCGACCAGTTCACCGTATCAAAAGCCGCTCCAGCCACGGCACCGCGACGGATACGCGCCTTGATGAACTCTCCTGCTCTGGTCGGGCGCCCTGCCCGCAACCGGTCGCCCGGTCTAAGAGCACGACCAGCATAACCGCCAATTCCGGCGCGCAGATAGGTGGCGTAGCTGCCCATCACCGCGGGAACATCGAAGCCGCCGGCAACCGCCAGATAACTGCGGCAGCCTTGCCGCGACGAGCCGCAGACAAGTGTCGTTCCCGCCGGCACCCAGACCGGTCGCCACAACGGAAGCGGCTCGCTGCCAATACGGGGATTTAGATTGGAGCCGCAGACAGCAATCAGTGCCGCTTCCTCGAAGGTCAGCGTCGGGCCGATGACGGTCATTTCCATCGTCGCTTCTGCAGGTCCATTGCCCACCAGCAGATTCGCCGTTCGGTGAGCAAAGCTGTCCATCGCGCCGCTGACGATCACGCCATATTTCTGATACCCATACCGGCCTGCATCCTGTAGAAGGGTCAGCAAGCCGGGTTTGTCTACCTGAATCGTCACGAGCTTACTCCCTCCATTGGTCATACTCTTCGCGGGTGATTGGCTCGAACCGGATGCGGTCTCCCGCTTGCAGCAGGGTCGGAGGCTCTTGCTCCGGAAGAAACAAAGCAAGCGGCGAGCGGCCAATTAGCTGCCAGCCTCCCGGTGTGCCGATCGGGTAGATGCCCGTCTGCTCTCCCGCAATGCCCACGGTCCCCGGTGGAATCGACAGACGTGGCGTCGAACGGCGGGGCGCAGCGATTCGGCTGTCCATTCCGCCCAGATAAGGAAAGCCCGGGGCAAAGCCAATCATGTAGACCAGATACTCCCTGCCCGAATGGATGGCTATCACTTCCTCAGGTGTCAAGCCATTGAGCTCGGCTACATGCGCCAGGTCTTCCCCAAACTCTCCCCCGTAGCACACCGGAATCCGTACCAGCCGGGACTGCGGCTCCTGACCTTCCCTTAAGGCGCCCAGCGCCTCGCGCAGTCGGCGTTCCACGATCTCCAACGGCAGTTGCAGCTGTTCTTCCCTGCCCTTCAACCGCTGACTTTCTTGTTGATAGATGGTCAGGGGATCATATTCGATCGTAACGGAATTAAACGCAGGGATCGTCTCGATGAGGCCATCGAAGGGATGCTCCGCCAGGTAATCCGTCAGCAGCTTGACGCTGCGATGCGTCTGCGGGTCCACCCCTTCGCCCAACCGGACGATCATCGCGCGATCCCCCATGGGCGACAACTGTGCGTGTTTGAACACGAGACTCTCCTTCCTCTCATCCTGCCCTGCCATACTCAGTTTTGCAGCCAACGTTTGGTCCCCTTGTAGTCCAGGCCGAGCTGGTCCAATGTTCTGGAGACCGTATGCATGACGATATCTTCGATCGTCTCGGGCTTCGTGTAGAAGGCCGGCATCGGCGGCAGGATGACTGCTCCCAGCCGGGAGAGCCGCAGCATGTTGTCCAGATGAATCTCGCTGAGCGGCGTCTCCCGGGGCAGCAGGATGAGTTTTCTTCTTTCCTTTATGATAACATCTGCAGCACGGGTGAGCAGATTGTCCGAGTAGCCGTGACTGATGGCCGCCAGCGTCTTCATGCTGCACGGTGCGATGACCATGCCATCTGTACGGAACGAGCCGCTGGAGATAATGGCCGCCTGATTGCCCGAGGGATGGACGACGCTTGCCAGCGCCTTGACTTCGTCCACCTTGTAATCCGTCTCGATGACAATCGTCTTCTCCGCCCACGGACTCAGCACCAGGTGCGTCTCCACGCCCAGCTCTCGCAGCACTTCCAGCAGCCGGATGCCATAGATCGGACCCGTGGCGCCTGAGATACCTATGACCAGCTTCATTTAACTACCCTCATTTCTTATCACTGTTGATCACGAAGTTATTCAGGAAGCATATTCGACATCGAATCTTGCGTTCACCCTCATACAGCAGGTAGCCCCAGGCAGGGCGGGCAGGCGGGAGTACATCCCGCTTGCCCGGTCGTTGCCTCCGGGGCTAGCCAGCCACTATTCGTTTGTGAGCCACTTGCGCTTCTCTTCTTCGGTGATGCCCCGCAGCGCATCCAGATCTGCCAGTCCGACGTGATCCGCCGGAACGACCGCCCGCTTCGGGAAAACGATCGGCGGCGCAGGCTTCGTCGCATCGACGATGATGGCGCTGGACATGCGGGGTGTGTTCTTGCCATCCGCATGGTACTCCCAGTTCGTCGGCAGCAATCCGCCGGGGCCGTTCCATTTCGGAATGACGAGCAGATCACGCTCTGCATCGAAACGGGTCCCCATGGCCCAGGCAACCTCTTCCTCATTAAATACATTGATGTCGTCATCGACCACGAAGATATGCCGCAGATTCTCCTGCTCGGTGTTCAGCGCAGCGAAGGCTGCTTTCTTGACATCGGCTTCCCGCTCCTTGTGCAGGGAGATGTAGCAATGCATTCTCGCATAAAACGGCACATGCACCGCCTTCAGACTCGGCACGACATCCTTCACCGTGTGGTAGATACTGCCGGAACGCGGCACGCCGCCGACAACCAGATGTTCGCGGCTGGAAGCCACGATATCCTGGAAGATGGCATGACGGCGATGCGTGATCCGGGTGATCCGGATGGTCGGCACCGAGCCGCCACCCAGGTAGTGACCCGGCCATTCGCCGAACGGCCCCTCCACTTGCTCGTGATCCGGTAGGATTTCTCCCTCCAGAATAATCTCTGCATGGGCAGGTACGAGCAGATCCGAGGTGTCCGCCGCCACCAGCTCCAGCGGCTCGCCCATCAGCGCCCCGGCAGCCGCATACTCGCCGCCGATGCCCTGGATGCGGGAGACCGAGCCCATCACGAAGCCGGGATGATGGCCCAGCACGATGGCAATCGGCGCTGGTTTGCCCTGCTTCTTGTATTTCTTGTAGATCAGACCGCCATGATGCGCGCCGAGAAACCAGACGCCCATCTCCTTGGCGTTGAAGATCTGATGCCGGTAGATACCGGCATTAATCTCGCCGGAGTCCGGATCACGGATGACCATGACGCCAGCCGAGAGATACGGCCCGCCGTCCTGCTCATTGTGGACCGGGATCGGCAGTTTGCCGAGGTCAATATCGTCGCCTTCAATGACGACCTCCTTGACTGTTGCGGCCTGCTTCTCCACCTCGATGGGTGCAATCGGCGCCTTCAAAAGCTCCCCGTACACGCGCGGGATGTCCTCGACCTCGCAGCCCAGATACAATGCAATCCGCTCATACTCGGTGAGCACGTTGGAAATGCAGGAGAGCTCCGAGCCCTTTACATTGGTGAACAGCAGCCCTGGATGCTGGCCGTCCTGCGCCAGCCGGGAGGCGTAAGCCGTAATTCCGAATCTCGGGTCGACCTCGTGGTCCACCACCTTCAGACTGTCCGGATACGTGTGGGTCAGCTCACTCAGATAAGATCTCAGGTCCTTAGCCATATGCGTATCAGCCTCCTTAAGGCAGTAGTGTCAAATCAACCGTCTCTTCAAAAGGAATCTCTTCAGCAATCGCACCCAGCTCGATTTGCGTGCCCGCTACAGTAGCTGCTGCTTCCTCTGTAATCTCCAGTCCCGCAGGCACCTTCTTCAGCTGATTTTCAATCGCTGTCAGCAGCACCTCGTCTGAAATTTGCTCGAATTCCACCTTCATTGGCTCGACAGCGCTTTGCGGGTCGGCCTGCGTCCGCTCATAGACCTCCTGGTTCACCCGGAGGAAGGTGCGCAAGGCTTCCGTATTCTCGTCAGCCCAGTCGGTTTTGGCCATGACCACGATGCCTGCATATTCAAACGGCGGATCATAGAGCACCCGGTATTCGCCGGTGGAGAGCATCTGGGAGATTGTCGGCTCCGAGACCATGCCGCCTGCCGCCTGTCCACTCTCAATCGCAGCCAGCATTGTCGCGCCGCTGCCGCCGTTGATGATCTGAACATCCATCTCGGCATTCACGCCCTCCGCCTCCAGACCGGAACGCAGCCCCGTATCCGAGAGACTGCCTACCTTGGTTACAGCCAGGACTGTATCCTTCAGGTCCACCAGGTTTTGATACGGTGCATCTTCCTTCACAACCAGTGAATACCCAACACCGTTGTAGATTTCACCGTATGCCTTCACGCCGAGTCCGTTTTTCTGCTGTCTCAGCACATGCTCATACGATCCCAGATTGATGTCGATACTGCCGCCGACCAGCGCTTGAACCGCGTCCGCACCAGAGGTGAAGCAGGTTTTCTCAATGATCAGGCCGGCTTCTTCGAACGATCCATCATTCATGCCGATCTGTGTCAGCATCGGCGTCATGCCGCCGCATACTAGCCCCACCTTAATATTCGTGGGCTCTACCGAGTTGTCTGGTGCTTCCTGATTGTTCTCCGTGGCCGGCGGTTGCGTGTTGCTGCCAGATGTATTAGGGGCTGGAGTGTTGTTGCCGCCGCAAGCCGATACAACCAGGGTCAGGCCGAGCAGCACGGCTGCAATAGATGTTGAACGTTTCATCGATAAGTCCCTCCTAAAATGAATAATAGTACATGTTCAAAAAAGCCGCTTTTCAGCACCGAGAAGATTGGAGGCAGGAGGAAATGAGGAGCGGAGCGTAGGTGAACCTACGTGAGCACCGGAAGTTCATCCTGCATTCAAGATTCGAAGTCGAATACGCATCCTGATTCACTTCGTGATCAAAAGCGGCCTTTAGCGATATTTCAATAGACGGCGTTCTAGTTGAACTACCACTTGCTCCATAATGACCGCGATCATCATGATCAGGAAAAGACCTGTAAATATGCCCGTCGTGTCCAGCATGCCGGAGGAATAGGTGATGTAGTATCCCAGGCCCCGGCTTGCGCCTACCAACTCTGCGATGACGGCGCCAATGAGCGCCATCCCGATGTTCAGCCTCAAACTGGTGAGCACCCAGACGGTGATGGAGGGGAAAATGACCCATGAGAGCTTTTGCAAGCGGCTCGCCTTGTAGGTCTTCATCATGTCCAGCAGATCGCGGTCGATGTTGCGGATGCCCTCAAATGCATTGTAGAAGGCGACGAAGATGACCATCGCTACAACCATCAGCACCTTGGAGGTCATACCGATTCCAAACCAGACGATGAACAATGGAGCCAGGGAGACACGCGGCAGACTGTAGAGCGCCATAATGTACGGATAAACCCAACGCTCGAAGATGCCGCTGTATGCCAGGCCGATACCGATTAGCGTACCGGCAATCATCCCGATGACGAGACCAACGACAGCTACCTGCAGCGTTGCCGATACGTGGAACCAGAGGGTGCCCCGCTCCACCATCTCGAAGATCCGCTCAATAATCAGGGACGGCTTGCTAATCCAGAACGAGTTGAACAGTGTACCGGACGTCAGCTCCCACAGTCCCAGGATGACCGCCCCAAGAACGATCCGGCCACCCCACACCTGCAGCGAGCGGTAACGATTGGCTTCTGCCATCGTCAGACCCCTCCTTTCTGTTCATCCTCAGCCATACAGTTCCAGATCTGACGCTGGAGCTCCTTGAACCGGCTATCAAAACGAATTTCGTAGAACGGACGCGGACGCTCCAGGTTGACTTCAAATTCGGCCTTGATGCGTCCCGGACGGCTGGACATGACAACCACCCGGTCCGACAGTGCAATCGCCTCCTCGATATCGTGCGTGATGAAGAGGACGCTTTTGCCGACCTTCTCCCAGATCTTCAGGAACTCCTCGCCAATCTTCACCCGTGTCTGGGCATCGAGCGGACCGAACGGCTCGTCCATCAGATAGAGGTCCGGATCATAGGCAAACGTGCGGGCCAGCGCAACCCGTTTCTTCATGCCGCCCGAGAGCTGCTTGGGGTAGAAGTCCTCGAATTCGCTAAGTCCTACCATGGCCAACAGGCGCCGCACCTCAGTAGCCTGATCAGACCGGGACAAGCCCTTGACTGCCAACGGCAAACGGACATTGTCGAAAACCGTCTTCCAGGGCAGCAGCGCATCATTCTGGAACACCATGCCTACCTCGCCGGTCACCCCGTTAATGACGCGACCGTCCAGTCGTGCTTCTCCGGCAGCCGGCTTCAACAAGCCTGAGGCGACCTTCAGCAGCGTAGATTTTCCGCAGCCACTGGGGCCGACCACGGAGACAAATTCGCCTTCGCCGACATGGAGATCGACGCCTTCCAGCGCAGTCGTGCTCGTCTCGCGGGTTGTATAGCGTACGGTCAATTGATCGATCTGCAGCTTTTCTTGTCGTTTCATCATCATCTCGTTTCTCCCAACCCTAAAATTTCATTCATTGTTGTTCCGAATTGCGGAACTATAATTCCGAAAATCATACCTATATATACGATCATTATAGTCGGAATTAAATAAATTGCAAGTCTTTATTTTACGTTAGGTCTTTATTTTAAAGCTTGGGTTTTGGCCGTTGTTCGTTGTATACTGAGTATCAACACCCGGGAAATGGGAATTTATTAGCAGACATGCTTGTGATTTACAGGAGGACCTTGTGCAAAATAAAAATAAAACCGTCGTGCGTTCCATGGATGTATTGAACCTGTTTTTAACCCATACCAAACTGAGCATGAACGAGATGGTGAAGCTCTCCGGCATCCCCAAAACGTCCGTTCACCGCATGGTAGGGTCTTGGGAGGAGATGGGCTTCCTGCATCGGGATGCCGAAGGTACCTACTCGCTCGGCCTGCTGTTCCTGCAATTCGGCAACCTGGTCGCTGAACGACTCGATATCCGCCATGCTGCGCTGCCTGCGATGGAGCGCCTGCGGGATGCGGTCGGGGAAGCGGTTCATCTGGTGCTACGGGACGGCGAAGAAGCGATCTACATCGAAAAATTAGATACCAATCACCCTGTACGGCTGTTCACCAAAATCGGCAAAAAAGCCCCTCTGTATGCCGGCGCCTCATCCCGCATTATTCTGGCATTTATTCCAGAGGAGGAAAGGGAGGCTTATCTCGCCGATTTGGCGCTGGAGCCGATCAGCAGCGGTACCATCATCGACAAGGCGCTGCTGCGAGAGTCCCTTGAGCGCTCCAGAGCGACGGGCTATAGCTTCAGCCGCTCGGAGCTGGAGAGCTACACGGCGGAATTAAGCGCCCCGATCTTCGATCACGCGGGCCGGATCCTGGCTGCAATCAGCATAGCCGGACTGGAAGTGACCTTTGACGAAGAGCGGCTGCCTGAGCTCGTCTGCCGGGTCAAAGCCGCCGCTGACGAGATCTCCACTCAGCTCGGCTATCGCCGCCCGTGAGTTAAGCGCTACTGCGGGCGAGCGGCGGGAATGCGTGCGAATAGAGGAAGTTTGGTGCGCTACTGCGATGCCAAGCTTGGCTAACCGAGGTACCTGCTCTCCTGCGCACAGGAGCAGGGCTGCCAGCATGACACTTGAATTGAGCTCAGGCTGACATCAAAAAAAACCGTGTCTGCACAATAAGGTGCAAACGCGGTTTTTTCGTTGGTATCGTATAGGATGACCTGAAGACGCAACAAGTCACGTTCACATGCGGGTTTTGCCGTAAAGCAGGTCCCGTCGTGATAACCTGCTGCCAGGCCCCTACTTTACCAGTTCAGCTTGATCTCGTTGCCGGTTTTGCAGGACTCGTAGATGGCCGCGAGGATCCGGTTGTTCGTGTAGCCCGACAAAGCCGAAGAGATCGGCTCCTTGTTCTCCAGGATACAGGAGACAAAATGCTTGCTCATCATCGTCCGGTCGTCCTCGCCACCCAGATGCTTGATCTCGGCTTCGACGACTTGATCGAAGGCATGGGTGACGAGCGACCCTTTGTCGCCAACAATCGAACCGCCCGCTTCGGTCCCCATCAGGTGGATAAACGGTTCTTGTCCAAGACCTGCAGCATGTGCGGCCCAGCTCACTTCAAGCGACAGGGTTGAGCCGTTGTCCATCTTGATCAGCGCCGTCGCCAGATCCTCTACATCATAATAGCCATCCCAATTAGGCGTGCCCCACGTGCCAATGCCGCGCTTTTTCGGGCCGAACTCGGCATAGGTCGCGCCATACACGGATACCGGACGCGGATTACCCATGAGGTAGAGCGACAGGTCAAGCATATGTACGCCGATATCGATGAGCGGGCCGCCGCCGGATTGATCTCTGCGCGTGAACCAGGAGCCCCAGCCCGGGATTCCCTTCTTGCGGAACCAGCCAGTTTTGCCGTGGTAGATGCGGCCGAGGTCGCCTTTCTCAATATGCTGCTTGAAAGCACGGGCTAGTCCCGTCCAGCGCATCTGGTGAGCCATCATGAGGATTTTGCCGGACGCCTCCATCGCTTCGACGATCTGCTGTGCGGAAACCGCATCGATTGCCATTGGTTTTTCCAGCAGCACGTGCTTGCCGTTCTTGAGTGCCTCAATCGCAAGCGGCGCATGGTATTGGTTCGGCACACCGATGATGACCGCATCGACCTCCGGGTCCTCCAGCATGGCCTGCGGGTTATCGTGAACGCCTTCGATGCCATGCACCTTGGCCTTTTCTTGCGCAAGTGGAAGATACGCGTCTGTAACCGATACCATAATTGCGTCTGGTACCCGCTTGAATACGTTCATGTGCACATCGCCGATCGCGCCAGCGCCGATCATTCCGATCCGGACTTTCTGTGTTGACATGTAGTTGTTCCCCCCTGGTAAGATACTGCCTACAGTATACGCTTGTCCGCACGATTATGCCAGACTTCACGGGCATTTTGTGAAGAGAAGAATTACCGCCAGAGCCATGACCGGATGCGGAATCGCCACCTTCTTCCAGGTCCGCGAACCGATTGAGGTGTGATAAGACATGATGAGCCATGTTGCCCCACGCTAACGAAACGACAGATGCTTATTTGGACCAAAACCCACCATTCTCTGCCTTAACGAAACACCAAATCGCTATTCCGCTCATTCCCAATAAAATCGTGGTTTGGGAGGCAAATAGCGTCCCCACGTTTCGTTAGCCTCGTAAAACATCCGATTTGAGCAAGTTAACGTTACCCAGTTTCGTGCACACACTCCCCGTCTCACTCCAACAGCCGCACACTCACCACGATTCTCCCCCCTTACGTCAATCTTCCAATGATACTACTATCTCCGCAGCCGCCACACCACAGCTCAAAGCCATCAGTCCCTATCTTGTTAAAAGCGCCTCCCCCTGCTACGCAAAAATCCCCGACCGTCCAGCCACGCGCAGAGGCGCGAAGCGGACAATCGGGGATGGAAGGAATGGACTCAGGAAGTCCTTCTTACAGCCCTTCCCGGCTGATGACGAAGCTGAAGGCCAGTTCGCCATTGCTCGGGATTTGGTACTGGTCATGGACCGGTGCGCCCCAGCTGTCGTCGCCGCCGACGCCCATCTGGCGACCAGCCACGGTGATGACCGAGTAATGGACCGGTGGCAGCTCGTATAGATGCTGGGCGTTCTCCAGCTCGAATGCCGTGTACGGCGACACATTGCACTCCAGCGGCTCGCCACCCTCCAGCGAGCTGACGCGCAAACCGCGGCCCGCTTCATCCAGCACACGGACGCGGCGCACGCCGGTACGGTTGCCGGATTCCTGCGGCATCAGATAGCCTGCAACATTGCCGGCCACAGTGCCGTCGAACAAGCCCAACCTAGCACCCTCGGCACGGTCGGCGTAGTTCTCTTCCGGCCCGTTCGCATACCAGGCGAGACGGCTGTAGTCCGCTGGCACTTTCCACGAGAGCGCGAAGATCGGCAGATTCGGCAGCCCGGCTGCGCCCTTGTATTTGCTGTCGACCTGAACCCGGCCGTCCGGCGTCACGATATAGTCGATCGCAATCTCCAGGTCGCCATGGATCGCCAGTGCGTAGCGGTAAGAGAAGGTGGCACGGCTGCCATCAGCCGCTGCATCCCATTCGAAGCTCAGCAGCTTGCGCGATAGGCTTGCCGCATACCATAATGCAGCATCGTATCCCTGCGAGTAGCCCCGATCGTTATCTGTGGTCGCCCGCCAGAACAATGGCGTTGGCGGTGCGGCGATCAGCTCGCGGTCGGCATAGCGCAGGGAGGTCAGACCCGGCGCCTGACGCGAGAACATGACGCGGAAGCCCTCGCCCTTCACGCCCACATACACATCACCCTCTGCTACTTGAAGCGGTGCATACCCTCCGAGCGCCTCAGCGCCCCCAGCCCTCGCTGCCTGCGTGTCCACCCGGAACACATACTGGCCAAAAGCTACCTCATGTCCAGCATCTGCCCACAGCGTGGACTCCCGCAGCACGAATGCCGCATCGATGGTGTACTCGCCAGGCACAGACAAGCCTTCGGTCAACGCTACCTTCACCTCTTGATCGGATAGTGGAGCTACGTCAACGCTCAGGGTCTGACGCGATACTTCAACACCTTCCCGACGCACAATAACGAGCAGGTCGAAGTCCGCCGATGAGGTGAACAGGTTGTCATTGCGTACCGACACGCCCTCGCGCGATGGAGTCACCTTGAGGTTCTGATACAGAAACTTCACGTCCTGCATCTTCGGCGACAGGGTACGATCGGCATAGACAATACCGTTCGTACAGAAGCCGTAATCGGTCGGACGGTCGCCGAAGTCGCCGCCGTAGGCGAGAAACTCGTTGCCGTAGCGGTCCTTTGTGTAGAGCGACTGGTCGATGTAGTCCCAGATGAAGCCGCCTTGATACAGTGGATACTGTTCTTCCAGGTCTGTGTAATGACGCATGCCGCCCAGCGAGTTGCCCATGGCGTGCATGTACTCGCAGCTGATGTACGGCTTGTCTGGATCGTTCTCCAGGTATTCGATAATGTCTGCCGGCTTGGCATACATCCGGCTCTCCATGTCGCTGCATTCTGAGTAATCCCGGTCGTAGAACACACCCTCGTAGTGGACGAGTCGGCTGTCATCCTGACGGCGGAAATAACGAGCGGTCTCCAGCAGAACATCGCCCACGTAAGACTCGTTACCAAGCGACCAGATGAGGATCGACGGATGGTTCTTGTCACGCTCGTAGACGGAAATGGCACGGTCGAGTACAATATCCTGCCACTTCGGATCGCTGCGTGGGATATTCCAAGACGGCTCGACAGCGCCCATCTTCTGCCAAGAACCATGGGTTTCGAGGTTCATTTCATCAATAACATAAACGCCATATTCGTCGCACAGCTCATACCAGAGCGTCTGGTTCGGGTAGTGCGAAGTCCGCACAGCGTTAATGTTGTTTTGCTTCAGCGTACGGATGTCCCAGAGCATATCTTCGCGGGAGATTGCGCGGCCGTTGCGCGGATTGAACTCGTGACGATTGACGCCCTTAAATACAATACGCTCACCATTGATTCGCATGATCTTGTCCACCATCTCGAAGCGGCGGAAGCCCACACGCTGTGGGATTACTTCGATGACAGCTCCAGATGCATCGCGCAGCTCGATGAATAAATCATATAAATAAGGCCGTTCAGCACTCCACAAGCTCGGATCAGACACCGTCAGCTGCGCCTCCGCGCGTGTCTCGCCTTCGGTTAGCGACACCTCAACGGAGGCAACCTCGGTCCCTTGCGCATCACGCAGCGAAACCATCGCCTGGGCTCCGGCAGGAGCAGCAGTCAGCAGGTTCATCGCTACACTCAGTGAGCCCTTGGTCAGCGAAGCATCCAGCTCCGGACGAACATCGAGATCGAACACATGCAGCTTGGGTGCGGTATACAGGTAAACCTCACGGAAGATGCCGGAGAAGCGCCAGAAATCCTGGTCCTCCAGCCAACCTCCCGTGCTGCGCTGATACACCTCAACGGCCAGTTTGTTATCGCCCTCCCGGAGGTAAGGCGTCAATTCGAAGTCGGACGGCGTGAAGCTGTCTTCCCCGTAGCCGACGAAGTGACCGTTCAGCCACACATAGAAGGCGCTCTCCACGCCCTGGAACGAAATGTACAGCGGTCCGCCCGACAGCTCGGCAGGGAGACGGAAATGACGGACATAGCTGCCCACCGCGTTGTCATCTTCGGAGATGTGCGGCGGCCGCAGCTCCTCCACACCGTCCCATGGATACATCGTGTTGACGTATTGCGGCTGTCCATGACCTTGGAGCTGGATATGGCCAGGCACCTGAATGGCGCCCCAGCCAGCTGTACTGAAGTCATCACGGTAGAATTCCGCCGGACGAGCAGCCGGATTCACCGCATAATTGAACGACCAAGCGCCATTCAGCGAATGGCGCATCGCCATCGCTGCCCGGCGCTCTGCTTCTTCCCGGGTACGATAATAAGTATGATCAGAGTGAGCCGGTACACGATTAACGGCAAACACCGTCGGATCGCTCAGCCACGCCAAAGTAGGTTCTGTAGTTGTCATGGTTTCTCCTCCAGGTCCTTATTTAACCGAGCCGGTCATGCCCGCCACGAAGTGCTTCTGCATCAGGAAGAAGACAATCGCGGTCGGCAGCGTTGCGATCAGAATAACGGTCATGATCACGCCGTAGTCCGGCGAGTAGCTGGAGCCGAGATTCGAGATAAGCAGCGGAATCGTCCGCTTCTCGGGCGATTGCAATACGACGAGCGGCCACAGGTAGTTGTTCCAGCTAGCCATAAACGTAATGATCGCCGCTGCCGCATAGGTGGTGCGCATGGTTGGCACATAGATACGGAAGAACACCCCAAGCTCGGTCAGACCGTCAATCCGGCCTGCTTCCAGCATGTCCTTGGGAAACATCTTGGTGCTCTGGCGGAAGAAGAAAATCAGGAACGCCGTCACCATGGTCGGCAGGATGACCGAGGAAATCGTATCAATCCCGATAAACGGTACGGTTTGCGAAATGGAACCGAACATCCGGTACAACGGCACCATCAGCGCAGCGAACGGGATCATCATCGATAACAGCAGAATGCTGAAGACGATGTCCTTGGCGCGGCTGCGGAAAATTTCGAACCCGTAGCCAGCCAGCGAGGAGATCAGCAAAGCCAGCAGCGTCGTAATAACGGAGATCTGGGCCGAATTCATCAGCGCCTGCAAGATATCGATCTGTTCGAACGCCTTGCTCAGGTTCTCCCCCAGCGCGCTGCCGGGCAACAGCCTACCTTGGGTAACGTCGACGGAGCGGTTGGTGGAGCTGATGATCATCCACAGGAACGGAAAAATCGAAATCGCCGCCGCCCCACTCAGGAACACATACATAAACACACGTTTGAGGGTTGCCATTATTTACGATCACCTGCCAATCTGAACTGAATAACCGAGAAGATCACGATTAGAATAACAATCGCATACGAAACGGTAGCCGCATAGCCGAAGTCTGGCGTGTAGCGGAACGAGAGATAGTAGATGTACTGGGACAACGACATCGTCGCATTGCCCGGACCACCTTGGGTAATGTTCATCACCTCGTCGAACAATTGGAGCGTACCAATGGTCGACGTAATGGAAGTAAACAATATAATCGGCTTCAACAGAGGAACCGTAATTTTCGTAAATTGGGTAAAGGCATTGGCGCCATCAATGCGCGCCGCTTCGTAGATGGAGTTGTCAATATTCTGCAGAGCAGACAGATAGAAAATCATATTGTACCCTGTCCAGCGCCACGTAATGGCGATAATAATCGTCACCTTCGCCCATAAGGGATCCGTAATCCACTGGATTGGTGTCTGGATAATATGCAGATTCATCAGCAACGAATTGACAAGACCGTCACCGGCAAACAGATACTTGAAAATAATCGAATACGCAACAAGCGAGGTAACCGCCGGCAGGAAGATCGCTGTCCGGAAAAAACCTTTGAACTTCAGCTTCGGATCATTCAGCAGCACGGAAATAAAAATAGCCAGTATAATCATGACCGGCACTTGAATGATCAGGTAGATGAAGGTGTTAAATAACGCCGTCCGGAACGTCGAGTCGGTCAGCAGGCGTGCGTAATTGTCCAATCCCACGTACGAGAGATTGGTACCCGTACCCGATTGAAACGAGAGCATCAAGGCCCGCACCATCGGATAAAAATAGAAAATGCAGATCATTATGACCGCCAGGGCGATAAATGACCAGCTAATGGCATTTGTTCTTGCTTTTATGTTCATGTTATTCGCCTCTCTCACACCGTTGTCGATCCATAGCATGCTTGTCTTTTTATGCTGGCGCACGCTTATAGAACGCTCATCCCATCGCAACTACCGGCATGCCTGACGTCCCGGCCGGGCTAACCGACCGGGACGCACGGATGCTGTGGTTTATTTAATCTGTGTGTCAGCTTGTGCTTGCGCATCAGCCAGAGCTTGGTCTACGGATTTGCCGCCCAGGTAGCTCTGCATCTCGACAACGAGAATATCCTCGATGGCATAAGTGTTCATGCCGTAGTTGACGTTAGGGATTTCGTTGGTCCAAGTGGCGAAATCAGAGATGACATTTTGTCCGCCGAAGAATTCATTCGGCGCTTTGTAAGCTTCGCCTTCCGCTGCTGGCATGTAGGTGCCGATCGCAGAAATTTCTTCAACGAGCTTCTGGTACAGGTCTACGTCCGAACCAAAGGTTTTACCCAGGAAATCAGCCGCTTGCTCTTTACCAGGAACATTCAACACATACCAGGAGCTGCCGCCCAGGTTCGTTGCGTTGACCGAATCATTGTTTGCCAGTCTTGGCACAGGCACGATAGCCCATTTGCCGGATTGGTCTTCAGCAGCAGTAATCGAAGAGGTGAACCAGTTGCCTGTCGGTACAGAAGCGACTTCGCCACTATTGTAGTTTGCTACATATTGGCTCCAGTCGGAATGGATGCGGACAATGTTGGCGTCCATCATTTTTTTGTACACTTCAAATGCTTCTTTCAGTGCTGCGTTGTCTTTCAGATCAGCTGTTTTGCCGTCCTCTTGAACGTACCAGGATCCAGCCGATTGGATCATCATACGCAGGATACCAAGGTCGTTAGGGTCAAGGGTGATCCAGTCTTTGCCTGTTGCTTCCTTGACTTTGGTGCCGATCTCGATGTAATCATCCCATGTGATGTTCTGCAGATCGTCAGCGGTGTAGCCTGCTTCTTCCAGATAGTCCGTGCGGACGAACAGGCCCGCTACGCCGGAGTCAAAAGGAAGACCATATTGCTCGCCGTCCACGCTTGTTGGTCCCAGCTTGTATTCTGCAAAATCAGAGGCCTGGAAGCTGTCGCCGATCGGTTCAAACATATCAGGATACGCCTGCAGGAAGCTCTGCGCGCGGTAGTCTTCAATCAGAACGATGTTCGGCAGACCACGAGTTGTGCCGGAGCTAAGACCTGTATTCAGACGTTGAATAATATCATTCTGAGCGTTTTCGATCACTTCGATTTCAACGCCACTGTTTTCCGCTTGATAGGCTTCTTTAGCCAGATTCATGGCTTTTACGTTGAAGTTGGCATCCCATGCCCAGACCACCAATTTGTCTGCACTGCCACCCTCAGCCGCACCTTCATTATTGTTGCCGCCGGATGAGCAAGCTGTAATAGCCATCATTGAAACCAGCAACACGGCAATCCATTTTTTCATGTGTCAAGACCTCCATTTTTATATCTTTCCTGTAAGCGTTTCCCCGCTCACTGCATTTATTTTAGCATCGGGAGATTGGCGTAGGTTAGGATTATCTTTGCCAGCTTTGGTCAGATTATTATGGATTTTCGTCTCGACAATTCGTATATTAGGACGATTTTTGGATAGTGGTAAAATCTTTAACCCTCGATGAGCGGAATGCGAATTCTTACCTTTGTCCCTTCTCCCAATTCACTGGTAATTGTCACGCCGTAACCGTCCCCATACAACAGACGGACCCGTTCGTGGACGTTTTTGACACCAATGCCTGTAAATTGCTGCCGTTTGCCGCGAGGCGCGGGGAGATGATTCTCCGCATCCAGCACCATGCCGTCACCATTATCGACCACTTCACACAGTAGCGATTCGCCGTCCTGAGAGACCATGATGTAGATATGCCCTTCCGTTTTGCGGCTAAAGCCATGGAAGAATGCATTTTCGATAAAAGGCTGAATCATCAGCTTCGGCACATGGTATCCCATACAATCGGGGGAAACAAAATAGTTGACCTTGATCCGTTCGCCGTAACGGACATGATTGATGTACACATAGTTCCGCAAATTCGCCAGCTCCTGGCTGACCGGGATCGTCTCACTCGCATTGCCAATCGCATTCTGAAGCAGTGAGATTAACGAGTTGATAATTTCCGCGGCTTTTTCCTTGCTGCCCTGCTGAACCATAAACTTAACAGAGGCCAGCGTATTATATAGAAAATGCGGATTGATCTGCTGCTGCAGGGCCGATAGCTCAGCATTGCGCTGCTGCTTCTGGGTATGGACCAGTTGACTGACATACTCCTGCAGCTCGTCCATCATCGCGTTGAAGGCCGTGGCCAGCTGGCGTGTCTCAAAGCTGCCTGTTGTACTGACATGATGGTCAAACTCATACTTGGAAATCGTGGAAATCTGCTTGACCAGCAGCGACAGAGAGCGCGTGAGCCTGCGGGAGATCAAGAAGACAATGATCAAGGCCAGCATGACAATGAATATCACCCACAGGATGATCGTGTCGGTATCGATGAATTGGCCGATCGCCCTGTCCTTATCGATAATATTCAGAATGTACAGACCCAGGGAAGGATTGTAATTGGCAACCAAAATACTGCTGGTACCGGCAATATTAGCTTCCAGATAAGGCAAGCCTTCCTCCTGCATCTGAACGGCATGCGCCAGCCACTCTTGATCCTGACGTCCCAGCCAGTCCTCGCGATTGGAGGAAATGACGGTCCCGTCAGTCCCCATAATGGCTACATCATTGCCCGGCGTAGTGAAGCTGGAGTAGAAGCGTCGGAACTCGGATTCAAGCATGGAGAAATAGATGACGCCGTAAAGTGTACTGCTGGAGCGGTCCATCATCGCTTTGGTTACGACAACTGCAGGTTCGCTGTCCGCAATCCCGGCCTCACGGGGGTCATCATATTGATACAGGAGACGGCGCGGCTCAGCGATCGCTCGCTCGGTAGCCGGGTGCTGCCGCAATTCGCTATCTGTAATCGGCCAGAATGTCCGCTCGGTCGCGTAGCTGCGTCCATTGGTGCCGGTAATATAAATGCCGACTTCATAGGCTTCCAGCCCGGTGCTGATCTGGCTGAACATCCGTCCCATGCTGTAGTAGCTGTTGTTCTGTTCCAAGGAATTACCGTTCTCTTCTGTGAGGAAGCTGCGGGCCGTTCCGCTCTGAGAGATGCCGTTGGCAGTCAACACGACGGAATAATTGTAAGTATCCATAGCCGCCTCAATCTGGCCGATAATCTTGGAGTTGGTCAGACTGAACGTATTCATGAACACCCGCTCGGACATGCTGATCGTCGCCCACGTCACCGTGACGGCGACAGCGACGATGCTGACGAGCATGACCAGGAACATTTTGACGAACAGGCCGTTATATTTGAATCGGTCAAACATCCGCTGCATGCTTATCCTTCCTTCTCATCCCCCAGATATTGTCGGCGGTACCGGCTCGGGGACAGCCCGGTATGCTTCTTGAACACTTTGGTGAAATAGCTGTGATCGGAAAAGCCCACCCGGCCGCCAATCTCCGAAATTGTCGCCTCGCCTGCGCGCAGCAGCTCTGCTGCTTTGTCCGTTCGAACACGCTGCAGATAGTCCACAAACCCCTCGTCGTTGTGCGAGGTAAAAAAGCTGGAGAGGTAGGACGGATTGAAGTGAAAATGCCGGGCCAGCTCGGTCAGACTTAACGGCTCTGCATAATGCTCGTTGATATACTGCAGCAGTTGCTTCATGTTGGCATTGCCGGACCCTGCTGCCTTGGCCTCGATAGATCTGCGTGCTTCCGCGACAAATCGGTTCAGGCAGGCTGCTGCTTCATCTGAATAGCGGGCCTCTTCGATCGCTTTGAAGTAGGCGTATTTATTTTTCTCCAACTCACGGACATCATAATTCATGTTGCCAAGCATGACCGTCATATTGAAGATCAGGTTGCCCAGAAACGTCTTATACTCAAAAACATCGGTCGTATAATCGTCCGCCATTGCTTGCACATGCTCCTGCAGGTAGTCGAAGGCCGCGGCGAAGCGCTCCCGCTTGAACTCATCGGCGAACCGGCTCAGGTGGAATGGCTCACGCCGGGCCGGCGGCTCTGGCAGATCCTGTCCCGACAGTACAGCCTGACCCGGAAAATAAAAGGCAACTCCCATCAGACGCTGCAGTTGGTCACGGTACACCTCACCGGTACGCTCCAGCGCAGCAAAAGGCTCGCTCAGACAGACTGCAGCCTGCGTGGAACCGCCCGCACCCAGCTCCGCCGCCAGCGCTTCTGCCCATACGCGCACCTGCGGCAGTGCCTGCTCTTCCACATTCAACAGGATCGCCGTAACCGGCTCTGCAGTCGGCAGCGCCAAGAGATGAGCGCCGGGCAGTGTGCGTTCCGTGACGGTCGCGAGCAGCTGCTGGGTCCGCTCCTCAGACACTCGCAAGGGGCCTGTCCGGGTCACAAGACGTCCGCCTGCCAAGCAATAATAGGGATGGGGCAGGTGAGCAGCAGCCCGGGCCGTCTCCTCCGGCGTCGTCTCATAACCGGTTAGCAATCTCTCCAGCAGTGCCTCCAGCGGTACCCCCGTCCCGCCCTGTCCCTGAGGTGTCTGCAGCGATGGGATGCGTTCAGCTGCCACCTTGAGTACGGACAGCAGATGCTGCATATCCAGCTTCGGCTTGAGAATGTAATCGGCAACGCCGCTCTGGAAGGTCGACCGTACATAATCAAATTCGCCATAGCTGCTCAGGACAATCACTTCTGTCTCCGGATAGTGCAGCTTGATCTGCTTCGTCAGCTCTTCTCCGTCCATCAGGGGCATGACGATATCCGTAATGACAATATGCGGCCGCAGCTTGGCGACCATCTCCAGCGCCTCCTGTCCGTTGGCGGCCTCGCCGACGATCTGGAAGCCTTCCTGCTCCCAGTTCATGAAGTATTTGATCCCCTGACGAATCAACTGCTCGTCATCGACGATCAGCACTTTGCAGTAGGATGATGTCATCGGCTTGTTCCTCCAATCCACGCACTTATTAGGTATAGCTTACTATAATTTCTGACGAATCCCAACGGGAAGCGCTGGCAGTGGTCCGTGGCTGTTCCCGGCCCTCCCATCAAGGTCAAAAAAACCGCTGCACCCGCAGGCATCTATGCCCCGGTGCAGCGGTCCGCTACACAATGCTATCTCCCCGACAGCCGCCATGTCTCACCATGCGAGAGCATGACCAGTCGTTCCTCATCGATTTTCATGTCACAGCGGCCTTGCTCCAGCCGGTCCAGCGCTTCGCGCGGCGTATCATCCGCCAGCTTGAAGCAGCTGTAATGCATCGGCACGAACAAGCGCGCTCCGGTATCCAGAAACGCCTGCAGCGCCTGCTCAGGCGAGACATGCTGCGGCGCCATGAACCACTCGGGCTCATAGGCGCCAATCGGCATGAGCGCCACATCGATGTCGAAGCGGCGGCCAATCTCCTCGAAGCCCCGGAAATACCCGCTATCCCCTGCAAAATAAATTACCGGGCGGTCACATACGACAGGCCTCTCCTCTCCAGTATCCACTGCCGCTTCGGCCCGCTCGCTCTTGGGGGCGGCAAGCGCAGAGATCGCGGCTTTATGCCGTTCCGCGGCACCGGCCTCTTGCTTCTCGTCCGCTTCCGGAGCGGGCTCAATCACCCACCCGCCCCAGTGCGACTTGTTCATATCCCAAGGCGTGCGCCGTGTCGAGTGCTGGGAAGGTACAAAGGTAAAGCGAACACCGCGGATGGTAATGGACTCCCACCAATGAAACTCCTTGATCCGCATGAATCCTTTTAGACGCAGCTTGGAGCGCAGCCCCGCAGGCACCAGCAGCAGCTTGGAGCCGGTCAGCCGTCGCAACGACGAAATATTGAGGTGATCATAATGCGAATGAGAGACGAGCACAATATCGATCGGAGGCATATCGGTAATCTCGATGCCCGGGGGCGCCATCCGCTTGTTCATGGCCATCTTGGCCGCCCACACCGGATCCGTTACAATATTAAGGCCTGAATGCTGAATAAAAAATGTCGAGTGGCCGATCCACGTGATCGACGGCTCCGAATCGTTGTGGTCCAGGTATGTCAGGTCCGGCGCTGTATTGGGCACAACATAGGAATAGTCTTTATATTTGGCCTTTCGCACACGTTCTTGACGCCAACGCTTGAACTGAGTCATGGTTTTGGCGGTTTGTACGGGATCTGAATTTTGGAATCGCAATCTTCGCAAACCGTCATCTCCTCACCTTCTGATGTCTCCACTAGAATATCAAGAGAGACGCATTGTACGCAAATTACCCGCAAAAGGTGCACAATAAACGAAAATTCCGACCGGGGACAGGTTCGCAATCGCACGTCAGATCGGGTACACTAGCCCTATAGGAACTCTTAATGTACAGGAGGCATACCGATGAAGCTCATTTCTATTGAACCGACACCGAGTCCCAACTCGATGAAGCTGAATGTGGATGAAAAACTGCCGTCCCAGCAGCGGTATACGTATACAAAAGCTCAAGCGTCCGAAGCACCGGAGCCGCTGCAAAGCTTGCTCGCCATTGATGGCGTGCGCAGTCTGTTCCGGACGGCTGATTTCATAGCGCTGGACCGCAAGCCGAACAGTGACTGGCAGTCCATTCTGGAGTCGGCGCGGACGATTCTGAACGCTGGCTCGGAAGGACAAGCCGGTACCGATAACGAGAGCGGTGCGGACCGGACCTTTGGTGAAGCGCATGTGCTGGTGCAGATGTACCGCGGCATCCCGATGCAGCTGCGCATCCAGACGAGCGCGGGCGAGCATCGCACGGCGCTGCCGGAGCAGTTCACGGCAGCGGTGCAAGAGGCGGCTGGCGCGAGCATGATTCGCGAGCGCAAGCTGGAGGAGCTCGGGGTCCGCTATGGCGACCCCGAGGAGATTGCAGCAGAGGTGACGGCGGAGCTATCCGCCACTTATACGCCAGAGCGGCTGCGCGAGCTGATCGATGCAGCTGCTGCGCTGGCCGGGGATGCGGCGTCGGCAGAGCAACCGCCCGCGCCGCCCCGTCAGGCGCCGCCGACGCCGGAGGAGCTGGCAGCGCAGCTGGAGTCGGACGACTGGCGCATTCGCTATGCGGCGCTGGAGCGTGTAGGCACCGCCGTGCCAGAGATGCTGCCGCAGCTGGCGCGTGCGATTACGGACGACAACACGTCGATCCGGCGGCTGGCCGTCGTCTATCTTGGCGACCTGCGCAGTCCCGAGGCGCTGCCTCATCTGTTCGCGGCGCTCAAGGATCGCTCCGTGTCGGTCCGCCGCACAGCCGGCGACACCTTATCCGACCTCGGTGATCCGGCTGCCATCGGCCCGATGATCGAATCGTTGTCGGATTCCAACAAGCTTGTGCGCTGGCGGGCCGCCAGATATCTCTACGAGCTCGGTGACGAGACCGCTATCCCGGCACTACGCGAAGCGGCCAAGGACAGCGAGTTCGAGATTCAACTGCAAGCTTCGATTGCCCTGGAACGCATCGAACGCGGGGAAGAGGCCGCCGGTTCGATCTGGCAGCAGATGACCGCCAGCCGCCGGGGGCAGTAAGCTTCGAGGCAACCACCGCTGGCCATGACTCTACCGCACCTTGCTTGTCTATCAGGTGTACAGCCCAAAAACACCATGCTCACCTTGTCGAAGGTGTACATGGTGTTTTTTGGTTTGGGTGGCTAGCGGTGCAAGCTGAATTTCACATCCAGCAATACCGAGCCATCGTCGCTGTAGTCTCGATAGGACAACTCGTAGGAGGCAATGCCCCCTGCCGACCGCATGGCTCGATCGATATCCGCCTTGAGCGTATCCCCTCGCAGGTAACGCACCTTGAACGTCGTCTCGCCCTTGGCAATCGCTGTACGAATCCACGAAGTAAGATCATTGGCGTTAGCGGCCATATTCGCAGGCTTCAACCAGTGCAGTCCCAGCTCTTGCTCCAGCTCCTGATAAAACGCCTGGCGGCTCGGATCCTTGGCACTCAGCTTGCCCAGCGTTTCTGCATATGGCGTGACGGCCGCAGGGTAGCTGCGGGTCCACGCATGATCTTTGCGCAGTTCCTCGTCGGTCTTCAAATAATACGCATAACTGACTTCACCCAGCTGATCCGGGACGGGATCGTTCCAGGTCACATCCAGATGGTACCAAGCACCATTGACGTTAACCAGATTCCAAGCATGGTTGCCCGTATCGACCGTTCCTTCTACGATCCGGTTCGGTACATCCGCGGCCTGCAGCATTTTGTAAGCCAGCAGCGAGTAGCCCTGGCAGACTGCCCTGCCGTCGGCGAGCGCCTCATACGCCGTATAGCTCTGCAAGGACTCGTCGTAAGCAACATTGAGCACAATCCAGTCATTGATCGCCTTGACCCGCTGATGGGCATTCATCTCAGGCTTGATCATGTCAGCAATAATCGCGTTTACCCGCTCGTCGACATACGCCGTCTGCTCCACGCTCTCGCGGTATTCAATGACCATCTTAATCTTGGAGCGTTGACTCCAGCTCTGGATGGAGTATTGATACGAATCAACGATATACGCGATATAGTCATCTTTGGCCATTGCACCCTGTATAATCTGCGGCAGCTTGCCAAATAACTCGGACGAATTGCCCGAGTAGGTAATCGTAAAATCGGTGGCATGCTCACTTAGTTGCGTATATATGGCCTGCTCCAGACCCGCGTTGCCAGTAACTGCCGACGAATCGGCGGTGACAAATTCAAATTTCAGTTCCAGGGCCAGCAGCACCGCGATAACAGCAAGCAGCACGCCTGCCCGCAGCACAAACTTTCTCATAGGGATCCCCCTCGTACCAAGCATTCCGTTCTCGTACTACACTTCAGTATACCTTAATCGGGCAGGTCAAATCCAATTATTCCCTTGATCGGTGAAAGGTCGAACACATGTGGCATCGAGTTGCATCCTTGGCGCCGGTCCCCCTTGTGTGTTGGCAATGCCGCTAACGACGAAGCCGACGAATTCATAGAACGCTACCGCATGCGGGCCAGCAGTCACCTCAACACGCATACCGCGCCGTACAATGTCTTTGAGAAGGGAGCTTGCGATGCCTTTGCGCATCCAGTCAGGATCAGTGAACAGATCCTCGAGCTCTAGGAAGTCTTCGACAGGGCGGGCCGACGCAAAGCCAACGACACGCCCGTCAGCGACGGCGACACGCGCGAATGGCAACATCGTGTCATCCCACACCAGCCACTCAGGATGATCGGCGAAGAATGCTTGGGCGCCCTCGGTCGTCAGTGACGCACGGCGAAAGACGTCTCGCAGCGTATCGACGTCTTCAGCGACTGCGCTTCTAATGACAAGGGTAGACGAAAGTAAAGGTTTTTTCTCATCCACAGCCGAATCTCCTTTTTGTAGAGTAATTCACCTTATTAAGCTTGGCAACCTTATCAATGTTCAAATAACCTGCCCGTTTTAATGTCTTTAAACATCCCTCTATCTTTATCGGTTTTATAGGCTGAAAAGGACTGTAATGAAATTGTAATATTACATTCAGGTTGAGTTCAGCTTGTCTCTCTATACTATTAGACATGACCCCCCTTTATTATATATTTTCTCTTTAACACCTGTGGCTGCGTGCCGCAGGTGTCTTTGTGTCTCTGGAGCTTTCCGAAACTTATCCGAGTTAGCAGTTCGCTTCGTTCAGGTTCACTCTACTGATTTGCAGAGTCTCTGGGAAGCGAAGTCCTGTAGAATGTACCGTATTTTCAGATTCTAACGGCCACCACAGCTGTTATTTCGCCCGGAATCGGTCCTTTGAGATTGTAACGGCCATATAAGCAGCTATTATACATAAATACACCGTTTTCTCTCTGTTTCACTTACAATAGCTGCGCCTGTGGCCGTTAGACACGCTTACCCCTCAAAAAAGCCTAAATAAGCGCCTATGTTGCCGTTAGCGCAAGTCGTCATGCCAGAGCGAACAACTATGCTCCCGCCTGAATGGCTTGTACATAACGAGAAGCTTGCTCCCGCAGTCTGTCAAACTCCCCATTGGCGATCCAGTCCTGCCGCACAAGCTTGCTGCCCATCCCCACGCCGACAGCTCCGGCTTCTATGAAAGCCCGGATATTGTCCAGATCGACACCACCGGTTGCAATCATCGGGATATGGTTCAGCGGTGCCCGAATTTCCTTGAGATAGCCCAGTCCGAGAGAGGCCATTGGGAAAACCTTGACCGCTTCAGCGCCGGCCTTCCAAGCTTTCACGATTTCCGTTGGGGTCATGACGCCCGGCCATACGGGAACGTCGCGCTCTGCCCCGTAGGAGATGACGGCCTCATCCAGGTTGGGAGAGATCAGGAACTGCGCTCCTGCTGCGATGGCTTCCTTCGCCATCTCCACGTCCAAGACAGTCCCGGCGCCAATCGCCGCCTTCTCGCCAAAAGCGCCGCGCCAGCTATGAATCAGCCCCGTCGCGCCTTTCGTATTCATCGTTACCTCCATCAGGCGAATCCCGCCATCTATGAGAGACTGAGCGGCTGCCTCTGCAGCCTGTTCATCAATATTGCGAAAAATCGCCACAATCTTATGCTGCATCAGCAGCTCGGTCATTGTATGCATCTCTGTTCCTCCGTTTCAAGTGGCCATGCCTTTTTATATCGTGTTGTATCTGACTCCTCGCCTAGCGACAACTGAGCGGCACCGGATAAGTGCCCAGTGCATACAATACTGCATCATGATCCGCCCAGCTGCAGCCAACCCATCATCAACTGGCGCACTTGCTGTGGCTAGCCGGAATCGTCCTGCATTACTCCGCCAGTATGAGTCAGAAGGAGTCGTGATACACAATGAGAAGATCCGAGTTTCCAAATGGTTACCCCACTCCGACGCCTCCCAACGGCTGTGGATGTGCCGGCAACCAGAGTCGCATGATCCCACCACCACCGCCTGGACCAGGCCCTGGACCTGGTCCGGGACCGGGACCGGGACCGGGACCGGGGCCAGGGCCAGGGCCAGGGCCAGGGCCGTTCCCGCCACCTCCAGGGCCAGGGCCGTTCCCGCCACCTCCGGGGCCAGGGCCATTCCCACCGCCTCCGGGGCCAGGGCCGTTCCCGCCACCTCCGGGGCCAGGGCCATTCCCACCGCCTCCGGGACCGGGACCGTTCCCACCGTTTCCGCTGCCGATTCCGCTGCCCTTGCCGTGGCCATTCCCCGGACCGGGACAACAGCGTTCCGTCACGGTCGTCATTAATGGCGGACGTGCGTTTCCACAGATTACGCAGCCATACTACATTCGGTATCGCCCAGGCATGACGGTATATCAAGCACTGGTGGAAACCGGCGTTGTCCAAATTGGGTTCAACGGGCAGATCGTTGCCGTCAACGGCATCTACATTACCAATGACATTCGTTACACGCTACGGTTGAACGGTCGCCCACTGCCTGCCAACCAGCTCTATATCCCGCTGCAACCGGGAGATACCGTGGGCTTGGAGTTGTTTTACGTCTAGCAACAGTAAATGTAGAGTTTCGCTTACGCCCCTAAGGATTTACGCAATTGAATGTTTATAGTAGTAAGGAAGTCAGGCAGAGCCCACTCCGATGGGGGCTCTGCTTTTGCTTCGTTCGCTCCCCGCCCCTTGCCACCTACGCACCATCGCACAGTCCCGCACCCTACGAACACGATTTTTCATACTTATTCCGCCCACTGGCACTCTACCCGCCCCATATACTCGAAATTTCATACTTATTCCATCCACTGACGCTCTAAGCACCCAATGTATTCGAAATTTCGTACTTATCACCGCCAGTCGGCGCTTTACTCTCCCAATATACTCGAAATTTCATACTTATTCCCGCCCACCGACGCTCTAACCACCCAATGTATTCGAAATTTCGTACTTATCACCGCCAGTCGGCGCTTTACTCTCCCAATATACTCGAAATTTCATACTTATTCCCGCCCACCGACGCTCTAACCACCCAATGTATTCGAAATTTCGTACTTATCACCGCCAGTCGGCGCTGCGCCATCTCCACCTGTGGTGTCTGACCGCCGCCATGCCGCCGGCCCCCGCGCGCTGGGAGCTCGGCGCGGAAAGAAAAGTCCCAGTATGAGCGGCCATCATCCGGATGCTACCTTTACCTGAAGGATGCCACACATATACATACACACAACAAACGCTCCTTAGGAGCAGAAAAAAACGCCAAGACGCTGGCCCGCCATCGTGGCGGGACAAGAGTCGGGCGCAAATATTATTCCAAGAAAGCCTTGTCCGATACGTAGACGTAACGTTCAAACCGTGCCATGACGTGGCTTCGTTGCTCCGGATATTGCTCATAGAGATATTGGACGAAATCGCCAGGCTTCTCGCTGTTGCCATCGAACATGTCATAATGCAGCGGCACGACCGTCTCAATCCCCGCAGCGAGGGTCAGCTCGACCGCTTCCCGGTAGTCCATATTGCCAACAATGTGCTGGCTGCGCCGATAATAATTGCCGCCATTAATCGGAAGTAGTCCCAGGTCAATCGACTGCTCGCGCAACGTTTCGGCTAGCCCAGGGTAGATCACGGTGTCCCCCGCATGATAAATCGTTACCCCGTTGAGCTGCAGAATATAACCAACGTACCGGTCAAATCCCTGCTCGTCCTGATCCAGCTCCTCGTGTGCCGCTGATATGGGAAGCAGCCGAATGGACTCCTCGCCAGTTCCGATATCCAGCCAATCTCCAGCGCGCGCATCGGTAATCTGGTCCGTCGCCACGCCGCAATCGATCAGCAGCTGCCTGCAGCAGGCTGGTGCAATATAACGGGTTTGCGGTTGCGTCTGTGCCAGAACCCGAATGGTGCCAGGATCCAGGTGGTCGATGTGCTCATGCGTGATGAGGCAGATGTCTATTGCAGTAATCGCTTCAGGCGAGAACGGCGGTGGGAAGCTCCGTGCATCTGCCAGCGTTTCTGATATGAAGGGATCGACATAAATAATCGTTGCTTGTCCCTTGATAACCACACTCTCCTGCCCCAGAAACCAGACCGCGGCCGTTCCTTGCGGCAGCCGTGTACGTTGGATTTCTGACATCCATTGCTCCTGATTCCGTGACTCAGCCATCCTGTTCCCTCCGATTCATCTTGATGTGGTGCTGCTCCGTTCCTACTGGGCGATGATCCGCTTGGTAGCAGCGAGCTGTCGCAGCTCAATATTCATCCGCTCCCGGAAGGCATCACTTGTGTCAAACTGTATGCCATAATTATATACCCCGTCTGCGAACGTCTGCCAACGAATCAAACCATGCAGCTCCCAGGGCTCCTCGCCAAATTGGACATACAACACCAGCCCAATTGCGTGCTCGGCAGTGCCTAGCTTGAGCGGTGTTACGATATTGCAGCCAGCCCGGCTGAGATTAACGATCTCTGCTTGTGCCCGCCTGCTGTCCACAGGGGAATTGTTAATTCGGTTAATTTGAAAGGTACACGCCTCCGGGATATGAAAAATATACCGAAACGGCTCTTTTCTTCTACTCTTTTCCATAGGCGCCTAGTCTCCAGATGTTATAATGATAGACCTGTTCTAGTTGAAATTATAGTTGAAAACCGTTATCATTTCAATGATTTTCCAGCATAGAACGATGATTTAAGAGACTTATCCCCTTGCTCTGACGACCGCCCTGGTGCGTTACAGCGGCCGACCGGCGGGTTCCCAGGCAAATAGAGGAACAAAGGTACGTTACAGCAGCCCACTTGGCGGGTTCCCAGGCAAATAGAGGAACAAAAGTGTGTTACAGCAGTCCGACCAGCGGGTTGCCAAACACCTCGTATCCATAACAAAAAAGCACAACCCGCAGGCTGTGCTCCTTACCTATGCAAGAACATTTACTTCGCGCCAGTCTGTCCGTAGTATGCGCCCGCTCCGTGCTTGCGCAGGTAATGCTTGTCCAGAAGGTTCTGGTCCATGGCTCCCACCTGGGGGTTCAGGGCAAAGGTATGAACCGCCATCTTGGCGCATTCTTCCAGCACCACGGCGTTGTGTACCGCATTGTGTGCATCCTTGCCCCAGCAGAATGGCGCATGGCTGTTCACCAGCACGGATGGCACCTGCATCGGATCAATGCCCCGCGAGACGAACGTCTCAACGATGACGCGGCCGGTCTCCAGTTCATATGCACCCTTGATCTCTTCCTCAGTCATCGGCCGGGTGCAGGGAATTTCGCCGTAGAAGTAATCTCCGTGCGTGGTGCCGAGCGCTGGCAGTGCCCGCCCAGCCTGAGCAAAGCTCGTCGCCCAGGGCGAGTGTGTATGAACAATGCCGCCGATTGCCTCGAACTCACGATAGAGCAGCACATGCGTTGCCGTATCGGATGAAGGCTTGTAGCTGCCCTCCACAACCTTCCCGTCCAGATCAACCACAACCATCTGCTCTGGCCGCAGCTCCTCATAGGCCACACCGCTCGGCTTGATGACGACCAGACCGCTCTCACGGTCGATCCCGCTAACATTGCCCCACGTGAACGTCACCAGTCCGTGCTTGGGCAGATCCATATTCGCTTCCCAGATATCTTGCTTCAGTTGTTCTAACATCGTTAATTTGTCTCCTCCTTACACGTTTCTATTTGCTTTTCATTATAGGTTGTACGTACAAATGTGTCACGAAAAAGTTTTAGTCCGGTCTGCCGTGTGCCAAGTTCCAACGCTAAGCCGTTCTATAGTGACGCAGCGAGTCTTTTCCGCCAACCTAAAAAGCCGACTGCACATGACCCCTGAGGTCCGTACAATCGGCTTTCTTGTCCCATATATGCTGCAGAGCCTGTCCATCGCATGCTTGCAAGCTATGCGCTTGTCTCGTAGCCCTGCTCCTCAATGGCTTCCCGAATTGCTTCGAGCGAAACACTGGATTCGTTGTAGGTGACCTTGACCGTTCCCGCCGCCAGATCGACTTCGCCCCGGGCGCCGAGCGGAGCGAGTGCATCCTCGACCGCTTTGACGCAATGTTCGCATGACATGCCTTTCACTTCGATCACTTCTGCTTTCATCATGACTGCACTCCTTTACGGTTGGAATATAGAATGAATTACCCGGTATGTACCTGATTCTAACCACGATGGGTGCAACGACTGCCCGACTCGTTCGGTTGACTTCCGTTATCTGACATGCCACACTTATGCTATCTTCATTCCATTGACGAGAGGAGCTTGATTTGATGCTGCTTACTCAAACCCTCCGGACATCGCGCCGGGACGAGATGATTGATATTACACGCCAGATCATCTCGCTGGTCCGCCAAGAGGATATCCGGGACGGCCTAGCCGTCATTTATTCGCCGCATACGACCGCAGGCATCACCATTCAGGAAAATGCCGACCCCGACGTCAAGCTCGATGTGTTAATGCGGCTGGACGAAGTCTATCCGTGGGAACACCCCAAGTATCGTCATGCGGAAGGCAATACGGCCTCTCACCTGAAAGCGATGACCACTGGCACCTCACAGACGGTTATCATCAGCGAGGGTCAACTGGTGCTTGGCCAGTGGCAAGGCATCTACTTTTGCGAGTTCGACGGCCCCCGCAATCGGCAATTCCATATCAAGCTGATTAAAGGCTAACTTGAAGCTGCGGATAACCTAAGGGAACCCAGCCCAGCAGAACGCCCGTCACTCACAGAAATCCTTCCCCGCGGTCCGACTAGTGGTCATACAATCCTGTATTGACGACATGGTCGGGCCGTTCTTCATTGATGACTGCCAGAATACTGCGCGAGGCCATCATCCCCATCTTCTCCCGGGTCTGGAGCGTCGCGCTGCCCAGATGCGGGGCCAGCACCACATTGTCCAAACCCTGCAGCCCTTCGGTGAGTTCCGGTTCCCGTTCGTAGACGTCGAGTCCCGCGCCAGCAATCCATTGTTCCTGCAACGCACGAACCAGTGCCTGCTCATCGATATGGGCGCCTCTGGCCGTGTTAATCAGATAAGCCTCCGGCTTCATCATCCGCAATTCCCGCTCGCCGATCAGGTGATGCGTCTCCTCGGTGTAGGCCACATGAATCGAGAGGTAATCCGCCGACTTCAGGACCTCTTCCAACGAAGCGTAGCGGATGCCTAGCTCCGTCTCCTCTTCTTGCGGGAGACGCGTCCGGTTCCAGTACACGATATCCATATCAAATCCTTGCGCCCGCCGCATCATCGCCCGGCCGATCCGACCGAGACCGACCAGCCCGAGCGTCGCCCCCGTCACATCGCCGCCGATTAACTGCAGAGGCTCCCAGCCTTTCCAAGCGCCGGAGCGTACCAGAGCATCTCCTTCTACGACTCGACGCGAGATGGCCATGAGCAGCGCCCAAGCCATATCTGCCGTAGCCGCTGTCAGCACATCCGGCGTGTTCGTGACCGTGATCCCTCTTGCTGTTGCCGCTTCAATATCAATATTGTTATACCCGACCGCATAGTTGGCAATGACCTTCAGGTATGGGTTGGCATCCATCACTTCTTCATCGATCTTGTCAGTTAGCAGACACAGCAGCGCATCCTTCCCCTGGATCGCCGTGAGCAGCTCCTCCCGGGTCAATCCCCGGTTCTCCTGTGGGCAGGTTACCTCCGCCCGCTCATTTAAATACGCCATCACTTGCTCAGGCAGTCTGCGTGTAACCAGCACCTTCGGTTTCTCCTTCATCGTTTGAAGCGTCCCTCCCTATGACCGTCCCTGTCGTATGTCATGCTGTCTCGTTGTCCGTGCGGCCTTCTTTGCCTGCATTATCGCACGCTTGGCCGACTATCGTCAAACCGCTCAAGACTGCTTCTGAGCGGCGATTTTCTCTGCCAGCTCGTTGAGATACGTCCAGCGATCCATCAGCTCTTCCAGGTGCGCCTCCGCTGCCTCCTGCTCTTGCATCAGCTCTTGGAGTCTCGCTGAATCGCTGGCGGACTGCTCCATCTGACTCTGGATCCGCTCCAGCGTCTGCTCTGCCTTGGCCACACGATCGTCGATCTCCTCGTATTCCTTTTGTTCCTTGTAGCTCATCTTCAGCGAGCGCTCCCGCTCGCCCGAACGGACAGGCGCTTCCGTATCCGCAGGTGTTGACTCCTTGGGGGATTTCGGAGAACTGGCACCCGATGCGGCGGATCCCGGTGTGGCCGATCCGGTCCGCTCAGTCTGCCGGACATAGTCGGTATAATTACCGACCGATGCCACCACCCGACCATCGCCTTCCAGCGCCAGAATACGCGCCACGGTGCGGTCTAGGAAGTAGCGATCATGCGAGACCACGAAGACCACGCCTGGGAATTCATCCAGGTAGTCCTCCAGCACAGTAAGCGTCGCAATATCCAGATCATTGGTCGGCTCATCCAGCAGCAGCACATTCGGTGCGGTCATCAGAATGCGCAGCAGCTGCAGCCGCCGCTTCTCGCCGCCCGAGAGCTTGGCGATAGGTGTCCACTGCATATTGGAGTCGAAGAGAAAACGCTCCAGCATCTGTGAAGCCGAGATCGTCGTCCCGTCTCCGGTACGTACCTGATCGGCAGCCTCGCGAATGTACTCGATGACACGCATCTGCTCATCCATTTCCTCATGCTCCTGGGTGAACCACCCCAGCTTCACAGTAGGACCCAACTCCACCGTACCTTCATCCGGCTGCAGCTCGCCAGCAATCAGCTTGAGCAGCGTAGACTTGCCGGTGCCGTTACGGCCGACAATCCCGACACGATCCTCGGGTACCGCGATGAAGCTGAAGTCCCGAATCAGCTGACGGTCGCCGAAGCCCTTGGCTGCCTCCTCGATCTCCAGAATCTTCTTGCCCAGCCGTGCAGAAGCGACCGACACGTCCAGCTTGCCTTGTGAGCGGCCGGGACCTGCCGCTTTGAGCTGCTCGAACCGGTCGATGCGCGCCTTTTGTTTGGTAGAGCGGGCTTGAGCTCCCCGGCGGATCCATGCCAGTTCGTTTCGCAGCAAGTTCTGGCGTTTGTCCTCAGACGCCGCTTCGCGCTCCTCGCGCTCCAGTTTTAACTCCACGAAGCGACTGTAGTTGGCGGTATAGAAATAGGCCCGGCCGCGGTCCAGCTCCAGAATCCGATTGCTCACCCGGTCCAGGAAGTAACGATCATGCGTAATCATGAGAAGAGCGCCCTTGCGCTTTTGCAGCATCGTCTCCAGCCAGGCAACCGACTCATTGTCGATGTGGTTCGTGGGTTCGTCCAGAATCAGCACATCGGAGGGCTGAATGAGCGCAGCCGCCATCGCCACCCGTTTCCGTTGACCGCCGGAAAGTGTCCCCAGGCGAGCATCAAACTGTGTGATTCCCAGCCTGGTCAGGGCAGCTCGTCCATCGCTCTCCAGCTCCCAGGCCGATAGGGCATCGATCTGCTGGCTCGCAGTCACCATGCGCCCCTGAAGGGTCGTATCCTCCGGCTTCAGCTCCAGTGCCGCCATGGCTTCATGATAGGCACGCAGCGCCACCAGTTCGGGACTGTCTCCCTGGAACAGATGCTCCCTCACCGTCATCTCCGGGTCAAACGCAGGATTTTGCGACAGCATCTTCACACGCACCCGGCTGCCGAACACGACCTTGCCGCCGTCCGCCGGCTCCAGGCCCGCAATGACCTTGAGCAGGGTCGATTTGCCCGTACCGTTGACGCCGATGATGCCTACCTTGTCGCCTTCGTCCAGACCAAACGACACCTGTTCGAACAATTGCTTGTCGCCGTAGCTCTTGCTTAAATTCTCAACCGACATTACATTCATGTGTTATCCCTGTCCCTTTCCTCTTGCCTCAACTCTGTATCTGCCTGTTTGTCGATCAGCAGTCGAATCTGCGTCCCCTGCCCAGGTGCAGAAATGATGGACAAGCGAGCCCCTACCGCCCTTGCCCGCTCTTCCATACTGAACAAGCCGACCCCTCTGCCGCCTTGACTGCGCGTGAAGCCAGCACCACGGTCCACGATGGTCACCTCGACTTGATGTTCGTTCTCTGCGATACGCAGCTGCGCCTCCTCGACGCCCGCGTATCTGGCCACATTAATCAGCGCTTCTTGAATGATACGGTAGACCGCTGTTTCTACGCCGCGCTCCAGCCTGGAGTGCAGACTGCAATCGAAGGCCACACGAATGCCAAAGTGACGGCTGTAATTGGACAGATACGTCCGAATCGCCGGTACGACACCGAGATCATCCAATACCGACGGTCTGAGCTCCCAGGCGAGATTCCGGATATCTTCAATCATACGGGAAACCTCTGAACGCAGCGGCTTCAGCTCCGGCAGCTCCCGGTCAATGATCAGGCGGTCAATTTCGATCTGCAGCGAGAACAGACTCTGGCCGATGCCATCATGCAGCTCTCTCGAAAAACGCCGTCGCTCCTCTTCCTGAATCTGCATGACCTTGACCATCATTTGCTTGAGCTCGTCCTCCGCTTCCTTCAGCCGGGTCACTTCATTACGGATCGCCAGATACTGATAGGGCTTGCCTTGATCGTCCACGAAAGGCACGATCGTTGTATTCATCCAATAGTAAGAGCCGTCGCGCGCCCGGTTCTTGACCTCGCCCCGCCATACCTCGCCCGAGCGAATCGTCTGCCAGAGCGTCGTCATGAACGACTTATCATGGTAGCCCGAATTGATGATGCGATGATCATGTCCAATCAACTCTTCCCGGCTGTATTGGGAAATTTCACAGAACTTGTCGTTCACGTATTGAATCTTGCCTTTGGCATCCGTGATCGCCACAATGGAGGATTCATCCAGCGCAAACTTGACGTCGGCCAGCTGCTTGAGGGCTTGCTGCAGCTCCGCGCGAACTGCGGCGTCATCCACCCCGTCCTGAAGGCGCTGCATGAGGGCTTCCACGCCCTGGGCCAGCTCGCCGGCGGACACCTTGAATCGCGAGTTCTCCGCTTGTCGCTCAGTCATACTCCAGCAGCCCCCTTTTCATAGCGAACTTGATCAGCTCCGGACGGCTTTTGAGCCCCAGCTTATCCATCAGATTGCTCTTGTGTGCCTCTACCGTCTTCACGCTGATCATCAAATGCTCGGCAATTTCCTTGTTGGCATAGCCCCGGGCAGTCCAGGCCAGAATCTCCTTCTCCCGCTCCGACAGCTTCTCATAGACACTGTCGCCTTCCGCATCGACTCCACCGTTCTGCCCAGGCTGGGCTGCCTGCTGGATATATTCGCTCATGAGGCGCTTGGTCGCCGTTGGATATAAGTAAGCATTGCCTTCCGCTACCGTCTGAATCGCAGTGACTAACTCCTCATGCGGCGCGTTTTTCAGAATATAACCGGACGCTCCCTGATGAATCGCCCGGAACAAGTACTCATCGTCATCATGCATCGTCAGTACGAGTATGCCCAGCTCTGGCACCCGGCGCCGCAGTTCGCCAACCGCGGTCATCCCGTCCATGCCCGGCATGCTGAGATCCATCAACACAACATGGGGCTGCAGGGCTTCCGCCTGGTCTATCGCTTCCTGTCCATCCGCCGCTTCCCCGACCACATGGATGTCATGCCGCCCATGCAGCAGCATGCGCAATCCCGATCTGACGACAGCATGATCGTCCACGATCAATAGCTTGATCAAGCCATCCCCTCCTTACCTATCGCCATTTTACCACAAGTCCAAGCTGCCGCGGGTTGCGAGTCTTCGCTAGAGCAAGCAAAAACGTTTTTGTCGTCCTTAAGCTCATGCTTACGAAGCTAGTTTTGCTTCGCAAAACTCTCAGGACATGCGAAAAGACAGCCCCACAAGTTCGTGAAGCTGCCTCTTATCGCCTAACTGCCTGACTCGCTATACCTCCGGTTTGCGCTGAAGTCGCAGAGCCCCTACATTCTCTCGTCCGTACTGGTGCCGCAGCTCCAGCTCCGCCTGCCGGTTGCTTAGACGCAGCAGCGCCTCTGCTGTGCCGGCTTCCATCGTACGCTCCTGTCCACTGCCTTTGCTATCCGAACGCTTCGTTGCGCGCCGGATGATTTCATACAGCACACCCATTGCGATCCCTCCTATGGTTTTAGGGCAGCGTCAACTGTGATCTGTACTGCAAAACGCCGTCCGTATTCGACACACTCTTCCTTCTCTTGCCGAGACGGGCTGAGATCGATCTTCAGCTCCTTCATGATGGGGGCTGCGCCGCGTTCCGCAAGCTTGGCAGCCAGAATGTCTACGGCTGCGCCATAGACAGGATAGGAGGAGTCTGCCGATCCGAAGACGGCCCAGCGCCGGCCTTCCAGGCTGACATCGTCCATTTCCTCGTAGAAATCCAGGAATTCGTCGGGCAGCTCGCCGTCTCCCCATGTGTAAGCCCCGAGAATTACGCCACGGTAGTCAAGCAAATCCACAGCGGAGGCATCTATGACCGACTTGACGACAGGCTGGCAGCCGCCAGCTCGAAGCCCTTCTACGATGGCTTCTGCCATCTCTTCCGTATTGCCTGTCACGCTCGCATAGATCACAATTACATCTGCCATGTTGTTCAACCTCCGAATCTTATGTTTATGCGCTTGCGCGCTCAATTAGACCTTACCTTGCAACTTCCAGCACACCCTCGAACATCGTCGCCACAAACAAACTGTCCCCTGCTGTATCCATGTCTGTGACCGGGCAACCAAGCTTCACGGAACGGATCGTCGTCTGACCGCCCAGACGGGTAGCCTGATATAATCCGCGATTTGAACAGAGGTAGACCGCACGGCCCTGCATGACTACCGAGAACAAAAACAGATGGTCAAAGCGAATTCGCTCGAAGCCGCCCCGTCCGTTGGTCTGGAGCAGCTTGCCACTCTCGGTCACGCCCAGAATCCTTCCCTCGTGAACAGCCAATGAAGTGACGGGCTCGCCGAAGGAGTAATCCATCCAGCTGTCCGTAAGCCGGTCATAGATCGCTATGCCCGTATGCAGCGCGAGCACAATAAACTGCGGCAGATACAAAAAATCATAAACGATCGAACCGCCATAGGCAGACTTATGCCAATCCTCTGCGGTATTGGTCCAGACCCCATATTCAGTCGCTGCCAGCAGCAATCTGCCGATCTTGCGGAACTGGTAACAGCTAATGGCTAGTGGCGTCGGCTCCCATTGTTCCTGCCGGTACACCCATAGCCCCTTGCTGGTCGACGCGAACACTTCCCCTTCTTCAAAATGAAGCCGATTGACATGCGTATCTGCGGGCCACCCCGCGTCGAGCTTCTCCCAACTGCCTTCTCCCCGCTTGCGCATAACCCCTTGCCCCATCGGCGCCGCTACCAGCGTCCCCTCATCAATCGCTTTCACGGATGTGAAATGAAACAATAGCCAATCGCGTCCGCGATCTGCATCCTGTGACACAGCTTCCACTCCCTTATCGTTGTCGGTGTGACCTTCGGACCAGCCTCCGTCAGCCGTTATGTATAGTCAACCGCTGCGTCGAACGCAGCCGTCAAAGTTGATCATCTTACTGGGTCTATTGTAAGTGATAATGATTATCAATGTCAAATGAAAATAATAAAGGGCTGTACGAGAAAATAGTTACCCTGTGGTTGATCCCCCATCCCAAGGTTCTTCCTCATGAGGCTCGCAGCAACGATAGTGGCTTATCTATGGGGCCTCTAGAGGAAGAATGGTGCACTACTGCGGGCAGATGGCGAGGATCCGAGCAAATAGAGGAACAAAGGTGCGCTACTACGGGCAGATGGCGGAGGTGCGAGCAAATAGAGGAACAAAGGTGCACTACTGCGGGCGGATGGCGGAGGTGCGAGCAAATAGAGGAACAATGGTGCGCTACTACGGGCAGATGGCGGAGGTGCGAGCAAATAGAGGAACAAAGGTGCGCTACTACGGGCAGATGGCGGAGATTCGAGCAAATAGAGGAACAAAGGTGCACTACTGCGGGCAGATGGCGCCTTGGCCCCTCCCTTTCTGGGCACGCCGCGCTAAAAGGAACGACCCTCGCGGCCGCTCCTTTTAGTCCGTGCTCGAAAATCCACTTCCCGAGTCACTTCATGATCCACAGTTGTTTTCTGTTACTGACCGAGCATTCATTAGTAGCGCGTGGAGGGAGGGACCCCGCCCAGGCGCTCGATTTCGGAGCATATTTCGTATTGCCAGTTCTCGTCCCCTGTCATCGAGGCGAGCAGCGACATATTGCGCAGGTTAGCCAGTTCGCGGCAGTACGAGGCGTTGACCGCCAGACAATGCTCCATGTCCATGCGTTCGGAATCCGTCAACTCGCGCGTCCCGCGTAGAATCCATAACTCGGCAAGCCGTTCATGTATGGGCAAAATCGCCACCTTCATCCCTCCTGCTGCTTCCAGTCTTCTCGGTGCTCATCACCGAACACTTTGAACTTTCTTTATAGTATTGCCAATCTATACCGAATGAAACGGGGGATGGCTGATCTTTTATGCAGAGAACAGGCCTGAATTCACAGGTCATACGCAGGCGCCTCGTTGCTGCGGAAGACGCATGGATTGTTTATGCGGAATCAGGTATGATAAGTGGCATCACCGTGTGATGGAGGCGCAGCATTTCGAGATGAACTTTGCATGGAAGAACTATCTTAATCGAATTACACCGACCCAATTCATTGTTCTGGGCTATCTGGCTACCGTGATCGTCTCTACGATTGTACTCCGTCTGCCGATCAGTTGGCGGGAGGGCGTGCAGTTATCCTGGATGGATGCGCTCTTCACCGCTACCAGTGCGGTAAGCGTGACGGGGCTGACGGTCGTCAATACGGCGGAATCCTTCAGTGAATTCGGCAAAATCGCGCTCCTCTTTATGTTTCAGCTCGGCGGGATCGGCATCATGACGCTCGGCGTCTTCTTGTGGCTGATTCTGGGACGCAACATCAGCCTCTCCTACCGTAAGCTGATTATGGTGGACCAGAACCGCGAGAACCTCTCCGGGCTGGTACAGCTGCTCAAAATCGTCTTCATTTTGGCTCTCTATATCGAGGGCATCGGCACGGTGCTGCTGACCGTCTATTTCAGGCTGGCCGGGTATTATGATGACTGGCTGACCGCTTTTGTTCATAGTGTGTTCCATGCGATCTCGGCCTTTACCAACGCAGGCTTTGATATCTATGGCAGCTCATTGTCCAACTTTGCGCATGACTATGTTGTGCAGACCATTACCATGCTTCTGCTGGTGTTCGGCGCTATCGGCTTCCCCGTTCTGATTGAGCTTCGGGAATATTTCTTTGGCAAGCATGAACGCTATCAGTTTTCTCTGTATACCAAGGTGTCTGGCATCATGTTCTTTCTGCTGGTGCTCGTAGGGGCCGTTGGCATCTGGCTGATGGAGAAGGATCTCTATTACGCAGCCCTGCCCTGGCATGAAAAATTGTTCTTCTCCCTCTTCAACTCCATCACGACCCGCAGCGGCGGGCTCGCGACGATGGACGTCGCCGTATTCAGTATTCCGACGCAGCTGCTGCTTGCAATGCTGATGTTTATCGGCGCCAGCCCTTCCAGTGTGGGAGGCGGTATCCGTACTACGACATTTGCTGTTGTTATGCTGGCTCTGTACGACTATGCCCTTGGACGTAATGAAGTACGCGCCTTCCGGCGCGCGATCAAGCAGGAGGATATTCTCAAAAGCTTCATTGTGTTCACGGCCGCCGCCATCATTGTTCTCTTCAGTATGACGGTGCTTGCTTACACAGAGCAGAATCACATTCCGCTTATCGCGCTCATTTTTGAGATTTGCTCGGCATTCGGCACCAGCGGACTGTCAATGGGGGTGACACCAGAGCTCTCCACAGCGGGCAAATGGATCATTATCATGCTCATGTTCATCGGACGGATCGGTGTGCTGTCGCTGCTGTTTATGTTCCGGACCCGCAAGCGCAAGCAGAGCTACCATTATCCGAAGGAAGAGATTATTATCGGGTAAACCCTGTCCAGTCCAATCCGGGGCCCCATACATTCAAAATAACGCAAAGAAACGGCCATCCGAGGGATGGCCTATTTTTTCTTCCCCTCATCCTCCGGATCGTAGAGATCCACCAGCAATTCACCTTGATCATCGATTTGTGCCATAAAGACATCCTCGTACTTGATCCGCATCCGATGCAGCTCTTTTCGCAGCCATTGCTCATTGTAACCGGAATCCCGAAGCGGCTTCTCCATAATCTTATTGTCGATGATTACGGTCTGGGCAGGGAGGTTCTCCGCCGGCTGCATCCCGATATCCTCGCGGACGAGCGGCTGCTTCTCGGACTTAAGCATCACATTGACCTTGCCGCTCGGCTCCATCAGCGCAAACTCCACATCCGCCAGTCTGAATACGCTGTTGTCTCGCAGGACCCCCAGCAGCTCGTCCACTGTCAGGCGCTCCTTGGCGAGATTTTTCTCCACTACATTTCCTTTCTCAATAAGTACAGCAGCCTTGCCATCAATGAGATCCCGCGCCTTCTTGCTATGAACTGTCAGCTTCTCTGCACCGACCGAGACAGCTGCCCATACAGCTAGTGACAATATTCCCACATACCATTCTGTATCGGTATCAATGGAGATGTAACCGGCAATGTTGCCGATAGAGATACCTGTAATATATTCGAATAGGGACAGCTGCGAGATTTGACGTTTGCCCAGCGCCTTCGTAATGATAAACAGCACAACAAGCGCCAACAAGGTACGAAGCCCCACTTCCAGCCAATGCGGCATGGTCCACCTCCATCTGGAATAGTTACCTTCGGAGATAGTATGCGCCGGAATTGGCAAAAGATGTAGCGTAGTCTGAGGCTCCTTGGCACCAGCTTCCAGCAAAAAAACGAGGCTGTCCCGACCGTCAGCAAACTGACTTTTGGACACCCTCGTTTTGAGTTCAGACCAAATCCATGACACGATGCTTTACTCCTACTGCTCTGGCGTTTCTTCGGTGCTCTGGGCTTGCTTCACTTTTGGCGTGCCTGTCAGGCCAATTTCCTCATCGTACGCATCAAAAATCTTGCGCGCAATCGGCGCGGCCCCCCAGCCGCCGTATCCACCGTCCGGCACGACGACCGCAACGGCCAATACCGGATTCTGGGCTGGCGCATAAGCGATGAATACCGCATTTTCGAGCTTTCTGCGGTTGCCAACGTCCTGCTGCGAGGTACCGGTCTTCCGAATGAAATCATATTCGAAGCCTTCGAAGCCCTGGACGGAAACATTGCTCATGCCGGACTGTACGACCGACCAGTAATTATCGGGAATGTCTACGCTGCTCAATACCTCGGGCTCGAATTCCTGAATCGTATTGCCCTGGGCGTCCGTGATTTTCTCCACGAATTGCGGCTTCATCTTGTGTCCCCGATTCGCCAGCATGGCTGTATACTGCGCCAGCTGCAAGGCAGTGTAGCGCCCCTGCTGACCGAAGGAAGCGTAGATCAGAGCCGACTGGGCACTGCCCGTTTTGGCCTCATTATAATACTCAATGACGCCTTTGCTTTCGTTGGGCAGCCCGCTGCCTGTCAGCTCACCCAGACCAAAATCGATCATGTATTGATGCCAGATATCCAGCCCGTTCTTGCGGTTCAGATACAAATTGTTGCCGATCATCGCCGACATGAACGCATTCGAGGATTTGGAGATGGCCCGGGCTGCATTAAGCGAACCGTTGGCTGCATTGCTGGCATTGTTTACCCTGGTCTCATGGCCTTCGCGGCCAAAGCTGAAATAGCCTCGGTCCTGATAGGTGGTCGATGGCGTAAACAACTGCTCGTTTAATCCCAGCAACACCGTCAGTGGCTTCATCGTGGAACCGAGTGGAACCAGCGACGATGGATGATTGCGCCCAACCTTGGGGTCCTCGTAGTACGGATACGCCTCACGGATCGTACCGTTGGGCTCATAGTACTTCAGCAAGTCATACTGCTCCTGGCTCATGCCATCGCTCCAAACGTTGGTATCGTAGTCGGGCATGCTGGCCATCGCCACAACCTTGCCTGTGTTGACCTCCATGGCGACGGCGTAGGCCGTCTTGGCGTGTGGCGCATATTCACGACGATTGCTGGACGAACGGATTTTGGCCAGATGCTCCATAATGCCGTTCTCCGTCTTCATCTGGACTTCCCTGTCGATTGTCAGGTACAGATTGTTGCCCTTCTCGGGTACGGTAAGTTCAACGGGGCCAGTGATGCGGCTCTGTGAGTCGACAGGATACGTCTTGACCCCGTTCTTGCCGCGCAGCTCATCCTGGTACAGCAGCTCCAGTCCCTCATAGCCTACCCGTTCCTTGTCCAGATACTGCTCAGGGGCAGGCAGCATTTTGTTGTTCTTAAAAATATTCTGGTACTTGGTCAGACCGTTTTTCTCACCATACAGGGAGTTGAAGCCCTTCATATACCCTACGAGTTGGACTGCGATCGTGTCGGTACTGTAGTGGCGGATGCTCTCCTCGATGATCTCGATCCCAGGGAACTGATCTCGATGCTCGCTGAAGTACGCGATCTCCTTGGTGCTTAATCCGGTTCGCAGCCGCCTTGGCTCGTAGACGTAGGTGAGTCTGCCCGAAATATCCATCAACTTGAAAATCTCATCCGCCGTCGCCGGCACCTTGTCCGGCGGGTCAAAGGCCTGGAATTCCACGGCCAACAGCTCGGCCATCTGGCGGGCTTGCTCCTCTTTGACACCGGGTTCCAGCGTGTAGTACAGCGATTGGGTAGAAGTAGAGTACGCGACCGGGAATCCTTCCCGGTCATATATATTGCCGCGGATTGGCGGAATCAGTACATTGCGGGTGCGGTTATCATGCTCTCGGGCGCTGAGCTCCGGCCCTTCTACGAACTGAAGGATAGCCAAGCGGACAATCAGAATTGAAAACGCAACAAAGGTAACGAAAAAAAACATGTTGAGCCGAAATGAAAAATGCCGACGGTTCCGTGACTCCCGCTTGTGCTCTTCCTCGGTTTGCATAACGACGCAGCCCTCCTGCCGTTTCTAGAAGTGTGCTACCTATTATACTGGATTCTCAACTGTCCCGCCATCCTGCGAGCTACCTACTCCATTACCGGAATCAGCTTCAGGCATACCGGCTTGTCGGTCTCAAAGCGCTCGCCCTGTGGCGCAGGCACGCCTTCCTCGTCGAGAGCCATAACAATAATGGAGTCGGTATCCTGATTGGCCACCAGCACATGACGACCATCCGGCACCACGGCAAAATTGCGCGGCGTCTGGCCTTGCACCGACGGGCATCCGATAAGCGTCAGCTCGCCATCTTCTCCAATACGGAATGTGGCGAGTGAATCATGACCCCGGTTGGACACATACAGGAGTCCGCCGCACATGCTGATGTGAATGTCGCCGCAAGTATTGGTGGCCGGGTCTCCGTCGTCCGGAAGTGTGGAGATGGTCTGCAGCAGAGTGAGACTCCCATCCTCTGGCCGATATTTATAAGCGGACACGCTGGAGCTGAGCTCGTCAGCGCAATAGACAATCGGGCTGGATGCATGGAAAGCCAGATGGCGTGGTCCCGCGCCAGCAGGCGCAACCGCTTCGCCATGGAATCTCAGCTTGCCCGCCAGCCGGTCCAGATCGTATACGTAGATGCGGTCCGTGCCGAGGTCCGGCACCAGCAACCGACCGCTCCATGGCTCGGTCACGATGGAATGCGTATGTGGCCCGTCCTGCCGGTCCTCTCGTGGGCCAGAGCCACTGTGCTCCTGCTGGTCAGCCAGCGGGCCCAGACGTCCCTCTTCGTCAATCGGGAACAGACAGATGTTGCCCGAGGAATAATTGGCCACATAGAGCCAATCTCCGGACGGGTGAAGGCTAACATGGCAGGCGTGCATGCCCGGGATCGGCTGCCGGTTGATCTCCTCCAGCACGCCGCTCTGCGGATTGAGCAAATATCCGACCACCTGAGGCTCATCAATCTCGCATACCGCATAGAGCCGGTTGCGCTCCGTATCCGTAGCCAGGAACGACGGGCGTTCCGCGCCCGAGATGCCCACATCCTCGCGCAGACTCCCCGCCTGCGAGTCAAAGACCAGATGACGAATAGACTCCTCCCCAGCAGATTGATACGTACCGACATACACGTGCCAAAACCGTTGATTATGTAATGTAAGCATAGCATGATCCCCTTTCCGAGCTGAAATGTGGTGTATAACCTCATTACCCCTTCCACTTCCGGTTCAAAACCGAGGCTGTCCGAGTATAACAGATGCACGGCTCACCATGTCGGCGCACACCTGCTGCTCTAGCGAAAGATTCTTTCCTTGGAGAATCCACCACGGCACACACCGCCACTCTAGCGAAAGATTCTTTCCTTGGAGATGCCACGACAGGGCACACCGCTACTGTAACGAAAGATTCTTTCCTTGGAGAGCCCATCTTGGCGCACATTGCCACTCTAGCGAAAGATTCTTTCCTTGGAGATGCCACGACGGCGCACACCGCTACTGTAACGAAAGATTCTTTCGTTGGAGAGCTCACCTTGGCGCACATTGCCACTCTAGCGAAAGATTCTTTCCTTGGAGAGCTCACCTTGGCGCACATTGCCACTCTAGCGAAAGATTCTTTCCTTGGAGAGCCCACCTAGCGCACATTGCCACTCTAACTATAAAAACTTTACTTGGAGCACCTCACAGCGGCGCACTCCGCCACTCTAACTAAACAATCTTTACTTGGAACACCGTACCACGGCGCACACCGCCACTCTAACTAAACAATTTTTACTTGGAGACTCCCACGACGGCGCACGCAGCTTCTCTAACTAAAGAATCTTTACTTGGAGCACCTCACAGCGGCGCACTCCGCCACTCTAACTAAACAATCTTTACTTGAAACACCGTACCACGACGCACACTCCCACACTAACTAAACAATCTTTACTTGGAGCACCACCACAACTTCACTACGTCGCGCGCTCACGCTCGAACGAAAAAACTCAACCTCCATGACAGCGGCGCTGCCTGATGTCATGGAGGTTGAGTCTGGATGTGCTTTGCGTCTTACAGTTACGCCTTGGCGGCTTTGTATGCGTCGATATACTGGGCTGCACGTTTGGCCACCAGGCTGTAGTCGCCTTTTTTGACCGCTTCGTTCGTGAGGTCCGAGCCGATGCCGACCGCGACTGCGCCAGCCTTGACCCATTCGCTGAGGTTGTCCAGCGAAACACCGCCCGTTGGCATGATGTTGGCCTGCGGCAGCGGGCCTTTAATTGCCTTAATAATCGCCGGCGAATACAGGTTCCCCGGGAACAGCTTGACGATATCCACGCCCAACTCCAATGCTTCCTCAATGTCGCGCACTGTCATGGTTCCGGGCATGACCGGCACACGATAGCGGTTGCATAAACGAACCGTATCCGGGTTCAGCGACGGACCTACAACGAACTCCGCGCCACTCAAGATGGCCATCCGTGCCGTCTCGGGATCGAGCACTGTACCTACGCCGATAACCGCATGCTTAGCAGGATCTGTTGCTGTACTAGAGTAAGAGACCGCCAGCTTCTCGATTGCCCGCAAGGCAAACGGCACTGTCATGGTCACTTCGATTGCTTTAATACCGCCCGCGATGGCTTGCTCTGCCATCTCCACGACTTCCTCCGGCGTCTCTCCGCGCAATACGGCGACTACGCCCAGATCGGACAGTTGTTGAACCAGCTTCAGTTTTTTCATTTTTACGCCTCCAGACCGTATCTTAATCCTCTCTCATTATAGACCAGGCCTGACAAGAAAGAAATGACCAGTTACGAGGGTGTCCATTGCTCACACCTCCGTACCGGTCTCACCGCGTTGGCGGTCCAGCAGCAGCACGACGATCAGAATAAGCACCAATACGCCGCAAAAAGTTATGTATCCCATCCACATCGGGCGGATTTCTTTCTCTGGAAAGATAACTTCCGCCGTTAACAACATAAACAGCCACACCTGCGAAAACATCCCTACCGTCGTCGACCAGATATAAGCCAGCGGCTTAAGGGGCGAAACGGCAGCCATAATGGACACAATATTGCTAGGCACAAACGGCAGCGACCGCAGCAGAATGACGACCCATACGCCATAGTTATTCATCCGGGTCTGCCACTTGCGGTATTTCAGCAGTCGTTCGCCAAAGCGTCGATCAATCCAATTGCTCAGCAGTGTCCGGCTTAAATAAAAACACGCCACGCTCGCCATCGTGCCCGCCGCCCAACTAATCATCATCCCCTCAAACCAGCCGAAGGAAGTCACATGAAGCAGCAGCAGCGTTGCGAACGGGAAGATCGTAATAATCCCTTGTATCAGGGCCAGAGGAAACGTTACAAGCAGCAGGGAGTAGCCATGCAGCCCTGTCAGCTTGATCAGTTGTTCGATTGAGGTCTCTATCCATTCCTGCACATTATCCCACCCTGTCCGGTTTAAATCCCGCATCATCCCGGCAACTGCGGAGTTAGTCTTCTCTATTATATCGTAATCGACTGGAAATAAGAGCAGGAATGTGAACATCTGGGTACGATTTTATGAAGCGCAAGCCGAGTGAGGCGACGGCAAGGATGTCGTTCATCTCTTGCAACCCCCTGTAAATATGGTACTCGAGCGTTAGCGTTCCCGGATGAGTAAGAGCTGGGGCGCTTTCGCTGGAACGTTATAGTCTCAGCTAGTAGAGAATATGTTCAGCAACTCGCATGCCCAGGTCGGGACTAGGGACATCTGGACCTTCTGCATCTGCCACTTAAAGACAAAAGTGCAGTTAATAACCCTCGATACTAGCGACATGACGAGATTAGCGTCAAAAGTACAACTAATCCGGTCTTTTATTGAAATATATGGATATTTGAGAGAGATTAACTGCACTTTTGACCTTACGAGCCGAGATATGCCCCCTGAGGCTAGAATTAACTGCATTTTTGTCTTTACATCCCCCTGTTGCTGCACACACACCATCGCACACGCCACTCCAATCGCCGCATCTTAGCACCATCACCGCATCTATCGAGCTTCGCCGACAGTCACCCCCTCACAAGTAACAACCAGAACTAACTTCTTCGCCCCTCAGCGCGTGCTTACGAGCCAGTAGATCCATTCGCGGTTTTCAAGCAAAACAGACCCTACCAGCTGGCAGGGCCTGTTCGTCTATATGCAATGTAAAGAACGTTCAATTAAGCCTGTGCCAGAATCAGCACACCTTTGGCCGGTACTTCGATGGCGCCGGATAACGTACGGTCGGTGAGCAGATCGATGTAACTGGTCTCTCCCGCCTCAACCACGCCCGCTTCGGCCTGGTGATTGAGGACGAACAGCAGCTCACGACCGTCCTTGGTGCGTGCCGTCACTTCGATGCCTTCACTGCGCGGCAGCAGCGGACGAATGCCTTTCTCCTCGCACAGATTGGCCAGCAGCCCTTGCAGGAACGCGGCGTCTGGACTGGAGGCAATATAATACGCCTTGCCCTCGCCAAAACGGTTGACCGTAGCAACTGGCATCCCCTTATAGAAATCCTCGCCGTAACGTGCCAGTACCTCGGCGCCTTCGGCATGGATCAGATCGCAGAGGATGCTGCAGGAATAGCTGTCCTTCAGTGCGCCCCACGGCTGCTCCATCACAATTTGATTGGTATGGCCCGGGAACAGCGCGTCAATCTCCTCAGCCCAAATGCCGAGCAACGAGCGCAGCTCGCCCGGATAGCCGCCTGTTGTCACGAGATCACTCTCGTTCACGATGCCGCTGAAGAACGTGGTCAGGAAGGTGCCGCCGCCCTTCACAAACGTCTCTAGCTTCTGCGCATAACCCGGCTTGATCATGTACAGCACTGGTGCGATCACGATATCGTAGCCGCTCAGCTCCTCTTCCACGCCGACCATGTCTACCTGGATATTCTGTTGGAACAAGGCATCATAATACTTGTGCACTTCATCTACGTACTTCAGCGCGACCGACGGTCCACTGGAGAGCTCGACAGCCCACCGATTTTCCCAGTCGAATACGATCGCAACCTTGGCATCCACTCTGGCGTCCAGAATCTGATCCGACAGCTTGCCCAGCTCCTGGCCCAGCTCTGCGCACTCACGGAATACGCGTGTATTCTCGTGGCCCACATGCTCAATAACCGCACCATGATATTTCTCGCAGGCGCCAATCGAGCGGCGCAGCTGGAAGAACAACACCGTGTCAGCGCCGCGCGCTACCGCCTGGTAACTCCAGAGACGCATCACGCCCGGGCGCTTCAGGGAGTTGTAGGCCTGCCAGTTTTGCTGGCTCGGCGTTTGCTCCATCAGCATGAATGGCTGGCCGCTTTTGAGACCGCGCATCAGGTCATGTACCATCGCTGTGTAGCTGTAAGGCGTATCGAGCGACGGATAATTGTCCCAAGAGACAACATCCATATGCTTGGCCCATTCGAAATAATCGAGCTCCGGGTACGTGCCCATCAGGTTCGTAGTGACCGGCAGGTCCGGCGTATGCTTTTTGACGGCATTGTACTCCAGCTTGTAGCACTCCAGCAGACTCCACGATTGGAAACGACGGTAATCCAGCGAGATCCCCTGGAAGTTCGTGCGGTTGCCGTTCCACTCCTCGCTCAGCGCGTTGGGCGGTACGATTTCGTCCCAGTCATAGAACGTATGGCCCCAGAAACGGGTGTTCCAGGCTTTATTCAGCTTATCCAGATCGCCATAACGGTCCTGCAGCCAATTGCGGAAGCCCGCAGCGCAGTTATCGCAGTAGCAATAGCCGCCGTATTCGTTGGAAATATGCCAGATCAGGACGCCCGGATGATCCTTATACCGCTCACCCAGCTTGTCTGCCATGCGTTCGGAGTAGAGACGGTAGGTTGGCGAGCTCGGGCAGGAATTGTGACGTCCGCCGAACTTGCGCTTGCGTCCCTCATAGTCCACCCGCGTGACGTCAGGATAACGCTTGGCCATCCAGGCCGGGTGCGCACCTGTAGCCGTAGCCAGACAGGTATAAATGCCGTTCTTATACAGACGGTCGATCGTCTCGTCCAGGAAGGAGAAGTCATAGGTTTCTTCGTCCGGCTGAATCATCGCCCAGGAGAATACATTCAGCGTCGCTACGTCAATTCCGGCCAGCTTGAAGATGCGGATATCCTCGTCCCATACATCCGCTTCCCACTGCTCGGGGTTATAATCGCCGCCGTACCAGATTTTTGGCAGCTTCTCGTTGATCATATTAGACACTTCCTTTATCATTGGGATATAACTATCTTCCTATTGTATACGTTCACGATTCCCCTGATAAATATAAGATATCTGCACCAGCCTATCATAATCCGGAAGCCCGGCATCGACAAAGGAGACGCACCCATGATTCGACCCCACCGCCGCCTAGAACTCACCCCATTTAACGAGCAATCGCTGCCTTTGTTTGCCGAGAGCATCGGTCATAACACCACCCAGGAGCCGATCAGCCGGCCAGCGGGGTTTCCCTACTATCATTGGATCCAGACGACTGCGGGCGAAGGCGTGATTCGCTTCGAAGGCAACTCGATTGAGCTGACCCCCAGCAGCGGCGTATTGCTCCTCCCGCATGTTCCCCACAGCTACGAGGCTACATCTGATGTCTGGCAGACGATGTATTTGACCTTTGACGGGCCGATGGCCTTGCCGCTGTTGCAGTCGCTCGATATGGAGCGGTCCGCATACTATCGTTGGGAGTCAGATATGCCCTGGCGGATGGAGAAGCTGCTGGAGAAACTGGAGCAGGCCGAGGATGTATTCGGCTTGACGGCTACCAGCGAGGTGTACCGGTTCCTGGTGACGCTTAGCAAATACGGCAAGCCACAGGGAAGCGTCGCCTTCTCCCTGCAGCTGGAGCAGCTCAGGCCGGTTATTGCAGCGATGGAATCCCAATTGGATGACCCTGGGCTAGGCTTAACCGAGCTGGCTATGCAGCTCGGCCTCTCCAGCCGGAGGCTGGGGGAGCTGTTCCGCCGCGCCTTTGGCCTTGCTCCTTATGCCTATCTGCTCAATCTCCGCATCCGCAAAGCCAAGGAGCTGCTCATCCGGGATCGGGAACTGACGGTGAGCACCATCGCGACGCAAGTCGGGTTTCGGGATCCGAGCCATTTTGTCGCCACGTTCCGCAAGCGCACTGGACTGACACCCCAGCAATTCCGCATGCTCAACTGATTCTGTCAGCAGCGATGTGGTCGTCCGATCGCCGTCATGCTGCCGGACGCGCGCCGGTACCTTGCCTCACAACTAGCGCCGCTTGACAAGCCAGATTAGATTCAACTGCATCAACGCTACGCCCACCAAGACAAGCGGCAGTGCGAACGAGTTGACATCGCGTGCGAACAACAGCAGCATGAAGATGGATAGCACCCGGCCGGCATTGACGAACACCTCGCGCATGACCACCGACTCGATTCTCAGCTGTCCCTTCAGGGGCAGCGTCCCCATAATCCGGTAATAATACGAAGTCAGCGTATTGATCGTCAGCGGATTGCAGAGCGAGAACACGATCATGAAGGTAATAACCGACCACGTACTGATCTCGATGAGCAGGACTGACGCTCCACAAATAACACCCAGCGACGAGTACGTCACATACCGGTGCGCATGCTCCTCCTTGGCCTTGCGGGAGATGATAAATCCCGTTACCACGGTCAGAAAAGCAAACAACACGCCCAGATACCCGACCCAGTCCTCCCTTCCCACGGTCTGAAACAGGAGAATATTAGGCAGGAAGAGCATAATCCCCTGCAGCAGGCCCAATACCAGAAAACCGAACAGCGACAGCAGCCACGCCTTGTTGCGCTTGATGACTGCCCCCACCAGCTTCAAGTAATACGTTCGGTGATGCGAGGTAATGAGTGGAATACGGAAGCTGATGATGGCCGCCACGAAAAAGCTGACGAAAGCGATGCCAAATGTCAGTATGTAACCCGACAGCCCCTCGCTCAGTTGGATGATATAGCCGGCCAGTGCCGGACCCGCAAGTCCCGCCCCGTTGAACACCATCATATTGATGGCCAGGAACCGAATCCGGTTCGTGTCGGTTGAGACGTCGTACATCAGTACGAGGTAACCGGTCCAGTAGAAGCCCTGAGCCAGACCGCTGAAGACCGCAAAAGCGACGTAATAATCAACAACGCTTTCCTGCGCGATGATAACGCCGAGATAGAATACAGCAATGAGTACAATGCCCAGACGATAGGTCACCATCCGGTCCTTTTTCTTGGCTATCCACCCGCCAAGCGCAAAGGCGAGCGGCGTACACACGAACACAATAATGTTGTAGAAGCCATTGACAAGCAAGTCGCCGGTCAGACGCCACAGATACAAGTTGAGGAAGAGAGCGGACATCGAGGCTCCGAATTGGAAGCACCCGTGGATAATCAGCGATGTCACCGCGTCCTTCGACAGCTTCTTTTCCGGCGGAACAGAGCCACGTCTCCATGCCAACCGCGATAATCCCAGCATGACAGCCATCGTCCTTCCGTCCCCGGCGTATTAGCTGCGGGGTTCTTTTTCTTTTTCATATCATTTTTGGCATAGATGATTGCTCTGCACATTATAGCACAGTTCCTCTTCACTCACGGGCGGATTTCTTATGGGATTTGCGCACCAATTAACATTCGTCAATATTCTGGACGCTACAACGATGGTATATTGCCCTTGGCATACTCAGTTTTTGTGAAAGGAGCGTATATGTTGAAACGTAAAATTGGGTTGGGGCTTCTGCTGTTGCTCCTCATCAGCTGGTACCTGCCTGCCGGCTGGAGCAGCCAGGCCCGGGCCGCGGTCATGATGGAAGCTCTGCCCTCCTCAGTTAATGTTCCTCTGAACGTCAGCGGGTGGTCAGCTGTACCCCTGGGCAATCAAATTCTGGTGACGGGCGGCCGGCGGACGAATAACAATGCCTCTGCGCCGCATTCCCCCATCTATCAACCTGGCACTGGGACATGGGCTACACATGCACCTGCGCTGCAGCGCTCGTATCATCGTCAATCCCAGCTCCAGGATGGGAGAGTGATGGCAACAGGCGGTAGTTTTTTTCAGAACGGCGTGGGGTCTGTCTACAACGCCACGCCCCTGATCTACAATCCTCAATCCAACAGCTGGAGCAACGCGGCCAGCCTGCCCAAGACTATATTCGGGAACTCGCAGAGTACCCTGAATGACGGGCGGGTGATGATTGCCGGGGGAGCTCCTCAAATAGCTGGTGGGGCAGATCCAATGTTCGATAGTGTCTATCTGTACAACCCGGCGACCAACAGCTGGAGTGAAGGTGCCAAGTTACCAAAGCCTCTTTATTTCGCAGCGCAAAGCACCCTTCTGGATGGAAGGGTACTTGTTACAGGCGGGCAGAGTGGTTATGTCTACAGCTTTGAGAGCTATATCTACGACCCAGCCACCAACACTTGGAGCCAGGCGGCCGCACTTCCTTATCAGGGATGGGACTCATATTTCAGACATGCACAGGTGACACTTCCCAATGGCAAGGTTCTCGTCATGGGCAATCGAAATTTTCATCTCTACGACCCCGTTACTAATGTCTGGACACAAGATGCGCCGACAGCCGTCGGACTGATAAACCCCAGTATGGTCGTAACCGGTTCAGGAGATGTTTACGTCATGGGCGGTTACTTCAGCGATACGTGGGAGGAAAATTATACAGTTTATAAGCTAACCTTCGATTTTGACCCGCCAACCGCACCGTCGATTAACGGATTGCCTACAGGGTGGATAAGCGGCAACGCCTCCTTCACCCTCACCCCAGGGACCGACACCGGTTCCGGCGTGGATCGGACGGAGTACCGACTTACCGGTGCAAGCACACTGGACTGGACGGTCTATCCGCCAGGGAGCTCCATTGACATCTCCAATGCCGGGCAGACGACGGTCAGCGCCCGAACGATCGACAAGGCAGGGAACGCGAGTACGATAGCTACAGCTAATGTACGGATTGATCGAACCGCCAACCGGACCGAGTATCGGCTCACCGGTGCAACTACGCTGAATTGGACCACCTACAGCTCAGCTGTCACGGTTACGGCCGCGGGGCAGACAACTGTCGAAGCTCGGACAATCGATCACGCGGGCAATATTAGCTCCCTTGGCTCAGCTGTCGTGCGAATCGACCGTACGGCGCCTGCCGCGCCGACTGTGACGCCGGGGGCGACTGGCTGGAGCAACGCTAACGTACAGGTGACCGTCGCCGCAGGCGCCGACACTGGTGGTGCCGGGGTAAACCGCACCGAGTATCGGCTCACCGGTGCAACTACGCTGAATTGGACCACCTACAGCTCAGCTGTCACGGTTACGGCCGCCGGTCAGACCACCATTGAGGCGCGGACGATTGACCACGCTGGCAATATCAGCTCCCTTGGCTCAGCTGTCGTGCGAATCGACCGTACTGCGCCTGCTGCGCCAACTGTGACCCCGGGGGCGACTGGCTGGAGCAACGCCAATGTGCAGGTGACCGTCGCCGCAGGCGCTGACACAGGAGGGGCCGGGGTGAACCGTACCGAGTATCGGCTCACCGGTGCAACTACGCTCAATTGGACCACCTACAGTTCAGCTGTCACGGTTACGGCCGCGGGGCAGACAACTGTCGAAGCTCGGACCATCGATCACGCGGGCAATATCAGCTCGGTGGGATCAGCTGTCGTGCGAATCGACCGAACCGCCCCTGTCGCGCCAACTGTGACGCCGGGGGCGACTGGCTGGAGCAACGCCAATGTGCAGGTGACCGTCGCCGCAGGCGCTGACACAGGAGGGGCCGGGGTGAACCGCACCGAATACCGGCTCACTGGTGCGACTACGCTCAATTGGACCACCTACAGCTCAGCTGTCACGGTTACGGCTGCCGGGCAGACCACCATTGAGGCGCGGACGATTGACCACGCGGGCAATATCAGCTCGGTGGGATCAGCTGTCGTGCGGATCGACCGAACTGCTCCTGCTGCGCCGACTGTGACGCCGGGGGCGACTGGCTGGAGCAACGCCAATGTGCAGGTGACCGTCGCTGCAGGCGCTGACACAGGAGGGGCCGGGGTGAACCGCACCGAATACCGGCTCACTGGTGCGACTACGCTCAATTGGACCACCTACAGCTCAGCTGTTACGGTTACGGCTGCCGGGCAGACCACTATCGAAGCTCGGACCATCGATAACGCAGGCAATATTAGCTCGGTGGGATCAGCTGTCGTGCGGATCGACCGTACTGCACCTACTTCCCCAGTCATCTTACACGATGCGGAGGAATGGCTCAGTATCAGCCAGGTGAACGTGACGATTCAGTCTGGCAGTGATGAGCAGTCGGGTGTACGTCATACGCAGTACCGTCTATCCGGCGCTGAGACTGCGGACTGGACGACATATAATGAGACGCTTGCTATCCAGGCCGAGGGGGCAACGACAGTTTATGCACGGACGATCGATGAAGCGGGCAACGTCAGCGAAATTACTGATAGCATCGTCCGGATCGACCGTACCGCTCCGTCGGCGCCTTCGATTCATCCGGACGAAGAGGGCTGGCATACCGAGCCTATTAGCATCAGCATCACCACAGGGACAGACAACTTGTCGGGCATAGATCGATTAGAATATAGGCTGAGCGGCGCAGTTGAACAGGAGTGGACAGCGTATCGCGAAGCACTTGTTCTATCTGTGGAAGGCCAGACACAAGTTGATGCCCGAACGATTGACAAAGCCGGCAATTCCAGTGAAATCACGAGCCAATCGTTTTTGCTGGAGCTAACGTCCCCTCCTCAGCCGCTGTTGACTGCGGATACTGAGGACTGGACATCTGCCGAAACTGTAAAAGTAACGATAGCAGCTGGAGATCCAGCCGGGCCTTCCGGCGTAGCACGAATTGAATACCGCCTGGAGGGAGCAGTGACGCTCGACTGGGCCCCTTACACCGATGCACTGACTCTTATTGAAGAAGGAGAAACCCTTGTCAGTGCAAGAGCGTTTAGTCACGCAGGCTTGGTCAGCGAAGAAGCCGAGTTGACCGTTCGCATTGACCGTACTGCACCAAGCGAACCGACTATTGATGCAACGGAGTCTTCTTGGACGGCAGCGGATGTGGAGGTGACCATCACCTCCGGCACCGATGCCCTATCCGGAATATT
>NZ_KB899665.1:89520-167661 GCF_000378385.1 Paenibacillus daejeonensis DSM 15491 | reverse complement strand
CGGGTACAACCACCGTCGAAGCACGGACGATTGATCTAGCTGGCAATATCAGCCCAGTCGCTACAGCTGTCGTGCAGATCGACAAGACCGCCCCAGCTGCACCGACGATGACCTCCGATGCTGAAGGTTGGACAACGGCGGAAGCCATCTTGGTCACCATCTTATCTGAAGCCGATGCCGAGGGCTCCGGCTCCGGTATTGCTCGTACCGAATACCAGCTCGCTGGCGCTGAAGAATCCGATTGGGACAGTTACATGGCCCCACTCTCCATTACGGCTGAGGGCGAGACTACCGTCAAAGCAAGAACGATTAACGGCGCAGGGCTGATCAGCGAAGAAGCCGAGCTGACCGTTCGCATTGACCGGACAGCGCCGAGTGCACCTCAGGTGATGCCTTCAGTGAGTGAATGGACAGCTGCTGATGCTGTCGAGGTCGAGATTACGCCCGGCAGTGACAACGGTTCGGGCATCGCGCGCACGGAGTATAGCCTGAGCGGGGCTACTCATCTGGAGTGGACCGCATTGCCGGATGAAGGTCAGATAACAATCACCGCAGAGGGCGAGACGACCATCATCGCCAGAAGTATCGACAATAGCGGAAATATTAGCTCTTCAGGCCAAGCAACTGTACGAATCAAACGAACGGCACTACCCGTTCCGGTCATCCTCACGCCCCAGGCGGAGAGTTATGGGGCAGAAGTAAATGTCATGATTACAGGGTCAGCTGAGGCCGGGGCCCGCATCCTTATCACGCTTAACGATCATACGTTGGAAGAAACGACTGCAGATGATCAGGGGCATTGGTCACTCAACGTCGAGGGACTGCCAGATGGGACGTATGAAATAACTGCGAAGGCAGCTGACGAGCTGGACAATACCAGCCCCGCAAGTGAGGTTCGCCGGTTTACGGTAGACACCATCCCACCAGCTGCCCCTTTATTCGTTTCACCAACCGCTGGGGCTGTGTTAACGGATTCCCTGCCCCTCATCAGCGGTGTGTCGGAGCCTTATGCAGTTGTCACAGTATTCCTTAACGGTGAACAACTATTTGTCACAAATGCCAATGACCAAGGGGAATGGTCCGATTACCCAGACGCTTCACTTGAAGATGGTCTATATACCCTTCAAGCCTCAGCTGTGGATCGGGCAGGCAATACCAGCCCCGAATCTGCGACCATTGAGTGGCAAATCGATACGCAACCTCCATCTGCTCCTGTTCTTCTGACACCAGCTGCAGATAGCCGAATTGTTGAGACGCAGCCGTTGATTTCGGGAACAGCCGAGGCTGGCGCAGAGGTGCGCATTCTGCTCAATGGCGAACAGATCGGGACCACGAAGGTGAATGAACAGGGCATCTGGCAGTATCCTCTTGCCACGCCATTGACGCGCGGGAGCTATACCCTGCAGGCACTTGTTGTCGATCATGCCGGACTTGCGAGCGAACGCTCTGAGGTGCGAAGCTTCGCCATCGTATCCGCAGAAGCCAACCTGGGTCAGCTGATCATTGATCAAGCCGAGCTTGAAGAGGACGTGTCCGGGACGACCTATCATTATACGGTCCAAGTCCCCTATGAGATCGAGGCTATTGCCATTCATGCAACACCTGCCGATGTCCATGCGACGTTGGAATTACAACAGGCTGGTAAAGTGATTAACAACCCGATTGCTCTAGCCGTCGGCAGCCAGACAATTGAGCTCGTCATTACGGCAGAGGACGGAATCACCATTCGGATTTATACGGTGACCGTTACCCGAGCCGAAGCAGCTGTACCGGAGGAACCCGAGCAACCGGAGCAACCCGAGCAGCCCGAGCAACCTGAGCAACCCGAGCAACCCGAGCAGCCCGAGCAACCTGAGCAACCCGAGCAGCCTGAGCAACCGGAGCAGCCCGAACAGCCCGAGCAGCCCGAGCAACCAGAGCAGCCTGAGCAACCGGAGCAACCGGAGCAGCCCGAGCAACCCGAGCAACCAGAGCAACCAGAGCAGCCTGAGCAACCGGAGCAACCAGAGCAGCCTGAGCAACCGGAGCAGCCCGAGCAACCGGAGCAGCCCGAGCAACCGGAGCAGCCCGAGCAACCGGAGCAGCCCGAGCAGCCTGAGCAGCCTGAGCAACCGGGTCCAATCTGGACGCCTGTGCTTCCGCCAGTGGCACCGGAGACACCACAGGAGCCAGAATTTCCTGAGGAGGAGCCAGTAATCGCTCCGACACCTGAACCACCAGCAGTTACGAATCCATCCCACAACCGCTGCGAAGCGCAAGACCAAACGGTCACGCGGTTCAATGACTTACAGGGACATTGGGTCGAGCAGACGGCTCTGCGTGCTGCTGAGTGTGGCATCGTCCATGGATTTGGCGATGACACCTTCAGGCCGAACCAGCCTGTAACCCGTGCGCAATTCCTGGTCATGCTCATGAACGCCCTCGAGCTCTCTCGCCCAGGCGTGTCAGAACATACCTCATCCTTGAATGCAGTAGCATTCAGCGATGTCCATCTGATCCCCGAGTGGGCTCGTCAGGCCATCGCACAAGCTCAGACTGCTGGATTGATTAGAGGGTATGAAGACGGGTCTTTCAGACCTGACCAAGTGATTACCCGAGTAGAAATGGTGACCCTCGTATCCCGAGCCTTTGGGATCGAAACACGCGGCTCAAATGGAGCTTCCATCTTATCGGCACAGTTCGCCGATGCAGATGCGATAGCCCCTTGGGCAGCAGACGCAGTAACTGCAGCATTTGAGCACGGCTATATCCAAGGCCGGGCCGATGGCCGCTTTGCTCCATCTGATGCTAGCACGCGAGCAGAAGCTATCACCCTGCTGCTTCGCATTTTGCAGACAGAAACGTAGTGCATGTTTACCAAGGTGAAACGGCTGCCGCCGTCCTCTGACGGCGCAGCGCATTTCATTCCAGAGAAATATAAGCCAAGTAGATGGGAAACATATACTTTCTTAGATTTTAATAAAAAAGATCTCCATTCCCCTGCTATGCAGAAGGTTGGAGATCTCTTTTTTTCCATAAGCAACCAGCGTTAGCGTACCATCCATCCGCCGTCTACATTAAGCACATGACCGCTCACATAATCGGACGCAGAGGAAGCCAGGAAAACTGCCGCCCCCTTCAGATCCTCACCGCTGCCCCAGCGCCCCGCCGGGATGCGTTCGAGAATCGATTTGCTGCGGATGGGGTCTTCGCGGAGTGCCTGTGTGTTATCGGTTGCCATATAACCAGGCGCGATGGCGTTGACCTGGACGCCCTTGGCTGCCCACTCATTGGCCAGCGCCTTGGTCAATCCGGCCACCGCATGCTTGCTGGCCGTATAGCCAGGGACATTGATGCCGCCCTGGTAGCTCAGCATGGACGCGATGTTGATCATTTTGCCCGAGCCCTGCTCCAGCATCAACCGTCCTGCGGCCTGACAGAGCACGAACGTCGCACTCAGATTGACATCCAGCACCGCTTGCCAATCTGCAAGCGCATGGTCCGCTGCCGGGGTGCGTCTGATAATACCCGCATTGTTCAGGAGAATATCGATCCGTCCCAGTCCATCGACGGTCTCCTGGACGACACGCTGCAGTTGGGCTTCATCGCCAAGGTCCGCTTGGATGACAACCGCCTTCCGCCCTGCTTGCTCTACCGCCGCCTTCGCTTCCTCCGCGCTGCTACTGTTCGTGACCAACGCGATGTCCGCCCCAGCCTCTGCCAGCGCTAGCGCCATGTCCTTGCCCAGCCCACGGGCTGCGCCGGTCACCAGCGCGGTCTTGCCCGTCAGATCAAATAATTTCACGTTGTCTTCCGTCCCTTCTATGCAAAATCCGCTGCCTATCTTCAGTGGTGCTACGTTACTTTGTCCGTTCGATCGTCACACCCTGTGCCAAGAACGGCGCCAACGCCGCATCGGTCAATTGCGCCCCAGTGATGAAGCGGTCAACCTCCTGCAGGGTGGCGAACGTGTGCAGCGCACCAACGCCATATTTGCTATGATCCGCAACGCAGCATACGGTCCCCGAGGCCTCGATGAGGAGGCGCTTGATCGGCAGCAGCTCCGCTGTGAAGATCGTCAGGCCATATTCCGGGTGGATGCCCGTTGTTGAGAGGAACAGCTTGTGGATGTTCATCCGGCGCAGCCAGTCCAGCGACTCCGGCTGGATGAGCAGATTATCCTGGCGGTAGCCGCCCGGTACCACCAGCCGGATCCGATCCTTGAGCGCCAGCTCACGAATAATGAGGATGTCGTTGGTCACGACAGTGAGCGGCACGTTGTCCAGTCGCTGGGCAATCGCCAGCGTCGTGCTCCCGTTGTCGAGCGCGATAATATCATGCGGCTGAATATCCTCGGCAGCCAGCGCAGCAATCGCATCCTTTTCATCCAGCTCCCGCGTGTTGGGAAAGCTCGGCGGATAGATGCCCTCGCCGCTCTCTAGAGCAGGTACTGCTCCACCGTGAATTCGCTTCAGCAGGCCCCGCTTCTCCAGCTTCTCCAGATCCTCTCTAATCGTCTTCTCCGTCACCTGCAGCAAGGCGCTCATCTCCGATACCTTGACCGAGCTGTGCGCAGCAAGCTGATCCATAATTCTCTTGTGTCTATCAATTGCCAGCATGGCGATCCTCCCGTTCCTCAAGTTCGTGAAGCTCGGTCGGACCGGCGATGCCGTTCGTTCCTACTTCAGTTGCTTCATATCAATAAAGTCCATATCCTTGAACGTATAATTCTCTCCGGCCATCGCCCAGATGAAGGAATAATTGCTCGTCCCCGCTCCTGAGTGAATCGACCAGCTGGGCGAAATAACCGCCTGCTCGCCTGCCACGACCAGATGCCGGGTCTCCTCTGGCTCGCCCATCAGATGGAACACGCGGGCATCTTCCTTCAGATCAAAGTAGAGGTAAGCCTCCATCCGCCGGTCATGCACATGCGCTGGCATCGTGTTCCAGACACTGCCTGGCTTGAGAATCGTCACCCCAAGCATTAATTGACAGCTCTTCGTGCCGCCCTCATGAATGTACTGGTAGATGGTCCGCTCATTGGAGGTCTCTATGGACCCCAATTCATTCGGGGTGGCTGAGTCGATGGCCATCTTGGTCGTCGGGTAATCTGCGTGCGCTGGAGCTGAAGTGATGTAGAGCTTGGCCGGGCTGTCTGCATTCGTACTGGACAGCGTGATTTCGCGAGAACCACGTCCGATATAGAGCGCATCGAGTCTTCCCAGCTCATAGGTCTCGCCATCTACTGTGACTGCCGCAGGGCCACCGATATTGATTATACCAGCCTCCCGCCGTTCGAAGAAGTGCTCGACATGCCAGGCAGGATCGGCTGTCAGCGTCAGCGTTTCTTGAACCGGCTGGGCGCCGCCGATAATCAAGCGGTCATAATGAGAGTAGACAAGATGCACTTGGTCGTCCTCGAATACCTTTTCAATTAGAAACTGATCTCTCAGCTGGGTTGTATCCATCCCTTTGGCTTCTTTGGGGCTGGTCGTATGACGGATTTGCATAGTATAAGTCCTCCCATTTCGTTCGTTGTGGTTTGAACATGTTTAATATAACATAAACAAACAATTTCGAACATTATTTCTTTTTTGGCAAACCCCCTCCTTGCTGATCTCCTTCAATTGACAACCCCTTCGCGCATGCTTACAATGAGCTTGTATTTGGCCAATAGAGGAGGCAAACAGGGTGAATGCATTTCAATTTGTGAATCCGACCCGGATCGTATTTGGTGAAGGCGCTGCGGCGCAGATTGGCGAGCTTGTCCGACCTTTCGGCTCCAGGGTCCTGCTCGTCTATGGCTCCGGCAGCATTAAACGCAGCGGTCTCTACGACCGTACACTCGAAACCCTCGTTCAGGCGGGCGTAACCGTCCACGAGCTGGCAGGAGTCGAGCCCAATCCCCGCCTGACCACGGTCAACCGAGGCATTGCTCTCTGCCGCGAGCACGAGATCGAGTTTATTCTTGCTGTCGGAGGAGGCAGCGTCATCGATGCCGCCAAGGCCATTGCTGCGGGCGTCAAGTACGATGGCGATGTGTGGGATTTTTTTGTCGGCAAAGCCTCCGTCCAGGGTGCGCTTCCGCTTGGCACAATCCTGACACTGGCTGCAACCGGCTCGGAAATGAACGGCAGTGGTGTCATCACCCATTGGGAGGAGAAGCTCAAGCGCGGCTTCGGCAGCATCCATGTCTATCCCCGCTTCTCGATTCTCGACCCGACCTTGACCTACACTGTTCCGCGCGACCATACGGTTAACGGCATCGTGGACATCATGTCGCATGTATTCGAACAATATTTCAGCCTGACCGAGAATACGCCACTGCAGGAAAGACTCTGCGAGTCGGTGCTGCAAACCGTCATCGAAAATGCTGATCCCGTGCTGGCCAATCCCGAGGACCCAGCGGCCCGTGGCAATCTGATGTGGTGCGGAACCGTAGCGCTCAATGGCGGATTCATCAGCGTAGGCATGCAGAATGACTGGGCCACACACATGATTGAGCATGAGGTGAGTGCCGTCTATGATATTCCCCACGGCGCAGGCCTGGCTGTGCTGTTCCCGAATTGGATGAGCTATGTCTATTCATCGAGAGTGTCGCGGTTCGTGCAATATGCGGAGCGGGTCTGGGGCATTGATCGGGCGGGACGTACCGATGAGGAAGTGGCGGTGGCAGGTATCGAGGCGACACGCGACTTTTTTACGCGGATAGGCGCTCCATCGCGGCTGGCCGACTTCGGCATTGGCGAGGAGCATCTCGACCGGATGGCCGATGAGGCTGTACGTTACGGGGCGATCGGCTCCTTCAAGAAGCTGGAGCAAGCCGATGTCCGGCGGATTCTGGAGTTGTCGCTGTAAAAATAAAACGTCAGCCCCGCCCCTGATTGAGGTGCGGGGCTGACGCGTTTTAGCGGTACAGCCGCAATAATTTTAGACTGATAATACAAGAGATGAGCCAGATGCCGCCTGCTGAGAAGCCGGCAATGACGTCACTGGCAAAATGAACGCCCAGATAGACCCGGCTAACGCCGATCGCCAGGGCTAGTGTGACTGCTACCACATTGATGATCCAGCTCAGCCGCCATTTGCCTCGCAGAAATCTGTAGGTCAAGTAACCAACCATGCCGTAGAAGCAAATCGAGACCATCGCGTGGCCACTCGGAAAGCTGTACCCCGAGGCATGGACCAGAAAATCCTGCTCTGGACGCTCGCGTCCGAACCACGCTTTGAGGGTGTAATTGAGCAGCCAGCCGCCGCTCAGACAAGCGACCAGCATGGCAGCCGCCCGGCGGTTGCGCCGAAGCCAGAGCCCGACTGCAATGACGATACATAGAATCGTCTGAACCAGGCCGTCGCCAAGCCGGGTAATCCCCCTCATCACCGAGTCCACCGCCTCCGAGGTGCCGGTGAGCTGCTGAAGATGGTACAGCACGGTGTCATCAAACACAATCAGCTCATCATCCAGCAGCTGCTCCGCGAGCTCGTAGAATACCAAGGTGAGCAGCCCCGCGGCAATCCCCAGCAGCAGATAGACCATAATGCGACGAGCAGTAAAAGAGCGACGATCGGATTCGTATCCCATCCGCAGCCTCGGTTATTTCTCGAACAGCGTTTTAAATTCGCCGTAGCCTTCCTGCTCCAGCTCTTCGCGCGGAATGAAACGTAATGCGGCAGAGTTAATGCAGTATCTCAGACCCGTCGGCTGCGGCCCATCATTGAACACGTGGCCCAGATGCGAATCCCCTTCCGAGCTACGCACCTCGGTGCGAATCATAAAGTGACTGGTGTCCGTTTTTTCCTTGATCTGTTCTTCCTTCAGCGGTTGAGTGAAGCTGGGCCAGCCACAGCCCGAGTCAAACTTGTCCAGCGAGCTGAACAGCGGTTCGCCCGAGACAATATCCACGTAAATGCCTTCGCCCTTGTGATCCCAGAACTCGTTGTGAAAGGCAGGCTCCGTTCCGTTCTGCTGAGTAACCTTATATTGCATCGGCGTCAGCTTGCTGCGCAGCGCCTCTTGATCCTTAGACATGCTTCATCCCTCCAAGTTGGTGTTTACCGTATATACATAACCGAATCTGATCCTATTTTATCATAGCCCGGCAGGATTCCCAACAAGGGGGGATCGTTTTGAAACAGGGTAAGGAATTTGTAATCAAATTGAAATGCGAGCTTCATCATCCATTAACATGAGGCGGGTATACTTTACTCAACCCCCTTTTTTGATATAGCATTTCTTTCGGACCCGCAGCCCGTTTGCTGTAGGGTCCCTTTTTTTGCCCAAAATCTCCTGTCACAAGACTAGTCGCCTTGCTTCGCCGGGATGGGACACGTACAATTATAGGTATAGCCTAGGGGGTGGACGACACGATGTTTACGTTCAAGGAAAAACAATATATGCTGCAGTTGCTCAAGCAGGAGCAGCGACGCACGTGGTTCGGTCTCAAGAAAACACCCACGGAGCACGAACGTCTCGTCGAAAAGCTCGAACAAATGATTCGCAACGAAGACGTCAATCGCGAACACCTGTGAAAGTAAAACGCGGGCTGATTCTGCCAAACTGGCAGGCTCAGCCCGCGTTGTGTTTCTCCGCACCAGTAGCACAGCTGACAGACCGCGGCCGTGCTGGAAGAAACATTTTACCCCTGGTTGGGTGGGTGCGGCCGCTTTCGCTCGATTTAGGTGATATTTTACCCCTGGTTGGGTGGACATGCCCACTTTCGGTCAATTTAAGTGACATTTTGCCCCTGGTTGGGTGGACATACCGACTTTTGCTCGATTCAAGTAACAATTTACCCTTGATTGGGGGCACACGCCGACTTTTGCTCGATTCAAGTAACAATTTACCTCTGGTTTGGTGCACATGCCCACTTCCGCTCAAATTAAGTGACATTTTACCTCTAGTTGGGGCATGCACGCCAACAATGCCACTACTCCACTGCTGGTTAACTGTTGGACGGCGCTTATCCTTCGACAGGCTTCTCCTGATAATGGCTGGTATCGGCATGCAGCACGATTGTATGGTTTGGCTCATCTCCTTCAATGAGACAAAGGCAGGCCGGATAGATGTAGGGCAGCTGCCAAAGATCGCGTAGCGGGCGCTGCTCGAAGCGGGCCATCAGCAGCTTAAGCACGACCGTATGCGTGACGATCAGCACGCTCTGCCCTCGATGCGCAGTCAGCACCTCGTCCAGTACAGCCGATGCACGTGCCTGTACCTCCTCAAATCGTTCAGCGTCTTCGATCTGGAAGTGCTCAGGATCTTTCCAGAAAGCCTCATATTGCTCCGGGTACGTGGACTCAACTTCCTTTTGTATGCCGCCCTCCCACACCCCGAGGTTCATCTCCATCAGCCCGTCTCTCGCATGGATCGGCAGCGAACGCATGTCCCGAATAATCTCCGCTGTCCGCAGCGCTCGTGTGCTGGAGCTAGAATAGATCGCGTCGATCTGCTTGTCCCGCATCGCTTCTGCCAGCCAACCCGCCTGCTGCAGTCCCAGCTGCGTCAGCGGCGAGTCCTGATGTCCTTGGAAACGGTGCTCCACATTCCACTCCGTCTGTCCATGCCGGACCAGGTAGATCTGGGTTTTCTCTGTCTTGGTATGTTCCTGTTCACTCATCGCAGTTCCCCCTATTCATAAGCGCATCTCAACATAACAACCTTAATTGCAACACCAACTATATCAAAAGGATCTTGCCTGAGCCCGGGGCCTCGGCAGCCTTCACCGCCCGGTTCACTTCATTCAAAGCATACCGATCCCCAGGCATCGGCAACTCCAGTTTACCTTGGGCCATCCAGCCCAAGAGTCGCTCCAGTTCTGTACGCCAACGCTGGACCGTTACCCTGTTGTTCCAATGCCGTAGATGAAACAGACCTACTCGTACGTCTGTACGCGCGGCAACCTCTGCCCATGGGACCGCCTGGCCAGATAGCAGCCCGATCGTGAGCAATTGTCCTCCTGGTCGCACGCATCCAGCCAATGCCGCGCCGCTGGCACCGCCGACTGAATCAATGGCGGCCGTTGCTCCAGCGCCCCCAGTTATTTCTCTGACGATCTCTGCTAAATCAGACGCAGAGTCGCTAATAGTCAATACACTTCCGCCAGCCCGTGCTCGTCCTTCTGCCCCATGTTCCGAGACAGCAGCCTGATCGTCGGCCACGATTACGTGTGCAGCCCCCAGGCGACGTAACTCCTCGGCATGCAGGCTGTCGCGAACCACAGCAATCAGTTGAAAGCCAAGCAGCCGCGATAACTGGGCATAAATCCGGCCGAGCGCCGAGCCACACGCGTTGGCCACCAGGTAATCACCCACTCCAAGGTTCAAGGTATCCGTGCAGCTAACCCATGCGGTCAACGGGTTGATGTAAGCTTGGGCAGCCATCTCATCACTTAGGGCCGTTGGGACTTCAATCGTCGTTGCAGCCGGAACCCGGACGTACTCCTGCCATGTTCCCTCGCCTCTTAGCGGCAGTACGCGCTGGCCGATCATATCACGATTGGCTGCATCTGCAGCATCGACAACCATTCCTACACCCTCGTAACCAGGTATAGCTGGCAGTTGGATACGATGGGCGTAGTTGCCCCGAATCGGAATGAGATCCGAAGGATTAATCGGGCGCGCCAGCATACGCACAAGCAACTCACCACTTCGCAGCTCCGGCACTTCCGCCTGCGTTACCTGCAACACCGCCTGCGGATCGCCGAACCGTTCGTATATCACCCGTTGCATCTGCATCGGCACCTCTCTTCCTCATGCCACTATTATACCGGGGGAACAACACGTCCGCCATGCGCTTGCTTCCAGTACATTGCTACTGATGGTACTTGTTGGGTGTTGCGCTCGTTAGATACAGTTGGTGCTCGTTTTCAGGTTGGTGTAGGTAGCTAGTTGACTAACCTCTAACGAAACCTCATAACGCTATTAGGTGGTTTTTCTCCGATTCCCATGTCTAACGAAACTACAGATGCTTATTACTCTGAGAATTTGACTTTTTCGCTTCGGATCGCCAAATAGAGTGTTCTAGTTTCGTTAGATTTCGGCAACACCCTTTTTGGAGCAAATAACGTTCTGTCGTTTCGTTAGCGTCCATCCAAAAAAACAACGGCCGCCCAAGACGCTACTGCCCGCCTTGAACCGCCGTTGTCTGGTTGTTCACCTAGCTAAACTTTTACATTCCGTTACTCCGGCATCCCGCGAGTAGGGTCCTGCAACTTCTAGCTTCCCCTCTACCCCTCAGCCTGCCAGGCCTCGAACTGCTTGCGATACTCCTCGATCATGCGATCGAGTCCTGCTGCCTTCATATTGGCCAGCATGCCGCTATACGCCTGGTCGTAGCTCACGACGCCATAGAGCAGCGGCTCGACGCTAGTCTTGAGCTCCGCAGACACATTCGCATACTCCGCCGCAACCGGTGACGGATCAAAGTTGAAACCGATCGTCACACTGTTCACGACATCTGCATCGTCCGCGATGGTCGTGCGGCGCTCCAGCAGGTTTTTGTCATAGTTGACCGGATAGCGGTTCATCTCGACATGGCCCAGCAGCCAGCTCGCCAGCTCATAGGCCGATCCGCCATTGTCATTGAACTTGAGCGTCTCGCGCAAATTCTGCCCGCCGTCGTTCCAATGCTCGCCCTCGACCCCATAGAGCACCAGATCAAAGTTCTCCTGATCGCCGTACACCCAGTTCAGGAACTGAATGGCCGCCTCCGGGTGCGGACTCGTAGCTGAGACGCCATTGGAGTTCCGAATCGCATACGAGCGGAAATGCGGTTGATCCGCCAAATAGTAAATATCGACTTCTGCGCCGGGGAATCGCTCGCGAACGTTGTCGCCGATGCCAACGTCGCCCTGACGGAACAGATACCGTCCGGCGATTTCCTCCTGGTTCATGACCTCGGTCGGTACAGTCAACACGTCGGGATGGACGAGTCCACGCTCATAAGCCGCCCGCATAAACTCAACATCCTTCTTGAACTCCTCGGACTCCAGCCAAGAGCTCACTGTGCCGTCTTGATCCACACGGATCACATTGTCCACGACGGTGAACGGGAACGTCTCGTACGTATTGTGAAGATAGTACGCGGGCTCGTTCAGCATTTTGATGTAGACATTTTTGTCGTCCTCGGGCCAGTTCTGCTTGATGGCCTCCGCTGTATCCAGCAGCTCCTCAGGAGAACGAGGGGCACTCAGGTTATTGCTCTCCACCAGATCCTTGCGCATGGTGACCATGCCACCGTTGAAGGCCGTGTCCGCCCAAAAGTTAGGGACATAATGAATCTCGCCGTTAACGACCGCTGATTCCCAAATCCACTCTGGCATTGCCGCTTTCAGATCCTGGCCGTACTCGTCCAATAAATCTCCGATCGGAACGATGCCGCCGTTACCTACCAGCACGTTTGGACTTTTGACATCATGCATGATGGCTACCAGCTCGAATTCCTCACCAGTCGACATCATCAGATTGGTTTTCTGATCCCAGACATCCCATGGAATATAGGTAGGCTCGTACGTCAAATTGAGACCATCTTCTTGAAGCTTCGCGTTGATGGCCGCGACAACCGTATCCAGATCCTGTGGTGCGTTGCCCGGCAGCAGATAACGAACTGGCTTGGTACCCGCCTCGCCTCCGGCTCCGCCAGTTGTTCCTTCTGATGCGTTATTACCGGGCGACGAGCAAGCAGCCAGCATCGACACGACTAGCGCCGTGCCAGTCAGCTTCATAAGTCGTTGAGTTCCCTTCATTCGCATGCATCCCCTTTTTCACCTGTGATGTGTGAATCTGTTCTCAGCGTATCGGAGATTCAGCCTGGGCGTAAACTTCAATCCTGTGCTTTCCGCACATTTGCACTCCGTATTGGGACTTCACTATTGTGCTCCATCCTTCAAATTGTTGCTCAGTGAAGCCCGGTATTGCGCAGGTGACACTTGGTAGTACTTTTTGAACAAGGTATAAAAATAAGTCGTATTCAAAATTCCCACTTGCTCGCTAATTTGCTGGATTGGCTCGTCCGATAGCAGCAGCTCTTTGGCCCGCTCCAGACGCACCTGATTGAGGTAATCACTGAACGACATGCCACTCTGCGCCTTGAACAGACGGCCCAGATAACCCCGGGACAGCTTGACCTGTCCGGCCATCCATTCGAGCGACAGATCGGGCTTGGCATAGTTCGCCTGGACATAGGCCATGACCTCACTGATCACCTGGCTGTTCTGCTGGCTGGCTGCACTTTGCTGACGCTCGGAGAGCTGGGCGGCGATGACGCGCAGCTCCTCGCCAATCTCCTCCAACGTTTCGAATGCCGGCAACCGCCGGAAGAAGGCCGTCAGTAGATCGGAGCCATCCTCGGACGTTCCCGTATGGAACTGTTTGTAGAGACTCATCGCCAGCTGATGCAGGTAGAACAGCGCCTGCTGATAGTCGCAGCGCTCGATCTCCCGGATCAGGCTGTCTACTTCAGCCTCAGACTTGGCTGTATTTCCCGCACGTATAGCTTCGACGAGCTTTTTCTCCAGCTTGGCCGGATAGGCCCGCTCCTCCGTCTCCGTCTCGGCATCGTACGCAGTCTCATAGACGTAGATTCGTCCCGTCCCATCAAAGAACCGCTGCTCATGCGCAGTCTGCGCACATCGGTACGATTCCCGGATTTTGTCCATCGACGCCACAACCGAACCGACGCCCATGGAGAGCTCCAGCTTGAAATAGCTGCTCGCCTTGCTCTGCAGCTCTTCCAGCTGTGCGAGCAGCTGCGCCGGGCACTTCTCCTGATCCAGACGCACCAGCATCGCCATCTCCCCTTCTTCAATCACCATCACGCCGCATGGATAGTACATGCCAACGAGCTCTTCGCCAATGTTGCAGATGGCAAAATGCATGAGCGATTGCAGCTTGGCCGAATTCGCCCGCCGGAACTGCTCGAAGGCATCAATCCGGATAAGCACCGTCAGCAGCCGCTCACCTTCCCATTCCTGCTGCAGGGCCGGACTCGGCGCTGACTGGCTGCCTTTGAAATAATGCGCCAGCTCCGCCCGTCGCGCCGATGCCTGTGCAGAGGCCATCGCGCTCAATTGGCCGCTCATATCGGCGAACGTCGTATCGAGCAGCTCCACTTCGTTGACCGCCTGCAGCTCCTTCTCGGTCTTCATCTGGCCAATAATCTTGTCCATCAGATTGCGGATGGGGTGATACGTGTGATTCGTCAGCCAGATCGAGATCAACAAGCTGATGATGAAGATCGCCAGCGCAATTCCCAGCGTCGACCAGCGGAGCTCATTCATATTAAAGAGCAGGTTATCGTATTGGCTAATGCCGACAAACACCCAGTTCATCTCCTGGGACTTGGCGTAGCTGACAAGGTTTTTTTTGCCATCGATATGAATATTGAAGTAACCGGTCGGCGCTTCTGCTGCCAGTACCCGAGCCGTGTACGGCTGGTCGGCGACGCTGCGCATGAACTGCTCCGTATCCGAGTGCGTGATGACCATACCCTCTTCATTCATGACGAACAGCGAGTCTGTACTATAGTTTTTGTAGCCGCCAATCATGCGTTGGATGTACGTCTCATCAATATTGATGACAATAATACCGCCCGTCGGCATCTGCGTGTAATAGCTGGGGAGCAGCAGGAATGTCAGCACATTGGCCGTCCCCGAGCCGGTCGCCGGCGTGCTCACCTGACGCGGGATAAAGTTAAAGTACGCACTGCGGCTCGCTTCGATCCGAGACAGATGAACGGACTCCTCTTCATAGGTCACCCCGCTTGTATTCACATATTGCTCCGCCCCCGGGTTGTAGAGACCGATCATCTGGATAAAAGGGTAGTTGGCCTGGATCGCCCGCAGCTCATTCACGGCATGAAACGCTTTAATTTTGTTCCGGTCCTGGTCCACCAGCGCCGCCATTACTTCTTTGTTGTTGAGCAGCTGGTTGCCCAAATTGTACACCTGATCCTTGATGACCTTGGCGACATAACTGTTCTGCCGCAGCATCGATTCCGAGATATTGCCCACTTCCTTGGCCGTGCTCCACGAGAACAGTGCGAACAGGCCGCCGCATACGACCGCAATGATCAGCGAGGTCAGGAGCAAAAAACTAACCATCATGCTGCGATATACCGAGTACCGAACTAACCGGTGTCTCTTCTTCATCCGTTTCGCTCCCCCTCCGTCCATGTATTCTACGATTATAGCCGATGGATTCTTAATTATTGAAGTCGAGTGTTCAATTTCGAATCAATTGTTCAAAAATGAAGCGCCAAAACTGTACATTTGTAGACGTTATCGACTTTTCAAAGTTTACCCCGGCCCTGAACGGTACGTACACTTGGAGACATAAGCACAAGCCGTACAGGCACATCCACTATACCGAGGTAAGGACGTGAAGCTATGAATCCACCGGGCAAAAAACTCTCGATGTTTGGCGAGCTCCGTAAAAACCGTATGGCGTATCTGCTCGCCCTGCCGGCAGCTTTGTACACGCTGGTGTTCGGGTATCTGACCATGCCTTACATGATCATCGCGTTTCAAAAATTCAATTACAAAACCGGCATCTTCGGCTCGCCGTGGGTCGGCCTGGACAATTTCCGGTTCTTCTTCGCCTCGCCGAGGGCGTGGCAGATCACGTGGACGACGATCAAGTTGAACATGCTGTTTATTATCGTGGGTACGGTATGCGCCCTAATTCTTGCCATTCTGTTCAATGAGCTGCGCAGCCGGCTGTTCTCCAAAGTGACGCAGTCGACGATCCTGTTTCCCCATTTTCTCTCCTGGGTCGTGGTCAGTTACATCGTCTACAGTATCTTCTCCACGGAGTTCGGCATTGCCAATCGGCTACTGGCATTCTTGGATATGCAGTCTATTAACTGGTACGCCTCCCCTGAGTATTGGACCGCGATTCTGGTCGGCGCTAATGTATGGAAGGATATCGGGATCTCGCTCGTCATCTATCTGGCCGCCATTACGGGAATCGACGGCAGCTACTACGAAGCCGCACGCATTGACGGGGCCAGCCGCTGGCAGCTGATTCGTCACATTACGTTGCCGCTGCTGATGCCAACCATCTCCATTCTGTCCCTGCTGGCGCTGGGCAAAATTATGTACGGCAGCTTTGACATGATCTACGCCATCGTCAAAGACAACGGCTTGCTCTATCCGACCACGGACGTCATCGATACGTATGTGTTCCGATCACTGCGCAATATTGGCAACCCTGCCCAAGCCATGGCTATTGGTCTGTACCAGGCGATTGTCGGCTTTATCCTGGTCTTTGGCAGTAATCTGCTCGTGCGCAAAATCAATCCGGATAATGCGCTATTCTAAAGGAGGTGAAGCCCCATGGCAACCAACCGGTTATTTAACAGCCTGAATAATGTCTTCATTACACTCGTGTCCCTAGCCTGTACGTTGCCGATGCTGCTTGTCCTGATGGTGTCCTTCACCGATGAACGGGCGATTCAGCGCAATGGGTACCAGCTGTGGCCGGAGCAGTTCTCGTTTGATGCCTACAATCTGTTACTGCTCGGCAGCACGCCGTTGTATCAGAGCTATATGATCTCTATTATTATCACTGTGGTCGGTACGGCAATCGCCGTGCTGATCACCGGACTGGCTGGATACACGCTCTCCAGCAGCCATCTGCGCTACCGCAACCATCTGGCCGTGTTCTTCTTCATTACGATGGTTTTCAATACGGGCATTGTGCCGTGGTACCTGATCAGCACCGGACTTGGCCTGCGTAACACAATCTGGGCGCTCATCATTCCGACACTGCTGTTCAATCCGTTCAACTTGTTCCTGGTTCGCAACTATATGCGGCAGATCCCACAGTCCCTGACGGAAGCCGCTCGGATTGATGGGGCAGGCGATGCCTTCATCGCATTCCGTATTTTCTTCCCGCTCAGTCTGCCGGTGCTGGCGACCATCACGCTGTTCTATGGGATCTCGTACTGGAACAACTGGTTCAACGCCATCATGCTGGTGGACCGCGAGTCGCTCTATCCGCTACAGTATCTGCTATTTAAGTTGAATTCGGAAATTAGTATGATCCAGTCGATGCAGAGCACCATGGACCTGGGCATCAACGCGGTATTGCCGAGTGAGTCGGTTAAAATGGCGACGGCGATCCTGACGATCGGACCGATCGTACTGTTCTATCCGTTCCTGCAGAAGTACTTCATCAAAGGGCTGCTGATTGGTTCGGTGAAGGAGTAAGCGGAGGGAGTTTGGTGAGGTGGTGAAGTGGGCGTATGGGGGCGGTGTATGTGGTTGGGAGTCGAGTAAGTTGAAGAGCGTGGGGCGGCGTTCGCAGTCGGTAAGTTGCAGACATTGGAGCCCCCCGTTAAGCAGCCCGTTAGCAACGAACACAACGAACACAACAAACACGAAATTTCATACTTATTTCGCTGATTTTCCGAAAAAGTACGCAATAAACACGATTTTTCATATACATTCCACCCAAAACCCCATTTTCTCCAAAATAAACTCGAAATTTCGTGTTCGTTGGATGCCGCGCCACCCCATCCGGCTACTGAACACGAAATTTCGAGTATAATGCACGTGGTAACGCAAACGCACACCTACACTAGATGCGCTTTGGGAGTTAATTTGCGACTGGCGGGCGCGGGCTCCAGATACAATATGGCAGTTATTTCGCGCACCAGTGCTGAGAATGCCGTATCCAAATGCAGTTTGGCAGTTATTCCACCACTTGGGGGCTCATATGCTGCATCCAGATGCGTTTTGGCAGTTGATTCGGACATCTGCGGCGTCAACGATTTACTGCTACACTATTTCTTAAATCTGTCCTCATATTCCTTTACGCGGCGATAGAACGTCGTACGGCTCATGCCAAGTTTGAGCATGGCTGCTTTCGCGGTAAAGTCCCCACCTTTCCATGCAGCGTAGGATTGAATGAAATGCTGATCGATTTCATGTTTGGGACGTCCGAACTTCACTCCGTCAGCGCGGGCCACCTCGATCCCTTCCGCTTGCCGTTCACGATTCTTCTTCCTTTCTTGTTCAGCCACATAAGCCAGCATGCTCAAAAACTGGTCTTCTAGTAAATTCCCGATATCTCCCATGGTTTTGAATTTCCTTGAGTCGAATAACTCTTGATTATCCAAGCAGACGATATCGGCGTTCAGTTGACGGGTGATGTATTTCCATTCGCTTATGATGCCATCATAGTCCCGCCCAAGACGATCCAGGGCATCCATATAGATTAAATCCCCTTCTCGAATGAGTAGGCGCATCGCTTGATATTGCGGACGTTCAAAATTTCTGCCGGTTAGTTTGTCTACGAATATATACCGTTCGTCTACCCCAAGCTCTCTAAACTTCAAGATCTGACGCTGAGGATTTTGGTCTTTCGATGATACCCTTCCACATGCAATTTTCAACCTGTGATCCTCCTATAATATGTTTCAAAAAGTGATATTTATTTTCGGAACATCCCTAAATCAATTATAAGGCTTTTTGAAACACCTTTACAGGCTTATTTTCTGTATCCCCAAAAGCATGCTTTTCGAGACACTATGAGTAGTTTCCATCTTTATGTAAGATACTGCAACCTTTGCTACGATTGACCCGTCTTTTATATAAAAAAGTGAGAGGTGAATAAAATGAAGTATATGGTCCTAACCTTGATTTCCTTTTTGTTAATCACCGGCTGTAGTAGTAGCAACAACAGCAGCAGCAATTCAGAACAACCTTCAAACGATTTTCGTACTTCAGAGGCAATTGTACTAAGCAAACTAGAATTTGAAGGAAAAAAGATGCTATTGATTACAGAAGATGTGAAAAAAACCGATTTGGACAATTTTGAAACGATATTGGCTCAAACATCTGATGAAATTATTAAGTCAAAAAAATATGAGGTACAGTGGCTAGATATAGACAAAACTTCATTTGATTACGATGCGTTGAAAATCGGTTCGAAAATAAAATTTACAACCTATACAGAACATTTGAATACTAACCCTACGACTTCAATTGCCACCGAAGTCAATGTAATCAATTAAAGTTGAAAAGGCAAAAGCGATCCAATGCGGATCGCTTTTGCTTTTTAACCTCTTACTGTATGGAGTTGGATGTGTACGGCGCCCAATCCCCTCCCAAAGCTTTAGCATTTGCGATATGAGAAAATCTTGAATAAGTCGCGCCGTCACCTGATCTGAGAAGGCCTATCAATACACCGTTATAATACATAGTACCTCCGCTATCACCTCCTTGAGCTACAATGTCAGTTTCCATGTATCCACTATTCCCAAGCGATGTAATGTTTACTGCTGTAACTTCCCCGCAATTGAAACCAGTGGTTGCACCTGATAGACATATGTTAGCTCCTACAGAAAGTGAACTTGAACTCGACTGATAGGATGATATCCTGCTATCCGTCCATGAGTATTTATAGACATAGTTTGAAATGCTTTTACCAGATGAAACTTTAAGAACGCCCACATCAGCACCATTTCCATTATATTGATAATGCTTAGTCCCAACGGCCTCTCCACCTTGAAAAATGGTGGATGACCAACTCGCTAAACAGTGGCCCGCCGTTATAATAAACCGATCGCTATTTTTCGTCGCCAGGGTTCCGATTGTACAGTAGCCAGCATTGCCTGTTTGGGAATCGCTGGCATTATCATCAATCAGTAGCCCACCAGCCATTATATCAAGTTTAGTCGTTCTTGCTTTCAATTCTTCATTTGACCTGCCTACCACTACTTTGAAAATATTTGGATCTTCTGCTGTTAAAGCCTTTAGGGAATTTCCTGCGAGCAGTTGACTTGCTTGTTCATATTGCTCAACCTGCACTTCAACCACATTTTCCTTAATTCTCACAGCCACAGTTTCAAACGGAATTCTACGCTGGTTGCTTTCATTTATCACTGCCTCATACGCCGCAACAAGTTCTGCCTCTGAAAAATTCACTTGTCTAATTTCTAAGTATTCCTCCGGAACAAATTCTTCAATTATCTTTTGAATCTGGTTTGCTTTTTCGTTATTAACTAAACCAACAACGAATTTTAAACCGTCTGCCTTCTCTTGATGGAAAGTACCTACATCACTATATTTCTCAATAAGCTCATTATTGGGACCTCTAGTCACTTTGACGCCGTTTTCCTTCAGAATATTGGAAATTTGATCTCCATATTTAACCATAAGCTCATCTCTATGCTGAATGTAGCTTTCTTCTTCTTCTGTTAGTGCAATGCTATATTTCATAATCGATTCACGAGCATTATCGGAGTTAAGAGCATTGCGTATTGCTTGATCGGATGAATCAAGGTTATTTGCCTGCCGATACCGCTGATGCTTCTGAACAATTTCTCTACTATATTCAAGTTGCCTCTCTAAATCTTCATCAGGGGTTGCATAAAAATTTGATTCAAGACGCGGCATTTGGCCATTGTCAATGTTTTCGGCAAAAGCAGTTGCAGAAACGAGGGAAAGTGAAAGAGCGATAACAGCCAACATATTAATTACTGTCCGAAATTTATTCATAAGTCTCTCCCTTTAATTCAATTTTGTTTGAACACTTACCTTTCTCGAAATCCAATAAACCGGGCATTACTGTAGATGACATGTTTTTCAATTGTTAATTTAGATAAGCTACCACATCACAACGATTCAAATAAATTAAAAACATTGGCTTAGCTTTAACTGGATGCAGAACTTCAGCTAGACATTCCCACAGCTATTTTTACGCTATTCACTGTAGCAACACTGAACACAAATACCTTTTACAAAATCCAATAAATTTTTTAACTTCTGGCCCCCTTTAAAATGAAATTTCAGTTCCGACTATAAATAATTAATAGAACTCCTATTAGAAGCTCCTGTATATATAACGAATAGTAGTGGCAAATCCTGACCTTTTCTACCAAATTTTTTTCGTTAAGTTATACTAGATTTTGGAAGGTCATTTATCCATCTTTCTTGTTCCTTAAAATGATAAGAGCCATTCAACATAAAGTTGGGGAGGAGCGTGCCCATTAATGGAGAAGCAATGGTTTGATTTATTGCACAGGCCTTATGATGAATTGGAAAAAGACCAACAGGAAAGCATCTACAAAAAACACCGTACAATCGTTTACCAAGACTTATATGCTCTGCTTGCCGATCACGCACTCACTGAAGATTTAATTCACGAAAGTTTTTTAAAAGTCATACTAAAAGCACCTCATCTTCAATCCATTAAAAATATACCTGCTTGGATGAAGCGTGTTGCTTACACTACTGCAATTGACTTTATACGAAAGACTAACAGAGAAAAAGAACAGCTTGCCGCTATTGGTCCTCTCTATGAGAAATTCGAGAAAAATGTCGTCGAATCAGTCTTAGAAGAAAAGTGGAGACTAGAAGGGTTGCATGAGGCTCTCAAGGAACTCGGAACTACTAACCGCCAAGTACTTAATTTATTTTATGTAGAAGACAAGAGTTGTAAAGAAATCGGTGAAATCGTTAATATTACAGAAACTGCTACATATAAGCGACTGTCACGAGCTAGAGAGCATCTTCGAAAACTCATTACGAAAACGTGATCTAAATATTGGCTGAGTCTTTAAATAAAAGGAGCCGAATGGTAATATTAAGGAAAAGAGATGAGGAAATTTCATGGTAGACTTTAAGAAACTTAGGTCACGAAAAATTAAGCCAAAGTCAATCAATCCAACGGAAGTAGATTGCCCAAGCCGCTAGGGATTAATGATCTTTATAGTAGTCAAACGGAAATTCTTCAGGCATGGTTTGATCGCCGATCGGAACGCGACATTGTCCTTAAGTTGCATACAGGAGGTGGAAAAACGTTAGTTGGACTTCTGTTGGCTCAATCGACATTAAATGAAACTGGTGAGCCAGTACTTTATCTAACACCAACTACTCAACTCGTTCAACAAACACTTGAGAAAGCTGTAGAATATGGGATTCCCGCTGTTCCGTACACAAAAGGGCAACCTCTAGACGATGAGTTTATTAATGGGAATGCTATCATGGTGGGAACATGTAAAGCCTTATTTAATGGCATAAGGAAGTTTGGTATCCGTGGAGAATTAAACCCACAAAAGTTATCAGCAATTATTCTTGATGATGCACACGCTGCGTTTTCGGTTGTTCGTGAATCTTTTACCCTTGAAATTTTATCTACTAACAATCACAAGCGTTATGAAGCACTTGCTGATATTTTTCGCAAATCTTTCAAAGAAATTGATAAACTCGGAACACTTAGCGATCGGGTTTTGAATGTGAATTTTTAAAGCCTCAGGGTCTTCTTTAGACTTCTTTAATGGTATTTAAATTCCGAGCTTCTCTTTAGCTTCTTCTTCCTTAACTTAGCTATTGCTGCTAATATCCATTTAGTTATGGCTCCCTCTGCATCTGTTCAACCACTTTTGTTAGCAGACTTAATTCATCTCTAAGCAATTCCGATTGTTCTTCACTTTCACGAACGAATTTCAAAAACGTATAACCGATACTAGTTAATATAAGTCCCGAAATAGGAAACGCTATTCTTTTTGCTATTATCGACATAAACACATGATCTGGTGTCGTTGATGAAAATGACCTCGGCATGTATTGCCACAAGCCAAAGATAAGTAGCAACACCCCGAATATGATCATGGAATAAGCAATTCGTTTTGTCAGCGTGTAATACAGGGACACCACCTCCAAAAGCGATCTGAATTTTGAGACACTCCATACAGTATTTAACTATTGCCGGCCCTAAAAGGCAAGCTCGATTAATTGTCGATATTTCGTCCAGCTCATTTGCATCTACCTATAGCAAAAAACGCCGGCCCGAAGGCCGGCGCTAAGCTGCGTAGTTACTCTGCTGGCTGGTCCACTACGACGAACAGCGAGGAGAAGACGCGCCGGGCCACGCCCGGCGTGTTCACCCCATCCACCCGATTAATCGGTGTGTTCTTCACCTCATATACACCGGAGATGGCATTGCGCGTGACGGCAGTCGACGAGCCGCCGCCATCCATGTTGATCGCCTCTTCTGCGCCCAGCTCTTTCATGTATAACCCCAACTCCTCGATGTAGAAGCCCACCGATCCATTGGCGCCCCGTCCGTCAATGACGACGAAGAAGACGGTCCCGTCATCCCGGATGCCTGCAGCGGTACGTGGATGGCGGTCCTTGTGGCGGTAGTAGGTCTCGTAGTCGAAGTCCGGATGATTCTCATCCGAGATGACCAGACCATTGAAGTCCTGGACCACGCCGTTCTGGACCATCCAGTATTGACCTCCCGAAGCTTGGAACAAGTCATCCTTCTCCCGTTCCCAATCATCACTGTAATTGCCAATGACAGGCGTGCCATCATCTCGGATGCCGAAGAACCCGTGGAACGGATAGTTCTTGCCATCGACACCCGGCACCCGTACACCGTTGATGATGTCCGAGCCGTCCTTGATCATGTAGCCTTCCGGCCCCTGCTCGGTGTAGAACTCGCCATTCACACCAGCGATCACCTCGCGACCCGGCAGAACGGTCGTCTCCATCTGCTCCGGGACTGTGCCGCGAATCGTATCCGATCCGTTCTCATCCTCGATGCGGATGTAGTTGCCATTCTCGTCGGTTGGCGGGACCTGATTGTTTTTGACGCCAACAATAATCTTGTTCTGGGGCAGCGTCAGATCGGCATCAATGATATTCGCCTTCTGCACATGCCCAACGCTGTCGATGAAATCCATCTGCCGGTGCGAGACACCCGCCGAGAGGGTCTGACTCTCGTCGCGGAACACGCGATAGAGGATGGGATGCGGCTCCTGCTCCGGCACGGGCGAGAATCCCTGAAGCACAGGACGCTGCGTCTGGGGCTGCATCTGCCAGATACGGTCGAAGTCCCAGCCAAGTGTCCCTTCATACGTCGATTGCAGTGCAAGAACCTGATCCGTAACAGACTGGCCTTGCCGGTTGGTCGCACTGCCGCCGGTCACCTGCAGTCCCTGAACCAGCGCATTCTCCGAAGCCCGGTTGCCCTCGAACACCGGCGTGCCATTCACGCGTCCGCTCACCCGGGCAATGTTGCTGCCGCCTCCGTTGTCGATGGTTCCGGCAAGTAGTGCATTGCGCCGGATCGTCGCTCCCGTGTAGGCGTAGGCAGTCAGTCCGCCTGTATTGTTAAGCTCCGAATATACATTCGGCTTGGCATAAGAGCTCTCCAGCAGCGAGCCGCTCTCGGCTACAGCCACCAGAGCGGCAGCTTCACCGCGTCCCTTGACGATCAGATCAGCGTAGCTATTCAAAATACGTCCATAGTTGTGGACCGCAATCCCTGCACTGCGGTAGCCGCCTGTGACCACGCCAGTAACGAAGCTCTCACGAATCGTGCCACGGTTGACCGTTGCGAACCCTGCGGCCCAATGCGAGGTCGCCCCATTACTGCCGACGATGGCCGTCTCCACCAGCCCAAGACGCTCAACCTGACCCGTCAACTCGACGACTAACGCCGAGGCGGGCCGATCTGCGCGGGCAATCGTCAGGAGACCTGTCACGGTATGACCGTTGCCATCCAGCGTGCCGCTGAAGAGCGGAATCGGCTCGAAGGCCTCGGTCATGACCAGATCTGCAGTCAGTCGGTAATCCCCTGCCGGATTGCTGCGAAGCAGCTCCAGATCCGCAACCGTGGCGATGACCACTGGAGCGCTCTCCGGCGTAGTCCGCAGTTGTGGCCGCGACAGTCCCGCGCTCCAGGTCCATGCCGCATACAGATCCCACCCCAGCTCCTGCTCATAGAGGGCGGGCCGTTGCAGAGCATTCACACTGACAGTCAATCCCTGCGGATCCGTCAGGCCGCCACCACTCACCGCGCTCCCCTGCACCAGTGCCTGCTGCGAGGCCCGGTTGTTCTGCAGGGTCGGGATACCGTTCATCCGTCCAACGACCCGGCCAATATTGCTGCCTCCGGCGTTGTCGATTGTTCCACCAAGCACGGCATTGTCACGAATCACCGCTCCCGCATAGGCATAGCCTGTCAACCCGCCCGTGTTGTTCTGCACCGAACGGACATCCGGCACAACATACGAGCCACTTAGTAGCGAGCCCGGCTCCGATACCGCCACCAGGCCGCCTGCCTCCACCTCTGCGCGGACCTGTACATCCGTATAGACATCGCGGACAGTGCCGTAATTGGTAACCACCATGCCGGCACTCCGGTAACCGCCTGTTACCTCGCCAGTGACGAAGCTCTCGCGGATCACCCCATGATTCGCAGCCACCAGGCCTCCAGCCCAGTAGGTCGAGTTGGTGTTCAGTCCCGTAATGTCCACATCGACAACGCCGAGCCGCTCAATGACACCCTCATGGTCGACAATCAGTGCCGCACGGGGCCGAGCCGTAGTTGCCGTTACTTGCAACCCGCTAATGCGGTGGCCGTCACCGTCCAGCGTTCCACTGAACACGGGAATGGGGGTAAAAGCCCCCGTCAACGCAATATCAGCTGTCAACACATAATCGCCAGCCGGATTAGTCCGAAGCAGCTCCAGTTGTGCTGCTGTAGCAATCGGTGTCGGTGCAGCTTCTTGCACACCCCGCAGCTGTGGCCGTGCCAAGGCAGCACTCCATTGCCATGAGGTGGAGAAGCTCCAGCCCAGGCTGTTCACATACACCTCAGGACGACCCAAGTCAGCAGCTGCCGTCGTGAGGCCTTGTGAATCCGAGAGCCCGCCGCCGCTCACCGGACTTCCCTGCACCAGTGTCTGCTGCGAGGCCCGGTTATTCTGAAGCGTCGGCGTCCCGTTGACTCGGCCTACGATACGGCCAATGTTGCTGCCGCCGCCGTTATCAATGGTTCCGACAAGCACCGCGTTATCGCGGATAATGGCGCCGCTATAGGCGTAAGCGGCGATACCGCCGGTATTGTTCTCCTGCGAATACACGTCTGGCAGCACATAGGACTGCTCCAGCAGCGAGCCCGGCTCGGCTACTGCAACCAAGCCGCCGCTCTCCACTCGCGCACTCACTTCCACATCGGCATAGACATGGCGAATCACGCCGTAGTTCGTAACGGCGACGCCAGCGCTGCGATAGCCGCCTGTCACGGTGCCGGTGACATAGCTCTCGCGGATCTCGCCGCGGTTGGTCGCGACGATGCCGCCAGCCCAGTAGGTGGAGTCCGTCGAGAGACCGGTAACCGCTACCGACTCGAAGGCAACCCGCTCAATCCGTCCATGATTGACAACGATGAACGCCGCCTTGGGCTGAGCAGCGGTAGCAGTAATGGACAATCCACTGATGCTGTGACCGTCGCCATCCAGCGTGCCTGTGAATTCGGGAATCGGTGTGAATACGCCACTCAAAACAATATCCGAGGTCAGCCGGAAGTCGCCGTCCGGCTGCGCGCGGATCAGCTCCAGATCGGCAACGCTCTGGATTGCCGTTGCCCCGGACACGGAGACGGCATGCACCGACTGCAGGGGATAGGACGGTACACCAAGGACCAGGGACAGTACAAGAGCAAGGGAGAGCGTAAGCTGAAGCCAACGTTTTCTAAGATTCAAGATAAAGCCTCCTTTGAATTGGGCATGACGAAACAAGGCCTCGGCGGGTATGCATTCCGGGCTTCCTAAAAATCTGCCAAGACGGTTGCTGGTCAAACCTTAATTAGACAGAATATTCAGACTTATTAAGCCGTTATCCTTACCTCGTTCGGCATCCCCTCCCTTCCGGCAGTGGTTTCTCCCAAATCCTCGGCCTGGTCGAATCACGGCGGGCGCTTGACACCCCCGCCACAGAATCGACTGCCTTGCGACTTCTATCCCCGAGCAGCCCTTGCCCTTACTTCGAACCGTAAGCTGCACTTTCATACGGCTTTTTGCGAAGCCGTTGTTTGTATTTGTACTTGTAGGTTTCACTGCGCACGTAGCTCTCGCAATACTCGATGCAGCGGTCCTTTGCGGTTGTGACGCGCCGCAGGTAGAGGACGGCCGCTTTCTTTTTCAACTTAAGCAAGGCCGCAATCTCATCGGAGCAATTGACCGCCTCCACCTCGACCTCTGCCTCTTCGGCCATCAGGCCCGAGCAGCGGTAGATGGTGAAGTACAACCCTTCCTGCTCGATTTGCGCTTCGGTCGCATCCATCATCAGCGCGCTCGGCGTGTAGGCCCGCTCCCAGGCAAACAACTCGCCTCCGATGAAGCGCAGCCGGGTCACCTCGCACACCTCATCTGAACTGCTCAGTCCCAAGACCGCCTGCACAGGCCCGGGCGCGCTAATTCTGCGAAAGCTCAGCATTTGAAAATGGGAATCCAGCCCTTCCTTCTCAATCTCCTGGGAGAGACTGTATGAGCTTGTCAGCTCATGCTCGAACTTAGGCAGGGCCACAAAGGTCCCCTTGCCCTGCTTGCGCGTCAAATAGCCCTCCTGTACCAGCGTTTTTAATACTTCACGGACCGTAATCCGGCTGACGCCATATTCCGCACACAGCTCCCGCTCACTGGGAATTTGGGTTCCCGGTGTCCAGACCCGGCCCTCGATCTTCTCCAGAAGCTTGCCTCGCAGCTGAAACTGCAGCGTCACCGGCAAGGTATCGTCCAGCACGTCGTTTCCTCCTTCAACAGCACGAGCCATAGGAAATGACACATGCCTCTATCAACTGGTCATAACGTTATAATATAGCCAGTCGATTGTCAATCACATGAAGGAAACCTGACGCCTTATTTGCTGGCATCCAATTCTGAACGTCGCGTGTGCAGCGCCACATGCTTGCGATAGCGCCGTTTTTCGATCCGGTTGGCGACCCGGGCCAGCGTCATGCACAGCACAACAGCAAACACCACAACGCCATAAAAGCCTGCCCCAATCCCAATACCAATGCCTCCAACAAAAAGGATCATCGCAGCCGACGTTAGACCCTTGACCTGCAAGCCATCCTTGAGGATCACACCCGCCCCCAGAAACCCGAGCCCTGTCACGATCTGGGCGGCAAGCCGCATCGGGTCCATCATCGTATTGGCGTACACGCCGCTCAGCTTGCCGACGCTGTAGATCGAGATGACCGTGATGAGCGCACTGGCTACGCAGACGAACATGTAGGTTTTCAGCCCTGCCGGCTTGCTCTTGGCCTCCCGATCCCACCCGATGACGAAGCCGCAGAACGCGCTCAACGTAATTCGCAGATAGACTTCACCGTACTGCATGAGATGCGCGAGCAGCTGTTCACCGATCCAACCCATCATGCCTCAGCTCCTTAATCTTCGAACCAGACCGGCGCGGTGGCCGCGAATTCGCCATCCTCCTGATAGAGCTTGACGAAGCAGTAGCGGTCAGGCCAGCTTATCGTTAACTGGCAATGCAGTTCATCACTGTCGTGGTCTGCAGCATGCAGTACCTGACCTTGCTCACCAATCAGCTCCATGCGAACGATACGATGGCCGGTTGGCAAACTGTAGAGCGCATGAACCTCGATATCGGCCGTCTCCGTACGCGGAATTCTTGATCCCATAATCGCGCCGTTGATTCTGAACCACACGCTAAGGTGCAGCGCCGAGGTGAAGTAGGCCCGCTGATGACGAACGGCATCATAGAAGTCGGCAGTTGTCAGGCGATCAACCAGAATGCCGGTGCGCAGCGTATTCTGTGTTCCCCACTGTCCGTGATGATTGTCCTGGCTGCCGACAGGGGCTACATGCCAGCCCTTATCGAGCGCCATCACATAGTAGTACAGGCCGCCGAGCTCCTTGGATTCGATCGGATTAATCTCGATCATATGCATCACTTCATCGAGCTCCGGATCATACGGGTCGAATCCGTCCAGGTGACGGTTGCCGCAGGACCACGGATGGTTCCACTGTTGAATCGAATCCGGATATTGCTTGATTGTATGATAATAATGAGCGATGTCATTATATTTGATTTCATAAGCATTAATGAAGCAATCCATATTATACGTGTTCATGTGGCCAAACTGGTTGTACCATGTCGTCTCGGCGCCATAGAGCGCCAGAAAAGCATCCTCCTCGGTCTTGCGCGCTGCCGTCCGCTGGATATCCACCCATTTGCGGCTGCGGGCCCAATCCAGATCGTGATCATACAGATTGCTGTGCTCGGTAATCGCCAGAAAATCCAGCCCCGCCGTATAGCGGGCATAATCATAGGCCTCATCGGGCGTACCGATTCCATCCGAGAGACCGGTGTGACTGTGCAGATTGCCAAAATAAATCCGGTACTCGCCAGCCGGTTCCGGCAAGGCCTCCGCCCGCGGCTGGGGCTGGGGCAGCGCCGTTCCCTTGGCAAACGCCAGCCAGTGAATAAGCAGCTCCTGTCCCGGCGCGACATCGCGCAAGACAAGATAGATATCCCGCACACCGCTTAGCTGCTCCGGCTCTGCAGCTGTCAGCTGGCCCGCCAGATTGGACCAGCGCTTCCACTGCTTGAACAGGATCAGCTCGCCCACGCATTCCCCATCCAGGTGATCCAGTCGGACCTCCAGCACTACCTGCTTGGATTTGTCCAGATCGGCGAAGCCGAACATTCCGCGCAGCTGATCCACGCCGATATCCGACAGATCGACATTGCGGTAGAGCAGCCAGCTTCCTTCTGTACCGCTACGCAGGGCAGCATAGGTCGTGCCCGGCTCCACATCATCGGCTTCAAAGCGCGCAAAGCCGGACGCTTCGTCGTAATCGGCAGCAGCGAACTTGCGCGGCGCGCGGCGGTCAATGACCGGTTGACGACTGGACAACTGCCGCCCGTAGGCTTCCAGGTCATAGATTCTCACCGTCTCCCCGGACGAGCAATAAGTCAAGGTCACCCGCACATAACGCCCTTCCAGATCCACAGGATAGCTCAGTCCGCCAGGAGCCGGCGCTGCCGTCTCGGTATGCTCTGCTGCCAGAGACCAGTTTAGATCATCGTCACTTACTTCAATGAAATATCGGGTATAGCTCTCCATCTCGCCCTGCGCCTCAGTCCGGAGGAAGATCCTCTCGATATGGCACGGCCCGCCCAGATCCATCTTCCACCATTTATAGTAGGGGGCTCCGGCCCAGCATGTGTCCGATTGTCCGTCTACAGCCAGTTGCGCCTCATGGCCCGCCACTGTGTCCTCCGCCCACGCCCGCTTGCCGCGGCTGAGCAGCTCCGTCTGTTCCGCTTCCTGTTGTATGCCTTCCATCAGCACTCTCCCGTTCTCCTAAGTTTGATTAACCTTTGACTGCGCCAATCATGACGCCTTTGACAAAATGCTTCTGCACGAGCGGGTAAACCAGCAGCATCGGCAAACTGGAGACCACAATAATCGCGTACCGCATGCTTTCGACGAGCAGCAGCTGCTCCACGATACTCTCGCCGCTGCCGCCGGCCATGGCCCCCATATCCTCCTGAATTAACAGACTCCGGATGACCATCTGCAGCGGCTGTCGCCAGGAATCGTTCAGATAAATAAGTGCCGTAAAATACGAATTCCAGTGCGCTACCCCGTAATACATCGCCATGACGGCGAGAATCGGCTTGGAGAGCGGCAGGATGATCGTCACCAGCGTCCGTACATTGCTACAGCCGTCCATGAAGGCGGCTTCCTGCAGCTCATAGGGGATCGAGGTCTGAAAATAGGTCCGCATAATAATCAGATTCCAGATGCTCACCGCCGCCGGAATGACCATCACCCACAGATTGTTGTACAGACCCAGCATATTTTTGTACACCAGGTACGTGGGGATGAGCCCGCCGTTGAACAGCATGGTGAAGGTGAAAAGAAGGGTCAACACATAACGTCCTCTAAAATCCTTGCGCGAGAGCGCATAGGCCCCCATCGTCGTCATCACCAGGTTGATGGATGTGCCGACCACCAGATAAATAATCGAGTTGCGATAGCCTGTCAGAATATCTGGATTTTGCAATACCCGCTCATAGGCGCCAAAGGTAATGTCCTTGGGCCATAGCCACAGCTCGCCCCGCGCAATCGCCAGCGGATCACTGATGGAGGCGCTGACGATGTAGAGCAGCGGGTACAAGGTGCCGAGCATAACCACGCTCAGAATCGTATAGATGACGGCATCATAGATGCGGTCGCCGACACTTGTTGCTTTTGTATGTTCCATTAATTAGCTTCCTCCATCACCACAGACTCGTGCCGCTGATCCGCTTCGCTGCGGCGTTGACGATGATGATCAGTACGAAATTGATCACCGAGTTGAACAGACCGACCGCTGCCGAGAAGCTGAATTGCGAGCCCAGCAGGCCAATCTCATACACATACGTAGAGATGACCGTCGAGGCGGAACGGTTCAGGTCATTTTGCATCAGATAAATCTTCTCGAAGCCGATATCCATCATCGAGCCGAACTGGAAGATCAGCATGATAATCGCCGTCGGAATCAGGCACGGAATCGCAATATGGATCAGTCGCTGCAGCTTGGTCGCGCCATCAATCATGGCCGCCTCGTACAACGATTTGTCGATACCCGCCAGCACTGCAATATACAGGACGGAGGCGAAGCCCATGTTCTGCCAGATATCCGAGAACACATAGATGGACTTGAACATGCCGGGTTCCGTCATGAAATAAATCGGGTCGCCGCCGAACAAACGAATGACATTGTTGAACAGTCCCGTAGAAGGTGACAGGAAGGCCATCAGCATGCCAACCAGCACAACCGTTGATAGAAAGTGGGGCATAAACGTGATGGATTGCACACTTTTCTTGAACCACTTGCTCTGGACCTCGTTCACCAGCAGGGCGAATAGGATCGGAATCGGAAAGGCAACGGCGATCTGGTACAGGCTGATGCCAATCGTGTTCTTGATTAGCGTCCAGAACTGATAATTATTGAAAAAACGAATAAAGTGCTTGAAGCCGACCCAGTCGCTGCCCCAGATACCCTTGGCTGCGGAGAAATCCTTGAAGGCAATCTGGATGCCGTACATCGGCAGATATTTAATAAGAAGAAAGTAGAGAACAACCGGCAGAATGAGCAGATAGAGATCCCAGTTCTTGCGGAATGAGCGGGGCAGCAGCCTGCGCTGCTGACCCGTCTCCTGGCTTGATGTCATATCAACACTCCTTATTCCTGGTAGCGCGCGTAACCCGCCTCATAAATTTCCTTCAACCGGTCCAGCCCCATACGCTCCAACTGCGTCACATAATTGCTGAACTCTGCCAGCGAAGCCTTGCCTTGGACGAACTCGGCCGTACGCTGTGTCACCAGGGCATTAATATCGGCCTCCAACGCCACTTTCTCGGCAGCCTCCTCGGTGGTAAAGCTGAACGGTGCCCACAGCTCATCCGGCAGATACGGGGCCAGATTCTCGGCAGCCGCCTTCGCGGAGGGCTGCGTCTCGCCGCCCTTGAAGTAATCCTCCATAATCAGAGTCGGAATGGAGCCGCCAGCATATGGAACATACTGCGAGACCACCTGGTCGAAGGAAGAGCCCTCGGGAATGTTCTCTACAATCTCCGGCAGGAAATCATAGTTGCCATCGGCATCCTGGGCATACGTCTCGCCCTCGATCCCCAGATAGAGCATGCGAATGCCTTCATCGCTGTAGAAATAATCAATCCAGCGCATCGAGGCTTCCGGGTGCGGGTTGGACTTGCTGATCATGAACGCTCCGCGTGCGCCGAGATGACCGCGAGCACTCGTATACAGCTGGTCGCCATGCGGACCGGTAAGAGCCGTCTCCAGACCGACGAAGCTGTCGGCATTGGAGTTGGCACGGCCGACGACATTGCCGAAGGAGAAGCTGCCGATCCGGTTCTGCTCATTCTTGGCCAATACATCGGTACCGGTGGTAGTAAAGACCTCCTGGTCAATCAGCTTCTCGGTATACAGCTTGTTCACGAAGGTCAGCAGCTCCAGATAGCGTTCGCTGGCAGGGAAGAAGCGCAGCTCGCCGGAGTCCGGGTCGATATCCCAGTTGTTATTGCCAATCCCCTTGTTGCCCAGACCGTAAGCTCCGCGCAGGACGAGCAGGAGCTCATCCAGCGAATCGGCAGCCATCGGAATCTCATCCTGCTGGCCATTGCCGTTCGGGTCGCCATCGCGGAACGCTACCAGCACCTCGTAGAGCTCGTCAATGGTGGTCGGCATCTGCTGGCCTGTACTCGCCAGCCAATCCTGATTCAAGAACAGCTTGCGCGTAATCTCGATACTTGGCGAATCGGTCAGATTCGGCATGGCATAGATGCTGCCATCGGCAGTTGCGACGCCTTTGCGCACATCTTCATACTTCTCCATGATGGCCTTGAAGTTGGGCGCATATTGGTCAATCAGCTCATTGAGACGCAGGAATGAACCCTCCACGCCATATTTGTCTACATCATTGTCCGGCATCCTCGTCCGGTAGAAAATATCCGGCAGTTGATCACTGGCGAGGGCAAGATTGCGCTTCTCGGTAATGTCGGCGGCTGTGTACGCCTCCCAGTCGATACGGACGCCCGTCATTTCCTCGTACTTCTGCCAGATCAGGATGTCGTTCCAGTCCGTCGGCTGGACCGGACTCAGCTGGACCATCGCACGCAGGGTTACCGGCTCGTTGACGATAGGAAATCCAGTCGCGTTGACGGCTTCCACCGTCTCACTGTTCTCCCCGTTGCCTGGGGGCGGGTTCTCGGACGAGCCCGGGGATCCCTCATTGCCGCTGCAGGCGGACAGGATCGTGCCGGTTAACAGGACGAACGCTAGGATGGAACTAACTTTTCTCAAAAGAATACCCTCCTTGAATGATCAAGCTTAGTATATGGAAACCATAACCCGCTTTAAGAGCGGACTGTGGTTGTGCCAGCGGGCCTCAGCTAAGCTACATACCGTCCAGCTGCAAGGCGTTCTGCTCTTGGAAGGCTTTTTTGCGCAGCACTTGTTTGTACTTGTACCGATATTTCTCGCTGCGCACATAGCTCTCGCAATACTCCACGCTGCGCCCCTGCGCCTTGGTAATACGCGTCAGATGGAGCACGGCTGTTTTCTTCTTGATGCCCAGCTGGGGAGCAATCTCGGAAGGGCAATTCACCGCCTCCGTTTCCACATCTGCCGTCTCGGCAATCAGTCCGGAGATCCGGTACATCGTCGGGTATAACCCCTCCCGCTGGAGCTCTTCCACCGTACTGCCCTCCAGCAGCTCGCATGGCGTGTAGGATCTCTCCCAGGCAAACCGTTCATCACCGATGAAGCGAAGACGGGTGATCATATAGACTTGGTCTCCTTCGCTTAGGCCGAATACCTCTTGTACGTCCTCCGGAGCTGTCACTTGCCGGAAGTCGAGCACTTCAAAGCGGGACTCGAGTCCCTCGCGCTCCAGCTCCTGCGAGAGGCTGTAGGAGCTCGTCAGCTCGTGCTCGAATTTCGGCAGGGCCACATAAGTTCCGCTGCCCTGTCTGCGTACAAGCACACCTTCCTGAACCAGTGCCCGCAGCACCTCCCGCACCGTCATCCGGCTCACCCCGTATGCTTCGCATAACTCGCGCTCACTGGCAATCTGCGAGCCCGGCGGCCAGTATTTTTGTTCAATTTTGTCCATCAGCCTGCTCCGCAGCTGGTACTGCAGCGTTACAGGCAAGGTCTCATCCAGCACTTCAGCGCCTCCAAACCGTTCATTGGTACGTTGTACAAATGGTGTAGGTATTTGTCGAATGGATATAACCAATTCCCGTTCAACTGGTTATAACATTATATCAAAATAACAACTCTGTCAATCGGTTTTACAAAAGAAATACAAACTTCATAGCAGGTAAGTTAACATGGCTAGTTAAGCTATTGTAAATCGCTTACTTGGACAGTGTTAAGAGCGTAGATGAGTCTGGTGCAAAGGGGAACATTGTGAGGTACAGCGGCTGATTAGATGGTTTCCGAGCAAATAGAGGAACATTGGTGTGTTACAGCCACGGATCAGCGGGTGTGTTACAGCGGCGGATCAGCGGGTTGCCACGCAAATAGAGGAACATTGGTGCGTTACAGTTGGCGATTAACGGGTTGCTGAGCAAATAGAGGAACATTGGTGGGTTACAGCGGCTGACCAGCGGGGTGCCAAGCAAATAGAGGAACATTGGTGCGTTACAGCAGCTGATCAGCGGGTTGCTGAGCAAATAAAGGAACATTGGTGGGTTACAGCGGCTGACCAGCGGGGTGCCAGGCAAATAGAGGAACATTCGTGCGTTACAGCAGCTGATCAGCGGGTTGCTGAGCAAATAGAGGAACAAACTCCACAGCCCCCTAAATAGGTTGGAGTCCTCCTCCACAAAAATGTAGACTAAAGTAGAGAAGGAGGAGGAACGGAATGGGACACTTAACGGGAACAAGAGAGAAGGCAGCGCAAGAGGTGTTGTCTGGCATTAAGGCAGCGGTGGTTGCCCGAAAATATGGGGTGACTCCGTCGACGGTGAATCAGTGGGTGCGAGATTACCGAGGGGCCCACGGGGAACAAGATCATCCGTATCCCCAGGATCAGGTGGAGGAACGGAAGCGCCTGCTGGAGGTCGAGCAGAAATATGAGAAGGCCGTCAAGATGCTCGGTGAAAAGGAGTTAGAGATTGAGATCCTCCGTGAACTGCTAAAAAAGCCAACCCCTGCTTATCCGAAAAAATTAAAATAGCCGACATGTTCATTAGGCAGGGGAATGCTGCAGCTTTCGTGCTGCGGATCATGGGGCTCGCACCGTCCACATATTACGACCGCAAGAAACGCAAGTCGCAGGTATCACAAGCTGTACCCAAGGGACGTGGGAGACCCGTCCCCGGGTACTCTCTGACCGAATCGGGAGAAAAGATTTGTGACGAACAAATTCAGGAATGGCTGCTGGAACTGGTCGCTGGAGAAGAGCACGTGTATGGGTACAAACTGCTGGCCAAATGCTTGGGGAACCAATACGGGTTAACGCTCAATCACAAGAAGAGCTACCGGCTGTGTCAGGCGCTGGAAATCCTGCAGCCCAAGCGTCAGAAACGCTCCAAGCATCCCCGGAGACTACCCGAGAACCGACTCATTACCGGGCCGGGCCAACTCTGGCAGATGGACATCAAGTACGGTTACGTAGCGGGCCGGGATCGGCATTTCTTTGTCCTGAGCATTATCGATGTCTTTACCCGTGTCATTGTAGGCTACCACCGCGGATCGACTTGTGAGGCAAAACATGCCTGCCAGACGCTGGCCAGAGCCTTAGAGCAGCACATTGCTCCTGACAGCGACCGGCCTGTCATCCGAACGGACAACGGCCCTCAGTTCGTCAGTCACCTGTTTGGCGACATGTGTGAAGGCTGGACGATGATCCACGAACGCATTCCGCCGAAAACGCCGGATTTAAATGCGTTTATTGAATCATTCCACAGCAACCTGGAGCGAGACCTGTTTGGCAAGGAAGAATACGCAACGTTTGAAGACGCCTATGGGGCCGTAGACCGGTACATGGACTTCTACAACAACCGGCGCATGCACACCCGTCTTCGCAACATGCCGCCGGTTCGATTTTCGGAGTGGGTCATGAGCTTAGAGGAGCGGTCCGCCTTCTTCTGGCCGAGGAAAAAAGTGAAATAAAGAGCATGACTATGCCACGTGCCGGTTTTATGCGGAGGACTCCGTAATAAGGGGGTTGCACCGCAAAGGTGTGTTACTGCGGCGGATCAGCGGGTTGCCCGATAAATAGAGGAACAAAGGTGTGTTACAGCCACGGATCAGCGGGTTGCTGAGCAAATAGAGGAACAAAGGTGTGTTACTGCGGCGGATCAGCGGGTTGCCACGCAAATAGAGGAACATTGGTGTGTTACTGCGGCGGATCAGAGGGTTTCCAGGCAAATAGAGGAACATTGGTGTCTTACAGCGGCTGACCGGCGAGTTGCCAGGCAAATAGAGGAACATTGGTGCGTTACAGCAGCTGATCAGCGGGTTGCTGAGCAAATAGAGGAACAAAGGTGTGTTACAGCGGCTGATGGCGGGGGCACCTCATCCACACTTGATTCCCTAAACCAGTAGAAACAACAGGCCCCCAAGACTTAGCCTTGGGGGCCCGTTGCTTTTACTTCCCTGTCTCTATGCTTCCAGGATTCGAATCAAATTCAACATCAGCTGCGCACTCTCGGCGCGGGTGCCGTGGCCTGCCGGAACAAATTGACCCGGTGCCCGGCCCTGGATGAGGCCCAACTCACCAGCAGCTGCGATGGCCTCTTGGGCCCATGCAGGTGCGTCGGCGAGATCCTTGAAGTCAGACGGGCTGGATGCAGCCAGCTCATGACCAGTCTCATAGGCATGGGCGCGAACCAGCATAGCCGCCATTTCCTGGCGGGTCACACGCGCATCCGGCGCAAACCGGCCCTCACCTGTACCCGTGACCAGACCCGCATGATAAGCCGCAGCAATCTCCTGCGCATACCACTTGTCTGCGGACACATCCGCAAAGGGATGTTCTGTCTCGCCAGCCAAGCCCAGCACTCGTACGAGCATGGCCGCAAATTCGGCCCGTGTCACCTCTCCGCTTGGCAGGAAGTGCTCATTCGAAACCCCATTCACCAGCTGTCTGGCGGCGAGCTGCTTGATAGTTGAAGCTGCCCAGTGGGTATCGGACAAATCCGCGAAGGACTTGTTGTATTCCAATACAGCATACGTGCTAAAGTGTGTGAGCGCGGCCGTCAGTACACCGTTCTCCACCTTGCCTCCGATATACGTCAACTGTCCATTCTCCGCTACAAAGTACAGTCCAGTCAGCGCAGGATCAGCATCCGTTCTGACAGGGATGCGTACCGTTATTGGCTCGCTGAAACTCTCTAACGAGTGCTCACTGCCTCCTGCATCCTGTACGCGCAGTGTGAAGTCCAGCATCGCCCCGGCCTGGCGGATCTCTGCTCCATAATGCGTCTGTGCGCCAGCAACCACCTGTGATGCTCGGCCAGAGGTTACAGGTTCGACAGTGAGTGTAATGGTGCCTTTCTCCCTTTCTTCCGCAGGCAAGCTTCCCATAAGCTCGGCCAGGACCGAAGCCGGAATCGTTATTGTCAGGTTATCCGCACGTACCGTCAGTGGCGAACCATTCAGCAGCTCGGCTGCATGACCCGGGAGCGTGAGGGTCTTCAGCTCCCCCTTCATATCGAGCCTAACCGGCTGACCATTGCCACCGGACTGCAGCTGCTCCTCGCTCGGCTTCAGCTCACCCGGAGCTGCAGGCTCAGGCTGCCCTGGCTCTTCCGGCTCGGATGGTTCCTCCGGCTCCTCCGTCACTGGCGGATTGGTGACCGGCGGTTGCGTAACCGGCGGCGTGACTGGCGGCACCTGATCCTCCTTGATTAACGTCAGTTGGTCGACTTCCCGCTCCTCGCCGCTCGCATTAACCGCCCGAGCCGTCAGGACCAGCTCGTCGCCCTCAATCTTCACAGCCGTGTACACTTGCTCCTGCTCGTTAAAGACCACTTCCTGATACGGCTTCTTCGTCAAGCCGTAGAACTTGGTTCCCGACGAGCCGCCGATAACATATCGGGTCCCCTCGCCATCCGCAGCGATTTCATTGCCTTGCATGGCGAACGTGCGCAAGTAGATATGGTCATGTCCGCTCAAGACGAGGTCTACGCCGTATTTATCGAACAATGGAACCCATGCCGCCTGCACGCTGGTATTGGCGTAGGTGCTGCCATATGGCCCCTGGTGAATTGTGACGATGGTCCACTTTTTGTCGGTCGACGCCAGGTCCTGCTCCAACCACTCGACTTGTTCCCGAATGCCCGCGGCGCCTCCCTCAGTGTTCAAAACGACGATATGCGTGTCCTGCACATCAAAGGAATAACTGATGCCCTCGGACCCATCAGGTCCATTACCCGGATTGTTAAAATGGGCGAGGAAATCGCCATAGCCATTGGTCCCATTCACCTCATGGTTGCCGATCACCGGCACCAGCGTCGTGCCCCGCAGATGCTCCTGTGCATACTCGAACCACCAGTTCCATTCCCGCTGCTCAAAGCTCTTGTCGATCAGATCCCCGCCATGGAGCAGGAATTCCGGCTCTGGCATGTACGCCATGGCCTTGTCCAGGGTCTGGCCCCACTTTACAAAATCCCCCACTACTCCACCCTGCGAGTCGGTCAGGAATAGAAATTGTGTGGCGTCCGCTTCGGGATCGCTCGTGCGGAACGTCCCCTTCTCACTCACATGTCCTGCGCCATCGCCCACCCGGTACACGTAGTCCGTACCCGGCTCCAGGCTGCTAGCCGTCGCTTTGTGCACACGCATCGTGCCATCTTTGTAGGTCGTGTACGTAGAACTGCTGCCCTCGACCCGCACCACCGGATCCGCCTCAAAGTCCGTGAATTCAGCAGCTTTTACGAGCTCAACCACCGATTCGGTCACCGATGGATGCGTATGCCATGCAAACCCTCGCGAAACGGCAGGGTCCTCGCCCATCGTCACGCTAATGTTGTACGGCTCCGGCGTACCCGCTAATGGTGCCACCGTAAAGGTCATCACCGGACTATAGGCATCACCCTTGACGGCCTGTACCCGGTACGTCCCCGTCTCCTCGGTAGCTTGGACTGTTATCAGCTCACCGGTTGAATCGGAACGGCCATCACCAGTCAGTTCACCCTCAATTAACAGCTCTGCATCACCTACCGCTGCACCGCCTGACATCTCAGCAACCGTAAATACAGCTGGCTCACCAAGTGCGGTTGCGTAGTGATCCCAAGTCAGCTTGAGCTCCGCCTCCACGCGGGAGCGCAAGGATTGACCAATGAAAGGCATGGTGCCACCAGTCGTTACCATCTCACCTGAGACAAACGAGATGTGATGCGTACCCGACACGCCACCTTCCACCTGCTCTATCACATACGGCCCAAGGATATCCGATTGCACCGTATATTGAATTTGAGCAATTACGTCCTCTCCCGCCAGTTCTGTTCCGTCCAGTTGGCTGAAGTCCAGCCTTACTTGTCCGGTAACTGGGTCTATCTGCGAATCCAGCTGAGACTCGGTCAGCTTGTCGCCGCGAAGGACGTTCAACCCGCCAGTCGTCGCAGGGTCAAATGAAAACGCCAGATGACCGCCTGCCAGCGTGTCTGCTTGGATCGCTTTTACATCTACCGTGTAGGTCCGGCCGGCGTAGACCGTCTCCGGCGTCTTGTAATCATAATACGGCGATCCCAGATTAACGGTAAAATACCACTCTTCGATCGTCTGATTGCCACTCAGATCGCGCACCGCGACTTTGACCTTATGACGTCCCTCCGCCAGCGGTGTGGCTGGTCGGAATGAGATACGTCCTTGTGGTGGATAGAAGCCATACTCGACCTGCTCGTCATTCAAATAGACACGGATGTGATCCGGGTCGATCAGCGTGGTGCCCGGGTGCTGCACCGGATCGTAACCTTCATCTTCAGCAATGACAGTAATTTCCGGAGTCGCCTCTGTCACAATCGCGTCTGGAGCCGGACTAAGGGAGTGGATCACCGGCGGCTCATGGTCTTCATCTACAGGTCCGTAGACGGCCCGGATGTCGTCAATGTAGATGGCACCGGCGTCTTTCTTGGTGTTGCTGGTCTCCATATAACGGACCACTTGGTCCATCGTCAGCGGCAGCGGACGGCCTTGCGTCACCTCAGCCTCAACGTACCTCCATCCCGTCCAATTGACGCCGCCCTCCAGTTCTCCATCTGTGAAGTTGATCGGGAAGGCCGCACCATTGCCGTCGCGCATTTGTCCGCGCAGCCAATGCTTGTTGCCATCGCCGTAGACCCACATGCTGATCTTCTGCGGGTAGCCCGGCACTTGCAGATTCCCAGGCGCAGTCGAGATCAGGTAGACCCCCGAGGTACCACTAGTCATGCCCGTGAAGTCATAGGCCATCTTCAGAGACTTCTCACCGCTGCGGACAAAATCGGGATCCGTCACCTCCGAGATATCGACGGTGCGGAACTGCGCGCCCGATGCCCGGTACGAGCCGATGCCGTCCTCGAAGTCCTCGAGGATAACTGGCGGCTGACCGATGCTCACCTTCATGGTCGCTGCAATCTCGCCATATCGGGCGATAATCTCACCTTCCAGTCCACTCTCGTCAGCGGCCGTGAATTGGCCATTCTCATTAATCGAGCCGATGTCACCCGTTGTCTCCCAGGTGAAGCTCCGGTTGCTTCCCTTAATCAGCTGCCCATCACGGCTTGCTGTAACCTGCAGCTGCAGCGTGGACCCTGGGGCAAGGGAACGGCTCTCATCCGGAAAAGCGAGCGCGTCAATCACCGTTACAACCTCGATCTCTGCCGAGCCGCTGATGTCCTCATGTGTCGCTTGCACGGTTGCGAAGCCCGGGTCATCCCCAGCCGTATACACGCCTTGCTCCGTAATCGTTCCCAGAGCAGGCGTCACCTGCCATGCCGGAGCGGCTGGAACCTGCGCTGGATGCCCATTGCCATCCACACCCACTGCCTGGAACGTCAGGTCGGAACCTCCCAGAACCCGTTCGGCTCCTGGTGTCACTGCCAACCGAACAGCTTCGCCCAACTCCGGCGCTGTGTTAACCAGTAGCAGACCGTTGCCTGTCCGGCGCTCTCCGCCGTCTGAGCCGGTATTCATCATCCGTACGCCGCTCTCCCCCGGCATGCGGGCAACAAAGGTCGATGAGCCACCACCATCCAGGTTCATCGCATCAATTACGCCAACATCGAGCAGCATCTGCTCCAGCTCGGAGGTTTCCACGCCCTCACTTGTTCCCGGCTGACGCCCGTCTACCTCGAAGAGGACGATGGAACCGTCGGCTTTGGTGCCGATGGCCGTACGAGGATGAACACCGCCATTGAAGCCGGTATTTTGCGGCACACCGTCCTTCACCAGCGGACCGTTACCCCCGATCGCCAGCGTCACATCTGCCCATTCGCCTTCCAGTTGGAAGCTCGCAGACACTTCATCACCCGGCGTCAGGCCGGAGATGGCGGAGACCGCTGCGCCGGATGCAGATAGCACCACTTGTCCGTCTGTCAGCGGCGCATCGCCACGCCCGCTGCGGACCTCTGCTACCTGCAACTGAAGCGTATCTCCACTTTTCACCTCACCAGACACGACATCCAGGATAACCTCCGTCCCATCCGCACCTGACTTGGTCGACGTATAGTAGTCGGCGGTGTACAGTACCAACGCATTGGCACCGCGATAGCGGTTGATGTGCGTCAGATTCGTCGTTGTCCCGTCAATTGTGATGGAACGGGTGAGCTGGGGTGCTCCATAGATGGACGAGCCGTCCGCCTTCAGGCCAAAAGCAAAACTCGAGGCCGGACTCGTTAGAATCGTGCCCCCATCCATGAACATGCCGTTGGGCACGCCCGTCGCGGTACCGGAGATATCATAGAAATCTCCATTGACGCCGGCGATGACCCGCTGGCCCGGGCCGTCCAGATGGCGAGCCATCTCGGTTACGCCTTTCATGCCGTAGACATAGCCGTCTTTCGTACCGGCGCGCAGCTCCAGATTCGAAGCAGTGGGATTGAACTCGACCATATGTACCTTTTGATTGCCCCGGTGATCCTGCAGATCGTACCAGGTATAGTGTGCTCCCGGTGCGATCTCGGCCTTGCGGGCATCGAGCACCTTGCCGTATCCGGTCGCAGGCAGCTCCGGCAGAGCCGCCCGAGCCACCACCGGCTGGAGCAGAGATAGAAGCAGTAATGAAGCCATCATGACATGCAGCTGTCGAACCATTCTTTTCACAATAAAAAACCTCCTCTAACATCATCTGTCGCTCAGGTATAGGTATGCAGGAGCTTGTCCTGCCATGCGTGCGCTGAGAGCACTGTCGGCAGACCTTGCTCCACCATAACCGGCAAGTATTCGTGCTATGTCAAGGGGGCATTAAGGTATTGTAAGGCTTCAACGATGGGCAAGTGGAGCAGAGCAAGCGGGATCTGATGACAGAAGGCGAACCGTATCTGATGCGTATTCTTGAAGCGCAGACATGATGGAGGGCTAACCTCCTTTTTCTCAGTTGCGGCAAAAAATAACGGAGCCCCACAAGAGGCTCCGCAGCTTATGATAGTAAGGATTCAAATCTCCACTATCGCTGATCACTGATTGATGCATTACTATTGTTATCTGCCAATTCCGTCAACGGATCATAAGGAGGCCCGGCTATTGTTCCAACTAAAAGGGCAATATCCACTGCATTAACCGGACTGCCCCAGGCATTACCCGAAAACACAAAGACCGCTCCATCCACGACAAATCCACGCGTGTTGTACACCACATTATTCACGATATTGCCGGTAGAACCAGGATTCAAATAGGATGGCTGCCGCAGGGAATAGAAAATATTGTTTTGAACAATAAGATTCACTACATCAGATTGCGTTACAAAACCTCGATTCACCACCCAGCCCGTTGACGGGCCTGCTTGTGGAGGGCCAAAAATGACATTGTTAATCAGCTTATGATTGGTTCCTTCAAACTGTATGAACTCCACAGCATAAGGCAAATCACTGGTTATCGTTAGACCATCCAGCGTTATGCCATTACCCGTAACCAGAAAGAGAATCGTGGCGGCTTGCAGCGAAATCAGTGTACTTGGGTACCCCTTGAGAACGACACCAGCTTTGTTAATTGTGATTTGGGTAGTCACCGGATAAGTGCCACCAAGAATATGAACCGTGCCGGTCGGGGAAACGGCCGTGACCCCTTCCTGGATAGTTCCAAATGGACTGGCCTGCGTTCCGATCCCTCCAACCGCCCCTGCCAGTACATACACATCAAACGGATTAAAGCCAAGCACCCCTGTGGGGCCCGTAACTCCTGTTGCGCCGGTCATTCCGGTGGCCCCGGTGGCCCCGGTAGCTCCGGTGGCGCCCGTAACTCCTGTTGCACCTGTCGCACCCGTCGAGCCGGTTGCACCGGTGGCTCCTACACCGGTCGGGCCTGTGGCTCCCGTTTCGCCCGTGACACCGGTCGCACCCGTTACTCCCGTCGCCCCGGTTGTACCTGCACCGGTCGGACCCGTGGCACCGGTTTCTCCCGTTGCACCTGTCGCACCCGTTGGCCCGGTGGCTCCTGTTGCCCCTACACCAGTCGGACCGGTTGCTCCGGTTGCTCCGGTTTCACCCGTTGCGCCTGTCGCTCCTGTGGCACCTATCGCTCCGGTTGCTCCCGTGGCACCCGTTGCTCCCGTGGCACCGGTCGCTCCGGCAACGCCAGTCGGGCCGGTTACGTTCCGGCTTTCGATCGATACGTTAGCCGAGCCTTGTGTGACGGTGATATCCAAGGTATTGGATAAGAAGGTTATATTATCTCCAAGCTCCATCGTTGCCGAACCCGTTTGGCCGAGGACATTGAACAGCACGGTACCGGGATCAAACGTACCCGTCGGGCCCGTTGCACCGGTCGCACCAGTAGCACCAGTTGCTCCGGTTGGACCGGGAGGTCCTCCCGATGGACCTGTTGGACCGGTAGCCCCTGTAGGACCAATTGATATTGGTGTAGACAAAATACTTTCCAGTTTGTTTTGCAGCACCCATTCCTGGTTTGTCAGCTGGCGAATCGTGTCCCTGATACTGGCATTGACACTGAGAATGTCACTTATCGTCGCTGGGGGGCCAGTTAAACCCGGGAGCGTGCCCAGTATGTACTGGAGCTTCTCACCTTCAGCATTGATAATATGACTTAATCCCAGCTCTTCCATAGCTATGGAGGATAACAACAAATTGACCGCATCATCTCTAGTCACTGTGATGACCGGTGTTATATTGGGTATGTTTCCTTGTGACATCAGCTCAACCTCCTTAATCTGCCAATATTTTCTATCCTATTCCCCCTTTTTTCTTTTGGTATGTGCATTTACACCTTGTCCTGTTAAAATTCCACCCCCAAAAAAAATTCTCTCTATGAGTCCGGTCGTTACCGGACTCATAGAGAGAGTTGGCATCCAGCCGCCCTTCTTGATGAAGAACAGGACGACTTATTTGCTATTCATATCGTTTCTCAAAATGATGGCAAGTGATGTTCATCCGCTGGTTCAAATAGAAGCGGTGCGCATCAAAACGCTGTACGCCGGAATCCAGGTGCAACGCGTCGCAGCCCAATCTCGCCGCCTCCCGCTCCAGCCAGTCGAATAGCTGCTGGGCGTGGCACTTCCCCCGACTGTCCTGATCCGTAATTAGATCATCGACATAGATAAACGTGCCCCAAGCCAATGAATCACAGACACGATAGCCCGCGCAGGCTCGGGGCTGACCATTCTCCTGCAGCGTCAGCAGGCGGTAGCCACCAGATTGCTGCAGTTTGCGAATACGCTGGACATACGACCCCTCCTCCAGGTGGGGGCGCAGTTGGTGCATCACCGGGTAGGTAGCCAGAATTTCCTCATCGCTAATTGCAAGACGGATGAACATGTTCATCTCTCCTTTTTTCTATCATACATGGTAGAATAAGACTATCAATCTTAGAAGGAGTGCTCGGAATGAAAAAATGGTTGGTTTGCTCCATCGTACTATTAGTCGTGATTGGTTCGTCCGTCGCCGTTGCCGCAGCCCAAGGCAAGCTGTTCAAGGGCTTTCCGGTTGTGCAAGTGGTCTGGGGAGGAAAGACACTTGAGCCAAAAACGGATGTTCCTGCTATTATAATGGAAAATCGCACGATGCTGCCGGTTTATTTGTTTCGACAAGCGGGGTTCCATGTGGACAAAAAGGGAGACTCCGTGGTCATTGTGGACAAGCGCACACCTTACTTGGAGACAATCGACAAATTGCAAAAATTCAATTTTAGCACCGTTGAGGAAATAGACGCTATTCAAGGTGAGATGGTGGACCTGTTGAAACGCATGCTTGCCAAGGATGATCAAGTGCCCGCCGCCATCGAAGATCTGCAAAATAAATTGCTTGATATAAAAGAACAGGCCTACGCAAATGGAGATTTCACCTCCGCGAGGACAGGGATGATGGACCTCCCGCAAGATATTTATAATACACGCGACATTTGCGAGGACTGGATTCAAGCATTAGATAGTCTTCAAATTTATCTCGTTACGAATCAAATGAATGCGCTAGATTCGTTCTGGGATCAGCATCAGTTGGGGAATGAAAAGCTGAAGGATTTGAAATGGGCCTATGATCGGATGTTTATCAATGCGATGGTTAGAGCGAAAATGTTGATTGAATAACACGGCGAGAGCCCGGCCTATAGGTAGGCCGGGCTCTTATAGTTGTAGACCGTGTGGGATTGATGATGAATTACGCGTTAGCTGACAGTTGCTCAGCCAACGCCAGCAGTTGCAGATCCTGACCCGGACCCGCAATCAGCGACAAGCCAACGGGGAGTCCTGCCTCGCCGGTTAACGGCACGGTCAGCTGGGGCAGTCCAGCCAATCCGGCGGGACAGCTCAGTTGCAGCGTCGCCACGCGGCTGCGCTCAACCGCCTCGCCGCTCAGGCCTTGCAGTGGTGCGATACCCGGTACAGTCGGCGCCACCATCAGTGTGTTCTCGCCGAGTAAGCTGATCAGACGCTCCCTTACTTCTTCGCGCTTAGTGTACGATGCCTCGTGCTCCTCACGGCGCAGCGTAGCTGCCCAAGCGAAGCGATCCGCAATGCCAGGCCCAAAGCTTGGTTTGTTCTCCGTAATCCACGCCTCATGTGCCTGCCAGATCTCGATGCCCTGAATATGCCGGAAAGCGGCCATCCACTCGCCCAGCCCCTCCGGCGCCAGAGTCACCTGCTCGGATTCAGCAACCAGTTGCTCTAGCTTGGATAGGTACGCCGACAGCGCTTCGCGGGTTGGCTCATCAGCCAGTGCCCACATCTCCTCGGCCACTACGAGCCGTGTGAATCCCTGACCCGGCGAAGCAGCAGCTTGTCCCTGCAGGAGCACCTCTCCCGCTTGGCGCAACACGTTCGCACTTTGCGCCATCCAGCCGACTGTATCAAAGCTTGGCGCAAGCGGAATCAAGCCCTGTGCGTCAACGGCGCCATGGGTCGGACGCAGACCATACAGTCCGCAATAGGCCGCTGGCACCCGCACCGAACCTCCGGTGTCAGTGCCAATACCGAGATCGGCAAAGCCTTGCGCAACAGCCGAAGCCGAGCCGCTCGAAGAGCCGCCTGGGATGCGCCCCGGCGCCGCCGGATTGAGCGGCGTGCCGTAGTGGGCATTTTCGCCATTGATGCTGTACATCACCTCATCGGTAATCGTCATGCCCCGCAGCGACGCACCCGCAGCCAACAACTGCTCGACCACCGCTGCATTGGATGCTGCCGGACCGTGCGTCCGCAGCCAGTCCGGATTACCCGCCGAGGACACATGCCCTGCAATATCAAACACATCCTTCACCGCAAACGTCAGCCCATCCAGTGCCCCACTCCCCGTCGGAGCAAGCTCCAAACTGCGGTCAATATAAGCTTCCCCCTGTACCGTCGTGCCTGTCTCCTGTGCCGTCATATCTCCGTCATCTCCCTCTCTCTCCGTATCATACTCTCTCTTGGTATACCGCCATGGCTAGCCAATTCAAGTAACATTTTGCTTCTTATTCAGCGCTTAACCACGGTTTCAGGCTTTTTAAAATGGCCGAAGAGGCACGGAATCGAATCTGGAGAAGCGTAGCGCTCGCCTTTGTCCCCGGATTTCAACCGCTACAGCGGTTATAAATTCAAGAAATCTGGGGACAACAGCGATCGGAAGATCGATCCGTGACCGTAGGTTCCTACCTTTAATAGCCTGCATTCACATCTGGTTTAGAGCTCTACCACCCAATCGCCGCACCATCACACCGGGGGTCGGAGCCGCCCTGCAAGAAGCCATGCTCATCGCGCCGAATGGCGTGGGCGTGGCCCATGACACCGTCGAAGGCCCCCACTGTCCGCACCTGATGACCTGCCGCTGCCAGTGACGCCTGCACTTCCGGCGCAACCCGGCTTTCCAGCTTCAGCTCACGCGTCTGCTCGCCCCACGTGCGGCCCCATACCCAGCGCGGCTCGTTAATGGCTTGCTGCGGGTCCATGCCGTAGTCCACCATCCGAGTGAAAATCGCCGTCTGCGTCTGCGGCTGCCCTTCCCCGCCCTGGGTGCCATAGACGATGGCTGGCTTACCGCCCTGAAACGCCATCGCAGGCATGAGCGTATGGAAGGATCGTTTGCCCGGCTGCAGTGCATTGACATGGTTCGGATCCAACGAGAAAAAAGACCCCCGGTTCTGCATCAACACTCCCGTATTCCCAGCCACAACGCCTGAGCCATACTCGAAGTACAGGCTTTGAATGAAGGAAACCGCATTGCCTTCTGCATCGACAACCGCTGCGTAGGCCGTATCACTGCCAAGCGCGACCGCCTCCTCATCAGAGGCCTGGTTCACATCAATCGTCGTTGCCAGCTCAGCCGCATATTCCTTGGAGAGCAGACGCGACAGTGGCACCTCCGAGAAGGCCGGATCGGTCAGGTACCGGTTGCGGTCGCGGAAGCTCCGCTTGAGCGCCTCCACACACAGCTGATAATAAGCATGCGAGCCATGCTCCACTCCAGCCAGGTCAAACTTCTCCAGCATCTGCAGCGTCATAATGCCAGCAAAGCCCTGCGAGTTAGGAGGCATCTGATAGAGATCATATCCCCGATACGTCCCAGTCACCGGTGCGACCCAATCGCCACGATGCGCGGCCAGGTCTTCCGCCGTCAGCAATCCACCTTCCGCTTCCATATACCGAGCAATCTCTTGCGCAGTTTCCCCCGTATAGAACTCATCCCTACCGTTCTCAGCTACCCGCCGAAGCGTTCTCGCCAAGTCCGGCTGCCGGAACCGCACACCAGCTGCAGCGGGGGCTCCGCCAGGCAGATAGATTGCAGCCGTCTCCGGCGTTGCTGCCAGCATGTCGCGATGTGCTGCCGTATGCCCGGCCTGATCCGGCGACATCGGAAAGCCGTCCTCCGCATAACCAATCGCAGGCGCCAGTACGTCTGCCCAGGGCAAACGTCCATACTCGCCATGCACCGCTGCCCAGCCATCCACCATGCCTGGGACCGTCACCGCACTGCGGATGCCCCGGTTGGGTATCGACTCCATCCCCTCATAGGCTGCAATCGTACAGTTGCTGCCTGCACGTCCACTCGCATTGTAGCCACGCACCTTGCCTTCGAGATGATGCCATCCGAGCCAGAACGAATCACCGCCAAGTCCGGTCATATGCGGATACACAACAGCCAGTGCTGCACTGACTGCAATTGCGGCATCGTATGCGTTGCCCCCTTGCTCCAGAATCCGGGCACCAGCCGTCGACGCCAAGTAGTGCGGACTAACCACCATCGCTTGCGAACCAATCACCGCTTGCCTCATCTGATTCCCCTCCCATTTCCCCGTGGTAGAAAACATAACATTTCATCTTGTTCTAATCTAACACCTCATCGCTGAACATTCAACCATTTTGTCATCACTCTCGCAAAAATGTATTGAAAACGAATGAAATCGCGTATATATTTGAACATATGGCAAGTCGGGATCGATTTATGATTTCATTTTGCAATTTGATTGTTTTGAAAGGAGACGTAACCCATGAGCTCAAAAAGCAATTCTGAGCCCTTATCCGTCATCATCGATGACACCGACCGCAAAATCATCGCGCTTCTGCACGAGAACGGTCGGATTTCCTATACGGATCTCGCTAAGGAAGTCGGCCTCTCCCGCGTTGCGGTGCAAGCCCGTGTTGGCGCGCTCACAGATGCTGGCGTGATCGAACGGTTTACTGCCGTCATTAATCCGGAGAAAATCGGCATTCGGGTATCGGCTTTTTTCAATGTCGAGGTGGAGCCCAAGCATCTGCATGCTGTCGCTGATCAGCTATCCACCGAGCCCTACGTCACGAGCCTGTACCACATGACCGGACCGAGCAAGCTTCATATGCATGGCTTGTTTCAGAGCAACGAGGAGATGGAATTATTCATGAAAGAAAAACTGTACACACTGCCCGGCATCATGAGTGTCGAGTGCCAGCTGCTGATCAACCGCTACAAAAGCCGGATGGGAATGAGGTTGTAATGATGAGCGAAGCAGCCGCAGGCAACAAATACGGGCAGCTGTCCTGGGCCATGATCAAGACCGGTATCTTGGGCTATGGCGGCGGTCCGTCCGTTATCCCCCTCATCCGCTATGAAGCCGTGACCGCCTATAAGTGGATGGATGACGAAGAGTTCGGCGAAATTCTGGCGTTGGCCAACGCATTACCGGGGCCGATTGCCACCAAGATGGCGGCTTATGTGGGCTATCACCAAAAAGGCGCGCTTGGCGCTGTTATCTCTGTCCTGGCTCACATCCTGCCTTCCAGCATCGCCATGATTGCTCTGCTTAGTTTTGTTCAGTACTTGAGCGGTTCGGCAATCATTCAGGGCATGATCGGGGCAGTTATCCCAGTGGTGGCCGTCATGCTGGGTGTGATGGCGTACGAATTTGGCGAAAAGGCGGTCAAAGGACTGGGCATCCCCGCCGGGATCGGCTTTTTTGCCCTGGCTTTTGCCATGCTCCAAGGGGTTCAGATTCACCCTGCAGTTGTCATTATGATCTTCATCGCCTATGGAGCGATTCACATGAATACGGTGGCCAAATTGAAGCTGCGGCAGGAGCGCAAGCTGGAGAAGCGGATTCGAGACCAGCAGCATAAGAAAGGAGGCGGGATGAGCAGTGGCATGGACTGAGTGGTGGAATTTATTTGTTGGTTTTTTTGTAGCGAATGTTCTGGGGTACGGCGGCGGACCAGCGTCGATCCCGCTGATGTACCGGGAGATTGTGACCAATCACGCCTGGGCGACGCCTGAGGAATTCTCCAATATTCTAGCGTTGGGAAATGCCTTGCCGGGACCGATCGCTACGAAAATCGCGGCCTTTGTCGGCTTTGATGCGGGTAGCTGGATCGGCATCTTCATTGCACTGTTTGCAACTATCGCCCCATCGGCTATCGCACTGGTGCTCATGTTGCGTTTTCTGCGCAAGCACCGTCAATCCCCCATTGTCAAAGGCATCACGCTGCTCGTGCAGCCAGTCATCGCAATCATGATGGTGCTCCTGACATGGCAGTTTGTCGACAGCTCGATCGCTTCAATCGGCATCATCCAGTCCCTGCTCATCGCAGCTATTGCGTTCTGGGCAATGCAGATCCGCAAGATTCATCCGGCGCTTGTGATCATCTGCGCGTTTGCGTATGGTGCGATTGTTGTTCCGTTGGTGAATTGGGTGTAGGGCCCTTGGGTGCGCTTCCTAGCAATATGGGTTGATCTTCCGGAAGAACATATGGAAAAAAGTAATTAATTGTAAAGGGATTTTACTCGTCCACCTCGAAAATAGTTAAGATATATTTGATAGGAAGTATAAGTATCAAATGATCTTATCTAAATAATTGAGTGAAATGGGTGAACAAAGAATGCCGCGGCCGCTTGAAATTACATACGAGCATATTGAATCACTAAATGAGCAACAATTCACTGATCTACTCAGTAAATTACTTCATTTAGAAGCATTAAGTGAAGGTATTTCAGAATCTTCTGCAGAAGTTTCGCTTAAAATCAATGTTGCTGATGGTGGAGAAGATGGACGGATTCAGTGGACGGATGGACCTTCTCATACTGGATGGATTCCGAGCAGATTTACTTTGTTTCAATGTAAGGCTGCTAACATGCCTCCAGCAAGCTGTAAAAGTGAAATCTTAAAAAAAGACTCCACAAATCTAAAAACCAGGGTTGAAGAAGTCCTTAATGCGGGTGGAACTTACGTTTTGTTCTACAACAGGTCATGCAATGCTGAACAACAAGTTCCCCGTATACAGAAATTCAGAGAAGCAATCAACCTTTCTGGTAAACATTATGCTAATACAGCTGACATTCGAATATACGATGCTAATAAAATTGCCAAATGGGCGAATAAGTATATTCCTATAGTTACTTCTGTTTTGCGCCATATCGGCAGAGACGTTTCAATTGATATAGAAACTTGGACATCTTGGAGCAGACATAACGAAAATCAATATACATATATAAGCGATCAGACTATAAAAGGTCACATTCAAGGCCTACGCAATCATTTTTTAGGTGTCCGAAAAGTTGCTCGCATAGTAGGTCGCTCAGGGCTTGGGAAATCAAGGCTCGCTCTTGAAGCTTTTAGACCTCCTGAGGATTCCAATGACCTTGTGCAAAAGGGGTTAAGTGATCAGATTGTTTATGTTGATGTTGCGGCTGGTTCTTATGACCTTTTAACTGTTGTTTCTACATGGCGCTCATCTGGACTACGAGGATTACTTGTAGTTGATAATTGCCCTCTCGAGTTGCACCTACAACTATGCAACAAAATTCAACATGCGGATAGTTTGTTAAATCTCTTAACTCTTGATTACAATCCAGAAAAGGTTCATGTTGATTATCCATTTATTGAATTGAAACCCGCATCTACAGAAACTGTTATTAAACCAATGCTAAGGATAGCATATCCAGCACTTCAAGATGAAGATATTAATCGAATTGCAATCTTTGCAGAAGGATTTCCTCAAATGGCTGTTCTACTTGCTGAGGCAAGACTTAATGATCGAACCGATATTGGCAATCTAGAAAATCCTGTGATTATCGAAAGGCTATTATGGGGACGGAACGATCCCGACACTGAAGCTAGGAGTGTTATTTCTGCATGCGCTATTTTTGAGCAGGTAGGTTTCTCTGAAGATGTAATGGAACAGCGACGTTTCGTTGCAGAAAAGATTTGTCGAATGACACCAGAAAGGTTCTATGAAGTGGCATCTGTGTTTATTGAACGTGGCATTTTGGACAAGCGTGGACGATTCGTTAGTCTTACTCCAATACCGCTTGCCATTCGATTAGCAGCTGAATGGTGGAAGGGTTGTTCACCTGAAAGGGCTTTGGAACTAATAACCCAACAAATGCCAGGTAACATGGCAGAAGCTCTTTGTGATCAAATCTCTAAACTGCAATTTTTGTCCGAGGCTCGTGATTTGACAAAACAACTATGTGGTGAGCGAGGCCCTTTTGGTAAAGCGGAAGTTTTAAATACTGAAAAGGGGGCTCGCCTCTTCCGCTCGTTTTCAGAAGTGAACCCCCACGCCGCAGCAGAGGCTATAGATAGCGCATTTGGTTCTTGGTCAATCGAAGAACTTAAAAACGTCAAATTAGGAAGACGTAATCTTGTTTGGGCGTTAGAAAAATTATGCTTTTGGGAGGACACTTTTTATACATCAGCAAGAGTGCTCTTGGCTTTTGCAGCAGCAGAGAACGAAACATGGTCTAATAACGCCACAGGACAGTTTTTACAGCTTTTTCATGTGTTTCTATCCGGTACCCAGACTCCGGCAGAAAAACGGTTGAAAATCATTGATGAAGCGCTGAATCGTGCAGAAGATGAATATATAGTAATTGGATTAGAGGCTTTGGGTGCCGCCATTCAAACTCATAGCTTCTCAAGAATGAGTGGAGCAGAGCTTCAAGGTAGCCTAGCTCCTTTGCATGAGTGGAGACCAAAAGAATGGTCTGAAGTGTCTTCATATTGGAAAGAGTCGCTAATTCGTCTGAAGCCGTTTGTGATAAATCATGATAAGAATGGTGATATAGCACGCAAACAAGTATCCAATGAAATTATGGGATTAATTCAACATGGAATCATTGATGAGGTTGAGTCAATCATACTCGCTATCTCTAAGCAAAATAATCTAGTCTGGCCAGATGCAATCGAGTCGATTCAAATATTAACTCGACACGATAATGAGAAAATACCCTCCGATGTTTTAGCACGTATTCATCGTTGGATAGATTTATTACAGCCAGAAAGACTTGAAGATAAACTTCGTCTAACAATTAGTATCCCACCGTATGATCATGTAGAAGATGAAGATGGGCACTACATTGACTTAGCTGCGTTACGAGCTAAAGGGCTTGCAATTGAATTAATAAAACGCGACAGCACCTGGATGGAACATCTTATAATAATTTTTAAGGGGGAACAAAGACAAGGGTTTTTATTTGGGAGCACTCTAGGTGAATTTCTATTAGAAGATGAATTTTTCATAACAAAGGCTTTAGATATTCTCCGTAAGATCTCAACTGAAGGGAATGCAGTTGTATTGGGAGGTTTTCTATATTCATTGCGAAAAAGAAATCCTGGTCGTGTGACTAAAACCCTTCAAGTTATTGCAAATTGTGAAGAGTTGCAACTACACTTAATTGATGTGACTAGATTATCTCAACCAGAGTCAGCTGATTTGAACCAAGCTCTCTCATTGGCGATATCGGGAGCTCTTCCTATCGCAAGTCTTCGAGCATTCGCTTACGGAGGTGTTCTAGATCATTTATCGACACAGGTTATTATTGACTATTGTAGAGTGCTTAGTTATCACTCAAATGAAGGCGCTTGGATAGCTCTGGAAACACTCGGTCTTTATACACACCGCAACAAAAGCAGAAAAGAAAAATGTCGAGAAGCTATATTAGAAATTCTACTTAAACCTGGTTTGTTAATGCAAAGCGCTGGTGTTTCGCAAAGCGATATCTGGCATTGGAAGGAAACAGTGATTAAATTCCTCGATGATTCGAATAATGGAAATAAATTAGCAGAGCATCTTGTTAGAGAGATATTTGCTATTCAACTTAAAAGTGATTACCAAGAAGCACTTCGTCTTGACTACGCTCCTGTAATTGAGGAGTTGCTGGTTAAACACCATGAAGTGATTTGGCCAGTACTATCAAATCAACTCTTGTCAACTAACTGGAAAGTGAGGACAAGATTGCGTCATCTTCTTGGTGATGAATTAATTTCGTTTGGAGACACACATGACAATAAAATTGAAGGGAATGTACTTTTTAAGCTATCGGATCAAATTCTAAAAAATTGGTGTATAACACATCCTAAACAAGCTCCAAAGGTAATTGCCGGAATGATGCCTTTGTACAATAAAAGTCGTGAATGTTGGATATGGCATCCATTTGCTAAATGGTTAATTGATCAGTTTGGGGCAAATGAAGAAGTATTAAAGGAAATTTCTTCGAACATGAAAAGTTTTGGTTGGAGTGGTTCTGTTATTCCGCACTTGGAAAAACAGATTGAAGTTCTAGAAAATGTTCGGGACCATTCCTTCGCGAATGTTCGTATTTGGGCTAGAAAAATGGTAACATCCTTACGAAAAGAAATTGAAAGAGAAAGACTTCTGGATGAAGAGGAAGAGCATGGAATCTACGACAGTTAATTTTATGAGCTGTTGAGCTTAAGAGTCGTGTTTGATAGGCCTTCCAATTAAAAGACAAAAGAAAAATGAGCACCATCCATACGCTTGGGCGTAGGATGGTGCTCATTGCTTTTTCTATCGTAAATACTTAAGAGTTCAAGCTATTATGATCCTTCTCGTCTTCCCACTTGCGGGAATACGCCTTGTTCGTCACCCAGAAGGTCATCCAGGTCAACAGAATGAAGATGATGACGGCTGCTATCCATACGCCTACCGGTACACCCACGTTACGTACCTCCTCGGATTCATCGCCTGGCGATGTCACTGTACCTGCCATTATACCAGATTTTAATGGAGCGGCGAGGTGTTGGATGTGACAAGATGGTTACGGGATGCTTCGCGCCATCATAACAACCGAGTGATAGCTTTAGGCGTTATGGTTTCAATTTTTTCTGACTTCAGATAATAATGATTACAAATGTATATAATATTATTAAACTTCAAAGATACAGGGATTTTTATTTTTGAAAGATTCTCCAATAAATCATTTCTATCAATTCGAAATAGTTTTTTTAATAATTTTTTATTGTTTTCAAGTAAAATATTTCTGATATTCATGTCCAACGGTGTATTTTCAAATCTTAATCTAAATTTGTTGCGCATCATGGGGATAATATTAGAATCTCTATAATTCCGGTATGACAAGTCAGAAAATAGCGTCATAATCGACCAATCACATGTCTCTAAAGTCGCTACCAACCCATTTAATGTCCTAGAATGCTCATCATAAGTACTCCATTCATCTTCACATTTATATCTCAAATCATGTTCAACCTCATGCCAACCTTCGGAAAAAACAGTCCTAAGTTGCAACTCAAAAGTTGTATCAATGAACTTTCCCTGTATAGCTGGTGAAATTTCATCTATAGTCATGGCATCTAGCTGATAGACAATGTTGGTTCTCGTGGGTTTAAATGTGGAGGAATCTGGCTTATCTATAGATTCTCCCACTTTCTTATATATTCTAGATATAAGTTTTTCGCAAATTTCAATATCGTCATTAAAATATAATACAATTCTTACTCCTATTATATCCTGCATTTTTTTATTTTCATTATATTTCTTATGACTTAATTTCTTCTCAATAGATTCGTTAGTCTTTATTCGAGAAAAAATTCTATAAAATAATCCAATTTTATCCAACTCTTTAATGATCTTTTTTTCAATAGGTTTTAATAATGCTTCAGGTACAAATATGTCTTGTCTAATCATTTAATTCCCACACACCTTTTCCGTTCTTAATATCCTGAATCTCACCCATCTTGCTAACATCCAAAATATACAATGTCGACGAAACAGCGTTAAGAATTCCTTTCCTTTTCAACCGATTAATCGCCATTTCTATATAAACATGATCAACATGCTCTACCCCGTAAAATAGTGTTCTATACGCTCTTTTTAACTGTGCTGCTTTTTTTCCCGGCGGCCAATATTGTTCAATTACAATTCTTTCATATTTCTCTATTATGTCATCCTCAGTCAAATCTTTTGAGTTCGAGTCAGAACTATCCACTAAATTCATAAATTCTCGATCCTCACTATTACAGTTAATAAAATGTATCAGATGATCATTTTCTGTATCACAATAAAACGTACAATTGAAAAATTTACAATCTATAAAAGTAGTTTGAAAAAAAATAGATTTATTAAAGGACATATTTGTGAAAACACACGAATAAAACACGCTTGACTCAACTGTTTCACCAAAAACAAATGAATTGAAAACTCTATTTTCAACTGAAAGGGATTTATATCTATCAGTGAGGCTATTCTTCAATTTAATATCGACTTCTAGCTTTTCCATTTCCATAAAAGCATCAGATATTTCTCTAATTTTATTATATAAATTATTCTTACGTCCTTCGTCTCTGATTTCAAAAGAAGTACAGGCTAAATCGATGAATTTCATATCTAAATAATCCATTGATGATTGTTCACAAATAACATTTCCTAATAGTATCCCAAATATAAATTCGTTTATAAAACCAACTTCATCAGAAGAACCATTTCTATCTAGAAGTACATGTCCTGCCAAAGTATTTGCTACACTTTCGGAATCGGGTTTATCTGAACCATAGTAATTATCCAAAGATTTTTCTATTATATTCCAATTACTCTCGTAAATCATAGACTTAATATTATCTCTACTATCAGAAGTAATTCCATTGATAGACATCTGATAAGCTAGACCCTCAAATATTTTCATTTGTTCAGCAACACTAAGTTTAATGTGTTGACGTGTTTGTTCCCTCGTCAGAAGTTTAATAAAATAATCCTCAATGAGTTTTTCAATGTTTTTGTTTTGCAAATCGTCAACTGAGATATTTTTTATATAAGCTAGAATCACGGGATTTAGTAACATTCCGACTGTTGTTCCATATCCATTGATAATTGATGCTTTCTCTTGCCCAACCCAATCCCGCATTGAAGGCTCATTTAAAGTAATTCTTGTAACTCCGAAGTCATTATCTCCATTATTAAGCCAACCATGAAATTTATCTCCGGATAATAACGCAGTTTTCCTAGATGTAAGAATTATTTTCGCATTTCCTTTTAACATTTCCCCAATAGTCCTCAACATTGATTCAATGTCATCAAACTGACCTACTGAATCACTGCTTTCTTTGTTAGCATGACTACGAATCAATAATTCATCAAAACCATCTACAATTACAGGAATTCTTCCACTATGAATTTCCTTTTCAACTAGCTCTGAGTTAAGTCCCGGGAAATTTTTATCTATTTCATCCAAGAGCACGTATCTAAATATCTTTGCTTTTCTATTTCTTGAAAGTTCAGTCATTAGAGGAATACAATAATCCCCTGTGTTTAAAGCAATTTCATTGTAGAGTTCATATACTGTACATGTTTTTCCGTAACCCGCTGCAGCTTCTAGTACTATAAGCTGCGGTCCTTCTTCATATAATTTGGTAATCATATGATTAATCAAATCATCATATTTAATTTCAATATCTTCATAATAAGAGCCCTTGATGTACTCATAGTCAAACCCTAATATATTTGTTTGATTATCATTGAATTTCTGATATCCTTTTCTAACTTTTCCTTTATAATTATCGACCTTAAAGAACCCTCGAAATAACTTTTGATTTAGCTTCTCGATCCCTGGGAATACAGTAACTTGAGGTGTGTACTCTAGTTCCTTCAAATTTTCTAAAAGATCGTCATCAATTTTTGCATCTGAAAACTTTATTACTTCTGCGTTTTTAAAATAACCTTGATCATATACAAAAGCTAGCAAATTCTCTCTTTCTTCAAACATTATAAAGCCGTATAATTCATATAATTTTTTCACTTCAGTTTGTTGATTGATACTCAATGGATTCATCCCTTCTAACATCGTTATTTGTAATTCTTATCTTTTACAAGGATTACTATGATTTAATTCGATTAGATGTTGAGTTATTGATAGGATGATAGACATTTCTCCCTTTGTTACATGCCTGCGATATTAATGGTGTAGTTTGGCACTGTAAAGGCAGAACGTGTCCTATTTCGAGGGTGTTGCTGTCTATCACTTCATAAAAAGTCCCAGTCATTTTAAGTTAAACGAGTTTCCCATAATAAAAGAATCAAGTCTAAAGTAATGATACTCCCATTATAACAGGGTCCAAAGTCCCAGGAAACCAAATTTGGAATATTTTATTTTCGCTAGTTTATCCTCCCCATCGACAAAAAGAAGCCTCCTCTCTGCCCAAAGCAGAAAAGAGGCTCTTCTCGTAATCCAATCTATCAAATTCCTCCACACACCCTCCCCACTCACCCCTTCACCGACCCCAACAACACGCCTTTCACAAAGTACTTCTGCAAGAAAGGATACACACACAGGATCGGCAGCACAGATATAATGATGGCCGACGCCTTAATGCTTTCCGGTTGGACGAGGTTGAGCTCGGAGTTGTCCAGCATGCTGTCGAGGGCGTTGACCTGGATGAGCTGGTACAGACGGACCATGAGCGGCATCAGGTTGGAGCTGGTCAAGAAGTACAAGGCTTGGGCATAGACGTTCCACAGTCCGACGGCGTAGAACAAAGATAAGGCCGCCAGGATCGGCTTGCTGAGCGGCAAGACGACTTTCCATAGGATCATCGGATCATTCGCACCGTCGATGGTGGCGGACTCCTCGATTTCCTTGGGCAGGCCTTCGAAGAAGGATTTCATGACGAATAGGTTGTACACGCTGACCAATCCCGGCAGCCAGATGGCCCAGAAGGTATCGAGAATGTGCAGATTCCGGAGCAGCAGAAACATTGGGATCAGCCCGCCGCCGAATAGCATAGTGAAGAGGATCATCAGCAAGAAAAAGCTGCGTCCCCGGAGCCGTTTTTTGGAGAGAGAGTAGGCCGTCAGCGTCGTTGCCAGCATCTGCAGGAAGGTGCCGACCACGGTAATGATGATGGTGTTGCGCATCGCAGTGAACAGCAGGCCTGACTCGAAATGCTTCGCAAAGGCTTGAATATTAAACTCGACCGGCCACAAGAACACCTCTCCCGCCAGAATCGACCGGCTGCTGCTGAAGGATACGGCAAGCACATTAAGCATGGGGAAGAGTGCCGCGAACGCGCACAGGATCAGGAACAGACCGTTCAACATGCGGGCTACCCGATTCATAGTTACCATAGTCCTCCCTCCCCCATCGACTTGATCGCTTTGTTCACCAGCAGGACGAGGATCAGTCCGATAATACCCTGGAATAACCCCACCGCCGTGGCGTAGCTGTATTGAGCGCCCAATAGTCCCATACGGTAGACGTACGTGCTGATGACATCCGCCACACTGAAGACGGCGCTGTTCTGCAGATTGAAGACCTGCTCGAAGCCGACGTCCATGACTTTTCCCATCTGCAGGATGAGCAGAATCGCAATGGTGCCCCGGATGCCAGGCAGGGTGACGTGGAAAATTTGCCGGAGCTTGCTCGCCCCATCAATCTTGGCCGCCTCATAGAGCTGCGGGTCGATGTTGCCCATCGCCGCGAGATAGAGGATGGTCCCCCAGCCTGCGGTCTGCCAGATGGAGGACAGGGTGAAGACGATCGGCCACCAGAATGGACTAGCCATGAAGTAGATCGGTTCGATGCCGAACACTTTGGACAGTACAATATTCACTAGGCCCGTACTTGGCGAGAGGATCGAGATAATGACGCCACCCAATACGACCCAGGAGATGAAATGCGGCAGGTACAGCATGTTTTGTAGCGACCGTTTGAACCAATGACTGCGGACCTCGTTCAGCAACAGTGCCAGCACAATGGGTGCCGGGAAGACGAAGAGGATACTGTAGAGGTTCAAGAGCAGCGTATTGCGCAGGATGATCCAGAAATCCCGGTCGTTGAACAAGCGGTCAAAATGCTTGAGGCCCGCCCATTCACTGCCCCAGATGCCATCCATGATCCGAAAGTCTTTGAAGGCGATAATCTCACCGTACAACGGCGCATATTTAAATAGAACGAAAAAGATGAGCCCCGGCATTAAGAACAAGTACAAATATTTATCCCGGCTAATGTCCCTCCATAAGCTCGAACCGATCCGCTTCATTGGATCACCCCGTTTCGAAGCACACCACGTGTTGTCATCCTGGTGTCACTCCCTTCACAGCTGTTCGACCTGTAAAGCGAAGCTCTGCTGCCATCGGTGTCATATAGTTGCAGATGACGTTCAAAGCAGCCGGATCCACCCTGTCATTACGCAAGCAGGCATAGCGGTGCTCCGCTCCGCCGCCTGTCACCTGGATGATGTCGTCCCCACTCCGGTAGATGAGCTTGCCACCCGTTTGATGGTAGAGATGATCCGCGAGCGGTTGACATTCCTCACCAGCCACCTCACCTGATTGATCAAAGACAAGCACGGCCTGGGCAAAAATATTCGGAAGACCATCGGAATGCAGCTGTACCGACAGTCCATTCTCCTCCAATTCAATAAGGACCCGGAGCGATAGCTTCGAGAGATGCGTTTTGTCCCGTCCGGCATAGGAGAAATCAAAGTCGGACCGTTCGCTCCGGCTCTTGTTCGCGCCCACCAACGGCCCGCGATAGGAGCCCTCTAATTCAATCGACAACTCATAGGCCCCTTCGCGCTGCTTCACCAGCTGCATCATGGGCGCTCCTGCAATTCCGAACCAGCCCAGCGACCACCTCAACCCTGTCATGCGTGCCTGGCCATATTGCAGAAACAGAAACTCGGGTTGCCCGGACACGATCGTCACACTCAGGTCACCATTTCGGTAACGCACCAGGGGCGAGCCTGCATGAAAGGAGGTGCGGACAAGCGGCAGGGCGCCTGATACCGGTGCCGTGCTCCCTTCATTCAGCAGCACCTCGTACGACACCGGGAGCGGCGTGCCCTCCACCTCATGGTTCATGACCTGCGGGAACCTCATCCAGTACAGCAGCGCGATCCCCGGATTGCTCGAATGACGGATTGCTTCGTCTGCGAGTGTCTTGAGCTCACCGTTGCCGGTACGCGCGGCCATCAGGGAAAAAGCAATATAGTACTCGTCGCTAAGATAGGACTGCTTGCCTCGGTCCTGCCGGCTTGAATATTCCGTGACGATGGCACCGTCCGGATGGAGCATATACCGCATCATCATCAAGTTGCTGGCGATCGGATCGTACAGCTCCTCATAGCCGAACACTCTCGCGGTGTGGTAGAGAAAGTTGCAGCAGACCGCGTTGTACACCGCATTACTGCGCTCTGTCCACTCTCCTGAGTCATTGATATCTATTCCCTCGGCGAGATAGCTGTCCGCACGCTCACGCAGCCGCTCGTCGGGGAAGATTTCATACAGCAGGGCCAAGGCACCACAGATGACCCATCGGTGATTGGGCGTGTGGACGCCGCCATTCAGCAAGCACGGGATCGTCTGCTGCAGGAATTGCTTTAACTGATCACAGGCTGCCCCTGCCTCAGGCGCATCAACCGACGCCAACGCGTGGTAGCTCATCGACGCGATATGAACAGCGAAGGCTGTGTCCGGTGGTGAATCGATATTACAGTTGATCAAGGACACACAGCCCGAGGGGAACTGAGAGCGCAGCAAGTACGCAATTTGTTCCTCAATCACACCGAGCAGCGCCTCATCACGATACAAGCTCGAATCCACATGGCTATACATCGGGACTGTCATCTGCAGTCCAGCTTCGATCTGTAGTGACATGCCCTCATACTGCGGGTCAGGGAATTCAAATGCCCCTCTCCAATAACTGTCGGTATCCTTAACCTGATAGGAGCGGTTTGTCGCCCAACGCTCCTCAAGCAATTTCAGCAATCGTTGTTCATCCCTCATATTTGCCCTTCCTCCTGTCTGCTTAGGAAAAGAGCCGCACATGCAATGTTCGCACAGCGGCTCCTTCTGCGGTTAGTCCAAGCTGTCTTTGTTGGCCTCATACCATTCCTGCACGAGCTCATTAATCGCTGGGCCGCCCAGGTTGCTCCATTCCTTCTCGAGCTGATCAATGCCCCACTCCGGTGTCTGCGTAGGGCCGCCCATGGTCACCTGCGTCACGACCTCGGTCCATTTCTTGCTGAACTGGCCCGACACATCCGAGAATTCATTGACGGTTGGCGGGTAAGGGAAGTCCTTGCGGTAAGGCGTCGCCTCGGAGATCTTGATCATCTCGCCGCGCAGCTCGGCTATCTTTTGCTGCACCGGATCGTCTCCCGCTGCCGCCATCAGGGATTCCGGGGTCATCGTCTCTTGATGGACAATTCGGTATTCTCCCATAAAGGAGACTTCATTTTTAAACTTTTCGGAATCGATGATCACCGCCTGGTCGTCCTGGACCACATGATGCACGCCTTCCTCGCCGTACGTCAGCGGTCTCCAGCCATCCTCAATCATCCAATCGACGAATTTGATGATCGCCTCCGGGTCCTTGGTGTCCTTATTCATAATGGATAGCAGATAATTGGGCTGTTCCTTCTGATATCCATTGGTTCCGTACTTGGTCGCAAGGGGCGGGACAGGGACCATGACCGCATCCGACTGATTCTCAAAAAACTCAGGATACGGCCCATCCAGTATCGTTCCGAACATAATGCCTGATTTCCCGGTGACCCATAGCTGCTTCTGTCTGGCGTGGTTCTGATCGGTTACGAACTCCTTGTCGACCAGCCCCTCCTCATACACTTGCTTTCGGAATGCCAGCGAATCCTCGAATCGTCCGGTAAAAAAGTTCATCACGGCCTCGCCATCTTCAAGGAACCATTCGCCGCTCCTTGCCATATACCAGTCATCGATAATGGCTCCATAGGCGGAGGACATGGCAATCGCAGTCGTGTCATTCGCGTTATTGCCATCTGGATCTCCATCCCGGAAGGCCCTTGCCACTTCGAGCAGCTCATCTACGGTGGTCGGCATCGTCAGATTCAACTTGTCCAGCCAGTCCTGGCGAATCCAGATTTGCGTCTGCGCTCTTGTCGGTCTGAGACTTGCAATGGCATACATTTCCCCGTCAAACGTCAAATGCGGGAGCAGCTCGGGATTGGCTTCCAGATAGGCCTTGTACGAGGTGCTGTACTTCTCGATATATTCATCAATGGGCTGTGCAACGCCCTGGTTGATAAAGCGCGCGAGCATGGCGCGGTCATAGGAGGTAATGACGTCTGGCGCCTGACCCGAGGCCACCATCACATTCAATTTATCCTGCTCCTGCGAGCGCGGAATCGGAACCCACGTCACATCGACGCCAGACTCCTGATCGATCCAATCGGTCCATTTGTTTTTTTCATAGGTGCCTTGATCAGCTGCCACAGCCCCGCGATCATAGATGGAAGCCGAGAATTTGGGCTGCGCCGTCTCGCCTGTACCGGCAGACCCGCCCCCGTCATTACTGCAAGCGCTAACCAGCAGCATGACCGATAACATCGAGGCAGCTACTGTTGGCATGCCTTTTTTTAGTTTCCTGTGCATCTGATGACCTCCTCAGGTAATGGAACGTTTTCCGTCAGCGTTGCCGCATCCCGATGATCAACACTATAAGGAACCAAGCGGCTTCCGGCTAGTGACAACTTCGTTTATGAGCTTACATTTCGCTGTTTTTCGGGCAATCACAAGAAATGCAACCTTAGATGAAAAATGTAACTTGCCTTGCGCAGAGCCACTTATTAAGATGAGGAGATACACAAGTCGATACGAGGGGTAACAACTCTTTGGGGGTTTCAAACGTATGAGAAGATTATCTGACCGCGTTCAGTTTGCATACATTCTTTTGTTTGTCATCATCATTTTCAGTACCGTCATTATCTCTTATGTAAGCGGTTCGCAAAAATTGGAGGACGAAGTAGTGCTCTCCAATCTCAACATGCTGGATCAGATCAACAAACGAATTGACGGGACGCTCAGTGAGATTGATCGTGCAGCAATTCATTTGATCAATACGAATGATGCCCAGTTTTACTACAACTCCCCCCGCACCCAGGAGCCCAGCTTCTTGATGCGACTGTCGGAGCTGCAGAACCAATTAAATAGTTTAAAAAGCGCCCATCCCTCCATCCATTCCATCTATCTCTACTCCAAACGCAATGATACGGTCCTGTCCGCTGACTTTCACGATCAGACGCCGGAGCAGGCCAATATGGGTTGGATTGAAAAGTTTCGCGACGCGCAATCTTATTACACCTGGACGGCTGATCCGATTGTGAGCGACCGGGATTTATCCCGACATTCACTCACCTTGATTCGGCACTACCCTGTGGCCGAGAAGCCCGAGAAGCGTACAGGCATGATTGCCTTTCATATTCAGGAGGAGAGCGTGGCCAGGCTGTTCGCGGATTTGCGTTTCAACCAGAATGGGAACGTGTTTGTCATTAATGACCAGGGCACCATCCTATCCCACAACGACAAGACCCGAATTGGTCAGAGCATCGCCTCCGACAAATACGCCGAGGACGTGCTATCCCGTAAAGACAGCGGCTCGATTCAGTATAAAAGCGGCAGCGACGCAGAGTGGGTGTTCTTCTCGGCGTCTCCCTACACAGGCTGGAAAGTCGTCTATATCGTCTCGCAAAAACAAGTGAGCGACCTATTCCTGACGATCCGGAATATCTTGATCGCGTTGGCTGCCGGTATGATTCTGCTGTCCATCGCGTCTGTCGTTTTTGTGAATCGCAAATGGTACCACCCGATTGAGCACTTCATCGATAAGATCGAACAGTTGATTGATAAGCAGCCCCAGGAATCTCGCAGCAAGGGAAGACAGACTGTCGCAGGTCTTGGGTCATTGGAAAACCGGATTCGCCATGTGATGACCAGCTATTCCGATGCCGAGCGGCAGCTGCATGAGAGTAGGCCGGCACTGAAGCTGCAGATCCTGTTCGATATCTTCACCGGGCATCGCTCGCGTTACGAGCTGGCCAAGACGTATTTTGACCCGATCGGTATTTACCTGCGCCCGGAGCATTTCCTGGTCATGACTGTGGAGCTCGACAATCGCTCGTCGCAGGATCAGAGCAAGGACATGAGTCTGTATCTCTATGCGATTTGTAATGTTACCGAGGAATTAATGCACGCAGATGAACATGCGCTGCGCGGTGCCGCCATTCAGATCAATGAATTCCAGATTGCAATTCTCATGAACTTTGAGGGCGGCCAGCCTGCTACAAACGAGTCCATTGCCTTCGCCTTCGCGCAAACGCTGCGCAATGCGGTCGATCTGTATTTTAAACGGACCATCAGTATTGGCATCGGCGGACATTATCAACTGTTCAGTGACATCAAACTCTCGTTCCAGGAATCCCAACAGATGATCCATTACAAGATGGTTATGGGGCGGAACTCGATTATCACCCGCAGGGACATCACAGACGATACAAGCGGCGTGCTGCAGGTCTACGATCTGGCGGAGAACTTGCTGGAAGCGATCAAACAAGTGAACGGTGAAAAAGCGGAGCAGGTGGTAGAGGGCATTTTCCATATCGCCGCAGACAGCAACTTTACCCATCATGGAATGGTCCAATTCGCCATGCAGCTCATCTATCGTGCCGGGAAAGCTTCAGCCGACGAGAAGGTGACCGAGTACTTGCAAGGAGAGTATGTCCGGATTGAACAGGATCTGGAGACATGCGAGACCATCGAGGATATGCAGCAATTGCTGCGTGCCATCGTGAGCCATATCATCGAGCGACTGCTGGAAAAACAGCAAACCAAAAAGCGCACCGGGGATACCATCGACCAGGTGGTGCTGTATCTGAACGAGCACTTTGCCAATCCGGATATCTCCCTCCAGTATCTCGCAGGATTGTTCAACATGAGTCAGAGCTATCTAAGCAAGTCGTTCAAAGAGCATACGACGATGAATTTCGTGGACTATATCATTCACATCCGGATGAAAGAAGCACAAACGCTGCTGCTGGAGAGTGATCTCACCATCAACCAGATCGCCAGCAAGGTCGGCTATGCCAATGTGACCAGCTTCATGCGCAGCTTCAAAAAAATCCATGGCTTAACGCCTTCGGAGTATCGGCAAACCTTTTCTTCCTCTCTAAAAAAGTAACGCCAGGACGTGGCATTCCGCCGATGTGGAAGTCCATAGTCACAAAAAAACCAGAGCCCTTATGGCTTCCCAATCGGAAGTCGTAAGGGCTTGATTGTGTTCCTATGGCTTAAGATGACGCGCCAGAAGGCGTGGAACGGCCGGACGGCCACACGGAGAGCGCTTGCCGAGCAACAGCTTCCAGCGTCTCGCGGCTGAAGCCGTCCCGGGCCTGAACAGCCATACCGTGGAGCACCGTCATCACGAATGCAGCCAGATCAGCACAGTTGGCAGTCTCCGGCAGATCTCCCTCCTGCTTGGCCCGCTCCAAGCGATCACACAGCGACGCCTCCCCGATTGCACGCGCATCAATGAGGGCACGCCGCACGGGCTCGGCATCGTCCGAGCCAGCCAGGGCGCCGTGGATACCCAGACATCCCTTGCGATCCGGGTACCTGGTATATAGTTCGGCAGACGCGCGGAGGATGTCTGCGACAACCTCCCTTGACGTTGGCTGCTTCAGCGCTTCCGGGAAGTAATCCAGGTAGTGCTCGTAATAGCGCGCCAGCGCTTGGCGGAACAGTGCTTCCTTGTTCCCAAACGCCGAGTAGAGCGCAGGTCGTTCGACACCAGCGGCCTGCGTCAGGTCGGTGTACGACGCACCCTCGTAGCCTTTGCGCCAAAACACGCAAAGTGCCGCTTCCAGTGCCTGATCCACATCAAACTCGCGTTTACGTCCCATCCGTCAGACCTCCCTTTAACGCAATATTCGCTATTCATCCCGTTGACGGATGATGTGCGTTTTTCATACTGTACGTTATCTTAACACACGTATACGGACCGTTGCCACTCCTTCGGCAAGGATCTGCGGCAGTGCAGGATGGATGTTCAAACCGCTTGACAGTGCAATCCAAATTGTGTAACAATCGTTATCGTAATAACCATTACGAAATTAAGCGAAAAGCAGGTGATCAGTCTATGTTTACCCGTTTGGATCAATTTATCGAAGAATGGAATGGGGAAGCAGCCTCCACGCAGAAGGTCCTCCACGTCCTGACGAACGAGTCTCTTCAGCAACAAGTGGCCCCCGATCAGTTCACGTTGGGGAAGCTGGCGTGGCATATGACTTTATCGGTTCATTACTTCTTGTCCGCAGCAGGGCTCGAATTCCCCGCCGAAGGCGATTGGCTGGAATTCCAAGATCAGGGCGTAGGAGGTGAGCAGCCCACATCGGCGACCGCAATTAAAGATGCCTATGCCCGAACGAGCCGGGCGATGCTGGATGCGCTGAAGACGCAATGGAGCGATACGACATTAAGCGAAACCCGGATGATGTGGGGCATGTTGGAACTACCTGTCTCTGCCGTGTTGCGTATGCTGATCCAGCACCAGACCCATCATCGTGGACAAATGTTTGTGCTCATGCGTCAAGCCGGATTGGTGGTGCCCGGCGTTTACGGACCCACTCGAGAAGAACGGCAGCAGCGGGACCAGCAAGCCCATCATACACACTGAAGAAGAAGGAGGCTCTACCCATGCCACAAGAACGTATCGGCGAAGCAACAGCGCAAGGCAATCCGCTTACCCTCATAGGACCTGAATTGAAGGTCGGCGATAAAGCGCCCGTTTTCACCATTAGCAAATCGATCATCGAGCAAGCGTCCTTGGCTGATTATCCAGGGAAAGTCAAACTCATAAGTGTCGTCCCTTCCCTCGATCATACAGGCGTCTGCGACGCTCAAACCCGACGATTTGACGAGGAAGCAGCAAAGCTTGGCGATCAGGTGGTTGTAATGACCGTTAGCGTCGATCTTCCCTTTGCGCAATCCCGTTGGCGCGACGCAGAGAGCGTCGACAACGTCATTTTCTTATCCGACTATGCTGACCGCAGCTTCGGCCAATCCTACGGCGTTCTCATTAAAGAAATTCAATTGTTGATGAGATCCGTTTTTGTAATCGATGCTAACGACACCATTCAATACGTCGAGTATGTGGGCGAAATGACAGAGCATCCTAACTACGAGAATGCCATGGCCGCCGTCAGAACGTTCATCTAATCGTTCCAATCGTTTTATAATAAAGAACAGCGAAGAAGCCCCGCTTCCCCCGCTGTTCTTTTTGCTGGAAAAGCACTGAAAACACTTCGTCTGGCTTTTTCCAAGTTGAATTGATTTTGGTACAATGTATAATACGAGATAACAAGCGGACAAACCGCACGCAAGATGAACCGACTTCATCTCAGCCTGAATTATTGGAGGAAACTGTACATGACTCACTCGTTCGATAATGTCCCTGACCGCCGCAATACACACTCCTATAAATGGGATCAATCCGCCAAGCTGTTCGGCGATCCGAATATTTTGCCGCTGTGGGTGGCGGATATGGACTTTCCCAGCCCGCCTGCTGTCACGGAAGCGCTGGTTCGTCGTGCAGAGCAAGGCGTATACGGCTATACCTTCCGTTCGGACGACTATACCGCTGCGATCACCGACTGGCTGCAGTACCGCCACGGCTGGGAGGTCACAGCTGCACAGACTACGGACGTTCCTGGCGTTGTGACCTCACTAAGCCTGTGCGTTGACCTGTTCAGCGAGCCCGGCAGTCCGGTTATTTTGCAATCGCCCGTCTATTATCCCTTCTACGACGTGATCAAGATGAACGGCCGCAAGGTAGCGAACAATCCGCTCGTGATTCGGGATGGACGATATGAGATGGATTTTCACCATCTGGAAACTCTCATGCAAGGCGGCGCCAAGCTGCTCCTGCTCTGCAGTCCCCACAACCCGGGCGGACGCGTCTGGACGCGGGAAGAGCTGGAGCGTCTCGGCCAGCTGTGTGCGCAATATGATGTGATTGTTGTCTCGGATGAAATCCATGCGGATATGGCGCTTACCGATCACAAGCATCTGCCAACCGCCACCATCTCGCCTGATCTCGCCAAGCGGACCATTACGTGCATGGCACCGACCAAGACGTTTAACCTGCCGGGTCTGCAGTCCTCGTATGTCGTGATTACGAATCCGGAGTTGAAGCGGCGCTTCGACTACAAGGTGAAGGCGCTGAGCATCCATATGATGCATTACTTCAACAACGATGCCATCACCGCCGCCTACAACGAAGGCCGCGACTGGCTGGAAGCGATGCTGACGTATGTGGAAGAGAACTTGGATTACGCGATCACCTATCTGCAGCAGCATCTGCCACAGGTGGTACCGATGAAGCCGGAAGCCTCCTATCTGCTCTGGATCGACTGCCGCGGCCTCGGTCGGGATATCGCCGGACTGAAGGACCTGATGTACAAGCAAGCGGGCGTCGCCTTCAACGAAGGCTCCGTCTACGGCGACGAAGGCTCAGGCTACCTGCGTATTAACGTCGCCTGCCCGCGCTCGATACTGTCTGAAGCGCTGGAGCGGTTCTGTCGCGCAGCCGCTGCGCTGCAAGAGGCGACGCCGGGATCCACGAGCTAAACCTGACTCACTATCGCCAAAAGTACCTGGCACACTTAGCAAAAGAACCTGCGAAACCACGAAAAGGCCAAGCCCCCGAAGCATGACTCCGGGGCTTGGCCTTTGTGGCAACGCAGGTTGTTTGTTTTTTGCTGAGACGCCGCCGTTCCACACCACACTTGAAGGTCCAGCACACGGCGGAACCACGCTCCAACGAAAGAAACTTTACTTACAGCACCTACTGCGACGTCGAACCTCTCTAACGAAAGAAACTTTACTTAGAGAAGCCCACTACGGCGCGGTAACCCCACTCTCAGTACAGAAACTTTACTTGGAAGAGCCCACAGCGTCGCGTAACCACACTCTAAATACAAAAAGTTTGGGACGGCCCATTGCGGCGCTTAACCCCGCTCTAAGTACAAAAACTTTACTTGGAAGGCCCACTACGACGCGCAACCCCACTCTAAGTACAGAAAGTTTACTTGGGAGGGCCCACAGTGGCGCGCAACCCCACTCTAAGTACAGAAAGTTTACTTGGGAGGGCCCACAGTGGCGCACAACCCCACTCTAAGTACAGAAAGTTTACTTGGAAGAGCCCACTTCGGCACACAACCCCACTCTAAGTAAATAAAGTTTACTTGGAAGAGCCCACCGCGGCGCGCAACCCCGCTCTAAGTACAAAAAGTTTACTTGGGAGGGCCCACTGCAGCGCGCAACCCCGCTCTAAGTACAAAAAGTTTACTTGGAGGGGCTACGGCGGTTAGAGGGGCCCAAAAGCCGCGCGTGCTGCCTGCCTATTTACCCATGCAGCGCCACATGGCGCTTGTAGTGGTCCTCGACGACGAGGGCGGCCATGGCTTCGACGACGGGGACGACACGCGGGCAGATGCAGGGGTCGTGGCGGCCTTCGGTGATGATGGTCTGCTCTTCACCGGCTTGGTTCATGGTTTGCTGCGGAACCGAGATCGAAGAGGTCGGCTTGACCGCGACGCGGAAGACGATCTCTGCACCCGTGCTGATGCCGCCGATGATGCCACCGGCGTGGTTGGTGACGAAGCCGTTTTTGTCCATGGCGTCGTTATGCTCGCTGCCCTGCATAGATGCAGCGGCGAAGCCTGCCCCGAACTCGATGCCTTTGACCGCGCCGATGGACAGCATCGCGCGTGCCAGCTCCGCGTCGAGCTTGTCAAAGGTCGGCTCACCAATGCCCGGCTGGACGCCGCGGATCCGGCATTCCACGATGCCGCCGCAGCTGTCGCCTGCCGCTGCCAGCGCTTCGATCTTGCTTACCATCGCTTCAGCAGCGACCGGATCGGCCGCGCGAACCGGGTTCTTCTCGATCTGCGACTCATCCACCGTCTCACCTTTAATACCGCCAATCTCGCGGGTGAAAGCAACGATCTCCACGCCGCGACGCTCCAGCAGCTTGCGAGCCACGGCTCCACCAGCCACCCGGCCAGCCGTCTCGCGTCCCGAAGCGCGTCCGCTGCCACGATGATCACGATGGCCGTACTTGGAATGATAGGTGAAATCCGCATGTCCCGGACGGTACGCATGCTGGATTGCGTCATAGGCCGAAGGACGCATATCATGGTTGTTCAGCTGAATGCACAGCGGCGCCCCAGTTGTTTTTCCCTCAAATACACCAGATACGATACGAATAACATCATACTCTTTGCGCGGTGTAGTAACTGAAGATTGCCCCGGCCGTCTGCGGTCCATTTGCTTCTGAATATAAGCCTCATCTATTTCGACTCCTGGCGTAACGCCATCCACAATGACACCGACGGCCTCACCATGCGATTCCCCGAAGGTTGTTATCTTAAATCGTTCCCCAAATGTACTACCTGCCATGCATAACGCCTCCTTTTGCTTTTCAAAGCTGTTACTAAGAAGTATAATCAATGCAGTGCAATAAGTGAAATCACAAAATTAACACTTTGTCATAGAGAGGATTTATACCATGATCAATTTGGAATGGTACCGGATTTTTTTGCACACCGCCCGTACCGGGAATCTCACGCATGCGGCCAAAGAGCTCTACGTGACCCAACCTTCGGTGAGTTATGCCATCAAGCAGTTGGAGGCAGAGCTGGGCGTGACGCTATTCCATCGGCTGTCTAAGGGGGTTGAGCTAACAGAGGAAGGGAAAGCCCTGCTGGGGTTCGTAGAGGAGTCGCTGGCCGTGCTGGATGCCGGGGAAACGAGGATTGCAGCTATGAAACGGCTGGGCGGCGGCGAGCTGCGGATCGGCGCCAGCCAATCGCTGATTAAGCATGTACTGCTGCCGCACCTCAACACCTTTCACGAGGAATATCCCGATATTCGGATCCGACTGTCCCCAGGCAAAACGAATATCATCCTGCAGCGCATCCGTGAAGGACAACTGGATTGCGGTCTTGTCCACCTGCCCGCTGCCGGGGAAGGACTGACGATACATCCGCTGGGCGAATTGCAGGATGGCTTTTTCGCAGGAGCACCCTTCCGTCATCTGGCGGAGCGTACGCTCAGCACCCAAGAGCTATCGGAGCTCCCCCTGCTCTCTTTCTCGGAGGACAGCAGCACTCGCATCTTTGCTGAGCAGTGGTTTGCGGCGGAGCATAGCGCCTTTGAGCCGGATATCGAGCTGGGCAGCGTAGAATTGCTGGCTGAGTTTGCTAGCGAAGGCTTTGGTATTGCCTTACTGACACGAGCATTTGTCCAAAAAGAACTCGCTGCTGGCCGGTTGTTCGAGCTCCAGACAGAGCGGCCTGTACCGCCCCGCGCCATTGGTCTGGCTCTGCATCATGAACGCAAGCTGTCCTTGGCTGCCCGTCCGTTCGTCGACCGGCTACTTGAAAATGCCCCTTGATTGACAGCAGTTATGTCCACAACGAACCCAAAGTTATTCACAGGTTATTCGTGGTTATCCACATAACCTGTCCGATTTATCCCCATTTCCCCAATTGTTTTCTGAAAATTATGCCCATTAAACCTTTACATCATTTATTGTTTATGAGGTGTACCATTCCAAACGATCAACTGCTTATCATTCTTCTTCTGGACTGGGGAAAACCTGTGTTATCCACAGGTTTATACACAGATCACGCTAAATTGTTCACAACTCCCCGCTATTTATTCACATTAACAATTATTTTATCCCCAATTCATTCACAATTTACGTCAAGTTATACACATACAAAAACATAAAAGCCCTGCAGCATCAAAGCTGCAGGGCCCATTATCAATGGGAAGCGAATGAAATACGTGGTCGTGCTTAACGTTCACCCGCAATCATGCCAACTTCCAGTTATGCGGGACCTTGCCGGAGAGATAGCGGAGCAGTCGTGATCTCCTCGATCTCCTTCTTGATTGAGAGTGCATAGCAATCAACAACCTTTCGGAATAACAACGCGTGCGCATCCGTTCTGTCGTCTGATTCTACTTTCCACTTCCCATCTTGATTCCTATTACCCGACCCATTGAGAGTTGAAACAGCAAGCAGAATTTTTTTTCGTATAATTATTTCCGCCCGTAATCCGCCTTAATCTCGCCCCAGACCTTCGTATGCCATTTCAGCACTTTGTTCTCATAAGTATTGGTATGAAGCCATTCCAGCGCCCGATCCACCAGCTCCCAGATCTCAGCCGTGCTGGCATCGCGGGGAAGCGTTGTCGAGACAGCTTTTTGCTTGACCCAATTGAGGGCGTTCACAGAATCGCTGTAGACGGTCTTGGTGCTCCCTTGCGATTTCAACAAAGCCAGCGCATGCACGATCGCCAGAAACTCACCCAGGTTATTGGTGCCTTTGCGGACAGGTCCTTTTTCAAAAATAACTTCACCGGTGCGTGTATCGACGCCCTTATACTCCACAGGTCCAGGATTGCCCTGGGTGCCCACGTCCACAGAGATGCTGTCGTAGTCAATCTCTCCGATCGGCTCCGATGTCTTGCGCGTACTGACGCGCTTGGCTCCGGAGCTGCTGCCTGAACCACTGCCCCAGAAGCCCTTCCAGCCCTTCTGATAGGCCTGCTCTGCTTCCGCTTTGGTAGCAAAAGATTTATATTTCGCATCGGTATAGCCGTTGACCTGCTTCTGACAATCCGGCCAGTTGGTATAGATGCCCGGCTGTTTGCCTTGCCATACGACATAATACTTGCCCTTGGCCATTATTGTCCTCCTCAAAGTTTTCTGAAAGAAAACTCACTTCGTAAGCGTAGCTTTAAGTTTTCCGAAGGAAAACTAACTTCGTAAGCATGTGCTGCTCGTCTACCTGCTGTGCGCGGCCAGTGCTTCCAGACCCAGCGCAAGCGAACCACTTAGTCCTGCATTGTCTCCAAGACCCGGAGGCACGATGTAGCTGTCGATTTGTTCAATAATTTCCGGTGCACTGACATAGCCAGCCAGATTCTTCAGCACTTCCGCATGAATCAGCGGGAACAGCTGCTGCTGATGCATCACGCCACCACCCAGGATAATTTTGCGCGGCGAGAGCATGAGAATGGCACCTGTGACCGCCTGAGCAATATAGAACGCCTCGATTTCCCAGGCTTTGTGGTCGACCGGCAGTTCATGACCCTTGACGCCCCAGCGTCCCAGCAGCGATGGTCCTGCGGTCAGTCCCTCCAGGCAATCGCCGTGATACGGGCAAAATCCGCCGTACGTGTCCTCCGGATGACGCCTGATTGGCACATGGCCTCCTTCGGGATGAACCAGACCGTGAACCAGCTTGCCCTCTGTATAGACCCCCACGCCGACACCTGTTCCAATTGTATAGTAGACACAGCTATCCAAGCCCTTGGCTGCTCCCCAGGTCACTTCGCCGAGTGCCGCAGCATTGACATCGGTATCCCAGCCAAACGGAACGGCGAACTCCTTTTTCAGTGTCCCCAAGAACGGATAGTTCGACCAACCCGGCTTTGGCGTTGTTGTCACGTAGCCGTATTGCGGACTGTTTTTATCAATGTTAATTGGTCCAAAGGTACCGACACCGATCGCCTCTACCTGCTTGTCCCTGAAATAATCGATGACCTGAGCCAATGTCTCCTCCGGCTGGCCGGTCGGAAAGCTGACCCGGTCCTCAATCTGTCCCAACTCATTGCCGATTCCGCACACAAATTTTGTGCCGCCGGCTTCAATTGCTCCAATTCGTGTCATTCCGTTCCCTCGCTATCTTGAGTTATCTTCCCCTATCAAGAGTACGGGAAAATGTACGCCAAGTAAAGCAAGTTCCGCACATGATCGGCCTCCCCTTTTAAGAAAAAATTAAGAGAAAATCGCACAGAAACTTGAACTTTGCCCTGTAGGATAAAAACATCCGCAACACAAGTTGAGAGGGGTTCTACAAGATGAATATGCTGGAAGTCAAACAGCTGGACAAAATCTATTCGGGCAAAGTTGCCACACACGCCCTGACGAATATTAACCTCACCGTAAGACAAGGACAGTTCGTAGGCATCATGGGACCTTCAGGAAGCGGCAAAACAACGCTGCTCAATATGGTCTCGACCATCGACAAGCCGAGCAACGGCGAGGTTATGATCAATGGCAAGAATCCGAATACGATGCGCAAAGGGGCCTTGGCCGAATTTCGCCGCCGCGAGCTCGGGTTTGTTTTTCAAGACTTCAACCTGATGGACACGCTCACGGTAGAAGAAAATATCGTGCTGCCGCTCACCCTGGATTACCGCAAGCTCAGGGAAATGGAACAGTTGGTCCAGCAAATGGCGTCCAGGCTGGGCATTACAAATATTTTGGGCAAACGCACCTATGAAATCTCTGGCGGCCAGCGTCAGCGTACAGCCATTGCACGCGCCATTATCGCTCGTCCCTCGCTCATTCTCGCCGATGAACCGACGGGTTCCCTGGATTCAAAATCCGCACGAATTGTCATGGAATCACTCTCCTCCATTAATGTTGAGGATGGTACAACAATTATGCTCGTCACCCACGATCCGCTGGCAGCCAGCTACTGCGATCGCATTATTTTCATCAAGGACGGCGAGCTCGCCGGGGAGATCCAACGCGGAGATAGCCGCCAGGCGTTCTATCAGCAAATTATTGACACGCTGTCATCGTGGGGAGGCCATGCCGATGAGCTTTCGTCAGTTCGCCTTTAATAATGTCCGCCGCAACTTGCGAGCTTACCTTGCCTATCTGCTGAGCAGCGCCTTTATGGTGATGCTGTTCTTCACTTATGCTGTGTTCATTTTTCATCCGACAATCCGGGAAACGGATACCGGGCCGCGGACAGCGGCGGGCTTGACCGCAGCATCAGGCATTGTGTATGTATTTGCTTTTTTCTTCGTGCTCTACTCCATCAGTGTCTTCTTGAAATCGCGCAATCGGGAATTCGGCATCCTGACGATCCTCGGAACGGCCCCGGCACAATTAAATAGGCTGATCTTCACGGAGAACATGTTTGTCGGTCTGGTTGCTATCGCGGCCGGTCTGATCGGCGGCTTTCCATTGTCCTATGCGTTCCTCGGTCTCAGTGCGCGTATGTTCGGCCAGGAAAGCTTGCCCATGTACCTTCCGGTCGGAGCTCTACTGCTGACTACGATAGCCTTTTTGATTCTGTTTCTCGTCGTTTCAGCGGCCACGCTGGTGTTCATGAGACGCAGCCAGGTGTTGGAGCTGCTCAAGGGCAGCAGCAAGCCCAAGAAGGAGCCCAAGGTATCGATTCTGTTCTCATTGTTCGGGATAGCGCTCCTGATTACGGGGTTGCTGGCACTATGGGTGCGATTGACGCCCATGTCCATTCTCGTCGCCGCTGTTACTGGGATTGCGGGAACTTATTTTTTCTATTCCCAGCTCTCCGTACTGTTCATGCGCCGGCTTCAGCGCAATCGCAGCCGGGTATGGCGTGGGGTGGGACTCCTATGGACGTCCGAGATGGCCTACAAGCTACGGGACAACGCACGGATGCTATTCCTCATCACGGTAATGACCGCGCTGGCCAGTATGAGCACGGGGATCGTACTCGCTATTGATCAGACGAACCGTCAGATGTTTGAGCGGTCTCCATTTGCTTTTGAATATACGACGTATGGCCAAAGTGATCCCGAGACCCCAGCGCTGATCCGGTCGGTGCTCGAGGAGCAGGGGGTAGCGTATACCGAAATTGAATTCGAACGGCTGTACAGTCAAATCCAACTGCCCAACGGTGAGGAATATTATATGCAGACCATGGCACACTCCGTCTACGCTGCCATCGCCGAAGCGCTCGGACTGACTCCAGTCGAGCTGACTAATGGAAGTGCGTTAGTCATTCATACGGAGGAAAGGGACACCTCGCCGCTGATGGACGGAGACAGCGTTGGGCTGGTCCATGAATTGGAAGAGTCGGTCCCTGTACAGGTGCAGATGCAGGAGCGCTTTGCTTCCCTGGTCAATCCCGGCGGCTTGCTTGTTCTTGAGGATGAGGTCTATGCTCCTGTCCTGCAAGCGATGCAGGCGGAAGAAAACATCGGTGACAATCATCTCTATTATTACTACGTCCCGGAATGGAATGCTGGTCCTCCGGATTGGAACGCTCCGGAACTGAAGCTCGGCGAGTTGCTGGTAGAACGGCTGGGCGGAGACACCTATTCTAATGACGGCTACCTGCACGCCCGCGGCCTGGAGTATGCGGAGATGCGGCAAGCGACGATGCTATTTACCTTTGTGGGGATGTTTATAGCGCTGCTATTCTCCCTCTGTTCCGCTAGCTTCCTGTACTTCAAGCTGCATACCGAGCTCGAAACCGATGCCCGTATGTACAAGTCACTCTCGCGCATCGGACTGAGCATCGCTGAGATGCGCAGCGCAGCTGTGCGCCAAATTGCTATCCTGTTCTTTGTACCGGTGCTCATTGCGGCGGTCCAGACCATGGTTGTCGTCCGGCCGTTCTTGACGGCCATCGAGATTGAGGTGTTCTTTGAGCCGGTGCTGCTCGCTTCGGGCGGGTTCCTGGCGCTTCAGACGATCTATTTCCTAATCGCACAATGGCTCTATGTCCGCTCGTTGAGCAAGGTGATGGTCTAAGCGATAGGCCGGTTCAGTCATTGGCCTGCACACACACCGATAGGAAGAACGGTGCGTTGCAGGCCAGCAAGATCGCGGTACCCGACGCTGTAGAGAAAGAAAGGTACTT
>NZ_KB899665.1:0-89035 GCF_000378385.1 Paenibacillus daejeonensis DSM 15491 | reverse complement strand
ATGGTGCCTCCAACGAAAGTTTCTTGCCTTGCAGACCCAATCGAGCGCCGCATGGTGCCTCCAACGAAAGTTTCTTGCATCAAACTGGATTCTGCGTCGCAGCAGGCCCATCCAAGTAAACTTTCTAGACTTAGAGCAGGCTTCCGCGTCGCAGCTGGCCTCTCCAAGTAAACTTTCTAGTCTTCAAGCAGGGTTCCACGCCGTTGCAGACCGCTCCAAGTAAACTTTTTAGGACTTAGAGCAGGGTTCCGCGCCACAACAGGCCCCTCCAACCGCAGTGGCCCCCTGCAAGTAAACTTTCTATGTGCGCCACAGACCAAAGAATCGCCAATCCGTCGCCCAGCACTCACCCACATCGCATCGCAAAGACGGCGCAGAGCCATAAGCTCTGCGCCGTCTTCCATGTTCCTGCCAAGTACAATTGCTACAGCTTACGCGCTGCAGCCCTCGCACTCGTAATATTGATTGCCTGTCGTCTCTTTGACCTCGAGCAGGTCGCCAACGACGATATCTTCCGGCTCCGTGAATTCAAAATCCGTAATCTTGGCATGCACCAACTCGCGTGCTTGCTCCTCTGACTCGGCTGTCCAGCTGAACTCGCCCTTGCGGCCGCTGGATTTGACTTCATAAGAAAACAGATAACGTGCCATGCTTACCGCCTCCTATCTGATGTGACTCTCTAGACGAAAGGTGAAACGACGGCCCCTGCAACGAGGAACCTATAACCTCCATTCCACCGAACGCTTCATTCTACTATACTGGCTGCTCTACAATTAGACAAGCCTCTTGCCGTGCCCGCCTCCTGCCATCCGGATTACGACTGCGGTCAGCGGCTGCAGAACGATCCTCCGACGCGTCAGCACAAACCCACTTGGCTTGCCGATCGCCTCCACTCCTGCCCGTTCCCCATCCACGAGCACGTTCCCAGCCGTAAGATCCTCCCCGAGACTCAGCGCGCGTTCATGCGTATCGGCATTGACGAAGATATAATAGGCATCCTTCCCCTCGGAGGGCTGGCAGCGATAGGCGATCACCAAGTCATGATGCCCGATCTCCGGAATTCCCAGCCACGTGACGTTGCGATCAACCAGCTCACGGGTCGGCAGCCGGAAAGCATCCGTCGACCGGCGCAGCCGGATCAGCCCCTCGGTATACCGCTTCGTCGCGGCATGGACAGGATACTTCCGCGCATCTGTGGCCTTGCCCCAGTCGAAGCGGTTGATCGCATCGGAGGAGTCATAGGAATTATGGATAAAATACCCCAGCGGCTCCCCCAACCGGTCGTATAAGGTATGCGCCTGACTGGCTGGCGGACCGCTGCCTTCCCAACGTTTGGTGCGCCCGTATTCCTGGCCGGCATGGAGAAATGCCGTCCCTTGGGCTGTCAGCAGCAGCACCTGTCCCAATCGGATGCGCCGATGGATCTCGCGCTCCGCCTTGGCCTCCGTAGGATCTACCTGCAAGGTAAGGGCAATGACATCATGAAGCGTCAGATTGTCATGCGCTTCAAGGTATTGCACCATATCGCCAGGGGTATCAGCCGGTGTATTGCTAGGCTGTGCCTTCACATTATGGAACAATCTCCAGATACTCCGCGCGCCTCCGGTCAGGAAGCGAGGCTCGCCTTCATTGCCGAAGCCGCCCTTGAGCTCGTCGCGGAACTCATCGGAGAACACCCCAACATCGTCGGTTTTGTCCATCCAGTCTTGGTCTGCCGCCATTCCGCGCAGTGCCGGTTCTGCCAGATGACCGGCGAACGTTCGCCAGCCCTCCCCGATGAATAGCGCACGGGGACACACTTCACGCGCCGCGTCGTACGCCCGCTGAACGGCAGGGTAGGTCGCATCCCCCATCATGTCCCAGCGCATCCCGTCAATCTTGAACTCCTTGAACCAATAAACAACCGAATCAATCATCAGTTTCTCTGCCATCTTGTGATTAGTTGCCAGATTGCTGCCGAAACCACCGACCAGCTTGCCGCCCGCATCCTCCCAGAAGTAGTAGCCAGGCACAATGTCGGTGAGCAGCCAGTGCTTCGCCATATGCGTGTAGACCACATCCAGAATGACCCCCATCCCGGCTTCATGGATGGCCGAGACCAGCTCCTTGAACTCACGAATCCGCAGCTCAGGGTCTGCCGGATTCTCGGAGTACGCGCCATCCGGAGCAAAATAGCCATGCGGATCATATCCCCAGTTGTACTGGTTATTGAACGTGGACGGCTCCAGCTCGCGCGTGGCCATCGCTGCCTCATCGCCATAATACCAGGCCATGATCGGCAACAGCTGGATGTGCGTTACACCAAGCGATCGAATATAGTCCAGCTTGTCAATGAAAGCACGGAAGGAGCCCCATCTGGCCTTCAGGTCACCTGCAACCGCCGGATCAGAGGTGAAATCGCGGACATGCACCTCATAGATGATGGCGTCTTCCCTGCGTTCATAACCGGAGATTGCCGCTTGGCTTATGCCGCCCTCCGGTTGGGTACGGTTCAGATCGACAATCGCAGCCTTGCCTACGGCATCCCGGTCACTGCCCAATGGGATCCCGGCAGGGTTGACCCGGAAGATAGCCATCGAACGTGCATAAGGATCCAGCACTCGCCGCGAACGCCGCCCATGCTTGACCTCATATTGATAGTAATATCCCCGCATATCCTCCACCTTCAAGGAAGAAGGATCAACACTCACCGACCAGACGCCGCGGTCTCCCCGCTGCATGGATAATCCACCTATAGCCAACTCAGCATTATCCTTGTCATAGAACCAGGCGGTGACCGCATCGGCCTTGGGCGCCCACAGCTTAAGCGTAACTGCTCCATCCGCATAGACGGCACCCAGATCATCTCCGTCATAGGCACACAACGCGTCGAGCTCCTGCCAGCTGGCTTCTGACAGCTGCCTGGCGTCAGGCTCTCCGATCCAGGCTGAGATGCGTCGTTCATGGCCATCGTCCCGAAAGACGAACGTCACTTCACTCTCCTGCTCCAGCACAAGCGGAATATTGGCGCCGCCGGCTTCGCCGTCAGCGCCATAGTTCACATCCCACTTGCCTCCCAGAACGATTTTGTAGGTATAGCTGCCCGCAGGCAGCTGGACCGTCAAGGTCTGTGTACTGTTGCCGATCTCATGCATCCGGGTATTCGGATGCGCCGGCAGCCAGTTGCCGGGCAATCCCATCTGCGTCTGGAAATCCCCGGCCACGAAGGCTGTTCGGCTGCTTGTCGCTTGCTTGGATTCAACCATGAATGACATTCCCCCTGCCGGACTTTAACCCGGGTAATGCGCCCCGAACCACTTCGCGGCGGCTTCCACCTCCGTACGTGACAGCTGGTGGCCATTGTTCTCCCAATGCAGGTCAACCGCGGCACCTGCGCCTGTCAATAACCGCTCCAGCTCTTCGCTCTCCTGCGGCGGACAGAGCGGATCATTGCGCCCGGCACCGATGAAGACGCCGACCTCACCCAGATCGGGCAGTGTTACCCCACGACGAGGCACCATCGGGTGCAGCAGCACCGCACCTGCCAGTGAATCCGCATGGTGGAACAACAGACTAGCGGCAATATTGGCTCCATTGGAGTAGCCAACAGCGACGACGCGGCTACGGTCGAACCCGTAGGTCTCTGCTTGCTCATTCACGAAGTCTAACAGCTCCTGCGTGCGGAAGATCAGATCCTCTTCATCAAAGACGCCCTCCGACAACCGCCGGAAGAACCGGGGCATGCCCGACTCCAGCACATTGCCCCGTACCCCGAGCAGCGACGATCCCGGCGAGATCATACGACCAAGCGGCATCAGATCCTCCTCTGTCCCACCTGTGCCATGCAGCAGCAACAATGTCGGTGCATTGGGGTTGCTTCCTTGCTCAAAACGATGCTTCATCTCATATTCCTCCTTTTAGTAATGAGGTAAAAAACTTACCTGTGTGGAGCGGATCGTTCTTTCGATCGCTGTTGTCCCCAGATTTTTTTGAATTTATATCCCCTTTATAGGGGAAAATCCGGGGACAAAGGCGAACGCTACGCTTCTTCAGAATCGATTCCGTCCTCTCCGGCACTTTTTACCAATGTTTAGTTACTAATATTGCCTTGTCCTGCTGTATCTAATGGCTGCAGACCAGCCTCGATCTCGCGACGGCGTGGCTCCAGGAATGGTGGCAGCGCCAGCGATTCACCGAGATGCTCCAGCTCCTCATCCGTATCGAAGCCCGGACCATCCGTGGCCAGTTCGAACAGAATGCCGTTGGGCTCGCGGAAGTACAAGGAGCGGAAATAGAAGCGGTCTACAAATCCGGAGCTTGGCACCCGCGCCGTACGGAGCTTCTCTACCCATGCCCGCAGTTCCGTCTCATCCTCGACTCGGAAGGCCACATGATGTACGCCTCCTCGTCCCTGCTGCTCGCGCGGTAGATCCTGTCTTTCCTCGATATGGATCTCTGCGCCTGTTCCGCCCTCTCCCGTCTCAAATACCAGAATATCCGGTTGGCCGAAGGTCGGCGACGGATAAGTGCCCGCCGGACGGAAGCCCATGAAGGCCGTCAGCATCTCCACTGTAGGCTTCGGATCATGTACGGTCAGATAGATCGGCCCCAGTCCGACAATGCCATACTCCGGCGGAACCGTGCTCCGATCCCAAGGTGTACCGCCAGCAACGCCTTCATTTGTCTCGTCGGAGACGAGGATGAGCCGCTGTCCCTCAGGGTCCCGGAAGGCGATTGAATCTCTGCCACCGCGACTGACAATTTCATCATGATCGACACCAAATTGTTCAAATCTTTCTTTCCAATACTGCAGGGCTTTATTAGAAGCGACACGCAGCGAGGTACCGGAGATGCTGCCTACGCCCTCGCGGTTCTTAGCGGCCATTGGAATCTCGAAGAACGTCAGCTCCGTGCCGGGATTGCCTTTCTCATCGCCGTAGAACAGGTGGTATACTCGGGTGTCGTCCTGGTTTACTGTTTTTTTGATCAAACGCATGCCCATGACCTTGGTATAAAAATCAAAGTTGGCTGAGGCTTTGGCTGTAATAGCTGACAGATGGTGAATACCTTTTAATGTAAAGTCCATGAATAGGACCTCCTTCAATTGTTATCGTCAATTTCTTGCTGGGGCTGAACTTTTTTTAGCAGTGTAATCAATTGCTTCTTCTCATCCTTGCTTAATCCGTCAAAATGGGAGGCCTGCTGTCGTTCCTGGAGGGGAACAACCCCGTCCACCAGCTCGCGGCCCTTTTCAGTAAGCGACAAATGCTTGCTCTTCCAGCGCTGTTCCCTGCGGATCCAGCCTTGCTCTTCCAGTTTGGTCATCAGCTGCGTAATGTTGCCCTTGGTCACAAACAACTTCTCTCCCAGCTCTTGCTGGGTCAATCCCTCACGGGCTCCAATCTGAACCAGGACATCAAATTGCGCCACCGATAATCCCCACTGCTTGAGATGCAGGGAGGAAGCCCTCAGGCTCCGGTTATAGGCGCGCGAGAGTCGGTACCAGACCAGTAATCCCCATCGATCTTCGCCTCGTTCACCGGCTTCTTGCATGTCATTCCCTTCCAAATAGCTGACCTCCTTTCCGTTTCATTGTTATCAGTTTAGTCCTTAACTGAAAGAATGTCAAGCACGCAGTTTTTCAGGCGGCTCCAACGTTTGTAGTCCTTTTAAAGTTGCATTAGAACCTTTTAATATCATTATAATTCTATAAGGATCATTCAATACGCACTATAAGCTGTGCTAGAATCAGAACCGGTAATTCATTCCGCCCCCATGCTAGACAAAAATACCTGTTTTGGAGGGATAGAATCAATAATGAAAAGACTTCTACTGCTTATTCTCGTACTTATGACCATAACTGCAACCGCCGCTGTCGGAAAAGCCGAGGCATCCTCCCCGCTTCTCAAGCTGGGAAGCCAAGGAGCTGCCGTCGAGAAACTGAAAGAACGCCTGCATGCGCTGGGCTATTATTCGGATGCCATCAACGCCACTTATGGGCAAGCGGCAGAAACCGCCGTTCTGCGTTACCAGGAGAGCAACGGCTTGCTGGTTGACGGCATTGTCGGACCCGAAACGCTGGGCAGCCTGGACAATAACGGCTATGATCTGACGGCAGAAGAGATCGATTTGATCGCCCGCATCATTTATTCCGAAGCCAGAGGCGAGAGCTACGATGGTCAGGTCGGAGTAGGCGCCGTCATCCTGAACCGGGTGACATCGGATTTGTTCCCGAATTCTGTTCGGGACGTGGTTTATCAGACCAATGCCTTTTCCGTCGTCCATAATGGACGTTATAATATGAAACCGGACGAGACGGCTTACCAAGCGGCCCGTGATGCTGCTGCCGGCGTAGATCCGACGAATGGTGCATTGTTCTTCTATAATCCGGACATCTCTACGTCCACCTACTTTAATTCCCGCACTGCGGCTGCCAAAATTGGCAATCATCAATTTACGTTCTAATGCGGGTTATCCGTAAGACAGGAGATGGACTGGATGAGAAAAATTACTCCCGAACAGTACGAAGAACGGATTGAGGCCGTCTTGGACATTGCGGAGAGTATCTTGGGCGGCAGGCGTGTGCCTGAACTGCTCATCAGGCAATTGCGCTCGCTCAGCTATGACGAGCTCGGCCAGTTGGCCATGCAAATTGCCACCACACGTTCCATCGAGCATCTCAGCAAATCGCAAGCTTAAGCAGGGGGTACGCAACCGTTACACCTGGCAACACATCAAAGCAACACATCAAAGAGACCTCTAGCCCGGCTTTTATAGCGGCTAAAGGTCTCTTTGTCTTATTATTGCGTATATTCTATTGCAGCTTGAGATCATTCATTCAACCGGGCAGCATCTTCTGCAATCCGGCCATCGGCAGGCTGATCAAGCGGCGCACGAGCCGCCCGGTAGCGAGCGGCGCCCGGCGACGGGTGGGTGCAGCTGGTGTCAATCCGCTATACTGCTGCAGCTTGCCCTCGTATTCTAACCGCAGGTAACGAGCTCTGGCCAGATCGCCTGGCGTTGTCATCAGTGGTGATTTGTTCACCAGCGGCATCCCGCTGTTCTCGAACAGGTACGCAACGAACTGGGAGCAGAAGTATGCCCGGTTCCGTTGCCATTCGATATTAAGCAACAAAGTAAAGAGTCCGACAAAGTTGTACGTATATTTCTCTTGTTTGCGATACATCACTCTGACGCGTCTGCGAATCCGGTCGTAGACCTCTTCACTCACTCTGCAGCTATAGATGGCACAAGATGCTTCGCTGAACAGCCGTCCGCTCATGTCTTCTTTTATAAAACCGCCTATTAGCGGATTGCCTGGACGCTTGCGGCCGAAGCTGTACACTTCCTTCAACTCGCGGTCAAACGCGATGGAGGCGTGATTGAGCGGATCCTTGGTGCACCAGCGGATTGCCCGGTTCAGCATCGTACCCGTGTCCGTTAACACGATATGTATCTCCCGTTCTTTTGACATGACTTTCGACCTCCACCTTATTCTCTCATACTTCCTATTTATCTATAATTTATATACGATGTAAATCTCTCTTTAGTTTCTAAAATGATTACCTTTCAATGGCTTGCTGTGATATCATCTTACTGCAATCGGAAGAACCTTCCTAGTACTAACATTACGTAGTACCTTCCCGTTCTCAGGTATAATTGGGCTAGGCTATGGTATGTTCATGCATCGATGGATATGACATAAAAATGATATGTAGAAAAAGTAGGTGTAAAAATATGTTTGCAAAACGATACTCTCTTAAACTAGGAGTTCTATTTATTACTGTTATCCTCTTGGCAGGATGCACCAACACCCCTAAAAAAGACGAAATTCTGGGTCAAATGGTTTCAAAAATAGAAGGCCAGTATGTACTGCACATCTTTTCACGCGACATGGCCTTGATACGTGAGGTGCAGCGAGTGCAACTTTCACATTCCAAACTTCTGGACCGAACCACTCAAGTTGCCATTCATCGCAAAGCACAGATGGAGTGGTTGGAGATTCTCGAGGAAACAGATAACATCTTTATCGTAGATCAGGAGAAAATCGTTTTTAGAACTTCCGATCCTGAGGAATTGTTGCTTTTTGCAGAAACTCTATAAACTCATTCTGAGTATTAGTGGATCTACGAGCAAATAGAGGAACAAAGGTGCGCTACTCAGCGCGCGTGGTGGGAGTGCGAGTAAATAGAGGAACAAAGGTGTGCTACTGAGCTCGTGTGGCGGGAATACGAGTAAATAGAGGAACAAAGGTGCGCTAATCAGCGCGCGTAGTGGGAGTGCGAGTAAATAGAGGAACAAAGGTGCGCTACTGATCGCGCGTGGTGGGAATGCGAGTAAATAGAGGAACAAAGGTGTGCTACTCAGCGCGCGTGGCGGGAATACGAGTAAATAGAGGAACAAAGGTGTGCTACTGATCGCGCGTGGTGGGAGTGCTAGCTTGATAAACAAAAAACCGCTAGTCTGCGGAATGAATTCATTCGGCAACTAACGGTTTTGGGGTGAAGCTATTACTTGGCTGCTGTCGGTTTGCTTGTCAGGTAGACCGTATTAGTCTTGGAATCCCAGTGTACGTCGAACTGCGATAAAGTCGAGATGTCGCGCAGTGGCAGCATCACCGAGCCGTTGTTCATCATGGACGTGTTGATACTGACTGAACTACCGTTAACAGAGGCCGTTGAGGTGAGCGGTTTGTGTACAAGTACAAGTCCTTTGCTATAGGCCGTTACTGTCTTCGCGGAATTATCCCACTGGACCGTCGCGCCCAGCAGTTGGAACAGATCCCGCATCGGTACAAAAATGCGTTGCTCTGACATAATCATCGATTGCGTCAGTTTTTGCTCCGTTCCATTAATTACAATCTTGCCGCTATACTTCTGCGGACCAACGTCATACCCGTTGTTGCGGGCAATTTCTTCAAAAGATAAAGATGAGGTCGTTACGACAGCATAGGAGTTCACTTTTACCTTTTCAAACAGTTCGTGGATCGATTTGTTGTGCATACGGATGCAGCCGGCGCTCACATACTTGCCAATGGAGCGTTCATTGTTGTTGCCATGAATGGCGTAAGTGGTCCCGCGCGTACCGTTCACATCAAGTCCGATCCAGCGATCGCCCAGCGGGTTTGTCGGATCGCCGCCTTTGATGCCGTCTTTGTAGTACGGGCGATTTTTGATTTTGTTGACGATTTTGAATTTACCCTCCGGCGTCAAATCCGGCGTTAATCCGGTAGCCACCGTATATTCCTTCACCAACTTGCCGCCTTCAAAAAAGGCAAGCTTATTAGTCTTCTTGTTGACGACGATCAATTGATCCTGATTGGACGATGTACGGCTGGTGCTGGCGTCGGCTGTTCCAGTCCATGCAGTGACCGTAATCAATACCGCTGCCAGTAGCAGCATCATGCCTGTGCGAAGTTGTTTTTTCATCCGGTTCCTCTCCTTCTCTCTTGTCCACATAGGTTACCCCTCTATTCTATCTGTACAGGTTAACAAAGGTACTTTATCCCTTCTATCCTGTCAGAACGATCCTGCTTCCCCTTGCAGAATCTTCGGTAACACAGAGTAATCCCAATCTTTTATTACTCCATTATGTGGAACTTGAATCGGTAATGTCTGTAAAAATAATGTCTCGCCTTCGATTTCTGCAAACAGCTGCGCTAAAGGCTTTTTTAGCGTTTTATTCGTGCCCTCAGTTAAATGAATCCGTGCCCCTGCCTGCACCATCTCCTGCTTGGTGACTTGCTATATTAGACGTAACGAGGAAGAATTAGGTTGCATATTTTTTTAAGACCTTGTCCTAATTATCCTATATGGCCAGCCAAAGTGTTACCTGAGCTTACCTTTGTTTGAACTGATCTGGCTGTTTTAGTCAAAATAAAATCCCCAGCATTAATCGCTGAGGCTCTGCAAAAAGTTATAGGTTCGTTACGTTACTCAGCTGACCCGAACAATGGATATCGTGGCGTTGGCAGAGCCAGCACCTATGGATACGGTCGCAGCCAGAGCCGTCGTAACCGAAACCCTGAATGAATCGCCTGCACTTACATTCACTACGACTTGATTGTGAACTAGAGAAACGCCAAGCGCCGCTGCGAATAGGGTTCCGGGAACAGCTACATTGTTTTGAAATAATTGAAAATTGGTCAGTAACGTTAGCGTGGGATAAATCGCATAAGTAATCAGGTATCTCCCCGCCGTATTGATTGTAAAGATAGTTGCATTAGGATTATTCACTGTAATATCAGGTGTGAAGTTTTGCGCATTGGGAAAAGGAATATTACCAGTAGGATTAAGCAAAGTCAATACAATAGTAGCACCAGTAGTATTGGCTGCGGAGCCTGACGTAGCTAAAATGGGTCCGGTTGCACCCGTCGCACCCGTGGCACCGGTTGGCCCTGTTGCTCCCGTAGCTCCCGTCACTCCTGTCGCACCCGTCGCACCCGTGGCGCCGGTCAGCCCTGTTGCTCCCGTGGCACCCGTTGCTCCTGTCGCTCCCGTTGCCCCTGTCGCCCCTGTCGCACCCGTCGCACCCGTGGCACCCGTCGCACCCGTCGCACCCGTCGCACCCGTAGCTCCCGTGGCTCCCGTCACACCCGTAGCTCCCGTGGCTCCCGTAGCTCCCGTCACTCCCGTCGCACCCGTTGCTCCCGTAGCTCCCGTCACTCCTGTCGCACCCGTAGCCCCTGTCGCTCCCGTTGCACCTGTCGCACCCGTCGCTCCTGTCGCTCCTGTCGCTCCCGTGGCTCCCGTCACGCCCGTCGCTCCCGTAGCTCCTGTCAGCCCCGTAGCTCCCGTCACTCCTGTCGCACCCGTTGCACCCGTCGCTCCCGTGGCTCCCGTTGCACCTGTCACTCCCGTTGCACCTGTCGCACCTGTTGCACCCGTCGCTCCCGTGGCTCCCGTTGCACCTGTCGCACCCGTTGCCCCTGTTGCTCCCGTCGCACCTGTCGCTCCCGTCGCACCCGTTGCACCTGTCACTCCCGTCGCTCCTGTCGCTCCCGTTGCACCTGTCGCACCCGTCGCTCCCGTTGCTCCTGTCGCTCCCGTCGCACCCGTGGCTCCCGTGGCTCCCGTCGCACCCGTTGCCCCTGTCGCACCCGTCGCCCCTGTCGCACCCGTCGCTCCCGTCGCTCCCGTGGCTCCCGTGGCTCCCGTTGCCCCTGTTGCACCCGTCGCTCCCGTTGCTCCTGTCGCTCCACGCGGGCCTCGGGGGCCTTCGGGCCCCTCCGGTCCAGGGGGCCCGGGAGGGCCTGGAGGCCCCGCCGGGCCGCGGCGCGGCTCGTAATAGACTTGCTGGCCGCCGCAGCAGCAAGCACCGCGGATCACACAAGCATGGTTGCTGCACCTGGACGCCATCCGCTCTCCTCCTCCCGCGAATCTCTCGTTCTACCTTCTCTCTCTATTACATGTGGACATCCTCGAAAAGGACACTGCGCATGTCCCTGCCCGCCTCAGCATTCCGCACTTCAGAACAACAAATCGCGACACCAGTCGACACCTCGCATATTCCAGCCGCTGTTGCAATAGAGTGTATAAACGGTTGAAGGCGGTGACAGCATGAGGCTGGCAGGCAAAAAAACAGTCGTCACGGGAGCATGCGGCTTTATCGGTTCCCACCTGACAGAAAGGCTGGTACGGGCGGGCGCGGAGGTTACGGCATTTGTCATGTATCAGCCTACAGGCTCGGCCGGTTGGCTGGATACAGTGTCTGAGGATGTGCGCTCACAAATTCATATCGTCGCAGGGGATATTCGCGATGCCTACGCGGTTCGCAAGGCTTTGCAAGGTCAGGACCTCGTATTTCATCTGGCAGCCCTGATTGGCATTCCCTATTCCTATACAGCTCCCGAATCTTACGTGGACACCAACATTAAGGGCACGCTTAACGTCCTTCAGGCAGTCCAGGAATTAGGACTTACACGCATGATTCACACGTCCACAAGTGAGGTCTACGGTAGCGCCCGCTATGTGCCGATGTCCGAGTCTCATCCGCTGCAAGGGCAGTCACCCTATGCGGCGACCAAGATCGGTGCCGACCAGTTGGCTGGCTCGTTCTACTGCGCTTACCATACGCCTGTTGTCACCATCCGTCCCTTCAACACTTACGGCCCCAGACAATCGCAGCGCGCGGTGCTGCCGACTATTATCAGCCAGCTGATCAGCGGCGAAACCGTGCTCCGACTGGGTTCACTCCAGCCGACGCGGGATTTTACGTATGTGCAGGACACCGTCAGCGGATTTCTCGCCGCAGCCGACGCCACTGACGCGCTGGGCGAAACGATTAATCTGGGCAGCGGCTTCGAGATTTCGATTGGCGAAGTTGCTGAGCTGGCGGCCGAAGCACTGGGCGTTTCCGCTATCATTGAGACGGACCGAGAACGACTGCGCCCTGAAAATAGCGAAGTTACAAGGCTGTGCGCCGATAATTCCAAAGCCCAGCGTCTGCTCCATTGGGCTCCCGATTACGGCGGGCGCGAGGGGCTGCGCAGAGGCTTGCTTGAGATGGCAGAATGGCTGCACAGCAGCGGTCATCTCGCCCACTATGCCAAGCGTGGCTATCATATATGACGACGGATACTGAGCTGCTGGAGCTAATCTCCTCCCGCCTCGCGCAGGTCGTACCTGCCCACAAGCGACCGGCAGCTCTGCATGAGCCGGAGCTTGGCGAGGCGGAACAGGAGCAGCTCCAGCATGTTCTCGCATCCGGCTATATCTCATCGGTCGCCCCTCACGTCCAGCAGTTCGAGAGCGAGCTGGCCCGCATCGCGGGCGTCCGTCACGCCATTGCTGTTGTCAACGGAACAGCCGCCCTTCATCTGGCTCTCCTGACTAGCGGAGTCCAGCCGAGCGATGAGGTGATCGTACCGGCGCTTACATTTGTTGCGACGGCCAATGCGGTCTCTTATTGTGGTGCGGTTCCACATTTTGCCGACAGCAGCTTGCCCGACCTGGGGATGACGCCAGATCGTCTGGAACATTACCTGGCCCAAGAGACCAAGACCCGCGGTGGTCAGTGTATCAACCGTCGCACCGGGCGTACGATCCGGGCAATGATTGCCGTAGATGTCCTGGGCCACCCTGCGGATCTGCCCGCACTGACGGCGATTTGCCGCAGTCATCGGATCGCGCTCATCGAGGACGCGGCCGCTGCACTCGGCAGCTTCAGGGACGGGGTCGCGTGCGGGGCCTGGGGACGCTCGGCTGCCGTCAGCTTTAATGGCAACAAGATGATATCAACCGGCGGTGGCGGCGCACTGCTGACGAATCACGATACCGTTGCAGATGCCGCACGTCAGCTGGCTTCAACTGCCAAGCAGCCCCACCCTTGGCGTTACGATCATACCCGGGTCGCCTACAATTACCGAATGCCGGGTCTCAACGCAGCACTGGGACTTGCCCAACTGGGTCGGCTCCCTGACCTTCTCGCCCGCAAGCGTCGTCTGGCTGAGGCTTATCAAGAAGCGTTGGCCGGAATCGCAGAGGTTGCGGTGCTTACTGAACCCCGCCGGACACACAGCAATTACTGGTTGAACGCCCTGGTGCTTATGCGCGGCCATGAGCAGCTACTTGAGCCCCTGCTGGAGAGGCTGCACGGGGAGGGGCTGCAAGCCCGCCCGCTCTGGACTCCCTTGCACCAGCTTCCCATGTATAGCGATTGCCCGCGCATGGACCTCACGGGAACAGAAGACCTCGCCGCAAGGGTGCTCTGCCTGCCTAGCAGTCCCCGACTGGAAGGTCCAAGTGCGTTATGAGCCGGCCTGTGATCTGCGTCGTGACAGGCAGCCGGGCAGATTACGGCTTGCTGCAGGGTGTTCTGAGCCTCCTGGCGCGCGAGGAATCCGTGGAGCTGCAGCTAGTGGTCACCGGAATGCATCTTGCATCCGAGCACGGCTCTACCTGGCGCCAGATTGAAGCGGATGGCTATACCATCACAGATCGTATCGAAACGCTGCTTACCAGTGATACGCCTGCGGGGGTCAGCAAAGCCATGGCGCTGGGCATAATCGGATTTGCCGATCTGTTCTCCCGTAACCGCCCCGCTTGGGTCGTGGTGCTGGGCGACCGTTTTGAAATCTACGCCGCTGCGCTGGCTGCCTTCAACGCCCGCCTTAGGATCGCACATATTGCAGGCGGCGACGTGACCGGTGGTGCTCTGGACGATGGCTACCGCCACGGCATAACCAAGCTGGCCCACCTGCATCTGGTTTCGCACGAACAGGCCCGCCTGCGCGTCATCCAGCTTGGCGAAGCTCCGGCTAATGTCCTGAATGTCGGCCACCCCGGCATCGATACCGTCCGCACGACTCCGCTGCTGAGCCGTCAGGAGCTGGAAAGCCTGCTGAATTGCACCCTCCAGCCGGTCAATCTCCTAGTTACCTTTCACCCCCCAACCCTCTCGGAGATGGGCGCCGGATCTGAGCTTGATGCGCTCCTGGAGGCGCTCAGCGCACTCGATCCCCAGACCGGATTATTCTTCACGGGCTCCAATAGCGACGCCCAAGGCCGGCAGCTGCGCGCGGGCATAGAGGCCTTCGTCGAGAACCGGCCTTACAGCTGGAGCTTCGTTTCCCTGGGCAGCCGGAAGTACCTGAGTCTGGTGCAGGCGGTCGATGCCGTAGTAGGCAATTCCTCCAGCGGGCTGCTGGAGGTGCCTTCCCTGGGCAAGGCAACCGTCGATGTAGGCTCCAGACAGCAAGGCCGCTTTAGAGGCAACTCAGTTATTCATTGCGAGGCCAATGCCCCAGCCATTACAGCGGCGATTCATCAGGCGCTGTCCATGGAGCGGTCCGGCATTGCCAATCCCTATGGGGACGGCCACAGCTCCGAACGGATTGTCGACGCTCTGCTGGCGCGTTTGTCTACCGCGCATGCGGGCCCCAAATTCTTTTACGAGGTGAAGCCTCATGCTTCCCATAACGTCTAACGTCCCGGTATATGTCATTGCTGAAATTGGAGTCAATCATAACGGCTCCCCCGCGCTTGCCCGCCAATTGATCCGGGCTGCAGCCAGCTGCGGGGCGGATGCCGTGAAGATCCAGCTCTTTCAGGCTGAGCTGCTCGCTTCCCGCGATGCGCCCCTGGCTGATTACCAACAGAAAACACAAGGCGAGGGAGTTAACCAGTTCGAGCTGCTGCGGGGGCTGGAGCTATCCGAGCAGACTGCCGCCCAATTAAAGGAAGAATGTGCTGATGTGGGCATCGACTTTTTGGCGACACCGTTTGATAGCCCTTCCCTTCGGTTTCTGACGGAGGAGCTCGCCGCCCCCTGCATCAAGCTCGGCTCCGGTGAACTGACCAACCTTCCCTTCCTGCTCGAAGCGGCACGCTACCGGCGTCGCCTCCTGCTCTCGACCGGTATGAGCACGCTAGCCGAGGTAGAGCAGGCCTTGGCCGTCATTGCTTACGGCTTGACGGCGGACGATGCCGCGCCCGCACTCCGGCCTCCATCGCTGGCCGCATTCCGTTCAGCCTATGTATCCTCTGCGGGCCAGAACGCCTTGCGGCAGCAGGTCTCGCTGCTCCACGCAACAAGCGAGTACCCTGCACCGCCCGAGAGCTGCAACCTGCGCAGCATGGATACGCTGCACAGCGCCTTCGGGCTGCCGGTCGGACTCTCCGATCATAGCGAGGGAATCGCCGTCGCCATCGCGGCTGCAGCCCGCGGGGCTGCCATCGTCGAGAAGCATCTGACGCTGGATCGGACGATGGACGGGGTGGATCACCAGGCCTCACTGGAACCCGAGGCGTTCGCCAGGATGGTGCTTGGCATCCGGCAGGCCTCGCAAGCGCTCGGCTCCCCGGCCAAGCTGCCTGTCCCGGCTGAGCTGCGCACCGCCGGGCTTGTCCGTCGCAGCATCGTCGCAGCCGTCCCGATTCATGCCGGGGAGCTGTATACAGAGCGCAATCTGGCGCTCAAGCGTCCGGGCTCCGGCCTCCCGCCTGAGCGGTATTGGGAGCTGCTTGGCACACCCTCTGGACGCGACTATCGAAAGGATGACATGATCGAATGAAGCTGGCTTTGTTTGGCACCTCCGGGCTGGCAGATGAAGCCGCCCACCTGGGATTGGAGCTCGGCGCAAGCGAAGTCGTGCTCGTCCATCCCACCGATCCCGCTCCCGGCAGCCGTGCCTTCCGCATCGTTCCTGAGCACAAGGTTGGCACGCTGGCCGAGGAGGGCTATAAGTTCGCCATCGCCATCGGGGATCCTCGGATTCGCAGTCGGTTGCATGATGCCTATCCCGACCTCTCCTATACCAGCCTCGTCCACCCAACAGCCACAATTCCTGCCTCCCAGCGCGCTCTGCTGCCCGCCAAGCCAGGCAATATCATCATGGCCGGCGTTCGCTTCACCTCCTCCATCACATTTGGCAGCTTCGGCATCTACAATCCCAACTGCACCATCTCCCATGACTGCGAGATCGGCAATTATGTAACCATTGGACCGGGCGCCAATCTGTGCGGCAATGTCCGGCTGGCGGAAGGCGTGTATGTAGGAGCAGGTTCTGTTGTGCTACCCGGACACCCTGTCCTGGGCAAGCTCTCCCTGGGCGACTATGCAATTATCGGAGCCGGCGCTGTCGTGACCCGCTCGGTACCAGCGCGCATCACCGTCAAAGGCAACCCTGCGCGATGAGGCGCCTGGTCTTATCAGGGATCGATTCAACGAATATGAAATTTCAAACTTATGGCGGGAAAAACTCAGAAAATCGCAGCATAAGCTTGATATTTCAAGTTTATTTTGGCTTTTAGGCTCCCTAAAGGTTAAATATATATGAAAAATCATGCTTATTGCCCCGCATACTTTGCAGCTTAAGAAAAGAAGCCAGCCGCTCCGCCATATGGCTGCGTGCTGGCTTCTCCTGTTCTTCTCCTGTCCTACCAGGCATGGAGCCCCCCATCGACGAACAACTGCTGGCCCGTCACATAGCTTGAAGCCTCAGAGGCCAGGAACAAGACCGCTCCCTCCAGCTCCGAGGGCTGCCCCATCCGTCCCATCGGGACGCGGGCGCCATAATTGGCTGTGAATGTCTTGTTCTGTCCGCTCTGCATGCCGCCGGGAATCAGCGTATTGACCCGGATTCCCTGATTGGCCCAGCGCGCCGCCAGATACGTTGCCAGGCCATTCACACCAGCTTTGGAAGCGGCGTAGACGGCAGGCGTGTTAATGCTCCGCCCTTCGTAAGAGGAGCCTTCATAGATGCGATCATCGGGCCCCATCACACTATAAATCGAGGAGGTAAAGATCATCGACCCGCCTCGTCCCTGGCGCAGCATTTGTCTACCGACGGCCTGAGCGGTCAGGAACATCCCGTCCAGGTTAACCGCCATAATCGATCGCCACTGCTGCAGCGTATAGTCTTCAAATGGCGCAAAAAATGCCTCCGGATCACGCGATTTGCTGGCCGCATGATTCAGAAGAATATCGATGCCGCCAAGCTCCCGCGCACAGCTCTCCACCATGGCTTCTACCGCGCCGGGATCTGCGACATCACAGGCGTAGCCCCGGCATGCTGTCCCGCCCAGCTCGGCCAATTCCTCCGCCCACCGAGCCGCCCCCGGGCCATCCAGATCAACGACAGCCACCTGGGCTCCATGCTCTGCCAGCGCTCGGCACAACGGTCTGCCCAAGATGCCCAGTGCGCCCGTTACAACCGCTGTGCGGCCGCTCAGATTGAACCGGCTCCGACTTGACATGAGAAGCCCTCCTCCCGTCCTGCACCCACTCATTCCGCTCTACTTAGCGGCGGCCCATCAGGTACGCTACATATTCCCAATCCTCTTCACTGTCGATATCCCACGAGCGCTCCGGCGGCATGACATACAACTGCGTGTCGTCCCGGAACAGCGGACCACCCGCGAGCAGTGTCTCGCGCCGCCAGCCGTAGATGGAAGCATTCATATCGTAGGTGATCGGCGCATCCTGGCGGCGGTGAACCGCAAGTGGCGGCAGTTTCACCACGTTCATTCCGCCCTCAGGTGTTCGCTCGACCATATTGAAATAAGGTGAACGGCGGGACGGCGTACCGGTAATAAGGTTGCCCGCTCCAGAGCTCTCCAGCTGGCGGACGGCATGCTGGATATCCGAGGTCAGGCGCAGCGGCGACGTCACATCCAGATCGACGATGGTATCGTAATGGACGCCCCGCCGCTGCTCCACGGCCAGCACCGCATGCCGAATGGCCGGAAGCTTGGGCGCCCTGTCCGAAGCGAGCGCCGGCGTGCGCCGGACCAGCAGCGATGCCCCATAGGCCGCCGCAACCGACAGCACGCTGTCGGCATCGCTGCTGACCGCCACCTCGTCGAATAGGGCAGACGCCAGCGCCTGACGGATCGTATAGGCAATCAAGGGCGTGCCTTGCAGCAGGCGGATATTTTTATGGGGAATGCCCTTCGACCCGCCGCGCGCGCAGATGGTGCATAGCCTTCTCATTGGATACCCACCCCCCGCTGCGGACGGAGCTGTGCGCCCGCTCGATCATATAGAGACTGTCATTGGCTTCCGATGCCGGGCACAACAGCTCCCTCGAACCACCGAGTAGTGCCTTGTGCTGCTCCAGATAGGTCACATCCGGGTGGAGACAGTAGCTGTGCGTCTCTCCGTCAATCTTCAGAGTAGCCCCGACCAGATCGGCCGTATAGGTGTGCTCGTCTGTATTCACAATAATCTGCCGCTGCCGCTGGCGATCCACGTAGTTCAGCTGCAGATTAACGATGGAGCACTCGCTCATCTCGATGAGCATGGTATAAATATCGTCGCTATCGATTTCCAATGTGCTGTAACGACCGCCGCACGCAACCAGACGCCGCCAGGGACCGAACAGCCAGAGCAGATAGTCCAGCTCATGACTGAGGTCAAGCAGAACGCCGCCCCCTTCATGCCGCCTGGCGGAATAGACCTTGCGGTAATCCTGCTGCCGCCAGCCCGGCAGGTACTGACCGGTGTAGACCTGTGCCGAGAGTACCCGCTGGCCCTGGATGAGCTCCCGCAATTGCTGAAGAATCGGATGGAACCTCAGATTGTAGGCAGCATAAACACGCGACAGACTGGCGTCGGGCAAGTCCATCAGACGTTCAAAGAGCGGTTTTTCCACCAAAATATCCCCCGAATATCCCCGTTCGCGCAGCGTCTTCAAGGCAGCATAATGCTGATGCGTACGGTTGGCTACCACGATATAATCCCAGGAGTCACTGTACATGGCCTCCCCAATGGAGCTATATACGCATACGCCCGGCAGCGCCCGGCTGCTGACGACTCCTACACTACAGCCCAGCTCGGTCAGCAGCCGGCAATGCCGCTCTCCAATTGAACCGTAACCGATCACTAGCGCATTCACGTGTAGACCTCCCCGTATGCTCTGTTGGCCTCCGCGTAAGATTCCGGCGTCCCGATATCGAGCCATTGACCCGTGACCGGGTACACCGACAATGATTCCCCCTGCCGCTTCAGCCGCTCGAACAGCGCCGGCATGCCCAGCGGTGCATCGTGTGCAAGCTGTCTCGCCGTCCATGGCTCCAGCACATAGATGCCAGCGTTAACGAGCATCGGTTGGACCGGCTTCTCGACAGACCCTACGTAGGAAGAGCCATTGGTCTCGACCACGCCGTACGGGACCGTCAGGCAGTACTCACGCACGCCCATGGTGGCGCTGCTGCCGCTTGCTTGATGGTGACGAATCATTTGCCGAAAATCCAGGTCCGTGAGCAGATCAGCATTAATGACCAGCATGGGCCGTTCTATATCCCGGGGGAGCAGTGACAACGCACCGGCGGTACCCAGCTGCCGTGTCTCCCGCACATACTGAATACGGGCGCCCCACCGGCTGCCGTCGCCGCAGTAAGACTCGATCATTTCCCGTTTGTAGTTAACGGAGATATAGAACTCCCGAAAAGACTGCTGAATCAGCGTCTCCAGCAGGATCTCGATAATCGGCTTGCGTCCGATCGTCAGCAGTGGCTTGGGGCATGATTCCGTCAGCGGCAGGAGCCGGCTGCCAAGGCCGCCCGCCATTAATACGACAGGATAGCCTTGCCCGGTAGAATCTAGAGGCATCGTGTTGCTCCCTCCGTAATGAATTTGGACCTTTACATGCTTCGATGTCGAATAGGGGTCCTGTTAAGTACACTGTCCCCTGCCCGGGGGCAGGGACAGCCGCGTAACTAGATGGAAGGACGGAAAAACTCAGTCATGCACAGGTTGGCGACAGCGGCGGATACCGTTGGGGTAGCGCTGATGGTTGTAAATCCTGTTACCGCAAACGCGCGGCTCTGTCCCGATGCGATTCCTGCAAGCGTAGCGACTACAGCAGCGCCACGATAGAATGTTACAGTCAGTGCAGCCGTACTGGTCGATTCATTGCTGATAACACCAGAAGCCGCAATCGGCGCGGGGTTGGGGCCAAACAGCGTGCTGCCTGTAGTGGAAGCGACAGAGAAGGTTTGCTCTGGCAAACACACGCTGACGATCGGTTTTTGGCAGCAGGATGAATTGTTGGAACAACTCATATTTGAACTCCTCCTTGTTGGTTTATTCTCCAATCTATGTCAGGAGGAGACAAAGGAACTAGGACAATTGCCTTTCCTACACAATATGTGCGTTTATGCTGTGTGTGCGCCTGGAGGGCGTTCACGGTTCAGATGCAGGCTCATCCCCCCGGGCAGCAAGCGCCGTAAATTGATCCCGCAGCGCTCGTGTCAGACGTTCCAGACCGTGGAACATCTCCGCTTGGATAGCAGCAAGCCGGTCCAGTTGCGTGAGTGAATCAATGGGCCCCAGCTCAACCGTCCGCTTCTGATAGGCATAGATCACCGGATTAAGGTAGATGGACAACCGTTCGTCGTTCGTATACTTCAAATAAGCCACATCCATTTGCTGGACCCACTCCCCTACAAAAGCAGGCAGCTCCATACCTTCGTATCGGCTGTGCAGCGCGCACGCCTCCCGAATCGTGCGGCAGGACCGCGCATCTGCTTCTGCTTGCTGTTGCCAGGTCTGCAACTGCTCCTTGATCTCTGTCAGTGCTCCAGCAAGCTTCCCTCTGAAGTCCCCGCCACCTAAGGGAGCTGCCTCCTCCAGCCTCTCAGCGAGCCGGGGACCGCTCGGCGCTGCGCACCATTGTTCAACGGCTTCACTCAGCTGTGCCACCTCTGTTCCCTCAATCCGCGCGCCTCCTTCGGTGGCGTCGATGAAGCGTCTTGCCGGATAGAGGCTAATCTGATGCTCGAGCCAAAGCCGGAATTCCTGCCACAACCGAGTCGTTGCTACCGGGCTCCCCTGCACCCCTGGCACCATGATCGTCTCCTCCGCCTGCAGCTGCTTCACCTGCTCCGTCAGCGGTCCCTCCGCATAGTCGGAGAGCTGGCTGTGCGTCGTCTTGTCCTCGCCAAACGCCAGATCCATGCCAACAAAGATGATAGGATCAGCACCGGTCCACAGCGCCAGCTCAAACGCCAAATGCGCGGAAGAGCTGCCGCCATTCAACGCCCCCTCCTCGCCGAGTGCCCGCTGCACCCAACGGGCCGATGTCTCGATGCTGCGGAAGACCGGCAGCCAGCGCTTGCCGAATTGCGGAGGTACCCGGGGGTCAACAAGCGTTAGCCCGACCATCGCCAGCTCTTGTGGCAGCTCCCGCTCCTTGAAATGGATATGATAGACCTGCGGCGTCCGTTCCGTGACACAGATGGCATCAGGGATAATGCCCCGGCGCAGGCACGGTTGAAGGGCCGACTCTGCCGTCAGAATGAGCGCCTTACCCTGAGCCCGCTTCAGCTGTTCGGCATTCTTGTCCAGCGACGGCCCGTTGCCGACGACAAACGCGGGGACGCCCTTATAGGCATCCTTCAACGAAGTGAGCGAAGCGGATGCCGTAATGGCCGGAACATTGGCCACCGTATTGTACAGGCCGACCAACGTATCATGCACCGCATTGCCTCCGCTGCGCAGCATGAGTCCGAGCAGCTGGTGCAGCGATTCGTGCAGGGCAAGATAGAATGCCCGGTCGTTGCGATGCGCCCAGGGCGTGAACGTCGTGCACATCATGGCGCACCGGACCAGAAAATCGCCGTTCATATAAATGGCCAGCTGCCGTTTGATGGCATCTGCATCGCCAATGAGCCAGCGGATTCTCCCATCCTCCAGCAGGGGACGCAGATCGATAGCCGAGAGCATGGCCAGAAACAACTCCTGGCTGCGCTCGAACACGAACAGCTCATGGTGGGGCGGCATTCTTCGAGCATAGGCGAGCAGCGAATAGCCACCGCCGCACCCGTACAAGAAGCCGATTCGCGCCATCCCGATCTCGACCGACTTGGCCCATTGTTCGGCTTCTGCCCATGGATCGACAAGACTGTTCATTCTCACCCGCTCTCCCGTCGCTGGGGATCGCAGCTCCGCCGTCGGCAGCGACGCATCGCCTTGAATGAGCGCAATATCACCCGTTCTTTGCGGCAGGAGCTCTTGCAGATGCGGTGGCAGATGTGCATAGTTCAACTCAAGTAAAGTCGTCATGGCGTGTCTCCATCCCTGCCCGTTCTGCTCGCCCTGTCCGCCAGCTGTCGCCGCAGCTCCGGCAGCAGCTCATATTCCAGCACATCGGTGGCGCCCACCACGTCTTCACGCTGCAGCATCAGCAAGACCTGATCCATCAAGGGGAGCGCGCCCGCAGGGACCAGCATCGCATCCCGGTCGGTCGCAGCCTCCTGCTCCCAGCCCCGCAGCTCCTCCAGCCAGAGCAGACAAGCCTGCTGGAACCATCGGCGGCCTTCCTGGTCGTCCCCTCTCCGCCATGCCCTGCAGCCCTGCTCAATGGACTCGACATACCCGCCCGGATTATTCATAGCAATCATACGCATTTTTGCGAATGCGCTCCATAATCCAGCCCGAGCCCTCGTTTAGAAACCATTCCGCTTTGACAATCGCACTCTTCTCCATGAAATCCCCCGTTTCCCGCAGCGCCCGCACCGCTGCTCCCATCCGCTCCATATCTGTCTCCGAACATAAGACCGCGGGGGCCGACGATAGCCAGACATACCACAGCTCTACTACATTTTGCAGCCGGATCAGCCGGTTCCCGTCACTCGATGATTCCACTGCTTCACTCCCTCTCGGCAATAGGCAGACGGTTACTGCAGCAGCCGAATACGATAAAATCCTTTGCAAATTCCGGAGTCGCCACGGCATGCAATGGTCAGCTTGCGCAGAGATGGCGCCACAAACGAAACCTGCTGCCCCTGTTCAACCTCTCCATTAATCGGCGGGTCGGACTGCTGCTCAATCCGCACACTCATCAGGCATCGTGTATCGTTATCGATACGGACAAGAGCCCGGCACGCCTCGGATGGCGCTTCAAAATAAATCCTTGGCGCATCCCCGCACCGTTGGAAAATACGGCCTGTCGCCAGCATACAGCCCATGGATCGAGGACGACGGCGCCTCTTTTTTTTCCGGCAGCTTCGTTTCCCTCCCGGGCAAGCGACCTGCACAATATTGATCTGCTTATTCGCCTGCACCACCCGGGACCTGCGCTTGCACTTACTCATGCGCTCACCCCCAGTCGTAGGAATCTATGTTATATACCTATGGGGGAGACAAGGCATCAGCCCTAGTCAATCGTTTATTTTTTGGCGAAATAGTCATCTGTCCCGCGCTGCTCACCGGCCGAATTAATAGACTGATGTCATAAGGGAATCCCGCCCTGGAGATGAGGAAGGAGGGGACGACATGACCCCCGATAATAACAGTGGATGCGGCAGTGAACGAACAGAAATGGCCCAGGACTGTCTCGAATGCGACTGGTACATCGGCAGCGAGCAGGCCACGACGGTTTATACCTCCAATGAACTGGTCTACGGCTCTGGCGTCATTACGTGCAATCCGGGCGAAAACGGCGATATTCGGCTGTTATTTTTATGTAACGAAACGTTGGTCACTTCCCTTCGCGTAGCGAATGGGCAGTCGACCATGTTCACCATTGTAGGGATTGATCAGGTACAAATACTGGGACGGGCCGAAGGCAGTGGACATTTTTTGTTTTATCCCCGCTATAGCCCCCTATGAAGTGAGTTTAAAGTCCTGTTATACTGTTTAAATAAGGACATAAGTCATGTTATAAGGTGAGGTAAGGCAAAATGAATGAGCTATGGGAACCACTACATATGAACTGGTTATGGCTTGTAACTGCACTGGCCGCAGGGATTGCGGGAGCCGTCTTCATCACATACCTTTCCCCTCCTGCTCCGGTACCCGGGAGCCGGCTGCCCAGGAAGACCAAGCTATGGGCAATGGTCGGCGGCACGGTTGCATTTACCCTCTCGCATCTGCTCGTACCGTTATCCTTCAACATTCCTGTCGACAATACATACTATCTCTTTCATGTCCTGTTTACACTGCTGGGCTGCTATGCTGCCACCTGGTTCAGCCAATGGTACATTGCCCTCCCCTGGGGCGGGAAGCCTCAATACATACGCACCGGAGTAATCGCCAGCAGTATTATTCTGATCTTCGACTATACCAATCTGTTATTGCTCTTTCGCGGACAGCTCCGCTGGCAGCCCGAGCTCGTTGGTATGACTGTGGTACTGGTGTTCGGCCTTATCTTTGCCGTCCTGCGGATGCTCGCGTTCTCCAGCCGACACCGCCAGGAACGCAGACGAAGCTCCGCCACCTTGCCCGGGGTGCTGCTCTCGGGTCTGGCGTTGTTCGCCATTCCCCTGTTATGCGCGTTCTCCATTCTCCCCACCGAACGATTGGGAGACTCCGCGCTGGCTTACCTGCTGCCCTACACGCTGCTCATGCTAACCGGGGGATTGTTGTATTCCCTTCCCGACCTTGCCATCTCCAGAGCCAGGCAAGACGGGGTCACCATCTGGAATCTCGCCTATCGGGACGAGCTGACTGGACTCCCCAACCGCCGCGCATTTAATGATGCCTTGGATACGTATATGAGCACGGAGACGGGACCGCCTACGGCATTGACGCTGTTTTTTATAGATTTGGACAAGTTCAAGCGCATCAACGATCTGTTCGGCCATGCTGCTGGAGATTTGGTGCTGCAAGTGTCGGCAGACAAGCTCAAGGCGTGCTTGCCCCCTGAATGCATGCTCGCGCGGATGGGCGGGGACGAATTCACCGTACTGCTCCCGGGTGAGCATGGGGTTCCCGAGCTTAAGCAGCTTGCCAGCCGGATCGTCAAAGCGTTCGAAGCGCCCTTTCAGGCCGGACTGCACACGGTCAAGCTCTCTGCATCCGTAGGCATCGCCCGTTGCCCCGAAGAGGGAATCGATGCTTCCACCTTGCTCGGAGCGGCAGATACCGCCATGTATGCAGCCAAGGAAAACGGCAGCTCGCAGTATCAGTTCTACGACCCCCTGCGGGATCAAAACGGACACCGACAGCTCATGCTGGAGCAGGATTTGGAATCCGCTATTTGCACAGGTCAACTGCGCCTGATGTACCAGCCCAAGATCGATATCCGGGATGGACGGACCATTGGCCTGGAAGCACTGGTACGCTGGCAGCATCCGACGCTCGGGCTCGTGCCGCCGATGCAATTTATCCCGCTTGCGGAGAAGACAGGCCTCATAGTGCCGCTGGAGCAATGGGTAATTCGTGAAGTCTGCAGGCAAATGAAGCTATGGCAGGAGACTGCTGCTCTCTATATGCCGATCGCCGTCAACATCTCGCAGGTGCATCTGATGCGTCCGGATATGGATCAATTCATCATTCAGTCCCTTGAAGATGCGGGTATTGCGCGGGAGTGGCTGGAGATTGAAATTACGGAGAGTGTCATGATGCATAACGAGGAGCATGTCATTGATGTGCTGAATCGGTTGAAGGAAGCGGGGATCTCCGTCTCAATGGACGATTTTGGCACGGGGTACAGCTCGTTGAGCTACCTCAGCACTCTGCCGATCAGCTGCCTGAAGATTGACCGTTCCTTCGTACGCAAGCTGGCGAGCGACCGGGACAGCCGGGCCATCGCGGAGCTGATCATCGGACTGGCACGACAATTGGGGCTGAAGATTGTTGCCGAGGGTGTGGAGACCTCCGAGCAGGTCCATCTGCTCAAGGAGCTGCAGTGCTACAATGCGCAAGGCTTCTACTACAGTAAGCCGATGCCGCCCGAGCAGGCATTGATCTGTATGATGGGTACGAATGGGGATTCTGAAGAACGATTGGCTGCTGATGTCCCTGCGGGTTAACTAGTAGTTGCTACTGGTGAATCGCATATGCAGGTGCCGCGCATAACGCAGGCTGAACCGCTGGGTTCAGCCTATTTTTGAACTCGCAGACAGACCCTTTCCCTTTGCGGTACATTTTCTGCTAAAATGAAGAAAAGAGACAGGCACCTTACTGGAGGATTATTAAACGAATGGATTATATTGTATTGGATATTGAGTTCAATGGGCGCAAATTTGCGAGCGAGCTTCCCATGGAGGTCATTGAGATCGGCGCCGTCCGGCTCAATAACGCGCTGGAGCAAACCGGTGAATTTTCCGCGCTGATCAAGCCGGTTTATTTTGCCAAGCTCAACTCGTTCATTAAGAAGAAAACCGGCATTCCACAGGCAGATATCGATAAAGCAAGTCGTTTTCCCAAGGTCATCCGGGAGTTCATGAGTTGGCTGCAGGAGAGCGAGAATCCGCTGCTCATCACCTGGGGTGGCGAGGATATGAAACGAATCGTGCTGGATACGCGCATGCATAAGATTGATGATGCCTATTGGCTGTCGATTTACTCGTTTGATCTGCTCAAGGGGTATCTCAAATGCAAGCAACTGACCAACGACGTCAGTGTCGAGGCGGCGCTGCAGGAGCTGGGCATTCCCGCTACAGGCTCGGCACATCGGGCGCTGGATGATGCGCGGATGACGGCGGAGATTTTCAAGAGTGTGTTTGGGGAGCTGGACTTCGAGCAGCGCAAGCAGTATAAGGATGTCTTCAGCAACGCCAAAGAGCGCCGCATCGTCAAAAATGCGATCCGCTCCATGCACGCCCAACGCACCACGCCAACCTGGGAGCTATTCGTCACGCAATTCGGCAAAGACAAGCCGATGCTCCAAGACCCCCGCAAGGTCGCCGAGCTGCAGGTGTATTTCGAGGAAGAAGCGGCCAAGCCGCCCAAGCCCATCACCCGCAAGCCCAAGCCACCAGCAGATGCTGGGGAAGCGGATGCGCAGAGCGATGCGAGTGCGCAGGGCGACGCGGCTGAGCGGAGTGATACGAGTGAGTCGATTAGTGCGGGCGAGCGCGGCAACGCGTTGGAGCCAGGCAGCACGGGCGAGCCTGGTGACGCGTTGGTGCCAGGCAGCACGGGCGAGCCTGGTGACGCGTTGGTGCCAGGCAGCGCGGGCGAGCGTGCCGATGCGAGTGAGTCGAGCAATGCGGACGCGAGCGCAGATGCCCGCGAGGATGTGGCCCAGCCCGGCAGCGCAGATCAGCGCGGCGACGCGGCTGAGTAGCCAAGTACGCGAAGCTGGCACAACCGGGAGCTCAGTTCTCCCGGTGGGCCCCACTCCCCTCGCTTCCCACCTCCAACTAAACTATCTTTACTTACACCAACAACTCCGCGCCTCATCCCAACCTCCAACCTCCAACTAAACTATCTTTACTTACAACCACCACTCCGCACCCAATTCCCACCTCCAACTAAACTTTCTTTACTTACAACCACCACTCCGCACCCAATTCCCACCTCCAACTAAACTTTCTTTACTTACAACCATCATTCCGCGCTCAATCCCAACCTCCAACTAAACTTTTTTTACTTACACCCACCACTCCGCGCTCAATCCCAACCTCCAACTAAACTATCTTTACTTACAACCACCACTCCGCACACTTCACCACACCTGCCACCATCCCAACACAGCCCCCGGAGAAGTCGCTACACCTGGTACCGCTTGCGGTACTCCGACGGATTCAGGCCCGTCTTCTTGCGGAAGACCCGGCTAAGGTAATAGCCGTTCTCATAGCCGCAGCGGGCGGCGATCTCGTGGAGCGCGAGCCGCGTTCCGGACAGCAGCCGCCCCGCCTCCCGAATGCGCAGCTCGGTGGCATAATCCTGCGGATTTATGCCATGCGCCGCCCGGAAGCGCCGGGTCAACTGCACCGGTGTGAGCTCTAGCAGCGTAGCCAGATCACGAATCCCACTCCCCCGGAGAGCATGGTTGTCGAGCCATCGCCGGGCTTCCTCCATCCGTTCGTCCGCTTGCGGCACGTGCCCCATCCCCGCTACACCCTCCGCCCATCGTGCCTCGTCTGCCAGGAACAGCAAATCCCGCAACAAATGCTCCAGCTTCACTGCGCGTGCCAGCTCTTCTCGTTCCTTGACGGCATGAATGTAACGGAATGTCGTGCTAAGCCGCCCTTCATCCAGAATCCGCCACATTCCAGCCCCAATCCCCTGTACATCGGGTGCAACCGATTCCGCCCCACACTCTTCCACATGATAGTGAAAAAAATGAAAGGACACCGGCTCGATCACCTCCCGGACAAACAAAGTCTGCGGCGGACACACAACCATATCTCCCGCCCCTGCCTCTCCCTGGTGCTCCTGAATCTTGAACCGGAAGCGTCCGGATTCAACCGCAAAAAGCGTCCACGCTGCATACCGGTCCTGCTCCAGCAAAAATTGCTCTTTGCGATGCCAGTACATATGACTGATGTACCGCGCCTGCATATGCACCCTCTCCCCTCGTTCTCAGTCTGATGAAATAAAGTATATCCCAAATTGAAATGAACTGCATTTTATTTCATCTATAACTGACATATAGTGAAATCAAGGATACAAATCTATACCTACGAGGTGAGCTTGGGATGAGAAACGAAACCGTAAACTGTGACGTTACAGTGGTAGGCGGCGGCTTGGCGGGCGTATGTGCGGCAATTGCGGCAGCTCGTCTGGGTCAAAAAGTAGCATTGGTCCAGAATCGTCCGGTACTCGGCGGCAACTCCAGCAGCGAGGTGCGGGTCTGGGTATGCGGAGCGACTGCCCACGGACACAATCGCTATGCCAGGGAGACAGGCATCATGGGCGAGTTGTTTGTTGAGAATCAGCGCCGCAACATCGATGGCAATCCGTACATTTGGGATCTCGTTGTCATGGAGGCGGTACGTGCGGAGTCTAACATTCAACTGTTTCTTAATACAGATGTGCATGAGGTCGAAGCCGACGGGCCGCGTGAGGATCGCACCATTCGCTCGGTGACTGGCTGGATGATGGGCTCGGAACGCCGCATTCGTTTTGAGAGCGCAATCTTTCTGGATTGCACCGGCGACGGGTTGGTTGGATTTATGGCAGGTGCGGATTTTCGGATTGGCCGCGAAGCCCGCCACGAGTATCAGGAGGACTGGGCGCCAGAGGTGGCGGACGACATTACGCTCGGCAGCACACTGCTGTTTTACACCAAGGATGCCGGCCAGCCCGTGAAGTACATCCCACCCTCCTTTGCCAAAAATATTGCCGAAACCAGCATTCCTCTGAACCGGGTCATTCGCAGCGGCGACAACGGCTGCGCCTACTGGTGGATTGAATGGGGCGGCGAGCTGGATACCGTGCACGACAACGAGCGGATCCGTGACGAGCTGTGGTCGATCATTTACGGCATCTGGGATTATATCAAAAACTCCGGTCAGTTCGACGCCGACAACATGACCTTGGAATGGATCGGCTCGCTGCCAGGCAAACGGGAATATCGCCGATTCGTCGGGGACTACGTGCTGCATCAGCAGAATATTTTGGACCAGGAACCGTTTGAGGATCGGGTGGCGTTTGGCGGCTGGTCGATTGACCTGCATCCGCCGCAAGGCATCTACGCCACCGAACGAGGCTCCAAGCATTTATTCGCTGACGGCATCTACCATATTCCGTATCGTTCACTCTATTCCGTCAATACGAACAATCTGATGTTCGCCGGCCGGGATATCAGTGCAACACACGTTGCCTTCGGGACCACGCGGGTCATGGCGACCTGTGCAGTCATCGGCGAGGCTGCTGGCAGTGGTGCCGCATTAGCCGTCCAGCATGGGGTAACGCCGCGCACGATCCATCGCGAGCACTTGCAGGAGCTCCAGCAAACTATGCTGCGCCAAGACGCTTCGATCATTGGCATGCGCAGTGAAGATCCCGATGATCTGGTGCGGCAGGCAAAGGTGAGCGCTTCGAGCACCTTGACGAGACTCGCCGTCGAAACGTCTGAAGACACCTATGCACTCGGGAACGCTCCGCTTGGTATTCTCCTGCCAGTAGCGCCCCTCCTTGAGCGAGTTGAGCTGCTTGTCGATGCTGCGGAAGATACCCAGCTGACCATCGCGTTGTGGGACACTGGCCGAGCCGAGAATTACGTCCCGCACACGGAGATTTCTTCATCAACGGTGACAGTGGCAAAGGGCCAGCAGCAGTGGATTGAGATCCCCCTTAGCTGGGAGCCTGCGCATGAGCAGAATGCTTTTCTAATGGTAGCGACCAATCCGCATGTGCATGTGCATACAAGCCATCAGCAGACGGGCATGTTGCTGTTTGCCAAGGGCGAACCCCGCAAGCTATCGCCTGATCATGAAAAGCGGGCTCAGCCGCTGACCGATTGGACCATGGACGGCCTGCGTCGTCGAGCTGCCTGTCTGAGGGCATATCCGGAGACGAGCGCTTATGCAGCGGAACGCACAAGTGGCGGCTACCTTCGTCCATACGGCGGCCCGCAGCTGTGGAGCTCAGACACCTTGGCTGCTGGCGAAGAAGCATGGCTGCAATACAGCTGGCAGGAGCAAGTAACGATTCGCGAGGTTCAGGTCATTTTTAACGACGATGTCAATGAAGACCTAATCAATCTGCACCACCACCGGACCCCGTTTGAGGCGATCCCCGAGCTGGTTCGGGATTATCGTTTGGAGGCTCACATCGATGGCCAGTGGGTCCAAGTCGCAGCAGCTACCGGCAATTACCGACGCAAGCGCCGCCACTTGCTCGATGCTCCGGTACAGGCAGATGCAATCCGGCTTGTTGTGGAAGCGACCAACGGCTGTCCGCGTGCTGAAGTGGTCGAGATACGGGCCTACGCCTAACACTACCTGTCCATTCTACAAAAAACACGGCCCTCCGCTCTGTTGCGGAAGGTCGTGTTTTTTCTCCATGCCATGCCGCCATCTGTTATGATGAGAATGTGGGAACAAGATCATATCTGAGGATTATTCTGGAATGAGGTGGAGAGGATTCAATCACGTCTGAGCAAAGGACTCATCGCCCTGCTCGTTGTTTGTATTGCAGGGATGTGGGGAGGCAATTACTACTATTACTATGCGCACAAACTGGAAGGGGCTGTATTACTTAATCATTACTATGAAGCGCCTATTATTCCCGGTGAGACCCTGGACTTCTATTACATTACCCATCGGAGCTCTTCGAGGGAAGTAGTGGCTCTGCGTCTTTCGGGTGAACTCTATTGGCACACCAAATATCAGAGTGAACGTGGCGAGTTCGGGCCCTATACCCTCAAGGCTGCGACCATACAGATTGGTCATCCTGAGGTGCCGCTGCCCGAGCAGGCCTACGAACGTTTTCAAAGCATTGAAGTATGGTTCAACGACGGCGTCCACGAAGTGCTGCCTATTGGCGACATTCAGTTGCTCCCCTACACCCAACCTGCGCGCGTTGCTATCGAGGAGACCTTCGGTTCGAGCAACAGCAACGGAGAGCATCGCAGCACGTTTCGTGCGCTGGAGGATCTCAGCATTGTCTCCGTTCAGACCACCTTGGATAACCAGATCAGCGATGTGTTGGATTTCGAATTCCTGAGCAGCCCGCCCGAGTATACACGCGTGGAACAAGCCATTCAGGCTGGCCTGCCGATTGAGTTGAAGCAAGGCAATGGAATATCCCTCAACTACACGTTTCGCATACCGGAGCAGGACCCTCGTTCGTTTGACATCTATCGGGGTAAGCTGCAACTGCTTCTACAGCTGGCCGATGGCGAACAGGCAACCTGGGATTTCACGCTGAATACCTACCCGCAACCCACACAGGAAGCCATCATGCAGCTAATTGAAGAGCGTGAGGAGGCACGGCATCATGAAAACCAACTTCCGTAAGCTCTCCTGGGGATTTATGTTCATCCTGCTTGATCTTCATATCTATATCTTCGATGTGTTGCCGGATTTCATCGGGTATCTGCTCATTCTGTCCGCCCTCTCAAGGCTGGAAACGTACTACCCCGGCTACAAAAAGGGCGTTCCGGTCGCCTTGCTGCTGTTCGTAGTTTCGCTTCTGTCCCTGGGAGCAGGCTTTGGTCTCCATCACTCCTCCTTTACCGATTCTCCCTTGTGGATTGGCGTGTCTGGTATCCACCTGCTATTGCTGCTTGTGCTGGTCTACCAACTGCTCAGCACCTTTACCCAGCACGCGAGATCGCAACAAAAGCACGCACTGGCGGACTCCAGCCGCAACCGTATGGGCTTCTTCTGAACCCTGCAGGTGGCCGCGCTTGCACTGATGCCCTACACGTTAAACGACCCTGACTTAGGGTTGGCCCTGATTGCACTAACCATCCTTTTGTTGCTAACCATGATTTCGATCTTCTTTCTCTTCCGTAAGGCGGCCAAGACTTTTCCTGCCAACAGCCTTGCAGGTGACGACCCTTCGACAGATATGGTTTGAATGGAAAGGATTGGTGCAATCATGGTATCCTTATGGGAAGGACAACCATTTATGGAGGTGGCGAAGATGACCTTGCGCAACGCACAATCCCTGTTATTTAATCAGATTAAATCCCGACTGCCCTCAGACTGCTGGGCGATTCAGGCAGGGGATCTGAATGACGGCGAATTTGATGAGGAGATTGTCCTCGTCCACGAGGGAACCTTGCATGTGCCCACCCTTGATCTGGACCACTTAACCGGCGGCGAAGCGGATGATGCTGTCTTTTTGCTGCTGGTCGAAGGCGACTTAATTGTAGATCATGCAATATATAATGAAGAAACGGATGGGGCTACCGGGCTTATCGTCACAGGTAATGTGAGAGCGCGGCATTTGATCGTGGGCGGGCAGGAAATCTACGTGGGCGGCGATCTGAACATCAGGGAGCTGCTCTGGGGAGATTACAACCACGGCGATCTGATCGTACGAGGCGATGCAAAGGCCAAAATCTGGGCCCAAACCGACGGCTATCGCTCCACCGTCGACGGCACCACCACGGCAGCGCTGCGTGTGAACGAATGGGAGGATGCGGTGGTGTGGTTCGCGCCGGGTCCCCTGCAGGGGGCTAGTATTTTTCGTCCGGAATTCCTTATTGACGAAGAGACAGGCGAGCCGAGCCGCGAACAAGCCATCTATCAACAGGAGCAATCGCTGTTCCTGCGGGAGTTTGAGGAATTTGTGGAACCATCGGAGGACACCGACGCTCCGCCAGAAGTCAACATTGACGGATTAATCCGCCTGACAGAGCCTTCGCTCATGCCCGCAGAGCCCTTGGAAGATGAGGAGGCCTACACCTACCAGTTCTACCTGAACGATCTGTACCTTCGCGGTGTGCTGGATATCGACGACGGTGCATCCACTCCGAATTACCGGGGCGTCTATCTGGAGCAATCGGACGAGTATGCCGTGCTCATTGAGACGCCACCGGGACAGCCAGGTACGGTCTTTGCCCGGGTGCGCCATCTGGAGGGGGCGGATACCCAGTGGTACCAGTATGACGACCGGGTGCCAGAGCCCTTCCGGCAGCTGTACCATATAGGCTGGCAAGCCATGCATGCAGGGGTCTCAATGTTCGAGCGGACGCGGCAACTGCTAGAGCCGGCGATGCTGCGTGAACTGCTGGCGCTCCCACTTGTGGAGCCATACGACGATTATTATGATGACGACCGTAACGGTTTTTGGTCAGGTGATCTCTATTATGCCTTCCAGCAAGAAGACGATGAGCACTATCCCATGCTGAAGATCGGACGCGAAGTGGAGGATGACGAGGGCGAGGAACGGATGGAGGCCTACTATTATGAGATCGAGCCTATGCTGGACGGTTCTGAAGCCATCTCCGTGAGCTATACACCAGATGACGATGCCGACGAAGAGGATGATGAGGAGCTGGACCTGAATTATGTAGGCGGTGATCATCTAAAAGAAGGACTTCGGCTGTTTTTTGTCGCTCGCAAGCAGCTCCTTCGCAGCAATGCCGAGCTGCTGGAAGGCCGGCCGCCACATGATCCGGACAAATTCGCCGTGCGCCATTGGCGCAAGCAGGGTTATTTGAAATCGAAATTATAATATTTCACTTGAAAGCCCCTGGAAGTGCTTCGCAGCACTACGGGGGCTTTTGGATGTGATCGATAAGTTGCTCATTCATTAGAGGCTGAGTTGTTTTTTGGCGGAGGGCCGAGCTTGCAAGTTTAGGGTGCGCACTATATCTATCGGGGCCGAGTTTACTCATTCGCTGGGGAGACACCGTATTTGCTCACTCGCAGGGCGCCTTGTTTGCTCATTCGCAGGCCGCCGTCCATAAGGAAACTACAGATGCTTATTTGGCCAAAAAGCAGCTCTGACGCTGTCTAACGAAACGACATCACCTTATGTGCTCCAAAAGTATCAAAAGCAACGCCTCAGAGTACATATAAGACGCTGCAGTTTCGTTAGATTTTGGGACGGCCCGATTTGTGCCACATAACGTTATCACGTTTCGTTAGCGCAGGACTCGCTGTATGGTGGCGCCGCGTATGGCGCGGCATATGACGCCGGCTGCCCCCGCCAACTCAGCATTGGTGTGAGCGACGTTGGCGGGGGCGGCTGTTGGGCGCCATATTGAGAGCTCGAGCGGCTACAGCTCCTGGTAGCGCTACCTCAGCAGCTTTCATAGAAATCTCGCCCAGGGTTGGATGCACATGAATGGTTAGCGCGATATCTTCGACGGTAGCGCCCATTTCGATTGCCAGACCCAGCTCAGCAATCAGATTGGACGCTTCGATACCGGCGATTTGCAGCGCAACCGTGATTGTGAACTATCACTCGCTTCCCAGCAGCCGCTCCTCATGATAACGCGCCACGCAGGCCGCACAGATACAAGCCTTCCCCGCCTGCTCTGCCGGCACCCGATCCCGCAGCTGGCGGGGGATGGCCGTGCTCATGCACCAACACGCACGAATGTCCGCTCCCTCCAACACGCCACAGCGATTGTCCCCGCCGCATAGTGGACAACGTGCCTCGTCGACTGTCTCCGGGGTCGTCGCTTCCCCCAAAAAAGTATCCACTTGCCTCATCCATTTCCCCTCCCCATCAGCTAAGACTGTCTGCCATCCCATGGCCTGGGCGGGTGTCAGATTATGCGCCTGATCGTCCACATACAAAATAGGGACATCTAAGGGTAGCGTACGGTGAAGTTTTGCATACAGCTCAGGATCAGGCTTGCACCTTCCTGCTTCGCTGGAGATCGTAACCGACGCCAAGTACGGCTTCAACGGCTCCACCAGCTCCGCCAGCCACTCTCGCCGATGGTTCGTTAGCAGATGAATATCTGCCACGCGGCTCCAATCTGCCACAGCAGCCAGTGCTGGCAAGGGCTGCAGTTGCTCACACAGCGCAGATCGAAGCGGCTCACCATCAGCAGACGGGACAATGGCACCTAGCCAATCCCAAAACTCAGACTCCCTCATCTGTCCACTCCAAAAAGCGTCGCGCACTTCCGCCCGAAAGCGGGTCTTAAGTGCAGCGCCGGGCATCCCGCCCAACTGCCCCGCCGTCTCCCAAAACCCAGGCGACAGATTAGTGACCAACACACCTGCCATATCCAGTATTAACTGCGGCCTCATCCGATTTCTCTCCCCTCCGATAGAAAAAAAGAACATCCCCGTGTTGGAAATGTCCTCGTCCTTGCTAGGCGTTCCTTGAACATGTATAGTCACTGTACCATGGTGGACTACCCCGTGCAATCCTCCGCCAATACGCTGATTCTGCCATCAGCGTCTTCCTGAAGCCGCAGAAAGATGGGCCGCTCATCCGGTGTACGATTGGGCGTATGAATTGTCAGCATCAGCTCCCCGTCCAATGTACGGAATACCATGCCATGTCCACCATCATTGCTATACAGCGGCTCTTCCTCATGCTGCCATGGTCCGTGGACCGTTCCCGAAGTCGAAGTTGCAATTCCGAGCGCATACCGGTTATTGATGAAGCCTGCCCAGAGCATATGCAGCACCCCGCCGCTTGTACGGAACAAATAAGGGCCATCCGTCACATAGTTGTCCTGGTCGGGATAACGCGGTGCATGAAAAGCTGTCGTCCACGGCGCTTCAGAAGCGCGGAATAAGAGCTGCGGCTCGGAGAGCGCCTGCTTCAGATCGCGTGACAGCCGCATCGCACAGATTTCGCCATCTGCTACCTGTTGCCACTCGTGGCAGAAGATCATCCACGGCTCCCCTTGCTCATCGATGAACAGACTGCCGTCCAGCGAGCTCCAGTCCGAAGGTGTAACTGGTCCCTCACTAAGCGGCTGATAGGGCCCAAGCAGCTCATCCGCAGCCAGGACGGCCGTTCCGAGCAAGTCATTGTCGCGTCTACGGAAGGTCGCGAACATATAATAACGCCCTTCATAGGCATAAACCTCAGGCGCCCAGAAATTCTTGTCCGCAAAGAACGTCTCATCCGGCCGAAACACCGGGAAGGGTCCCTCCCAGCTCTCCAGGTCCTTGCCGACGTAAGCATCAAAGCCAGTGCCGGGACCCCAAATGTTTTTGTCTGTGCTGCCGAACAAATAATACGTCCCCGAGGCCTCATCCGTCACTACAAACGGGTCGCGGATCTGAACCTCTTGATTCGTTAGTTTAGCCACCCTTTCCCATCCCTTCTGTAAGTAACATTGTGCACCTAATATGGCTCGTCCCCCAACTTTCGCCCAATCCAAGTAACTTTTTACCCCTGGTTCGCCGCACACGCCAGCATTCGACCAATTCAAGTAACTTTTTACCTCTGGTCCGCCGAACCCGCCGACTGTCGCCCAATCCAAGTAACTTTTTACCCCTGGTTCGCCGCACCCGCCAACTTTCGCCCATTCCAAGTGACTTTTTACCCTGGTTCGCCGCACACGCCAACATTCGCCCAATCCAAGTAAACTTTTACCCCTGGTTCAGCGCACACGCCAACTTTCGCCCAATCCAAGTAACTTTTTACCCTTGGTTCAGCACACCCGCCAACTTTGGCTCCATCCAAGTAACTTTTTACCTCTGGTTCAGCGCACGCGCCAACATTCGCCCAATTCAAGTAACCTTTTACCCCTGGTTCGCCGCACACGCCAACTTTCGCCCAAACCAAGTAACTATTTACCTCTGGTTCAGCGCACGCGCCGACTGTCGCCCAATCCAAGTAACCTTTTACCCCTGGTTCGCCGCACACGCCAGCTTTCGCCCAATCCAAGTGACTTTTTACCCCTGGTTCGCCGCTCACGCCAACTTTCGCCCAATCCAAGTAACTTTTTACCCTTGGTTCAGCACACCCGCCAACTTTCGCCCAATTCAAGTAACTTTTACCCCTGATTGCGACGGTCCACGTTGCTCGGGACTTGGCTCACAAGCCTGCCAACGCACACCCGCCCCGAGCTACGAGTATGTCGGGTACACGACGCCGATCTGGCGCTCGACGTGCAGCGCGCCGTCGCGGTATGCGAGCCAGTCGTTGCCGGCGGCAGTGAAGGTAAGCTCGCGGCCCTCATACTCCACTGTCCCCTCTATCGTACGGGCGCTCATGCCAATGATACCGAGCAGGCTGCCCGACCGATCTGTTACAGCGCGTACGCCATAAGGGAACTGTAGATACGCCTCTCCATTCCTGTAGACCGTACACTTGTCCCTCGTATTCACGAGCTCAAAACGAACGCCGTCGACCTCCCTGCTGTACGCTGTCTCCCCGGCCACGGTCTCGCCGTGATCCATGGCGTACGGAATGAGCCCGGTAATCCAGAGCTCACCTTCGGTCGTTGGCAGAATGCCGCTCAGCCGCTCGACGAAATCGAGCAAGCACAAGATCGCCGGTGAATACGTCTCGGTGAAGCCTTCCTTGCCCGTCCACGGACTGAGCGTCTGGGCGAATCGCTCGGTGTGTGCCATAGCCGAGAGGATCGGCTGAAGGACCCAGGTGAGCTCCACATACCGCTGATGCGTCTCAAACGCGTGCGCCGTCCGGATCAAGCTCAGGAAGTTGGACGGCCCGGCCCAGCTGTTATAGCTGGAATCGGGATCGAAGCGCGGGTCATCCATCGCGATCGAGGTGTACGGATACTTGGCAAAAAACTTGCGTGTATTCAGCAAATACCGCCGCAACGCCGCATCAAAAAACGCCCGGTCTCCCACCTCGCAGGCCAGCACCCGAAGCAGCACATCCGACTGCACCCGCACCAGCTCGTCCTGACGGTCACGGTCATAGAAGAAATGATCGGCTTCATCAAAGCAGTAGCGGAACAGACTCTCCAGTGAGGCCTCCGCTTTGGCCCGCCATGGCTCCGCATTCTCCCCCAGCTCTTCGGCCATCCGCGCCAAGTAAAGACGCTGGCAGTACACATTAGCCGTCAGATCCGGCGCGACGAACGGCAGAATTGGCGAGTCCGGGTCATACGTCCTCGCATCGTCCAGATGCGGCGTGTCCGGCACATGCCAGAAGCGCGGCGACAGGTCATGACCCGTATCAAACGTACTGAACGCCTCTACCCCGCCCGTGCCCCGCGTATCCCGATACGTCGCCAACCACTCGTCATAACGGACCATCGCGTCATACATCGTCCGCAGGAACTCGCGGTTTCGCCCATGCAGTGCATAATGGCGCCACACACACCGAGCCAGCGGGGTGACCAGTTGAATCTGACGATAGGCCGGTCCATGCTCTGTTACTTTATAGGGAAACATGCCATCCTCACGTTGATGTTCGGCAAAAGCCAGATACGTCGCCTCCGACACATCCGGGATGAAGCGGGATAATAGCTCCGCATTAATCGTGCCGGTACTCTCCAGCCAGCATCCCAGATAGACACCGCCCTCCTGCAGGATCGGCTTCTCGCCTGCCGTTGGCACAATACAGTCCAGCAGCTTGCGGACGGCCAGCCCCCAGACATCCTCAAGCTTACCTGCTGCGGCGACGAATCCAACCCCACTCGCTTCAAAATGCCCAAGTACCGCTTTATCCCCCGGCTTGCTCAGCTCTCCTACTCGCGTCTGCAGCTCCGCCTCCCGCAGTTTCTCCAACAATGATATGTTCATCCGCCACACCCTCTCCTGTACGAATTGCCTTTCCTGATCATGGCACAAGTTTGGTATCGCTGCCAAGCTTAAACCTTCTTGTTTTTTTAGCGACCACTCTAAGTTGCCTATCATTCTCATCCTTCGTGCCTTACTTCTCACCCGATTCGCACATCTCTCATCCATCATGCGTTCAACAGTCTGCCCGGTCACTGACACCCTCGCCCATACGCCAACAGGCCGCCGTCACCCGGCGGCCTGTCTGCCCATGCTTACTATGAGCCATGCTCCTTACTCATCAAGACTCCTGCTTGTTGCTATTGAAGATCCGTACCGTGCCGCTGTAAAAATCGGTCACTGCCTGCTCCACACTCTTGCGTCCGAAGCCAATCTCCTGAACGGACTTCTCAGCCAGCGTCGTAAACTCGGTGTTGCCCGGCATATTGTAGCTGACGTTGAACGGCTCGGTCTTGGTTGCTTCCGAGACACGGCTCGTGTAGTCATAGACGATCTGCTGCACTTCGTCGGTTTCCTGCTCCAGCAGCGCGCGGTTCTGAGCGGTTACCGGTACGCCGCGGTCGTTGCCGAGGATTTTGGCCGCTTCCGGATCGTTGATGAAGAAGTTGATCAGCATTGCGACTTCCTTCGGATGTTCGGTCTTGGCGTAGCCGGAGAGACCTTGGCTGGATTCGAAGACGACGCCGGTTCCTTTTTCGCCGCGTGGCACTTGAACCATGGTCAGCTTGTCTTCGGTCAAGCTCTGGTGGGCTGCCAATTGGTTCGACGGGATCAGCCCCATTGCCACCTGACCAGTCACAACGAGCGACTTGCTCGTGTCACCTTGCGGATGGGATACGGCCAGCTCTGGTGTAACGATGCCGCCGCCCTGGGCCGTTTCCTCCCAGAAGTTGAACCAGTCCACGATATCGGCTTCCTCAAAACCTAATTGGTTATTCTCCATATCATAGAGCTGCTTGCCATTCTGCTTCAGGTAGATGTCCATGCCTTCCACCGTAAAGTTGTAGCTGCCATACACGCCGTCCAGCTTGCTGGCGATTTCGTTGCTGATGCGAGCGTAATCTTCCCAGTTCCAGCCGTCCTCCGGCAGCGGCATGCCTGCTTCCTCGAAGAGACGCTCATTGATCACGATGCCTCTGGCGTTAGCACCTGCCGAGACGTGGACCAGGTTGCCACCCAGGGTGCCATACTCGATCATAGCTTCATCCATGTCGCTCAGATCCAGTTCATTGCCGACGTAAGGCTCGAGATCGAGCAGCACGTCTTTGGTTGCGTAGTCGACGACATTGCCGCCGAGGAAAAAGACATCTGCCGCCGTGCCCGAAGCCAGCTGCGTGTTCAGCTTATCGAAGTATCCCGTAGCCGGCGAAAACTCGCCAATAATGCGGATATTCGGGTGCTCCTCCTGGAACAGCTTCAGCACTTCGTTGGTGATATCCGCGCGCTTCTGGTCGCCCCACCACATGATGCGCAGCTCGACCTCAGCGTCTTCGCTGCCTGCCGGTGGTGAAGTCGTGCCGCCTTGCGCTTCGTTGCTGTTCGTGCCGCCATTGCTTGCGCCCGGGCTGCTTGTTCCCCCGGAGCAAGCGGTGACGAACGTCAGTACCATAATCAGCGCGACCATAAGCATCTGTTTTTTCATTGTGATTCTCCCCCATACAAGTAGTGGTCCTGCTTGCTTTCACTTGCTATGTTAAGCGATACCCCATGACGAATGAATGCGATTTCTTAGGCAGTTGATTCGTTAATTTTTCGGATAAAAAGTCTGGTGAAAAAGTAAGTCTACGTGGAGCGGATCGTTCTTGCGATCGCTGTTGTTTATTTTAACCCGGTCGTGGCGATTCCCTCCAGGAAATAACGTTGGAAGATCATAAAGATCAGGGAGATCGGCACCAGCGACAGCGTGGACATCGCCAGCAGTGCGCCCCAATCGGACGAGCCCGACGGGTCAAATAGGGAGCGGATACCGAGCTGTACAGTGAACAGACGGATGTCGCTCAGGTAGATCATCTGGGAGAAGAAATCGTCCCATGTCCAGATGAAGGTGAAAATGGCCGTCGTGATCAGCGCGGGCAGCAGCAGCGGCAGAATGATGCGCCAGTAAATCTGGGATTGGCCACAGCCGTCGATGGTCGCACTCTCGTCGAGCTCACGCGGGATACCGCGGATGAACTGGACCATCAGCAGGATAAAGAATGAGTCCGTGGCGAGCCATTTGGGCAGTACCAGCGGGTAATACGTATTGATCCATTCCAGCTCATTGAAGATGATGTACTGCGGGATCAGCGTGACATGGTACGGCACCATGATCGTCACCAGCATCAGGGCGAACAGCAGGCTTTTGAAGCGGAAGTTCAATCGGGCAAAAGCAAACGCCGCCAGCGAACACGTAATGACATTGCCCAATACGCTGAGTACGGAGATGACCGCCGAGTTCATGAAGAAGGTCCCGAATGAGATTCCGGAGAGCCCCCGCCATCCGTTGATGTAGTTATCCAGAGTGAACCTGGAGGGCCACAATCCCGGCTGGGAGAAAATCAACTGATTGGGCTTGAACGAGCTGCTGATCAGCCAGAGCACCGGATAGAGCATCAACAGACCGAAGCCGATGATGAGGACATGTTTGAGACCCTTGGTGTAGATAAGCTTCGCTTGCATCGATCGATTACCTCCCATCCTTGCTGTCCCCGTAGAACACCCAGAACTTCGAGGTCAGGAACAAGATTGCCGTGAATCCGCCGATAATCAGCAGCATGAGCCAGGCGAGCGCCGCGGCGTAGCCCATATTGAAGTATGAGAAGCCCTGCAGATACAGATACAGCGTGTAGAACATGGTCGCATCCAGCGGGCCGCCGCGTCCGTCGCCGATCACGAAGGCCGGGGTGAACACCTGGAACGAGTTAATCATGCTCATGATCAGGTTGAAAAAGATAACCGGTGTCAGCATCGGCAGTGTAATTTTGAAAAACTGTCCGATCTTGCCCGCACCATCCATCTGCGCAGCCTCGTACAGGTCACCAGGCACCTGCTTCAAACCTGCCAGGAAGATAACCATGGCCGAGCCGAACTGCCAGATCGACAGGGTAACGATGGTGTAGACGATGTAATCGGGATGCGAGATCCAGGAGGGCCCCGTGATACCGAAAAAGCCGAGCAGCTTGTTAACCGCACCTTCACCATCAAAAATTTGACGCCACACAATAGCGATTGCGACACTACCGCCCAAAAGAGACGGGATGTAATAGACCGTGCGGTAAATGCCCAAGGCGCGGATGCCCTTGTTGAGCGCCATCGCCACCAGCAGGGCGAAGATGAGCCGCAGCGGCACGGACAGGAAGACATAAGTAAAGGTCAGCCATAGCGAGCCGCTGAACGTGTTGTCTTCAGTGAAAATCTGCCGGTAGTTGTCCAGCCCGATCCAGGTCGGCGGACTCAGCAAATCGAACTTGGTAAGCGATAGATAGAGCGAGCCCAGCATCGGCCCGGCGGTCAAGCCAAGAAAGCCGATCAGCCAGGGCAGCAGGAACAGGTATGCGGTACGGTTGTGCTGAGAGATCTTGAGCCGTTTGGCGGCGCGCATGGCAAGCCTCCTCCTCTGTTTCGTTCATGTGGTTGATTCCATCATACCGGGGAGGCGGCGGACGATGAATCGCATTTCTTCGGGAGTTGGCTATTAAATTTTTCGGGTGGGGGCAGAAACAAAGTGAAAAATCTATAAGGCTGTGTTACTTAAGGCAAGGGTGCTGACGAGCGTCTGCTCGGGTGGTATGGTAGGTACAACGAGTGTAAAAAAGGAGCGATACCTAATGACCGTTCCCCTGAGTCCAGCTCAACAAGCAGCGCTTGACCACGTGACGGCCTATGCATCCGCGCGGCAAACCGGAGCTAGCAAGATACTGGAGGAAATCCAGGCGATGTGTGATATCTCGGATACGCAGATGCTGGAGGTGATGGACGGGATTCGGCGCTATGCGCGAATTGCGCTGCATTTTCATCCCGACCGGCTGGATGCAGTGGGCAGGAGTGTGGCGAAAGGGCTGCTCACTGGGGGCATGTACAAAAGTCAGTTCGAAACTGGAATCTCCAACGGCAGCGTCTCCGCCTACCCGGGCGGGCAGCGCGACCTGTGGGAACAGCAGTTGTTCGGCGGTGCTTATCATGGTGGTGACAGGGATAGCGCGGACCGCTTAGGTGACGGGACTGAGGGTGGCAAGCAGCCCGACTCGGGTCAAGGCGAGCACGGGGGCAAAGTGCAGAATGCGACTGCCAATACTGTCAGCTGCGATGCGGGTTATGAAACTGACGGAAACGGAGGACTCGATAGCTGCGGGAGTTACGGGGATGAACGACCCAAGTACGGCGCCCTTGATTTGATGCTGCATCCCGACGGACCCTCGCCCCGTTTTGGCTCGTGCTATTTGCTGTTGAAACCGGAGGTTTCAGCGCGTGCGACATTCACGTATCTGGACTCCCACCAGCTGCCCGACGAACGGGGCACGTACCGAGCTTTTGATAGTGTGCTCGCCGCAATCCTGCGAGATGCCTTTCTCGGCGATTACGCCATAGGTGAGCACGGGTTGACGCCGCCGCGCTTTGTTGCGCATGTGCGGGAGCGGATAAGTGCGCCTATAGCCGAGCGATTCTCGCAAAAGCCAGCGCGCAATCTCAACCATTACGTCGAAGCCCAGGTGCACGGTCCCGTCATGTTGGCCCGAGACGCCGAGGCGCTGGTGGCTGACCCGGCGTTTCAGGGCACGCCAACTGGCGCATTGCTGGAGCAGCTCTGCGCGGCGTTTCGGTTGACGCTGCATTGGCACGGGGGCTTTGCGATGGCAGCGTCTGCGGTGCCGACGGATTTTCGCGGACGGGCCATGCCTTCACTGGCTGCGCGCATAGCGCAGAATGGCAGAATCAATGCCCGCACGATCGGCGAGGCGGCAGCCGAGGTCCGGCGCCATCCAGAGCGCTGGCAAGATCGCGGGGAGCCAGCCGAGGTCCTGCAGCAGCTCAAGCTGCTCTGGCATGTACTGGTCCGGTTTGGGGAGGCCGCCCCCTAACCGCCCACACACAAAACCTCGCTTGATGAATCCAAGTAGCCTTTTACCTCTGGTTCGGCGCTTCCGCCGACTTTTGGTCAATCCAAGTAACTTTTTACCCCTGGTTGGGTGCATCCGCCAATGTTTGCCCGATTCAAGTAACATTTTACCTCTGGTGGTTGGACCCAACGCCGATGTTCGCTCAATCCAAGTAACATTGTGCACCTATTGAGGCGCGTCCGCCGACGTTCGCTCAATCCAAGTAACATTGTGCACCTATTGGGGCGCATGCGCCGATGTTTGCCCGATTCAAGTAACATTGTGCACCTATTTGAGCGCTTCCGCTGACATTCGCCCGATTCAAGTAACATTGTGCACCTATTGGGGCTCATCCGCCGACGTTCGCTCAATCCAAGTAACATTGTGCACTTAGTGAGGCGCGTCCACCGACATTTGCCCGATTCAAGTAACATTGTGCACTTAGTTGGGCGCGTCCGCCGACGTTTGCCCGATTCAAGTAACATTGTGCACCTAGTTGGGCGCGTCCGCCGACATTTGCCCGATTCAAGTAACATTGTGCACCTATTTGAGCGCTTCCGCCCCCCTCTACTGCCCCTGGCCGCTCCGGTATTCGGAGGGGGACATGCCGTAGACTTTTTTGAATTTGGCGCTGAAGTAACTGGCGTTGGAGAAGCCGGTGAATTCGGCAATATCCCAGAGGCTGAGTGTAGTTTCCTTGAGCAGCCGCACCGCCTCAGCCATGCGGACCTCGGACAAGTACTGGATGAAGGTGCGGCCGACCTTGGCTTTGAAAAACTCGGAGAAATACGACGGATGGTAATTGAACCGCTCCGCAATCATCGTCAGGTTCAGGTCGTACCGGTAGTTCTCCTCAATGAATTGCTTGGCCGCCTCAATCACGCTCTGATCGGCATCTGCACCAGAGCCCTGGGTCGTACGCTCGGCAATTTTGCCGGCAATTTCCTGCAGGAAGGCCTCCGCCTTGGCTACGGTGTGCATCCCCAGCACCAGCTCAGGCCGCAGCCATAGCTGCTCCCGGCTCTCCAGCTGCAGTTGCGCTTCGGCTGCCGCACTCTCCAGGATCAGCACGAGTTGGAAGATCATTTTGACAAAAGCCGCTCGCGAGACCGCGTGGGCTTCCTCCAGCGCAGTAGCCATCGCCTTGCCAAAAGCGTCGGTTTCCCCGCGTGCGAGATAGCGCCGCATGACCTTGACCGTCTCCTCAGGCAAATGAGCCGTATCTTGCCCCGATCCGGACGGCTCACCTTCCGCCATTGGACTGCCAGCTATGTTCCAGGCAATCAGCGCGGACATGTAGCCATCCTTCCAAGTGCCAAAGCCGCTTACGGGTTCACCAACGCCGACATGGGTATCCAGCCGCACATGGCTGCGTATTGCTTCCTTGAGCGCAGACGCCAGCTGTGCCGCTTGCTCCGCGCTCCCCCGGCAGATCAGATGCATCAGCCCCGGGTACCCCGCATCCCGAAAAACCTCCAGCTGGTGAGAACTGCGCTTAGCGTCTTCCCCTGATATCACTCTCCACTCGACGCCTTCCTCAGCACGCTCGCCCCGCTTGCCATCTTCCTCTACTCGACTCTTCCTCTCGACCGCTCCCTCTGCCCTATCTCCCGGGCCCGGGTTCGCACTCCGCCGCTCAGGACGAGCGGCAACGTCCTCCGCCGCCATGTCCAGTTCCGACCAGTTCTCGGCGAACTCGCGGCAGAGCAGCTCGAAGACCAAGCGGAACTGCTCCGGCAACCGTTCCCGCTCCTCCGTCCCACCCCCTCCGGCAGGCAGACCTGCGGTCAGGAATCGCACCTCCGACTTCTCCCACGCATCGAGCTGAAACCGCTGGGCACGCTCCATAATGGTGCCGGGCTGGGCCTGATCCAGTTCGCCGCGCACGAGCCGGACGATGAAGTGCTCCTTCATCTCTCGGGCATACTGCGACATCTGCCACTGCAGCACAGATGCCTCATCCCGGCTCTGACGCTCTGCATCCAGCTCCTGGCCGATCCGCTGCAGTGCCGACGTCAGCTCATCCCGTGTGACGGGTTTAAGCAGATAGTCGCGTACCCGATTGCGGATGGCCGCATGCGCATACTGAAAGTCCTCATAGCCGGTAATGACGATCAGGCGAAGGGCGGGATGCTGCTCTCTGCAATAATCTAGAAAAGACAAGCCGTCCATCACCGGCATATTCATATCCGTAATGACGATATCGATCGGCTCATGCTCCAGCCGTTCGGCAGCCTCCCCGCCATGGGCAGCCTCGCCGACCACCACCATGCCGATCTGCTCCCATTTGACCTTGAGCCTTAGTCCTTGCCGGATCTCCGGTTCATCATCGACAATTAATACACGATACATAGCAGCTTCCTCCTGTCTCAAGGTCAAACGGATGGTGTCGACCGCCTCCAGAGCAAGACCGAGTTGCAGACCTACAGGTTATCTGCATGCAATATCAACTCGATTCGAGCCCCGCCATCCTCTCCCGTTCCCCACTGCATCTCGAAGCGTTCCCCGTAGTACAGTCTGCAGCGGGCGAGTACATTGCCTAGTCCAATCTGGCCGGTTCGGCTATCCAGCATGGTATCCAATTGTACGGAGGTTAACTGCCCACGAAGCTTCTCGTCTGCCTCCGGCGACAACCCTGGTCCATTGTCACTCACGACCAAATGGAGTCGATCCTCCCGTCTAGCGACTGCAATCCGAACGATGGCCTGCTCTTGATGACGGAAGCTATATTTGACCGAATTTTCGATAAGCGGCTGCAAAATGAACTTGATCACTGTTAATCCCTCTAGATCGCCCTCGCGCGTCAGCCGGATATCCAGCCTGTCGCCGAACCGTACCTGTAGGATCGTCACATAATCCTGCACATAGCGCAGCTCTTCCTCAAGGGTGACGAGGTCGTCGCTGAATTTGAGCGAGAAGCGCATCATTTTGCCCAGTGACTCGATAACCTCCACCGTATCCTCCGTTCGCCGCTGCATGGCCAAACTGCTCATAAGCTCCAGCGTGTTGAAGAGGAAATGAGGATTAATCTGCATGAGCAGCGCTTTGTACTCCGCCTGCTGTCGCAGCAGCTTGAGCTCAAACTCCGTCTTGATATGCTGTCGCAATTGTCCCACCATGGTCCGGAACGTCGTCGTCGCGAATCCAATCTCACTGGTCATGGATTGCTGTGGTTCCGGCAAGCGCTGCTCAGCACTGTCAAAATCCCCGCGCTGTACCTGGCGCATAGCCAGAACGAGTCGGGACAGTGGCTTCGTGACCCCGTGGGACAGCCAGATGGCTGCGAGCACCGCCACGACGAGTAATACCGAGGCGAAGATGATCATGCTGTTGCGGAGTTTGAAAAGCGGCGCATACAGATCCTCTTCCGTTACAAAACCAACCAGCGTCCAGTTGGTGCGCGGAAGTTTTTTGTAGACAATGATGTCTTGGTTGCCCTGATCATTCTCCCGATACATGACCCCGCTCCGGCTGACCCCGCCACGTATCTCCGTTACCGCCTCTGCTGTGCCCGGATAGTCCCCGTACGTGGACTGCCCCAGCATCGATTCGCCCCGGTCGTCGAGCAGATAGATCGTCCCGCTCTCACCCAGATGGATACGGCTGAGCGGCCGCAGAAAATAATCCGCATTCACATTAACCTTCATCACGCTCTTGGCATGCGTCGGCTCAAACGTCCCGATCGGCATCAGCATACTGACCACCGGATTCGGATTGTTCCGCATGAGCTCCGCGTCGTCCGTATGCGCTGTCATCCAGTGGCGACCCTGGGCGAAAAAGTCGATGAACCAAGGCTCCAGCATATAGTCCACTTCTTGGACAATGGCCTGTTCGGCTCCGACCCAGACCCCCTCCTGTCGATAGATGGCAACATTGGACACACTGGAGTAGCTGTTCGTCGTACGGGTAAGGAAATTGCTCATCTCGATGTGGGCAAACATCTTGTCACCTTCGCTAACCGTAGGATCCGACACTTTGTTATCCCAGTTGCGGGTCGCTTCACTGTTGAACACAATCGAGGCAAGGTCATACACCTGAGTCTGCACCATGCTGACATAGGAGCCGTACTCCTCCATTTTCTCCAGGGCAGAGGACTCGATATACGAGCGGATGATCGTCCGCGCCTCGTTGAAGAGGACCACGGACAAGGTACCGAAGGTGAGAACGAAGAGCAGAACAAAGACGGCGATCAGCCGGCTTTTGAGCGAGTAGAACATGCGGATTCCTCCAATCCCGCCGATTGCGGGCATGCAAACATTAGTTACAAAGAAGCTTAACCAGCTCGATGGCAAACGTCAACTTGATCCTGATCGGAGGAGCGGCAACCTGCTCCATCCGAATAGTTGATTAATGATTCATACAGTACTACGATATTATGAACAGCATTAACGTAAATTTCCGCTTTACATCAAGGAGGATTTGATGAAAACCAACCTTAAATTACCTGCGACTCTTATAGGAACCATGCTGCTGCTTACAGTAACGGGATGCAGTGAAGGAGCCGCTGAACGTGACCACACAGCTATTCTAACCATACAAGACAACTCTTCACACATAGATACATTCAGTGAATTGAGCCTGGGACATTTGTTCGATTACAACCTGGAACTAAAAGAAGCAGATCGCCTGTGGACCAAACTATGGGTGGAAGGCTACGAGCCAGGAGATACGAAGGTGCTAGGGGCTATACGTAACGGAACCCCCTTCATACAGCAGTATGATTTGCGGGAAGCGACAGAGATCGAGAGAATGATTGCCGAGGAGAAGCAGGTGTTTTTTCTTAAAATGAACCTGGAATATATCGATGGACTCTAATATCTAGAGCGATTAATTCACAATAATAAGCGGTTTCCAGCTTATTGACCCCATTAATATTTTGCATATATTAAACACTGATCTCATCCAATTTGTCCGTTTTATGAGGTTTACTATTTCTGTCATTTCCACTAGATTAACGCTGGTAAATACGCTTCGAATCTTGTACCATGGAATAAGAACCCACGTTCGCCATCTGAGGATTGGAGGTGAACCTCATCCCATTTACATTTAACGCCCATGATTATCCCGAGCTGCCCGGCTGCTATCTGATGCGGGACAGCGAGGGCACGATTATCTATATTGGCAAAGCCAAGCATCTCCGAAATCGGCTGCGCTCTTATTTTCATACGCGCCACACGCGCAAGCGGCTGATCCAGCTTGTCAGCGAGATTGCCTCGATTGAGGTGATGATCGTCAACAACGAGGCCGAGAGCCTGATCCTGGAGAACAATTTGATCAAGATCCACAAGCCGGCCTTTAACCGCGCGCTCAAGAAAGACAACAGCGGCTACGCTTATCTACAAATAACCGATGAGAAGCTGCCAAGAGTCGATGTCTTGTACCGTGACCGCCGGGAGCCGGCGGAACGACCAGCAGACGGCCACGCCGTGGGCTCCCCATATGGGGATAATCCCCACCGCTTCGGCCCCTATTACAGCTCCCGCTTCCGTAATGCGGTGCTGGCCTTTATCACGGATCATTACCGGCTACGCAGCTGCACCACCCTGCCCAAGCGAGCCTGTCTGCTCTATCATATCCATAAGTGCAGCGGAGTTTGCGAAGGCCATATCTCGCAGGCAGACTATCGTGAGTCCGCGCGTCAGGCGGCACAGCTCCTGACCAGCAAGGATGGACGGCTCCTGGAGGCCATGCGGGAGAAGATGACCGACTATGCGGAGAAGATGGAGTACGAGCGGGCAGGCAACATGCTAGGGCACATTCGCATCCTGGAGCAACTCCCTGCCAGGCAGATCGTCGACCGCGAATTTTCTACCATCCAAGAGGTGCTCTACTTCGGCAGGCGTGAAGTGCTGATCGCCAGAGTCCAGGAAGGCATGCTGCGCTCCTTTGCGCTTCATCCCTATGGAGCATCGGCTGGTGAGATGGCGCCTGATCTGTTCTTGCTTCACCACTACCGCGACCGCGGACCGGACGAGTTGATCGTTAGCAAGGTGTCTGATGCAGCAGCCGCTCAGTCTGCCCTGCGCCAAGCGGGACGCAAGGGCATCCGCGTGACGGTACCCAAACGCGGACTCAAGGCTCAACTACTGAAGCTATGCGAGCAGAACTACAATTACCGCTGCGGTAAGGAGAAGGCAGAACAATCTGCCCCATCACAATTAGTACCAATTCCAGAGCCTGACGGAACTCATGCAAAATGAGGTTCGACAGGTTTTTTTGTGCAGGCGATCCTCTCTCTACACCTATTCCATACACAGTACCTTGACACACATAGTAATATGCGAGATAATGCTCTCACTGGAGGTGCAGAACGCCCGTGAAAGAGCAAACTATCAGCAGTGAGCTGATTCGAGGACATATTGATACCATCATCCTTCGCATTCTGGACGAGGGCGACAACTACGGCTACGAGATTATTAAGGCGATCTCGCTTGCCAGCCAAGGGGAATACGAATTGAAAGAGCCCTCCCTCTATACCAGCCTGAAAAGATTGGAAGCAGGCGGCCTCATCGCCTCGTATTGGGGGGATCAGAGCCAGGGGGGCCGGCGCAAATATTACCGCATTACAGCCGCAGGTCAAACAGCTTATCACAAGGCAGTAGCCGACTGGCATTATGCCAAGCAATTGATCGGCAAGCTGATCGAAAGGAGCACAGCAGCAGATGAGTAACTTGAAGCAACATGTTGACAATCTGTTTCGGGGGTATCGGGAAACCGCGCAAGTTAGAGATATGAAAGAAGAGATCCTCGGCAACCTGGAGGCCAAGACCGCCGACCTCATCGCACAGGGATGGGATGAAGAGGACGCGAAGCATCATGCGGTCGCCAGCATCACCAGTATCGACGGGTTAATGGATGAAGAGGTCAAGATTGCAATGAAACCTTTTCTGCTTGATCTGACGCAGTGGACGCTGATCTTCCTGCTCTTGGCCTGGATTATCGCCATTCCTTCTCGCGCGGTTGGAGCTGGCGTACTGGCTCAGCTGGTCATTATGATCAGTCTGATCTGTGTAGGCTGCTGGTACGTGATTCTCCTGCTCCTGATGCGTCACAATTCGGATGGTCTGCGCCTCGTCCATAGAGGAAAACTAACCCGAATCGTGCGTGTGGTCTGGGGACTGTGGATCGTGTTTCTTCTCATCTGCTGGCTGGATGTGACAGGCATGCTTTTTGCGAGCAATATCTGGTTTGGACGCCCGATTGAGATTAGCGGCCCCTATCAATTCGCCGTTATCGTCTACCAATATATCCTGCCACTGCTCAGCTTGATCGTTCCACTCAGCGCACGGACGGCGCTACGGATTTTGCCACGTCACGAGAGAGGCGGGATGGCATGAAGAAGCGTACATGGATCATAATTAGCCTGCTGGTGATCGCCGTGAGTCTGTTTATTTTCGTAGAGGGCGTCTATATCCCCGATCAGGAAGCACAGCGGGAGCAGTATCAGGCGGAGCAATTAAATCCTTTAACCCACCATTTGGATGAAGTCCTTCCTTATCAGCATCCCTATATGGGCAATGCGGGCAATCTCAGCAATCTGTTCTTTCACTTGCCTTTGCAGGATCTGTCTTTCACATTTCAACTGTATCCTGATGAGCTGACAGCCGCGTTGATCTTTGACACGTCTGCTGCGCAGGTCGACCAGCTTCATCTGCAGCGTTCTCTCATCTATAACTCAACGGCAGCCTTCGCTCTAATCGATAACCTCGAGACACTGAGGTACACATTCTCGGATGATACCTATATTGTAGAGCGTTCGGCAGTAGTCCGTCAGTACGGTGAACTCTCAGCATTGCTCGAGCCTCAGATTTGGCAAGCCACGGTGCAAGACCCGTTGAAGAACTCTGCTCACGAGCAAGAGCTATGGCGTGATCTCGTCCAGCTTTCAAGCTAATCTATAAGAGGTTGTTCAAAAAGCCCGCTTTTGATCACGAAGTGAATCAGGATGCATATTCGACATCGAATATTGAATGCAGTTGGAACTTCCGGTGCTCACGTAGCTTTCACTACGCTCCGCTCCTCATTTCCTCCTGCCTCCAATCTTCTCGGTGCTGAAAACCAAGCTTTTTGAACACGCACGATAAGAAATCTTGTGTCCCCACCCGAAGCGCATCAGCCAGCAGCTGACCTGCGAAAAAAGGTGGGGATTTTGTATTGACTTTTCATATGAACCGGAGTAAAGTACATTACATGTTAATTGTTTAGGACTAAAATATATTCCCTTAAATGTTTAGCACATAAATGATTGACTACTTATCTAAAAGATTAATGATAGTAGACAGGAGGCTGACACATGCCCACAACTGAGCAGTCGCTGGAACTGTTCCGACTGTTCAAGACGCTCATCAAGAAGGCCAACGACGCTTGGAACCGCAATAGTCCGGATTCCTTAACCATCAGCCAATTCCGGATGCTGCATATCCTTGCCAGTCAAGGAAAACATAAAGTAGCTGAGCTTGCAGACCTGCTGCAAGTGACTTCAGGTGCTGTGACGGGTATGGCTGACCGGATGATCCGTTTTGGATTGATCACCCGCTTCCGTGATGAGGCGGACCGCCGTGTAGTATACCTTGAGATTACGCAAGAAGGTATTCGACGCAAGGATGAGCTTGGAACCATCTATCACACGCTATTTGCTCGTGTCTTCGAACAAATATCCGAAGAAGACAAGGCGCATTTACAGCGGATTTTTACACATATGCATGATTTGCTGGAATTCACAGACAAGGAGTAGGTTATCATCGAACATTTATCATCACGACAAAAGCTGCTGATCATGCTCGCCATTATGGCAGCCATGTTTTTTGCAGCGATTAACCAGACGATTGTCAGCACGGCGATGCCGCGGATCGCTTCCCTGCTTAACGGTATGGAGCTATATACGTGGGTCATCACCATTTATATGCTGACCTCCACCATTGCTACCGTCCTTGTCGGCAAGCTCTCTGACATTTACGGTCGCAAACCTTTTCTACTGATGGGGATTATCTTCTTCATGATTGGGGCTTTCCTATGCGGAACCTCCACTACGATTGGGCAAATGATTCTGTACCGCGGTATCCAAGGTGTTGGCGGCGGGATTATCATGGCGACAGCCGTGACCGCCGTTGGTGACTTGTTTGCTCCGCGTGAGCGGGCCAAATGGACCGGCATGATGATGGCCATCTTCGGCTTCTCCAGTGTACTCGGCCCGACGTTGGGCGGCTGGATGGTCGACCATATGAATTGGGAATGGATCTTCTGGATCTTCCTGCCGATCGGTATCATTGCCTTCGCCATGATCTGGAAGCTGTTTCCCAAGCCTGTTCGCAACTATAATGAAAAAGTCGACTATTGGGGCTCACTGTTCCTGTCGCTTGCCATCATTCCGCTCTTGTTAGGCTTTACCTGGGCCGGCACTGAATATGCATGGCTGTCATGGCAGATTATCGGCTTGTTCGGCGCTACTGTGGTCAGCTTGATCCTGTTCATACTCGTCGAGCGCAAGGTCCAAAGCCCGGTTCTGCCGTTGTCATTATTCCGCAACTCCGTAGTGACGATCTCCAACATCGCCGGTTTCCTGATGGGTGCAGGCATGCTGGGCGCATTGATCTACCTGCCGTTCTTCGTCCAAGGCGTTGAAGGCATCTCGCCTACGTATTCGGGGTATGTAACCATGCCAATGTCGATCAGTATGATTATTCTGAGTGCCTTGACTGGTCGTTGGATGACCAAGACTGGCAAATACAAGCGTTTTGCCCTGCTCGGCATGGCAATCATGACGATCGGGATGGTCATCATGGCATACATGGACAATATTCCTGTCGCCATCGTCAGTATGATCGTCTTCGGTATCGGACTGGGCTTCGGGATGCCTGTCTTCACACTGGCCGCCCAGAATGCCGTTCCGCCAAGTGAGCTCGGTGTAGTCACCGCTTCCTCTCAGCTGTTCCGCAACATGGGCAGCACCATCGGGATTGCGGTCATGGGCTCCATCATGATCTCGCGGATGTCGCACAACATTACGCAGGCCATGAGCAATATCGGCGGCGGCAGCTCTCCGGCAGCTGATCCTGAGACCATGCAGCAGCTGCAGCCCTTCCTGGACCCACAGCTGCTGACCAATCAGCCCGAGCTGGAGCGGCTGACAGCAGCCCTGCCTGCAGACCTGCAATCCGCTGCCATGCAGATGATTGGCATGGTGCGCGGTGCCTTGAGCGATGCGTTGACCGTCGTCTTCCTGACAGGCTCAGGACTGTTGGTTGTGGCATTCATTCTCGTCGCCTTTCTGAAGGAGATTCCTCTTCGCACCGCAGAAGCCCCAATGCAGACGGAGACGGAACGCGAGAGCAACAGCAGCGTATCGTCCCGTCCGTCCATGAACGAACTGTAAGCTTGCACTGAGCAAGAGCAAGAGAGCCCCGCTCTCTTGCTTTTTTTGTTGGCCGCAACTGGAAATGATGTGAATACAGGTCCGGATTATTGCTTCATGTAGGTGGGAAAGGTTTAAAACATCTATAGATGTTCGAGAAACCCTATACACGACAAAAAGGAGTGAATGAACATGGGTAACGGAAAACGCGTAGAAGGCAAAGTAGCAGTCATCACCGGAGGTGGTTCTGGTATCGGTAAAGGCGCGGCCTTGAAGTTGGCCGAGCAGGGAGCCATCATTTGCATGCTGGATCGCACGCTGGACAATGCCAATGAAGTGAAGTCTCAGATCGAAGAGGCAGGCGGCACGGCTGATGTATTTGAAACCGATGTCTCCAAGCCCGAGATGGTTGAGAAAGCGATGAAGGACGTCGTGGACAAGCATGGCCGCATCGATATCCTCTTCGTCAACGCAGGCATTAACGGCACCTGGGCACCGATTGAGGAACTCACGGTCGAAGAATGGGATATGACGCTGGGCATTAATCTGAAAGGCACGTTCCTGACCGTCAAATACGCCGTACCTTATATGAAGGAAAACGGCGGCGGCAGCATCATTATCACAAGCTCCGTCAACGGCAACCGCATCTTCTCCAATACCGGTGCAACCGCCTACAGCTCGAGTAAAGCGGGCCAAGTCGCCTTTATGAAAATGATCGCGCTGGAGCTGGCACCATCGAAGATTCGCGTGAACGCCGTATGTCCGGGCGCCATCGATACCAATATCGATGATAACACCAACATCTCGCCTTCGCTGGAGAAGGTCAAGATGCCGATTGAGTATCCAAAAGGCAGCCAACCGCTAGAGTTCAAGTCCGGAACAATCGAGCAGTGCGGCGACCTCGTGCTGTTCCTGGCCTCCGAAGAGTCGAGCCACATCAGCGGCGTCGACATCTACATCGACGGTGCAGAATCGTTGATGCGGGGATAATGGCAAACGAAGCAGCCCACCTGGTGATTGTGCAGGTGGGCTTTTTGTGAATGGGAGAGAGTTTCCAGACCAGGATTCAAAAACAAGTCTTCTAGCGAAGTCCTAACGAGGATGAGCCATTGGGTGAATATGGTAGATGTTCGATAGGTTGGATGGTTATGGTGCATATGTTCCGTTATTCGCTTCATATCGGGGGTTCTGCCGGGTTTACGGAGCATATTTTCCGTTATTGGCTAACTAACCATTGGTTATTTGATGGATTGCAGCGAATAGCGGAAAATAGACGCCATATAATTGATTTCATGCGCAATACAGACCGTTTAGCGGAAAATATGCTACCTATCATTTGAAATCGTAGCGACGCTCTCGTACAGTGCCTTAGTGTTTATTTGCACTCGCTTCGAAATTGTATTAAGGAAACAGACTCTCCGCATCCTCTATCACAATATTCCCGTTCTCACTCAACCCAATCGTTCTAGGGGACAACTCCAGCAATCGACCAACCAATTTGTTCAATTCATTGTCCGAGTAGGGATAGTTATACCAATTGTAAGTTTTTCCATCTAAATCCAATTCCCTCCGCCAGTACCCTTCATGGTCCCCAAGCATCTCTTTTCCACCGTATGTGAACCAATACTTCCAAAAGATCACCCGCGTGAGCTGTTTCATCTCTTGTAATGCAGATTCACTAATCTGGAGTTTGCTATGAAGAGTTGTTCCAGAATGGATTAAGTAGAGATTCATATGTCCCGAGGTGGATAAGGTTAACTCGATTTCGGGATTATAAGCTTCCCCACCCTCCTGAACGATACGTAGATTGATCAGCTCACCATCATTAAATTTCACCAAAAAGTACAAGCCAATAAAAATTATGAGAACAGATAAAAACAGGATCGCGGAGGCCACAAATCTTTTCATAACCAATTCTCCTCATTAGTTAGATACTAGCCTCTATCCTCTAACGCTTGCCCTGAGGCTTATTGGGCCGATTTCTGCCTCTTAATTATTCTAACGCTTGCCAGGCAATGTTAGCACCTATATTTTACGGTTATTGCAAACAAAAAAAGACCCATGCCAATTGTTCTTCACAATAGCACAGGTCCCTTCAGAAAAAGCGCCAACCCCTACCCCTTCAAACGCAGCAAATGGCGCCGGTACAGCCACATGACGAGCAGATGAAGCTTGGCCTGACTGTATTTGTAGACCACCCAGGGCAGGGAGGGCATGTAATCGTGGATGGCGACGACGCACTCGCGGGTGCCCTCAATCTGTACGAACTCCAGGCGGCCGCTATGCACGTCGGACAGCTTGGCGAATGAGCCGCCGGAGATCCGGTAGCAGGCATAGCCGGGCCCGCTGGACTCCGCATCATAGGTCAACTGGAGCAGGGGCTTGCGGAATCCCAGCAGATAGAGGCGGCTGATGTCGCCTTCCCGCTCCGCACGAAACACGGGGCCCGCGAACCGTGACAGCCACTCCACATAGTAGCCGCCGGCCCATGCCGCATTCTTGCCCGGCGGCAGGATGATCCGCTGCACGGAACGAACATCGGAGCGGGCGACGCGTTTGGCTGCATCAGCGACACTGGAGGTCGAGCTCTCCTCTTTCTTTTTCTTCTTTGCTTTCTTCTCCTGCTCCCGTTCCTCCTCCAACGCCTGCTCAGCCGCCTCCCGGAACGGAATTTTCCCATCGCTTAGCCCTTCCACGTGGTGCTGATTGCTGGCAACCATCGGATGGATCAGACTCTCAATAAGCGGATAGGCCATCGCTTTGGGCGTACCCGTCACCAGGGATACCCAGAGCCGCGATAAGTGGACGGTGAATAGTGGAAACGGTAGGAAGCGAAGCTTGCGTCCAGCCAATTGCGCCGTCTCATCCAGCATCTCAGCATAGGTGAGCACATCCGGGCCGCCTACATCGATGATCCTCCCCTCCAGGTCCGTGCGGCCGATACTGCCCAGTAACGCCTCCACGACCTCGGACAAGGCAATGGGATGTGTTCGGGTCCGTGTCCACCGCGGCAGAATCATGAACGGCAGCCGGCGCACCAGCTTGGAGAGGATTGGGAATGAAGATCCCTGCGGCCCAACGATCAGTCCGGCCCGAATCGTCGTGACCGGCACGCCGAACGAGCCGAGGATCTCCTCCACCTCCAGGCGGCTCCGCAAGTGACGGGAGAGCTCATCCTTCTCCGTATCCGGCGGGATCATCCCGCTCAGATACACAATCTGACGAATGCCGTTCTTCTGTGCGGCCCTGGCGAAGTGCGTAGCCAGGATGACATCCATGTCCTGAAAGGTTCCCTGGGTCAGCTTGGCCGAAGGCATCATGGAGTGCAGCAGGTACACCGCATAGTCGGCTCCAGCCAACCCTTTCACGGCATCATCAGCTGCATAAAAATCACACGAGCGCCAGGTCACATCATCCGTGTCCTGGCGCTCGTCTCCATTGCGGGAGAGGGCAATCACATCTGCATCGGCCGTCAATTCCTTCAGCAGGTTGCGACCGATATACCCGCTCGCCCCCGACAAGGCGATGACAGGTCTTCGACGTTGCTGCTCCTCCCCGTGATCAGAGGAATCTATACGCATCACGTTTCTTCCGGCAGCGGCTTGCGGCCGCTGTAACCATCATGCCAGCCGTGATAATGGGTAATCCGCTCCTCGCCTTCCTTCCAACAGATCAGCACTTCTTGACCATCGATAACCGCCGGGAAGTCAATCAGGCCGGGACTAATCATTTTCAGAAGGACACCCTTGCGCGCAAAGTTCGCGATCTGCACCTCAGCTTCGATTTGAAGAAAGTCGAGGCGGGCTTCCAGTTCAAAGAAAGGATCCGCCGCTCCACCGCCCTTTACTCCTGCCGCCTGCGTCTGTTTGTAACGCGCTTTAATCTTCTGCAAGTCGACATACTGCTTCTGCAGCTCCTGGGTAACAGCCTGCACGACCTGCAGGTCATGACACAGCTCCGGGAGCATCGCGGTTGCTTCTTCCAACGTAAACCGTTTTTGAACCATCTGCTAATCACTCCTTTAGCGGTCGTTCATACCGACCTTTTTTTGGAACGCGCATGGATACGGCTCTCTTACCCAAGTGTATAGAATCAGGGGCGAGTTGGCTACTCTACAATGACGAGCATGCAGGGGAGCGCGGACAACTTCTTACGTGTCGGCTCTTAAGCGCCCGCGGCTTGAGGCGCCGGCTCCCCTTGCATTTTTCCCGCCGTTTCGGCAGCAGTGACGTGAGCCATCGCATCGACTGGCAGATCATTGAACACTTCATTGAAAATGTTCACTTCACTCAACTCGTCCATCTTGGCACGAATCTTGGCGGCCTCTTCCTCGCGATGATCAATCATCTGGTCGATTGCCATCAGAATCGTACGCTCAGCATGTGCGAGGTCGCGTACATCAAAGATGTAATCGCTCTGCCCGAAGATACCCAGCAACTCCTTGTACTTGGTTGCCCAGCCAAGCGCCAGCACCGGGATGCCGTTCTTGTAGGCGTGAATGATGGAGTGGTAACGAGAGCCAATAATGAAATCAAACTGATTTAGAATATGATGGATTTCGATACAGTCATATTCCTTCTCCAGCAGGACGACGCGGCTCTGCTCCGGATAGCGCTGCTTGATTTCTTTGCAGATCTCCAGGTCCTCGGTAGAGTGACGCAGCAAGTAGATATGCTTGCCTTTGAGCAGCAGCTGATCCACCATTTTTTGATACAAGTTAATCATCTCTTCACGCGAACCGTACTTCATTGTTTTGACGTTCGGAATGATGGCTACAGAGCCATCCTGCACCTGCACGGGCTCGCTCATCTGGTATGAGCCAGGCTTGAACAAGTGATCGATGTTGAACTCGCTTCCCTGCAGCACGATGTCCACCGATTTGTGAAGGTTGTCCCTTGTATATTGGCTCATATAGCGCTGGCCCTCAAATTCACGGGCATAAATCCGTTTAGGATAACTGATATGCTTGCGAATGAGCGACGGAATAATCATCTTGTCGATGCCTTTGTAGTTGAACGGGCCAAACGATTGTGACATCAGCACCATCGGAACATTGTATTTTTTGGCCAGCATGATGTTAGCCATATAATTGAGGGAGTGACGGAAGCTGAATTGGGAGGATAACGCAAATCCGCTGATATCAATCATCAGATCTGTATCCTTCAGCATAGCCTCCATTTCCTCGCGGTTGACGTTGACATTCGACGCCTTCGGCATGAGTTTACCGAGGAAGCCATACAGCCCGCCAATCATCTCCAGTTTGAGCTTTTTGCCAATCCGCAGCAGGTGGAAGTTATAATTTTTATCCTTGTCCTGGCAATTAACAATGATTTCTTTGCCCGGAAACCGGTTGCGAATTTCGTTAATGACTGTGAATGTCATGGCTTGTGCGCCTTTATTTTCCATTTGACCGCCAACAATTAAAATTTTCCCCATAACCATTCCCCTTCAAATAATGTTCTCTTTTACCGAACTTGCTCGAAATTATGCTGTATTACCCTTGCCTTCGAAGCGTTAAACATATTTCTTATGATCATGCAGACCAGATTGTTCGTTCATGGCTTATGATAATAAGAAACGGGTTTAGCAATGGCTGCATCGAAATGGGCTTTGACCGAATGATAGCCGATCGCGAATTGTCCACGGGTTGGCTCCCATTTCTTATACTCCTGCAGGGCGTTAACGACCTTGTGCTTGTTCTCTTCCGAATACTCCTTGTGGAGGATCATCCCACGCTGTGCCTTGCGAGCCTGACGCCGGTTATACGGCTCTACGTACAAGCGCAGGTCTTCAATTGCACCGCTGGCCAGAAGACGACGGGCCGCATGTCCCATATTGGCATGGTCCCGATGATTGCCACCAAGGTCCGTGAAGGTCTTCACGCGCGCTCCTGGATAACGTGACAGATACTCCTGAAGCACGGCTTCACAGCCTTCGACAGTAGAATCCCCATCGCGCATCGCACCTTCTGCATAATGAATATGCGTCTCGGGTACTCCCAGCGCAAGACACGCCCGCATGAATTCGTCATTACGGTAACGCATCAGCTCCTCTTCCTCCATCAGCGTGTAATCCTCTTCGGCTGGAGCATGGAACCGTTTGTGCAGATGGCACCGCTGCTCACCGCGGAGGACCTTGCGAACAGACGAGGTCCTGCCGTCGGTATAGAGGATGACGTGACATTCATCGCCGTGATCCAGATGATTACGGATCGCTGCGCCGAATGTCAGACTCTCGTCATCCTGATGCGGCACCATGAACAAATTGATTTTCATACGTCGTGTGTTTCCTTTCTCTGAGGGCTTCGGTTACGGCTGCAAGTGAGAGGCTAGCTTGTCATGCATCCGCTGACGTTCGGCCTCTTCTACTATATAATAGTAGATGCCATCTATATGCTTGCCAGAGCCCTTGATCTCATCCTTATAGATATCGCTCGCTTGCTTGCGGTAATTGTTGTAAATATCCATGATGTCATCCATCGTGAGATTGGTCCGCGTATTCTCCTCAACTTCCTTCAGGATATCCGGGATCTTCGTAACCGTCGAAATCCGTTTGGCACGCTCGATCAAGTCGGACAAGACCAACTGCTGCCTGGCATTTCGGCCAAAATCACCACGCGGATCGTCATATCGCATGCGGGTGTACATCATCGCGTCACGGCCATCCAGATGGATCGGCCCTTCCGGATAGGTCACTCGCTCAAAGCGGAACTCGAAAGGATTGTCGATCTGCACACCACCAAGAATATCGATGATCTGAACCAAGCCTTCCATGTTCACCTTGACATAGTAGTTGATGGGCACACCGAGGAAATCACTTACTGTATCGATAGCCATTCGGGTTCCACCAAAAGCGTAAGCGTGATTAATCTTATCCTCTGTCCCCCGACCAATCAGCTCCGTACGCGTATCGCGAGGAATATTGAACATGAGGACCGAATTCTTCGCAGGATTCACGCCCAGCACGATAATGGTATCGGAGCGGCCCCGGTCACCCATCCGTTCATCCACGCCCATAACGAGTAGGGTAAACGGCTCTTTGTTCTTCAGATCGACGGGTCCATGGACCAGTGTACTGCCCTGAACCACTGCGGGATCGATCAGTCCCGGCTCTGCCTGATTGACTGTATCCACGACATCGTCCACCCCATCGTCTTCGGCAGCGGACGCGGTTGCCCGCGGATCATCGGCAAGCGCAGGCGGCTCCAGCGGCTCGTAGATGGCTGCTACGGTATCTTTTACCGAATCGTACATCTGGAACAAATAGATACCAACGGCCAGTCCAATCACACTGAAGGCTGCCAGCGTGCCATAGATGATCCGCCGCCTCATGATGGCATCCTGCCCGATCCACAGAGATCCTCCAGGTCTTCCCAGCTCTGTACATGCTCCATCGCTTCTTCCACGCAATCCAGGATGCTGCCCTTCTGAATCTCGATCATTTCCATATCCGTGACAGCCTTGATCGCATGGTACTCATTGGCCGGGATATGGAACACGTCACCCGCTTTGACCGAAATGATTTCTTGGCCTCGAACCAGCTGTCCTTCACCGCTGATGATCGTCCACGTATCCGCCCGCAGGCTATATTTCTGATAGTTCAGATGCTTGCCCGGCTTGAGGCCAATCCGCTTGGTGAGCACCTCGTCTGCATCCTCGTACTTTGCATAATCCAACACACGGTACCAGCCCCATGTCCGCTCCTCATACATCGGCATCTGGCCCGGCAGCACCATATCCTTGATCTTCGGACTGGCTTGCTTGTCAGCAACCAGGATTCCGTCCGGGCTAACCGCAACGACAGCGTCAGAGATACCAATGACCGTAACCGGAATATCCAGCTCATTAATCAAGTGCGTATTGTGGGAGTCTTCGCAGATTGCGCCATTGCCCATCTGTTGCACACCCATGTTCTCGGTCAATGTATTCCAGGTGCCAAGGTCCTTCCAGTAGCCGTCGTAATCAATCGCGACGATCTTCTCTTCCTTCTCAACCACTTCGTAGTCAAAGCTGATTTTCGGCAAATCCTGATACTGCTGCGACAGCTCCTCGTACTGGACAGGCCAGCCCTTCGCCATCAGCTTGGTGATGATGTATTCGAGCTTGAAGGCAAATACGCCGCAGTTCCACAGTGCATCCTCAGCAATGAGCGCCTGGGCCTTGGCTTCGGTCGGCTTCTCCGTAAACCGGCTGACAGTGCGGTAGTCCTCCGTCTCGCCTTGCCCGCCGGGTACGATATAACCGTACTTCGAGGAAGGATAGGTCGGCTTCACACCCATCAGCGCCAGATTGGCTCCGGACTGGTGCAGCGACGTCTCCAGCGCCTTGATTCGCTCGAAGAAATGATCTTCGACATACGGATCGACCGGCAGGATACAGACCGTCTCATCGAGTCCCACTCCTTGAACGGAGTACAGGTAGGAAGCCGCCAGCGCGATCGCCGGGAAGGTATCGCGGCGCTCCGGCTCGGCCACGATCGGCACGTCACCCAGCTGATTTTGCATAATATCAACCTGCAGCTTACTTGTTGCAATGACCGCTTCCTGATCCAGGCCGGCGGCCCGAATCTGGCCCCAGACCCGCTGGACCATGGATTCCATCTGCCCCTTGTCGTTCTCCAGCACCTTCAAGAACTGCTTGGATCTTGCATCATTGGACAGCGGCCATAGCCGTTTGCCCGAGCCTCCAGACAACAATACGAGTTTCATAGAATCCCCTCCTTGTGGTTGTCAAAAACACGCTTTTGATCACGATGTGTGCCTTTCAGGCTGCCCTCAAAAAGAAAGCCTACAGTCACGGATCGATCTTCCGATCGCTGTTGTCCCCAGATTTCTTTGATTTTTACCCCTTTTAGGGGTGAAATCCGGGGACGGCATATGCTTTCGAAGCTAGCTTTTCTGCGAAAAGCTTTCAGGCGAACGCTTCGCAGCGTATGCTTCCGAAGTCGCTTTCTTTCAGAAAGCGTGGACCAGATTCGATTCCGTGCCTCTCCGGCCTTTTGAGGGCAGCCAGACCTTTGTAGCTCTTTCGACGTCAAATTTTTGATCTTGATTTATGTTATACAATCTTGAGTTTGGCTTCGCGTTCGCGCTCTTTGAGGATCGCCTCGATTTTGTTCTCGACTGGCTGGGTGCGGTCTGCCACGGCTTGCTCCAGGTAGTTCAGGAGATCGCCACCCAGATCTTGACGCATCAGCGCAAAATCAATATTGGCCTTCAGATAGCCGATCTTGCTGCCCACATCATAGAGCTTGCCTTCGTAGCTGAAGCTGTACATCTCCTGCAGGTGAGCCAATTCCTTGAGTGCATCGGTCAGCTGGATTTCACCGCCAACACCGGGTTGAATATGCTCCAGAATATTCATAATTTCCGCATCCAGAATGTATCGGCCAATCATAGCCAGATTCGACGGCGGGTTCGTCTTCGGCTTCTCCACGAGGTTAGTGATCAGCTCCAGTTGATTCGATACCCGTTGGCCTTCAATGACACCGTAGCTGCTGACATCCTTCCACGGTACTTCTTCAACGGCAATGACGCTCGCTTCGCGCTCGTCATACACATCCATCATCTGCTTCAGGCACGGCACCTTGCTGTCGATGATCATATCGCCCAGCAGGACGGCGAATGGCTCGTTGCCGATAAACTTGCGTGCACACCAGATGGCATGTCCGAGACCAAGCGGCTCTTTTTGACGGACACAATGGATCTCAACGAGGTTGGTAACTTCGCGGACGATGTCCAGCAGTTCATTCTTGTTCTTATCCTCCAGGTCGGCTTCCAGCTCAACATTCTTGTCGAAGTGGTCCTCGATCGACCGCTTGCTGCGGCCTGTGACGATGATGATATCCTCAATCCCCGAATCGATCGCTTCTTCGACGATGTATTGAATGGTCGGCTTGTCTACAATCGGCAGCATTTCCTTAGGCATCGCTTTGGTAGCGGGCAAGAATCGTGTTCCCAGACCGGCAGCCGGGATAATCGCTTTTTTGATCTTTGACATGGGATCGCCTCCTAGTGGTTGATGGTTCTCTTACTCCAGACGCTAATGGTTTGGAGAGGGTTTTGTTTATGATCAAATCTTAATGCTTCTCATTTTAGGAAGAAGGCGTAACACTCTTCTTCTTGCCGACTTTGCGCTTGAGCATATCCTTGGCAAACTGCACGGCCTCCGGCACGAATGCAATCACAACCACGCCATACAGCACCATGCCTACGATGACTTGAACGATAAAGTGCGGTACGCTGCCAAGCAGCAATTCATACAAGTAGTTGAACAGCAATACTCCAGCCAGCATCGCGCTACCGCATAGCAGTCCCGGCATAACGCTCCGCAGGTAAGCGGACAAGCATGGCCCCACCATTTTCTTCACTGCATAGGTGTATTGAATGCCGAAGAGCAGCACCTGCACCAGGATGAAGGAGAGGGCAACACCGACACTGCCATAAGCCAGGCCGCCGATGATGAGCACAGGCACTTGGATCGCCACGTTAATGAGCGTGTAACGGAAGTAGATATCCGCTCTACCCTTGGCTTGAAGCAATGGCTGAATCGGGATGATCATCGAGCGGATGAGCATCATCACGCCGAGAATCTGAATGAGCGTCACACTTGGCAACCACTGGGCGCCGAATACGAACGGTACCAGCACAGGTGCGGTAACAACAATGCCGAGGTAGATCGGTGCGTTAAGCATCGTCACCCCGTTCAGTACTTTCAGGAAGCCCTCACGGAGCTGCTCCAGATTATTTTGCATTTTTGCAAACAACGGCAAGGCTACGGTATTGACCAACGGACCAATCTTCTGATGCGGCATGATGACCAGTTGGAAGGCGAAGGAGTAATAGCCTAACACCTGAGCGCCGAACAGGCGGCCGATGATCAGATAGTCCAGGTTGGAAATCAGCGACTGCAGCACGTTGGACGACATCTGATAGACGCCGAAGCTGAGATACCCCTTCAGGTCAGCTCGTGCAAAGTGGAATCGCGGTGTCCAGATCCGCCATCCGATGGCCACCAGGCCCAGCGACCGAACCAGCGCATTTGTCAGATGGGAACCAATCAACGCATAGACGCCATAGCCGAAGTACGCGCCGAGCACAGCGACAACAAAACCAGAGGTATAGCCCAAGATGTGAATTTTGGCGATGTTGTTGAATTTGAGCTCCTTGCGGAACATGACCTCAAACTGCTGACCGAAGGCCGGGAACAAGCAGAGCAGCGACATCCACTGCACCAGATCGACCAGACGCGGTTCATCATAGAACCCTGCGACCAGAGGCGCGGATAGGAAGATGATCAAACAGAGCAGCGCGCTCGTTCCGACATTGAGAATATACAGCGAGGACAAGTGATTCTTCGTCACATCTTGACGATGGATAATCGCATTGGAGATGCCCATATCACTGAAATTAACGGCTGCCGCTACGACGACCATGATCATCCCCATCAGTCCGTAATCTTCGGGACTCAGGAGACGGGACAGGATGACGAGCTGCAGCATTTGGATCACAATCGAGATTAATGTGGACAAGCTGGACCATTTCATCGCAGCTATGCCTTTGCCTTTTAATGACATGGTCTCCGGGCTCCTCCTAAATGCTTGGTGCGATAAGGTCTGCGGTGGGCGGGCGGCTGACCGGTCCCTCCTGGATACTCATCTACCTCGCTAAAACTTTACTTGCTTGCATGCGGTCTGGACCGCTAGGGTGCTCCAGCTTATCTTGCCGTACCGGGCTCCGCCGGTGCAGCGGGCTGGAAGGAAAGTAGATCGCCTTTCAGCTGGTTGAATCGCTTGAGTAGCAGGCTGTAAGTAAAGAAAGTTTACTTGTAGCCTTGCAATCGCTGAAGTGGGGAGATCCAAGTACAGAAACTTTACTTGCAGCAGCGAAATCGACGGGTTGGCGAGCTCTAGGTAAAGAAATTTGCCTTACAGCGCCGGGATCGGCGGGTCAGCGAGCTCTAAGTAAAGAAATTTGCCTTACAGCGCCGGGATCGGCGGATCCGCGAGCTCTAAGTAAAGAAATTTGCCTTACAGCGCCGGATTCGCCAGATCAGCGAGCTCTAAGTAAAGAAATTTGCCTTACAGCGCCAGATTCGACGGATCAGCGAGCTCTAAGTAAAGAAATTTGCCTTACAGCGCCGGGATCAGCGGGTCAGTGAGCTCTAAGTAAAGAATTTTGCCTTACAGCGCCGGGATCGGCGGGTTGGTGCGCCTGGTTGCCAGTGTAAGAACTATTACTCGTACCCCGCATTGGCGGGGCCGCTTGCTGGACCGGCCAATTGGTGGGCCCCGGCCAGCCTCACAGGGGCGCCACTACTCCAGCCCCACTTGATAGCGTGCCACTACCCTGGCCGCACAGCACTACTCCTGCCTCGCTTGACCGCGCCACCACCCTGGCCGCGCAGCACTACTCCTGCCTCGCTAGGCCGGGTCACGACCCTGGCCTCGGCCGGCCAGCTCCGCTGTCAGCGCTACAAGCTGCTGACAAAATCGAGCAAGCGCGTCGCCTTGGCGTCCCAGGCGTGGCTGCGGGCCAGGCTGCGGACGCGTTCCTTGTCCTGCTGCAGCGCCAGCGCCTGCCGAACCTTGCCGGGAAAATCGCCGCTGTCCCGATAGAAGTGGAGGAAGTCCTCCTGGCGGCGCAGCAGCTCCGGCGTCTCTGTCACGACGACGGGCAGTCCCGCTGCCGCATACTCGTACAGCTTCATCGGGCTGCGGCCGCGGTTGGCGGAGTGATCGCTGAGCGGCAGCAGCGCCAGATCCGAGTGATGCAGGAAATCCGGCATCCGTGCGTATGGCTTGGCGCCCAGTAGATAAGCATTGGAGCAACCACTGAAGTAAGCTTCATCTTCAGGGGTATGTGGACCAATGATGACCACGCTGGTCTCCGGCTGCTCCTGCGCCAATCGCAGCAGCGCCTCGCGATCAAGCCGCTCATCGAGCGCTCCCACATAGGTAGCGCGGGGATGCGGGATATTCCGCAGCTCCTCCGGTTCATCCGCACAGCTGGCGAAGTGCTCGAACTCTACGCCGTTTTCCAATAGCAGCGTCGGAATCTGCGGATTGTAGCCCTGCAGCTCCTCGAGCACTGGCGATGACGTGGACACGAGCGCTTGTGCATCCGCCAGGATCGCCGCTTCCGCTGCGGCGATGCTCGGATTGCCTGTCAGCTTGCTGTACAGGTCCGTTGGACGATAGACCGTCACCTTGGGCTTCACCAGCTTCTCCAGTCCGACGAAGCTCGGTTGGTCAATAAACAGGATATCTACCTGCTCCATCCCATTCTTGCGAAGCAACTGCTTCACGGATGGGACCATCCAGTTCTTACCCGTGCGCTGGAAGATGGGTCCGGCCATCTTCCAGGTGAACCACGAGAGCGGGACCGAGTTGATGAGACGCGGAGATGCGTTCTTGCTGCGCCCGGTCAGAATCCGGAATCGCTCACGGTAGTCCGGGTTGCTCAGCTTGAGCAGGTGAAACGGCGTAATCGGCGTACTCACATGGAGAACGGCATGTCCCAGTTTCTCCATCTCTCTGGCCAGATGATGCGACCCGACCACGAACGGTCCGCCCATATACGTATGGCTTGCGAACATAATATTCATCTGCTCTGACCCCTCTTTTGTATAAAGTTCCTGAGCGCTAACGCGATTGCTTGGGGGCAACCGCCTTGGCGGCCGGCCGCTCCCGGTACACCTCTTGCGTCCCCATCGCGCGGGCAACAGCGCCAATCGTCTCGCGAGCGCAACGGCTCCAGGAGAACTTGGCCGCCTGCTCCTTGCCCCGGGCGCTTAGCTCCTCCCGCAGCTGCGGGTCGCCCATCACCCGGCGAATCTGATCCGCGATATCCTGCGGATCATGCGGATCGCAGTAGAGCACCGCGTCGCCGCACACCTCGGGCAGCGAAGCCGCCTTGGAGGCAATCACCGGTGCCCCGCACGCCATCGCTTCCAGCGGCGGCAAGCCAAACCCTTCGTAGAAGGACGGGAAGACGAAGCAAGCTGCCTTGTCATAGAGCGCCCGCAGCTCTTCCTCCTCGACATAGCCCAGATAGTGGACTCTGCCAGAGGATTCCCCGCCTGGGGTCGTCTCGTTGAAGATCTTGCTTTTGCCGCCAGCGATCACAACATCGAAGTCTTTGTCGCCGATCAGCTCCAGCGCGGCAACAATGGAGCGGAAGTTCTTGTTAGGGCTCATGCTGCTGACCGCCAGTACGAACGGCCGCTCCAGTCCCATTTTCTCCGTGTAGCCCGAAGCAATCGGTGTCCCCAGCATATGCTCCTTGCCATGGTAGATCGTCTGCAGCTTGTTCTCCTTGATGCCCGCGTAATGCATCAGCTGTCGCTTGGAAAATTCGGAGCAGGTGATCACGCGCCTTGCTGTCTTGCCGACGACACGGAACACCACCTTGTACCAAGCCTTGAAAGCAAAGGAGTACGTCTCCGGCACGGCGTAAACCGCGGCATCGTGCATGGTGACCGCCTGATTGCGCTTGAGAAGCGGCGCGGTGTTGCAGAGATTAAGCAGGAAGCCGTCTGTCGTATGGATCGGCAGCGTCAGCTGCTCCCACAGATGTCCGTTCAGCGGGCCAACCTGCCGGATCTCGATATGTGCCAGCTCCAGGGGTTGAATCTGGCCATGCGGCGCAAGAATCACGAACCGATAAGGCGCAAAGGCCGGATCGTCTTCTGCGATCAGTGCATCCATCTGGCGGATCAGCTCCATGGCATACCGCTGCACGCCGGTGATGTTATGCATCAGGAACCGGCCGTTGATATAAATCGTTGTCATGCTCATCCGCTTTTCCCTCCTACCGGCTGCCAGCTCGGAATCTTGCGTGTATTGTAATGGATCACCAGGGCGAAGATGAGGAGCACAATCCAGCATGGGAAGAACCTGCCGCTGCTGAAGTACAGATATCTTGGTACCTCCATGATGCCTACCATCCAGATCGGGTACAGAATCATGCCGAAGGTGTGACCCTTCTGGAACCAGGTGTACAGCAGGCCGCTCACAAAGCCGATAATCAGCCAGTACACCAGCGAACCGGCAAGACCGTAATCATGGTATGGCAGCAGCAGTCCCGACGGATTGTTGAACTCCGGGTTGCCCATCGTCTCCAGGGTATTCGTTAGTTCAGTTCCGGGCGCAACACCGAAGGCTGCTTGGTACGCCTGCCCGCCGATGCCCGGAAAATTCCATAGCCACTCCCAAGTGAAGTAAGGGAAGGGCAGGGATTGGAAGCCAAGCTGTTCAATGTACAGCGTGCCGGTATTCATGGCCGTCACATAGTAACCGAAGAACCGCGTCACCATGAACTCCCAGAACGAGGGGTAAATGTTGACGTAGTAGCTGGTCCAGGAACGGAAGTACTCGCTCAGTCCGAAGAATACAATCAGCCCGCCAACTGCGAACAGCGGATAAAGTCTAACCAGCGGCAACTTTCGTCCGCTCTTGAGCCACATGGCGATGAACACAATCGTCGCCGGTAGCATAATCTCGAGAATGGCCAGCCGCTCCGAGAAGAAAATCGCCCGGAACAGTGTGAGTGCCGAGACAACCGCCAGCATCGGAATATAATTCAGCCGCCGGTGCAGGCACATGTAGTACACTGCCAAGATTGTGAAGGGGATGCCGAAGTTCGTAAACGACGTCACGCCCGTAATCATTTCAAAGTTATGTGTAATCTGATATATCGCGCCAGGCTCCCCGCGCAGCACGTTGAGGAACAAGCTGACGGATAGTCCATTGCGTACCATAATCAGGAACCAGGCCATGTAGCCGAACATCGTGAAGACGAACAGCAGGCCGATGCAAAACCGGACGAACCCTTCGCGCTTGAGGACGCTCTTCTCGAAGACGGCCGTAGGGGCCATCCCCCGGGTAGTAATCCGGGCCAGCATCGTCCCGGCGACGAAGAAGACCGCCGGAAGGATGCTGTACCAGATGTTGTCGCCGGTAATGAATTTGTCTACCCGGTAGAAGCTCTCGTAGCTTGCTGCCGGAATCAGGTAGGCGCCGACGATGACGACACCCATCACCAGCAAGAACAGATACGTCGGATTCAGCCACCAGAGGGAGAATCCTTGATTTGGTTTGGTATTCATGCCGGTGATCTCCCCTGTTCTACAACTTGATTGGCAGTTCCTCATATCTGTCTAATCTGCCGTATTGCGGACGACCCACAGAGTAATACTGGAAGGCCGCGCCGTCGATTTGCTCCTTGGTATAGACATTGCGTCCGTCAATCAGGATCGGCTGCCGCATCACGCCGTGCACACGGACCAGATCAATGGACTTGAATTCAGACCAGTCAGTCAGCAGGCAGAGTGCGTCGCATTCTTCAGCTGCCGCCAGCGGGCTGTTCGTCCACTCGACTTCCGCTTCCCTGTCAAAAACACTGCGGAAGTTCGGCGTTGCCACCGGATCGTACGCTTGCACCTCAGCTCCTGCTTCCAGCAGGGCGGCGATAATATCTAGTGCAGGCGCTTCGCGGACATCGTCGGTGTTGGGCTTGAAGGCCAATCCCCAGATGCCGATCCGCTTGCCGGACAGATAACCGAGGGAATGCTCCAGTTTGTCGATGACGTTGAATCGCTGGTCTTTGTTGACCTCCACGACCGACTTCAGCAGTTTGAACTCATAGTCGACATTCCCTGCAATTTGAATCAGCGCATCTGTGTCTTTGGGGAAGCACGAGCCGCCATACCCAATGCCCGCTTGCAGGAAGGAACTGCCGATCCGTTGATCGTAGCCCATGCCCTGTGCCACCTGTGTCACATCCGCGCCGACTTTCTCGCATATGTTTGCAATTTCGTTGATGAAAGAGATTTTGGTCGCTAGAAAGGCATTGGAAGCATACTTGATCATCTCGGCGCTGCGGCGCTCGGTCACCATGATGCGGTCGGTCAGCGGACGGTGCAGCTCGGTTAGCAACCCCGCTGCCTTCTCGCTGTCGGTTCCGATAATGATGCGGTCCGGCTTCAGCGTATCCTGAATCGCGGAGCCTTCCCGCAGGAACTCGGGGATCGACACAACATCGAACGGATGCGGGCTGAGCTGGCTGATGATGGATTCAATCAGATCGTTGGTGCCAACCGGCACGGTACTCTTGACGACGATGACTTTGTACCCGTTCATCGCCAGTGCGATGTCCTGGGCTGCCTGCTTGATGTAGGACAGGTTAGCCTCTCCACTCGGCATCGACGGTGTGCCGACACAGATGTAGATCACTTCGGCGTTGTGGACGGCTTCGGTCAGTTGGTCTGTGAACTGCAGCCGTCCTGCCTCGCGGCCGGTGGCCATGAGTTCTTCCAGGCCTGGCTCATAAATAGGCGATTCACCAGCATTTAGCCTTGCAATCTTGGCCGCGTCCTTGTCCACGCAAGTGACGTGATTGCCCAGTTCAGAGAAACATACGCCTGAGACAAGCCCGACGTAGCCGGTGCCGATAAACGTCAACTTCATGGGTTCCACTCCTTAGGGATGTGATCGTGTGATCGGACAAGTGATTTGTAGCAAAATACCATGAAATTACACCTGCGGGCAACGGATTGTCCTTCCGATCGCTGTTGTTCCCAGAATTTTCTGAACTTCTCAGATAAGGTTGAATTCCGGGAACAAAGGCGAGCGCTTCGCTTCTCCAGGACAATTCCGTACCTCTTCGGTATTTTCACTAAGCTACAACCACGAAACCGACAACCATCACATCCGTTTTTTTATATTTAGAGTACGACCATTTTCTTGGTGGTCGGTTTGCTGGGTTGGTTGAGTTTCTGGTCGATGTGCTGCTTGAGGTTGCTGCGGAAAGCCTCGGGGGTGAACCCCATAGCGTTCTTGCGGCAATTGCTCGCGGAGATTCTGCCCCGCTCCTGCTCGAAGCGTCGGACGCCCTCGATGATAGCCCCGGGCTCCTGTTCGTGGAAGAAGACACCGGTAGGGTTGGTCTCCTCCAACCCCCGAACCGTTTCCAGGGAGCCGCCTTTGCCGAAGGCAATGACTGGCGTCCCGCAAGCCTGGGCCTCGACGACAGTGATGCCGAAGTCTTCCTCGGCGGCGAAGACGAAGGCTTGGGCCCGCTGCATGTGGTCAATCAGCACTTCGTCTGATTGATACCCCAGCACTTCGATGTTCGGTGCGTTCTGCGCGTGCTGCTGCACCTTGTGCATGTCCGGTCCGTCGCCGATGACGACCAGCTTCTTGTCCGGCATGGCCGCAAAGGCTTCGACGATCATATCCATCTTCTTGTAGGGCACCATTCTCGATGCGGTCAGGTAGAACGGGTCTTTTTTCTCGTTGTAGGCAAATGCCTTGACGTTGACCGGCGGGTAGATCACATCGGATTCCCTACGGTAGACCTTCCAGATCCGCTTGGAGATGAAGTTGGAGTTGGCGATGAAGGAATCGACGCCGTTGGAGGTGCGGTAATCCCACATCCGCATCCGGCCGAGGATCAGCTTGGCGACCAAGCCCTTGACCCCTTTCTCCAGATTGGATTCCCGAAGGTATTGATGCTGCATATCCCAGGCATATCGGATCGGTGAGTGCACGTAGGACACGTGCAGCTGATTGGGTCCGGTGATGACACCTTTGGACACCGCATGCGAGCTGGAGAGGATGAGGTCGTAGGACGACAAGTCAAACTGCTCAATGGCAAACGGCATGAACGGCAGATACTGTCGGTACTTCTTCTTGGCCATCGGCATCCGTTGGATAAAGGTGGTGTGGACCGTCTTGCCCTGCAGGAAGCCTCGGTCCTCTTCGCTAAGAAAGTCGACGGTCGAATACAGATCCGCCTCCGGATACAGCTGAAGCATCTGCTCCAGTACTTTTTCCGACCCCGCGTAGGTGGTCAGCCAATCGTGTACGATCGCTACTCTCATTTTGCAATACCATCCTTTACTTTTTACTTCAGCTTTTTTAAACGTATGTGGTTGCCGGAGAGGGCGGGTTATTGTGGAGAAGTGTAACGTTCGCCTTTGTCGCCGGATTTCTACCCTGTAAGGGTTAGAACAATCATGAAATCTGGGGACAACAGCGATTGTAACAATGACCCGACCCGCGCAGGCGTTACTATCATCACGTTTTAATAAGCACCCTTCTTCAGTAACACACTCCACACGGTAGTGAAGAGGATTTTGACATCTAGCCAGATCGTACGGTTGTAGACGTAGTAGAGCTCGAGATCGACGCGCTCGGGGTAGCCGACGTCGCTGCGGCCACTCACCTGCCAGTAGCCGGTGATGCCGGGCTTGACGGAGAGGAACTCGCTCTTGCGCTCACGATATTCCTTCAGTTCTTCGCTGACGACCGGGCGCGGGCCGACCAGGCTCATCTCGCCCTTGATCACGTTGAGCAGCTGCGGCAGCTCGTCCAGGCTGGTTTTGCGCAGGAAACGTCCGATCTTGGTAATGCGCGGATCTTCCTCCGGCTCCAGCTTGTAGTTGTTGTCCACATACTTCTGATGCAGCGCCTTGTCTTCCAGTAACCGCTGCTCCGCATTTGTTGCCATGGAACGGAACTTGAAGATCGTGAAGATTTTATGATTCTTGCCAATCCGGGGCTGTCGAAAAAATACCGGGCCCTTGGGATCTTCGATTTTGATCAAGATGGCGATGACGAGAAAGACCGGAAGCAGGAAGATCAGACCGAAGCCTGCTGCTAGCAGGTCCATGCTTCGCTTGACGAAAGTAAAGGGCAATCCGGCTCTCGTGCGGTCTGCCGTTTTTTCCCGCTTGGCTGTTGGCACGGCCCCGTAGACGACCGCCTCTGGCTTCTGGTTGCTCATCCGCTATTCCTCCCGTAGTAATTTTTGTAATAGCTGTCCTTTTTGGACTTCGCACTCTGATTCAAGACGACGCCGAGGATCTTGGCCTGGACATGCTCCATGCTTCCCTTGACCGTCTGGATATCCTCCATTGGCACCTTGCCGTAATGGATAACCAGAACCACCCCGTCGCTCATTGCTCCCCAGATCTGAGCATCCGTTACGGATAGGGCTGGGGGGGAATCAATAATGATGACCTCGTAGCTGTCCCGCAGCTCTTGAAGAATGGTGTCCATTCGCTCAGAGCCCAGCAGCTCGGAAGGATTCGGAGGGACGTGGCCAGCCGGCAGGATGGATAACCCTTTGACATCGGACTTGGAGATGACACCTAATGCATTGCGCTCATCCACGAGCAGATCTGATAATCCCTGTTTGCCCGGTAGATTAAAAATCTGATGAATGGCTGGGCGCCGCAGGTCTCCGTCAATGAGCAGAACCTTTTTTCCTTCCTGCGCATAGGTCACCGCCAGGTTGGCAGCTGTCGTGGTTCGTCCTTCTTCTGGTCCAGCCGAGGTTACGAGCAGCACCTTCACATCTCTGCCTACTGCCGAAAATCGGATGTTGGTCCGCAATGTTTTATAGGCTTCGGAGATCGATGAACTCGGATTTTCTTTTGCAATCAATAGATGATCCTTGTCGCTTCTTGCCATGCATCAACGCCGCCTTTCACTCGATTCTTCCTGTGTATGATGTTGATTCAATAGTTGATGATAAATGCTTTCCAGCTTGCGATTCTGCTGGTTCAGGCAGAATTTCTCTTTGACCCGTTCCTGTCCGCTTCGACTGCATTTGAGCCATAGCTCCTCATCCTGCATCAGCATCAGTATGTAGCGGGTCAAGCTCTGCCAATCCTTCTCCAGCGCCAGCATGCCGGTGTGTTGATGCTCGACGGCCTCCGTGATGCCTCCCGTGCTGAAGCTGACGACAGGCAATCCCATCGCTCCCGCTTCCAGGAACACCATCCCCAGTCCTTCCTTGGCTCCCGATGCAGCTGTAATGCTTGGCACGGAGAACAATTTTGCCCGGTTCATCCAGAACCGCACAGCCTCAGGCGGTTGTACGCCCAGGAAGCGGTATTTGATCAGTCGCTTGGCGGCCATAGCCTCCAGTTCGGATCTCAGCGGACCGTCACCGATAATGACGAGCTCGATCGTTGGATCGACTCGTTGTACCTCTTCCATCGCCTGAATCAGATACGCACAGCCCTTCACATCCACCAGTCGGCCCACAAACAAGACAATGGGCTCTCTGTGTGCAACAGGGTCGGGAACGAATAATTCGGTATCCACACCGATATAATGCTGACGCACCTTGTCCTCTGGATACCCCTGATGGAGCAACTCGCGTTCGATAAAGCGAGATACGGCGATAAACAGCTCCCCTTGACGTTGAAGCCGCGGGCGTTTCCGAATGTAGTTGCGATGCGTAAAGTAAGAACTCTCGGCATATCGGTCTGTCGTTGTCACGTCATAGCCGTGGAACGTAACGACAAGTGGAATCTCCAGCCTGCCAGCGATTCCGGATGCAAGCACGCCATCTGGTCCAAAATGGGCGTGAATGAGGCGAGGCTGTAGCGTCCGGAGCTTGCGAAGTACGGTTCCGCAATACCCTGTGAGCTTGTACCCGACCTCTCTAAATCGCCCAAGCAAGTTCCCTTCGTTGAGGAGGATCCTATACTCTGAAGGAAGTTCCAGCCCCTGAACCATCCGTGAGCCCATGTAATAGGGTCGGAAGCTTTGCAGGCTCTCGCCCTGCGATTTGATAAAGGTTTCAGAAGGGGCCAAGAGATGATCACGATAAATCAATATGTTATGTTGCAGTGCAGAGCTCATGCTGTAGGGGTCATCTCCATCTTCTGTGCATCTAGACTCGACTATTGTTGGAGCGGAGAACGGTAGCCTGCTCTGGCTGCTTCACTCTGACACTTGCCGGTCTTGCCATGTCCTTTTTGCGAATCTTCGGTATCTTGGTTAGTAAGGTCAAGCCTAGTACTTGCTCAATTTGATGCTCGGATTTGACACTGTCGTCCAGGTAATCAAGGAGGAAAATGATCCCGAAGCCCAGCATGACAGATACCATCAAAGCAAATAGATAGAGTACATTGTGGTTTGTATTAACAGGAGCCGGATTCTCTGCAGGGTCAGCCGCATTCAATACGCTGACGTTATTCAGATTCATGACAGTGGATACCCGCTCCCGAAAGCCGTTGGATACGGCCGTGACAATGGTTGCCGCACGTTCGTACGAGCTGTCCTGAACACTGATGGTCATCATCTGTGTGTCTCTCACCGAGTCGATCGAGATCTTGTCGTTGAGCTCCTGGGTTGTCAGTCCAAGCCCCGGATTGGCCTCCAGCACCTGGCTTAGAACCGCTGGTGATTTCACAATCTGCTTGTACGTATTGATCAACATCAGATTCGTATTGATGGAGTTCTGGTCAACCTGGCCCTGAATGGCACCCTCCGTCGTATCGGCTGGTTTATTAACGATTAGGTCCGTTGAGGCTTGATATGCCGGCTGGACAAAATAGTTGCTGTACACGAAGACCGCGATACAACTGATGGCCGCTAGCAATGCAACGATCCACCACTTACGTTTGAGAACCCTCAAATATCCCTGTAATTCCATGGTTTTCCTCCATTCCGATTGTTCGCACTTGAGCGATCCGAGCTTGTCCTTGCGGCAGCCTCATAATGATTCAGTATTTCACTGTTCTCTCTGTCACGCCTCTCACGGCGAGTCTTATTTTTGAATCTTCACCCTCCCGGTCCATATGACTCGTTCGTATTTGCAATTATAAACAACGATTTCTGACATTGAATCAGACGGACTAAAGTCCCAACGACCCAAATGTTCACTATTTGAATAATAATAATTTTTAATCTGTGGGAGCTAAGAAAACTCTTTTAATTGCTGAATAAATCGATTATCATTACACGTAAGCGTTTTAATAAAGCGTTGACATCTATTAATTAACTAACAATTTTTAGAAAATGAAATGAGTATGAATTAATATAGGCAAATAAAAAAACCGCGATAAGCAACCGCGGTTTAATAACCCATTTATTAACAAAGCGATACTAAAGCATTACAAAAATCACTCAAAGCCTTGATTTTCCTCTAAGTGGATGTCGCCATTCTTGAAGGCAGTAGGGGCCTCGGCGGATCCACTTACGGTGTTGGAGCGGAAATAAATATCTCCGATTTGACCATCTCCCCATACGCCTATTCCGCTATGGGCAGCATTCTTGATCGTATTATTCGTGAACGTGATGTCATCTAGTTGTCCCTGCGAGGCATAGACGAGAATATTGGGATGGTCACTGTTCTCTCTGAGGCCCGTTGAATCCACAATATTATCATGTACCGTGATCCGGTTGGTGTTGTTGGTGTCATATTGTTCTTCCACCGAGATATAGATGCCTGCCATATCCGTGTGTTGAATCGTGTTTCCTTCAATGGTGATATCTTCTCCGCCGACGACCGATATGCCCCGGGCACGGGACTCATAACCTACATCATTGCCCCGTATCGTAATACCATGGGCAATAGCGCCATCCTGGTTATAGCTGACAACTGCAATCGTATCGTCGCCTGCCTGACGGACGGTATTCTCTTCAACGACGATATCGTTACTGCCGCTGGTAATGTGAATGCCGTCTGCACCCGTATTTTCAATCAGATTGTCACGGATTACGCCACCGCTGGCCCGATCGCGGACCAGAATACCTGCGGTACTGGACTTGTCAATATGAAGTCCTGTAATTGTGAAGCTGCTGGCTCCCCGCACGGTAATGTTATTCTTGTCATTCGCGCCATTGCCTCGCGGCACAGTGGATTCATACGTATGCTTGAAGTCGCGCAGTTCCACGTTCTCGCCAGCCAAATCGATAGATCCCCGTTCAGGGTTCGTGGAGACAATCTCGGAGAGATCCGCTCCGGCACCGATCAGACTGACACCGTCCAGTTCAATAATATCACCGGCGTGAAACTGCCCCTCGGGAATGAATACCTGTCCATCTGTCTCCTTCGCCTCAGCGACACACTGCATGATGGCTTCATAATCATCTTGGCCGTCATCAGGAACGGCTCCACAGTCCAGCAGGGATAAGCCCCGTGGATCCCGAGCCTCCTGCCATGGACTCCACACCAGCAGCAGCGCACCGGCCAGCACCAGCATCAGGGCTGCACCAGCCAACCATATTCGTTTGTTTCCATCCGTATTGCTCATACCATTCCCCCATCCTGGAGCATCCACCCCGGCCGCTTAACGGTACCGGAGCTATTACCTATCGTATTACCATGAACCTACTTTACGTAAACATAGATGAGAGAAATCCAATCCATGGAACTTCCTCAAAAAAACGATCGATCTTTCCTGAAAACGTTTAACACGCAAATCGCTCGGGTAATAAATACGTATGCCTGTCCATGCTTTTAGTCTTTGGAAAGAGGGGCAGCCGGCCAATAACGCAACTTCAGCCAACATGAAACGGTTGTCACCGTTCCTTATGTTTCAATTCTTATGGTAAACAAAAAGAATCGATACCAGTTGCAGCTGGTACCGATTCGGGTAGGCCCGACAACAGTTGCAGCTGTTGCCGATCCAGGTCAATTTCTGATGATATTCTCATGAACTATTGAATGATATTATTCGTCTCTATTATTAGAAACCAATATTATCGTTCAAATGAATGATGCCGCTAGTGAATGTAGTGGCGCCATTTTTAAGATGGACAAGCTCGTTCTGGCTGTAGTACACGTTCTTAATCTGGCCGGTTCCCCACACACCTATCCCTCTGAACGCCGCGTTAGTAATCGTATTCCCTGTGAATCGGACCTCATCAATAATACCTTGGGATGCATAGACGAGGATATTAGGGTGCTTGGCGACCACATCAATTCCAGAATGATCAATGGTATTGCCTTTGACTGTGATTCGCTCTACGTTGCGCGTATCATATGTCTTTTCTACTGAAATGTAGATGCCGGCCATCATGGTATCCTGGATATGGTTGTTCTCGATCTGGACGTCTTGTCCGCCGACAATTGCAATCCCTCTGGCTTTGGACTGATAACCGATGTTGTTATTGCTAATGCTGACGTCATGCGAGATTCCTGAATCCTTGCTATAGCTGACAACAGCGATGCCGTCATCCCCCGTTGCTTTGACCGCGTTGTTCTCAATACGAATATTGTGACTGGCGCTAGTGACGTGAATGCCATCGGCTCCAGTCGATTCCACGATATTATGGGCGATTACACCATCTGATGAACCATCGCGCACCATGATGCCTGCCGTACTTGATTTCACCACATGCAGACCCGAGAGTTCAAAGTCTGTTGCCCCGCGTACCGTAAAACTGTTCTTCTCATTCGAGCCGTCTCCACGAGGAACGGTTGTATCATATACATGTTTGAAGCCGCTGACCTTAACACCTTGACCCTTGATATCGATGGAGCCCCGTTCGGGATTCGTTGAAATGATGACGGTAGACGCCATTCCATCCCCTTTCATACTGACGCCATCAAGCGTGATGATATTGCTCAGGTGATAGCGTCCTTCCGGAACATGGAGCGTTTGTCCTGTTGAACGAGCCTTGGCGATACAAGCGACAAAAGCAGCATAGTCATCCTTGCCATCGTTGGGCACTGCTCCGCAGGACTGAACGGATAACTCAGATGCTAGTGGCGCCTTGGCCTGGACCGGCTGCACGTTCTTTAGGGGTGCCGTGCTTGAGCCTTCATAGTGAATCGTCGGGTTCCAATTGGTATGGTCATTGTTGATCCGGTTGATCCGGTTCACGATGAAGTAGATCTCCGTACCTTGATCGACGTCAATGGAATCAACCCCCGTTGGGTGAACCGGATTCGCGCTATGGATCTCAGAGCTCCACAAGGTGACCGTATTGCGCTTGATCGTTGCCAGCACTCCGTCGCCCTGGCTATCTCCCTTGCTCACCGATCCCGTAATGCGAATCTTGCCCTTGCCGGGAGAAACCCACTTGCGGACAGCATCGAAGTCTTGCCCCGGATGCATCCCAGTGGCGGTTACCCAGGGATACTTGGAGTCGGGCTTCCATTGCTTACCCTGCTCGTCATAATCCAGATCCAGATAGACCGTACCGGAGAGTCTCTGATAAGACCACTGGTTGCTCCCCTGCGTACCACTGAAATCCTGTGAGGCCTGATACGTGCGTGTTACCTCCGGCGCTGCGCTACTGCTAAAGCTGAGCAAACCCATACCAAGGGCAACGGCTAACAAACAAGATAATATTCGGTTTTGTTTCAATAGTTTCATACCTCCGCTTGTGTTATTGGGACTGCGTAGTCATGGCCACACGTTACGTTGTCATCGATTTTCGCATCCTCACACATCGTTTTCCGATCGCGATTCACCCCCTCAAGCAATTTCCGTCTGACTACACTTTCTTAGTATACAGTGATTAAGTTAGATTACTATTTAGGAAATTATGAAAATCCGTTAATTTTGAGTCGAATTTCTGCTATATATTTGCAAATAAGTAAGGAAATCAAGAAATTTCTTCCTGAGATTAATTTTCCATACTCGCTTTATCGACAACTGCACTCTTTTTCTTAATACTTTCCAAACAAAAAAAGCCCTCCCCTGCACGGATGCAAGAAGAGGACGGGGCATAGCATAAAATTAGTTCGCTACATAATTGCGGATGAAATCCCGGATCTCGGTCGTTTCCTTATAATCATGCTCAGCTGCCAGCTCCATAAACTCTCCCAGTTTATCGAGATAGGTGCTATTATCTACTGATACCCACTGCAGGATATTGGTATACCCCGTCTTGGCGTTGGGGCGCATCTCCTTGGTATCATAATCAAACAATGGGGTGTTGTTGGTACCGTAGAATGTGAAGTCCCGATAGCGCTCGAAGAGTTCACGGACCTGTGCGGTTCGATTGGAATTCGGGAACTGCTGAACGAACCGCTCCATGTTCAGCGTGCGTCTGACCAACTGCTGATAGCCGATGACGAGCGCCGCATCCTTGACCGCAGCCTGCTTGGATTCCTCGGCCATAATGAGAATGTAGGACTGGATGTCTTCGTTCACATACTGTCCGAACTCCCGGAAGATGGAGTAGTTGATGATGGGATAGTACATGCCCTCTGCCGTTTCCAGCTTGTAGCCTTGAGCCGAAGCTTGGTTCAGCAGCTGTTTTACACTCTCATTCGTAATCCGGTTCCGCACATCAGCGAAGCTGAAGCCGCGCTGATACACATTACCGATCGTTTCTTGAACTGAAGCAGGGAAGAACCTCTGTTCAATAACTGGCAGATTACGTTTCAACGCATTCTCCAGGTGCAGCACCATGAGCGAAGCTTGGTATGGCGTGACTTTGCTAATATTGGCTCGCAGATAGGCCATGGCCGAACCAATCTGATTAGGCGATTGGACGATGGCCATATAACGATTGAAGATTTGCTCCGAAGCTGACGTAGCCGACACTGCGGCCGGGGCAGTTGTCGGAGCAGCCAGAATGGTTGCAGGCTGCACAGCCTGGCTGCTAAGCAGCAGTGCCGCAAAGCCGGTCATGGTCCATAGTTTGGCGTGAGGCAAGAGACGTGATTTTCTTTTCATCGATGTAGGCACCTTCTTTTCATGAAGTATTGTAATGATATACCTCATATTACCCACAATCTGTATCCTCGATATCACAACATTATCTCCAAGTTGTAAACTTTTTCTTTATCTAAACCACACAAACCCCCGATCGAGAATCGGGGGCAGGGGTCCGCACAAATTTTCAAATAAATAAAAGCAAACTGATCGCCATCACAGCCATGCCTGCAATGAGGCCATAAATCGGCAGATGGCCTTCGTCGTATTTCTTGGCGGCAGGCAGCAAGCCATCGAGCGAGATGAACACCATGATGCCCGCAACTGACGCGAAGATGATACCAAACATGGTGTCATTCAGAAACGGCATCAGGATGAAATAGGCGGCAATGGCGCCTACGGGCTCGGACAAGCCGGAGAGAAACGACAGCTTGAATGCCTTGCGCTTATCGCCCGTTGCATAATACACGGGTACGGAAACCGCAATACCTTCCGGAATGTTGTGAATGGCAATCGCTACAGCAATTGCAATCCCCAAGCCCGGATCCTGAAGGGCGGATGTGAAGGTGGCGATCCCTTCCGGGAAATTGTGAATCGCAATCGCCAAAGCGGTAAAGGTCCCCATTCGCAGCAGATCTTTTTCCTTTACTGTCTTGTCTGCGTCCTCTACTTTCTTCATTTCATGCGGATTGCCCTGCTTCGGCACGAAGCGGTCAATCATGGCAATCAGCAGCATGCCTCCAAAAAACGCACCTACCGTAATCCAGTTGCCCGCCTCTACGCCTCTGGCTGAGATGAGCGCATCCTTCGCCTTGACGAAGATTTCAATCATGGATACATAGATCATCACGCCTGCGGAAAATCCCAACGACAAAGACAAAAATTTGGTATTGGTACGCGAGGCAAAAAAAGCGATCAAACTCCCGATACCTGTTGCCAGTCCTGCCATCAGCGTCAAGCCGAAAGCCATGAGTACATTCCCGTCCATTCGTCCCCTATCCCTTTCGTCTGCCAGGTTGTCACGTTCCATTCAGCTTTTCCTAGCATACCGTTTTTTGTGGCGTTAAGTCCAGTGTATTCGCAGCCCGCCCAGTTGGTGAGCAGTCAAGCTGCACTCCTTGCTTCTATTATAGATATGATGGGTTGGACGAATACTTGCATGCAGGACAATTCGCTCAAAAAACAGAAACGAAGAGCCCTTCCCCAATAAGGAGAAGAGCTCTTCGTTTTCATGGCACATCAGCGCCTACTGGGCCGGGCTGTCCAGTTTGACTGTCTTAGTGGCAGCATCCCATCCTACCGTCCATCCGAACGATTCGGCGATGAAACGGACCGGCACCATGACACGACCGTCCACGATGACAGGCTCACCTGCAGCGAGGCTCTGATCTTGGACCGTAGGTCCGCCCGCACGCAGCGTGAGAACCAGGCCGGACTCATGACGGATGGTGACCGACTTGGTCTGGCTATCCCAGCCCTCGATCTGTACGCCTGCGAAAGCCTCAGCCGCACGAACCGGCACATAGGTCACACCATTGCTGATCATAGGTGCAACATCGAGCGCCAGGGGCTGGCCGTTGATGTGAATACTTATGCCACCATTCGCTACAGCGGTAGGCTGCGCTACAGGGGGCTGAACAACAGGAGGCTCAGTGACTGGCGGTTCTTCCACGGGTGGCTCCTCACCTGGCTTCACGCCTTCACCCAACACGCTCAGGTCTTCAGTTGCTTGCTCCAGTGGAGCAGTCCGAGAACAGAGTACCACTTGCTGGGTGCCTTCCTCCGTTACCGAACCATAGACGATATAGGCTTGGCCAACTTCGAAGTAAAAGCCGCACGTCGCGCTGCTGAAAGGCGTCGATACCTCAGTCTGGGCACCGATTTCACCCTTCCATACCGTATCGACGTCAAAATGAACCGCCACCGGGTCGCCGGAGGACTGTATCTCAGCAGGCTCCACGATCTCGGTCACTGTACCGGAGAATACAAATTCCTTCTTTTCCATCTCCTCTGCGGGTCCCGAAGGTGGCATACACGAGCAGGCATCCGCTTGCTGGGGCATCAACAGCAACGTGAATACAAACGCGACCGCCATACAGGCGGACATCCATTTCTTCATTCATCCTCAGCTCCTTGTCTGTAGTGTGTAGCAACTTCCTCAACCCTCAGACGCGGTTCAGCGGGAAAAGGTTACCGTTTATTACCCAAAAGTGGAAAGTTCCATTCTAAAATTAAAAACAAGGCACCGGACGTATAGAGCTGCTGGCGTTAGGGGCGCTGATCCGAGCGAAGCGTGCCACTCATCCGCTGCATGAACCGTTCCATCAGGAGCGGAAGCGAGATTAGAATCGGCGGGTCGTCCAGGCGGGGCGGGTACAACGTGACTTCCAGCGGGTGCTGTGTCACCCCATGTTGCATGACAATTGGCGTCCGGGAGCGGGTCCGCAGCGTCGCCTGGGGCAGCAGCATGTCCAAGGTGCCCGTTCCCCAGGAGATGGAGGTCGCCATCAGGTAGTAGGTGCCGGGCCTCACACCAGTGAAGAGGAAGCTTCTAGTATTCACCAACGTACCGTACAGCGGGAGACCCTCGGGAATTGGCCGCGGGAACAGACCAATCAGAATCACACCGGTAAAAGGCGTCTCGGTGCGAATCGTCCCTTCAAGCCTGCTGCTTGCATCAAATGAGAGCAGTCGCTCTTGCCAATTCTGCAGATTCTCCAGCGACCGCAACGCCGTGCCGGCCCCCTCGCGCGACTGCCGGAACCGGGCCGGTGACATGCCCACCCGCTCAATGAACCGTGTCGAGAAGGTGCCGACACTCTGCTGACCGATCTCCAGTCCAATATCCCTAATCGTCAGATTGGTCTTCAATAACAAGTCCTTGGCCCGCTGCAGCCGGAGCGCGGAGATATAATAAAGTGGCGACAGACCAGTACGTTCCTTGAAAATCCTTGCGAAATGGTACTTGCTGTAGGAAACATGGTCTGCAAGCGCCGACAGCTCAATCGGCTCATACAGATGCTGGTGAATATAGGCTATCGCAGCATCGATTTCTACGTATTTTCCGGTATCCATGACGGCACCTCTCCCAACCAGATAAGAACAATTGTTCGTATATTCCACATTGTAGCATATACACTAACCAATTGGGAGTCCTAAATTTCGATCTTCTCGATTTCCGGCTCGGATGTGCAGGGCTTTGTGCTACTCCGGCAGACCGTTGGGATATACCATTACCTTGAGACTGCCTTGCTTGTTGGTCAGGGCGCGCTCCAGTGCATCTTGTGCCTGCTCCAGCGGATAATGGTCTGTTACCATTGGCATCATGTCGATCGCACCGGCAGAGAGGAACCGAATTGCCTGCTCATAGGTGTTGGTATATCTGAAAATACCGAATATATCGATCTCTTTGTCACAGATTTCAGCAATCGGCAAGCCTACCTCATCGACTGGCGGCAGACCAACAATGGACAGCTTGCCGCCTCTGCGCACCACAGCAAGCGCCGTCTTGAGCGCTACCGGGTGCCCTGCGGTCTCGATGGCCAGATCCACACCAAGATCCCCGGTCAACGCCAGTATGGCTCCAGCCGGGTCGCCAGCACGTCCGGGTACCACATCAGTAGCGCCCAGGGCCAATGCTGCTTGCAGGCGCTTTTCCTCCAAGTCACTGACAATAATTCGTGAAGCGCCGTACGCCTTGGCCGCCGATACGGCCAACAAGCCAACTGGACCCGCTCCGATGATCGCTACGCTGCCCCCAGGTTGAAAATTCGCGCGGTTCAGCGCATGGATGCCAACAGAGAGCGGCTCTACCATCGACGCCTCCTCATAGGTGACACGATCTGGGATAGCGAAGAGAAAATCTTCCCGATGCGTAATATATTGGACAAACGCGCCATCCACCGGAGGGGTCGCAAGGAATTGAACATCCGGACAAAGATTGTAGCGGCCACTCTTACAGTAGCTGCAGAGGCCACAAGTGACACCCGGTTCGATGGCAACCCGATCACCAGGCTGGAAACGCCGGGCTTCCGGACCACAGGCAACGACGACACCAGCACATTCATGACCGAGAATAAGCGGTTTCTCCACCACGTAAGGTCCGATACGGCCATGCTCGTAGTAATGAACGTCGGAGCCGCACACGCCGACGGCCATGATTTTGACCAGCACTTCATCCGCAGCCGGCTGCGGGATGTCCTGCTCTTCCAGAATAATCTCGCCCGGCTTGGTCATCACTGCCGCTGTCATGCGCCCCGTAATCGTTCCATATGCCGCAGTTGCTCCCTGTGCTTGTTCACTCATCTCTAATCAGCCTCCATCGCTATGTTATGGTCCGTCTTTAACGACGCCTACGTCTTAACCGGATGATCACACCTGCCACAAGCACGAGGAGGAGGGCGCCCCCAATATACAACAGCCAATTGAGCTGGCCGCCAGTCCCCTTCTCCGTAATGGGCAGTTCATAGTCCGCGAGATAGGCCAGCATCTCATCTGCATGACTCGCCTCTCTCGTCGGAGAACAGAGCGGGTGCTCCCATCCCCCTGCCGTCTTGTTCAGGAAGATCAAATAACGTTTTCCTTCTGTCTCAGGAATCCCTATATATCCCCAGGTTCCATCCTCCCACATGTCCAACTTCTCCTGCTGGATCCCTTTGAAGCTGCGCTCCACGGTCAATTGCACTTTTGTGTCGGTGGTGGGCATAAACGAGAATTTCTTCCCCTCGACCTTTGCCAGGACGATGCCGTCATAATCCTCGTAAGCCGCAGCAATATCGTTATTTACTGCACAATCCAGCGCAGAAGCGCCCCCAGGTCGCCAAACAAAGACAAGCATGACCGTCATACCGAGGATCCACCACCGACAGATTCCTTTAGGCATCAATGCTTCTCGCTCCTCTCCAGGGTATCTCATGCTATCGCTGCCGCCGTTTAATCACCAGCGCCGCGCCCAGCATGAGCATGACTAGCATAACCAGTCCGCCGTAGAGCCACCAGCCTGGTCTGCCCGTTGCTTCCTGCTCCTTCACCGGTATTTCATAAGCAGCCAGGTAAGCCAGCATGTCGTCTGCCCCCTCGAGTTCCACCGAAGGCGCGCAGAGCGGGTTTTGCCATCCCTGATCGGTCCGATTCAAGAAGAATAGATAGCGCTTTCCTTCTTCGCTTGGCCCGTCCGTCGCGCCCCAATTCATATCCTCGCGTACCTTTAGCTCTGGTTCCTCTATGCCTTTGAAGCTGCGCTCTACCGTAAGCCGAACTTCGTTATCGGAGGAAACCAGCGAAGCGCGTCTCACCTTATCCACCTTGGCCATAATGACCGCATCGTACATGGTATAGGCTTCCTCTATCTCATAAGCATGCGCACAGCTTAACGCCTCCGCTTTGAATGGTTGCCACGAGAACATCAGCCATACCGCACTCGCGACCAACCACCAGCGATATCTTTTTGCCTCCCCCATCCTTTCCATCTCCTCCCATTCATTGAATTGGACGAGATAGATAAGGCAAGGTTGCATACAAAATTAATGAGTCTAGAGAAACTCCTCCCGGTGCCCCAGCTTGCGTGAAATGGCAGCGGTCTCCTGTTTCAGCAGCTGCACCAGCTCAGTCAACTCCTCGTCGCCCACATGTGCAACCATCGTCGAGATGCTCATCGCCGCAGCGACTCTTCCATTATGGTTGAAGATGGGGGCCGCCGCACAACGTACGCCAGGCTCATTCTCTTCCCGGTCATAGCCGACGCCATCAGCCCGCACCTGCTCCAGCTCACGCAGAAAAGCTGCCTCTGAATCGATCGTATGTGTGGTGCGGACCGCATAGTTGTAACCCTCCAGCAACTGCTGCAGCTGCGGTGTCCCCAGATAGGCGGCTAGCACCTTGCCTACTGCGCTGCTGTGCAGAGGGACGCGGCGACCAATTCGCGAGTAGCGGATTGCTGCCCGCGTTCCTTCTACCTTATCGATGTATACGCCTTCAGCACCGTCCAGAATGACAAGATGGGTCGTCTGACCCTTAGCCTCCGCCAGCGCTTCCAGATGCGGACGTGCGACTTCTCGCAGATCCATCCCGCGCAGCAGCTGCTGCCCCTTCTCCACCAGCGCCATTCCGAGCCGGTACTTGCCGCTCTGCTCATCCTGAGCAATATAGCCGTGCATCTGCAGCGTCCGCAGCAAGGAATGGACGGTACTCTTGTGCAGCTGCATCCGACTGCTGATTTCTGTTATCTTCAGCTCCCGGGTCTGCTCGTCGAACAGATCCAGAATCCTCAGCGCCCGGTCGAGCGCTTGTATGATCGGCATAGTGTGCGATTACCTCCATCAAGTATTCCTTCTTACCTGCCCTCATTCTATCAGACGGCCTCCGCTTCGTCCACGCGCAGGCCGCATGACAGCAGCCAACTTCCAGTGACCGGAAGGTCTACCGCGTGTCCGCGTGGGGGCCCTGCCCCCACCTAACCAACAAAAACGATTGGCGGATGGCGGGGGTGGCGGGACAGCTGTGTTACAGCCGACGGGTGGCGGATCTATGAGCAAATAGAGGAAGAAAAGTGTGTTACAGCGCACGGGTGATGGATCTATCGGCAAATAGAGGAAGAAAGGTGTGTTACAGCGGGCGGGTGGCGGATCTATCGGCAAATAGAGGAAGAAAGGTGTCTTACAGCGGGCGGATGGCGGATCTACGAGCGAATAGAGGAAGAAAGGTGCGCTACATCGCTCGGATGGCGGATCTACGAGTAAATAAAGGAAGAAAGGTGTGTTACAGCGCACGGGTGGTGGATCTATCGGCAAATAGAGGAAGAAAGGTGTGTTACAGCGGGCGGGTGGCGGATCTATGCAGTAATCTTGCAAAGAAGTTCACATGTTAGCCCGAAGGGAAATTTTACAAAAGAGAGAGGTTCCTTTACCGTAATGTTAGGAAGACAAGACGGAAAGGAACCTCTATGGTTAGCATAACGAAGCGAAACGTGTTGAGTCAAGTGCTGGGCATTATGGATCGATC
>NZ_KB899664.1 GCF_000378385.1 Paenibacillus daejeonensis DSM 15491 | reverse complement strand
GTATTAGGCACGCCGCCAGCGTTCGTCCTGAGCCAGGATCAAACTCTCCATGATAGAAAGCTGAATAGCTCATTTCTTGCTGGTATTGCTATCTGCAACTCCGAAGAGTTACAGGACATTTCGCTCGTTGTTCAGTTTTCAAAGAACACATTTTCTTTCGTTTGTCGCTACCGTTCAGCGGCGACTCAAATAATATAACACAGATGTTTGGGCTAGTGCAACCCTTTTTTGAAAAAACTTTTAATGCACAAAAAACCGGATCCGCCATGTCACGGGTCCGGTCCAGAATACGTTAGATCACCAGCCATTGCAATCCCAGAATCATGCCTATCCCCGGCAGCCCCAGCGCCACAACAACAGCTATCGTAGCAGGATTAAGCGGGATGTAGAACCCGGAGATGAATCCCGAATAATTCAATAGATACAAAGCGACAGCCGCGACCGTTAGATGAATGGAGAACCGCTTGAGCCAAGACCATGAGAGTCTGCGCTTGACTATTATGCCTACCAGAAGCAAGGCCGATACAACGAGCAGCGATAACCATACTAGATTCATCCCGCTTCACTGCCCCGGAAGCCCGACTTCTTGACCGACAACCTTTTTGCATGACGCAAGAGCATCTCATACCGTTTCTCCGCCGCCTCGATTGCAAAGATCGCATAATCAATTTGATCCTGCCCTTCAGCGTATTCAAAGTGCCGCTTGGCATTGGCCCAGTCCTGCTGAGCCTCCTGAATTTCTTGCAGCAGCGACTCCGCCTGCAGCTCCGCCGCCTCCCGCGCCTTTCCCTTCTCCCTCATCAAGCTCCACCGTTGCAGAATATCCACCTGCATCCCTCCCGCTTGTCCGGTTTGCCTCTCTTGTTACCATTGTATAAACCGGGACCTGCGCTTAGAACCTTTGATGAAGAAAAGTATCTGATGGGTGGGCTCTAACGCTTGTCAGTGAGAGCGTCGATTCAAGGCTGACCCCAAGTGGGAAAGTGCTAACGGCCACCAGAGCGCTTAATCGCAAAGAAAATGGACGGTTGCGAAGCTCACGGTCACAGACGCACTTATTTGCTCTAAAACTAGACATTCCGGCTGAAAACGAGTGAATAGCTGCGTTCCTGTCCGTTAGAATTGCAGATGGGACATTTAAAGCCTAATAGCTGCTGTGGCGACCGTTACAGCACAAATGAATCCTGAGTGATGCGCGATAACCGACTCAATGTGGTCGTCCGACCGCCGTCATGCTGCCGGACCCCGCCCACCTCCCCTATTCACTACCCATTAAGCCTCACACCAGCCCTCCACTTATTTCTCCGTCTGCGAAAAGCATCTTTTCTGAAGAACACGCAAAATAAAGCACAACTTACGGCAACAAAAAACGGCTCAGCCTGAGGCTGAACCGTTTCTTGCACTGCGCGTCGACTATCCCAGCTCTCGCCGGCCTTCCAAAGCCCGCGAGAGGGTAACCTCGTCGGCATATTCCAGATCCCCGCCAACCGGCAAACCGTGGGCAATCCGGGTGACCCGGATACCGAACGGCTTCACCAGCCGGGAAAGATACATGGCTGTCGCTTCGCCCTCAATGTTCGGGTTGGTCGCGAGGATCAACTCCTGAACCTGCTCATCGCTTAGCCGCTTAAGCAGCTCTGCAATCCGGATTTCCTCCGGCCCAACCCCTTCCATCGGCGAGATGGCACCTTGCAGCACATGATATTGGCCCTGAAACTCCTTGGTGCGTTCCATCGCCACCACATCCTTGGACTCCTGGACCACACAAATCACCGAGCGATCCCGCGCCTTGTCCTGGCAGACCCGGCATGGATCGACATCGGTGATGTTGCAGCAGACGGAGCAATAATGTAGATTGCGCTTCACGCTGACCAGAGCCTTTGCAAAATCTATTACATCGTCCTCCTTCATCCGAAGGACATAAAAGGCGAGCCGGGCCGCAGTTTTGGGACCGATGCCCGGAAGCCTGGAGAATGAGTCGATGAGTCTGGCTATCGGTTCAGGGTATTGCACGTCTGCCGCAGCTCCTTTCAAGCAGCCTTTAATATGAATCAGGTTCAAAAAGGCCGGTTTTCAGCACCGAGAAGGCCCTCCGGCAGGAGGAACTGAGGAGCGGAGCGTAGGTGAACCTACGTGAGCACCTAAGAGTTTCCGAAGGAAACTAGCTTCGTAAGCATTCGCTTAGTTCCGACTGCATTCAAGATTCGATGTCGAATCCCCCCCTGAATCACTTCGTGATCAAAAGCGCCTTTTTGAATTACCATCCTTAGAAGAGGCCGGGGATTTTCATGCCTCCGGTGAATTTGCCCATATCCTGATTAGAGAGCTCTTCCGCCTTGGTGATTGCATCGTTGACTGCTGTCAGGACAAGGTCCTGCAGCATTTCTACATCTTCCGGGTCCACAGCTTCTGGTTTGATTTGAATATCGAGCAGTTTCTTATGGCCGTTCATGGTCGCTGTAACCACTCCGCCGCCTGCTGTGCCCTCAACTGTTTTACCTTCGAGCGCTTCTTGAGCCTTCAGCATCTGCTCTTGCATCTTCTTCACTTGCTTCATCATCTGATTCATGTTATTCATCGCATGATCACCTCATCGGATTAGTGGACGGGCGGCCTGTCACAGCCGCTCCGCTTACTTCTCTTGGTCGGTTACTACTACTAGCTCTTCGCCGAACAGCTTAACGGCTTCTTCTACCCACTCCGGCTGCTTGGTTCCCTGTTCAGGCTCCTCCGCTTCCATAATGAGCGGCTCTGCGGCTGCAGCCGGTGCATCGTCGGCCGCACTTGTCCAGTCTTTGATCATGACCGTGACAAAGCTCAGCGGTTTCTGAAACACATCCTGCAGTACCCGCTCGATGACCTCTCGGTTAGCCTGCTTCTCGGTCGTTTCGCGATGAATCGTATTCTTAAAGGCAATCAGAACCTTATCATCTGCGACCGATACTGGCTCACCATCGATCAGCCAAGCGTGAATCGTAATCCGTGCTTCCTTCACTCGCTGCAGCACGTCACCCCACTGCATGCGGATCTTCTGGCAATCCTCGCTGTCCTTGGCCGCGGTATAGGCGTGCAGCTTGACTGTCGTACGCATGGCCCCCGCGCCCCCGCCGCGGTTGCCGAAGCCGCCGCCTCGGGATTCGGGCCGGGCTGGCGCCATCTTCGCAGCGCCGCCATCAGATGCCCCACCTGCTGGCACGACCTGACGCAGCAGCTGCTCCAGCTTGCGCTCCAACGCCTCCAGCTTGCGCGTAAGCTCCGTGACCTTGGCACTATCAGCAGCAGGAGCAGCTGAATTCGCCGCGCCGCCGCCAGCCAGCTCGGCGGACCCGCCCGCAGGCAGTGTGCATATTTTCATCAGCGCGACTTCGAAGAGGGTCTGCGGCTGAGCCGCATGCTTCATCTCCACCTGGTACTGATGCAACACATCGATCATAGCGAAGAGACGCTCTTGATCATAAGCCTCCGCAATCGGCCGGAACTGCTCGGTATCGACAATTCGCTCTGTCATCGCCGCTCCGCCGGGCACCAGCTTGAGCAGTAGCAAGTCTCGGAAATAGTACACGAGATTCTCCATGCACTTGTCCGCACTCTTGCCCGCTTGCATCAGTCCCTCGACCAGCGGAAGAATCGCTGCCACATCGCGCTTGCGGATCGCCTCTGCGAGTTCAGCGAACTGTTCGGCTGCGAGACCGCCCGTCACATCTACGGCATCCGCCAACGTCAGACGACCACCCGAGTAGGCAGAGACCTGCTCCAGGAGTGAGATCGCATCGCGCATGCCGCCATCTGAGAGTCTGGCGACATAGACGAGCGCATCCTCCTCGGCCTCCAGCCCTTCCTCCTCGCAGATCGTGCGCAGTCGTTCCGTCTGTTCCTCCAGGGACACCTGGCGGAAGTCGAAGCGCTGACACCTGGAGATAATCGTCGCTGGCAGCTTATGCGGCTCTGTCGTCGCCAAGATAAAGACCACATGCCCGGGGGGCTCTTCCAACGTCTTAAGCAATGCGTTGAAGGCTTCGGTCGTCAGCATATGCACTTCGTCTATAATATAAACCTTGTAGCGAACTTCCGAGGGTGCATAACGCACCTTGTCCCGGATGTCCCGAATTTCATCAATCCCGCGGTTGGAAGCAGCATCGATCTCGACGACATCCATAATCGTGCCTGTCGTGATGCCTTTGCAGGCCTCGCATACGTTACAGGGCTCGGTAGTCGGACCTTCCCGGCAGTTGATGGCCTTGGCTACGATCTTGGCAGCCGTCGTCTTGCCCGTGCCGCGAGGTCCGTTGAACAGGTAGGCATGAGAAATACGCCGCTCCCGAATCGCATTCTGCAGCGTCTGGATAATATGTTGTTGCCCCACCATGTCCTGGAACGTCTGAGGGCGCCAGGCGCGGTACAAAGCGATATGGGTCACCTTCATCGTCCTTTCCAATTCGCTCGTCCCGGGCTGTAACACTCGGGTAGGTCTATTATACACGATCCCTTCGTCAGCGGAAACAGGCGACCGCATCTGCGGCAACCCCGGGAGCTGCTGCCGCCGAAGAAACGGGCCGCCATTTTAGTTAGAACTCCTCTTCCTTATCTTCAAAAGAGCAGGGAATACTGACCGTGAAGGTCGTTCCCTTCTCGTGCGAGGATACCCGGATTTTACCACCCATGTCGTGAATGATGCGCTGGCATACTGAGAGTCCGAGCCCTGTACCCGTAGGTTTGGTTGTGACAAACGGATCAAAAATTCGGTCCACCATAGCCGGTTCAATCCCGGGGCCATTATCTTCAATATCAATACTTACCCAACGGGTCAGCCCCTGCTCGCGTTCAATCCGGCCAGAGATCGTAAGAATCCCGCCTTCTTTCATGGCTTCAATGCCGTTCTTGCCGATGTTCAGAAACACCTGCTTCAGCATCTCGCCATCCGCCACAACTCTGGGCAGGCTGCTTAATTTCTCGTAATTCACGACAATCCCATGCAATAGGGCTTCATTCTGAATAATAGGCATGATCTCACTCATCACGGCATTGGGGTCAACCAGATCGAAGGTAATGTTCTTGGGCTTGCTCAGGAGTAAAAATTCACTGACCAGCTCATTGATTCGGTCAATCTCGGTCAGCATGATCTCGGTGTATCCGTATTCCTTATTCAACCCCTTTTCTTTCATCGTATTCTTGAACATTTGCAGAAAACCCTTAATTGCAGTGAGCGGATTGCGAATCTCATGAGCCGTACCGGCAGCAATCTGTCCAATCATCGCCAAGCGGTCACTGCGCTGCACTTGCTCTTCCAGTGATCGCAGGTTCGAGACATCCTTGAACGTCACGTAGGCGCCCAACAACCGTCCCTGTTGATCTCGCAGCAAATTGGCGTCCATCAACAGTTCTCTCTGTTCATAAGCTTTGCTCCAGCGGAAAGGGTGATTGCGTACAGGCTGTTCCTCCACGACCATCTGCTTCAACAACCGGTGCTCGAATGGCGTATGGGAAAACAATTCATCCATCCGCTTGCCTTGAACCTCATCTTCTCGTACGCCTAACACCTTGCAAGCCAAGGGACTTATCGCATTCACGCGAAAATCCGCATGCAGCAGGATGACCCCCATACTCTCTTCTCGAAGCAGCGTCAGCGCAAATTGCTGCATCAGGCCTGATTGCTGCCATGCAGCAGGCTGGTGCAACAAGGTCAGGTAATGCTTTGCACCATCAAGTTCTATGGACATCAGCATATACTCCATTTCCTGCAGCTCCTCATTCTTCTTGCGCAGCTGCACCACATTACTCGATACCGGATTCCCATTCAAGATGGTATGTGGATCGTAATCCACAAGAATCTCGCGCATCGGCCTGCCGAGCAATTCTGATTCTGCATAGCCGCTTTCTTGCCGAAACAGCGGATTGGTCCGGACCACGGCGAAGCAGTCATTGCACAAGACGGCCATAACAAACGGAACCTTGTTCCAGTACCATTCCATCGTTTCTTGGCGTACGCGTACTACCATAGGCACGTCATTCAATAGGAATCACCTCTTCAAAGATGCGGTCCGGTAATACTTGATAATTTTTCACATAATGTTATTCTCTGCTGAACCGCGCGATTCCTTCCAAACGTTCCTTAGATATGAAAAAACACCTCCTGGATTATGCACGAAGCATGTCCAAAAGGTGTTATAACTGTTCGATTTAATTCAAAAAATTAGTACCGTGCACCTGTCTTTGACCAATGCAACACAAGCGGAACCCCAGATTCCAGCTCAGACCAGGCACTCCACCGGCACATGAATTAACTTGCTTACGGCTGCTTCCTTCCGGACCTGACCGGGTTCACAAGCATCCATTGCGGTGGACCAGGATCGTCAACACTGTTCACTGAAGTCAGACCTTGCATCCACATGGCCTAGAACAGGGATTCAACCTCGCTATAGCGGATTGCGAGTTACAGGGCACCGCTACCTCCCCATCTAGCACGGCAAGCATAAGTATAGCTCATTCCACTGCAATAATCAAGCCAAGCTCCTGAGTTGTGATGAGGGCTAATTAACGTGCGGTTTCGTACGGCTCCATGTGGATGACGTAGCGAGGCATGTTGTCCGCAAGCACCCGATGTGCCCGATCCACCAGACCAGCTGCCTGATTCTCAGTCACGTCACTGCGTATCGTCAATGTTACATAAATATCTGGATCTTGAATACGAAATGCAGCATGCTTGATTCCGCCGATCTCATTCAGCTTTTCGTGCATGAAGCGAATATCACTGCTGTAGCTAAAATAGGCTGAGTTTGTAGGCAGACCTGGATTGCTATTGGACAATCCCATGTACCCATCATGGCCATATGTTGTCGGCCGCCCTTCGTCGTCCTGGGGCTTGGTCCCACAAGCCGAGAGTGGCACACAGACAAGCAATATAAGGACGATCAATACCAGATGACGCATCCGTATAAACATAAGAAAACCTCCCTTGTCCATAGGATGGCTTCGGGAGGTTCTTATATGCTGCTAATTTGCGGCAAGGCTTAGATGCCGTATTTCTTTTTGAATTTGTCGACGCGTCCACCAGCATCCAAGAACTTCTGCTTCCCTGTGAAGAACGGGTGGCATACGGAGCAGATCTCAACACGCAGGTTCTCTTTAATCGAACCGGTCTCGAAGCTGTTGCCACATGCGCAGGTTACTGTGGTTACTTGATACGACGGATGAATACCTTGTTTCATCGCGATTCACCTCTTCCTTTGCCCTGAGCCAACAGGCGGGCCCAGAGTTTAAATCCACACAAGGACGATTATACCACGAATGCTCGGCACGTTGCAACGACATTCTAATGATGTTCGCACGAGCCCTTTAACGACAAAAAAACCTAACAGTCCATGAGGACGTCAGGTCTGAAAACAGGCTGATTTAGCTTTGTTTGCTGAATTGCCGCCTTGTCGGAGGTACATGGGTATAGGAACCAATGACGACATTCGGGATTTCCTGAGCATAGATTTCCAACAATTGCTTCATGCCGTAGATCTCGCCCTTGGCCGGAGGAATGAGTTCCAGGTAACTCTCTGGATCAATATTTAGATTACGCATCTGAATCAGCTTCAATCCCGTTCGCTTGACGAAACCAATCATGGCTTCAATCTCTTCCTCGCGGTCTGTGACCCCAGGAAAGATCAAGTAGTTGATGGATGTGTAAACGCCTTTGTCCGTTGCATAACGCAAGGATTTCTCGACATTAGCCAAGGTGTACGCCCGGGGCTTGTAGTAGGCATTATAGTGATCATCCAGCGCGCTGATTGTACTGACACGCATCAAATCGAGGCCGCTGTCGACGATGGCCCGAATATGATCCGTCAATCCCGCATTGGTGTTGATATTAATATAGCCGTTATCTGTTTGCGCCCGCACACGGCGCATCGCCTCGGTGATGATCTTGGCCTGTGTTGACGGCTCGCCTTCACAGCCTTGACCGAAGCTGATAATGGCCTCCGGTGCTTGCAAGTGCTCCAGCATGATTTCCGTCAGCTCATCGACCGTCGGTTTGAAATTCATCCGCGTCTGTGGAGCAGGGAAGCCGCTATCGTCCGGCTGGTCCGAGATACATCCGAAGCAGCCCGCGTTGCAGGAGTACGAAACGGGCACGGCGCCTTCCCACCGCTGCAAGAACGTATTGGATGCCGTCAGGCATTCATAACCCAATGCGCAGTGCGAGAGGTGCTTGTAGAGCCGGTTCTCTGGATACTTCTGCAGTAATTCCTCTACGCGCACCTCGAGTTCGCCACGGTCACAATGCAGCGGATTCCAACGTTCGGGATCATCGCTCGGATCAGCGGCCACGTAGAATCCGCCGTCCTTCCAGACGACGGCAGAGTATCCGAAGAGCGGCAGTTTTTGAGTTTTATCGGTCTTCACATAGCCGGGAATGACCAAGCGGGTGAAGCCCTGCGGGAGCAGAGCCCCTACAGCCTGCACCTCGCCCGGCAGCAGTTCCATCGCCCCGCTGCGCGGATTGATCCCCACGGGCCGGGTATGCGGCAGGCCAACCAGCGTCGCACCTTCCGGCAGCGGAATCAGCTCATCATCCATGAGCTCCACGACCATATCGCCGCTGCGACCGAGCGCAATCCAATCCGGGTGATCAAAAACATTGCCATCCTTATCGGCATATACGAGATTCATGATGTAGCTTGCCTCCTTATTCTTGAGAGGGCGATCATTCTAAGATACCGGCGTCGAACGAACCGGACGGCGGCCGGTCTGGCCGCTGCCAGAAGCCGGTCTGGAAGAAGTCTGGCCTGAGCCGCCCATGGCTGACGTGTCCAGCGACATCAGGAACTCCTCATTGGTCTTCGTATCGGCCAGCTTCTTGAGGAAGTTATCGATGAATTCCATCGAGTCGTTCATGCCTTTGCGAATCGCCCATACCTTATCCAGCTCTTCTTGGGTCAGCAGCATCTCTTCACGCCGTGTGCCGGAGCGGCGGATGTCGATGGCCGGGAAGATCCGGCGTTCCGCCAATTTGCGGTCCAGATGCAGCTCCATGTTGCCTGTTCCTTTGAACTCTTCATAGATGACGTCGTCCATCCGGGAACCCGTCTCGACCAATGCTGTTGCCAGGATAGTCAGACTGCCGCCTTCTTCCACGTTCCGCGCCGAACCGAAGAAGCGCTTCGGCCGATGGAAGGCTGCAGGGTCAATACCACCACTAAGCGTACGGCCTGATGGCGGGATGACGAGGTTATAAGCACGTGCCAGGCGTGTGATACTATCGAGCAGGATGACGACATCCTTCTTGTGCTCTACCAGACGCAAGGCACGCTGCAATACAAGCTCGGCAACCTTGATGTGGTTCTCCGGCAGCTCGTCGAAGGTCGAGGCCACAACCTCGCCCTTGACCGAACGCTGCATATCCGTTACTTCCTCTGGTCGCTCGTCGATCAGCAGCACAAACAGCTCAATCTCCGGGTTATTAGTGGATATGCTATTGGCGATTTCTTTCAACAACAGCGTTTTACCAGCCTTCGGCGGTGCCACGATCAGTCCCCGCTGACCCAGTCCAACAGGAGCCAGCACATCCATGATCCGAGTGGAGAGATGCTTGGGAGCGGTCTCAAGGACAAGCTTCTTCTCGGGGAATAACGGCGTCAGCGCCGGGAAATGAAGACGCTCGGCAGCATGCTCCGGGCTCTCGCCGTTTACGGCATTAACCTGCAACAGTCCAAAATAACGTTCGTTCTCTTTGGGTGTTCGGCATTTGCCTGAAACCAAGTCGCCTGTCCGCAGGTCAAACTTGCGAATTTGCGATGCAGAAATATAAATATCCTCTGTACTTGGCAAATAGTTGATGGGACGCAGGAAGCCGTAGCCCTCGGAGAGAATCTCCAGCACGCCCTGCATAAACATCAAACCGCTCTTCTCCGCTTGTGCGCGCAAAATAGCAAAGATAAGTTCATTTTTTCTTAATTGTCCGTAATACGGAATTTGGTATTGCTTGGCGAGCTTATAGAGCTCGGTTAACTTCATCCCTTCCAGATCAGCGATCTGAAGTTCCGTCATATCCTCACCACTTTAGGTTAATTTTCTTAAAGGTAGTTCAAAAAGTCCGCTTTTGATCACGAAGTTTTTGAACACGTATTTTTATATACATATTTTCATAGTTTCGCCTATTCTTCCGCGAGCTAATCATTCTCGCGCCAGACATCGGCTCCCAGTTCCCGCAGATTGTCTACGAGCGAGTCGTAGCCGCGGTCGATATATTCGACACCGGTGATTTCTGTTACGCCGTCGTTAACCGTCAGTCCGGCTACAACAAGCGCAGCGCCAGCGCGCAAGTCCGCTGCACGGACTTTGGCTGCATGCAAGGCACCGCCCTCAATGATCGCTGAGCGCCCTTCCAGTCGGATGTTGGCACCCATGCGAAGTAACTCGGGCACATGCTTGAACCGGTTGTTATACACATAGTCAGAGATGATGCTAACGCCGCTTGCCTGCGTGAGCAAGCTCGTCATTGGTGACTGCAGATCTGTCGCAAAGCCTGGATACACCAGCGCTCTTACGTCAATGGACTCATAGCTCGGTCGTCCGACAATACGGATCGCCTCGTCCAGTTCGTGCACTTCCACACCCATCTCCAATAGCTTGGCCGTCATTGCCTCCATGTGCTTGGGAATGACATTGTCGATCAAGACATCGCCACGTGTCGCGGCGGCCGCGATCATGTACGTGCCAGCTTGGATTCGGTCAGGGATGATAGAGTGTCTGCAGCCATGCAAAGAATCGACGCCCTCAATACGGATCGTCTCGGTGCCCGCCCCTTTAATCTTGGCGCCCATGGCGCTAAGCAGGGTGGCAACATCTATAATTTCAGGCTCTTTGGCCGCGTTTTCGATAATTGTGGAGCCTTTGGCCCGAGAAGCCGCCAGCATGATATTAATCGTGGCACCGACGCTTGCAACGTCAAGGTAGATTTTCGCTCCGCGAAGCTCCTTGGCCGCAATGCGAATCGAGCCGTGATCATTGGTCACTTCTGCACCAAGCGCTTCAAAGCCTTTGATGTGCTGGTCAATCGGACGGGGCTCGAAGTTACAGCCGCCTGGCAGGCCGATCGTCGCTTCACCGAAGCGTCCGAGCAGCGCACCCATCAAATAATAGGAGGCCCGCAATAGCTTGACCTTCCCGTTGGGCATAGGGATAGAAGACATGTGAGAGGGGTCGATCGACATGGAGTCTCCTCTCCATGTGACGGAGCCGCCGAGATCCTCCAGAATTTCGCTGTATACTGCTACATCGCTAAGTTGGGGCAAGTTGTCGAGGATAACCTCTGACTCAGCCAATATGGCCGCAGGCAGCAAGGCGACTGCGCTGTTTTTGGCACCGCTGATTTGCACAGTACCGCGCAGCGGTCGTCCGCCGCGTATCATTAATTTTTCCATTCGAGCTTATGTCCTCCATTCGGAAGAAAACAAAGTCAAGACCGCTCTGCCAGCCCCCGCATATCCACCGCTGCTGCTTAAGGCAGCAGCAAGCGGCTTGTACACAAGACTCATGCTGACTGAACGGTCTGGAGCGTTTGTTTCGAGAAGTTACGCCTGGTTGTTACTGCCGAACAAACGGATTTTCTCGCGTACTACGGCTACCATGGCGTCGCGGGCAGGCGTCAGATATTTGCGAGGATCATATACCGTGTCATTGGAAGACAGTACTTTCCGAATCGCGTTCGTCGCTGCAACTTGATTCTCTGTGTTCACGTTGATTTTACCTACGCCAGCTTCGATCGACTTGCGGATCGCTTCGTCCGGTACACCGGAACCGCCGTGCAGTACAACTGGTACTGGGATAGCAGCAGTGACTTCTTTGATGATGTCATACTGGATTTTTACTTCGCCTTTGTACATGCCGTGAGCAGTACCTACAGCGATAGCCAGACAGTCAACGCCAGTCTCTTCGTAGAAACGGATCGCTTCTTCAGGCTTAGCCAGGGAAGCATGCTCTTCGTCCACGCTGATGTCATCCTCAACGCCGCCGATTGTACCCAGCTCACCCTCAACCGATACGCCCATCTCACGAGCAGCGCGAACGACTTCTTTGGTCAGACGGATATTTTCTTCCAGCGAGTAGTGGGAACCGTCGAACATAACCGACGAGAAGCCCGCACGGATACACTTCATGGCAACTTCAAAGCTGGAGCCGTGGTCCAGGTGCAGCGCAATTGGCAGACCGGATTTTTTGGCAGCTGCTTCAGCCAGTGCAACGGTGAACTCGATGCCCATGTATTTCAGAGCGCCTTCGCTGACACCGTAGATAAATGGAGACTTCTCTTCGATCGCTGCATCAACAATCGCCTGCGCGAACTCCAGGTTGTTCATGTTGAATTGACCGACCGCAAATTTGTTTGCTTTTGCCTTAGGCAAAAATTCGTTCATCGATACCAATGGCATGGTTTCTTACTCCTCCTAAGCACTATGTGTTCTCAAGCCCGTTCGACTTGTCATACGGAGTTATTATATCACATGAGGACAAGCTTTGGTAACGGGGGAGAATTTTTTGGAGAAGGTGGGGATGACAAGTTCACATACCTGCGAGGGTTGGGTCATTTTTACGATCGCTGTTGTCCCCAGATTTCCTAATTATCTAACCCCTGTAGGGGGTGAAATCCGGGGACAAAGGCGAGCGCTTCGCTTCTCCAAAACAACCCACCCTCTCCGGCATACTTCTGTCATCCCCACAGGTGTAGTAGTAAGGCAAGGTCGAAGCCGGAGGAGCAACGCGTCCGCCTTTGTTCGCAGATATCAACCTCTAGAGAGGTTAACAATGAAGATATCTGCGAACAACAGCGGCCGGAGGTCCGACGTTGCCCCTAGCAAAAAGGGGCCCGTTAGGACCCCACTGCGTAAAAATTATTGGATTCGCCGCCGCGCAGCTGCATGTTGACGGCCATCCGCATCTCATCGATGTCAAATGGCTTGGTGAAATGCATCAGAGCGCCAAGATCTGTCGCTTCCTTGATCATGTCCAGCTCGCCATAGGCCGTCATCATAATGACCTTGATCTCCCGGTTGATGGCCTTGATATGCTTGAGAATCTCAAGCCCGTCCATCCCGGGGATCTTCATATCCAGCAGCACGAGGTGGGGCGATTCCTCTTTGACAATTTCTAACGCCAGCTTACCATTGGAGGCCTGATAGGTCAGATAGCCTTCGCTACTGAAGACTTCGACCAAAAGCACGCGGATTCCGTTCTGATCATCAACGATCAACACTTTTTTCTTATCCAACTGATACCCTCCTAGGGACGTGTCTACTTATCGATAAATGGTCAACTCTTCCATAATCGTTAATATATTCGCCCTAGGCGTCCCAATATCCTCCTATCAGCTGGAAAAAATCCTGTGACGATTTATCGGTTCTCCGAATATGTCAGCGATGCCCGCACAAAATCACGGAACAACGGTTGTGGACGGTTCGGACGGGATGTGAATTCCGGATGGAATTGTACAGCCAGGAACCACGGATGATCCTCAATTTCCACCATTTCGACCAGTCGGCCGTCCGGCGAAGAACCGGAGATGATGAGGCCCGATGCCTCGATCCGTTCTCTATATTCCGTGTTGAACTCGTACCGGTGGCGATGACGCTCATAGACCAACTCGTCCTGGTAAGCCTTCCAGGCCAATGTGCCTTCCGTTACCTTGCACGGGTACAAGCCAAGACGCATCGTGCCGCCCAGATCTTCAATATCCTTCTGCTCTGGCAGCAGATCGATTACAGGATACAGTGTAGAAGGGTCAATCTCGGAGCTGTTGGAGCCCGGCAGATTGGTTACGTTACGTGCATACTCCACCACTGCCACCTGCATACCCAGACAGATGCCGAAGAATGGAACCTTCTGTTCGCGAGCATGACGGATGGCAATGATCTTGCCCTCGATGCCCCGGTCACCGAAGCCGCCAGGCACGAGAATGCCATGAACACCGCTAAGCTGTTCAGCCACATTCTCTTCGGTCAATTCTTCCGCATTGACCCAACGAATGTTGATTTCCGAGTCCGCATCAATTCCAGCATGTCCAAGCGACTCCACAATACTCAGGTACGCATCATGCAGGGCCACATACTTGCCGACAATCGCAATCTCGGTCGTCCGGCTGAGTGATTGAACGCGTTCGACCAAGCGTGTCCATTCCGTCATGTCGGGTTTGCCAACATCCAGCTTCAGATGGTTGACGACGATTTCGTCAAGCCCTTCTTCCAGCAGGTTGAGCGGAACTTCATACAGGTTGGAAGCGTCACGGCATTCAACGACAGCATTGGCATCAATGTCGCAGAACAACGCAATTTTGCGCTTCATGTCCTCATGCAGCGGATATTCCGTACGGCACACAATGATGTTCGGCTGGATGCCGATGCTGCGCAACTCTTTCACGCTATGCTGGGTCGGCTTGGTCTTCACTTCACCGGCAGCTTTAATGTAAGGAATCAGCGTCACGTGGATGTACATGACATTGTCACGGCCGATATCGCTCTTGATCTGACGAATCGCTTCGAGGAACGGCAAGCTCTCGATATCCCCAACTGTACCGCCAATTTCCGTAATAACGACGTCCGAACCAGCCTCCTTGCCAGCACGAAACACACGTTCTTTGATTTCATTGGTAATATGAGGGATAACTTGAACCGTTCCCCCGAGATACTCGCCCCGACGCTCTTTGCTGATGACGGAGGAGTAGATTTTACCAGTCGTGACATTGCTGTTCTTGGAGAGATTGATATCGATAAACCGTTCGTAGTGTCCGAGATCGAGGTCCGTTTCCGCGCCATCGTCGGTTACGAATACTTCCCCATGCTGATAGGGGCTCATGGTGCCGGGATCGACGTTGAGGTAAGGGTCAAACTTCTGAATGGTTACCTTCAGACCTCTGTTTTTGAGCAGTCTGCCAAGAGAAGCAGCTGTAATCCCTTTGCCAAGCGATGAGACAACCCCGCCGGTTACAAAAATGTATTTTGTCACTGTACTATTACCCTCCAAGTTGAAAATGGTTAATGATATGCTCCTCTATACACAGCACAAACGGCACGAAGCCTTCATTAAAAACAAAAAAAGTGACACCCGTATAGTACGGGGCACTTTTCACTTATAAAATCACTATAAATGGTTAACCAATTGTGAAGCCCATGCAATAGTTTACTCTGTCGGAAGTGCGCTGTCAAGGCTTGACTTGACCCATCTCTATCTGTCTTCTTCGTCCTCCGAATCGTCCTCTTCTTCGTACTCGTCGGACTCTTCTTCTTCCTCTTCGGAGTCTTCGCCTTCCAGTTCTTCTTCCTCGTCTACGCCGCTCTCTTCGTCGCCTTCGGAGAAGATCTCTTCACTGTCTTCATCATACACATCGTAGTCTTCGTCGTCCGCTACGAATACTTCTTCCTCTTCCTCTGCGAAGACATCTTCGTCGTCGTCATCATCATCATTAATGATACGCGTACGTTTGGCGTTGCCAATCGGATCCTCCGACTTCTCCACCGGATACCAGCGCTTCAGTCCCCACATGTTGCTGCCAACGCAGGCAAAACGGCCGTCGATATTAATCTCGGTGTACACTTGCGCAATCACCTGACTGATCTCATCCTGGGTCAGGCCCCGCACCTTGGCGATCTCCATCATCAGGTCCCGGTAATAGTAAGGGGTATTCGCGCTCTTAAGCACCTCAAAAGCCAGATCCACCATTGGCATTTCCTTCAGCCGCTCCGGGTCGATCTTCAGCGTTATCTCGCCACTCATCTATACACATCCTCTCAAGCCAGATATATGTGTTCCTTGCGTCCATTCTATCCGTTATCAGATTATAGTAAAACCTATTTCCTGCAAAAATGCAAGCGCGGAGATGAAACGTTCCAACGCCAGAAAACAAAAAAAGACGAAGGCATCCCCTTCGTCTGACTGTATCCACCCGAACGCGTTATTCCCACCCTACGGTCCGGCACTTCAAGAGCCGGTATAGACTCTCGGTATATAGTATGAGCGAGTGTCCTGATTGACACGGCTGGCCGCCTAATTCTCGGAAAAAAGGCAAGTTGCTCATTCGGCCGGGGACGCTCGTTCATACAATACTGCAGTAAGGTCGTCGGGAGGGAAGCCAACTTTGGACACCACTGCATTACTTCGCTGGCTGCACAGCACGATGGCCCATCCTGCAGAAGGCTCCGGACGCCACATTCTCCGCTTTGGCAGCAGTCGCAGCTATCGTGCTTTTGCCGCCGCATGGTCGGAGCTCGCCCAGCCGCAGTCCTACTTTCCTGAAGTAAAGCCACTGCCACTGATCGGAGGCATTGCTTGCCCCGCCGTCCCCCTGCGGATGCCGGACCCTGATCTTCAGCTCACGCTGGAGGAAGATCAGCAGGTCTCCCTCCACGGCACGCTGCAGAAATCCATCGGCGCCGACAAGGGCATTCCCTGGGGCGTTCAACAGATTAGAGCCCCCTATGCCTGGAGCCGCACAACCGGTCACCGGATCAAGATCGGCGTGATCGACACCGGGGTCGATTTTGGGCATCCTGATCTGAACGGTTCGCTTGCACGGGGCATCAACCTGCTCAGTCGGGGTGTCGCCCCCCATGATGACAACGGGCACGGCACCCATATCGCAGGTACCATCGCAGCCGCCAATCAGCTCAAGGGGATGATTGGTGTTGCCCCGCGTGCCATTGTGCATCCGGTCAAAGCCTTTGATCACAATGGCAGCGCCTACGTTTCCGACATTATTCTCGGCATCGAATGGTGCGTACGCAACCGACTTCACATTATCAACATGAGCTTTGGCATGAAGAACCGCAGCAAGGCGCTGCTCGGCGCCGTCAATCAAGCGTATCAGGCCGGCATTGTCATCGTCGCTTCCTCCGGCAATGACGGCAAGCGCAAATCCATCGATTACCCTGCACGCTATGCACAAACGATCTCCGTAGGCGCCACCAACAAGCTTCGGCGCATCGCCCCTTTCAGTAACCGCGGCGCGTATATCGACATCTATGCACCAGGCGACAAAATTCATTCCGCATGGCTGCGGGGCAAGTACCATGAAATGAGCGGTACCTCCATGGCAACTTCGCATGTCAGCGGTGCAATTGCCCTGTTGTTAGCCGACCGTCCCGGTCTGACGCCCGCTGAGATCAAGGCAATCCTCAAGCGAGCGATGCTGCCGATTCGCGGTCAGAAGTCTGCCCGCATGGCAGGGGAGCTTGATGTTGTAAAAATGATGCAGGCCGCTGATCGCTAGCGGCCTGTTCTTTGTGATCTATGAACTACATCCGTTCTGGCGCCTGCACGCCGATCAACCGGAGTACATTGGCGATTGTGGTCCGAACCGCGGATAGGAGCGCCAACCGCGCCATCGTCTGCTCGCGGTCTTCGGTAATGAAACGCTCTGCTTTGTAATAGCTGTGCAGCATCGATGCCAGTTCGTATACATAGCGTACCAGGCGATGAGGTGCGTACAGCTGGGCGCTCTCCGCAACTTCCTGCGGCAATTCGCCGAGCTTGCGCAGTAGATCGTATTCGGCTTCAGCCGTCAGATTGCCCAAATCAGCCTCAACCAGCGCCGCGGTTGCGATGCCCTGTTCCTCCGCTTGGCGGAATACGCTGCAGACGCGGGCATGCGCATACTGCACATAGAACACCGGGTTTTCGTTGGACGTCGAAACGGCCAGATCCATGTCAAAATCCAAGTGAGAGTCCATACTCCGCATCGTAAAGAAATAGCGAACAGCGTCGACTCCGACCTCTTCGATCAAGTCTTCCATGGTGACGGCCTTGCCCGTCCGCTTGGACATTTTGACCTTTTCGCCATCCTGGAACAGGCTCACCATTTGTGCAATCAACACAATCAGCTTGTCCGGATCGTAGCCCAATGCCGCCATCGCTGCCTTGACGCGCGGGATATAGCCATGATGGTCTGCGCCCCAGATGTTGATGACCTGGTCGAAGCCGCGCTCGTACTTGTCGCGGTGGTAAGCAATGTCTGGCGTGAGGTAGGTATAAGAACCGTCATTCTTCACCAAAACGCGATTCTTGTCGTCGCCCAGCGGCATCGTCTCCAGCCAGGTCGCGCCTTCTTCTTCGTACACATGCCCGCGCTCGCGCAATACCGACAGCACCTCGTCAATCCGACCGTCCTGATACAGCGACGTCTCATGGAACCAGACATCGAACGGTACCCGGAACCGGGCCAGGTCGCGTTTGATTTTGTCCAGCTCCCGCTCCAGTCCGAAGCTGCGCAGCAGTGTGAAACGCTCTTCCTGCGGCAGCGACATCAGGTCATCGCCCTTCTCTTCCCGCAGCTGGCGGGCAAAGCCGATAATGTCCTCGCCATGGTAGCCATCCTCTGGCATCTCTGCCGCCTCTCCCAGCTCCTGCCGGTAACGCGCTTCGATGGAGTACGCCAGATTCTCGATCTGCTTGCCCGCATCATTAATATAGTACTCTCTTGTCACATCATAGCCGGCATAGTCGAGGACATTGCACAGGGCATCGCCGACAGCTGCACCTCTGGCATGACCCAGATGCAGGTTGCCCGTCGGGTTGGCACTGACGAACTCGACCTGCACACGCTGTCCTTGGCCTACTGTCGCGCGTCCATAATTGTTGCCAGCCTTCAGCACCTCGGCAACGATATCATGCAGGAACCGTCTGTCCAACCGGAAGTTGATGAAACCCGGGCCCGCAATCTCAGCCGATTCAATGGATGTGGCTTCTTTGTCCAAGTTGGCGATAATCGCTTCTGCGATTTGCCGCGGGTTCTTTTTGGCCAGCTTGGTCAGCTGCATCGCTGCATTCGTCGCTAGATCACCGTGAGATTTGTCTCTAGGCACCTCCAGGATAATGACCGGCAGCTCCTCCCGGTTCGCCAGACCGGCTGCGACGATCGCATCTGCAATCCCCACCCGGATCCGTTCATTCATTTGTTCCAATACATTCTGCTGACTCATGACTCTATGACCTCCTGTATATGCAGCCGAAGCTGAAAATAGCCGACTGGCTCTTCACTCATCCATAATCTGTACTTCCATTCAATTGTCATGGGAAGCTCCAGTGCAGATTCCGCTCCTGCATCCGTCGCCATTGCCAGATAATCCGTCTCTGTCTCCATCAGGAGACGCGAGCCAGTAAGCCGGTATTCCCCTCGTCGCCTGGCCCCCTGAACAAAATGATGCTCCGTCTCGACATCGCCCCGCCTGGTAATCTTGAGTTCCCGCAGCTCCTCGTCCCAGCGGACGGTCGTCCTGAGCTTACGATCGTCCTCGGCTTCTTCGTAGAGCAAGAAAGCGGCGCGGTTTCGAACGGCCCAATCTCCCGTATACGTATGTACCGATACTTCATCGTCCTGTCGGCTTTCCAACGTAATCCGTACTCTGGTCTTTGATGATTGCACCTTTAGCCCCGCTTTCCTTCCTTTTGCTTCTCGTGACCTTACTATAATACAGCTGTCTGCTGTAAGCAATCCCGGTGTGCAAGGATATGGGCTGCCAGTTGGCTTTTTGCGTATGGCCCGTTATGATGAGGACAAGCAGAGTTACAGAGGAGGCACCTCATGGATCTTAATCTATTCTCCGTCATCACCGACCTTGAGCGGCGTTTGCCGATCTATATAACGAGCGCTGGCGGCTGGACGCATCAGAACAGCATTGAGCGGCCCAGCGGCTATCCCAGCTACCAATGGCTCCAAGTGACAAGCGGCAGCGGCGTATTCAGTCATCATGGCAAAGAAATTGCTGTCCATCCCGGGCAGGGCATCCTGACAATGGCCCATGATCCGCATGAATATAGACCGACCAAGGCGCCTTGGTCGGTACGTTGGATTTGTTTTGATGGCAATCGCGTGCAGGATATGCTGGAGGATCTCGGCATTCACCAGACCGGCGTCTTCTTCCTGGCCAATCCAGACGCGTTGCTGAAGCATCATCAAGAGTCCGTCTCTCTCTTGCAGGCCCAGCACCCGGCCACTGTCCTGGAGTCGTCCTCCACCATGTATCGGCTGCTGCTCGACCTGTACCGCTACATCTCCCGCTCCGAGCTGCGCTCGCGCAAGCATCAGATGGACGCCCTGACGCCGGTACTGGCTTACATGGAGCAGAACTACAACCACTCGATTACGCTAGGCGAGCTGGCAGAGCTCCAGGGGGTCACGCCCCAGCATATCTGCGTGCTCTTCCAACAGGCGCTGGGCGCCCGCCCGATCGAGTACCTGACGCGGATCCGCATGCGCAAGGCCAAGGAGCTGTTGCTACAGCAGCCCCGCAAGGAGGTCAAGGCCATCGCCGCCCAAGTCGGCTACGAGCACCCCAGCTACTTCATCAAGCTGTTCAAGCAGCAAGAAGGCCTGACGCCCGTCATGTTCCGCAGCGCCTATCTAAGCCGCTAGGCAGCCGGGCCGGGCGCGGAGTAAGCGGAGCAAGCAGGCGGTGGGACGGGGATCCGGTAGGGAGTAGCGGGTGGCGGGCAGAAGTGCGCGACAGCGGAGCAAGCGGGCGGCGGGCGGGTGGGAGCGGCAAAGGTAGCGGAGTAAGCGCACGGCGGGCGGCAGGCTGGGAGCGGGGAGGCGGTGGGTGAGGGCAGGGCGCGGCCTTGCAGCCACCTCAACGATCTCTACCTGACGCTCCAACGAAACTTTCTTGCCTTACAGCTACCTCAACCGCTCCACTTGGCGCTCCAACGAAAGTTTCTTGCCTTACAGCTACCTCAACCGCTCCACTTGGCGCTCCAACGAAAGTTTCTTGCCTTACAGCTACCTCAACCGCTCCACCCGGCGCTCCAACGAAACTTTCTTGCCTTACAGCTAACCTCGACCGCCCCTCCTGCGCTCCAACGAAACTTTCTTGCCTTACAGCTAACCTCGACCGCCCCTCCTGCGCTCCAACGAAACTTTCTTGCCTTACAGCTAACCTCGACCGCCCCTCCTGCGCTCCAACGAAACTTTCTTGCCTTACAGCTACCTCGGCCGCTCCACCTGACGCTCCAACGAAAGTTTCTTGCCTTACAGCTACCTCAACCGCTCCACCCGGCGCTCCAACGAAACTTTCTTGCCTTACAGCTACCTCGGCCGCCCCTCCTGCGATCCAACAAAAGTTTCTTGCCTTACAGCTACCTCGGCCGCTCCACTTGGCGCTCCAACGAAACTTATTTGCCTTACTGGGGGGGCTGCGGTGGGCTAGTACCAGCCTGCAACTAAACTTTTTTTACTTACAACCTCCACTCTGCGCACGATCCCAACCTCTAACTAAACTTTTTTTACTTACAACCTCCATTCCACGCCCCATCCCGACCTCTAACTAAACTTTTCTTACTTACAGCCTCCACTCCACGCCCCATCCCGACCTCTAACTAAACTTTTTTTACTTACAGCCTCCACTCCACGCCCACCCCGACCTCTAACTAAATTTTCTTTACTTGCAACCTCCACTCCGCGCCCCATTCCAACTTACAGCCACCATTTCTTGCCTTACTGCCGCCTCCCCCCTCTCACCCGCGCCACCTGACGCTCCAACGACTCCGGATGACCGGCGTGAAGTGAGACGCTGCGGCGTATACGATTCCAAGGTTCGTTCAGCCAAAAGAACCCCCGTCCGGCATCAGCCGAACGGGGGTCTCTTGCTGCTATCGCAGCCTGTTACTTGATGAAGCCGAGCAGCATTTCGCGGATGACTTTGGCCGCGACGATCTGGGTTTGCTCTGTCGGATCGTAGGCTGGGGCGACCTCGACGAGGTCGCAGCCTACGACGTTGACATCCGAGCCTGCAATCGCATGGACCGCTGCCAACAGCTCCTTGGAGGTGATGCCGCCCGCTTCCGCAGTTCCCGTACCTGGCGCGCACGACGGATCGAGCACGTCGATGTCGATCGTTAGGTAGACGGGACGGCCAGCCAGCGAAGGCAAGACCTTCTTGAGCGGCTCCAGCACCTCGAACGGGTGGAAGTTAATATGCTCACGCGCATACGCCCACTCCTCCCGCGAGCCCGAGCGGATGCCGAACTGGTAGATGTTCTCGCCGCCCATCAGGCCAGCCGCCTTGCGCAGCGGGGTCGAGTGTGAGAGCGGCTCGCCCTCGTACTGCTCCCGCAGATCAGCATGCGCGTCGAAGTGAATGATTGCCAGATCCGGGTACTTGGCGTACACCTCCTGGAAGATCGGCCACGAGACGAGATGTTCGCCGCCGAGCCCTACAGGCATTTTGCCGTCGGCCAGCACGCCACGCACATACTCCCCAATCACCTCAAGACTGCGTCCCGCATTGCCGAAAGGCAGCAGCAGATCACCCGCGTCGAAGTACGTAATGTCCTCCAGACTACGGTCGAGGTAGGGACTATATTCTTCCAGGCCAATCGAGACCTCGCGGATACGCGGCGGTCCGAAGCGCGAGCCTGGACGGAAGGAAACGGTGAAATCCATCGGCATGCCGTAGATGACTGCCTTGGATGCTTCATAATCCTCAGAGCTGAGAATGAATACATTGCCTGAATATTGCTGATCCAATTTCATGAGGGCTTGTCCTCGCTTTCGCTACCTTATTTGAGCAGATCTTCTACAAGCTTAGGCAGCGCAAAAGCGCCCTTGTGCAGCCGCGGCGAATAGTACTTGGTGTCGATATCCGGAATCGAAGACTCGTCCACTTCCAGAGGGTCGTGCTTCTTGCTGCCCATTGTAAAGGTCCACAGACCGCTCGGGTACGTCGGCACATTGGCACAATATACACGGACGACCGGGAACACTTCCTTCACATCGCGGTAGACACTCTCGATCAGGTCCGCCTTGAACCACGGATTGTCCGTTTGGGCAACGAAGATGCCGTCTTCCTTGAGCGACTCGTAGATGCCTTGATAGAAGCCTTTGGTGAACAGATTCACCGCAGGACCAACCGGCTCCGTGGAGTCGACCATGATGACATCGTACGTATTTTTGTGATCATGAATATGCATGAAGCCGTCGTTAACAATCACTTCGACACGTGGATCATCCAGACCGCCTGCGATGTTCGGCAGATATTTTTTGGAATACTCAATAACCTTGCCGTCAATCTCGACGAGAACAGCCTTCTCCACTTCTGGATGCTTCAGCACCTCGCGGATGACGCCACCGTCGCCGCCGCCAACCACCAGCACGTGACGCGGATTAGGATGGGTATACAGCGCAGGATGCGCGACCATCTCATGATAGACAAATTCGTCTTTATCCGTCGTCATGACCATGCCATCGAGGACCAGCATGGTGCCGAACTCCTCCGTTTCGATCATAGCCAGCTCTTGAAATTCCGTTTTTTCATGAACATACGTCTCTTTTATTTTAGCCGTAATGCCATACGTTTCCGTTTGTTTCTCGGTATACCACAGTTCCATTGTGATCAAGCTCCCTTCTATGGGTCAATCGTTCTTCCGTAATTATAGTAAAACAAGGGGAAAAAGCAACCTCTGACGCCCCCTCTACAAAAATTTAATCCTGTGCGCGTTCATTGAATAGCTCATGCCTCCTTTTTCCATACTAAAGATATAGCATTTGGGGCAGGTAGAAGGGAGTGAAGGCGCATGCGCAAATCAAAGGTCCAGCGGCAGCGCGGGCGAGGCAGCAAAGACGCCTCAATACAATCGGAGCGGTGGTTAACCTGGCTGTACCGTCTCTCGCGGTTGCTCAAAGTATCCGGGATCGCCATCGCCATCTGTCTGGTGGCCACTGCGGGGCTGCTGCTCTATCTACGCACGCAGGCCCTGCCGGCAACAACGATCAGCCAAACCTCGGAGATGCTGGATCTGAACGGCGAGGTGATCGACACCTTCCATACTGGACAGAACCGCAGACCCGTCAGACTGAATCAGATATCCCCGACCCTGGTTACAGCCACGATCGCCATTGAGGATAGACGGTTCTTTGATCATACCGGCTTCGATATCAAAGGCATGGCCCGGGCCGTGGTGGCCAATGTGGAGAGCCGCTCCAAGAAGCAGGGAGCCAGCACACTGACCCAACAATTGGCGCGCAATTTGTATCTGACCCATGAGAAGACATGGACGCGCAAGCTCCGAGAGGCGATGTACACGGTACAACTAGAGATGAAATACGCCAAGAATGAGATTTTGGAAATGTATCTGAATCAGATTTATTACGGACACGGCGCATACGGGATTGAGGCTGCGGCCCAGATGTATTTTGACAAGTCCTCATCGGAGCTGACACTGGGGGAGAGTGCCCTGCTCGCAGGAATTCCGAAGGGACCTACCTATTATTCGCCTTACCGCAATATGAAAAATGCCAAGGACCGCCAGAAGATCATCCTCACCACCATGACGGATCAAGGGCATATCACGGCCGAGCAAGCCAAAGCGGCCTATGAGGAGCTATTACCGCTGCAGACGCAGGGAAGCGCAGAAACCGAAGGGATCGCCCCGTACTTCCGGGATTATGTGCAAACGATAGCCGTAGAACAGCTGGGCCTGGATGAGCAGCTGCTCGTCGAGGGCGGCATCCGCATCTATACGACGCTGGACCGAGCCACGCAGCAGGCGGCCGAGCAAGCAGTACACAAAGGTCTCCCGGCAGATTCGGAGCTGCAAGGCGCACTCGTCGCTATTGATCCCCGAAACGGCTACGTCAAAGCGATGGTCGGCGGCCGGGATTATACCGAGAATCAGTACAATCGCGTCTTCGCCACGACGCGCCAGCCCGGCTCCTCGTTTAAGCCGCTGCTGTACCTGACAGCGCTGCAGAGCCACAAGCTGACGCCGATGTCGACCTTCCGCAGCGAACCCACCGTCTTCACCTATGACGAGGGGCGGCAGACGTATCAACCCCGCAACCATAATGACAAATATTTTAATGACGACATCGATATGCGCAAGGCGATTGCGAGCTCGGATAATATCTTTGCGGTCAATACGGTGATGGCCGTTGGACCGGAGGAAGTGATTGATACCGCCCGGAGGCTCGGCATCGACAGTCCGATGAAGCCCGTCCCTTCGCTGGCACTCGGGGCGTTTCCCGTTAGTCCATTTGAAATGGCCTCGGCATTCAGCGTGCTTGCCGGAGGGGGCGTACGGCATATGCCGACCGCGATTCTGCGGATTGAGAGCAAGAACGGTGAAGTCCTGTACGAGGCCAAGCCCCAAGCGGAAGAAGTTATTGACCCGGCAGCCGCCTATGTCATGACGAATCTGCTGGAGAGCGTGTTCGAGCCTGGGGGAACCGCCAACCGTGTCTCTGCGCTGATCAAGCGCCCGGTCGCTGGCAAGACAGGGACAACCAATACTGACGCTTGGCTGGTCGGGTACACGCCAGAGTTGACGACGGCTGTCTGGGTTGGCTATGACAAGGGGCGGAGCATCAATACCTCCGAGGCTCATAGCGCTGCCCCCATCTTCGCGACCTTCATGGAAGAGGCGCTGGCGGCTGTGCCGCCCAAGATCTTCCCGATGCCACCGGGCGTTGTCAGCGTCTATATTGATCCGGCATCCGGCAAGCTGGCCGGCAGCGGCTGCGCCGAGAAACGGCTGGAGACCTTCATCGCCGGTACCCAGCCGACCGAAGTCGCTTGCGGCGAGGCTACAGATGGCGCGGAGCCTCATGATAACAGCGGGGTCATCGATGCCGAGGTACAAAAACGGCAATCGTGGTGGCAGCAGCTCAAGCGCTGGTGGGACTAGCCAATTTTCCAACCGATCTGCCGTTCATTGAACGCTTGCAGCGAGACGCGGCTTTTATTGAGGGGACGACTCCTGTTACAATAGAAGCAAAGCGATCCCCGCTGTAGATGGAGGATCGGTAAGGAGAGCTGAATGATGTCTGAATCGATGCATATTCTAATCGTCACTGCCGTTGCTGCGGAGCGCGACGCTGTGCTGCGGGGTCTCGGTGACGCTTCTGGAGACCGTTTTGATGTCAGGTCCGTTGGCGTCGGCCCGGCAGCAGCTGCAGCCGGCACCGCCATGATCCTGGCAGAACGCAGCTATGACCTGGTAATCAGTGCCGGGATTGCCGGGGGGTTCCGCGGGGGCGCCGAGCTAGGCGAGCTGGTGCTGGCCGATCGGATCATTGCAGCCGATCTGGGCGCGGAGACACCGGACGGTTTTGAGAGCGTGGACGAGCTGGGCTTCGGTTCTGCGGTGGTCGAGAGCGATCCTGTACTGCTGGCCCGCTGTCAGGAAGCGCTCCAGGCCGCAGGGTTGGCTGTACACACAGGCCCGGTGCTGACCCTCTCCACTGTCACGGGCACGGCGGATACCGCTGAGCTGTTAAGCCGTCGCATTCCCGGTGCGCTGGCTGAAGCCATGGAGGGCTATGGTGCTGCCGTCGCGGCCCAGGCACGCAGCCTGCCTGTGCTGGAGCTGCGCGCCATCTCCAATCACGTCGGGCCTCGCGACCGGTTGGCCTGGCGGATCAAGGAAGCGCTGGATGCGCTGGCGGATGCAAGTGCCGCACTGAAGGGGGTGTTCGCATGAAGCAGCTGAACATCGCGTATTCTCCCTGTCCCAATGACACGTTTGTATTCCATGCTCTGGCGCATGGCCTGATTCCAGGCGCGCCGGAGCTTGCGGTTACCTACGCCGATATTGATGTGACGAACAAGCTTGCCGCCGAGCGCAGCGGGCCGGAAGTACTGAAGATCTCTTATGCGGCGCTCCCCTGGGTACTGAGCGACTATGCCCTGCTCCCTTGCGGCGGTGCGCTCGGCCGCGGGTGCGGTCCTCTCGTGCTGACACGAGGTCACGGGGCGCCGGCCATCAGTGCCGTGGAAGAAGCCGCAGCCCTGACCGTGCTCCCGGACCCGCTCGATGGTGACCGCATAGCGAGTCCTGCGGCTGAGTCTACCTTGAGTGCCGAAGGCCCTGCAGATGCAACACTCACGCCCGCCATGGGCAGCGCCGACCCTGCATGGCTGTCCGGCAAGCGTGTGGCTGTGCCAAGCGATCGTTCGACCGCTTACCTGCTGTTCCGGCTCTGGGCGGCTGCTCATGTGCCAGGCGGCATCGGCGAGATTGTCGTCATGCCGTTTCATGAGATCATGCCAGCGGTTCGCGACGGCCACATCGATGCAGGATTGGTGATCCACGAAGCCCGCTTCACGTACGCGGAGTACGGCCTACAGCTGATGACCGATCTGGGCAGCTGGTGGGAGAGCGATACGGGCCTGCCGATTCCACTCGGTGCCATCATCGCCCGCCGGGGCTTGGCAACTGCACAAATTGCAGATTGGATCCGGGCTTCGGTCCGCCACGCCTGGAAGGAGCCGCAGGCTTCATCGGAGTATGTGATGGCTCATGCGCAAGAGATGGCGCCCGAGGTGGCACAGGCGCATATCGACTTGTACGTGAACGACTTCACCGAGGATCTCGGCGAGGATGGATATGCCGCCGTGACGGCACTGCTCAGCCGCGCGATGGAGGAGAAGCTCGTGCCAGCCTTCGATCTGGCGCTGCTCCGTCACTCGGACTGATCTGCCCGCAATGGCGATCAAGGAGATTTGGCAGCTTCTGTGTCTGCCAGGTCTCTTTTTTTGCACACCAAGCAGGGCCACAACACCTAAGGAGGAAAGAAACATGCGACTCGAAGAATGGCAACTGCTCCGCGTCTTGGACACACTCACTACAGAGGAGAAAGAACAACTGCGCCAGGACGGTGAGACCCACTTTGGGAAGGCCATTGACTTATCGCCGCAGGGCCTGTCCGGGCTTTCGATGGAGCTCTTGATTCCATTACGGGATGCTGCACGCGGTCTCTTGATCACACGCAAAAACGCCCCCGGCATGCACGAGGCCATGCAGGAGGCGAATCAACCGGGCACGGCATCCTCCGGATCAACGGAAGGGTAGCCTTGCCTATTCTTTTTTTCGATATAACAAACGGGAAGCCGCAATACCTGCTACGCCGAGTCCAATGAACAGAATCGCCCGCACGGCAGGAGACACCCCCGGCAAATCGACGAAAATGATCTTGATCAGGGTCAAAAATAGGAAGCCTACGCCGGCCAGCCGGACTCTGGCTCGCTGAAGCACAATGCCCACGACGATGACCGCGATGGCGTACACAATCCAGACGCCCGATATAAGGAGTCGCTGCGTTTCATCAGCGAGGGAGCTGCTCAGCAATTGCGTAACCTGGGTGATGAAATACAGCAGGAGCAGGCCTTCCGCCCACATCACCGATTGGACGATGGACGGGGGCTGCTTGCCCTCCTCCAGGCCGAGATTCCGATACTTGTACAGGATGGGCAAGGTCACCAGCAGCATTAGCCAATTGACCGTTTCCCCTGAGGCCAAGGTTTCAATCGGCATATTAATTGTACCTACCGCACCCAACGCATAGATAGCGAGACCCACCAAAAACTGCAGGTTATTGCGCAGGTACAGCCCAAGAATAATGGCTGCCGTGCCCTGCAGCACGAGTGTACTGGCGACGAAGTCGATATCTACTGTATGTAGCAGCCATAGCGTGAGGCCCACTGACGCAAGGATGCCGAAAACGACATAAAGCTTGCGCTGTCGATAGAACAGATAAGCCGTTGCCCCGTGCAGAATCGTCGCGGCCCCGAGCAACACGCCGTACATTCCGGCAGAACGTATGCCGTACATCACATAGAACCAGCCAGCCATGGCCATAAACCCGGCGAACAGCACCGATTGCCTGTAAGTGGCAGAATGCGTGGGCTTGTAGAACGCCGCTAAGCCATACAAGGTTAGATGCTGCAGAATAACTGCCAACAGAAAAATCGTCCGATACTCATCAAAATCATAGACCGCGTATAGGATAAGCGGTAGATGCAGGAGCCCGAACGCGGCACCGTAGGCGACCCTGAAGTTCAACCGGGCAGCAATGATCAGCATGGCAATGGAGAACAGCGTCTCATACCCGATGTACAGCCACGGATTAGGGGTGTCTCTAGTTAACAGCAATGGGATGAGATATCCCGCCACCATGGCAACCAGCATCAGCGATTGCGAGCGATGCCGGAGCGACGCCAACACGCCGAGCCCTACCGTTCCTACGAAAAACACCCCAGCCACCCCTATATCAATGAGGTCATAGAGCGTATAAGCGGCCACCCCGGCAAGGATCAGAATCGCTACGGCTCCGCCAATCAGCACCTGACCCAACGCATCACGCCCGCCCTTAAGCTGTCGTTCACCTAATATGTACATAATGGCGGCCGCCACAATCCCGATTAGACAGCGGACCGGTTCATTGATGAAGCCTGCGGAGACCGCAGCCGTGAATCCCCATAGTACCCCCAGCAGGAGCACGACCACAAACACCCGGGGCAGCCATACGCGGGCCACATGCTCCCAGTCCGTAGCTGGTCTCGGCGTATATGGCGCGGGATCTGCTCCATAGGGAGGGAGCGGCGGAACTTGTCGCCTACCCGGCTGAGCCGAAGATGCCTCAGAGTCAGCAGTGGGAGGCTCTTGCCTTGGATTACCCGGCGGGCGAAACGCAGATGGAGCGAAATCAGGCTGCGCTTGGCCTGCATGTGAAGAATCAGGCTGCTCCACCTCATGCATACTCCACTGCATGCGTTCCCCTCGGCCTCTAGCCTGGCGCAAGACATCCAACTCGTGCTCCAGACGCTCAACCTTGGCTTCCAACGCACGAAGCCGCTCTTCTGTGCTCATCCTCTACCTCCTCCGAAATCTGCCCTTTCAATGTGAATCCTATCGTATGTCACAACCCAATATTTTGCAATAGCTCCCAAAGCCCTATAACTCTCCCGATTCCAGATTCTTCTTCTTCCGAATGGATATTACCCAATACTACTTGGCATTACCCACTCCGAACAAAAAATGCTGCAGTCACGATATCAATCCACAAAATGTACACTCAGGTTCAAATTGTACATAAAAGGTCGTAGAGGTTCATGCTACTATAGAAAATGTACATTTCAGGAGATTTTGGGGGGAATCACGTGCATTGGAGCTGGAAGAAAATTAAGCCTTACACACGCAGCGTGGCCTTTCGATGGATGGTGTCCTACGCCGTCATTTTGCTGATTCCGGTCATCTTGAGCATCATCATTTACAGTCAAACTAGGGAAATTGTTGAATACGAAATCAAACGGGCAAGCAGCGCCATGCTCCAGCAAGTCCGTTATATTGTCGACGGTGAGCTGCAGCAGACCGAGAGCTTGGCCACCCAACTGTCCATCCAGCCCGAGTTCAAAAAGTGGTTGAACGGACCCTCGGCCGATCATCCTTATCTGACCTACCAAACCAAGCAGGAACTCGGCAATTTGCTCGCTACTCATGACTTCATTAAAGGCATCTATCTGTATTCCAACAAGCTGGGTACCGTACTCTCGGGGGACACCTATGCTGACGCCCGCCTGTTCTTCGAGCTGCAGCATGCGACGTCTTCTTATTCATACGAGGAATGGCTGGATATGATGCAGACAGAGCACGCAGGCTCCTACATTACCTTGCCTGTAGAAATCCAGGGGCGCAAAACGGTGACGCCCGCCTATATTCGCTCGCTGCCCATGCAAGTGGACGGAACGCCCGCAGGGACACTTCTGTTTCCCTTGCATAACGAGAAAATTCGGACCCTGCTGGAGAACATCGACTGGGTGAAGCAAGGTCAGGTATTCATTATGGACGAGCGTAACCAGGTGCTGTTCCAGAACGGGGACGACTCTGAATTCGCTTCATTATCCGAACCTTGGGAATTGGAAGGCACCGGCACCTTCACCCGTTCGTTTGACGGGATCCCGTCCATGGTGACCATCGAAGCCTCCGACACGACGGGCTGGCGTTATGTCAGCGTCTTTCCAACCGAGGTGTTCTGGGAACGGGCCCGGACTATTCAGACCCTTAACGGTCTTGGCCTGCTCTTGTGCTTTTTAATTGGAGGCGCTGTCATCTATTACTTTGCCCGCAAAAATTACGACCCTGTGAAGCAGCTCGTAAGCGTCTTTGCCAAGGGTCAATCAGGGCATGCAGGGGCTGATGCCGATGAATATTCGTTCATTCAACGCAGCGTGCTAGAGACGATCCGGGAGCGTGATGACATGAGCAACAAGCAGACGCAGCAGCTGCGGGTCCTGCAGCATTATTATCTCGCCCGGGCTCTCAAGGGTCAGGCTGATCGCAGCATTCCGCTCTCCGAGCTCTCCCGGACCTACCATCTTCAATGGACCTCCGAACGCTTCGGCGTCCTGCTCTTCTATATCGAGAGCGATGCCAGCGATGTGCGGGTACTGGATATGGCGCAATTTATTGTCTCCAATATCCTTGCAGACTTTGTCCCGAACCATCTGGCCGTCCGTTTCACCGATGTGGACGGGACGCTCGCGGCTGTTGTGAACGTAGCCGATGACAGCGAGGCTTGCTGGAAGATGGAGTTGGAGGACGCCCTCGCGCAGGCCCATGAATTCATTGCGACCCGGTACAAATTGCGGTTCACGACGGCAGGCAGCGATCTGCAGACCGGTCTGGACGGCATCCACCAGGCATTTTTGCAAGCACTCGAGGCCCAGGAGTACCGCATTGTGCTTGGCGAGGGGCAATCGCTGTGGTATGGCGAAGTGAAGCCGGCCAAGAGCAGCTATTTCTTCACGGTAAACGAGCAAATGATTCTGCTAAATCTGCTCAAGGCGGGCGATTACGACAAAGCGCAGGGAGTTATTGATGATGTGGTGGAGCAGGCCTTCCAGACGCAAGCGTCTCTGGAGATCATCCGATTCGTCCTGCTTGACCTGGCGACCACGCTTATCAAGGCGATTCCAGATGATGAACAAACCGCTATCGCATGGGATGAATGGCGTCCCCTCAAGCGGCTGCTGGCCTGCACCTCCAAAGCAGAGTTTCATCAGGAGCTGTCGGATATTCGTGATCAGGTATGCGGCGTGCTTCGGAGCAGACAGAATGTACAAACGCAAGCCGGAATCGGCGAGAAGGTGACGGCGTTCGTGCAGGAGCATTACGGGGACAAAAATCTGAGCGTCTCTCTGATTGGCGACCACTTCCGGCTATCGCCGCAATATGTATCGCGACTATTCCGCGAGCAGACGGGCCAGGGACTTCATGATTTTATTAGTCAGACTCGGGTACAGGCCGCCAAGTCCCTTCTCCAGGAAGGAAGCAGTATCGACGATACCGCTGAAGGGGTCGGTTTTGCCAGTGGCCACGCGTTCATCCGCGTGTTCAAAAAATATGAGGGCATCACTCCCGGCAAGTATAAAACAATCAACTAAACACAATAGGAGGTGTAAAGTATGCCAGATGCCAACTACCTCACCAATCATCGTGCATGCTGGCTGGTTCTCCTCCTCTCCGCCCTGCTGTTGTCCGGCTGCTTCGGCAGTCCGGAACCGGTGGAGACGGGAAATCACCAGAGCGAATCGGAGGATGCCGATCGCTCGGTGACAGAGCCTTTCCAGTATCCCATGACCAACGGACCCAAGCTCACGCTCATGAACGAGTTTCCCGACATTGCTGCGCCCAACCGCGGTCCGATCGATCATGTCTATGAGGAACGAACCGGGATCACCATCCGCCATCTGGGCGGTGTGCCGATTCAGGATAGCAAATTTCAATATCTGCTTGCCTCCGGCAACATGCCGGATATCTTTATGAACAACTGGCTGGCTTATCCGGGCGGGCCCGAGAAAGCGATTGAGCAAGGATACATTCTTCCGCTCAACGATGTCATCGATCGCTATGCCCCCAACTTCAAGCGAGTGCTGGCCGAGCATCCTGAGATCGACAAAATGGTCAAGACCGATAGTGGACTCTACTATGCCTTCCCGTTCATCCGTTCAGAGTCCGGCCGCGTCTATGGCGGCCCGATAGTGCGAACCGACTGGCTGGAGGAGCTGGGACTCCCTCTCCCTACGACCATCGATGAATGGCACTATATGTTGAAGGCATTCAAGCAGCATAAGAAAGCCTCCTCCCCGCTGACGCTGCGGACACTATTCATGGGAGAGCGAACTGCCGGGTTTGCTGGAGCCTTCGGCGTGATGGGCAACTTCTACGTCGAAGAGGGCCAGGTCCGTTACGGTTATCTTGAGCCCGGGTATCGGGACTATCTGGCCACGATGAGTCAATGGTATAGAGAAGGGCTGATTGACCCGGACTTTGCCGTGATCGACATCCGTACCGTAGACCAGAAGATCATGAGCGGAGTCAGCGGCGCAACCATCGGCTGGCACGCCTATATTGAGAAGTACAATCTCGCCGCGCAAGCCGCGGGAACGAGCGCGAGCTATGCCGCCGCACCCTACCCAACGCTCGTGAAGGGCGAACTGCCCAAGTTCGGCCAGTTGGATAATGCGTATGCCGGCACCAGCTCTGCGGCCATTAAGGCGACCACCCAGCATCTCGAAGCGGCGGTACGCTGGCTGGATTACGCCTATTCGGAGGAGGGCAACCTTCTGAACACGTTCGGCATCGAGGGACTGACCTATACGATGGACAGTGGCCAACCGACCTACACCGACCTGGTATTGGACAACCCCGAGGGCTTGTCCAGTGACCAAGTGATGCTGCAATATGCGCATCAGACGAATTTCCCGATGATTCAGCGTGACTCCCAAATGATCTGGAAGTTCGAGGCGACCCATGGGGCACCCGATATCTGGCGGCACACCCGGCATGAAACGCATCTGCTTCCTCCCATTACCCCTACAGCCGAGGAGGCCAGTGAGCTCTCCGCCCTGATGGATGGCATCGCAGACTATGTACAAGATGCGGAATTGCGCATCATTCTGGGCGAGGAATCTATTGAGGCCTACGACAGCATGGTGAATCAGTTGCGACTGCTCGGTATCGACCGGGTGCTGGAGATCAAGCAAGCGGCCTATGAACGTTATATGAAGCGATGACCTTCCCTAGCAGGGAGGTCTTTTTTTGTTTTTTTTGCCGGGATTAAGGATTTTGCCTGTTGATTTCAAGATCAACCCCCGGTTTTTACTGATCCTGTACATCATTTCTCATTCTGCACATTGAGCGGCAGCGACCTCTCCGTTACATTGGGGGAGCAAGCAAGCACGGCATCAAGACGTCTCCCGGAGCCGGGGCAAATATTCGCAGGGGAAGTGATAACGACATGGCCACGCAGGCTCGCAGCAAACTCTCGGACACCACGCCGCTGTGGAAGCACGTCCGCAAGGAATGGAAGCTCTACGCGTTTTTGGTGATCCCCGTCATTTACTTTGTCATTTTCAAGTACATGCCGATGATCGGCAACGTGATCGCCTTCCGCAAATATCGGGGCGGTCCCAGCATTCTGGGCTCGGAGTGGGTGGGCTTCACCTACTTTGAGATGTTCATGAAGGATCCGACCTTCTGGCGGGCCTTCTTCAATGATTTGACCCTGAGCGTGAGTTACCTGGTCGTCAAGTTTCCACTGACGCTCGGATTCGCCCTGCTTCTTAACGAAATTACGAAGATGCGATGGAAAAAGTTCGTGCAGACCGTCTCTTATCTCCCCCATTTCATCTCCATCGTTATCGTCGCGGGGATGGTCAAAGAGATGGTCTCCCTGACGGGACCCATCAACTCGCTGGTGGCGTGGCTTGGTTATGAGCGGATTGCCTTCATCTCCCTGCCTGAATGGTTCCCAACGATCTATGTCTCCTCCGGTATCTGGCAGAGCCTGGGTTGGGGCACCATTCTCTACCTGGCAGCCATGACCGGTATTAATACCGAGCTGTATGAAGCAGCCAAGATCGATGGTGGCAGCCGCCTCCGGCTGGCCATGCACGTGACGATTCCCGGCATCCTACCGACAATTATGGTGCTCCTGATTCTGGATATCGGCAGCATTCTGAGCTCCAACTTTGAGAAGATCCTGCTGCTCTACAACCCGCTGACGTATGAAACCGCCGATGTCATCTCTACCTATGTCTATAGGATGGGCATCACGGGCGGTAACTTCAGCTATGCGACGGCCGTTGGCTTGTTCGAGGGCATCATCGGCCTTATCCTCGTCACTATCGCCAATGAATTATCCAAGCGCACGACGCAATCCAGCCTATGGTAGAAAGGAGCCGTCCCTATGACGAAGCGTATTAGTCTATTCGATATCTTCAACACCCTGATCATGCTCGTGGTCGTCTCCTTCACCTTGTATCCGTTTCTCTACCTGGTGGCCCAGTCGTTCAGCTCGGAAGCGGCGATCTATGCCGGCAAGGTCAGCATCTATCCGGTGGAGTTCACTACCCAGACCTATGAGGTGATCCTCAGCAAACCGGATTTCTTCCGGTATTATGGCAACACGATACTCTACTCGGTGCTGGGCACGTTCATTGCAGTAGCAGCGACAGCAGTGATGTCGTATCCATTGTCCAAGCCTAAGCTGCGGCTCAACAAGTTTTTTATCCCGTTCGTGCTCTTCACGATGTACTTCGGCGGCGGCCTGATCCCCAACTATATTCTCGTCGCCAAAACGCTGGGCATGCGCGATACCATCTGGGCAATCGTCATTCCCGGCGCCATCAGTGCGTTCAACGTCATCCTGATGAAGACGTTCTTCGCCAGTCTGCCCAATGAAGTCGAGGAAGCTGGCCGCGTCGACGGTCTCGGGGTATTCGGCATCTTCACCCGTATTGTCTTGCCACTGTCCAAGCCGATCCTAGCGACGATTATGCTGTTTGTGATGGTAGGCATGTGGAACAACTGGTTCGGCCCCTCGCTCTACCTTCAGTCCAAGGAGAAGTGGCCGATCGCCCTCTACTTGAAGCAGATTATCGACAACGCGGTCAGTCCGACAGAGATTGGGGCCTCGTCCGAGCAGACCAGCCAGATCGCCGCCAGCGTCAAGTCGACGGCGATGGTTCTCACCTCGCTGCCCATCATCTGCATCTACCCGTTCGTGCAGCGCTATTTTGTTCAGGGCATGATGATCGGATCGGTAAAAGGATAAACGATATAACCGGAAAAATGGCTAGGTACGTATGCCTTTGAGAATGAGTCGTTCTTCCGATCGCTGTTGTCCCCAGATTTCTTGGATTGATAACCCCTGTAGGGGGTGAAATCCCGGGACAAAGGCGAGCGCTACGCTTCTCCAGAACTGACTCATTCTCTTTGGCTACTTAACCCTGCCCTAATACTCCGTTATATATAGTTTTGAAATTAGACAGGGAGGTTTTGCAATGAAAAGATGGGGTAACACTGCGGTACTGATGATGCTGTCGCTGATGCTTGTGGTGATGGCGGCCTGCAGCTCGAATGAGCCTGCTAGTCCTGGCACCAACCCGCCCGCAGGCGAGACAGGACAGACGAATACCGAAGGCGATGAAGCAGCGGACTATACGTTTGGAGAGAACGAGACGTTTCATTCCACAGAACCGGTAACCTACTCCATGATGTACAGCGACCATGAGAATTACCCTTATAGCAAAGACTGGCGCCTGTGGAGCGCGATCCAAGAGAAGACGAATGTGACCTTCGACCTGTCGATTACGGCCCGGACCGAATACGATAACCAAAAGTCCCTGCTGGTGAACAGCGGCGATGCGCCGTACCTGATTCCCAAAACGTATGATGAATCCGCTTTCGTGGCAGGTGGTCAAATCGTACCGATCAGCGATTGGGTGCAATATATGCCGAACTATATGAAAGCCGTGAAGGATTGGGGCATGGAAGAAGACCTCAAGTCCAAGCTGAGGGAAGATGGAAAGTATTACGTCCTTCCTGGCATGTGGGAGGTTGCGGGTGGCGGATACTCTTATATCATCCGTAAGGATATTTTCGAGGCAGCGGGCATCGATGTCCTCGCAGAACAAGCGGATTGGACATATGAAGATTTCTACGAGGTGCTCAAGAAGGTGAAGGAACACACAGGCAAGCCTTACGTGTTCTCTGACCAGTTCCAAGGCGAGTCATCGCTGAACATTACGGCTGTCCAATATGGGGTGACCGCGGGCTGGGGCATTTCCAATGGACTGTATTTTGACCATGATCAGGAACAGTTTACCTTTGCCAATGCGTCGGATAACTTCAAAGCTTACCTGGAGTACTTCAACAAGCTCATCCGGGACGGCCTGATGGACCCTGAGTCCTTCACGCAGGAAAATGATACGGCGCAGGCCAAGTTCTTCAAGGGCGACAGTTTCGTCATCAATGGCAATTATCAGCAGCTATCCGACTTCCGCTCCAAGATGCAGGACCCTGGTGCCGAGCTGTATATGATCGTGCAGCCGGGCGGTCCGAAGGGCATGCAGCAGATCGAGACGTCGCGCCTGGAGAATGGCGTCATGGTCAGCCAGAATGCATTGAATGAGCTAGGCGAAGAAGGCTTCATCAAATTGCTGCGCTTTGTTGACTGGTTCTGGTATTCGGATGAAGGCCAGACGCTTAGCCTATGGGGTGTCGAAGGCGAAACCTTCACCCGTGACGGCGACGGCAAGATCGTCCTGAATTCGGACATCTACTACAACGGGATGAATGAAGGCGCATCGAAGCAGTTGAACGTCGATTACGGCTTTGCCAACGGCATGTTTGCCTATGGCGGTTCGACTGATCTGAAGCTCTCCAAGATGACCGAGGGTGAAAAAGACTATTTTGACCGCATTCTCTCAACCCGCGAACCGCGCAAGCTGGCACCGCCTATCATGGCAACGCCGGAGGAGAGTGAGCAAATGAATCTGATTTCGACTCCACTCATGGACTTCGTGAAGACGAGCACCCTGCGCTTCATCACCGGCCAGGAGAGCTTCGACAACTGGGCCACCTACACTGCCCAAGTCGAAGCCAACGGTAGCGAGCGCTACACACAGATGGCCAACGATATTTTCGAGAAAACGAAGGATAAGCTGGGATACTAATTGAGTTATGTTGAGGGGCTTGTAAAATCAGGCTCAGGTGAGGGCTATATCGGTGCTTCACCTGACTCCATAGGCTGCCGGCGGTTATCACCGCCGGTTTTTCCTATGGCGATGGATATTCCTCGCTCCACGCTCCATAGCAAGTGGCGGCGCAGGTGCACCTCGCCCACGCTCTCTGGCAAGTGGCGGTGCAAATTAAGCGTACTTCCCATGCGAAAGCTAAGTACGGAGGATATCACCAAAAGCGCGTTGTGCTGAAATCCACGAGGTTTGGGAGCATGATGGCCGAGGGACAATTGATCCTAAGGGACGGGGATGATTGGGGATGGTCCAGACCATCTCCGCCCGAGCCTTAACGACAAAAGTACCACTATTATCCTAAATTCATAGCGATCCTGAAGAGTTAAAGTCAAAAGTACAACTAATCCGTTTATTTATAGTAATATATGGATATTCCCGGCGTATTAACTGTATTTTTGTCCTTACGAGCCGGATAATCATCGTTTTGGCGCTTTTTAAGTGTACTTTTGTCTTTAGCAGAAGAAAGAAGGAGCGACCCTTTCACCCTCTCATAAACCTCCGCTCGCTGTATTACACAGTTGCACCTGTCCACCTGTCCTTGCGACACAGGTTAATTCCCGTTGCACCACCCCTCACAAGCCAAAACGGCCGATGTAGACTAATCGCGTTACTCGAAACGAATAAAAGCCCGCGCCTTCAGTCAGCTACATAGCGACTGTGACGCGGACGAAGACAATAAGTTGGACAACTAACTTTCAAGCTTCACTTGCCCACCAACCTCTGGTACGCTTCGATAAAAGCACAGGGGTCCACCTTGAGCGTGAAGGAGACAATACCTTGATCCGTATGTAGATACAGCATGCCATCTGCACCTCGCATTCGGCGGTATGAGATATCGAATAGTGAGTCAATCGGAATTTCCTTGTGCGCGGTGCGCAGGCACGTATCGCACAGATGCATCTCATGCTCGTGCACCACGGTGCAGATGGACAGCTTGTCGACATTGCGCTCTACTTTATAGTAAGGCAGCGTAGCGATTACAGATTCCATGTTCACCTCTCCTCAAAGTTTTCCGAAGGAAAACTAGCTTCGGAAGCATAGGCTTAAGTTTTCCGAAGGAAAACTAGCTTCGGAAGCATTAGCTTAGGTTTTCCGAAAGGAAGCTCGCTTCGGAACTATAGGCCTTCTATTCGGCTGCAGCGAAATAATTCATGTTATCCAATGTGTAGAGCCGATTGCCGTTACGGTCATAAGCATATAACTCCTCAACCATCCAAGAGCTGGATCCCGCTTCGCCTTCTCTAGCAAAATGAATAATTCGGCCCATGGCAGGCTCCATTTGTTCCAGCGTCCCATCTCGCCACAATACCTCCACTGTAGCAACCTCGTGGTCATTAATCCAGCCAATCACATAATGATACGCACGCGACCCTTGTGTAGAGTAGCCTTCCCCGAACTTAATCTGCCACTCCTCCTGCGGCTTAGTACCGAATCCTCCACCACGCGCTTCCCAGAACAGGCCAAGCACCTGCTTCATAAAGGAATGGTGGTACATCTGATACTTTTCATCCCAAAACACGACCGCATGAATGCCACCGGCATCAATAACAGAAACGGCTTCCACCTCAACCGGCAGATTCATCCCGAGCAAAGACTCTCTGATCCCGCGCTCTGGCGTAAGTGCGAAGGAGGTCATGGCTCCGAGTACGATAATTCCCATTACCACAATGATTGCCCAGCGAATAATGTGCCCCTTCGCACGCTTCATTCTGCCACCTCCTTGCCCAGAGGAATCTCGAAGGAGAAGGCTTCGTCATACGATTCCTGCCCGAATGTAATCTGGCTCAGTCCCGCAGGGACGTCTTCGTACGAATACACACCCGTGCCGCAGAACAAGTTCATCGTGCCGCCCCAGCTTCTGGGACCCAAAGTCTCTCCACTCGGAAGATGGACAACCGCCTGCTGAGGCAGCTTACTGCCCGAGCCTAGTCTGCAGCCGCGAACATACACATTCAGGTTCTCCCCGTCATAGATGACCCCTTTTATCGTTAACTTGCTTTCGAAGAAGGTTTGCTTCTCCCTCGGCCCTTCATAATAGATTCCCGCTGATTTGGCCTCTCTGAAATCTCGGTTAAATGAGTACATATCTGAGTAGGGAATAATCATTGGCGCTAAGAGAAGTACTACTCCCCCCACAATCAGAAGCCATTCGATGACACGTAATAGATTAGAAACGCTTCTTTTCATACAATCCCCACCGCCATCCATAATAATCCACTACAACTGTATCTGATTCCCAAATTAGATTCAACACTTCCTTTCAATCGGTAGCTAGGCCCTCCCCAAAGCGTTGATGGCCGCCTTGGTACGCTACAGCGGGCGGTGGGCGGCGATGCGAGCAAATAGAGGAACAAAAGTGTGTTACAGCGGGCGGTTGGCGGAATTATCTTAGTCACAGCAAACAAAATCATAGTTTCCTGAACAATAAAAAAAACCATCACTCATCATGATGGTTGTGGACTAGAACTACGCTACCCTTCACTCTCTTCTCCGGTTGCCTTGTGTGTCTTGAATTTGTGCCGCTCCAACGCGTTGGCGATCCGCGCCATGACAGTGGTCAGCACAACCGTGAAGATGACTACGCTATAGAAGCCAGCCCCTACGCCGATCCCGATGCCGCCCACGTACAGAATCATGGCCGCGGAGGTAAGGCCCTTCACTTGAAGACCATCCTTCAAGATGACGCCCGCTCCCAGGAACCCCAGACCCGAGACAATCTGAGCCGCCAAACGCATCGGGTCCATCATTGTCCCTTCGGCCGTACTGAATTTCCCTACACTATAAATGGAGATAATCGTAATCAGTGCGCTCGCCACACAGACATACATATACGTTTTCAAGCCGGCTGGCTTGCTCTTCGCCTCGCGATCCCAACCGATCAAGAACCCTAGCAGTGCACTGACCACAATGCGAATATACACTTCATAATGCGGGATATCCGCATCCATCCAGGTCAGAAATTCGCCCACGCCTCATCACCTTCTGTTCTAATATGGCTTGAACACCATACTAACCAGCTTATTCGGATGAGACCGGATTCATGCGCTGCATAGAGGACAAGAGGTACCTAATCGGGCAATTGCCATCTGGGTGATTGTCTGCTAGAATGAAAGGGTAATTACTAACATAGTAATTACAGTCAACGCACAAAAAACCTCATCCATTATCACTGGAAAAGGCTAGCTAGCTTCTGTACAAGCGCCAACTTGTACGAGCCTATGCGACTGTGCTCCCAGAGGAGGTGAATCCACATGGCTAAAGATGTCATCTGCGAAGTAAGCTCGTGCCGTAACTGGGCTGGCAACAACCGTTGTTCAGCTGAATCGATCTTCATCGTCAACAACAAAGAAAGCAATGCGCATCGTTCCGCAGAAACCGACTGCAAAACATTTGATCCGAAATAAAGCTTCTAAAGATTGAAGGGATTTCATCGGTCCCTTCTTTCTTTTTGTATTTTACCAAGAATGATAACCATTATCAAGTTTTTTTTGAAATAAGTTTGCGTACCCGAAAAACAAGCCGCCTATACCTGGCTACAGTAGCCCAGGCATAAGGCGGCTTGTTTTTGTTTGGTTCTTCTATGAGAGTGCTTCCTGGAGTGTCTCCGGGGAATTGTTCCACCATTCCTCATTGTGCTCGATCAGCAGGTTTTTGAGGAGCTGCTTTTCCTTATCACCAAGTTCCCCCAGGATATAGCGGCGTTTGAGCGCATAGTCCAGCTTGTTGACATGGTCGGCAAGGATTTTCCAGCCGCGTCGCGCTTCTTCGTCGATTAGCATCTCGCAAGCCGTCGCCCCGCCATAGAAAGCTCCCTCTTCCGTCCGATCCACAGCCACCCATACGATCCAGCATTGTCTTCCATTGGGCACGTCTTCCTTATTCATGCTGAACTTGATCCGCTTCTCGATCTTGCTCTTGGCATGCATGGCTCCCGCGTCCATATAGGCCTCGTCGCCATCAATAATGACACATGCGACCGAGTTCAAATCGATCGAGCCCGCTCCGAATCCTTTGTGTTTCTCGCCTGCGATGAGATTAAACCCCAGCTTCTTCTTCATTTCCGGTCCCTTGCCTTGTTCCATGCTTCATTCACTCCCGCCAGTCTTTAGTCATTGTACTTCCTATTATAGCTCTATTGTCCGATTGGACGATCGAGTCATCATTCGGCATCTCAACCAAACCCTGCAACAGGGCCTGGACGAATTAAATTCTATTTTAGCTAATAATCCGGGAAAAGCCAACATATACATGCCTTAGAAGCTTGTCAACGGGAGGTATTGGAGCTATGATCCCACGTCATGCAAAGAAAATCGTTTTTGTTGTCCTACTGGCCTCCTTGCTCACGCTTTCCCTGCAACATGGTTTTGGAGAAGCCTGGCAGTCGCAGTACACGTTCGCACAACCTCCATCAACATTGTCCGAGCAGAGCACAGCTGCACCGGAGGGCAGCGCGGCCCCCGGGGCTACAGAGCCCGATTACATCCAGATCCCCCCGCCCCGCGTCCTCAGTCACCGCGTCGTCGAGTATCATATGGATGTGCAATTGGACGAGCAGACGCGTCAGCTCAAGGGTAAACAAACGGTGACTTGGACCAATCCCGGCAAACAGCCGGTCACTGAGATGTACTGGCATCTCTACCCTAACGCGTTTGCGTCGCCCGAGACCACCTTTATGCAGGAATCCGGCGGCAAGCTCCGTGAGGACAAGGCTACCGAAGCTAGTACCGGCTCCATGGAGCTGCTCAGTCTGAAGACAGAGGAAGGCGAAAGTCTCCTGCCCCGACTTCATTATGTTCAACCGGATGACGGGAATTCGCAGGACCGAACATTGGCCAAGCTCAAGCTTCCCGATCCTGTAAGACCCGGCCAGAGCATTACATTGACTACCGAGTATATCGTTCACATGCCAGCCGTGTTTGCACGTATGGGCTATGCCGGCAATTTCGTCATGGCAGGACAATGGTTCCCCAAGCTGGCCAAGTACGAAACCTCCGGGACCCGCGGTCGGGTCAATGAGGGGTGGAATGCTCACCAGTATCATGGCAATTCGGAATTTTACAGCGACTTTGGCATCTATAACGTGCGCATCCAAGTCCCTGCCGATTACAAAGTAGCGGCCACCGGATTCCCAACCAAGGCAGCCATCACGGATGGGAAGAACAAGATTTATCAGTTTTATGCCGACGATGTCCATGACTTCGCCTGGGCAGCCTCGCCGGATTTCATCTATGTGGAGGAGCCTTATTCCACCGATGGTGTGCCGGGCGTTCGAATCAAGCTTTACCTTGATCCGAGACATGCCAAGCTGCAGGACCGTTACATGCATGCTGCCAAATCCGCCTTGGCCAAATATGCCGAGTGGTTTGGAGAATATCCTTACTCCACGTTATCTATCGTTGTACCGCCTGCTGGAGGCAGCGGGGCTGGCGGTATGGAATATCCGACACTCGTCACTTCGTTTGCAGCTGACAGTGACAATCCCGGCTATGAGCTGGAGCGAGTCGTCATCCATGAGATCGGTCATCAGTACTGGTACGGGATGGTCGCCTCCAACGAGTTCGAAGAGGCTTGGCTCGATGAGGGCTTCACCTCCTATGCCGAGGACAAGGTCATGGAGAGCGAGTACGGCATCCAGCCCAATCTCTTGGTGGAATCCAGCTACATGACCGATCCTGCACCGCTCAAGCAGCTGTCCTGGGCCTACCGGGATCACGACCACTATGCCGAGAATGTGTATATTCGCGCCAAGCTGGTACTCATGGATATGGAGCAACGGGTCGGCGCGCAGACGATGCGCAAAATCATACGCACCTACTTCCAGAAATACAAGTTCAAGCATCCCTCTACTGCTGATTTCCAGCGCGTGGTCGAGCAGGTGACCAAGCAGAGCTGGAAGGATTATTTTGACCAGTACATCTATGGCAAACTGATGGCCGACTTCGCCGTGGAGTCGATCAACATCCGCTCCGTCAAACAGGACGGCCGTACCTTGTACGAGTCCGTGATTCTAATCCGCAAACGTGGCGGTGACGTGGACAGTGTGCCCATTCATCTGCAATTCCAGGACGGAAAATCTGTTGAAAAGCTATGGGACGCGCAGGAGACGCATATACAATATAAGATCACCCATAGTTCACCGCTGGCATGGGCAGCTGTCGATCCCGATTACTCCATCGTACTCGACAATCAGCGCATTAATAATTATATGAAGGCGGAACTGCCGGGGCGCACCGGCACACGCTGGAATCTTGGTATTGTCAAAGTCCTCGAGGGGCTGCTCCGCTCCTTGGGCTGGTGAGGAGGCACGTATGAAAGAGCATATTAGGCAAGGCTGGCGGCTCGCGGTCAAGCACTTATATATTGTCATCTTCTTGTTTCTGTACCAGCTGCTATGGGGATTTGGTCTATACCGTTACGTGGAATCCACCTTCATCCCCTTGCTCAAACGTTTCCCGGACACGCTGCCTGCGGAGCGAGCGGTCCAGGTCTTCCTGATGGAAGCTCAGTTTCAACTGATGAAGACCGACCTGATCCAGCCCTATCTGTGGACCCTCGGAGCCCTTCTGCTAGTGCGAATGCTCTTTTCGCCACTGATTCAGAGTGGCCTTCTCTATTCCCTCCGCCATGCAACGGATGAAGGCGGAACGAAGTTCTTCCAAGGGATTCGCGCTTCCTGGAAGAAGATCACGCTGCTCTACTGGATCAAATCCATCCTTGTACTAGCCCCTGCGTGGTGGCTGCTGCCGGCAGCGCTGCAGTTGCTGCTCAACAGTCCATCGCTGGCAGAAGCAGCAAAGATTGCATTGCCGTATGCCGCTTGCTGGCTGTTATGGAGTACACTGCTCCATCTCCTGTTCCTCAGTCTGCAGTTTGGGGCGGTGTCAGAGTCAGGCATGCTGGGAAGCAGCCTCCACTCGCTCCGCGCGTTCCTGCCACTCCTGTTCATCACGCTGATCATGTGGGGCATCGGGGCAGGAATCGGACTGGCCGCTTCATCTGTCACCCTGATCTGGGCTGGACTACTGGCTCTCATTCTCCATCAGGCGTTCTATCTGGTTCAATCCCTGGTCCGGGTATGGACGCTGGCTTCACAATACGAACTGTGGGAATCCAAACAAAGTTAACACAAAATCGCCTCTCTGCTTCGGCAGAAGGCGATTTTTGCATGTTATAGTTGTTAAAATGATGACAAAAATTCTCAAAACCTTCCATGAAAGGTGGTGGCAATCGCTTTCAATTGTGAACATTACGTGACAAAAGCAGGAAAACTAAAAAAATCCTCGAAATGATCTTCGATATACTACATAAGAACGCCGAGTTCCTGACATCAGGAAACGGGGGACCCAGTTCTGGGTGAATTGATCCTCGGACGCATCTAAATAAAAGTTCAAAAACTGGGTTTTCAGCACCGAGAAGTTTGGAGGCAGGAGGAAATGAGGAGCGGAGCGTAGGTAAGCCTACGTGAGCACCGGAAGTTCGGACTGCGTTCAAAATTCGATGCCGAATTCGCTTCTATGTATCACTTCGTGATCAAAATCCAGCTTTTTGAACGACCTTTAATGCATCCGGAGGAGCCATAGGGAGCCTTCAACCGAACCCCTCAGCTAACCTCGTAGGCACGGAAGGAGCTTTTTGCTTGAGAAAAGTGTTGACCTCATTGGCAGCCCTTGTCTTAACCATGAGCTTTATGGTAGGAGCTGCTGCAGCCTCATCCTTCAACAAGATGGAGGATGTCATTGCCGATTTGATCGGCACCCCGTACAAGTATGCCGGCACCACAACGAGCGGCTTTGACTGCTCCGGGTTTACTGCGTACGTCTTCAAGCAATTGGATATCGTACTCCCGCGGACATCAGGTGCCCAGGCTCAGCATGGCGAGAGCGTCGAGCAAGACGAACTTCAGCCAGGCGACCTGGTTTACTTCAATACCAGCGGTAAAGGCGTATCCCACATCGGCATCGCAGTGGGCGACGGCAAGTTCGCTCACGCCTCCTCGAGCAAAGGCGTTATGATCAGCAAGCTGAGCGAAGCTTACTGGGATAAGCGCTACATGGGCGCGCGTCGCGTGGCCGAACTCTAGGAGATCAAGCGATCCGTGCTCCACAACATACAAGTTCCCTAGGACTTGTCGCGGCGTACAGACCTGAATGAGCTGTCCCGCACCCCATCAACCGCAGTTGTTTGCTTTTGCAGACGGCTGCGGTTTTTTTCATCACGTTTGTCCATTGGGCTTTGCTTCCTGTTTAACATCCAGGTGGTTAGTGTATTGCCTTATACCGAACTGTCTCCGGCGAGACTGCCGGATCTCCATATTAGAAGAATATACGCTGCAAGGACGAGGAGGTTTCAATCATGTATGTATTCATTCACCGCAAAGATCTTCGCACCCGCGACCTGCGTGCATTTGACGCATTGAAGAAACGGAATATGCCGGGCATCCACCTGCTCATCCTGGATCCCAAGCTGCTGGAGGACGGGCGGGCCCGCGCCCATAGTGGCCGCCAGTTCCTGCGTGAAGCGGTCCGCTTGGAGAAGCAATACAAGCAGGCTGATCAGCGGCTCCACCTGCTCAGTGGCGATCCCGCAGAGGTGGTGGACGCCCTCCTGCACGCGATGCCGATCAAAGGTATCGTAGCTCATGCCGACTATACCCCCTACGCGAAGCAGCGCGACGAAGCCATTCGCAAGATCGCGGACGACCGCAACGTACCTTTCGTGCTTGTTGATGATCTGCCACTCGCGGATCTGGAGGATTTCCACAGCTTCACCGGGCGTTCGGAGCCCTATAAGGTTTTCACGCCGTTCTACAATAAATGGCGGGCGTACATGGAGCAATATGCCCGGCCCCAGGCCTCTGCTGAGCTCTCTGATCTGAAGACGGTCAAGTCGTTGGATAAAGAGATTGGTGAGCGCTTCGGCGTGCCGCAGGAGCTCCAAGCCGCCCTGGACAAACAGCAGGATGAGGCAGAGGATGCCTGGGCGCAGCTGGAGGACTTCGCTGACAGCGAGGGCCTGCGCGATTATGAACACCGGCGCGACCGCTACAGCCGGGACCCCAATACCAGCGGAATTGCACGTTATCTCAATACCGGTGCACTGTCCGCACGGGCTGCCTACGGTGCGGCTTGGGACAAAACCGGCGGCGAGACGTGGGTGAGACAGCTGGCATGGCGGGATTTCTATCTATACCAAGCTATCTTCAATGAAGACTTCTTCCGGTACGAACAGCGATATGACCTCTCTCCCCTAAGCGAAAGTCATTATCAGGCTTGGGAGGAGGCACGGACTGGCATTCCCATCATTGACGCTTCGATGACAGAGCTGAACGAAACTGGCGAGATGCACAACCGATTGCGAATGATCAATGCCATGTTTTTGACCAAAAACCTGCTCTGTCCCTTCACTCTGGGCGAGCAATATTTTCGCCGCCAGCTCACCGACTACGACAATTGCCAGAACCGCGGCGGCTGGCTCTGGAGTTCATCGCTCGGCTACGACGCCGCGCCTTATTTTCGCATCATGAATCCGGCCACCCAGTCACGCAAACACGATCCCGACGGCTCTTATATCAGGCGCTGGCTGCCGCACCTCGACCATCTTGATGACAAGGCCATTCATCTCCCGCAACCAGATGCAATTGTTGATCTCAAAGCCTCGCGTGCGCGCGCCATTGAAGTGTATAAAGAGATTTTGCGGGACTAAGTTCAGAGCGTGCGGGTTTGACGTGTGGAGCCGGAGGGCTACAATAGTAGGAGTAAGGATTCAAGGTGAAACGGCTTCTTTAGGAATTGATAATAGGTATTCAGGCTGTTGAAAAAAGAATGCCCACAGTCACGGATCGATCTTACGATCGCTGTTGTCCCCAGATTTCTTGATTGTTAACCGCTCTAGCGGCCCACAATCCGGGGACAGTGTATGCTTCCGAAGTCGCTTTCTTGCAGAAAGCGTTGACCAGATTCGATTCCGTGCCTCTTCGGCCGTTTTTCAATAATCTGAAATATTATATGATGCTTGGAGGAGGTAAGTTATGGCTCCTGTCCCCCGCTCCCCGCTTAACTCATTTCATCCCGTGCTGGCTGCCTGGTTTAAGGGCGCATTCGGCCAGCCCACACCGGTCCAGGTGGATGCCTGGCAGGCCATTCGCGCAGGCCGTCATACACTGATTGCAGCCCCCACAGGCTCGGGTAAGACGCTTGCCGCGCTGCTCCCCTGTCTCGATCGGATTGTGCAGGCCAAGCTGGCCGGAGAATCGTCGGCTAATAGCGGAGTTCGCGTCATCTATGTCACGCCGCTCAAGGCGCTTAACAACGATATCCACCATCATATCGAAGATTTCGTTAAGGCTATCGATGAGGCTGCATCGGCAAGCGGCTCCTCCTGGCCGGGTCTGCGCAGCGCGGTGCGGACCGGAGACACCAAGAGCAGCCAGCGGGCAGCCATGCTGCGGCAGCCGCCGGATGTGCTCGTGACGACACCGGAGTCGCTCTACATTCTGCTGACCTCTGAGAAGGGACGCGAGATGCTGCGAACGACCGAGCAGCTCATCGTGGACGAGATCCATGATCTGGCCCCTGACAAGCGCGGCAGCCATCTTTCGCTAACCCTGGAGCGGCTTGTCCATGCCTGCGGCCGATCTATCCAGCGGATTGGCGTATCCGCTACCCAGAGGCCGCTCTCTCGGGTCGCCCGTTTTCTGGGAGGCTGGGAGCCTGCCGCCTCAGCAACGGATATAGCGACAACCGGAAGTGCTTCAGATGTGATGAGCCCATCTGGGTTAGATGAAGAGCAGACGGCCTTTCGTCATCCGCTCGGCTACCAGCCGCGACCCGTTGCGATTATAGAGAGCCCGATGGAAAAAGCGCTGGAGGTCAAGGTGACCATGCCGGATCAGAGCCTGGCACTCACCACCCGTGAGTCCGTTTGGTTCCCGCTCCTGGACCGCATCCTCCAGTTGATGGAGGGCTGCCGCTCGGTGCTGATCTTCACCGTCAGCCGCAGGCTGTGCGAACGGTTAACGCTGCGGCTCAATGACTATGTCGGCTACGAGATGGCCCGGTCTCATCATGGCAGTCTGGCCCGCGAGCGGCGGCTGGAGGTTGAGCAGCAGCTCAAGAATGGCCAGCTGCGCGCACTGGTTGCTACCTCCTCGCTGGAGCTGGGCATTGATGTCGGTCATATCGACCTCGTTATCCAGGTTGATTCGCCGCTTAGCGCGGCCTCAGGCATCCAACGCATCGGGCGTGCCGGGCACCAGGTAGGCGCCCCCAGCCGCGGTTACCTGCTGGTGCGTCATCCGGGCGTGCTGCCAGAGGCAGCTGTCCTGACCCGCATGATCCGGGAGCGCGATATTGATCCGATTACAGTAGTCAGAGACCCCATTGATGTCCTCTCCCAGCAAAGCGTGGCTCTGGTGGCGATGGACGATTGGGCGCTGGATGATCTGCACCGGCTTGTTGCAGGGAGCGACAGCTTTCGCAGTCTGCCTCGTGCTCGACTGGAAGCCATGCTGCAGGTGTTGGCAGGGTTCTATCCCTTCGCGCGGCCGCTCCTGCAGTGGGACCGTGAGCATGGACGTCTAACCAAGCTTCGCGGTACGACGATGGCGGCCCTCACTGGTGCGGGCACCATTCCCCAGAGCTCAGGCTATCCGGTTCATCATGCAGATAGCCGGGCACATCTGGGGGAGCTCGATGAAGAGTTTGTTCATGAGAGCCGGGTAGGGGATGTGTTCCAGCTTGGTACCAGCTCCTGGATGATTCGTGAAATTCGCAAGGATCGCGTCTATGTGGCGGAGACGGCCAACAGTTTTAGCGAAATCCCCTTCTGGCGCAATGAAGCAGGCGGCCGCTCTTTTACACTCGGTGAGACCCTGGGCCGCTTCTTAAATGAGCTGGGTAAACGGCTTGACGAGGAGCCCGAGGGCACCGGCATGCCCGAGGAGACCTTGGAGTGGCTGGAAGACGCCTATGGTATGGATGCCCAGTCCGGACAGCGCCTGATCGATCTGATTCATGCACAGACCGCCGCTACGCCGCTGCCGACCGATACGGTGCTGGTGGTCGAACACTATCAGGACCTCCAAGGCAAGACGCATGTGATCCTGCACAACCATTGGGGCCGCAGGGTCAACCGGACGTGGCAGCTAGCACTGGAGCGGCAGCTCCAGCAAGTCCTGCCCTACCGCATCTATGGCAATGCCAAGGACAGCGGTATCGAGTTCGTGCTGCCGGAATGGGACAGCTCTTGGCTGCAGTTGATCTGGCAGGTCACGCCGGACACGCTGGAAGAACTGCTGTTGAGCGCTGTGCCGGGGTCTCCCCTGCTGGCGATTGCCTTCCGTCGCATCGCCGAGACTTCGCTGCTGCTCTCCCGCAGCTTCACGCGCACGCCGATGTGGCAGAAGCGGCTGCGCAGCGAAGAGCTGCTGAAGGAGTCACTGCCCTATGCGGAGCAATTTCCTTATCTGCAGGAAGCGATGCAGGAATGCCTGCATACCTACCTCGACCAGGACACGCTCAAGACCCAGCTGACACGCATTCAGAGCAGGGAAATTGCCATTGAGGTCGTGGCAACTCGCCGCCCTTCTCCTATGGCTGCCCGGTTCGTTGAGGATTACGCCAATATGCAACTGTACGAAGGCGACGGACTGGACCCGTCGGTTCAGCTGCAGCTGATGCAAGTGAGCAAGGAATGGGCCAGCCGGTTGTTTGGCCAGGAGACCCTTCACCAAGCCTTGGACCCGGCAGTTGTGGAGCAGGAGCAGCAGCGACTGGCGGAGCCTGCACAGCTGCCCCGAGATGCTGGCGAACTACTCGGTTTGCTCAAGCGACGAGGAGATGCTAGCCTGGCCGAGTTAGTCCAGCTGGCTGGCGACGAGGCTGCTGGCTGGCTGGAAGAGCTGGAGAGGAGCGGACTCGCCGTGCACCGGAGGTTCGGCGAGGCGGAGCGCTGGGTGTGCAGCGACGAGCTGGAGCTGTACGAGCAGTTTCCGGAAACCCCGGCATCTGTCGCCCTTGTAGCAGGTAGGTATGCGGAGTATCAGATGTCCTTCACGGACGAGCAACTGCAATCCCGCTACCCTTCTCTCTCTGCCGACGAGACAGTTCAAGTCATCGACGAGCTGCTGCGGCAGGACAAAATCGAGCAAGCCCCCTTCGCCTCCCATCCGGAAGAACGGCTGTGGAGCAGCCGCAAGGTCGCCTCGCGTGTCGTACGGCTCTCGATCCAAGCGGCGCGGCGTCAAGGCGAAGCCGCCAGCCCCGAGCGCTGGTGTGGGCAGATGGCCCTCATGCAGCATGCAACCCAGAGCACCCGGCTGAGCGGGAGTGAAGGCCTGAGAGCCGTCCTGGAGCAGCTGCAGGGCTTCTTCCTGCCGCTGTCGCACTGGGAATCGCTCATCCTGCCCGCCCGGCTGCTGGATTATCGCAAAGACATGCTGGATTTACTGTGCGCCTCTGGCGAGGTCATCTGGATTGGCCGCAAGGAAGGGACCGAGATGGAAGGCAAGGTGGCCTTCTTCCTCGCCGAATCCAAGGCACTCTATGCGCCATATCTGCAGCAGCTCCCCGACCCGGAGAACAGCAAGCACCCGGAGCTGCTGCAGCGAGTAAAGCGGCTGGGTGCCAGCTTCATCACGAGGCTCAGCCGGGAGATGAACCTGCCCCCATCAGAGCTGCTGGATCAGCTTCTCGAGCTGGCGTGGGAGGGACATGTGGCTGGCGATCAGTTTGCTCCGCTCCGGCTCCATGGAGCCAAGCGCTCCACCTCGTTGGGCAAGCAAGGTACGGGGCAGGGGCGTTGGTATTGGACTGGCTCGCTGCTGGAGGAGGAATGGGAGGAAGGTACGGAGGAACAACCTTCTGCCGGGTTGGCGCCTTTTGCAGGCGCAGAGCTCGCAGCCGGTCAGCGCGGGAACGCTACGATCCCGGACGGGCTGCAAGGCGCAGGGCTACAGTGGGTACACCACCTGCTACAGAGCCACGGCATCTTGACGCGCGAGCTGGTCAACCAGGCGTCCCCGTTCGACTGGGACAAACTCTTGCCAGTGATGCGCCAGCTGGAGGAATGGGGTGCCGTCTCCCGTGGTTTGTTCATTCGGGACAAGCAGGCCATGCAGTTCACCACCCGTGAGCTCATGTCCGCGATCCGCAGTCCCCTGCAGTTGGGCAGCGAGGAGCTGATCGTGCTGTCAGCCGTCGATCCTGCCAACCCCTTTGGCTTGATCGCCGACTGGCCATCCGAGCAAGGAATAACGTATGCCCGCAAGAGCGGCAACTACCTCGTCTTGAAAGGGGAGCAATGGGTCGCCTGGATCGAGAATAACGGGCGGCGCATTACTATGCGGGGGCCGGGCAGGTCGAGTGGCGCTGAGGAACCACCCGGCCGGGACAAGTCAGCACGGGAAGCGGCTGCAGATGCGGCTTCTGACGCTGGTGTTGGTGCTGGTGCCGTCTCTCGAGCTGGCACTGGTGCGGGAGGACAGGTGTCCCATGCTGGCGTCCGTGCGGAGGGACAGGCTGTGGGGCGGGGCTCCACCGCTAGCCCGACTCAGAAAGGAGCTGCCTCCGATAGTACGTCCCCTGCCAGCGCCAGTGCGGACGGACAGGCTGCAGGCCGGCGTTCCACCGCCAGGCTGGCCCAGGGAAGAGCCACTGCCGACGTGGCGTCCTATGCTGGAGACGACTCGGGCGTGCAGTCTAAGCGCCGGAATTCGACCACTTCCCCCCGCAAGGCGGAAGCGAACCAAGCGTCACTCCTGACGCCGGACGATTTGACCCGATTGTTCCGCACGTTGCTGCAGCAGGGGTTGAAGAAGGTGAAGGTGGATCGCTGGAACGGGGAACCGATCGAGCACAGCGAGGGCGCCGAGCTGCTCCTGTCCCTGGGCGCGGAACGGGATGGCAAGAGCCTCGTCTTGTGGCCTAGCCAGTTGAAGTAGCCTGTAACTAGAAACTGCGGCTCCATTGCGCCCCCCTCTCCAGCGCTCATCCTGCGAGATACACCGCCCATCATTGAGATGACCATCTGATGGGATGTGGAACAGCCTATAGATTGAGTAGACGGACAGGAAGACAACCTGCGAAAAGGTAAGTTATGAAGGCAGGCAGACTGATAGGTAGGGTAAGGGACGTGATGGGGATTGGGGCTGGATACCACGGATACCTTGATTTGCACAAGCCGTCCCTCCTCATCGTGCTCCGATCCTGGTCCAGCGTCAGAAGGATTGTGGGATCTTCAACCAAATCGTCGTCCCGCGTCTTGGGAGCTTATCCTATCCACGGGGCGAGTTGGGTACGTGCAGCCTTTGGAGTAACATGCCTGTCGAAGCTGCGGCGAATTCTAACGGCCACCACAGCCGCTATTTCACCCAAAATCGCTGCTTCGAAACTCTAACGGCCATATATGCGGCTATTATGCTGAATGAAGCGACGTTCCCTGTGTTTTTGAGCAAATAACTGCACCTGTGGCCGTTAGAAACCCACCCCCCTCAAAAACGCCGAAATAAGCATCTATTTGGCCGTTAGCGCAGATTGCAATATCAAAAAAGCGATACCATGGCTTGCATTAGCCGGTATCGCTTTTTGTTCGTCGACAATGGATTATGCCGTTGGGCCATAATAGAACTCTCGTTGCGGGCGGAAGCCGTAGCCCTCGAAATCTCGAATTACATTGTCCCTAAAGATGAAGGTCAAACCTACGGGATTTTCTTCATCATAGGTAAACCCTGCAATAGTCAATAGCAGCATATCGTTCGCGCCGTCTGGAAGCCACTGAGCTTCAACGATTTGGTCCATCAAGGAGACATTACCCTGACCAGCCTGAAAGTACGAAATCTCTTGGAATATGGCTTGTGAATTGAGCCCTAACGTGGTGCCATGGAGCTTCTTGTTGAACGAAATCGCAAACCTAGTGGTAGCAGGCTCTCCGCTGTTCAGCAAGGTAATGTACGGGAATAATGGACGCATTGACATCACCTTGCCGCGTGGCGAGAACGGGTTGGTTAAGTCCGCTTTGACATAAACATCACTAGCCTGGAAATCCAAAAATCGGTCTGTCTGGTTTACGATTCTGACGGCCCGATCATCCTGCGGATGAAGCTCCACCGTAATATCATCGTCTGCCAGCCTATGCTCTGCAACAATCGCTTCATGAATAAGAGGCAGCCATTTCTCCTGTTGTTCCTCTGTCAGGGCATCCGTGAAACCAAATTGAGTCGACCATCCTTGATAGAGATACGTATACTCCGGCATATAGGCTACTCTTGGCGGAGCCTCGAGGCTCGTGTCGACAACCGTGATGCTCTCGCTAATTGCATGCAGCTCCTCATCGTAGCCGTCGATTCCCGGGATGCTTAACGTTACCTGCTCTCCTTCAAAACGCAGCTCACGGTTCGGGAAAGCAAAGGATTCCTGGAACGTCAAATCTTCAAGTAGTCGGATTGATTGAATCTCTCCGTCATTTGCGGCAGTGCGGAAGTCGGTCTCATGGAGGATATACGCCTCCTGGCCATTGGGCTCCCAGAAGTATCCGTCAGAATGCCGCTCATAGTACTCGTCAGAGAACGCATACTTGATTCGGTCCACGCCGGTTGTGTTACGGAATGCCTCTGCAAGTGGCGCTGCCTCGTTGATGTGCCGATGGATGCCGATGTCGAATAGCAGTTGGTCCCCTTGGCGTACCGACATGCCCGATGTTACTGGGTAGGCACGCTCAGCCGGCTCATCGCCGCTGTAGATGACCACCTCGTCGTACCCCTGCAGGGCAAGATAGTCCAGCACCGTCCATCCCGATGTATATGGCGGCAGATAGATGGTAGCAAGCTCCCCTTCACTGCCCCCGGCGGTCTGGATATCAACCGGACGATAGACGGCATACTTCTGGAACAACTCTCCCTCATCCGTGGAACGAGCCGCATCCGTAAAGTACACTAGAATTTCAGAGACCTTTCTTAGGTCAGGGACATACTCATGAAATGAAAGCTCAAACGACTGATTTGGCTCATCGTCACCCAATTTGTTAAAGGAGACCGCCTCACCCTGGAGATAAGTCACCGGGTCCCCATTGATATAGTGAACCTCTACTTCTCTCAGCAGGTTCTCGGATGTCACCAGCGGTTTTGAGAATTTGACCTGAAGATGATAGAGGTTAGGACCCTCTGTCAGGGGAGCGCCTGCAATGACATAAACCGGATCCGGCCCTGGCTCCTCAGGGAAGCCCGGTCCATTGAATATTCCGTGCAGCGGCACACCCGCTGGATATCTCGCGCCTCCCTCGGAGACCAACACATGATCGACAAAGTAGACGGAAACGGACTCTAAGCCCATCCACGGGATCCCCTCTCCGTTATGGAGATTTAGTGTCTGGCTATTATCCCAGAATAAGGACCATGCACTGGCTTCTAGAATGACAGGATCACTACCTTCGCCATAATGAAGCTCAACTCGATCCACAATCCCGTTCTCCAAACCACGAACGCTCTCAAGAATCGGTTCATTAAACGAAATATCAAATGAGTATAAAGGACCGTCGATCACATAATTCCCGATCTCCGCCGTCAACTCTGCAGGAGCGGCCGCTATCGTCACTGGTACAGCTACCGACAAATTACCCGCTTCATCCACTGCGAAGAGGTTGTAGGAGCCCGCCTCCAGCCAATCCCCAGCTTCAAACCAGACATACGCTCCGCGACCGTCTACCATCTGATAGGGGTACAGGTACGCTCCATCGGCATAGAGATCGTCCAGGCTGGAAACTTCAATAACTCCAGGCACCAGTACAATCGCACCTGATTCATCACTGCTAACCGTAAGGGGATCATGGTAAGGATGCTCTTCCTCCGGCGCTCCTGTCACGGTCGGTGCTTTGAGGTCCACATAAAGCATTAATTCTTCATACCAACCATCGGAATCATCCGCGTGGGAGCCCGCCGACTCAACCCAGGCTCTCGCGTAACCCATCCACTCCACGCCCTCCTCGAAGGCGAGCAGATAATCAGAGACATCGACCGATATGGTTAGTGGTTCCGACTGGAGTACCGCGATGTCCGCCGCTGTCAGCTCGTAGTATCCTGCATCTTCCCAAGATACCCTGACAACAACTTGGTCCCCCGCTTGGTAAGCCGCATACCCCTCTGCGACTCCACCTGGCAGTTCTACCTCGATGGCAGCTGTGGCTTGACCGGCATCCAGCAACGCATACTCAGCAATATTGAGCATCCCGTCACCCAGTATGGATTCCCGAGCAAGCTCCATCATGGATGGCGGTTGCAACGGTAGAGGGAGCGTGTAAATGACCGGCACATCTGTATCGTACACCGCGCCTGCTTGAGATACGATCAGCTCATCTGCAAAGGTGACTTCAATGCCCAACAGGCCAAAAGGGCTGGTTCCTGGAGATTTGTGAATTTCCACCGTTTGATTATCTTCAAACCAGTAGACCGTGAAATCCTCGAAATTTACAAGCTCATCTTCATCTTCACTCTCGTATCGAAGGGTAATCGACTCGATGATCGATGTCCCCTTATCTCTCGTAATCTTGGACACCGGCGCATCAAAGGTCAGACGGAAGCCGTACATTGCTCCGTCGCCGAGATTCACCGAGCTTACTACTGCTGACAGCCCCGGCAAGCCACGGTCGATTACGACCACCCGTACCCGATTAGCTTCCCAACCCTCAGCAATCCCAGCGGCGGAGAGAACCCGCTCCTCTGAGGCAGCCAGCTCCACCAGCAGGTCGGACTGGCTCAGTTGCCCTTGCTCATCGTCCGGCAGCGTAATATCCCGGGTCAAGTAAATGTGGGACGCACCGGTCCAAGCTTCCTGCAGCCCCCCAGGGGTACTGACGTAGGCGTTGATGCGATCAGATGTTGGATCCTGCGTATAGTAAAACGTCCCTTCTGGCGAGCGCCCGGCCACTCCACTGTAACCCTCTGCTGCCAGACCGCTGATCTGGATTCGATCCGGTAATTGACCGGTTATAGCAGTCGTCAGCTCTTCGTCTCCTGACGTATGGAACACCAGCTCCACCCCACTGCGAGTCAGCATGAAGCTCTGAACATCCAGCGTTCTGACCTCCAGCACGCGCGGCGCCAGGCCTGTTGCCCGCAGCACAGCATCGCCATACAGCGTCAGCTCGGCCTCCGGCTCGACAATGTCAGCGGTCAGCTTGATCGCATCAATCTCCTCCAGCCGCTCAAGCCCCTCCCGCAGCTCCAGCAGTGTACCTGCTACTGCCTGTAGCCGGACATGATAATCCGTCCACTCTCCAGAGAAGGGAGCACTGATTCGCAGACGCATGCCCTGAGCCAGCAGCTCTGATCCTTCAACCGGCATTCCTTCACGATCCAACACTTCAATCGTGTACGGGTTATTAATCTCCAGCTGCTCCTCCGCGAGCTCAGCGACGGTCATCCCGTATGGCGCCAGTACTTCTGGATTCGGAGAAGCTGGCAGCTCTACATCTGGACTGGCATCCGCTTGAAGCCGGATGACTGGACTGTCCGGATGGCCGACCAAGACGTACACGGGCTCGGACAGGTTGTCGAAACTATCAACCCCATATACCTTATACTCGCCTGGCTCCCAATCCGCTGGACCGAACGTCGCTAACACCCCGGCCCCATTCACCTCTCGTGCCGGATACAAGTAAGCCCCTTGCTCATCTCTGAGCGCCTCAGGTCCGCTCACTTCCTGCGCTGCAGGCACCAGCACGATCACGCTCGCCTCGCTGCTAGTGGCCTCAATCGTCCCTGTGTATTCGACCGAGCTGTTGTCCGTGCGGACCTCAGGGGCAAGCGTATCAATGCGGATTGCGTTGACAGCCTGCCGCGCCGGGGAGTCCGGCACCGCAATGCGACCTGTCATAACGACCACCTCGTGGATCACAGTTCGGTCTGCGACCCGCATCAGCATCAGATAGCCGTTGGACACATTCACCTGAACCGTGATCGACTCGTTCGCAAGCCGAGCTGCGTCTACCTCGGTCAGGACATAAGCCGCTCCGGTACCCGGACCGGCTGTAACCACAACGCGGTCCCCTGCCCGGTAGGCGGTGCGGCTCTCGCTGGCCGCCGGCAGCACAACCTCAAGCGTTGCCTGCGCGTCTCCACCCAGCGCACTCCGATCTGCCTCATTAAACCGGCCATCGGCCAGAACCGATCCCGGAGCCGGGGCAACGGATACCGGCCCAGCCAGCGGCGCCAGCATTTCGAAGCTCCCAGAGAATGCTACGGTTGCCCGCTCCAACGTGACCGTCTGAGCCCGTACCTCACGATGACTGGCCGTCGCCGCCTGTTCCGTCTGACGAGCAGCCGCGAGTGCGCTCTGTAGCCGTTCGCGCTCCGCCTGGGCGTACCCTTCACCGCTCTCCAGCAGCGACTCCCCGATGCTGATCAAGGAATTCAGCTCTGACTTGTCGACCGGTCCGCTCTCGATCAGCGACAGGAGGAACCGAGCATCCTCCTGATCGAGCCCTGCCATTCCTGCCACTGATATCGAATCGGTGCCTTTCATATATTTGACGGCGTGACCGACCTGGAAGCCACTGCGCTGCGGATCCAGCCGATCCATCAGCCCGAGGATACCAAGCGGTGTCATCACCCGGTACCCAGACAGCTCAAACGGCGCCTCGCTGCCACTGAATTGCACTACACCTTCATCCATACTGATGTCCAGTAGCTCTTGATTACCAAGCGGCTCCTCCAGCACCAGAATCAAGCCATAATGAAACGGAATAACAGCCCCAATATCCAAAGCGTCCCCGCCTGGCGGTGCAACTGTAATGCCTTCGTGACCACCGCTTCCGGGCAATAGACCACAGGCTCCGCCCGATCCCCCTGGAATTGGAGGCATGACTGGTGGCATCGCCCCTCCTCCGCTTAGAGGAGGCAATTCCCCTGACTCAGAACCCAAAAAAGGCGGCAGCATCTCGCCCCCCGCATACGTGATTGCCTGGTCAAAGACAAGGACAATCTGACAGCTATTCATCACCTGTGCACCGGCAAGTCCCGGCACACTGGAGCCGCTCTCGCTCGCCTGGACGCTAATCATCGGCATAAAGCCGGCCACCAGAGCCAGGCACAGCAGCAAGCTTACTATTCTCCGCACATGATCCACCCTTTACTAGAGGTTATTCAAGCAGGACGATAGATGCAGAAACCGCCCTTTTATACTATTTTACTAGGTCTATATCTAGCAAAAATTTTATCACAGAACAGGTAAATATATCTATATAAATCTATTTTATTGCCGCATGCATGCCGGTACCTGAAGCCGGGAAGATTTGTTAAGAAGATCTTAAGCACCTGTGACGTCCGTCTTGTGCTATATTGGCGTATATATCTACTGTAAATGTACGTAGGAGGTACACATGGCAGACCGGGGAACAATCCTGCTCGTCGATGACGAAAAGGAAATTATAAAATTGATGGAAATTTATTTTAATAATGAAGGTTATCACCTGCTGAAGGCCTCTAACGGCAGAGAAGCGCTCGAGCAGCTCAGTCGGCAAGAGGTGGATCTGATCATTATGGATATCATGATGCCAGAGATGGATGGGATGGAAACCTGTATCAAGGTCCGTGAGCACAGCGAGGTGCCGATCATTCTGCTCTCCGCCAAAAGCCAGGATATCGACAAAATCTCGGGTCTGAGCATCGGCGCCGATGATTATGTAACGAAGCCCTTCAACCCGCTGGAGCTGATGGCCCGCGTCAAGTCGCATCTCCGGCGCTACAAGTCGTTTAACCGGAATCGCACCACGGATGCGAGCGTGATTGAAATTGACGATATGATCATCAACGTAGCGACTCACACCGTCACAGTCTCCGGCCAAGAGGTCAAGCTGACGCCGCGCGAGTTCGCCATTCTGCAGCTGCTGGCCCTTAATCGCGGCATTGTGCTCAGCATGGACAAGATCTATCAAGATGTGTGGAACGAACCGTTTATGGAATCCAAAAATACCGTCATGGTACATATCCGCAAAATCCGCGAGAAGATCGAACGCGACCCTCAAAAGCCGCATTACATTAAGACCGTCTGGGGAATCGGCTACAAAATCGATCCATCCTGACACCTGAAGGAGGTCCCATGCCTAGAGATTGGCTTTATTCTATCCGATGGAAGTTCCTGTTCTATGTCCTTGCGAGTGCTGGCGTGACCGCAGCAACCCTGTACATGGGCAATCTGATCTTTAATTTTCTCATTGAATTCCAGCCGTTCCGCACCCCGTTTGCCTATCTAAAAAACCAAGTTGGCTCTGAGCTTATCTACTATTTTGGGCCCGCTCTCTTTCTGGTGCTGTTCTTTGTATTCAGCAACCGTACAGTCATGCGTCTGCGCGAGGTGGAGATTGCGCTCAAGCGGATCGGCAATGGTGACCTGCAGGGCAACAGCGAGCTCACACGCTCCAAGGACGAGCTGGGTCAAGCAGCTGCCGGTATCCATGAGATGTCAGCCAGACTCAGCAGTTATCTGGAAGAGATTACAGCGGGTCTGCGCCGCATTGCCGACGGTCATCTGGACGGACGAATTGCGGTGGATAGCGGATACGGCGAGCTCGCCAGAGTAGCCGATAACATTAATGAAATGGCTGACCGCTTGTCCCGCTCCATTGAGGAGGAGCGCAACGCGGAGAAGACCAAAAACGATCTGATTACCGGCGTCTCCCACGACCTTCGAACACCACTCACCTCAATTCTTGGCTTTCTGGAAGTCATCGAGAACGACCGTTACCGGGATGAGGTGGAGATGCGCCATTATGTGGGCATTGCCTATGAGAAATCACAAAAGCTGAAGACGCTAATCGATGATTTGTTTGAATATACCCGGATTAACAACGGTCTGCCGCTGGAGCTGGATGCCATTGATCTGGTCGGGTTTCTTCGTCAACTCGCCGAAGAGTTCGTCCCTCATCTGGACCGGGCTGGCATGGCATGCCGGATTCAGACGGCAGAGGATACGATCTTCATTCAAGCAGACGGCAATTTGCTGGTTCGGAGCTTCGAGAATTTGATCGCCAATGCCATTTCGTACGGTAGCCAAGGGCATTACGTCGATATTGTCATTGCCACTAACGGCCGGGAAGCAAGCGTTCAGATTATCAATTACGGTGACCCCATCCCTGCACGGGATATACCGTTCATCTTCGACCGCTTCTACCGGGGCGACCGCTCTCGTTCGAGCGGAGGTACCGGTCTTGGACTGGCTATTGTGAAAAGCATTGTTGAAGTACACGGCGGCCAGGTATCGGCGGCCAGCAGCACCAAAAAAACTGTGTTTGAGTCCCGTTTCCCCCTCGCCTAAGCCGGAATTAAGCGCTCCTTAAGAGAATGTTAAGCATTCCGGCACTTCACCCTTAAGCTTCCTCTTCTATACTTTCTGTAATCGCTCCGCATGGGCGCCGCAAGGCTCCCTGCGGACAACAGACAGAGAATAGAAAGAGAGGCACGCCCCTATGGTTTCCCAGTCCGCAGCACGATTCCGAATGAATAAAGCAACAGCTATCACCCTGCTGGTGATCCTGGCAGTCGCAACTATCCTGAGATTCGATTTCCTCTTCTCGACCTCCCACAAGGTATCGCACGATACCATCCATTATGACGCGATGGTCCGACAACTGCTGGACGAAGGGGTGTACGCCTACAAGAGCACCACATCCAACGCGCAAGTCACGCCAGGTTACCCGTTGTTCATGGCAGCCATCTACAAGCTGGCCGAAGGGTTGTCTTACGAGCCGTTTCCCATCATCCGTGTCCTGCAGGTCGGCTTCAGTCTGGTCTCCATCGCGCTCGGCTATCTCATTGCCGCCCGGCTGGCGGGTCGTCAGGCTGGTTTGTTGACTGCTGCCACTATGGCAGTCTATCCGCCCTTCATCTGGGCAAACGGAGCCATTCTCACGGAGCCACTGGCTGCGATGCTGCTTCTGCTCTATGTGTGGCTGCAGCTGCTCGCCTTTGAACAGAAGCGCTGGACGCTGCACGCACTGGCAGGAGCCGCTATGGGGCTGACCGTCCTGGTTCGGCCCGAATTTCTGGTGCTGATCGGTGCCAGCTACGTGCTGCTACTCATCCGGGGCCGCCAGCTGCTGGAAACAGCAAAGTTATTCTTATTTGCATTAATCGGAGCCGGGCTGGTGCTCTCCCCCTGGGTCATTCGCAACGTGGTGACGCTGGGAGAGGTTGTCGTCGCCTCCACCCAGGTTAACCCGTTTGCCGCAGGTACTTATCCCGACAAGAATTATGATGACGGCCTGGTGGATCGTAAAGGCAAAACACAGATGGAGGTTGCCAAGGAACGGCTCCGCATCGGCTTCACCGAGCATACGTGGACGTACGTCAAGTGGTATACCATCGGCAAGCTCAAGTATACCTACGGACGCATGTTTTTCGGCTCCGGTCATTCGCCGCTGTATCCAGTCATCCCGCTGCGACAACCCGTCCACCTGGTGATTGTCTTCTCAGGGACGCTAGCCGCGCTCCTGATGCTGCGCCGCTGGCGGCAGCCCGCCATGCTATTGGTCGTACTGCTGGGGACGATTTCTCTGACCCGTCTCGCCTTTGTGCCGGAATTCCGCTACAACTTCACGGCGATGCCGCTGCTGATCATGCTGGGAAGTATGCTGGCAGTCGGCCTCTGGCAGCGTTTCAAACCCACTCGAGACAACGGACGGTCAGCCAATACATCTACGGAGGAGGGCGCGGCTCATGCGTAACGACATTCTAATTATTGTTCCTGCTTTTAATGAAGCAGAAGGTATCCGGGAGGTCGTAGAGGATATTCGCCGCCAGATCCCGTATGCTGATGTCCTCGTCATCAACGACGGCTCGTCAGATGCCACTGGCGAGGAAGCAGCGCGAGGCGGCGCAGCCGTCTTGCACCTGAGCTGCAATCTCGGCATTGGCGGCGCTGTGCAGACGGGCTACCGTTATGCCGCTGTCCACGGCTACAAGTATGCAGCCCAAATGGATGGAGACGGCCAGCATGATCCTGCTGATTTTGCCGCCCTGCTGCACGAGCTTCAGACTTCGGGATGCGATATGGTCGTCGGTTCGCGCTTCGTGGAGAAGCTCGGGTTCCAGTCCACCTTTCTGCGGCGAATCGGGATCGAGGTATTGTCTGGTCTGCTGACACGGCTGCTCAACAAGCCCGTGACCGATCCAACGTCCGGCTTTCGCATCTGCGGGGAGCGCGCGCTGCGTATGTTTGCCGCAGATTATCCAACAGATTATCCAGAGGTCGAGGTATTGGTACAGCTGGACAACTGCCGCTTCACCTTCCGCGAGGTGCCTGTCGTTATGCGAGCGCGGGTCGCCGGCACCTCCAGCATCTCTGCTGTCAAATCGGTCTATTACATGATCAAGGTCATCCTGGCCGTCTTAATCGCACGGACCCGCAAGGAGAAATGGTGGGTGCGTTATGAAGCCTGATTTGTTCCTGCTGAGCTTTCTGATCAGTACGGCTTTTCTCGGCGTGATCCTGTATTTGATTCGCAGCCGCAAGCTGCGGGAGCAATATGCCCTGCTCTGGCTCGCCCTGAGTCTGGTCATGATGGCCCTGTCATTGTTTCCCCAACTCCTCGACTGGCTGGCCGTCCGCTTTGGCGTGGACTACGCGCCATCGCTGCTTTATCTGCTGGGGCTCATGTCCGTGTTGTGCATTATGCTGCATCTGACCATGGCCGTATCGGCACTGACGCGCCGCGTGATCCTGCTCACTCAGGCGCTAGCTATCCAGGAGCAACGATGCGCACAGATGGAGGCAGGCCTGCGCGAGAAAGTCGGTCAGCCGTGACCTATTTCATGCTGCTGCTCAATATCCTGCTGCTCGTGGCCGGCCAATACGTGTGGAAGCTTGGACTGACGAAACTCGGCGGTCTGGGCTGGCACAACCTCACGCAGGTTATGGTCTCGCCGCTGATTCTGCTAGGCATCGGCTGCTATGGGCTGGCGACGCTATTGTGGCTCGCGGTACTCTCGCGGCTGCCGCTCAGCAGTGCCTATCCGCTGCAGAGCCTTGCCTATGTCATCGGCCTGCTCGTCGCCTGGCAGCTGCTCGGCGAGGCGATCCCTGCCAACCGCTGGCTGGGAACCGGCCTGATTCTGGCGGGGGTGCTCGTTGTCAGTTGGAAATAGTGTACACCATATTTCAGACTGTTGAAGAACGGCCGGAGAGGCACGGAATCGAATCTGGAGAAGCGAAGCGTTCGCCTTTGTCCCCGGATTTCAACAGCTAAAGCGGTTAATCAATCAAGAAATCTGGGGACAACAGCGATCGGAAGATCGATCCGTAACTGTAGGCTTTCTTTTCAACAGTCTAATTTTCGATATTAATAGGAGGAACATAATACTCATGAAGAAGATATACAAAACGGCATTGGCCGCGCTGGTGGCTGGTGCCGTCTGGTCGCCGCCCCTCAGCAGCGTTCACGCCGCGCCGGCTGAGGTGAACACCAACTACGAGGAGGCTGTTCTAGAAGAGGAGACCGAGCCGGAGGCAGGGCTCCAAGCTGCTGATATGGCCGAGTCCTTGCCCGAGCTGTCATCTTCCGCTCCCACCGACTATACGGACAACCAGTTGATTCTGACCATGAACAGCGACCAAGCATACATAAATGGTCAGCTGTATACCTCACCCCGGCCGACAACGGTCCGCCAGGGTGTCTCTTATGTCGGCCTTCGCTTCATGACCGAGCGGCTAGGTGGTGCAATTGCCCATGATGCCCTGTCCGGCGAGACGCTAGTGACCATACGCGGGAGTGAGCTGCGCTATCGCAACGGCAGTGCAAGCTATGTCGTTAACGGGGAGATTCGCGAGCTGCGCGGTGCCGTCTACGCGGACCGTAATCATCTGATGGTGCCCTTCACCTCACTGACTTCCGCTTTAAACTTGCGTTATCGGGTGGAAGGCCAAGCGATTATTTTGCAGCTGAACGACGAGCCTGTCGAAGCTCCGTATGTACCGCCAGTCGCTCATTTCAGTACCGACAAGGAAGTCTACCGGATGGGCGAGCCTGTCCAATATACCGATCAGAGCCTGGCGGAGAGCGAACCGATCAGTGAGCGCACATGGGACAATAACAAGCCAGCCTTCTTCGAGCCTGGCATGCAGACGGTGACGCTTGTTGTTACTGATAAGCGCGGTGTATCCTCATCATTTAGCACAATCATCCGGATTACAGAGGACACGCTCTACACCCCGGAAGAATTCGCTCTGCGATATACCCCTGCGGGCAGCAATATGCCGATCGTCCATTTGCCAGTGCTGCAATTGGAGGCTCTTCCCTACCGCTTCACAACCGAGCCGCAGACCTTAATGCGCAGCAGCGGACCAGAATCAGTCTTCGAGGACGGTGTGTTGTATGAGGATCTGATTCAGGGCGAGACCCGCTTCCTGCTGCACCACAAGAACCGTATGAATAAGAAAGCCAAGCTTTATCTGGTCGCCGAGAATCCAGGTATACATCCTGTGGAGCTCCGGATAACCGGTGAGGGACTGGCCGGGCCGTCGCCGTACGCCGAAATTGCCGGCCGGATGTCGCTTGGGCGTTATCTGGCCTCCGAAAAGGCTGGCGGCACAGGAAGCATCCAGCTGGCGCCCGGTGAACGCGTCCTGCTGTTCGATAGCCTAACCCAAGCCAAGGCGCTGTCACCAGGCGATATCATCACCTTTACTGGTTCGGTGGATACAGACAGCGCGATCCGATATGCCTCGCTGCTGATCGGCGAGGACATGGACCCCCTGCAATCGTTGGACACGCTACCCCGGCTCGATCCGCGGGAATCGATTGTGCGCGGGACCTTTGCAGACGCCAACCGTGTCTTCCGCTATGATGCTCCGGTCGGGGAAAGCCCCCAGCGGCTGCCGCTGACGGACAATACCACTGACCCGTTTCAGCGTGGTATAGATGGTATTCATGGCGGCGCAGCCACCAACTCCGGCAATTATGGCGTGATGTACAAGCTTCAATTGAACCGCGTTGCGCCTCATACTGTGATTGCCTTCAACCCGCGTGGCGGACTGTATGCCGGCTCAGCCCGGGTGAACGGCGAGGTCGTCGGATTCACACATCTGGGCATGGCTAGCGCGACCCGGGAGGCAAGTGTCCTCTATCGCACAGGAGCTCGCGAAGAGACGGTAGAAATCTGGATTAGCCCGTCAGCGGGCAGCAATTTGCCCTTTACACTGCTCTTCTTGCCGATGCCGGAAGAAAGAAGCTAAAGACTTGATTTTTATTGAACATTTTGTGCGCGTCTTTCGTCTGATTATGTAGAAGAGCGCTGACAGCGTTCGACAGCATCAAGAGGAAGAGGCGAGTGCATTGATCGCGAAGCTGGTCCAAGCAAGACGTATGTTTGTCCCTTGTATGCTTCACACCTTGCTATGGGCTCTGGCGATCGTCGGCGCCTGCTACCTGCTCAGTCTGATTTTGCCCTGGGAAGCCATATCGGCGCTAACCGAGCGGCCTGCCGCCAGCGATCAAGCGGCATTGGCCGGTGCGGTTCTCAGCGCGGGAGTACCTCAGCAGCCAACCACCGGCACCAAGCCGGATGGCATGGCATCGGGGCCCGGCGATGAGCTGGCGCCCGCAGCCCCCCCTTCCGGGAACGCTGGGCCAGATGGCACCGGTGTTGCGGTTCCCGAAGATCCCTCCGAGGAAGGGTCGCCCGGCAACGAAGCGGAAGCTCCGCCGAGTGAACCGGACGGCAGCGTGGAATCGCCGGTGTCTGAGGAAGGCGGCGACGCGGAAGCCCCGCCTGCCGATACTACCGGCAGCACCCAGCCGCCCGCAGCTGAGCAGCCTGTGCCACCAGTAACCGAGACGCCTGCAGGCGAATCCGCCGCTGGTGACCGCAAGCTGGTAGCGCTGACCTTCGACGACGGTCCGGACATCCGGTATACGCCGCAGGTGCTGGAGATTCTGAAGCAGTATGGCGTCAAAGCGACCTTTTTTGTGGTCGGCACGCAGATTGAGAAATACCCTGCCGTGCTGCAGCAGATGAAGGACGAAGGCCATACCATCGGCAATCACACCTACGCACATGCCAATCTGCCCAAGCTGGAAGGCCAGGCGCTGATCGACGAGATCGAGAAAGGCGACGAGCTCATTAAGGACGTGCTTGGTGAGACGACTCGTTATTTCCGCGCTCCATACGGAGCCGTCTCTGACCCACTCAAAGCATTGCTCCGGGAGACCGGACGCGAGCTGGTCGGCTGGACCGTGGACACGCGCGACTGGGCAGGCACCGAGCCGGATGAGATTCTGAAGATCGTCCAAGAAACCGTGCGGCCAAATGGCATTATTCTGATGCATAGCTTTGGTGGACGCAAAGGCAGCTTGCAGAATACGATTGACGCCCTGCCGGCGGTTATCGAATATCTGCAAAACGAAGGGTATACGTTAGTCCCCATGTCGGAATTATCACCTAACTTATAAGCAACCATCCCCCCTCCGGCCTGAGCTGGAGGGGGGATGTTCGTTTACAAACTTATTTTACTTCCTCGTACCATTCATTCACTTCTTTTGTAATCTGCTCGCCGCCTGACTTGTGCCAGCTGTCCGACATTTTGTCGAACTCCTCTGGCGGGGATTGGCTGTAGATTATTTTATTGTACGCTTCATTGACCAGTTTGCTCAGCAGCTCATTTTTGCTTTGCATGGTATCTGTCAGCGGACCCATGTAGTAGTTTTTGTGATACACATCCAGCTGGTCCATAATGACCTTCATAGCATGAATGTTCTGCTCCTTGCGTCCGCCCACCTCCATCTTCTCGTATGGCGTGACCAGCTCGCCACCCTCAGCAGCCTTAACCATACTGTCCGCATATAGTGTCGGGATGCGTGCGCCTTCATAAGTGAGCGTATAGAAGAATGGGTTCGGCAGCGAATTGTTCAGATCGACATCCGGGAACAGCTCCGCATGCTCCTTGGCAGTATTGTTGTCGCGTATGACGGTGCCATCATCCAGGACAGCGTAGTCATACCCTTCGGCAAAGCCCAACGCGAACTCGCTGTCTGGCTCCGGATTGGCCAGATTGTCGAAGAAGAAGTTGTAGTAATGCAGTACAGCCTCGGGATGCTTGGCGTTCTTGTTAATGAACAGATAGCCGTTAACCGGCGGATTGTTACCTGCTGCACCTGCTATACCATCCGGTCCGGTTGGCAGCGGATACGCTTTGTACTCAGCCTCCGGCACATTGACTTCCAGATCCGGGAGCGGCCAAGCCGGTATCCAGTTGGGACCGACCATGATGCCCGCCTGCCCTTTGGTGAACATCTCCGAACCACCCACTTCATCCTTCAAGGCACTATCCTGGGAGATGTACCCTTTGCTCATCCAATCCCGCAGCCGCAGCAGCGCTTCCTTCGCCTTTGGTTCTACGGAGCCGTGCACCAGTGTGCCATCTTCGCCGGGATTCCAACTGCCAGGCAGTGCGCCGTAAGCACCAAACACGAAACCGATATCCGTCATCCATGTATTGAAGCCGTTTTTAAAACCAGTGGCCAGACCGAGGGTATCCTTCTTGCCATTGCCGTCGGGATCCTGATTCACGAAGGCATCCATGACCACTTCCAGCTCATCGAGCGTCTTCGGCGCTTCGAGATTCAGCTTGCGCAGCCAGTCTTCGCGGATAAACATCGTCTGGTTGCCATTATAGGCGTAATCGAGAATCGGCAGGGCCATTTTTTTGCCATCACGGGTAATGGGGTACCAGATTGTCGGATCGAGTTCCAGCCCTTCCTTATACAAGTCACCAGCATACTGCTCGATCAGCTCGTCGACTGCCATAAACTGCCCGGAGTCCAGCAGCAGGTTGACCGTCTCCATGTCGCCGCGGTACCGGACCACGTCCGGCATCTTCTCACCCGAGGAGAGCATCAGCCGCAGCTTGGTTTTGTACGCATCGTTGGTATTGGTCACCACCCAATCGTACTTGAGATCAATGCCCAGCCGTTCCTTGACGAGGCGGGTGTGAACGTTGTCCTCCATGCTTTCGCCTTTTTTGAACACCGCTGCATTCTGATCCAGTCCTACCACCGTCGTCAGGCTAATAGGCGGATCATATTTGCCATCCTTGAAGCCATTGGCAGTTGCTTCCTCCTTGTTTGAACCCGGATCTTCCGTCTGTGTCCCCTGCCCTTGACCCTCCCCGCCAGTCCCTTCCGTACTGTTGCCCCCGTTGTTGCTGCAGGCTGCAAGGAATACCAGCATCAGAACCAGCACAAGCGCTACCTGTCGTTTCATCTTCCATCCCCCATTCCTAGTTTACAGCTGCTGCGGACGCGCCTTGTCACCCTGCTCGCCTTCCGCGCTCTGGTTATGCTTTCACTATAGCTTGATATACCGTGCTTCCGACATGCCTGTTTGTTTGACTATATACCCTAATTTATACCAGCTGCTATTCCTTGACTGCCCCGAGTATAATGCCCTTCACAAAATATTTCTGCAAAAACGGATAAACCAGCAAAATGGGCAGGGTCCCAATGAAAATCTGTGCCGCTTTGACGGTGCGCTGGGACAGATTCTTCATCTCGTTAACATCCACATTGATCTGATTGAAGTCCTGCTGCACGATGACTGTCTGCAAGAAGGTCGAGAGCGGATAATTGCGATAATCCGTCATGTACAACAAACCATCAAACCACGAATTCCAATGGAACACCATGGTGAACAGCGAGATGGTGGCCAGCGCCGGCAGTGAAATTGGCAGATAGACACTCCACAGGGTGCGAAAATGTCCAGCCCCGTCCATCAGCGATGCCTCCTCCAGCTCCCGGGGCACAGCGCGGAAGAAGTTCATCATCAGGACCATATTGAACACATTGACCGCCACCGGCAGTACCAGCGCCCAAATTGTGTTCATTAAATCCAGGTTGCGAATCAGCATGTAGCTCGGCACGATGCCCCCGCTGAAAAGCATGGTGAAGAGAAAAAACCAAGTGTATATGGTACGGCTCCGAAACCCGTGCGCATCCTTGGAGATGGCATAGGCAGCCAGCACGATCAGCAGCATCCCAATAACCGTTCCGAGAACCGTTCGCTGCACCCCGACGAACAAGGCCCGGTGGAAGTTGCTGTTATGGAGCGTCTTGGCATACGCTTCTGTGTTGAAGTCAATCGGCAGCAGCCCGACAAGATTGGAATTGGCTGGCGCACTTCCACTGAAGCTGACCGCAAGGATGTGAATCAGCGGCAGGATGCAGGAGATGCAGATCAACGTCAGCAGAAGATAGTTGAAAACGCTGAACGTTTTGTAGCCTGGTGTTTTGTGATACATCTGCTGTTCACTCCCTTTAGTACAAGTTCAAATTAGAAGATCCTGTAGCCGGCGTATTTGGCTGCTAGCCGGTACGAGATGACGATCAGGATGAGACCGACCATCGATTTGAACATGCCAACCGCCGTACCGAAGCTGTACTGGCCGTTCAGAATGGCGGTTCGATAGACAAAGGTGTCGATAATGTCGCCCTTGTCGTACACTAGCGGATTATACAAGTTAAAGATCTGATCAAAGCCTGCGTTAAGAATGTTACCTAGCGACAGGGTACCGACCACTACGGCGATGGGGATCATGGCGGGCATAGTGATATGCAGCGTCTGCCGCCAGCGGCTCGCTCCATCGACCTCGGCTGCCTCATACAGCGAGGGATTAACACCCGCCAGCGCCGCCAGAAACACAATGGTGTTGAAGCCGAAGTTCTGCCAGATGTCGCTGACGACTACCGTGAAGCGAAACCAGTTGCCGTCCCCCAGCCAAAACACCGGCTGCAGTCCGATGGCGGACAGGGTCTGGTTGACGATGCCTTCGCTCGAGAGCATGTCGGTCAGAATGGCGCCCAAGATCACCCAGGAGATGAAGTGCGGCAGATAGACTAGCGTCTGCACGACCCGCTTGAAGAAAATCATCCGGATTTCATTGAGCAGGATGGCAAATGCAAACGGCACCAGCAGACCAAAGACGATTTTGAGTCCTGCAATGATCAGCGTGTTGAGAATGACCTGTTTGCTGTCCGGGTATTCGAACATGAAGCGGAAATGCTCCAGACCGACAAACGGCGAGCCGAAGATGCCGTCATACGGCTTGAAATCCTGGAAGGCCATCGCCAGCCCTCCCATCGGCACATAAGCGAAGAGAATCGTGACCAGAACCGCGGGCAGCAGCATCAGATGCAACGGCCAGGTCAGACTCCAGCGCTCGCGAGGCTTGCGGACGCTGCTTCGCGGGATACGAGCGGGCGAGGTAGCAACAGGCGCCGGGGGCGCAGACTTGACGGTACTTTTCATGGAACCGGCTCCTTTACATGCAGACATTTATCGTTGACTTTCCTCCACTTTCTGTATATTAATTGTATCAATGGGATTTCAAAGCTCACAGACCAGGTTTTTTGGAACGATGCCATTTTGTTGATGGATCACTTGGGCCCGCAGACATTGAAAGGGGTACGACGGCATGCTGATGCGGTTGAATATTTTTGCCAAGGTCATTATTATGGTTATCCTGCTCTTGATTCCGATTCTGCTCTTATACAGTCTTTCTAATCGTGTAAGCGTTTCCGTACTGGAGCAAGAGATTCAGTCGCTGAAGCAAAAAGATATGGCCTATCTCGCCCATGAGTTCAATTCCAGCATTGAAAATCTGTCGACCATGGCCTTTCTGCTCAGTGAGGATATTCATATTCAGGGGCTGCAGCATCTTTATTTGGAAGACAATGCGTACGAACGCAATGAAGAAAAATCCCGGATCCTGGAGCGGCTCCGGCTGCTGAACGTTGCGGAGCGGTGGGATACGCAATACAGCATTATTGCACCGGAGCTCGGCGAGATTGTCTCCACCAATCCCCGCAGCACCTATGATCCCGTAGAGCTCCAGCGCATCTTGACTCCCTCCTGGAAGTACAAGGAGATGACGATTGACAAGCATAGCCAACAGCGGTTCGTCCGGCATATTGTCAAGCCCGCCAGCCGCATCGTTAATCCGCAGCAAGCAGGGATTATTGTAGAGGTCTCGTTTCCCCGGGAATACCTGATCAAGGAGCTGGATAATTTCAAGCTGGGCGGCAAAGGCGATCCGTTCTTGTACAGTTCGGAGGATGGCATGATTATGAACCGGACAGCCGACACGGAAATGATGAAGGAGCTTTCCGTGCAGATGGCCGGGCTTACACCGGTCAGCTTTGACCGGAGCCGCGTTATACTGGGCGGCAAGCAGTATCTGGTCCATGTCATGCCGATTGAATCGCTGGGATGGCATCTGGTCGATTACGTGCCCTTGCAGGAGATGCTGCAGCCAATCACGCAATCGCGCAACCTGTTCTATGGCTCGGTCGGTCTCCTGCTTGTCATGGGCATTCTCGCCAGTTATCTGCTGTACCGCCATGTCCAGCGGCCGATTCACCAGCTCATCCGCGGTGTGCAGAAGCTGCGCGCTGGTGATTATTCCGTGCGAATCAAGGCAAGACCGCACAATGAATTTGGCTTCCTGTTCGAGCGCTTCAATGCGATGGCCGGAGACATTGACCAGTTAATTCATAACGTGTATGCCGAGCAGATCCGGACCCGTGAAGCCAACCTGAAGCAGCTGCAGTCGCAGATTAACCCGCACTTTCTGTATAACTGCTTTGCTCTGATCCGCAGTATGACGCGCCTGGGCAAACGGGAATCCGTCATGGATCTGGCCATGCATCTGAGCAAATATTACCGCTACACCACCCGGGTCGAGAAATCGGCAGCTCCGCTGCGGGAAGAGCTCCAGTTAATTGAGAGCTATCTTGAGATTCAGGCCATGCAGCTGGCCCATCTCACATACGAGATCCGCGTGCCCGAATCCATGCTGGACCTAGAGGTGCCCCGCTTGCTCCTGCAACCGCTCGCTGAGAATGCAATTGTCCATGGCCTGGAGCGGCTGGAGGGCGACGGCCGTCTGGAGATTTCAGGGGAACAACGGGACGGCTACTATGTTCTGGAGGTCACGGATAACGGGGCCGGCATGACCGAGGAGCAGCTCTCCAGGCTGCGTCTGGATCTGACACAGCCTCCCAATGAGCAGACCGGCTGCGCGCTCTGGAACATCCGTCAGCGGCTGACGCTGCAGTTCGGCGAGGCGGCCGCCCTGTCCTTCCGACGGCGAACAGAGGGCGGATTGACTGTACAGATCCGATGGCCGGAGGCGGCCACTGATGAAGGGGCGGATTATAATTGATACAGGCCTTACACGTTCGGTTGAGGAAAGGAAGGCGTCTAATATGCATACCTTATTGATTGTCGATGATCAGCCCGATCTGGTGGAGGATCTGGCTACCATGCTCCCCTGGTCCACCGTAGGCGTGGGTACGGTTCACAAAGCCTTCTCTGCCAGGGAAGCGCTGGACATCGTATCCGACCGCCCCATAGATCTTGTCATTACGGACATCCGTATGCCTGGCATGTCGGGCTTGGAGCTGCTGGAGCAGCTGCGGGTTTCCTGGAAACACATCAAGTGTATCGTGCTGACCGGCTACGACGACTTCGCTTATGCGAAGGAAGCGCTCCAGCACCAGGCGGTGGATTATTTGCTCAAGCCTGCCAGCGACGAGGAGGTGCTGCAGGCAGCAGCCAAGGCGGTGCGCGCGCTGGAGGAGCAATGGAGCACCATCTCCTCACATCAGAACATCATGCAGTCGGTTCAGCTTAATCTCTCGGTGCTGCAGGCTGCACTGCTCACTGAATTGATGCAGGGACGCCGCATCCCGGAGGAAGAGCTGGCGGCCAGGCTGACCCTGCTGGAGCTGCCCCTGTGCCCGGATCAGCCTTTCCGGCTCATGCTGATTCGGCTGGAGGAGGGACTGGACCGTTACGGTGGCCAAGATATTGGACTGATGGAATTCGCGGTAGCGAACATCGCGGAGGAAATCTTCGCTGAGCAATATCACTTGTGGAAGACGAAGGATGAATACAACTATCTGGTCGCTATTCTTACGCTAAAAACCGTGGATACTGCCGGGGTTCGCAATGAGCTGGCGGAGCAGATGGCCGCTCAGCTCCAGCATGCCGTCAAACTCTACCTGAAGGGGACCGTGTCCATTCTGCTCAGTCACTGGGGTGTGCTGGCCACCGATATGGCCCAGGTGCACAGCGATTCCGTGGTCCAGTTCCGCCAGCACATTGGCTTCGAACGGGAGCTGTTGCTATCACTGGGGGAAGAGCATGCCCCTGTCCAGGCGAGCTCGCTCTCGCTGCTCTATGATCCGCCGACGCTGAATCATCTGCTGGAGGCGGGACAATGGGAGCAGTTGGAGCGCAAGCTGGATGACGTATTTGAGGAGCTGGAGCAGCAATGGGGCCATTCACACGAGCATATTCTTGAAACCTATTATACGATCGCCAGCTCGCTCACCCGATCGATTCACAAGAGCAAGCGGTGGATGAGCGAGCTGCTCGGCGACAACTACCAGCACCTGGTCGGCAGTCCGCAATTCCATACCATTGCGCAGCTGCGGGATTGGACGACGGCAATGATCGGCAAATTCCGGCAGGCCGTCGAGCTGGAAACCATCGATACCCGCTCGTCGACCGTTCGGCAGGCCCAACAATACATTCTTGCCCATCTCGGGGAGGCTTCCCTGCAATCGATTGCCGCTCATGTCTACCTCAATCCTTCCTACCTGTCGAAAATCTATAAGCTGGAAACCGGCGAAGGGATCAGTGATTATTTGTTCCGTCTCAAAATGGAGCAGGCCGCCAGACAGCTGACGACAACACATCAGAAAATCTACGAAATTGCGGCCGGCTTAGGCTACTTAAAAACTAGCTATTTCATTAAAGTGTTCAAGGAAAAATACGGGCTGACACCACAGGAGTACCGGGAGAAGCTGCAATAGCAGCGCCGTCACGTCCCAACTGACAGAGGTCCTCCACGCAAGCCGCCCCCCGGGATGGTCCCGGGGGGCGGCTATTGAGCTAGTTGTGTCTCCTTACGGCTGTTGATCCACTTCACGGATTACAATATCGTCAAGGTAGACGGTATGCGCTGCATCAGGGGTCGTCTGTCCGCCATGCACCACATTACCCAGTAGAAACAGAAGCTTCAACTGAACGGCTCCTGCGGTGCTGAATCGCTCGGTATAGACGCCCGCTTCCTTATTCACCTGCATGACGTGCTTGGGTTGCCCCGGCAGTCCGCCCAACTCGACCTCAATCGGCCGCTCGATGGTGCTTCGGGCCCGGAAGCTCAGCTCATAGGTTCGTCCCGCCGCCAATTGAATGCCGCTCTGCGAGAGCTGGGTCGACCAACTGAGCGGCACGCCCCACTGGGAATGAATGCCCCCATGGTTGGTGATGTCGATCGCGGCCTCCTCCCCCGCAATGGATAGCGCAGAAACGCCCCCCTCGCCCACCCAATAGTCCCAGTTGGCCTGCCCGGCAGTGAAGCTGCCGTTCATCAGGAGATTGCCATCCGCTGCGTAATAGGGCTGGCTGACAACCGCCGGCGCATAGCCTTGGGCCTCCACCGTCACGATGTAACTCTTCGCCGCCGGGAACAGGGAGGCTGCCAGGTGGAGCTGTCCGGGCTCCAGCCTATAGTCCGTATCTGCGACCCGCGACCCGTCAACGCTGACAGCCGTCACCGCCGAGCGCCAGGCTTCATCCTCTACATATCGCAACACAGCCGCTTGACCAACCCGCATCTCCGGTGCCGCCTGCAGTTCAGGCGCCCGCTTAACCGGCGGGTCTTTGAGCTCCAGCACAACATTATCAATGTATACCGTATGTGAACCCGCAGGACTTGTAGATGTATTCCCCAGAAGAAACTTCAACGCGACCGTCTCGTCGGCATTCATCTTGAAGCTATACTCATAACGGCGGACCTGCGGGGAGACCGCGATGCTGTGCGTTTGAAAATGTCGGGTGTACGACGCATTCTCCACCACTGCCTCCATGTCCCGGGCCTCCGACGACCGCACATCAAAGGCCAGCCGGTATTCAAAGCCTTTGCTCAGCTTCAGCCCGCCCTGGCTTAGCATGACACTCCAGGGGTTGGGCCCCTTGGCTGCAATGGCAATCTCCGCCTCGCCCCCGGCCGCCTCGAAGCTGGCCGCGCCACCCTCTGTGAACGGGTCCCACGAAGCAAACCCTGCGTTAAATCCGCCATTACGAAGCGGGAAAAAATCGATGCCGGAATAGTCGATATTGCGGTCGCTTGTACGAATTAAGGTGATATCGTCCAGCTCTACAGCTCCAGCCTGACCGCCCAGATGGAAATGCAGCACGGCCTGACGGTCCGTCACCTCAGCGGGCATTGTAAAGCGGACCTCATAGCTGTCCTCATTACGGCCTACCAGGATGTCTCTCTCCAGGTAGGCACGGGTGCCGTCGCTGCTACCAAGCGAGACACCCACGGTGCGGTCGGCCTCTGCTGCCTTGGCCTGGAAGCTCAGGGTGTAATCCTCGCCCCGCAGCAGCTCGATGCCCCGCTGGGTCAACGCTACGGCGGACAAGGCTGCGCCTCCGCCTGCCACCGTTACCCGCAGCCGGTTCTCTCGGCTGTCTACCCGGGCCGTTGCCACCGCATCTGGCTGAACATCAAAATGCCAGTAAGTCATCCGGTGCATCTCCCCCAGATTAAAAGAACCATTATAGACATGGTTGCCATCCGCGAGCGGCGGCTTCTCTCCATCCTCATCCAATGGAATGCCCTCGATTTCCTCCACTTTGACATGACCAATCCACACGGAACTCGCATTCGTTCCCATATTGAACTCCAGCCTCGCTCTGGCATCGGAGTCTGCGAGCATCTGGAAGGCAAAGGTATGAGAGGCCACATCACTATGCAGCTGGATCGTCTTGCTGTCGGAGTAGGCAGCATATCCCCGCTCGGCGCCTCCTCCCAGCTTGACGGTGAGAGTTCGGTCAGACGCGGCCTTGGCGTCATAGCTGACCCGATAATATCTGCCTTTGGTCAGCGTCAGATGCTGTATTAACTGCACCGAATGCACCTGCGAGCCACCCTCGGCTATATCCACCCGAGCGAAGCGGCTGCCACCTGTCTCCTCAATTGCGACGCTGCCCCGCCCGCCGAACGTATCCAGGGCAACAAAATTCCAATCCTGTGGATGCAGAGTGTCACTGTCTTTCGTAACCGTCGTAATAGGACGATCATAGCCCGAATCATAGATATAGTTGCCGTCCACCGGCAGCTTGGCCCCAGGCGGCAGCTCTTCTTTGTCCACGATGGGCTGGACAGCCTCGCGGTAAGGTCTGCCGGTCAGCTCATACACCCGTACGTAGTCGACCTCCATCTGCGCCGGGAACATCGAAGGCTCCGGTTCGCGATTACCATCATACGTCCCGCCAACCGCTAGGTTCAGAATCATATAGAATGGCTTGTCAAAGGGCGCTGGATACGCATAACGCGTAGGCTGGTCTTGCCCCTGACTATCCCAATTATTGAGCGTCGAGTACAACTGGCCATCCACATACCAGCGAAGCTCGCCAGGCTCCCACTCTAGAGCATACGTATGGTATTCGGCAATGGACTGCCCCTGCGGAAAATAATACTCTCTTCCCATATACTTGTTGCCCGGCCACACGCCCCCGTAATGGATTGTACCGCCTACGTGGTCGGGCTGCCGGCCTCTGGCTTCCATAATATCGATCTCTCCGGAGGATGCCCATACGCCATACTCGCTGTCCTGCGGCATCATCCAGAAGGCTGGCCAGAATCCCTGACCGGTCGGCATCTTGATCCGCGCCTCGAACTTGCCGTAGGCTTTGGAAAATGTAGGCGCCGTGTACAGCCGTCCCGAAGTATACGGTTTGCCGCCACGACCGTCATTTCTGGCCTCGATGACCAGGCGGCCATCTTGCACACGGACATTGTCCTCCGTGTAATACTGTTGCTCATTATTGCCCCAGCCATCCAGTCCGTATTGCGATCCCGTGCCGTTCTGGAAGCCCCATTTACCAAGGTCGACGCCATGCTCGTTCAGCCGTTCGCCGCTACCGTCGAATTCATCGGACCATACCAGCGTCCACAGCTGTGGTTCACCGGGATTATTGGGGTTAGGGTTCGGTCCAGGGATTACCGGTCCGGTTGCAGGTGGTGTTGGAGGCGGAGCCGCCTCCCCTGCCTCCACTAATTGTCCGTTGGAGAGTGTATAGGTCTGGCCGCGCTTCAGCTCCACGCCATTGACATAGGCCATGCTGCTATCGACCCGGATGGCATCCACTGCACCTTCGATCCGCACATTCGAGGATGCTGTAATGGTCACGCTTTCATAATTCCCTTTCAATTGCACGCTTTCACTCGTCATGATTTGGACTGCACCGCCGGTGTCCGCTCCGCTATGATCCCATGATCCACCAGCGGCAAAACGGATGTGGCCCATCTTGGTTGTACCCTCTGCCTTTATGGCTGTACCTGATCTATGAATGACTGCGGCTCTCGCCACCGTATCCTTCAGCAGGATATCTTGTGCCCCTTGAAAATGAATCATGCCCTCTACTATTGTTCGAATGATACTCAAGTCTCCCGATGCAGAGCCTGCTGTGACATACACATTGCCTTCGACATTTGCGTCCTCTACCTTAGTATTACCAGCAGCCACCAGAACATGTCCCTGTATTCTGCCCTGGGCCATATCATCTGCGCTATGCATCCACGAACCCGTCAATCGGTGCAGCATCGCAGCCGCACTGGCCCGGGTCAATGGCTCCTGTGGACGAAAGCTGCCATCCGGATAGCCGAGCAAGACGCCTCGGCCCCCCAGCTGACGAACTGCCTCGCTGGCAAAGCTGCCGATGGCTTCCTGGTCTTTGTAACTTGATGTCCCCCCAGTGGGCGCATCTTCTTCCTTGAATAAAAAAGCCCGATACAGCAGTACCGCTGCCTCCTGTCGGGTCACCGATCGAGAAGGCTGAAACGTGCCATCTGGATACCCCTCCGCCAAGCCTGCTCGTGTCAAAGCATCGATGGCTTCAGCGTGCCACTCGCCCGGTTTAATATCTGCAAACACCGGAGCCGCCTCTGCCCGAAGTCCAAACAACCGTGTCAAAACAACTGCAAATTCCGCCCGCGTCAGCGACTGCTGTGGACGGAAGCTGCCATCCGGATAACCTTCCAACAAACCACTATCCAGCCAGCGGCCAATCTCTTCCTGCGCCCAGTGGCCTTGCCAGTCTCCCGCAGTCTGCGCCGAAGCTGCTACGGCTTGCCTGCTTGCAGGCAACAAACCTGATACGAGCATGACAGCTGCGATCATAAAGCATAACCCTCGTTTGAGCATACAACCCCTCCTCCAGATATCATTAACTATTCACCTTGTTCCCCCTTAGATGCCTCCCTTTGAGTATTGACTGAGGAGGCCATTTTTTGTAGAGCCAATAACTTCAGGTTCATGCCCTTCTGTTGCTCCATTTTTTTCAAATGTAAACTTCTTGTCACCAATTATGGTCTTGTACGCCCAGCATGTTATAATGAGAGGGATTCTTAAGCAGGTGCCGGCCGGTAAGCGTGATAGAGCCAAGGAGAGCCTCCTTTTCTCATGTCCCGCAACGGTTTTTTGGCTATTTTTACCGATAAATTCAATGTTTTTACGATGTTCAAGAAAATCTTAAGAAAATCTTTAGCTTTTCTTTAAATTATTGAACTCGAATGACTTTTCATACGTCGATACAGATAGAGGTGGCGGTTTTGAACTCCGATGCAAAGTTTGATTACTTAAAGACACTGACCGATAGTGAGGATAAACAGGCCATTCTGAATGAACTAATGACCTCTTACGGTAAAGATGTCTGGAACTATGCGTATAGCATGACCCGCAAGCCGGAGCTTGCGGACGACATCTCCCAAGATGTTTTTCTTAAGGTGTACCGGAGCTTGTTCACGTTCCGAAGCGAATCTTCTCTTAAAACCTGGCTGCTGACGATCACCCGCAATACAGTTCTGGATTATCGCCGCTCCGCCTACTTTCGCAAGATTACATTAGTCGACTACTTCTCCTCCGAGGGGGGACAGCAGTCCGCAGAACAGGAGGTTATGCAAGCGGCCACTGTGAACAACATGTGGGATATGGTATTGCAATTGCCGGTCAAGTACCGTGAAGCCATTATTCTGTTTGCACATTATCAGCTATCGATGAAAGAGATCGCCAAGATTCTGGATGTCAGTGAAGGCACCATTAAATCCAGATTGCATCATGCGCGATTGAAACTATCCAAGATAAAGGAGCGACAAAACAATGGATCCTAGCGATTACGAGGATTTGCGGCAAGAGCTTAGCGAGGGTCCCCTGCGTGGAAGAAGCTTTAACTCTGCCCTGCAGAAAAAAATACTCGACACTGCATCCCATTCCCCCAGGCCACAGCGCCAGAAGCGGTTCCCGCTCGCATGGGCAGGCGGCGCTTTCGCCATGGTGGCGGTGTTCGCCATCATCCTGTTTAGTGGCAATATAGGCACGCCTATGGACCCGCTTAACAAGACGGGATCGTCTAACATGGCGAACCAGGCGGCTATGGATACGGCAGATGAGAACAACTATGAAGATCCGCTGCTGCAAACTGCTGTGCTGATCGGCCTGCGGACGGATCATCCCGCCACCGAAACCAGTCATGCCTACAGCGATTACCGGACGGTTCTAATCGCGCCGGAGGACGGCCAAGTCGTTGAGGCCTCGCAAGGGGAGGGTATTCTGATGCCCTACAACCAGGATTTCTGGATGATCGAGCCGGTGGTGGAGAAGAATCAAGGCAAAGAGGTACAGATTCTCTCAGCCGCGCCAGCTAAGCGACAGGATACAGAAGCGACTGTAACTAGCTCAGAAGATGATGTACCTGCAACCGAGACGGAGCTACCCTTTAGTGATGAGCCAGTAATCGTATCCGAGAAGCTGCTCTTCGCAGGGAATCGTGACGTGGCGATCGAGCAGGAAGCGGTCACTGCTGACCGTGCGGAGCCACTGAGATTGTTCTGGGTGAAGCATATTGACCAGCTCACGGCCAACCGGCTGCCGAACATCCAGCCTCTGCTGGAATCGCATGTGCCACTTAGCGAGATCTTCCCGGTCCCTGGCCAGGATACGATTGTGCCTAGTCTTGGTGACATCAAAGAATCACCAAGCCATTGGACAATTGTCCGCAAGCCGGGTCGTTGGACGGCTCAACAAGTGGAATACAATAACGATCAGACCTCTTATGAGGTGAAGGATCTGCTCCAGCCGCTCCCGCGCGAAGTCGTCTCCCATGACAAGCTGGGCGTAGCTTGGGAAGAGATCTGGCAGCGCGAGCCGGAGGCCCTGGATGCCTATTCTTCACCCAACAAGGATCTCGTAGCCATCGTCAAGGAAGAAGGCATTGCCTTCTATCTGAACAGCACCAGGCTAAGCAACCAGCCTTCGCTGTCGCTGGACTTCCAGCCAGGCGAATCCATCGTCATGGTACAATGGGCCGCCTCGGAAGGCTCCCCTGAACGCTGGAAGCAGCTGACCCGGGATTACTTGAATACGGGAGTGGAGTAAGATTGCCAGGAGCGCTTACAGTGCTAAGAGACTTATCTCCCGGCTCTGACGGCCGCTTTGGTGCGTTATGACCAACAACCTACAGTTTGCCGGGCAAATAGAGGAACAAAGGTGCGTTACAGCCGACATCCTGCAGCTTGCCGAGCAAATAGAGGAACAAAGGTGCGTTACAGCCGACATCCTGCAGTTTGCCGAGCAAATAGAGGAACAAAGGTGCGTTACAGCCGACACCCTGCAGTTTGCCGGGCAAATAGAGGAACAAAGGTGCGTTACAGCCGACATCCTACAGCTTGCCGGGCAAATAGAGGAACAAAGGTGCGTTACAGCCGACGGTGGGTGTACACATCTTAACTACAAAAAAGACCTCAACCTCCAATGATGGAGATTGAGGTCTTTTTAGTTAAATGAGGTATGGTTTAAGTCTAACTAGAAGGGCCCTTTCCACCCCAGTCAAACATGGGTCCGGTGGGCTCCACAGATTTGGATTTGGAAGATGATTTCTCGGACAAGGACGACATTTCCTGTTCCAAAGACATATCGCTCTTGCGACGTTCTTTCGTTTTGGTCGTCACCGTGGGCTGTTGTACGACGGTCCGTTTGATATATTCACCTTTGTTGACTACCGTATCAATAAAACGCTGCAGCTCCGCTAGCTGTTCAATCGCTTCATTGTAACGACCACTTTCAATTAAAGCGTGCATCTCTCTATCCAACTCTCGGAAGTCACGCTTTCTAGCCATCTTATAGAAGATGCCTGACGTCGTATCTATAACTCGATGAAACAAGATGGTGAAGCGCTCAAGCGTCGTAACCGCATGTTCCTTCTTCTGTTGAATTTGTTCATAGTGTTCGCGACATTGGGCGATCGCTTCCTTGTGCAACGCCTCTTGTTTTTGCAAATGCTGCAGATCGCAAGGCCAGATATCGGCCGCTTCGCGGAAGCGCTTGGCCACCTCTTCCACCACACGATAATCGGCCTCCAGTCCCGCTTCAGGCAAGATGATCAAATCCGAAGCATGAACCTCTTCTTTCAGACTTTCGAATGCTGCCCTAGCTTTTTCAAAACCGTCAATGGCCGCTTGCTTTTGCTCATCCAACTGGATAATGTTCTGCTCGCATTGAAGCAGCTTTTTCTCTAATTGCTTCGCACCTATGGCGAGGTCGTCGAACCTTTCTTTCGCCTTCTGAAATTGCTGTCGCGCCTGCAGCTCATTGGCTTTCTCCAATTCGATTCTTGCAGCAGCATGCTCGCGTTTTAACTGTACAAAATCCGTTTCAAGCGGCTGCCATAACGATTTCTTAAACGCATTGGACAGGCGGAAGAACTCTTGATCCAATTGCTTCACGAGCCGATCCAGCTCACGAACCCGATCGTCCAGCACAGCTGCTTTACTATTGTTACTGCTCTGCAGCTCAGCAAGACGGTCTGCTTTGTCCCGGGCTTCGGCTAACAGCTTCTCCATACGTTGCCACTGTGTGCGAGCGGATATGATTTCTGCCTTGCGCAAAAATTGCAGAAGCTGCGGTACCAGTTTACTGCTCTCTTCAAGGATATGATAGATATCTTGCTCTCGCTCATACAGGTTATGCTCTTGAATCACATGCTTAATGGATTGGCGTATTTGTCGCTCCAATTCAGGATAGGCCTGATATCGGCGGGATAGCTTCAAGAGCTCCTGCAGACTGGAAGCAAGCGCCGCCATCGATCGCTCCGCACGGCCGGTCCAGTCACGCGCAGTCAGCACATCAAGAACGGCATGCTCCCGTGCTTGATGCAGCAGTTCTTCCAGCTCTTTGAATTCCCGCCTCATCGGTTCTACCGGTCCTTCCAATAGACCCTCCAGCTCTTCGTAGGCAGACAGGCCTGTCCTTGTTTCCGATTGGAGTCGTTGAACGATCTTGGGCACTTCTTGTTCGTGCCCGGCAAGCTCTTCTGCCGATTCAATCGCTCGTTCAGCGGTCCGATTTAATAGGGCTACGCCTTGATTCAATCGCGTCTGCTCTTTTTCCAGCTTAGCAAGCCCCAGTACAAACCCCTCCCTTTCGGGCTTCTTGCTCAGCTCCTCTGCCGCAATCAACAAATCAGTCAGTGTGCCTTCCAATTCCTTGGCGACACGTTCGGTTCTGCCTTTGCTTATTTCCGCCAGCGCGGACACACCCTCAAGCGAACGATTCACCGTCACCATTAATTCGCCGCTGATCCTCCTGTATTCCCTGATCTCAGCCTGCAGATGCGCTCCAGTACGCCAACGCCGGAATATCACAATAACAAGGATCACGAGGGCCGACCACAGGATGACCTGCCATAGAATATGGAATACCTTCCCCATAAAGGTTTGGAACCCACCTGGTTCTGACGCTGCGGAGTTGTTCTCTTCTATCGCTGTTGTAGCTGGCGCCTCTGTCGTCTCAACCGTTGGGGCTGCGTCCACTTTTAGTGGGTCCAGAATAAGAAATGTTTGCGTTAGTGCTTCTTTGAAATTCCCTTCTCTTGCAAAAGGGACAAAATGGACGTCCAGAATTTCATTAATTTTGGGTTCTGTCGTGTTGCCGTCATCGTCATAGTCAGCTGGCAGTTGGTTATCCATCGCTGCTTTGAGCTGATCATTGTTGAAACGCACTTCGACAATTCGCTCTTGTTGGGCAATGAGGAACAGAACGTCTCGCTCCTCCAGGCCCCAATGCTCATATATGGCTGTCGCATACTCCGCGGCATCCCGTCCATTCAGGCTGCCCACCGTCAGTACGTAGAAACCAAGGTTCTCCTTACTCGCGATGTCCTGCTTAATCTCCGCCTTTTGCTCCGCTGTGAAAAATCCTGCCCGGTCCTGTAGGGGCCCCAGGTTGTCCGGCAGACCCGAGGCCTGCGCTACTCCGCCCCCAATCAGCCCCAACACTATTGCGCACAGCACCCATACTGCCAACCCCACCCGTAAGCTCTTCAAGTTTCATCTTTCCTTTCGCTGGATGCTCCAAGAAGATTACCATTATAATCCTTTGGATCTATCTATACGGTCCCACGACGGGTCCGTTTCACTAGAGGTTGTTCAAAAAGTTCGCCGTTGATCACGAGGTGCTGAACACCGACCTTTTAGAACACGCATTAGAAGATTAGTTCTTCTTTACTATATCGGCTTTTGTGGGATTTGGCTTTACTTATTTGGTATTTATTTCTTCTGATGCTCGGCAGAGAACAAAGAAAAACCCGCACAGGAATTCTGTACGGGTAATGGGGTCAATGCACCGTGAACCGGTCACGGTAGCGCTCATAATCTGCCGGGGCACAGGATAGCTTCAGCCGCGTGCCCTCCGGTTCATACCGGGTTTCGTGCACCAGAGCATGCTCGTTAAAATAAGAAACGATCCCGCCATCCTCATAAGGAATCGTAATATCACAAGCCATATAAGGCTCCAGTACACGTTCCCGGATCATGTCGACCAATTCCTCGATACCTTGACCCTGCCGAGCGGAGAGGTATATCGTATCTTCTTCAATCTGCGGATAGGTCGTCCCTGCTTGATCGGCCTTGTTGTAGGCGTAGACGACCGGGATATGCTCCGCCCCCAGCTCGCGCAAGGTAGCCCTCGTTACCTCGACCTGCTGCTCATGCTCTGGGTTGGCATAATCCACAACGTGGATTAGCAGATCCGCCTCTGTCAGCTCCTCCAGGGTGGAACGGAACGCCTTGACCAGATGATGCGGCAGCCGGCTAACGAAGCCGACAGTATCTGTGATCAGAAAATGCTGGCGGTCCGGCAGCTCGATTCTCCGAACGGAGGTCTCCAGCGTCGCGAACAACATATCTTTAGCCATCACCTGCTTATCGGATTCCGGTTGGTACCTGCGCAACAGCGCATTGAGCAGACTGGATTTGCCTGCGTTGGTGTAGCCCACTAGCGCCACAACCGGGACGCCGCGCTTCTGCCGCTGCTTGCGCTGTACCTGCCGGCGGTGCACCAGCTTCTCCAGCTCACTCTGCATGCTGTCGATCTGCGCCAAAATTTTGCGCCGGTCCAGCTCCAGCTTGGTTTCCCCGGAGCCCCGGTTAATCAGTCCGCTGCCTCCGCCCTGGCGACCTAACGATTCCCGCAGTCCCGCCAGGCGTGGCAGCCGGTACTGCAGCTCTGCAATTCTTACTTGCAACTGTGCTTCCCTCGTTCGAGCCCGTGAGGCGAACAGCTCCAGAATAAGCATCGTCCGGTCCAAAACGCGGCATTCCAACTCTGCCTCTAGCGTCCGGATTTGGGATGGCGTCAGTTCATCGTTAGCAATGACAGCTATCTCACCCCCGGTGGCTGCCAGGGATGATGCAACCTCCTTCAATTTTCCTGCCCCCAAGTAGTGCGTGCGGTGCGGGTAGTCCAGCTTTTGCGTCCAGACTTCTATAACATCAATATCACAGGCCTCTGCGAGCCCTCTCAGTTCTTCCATTTCACTCGCAAAGTTCGGCCGCTCCTGGACCTCTACAGCCAATAGGTAAGCTTGCAATCGTTCTCTCATCTATTTATCATCCTCTCAGGTAAACAAAATAAAAACACAGGCAGATACCTGTGCTAAGAGGACAATAGGATAGGCTGCGGCAGCAAACGCCGGCTCGGTCTCTGCTGCTGAACCAGGTGACGGGGCATCAACTGAGTGCACAGAAGTGCGCAGGTTGGAGCTCTCTCCTGAGACCGATTGCCTATACGGTTACGCATTTCCGATCACTCCAAGTCAACTGCTCAGTCCTAAGACGGACCGCAGCGTATACTAGAGTAGCGGAAATGGACAGACCTATCCTGAGTCCTCTGCACACGGGCAGAGCCTTGGGCACGCATTACAGCGCTGCGCTCAAAGATCTCAATCGGATATGGTCTATCACACGTAACCCTCCGTTCATTGTAAATTGATGTCTAGCTTACCACAGCTCTAGCCGACTTACAACCGCCATTTGCACGGATAGCTGAATGTTCTGAACTTTCCTAGTCGCTGCCCTGTCCTTTGATCCATTCCAACATAGCTAGTCTCATACTCTGCATTGCATCCTCCCGGGGCATACCAATCCAGACACAGTACTGCTGCATAAAAGGCTCGAAGTGACGCAGAATCGCCATAGCAGCTGCCTCGTCGCCTTCTGCCGCTTTCTTCTTCAGCTCCCGGAATTGATCTTCCGTGAGAGCTGCCTCAGCATGTTGTGTTTCCATTTATTCACCGCCTGTTGGGATACATTCATCTCACGAGCCAATTGCGACTCGGTCCGGTCTCTGAAGTACAAACCCGTGATCACCTGTCGGCCTGAGGATGAGGACAGACTGGCGACGAGTTCGCCGCATTGCAGCCTTGTGAGCGCTTCATCCTCCATCCGGTACGAGGGCAGGTTCATTTCTTCATAATACCCGCGTTCCCTGCGAGCGCGACGCTTCTCCTGATACTGAAGACGCCACGCAAGACGCTTCAATTCCCCTTCATAATCCCTTAACGATTGCATAAATCCCACTCCTTTCAAGTTCCACTTTTTGTTTTAATAGGAACACGTGTTCTTGTTTTGGTCATTATAGCACGAACAACTGGTAGGAGGCAAAGCCAACCTTTTTTCTAAAAAATTTAAATTTCGAGGTTGTAATTGGGTGCTCAAGTTTACCTAGTTAGTGAAGACACCTTAACGAACCAAGGGAGGAATAATAATGAAAAAAGTATTGTATGTCCCACTGGACGACCGTCCCGCCAATCTCGCCGACGTCATCACGCTGGGCCGGGCGGCTGGTCTTGATATCATTGTGCCCCCGGCTGAAGACACGGCTAATCTACTGGATACCCGTATTGAAACGGAAGGCGACCTAGTGGTTGGAACGAGCGATCCCGTCTATGGCAAGCCTGAGCGGATCCGCAAGTTTATCCTGAGCCATGCCGGGCGTGTAGATGGTTTTATCTTGTCGATCGATATGTTGGTATACGGCGGTCTGATCGGCAGCCGGCAGCTGCGTGAGGAAGAGTGGACCGAATCGGCAGAGGCACGGGCGAGGCGTCATCTGCTGGATGTCATTCGCATCGTGAAGCAAGCCCATCCTCAGAAGCCCGTATTTGTCCTAGATACCCTGATGCGACTCGCGACAACAACGTTTGCGGACGGACTGACCTTCGAAGCCTACGAGGAATCGCGTCAACTGATGAGCCAGCCCCGGCTACCTGCAGAATCATTCGAGATGATCCTGGACAGCTACGACTTGCGCCCGGACGGTACGTCGTTTGGTGATACCGAGCATTTTGACAAGGCAGCGTATTACCGCACGCGGCGCCACAAGCTCCGGACCACCCGGTATGTACTGGAGGAGCTCGCAGCTCAAGGCAGTATTGATTTCTTGGCCATTGGCGTGGATGATGCCTACACTGAGGGGGCCCAAGCCAATGAGATTGCCTGGGTGGAAGGACGAATCAATGCTTGTCTGAATGGTACCGGCGGGCAAAATCCCGAACGGGCCATCATCTTGCCCGATGCCGATGGATTAGGCCACTCGTTGGTCGGCCGGATGGCTGCCCGCCTGATCGGCAATGGACCTGCAACGACGTATGCCGTTCGCTACTATGGTCCCCATGGCTCGGAGCTGATCAACACCTATGAGTATATGAGTGTGCACGACAACATGCTGCGTCATATCGATATGATCGGTGGACGTTATGTCGATGGGAACGAGCCTCCCGCAATCGAGGTGCTGGCGATTACCGCAGCTGATCAAGCGGCTCTTGCGATTGAGAGAATGGAGGCCAATGGCGAAGCACAGCAGTTAACCGTTCTGATGGACTTTACAGGGTTCGTGGCTCATCCCGAGGTGACCTCTGCCCTGCTCGCCAGCCCATGGACCGGACGCATCCTCGGCTACAGTTCCTGGAACACAGCCGGTAACACAATCGGCATGGTGCTTGGCATGGGCGAAACACGGATCGCTGGTTTGACCGGACTTGACGACAACGAAGCTCTGGAGAAAGCGATGAATGCCCACGGCTCCTTGCTGTTCAAGCGATTCCTAAAGGATTACTACTACAAAGTCTTGGCGATTGCGGAGATTCGCCAGGTCTCCCGCAGCCGGACGCCATACAGCAACGTGACAGCCGACCAACTCATGCTCCTGTTCAACACACCGGACGACTATGAGGAACTGACGGTGCTGCTGCGCGAGCTCATGCAGCAGCATCTGGATACGTTGAAGGGTCAGACCGCCTTCCTGGCAGGGGGCGAGGATCCGGCTCGCGCGATCCGGCAGATCACTGGCGGGCAATGGCATTTGTCAGAGTACCGTGACGCTTCACTTGCTACGGATAATCCAGCCTTTACGTGGGGGCGTGCCTTCGAAATTGATTTGGACCCGGTCGTTACCTTGGCTTCCTGCCGCGCGTAACAACATTCAGGGATGACAGGTCTCCTCCAGTTTTATACAATAGGGAGGTACAGGACTAGCGTTAAGAATGGAGGAGAGAACAATCGCTATTCAACACATGGTCATTTTTAACTTGAAGCATGCCAAGGGCTCTGCCGAGGAAGCCGCCTTCCTGAAGGACGGTGAATCCATCCTGACTTCGATTCCCGTCGTGAAGAATTTCAACGTCTTCAACCAGGTAAGTGCGAAGAACGATTACGACTATGGCTTTTCCATGGAGTTCGCTAACCAAGAGGAGTACGATGCCTACAACGACCACCCGCAGCATACCGCCTTCGTACAAGAACGTTGGTTGACTGAGGTGGAGCGCTTCCTGGAGATCGACTTTCAGAAAAGATAATGGCGGAGAGGGATGTGAATGGGTGTAATCTTATTTAGCCCCTCCCCTTCCACCTGTCGCAACAGCAAAGAACCGTGAGGTCCAGGACCTGACGGTTCTTTGCTGCTAACGGACATATAGCCGCTTATTCTCCCTCATATTCGGTCTTTGCTCGGCTAACGGCCACGTAAGCAGCTATTTGCTTGAAAAATGGAGCTTATCATGTGAATCTGCCAGAATAACTGCTCTGGTGGCCGTTAGAATTTCAAACCTCCGAATCGGGGACAAATAGCGCTGTGGTGGCCGTTAGAGCAAAGGCCATGCGGATGTTGCTTGATCACTCAAGGTAAGACATCATCTTCGTTGGAAGATGCTGTGTGGACGGAGTGAAGTTCTTCGTTCCGCATCCGAAGCTCAACCCTCGTGCGCGTCCCCTTGCCAGATCTGGCGGAACAACTCGCTCTGCTGGAGCAGCGCCTCTGCGGTCCCTTGCGATTCGATGAAGCCATCCTTCATGACGATAATGTGGCTGGCATGGGATAGGGCCACGCGGCGATGCGAGACGACGAGGCATGTAGCTTCCCGCCGTTCCCGGAACAACCGCTCCCATAGCTGACGCTCCGTCTCGACGTCGAGCGCACTGGACACATCATCGAATACATACAGCTCAGCTTGCCTGGCCAGCATCCGGGCCGCCGCCGTACGCTGTGCCTGACCACCCGACAACTTGACGCCACGCGGACCAATGGTCGTCTGCAGCCCCTGCTCCAGCTGCCCAATATCCCGCTCCAGCACGGCGGTGTGCACGGCGGCTTGAAGCCTCCCGCCGACATCCTCTTCACCGAGCATAATGTTGTTGTTCAGCGTGTCGCTATAGAGCCTTGGCACCTGCGAGGCGTAGGCACTGCGCGGCGGCATGAAGAAGCTGCCGGGGTCCTCCACAAGGACGCCGTTCCAGCGAATCTCGCCCGCTTCTAGCGGCAGCAGTCCCAGCACGGCCCGGACCAGCGTTGTTTTGCCCGCGCCTACCATTCCTGTGATGACAGTGAATGAACCGCGCTCCAGCTCCAGGCTGATGTTCTCAATTCCTCGGCCTGTCTCGGGATAGCGGTACGTCAGCCCAGTAGCAGTAAGCTGGCGTAGCGGCCCCAGCTCTGTCTGACTGCCCTCAGCAGAATGGCTCAGAGGTTCCGGTTCAGCCTGTCGGGCCCCGCGCATCCCGGTCGCTATTGCAGCGGGGCTCCCCGCCTCGGCCTGGTCCGCAGCTTCCGTCGTTCGACGAGCCTGCTGTCCGCTTGCTGACCCGAACTCTCCTGCTGACCGGGCAACCTGTTCTCCACTCCCAGACGGTGTGCTCTTTCCTTGCCCGACACCAGCCCCTGCCCGAGCAGGCGGCGTCTCCCGCTTGCCCAGATAGAGCGGCTTGAACAGCGTCAGGACCCACGCCGGAGCGCCCTGCAGCAGGGAGGTCAACCGTCGCAGCGCAACCTCCATCTGCTTGAAGTACGTAAGGAAGCGGCCGACATTGGTGATGAACTGCGTCACGAAGTTCAAATAGTACACGAATAGGGCAAAATCTCCGATACTAAATGTGCCAGCCCGCATCTTGTAAGCCGCCAGCAGCAGGATCAGACCGGTGCCGATATGGACGGTGTTGGAGAACACCGAATCCAGCGCTTCGGTCATGAGCCGGTCCTTCAGCATCGTCTTGCGCCGCCGGTCGCTCAGATTCCGGAACCGCTCGATAACCCTTGCTTCGGCACCTGCAACCTGAATGGCCTGCACATTACCGAACATCTCGCTGATCGCTCCCGTCACCTGCGAGGTCGCCTCCCGGCTCGCCGCCCGGTAACGCTGCAGACGTGAGGTCGCCAGCTGAGCGGCCGTCACGACAACCACCAGCGGCAGGAACACCAGCATCGTGATCTGGGCGTCGATGCGGAGCAGAATATAAGCTGATACCCCGGCGAAGACCAGCATCCCCAGCACATCCACAGACCAGCTCACCGCTTCCTCCGTCTGATCGACATCATCGCGGAAATGGCTAATCGCTTCGCCGGGCGAGACCGGGATGGCTCGGGCGCCCGGCTCCTTGAGAATATGCTCCAAGAGATTGCGCCGCAGCAGCATGCCCATGCGGAAACGGTAATGAACATCCGTAATGAAGCCCATGAAGATGAGCATCACCCGGGCCAGTGCCGCACCCACCAACAGAGCGATCAGCCCCCCGATGCCGATACCTAACGACGCCTGCCCGTCCAGGAAATCGAAGAATTCTTTGGTAAGCAGCCCTGGTATGACGGGGGCTAGCGAAATCAGCGTCCACATGAGCGCATTGAGGCTATAGCGGCCTGGCTCATACCGGATTAATCGCCATAAGAAAGTGGATGTCTTCATGCCAGCACCTCCTCCATCCCCGTTGCCAGCATCCGGCTGAACCGCGAATTCGGATCGGCAGCAAGCTGCTGTCGCTCGCCATCTTCAATAAGCTCGCCGTCTTCGAGAATCAGGATGCGGTCGGCCCGCTGGACCGTGTTGAGCCGGTGGGCAATCATAATACACGTGCGCTCCTCCAGCAAGCGGCTGACCGCACGCTCAATGTAGTGCTCCGTATAGGGATCAAGCCGCGAGGACGCTTCATCCAGAATGACCAGACCGGGATCCGTCAAGAATACCCGGGCAAAGGCCAGCAACTGCGCCTCACCCGCCGACAGACTTCCGCCGCCCGAGTCGAGCGGTGTGTCTAGTCCACTCGGCAAAGTATCATACCACCGACCAAGGCCCAACTCCCGCAGTACCTCCACCATACGCTCATCCGGTACCGAGCGGTCATAGAAGGTCAGGTTGTCCCGCACATTCCCCTGAACAATCTCAATATTTTGCGTCACGAGCGCCACCTTCTTGCGCAGCTCGCCCAGCTTGCACAGCCGGATATCCACCCCGCCCAGCTCCACCGACCCTTCCTGTGGATCGTAGAAACGCATCAACAATCTGGCAATCGTTGACTTGCCGCTGCCTGTCCGGCCCAGCAGACCCAGCACTTCGCCTGGTTTCAACTGAAAGCTCAGCTGTTTCAGTGTACGCTTATCCTCCTCATACCCGAAGCCCACCTCATCAAAAGTAAGGGAAAGTGGACCGTCAGGCAGCTTGGCACCTGGGCCGTCTACAATACGCGACTTCGTCTCGAAGAGCTCGCGAATGCGGACGATACTGGCATCAGCTTTTTGCAAATCCTCAAACTGGGTACGAATCTTCTCGATCGGCTTGGAGAGAAGCTCTGTATAATGAAAGATCAGGTAGACTGTCCCAAGCGTAATTGAACCACTGGTGTACAAGTAAGCGCTAATGCCGAACGCCATCGCATTGCCCAGCGCAAAGACGAGAATCGTCGTATTCCACATCGCCGCGAACCCCAGGAACGCTCGCACCCGAATCGGCAGCATCCGATGGATCAGCCGGAAGAACCGGTTCATCACGAAGCCTGCCGCCCCATTGGCCCGGATATCCTCCGTCCCCTCCAACTGCTCGCCCAGAAACCCGTACATCTCCGCATTCACTTGCCGCCACTCTGCCCACACAGGTACCGCAAACTTGCGAATCCACTGGATCAGATAGAGCGCGCCCAGCACAAAGATGGTCATGGCCAGGCCAATCATCCAGTTCTCACGGAACAGCAGAACGATAATGCCGATCATAAGCAGCAGATTGCCCGCGAGATGGATAATGAAGCTGGAGAAAAAATTGGCCAGGGCGTTCACATCGCCATCAACCCGCTCGATGATGGCCCCTGAGGTATGCTCCTTGTGAAAAGACATATCGAGGGACAGTACATGCGAAGCCAGATCACTGCGCATCGTATTGGTCGTCCGCCAGCCGACATTTTCACTCACATAGGTGGCAATGACCGAGATGAGCTGATGGAATAACGAGAAACCGATGAACACCAATGCTGCATAGATTAGCGATGTCATAGCGCCACCGCTCTGGGCATGATCAATGAAATACCGGATAATCTGCGGATTGACCAGTTGCAAAGCAATGGTCATCAGGAGCAGAATAGTCAGTCCGATCAGCGTCTTCCGCTGTGGTAGCAAGTAGCGTCGCAGCAGGTCGTAATATTGCTTCAGCGAGGTTTGAAATCGCCGTTTCTCACTCACTTGCCTCTTCCTCTCCAGGTCATGTAGACGCTAACAATGTCTCCCCATTTTAATCGAAGTCTCCCACTTGCGCTACGCTCATTTTATGCGCCGATAGACCCTTTTTTATTGTCTATTCGTATGAAATGTCCGGATTTGGGTACCTCCACAAGGCAACTTTTGCTACAATGACCGGATACTTTGGAAACTGTATCAACCGAACGACAAAGGAGGAAACTCATGGAAAACAATAACGGAGGTACTCCGGATAACGATGACGGAACACCTACTCCATCCGATACGGAAGATGCCGTCACCCAATTCCTTAACCTCGACTTTTTGAGTGCGGATTTCTGGATTGATGCCGGCCAGTTCTTGGTGAGCCGCTCTGTCGTCATTCTAATCATTATCCTTCTAACATGGGTGGCGTTGAAGCTGCGGCGTGTCGTCATCCTGCGCGTGTTCCGAATCGCCAAGCTGCCGCCCAAGCAGCGGGACACGCTGGAATCGCTGCTGCTGTCTTTTAGCCGCTATGTGCTCTTTATCATTTCCATCCTGATGATCCTAAGCAATTTGAACATCCAGGTAGGTCCAATCATCGCCAGTGCCGGGGTGCTGGGTCTAGCCATCGGCTTCGGTGCCCAGACGTTGGTCAAGGACTTCATTACCGGATTCTTTATTATTTTCGAGGACCAGTTCTCGGTAGGCGACTATGTGTCGATCAACAATGGAGAGATTAATGGTACTGTGGTCGATGTCGGATTGCGCGCCACCAAGATCCGCACCTGGGCCCAGCATGTGGTGGTCATTCAGAACTCGGCCATCTATCTGAGCCAGAACTTCAACCGGGAGAAGATGCGCGCGATCGTCAATGTGACCGTACCTTATGAGACGGATCATGCGGAGATCGAAAAAGCCGTGCACGCCGTCTCCGAGCAGATGGTTGGCGAAATGCCGCATATCTTCATGCTGGACGATAAAGGCAAGGTGATCGAGCCACCCGTGCTGTACGGCATCACCGATGTCGAGAACAATGCACTGGGCGCCAAATATGCCGTAACTTGTCTGGTCAAAGACGATCACTATTGGACGGCTTGCAATGTCATGCGCAAGCTGCTGTTGGATGAGCTTCGACTCCATGGCGTCAACATCTCCTATCCTCGCCGGATTGAGCAGATGGAGAGCCGTGATGTACCGGCCAAGTAATCCGTTGTCAATCCGCGAGTCTGAAAAGCCCCCGTCCCACTGCGTATGCAGGGGATGGAGGCTTCTTGTGCATCAGATGACGACGAAGTCGTGTTCAATCACTAGCAGAAATGCTACTCGAAGCTCGGGGCTGGACGCTCCCCGCCCAGGGGCTCGACGTTGGCCTTGCCAAGCATTAAGATCAGCAGCAGAGCCACCGCAGCTAGCGCAATACTTAATTGGAAGACGTGAGCCACCGAATTAGCCAAGCCGGCTACCAGCTGCTGCTGCAATTCTTGCGGCAGCGCCTCGCGGACACCGCTCTGCAGCAACACTTGGGGATCGCTGAACTGTGCTTGCTGCGCCGGGTCCTCCAGCACGGCTGCCACATTGTTCTGGTAGCGATTGATCTGGATGACGCCGAAGATCGTCACGCCCAGTGCCGAACCGATCGTCCGGAAGAAGACGATCATCGAGGTGGCGGCCCCTTTGTGCTGCGGACTCACACCATGCAGCGTAGCCAGATTGAAGACGACGAACGAGACACCGATGCCGAGCCCGACACAGACCATATAGATGGTGACGACCCAGCGAGCCGTATCAATGCTGATCGTTCCAAGTAAGGAAAGAGAGATCAACAGAATGGTTACGGAGACGAGCATAATATTCCGATAAGTAAATTTGCCGACGAACCGCCCGCCCAGCATACTGGAGGTCACAACACCCAGCATCATGGGCGTCAGCGTCTGGCCTGCATCACTGGCTGTACCCCCGTAGACGCCGGTAACGAAGATCGGGATATACGTCGCTCCCGAGATCATAATGGCCCCATACAGAAAACTGGAGAATTGGCTCGCCGTAAACACTTTGTTGCGGAACAGATGCAGGGACACGATGGGATTGTTCACGCGCGTCTCCACAAACAGGAATAGCGCCAGACTGACAACAAACGCCCCGAACAGTCCAAGGATCTGCCAGGAATCCCAAGCGTACTCCCGTCCACCCATTTCCAGGGCAAACATTAGGCATAGAATAGTCGCAGCCAGCAGCATGGCCCCGCCCCAGTCAATCGACTGCTTGCGCTTATCGCCCACCTCACGGAAGAAGACCAGCAGCAGCACAACGGAGACGATTCCGATCGGCACATTGATGTAGAAGATCCAGCGCCAGCTGATGTAGTCCGTAAAATACGCGCCTACCAGCGGCCCGAAGACGCTGGAGAGTCCAAAGACGGCACCGAACAACCCGTTCATCTTGCCCCGCTTCTCCGGTGGGAAGATATCGAAGATAACAGCAAAACAAAGCGGCATAATCGCCCCGCCGCCAATGCCCTGTAGCGCACGGAACAGAATGAGCTCTGTCATATTGCCCGCCATGCCACATAAGATGGAGCCGAGCAAGAAGACGGCCAGGCCCAGCATGAAAAACCGTTTGCGGCCGTACATGTCCGACAGCTTCCCGAAGATCGGTGTCGCAATAACGCTCGCGATCATATAGGCCGAGAATACCCACACAAGCTTGTTATACGCGCCAAACTCGCCGACAATTGTCGGCATGGCGGTGGAGACGATCGTCTGGTCCAGCGCTGCCATGAATAGGCCCAGCAGCAGCCCCAATACGATCCATTTGGTATGTGCTTGATTAATGACCATGCTCTTCTTCTTCCTCTTCTCTACTGGATGATGACATGCCGTTCTTTTCCATAAGATGTCCCACAAGCTTATCCATTAACCGCCTTAATTCCTGCAATTCTCCAGCATCAAAATCCGCAAACGTGTCACGGTTGCGCTCCCGGCTGCTGCTGACCAGCGCCTCATAAGCCTCCCTACCCCTATCCGTAATAGAAACCAGGGTAATTCGCTTGTCCATCTTGTCCTCGGACGTAGCCACATAGCCACCCTGTCGCAACCGCTGCACCATCCCCGTCATATTTTGCTTGGAGACCAGCATATTACGGGTGAGATCCCGCAGCGCTTGCTCCCCCTCATGGTACAGCATGCCCAGAATGAACCACTGCTGCTTGCTTGTTAGCCCTTGCTCTGCTGCCAGCTCACGGCCGACTTTGTCCAGCAGCAGCGAGGCCCGGTACGTCTGCAGGATGATCTCGCGGCGAACATTACTGTTCGAATCCATGACTTCCCCTTTCTACTATCGCGAACCATTTAGTCAACTTGTTGACTATTAATATAGATCGTCATTCCGGATCTGTCAATACACAGCCCCGCCTTCCGCTGTGCTATACTGGAGCTATCCCCGCGTAAGCCGCGGAGCAGAGGAGCCACGACGATGGTGAACGAACCGTTTACATTTCAATTCTTGCCACGGGCCATCAATATGGACCTGAAGCTGTACTACTGCGGGGCGGAGAACTGTCAGCCCGGCCACAGCTGGGGCCCCGGCGTGAAAGACCACTACAAAATTCATTACGTAAGCTCCGGCAAAGGCACCTTCATCTGTGACGGTCGGACCTACGAAATAAAACAAGGCGGCGGTTTCCTGATCTGCCCCGATACCTCTTGCACCTACCAAGCCGATGCGGACGATCCATGGTCTTACTCCTGGGTGGCTTTCAATGGCATGCATGCCGAGACGTATCTGAAGCGGGCCGGCCTGTCGCGGAGCCAGCCAGTATTCGACTGTGCCGGAGCAGCCGAGGTTGAGATTGCGAACTGTTTTGCTGGAATGCTGGCAGCCGGGCACTCCGAGAACAGCCGTGACATTAAGCTGCTCAGTGGGCTCTATGAGTTCTTGGGCCTAATCATAGATACAGTCGGCCCCAAAACCCCGGAGGAATATGCAATCAATGTGAAAGAGCACTACATCCACCAAGCGGTGAACTTCATTGAAATGAATTATTCGCATAGCATTAATATTGAAGACCTAGCGAGCGAGCTGAACCTCAACCGCAAGTATATGTCCAAGCTGTTCAAGGAAATTGTCGGCGTGACACCGCAGAACTATCTTATCCGCTACCGGATGGAGCGGGCGGCGGAGCTGATGAAGAACACGACGCTCTCCATTGGCGAGATTGCCCAATCGGTAGGCTACCCTGATCAGCTGCTATTCTCCCGAATGTTCAAAAAAGTAATGGGCGCCGCCCCCCGGGAGCACCGCAAGCTGGCTGTCGATCGTGCGTCGGTTTGAAGCTGAATGTAAAAGCTTTTGCATCAGCCAAGCTAGTCGCTGCACTGGCTGCAAATACTTCTACAAAAAGGACACCTTCTCGGTTGATAACGAGATGGTGTCCTTCGATTTAGACGATGCCTTGTCAGATAAACGCATTCACCATCGGAATGGAGATAATAAATAGGACAGAAGTTAGAAGGAGTCTATTTCTTTGGGCAGCGCTCAGCCTTCTTGAACGATGGGCGATGACCTGTCGATGAAAGACAACCATCAGCATTAGACCTGCTGCCAAAAATAAGAGCACTAAAGCGAAATGCTTAGGCTCCGGAAGAAGAGCCCTCTGAACCGCACCAAGGGCAACTAGGCCGACAATCAAATACACGATACTTTGGAACACTTCCAAAATCGTCACGCGCAATTGATGCATCCGTTCACCTGCCTTTCTCTCTCTTACCATAACACAAAATGATGGGCAATATTGGATCTTTTGTTGCAAAAAAGCCAAACCTTGTTGACTAACAAGGCTTGGCTTTGTCCTGCAGCAGCTGGTCGCGCGCATCCCACGGCTGGTGGTGCAATTTAAGTAACATTGTGCACCTGATTGAGCGGATCCGCGACTGGCGACGCAATTTAAGTAACATTATGCACCTGGTTGCGCGGATACGCGGCTAACGACGCATTTTAAGTAACATTGTGCACCTGATTGAGCGGATCCGCGACTGGCGACGCAATTTAAGTAACATTGTGCACCTGGTTGGGCGGATTCGCGGCTGACGACGCAATTTAAGTAACATTGTGCACCTGGTTGAGCGAATCCGCGGCTGGCGACGCAATTTAAGTAACATTGTGCACCTGATTGAGCGAATCCGCAGCCGTCGACGCAATTTAAGTAACATTGTGCACCTGGTTGGGCGGATCCGCGGCTGGTGACGCAATTTAAGTAACATTGTGCACCTGATTGGGCGGATCCGCGCCTATACAGCCCCATCCAAGTAACTTTTTACCTCTGGTTGGGTGGATCCACACAATACAGCCCCATCCAAGTAACCTTTTACCCTTGGTTGGGCGGATCCGCGCCATACGACCTCATCCAAGTAACTTTTTACCCCTGGTGTGTAGGTACGCTTCACACGGCGCCATCCAAGTAACTTTTTGCCTCTGGTTAAGCTGACCCGCGCCTAATTCTGCTCCGCATACCAAGCGGAGAATTGCTTCTGGTACTCGGCGACATAGGCATCGATGCCGGCGGCCTTCAGCTTCTCGAGGGCCCGGGGGAAATTCTCGTCGTAGTCGAGGAAGCCGCTAGCGATGGGCGCCAGGAACTCCGTGAGGACCCCGTTAATCTTGGTCTCTTCGTTCTTGACCGGGCCATTGTCAAAGTTGAAGCCGGCCCCTTTGGAAATAATCGCGTCATCATCCCAAGCCTTGTACTGATCGATGAAATCGTCCGGAACATCCTCCGAGAAGCGCATGAAGTTCTTATTCATCATGAGCCAGTCCGGGATCAGCTCGTCGCTGCTCAGACGGGTCAGACGTCCATTGGCATCCAGCGTATAGTCCGTGCCTTCCAGACCGTAGGCGAACAAGTCATAGAGCTCCTGATTTTTTTGCAGCAGATTGAAGAACATCACATACCGCTCTGGATCCTTGGCATTAGCCGAGACGAAAAACGCTGTACTGTACGTGCCTCTGCTGATCTGCGGACGGTCTTTGCCCAAGAAATAGTTGGTCAGCTTCGCGGTTGGCACCGCTTCGGTAATAGCTGCCGCACCCTCGAACGGACGTGCAGCCGTACCTGCCCAGAACATCGCCTTGCCGGAATTCCAGTCCGATTGCAGCTGTGGCGTATTGGTCGCCGCATACTTCGGAATAATCCCCTTGGTGTACCAGCCCCGCATCAGCGCTGCGTATGCCTTGAACTCCTCGCTCTCGAACCAGCTGATGACTTCGTCACCTTCCACAGACTCATCCAGTGCCAGGAACTCATTTTGCCAATACAGGTTCTTGTCGGTATAGACGTAGGAGAGCATGCGGCGCGCATCGACACCGGCGTAACCAACCAACTGTGGTTGGGCTTCGTGAACCTTGTCATAGAACGTCTCCAGCTCTTCAAGCGAGCCGATGCTGTCCATGCCGACTTCCTCCAGCAAATCCTGCCTCACGAGTACACTATAGAATTCCGCCGAATTCGGCTTGTTGCCGACCGGAATCGCATACTGCTTGCCTTGCAGCTGGAAGGCCTTGAACGACGCTTCATCCACATGTTGGCTCAGGTCCGCCGCCGCTGTTTCGATGTACGACGAGAGATCAGCATACAGACCCTTTGAAACCGACTTCACCATATAGTTCGTATCTGTATAGGTTGCAAAATCTTCGCCAGTAGAGAGCATCAGGTCCGTCTTGCCGCCGCCGTATTCGGTCCAAGGCAGGAATTGAAACTCGACCTCGGCATTGATTTCATCTTTAACAATGGTGGCGAACTCACTCTTGGAGAGCTTCCGCATTCTTGCTGATTCTTCGCCGTATAGCACGATTTTCAGCTTGGCGGGAGCCAGACCAACATCCGTTCCCCCACTGCCTGTCTCCCCTGCAGCCGTGCCATTCGTGGCGCCCCCCGGGTTGCCGTTGTTGCCGTTGCTGCAGGCGGAAACCAGCATTGCCGCCGCCAGGAGCATGACGATCCATAGCTTTCTCTTGTTCATGTGTACCCCTCCAAATGGTTGTTGGTATGCTATATGTGCAATGAGAAGTGCTCCTGTACCTATCATACTGCCCATTGGCTTCGGAGCAAACTCCCAGTGACAACAAGATCACTAACCCTTGACTGAACCGACGATGATTCCTTTGACAAAATAGCGCTGCAGAAACGGATAGAGGATGGCGATTGGCAGCACGGTCAGACACGTCATCGCCATCTTGGCCGATTCCAGCGGCGGTGCGATGACAACACCCGAAATCTGCGTATTGGCGCCGGATGCGAGGTATTGAATATTGGCCATCATGCTGTACATCATGTACTGAATGGTGTACAAGTTCTGGTCCGAGACCAGCAGCAGCGGCAGATAGAAATCATTCCAGAATTGCAGCGCGTAGAACAATGAAATCGTGACTAGTCCTACCCGCCCGAGCGGCAGCATGATGCTGAAGAAGATACGCATGTGCCCGGCTCCGTCCATCTGGGCGGATTCCGTAACTTCATGCGGGATACTGCGGAAGTAGTTAGCTTGCAGGTACATCAGGAACACATTGAGCAGATAGGGGACAAAGAGTCCAACCAGCTTGTCATCCAGATGATAGTATTTGGTCGCCAGGATGTACCAGGGCAGCGTACCGCCACTGAACAGCATGGTGAAATAGGCGATAAAGGCAAACCAGTTGCGGTAACGGAAGCTGCGCACGGTAATGACATACGCATAAGCGGTCGTAACCAGGACGGCGGAGATCGTACCGACAACGGTAACGAACAGCGACACGCCATAGGCCTGGAAAATCTGCGTCGCCTTGGAGGCGAACATGAAGCGGTACGTATCCAGCGTAAACCCGCGCGGCAACAGCGAATAGCCTTCGGCAGCAAGTCGCGATTCAGTGGATAGCGACCCGGAGACTGCCAGCACAAAAGGGAATAGGCAGATGAGAGAGAAGAAGACAATGCTGCCATAGAAGACTGCGATGAGCCCGCGTTGATCATGAGTAGCCATAGTCGGCGTCCCTCCTAGAATAGTTTGCTGTCCCGGTCATACCAGCCGGCCAGCTTGTTGGCAACGAGCACGAGGACGAAGCCAAAGATCGATTGATACAGGGTAATGGCAGAAGCAAAGCCGAATTCTCCCGAACGGATCGCTGTCCGGTACACGTAGACATCGATAATGTCCGTGGTCGGCAGCAGGAGTGGGTTAAGGAACGTCACACCCATGATCATACTGAGATCGCCCTTGAGCATGCCGCCGATGCCGAGCAGCGTGAGCAGGATGATGGAAGGTATCAGCATAGGGATCGTAATTCGCATAATTAGCTGCATCCGCGAAGCGCCATCGATTCGCCCTGCTTCATAGTAGGCCGGGTCGATGCCCTGGAGCACTGCGTAGTAAATGATCGCTCCATAGCCGGCACTCTTCCAGATGTTCGCGAGTACCAGCACGACGACGAACAGCCAGGGGCTGGCATACCAATCGATCGGGCCCGCGCCGACAGCCGTTAGCAGCTTGTTGGCGATGCCTTTATCGAAGTCCAGCAGCGAGAACAGCACTGCACCGATAACGATCCATGAGATAAAATAAGGAAAGAACATCACACTCTGCGTAATCCGGATAAACATTTTGCCCCGCAGCTCATTCAGAATTACGGCGATCGCCACCGAGAAAAACGTGCCCGTCAGCATATACAAGACATTCAGCATGACGGTGTTGCGGGTGGCGCGAATCGCGTTGTCCATACTAGAGAAGAAGAACTCGAAGTTGGACCATCCGGCCCAGGGGCTGCCGAAGATGCCGCCGTTATAGTTGTACTCCTTGAACACCAGAATCAGGCCGCTCATGGGCAAGTACGCGAATAAGATAAGTACCAGCAGCCCCGGCAGAGCCAGCAGCAGCAGCGGGCTGTCCTTGCGGAAGCCAGACCATCCTTTGCCTGTTCGACGCCTGCTTGTGTGCGTAGCTGTGTGAGGAACATCCTGCGCCTTCACCGCTCCATCCTGCATCATCTTCACTCCTGTCTACGGCTTCGTCAGCCCCCCGTGATCACCCCTCTGGCGATCCCTCGGTCTTGGCGACGTAAGCGCTTTTATAGATCACACTATATCCCCGCCCCCAATGATAGCGCTATCACAAATATCGAAAAATCCTTAAATCAGTCCTTTTAAAGCGCTTTAAAAAAACTGAAATGGCTTCACTTTTGTGCGAGGAAGAGGAGAAGAATCCAGGCGTGGCGCGGGTTACAGACGTTAAACACCCTGATCAAGAAAATAGAGCGAACCGATAGACATCTCCGAAAATCAGCAGTACAATAATCGCGATGCTTAGTCCAATCCGTCCTACAGGAGGAAGTTATGAAAACCTATTCATGCTACGAGGAACCGCTCACGATCCATGGATTGCATCATATCCGGCCAGATCAGAAGGAATACTGGCGGCTGCCGCTTGATGTACTTCAACAGCTGCCCCAATATGAATTTCTCGGCAGACGTAATGTCGGTGCCAGAGTGCGGTTTCAGACCAATGCTTCCAAGATCATCATCCGCTACTCCCTCAAAACGGAGGAAGTCGACCGGTGCATGGCGCTGCCGGCATCTGCCGGTCTGGATGTGTATACCGGCTCCGGGGCCAATTCACGCTTTGCCGGCTATATCGCGCCAACCGACTACGGCTTCAAGGATACGGTCATTGAAGGCACCATCGACAAACGTCCCGCAATGGAGACGGTAACCATCAACCTGCCGCGCAACGAGCACTTGTCCCATCTGGAGATTGCAGTGGAGGACGATGCGAAGGTGGAAGTGGCGCCTCCGCTAGCGATCCCGACACCTATCGTATACTATGGCTCCTCGATTACAGAGGGCGGCTGCGCTGACCGTCCAGGAGCGGCGTACACCAGCATCGTATCGCGCTGGCTGGATGCCGACTATTTCAATTACGGGTTTTCCGGATGCGCGCGTGGCGAGACGGCCTTTGCCAATTTTATTGCGGCCCACCCGGCGATGAGTGCTTTTGTCTACGACTACGATCATAATGCGCCTTCACCAGAGCATTTGGAGCAGACGCATCAGCCCTTCTTCACTATCGTCCGCAAGGCACATCCATCCGTGCCGATTCTGATGCTGACGCGTCCAGATGCCGACCGCAACCCTGAGGATAGCAACCGCCGCCGTGCCATTGTGAACGAGACGTATATGAGCGCCATGCGAAGCGGCGACCGCAACGTGCATTTCATTGATGGTCAGAGCTTCTTCGGTGCGTTGGGACGCGAGGAATGCACAACCGACGGCTGTCATCCCAACAGCCTTGGCTTCATGCGAATGGGGGAGCGCATCTATGCGGTGCTGCGGCAGATTATTACGCCATAAGCCTAATTGGCATGACAAAGAGACCCGGAGGCTCCGGGTCTCTTTCGTTGCTGCTGCCTCATTACTCACCGCTGCGCTGATGAATATGGTTAAGGCGCCATTTGGAAGGCGTAATGCCATAGCGTTTTTTGAACTGGGTTGTAAAATACGTGCTGCTGTTGTAGCCAACCTGCTCCGCTATGGTCCGGATGTCCAGCTCCAGCTCGGAGACGAGCAGGCTCTGCGCCCGCTCCAGCCGCTGCTGGTTCACATAGTCCGGGAAGCTGCTGCCTACGGTCTCGGTAATCAAACGGCTCAGGTACGCGGGGCTGATCGCCAGCTTGTCCGCCAGGCCACCGAGCGCCAGCGACGGATCGGCAAAATGCTGCTGTACGTACGCAATGGCACGATCGGCTAGATCCCGCGACTGCATCGCATTAATGCTGCTGATCCGCTCCTGAGCCGTCTCCGCCAAGCCGACCAGCCAGGCATGAAGCTCCGGATAGGTCCGGATTCGCCAGATATGCTGGTAGACATCCAGAAAATCCGCGTGGGCGGGCTGCCCTTCGGCAATGGCCCGCTCCGCCATTCGCTTGAGCTCGGCCGCAAGCCGCGAGAGCGCAATCGTCGCAGGCTCCAGCCTGTAGTTGCATGCCACATCAAGCAGCCGCTCCACAGCTCGTCCCACCAGCTCCCGCTCCGGCTGCCGGACCGCGGTCAACACCGGCTCCACAGCCGTCTCCGGCACATCGCTATTGTTGAGATGGATCGTATCGTCGGAGAAGACGAGCGATGCCCGCTCCTGCAGCTTCACATACAGCAAGCTGTCCATTGCTTCATCGTAGCTGCGCTTGAGCTCATGCCACGCACTCGCCTGGCGGCTCACACCAAGCGTGATGCCTTGCTCCGCCAGAGTGCCTCGGGCATACGCCGTCCACCGTTCCCGGAAGCGGGCATCGTCGCCAAACCCGCCCTCGGTTTCCTCAGAGACAATCAGCACCGTAATGCCATTGTGCGGTCGGTAAGCTTTGCAATCCGCAACGCCTGCAAATGCCCCCTCCAGCAAGCGGATGACCGACGCCCGCTGCTCGTGCTGCCCCTGCTCGTCCTTGCCATCCGGCAGCGAGAGCACTGCGACACAGAAAGCCCGCCCGTCACTGAGTCCCTCTGCGAATGCCGGAGGCAACGGCCGGTGATCCACACCGCTCTCGGGCGAGGCCACCAGCCAGCGGATCAGCGCGCTGTCATGATTCTCTTCCTTGAGATCGCGCATGCGGGTCGCAATCCGCTGCAGCTCGGCTCCCGCCTCCTCCAGCCCGACGCTCCGTCCGCCAGTCCGGCTGTCCTCTGCCAGCGCTGAGATATCGCCAAACAACCGACCCAGCGGGCGGTACAGCCGTCTCGATACCAGCCCTGCTCCGAGCGCTGCAGCCAGCATCAGCAGCAGACTCACCCCGGTCATCAGGTTGCGTGCTCCCGCGATGTCACGGATGCTGTCCTGATAGGGCGTAGCAGAGACATACCAGAAGCCCTGATCCTCCACATGCACATATGAAATTAGTTGCTTCTCTCCGCTCCCTTGCCAGACCAGCGACCCCCGTTCGTCTGGGGAAGCCGTAATCTCCGCGAGTAGCGCCTGTTCATTGAAGGTGTCAGCCATCAGATCGCTTTGCATCAGCACACCCGCGGCCTCACTCAGGACCGCGTAGCGCGCCGCGCCGTCGGTACTGCTGGAGAACAAGAGCTTCTGCAGCTTGGCCAGGTCTATCGTAATCGCTACCCCGCCATCGTACACGCTGCTGTCGAAGGCACGGTCATTGTAGAATACAGTCAGTAGGGTCTTCGGCTGCCCATTGTTCAGAGTCGTCTCCCACAGAAACGGAGATGCCTGAAGACGACTTTCGCGGATCCGATCGAATAGCTGCGTTTTGGCCTCTGGATCGAGTGCATTATTTTCGAAAATCGCTACCGGCTCTGAGCGGCCAAAAATATAGACGCCATCCATGTAGGGATTCACCTTCAGCGCTCCCCTCACCTGGCTTAGCACGCTGTACAGCTGATCGCTCCAATCGTTATCACCGCTCAACATCAACGCATGTATATTAGGATTCCCATAGAAATCCATAGTGTAGTTCTCGACAATCTCCTTATACCGGGTAAAGGTGTTCTCCGTCCCTAACAGCACCGCCTCATTGGCCTGACTCACATTAGTAATCGTCTTGTCCCGAAACCAAAAAAACAGCACGGTAGCCAACACAAGAATACAACAGACGGAAATGAGCGTCAGGCTGAGAAAAAACCGAATTTGTAATCGCTTACTACGATGCATCGCCAAGGCCCCTCCTTCTCTGCTTACCACTATACACCGATTCCCTCCCGGCGTCACCGTACCAAGCCTTTCCACTCCTATTATTGAGCATGGATATATAATTTTGGGCGAAAATGAGCATAAAAGCTGCTAGAGCATGCCAGGCACATGAAAGACACCCTCTCGCTTAACGAGAAGGTGTCCACGTGGCGCCCATGATGACCTGCTATCCCTCGACCGGATGATCCAGAGAGGTATCAACGTAGCATGTTGTCATAATGGTGAAAATAAACATCGTTCCGTCCCCTGTATTGGACGATGCATAGATGGTCCCACCCATTAACTCGACTACTGTCTTGCATATAGACAGTCCCAGGCCAGTACCACCAAGCTTATGGTTGCTTGCGGCATCAATTTGAGTGAATGGCTGGAACAGATGTCCCATTTTATCGGATGGGATACCAATGCCGGTGTCTTCGATGACAAACTCCAGCTGCAGTACCTCCCCGGCCTCACTGCGCTTATTCACATACACCTTCACTCCGCCCGATTCGGTGAATTTGATCGCGTTGCCGATCAGGTTATTCAGCACTTGGCGAAGTCGGTTCGGATCGCCGACGATCATCTCTGGTATGGCAGGATCGAGGTACGTCTCCAGACTTAATCCGCGCTCTCGGGCGAGTGCCCGGAACAAATCCGCGGTTTCCTTGAGGCATTGCTCCAAGCTGAACGGGATGTAATCAAGCTCCATTTTACCCGCCTCCAGCTTACTGTAATCCAGAATATGATTAATGACCGATAGGAGTCCGAGTCCGCTCGTACGGATGATCTCAGCCGTATCCCGATCTTCCGGCTGCAGGTCTGAATCCAGCAGCATGTCCGACATCGCCAGAATCCCGTTGAGCGGTGTTCGGATCTCGTGGCTCATCATCGCCAGAAAACTGCTCTTGATCTGGGAGGCGATCTCGGCGGTTTCCTTCATTTGGGTCAAGTTGCGGTTGGCTTCCTCCAGCTCATAGGTGCGGGCTTCCAGCTGGATTGTCTTCAGATGAAGCGCTTTGCGAGCCTTGTACAGCTGGACAAAGCCTTCAATTTTGCTGCGTAAAATATCCGGATGAAATGGCTTGGTCAAATAATCGATCGCGCCAGCCGAGTAGGCCATCATATAGTCCTCTAGCTCCGAGGTGAGGGAGGTTAGAAAAATAATCGGGATGTCCTGCGACTTCTTGCGCATTTTGATGCGTTCTGCTGTTTCGAAACCGTTCATATCAGGCATGAGCACATCCATAATGATCAGTGCCACTTCATTTTCTAGCAGCATCTTCAGCGCCATCATGCCAGAGGACGCACCGAGCAGTTCATATGGGGTATTGGAGAGAACCGCCTGAACCGAAGTGAATTCGTCCGGGCGGTCGTCCACCATCAGGATTTTTACCGGATAGTTCATAAGATCCCTTTCTGCCACGTGGCGTCCGTTTATTTGATCAGCCAGCCCTTCAGCATCGTCACAAGCTGTGTGGTGTTGATGGGTTTCGGAATATAGTCGGATGCGCCAGCTGCCAGACAGTTGACACGATCCTCCTCCATCGCGCGTGCGGTCAGCGCAATGATAATCAGATGGTCGTACTCAGGCATCTGCCGGATGGCCCGCATCGTCTCATACCCGTCCATCTCGGGCATCATAATGTCCATGAAGACCAGTTCGATGTCCTGCTCCTGCTGCAGCAGACTTAGTGCTTCCCGGCCATTCTGGGCGAATCGAATATCCATGTTATAGCCTTCCAGCACGCTCGAAAGCGCGAATATATTACGCATGTCATCATCTACCAGCAGGATACGCCGCCCTTCGAAGGCCGCCTCCGGATTGTGCAGTCTCTCGATGAGCTGCTGCTTGTCTGGCGGCAGGTCGGACGTCTTGCGATGCAGGTACAGCGCCGTCTCGTCATAGAGTCTCTCCATGGAGCGCACATCCTTAATGACGATGCTCTCCGCGTAATGCTTGAGCCGCTGTTCGTCCTGCTTGCCCAGTTCTTTGCCCGTATAAATAATCACGGGAAGCGTCTGCAGCCTGCGGTTGGTCTTGACTTGCTCCAACAGATCGAAGCCCGAAATATCCGAGAGGCCCAGATCCAGCACCATGCAGTCAAAATGCTGCAGCGACAACTGCTCCAGTGCTTCCCTGCCGGTGGCAACCGCCGTAATGCGCACATCCGGATGATCGATAAATGCCACCAGACTCTTGCGCAAATCTGGATTATCCTCGACGATCAGGAGGCTCTTCGTCTGGCGCCGAATATAGGATTCGATCTGCAGGAATGCGGTCTCCAGTTCCTCATGATCACTCGGTTTCTTCCAGAAGGATAAGGCGCCGATCGACAAGGTCGAGGCGTTCGTCTCCTCCGTCGAGATGACATAAACCGGGATATGCCTAAGCTCCGGCCGGCTCTTGAGCCGCGTAATAATCGACCAGCCGTCAAGCACCGGCAAATCCGTATCCAGTAGGATGGCATGCGGCTTGTAGGCATGAGCAAGCGCCAAACCTTGGTCGCCCTGAAAGGCGACGATCGCCTTGAAGCCCCGCTTACGGGCAAGCGTGAGTAAGATCGATGCAAACTCCTGATCATCTTCGATAATGAGAAGAACCGTATCCTCTGGCTGCAGTTGATACCGGTCGTCCTCCATCTCTGAATATTGCAGCAGCTTGGGATTTGAGATGGATATATCCGGTACAAACGATTCCCTAAAGGACGCTTTTTCCTTGGCCGAATGCTCGGCTGCGGCAGCGATGGACAATGTCTCACTCTCCGGTTGCGGAGCCGACTCTGCCCGGACTGCAGGCAGGATCAGATAGAAGGTACTGCCTTTGCCTTCGGTAGATTCGAGCTGAATTCTGCCACCCAGCAGGCCGGCAAGCTCGCGGCTGATTGTGAGGCCCAGCCCCGTTCCGCCGTACTTGCGGCTCGTCGTGCCATCCGCCTGCTGGAAGGCTTCGAAGATGTCCTCGAACTTCGTAGCAGAAATTCCGATTCCGGTATCCGATACAGCAAAGATGATCTCCTCCGAGCTAGTGGTGATGGCTGGAAGGATACCCGCTCCTCCTTTTCGGATATCAAGCGACACACTACCCTGTTCCGTAAATTTGAGTGCGTTGGACAATAAGTTACGCAGGACCTGGCGGAGCCGGTGCCCGTCGGTCATGATATATTCAGGCAAACTTTTATCGATCCGAATATCAAAGCCCAGCTCTTTCTTCTGGGTCTGAAGTTCAAAATTCCGGAATAGATGGTCGGCAACCTCCCGAATCCCCGTAGACTCCACAACCGATTGCATCTTACCCGTTTCCAGCTTGGCAAGGTCCAGTATTTCGTCGATCAGCTGCAGCAAATCCTTGCCTGCGGAGAAGATCGTATGGACGTATTCGAGCTGCTTCGTCTTCAGATTGCCTTCCTTGTTCTCTGCCAGAATTTGAGAAAGGATCAACAGACTGTTCAATGGCGTCCGCAGCTCATGCGAGACATTGGCCAAAAATTCCGATTTATGCTGAGCGGCCATATAAATTTCGTCCGCTTGCTCTTTAATCTCTTGTTTCTGCCGTTCCGTGAGCTCCATCTGCTCCAGCAAATTGCGGTTCGATGCTGACAGCTCCTCGGACTGGGTCTGCAGCTCTTCCGCTTGTGCCGCCAGCTCTTCGTGCTGAGCCTGCAGCTCGGCCGATTGCGTCAAGAGTTCTTCCTTCTGCTGGGAGGTAATATCAAATTGGAGCTTCAGACTTTCATTTGAAGCCATAATTTCTTCGGCCTGTTCTCTCAAATCATTGGCCTGCTGTTCAATTTCTTCCTTTTGTTTGGCTGTCAGTTCATATTCCGAGGCCAGCTGTTCATTAGATACCCGTAGCTCTTCCGCCTGAGATTCAATCTCCTCTTTTTGCCTTGCCATCTCCTCAACCGCCAATCGAAGCTCTTCGGCCTGCGCCTTCAACTCGCCGGCTTGCTGCTCGATCTCGGCTTTTTGCTTAACCGTCAACTCCACCTCGACACGCAGATGCTCATTCGAGGAGGCCAGCTGCTCAGATTGCATGGAGAGCTCGTCTGCCTGCGCCTCCAGTTCTTCCATCTGGGCTTGCAGCTCTTCCGTCTGCGCCTCTAGCTCTTCCCGCTGCGTTTGTGTTTCTCGTAAGAGGGCATCAATTCTGGCGATATCCGCGAGCGTGTTGAGCAGAATACCTAGATTATGGCTGACAATATCGATCAGTTGACGTTCTTTATCCCCAAGTTCACGGAAAGAGGCCAGCTCCATTACAGCTATAGCTTCATCCTCATAAAGGATGGGAATCAATAGAAGATGCGAGGGCCTTGCGTCTCCCAGACCGGATTGTACCTTAATGTAATCCTCCGGCAGGGGATCTACGGTTATCGGCTTCCCGTCTCTGGCACATTGGCCGACGAGCCCAGTGCCGATCGAGATCGGCTTACGCTTGGCATCCGCTTCATCACAAGCATACCCTGCAGCAAAATGCAGCTCGTCCTGTCTTCTCGTATACAGCACCCCGTAGCTGGTGTGGAGAACGGACGCCAGCCTGCTCATGAAAACGCCCGCAGCCTTATCCACCTGGACCGAGCCTTGGAGCAGAATCGCCATTTCGGTCACCTGTTTATTGATCCAGGCTTGCTCTTCGGCTTCCAGTCGCAGCACGCGCTCCTGCTCGGTACGTTCACGAAAATCACCAGCAAGCTCGTGGAACGAATCGGCCACCCTACTAAATTCGTCGCGTTCTGAAAAAGCGACGCCGGAAGCGCCTGCGGTGCCGTTCTCCATATCTCTGGCAATGAAGGCAAGTCGAGAAACCCCATGCGTAAAATGAACTTGTATGCGGTAAGTCAAGAAACCCGCCGCTAGGATTGCAGCCCCACTTATTCCAATGGAGAGGAGCCTCGGAGTTCCTTGCATGTAGATCGCTGCCGACCCGGCATAGACAGCCGATAGTATTACAACGATTGCCATGCTCAACCATAGTTTTAGCTTTATGCTCATCGTTCCCACCTATTCTGTGTAGTCTAATGTGTCTGGGAATACATATGTCGAAGTTATCCATCATACCTACGATAGCCCGGCTAGCAGCTCATGCGGACCGGGCGAGATTTCATATCTATTGTAATCTTACAATTGTATTTACGCTAGTTTTATATAGAACGAAACCCTTATTCCAGAAACAAGCAAAAACGACTTCCTCGTCCTCCCAGGACATGCGAGGAGCTGTGCAATCAATGGCTCCTGGCATCACCGGACCAAGGATTTTAATCTACATAGTGAGATGAGCATGAATATATAATTTTCAGGGAAAATGAGCATGAAATCGACAGGATTTACACTTTATCGTGAACTATACTGAGGGTAACCCATACCGGAGGTGTTTTGCATGCGTACGTTTACCAACCCGGTGCTGCCGGGCTTCTATCCCGATCCGTCGGTTATTCGTGTCGAAGATGATTACTATCTGGTCACCTCGACCTTTGAATTTTTCCCTGGTGTTCCGATCTTCCACAGCCGCGATCTGGTGAACTGGCGTCAGCTCGGTCATGTGCTGGATCGCCCTTCACAGTTGAACCTGGATAGAGCCAACCCTTCACGCGGGATCTGGGCACCTACGATCCGCTATCATGAAGGCGTTTTCTATATGATTACTACCTTCGTGGATAATGAGGTCGCGTGTCATAATTTCTATGTAACGGCTACGGATCCGGCGGGTCCCTGGTCCGATCCGATATGGCTGGACGATGCGCCAGGCATCGATCCTTCCCTGTTGTTCGATGACAATGGCAAGGTCTACTATACGGGCAACCGCGTACCGCCTCACGGCCAGCGCCACGCCAAAGACATGGACATCTGGCTGCAGGAACTGGACCTTGTCAGGGGCAAGCTAATCGGCCCCAAGACCAGCATCTGGAGCGGCGCCCTGCAGGTTGCTCACGCCCAGGAGAGTCCTCACCTGTACCGGATCGGTGACTGGTATTATCTGCTGATCGCCGAAGGTGGCACCGGACATACGCACGCCGTTACTGTCGCGCGGAGCCGCGAGGTTACCGGTCCCTATGAAGGGTACAAGGGCAACCCGATTCTGACCCATCGGCATCTGGGCCGCTCCTATCCGGTGGTCAATGCCGGTCATGCTGATCTCGTGCAGACGCAGCACGGGGACTGGTGGATCATGTGTCTGGCCTCCCGGCCTTATGGAGGCCACTATCGTAATCTTGGCCGCGAGACGTTCCTGACCCCGGTCGGCTGGGAGGAGGAGTGGCCGGTCGTCAATCCAGGCAAAGGCAAGCTGGACGAAATCGGCGCTGCTCCTGACCTGCCGGAGCAGCGCTGGCCTGCCGATCCGGTACGCGATGACTTCGACGGGGAGCAGCTCGCCCTGAGCTGGAACTTCCTGCGTACGCCCCGCGGAGATTTCTGGTCGCTGCGGGAGCGGCCGGGCTATCTCACGCTGCGGGCCAAGCAGGTGAAGCTGAGGGAGATAGACAATCCTGCACTCCTCTGTCGCAGGCAGCAGCATATGCATTTTCGGGCTGCGACTGAAATGGTGTACAGGCCGCAAGCCCCGGGCGACGCTGCAGGTCTGGTCCTGCTGCATAACCAGGATTATCACTTCCGTATGGAGTACGCATATACCGAGAGTGGCGCTGAGCTGCGGCTCACCGCGAGGCAAGACGGCGAAGAGCAACTGCTGGCTCAAGCGGCTGTTCAGGGCGAGCGTCTGCAGCTGCAAGTGGAAGCAGCCGGGCAGGAGTACGGATTCTACTACCGCACCGACGACGCTGCCGACTGGACGCCGCTGCACGAGCATGCCGACGGGCGCCTGCTGAGCACCGATCTGGCCGGAGGCTTCACTGGCGCGTATCTGGGACTCTATGCGGTGACAGCAGATGAAGCAAGCGGAAGCCGAGCCGAATTTGACTGGTTCTCCTATGAGGGGCTGGACAATCAGAACGGGGAGGTGAGCCAATGAGTGCGTCTCAGAAGTACGACATCAACAGCCGGTATGCGGAGAGTATGGTGAATGGGCATGGTTACCCGCTTCCTGTTCTGCCGCGCACGCCAGGCGATACCTTGTCCATTGCCGAGCTTGGCGCTCTGGGGGACGGATTGACAGATAATACGGTCATCCTGCAGCAGGCCATTGACCGCTGCTCGGCCGAAGGTGGAGGCTGTGTTCTGATTCCCCCAGGCATCTGGCGTACAGGCCCGCTACGGCTCCGCAGTCATGTGCGGCTGCATGCGGCGGCGGGCGCGCTCGTCCTGTTCGAGCCGGACCCGGCCGTCTACCCGATCTTGCCCTCACATTACGAAGGGCAGCCGGGCCCCCGCTGCCAGGCGCCGCTCGAGGCTGAAGGCGCCACGGACATTGCGATCACCGGCGAAGGCATCTTCGACGGCAACGGCCAGGCTTGGCGCCCCGTCAAGCGCGCCAAGCTCACTGCAGCCGCCTGGGAGAAGCTGCTTGCTTCCGGCGGGGCGCTCTCCCCGGATGGCGAGCTGTGGTGGCCTTCCGAGGAGGGGCTTCATGGCGAGCGCCGGCTGCAGGAGCTGCGCGGGGCTGGCGTGGAGGACTGCGAGGCTTATGAGCCGGTCCGCGCGTACCTGCGTCCATCGCTGCTGCGGTTCCGCAGCTGCAGCCGGATCCTGCTAGAAGGGCCGACCTTCCAGAACTCGCCTGCCTGGTGTCTGCATTTGCAGGCCTGTGATCAAGTGACGATCCGTCACATCCAGGTCCGCAATCCATGGTACTCCCAGAACGGTGACGGTCTGGACCTGGACTCCTGCCGTCATGCACTGGTGACGCACTGCGCCTTTGATGTCGGTGATGACGCCATCTGCCTGAAATCCGGCAAGGACGAAGCAGGCCGGCTTGCGGGCCTGCCCTGCGAATATATTACGATTCGGGATTGCACGGTATACCATGGCCATGGCGGCTTCGTCATCGGCAGCGAGATGTCCGGTGACGTGCGGGCTGTTCGCGTATCCGACTGCACCTTCATCGGGACAGACATCGGACTCCGGTTCAAAAGCGCGCGCGGGCGCGGCGGCATCATTGAGGATATCTCGATCCGGCGGGTGCGGATGAGCAACATCGTCTATGAGGGTATTTCCTTCCATATGTTCTACGCCGGTACGGAGGGGTCTGCGGGCTCAGATGATGCCCCCGTCGCAGTCGATGAGGGGACGCCGCAATGCCGCAACATTGCGATCCATGATGTACTCATCCAGGACGCTGAGACGGCGCTGCTGCTAAACGGACTGCCCGAGCAGCCGCTGAAGGACATCCGGATTGACGGCCTGACCGCCCGGGCCCGGCAGGGCATCATCTGCCGGCATGCGACGGACGTGCGGCTAGACCGGCTAGCGCTGCACGGCGAGGCCGCCGGAGATATCCGCCTGCACCGGTGCACCGGCGTCACCGGGGACGGGATACCGCAGGGATAAGCGGCTACCTGTCTTCTCGTTTCGCCTGCTTGCGATATTGGAGCGGTGTCAGGCCGGTTGCTTTTTTGAACGTCTTATTGAAATGAGACAGATATTCGAACCCTGCTGCCCCCGCCACCTCCTGAATGCTCTCACGCATCGAGCTCAGCCGCCGTTTGGCTTCCCGGATTCGTAGATGAATGATGTATTCGCGGAAGTGGAAACCCGTCAGACGGTAGAACGTCCGGCTCAGGTAGGAACTGCTGATGTAGAACCGGCGGGCCGTGTCTTCCAGTGTGAGCGGCTGACGGAAATGACTGGCCAGGTAGGCTGCAATCTCATTGACCTTGTCATGCAGCGGATGAGCAGCCTCGCGGGGGAGCTCCTGCCGCTCTGCGCGGAGCAGCAGAATCAGCAGCTCGGTGAACAAGGCTCGGACACTTAGCTCATAGTGGGCTTTGCCATTGCGACATTCTTCGAGCATCCGGTGCAACAGCCGCTCGGTCTCCTCCTGCTCTTTCAGCGACAGCTGGTAGAGTCGGAACCTCCGCCCTTCGGGGAGCAGCTCATCGCCTGCCAGCTCCGGCGGCAGCCAGCGGACATCATAATTGAGGAGCGTTCGCGCGAACCCGGTAGAGCTCGCAGTCGAGTGCGTCTCCCCTGGCGGGATGAGCATCAGCTCACCTTTGCGCAGCGTAATGACCTGATCATCCACAAAATAGATCCGTTCGCCATCATGCAGATAATACAGCTCCCCCGTATGGTGGCTGTGTGGCCGGGGCATCACGGTCTGGCCCTGCACCTGCAGATGCTGAATGCTGAGCTGACCACCATCCACTTCGTATTTGGGATATTCGTCGGGCCATTCGGGCATGGGGTCATCTCCTGTCCTGAACATTTATTTAAGTGTATTATATAAGAATCTGAAGGAGGTTCGCCATGCTGATCACCATATCCCGTGATTTCACCGCCGACTATGTCTCGCTCCAGGCCGCAATTGACGCGATTCCTGCGGGACAGACATCACCGGTGACACTGCGCTTAAGACCCGGGATGTATCGGGAGAAAATAACAATTCCTGCAGGTGCGCCGCCGATTCTGCTGCTGGGTGAAGACCGGCAGACGACGGTTATCGCCTGGAGCGATAATGCGCATACACTTGGGAGCAATGGCGAACCGCTCGGGACTTTTCGCAGCGGCACGTTGACTGTGCGATCGTCTTCTTTTACCGCCGAGAATGTTACGATCGTCAATGACTCCGGTCCGGGTACCGGCCAGGCGGTGGCTGCGATGGTTGACGCCAGGGATGCCGTGTTCCGGAGGGTCCGGCTGCTAGGTGACCAGGACACGCTCTACGCGGGTCAGGGCCGACAATACTACGAGGATTGCTATATCGAAGGCGATGTCGACTACATCTTCGGAGGCGCGACAGCCGTCTTCGAGCGCTGCCAGCTGCACAACAAACGATCAAGGGGCTATATTACCGCAGCGTCGACGCCTCAGGATACTGCATTCGGGTTCGTGTTCCTCAACTGTACCATTACGAGCGCTCCCGGTGTGGCCGATGTCTATCTCGGGCGTCCCTGGCGTGATTATGCGCATGTCGCCTTCATCCGCACCACAATGGATGAGAGCATCACACCTGAAGGCTGGCACAACTGGGGCGAGCCAGACCGTGAGTCCACTAGCCGTTTTGAGGAATATGGCAGTACTGGTGCAGGTGCGGCGGCGGCGGGGCTGGTGAAGAGCCAGCCTGGCGGGACAAGCAAGCTGGCTAGTGGCGCGGAGCTAACGGAAAGTTTGGATAATGAGTCATGTGGGCTTGTGGACAGTGCGGAAATGAAGGGGCACGCGCGGAATGGGCCAAGTCTCTTGGGTGATGCTTCAGGACTTAAGGGAGACCAGGAAGTCGCGGCAAGCAACCCAGCGGATGATGCGGCAACCTCTTCGTCCATAGAACCGAGCGTTAGTACTGCGGACAGTGAACGCAATTCGGACAAGACCGTGCGCCGCGCCCCGTGGTCACGTCAGCTGACCGGAGAAGATGTCGCAGCGTATCGTGTGATTCACATACTAGGCGGCTGGCATCCTGAGGGGTATTGAGGGCAACTGAACGTAGAGGAGGAGTAAAAGCAATGACAAACGCTTATTCAACTGATGTCTTGCTGGAACAATGGACGAAGGAGTATGCGGGCAAGCTTGCCTACGTACCCGGCCAGCCGGTGCCCGAATGGCAACAAGAGCTGCGGACAAGCTTTGAAGCCCTGCTGGGCGAGCTGCCGGACACGGACTCGGAATTAAATCCCCAGCTGCTGGAGCGTCAGGAATGCGAGGGATATGTGCGTGAACGGATTGAGCTGACAACCCGGACCGGCGTCCGGATGCCCGTATATGTACTAACTCCTGCAACGCCGCTGCGCTCGCCCATGCCCGCCATGCTGGCGGTCCACGGCCACGGCTATGGCAGCCGGGAGATTGTCGGCCTGATGCCTGACGGCAGTGAACGTGCGGGTATGCCTGGCCTGCATAAGGACTTCGCCTCCGACCTCGCACGGCGCGGCTTTCTCGTCGTAGCCCCGGAGCTGCTGGGTTTCGGCGACCGGCGGCTGGCGGAGGACCTCGCGGGCGAGCCCGGACAGAGCTCCTGCTTCCGGCTGTCTGCCCAACTCATGCTGCTGGGCCAGACGATTGCGGGCTGGCGCATCCACGAAATGCGGCGCGTCCTTGACTATCTACAAACCCGTCCGGACGTCGACCCTACGCGGATTGGCACGATGGGAATTTCGGGCGGCGGTTTGGTCTGCGGGTTTACGGCTGCACTGGATGATCGGATTCGCTGTGCGGTCATCAGCGGCTATGCGAGCACCTTTGAGGGCAGCATCCTCACGCGCCAGCATTGCCTGGACAACTATATCCCAGGCGTGCTGCAGCTGGCCGAGATGCCCGACCTGCTCGGACTCGTCGCGCCCCGCCCAATTTTCCTGGAGGTCGGCGAGGAGGACCGTGTATTTCCAGCCGCTGCCGCCCGCAAGGCATTCGCGCGCCTGGAGACCCTCTATGCCGCTGCCGGTGCAGAGACGGTGCCAGCCGCCGACTTCTTCGACGGCGGCCACGAGATTCACGGCGAGCCCGCCTATGACTGGCTCGAAGCACAGCTGGCCCGCTGAGTGCGGGCCGCTGTTGGGAGTGGCGAGTGGAGAGTGGGATGTAGTGTGCAGGATGTGTGGTGTGGACCGGCGGGTGGAGATAGCGGGTGAAGAAGGAGGGAGGTGTGGTGTGGGATGTGTGGTGTGAACTGGCGGGTTAAGAGTAGCTGGTGAGGAAGACAGGTGGCGACTGGTGGATTGGATGATGGCCGGTGGCGACTTTCCACACTCTATGTCCGTTCTATGTTCACTCTATGTCCACACTCCCCGCCTCAAGGACACGTCCTCGCAGCCGCTGTTCCCCGTTAGCCTCCCAGTATGCGTCCTAATCGCCGTGCCTCCGAGCTGTAGCGCAAAAAATTTTACTTAGAGGTGACTAAATACGGCTGCGACGGGGTTGTAAGTATAGAAACTTTACTTAGAATCACCTTTAACCGCTTCGACGGTACCTGTAAGTATAGAAAGTTTACTTAGAGCCGCAAACAGACGCTCCCACCGAGCTGCAACGAAAGAATCTTTACTTAGAGCAGCATGCAGACCCTCCCACGACGCTGCAACGAAAGAAACTTTACTTAGAGCCGCACACGGACCCCTCCCACGACGCTGCAACGAAAGAAACTTTACTTAGAGCCGCACACGGACCCCTCCCACCGAGCTGCAACGAAACAATCTTTACTTAGAGCCGCACACAGACCCTCCCACGACGCTGCAACGAACCAATCTTTACTTAGAGCCGCACACAGACCCATCCCACGACGCTGCAACGAAAGAATCTTTACTTGGAGCAGCACACAGACCCTCCCACGTCGCTGCAACGAAAGAATCTTTACTTAGAGCAGCATGCAGACCCTCCCACGACGCTGCAACGAAAGAAACTTTACTTAGAGCCGCACGCAGGCCCTCCCACCGAGCTGTAACGAAAGAATCTTTACTTAGAGCCGCACACAGACCTCTCCCACCGAACTGCAACGAAAGAATCTTTACTTGGAGCACCAAGCGGACTCGCCCCTAACACCCCCTCCTCACGACGCTGCAACGCAAAAAAGGGCCATTCAGCGATCAGTTTGCACTGATCGTCTGAACAGCCCTTTTGCCAGTTACAGCGGGTTCTCGCCTGTGCTCTGGAACAGTTCGATGAGCTCGCCGTCCGGACCCTTGAAGAAGGCGATCCGTACTGGCGTTCGCGGGTCGGGGCAGATAATGAGATCCTTCGGCTCCTCTGTGACCTCAGCGCCTGCCGCGCGAGCGACTTCGATTGCTGCATCGATATCGTTGGTGCGGAAAGCTACATGCAGGAACGAGCCTTCCGGCTTGGGATCACTGCTGCCGCCTGCGAAAATCTCCATATAGTTGCCGTCGCCGGAATCAAGCAGAATGCCGCGCTTGTCCCCTTCGCCCCACCGAATTTTCTCCTTGAAGCCCAGCGCCTCGTAGAATCGGATAGACGCTTCAAAATCGGCTACACGAATGGCGAGATGATGAAAGCCGCCTCCGCTCAGTATGCTATTGTTGGCCATTGTTGAAGACACCGCCTTATCTAAAAGTATGTATGCGTACAAGCCCAGTATAATCAACCCGGCCCGGAATGGAAAGCCTCTTCTTGCTGCAATGGCATGCAAAAACATCTCCCCCGATCCCTTGCGGGACAGAGGAGATGCCATATGACTTCTGCAGCTTACGCGTAGACCTCCTGCAGTACCTGATTGGGCGTCATGCCATTCAGGTTCTTGGAGAGAATGCGCGGCTTGTTGCCATTGAGCTCCTTGGCCAGGTCATTGGTCAGGCCGGATTCGCCAGCCAGCACAATTTCCTGCCAGCTGTTGCGCTTCTTGTGGCGCTCGAGAATGGGACTGAGTCGCTTCAGCCAGCGCTGCCGGTTCGCATCGACACGCTTGCCGAATTGTTCCTTGTGCGTGGCGCTGGAAGCGGTGCGGCTGGAAGCAGCAATCCCTTGATATTGCTTCCAATCCTCGCTCTCGCTGTCCCAGGCGTAGTTCCACTCCCGCTCCACCTCACCCAGCATCGTATCGACAACCGTAACGCTGTCGCTGCCCACCAGCACAATGCCAGCAGCTGGATATTGGCGGAACATCGTTTCCAGCTCCTCGAGCTCGGGCTCGCTTTGCCAATAGAAGGCGTTGGGTGAGGGAACCTGGAGCTTCTCCAGGAACAGGACGCCTTCCTCCGGGCACACCACCAGGACGATGCCCCGCTTGAGGTCGCCACGATGATTTTCGATGGTGGATTCCAACAGCTTGTGCAGCTTGGAGAGCTGCTTTTCCTGATCTGAGGCACCTTCGGCACGGGCGTATTCGGTCAACCGGCTCATGCCATTTTTCAGATGAAGCTTCCACGACGTTTGCTGCTTCCGTTCGGGCTCCGTATTTAAGTAGACAGTCAAAAGATTTTGCTCGGGGGAGTAGGTTCGTTCTTTCAAACGCGACAAATTTTCTTGAAATTTCATCGTATAATCTACCTCCTTTGAACCTACCATTACCCGGCCCCGGAAACGCTTAATCAGTGGATCATGAAAACAGGACTTCTTGTCCGTTCTAATGATGCTGCAACTGATGGAGCGTGTCCGGCCGCAAGCCGCCCATTCGCCACAAGGCAATTCGGTCGATGCCTTCCGCGCGCGTCCATTCGATCCACCGGAGGAAGGTCTCCCCATCGGCGTACCAGACCGTATAGGTGCCATCTGCACTTGTGTAAGTAAACGACAGCGCAGCACTGGCGACATCCCGTTGCGGTTCCTGGCCATGCGCCTCAGCCAAAGCATGCGCCTCCTGCTCGTTCAGCGCCGTCACGGCTCCGTCCGGTTTCCATTGGAATCCTCCAGTCGCAAGGGCCAGTACCGGCTCGCCTGCCACCCCCTTGATGACTGAAGCCAGTCGCCGAATCATGGCCTCGTCCGCTTTGGGACCGGGACCGTTGTGAGATCCATGCAGGTTATAGGCCATCATCACATATTGCGGACCCTCCGGCAGACGATGGTCATCGAGCGGCGCACGAGGCTCCAGCACGACACGGAGTGACTTGCCTTTCTCCTGCAGCGCAGTATGCAAGTCACCAATAAACAACAGCAGCGGCTCCCACGTTTCAGGTGCGATTCGTTCGTAATCGATCTCCGCGCCGCCAGCATCCAGTCTGTCAACCAGCTCCACGATTTCGGCAATATGACGCTGGCGGCTCTCGGATGTAGCGACCAGACGGTCCACAAGCGCCGATTCCTTCTGCACGGATGTGCCATCCGCAAGAATCCGATCATTGACAAAGGTCAGTTTCAGGTCGTCCCGACGACTCTCGTAGGTTGTGGCCAGCGCCTCCCATGCCATAGTAAACGAATCGCTAATGAGCAGCTGATCCTCGCTATCAAAATAAATGCCGAACGCATACAGCTGGGCTAGGCGCCCTCCCAGTTGATCCGCATCGGCCAGCGCCGTTTCCCATTGCCACTCCGGCAACCAGGCAGTCAGCTCGAGGGGCTGCGGCGAGGACTCGTAGACAGGCCCGTCAGCCTCATCCATGTCACGGGTCAATAGCCAGCCACCGACCAACAGACCAAGCACTGCCACTGCCGCCAGCCATTGGCGGTACCGACGTCGTTTCATCTGCACCCTCCTAAAAGTTTTCCGAAGGAAAACTCACTTCGGAAGCATAGGCTTAAGTTTTCCGAAGGAAAACTCGCTTCGGAAGCATTCACGATCAGAATGTCTCAATGGCCCAGTCCACTGTCCGGTTGACCGTGCTCCGAATCACATGCAAAGCCTGCTCCAGCCCGCTTCTGCGGTTATCATATACATGTGCTCCTGGCGTGCCATCCGCCTGTAGCGACAGGAGCTGCAGGTTGTCGAAGACCGCGTCATAGATCGTGTCCTTCTTGTTAAGCGGGCTCGCCTCTGCCTCCAGCATCACGCTGCCACGATCCGCTGCCTCGCCCAGTTCCAGTCCTTCTATTAGTACGCTTCCGTCCATGCTTACGGCTAGCTTTCCATCCTGAATGGAGGCTTCAAGCTGACGTTGCTGCTGCATGCCAGGCGGGTAGGCCCGATTCTTCTCCAGTCCTGGAAACTCATGCGTCCAGAGCGTCTGAGCTTCTTCGCCCGGCTTCTTGGCGGTGACGAGAAGCACATTGTCCGCTAGTGTCAATTGGACATAGGCTGCGCGCGTCCGGTCGTAGCGGAGGTAGACGGATTGGTGGCCGACCACATTGCCGGAGAGGCGTGTTTTCAGCAGCAGATCTCCCGTTGTATCCTTATCCTTCAGGTGGATACGTCCTGTTCCGCCCGGCGTCGACGTGAGCGCAATCCGGCTGCCGATGTATTCAGCTGCGCCGCCTAGCAGCTCCCATTCCGCGGCACGATCTGTGTCGCCAATAATAAAATGCATCTCATCCCCTGTATCCAAACCAAGCTTCATCAACAAATGATTGGTGTACCAGTAGGGAGCCGGCTGCAGCCGCGTGAGATCCTGCAGCTGACCATCCGGTCCGTTAAGGGCATCCCCTTCCCGGTTAAAGTGCATATCAAAGAGACGAGGGATATGGCGCGTATTCACTTCCTCCACCAGGCTATTCATACCGTTGTACAGTGTGTTGGCATGCATAATCATATACGTTCGTGGCACATCGCCAAGCGTATTCGTATAGATGCTTTCCATCGCCTCGTAGTCATGGGTCAGCCGCTCATCCATTTCCGTCCGGTCCTCGATTGGAATACCGTCCGCATCCCGCAGGAAGTCCATCAGATAGTGGGTGTAATCACGTGCCCAATCAATCTCTGCGAAGTCCCCTTCGTCGCGCATGCCTACGAAACGACCATCCTCATCGTAAATGTTGATATACGTCAGGCGATAGCCATTACTGCCGAGCTCCCAATAGCCCTTGCGTGTCATCTTAAGCAGCTCTTTGGGCTTGAGGAATTTGGAGTCCTTGCCGTCCATCTTATTGGCATAGGAAAACATCGTGGATTTGAAGTTAAAAGACTCCATCATCGGTTGGGCGAACAGACTGGAATCGTTGCGGCCGTCCCCGAATGAGAGGAACAATCCCCGTTCCGGCAGAGGCTTGCCGTTGTTGTAATAATCCAAAATGTCCTTTTGGGCAATTGTCGTATAGCCGTGGTCATACAGCGCCTGCAGATGCTGCTCCAGCCGCGGCTTTGCAATCAGGGTCGACGATCCGGAGCGACTGACACCGAAATACGACAGGGCAATAAAGCCTCTGTCACTAGTCCATTGCGCCTTATCGGGCTCCCGATAGGTCTTGATATCGAATACCGCATGGATAACCAGGTAACCCAGGATGAGCAGGATCAGCACCTGCAGGACAGTGCGTACCCGTTTACGGGCATTTTTTTTGCGATAGTCAAATGTCTGATCCACCTTACCGTACTCCTCCCTTGCATAGTTCAGCCATGCAGCTGCCACTTAATGTTACAAAATGACGCATTTTAGGGCGTGCCATCCCACGAATCAGAGCTTACAGGGGGATCTCAGAGTTGCCCCGTTTACGGTCACGCTTGCGCTTCTTGCGTTCCTTGGCCTCCACATCCTGCGGTGTCTCCCGTGTACCCCACGTTGATTTCCAGAACGTCACCCACGCAACCGGCATCTGCCACAGCAACACCAGCTCATAGAACACGCAGAAGACGAGACCAAACACCCATAATCGGCTCCTCCGGAACAGCAAATGGGCGAAGCTCATCAGAAGCGCCATCAACAGCAGGCCCATCAGGAAAGTGCCAGGAAAAATGCCATGCACTACGGGTACATACACCAGGTTATGCAGGACGATCACCGGGGCCGCAATGGGAACGATGATACCGATGTAGAAGAACAAGGCCATGAAAGGCTCCTTGCGCCAGATGAATCCCCCGGCCCGCAAGGACTCCCTCAGCCAGGAGCGCTTCCAGCGCATCTGCTGCTTCAGGAACACGCCCATGTCGGAAGGGACAATCGTTGAACAAATCGCCTTGTCCTGATAGCCCGTACGATGCGTGCGCAGAATGAAATTGGTCATACTCCGGTCATCGCCGAACGTTGCCGGATGTCCCAGAAACGTCTGGGTTAGCCAGGCGTCCTTGTGCTGCAGCACCAATTCCTTGCGATAGCAGGAAAGTGGTCCTGAGAGACAGGTCACACTGTCAAAGTACGATTCCGCCGCCTTCATGATTCGAAAAGCAATGTAATACCGAACCGTCTGCAGCTTGGAGACGGAATTAGTGAACTTGTTCTCTACATCTGTTCGGCCGGCAACACCGCCCATGCGCGGGTCTTTGAAGGGCTGGACGAGATGGCGGATGGCGGAAAACTCCAGAAAGCTATCCGAGTCGACGAACACAACCAGCGGATGCTTGGCCAGCTCCACACCTTTGACCAAAGCGACCCGCTTGCCGCCATTCTCCGGTAGCACATGCACAGAGAGCCTATCCTTTACCTTGAACCGTTCGGCCTCCCTGTGGATCATGGCGATTACTTTTTCAATCTCTTCAACAGATTTATCCGTAGAGCGGTCGTCAACGACGATGACCTCCAGCTTGTCCAGCGGGTAGTCTTGGTTGATGCAACTGAGAATGGTCCGCCGAATCCACTTCTCCTCGTTAAAACAAGGGATAATGATGGATACCCCCGGTGTATAATGGGGATCGATCGGAACATCCCGGTATAAAGCTCCGAACAGGTAACGACTGAGCAGGAAGACTGCAGCAATGATGCTGTAGAGATAGAGCAGCCAATTGTATTTGAAATAGAGAATACTCTCTGTCCGCATCAGCATGATGAACAACACCGCGAGGAATAGCATGCCGCTGGCCATGTAAATGGAGTAGCCCCAACGCCGCCGCTTGAAGTAGCTCGTCAGAGGCTCGGTGAAAATCAGTCCTGCCATCCATCTGGAGGTGCCGTTTTCCTCGTGCAGGAAGAGCCGGACGACCTCCGCGTCCACCTTGACACTGGATTCGAATCCCTCTGGCATCGTACCGGGCGGGATCTCGAAGCGCAAATGGCATTTGGTGCCGACCTGGTATTGATCCTGCAACTCCTCACTGCCTCCCAGCTCTACCAGCATGCCCGTTGTGGAAATGTCCGCCGCCTTGCCTGTCAGCGCCTTCTTGCGGCCGCGGCGTTTGTTCACGACTTGAACGTTGAAATCGGCGACGAACCGCATGCTGAACAGCGCCGGGTCATCGCTGCTATCGGGACCACCGCGTCGTTCACTGCCGCCTCTAATCCGCTCCGGGTCAGGCACCCGCGAGAGCGCCCGCCGGTCGCCGCGGACGACCGCCAGCTTCTCCTCGATGGGTTGCTTGTCCTTGCGCTTCATGTTCACCCTCCTACAAGTTTTCCGAAGGAAAACTCACTTCGGAAGCATAGACTTTAAGTTTTCCGAAGGAAAACTCTCTTCGAAAGCATAAGCTTAAGTTTTCCGAAGGAAAACTCACTTACAGACTCCAATACGAATACCCATGCTCCTCGAATATTGTCCGGTTATACAAACTCTTGATGTCCACCATTATTCGCAGCCGGCTGCCCTCGCAGAGCTGGTCGTAATCCGCCGGTCCCATGTCGGCATACTGCGCATGAGGCACGGCTACGACGACAGCTCCCAGGCCTGTCATCTCCTCTGGCGCAGTTAACGTTATGCCATATTCCTTGCTCACTTCGCGGGGATCAGCGAGCGGATCGCTTACCAATGTCGTAACCCCATATTCGGCTAGCTCGCGCACAATATCCGGAACCCGAGAGTTGCGGATGTCTGAGCAATCCTCCTTGTAGGTAATGCCGAAGATGCCAATACGTACAGCGGAGAGGTCTTCCTTGCGCTTCACTAGCTGTTTGATCAGCTGCTGGGCAATGTACGTCCCCATCCCATCATTGATATGTCGGCCAGCCAGAATGATTCGTGACCGGTACCCATGACCTTCTGCCTTGTAGGTGAGATAGTACGGGTCGATCCCAATGCAATGTCCGCCAACCAATCCGGGTGTAAATCGCATGAAGTTCCATTTGGTTCCTGCTGCCCGGAGAACAGCCTGTGTATCAATGTCCAACTGATGAAACAACATGGATAATTCATTCATAAAGGCAATATTGATGTCGCGCTGCGCATTCTCGATTACTTTGGCAGCTTCGGCTACCTTGATACTTTCAGCTCTGTAGACGCCTGCCTCCACAATTAACTCGTAGACGGCCGCGACCAGTCCCAGTGTATCCTCGTCCATACCTGATACAATCTTAACAATATTCTCCAGACGATGTACCATATCGCCGGGATTGATCCGCTCTGGCGAATAGCCGATTCGGAAGTCCGTTCCGCAGCGCAATCCTGACTCGGCCTCCAGGATCGGCATGGCGATTTCTTCGGTCACGCCGGGATAAACGGTTGATTCGAATACAACGGTGGCACCTGGCCGCATGTGGCGGCCAACGAGCGTGCTGGCATGTCGCACGTAGCTCAGATCCGGAACCTTGTCCGGCTGGAGCGGCGTGGGCACAGCAATGACGAAGAAGCTTGCATCCGCAAGGACGGCCTCGTCGGAGGTAAAGATAACGTTGGAGTCCGAGAGCTCAGATTCACTGACATCGTCAATGGACGTTCGCCCCTGCAGGCAGGCTGCGATTTTGCGTTCATCCACATCGTAGCCGATGACCTGCAGTTTGCGGCCAAATGCCACCGCGAGCGGCAAACCGACATAACCAAGCCCGATGACGGCGAGCTTGTCCTGCCCTTCCAGCAGTCTCTGATAGGCTTCATTCATCTCTCTGGTCAACTCCCAACAGCTCTGACATTAATACAAACGTAAATCCCCTGCTGCGAAGCTTTTCAATCGCAATCGATAGGGCCTCCAGGGTATGCAGCCCATCCAGGATATGCAGCAGAATCACACTGCCGCTCTCCGTACGATCCAGAATAACCTTGACGATATGCTCCGCATCGTTCTGAATATCCCAATCCAGTGTCGTCACGTCGTACATGGCGATGGTATGGTAGCCTGTAGCAGCGACAATTCTGGCAGATTCATCATCAAAGGCACCTGTCGGTGGCCGGAACATCATCACTGGCTGCTGCTGGATCGCCTCCGTCATAACCTGATGTGATTTTACAATCTCCTCTTGCAGCTCTTCAGGTGTAAGATCGACAATGACTGGATGACTATACGTGTGGTTGGCCACTTCATGTCCGTCCTCAACGATGGCACGCGCCAGATTCGGATTCGCTTCTACGCCATTCGCACGCAAGAAGAAGGTGGATTTCACACCGTGTTCCTTCAAAATATCGAGTGTCCGGGTGACGGTATAGTCGGTTCCCCAATCGTCAAACGTCAGGGCAATGCGCTTGTCGGTCCGGTCGCTCTTATACACAAGCTCGTATTCTGCATCCTTGTAATCCGGGTTTATCTTGGCCGCATCATAGCCTTCAATTTCCTCCAGCGGCTTACCCTTATGCTCATACTCCATCAGCCGGCTGAGCGGAACTAACGAATAGCCCACTTCATCGACAGCCCCAAGAATCATCCCGAGGGAGTCAATGAGCTCCGGATTATCCTCCGTGCTCAGCGCGATAATACCGCCCCGCGTAATATGCCGTTTTACATAGTCGCCGATGGTCGATGCCTTTTCGCCATGCCAGCCTTGCAAATTAATGCTGTACGTAATAACAGCTTGCAGCCCAAGATGGGCGCTCGCAAGCCTGATATCATCATTATAGCTTCCGGACCGGGTCCGGACGTACTGGGGCTGGACCCCGGTTTCTCTCTCAATGATTTCATTGGTCAGCCGAAGTTGGTGGTAAATCTGTTCATAGTCCATCTCCGTCAGATCAGCGCGCTCCAGTGTATTATTCTCGATCTCGTGCCCGCGGGTCACAATCTCCCTGGCAAGGTCCGGCTCCTCCGCCACTCTCATCCCAGGTACAAAAAACGTCGCCTTGACATCCACTCGATCCAGCTCATCCAGCAGCTGCAGCATTTGGGCTCGTTCACCCAGGCCATTAAAGGTGAGCGTCAGCTCCCGCATCGTGGTATAGACATAATTGATCTGTTCACTGGGCTCTCCTGCATAACGGTCAACGGACGCTGCAGTTGAAGGCACTACGGCAATTTGCTCCTCCGTTTTTGTACCGCCAAGCCAAGAGCAAGCCGTCAGTCCTACACTGGCCCATAGAAGCAAGAAAACCAGTCCTAGCGGCCTGAGTCGTTGGCAATGTGTAAATTTCATGAAACAGATCCTCTTTTCGACAGGAATTGAAGTTAGTATATCGTAACGGCCTATACAATTACTGAACAATCGATGACACAAGTGTGTCTTTATATATGTAACGTAACAGAATTAAAAAAGGATGACAGAACCTGCGAAATTTGTCGAACCAGCAGTAATCGTACGGTTTATTTGTGCTTCTGTCAAAGGGCAGTTGTTGGGAGGATCAGCTTCCTTTTTCTATCTATGAAAAAGAAATCATTGACAACCAATGGGAATCTATATACATTTAGTTTACCATTCCTATGTGATTACTATGATAAAGGGGAAGAAGAAATGGATCAGCCTGCAGGAAACAGTTTGTTATTGGCCATTGAGACGAATTGGCTAAGCTTCGTTATTTCGATTGTTGTGTTTGCACTCTTATTTTATCTCGCTCGCCGCCGGGTGAGCTTCGGTTCCCGAGTCATGATCGGCCTGGGCTTGGGCTTGCTGGTCGGCATTGTCATCCAGAATTTCGATGTCGAAGTGAAGGGCATCAGTACTTTCGGCAGCATTTATGTCAGCTTGATTCGGATGCTCGTTATTCCACTCGTCTTCGTACTCGTTCTTAACAGTATCTCGTCCCTGACGAATCTGGAGTACCTGCGCAAGATCGGTTTCAAGACCTTCGCCTGGTTCCTGGGAACGACAGGTGTCGCTGCTCTGATCGGTCTGTTCATTGCCCTGCTGTTCAACCCGGGCTCCGGAATCGACCAGCAGGTGCCGGAGGGCTTCCAGGCCCGCGAAATTCCGACCTTCTCGCAGGTCATTCTGGATCTGGTGCCGTCCAACCCGTTCAATGAGGCAGCGCAGGGCAAAGTCGTGCCACTGCTCATCTTTGCCATCTTCCTGGCTGTCGCCATCATCAAGGTTGGCTCCAAGGATGTCAAGGCTGTGCAGCCTGTACGTGAGTTCATCGCTTCGCTGACGCAGATCCTGCATCAGGTTGTGAAGTTCGTCATTCGCCTGACGCCATACGGGGTATTTGCCCTCATTGCAGGCATCGCTTCCCGTTACGGCTGGGAGACCCTCCAGGAGCTCGGCAGCGTCATCGTGACTTCGTACGTGGCTCTGATTCTGCACTTTGTACTCGTGTTCGGTGGTCTTGTGCTGCTGGTAGCCAAAGTGAATCCGATCCGATTCTTCAAGAAGATCTATCCGATGCTGGTCGTCGCCTTCACCACCCGCAGCAGCTACGCGACGCTGCCGGTGAACCTGGAGGTCATCACCAAGCGTCTGCATGTATCGCCGCGTATTGCCAGCTTCGTGGCACCGCTCGGCGCGTCCGTCAACTTCAATGGCTGCGGCGGAATCTGGCCGGCCATCGTAGCGGTGTTCACCGCTGAAGTATTCAACGTCTCCCTGAGCTTTACGGACTATGTTATCCTGGTCCTCGTTAGCATTATCTCCTCCATTGGCGTAGCTGGCGTACCGGGCCCGGCAACCATCAGTACGACTGTTGTTCTGACTGCACTCGGCCTGCCGCTTGAAGGTATGGCTATCGTCGCTGGTGTTGAAGCGCTGATCGATATGGGCCGTACGGCAGTTAATGCCACAGGTACGACGGTCACCTCCCTGCTCGTTGCCAAGTCCGAGGGCGAGTTCGACCGCGACGCCTTCAACAGCGACAAGGATGAAGAAGAATTAGTCGTGAATCCAACCTAATAGCCGCTTGAAGCAAAGACGCGTTCTTCCTAGAGAAGAGCGCGTCTTATGCGTTAGCATGGGGCCATCTTCTATGGCAAAGAAGTGTCAGATCTCGCCAACCCAGGATGAAAATAATCATTGACAAGTTTTCAGAAAATTCATATAATTATCACATTCCACCTATAGACACGGATCTTCACCATCTCTCAACATAGACCAGCTTGCCATGCTGCCTATGCTGTCACGATGCGGACCCGCATGAATGGGACATCTGAGAGGAGACGATTGACAATGAAACAAGAAACCAAAACAAACTGGCGCGCATTTCTAAAAGGCTTAAGCTTCGGTGCATTCGGCTTCGGCATGGTACCTTATCTTATTTATAAAGCGGTGAAGGAGGTCTCGGATCACACGACTCCGTTCCTGTAACTCCGAGGTATCGCCAACATATGCGAACAGGCCAACCAGCCCAGCGGGCGGTTGGCCTGTTTTTTATCATAACAAGACTAAATTACGGGAATAGTAGATAAAGAATAGTTTTATGCCCAGCCTCATAAGCCTCTCCCCCTATGCTCCCGGCTCTATGGCTCTTTTTGAACTTTTTTGCTTCCAAGGCCTCGTGACAAACGTTACAATCGCGCTCCCTTCAAAATTAGACTACTAAGCGCTCCACATGAGAGTATCGATTAATGCTGTATCGGCTATCGCGCATCACTCAGGAAGCATTTTTGCTGTAACGGCCACTACAGCACCTATTAAGCCTTAAACGTCCCATTAATAATTCTAACGGACAGGAACGCCGTTATTCACGCGTTTTCAGCCGAAAAATCTAGTTTTAGAGCAAATAAGTGCGTCTGTGACCGTTAGCTTTTTAAACGTCCCATTCACTTTTACGATTAAGCGCTCTGGTGGCCGTTAGCACTTTCCCACTTGGAGTCAGCTATGAATCGACACACTCCACGTAAGCGTTAAAGCCACCGCCCCACCTATAAAGTCCCTTCCTCCCCTATGGCAGCCCGTATGGTAGAATAACCATATTATCTATGACATCCGGGAGGGAGCACAACACGCAATGAGCACACTCAAGTTAATCTCATGGAACGTGAACGGCCTGCGGGCCTGCGTCAATAAAGGCTTCAACGACTACTTCGAGGAAATGAACGCGGATATCTTCTGCTTGCAGGAGACGAAGCTGCAGGCCGGTCAGATCGAGCTCGATCACGGCGGTCGGTATGAGCAGTACTGGAATTATGCCGAGAAAAAAGGCTACTCCGGCACCGCCGTCTTCACTCGGCTCAAGCCGCTCTCCGTCCGCTATGGACTGGAGACCGATGAGGAGCCGGAGGGCCGGGTGCTCACGCTGGAGTTTGAGGACTTCTATCTGGTCAACGTTTATACACCTAACGCCAAGCGCGACTTGTCCCGGTTGGAGTACCGACTCATCTGGGAGGACCGGTTCCGCACCTATCTGACGGCGCTGGATCGGCTGAAGCCGGTCATTGTGTGCGGTGACCTCAATGTGGCTCACCAGGCGATCGATCTGAAGAACGCCAAGTCGAATGAAGGCAATTCCGGCTTTACAGCCGAAGAACGCGGCAAGATGACCGAGCTGCTGGCGAGCGGCTTCGTCGACAGCTTCCGTCATCTGCATCCAGACCGCACGGATGCCTACAGCTGGTGGTCTTACATGCCCAAGGTGCGCGAGCGGAATATCGGCTGGCGCATCGACTATTTTCTCGTCTCGGAGCGCCTGGCTCCCTTGGTGATACGCGCGGATATCGACTGCCACGTGCTGGGCAGTGATCATTGTCCCGTGCTGTTAGAGCTGGGAGACGCTTCATCTGGCAATTAAAATAGAAAGCCTACGGTCCCGGATCGATCTTCCGATCGCTGTTGTCCCCAGATTTCTTGATGCCTGATGAACTAATTTATAATATTTAATCAGACGGTTCGGAATTTCCGGCCGTCTTTTTTTGATATTTAGAAATATAAATACAAGTAAAATATTTTACTATATTTTGTTTGAAATTTTACTGAAAGGGTGCTATTCTTCTCTTGTGATGAGAACGCGTACACAACTATGGAACAGGGGAGCGAGACCATGACACGCAACCAAGGCCTGCCGCTGGCCGATACCCTTCGCGGCGTAGATATATCGATGACCAAGGAAGTTGAAGGGCTGGGCGGCATCTATTATCTGAATGGTGAACAGCGGGACCTCTTCGACATCCTGCATGAGCAAGGCGTCAATTACGCCCGGGTGAGACTGTGGGTGAATCCCTATGACGTACAGGGCAGACCCTACCTGGGCGGAACCAACGATCTGGATAATGCCCTGGAGCTGGCCGCCCGTATCAAAGCCAAGGGGATGCAGCTGCTCTTAGATCTTCATTACAGTGACTTCTGGACGGACCCGAAGAAGCAATCCAAGCCCAAGGCATGGGCGGATCTGAGCGGCAGCGCCTTGGAGGATGCAGTATACCGCTATACGACGGAAGTGCTGGAAGCTTTTGCAGCTCATGGGCTGCTCCCTGATCATATACAGATTGGCAACGAGATCACCAATGGGATGCTCTGGCCAGATGGCAAGACACCGGCCTACCTTCCGGAGGAGCAGCGCTTTGAGACATGGGAATCATCAGAGCACTCAGCTGCTTACGACCGGCTTGCTGGACTGCTTCAGGCTGGCTTGCAGGCCGTGCGAGACCATTCGGGACAGAAGATCCGCACGATATTACATCTCGAACAAGGCGCGCATAATCCGCTCTACCGCGCTTGGTTCGACGAGATCACCCGCCGTGGGGTAGATTTTGATATCATCGGCCTCTCCTTTTACCCGTTCTGGCACGGCAGCATGGACGATCTGCGCATCAATCTGGAGGACATCAGCCAACGCTATGACAAGGATGTACTGGTCGTTGAGACTGCCTATGGCTTTACAACGGAGTCGCCTCCTGGCAGCAGTTATATCTTTAATCGCGAGCTGGCTGAGAAAGGCGGCTATCCCGCTTCCGTGGAGGGGCAGTACCAGTTCCTTACCGATCTCATCGATACGGTGCGCAGTATCCCGGATGGACGCGGACTGGGAATCATCTATTGGGAGCCGGCCTGGCTACCGGTTCAAGGCACGAGCTGGGCCAGTCTGGAGGGCATGAGGTATGGCAACGACGTCGCGGACGGCGGCAATCCGTGGGCCAATCAGGGGCTGTTCGATTTCAAGGGCAATGCCCTGCCTTCACTGGCTGCATTCTCTCCGGACCGTGAGAGCAAGGAATAAGAGACTAATAACACAATAAATGAGGAGTGGTGATGGAACATGACCAAACGATGGGAGCCGGTGCATCCTGCGATGACTGGCATGCTGCATGGCGGTGACTATAACCCTGACCAGTGGCTCGGCTATCCACACATTCTGGATGAGGATGACGAGCTGATGAAGCTGGCGCACACCAACACGATGTCCGTGAACATCTTCGGCTGGAGCGCCTTGGAGCCGGAGGAAGGCGTCTACCGATTCGAATGGCTGGACGAGGTGATGGACCGGGCTGCTGCACGCGGCGGTCATATTATCTTGGCTACACCAAGCGGCGCCCGCCCTGCCTGGATGAGCGAACAGTACCCCGAGGTGCTGCGGGTCTCCTCCAACCGGGTACGCAACCTGCACGGCCTGCGGCACAACCACTGCTTCACCTCCCCGGTATACCGGAAGAAGACCCAGCAGATCAACCGATTGCTGGCTGAGCGTTATGGCAAGCACCCCGCCCTCATCATGTGGCATATCTCCAACGAGTATGGCGGGGATTGTCATTGCGACCTGTGTCAGGATGCGTTTCGCAAGTGGCTTCAAGTACGCTACGACAATAGTCTGGATAAGCTCAATCATGCCTGGTGGACGGGCTTCTGGAGCCATCGCTTCAGCAGCTGGAGCCAGATTGAATCGCCTGCGCCGCACGGCGAGAATCAGGTGCACGGGCTCAATCTCGACTGGAGACGGTTTGTCACCGACCAGACCATCGACTTCTACCAATCCGAGATTGTACCGCTGCGGGAGCTGACGCCGGATATTCCGGTGACAACCAACTTTATGGGCAACTATCCGGACATGCGGCCCTTTACCGGACTCAATTACGAGGCCTTCGCCAAGCATGTCGATATCATCAGCTGGGATGCCTACCCGGCGTGGCATAACAACTGGGAGTCGACCGCATCGCTGGCCAAGGACGTGGCTTTTGTCAATGACCTATACCGTCGGCTGAAGGACGGCCGCCCGTTCCTGATCATGGAATGCACCCCAAGTCTGGTGAATTGGCATGAGGTCAACAAGGCTAAGCGCCCAGGCATGCACAAGCTCTCCTCCGTACAGTCGATTGCGCACGGATCGGACTCGATCCTGTACTTCCAGTGGCGCAAAGGCCGCGGCGCATCGGAGAAATTCCACGGCGCCGTGGTTGATCATGCGGGCCATCCCGACACACGTGTGTTCCGCGAGGTAGCCGAGGTTGGGCGCTTGTTGGAGCAGCTTGCGCCGGTGACAGGCACCTCTGTGGATGCCAAAGTCGCCATTCTCTATGACTGGGAAACGGACTGGGCCTTGGCAGACGCACAAGGCTTCGGCCAGGACAGCAAGCAGTATGTCCGCACCTGCCAGGAGCATTACCGCGTGTTCTGGGAACGGAATATTCCAGTCGACGTCATCACGCCGGACAAGCCGCTGGAGGGGTACCAGCTCGTCATTGCACCGATGCTGTATATGCTGCGCGAAGGTTTCGGCACGCGCGTGGAGGATTATGTTCGCCAAGGCGGACGCTTTGTTACCACCTATGCCTCCGGTATGGTCGATGAGAATGATCTGGCGTTTCTTGGAGGGTTCCCGGGTCCACTGCGTGAGGTGCTGGGCATCTGGTCGGAGGAGATCGACACCCTCTATCCGGAGGAAACACGGGAGCTTGTGGATGCCGACGGGAACGTCTATGCGGCTCGTGATTACTGCGAGCTCATTCATCTGGAAGGCGCAGAGGCTATCGCCTCGTTCTCCTCAGATTTCTATCAGGGGCAAGCGGCCGCCACGGCTTACAGCTATGGCTCTGGCCGGTCCTATTACCTGGCGGCACGCCACGAAGCGCGCTTCCATGATGCGTTCTATGGCAAGCTGATCGAGGAGCTGTCCATCACGACAGCCATTCCTGTGGAGGCGGATGCCGGGGTATCGATTCAAGTCCGTAGCGATGAGGAGACGCAGTATGTGTTCGCAATGAACTTCACGGAGCGTGAGCAACCGGTGCAGTTTGCCAACGATGCTGTGCTGACCGATATGGCAACCGGCGAGCAGCAGCACACCTCGTTTGTACTACCGCCCTATGGCTCGGTTGTCTTGCGCACGGAACGTTAGGACCAAGGGCGCTTCGGATAGCGGAGCGCTCTTTTCCTCATGTGGGGTAGTGGTGTAGAATAAGCGGATAGGAACAGGCACGGGAGGCTACAGATGGCAACACTCAAACAAATCGCAGAACAAGCACAGGTGTCGCTGACCACCGTCTCGCGCGTCCTTAATCAGGATGCCACGCTGTCCGTCACTCCCGAGACACGGAACCGGATTCTGGAGATTGCTGGACAATTGGGATACCGCAAAAAAACGCTGCAGCCGCCGGTGAAGAAAATTGCCTACCTGCACTGGCTAACCGAGATGGAAGAGCTTCATGACGTGTACTTCCAAGCGATTCGGCTGGAAATGGAAGACCAGGCCAAACAGCATCATGTCGAGCTCCATTGCTATACGGTTGCAGATGGTATTGAAGCGATCCCTTCCGATACCCAAGGGTTTCTGGCCGTCGGACGCTTTTCTTCTGGTGAACTCGCACGGCTGCGCGAACTCACGCCACATGGGGTTTTTCTGGACACGGTCCCAGACCCGGATCATTACGATGCCGTGCGGCCCGACCTGGCCTGGATCACGCGCAAGGCGCTGGATTTCTTCGTGGACCGGGGTCATACGAGCATTGGTTTCGTCGGTGGCATTGATCTGGATCCTGACACCCGCGAGGTCAAGCAGGATGTGCGGGAGAAGACGTTCCGGGCTTACCTGGAGCCACGCGGACTATTAAGGGAAGAGACGCTCTTTACTGGCCCGCAATTCTCCGTGGAGGACGGCTATACGCTCATGATGCGCGCCATCGACCAACTGGGGGACCAACTCCCGACAGCCTTCTTCGTTGCTTCGGATCCGATCGCTGTCGGCTGCTTGCAGGCGCTCAACGAGAAAGGCCTCGCCATTCCCGCCCGGGTTAGCGTGCTCAGTATCAATAACATCAGCGTGTCCAAATACGTTTCTCCGCCGCTGACCACCTTTCACATTGATGTAGAAGAGCTGTGCAAGACGGCCCTGACGCTGCTGCTGGAGCGGGTCGTCGAAGGACGGACACTCGTCAAGACCGTCTATCTGAATGCGGAGCTCATTATCCGCAAGAGTGCGGTTTAAGCAGCCGCCTTCGACGGAACAACAGAAAAAGACTCCAAGCACCGCACAAGCGGAACTTGGAGTCTTCTTTTCGTTGAGCTGATTCTTATCATTCCCAGCCTGGGAGATAGGCCTTCGTGTTGGCCAACATCCGGTCAAACAGCTCTTCTGCTTGATCTGGAGACAACGACACCAGCGGGTCGTTCTGGAAAGCGCGAAGCGCTTCGCTGCGGTCTTTGTCCAGCGCCGCACGCAGGATCGCTTCCTGATTGTACACATGGCGCGCGATATGCGCATGCAGAGCAGGCGGCAGCTTGCCGGCGTGAATCGGCTGCACAGCATCACGGCCAAACACCGCATTGGTTTCCACCACTGCGCCGAGCGGAAGATCGTCCATCTGGCCGGTATTCGGCATGTTCACATTGGTCACGAGCTCTGTCATTCCGAGCAGCGCCTTGATCATCTCCACGCCTTCCTCACCGGTCGGCTTGAGCTCGAATGCCTCTTCTCCGCTCGCCAGCTTGCTGCCCTGTTCCTCCAGCCGCACCTTGTTGCTCTTCCGCCAATCTACCGTTGTCAGACCGAATTTCCATGAATGAACCGTCTCTTTGTCCTTCAGGTACCAGCTATGCGGCATGAACTCCGCCAGATGTCGGTCCCCAGCAGCGGCGATGACGCCGTATTTGCGAAACAGATCGAACTTCACCCGCTGAGCGGATGCAAAATGGTCATTCAGCCAGTTGCCCGTCCCCTTTGCCTCGAAGCCATCCTGAAAATGGCGATCCACAAACTCGCGGTACAACGGAATAAGGTCATGCTGCTTATACGAAGCCTTATCGAGCCAAGTGAAATGATTGATGCCAAGCACATTTACCTTGATCTCCCGGCGGTCCGGCGCTGGCTCGCCCAGCAGTTCTTCCACGACGTGAGTGAGTAGCTTCTGCGTGCCAAACACCTCATGACAGCAGCCGATCGCCTTGATCCCCGGGAACACCTCGTACAGCGTGCGCGTGCAGAGCGTCATTGGATTCGTATAATTAATGACCCATGCATCGGGCGCATAGTCGCGAATCTGCTCCGCCAGTTCGGCATAGATCGGAATCGTGCGAAGCGCGCGCACCAGACCGCCCGGTCCAGCCGTGTCCCCTACTGACTGATAAATCCCGTATTCTTCAGGCAAATGCACATCGGAGTGCATTTCGTCGAATGTGCCTGGCAGGATGGAAATGACGATGAAGTCCGCACCAGTGAGCGCTTGTTGCAGTGAATCGGATGCCTCGTAATTCCAGCTGCTGACCACGTCTACGCGACCTTTCAGGCTTTCCCCGATCTTCGCATTATTCTCCGCCGCTTGCTTATTGATATCATACAGCCTCACCGTACCGCCTAACTCACTCTCTGTCGCCAGATCGCTCATTAAGCCCCAGGCCCAGCCGCGTGAGCCGCCACCAATGTAGGCGATATTTAGGTTCTTTGCATCTTTTGTAGCCGCTATCATTATACTTCCTCCTCATGGAATAACAAGGTTGTTAATTCTATCTTCTTAACAAGACACACGATAAGTAAAGTCATTTTAATTGTTCTTGAACTTAATTATATCTATTTTTAACAACGTTGTAAATTTAATTTTTCTACATGCTCTTTTCTGTTCTCGTGTGACCGCTGACTGGGGTGTGAGCGCCGGCATTTGGCCCTCGCTCTCCACGGCTGGTATAATTACTCCATAACCTAACAAGCCAATTAAAGGAGTGGATAAGTATGACGATGATGAAAGCTGTCGGATTGAAGCGTTACCTGCCCATTGAAGATCCCGAGAGTCTGGTCGATATCGAGCTGCCTGTCCCCTCTCCCGAGGGTCACGATCTGTTAGTCGAGGTCAGAGCCGTCTCCGTCAATCCCGTGGATACCAAGGTACGCTCACCCAAGGATAAAATAGAGGACGACTACCGCGTGCTGGGCTATGATGCTGCTGGTGTCGTTACTGCTGTTGGTGAGAGTGTCACCTTGTTCAAGCCTGGAGACGAGGTGTACTATGCGGGCAGCATTATTCGCCCGGGCAGTAACAGTCAATACCAGCTGGTCGACGAGCGGATCGTCGGTACCAAGCCGCGCACGCTGGATTTTGCGGAAGCAGCGGCACTGCCACTCACCGCGATTACGGCGTGGGAAGGATTGTTCGACCGACTGGGCGTCTCGACCGATCCCGAGGTTAACAACGGCCGAACCTTGCTCCTGATCGGCGCGGCCGGTGGTGTAGGCTCTATCGCTGCCCAACTGGCGCAGCAGGCTGGACTGACGGTGATTGGCACCGCCTCCCGCAGCTCGTCTGTCGATTGGGCTCTCAACCACGGCGCGGCTCACACCATTAACCATCATGAGGAGTTTGGACCTCAGCTGGAGGCACTGGGTTATACACAGGTAGATTATATCTTCTGCTGTAATTCCACGGCCGCCCACTGGGACAGCATGGCCGAGGCGATTGCTCCGCAAGGCAAGATTGTCTCCATCGTCGAGATGAAGGAGCCGGTCAATCTAACTGCGCTCATGAACAAAAGCGCCACCTTTGTCTGGGAGCTCATGTTCACCCGTTCCCGCTACGGGACGCCAGATATGATCGAGCAGCACCGACTCCTGGAGGAGATGGGTTCACGCATTGATGCCGGTACGTTGCGCAGCACCCTCACAGAGCGGCTGCATCCCATCAATGCCACCAATCTACGGGAAGCTCACCGCCTGTTGGAGTCCGGCAGCACGATCGGTAAGGTTGTTGTCGAGGGCTTCGAATAACTAGCTTGGCTCGCCGTTATAAGCGTGCGGAGTCCTATGGTGGCTATACGGCGGTCGGACAATGCTAAGCAAAAAGGCTGTCGCCAGGGTCATGACCTTGGTGACAGCCTTTTTATGATAATTCCGTATCACTATCATAAAAGTGAATACGCACTTCTCCGTTTAAGGCATAGTACTTGTTCGTATTAACCTCACTCATCCGCGCTCCCCCTCAGTCTTTAAACAGCTCATGCAGGACCGATTTTCGATTTTCCAGAAACCGCCGCGTAACCACATAATGCAGGGTCTGCTCATAGTCCGTCTCCCGAACCGGCAGCGAATCGAAATCCAAAATCTGCGCCCCCGGATAGCCGAGCAAGATCGGGGAATGCGTCGCAATGATGAACTGCGCGTCCCGTTCCAGATCCTTAATGACCCGCATGAATGCCAATTGCCGGGCTGGCGACAGCGCAGCCTCCGGCTCATCGAGCAGGTAGATCGCTTTCTTGCCGAAGCGGTGTTGGAACAGAGAGAGAAACGCCTCGCCATGGGATTGTTCATGCAGCGACCGTCCTCCGTAATGCCTCCAGCTCTCCGGATGCTGGTCAATATGGCTGGCAAAATGGTAGAACGTCTCCGCCCGCAGAAAAAAACCATTCGAAATCTTCGGTAACCAGGACAACCGCAGCGCCTCGCCCAACGCAGACTGGGCCGCATCCACCTCGTACAGATTGTTGCGGCTGCCACCCGCCGTATTGAACTCACACTGATAGGCTATCCCCTCGAGCAATGTGGACTTGCCCGAGCCATTCTCGCCAACAAGAAACGTCACATTGGATTGGAAGTTAAGCGTGGAGAGACTTCGGATGGCCGGGATCGAGAAGGGATAAGCCGAGCTATCCGCCCCCTGCTCCCGCAATAGCGTGACACTCTTCAAGTACATATCGCACCCTCCGTTCAGGCTGAGGCCCGCCCTGCACCCCAGTTGCTCCCTCCATCATACCAAAAAGCGCCTGGCGAGACATCCGGGGATGTAACGTCGGGCGCTTCTCTATTTTATTCCAGAACTCTAGGGATTCTAATGGCGGTAGTATCTGGAACTTCAAAAGTAATGTTAGTTTGCAGCCTTTGGAAGGATGTAAATTCACGGTAACCAATGATTGTATAACTGCCTGGCTTCATATGGATATCTAATTTTCCATTTCTAACATAGTATTCAGAAGCACTAAAGTTACCTGGAGACATAATTACAAAGAAATCACCCGATTCCCAGTAACCAGTTAGAGATAAAGTCAGCTGAATCGTTGGAGGTAATGTCCAATTATCGAAAGGGTTGTTTAATAGTTTCCCCTGCTCCACTAGTATTGTTTCCTTAATAAGTGATGGACGATCTAGCAAGTTCAAAGTGATTTCATAAGACCCGTTTGGCAAATAACTTACATACTTCCCATTTACCACTCTTGAAATGTAAGTTACAGACGTATTCACATTCTGGGCTAAAAGTTGGCCTAATCTTATTGGGGTTACACCGTCCGTCTCATATAGCATACCCTCGAAGTTTGGTTCATTGATTTCAATATCTAGCTGCGAAGGACTGAATGAATTGTGCGAAAATTTGACAGGGCTATTAAGTTCAAACATTTCATCATCTTTTTTGTATTCATAAATAACATATTCACCAAAAGGCAAATAGAATGAAAAGGATCCGTTCTCAACATAAACCTGTGCTACCCCTCCAACTGGTGCAGGTGACACTGCACCGGGAGAATTAGATGGTGGAATGTAACGTTGAATAATAAGAACTGCATCATTCAATATAGATCCATTCATCTCAATTGTACCATGCTTATTTATCTTTTTAGTTAGAGATGCATTTATCGTCCCGTCACCATAAATATTGATAGCCCCATCTATTGGGTAACTATTTCCTTTAGCATCCGAGTAAAGGATGCTTCTGTAATCTCCATTGGGCAAATTATATACAATAAAGTTCCCATTAACCACATCCACTCTCTCGTGGTGCACCTCGGATGCAAGAATTAAAGCTCCATCGATAGGCTCTCCCAATTCATTTACCAGCGTACCAATTAATCTAGGGCCGTTCAGATTATAGGACAACGCTTGACTAGGAACACCAGCAGTGACCGAGAAATCGTCCAGAGGCATAACGACTTCAGTATTAGAGGTATTGGTGAACACAACTCTAACTTGCGTATAGTCGCCATCTCCCAAGCGAGCCTCAAACTTGCCGTTCACTATAGGGATAGTCCTTTCAACCTCCCGTTGGTCATTATACACAAATCGCCCACTACTAAGAGGTTCGCCATCCAACTGAACCTGCCCCTGAACGGATGATGGAAAACGAATACTAACTTCAGCCTGTCCATTGACAGTGAATGTACCAATATTAAAGATATCTCCCAATGCAGGCGAGTAATAATCTACACTGTACTCACCATTCTTTGCATATCTAGCGATTTGGGTTTTCTCAGTATATATGAAATACGATACGTCAGGATCACTCAAATGATTAATATATAATAAATAATACTCTTGCTCAGCCAGATCTTCAGGAAAAATCATGTCAATAAAAAGATTGGCATCATGGGCAGTAAAACTTAACGTTTTATTGCCATTTGTTGTTATTACAAACGTCTGGTCAATCCACTTGTAGTCAAGCAATTCTACATCATCTTTCACCAGATATACACCTGTAATACTATAGTTTCCGGTAGGAAGAGAGACTTCGAAACGACCATTGGAAGTTTCAGCATGATAAAACTGCTCAGTATCAACATTAAAAATTGAAAGTTCGTAACCTTCCAAAGGGCTGCCCTCATTATCCTGAATCATACCAGTAACTGTATACAATGTTTCTCCAGGAGTGCCTGGGTTTGGATTCGGCCCAGCCCCCCCACCACCCGGATTTCCCGGGTTCGGCACGAAGCCTCCGCCTCCGCCAACAGCTGGAGGAGTCGTTGTTGTACCACCAACCGTCGAGCCACCTACAGAAGCTTGGACTCCGTCAGCTACAACAACATTGCCTGGTTTCTTCGAGAGCGTCGAGCCCTCGGCGTTGATTGTTGCTTTGTCTACCGAGCCTTCACCTGTAACCGAAGTGCCCGAGTCTAGTGTCAGCTGGGTCACTTTGCTGTTCTTGCCCAGTTGAACCTTGCTGCCTTTAGCTTCTTTCTTCACTTGGAAAGTGCCGATTGTTCCGTTATCCGCCGTAATGTTGGATTGCTGCGAGCCTACGACCACACGTCCAAATGACCCATCCAGCACAATCTCAGCGCCAGCAGGCAATTGCTCGCCCAGCTCTACTTCGCCAACTTCACTGCCTTCAGCGGCTTCTACCTTAGTTGGTGACTGCAAACGAACGAGTTCCGCTTCGGATGTCTCGTCGAACGTTACACGCACCTTGCCACCTGCTTTGTTCACCTCGACTTGGCCTAAGCTGCTGCCCTCGAAATGAATGCTATTCTCGCCGCCGCCTTGAATAAGTGTCCGGCCGCGGACTGTCACTCCACGCAGGGTAACATCACCTTCACCCACATCCGCAGTGATGGTCAGATCGCCAGCAATCGTCGTGTTCTGGAGAATAACGTCTGCTGCGCTAATGATAACCGCGCCTTCAACCGTCTCCTGTGCTTCTCCACCATAAGTGCCTGCTTCGTCATATGTGACCGTCAGCGCTGGCACTTCCGGAGTCACTACGCGGCTAGCGATGCGATCCAGAATAACGACCGCTTCCGCACGTGTCGTGGAGGTTAGCGGACTGAATTGTCCCGCACTTTTGCCGCTCATGATGCCACTGTTGATCATCGCGCCAATCGCACCTTTGCTCCATGCTGGAGCATTAGCAACATCCGTGTACGCTGCGTCAGGCTCCTGCTCCGTGATCCCCAGCAAGCGGGTGATGAGCACCGCCAGCTCTTGACGGGTAATTGGCGCCTCTGGCTTGAACGTGCCATCAGCATATCCTTGCATGTAGCCAGCTGATACAGCCTTAGCTACTTCTATGTAATACCATTTGCTCGAAGCTACATCTGTGAAGCTAATTGACGCTTCCCCGCTCACATCCGCTACTTTATTAATTAGTGCCGCTAGCTCTGCCCTCGTTATCGATGCATTTGGGTTAAACCGGTCTGCGGATTGGCCATTAACCAAGCCCATATTCGACCATTTAATGATGGTTTCTTCCGCCCAATGCCCTGTAATATCCGTGAATGTACTTCTCGCTGCAGACTCTTGTCCATACGCCATGTACGGCACCAGCATCACCATCATTAATACCATGGCTGTAATTCGCTTCAACTTTTTAACCAACTGAGTTTTCGCTCCCTCGCCCTTTATTTCTTCTTCTACCAGAGGTTGTCTTGGAACTGAAACCATGATCCTCCATTTCCTCCTATTAATTGTATGCTTGTACTTTCTAATTGTAAATAAAAAAATAGGTCTTTTATCACATTTATCCCTACCATGGACCCGAATTAATTTTCTAAGCACCGTTTTTATCTAGAAAACTTCTAATGAAACTACAGAGCTCTAATGACCTCTAATTGACCAGTTTGAGATTCTAACGAAACTGTGTAACGTTATATCAACGATTTAACGGATTACTTAGCCCAAATTGCGCAATAAGAATCTGTAGTTTCGTTAGATTCCAAAACAGCTGTAAGTTGGCCAAATAACGATATATAGTTTCCTTAAGTTGGGGTTGGGGCGGACACGGGCCGCGAGTTCGCGGGGTGCGGGGTAGGCGCTCGGCCGTCGGCGCGGGATGCGAGTGCGAGTGCGTAACGGAGGGGGTTGGTGGTTTGGTGTCGGTGCTCGGCGTAGACACGGGCACCAATTGCTTGGGCACGGGCGCATGCGAGCACAATGCCCCCCAACAGCACGCAAAAAGGGTACGACGTCTGGCGATTCTCTAGCCTTCATCAGTAGCTCACCCCGAACAATCTGGCTGACCTACTAACGCGAAAAAGCCTCCCCGGCCACAAACAAGCCCAGGGAGGCCTCACTTCTACTATTCCGCAGCAGCGAAAAACTGCGGCAGGAAGGCTTTGCTGCGCTCCAGCATCTCGTCGAGCATCTGCTCGGCGGCGCCGACGGAGTTGACAAGCGGGTGATGCGCCAGCGCCAGCAGCGCCTTCTGGCGGTCACCCGTGACGGCGGCTTCAATCGCCAGGGATTCGTAGGTCTTCACCTGGCGGATCAGCCCCTTCACCGCATCTGGCACGACCTCGGGCCGCTGCGGGATCGGGCCCTCGGCCGTCACTTTGCAGTTGACCTCGATGCTCGCGTCGTCCGGCAAGAAGTCGAGCATGCCGTTATTGGAGACATTGAGCGTCTGGATGTCGCCAGTGTCGTTGTAGAGAGAATGCATGAGCCGGACCGCTGCCTCGGAGTAGAACGCACCGCCCCGCTGCTCCAATTGCTTGGGCTTCTCCTTCAGCTCGGGGTCCTTGTAGAGCTCAAACAGCTCATCCTCGAGCCGCTGCACCGTCTGGGCCCGAGACTCGCCCTTCGCCAAGGCGGCTTCCTGCTCGGCCAGCGTTTCGCGATGCAGGTAGAAGTACTTAAGATAGTACGACGGGATGGCGCCCAGCCCTTGCAACAGGGTGCCATTCCAAGCGAATTGTGGCACATTGGCCGCCGAATAGCCGCTACGGTTGTCCAGCAGCTCCGGCAGCTTGGATTCGCCATTCACCTGGATATCCGTGATCCAGTGCAGATGATTGAGGCCCACAAACTCGCAGTGAATTTGCGATTCTGGCACATCATATAATTTTGAAAGCCATTTGTAAGCCGCGATCGGTGAGTTGCACAGGCCGACCGAACGGATTTTGGAATACTTTTGAATCGCTTCGGTAACCATGCCTGCCGGATTGGTGAAGTTCAGCAGCCAGGCATCCGGGCATAGTTCCTCCATTTCACGGCACAGCTCCAGCAGCACCGGAATTGTCCGGAGTGCCTTTAGCATGCCGCCCGGTCCTGTCGTCTCCTGGCCGATCATCCCGTATTTGAGCGGGATGGATTCATCCCAACCGCGCGCTTCCAGTAGGCCGACCCGCATCTGCGTGGTGACGAAGTCCGCACCCGGCAGCGCCGCGCGGCGATCCAGGGTTAGCTCAACGGTCATGGGCACGCCAGCAGCAGCTACCATCCGCTGCGCCAGACGTCCCACCGTCTCCAGCTTCTCTTTTCCTGCTTCGATATCCACCAGGATCAGCTTCCCGACCGGGAAGGTGTCATAATTGCGGATGAAGCCCTCAATAAGCTCCGGGGTATACGATGAGCCGCCGCCGATGACGACGATTTTTAGTCCGTTAGTCATGATGTCGCTGCCTCCTTGATCGTAAGTTGTTGCTCCAGTTGTTCATAGACTTCGGTCGATACCACGACACCTGTCCGCTCCATGGCCAGGAGCAGTGCGCCTGCGGCTGGTTCCATATGCAATACAGTCAATGTTGCTTGCGGTGCGCTCAAGCGCAGATCCTGCTCCAACTGAGCGAACAGGACCGGACTGCGGCCACGGGTCAGAATGCTTCCGACGAGCACCACATCAAACGTATCCTCCGCCATCTTCAGCTTGCGGATGACAGCACCCGCCGCCAACGCCAGCTCACTGGCTTGCCGCCGCAGGATCTGCTGGGCCACCGCATCCTCCGCTTCGACCTCGAACAGCGCCTGAGCCAGGGTACGCGGCGGTCGGCTGCCATGATCGAGGTAAGCATGATACATCTCTTCAACGGAGGTATAGCCAAGGATGCGCAGCACAGGTGCGGTCAGCAGCGTAGGCTGCTCCCGGCCTTCCCACGCACGAATAACAGCGCGGAATACCTCTACCGCCAGATCGCCGCCACCACCAAAATCGCCATACAGGTAGCCGAAGCCTCCACATTGATACCCTTGGCCAGTCCGGTTGATGCCGAAGCTGTTGGTCCCGCTGCCGCAGATGAGCACGACGCCATCGGGCTGACGAGTTCCCGCACGCAGGCCGATATCCGTATCGCACACCACGTCATGCCGCTCGAAGCCAAGCGACGCCGCAAGCGGCCTCAAAATTCGGTAATCCGCCTCACGGTCTGCGCCTGCCAGACCGAAGAGGGCATACGCAATATCCGCATGTGTCAGGTCTGCCGCGGTCAACGCTTCCCGCACTGCAGCGTCAATATTGGTGCGCGCCAGCTCAACCCCCAGCTGATGGTTGCCGCAGCCTGCGGCGCCTGTGCCGACGATTCGTCCCGTTTCGTCGGTAATATATGCGAGTGTCTTGCTCCCCCCGCCATCTACCCCCAAATAATAGGTTGTCACCGGTTGATCACGTCCTATGCTAGTTAAGTTTGCTTCGTTCATTCTACACCCTTAAAACGACTCGATTCTACGCGAATCCAAGCGAAAACTACCTCAATCTTACGATTTATGTCACTATCGCTCAGCCGCTCCCGTCTTCAAAAATGCCTCCCCGGCCACTGCCGAGAAGGCATTTCAACAATCACGAATCTGCCAGCATACGCACAGCTCGCACAGTGTAGACGAGAGAAGAACATGTCGCTCTCCTCACACTCCACCTACACCCTTCGATTAATCCAGCTTGCTCTTATTCTCCTGCCAACGCTCCGTCTTGTACGCAAGCAGCTCAGCATAGTTTGCACGCTGTGCATCCTGCTCGGCGCGATCCAGAATCGCGGCAACCTCTTCATCGCTTTTGGCATTAAGGATGGCTTGGGCTCTGGCTTTGTCATAGATCTCGGATACGTTCTGCGCGATAATTCCCTCATTGGAATCGCCAGCCGGATCGAGATTCACATACTCGGTCGTGTTGAATTGCGTCTTCCACGTAATCTCGGACTGCCAGTATGTCTCCCAGCTCTGATCCTCCGGCGGCAGCGTCGATTCGAATTTCATTTTGGAATTATCAATATAGACCGTATTGCCATTCCATTGGAAGTTAACTGTCGCATTCATCAGCTCGTCGCGTCCCTTATGATCGGTCGTGAATGCCTCAGTGAAGAGCGGCGCGCCCTCCTCATCCGTCCCTTCCCAGTAGATCCCTTCGGGTCCCCAGAAAATAATCCGTTGGCCTTCCGGTCCCGTCAGCCAGTCAAGGAAGGCAAAAATCGCTTCCGGATCCTCGGCCGCCTTGGTGATGACACTCACATTCCAGCCCAATTGCTTGTAGTCGCCCGGATAGATCCGGTCCTTGTCCAGCCCTTGCTTGTGGAACGGCCACACCATGATGTACCCGGCCTCCGGATCCTCAGCAGACAGAAGCGAGTGGCCGATCGCCCCAAATTCGGTTGGTGAAGATGCAGCATAGACTGCAATTTGTCCGTTGAGCACCTTTTGCTCGACCTGCTCCAGCTTTTGCGTGAAGGCATCCTGGGTAATCAGCCCCTCGCGGTACAGCTTGCTGCTGTACTGCATGGCTTCGCGATACACCGGATCGGTGAAAATAGAGGTGAACTCGTCGCCGTTAGGAACGGCCATCATCGTATTGAAGATGTAGGGACGGTCCTCGGCAAAGGACGTGCTGAGAATATCCAGGCCCGTGCCGCTCTGACCGACCTCCAGCGGGACGACGTTCGGGTAATTTTCTTTTACCAGCTTCAGGTAGGCATAGAGATCATCGGTAGTCGCCAGCGGCGGCTGGCCGAGGTCGTTGTAGATTTTTTTATTCACCAGATACCCTGCATTGCCGTTCGGCTGGGTCGTGTACCAGTTCGGGAACTGATACAGCTTGCCGTCCGGTGAGCGCAGCATATCCAGTGTAGAGTCGCCCGCCCATTCCTTGAGGTTCGGGTATTTGTCCAAGTAGTCGTCAAAAGCCACCAGCAGCCCCTCGGCCCGCAGCTTCTCCACATCCGGCCCCCGCTCCATCCAGATCACATCAGGCAGCGAGTCTGAGACGATCATCGTGCTGAACTTCTGGCTGGCATTGCCACCCGAGCTGACCGGGGTGACATCCACCTTCATATTTTCCTGAATCCACTTCGTGGACAGATCACCGCCCCAAGTCGGCATCGTGTACCAGTCATAATGACCATAGAAGGAGAAGGACAACGGCTCTTGGCCCAGCTCATATACTGCTGAAGTCTCTCTCTCGCCTGTATTGCCATTCCCTGCGTCCTCCGGCTGCGTCGCCCCGTTGTTGGAACAGCCAGCCAAGATCACTGGCACCATCAATGCCGTCAACCACCATTTCCCCGTTACGCTGCGTGTCTTCACTTGCGCCAACTCCCTTCTTTTTACCATGCTATGGTCCAAGCGCTGCGCGCTCCCAACCCTTCTTCGCAAGACCGGTATCGCTATTCCTTCAGAGACCCGATCAGCACGCCTTTGACGAAATACTTCTGCACAAACGGATAGACACACAAGATGGGGACGGTTGCCACCATCATCGTTGCCATGGACAACGACTTGCTCGTAACTGAGCGCATATCGTTCAAACGCCCCTGTGCGGCGGAGTCCAACTGGGACATCTGTTCGCTCATAATATTGGAATTCAGAATCTGCTGCAGCTTGGTCTGAATCGGCAGCAGATCGACATTGGTAATGTAGATACTCGGCGCAAACCAATCGTTCCAGTGGTACACTGCGGTGAACAGCGACAGGGTCGCCACCACGGGTCCCGACAACGGCAGGACAATTCGCATCAGCACGCCCCAGTTGGAGCAGCCGTCAATTCGTGCGGATTCCTCCAACCCGCCGGGGATACCCTGGAAGAATGTGCGGAAGATAATCATGTTCCATACGCTGATCAGCCCAGGAATGACCATCACCCAGAATGTATCTAGCAGCTGAAGCTCACGGATGAGCAGGTATGTAGGGATCAGTCCACCGCTAAAATACATGGTGACAATACAGATAATCATGTAGTATTTTCGGCCCATGAGATCCCGCTTCGTCATCCCGTAAGCGAAGATCGCCGTCGCCATGATCGAGAGCAGCGTGCCAATCGCTGTCCGCAGGATGGAGATCATGAAGCCATTCATAAGACGTTCATCCCGAAAGACAACCGCATAGTTCTCCAGCGAAAAAGCTCTTGGCCAGAAGGTCACGCCGCCAAGCGCCGTATCCTGGCCGCTGTTGAATGAGATAACTGCGGCATTCCAGAACGGATATACCGCTGCAAAGCCCAGCACCGCCAACAGCGTATAAATTGATGCGATCAGCACTTGATCGCCTGCTCCCCTTCTCATTGCACACCGTCTCCCTTCCTGTCTACCACAAGCTGTTGCCCGAACGGCGCGCGGCGTAATTGGCTGCGGCCAGCAGACCGACGCTGATGACGGCTTTGAACAATCCCGCAGCCGTCGCATAGGAATATCTCGCATTCTGAATACCGATTCGGTACACATACGTATCGATGACATCACTCACATCGCGCAGCACCGGATTGGCGCCCAGGAGCAGGATGTCCTCGAACCCGGCATTCAGCAGATTGCCAATGGCCAGAATCGAGAAAATGATAATGACCGGCATAATACATGGAATCGTAATCGAAACCATCTGTCTCAAGCGGCTCGCTCCGTCCATCTCCGCTGCTTCATATAGCTGAGGATTGACCCCCGCTATTGCGGCCAGGTACACGATGGAAGAGAAGCCGATCTCTTTCCAGAGCCCGGTGCCCACGAGGATGGCCCAGAAATACTCCGGAATGGAGAGGAAATTGATGGGCTGGTCGATCAGATTCAACTGCTGCAGCAGAATGTTGAGACTGCCATTGTCCGTAGACAGCATGGAAATGACAAAGCCTGAGACGATGACCCACGACAGAAAGTGAGGCAGATAGCTAATCGTCTGAATCAGTCGCTTGAAGGCGCGGTGCTTCACCTCATTGAGCATCAATGCCAGCATGATGGGTGCAGGAAAGCCGATGACCAGCTTGAGCACACTGATAACCAGCGTATTGCGCATGATGGTCCAGAACTCCGGGGCTTCGAAGAACATCCGGAAATGCTTGAAGCCAACCCACGGACTGCCACTGAAGCCCCGGAACAAGCTGTAGTCTTGAAACGACATCAACACTCCGTACATCGGGATATAATGGAAGACCAATATAAACAGCAAAGCCGGTACAACCATCAGCTGAACATCCCATTGCCGCATCAGCCTCAGCCAACGGTTTTCTTTGATGCGCATAATACTCTCCCCCTTTAAACAACTCCCTCTTTCACTTACAACTGCCAATCTCATATGTCAACTTTTATTACATTTTACTCTTATGAAACCTCCTTAAGCTACGCAATTTCAAGTAAAAACTAACTGAATCTTACTGTTTTCATATATTAGAGATAATTTTCATGACGCAAAACTCAAATGTCCGCCATGAAACTTGTAGTTATATTACATGAATCTAACACATCTAAAATAACGACAAAAAGGACGTTTGTGCGGGTTCCACCCCTTACAAACGTCCTCTTTGCCGTTTTTATATCAGACTATTCTTGATCCGAATTCAGACAACCATGGTTATGAGCGACTTGCACGAGAGCGGTAGAGCATCGGAGTGACGCCGAGGTGTTTTTTGAACAGACGGTTAAAGTTAGAGAGACTTGGGAAACCGCAATCCAGCGCGATCTCTGAGATTTTCATCGATGTGGTATCGAGCAGCTGCTGCGAACGCTCAATCCGCAGGACAATAAGGTAAGCCAAGGGCGGCATGTCCACCGCCTGGCGGAAAATATCACTAAACCGAGATGGACTCAGAAACGCCAGCGCCGCTAGCTCTTCCAGCGACCAAGGGTAGGCAGCGTCCTCCTCCATGGCCGTAATGACCTTGCGAATCTTGACCAGTTGGGCAGAGCCGAGGGAGGCACGCGCCTCTTCGACGCAAGGCACCCGAAAATGCCGGTTCACATACGCCAGGAATTCGACCAGGTACGCCAATACCATGACCCGGTAGCAGTCCGTCTGACCATTATGCTCCTCCTGCATCCGGGTAAGCAGCCGGCGCAGCTCCGTCATTCCTGGATGATTGCGATCCAGCAGGTTCGTATAGTGCATACCCATTTCCTTGAACGGAGCCACAATTTGCGGATCGAAGCGCATGATACCCAGCAACCAGGACAGATCAAAGGTAATGACCTGCATGAGCAGCGGTTCCGTCTCGTAGGCACAGTGCAAGTCGTTAGAGTTAATCAGCAGCACATCGCCTTCTTGAAACTCATAGATTCGTCCGTTGATATTGTAGTACCCCTTGCCGGACTTGATCCGGTTAATCTCCAGCGCATCGTGCCAGTGCAGCTTCTGATAAGGGGTGGAGACGCCAGCGGTATCGCCGATATAAATCGGATACTGCTTGTCATAGACAATTTTCTCCCGAGGGATATCCTCTATCCGCATGTCAGCCTGCTCCTCCTCTCCACCGGCTCATTCCTCAGCCCCAGCATACCGGGCCAGATAACGCTCCATCTGTTCCGCTGGATGCAGGACAGCATCTCCGTGGCAGATCTCCATCCGATCCGGCTGCAGCCGCTGAACGACTCTGCTGCTGTCTATCGCTTCCTCCATATCCGCGGTGAACATCGGCATGGGTCGCCGCAGTTTGCCGCTGCGGCTCGTGAACAGATCTCCTGCCAGGAGGACCTTGTCTTCCTCGTGGTAGTACACGACATGGCCCGGCGAATGGCCCGGTGTCCAATACATGGCCAGACTGCCGAGCGAGCCTTCTTCGCCGATTCCGCCCATTGGCAGGGTCTGCACAATACCGGGAGCAATCATCTGCTGCGCCTTGCTCCGGCGGGGGTAGGGCTGGATTCCCTCCAGGTACCGCAGCTCCCGCTTGTGGGCATACACGGGCACCGAAGTATCGGTAAGAATTCGGCGCAGCCCGCCCGCATGGTCCGAGTGTCCGTGCGTGAGCAGAATACGCTTGAGCGGGCCCTTTTTCAGCGCCAGTATATGTTTCAGGATATCCTTGCCCATCGCATCCATTCCCGTATCGACCAGCACGAGTCCCTGCTTCTCCTCGACAAGCCATACTGTGATCGGGATAAACACCCAGCTTCGCAGACGCCAGATATGCGGGGAGATCTGTTCGATTTTCATATCTGCCCCTCCTCAAGGTGCCGCTGCAGCAATCCTGACAATACCACATCCGTTGCTTCATCGAAGGTTTCTCCCAACCGCCCCATCAGCGACTCTGTAGACTCCTCGGAATACGCGTAAGTGCTGACAATCCCTTGAAGCATATAATAGTAGATTCTGCTGTATGCGAGGAGCCGTGATTCGGGCAGCTGTTCATCAAAACACCGTCCCAGCCCCTCAGACAATAACGCAAACAGCTGATTGCGGAGCTTGTTCATGTCCATCGCAGGCTCTCGCTCATCCACCCGGTCAGCCTTAACCATAAAAAACACCGTATACATCGTCCGATGCATGAGGCAGAATCGGATTAACTCCGAACTCATGCGCTTGACCGCTTGCAGACCAGTAAGTGAGGTATCGTTCAAAATCGACTCTAGGGAAGCCTGCAGCTCCAGAAGTCCAGGAATCGTCAGTGCCTGCAACAGCGCTTCCTTATCCTTGAAATAGATGTAAATGGTCGTATGCGAGCAACCCGCCGCTTTGGCAATCTGCCGAATCGTCACCGATTCGTACCCCATGGAGGCAAACAGTCCCCTGGCTGCCTTCAATATGAACTGTTTTGTTTCTTCCGATCGTTGCTCTTGTCGATTCATTATGTATAGCTCCCGCCGCTTATTTTGTAACCATTGGTTATAATATAACCAACGGTTATTCCAATGTCAAACCGCCCCACCGCATGGCATTCAGGGTACAAAAGTGTGGCGGGTTGCCTTAGACTTGTTCTCCACGGCTGGCATAGGGTAAGGTTAATCATGAAGAGGGAATATGAACTAATGAGAGGATGAGGTACATGTCGATTATCATCACAGGAGCTACGGGTCAGTTGGGCAGCAGAGTCATTGGTCAATTGCTGAAGCAGGAAGTGCCTGCTGAGCATATTGTGGCACTCGTCCGCCATCCAGAAAAAGCAGCACATCTCGCCGAGCTTGGTTTGGAGCTGCGTTATGGAGACTATAATGACCGGTTTTCCTTACAAAGCGCCTTCGCTGGCGCGGACAAGCTGTTATTCATTCCAAGCCCCGACGCTCACGACGAGACACTGCGCCTGTTGCAGCACACCCACGTTGCTATAGCCGCCAGAGATGCGGGCGTTCCTCATATTGTGTATTACGGATATGCCTTTGCCGAGGAGTCCAAGCTGCCTCTGGCTGCGACACATCTGCTGACGGAGGGCATTCTGCGCTCGACTGGCATTCCGTATACGTTCTTGCGAAATCCACTGTATGCGGATGTATTCCTGGATCCGCAGTCTCTGCAAGCAGCGGCCCAGTACGGCACGCTCAAAGCCAACACCGGCGAAGGCGCCATCCATTCCCCGAGCCGCTATGATCTCGCGCGTGCCGGAGCAGCGGTATTGACTGGTGAAGGGCATGAGAATAAGACCTATGAGTTGGTTCTCGGCCGAACCTGGACCTTCCGCGAGCTGGCGGACGCCATCGCCTCTGTCGCAGGCAAGCCCGTTGGTTATGAGCCTATTACATCGGAAGAGAACCAAGCGCTGCTCGTGCAGGCTGGCTTACCGAAGGAAGTAGCAGGGATGCTGTCTGGCATCAACGACTTCATCGCTTCGGGCGGCTCCTCCCGGACAGGCAAGGATCTGGAGCATCTGATCGGCGAACCAACGCCGCTGCAGGAGCTGGTCCGCGAAGGGCTGGCGATGAAAACCTCCTAGCGGGGCGGGCGGAAGGGCGAGGTGACCGGGACGCCGAATGGCGGGCCGACGTGAAACCGGGCGGCATTCCCTACGTATCACAATGCCCTTCGCCGCCAACTCCCTCTTCTGCCGCATCCGTCACATACCGCCTCATTTCATCTAATCTCGCCTAACCGCACTTCTCCACTAACTAATGTTACTCCGCACTGATAATACCCACTACAGCCACCGTCCCCTTCATCATCTGCAGCCGCCATCTCTGCTCATTGTCCAACTCTCTGCTCTAACGGCCACCACAGCCGCTATTTTGCCCAAATCGAGTCACTTTGAACTCTAACGGCCACCAGCGCAGTTATTGGAGGGTTTTCGAGGCTCTGGCGGTCTGTTTTGCCACAATAGGCGCATATATGGCCGTTAGAAATTATTAGCCCCCTTTTCAGGGCAAATAAGGGTATATATGGCCGTTAGCCGGGAGTGCAGCGAGGACGCGCTGACTGGTCGATGCCTAGCAGGAGGTCGGCGCCTGGACAACCACCTCCTCAGCTCTAACGGCCACCACAGCCGCTATTTTGCCCAAATCGAGTCACTTTGAACTCTAACGGCCACCAGCGCAGTTATTGGAGGGTTTTTGAGGCTCCGGCGGTCTGTTTTGCCACAATAGGCGCATATATGGCCGTTAGAAATTATTAGCCCCCTTTTCAGGGCAAATAAGGGTATATATGGCGGTTAGCCGGGAGTGCAGCGAGGACGCGCTGACTGGGCGATGCCTAGCAGGAGGTCGGCGGCTGGACAACCACCTCCTCAACTCTAACGGCCACCACAGCCGCTATTTTGCCCAAATCGAGTCACTTTGGATTCTAACGGCCACCAGCGCAGTTATTGGAGGGTTTTCGAGGCTCTGGCGGTCTGTTTGATCACAATAGGCGCATATATGGCCGTTAGAAATTATTAGCCCCCTTTTCGGCACAAATAAGCGTACATATGGCCGTTAGCGGTAAGGCGGGGCATGGGAATGTTGGTGGGGACTTTAGTGGGTCGCGGCAGTCCGTGGTGAACAGCAAGCTAGTGGAGAACCGCATTTGTGCAGGCGAGTAACAGTAGGTTAGTGGAAAATCACAGTAGTTCGGACGGGGCACGGGAATGTTGGCGGATAGCCGAAGTGGTGCTGGTAGAGGGCCGCCACAGTTCGGTGTTAACAGCAAGCTAGTGGAGGTGCAAACAGCAGTACGGACTGGGGCACAGCAGACTGGGTGGAAGGCCGCAACAGTTCAAGCAGACAGACCACAGGCCGGAAGCCATGTGGCTTCCGGCCCGTCATCTTCAGCGTTTATTGGGCAACAGCGCTACCCGCTTCATCCGACGCATGCTTCAAAATCTCTACCCCGTAAGGCTCCAGCGGCACGACAGCCTCGTGCGGCTCCCCATCCAGCACGCTCGCATATGCGCCATTCAGGTGGACCTCCCGCGGCTCGCGGCAGAGGTTCATGACGAAGAGGTACGTTCCGTTGTCCCCCGTTCGCTCCGCCAATTGCACGCCCTCAGGCAAGTCGGGGTACACCCTCACCTCCTGCTCACCTGCTACCCGCAGCAGCAGATCCCTGAGATACGCTTCGTCCGGATGGGTCGCCACATAATAGGCTCGGCCCTCGCCGTAGGCATTCACCGTCACCGCAGGTGTACCGTCGTAGAAGTCGCCCTCGTAACAAGCAATCGCCTCTGCCCCCTCCAGACGAAGAATATCGCACCATTGTAAGCAGCTGTACGAACGGCCTTCTGCATCCCTAATTGTATGCGCATCATGTCCAATCGCATCGTACTCCTCCACCCGGATGCCCGTCAGCTCTGCCAATCTGCCTGGCAGCAGCATCTGGACATGCTGGTTGTTCATCTCCTTGACGCCGGCCCGCATTGTCACCAGCACCGTGCCCCCACCGGCTGCGAACCGCTCCAGTGTTGCCGCCACTTGTTCATTCATAAGGAAGAAACCCGGAGCGATGACGACCCGGTACCCATCCAGCGGCTGCGTCCATTCAATGACGTCGCAGCCGATCCCTAGCTTGGTAAGCGCTCGGTGATAATCCTTGATGTTCTCGTAATAGCTCATGCCCTCCGCCTGGTGCTGGATACGCAGCGCCTCCAATTGCTCATGCGAGAACAGGAGCGCCACCTCATGCTTCGGTTCGGTACCCTGCAAGTGATCCGACAGGCGATTCACCTCTGCGCACAGCCGCTCAAATTCCGCGAAGCGTCGACCCGGCACGTTGCTCGGATCAATCAGGCCATGCCAGAATTGCTCCGCCCCGATGGCTGCTGAACGCCAGCGGAAGTGGACTACCGTATCAGCGCCCTTGGCAATCGCTTGCCAGACAAACGCCCGGATGAAGCCTGGATAAGGCGCCCGCCACGTAGCAAACCAAGCTCCCGGGGGGCCGCTCAGTTGCTCCATAATCCAGAAGTTACGGCGTTTAATGCCCCGGGTTAGATCCAGCGACAACGCACCGCTGTAGGGACCCGTGGACTGCTTGTCCGGTGCTGTGTTGGGATAATAATCGAAGGAGGCCAGATCCAGATCCTCGGCTACCCGGTATTGGTCCATACGCTGCGGATACGTGTGAAAGTTATGCGTGATGAAATGGTCCGGGCATTCGCGCCGCAGAATCTCGACCTGCTCCCGCTGAAAGACTACGATACTGTCCCACTGAAAGCGGGCAAAATCGAGCAGGTACGAAGGATTTTGGAACCGGGAACCGCCATAGGGGGCTGCGATCTGCTCCCATTCATTATATTCACCGCTCCAGACCACGGTCCCCCACTCGCGATTAACCGCCTCAAGTGAGCCATAGTTCGCCCGTGTCCACTGACGGAATGCCTCGCTGCAGGCATCACAATGACAATCATTCATGCCGAATTCATTATCCGTCTGCCAGCCGATGACCGCAGGGTGCCCGGCATAACGCCGCGCCAACGCTTCAGTGATTCGCTGCCCATGACTGCGAATGGAAGCACTGCTGTAGCAGCGGTGACCACGCACACCTGCGTGATAGGTGCTGCCATCTGGCCGGATCGGCAAAATGTCGGGATGCTGCTCAGTCAGCCAACGGGGCGGTGTTGCGGTCGGCGTACATAGGACCACCTGCAGGCCGTAACGTCCGCACAACTCAACCGCTTCGTCCAGCCACGCCCACTCGTAGACACCCGGCGTCGGCTCCATCCGGCTCCACGCAAATTCCGCCATTCGCACCACTTTGACACCCGTCTCGCTCATCCGCCGGATGTCGTCCTCCCACATCGACCGGTCCCATTGCTCCGGGTAATAGACGACACCGATCTGAACCTGCTCCGCTTGCTTGTAGTTCATGCCCTTGCTCCTCCTCCTGGTAAGCTGATAGCAATAAGTATACCAAAACTGCCCCTGCACACTGACCGAAGCGGCCGGGCACAGGAGCAGTTTTTAAAAAGGGAATGTTCTAAGCTTGAGTGTAGCATATCGACAAAAAGTCCACATGCCACCCAAAAGTAACACTAGGTGATATAAAGTACGTCTTGGTATTACTTCAATTTGTCCCAAGCCGCTTGCATGTTTTCGGACCAAGCCTGGACGTCAACACGCCCTGCCAGGAATTCCTGAATAGCGCTGCCGAACTCTTGTGCTACACCGTCTGGGTACTTACCAGCATTGTGAGCGAAGATATCGCCACGGTCGATGTACTCTTGCAGCGAGGTTGCCAGAGCACCCATGTCTTCCGGTGTCGACTCAATCGTTGTGAGTGGCGGAATGAACATGAACTTCTTCACGATGTACTCTTGACCTACTTCAGAAGTAACGAGCCAGTTGAGGAAGATTTTCGCTTCTTCTTTGGCATCGGACTCGTTATTGACAACCAGGTTTACTGGTACGCCAATCGTAACTTTACCGGAACGCTCTGCATCGTCGCTCAGTGCCATTGGCAGGAAGCCAATGTTCATGTCTGGTGTAATGCCGTCGATCATCGATTGTGCCCAGTTACCGTTCTGTGTCATGGCTACTTCACCGTTAGCAAACATGGATACGGCTGTGTTGTAGTCAGTCGTCAATGGGTTACGGTTACCGTACTCCAGTGTCAGCTCCATCAGCTTCGCCCAGTTGGCAAAGTGCTCGTTGCCTGCGATGGTTTCGCTGCCGTCATTGAGGCCCGCGATGAACGCATCCGTATCATCTTGGTTCGCGAAGGCATTGCTGATCCCTTGGCTACCCAGCAGCCACCATTCTTGATACGCGTTAGCAAAAGGTGTAATGCCTGCTTCTTGAATCTTCTTCGCAGCCGCTTCCAGCTCGGAGTACGTCATAGGCGGCGATTCAATGCCTACTTGCTCGAAGATGTCTTTGTTATAGATATAGCCAAAACCTTCAAGGTTAAGCGGCAGGCCGTAGACTTTGTCGTCCTTCGTAATGGCTTCTGCAGCCAATGGTACCAGATCGCCTACCCAAGGCTGGTCGGACAGATCTTCCAGGCGCTCTTCCCACAGATCCAGCTTGGCATAGCCGTTATTGGAGAAAATATCAGGCGCGTCGCCGGAGGCAAATTTGGTTTTCAGTGCTGCGTCGTAGTCGGCACCGCCGCCTACCGTTTGCACGTCCAGCTTGATATTCGGGTATTCTTTTTCGAACTCAACCTTCAGCTCGTTAAGCCCTTCCACGATTTCCGTCTTGAATTGGAACAGCGTAACCGTTTTCTGTTCTCCGCCAGCGTTACCGCCATTTGCGCCGCCTGTGTTGCCGTCAGTTGCGTTGTTGCCGCCACCGCCGCAAGCACCGAGAACGAGAGACATAGCCAGTACCGATGAAGCCACAACCGTATGCTTTTTGTTCATGTGTGTTTCCCCCTACTTAATAATTGTAGTTGTTTCTATTGGGAAGCGATAGGGCCAGGTCAAAGGCATTAACCTTTGACCGAGCCTGCCGCGATTCCTTCGACAATATAGCGTTGCAGGAACAAGAAGAAGATAATAATCGGTGCGATACCCATGACGAGCATCGGCAGCGCCAGATCCCATTGCTTGGAGTATTCTCCGAAGAAGGAGAACGTCGCCAGCGGGATCGTCCGCAGATTCGGACTTTGCAGAATCAGGGATGGCAACAGATAGTCATTCCAGACCCAGAGACAATTCAGGACGATAATCGTCATCAGCATCGGCTTGAGCATGGGCAGTACGATCCGGAAGAATACGCTGATCCGGTTGCATCCATCCACCGTAGCCGCCTCTTCAATCTCCAGCGGAATCGACTTCACGAAGCCGTGGAAGAGGAAGAGTGCCATCGGTCCGCCCAGTCCGAGATAGGTCATGACCAGACCGGTACGGGTATTGGTCAGTCCCAGCTCATTTACCACACGAAGCAGCGGCATCATGATGGACTGGAACGGAACGACCATCGAAGCAATCAGAATCAGGAAGAAGATCCGGTTAAAGCGTGTATTGTGACGTACCATCCGGTAGGCGCCCATCGCACTGATGATCGCGACCAGAATGACACTGACAACTGTAACAATCAGAGAGTTGGTAAAGACTAACGGAAAGTTAGTCAAGGACCAGGCTCTGCTGAAGTTCTCCCATTGGAAAACCGCTGGCCAAGTAGCCGAATTCGTCATAATTTCGCCGAACGTCTTCACCGAGTTCACGAAGAGGAAGTAGAACGGCGAGAGGAATAGCAAGGCCACAAGCACCATGATGATTTCCGTAATCAGCGTGCGACCCGTATAGGCTTTTGAATTCATCAGGCTTCGACCTCCCTCTTCTTCGTCAGACGAACCTGAATGATCGTAATGAAGGCCACGATGACAAAGAACAGCATCGCTTTGGCCGTACCCAGTCCGTATCGGTTATTTTGGAATGCTTCGTTATAGATGTTCATGGCGACAGACTCTGTCGATTTGAACGGACCGCCCCGGGTCAGCGAGAGATTCAAGTCAAAAATCTTGAACGCCCACGAGATTGCCAGGAACAGACAGATCGTTACAGCTGGCATAATCAGCGGAATGATGATGCTGCGCAGCAACTGCCAGCGGCTCGCGCCATCAATTTCGGCGGCTTCCAGAATTTCAGTTGGCACATTGGTAAGAGAGGCGATGTAGATGACCATCAGATAACCGGCCTGATGCCAGATGAAGACCATCGTAATGCCCCAGAAGCCCGTCGTTGCGTCACCGAGCCATGGCAGGCCGAAGAACGACCAGCCCGTAATGTCGTACATCGTATCGAAGCCTTTGATGAAAATGAACTGGAAGATAAAACCCAGCAGCAAACCACCAATGACGTTGGGCATGAAAAAGATCGTACGCATCAGATTACGCAGCTTGAGCGCCCGGGTCAAGAGATAAGCCAGCGCGAAGCCGACGACGTTGGTCAAGATGACACCCAGCACCGTAAAGCGTACGGTAAACGAGAACGATTTCCAAAAGTCAGGATCATTGGTGAAAATGGTTTTGAAATTTTGCAGGCCAACCCAGTTTACGGACCGAGCCACCCCGTTCCAGTCGGTTAAGGAATAATACATCCCCAGGAAAAAGGGAACCACCATAATCAAGGTGAAAAAGATGAGCACGGGTCCAACAAAAAATGACTGCAGACCGAGCTCTTTTGCGAAGTTCCTGTTGCGCACGGCACAGCCCCCTTTCTTTCTGTATAAATACGGGTTCAAAAAGTTCGGTTTTCAGCACCCTTTTAACAACCTCTAAAACTGTTTGTATGGTTAGTATGACTTGAATGAGGTACAATAAACACCGACTTATGTGAACTATAAGGTGCAATATATTGATCGGGGGGGATGACATGTGAAATGGAAGAGCATACGCTCCAAACTGATCATATTCCTGCTGCTAGCCACCGTGATCCCTATCGTAGCAACGATGTTTATCACGTATAGCTATACGACACAATCCTTGAAAACCAGGGTTGCAACCGAAAATGCCAACCTGCTCTACCAGGGTGGACGGAACCTGACGAATCTGCTCGATGATCTGAACCGCAGCTCGTCCAACATCTATTCTGTCCTTCATCTGCTGCAAGGGGGCTATGAAGATTCACAGAGCAGCGCCCGGGTGTACAACGTCCTTTATTCGATCGCTTCATCCCTTCCGGATGTATTCCAGATCTACCTCTACGAGAATGTTAGCCGCAAGGCTACCCTCGTTATGCTGGACACGCCGCAGCGCCAATACGAGACCGAGCCCTATGAGAGTGTCCTGCGGACCGGCCCCAGCGTTGGCATAGAGGCCAGTCATATGAGCACGTTGTACGGGTTCACCAACTCGGTGATCCGCTATCCCGCCCGTCCCGTCTTCACCCTGCACCGGCGGATTGAGAATGTACCTTCCAGTGAGGGCATCGGCTATCTGGCTATTGATGTGGACATGTCCGCACTCTCGGATATCGCAGACCAATTGTATGTTCAGGGCAGGGAGAAGATCTATCTGATCAACGAGGATGGCCAATTGATCTACACCGACGACACGGATCGGTTGGGTGAAACACTGGAGGCATCGTGGTATAGCAAACGACTGGACTCCCTTGATCAGCCAAGTGGTCATTTCGAGCATGACGGCAGCGTCTACGTCTATGAAACGATTCAGGATCGCACCACCACCTGGACGCTCGTCAAGCAGATTCCACTATCCTACATTACGAGGGAAGCGAGCCGGGCCGCTGGTCTTAATCTGCTGCTGCTCGCCGTATCCCTGATTATTATTGCCGCAGCCACCGTCATTATTTCAATTCGAATTACGGCACCCATCAAGCGGCTAGCCCGCTACATGAACCAGATCCAGGCCGGTAAGCTCGATGTGGATATCCAGCCGAGCAGCAACGATGAAATTGGATCCCTGACCGTTCGCTTCCGCGGCATGATGGACACGATTAATAATCTCATCCTTCGTGAATACAAGCTGGAGCTAGCCGGCAAGACCAACCAGCTGCGTGCGATGCAAGCCCAGATTAATCCGCATTTCTTGAATAATACCTTGCAAATAATCGGGACACTGGCCTTGGAACTCAAGGTGCCGCAGGTCTATGCGCTGCTGGCTTCGCTTGCCAAGATGATGCGTTACAGCATGCATAACGAGGACCGGATTGTCACGCTGCGCGAGGAGTTGGACCATATTCAGGCGTATATCGATCTGCAGATGGAACGGTTTGAAAACCGCTTTCATTTCAGTTATGATGGGGATGAAAGGGTAGGAAATGTGACTATGCCAAAAATGATCCTCCAGCCCATTCTGGAGAATTACTTCAAGCATGGTTACAAGGCCTTGGAGACCAACGGACGGATAACCATTACCGCAAGACAAGGTGCATCTGGCGGAGCTCTCGTCACGATAGAGAATAACGGCCTCTCTATACCTGAGGAGCGCCTTGCCGCGCTGCAGGAGGAGCTGGCCAAGATTGCCGCCGATACCTGGCAGCCCGCAGCCGATGCCGCGTTGCCGCTGGCCGGGCTTGAATCCTCGGTAGACCAGGATAGTGACGGGGTTCGCCGCTCCAGGGATGCCTCCATTCCAGAGCGGCTGACGCCCGCCCAGAGCCCCGGCGCTGAAGGCTCTTCCTCGATCGGGTTGGCCAATGTGCTGGAGAGGCTGAAGCTGTTCAAGGGCGATGAGGCCACAATGAAGGTCGAGAATGTGCTACCCCACGGCGTACGTATCACCGTCTATATTCCGGGTGGTGAAGACTCCTATGATTCGGAATAACACGGCCAAAGCTAAGACAAAAACGGCTTGCTCAACATGAGCAAGCCGTTCTTCGCCTAAAGGCAGCAAAATTATACGTGATACGTGACCTTGGCCCCCGATTCATCTATATAAGTAATGACAGGAACCATGGTGGATAGGTTAATGTAAAGCTCACACTGAGCTTCTGGTGCGCTCCAGCTCAAACGAATTTCATGATCCTCCGCAGACTCCACTGAAAAAGCCCCTTGGAAGGCCGCATAGTCATTGCGGAAACGAATTAATCGGATCAGCCGTTGCACGGACTGCTGTCCAAGTGCCGACTCGATCTCACCCATACTGTAGTTGTGGCGGTTGATTTCACGGCCTTCGCCGGTCTGCTGGACGCGCTCATTATCATGCTTGCCTGCAAGGAGCCCTACGTAGTAGACCTGAGGAATGCCTGGCGTAAAGAATTGGATGGCGCGGGCAGCCAAATAAGCATTGTCATCACAGCCCAGCAACGAATAGTAGGAGCCCCGGATCTGGTGAACATCGAAGCCGTCCTCCGCCTTATGCTCGTCGGAGACGATCAGGCTCAGATTGGCTCCGCGCTCCAGGCAAGTATCGACCAACTTGCGTGCTTCCTGAGTATCAATGAGTCCGTCCATATCCGGCTTGACAGGTACGCCGTCGTGACAGTCAAGCATCGTGAACTGCTTCGACGGACGTTCCCTCAAATAGTCCAGCAACTGCGACGAGCGACCCCCCAGCAAGGTTTCCAGAATGCGGTAAGGCAGGATGAAATCATAGATCCAATAGCCCCGCTCCGCCAGCTTGTACTGGATAGAATGATGAGCATGAACCTCAGGCAACAGCTCCATATCCAGACGCTCCGCCAGCTCAGCGATCCAGTCCATAAAGGTCCAGATTTCCGGCTCGACGAAAAAGCAGCTGGTTCCGAGCTTCTTAATCACGTAGCCAACAGCATCCAGACGGACGATTTTAATGTTATTGTTCTTGAAATTCTCGAAAAAGCGCGTCAACAGTTCTTTGGTCAGCTCCGACTTGAGATCCAGATCCACCTGTTCCGAAGGGTCGGTCTTGCCAAAGGTTGTCCATACCCTTTCTTCCAAGCCTTGTGCCGAAGTCGCATAAGCAGAATAAGGCACGGGTCTGCGCAGAAAAATCCGATCGATATCCTCTGCTACAGGCTCTCCGTTCTCCCATATCTTATCCAGGGTGATGAACAGATCTGCGTAGTGCGAATCTCGCCCATGCTTAAGGAAATCCTGGAAATACTCGGACTGTGCAGAGATATGATTGACCATCAAATCTACCAGCACATCGTAGTGTTCGCCTATGGCACGGATATCCTCCCAGCTGCCGAATTCTGGTTCGATCTCCAGGTAGGTTAATGGTGCAAAGCCTCTGTCCCCAGAGGAAGGAAACGGCGGCAAGATATGAATTCCGCCCTTGAATACCTCTGGCAAATGCTGTTCTAGTACCTCATGCAGCTTCCGTAGATTACCCCCCAACGAATCGGGATACGTAATAAGTTGTACCTGATTCTTCACGCTCATGCTCTTACCTCCTGCAAACCGTACATCGTACGAATGTCCTCCAGCTCAGGCAGTTCAACGACGGCTCCGGTATATCTCAGCTTATACGCACTAACTGCAAATCCCAGGTTCATCGCTTCCCGCAGACTGGCCCCCTCAATGATTCCCGCGTAAAAACCAGACCAGAAGGCATCGCCTGCTCCCGTCGTGTCTACCACTTCTTCTGCCAACGTATCAAAACGAACCGTTTCCTGGCCGTTAGAGGCTATCGCCCCCTCCTTGCCCAAGGTCATAATCACCATTTTCGCCCCAAGGTCGAGGAATTTCTGAAGCTGATTCTCATGCGTGTCCTTGCCAAACAGGCGCTCCGCATCATCCTCAGAAGGCTTCACAATGTCCACTTGGCTAATAATTGATTTCACGTAGGCTACGCCATCCTCGCCCTTCTGCCAGATCATCGGATGATAATTCGGATCAAAGCCGATCAACGTACCGGCTTGGCGCGCCTCATGCAGAACGCGTTCGGTTGTGCGCCGCACGGGCATCATCGAAAGCGGCCAGCAGGAGAAATGAACGATCTTGGCTGCTTGAAGGGCCTCTCTCAGCTCTTCAGTATAGGCCAGATGATAATCAGCGCCTCGATAGAAGATGGGCACGGGTGTTGACTGACTCTTGGTCACCACAACCATGCTAGTAGAGTAATCTACCTTCTGTATACAACGCGTATCCATACCGGCACGGTGCAGATGCTTGATGAGGAACGTTCCCAGACCATCATCGCCCACGGCTGAAGCGACCAGCGAGCGGATGCCCAGCTTCTTCGTATTCATTGCAATATTGGCTGGCGATCCACCAAAAAAACGGCTGTAAGTATCGCAATCCACATTCTCATCATATTCCGTCGATATCATATCAATCAGCATATCGCCGATTGTCAATAAATCCAGGCTTCTTTCATCAAAGGCCAAACGGTCTTCAAAATTAAGCACAGTATCCCTCCAAGGATAAGTCTTCTAGTCTCTAAAAAAAACACGAGCGACGCGCATCTCATCTTCTCTCAATCGCAGCTTCTCCGTCGCCTCCCACAGCGGGGTTCTGTCATAGACAACGTGCTTGAGCGAAATGACGCCGTCGGTGATTGTACAATAATGTGCAGCTTTGGTCGGATCATCTGGCCGGCGGTACGAGACACTCCCTGGATTGAGCCATAAGCTATTGTCGCTCAGATAATGGACACAGCGGCGATGGGTGTGCCCGAAGATCAGCCGCCGCTGCTGCTCCATGTCCGGCTGATCCGGATGATGGCTGTTCCAGAATGCGTCGAATTTGGGTAGACTATCGATCGTCAGATAGTCCTGATACAGATGTTGCATCGTATAATGAATGCCATCCATTTCGAAGGACAGCGCAGTTGGATTCTGTTCCAGGTAGGTAATCTCGGACTCGCCTAACAGACGGGCATTATGATGAGCCCACTTGCTCTCTCCATCCGTCAGCTCATGCAGATGGCCGCCATTACGATAGACATCAATAATGATATCGTCATGATTGCCCCGCACACAGGTTACGCGGTGCTCCTGCATCCAGCCTATAACCTCTGCGGGAAATGGTCCGTAATCGACCAGATCACCCGCGCAATAGATGACATCGTATTCCGGCTCTGCCTTCACGATCGCTTCCAATGCCACTACATTACTGTGAATATCCGATAGAATCAGTGCTTTCATGCTCATCAGCTCCAGGTCTTTATAGTTCGAGGATTAATCCATCATAAGCCAATTCAAAGCCATACTTGCCCGCCTCTATGGCCAGTTCATCATGTGTCATACCGCACATATGCGAGATGTGAGTAAGGAGATAGCGCGTATTCTCATTAACACAGCCGTATTGTTCCAGCTTCCGCTTCATCTCTACATTCTCGGCCAGCCCCATATGCCCGTCGCCAGGCAGTATACCGCGAGCACAGTCCATGCTGACCAGGTCAAAATGCAGCCCTCGGATCGCTTCGTAGTTCCGCTCTTCAATGGCATCCGTATCGTTGGCATAGAGCACCCGTTTACCGCCTTGCTCAATCATATAGATATAACACAATTCATCCACCCGATGGTTGGCTATCAGTGGAGTGAAAACCATACCGGAAGCCTCGAAGGCGCGGAAGGGTTCAACCCGTTGATACGCCAGTTGCTCCTGATAGCCTCTGAGCTTCTTCTTCACTCCCCAATAGAACAGACTTTCGACCGTCTGATTACCATAGACCTGAACTTGCCGGGTCCCTCCACGGTCGTAATGAATGGTGCAATAATTCGGCTTGCCGCGCAGCATCAGAGAAAATACGTCAAAATGATCTTCATCGGCATGCGTGACGACGACACTCTCAACCCGCGCCAGTTGGAGTCCGAATTTAAGCTTCTGCATATACAAATCCGGTGAGACATCCATTAGAATCCGATCATTGATCAGGACGCTGGAGCGGCGTTTAATATTGTTGCCGCCGCTCTGGAGCGCACGCTCACACACGTCGCATTCACAATACACTGCCGGAAAGCCCTCAGACGCACCTGTACCCAAGTAATGTAGTTTCATCGAAAAGACTCCTTATGAATAGAGACTTGGTCATCCCTTGATACCGGATGAAGCGACAGACTGAATGAATTGGCGTTGGAAGATCAGGAAGATGACAAGCGTCGGGATCGTGACCATCGTTCCGAATGCGAAGATTTCCCCCCAGTACACATAAGCATCTGAATACAAAGCTTTCATCGCTTGCGGCAAGGTACGATACGTATCATCCCGTGTCACCAGCGTAGGCCAGATGAGATCCCCCCAGCGTCGAATGAAGGTCAGAATACCTACTGTAGCTAGAATGGGCTTAGACAACGGCAGCATGATCGTCCAGAAGCTGCGAATATAACCTGATCCGTCAATGACGGCCGCTTGAAGCAATTCCTTGGGGATGCCCTTATAATGGTTGTAGAACAAGAAGACATACACCGGATAAGCCAGAGCCGGTATGACCAGAACGGACATGGTATTAAGCATGTTAAGCTCGGTTGCTACCATCATCCGGTTGATAATGACAGCTTCCGAAGGAATAATCATGAGCGCGATAATCATGGCTACAATGACCGACTTTCCCTTGAAATCAAGGAGACCCAGGGAATAGCCAATCATCGAATTAATCAGGGTACCGAATAGTACGACCAGCAGAGAAGATATAGCCGAGTTCATGAAGTACTTGACAAAGTCCATCTTGCGGAAAATCGCTCTGTAGTTGTCCCAGCTCAGATCACCGTAGGGTATAAAGCCTTTAATAGAAGACATATCTGCCACGATCTGATTGTCCGTTTTGAACGAGGCTACGAACAGATAGATCATGGGGCCAGCGAACAAAATCGCAATCAGAATATACATGACATACATCAGGGCGACACGCATGCCCTTGCCTGGTTTGAAGATCTGTGACTGCACCTGTCTATTCTCCCTTCGTGATGATTCTATTTTGAATGAGGGAAATGATGAGGACGATGACAAAGAATACAACCGCCATTGCCGAAGAGTATCCAATCTGATTCCGTGAGAAGCCGATATTATACATAAAATATACCACTGTATTGGTACTGTTCTGCGGGCCGCCCTCCGTCAGCATGAATACCTGTGTGAACAGTTTCAGTGCCGCTATCGTATTGGTTATGATGACAAAGTTAAGTGTATTCTTGAGCATCGGAACTGTAATGGAGATAAACGTCTGCCAGCGTTTAGCGCCGTCCACCTTGGCAGCCTCATAGATCTCCTCGGGAATATACTGCAATCCCCCAAGGATGATGATCATCTGCATCCCGATAGCCTGCCAGATCGACATAACCGCAATGCCGTACATGGCCAGCTTCGGATCCTTGAGCCACAGCTGGGGTTCCAGGCCTAGCGAATGCAGGAGGGAGTTGAGCAAGCCGTCTGCGCTCGGGGAGAAGATAAACGCCCAGATCACGGCAACGACAGTAATGGAAACGATCTGCGGACTGAAGTAAATCAGGCGAATAATGCCGATTCCCTTGATACGTTTGTTCACCAGCACGGCCAGTACGGTCGAGATTGCGACAGTGAACGGTACAAATAACAGCGCAAAAAATCCTGTATTGATAAAAGCCTGCACCGATACATCATTGGTAAATACTTTGATGTAGTTGTAGAGCCCCACAAACTGAAACGGATTGTTGGGGTTCGGGATCAGCATTTTATTCGTAAATGAATAAACGATAGACATTGCAAAAGGAATAACCATAAAGGTCAAAATAATCAGGAGCGATGGCGCGCTCAGCAGCCACGCCGCCAGAGTCTGGCCGTCTGCGATACGGTTCGGCCTGTTCTTCTTCATGTTCTTAGCCACCTCATGTTTCAATCTGCAAAACACATACGGACGAATCAGGCCGAGCAGTCAATCCGCTCGACCCGACCAGTGGAGCTTATTTAGTTGTTCCATCCATTTTCAGTAATGACTTCATCCAGATCCTTCGAGGCTCTCGTCAATTCCTCACGCGCGTCACTGCCAAGCAAGAGATTGCCAACAACTGCCCGCATCACATTGTAGATTTCATTGTGAGCCGGCGTCTGCGGCCGGAGGTAGCCAATGCCCGCTTCGAGCTGCTCGCGGTACAGATGGAGTCTGCCCCCCTCCTGATATTCTTCCTTGCTGTCCAGTACGGACAGGCGAGCTGGAATGCCTCCGTTTACATCCGTCATCCGGTCGATGTACTCTACAGAAACAGCTTCCTCCAATACCTTCCAGCTCTCGTCAGCAACCCCGTTTTTCTCGGCAGCTGTCGTGATGGCCCAGATCACCGAACCGCTTCCGGTATAAACACCGTTGCCGAAGTCAGGAATCGGAATCAGAATCGCATCGTCTCCGAGGTACTCGAAATGCTCCTTGGATTTCCAATGACCAATCAGAGCCAATGCACTTTCTTGTCTACCATAAAATGCATCTTCGTAATCGGCCACAGGATTAATATAGTCCTGCTCGATCATCCAGCTGATGTAATCAAAGGCCGCAATGGTTTCTTCGCTGTTAAGCGCCCCGTCCGTCAGCATCGTCTCGCGGTTCATCATATCCCCGCCAAAGCTCTTGACGATTGGAGTATAAGTATAGTAGAGCGTCTTGGGTGAATTCTGACGGATGTAGATCGGGTAAGGCACGCCGTCTGCCTTCAGCTTAGCCAGAGCATCCTCAAACTCTGCACGGTCCCATGCATCGGTGTAGCTGGTCGGAATCCGGATTCCCGCCGATTCGAGCATGGACTTGTTAGCCCACAGACTCATACCGGAATCGAATTGCGCCGTCGCATACAGACTGTCCTTGTAGGTACCTTCGTTGATGACGGAAGGCAGCATATCCTCTCGGATGTCGTCAGTCATATAGGAATCGAGAGAAAGCAGCATGCCTGCTTCAACGTAGTAGGATAGCTCCGTGGCATCCATAATGACGATATCCGGTGTATCGCCTGCAACCGGAGACATCTTCAATTTGTTATAGAACTCTTCGTTCGGATAGAAGGAATAGTCAACTTTCAGTTCTGGGTACTTCGCATTGATCTCAGGAAGAATTTCATTGTAGACTTCCGTCTCCGCGCCTTCGAGTCCCCACAGCTTAATAACAGCCTGCTTCGCAGGCTTCTCCCCGTTGTCGGCACCTGCCTGGCCGGAATTTGCAGGTGCAGTAGACGAACAACCTGCTAACAGCAGGGAAAGTGCAAGTGTAGTTCCAATTAATGATTTAGCTTTCATGATAAATGCTAACCCCTCTCTAGTGGATGACATGATGGTAGGACAATATTGCCGGAAGTGGCCGAGTGTTAATCAGCCTATGTACGCCTCCCCCCAATGCATGAAAACGTTTTAATTTAAGAGCAATCTACGCTCCCTTTCCCCGTTCGGGAAGGAATGTGCAGCTATATGCAAAGCGGTTGACATATTGAGCCAACCGCTTTGCATATCGCTTACATTGATAGTTATAAATCATATTCACGAATATGTCAACCGTTTGACATACAACCCTTAAAAATAATCTATCCCTACAGTACTAGCCTGCTTTTGATAGATTCCAGCTTTTTCTTATCCACACCAATTGATTCCAAATAGCGTGCTGGCGAACCATAGTGCTCGTCCAAGTAAGCTAACAGCTTCATAATATTGCTGTAATGGGATCCTGTTAGATCCTCTGAGTACGCTGCAATATAAGTTCGGCTTACTTCATAGTCGGCAATAATATCTGCCTCCTCCACACCAGCAATCGCAAGTAAGAACATGACAACAATGCCAGTACGATCCTTGCCTACTGCACAATGAATCAGGCTTGCCCCCTCTTCTGCCTCAGCCAGGGCAGTGAAGACCTCGTACAGCTTGTCACTGCAATCCGATAAAACCTGAATGTACATATGAATGAGTGACTGCGTATCTGGCTCACCATGATTGACGGCTAGTCGTTCCGGTGCTAAATCAGCGAATAGGGAAATGTTGCGGGTCTCAATTTCTTCCCCTAGATCCGCATTGGGCATACGCTCACATTCATCTTTATAACGCAAATCCACAATCGTACGGATGCCCAGCTCCTTGATCAGCTCTACTTCCTTGGGGCTTGCCTTGTGAAGGTTGCCGGAACGATAGAACACCCCATATCGCGTAATGCCTCCATCGAGGGTAGGGTATCCACCCAAATCACGCACATTGGCTACATGCCTGAACGGCAACCGTTTATAGTTTTTCGTATTCACAGTATCCCTCTCTTTTTTGAGTTCCTCAAGTTGTCTGTCGGATGGCCAGTTCGTTGGCAAGAATATTGGTCACATTGACCGGCTCCTGGTTCACCTGTTTAATCAGCAGGTCCAAAGCCAACTCTGCCATCTGCCGGATCGGTTGTTTGACCGTAGTCAATGGCGGAACCAGCGCCTCGGAGAAGGCTATTCCATCATAACCTACCAATTTGACATCCTCAGGTACAGACTTATTGTACTTTGAACAAGTTTTCAAGATATACGCTGCGATAACGTCACTGCTGGCAAAAATGCCGTCAATCTCTGGATGGGATTCGAACAGCTTGCTGATCACCCCTTCATAATTTTCAGGGTTAAACCCAAAGATATCTGTCTCCACGACCGTATGCCACACCCCATGTCTAGAGGCGACCTCTGTAAATGCCGTATGACGGTCATTGGAGAGCATCGGGAGATCAAGGCTGCCTGTAATCATTGCAATCCGCTTGCATCCGGAGGAGATTAATAGCTCCGTTGCCATCCGCCCGCCCTCATAGTTATCGGAGCTGACGTATGGAATATTATCGCCTATGGCTCTGTCAAAGGTGACTAGTGGCAGCCCAATCTTCGAGAATTCCTCCACGTCGACTGTATGACTCCCCAAGATGATCCCCTCTACCTGGTTGGCTTTCAGGTAGTTCAGGTACATGCGTTCTTTTTCTTTATCATGCTGTGAATTGCATAGCACCATCTTGTACTGATGCTGGTAGGCATAGTCTTCAATATGGCTGCACAGTTCGGCAAAAAAGGGATGTGCGACGGTCGGGATAATCAACCCGATCATATTGCTTTTTTTTCGAAACAAGGTCCGGGCCACCTCGTTAGGCTGATAATTCAGTTCTTTCATCGCCTTGTAAATATTCTCCCGCAACGTATCACTAATATAGCCGCGATTATTAAGAACTCTCGACACCGTAGAGACATTTACGCCGACCTTATTCGCAATATCCTTGATTGTAGCAGCCACTGCAGCACTCTCCTTTCCTTGCTGGATGGATATAAAATTACTATGCCATACTACCATAATCCCTATAGGTTGGGAAGATATGTGACTGCGGCTCGCATCCGCCCCCTCCCACCAGCCTTTTTTGCGGCCAACTTGTCACTTGCGTTATACTGTGGACAAAGCATGTTGTGGAGCGTGAGACAGATGAGAGCATTGATCGTTGATGATGAGGCCCGAGTACGCCGTGCCATTAGCCTGCTTGTGGACTGGGAGACGCATGGCATTACGGATGTCAGGGAAGCCGCGAGCGGACACGAGGCGATCGCGCTTATTCAGGAAAGTGTCCCGGGACTTGTCATTATGGATATGATGATGGAAGATGGCCACGGCCTTGAGCTGATGTCGTGGATGAATGAATATGCGGATATGACCAAGTTTATCGTGGTTAGCGGGCATAATGATTTTGATTTTGTTCGAAGCACCGTGCGGCATGGTGGGGTCGATTATATCCTGAAACCAATTGAGCCGGAGACGATCAACGCAGCTGTGGCCAAGGCGGCCCGCTCCTGGCGCGAGGATGAGCACGAACGCGCACAGCAGCAGCGGCAGAGCATTCAACTCAACGAGTTCAAGCCCATCTATGGCGAGAAGCTCCTGTCTTCGCTCATTCATGATCCCGCCACCTCTGAATCCGCGATGCGGCGTCTCAAGCAGGAAGGTGTTATTCCCGAATCTGCTGGACACGTGAGACTGCTTCTGCTGCACCTGGACGCAGGGGACAAGCAGTTGTTGGAGCGGATGGGCAATGATATGGATCTGCTGCATTTTGTCCTGACTAACATCTGCAACGAATTCCTCCATCCGGAGCATCGCGGCACTGCCTTTAGTTACTGGGCTTCTACCGGCGGCGTGATCTTGCTGTTGTGGGACCTGGAGCAGGATGTCCAGGCATTGGTGGCGAGAATTAACGAAGGACTGTTTGTGACGCTGCAGAGAAGGATGCTCTTTGGTGTAGGCAGCGGCGGAGCATTGCCAGGCAGTTTGCCTGGGCAGTACAGTGAGGCTCTGCGCGGTCTAAGACGACGCAATATGCTGGATACCGGTTCGTATCTCCATGCCGCTGCGGCGGAGCAAGGGCTCCCGAAGCCTCCCGGGTTTTCCGGGATTCAGGATATGACTCGCGTAGCTGTACTCAGCGGCAGCAGCAGCCAGCTGGCCGAAGCGGCTCAAGGTTGGGTCGACGAACTGACCCGCTCCGGCACGGTTACCCCCGAGCAGCTGAGTCAGTGGAAAACCGAAGCCGCCTCCTTCCGGGCCGCACTGCTCCGGGAGACGGTAGCGGAGCAGGCTGCACCGCTGCTAACCGAGGCCGAGCGCGAGGACAAAGAGTACCCAGCTCCGGATGCTGACAGCTACACCTTCTCCCATTTTCTATGGCGGGATTGGGCCGAGGCTTGGCTGACCCGTCTCTCGCGAATGATAACCAGTCGTCAGAGCAGAGAGTCCTCCTCCACGTGGCGGGATATGCTTTCTTTTGTTGAAGAACGCTATACCGAAGAACTAGCGCTGCAGGACATAGCATCTGCCTTTAACGTCAGTCGCGAGTATGTATCCCGACGCTTCAAGCAGGAGTATGGCATTGGCTTCACTGATTATCTGACCGGCTACCGAATCGACAAGGCCAAGCGTCTCATGTCCAACCCGAACCTGAGCGTGACCCGGATTGCCGAGATGGTCGGCTACCGCGACGTGAAATATTTTAGCAAGGTCTTCAAGAAGCAGGAGGGCCTCTCTCCCAAAGCGTACCGGAGCCAACTCGAGAGCTGAGGAGGCGAGCATAGATTGCAATCTTTCGTTCGTCCTACGGGACGGACGATTTTTTGTGAAGATCTATCCCAATATGATTCCTTGTTACCAGGTAAATCTATCCTCTCGCCCGTTTCACCCTGCAAAAATTGTAGTAATATAAGAGTAAAGCCGTTTTTCTGTTCTTATGTCACACGAATCAAAGGAGATTGACCGCACATGAGCAAGAACAAAGCAAGCACTGCGGATGCCAGGGGCGGCCGGACAACCTTCTATGTCCTGCTCTCGCTGCTCGGCTTCCTGCTTGTCGTCTGTGCCGTCTTATACAGCATCTACCTGCAGCAGGCAGGAACCGCTCTGAGTCAGACGAATAACGAAGACACCGAACTCGCCGAAGGCTCTCTGGGGGGAGAAGAACCGACCGAGGCAACCAATGATCCATCCACGGAGCTATGGCCCGACAATGGACAAGCAGAGGGCATGCCGCGGGAAGGCGAGGATCCGATGCAGGAGATCGATGCACCCGGCATCGATCGCAGTCCGCCGCCTGAAGAGGAGCCCAGCCCCGATACGCAGGAACAACCCAATGAATCGGTCTCGCCGGGCAACGGCTTCCCAGCCACCTATCTGGTTCAACCCGGGGATACCTTATACAGCATCTCCAGGATGTTCTATAATTCGCCAGACTATGTCGATTTGATCGTGTCCCGCAATAATCTGGGCGGCCCCGACGGCCTCCGGGCAGGAGCGAATCTGACGATCCCGTCTCCGAAGAACGGCGGCGGCGGAGCCCAGGCACCCAGCTCCGGCGGTACATCCGGCAGCAGCACTGAGTCCAAAACGCATACCGTACGCGAAGGAGAGACTTTGTTCAGCCTCTCACGCCAGTATTATGGGGATAACAGCGGAGCCAAGCGAATCGCTGCACACAATGGCCTTGCAGAGGATCATCAGCTCCGTGTTGGCGAAGTGGTGCGGATTCCTTAGCGCTCGAAATGAAAAGGTACGGCATCCCAGAACTAGGGAGGCCGTACCTTTTTACTAACCGGTGAGCGTGCAATCTTGCTCATGTGAAGGTCATTCGATGGACAGGCAGCACCGCCTGGCCTTGTCGGAACTCGCTCGGGCTGCATCCCACGTGAAGCTTGAAGACCTTGGTGAAATAGCTTCCACTGGTAAAGCCGATCCGATGCGCAATCTCCTCCATCGACCAAGTCGAGGAACGGATGAGCTCGACCGCTTTCTCCAGCCGGGTCCGGGTGAGATGCTGGAGCGGCGTACGGCCCGTCGTTTTTGTAAACAGGCGCGTGTAATGATATTTGGATAAGCCCGCGTGCGCTGCGATTTGATCGAGACCGATAGCGAGATGGTAATTCTTTTGCATAAATTCAATCGATTCCTGTACGGCGGGGTGCCATTCATGCTCGGAGTAAGACGGGAGGCAGCTGAAGCGGTAGAGCTCCATGAAGAAGTGGTAGACCAGAGCAGACGCCCGGTACACGTCATGAATTCGGTTGCTGCTCGCCTCGTTATACAGATTGTTGATGGCGTGGATGACGGGACTATCCATAGGAATGACTGGAGTCGGCCCTACCTGCTCCAGCATGTCCTGCCACAACTGCTGTAGATGAAAAGGCCGAAAAAGAACGTATATAAACTCCCAGTACGTCGTGTCTGCCGGCATGTAGTACCGGTGATCTCCAGGTATCTCGACCAGGAGCGCCTGGTTCGAACCCACCTGATGGGACGTGCCTGCAATGTCGACCCTGCCATGCCCTGAGACTGTGTATTGAAACAGATACAGCGGGCCGTCTTGCCGGTGCAGGCCATGCCAGCTATACTCGGGATCCGTCACACGGTCATAGCCCACCGAGTACAACTGGTATAACGGCTGGTTTGCCCCCTCGGCAAAACGGTAGCCGTACATCCCGTGGCGTATGGATTTGAACATGCAGGCGCCCCTCCCGAACAAGCTGTCAGACCCGCTGACAGCTAGAAATATAACCTACTATATCATAGCGGGTTCGGAATCTCTATCGAGATGACCGTGCCCAAGCCCGGCTTGCTGCGGATGCGCATCGTGCTCCCTTCACAGCTAAGACGCAGCCGTCTATACGTATTGCGCAGGCCGATATGTTCGGAATCGGAAGATGGGATGGCCGCCTTCTCCCCGTCCGGAGTTAACGACTGCCGCACCTCGTTCAGCCGCTGGGCGGACATTCCGCAGCCGTTGTCGATGACATGGAGATGGATTCCGGCAACGCGCTGCTCCAGTTTGATTTTGACAAGCCCCCCAGCCTCCATCTCCCGGAAGCCGTGATAGATACTATTCTCCACCAAGGGTTGCAGCAGCAGCTTCATCGTCTTCAGCAGCTTGATTTCTTCGTCATATTCCAGAATAAGCGTGAATTTATCCTTGAACCGCTTCTTCTGAATGTTCACATAGCTTACGGTATTGGCGATCTCCTCGCTCCAGGTGACCGTCGCCGATGGCTGACTGAAGGAGTAGGATAGCAGATCCGATAAATCCTCAATCATGTCGCTTGCCCGGTTCGTCTTCCCCGTGAGTGCTACCGTCTCCCAGTAGATCGAATTCATCGTGTTGTACAGAAAATGGGGATTAATCTGAGCCTGCAGTGCCTGCATCTCCATGACTTGCAGTCGATATTTCTCTTCCGAGAGCTGCGTCCTTATATAGCGGTGTTCGATAAAATGAGCGACCATATTTTCGATAATATATGAATATTCATCCTTCACCTTGCTTGGCCGCTTCAAGGCGACACGGTTATTCTCTGCCTGCCGGAGCAGCCGGGTAATATTGAGGAGCTGCCGGTAATTGCGCCGGGTCAGGTAATACGTCAACGCCAGACCGCTCAGTAGGGCTAGCCCGCTGAATAGCAGCGTATACGACAAAATGCGCGACGGTGCCTCATACAGCGAGGTGTGGGGAATAATCGACACGTATTTCCAATTGTGACGGTCCGAACTGATTTTTGTCACGTTCACCAGTCCCTTGCTCGTCTCCAGGTCGAAGAACGTCGACTCATCCGCCACTATTCGCTCCAACAGCTCGCCGGTCGGCTGACCGCTCGGGTCATTGGCGAACAGAATCTGATTGTCTTCACTGAGCACCAGTATTTTCTGTCCTTCATAGGTTGTGACATCTCCCAGAAACGTCTCCATATAATCGGGCCGGATGTTCATGACAATACCAATCTGCCGTGGAACCAATGCCTGGTAGATGGTTACAAACGACGTCGGTTCCGTCTCGAATTCATATAGCTTCACCTCGCGCCTCACGGTCCACTCCTCGCTGCCTGGCGGCGGGCTCATGAAGGCTTCGAACCAGGCCATATCCCTAGACTCCCTCGGAGTAAGCAATCCGCCCAGAGAAGAAATATAGCGCTGGAGCGGATTGTCCACGTAGAAATAGACCGAGTGAATATACGGCTTGCCACTGGTCAATGCATTAAGATAACTATAGATAATCTGATAGGAGGTCGAGCTCTCATATGTGTAGGTAGGCTGCTGCAAAATGGTCGAGAGTTCGTTGAATACCTTGGGATTCTGGAATAACGCCAGCTTGAGGGAATCCAGCTCCCCGAGAATCAGCTCCAACTGCCGCTGCGATTGAAGCAAGAGATACTGACTGCTCTGGTTGATATCTCGTTTCATATCACGTTGCGTCGTCAGGAAGGAAAGCGAGCCAAGAATGATGAGCGGCAACAGCATGGGAATCAGGAAGGCAGCTAGGTTTTTGACAAAATACCGTTCCTTCATCTGGGACCCTCGCCGCCGCGGCAGGCGCTTGGCGTCGTACCATAGAAGCTTTTGAAGGTTCGTGTGAAATTCTTAGCGTTGCTGTAGCCAACCATTTCGCTGATTTCGTATGTTTTGTACTCGGTTGTCTGCAGCAGCCGGTAGGCGGTCTCCATCTTGGTCTTAATCAAATAATCGGTGAAGCTGCTGCCAGTTTTCTGCTTGAATAGCACGCTCAGATAATTGGGATTCAGATGCACTACGCGCGCTGCTTCCTCCAGCGTAGCTTCCTTATAGGACTGGTGGATATAGTCCTCAACCCGGCGGATGAGGATCCCCTTCTCTCGGTCGGCATGGATGTCCTCCACAGGTTCCGGCACAAGTAGACGCCGCTGTTCCTTCAACTCCTCCCCCAGTCTGCCGAACACCTCCATGAGCATCTGGTACTTCGCAGGCTTGAGAATATAGTTCTTGACCCGATATTGAAGCGCTTGCTGTGCATATTCAAACTCCCGGTAGCTGCTGAGAAAAATCAGCTGAATCTCACGTCGTTCCTTGTATAGCTGCTCGGCCAGCTCAATTCCCGACATCACAGGCATCCGGATATCTGCAAGGACGCAATCGACCTGCAAGCCGCCATGAATCAAGGTCAGCGCCTCCTGGCCGTTGCCAGCTTGTCCGACGACTCGGAACCCTACCGTATGCCACGGAAAATAAGCTGCCAGCGCTTCTCTGGCATCTGCCTCATCGTCCACTAGCAATAAATGATGCATGGTCTTCACCTCATGTTGGCTACACTTTCAGGATTGCCTCAAATGAGGCCTCAAGGTAACGGATCGTTCGATATCCTGAATTTTTATGTAGACGTAGTATACCACAGCACCTCCCCTTCCTCTCTCTGTTGATGACTTCTGGACTCAAGATCCATACATAAGGATACGTTCTCTGAGATAATGATACGTTGTAAGCGAATGTCTAATATATTGAGTCTTTTATCTAAGATTAGCTCCCTTACGCCGGTGCATAGACCGGCTTATACTTTGGATAAGCGTTTTCAAACGTAATCATTTCATCATCAAGGGGGATTCACAATGAGAAAACAATGGTGGACCGGATCGCTGGCAGTCGTGATGTCGGCAGCACTAATTGCCGGCTGCTCCGGCGGCAACGGAACGGCCGGCAGCGGCGAAGACAACGGTGGGCAAGTGACGCTGCGCTTCAGTTGGTGGGGCGGCGACGGACGGCATCAGCAGACATTGGAAGCGATTGAAGCGTACAAGCAGGTGGCTCCGAATGTCCGGATTGAACCAGAATACCAGGGCTTCGACGGCTATGAGCAGAAGGTGAAAACCCAATTAGCCAGCTCCACCTCGGCAGATATCATGCAGCTGGACGTCCCATGGATGGAGGATCTGACGCAAAGCGACTTCTTCCTCGATCTCAGTGACCAGAGTGAACTCTCGCTTGATGAGTTTGATGCAGATTTCTTGACTAATTTCAGTACCTATAACGACAAGCTGGTGGCCCTGCCCAGCGGCGTCAACGCCTATGCGCTAGTCATTAACAAGACGGCAGCGGACGCATTGGGCGTGCCGACTGATATCGAATGGGATTGGGAGACCATCTATGAAGAGGGCAAGAAGCTGCACGAGCGTGACAGCTCCAAGCATCTGCTGCTGGCTGACCATGGGGTGCTGATGCAGGATTTCAACAAATTCCTCATGCAACGGACAGGCGAGCAATGGGTGCAGGAGGATTACACGCTTGGATTTACCCAGGAAGACGCAGTCGCTGCGCTAACCTGGCTCGATGAAGCCATGCGGGCAGGCGTCTATCAGCCGCTCGGCGAGGCCGATCTGTTCTACGGCAAGACGGAGCAGAACCCCAAATGGATCAACCAGGAGATCGCGATGATCTCGGCCATGAGCAGCACCTTGCTGCCCCTGCGCTCCGTATTTCCCGAGGATGTCGAAGTGATAACCGCACTACCGGTCATCGCCAAGGATGCGAAGGACACGGCTGTTCAGGTACGACCATCTCAGCTCTATGCTATTAGCGCCAAGTCCCAGCATCCGGAGGAAGCGGCTGCCTTCCTGAACTGGCTGCTTCATGATGCCGAAGCGGCAGCCATTCTAGGCGACGTCCGTTCGGTGCCAGCCTCGTCTGCCGCTCAGCAAGCCGCAGTGGATGCTGGCAAGATCGATCCGGCGATAGCCCGTGCTGTCGAGATGGGGCTAGCCAACGCAACGGGTTTGCTCGACAACGCACTCTCTACCAATTCGGAGGTCACCTCGATTCTCCAGGATTCGATTGAGAAGGTTGCCTTTGGCCGGGCTACGCCGGAGCAAGGCGCAACGGAGCTGATTGCTGCGCTGGAGCGTAAGCTGAGCGATCTGCAAGCTAGGCAATAAGACATCTGCGGACACGGCAGGCCTGATAGGGGCTGCGTGTCCCTGCTATCGCATGCGCAAGAGAGGAAGTGATTTCCGTTGTTCAAGCGAACGAAACGCAAGAATTACCGGTATATCGGTCTACTTTATATTCTGCCTTGGCTGATCGGCTTGATGATTTTTCAGCTCTACCCGTTCTTTATGTCGTTCTATTATTCCTTTACGAATTTCAACATGGTGGCGCCGCCAAGCTTCATAGGGCTGGATAATTACAAGGAAATTTTCACCAATGACCCCGGCTTCACACAGGCACTCAAAGTCACCAGCCTGTATGTCATCCTGGCCGTACCGGTCAAGCTGGCCTTCGCCTTGTTCATTGCCTTAATTCTCAGCGCCAAGCTGAAGGGCATCAATTTGTTCCGTACGGTCTATTATCTGCCCTCGATTCTCGGCGGCAGCGTAGCAATTGCCGTATTATGGCGCTTCCTGTTCATGCGGGACGGCGTGGTCAACAATATGCTTGGCAATCTGGGCATCCCGTCCATCGACTGGCTGGGTAATCCGGATGTCGCACTCTATACGCTGGGCTTGCTCTCCGTATGGCAGTTCGGCTCGTCCATGGTCTTGTTCCTTGCGGGCATCCAGCAGATTCCTGGGGATTTGTACGAGGCTGGCTCCATTGACGGAGCTTCCAAGACCCGGATGTTCTTCAAGATCACCGTACCGATGCTGACACCGATTGTGCTGTTCAACCTGATTATGCAAATGGTTAATGCGTTCCAGGAGTTTACCGGCGCTTTTGTCATCACCAATGGCGGGCCAATGAAGTCCACGTATCTGTATGCGTTGAAGCTCTATGAAGAAGCCTTCACGTTCTTCAAGATGGGCTATGCCTCAGCGTTGTCGTGGATATTGTTCGTTATTATCATGGTCGTCACGGGTATTATCTTCAAGACGTCCAACCGCTGGGTCTACTATGAGGATGGGGGGAAGAGCTAATGCGCAGCGAACCACGCAACAAGTGGCTATCCTACCTTCTGCTCATCTTGTTCGGACTGGTCATGATCTACCCGCTGATCTGGCTCTTCGTCTCCTCGTTCAAGACCAACCAGGACATTTTTGGCTCCAGCCGGCTGTTCGCGGACACGTACGTGTGGGATTCGTATAAGTTAGGCTGGCAAGGTACGGGGCTGTATGGGTTTGACACCTTTTTCAAAAACACGTTGATTCTCGTCATCCCCGTCGTCATCTTCACCATCGTCTCCAGTGTCATTGTGGCGTACGGCTTTGCCCGCTTCAATTTCCCACTGAAGACGCTGCTGTTCTCGCTCATGATGGCGACCCTGATGCTGCCGGATGCGACCATCCTGATTCCACGGTACATTCTGTTCAATGAACTGGGTTGGCTGGACACGTATCTGCCGTTCATCGTCCCTGCGGCGTTTGCCACCTCGGCGTTCTTCATCTACCTGATGATCCAATTCTACCGGGGGCTGCCGCGCGATCTTGATGAGTCAGCGACCATCGACGGGTGTAACTCGTTCACGATCCTGACTCGTGTGCTGTTACCACTCTGTAAACCGGCGATCTTCTCAGTTGGCCTGTTCCAGTTTATGTGGACGTGGAATGATTTCTTCAACTCCATCATCTACATCAGCAGTGTCAGCAAGTTCACCGTCTCCCTGGGCCTGCGGCTCTCACTGGACGCCTCCTCGGCCGTCTCCTGGAACCAGGTGCTGGCGATGTCCGTGGTCGCAGTTCTGCCCTGTATCCTGCTGTTCTTCCTCGCGCAAAAGTATTTTGTTGAGGGGATATCCACCACTGGCCTTAAAGGCTAGTGGAGTTCATTTAGGCGCCGCAGCTTCGTCTGCGGCGTCTTTTTGCTGTGGACCGGGAGCAGCATCTCACCCCTATTTATTTCCGGGGCAATAAAGCCAAACTAAAAAAAAGGTGATACCCTAAAGCCAAACCGCAGCCATGCGCCGTCTAATAGTTAGATCGATTGCAACAGGGCATGGTATTCTAGCCTGGAATAGCGTTTCTGTGGCTGCTGCGAGGCAGGGCTTGACTCACTGTGAGAATGACAATGACAGGAATAGAAGCAGGCTGGTGGGGGACTGGTGGGGGACTGATGCATGCCGGCGAGAAGAGGGCTCGGCTGGGACGTGTGCGGGGGCTGCAGTTAAAGAAACTTTACTTGGAGATCTCGATTGGGACGTGTGTGGGGGCTGCAGTTAAAGAAACTTTACTTGGAGACCTCGGCCGGGGCGCGTACGGGGGCTGCAGATAAGGAAACTTTATTTGGAGATCTCGATTGTGGCGCGTACAGGGGCTGTGGTTGATAGGCAAGAGCTGAAGGGGTGATTGTGATTATTGAGTTGGTACGACAGGCACAACAAGGCGACGAAGATGCGTTTCTCGCTGTTTTTCAAACTTATGAAGCAGACCTATACCGCACCGCCTATGTGTATATGGGCAATACCGAGGATGCACTGGATGTCGTGCAGGAGGCTGCTTACCGTTCCTTCAAAGGGATCGGCAGCTTGCAAGAGCCGCGTTATCACAAAACCTGGCTGATCCGCATTACAATCAGCTGCGCCATCGATATGCTGCGTAAACGCAAGCGGGAGATCGCTTGGAAACCGGAATATACCGAGCGGCTGGCAATTCCGGAGAGCGAAGACGTGCCGCTTACGCTCACGTTGAGGCAGCTTATCGACACACTGAATGCGGATGAGAAACACGTAATCATTCTGCGATTTTATTATGACTTGACCATCAAGGAGGCTGCTGAACTGATGGAGGTGCCGTTAGGCACTGCCAAGACATTGTTGTACCGGGCGCTGGGCAAGCTGAGAAGCCGTGTGCAGGAGGAGGGACAAGATGGATTCTAATAAGGTAAAGAAAGAGATGGAGACGATTGAAATCCCTGCTGCTCTAAGGGAGCGAAGTCGCGCTGGTATTGGGCAGGCAGCGGTGGAGTCACGGATGGCGATGGATCAGCAAGCCGGTAATGAGCAGCGGGTTGGGAACCAGTTGGAGCAGCTAGATAGTGACGCACGACGTGCCAGCAATGAGCGGCAGACCAAGCCGAGACGACGGCGGCTTTGGACAGTCGCCTCGCTGGCCGGGGCGTTGGTGCTGGCGGCCGTGCTCATCCAGCAGCCCCAGGTATGGGCGGCGCTCGCTCGCGCGCTTCAATTCGTGCCAGGCATCGGCATCGTACAGGAGGATTCTGCGAACCTCTATGTGCTGGAGGAGCCTGTGCGGCTAAGCGTCGGAGAGGGTTCGCTGACAATCACTGGCGGCATGTCTGATGAACGCGAAACCTACTTCACGATTTACGGCCAGAAGACCCGTGTGCCAGATCATTTGGTGTTAACCAATGAACAAGGAGATAGCTACGAGCTGACAAGCTCTACGACTATCAGAGGCGGTGACACGTGGAGCTCCGGCTATTGGTTCAAGGGTCCCGTCGAAACGAAAGGCCAGGTCCGACTGACAATCCCTCTTGATCAACCAATCGAAGTAGATGTCGATCTTGCTCCGGCCGATTCTGTTGCCAGCTACGAGGATCTCGGGCCGACCCAGATCCATCACGGACTCTCGATTACCGCCGCACACCAGCGAATCGGCGCTCAGTTACGAGTGACACTCTTAACTCCTTCTGGCGCCGAATATATAATAAACAATTATGGTATCCATGGATTTTACGGAGGAGACCCTGTGCTGCAGGTGACCAACCCGGAGGGCAAGCAGGTGGAAATCACCAGGGACATGGGCGTCACCGGCCCGGCTCGGGAGTTCTACATCCCGCTAACCGGCGGAGATGACCCGTACGAGCTGACGCTGCCGGAAGTACTCATCGAATATCCCCTGGAGAGCGTTAAGATCAAGATGCCGACAGAGACCCACGAGCAGTTGAACCGCGAGGTAGAGTTGGCCGGTTTCCCAGTTACTCTCACCCGCACAGAGCGTGTCGAGGATCGACTGCGGATCTACGTGGATGTCCATTATAATCCTGATGCACCTGTATCGCTGCTTCAGCTCGAACTGCAGGGACAGAGTCATTCGGCACATTATGACGAGACGACAGGAGCATTCCTATACCTAGAGTTCGATGCACCGGCAGGCAAGAACGAGGTAACCCTCCATCTGGAGAGACCTGTCGCTGTCGTGCGGGGACCTTGGGTATTCGAGCTGCAGCCCTGACCAGCTACTTCCCTTCCCCGCGCACAGCAGCGCATGGCTCCAGTCCCGCGATGTATGATATGATGTGGGCAGACAATGTTGGACGGAGGGATCGAGCGTGGAACCTAAGAAACCCTGCTGCGCGGCCGGGAGAGCCGCTGTCAGCCTAACACCTCAGGAGGCTTCAGAACATGCGCTTCATCCGAGTTCGGGTCATCCCGAGGTTTCAGAGTCCCCTGTCAGCACTGAGACTGCTGGCACCAAGATACATTTGAACTGGGCCGAGCTCGCAGGCGGCACATTCCGGATGGGCAGCGACGACCCGGACGGCTTCCCTGCCGACGGCGAAGGCCCTTCCCGCGAGGTATCGGTCCGCCCATTCCGGATCTCGTCCTACGCTGTGACTAATGCGCAGTTCCGCCAGTTCGTCGAAGCCACGGGTTATGTAACAGAAGCGGAACGGTTTGGCTGGTCGTATGTTTTTCATCTGCTAGTGTCAGAATCCACCAAGGCAGCAGTGAAGCAAGCGCCGCATGAGACACCGTGGTGGTATGCCGTGCAAGGCGCAGATTGGGCTCACCCCGAGGGACCGGACTCTGACATCGAAGCGCGGCTGAATCATCCCGTCATTCATGTATCGTGGAACGATGCCGTGGCTTTCTGTGACTTCACGGGCACGCGCCTGCCTACTGAAGCGGAATGGGAATTTGCGGCTCGGGGTGGACTGGCGGGCAGACGCTATCCGTGGGGGGACGAGCTGAAGCCTGGCGGTGAGCACCGCTGCAACATCTGGCAAGGCCGCTTCCCAGTCAAAAATTCAGCGCAAGACGGCTATATTGGAACCGCACCCGTGGACACGTATGAACCTAACGGCTATGGCCTGTATAACATGTCCGGCAACGTCTGGGAGTGGTGTGCCGACTATTGGAGTCCCGGCTATCATCACGAGACCTCTGCGGATAATCCATTCTACAGCCGTCAGACGGATCGACGCTCCATGCGGGGCGGCTCCTACCTGTGCCACCGTTCCTACTGCAATCGGTATCGCCTCGCCGCCCGCAGCTCCAATACACCGGACACCTCGACAGGCAATGCTGGCTTCCGGGTTGCTGCAGATCGGTTGAATCCCTAACTTACAGTAGGGCTAAAACTCACAAAAAAGATCGCTCTCCAGCCCTGCGTTTGGCTTTGGAGCGATCTTATTGATATACAACAACGTTGATGATTGCGTTCGGTATGTTTACGATTTCACTTATCGGACTGATCGTTAAAATCGTGCTTGCCATAACCAACAAAAAGAAATAGACCGCCCCGCCCAAGGAATCGGTCTATTCTCACGACTGTTATCCGATAGCCGACCGCTCTTAAAAGCGGCTGTGTATCCGGGGGCTGTTAACGCAGCTCCCTTTTTCTATTGTAAGCATATCACAGGTAGTTTAGACGTGCAATTACATCTTAGGTCGCATTGGCCAGACTGTTCCATCTGCTGAACCTATTCACCCACTACAGCATACGTGCATCTCAACTGCTCGCCGTCTTGCACATAGTGAAGCTGTAGTTGCTCTTCCTCACGTGCGATCATCATTTCTATTGGTTCAGTAGGTGGATTGTTCAGGTTCAGTGTCAGTCGCTCGCCTGTCTTGACGTAGGTGCCGTAGGCCATCTGCACAACATTGCCCTCGTGGGCCTCTGTCGATACGCCCCCCTCTGCAGGGGTCATTCCCCGCATAAACCGCACGCCGGCATAACACGGCTCTGACCCGCTCACCAGCTCCCAGCGTCCTTCGACATCGATGTCGCCAGGCGGGTTCACGAACATCATATATCCTCCAGCCGCTAACGCCAGCACGACGACTCCCACCGACAATCCGATCCAACCACGCTTCATGGCTGCCTACTCCTCCCTGAATTTAGTCCTCCTCACGTTCCAGTAAGCGTTCCAGCTTCTGCAGTCGTTTACGCTCCTTGCGCCTGCTGTCGTGTACCTCTCGCTTCAGTGCCTTGTAGATGGAATACATCATGAGCAGCAGAATTACGGTAAACGGCAGTGCGATAACAAGCGAGGCCGTCTGCAAGCCGCCTAACCCCGTCTCTGTGAAGATGAGCGCTCCAGCAATACCCGACATGAGCAAACCCCAGATGACTTTAACGGAGATCCGCGGGTTCTGTGTGCCACGCGAGGTCAACATGCCAAGCACGAAGGTTGCCGAGTCGGCAGAGGTAACGAAGAACATCGTAATCAGCAAGATGGCGAGGACACCGATGAACGTCCCCCAAGGCAAATAATTCAAGGTGACAAACAAAGCCGAGGTCATGTCTTCTTCTACGGCCGCAGTAATCGGTAGTTCCTGAAAAATCTCCATATGCAGCGCTGTGCCGCCAAAGATGGAGAACCACACCATACTTAGCACGGTCGGTACCAACAACACGCCGCCCACGAATTCCTTGATCGTTCGTCCCTTGGAGACACGTGCGATGAACGATCCAACAAACGGTGCCCAGGCAATCCACCACGCCCAGTAGAAGATCGTCCAGTCCCCAACGAATGTACCCTGGGAAAAAGGCGTCATCAGGAAGCTCATCGTTACGATGTTGCCCAGATACGAGCCGATGGTTGCCGTCAAGTTGTCCATGATGAACAAGGTTGGACCCGTAATCAGCACAAACAGCGCTAGCATGCCTGCCAACGACAAGTTCATATTACTGAGATAGCGAATCCCGCGGTCCAGACCACTGATTGCGGAGAGCAGGAACAACATCGTCACGACGAGGATAATGATCAGATTCACGCTCGGATTATTAGGAATCCCGAACACATACTCCAACCCGCCATTGATCTGCAGCGTCCCCAAGCCAAGTGACGTCGCGACTCCGAAGGCAGTGGCGACGGATGCCAGAGTATCAATCCCTTTGCCCAGTGCGCCGTCTACTCGCTTGCCCATGATTGGCCGAAAAGTCGCACTAATCAGCCCCGTATCCCCTTTGCGGAATTGCGTATACGCGATAGCCAGGGCAATCACCGTATAGATGGCCCATGGCTGCAGGCCCCAGTGGAAGAATGAATAACGCAGAGAAGCGCGGGCTGCCGCAGGTGTCTCTGGAGCTATGCCCTCTGGAGGCGTAATGTAATGATAGATCGGTTCGGCCACGCCGTAGAAGACGAGACCAATCCCCATGCCGGCCGAGAACAACATGGCCAGCCAAGTGAAATAAGGGTACTGCGGTTCATCATTGTCCTTGCCCAGCCGAATGCGGCTGGCAGGGCTGAAGAACAAGAAAATGGCGAACATCAAAAATAAAAATGTCGTCGTCAGATAAAACCAGCCAAATGTGCTGGTTACAAAAGCATAAGCCTCTTCGGCCACGGAAGCCAAATTGTCTGGTAACAGAAAGCCCCACCCTACAACTAATAGCACCACTACTACCGATATGTAGAAGACGGCTCCGTTTTCCCTTTGTTTCCTCATGCTATGCCTCCCTGTCTGTCTAACTCAGATGACTCTCTTGTCTCGTTTCTCATGCCAATTATGTATGACAGGCAGAGCCCGTCTTGATATTGTAACCGTATCGCCTATCTCTCTAAACAATTTTTGAGCATGCCAAACACGCCGCCCCCGCCCAGCAAGGGCAGAGGCGGCGTCAGGTACCACCGGCGACATTACATGATTAAGCGATCCGAATGTTTGGCGTATTTAATAATGGTCTCGTACTGCGACTTCGCAATACGCCGCTGTGAGAGCGGAAGACGTACGTTCTTAATAATGCCGGCTAGCTTCTTCAACTCCTGCAGTTCGTGCTGGGTGACCTTAACTGTCGTCCGCTGCATCTCCTCACCCCTTATCCACGGTTCTGGTCAATCGTTCCTTCCGTCCGTCCGAGCTGCCTACTTCAACCCCCGTCTCCTCTGGTTCGTCCAGCGTCTCGATGACCGTACTGGCTATCTCCTTGTTCTGCTTGGTCTTGAGATAAGACAGTCCGGCATACCCTGCAAGTAGGGAACTGCTGATCACAGCGTAGGGACTATCCGTGTTGGCAAGTGCCAGTGCCGTCTTCGCAAGAATCCCGGTACCGATAGCAATCAGCAGATCACCCAGGAAGCCCAAGTCGAAAAATACCTTGTCGGTCGCATTCGTCCGATTCCGGTAGCCAAGCAAGAAGAGCAAGAACCGACCTGTTCGCTGCAGCGAACGCAGAAACCAGTTGGCCGGCCACGAGGCGGGGTCCTCGGTATATTCTATGACAAACTTTGGCAGTTCGATAATCCCATTTTTGACGAAATGACCGATTAGGCCCCCAATCAGGCTCATTGCGATGGGTAGCCCGAACCATTGAATAAACTGTGGAATGGATGTGATCTGCTCCTCCATCTCGGCCACCTTCTCCGCTCTCCCGACATGTGCTTACATTGTATGAGGGAGGCGGAGTATTCAGAACCGCTGCTAGTCTCGTTAGCCCGTAAAGCGCACGTTGATCTGCACAATTTCGGAGCGGCTGCCGATCCGAATCGGCGGTCCCCAGAAGCCGAAGCCGGAGGTGACAACGGAATGGAACTCACCCTTTTGCAGATGGCCCCAGTCATTCTCGTAAAGAGCTCTTGTAATCAGATGGGCAGGTGCGATCTGCCCCCGGTGCGTATGGCCAGATACCATCAGATCAATGCCGTTCTCCTGAGCGACATCCAACTCGTATGGTTGATGGTCCAGCATAATGACCGGCTTGTCCATCTCCACCGTAGACACCAACGTGGACACCTCCGCACGATCGGTCTCCGTACGGTCCTTGCGTCCAATCAATGTAAATGTATCTTCAATAACGAGAACATCATCATAGAGCACCTGCATGTTGCTGAGCTCCAGTGCAGCGATCAGTTTCTCGATCGGTTCCGTTTTGTCATGGTTGCCCAGCGAGGCATAGACACCATAGGTGGCTTCCACATCGGCGATGATGTCGGGAATGCCCTGGTTCATATAAGCATCCAGGTCGTCATCGATGATATCTCCCGGGTACAGGACGATGTCCGGCTCCAGCGCATTGATGCCCTCAACCATCCGCCGCGCATGCGCCGCTCCGGAGAGCAAGCCGAAATGCATGTCTGCGGCCATAATAATTTTTAGCTCATCCATTCCTTCGACTGGCTTCTTAATCTCCAGATTATATTCGCGGACAACCGGGCTGTAGGCATTGAAGGATCCATAGCCTATCAACGCAATCAAGGCCGTGAGCGTGATCCACCCCGCCCACTTCTGTGTATGATGACGAGGCAGACGGGTCAATCTCGACAACCACAGACACACGTGAACAATCGGCAGCATGATTAAGAGCAGGGAAAAGATCGCCAACCAGTAATTGCCGATTATGTTCAATGCCGAGAAGTTACCCAGGAGCCTCCCCGAAATGAACGAGGTTGCCAAGAAAATTAACAACACAATATAAGCCGCTTTAAACCGGTTGGAGATAACCGGCTTCATCCAGCTCCAGCCGCTCCAGCCAATATAGAACACAAGTAAGGCATACACCAGTAACACGCCAATACCAACCAACACAAACATAAGTCCGTTCTCCCCCATTCTATCCGTCACCTTATCCTAACGTCGTACATCTATCTATTTATTATGGGGATTGCCGAAACGTTTCGCAACTTTAGCCGTAAGGAAGGGTATCGCACCATCATATTCGGACTCGTCATCCGCCAAGGACGTACGGAGCGAGTTAGGGGGTATCATGGGAGCCGGAAGATTATTATAGGTGGATTGATGGGAAAGGTTGTGTAAACGATGGAGACGGCAGAGTGGATTATAATCGGTGCTTGTGTAGTAGTTCCAGCCGGGCAAGAAGGTTCGTGTGAAATACCTCGAGCAGGCTGGTGAACGCGAGGTTGCCGTAGAAGGGGCTTATCTTCCAAAGTAACACATACGAACAGCCCCCCGATTACATCGGAGGGCTGTTGGCTGATCCACTTCGTCGTTGTCCCAGCTTGCGGCGTTCGCGACGGTCGGCCCACGTGCCGAGCCGGACAAAGGCAAACGTAATAAGGATGGTGCACAGCACGATGCTGTAAAAGCCTGCACCGAAGCCGATGCCGACACCACCGGCAAACAGAATCATCGCGGCCGAGGTCAAACCGACGACTCGCTCGCCATTCTTGAGAATGATGCCTGCTCCGATGAAGCCAAGCCCTGTCACTATCTGGGCAGCAAGCCGCATCGGATCCATCATCGTATGCTCCTGCATGCCGCTGTACACCTCGACACTGTGGATCGAGACAATCGTAATTAAGGTGGAGGCCGCTGTGACAAAGGTATAGGTTTTGACCCCAGCTGGCTTATGCTTGTGGGTGCGGTCCAATCCGATCAGGAAGCCGCAGAGCGCACTGACCAGGATGCGGACCAACAGCTCAAAGTCTCCCAGCCAGCCGATCAGGAGTTCATCGAGGTAGCTCACGTTACTTCATCGCCGCGATTTTGTCCGTCATGATACGATAGCTCTGTTCAATCTGCTCCTCCGTACACGGGGCCCGCAGCTCGTATACCTTAATAGGAGCGCTATCAATCACCTCAAGAAACGCATCGAAGGTCTCATTATCCTCACTGTGTACATAAGGACACCAATGGTCGACCAGTCCCACCGTCTCATGAATATGAACGCCGAGCACTTTGTCCTTCAGCTTCTGGATCTCCGCAGCATTGTCGTACAGCCCCATCCGTTCCATCATCATGCCGTGTCCAATATCGTACCAGATGTAGACCGGCGCGCCATTCAGCCCCGTAATAATCTGATCCGCTTCCTGCAGCGTCGGAATCTGATAGCAGCGCGAACGGGTCTCAATGCCGATCTTGATATCGAGCCCTTTACGTGCGATGTAATCACAGACGGTCTCCAGACTATCCTGAATCCGCTGCACATGAATGGGCGCCAGTTGGTCGCGCCTCTCCTTCATTTCACTCCACAGCTGGCGGTAGGCTGGAGAGTCCTTGCCCTCTTCTACCCACAGCTTCTTCAGCTTGGCATCGATATTGTAGTCGAACGGGACCTCGCCCGGATGAACCACTACGCCCTTGGCACCATAACGGTCCGCATAATCGATGGACTGAATCAGCAGCTCCACCGAGCGCTTCCGTTTCTCCAGATCGTCAAAGCCCAGCATGACCGAGTCCGTATCGTAGTCCTTGTCATTAATGAACGGGAAGACATTATGCACGCTGGAAATGTTGACTTGCCCTTTCTCAATCATCGGCTCAATGGTTTCCAGAAATGCTGTGGTCACATTATAATTCAACTCGACATTGTGGAAGCCGAGGTTCAGGATTTCTTCAATCATCTCATGGCCGCGCGTATGCTTGCGCAGGTTCCACATTGTCGAGAAAGAATACGCTTGCTTGTTAAGCATCGGTGATCCTCCATTCCTTTTCTAAGCTGTATTCTTGATCATGCGATTCGCTGCTCACGTCTCATTCTTAAAGACAGCACAATGAAGCCTACTGCTCCAAGTAGACACAGGACCGAGCCTGTCCGGAACAACGTCTGAAAACCGTATTGATCAAGCAGCCAACCACCGCCATTACTGGCGGTAATATTGGCTAAATTCATATAAACCAGTGCGAACACGGTCTGTCCTGTATTCTTCATCCCTTCCGGGCTTCGTTCAAAAGCAAAATTGACACCAGCCGCCATAAACAGCGCAAACGTCAGGCCGTGCAGCAGCTGGCTCGCCATCATGACGCCAAAGGTCGGTTCCATGGACAAAATACCCCAGCGCACCGTGCCGGCCAAGGCCGTCACACACAGCATCGGGAAGTAGCCCCACCGCCGGATGAGAAGTCCGGATAGCAGGAAGAAAGGCAGCTCGCTAAGTGCGGATATGGAATTCAGCCAGCCAATCTGCCCGGCCACTTGCCCGCCCATGCCCCCAACAAAAACCGAAAAGAATACATTATAGAAATGATTGCCGATCGACACTAAAAACACGAGCACCAGAAACAAACCGAAGTACGGCTGGCGGAGCAGCTGCCCCAGTCCTTGCAGCAAATTACCGGGACGACGCATCTGGACGGAGGGCTGCTCCACTTGCATGAGCACCAGCAGCGCCACCAGCATCATAATTAACTGCATGACAAACATCGCCTGAATGCCGATGCCTTCATATAGTAGCCCAAAAGGTGTAATCACCAAGGCAAAGCTAAGCGAGCCTAAAAAGCGAATTCCCCCATAACTCAAGCCGTATCTGCGGGCATGACTGACCGTTATGGCATCCGAGATCGGCATAAGCGAGGAGTAAAATACGGCATAAGCCATCGCAGTCAGGATGAAAACAGCGAACACGCCGCCGGCTAACACGTAACCGAAAGCAAGCAGAGGCGCAGCAACCAGGCTGATCGCCAGCACCCGCTTCTCGGCGCCAAACCGATCGCACAGCATCCCCCACATCGGCTGAGCCAGCAAGCCAACTACCGGCCCAAGCGAGAAGAGCAGACCAATCTGCTGGCTGGAGAGCCCTTGCTCCGAAAACCAATACCCCAGGAAAGGACTAAACGTCGCATGCGTCATATAGAAGAAGGCTACGTAGAGATGGACGGAATATTTGCTGGGTATCATGCGGTTTCACCTTCCTGCTCCTGGGTGCGTCTTGGTTAGTTAGTTCAAGCTCACTCTGCCTCCTGCCTCATAGGAGTGCGCGGCGGCTTCAATTACTCGTGTCAGCTCCACGAAATCTTCATGCGTAATTGTCGGCGGCGTACCCGTGCTCATCTGGGCCACCCACTGCTCCATTGCCGAAGGCAACGAATCAGGCAAAGACGGGGTCTGCCAGGAGCCATCTCCCAGCCGACTGCTCCGGATACGGAGTGGCCGTCCTTTCTCAATCATCAGTGTCCCTTCTGTCCCGTGCAGCTCCAGCAGAAAGTTCCCGCTGGCCGCAAGGCTCGCCTCGATGATGCCCAGTGCACCGGATTCATACTCGGCGACGATGACCGCGCTATCCTCAACCGGGTGACCCAACGCGTAATCCATCTGAGCGTAGAGGTGCTTGACCTTGCCGGCGAGCCGGTTGGTCAGATAGACCGGATGCGAGCCCAGATCGATTAGCGCACCGCCTCCACTCACTGCTGGATCAAAAAACGTCGCGGGCAGAATACCAAATGGCTTGCCCTCCTTGGGCAGAGCCCCATTATGAGCCAGTCGGCACCGGACTTGCAGCAACCGCCCTAACAGGCCTCGGTCGAGCGCGTCTTGCGCGTACACATAGTAATCGTCCGTCAATCGTTTGAGTGAGAGCATCAGGTGTACCCCCTGTGCGCGCACTTCAGATAATATGGCTTCGCAGTCCTGCTCGGTTGGCGCCAGCACCTTCTCGCTGAAGATATGCTTGCCGCTTCTCGCGGCCTGAATCAGAATGTCTTTGTGGAGTGTGGTTGGCGCGGCTACAATCACTGCATCGATTGCAGGATTCGCCAGCACTTCCGTCAGCTCCGTCACGAAAGGCACGCCCATTTCCTCTGCCCAAGCCTTGCCGCGCTCCGGCTCCTCGTCCCACACGGCACGAATCTCCAGCTCCGGATGAGCGGCGGCCTGCAGGGCATAATCATCGGCATGGACATGCCACCTGCTTAACATAGCTACTCCTATCATACCACGCCTCCCATAATGTTGTTCAAAAAGTCCGCTTTTGATCACGAAGTGGTTCGGAGAAGTAATTTCGACATCGAATCATAAACGAATCGCTTCGCCCGTTTCGGCGGAGCGGTAGAGGGCATCTACGATCCGTTGCAGCAGGATACCTTCGCGTGGAGTGCTTGCCGGGGTCTCACCACCCAGACAGCCCCGGACAAAGGCCGCGATTTCTGCCTCGCGCGGCTTACCTGCCTTCAGGTAGGCCGGCGTCACATCGAGGAGCGTCTCATGCTTCTCTTGGTAGATCTTGAGCGGAAAGACATCGGCCCCGCCCTGATCGCCCATCAGCGAGACTTGCATCTGCTTGTCCTGTTCGACATTGGCTGCGAAGGCGGTCTCCAGCATGAGGCTGGCCCCGTTCTTGAAGGTAATCATCCCAACCGCCGTATCCTCGACTGAGAAGTTCTCCCAGTCCCACTGCCCGCCCAGACCGACGCCGGGGCGGCTGCCCAGCTTCTGATACGTCCGGGCCAGCACCTGCTCCGGCTCGGGGTAATCCATCAAATACAGTGCCGCGTCGAGCATATGGACACCGATATCGATCAAGGCGCCGCCGCCTTGCAGCTCTTTGTTGGTGAAGACGCCCCAGCTTGGAATGCCGCGACGTCTGACTGCCGTGACCCGCGACATGTAGATGTCGCCCAGCTCGCCAGCGCGGATGAACCGCTTCAGCGTCTCGACCTCCACAGCGTAGCGGTAATGGAAACCATAGGTGAGCAGCCGCTCGTGTTTTTGTGCAGTCGCCGCCATTGCTTCGGCTTCCTCCGGTGTAATGCCTGGCGGCTTCTCGCATAGCACATGACAACCAGCCTCCATCGCAGCGATAGCAGCCGCCGCATGAAATTTGTTTGGTGTGCAGATACTCACGGCGTCTAATCCGCCCGCTGCCAGCATGTCTTCATAACGATCGTAGACGTTCGGAATGCCGAAGCTTGTCGCGCAGTCTTCTGCGTTGCGTCTAACGACATCGGCCACAGCAACCACTTCGACTTGATCTGACAATTTGAGATAACCGGGGATATGTGCGCCCCGGGCGATGCCGCCGGCGCCGATAATGCCTACCTTCAAACGTTTTGTCATGCGATTGTCCTCCTGAGCTTCTCTTGTTGCATGGAAGCAGAGCAAGGGCGAACCGCCTGCTCTGCTTCCTGGGATCATTTACATTGAATTATTCACTGGCGCGAGCAAACGCCTCTGCATACTCAGCTGCAATCTGGTCGCCGCCCCGCGAACGCCACACCTCAACCTGGGCACGCCATTGCTCCTCATTGATTTCGCCCATGACGAACTTCACATGCGCATCTTCCAGAATGGTTTCAATCTGAGCTCCGCTCTCCAGGAACGTCTCGGAAATAAGTGGCAATGTCGGATCGGATACCATGAACTCTTCGTTCTCCAGCTCGATCTCGGTCGCCCGGATCTCCAGCTCTTCCTTGTCCCCTTCCATCGCATTCACAGTACCGGGTAATGTAGAGAGCGGCGCGGAGTAAGGAGAACCAACCATTTCTCCATAGTTGCCTGCCTCAATATGTTGCGGTTTGCCGTCTACCATTTCATAATGCGTGCCTTCAATTCCCCACAAGAGCAGGTTGGCACCTTCTTCGCCCGCCAGTGTGTCGAAGAAGCGCAGCGCCTTCAACAGATCATCCTCGGTAGGCAACGAAGATTTCGGGAACAGGAAGAACCCGTTGTGACCACCCTCTGCGAATACACGCTTGCCATGATCGCCTTCCAGAATACTGAACAGGCCGATTCGGGCATCCGGATTATTCTGCTGCAGGGGTTCCTGGATTACAATCGCTGAGCCTGTCACATCATTACGCGCGCCAGCCCGACCCGTCTCGATAGCGGCTGTCCATTCCGGACGGTCCATGATCGCGAAGTCGCGGTTCAGCAAGTTCTCATCATAGAGACGCTTCTCAAATTTGAGCGCTTCGAGGAACTCTTCGGTCATCGCATCACGGATGAATTCTCCGTCCCGCTCTTCCCATTGGTTCGGCGCACCGAAGAATGGGGTGAAGTAGCGGCCGATCTGATTTTGCATCATCACCATGCCATTCGTGTCATCCTGACCATTGCCGTCGGGGTCATCATTCTTGAATGCAACCAGCATGTTGTAGAATTCTTCAATCGTCTTCGGCTCTTCCATGCCCAGGTTCTCTGTCCAGTCCGCCCGGTAATGGAACGCCCGGCGCGCCAGCGGCCGCACGCGTGGCAGCCCGTACGTCTTCCCGTCATACATGATGTTCTCGTTGATGACCGGATTAATCTGGGACAGATTCGGGAACTGATCCAGGTACGGGCCAATCTCCCAGAACAAGCCGGAGTTTACCGCATTGACTACATAAGGCAGCTTCTGATGCCGTCTTGGAATCGGTACAGCACTCGGCAGGTCACCGGATGCCAGCATGACAGGCAAGCGCTCTTCAAATGCCGAGCCTGGCAGCTGCTCAATGCGCAGCGTCGTGTTCGTCAGCTGCTCAATACGCTGATGCACTTCATTGCCAGCCGGCGGGAATTCCACACCATCGAAGTTATACATCAAGTGCATTTCAAACGGGGCTTCGCTGCCTCCATTGCTATTGCCATTGCCCGTATTCGTGCCATTCGTACCCGTCGCAGGACCCTCATTACCGGAAGAGCAACCTGTTACCAACATCGCCAGTGCGATCGTACCTACCATGAACTGCTTCATCTGTCTCTGTCCCTTGTTCATTCGTACCCCTCGCTTCTTCATAGTTTTTTTGTGATGCTATTAAATGATGAGGCCCTATTAGTGTGTGGTCAGCTTGGTTGAAAAGCGGTAAAGAGGTGCGGGTCGGTTCTGGAGAAATGGAATGTTCGCCTTTGTCCCCGGATTTCAACCGCTCAAGCGGTTAATAAATCAAGAAATCTGGGGACAACAGCGATCGGAAGAACGACCCGTAACCTCAATGCCTTGCTTTCACCCGTATTTGCTGAGCATCCTCTACGAGAAACTCATCCTTTAACTGAGCCTATCAGTACACCTTTGGCAAAATGCTTCTGCAGGAATGGGTAGACCACCATAATGGGCAGCGTCGCAACCACGATGACCGCCATTTTGATCGACTTGGCATACGCCGGGACAGTCTCGATCTCCGTCGAGTCGCCGATGGAGCCCTGACTGAGAATAATAACCTGCCGCAGCAGCACCTGCACCGGATACTTGCTGGAATCTGTAATATAGAGAATCGCACTGAAATATTGGTTCCAGATACCGACGGAATAGAAGAGACCGAATGCAGCCAATGCCGGCAGGGAGAGCGGGAGAATGATGCGGAACAGAATACCGACCTCGTGACAGCCGTCGATCTTGGCCGCTTCCTTCAGCTCATCGGGGATCGCCTGGAAGAAGTTCTTCAGGATGATCAGATAGAATGCACTGATTGCGCTTGGCAGCATCAAGGCCCATAGCGTATTCATGATCCCGACCGATTTGACAACGAAATACGTCGGGATCATGCCACCGCTGAATACCATCGTGAACAGGACACCCAGCAGGATCAACCGCCGTCCAGGCAGATGCTTGTACGAGAGCGAATAGCCCATCAATACCGTGAGCAGCAACTGAATCGCTGTTCCAAAAACGGTGATATAAATCGAGATGAGCAAACTGCGGGTAAAGGTTGGCGCCGAGAAAATGTAGATGTAGGCGTCCAGGTTAAACTCCCGAGGAAAGAGCGTTGGCGTCAGCGAGAAGGAGGAGGTCACCACGTACAGGAACGGCAGGAAAGTCACGAGGGCGAAGGCGCCTAGAAAGATATAGTTAAACGTATCAAACAGGCGGCCGCCAATGCTTCTGTCTTTAACCATGGATTAGTACACCCCTTCCTCACCGAATTTTTTGGCCAGCCAGTTGGCGACCACGATTAGCACAAGACCGACCGATGATTTGAACAGACCGACGGCGGCACTGTAACTAAATTGTCCCTGCTGCATACCGACCCGGTAGACATAAGTATCGAATACCTCGCCGACTTCCCGGTTCAGCGCGTTGACCATCAGGAAGATCTGCTCGAAGCCGAGATCAATGAAGTTGCCCAGACGCAGAATGAGCAGAATGACGATGACACTGCGAATCGATGGGAGTGTGACATGCCACATCATCCGCATCCGGCTCGCGCCGTCAATGCGTGCAGCCTCATACAGGTGGGGGCTGACGCCCGCCAGGGCAGCCAGGAAGATAATCGTGCCCCATCCCGCGTCCTTCCAGATCATCTGCATGATGATGAGCGGCCGGAACCAGGATTCACTCATCAGGAAGTTGACCTTCTCAAAACCCATGGCAGCGAGCAACTCGTTGATCGTGCCGCCCTCTGTTGTGAGAAGCAGGTAGCAGATACCGACGACGACGACCCATGACAGGAAGTGAGGGACATAGATCAGCGTCTGGAACGTTTTCTTGAAAAGCTCCCTGCCAATCTCATTGAGCATCAGTGCCAGAATAATCGTGAGCGGGAAGAAAATGCCCAAGTCCATAAAGGCAATGTACAGCGTATTGCGGAACAGCATCCAGAACTCCGGTTCGTTGAAAAAGCGTTCGAAATGCCGCAAGCCAACCCACTGGCTGCCCAGCAACCCTTGATGGGGCTGATAGTTTTGGAAGGACATCAGTACGCCCCACATCGGCATGTACTTGAAGATGATGAAGTAGATCAGGCCCGGCGTCAGGAACAGATAGAGCCAGCGCTCCTTCCACATCCTAATTGCAAGCGGTTTCTTTTTGTCAGGAATTGTAGACTGCATTGGTTGTGTCATCGCTACCCCTCGCTTATTGAGTTTATAGAGGTTGTTCTAAAAATCTTGCGTGTATAGACAAAGTAAACGTATACAAGTTAATAACTGGAGAGTAACCGCTTACCTAGAAAGCATAGAATAAACCCCGCTTGGAGTCAATACTTTCTTTGCAATTCCTTAATAATTGTTTTTATTTCCTATCAAATCAACCCGATCAATCAGGCTCCATGGGTTAAACGGTTACTTTCCCGATAAATTTAAACCGCTTTCAAAAACGGGCGTAAAGAAGCCTTGCTATTTACGGCTCTGGGCGGAGCCGCGCTTGATTAACTCCGGCAGCAAGACTACCCGTTGTTTGATCACCTGATCTTCCTGAATTTCTCGTATGATTAAGTCCACCACCTGGTGACCCATCGCCCGAATCGGCTGGGCAATCGTGGTCATCGGCGGATCCGTGATTGTGGCCAGAATGGTGTTGTCGAATCCGACGATCGAGAGATCCCCAGGGATCGAGAGTCCTGCTTCCTTGGCCGCCTGCATGGCACCGATGGCCAGCACATCATTACAGGCAAAAATGGCCGTTGGCGCCTCTTGCAGCAATGTGGCTGCTGCTGCTTTGCCGCCTTCCACCGAGAAGTCGCTTACGGCGAGCAGCCCCTCTTCGTACGTTAGTCCCGCTTCTTCCAGTGCTAATCGATACCCCTTGACACGTGCTTTACTGCTCGATACGGTCAGACTCTCGGCTACTACCCCGATTCGGCGATGCCCAAGCTCGAGCAGATAGGACGCTGCACTGTAACCGCCGGCAAAATCGTCCACCAGCACCGTGCTCACCGCCAGCACCGACATCTCCCGGGCAACGAGCGCAACCGGCACACGCTGATCGATCAGCTCTTTTAGTGCATCATCATCTCTTACCCCGGTAGCTACAAGGATGCCATCGACACTCTTTTGGCGCAGCAGTTGGATGTATTGGGTCTCCTTGTTCAGATCGTTGTCCGTATTACAGATAATGAGATTGTATCCCTGTTCATGTGCTCTATCCTCGACATGCCGAGCCAGCTCGGCAAAGAACGGATTGACCAAGTCCGGAATCAGCAATCCTAACGAGAAGGTATTCTTGCCCGCCAGCGCCGAAGCGACCATACTGGGCTTGTAGTTCAGTTCGCGGCTGATCCGCATCACCTTGGAGCGTGTGGCTTCGCTGATATTGCCGGTCCGGTTGAATACTTTGGATACGGTTGCCGTTGAGACACCTGCAAGCTTGGCTATATCATAGATCGTTGGCTTCATCCCTCTGTCCTCTTCCTGTCCGCATGTCAACCTGGAGAGCAGCAGCACCCAGGGTAACCGGTTTATAGTACAGGCATTATAACACAGACCTGCCGAGTTTTGTCTACTGTTCGGACTGAAAGAGGACTTTGCGCCCACAACCCGGTTAGCTTGGGTTATACTGAAGGCCAGTTAAGTCTATCTGGGAAATGGAGCGAGTCATGTGGAAGCTGTTAACCCCTTCTGGAAACAGTACATCGCGAAGGTTCAACTGGATGTCTCGATGGCAGCCTACTCCAAGGTGAGCAGGGCGTGGCAAGAGCACGATTTCGTACCGGAGTTCAACAAAATGTATTTCGTGCTGGAAGGAGAAGGCTATCTGAAGGTGGGCGACCGTACCTATTATCCTAAGCCGGGCGAGTTGTATCTGCTTCCTGCTGGTGAATTGCAGTCTTATGGTACGATAAGCGAAGATACCTTCGGCAAGTACTGGTGCCACTTTACCGCTCTGCTTGGCGATTTACCACTGTTCCGACTCATCCGTGTGCCGATCTGTATACGTCCGGAACTGCCGGAAGAGATGGCTGATTTGTTTCGGCAACTGATAAGGTATAAGAGCAGTAATGCTCTGACAGCTGAACTGCATGTTCGTTCCTTGCTGCTCAGCTTGATTGCCCAATATGTTGAGCAGTCCGGTCCCGTGCAGATGAACCTGTCGGCAGCGCCTTCGCATGATAAAATGGGGCATGTCCTAAGCTATATTGACAATCATTTGACAACGAACATGACTGTAGAGGAACTCGCGCAGATTGCTCATTTTCACCCTAATTATTTTATCCGCGTATTCAAGCATTTCACCGGCCTATCGCCGATTCAATACATTAACCGACAACGGCTGGAGAAGGCCAAAGACCAGTTGACTCTTACAGAGCTCTCGGTCGCCATGGTCGCCGAATCATTGGGCATGGAGCCGGCATACTTCTCCAGAATGTTTAAGGAGCACACCGGCTTCTCGCCGCGCGGCTACCGGGATTGGGTCATGCGGCAGAACCCCATTTAAGAGGACCCGGGCCGAGTCCTCTTCATTCTTATTATCAAGGAAAAAACGCATTGTCCTTGGTCGTTGTCGGACACCACCGCGAATCAAGCAAGTAACGGATCAGGACATCTTTGGCCTGCTCTGTATTGATGTAATGCAAGGCTTCTGCAGCATGGGCACGGACATAACGGTTGTCATCCTCCAGTGCAAGTGCCAGCTGAGGAACCGCTTCGGTAGCCGCCATGCCCATTCTGGCAAGGGACAGCCCTGCAGTGAATCTGACCTGGGCTGCTTGATCGCCGAGACCACGAATCAAGCCGGCCGTGCATGCCTGAGCGGGTGAACCGATCATACCTAATGCTTCCACCGCCGTCTGCCGCACCTTCACCGAAGTGTGAGACAGCAGGTTCACAATCTGCGGCACAGCCTCCGTTGCCAGCCCACGAAGCTCGCCCAGCGCAAACAACGCATGGATGAGCGTCTCTTCACGCTCTGAACCAAGAGCTGCCGTCAGCCCCGGTACCGCCCTGACACCCGCCACGGACAATCCGTAAGCACAGCTGCGAGATACCGCTACTCGTTCATGATGAAGTCCGTCGAGCAGCCGGTTAATGCCTTCGCTGCCGCACCCGGCAAGCGAATAAGCGCTATTCAATGCTTCCGGCTCGAATTCACTCTCCAGCTGATTGGTCGTTAACAGACTCTCCCTCTCGGAATCAGACACCGTCTCTGCCAGTGAGCCCAGGCGGCCAGAAAGCCACTCCCACGTCTCTTCCCACATACGATCATGACGGGATACCGGCGCTTGTAACCCTGCTGGCTCAGACCAGTCTCGGGTTCTGTTATCCCAGGATGGTGCTTGCGGCGATTGCGTCCGCATGAATTCAAATTTCAGCATATACCTCTCCAGCCCCAGCCGATTGGCTGTCGAGCGATGCCAGATATCGTAGTGAATCAGGGCAAAGGTTCCTGCCTTGCCGCTGGCTACTGCCTCGCCCGGGTGGTCATCCTCCCTGAAGGTACGACTCTCGTGATTATGCGTCCCCGGCAAAATCCCCGTTGGACCAAGCTCTACTGGCGTATCTTGCGGAAAATACATGACCATGGCCCACCAGGGATGATGGTTGCGCATCCGGTCGTAACCCCAGTAACTATCCTTGTGCCAGCCCCCGGGCTTATCGGACGCATTGCAGTGACCATAGCGGTGAGCATGCATCATATAATTGGGCCCTAGCACGCTTGTGAGCGCACCTGTCACGACAGGATGGTCGAAGACTCGCTGGAGATCACGAATGCGTGGCAAGAGGTTGTTGCCCGGATTGCCTTCGGTGGCATACACCTCGTTCAGCTGTTCCACCAGATTCGCATGAAACGCTTCGCTAAAATTCGTACGGAGAATCAAAAATCCATTCGCAATAAAGGCTCTCATTTGTTCATCTGTCAGTAAGATTTGTTGCTGCTTCTCCATGCTTCCTACTCCTCCTTGGTTTCTCTGAATGTGGGTTTCCACCAAGTATAGAAGCAAAGGCAGCAGCGGACTATAGGGAAAGCTAAGGCGATTTTGGACAAAATTAATATCGTTTTACTCCCAAACCGATGATACAAATCCAACCTGCACATCCCATTCGGTTTTTTACTGCAAATCTGGTATCATAAGGATTAACAATTCTCCTGCAAAGGATCCTGCATCATGAAGAAAAAACTCCTGAGACGGATAAAATATTATGCGCTACGCATTTTGGGCAACAAAAAAGGCGACCATCAGGTCGCTCTGGGCGTGACAATCGGCTTTTTCCCTTGCTGGTACCCCACGTTTGGCATTGGCATGGCCTTGTCTATCGCTCTGGCCCGGTTGTTCCGCGGCAACATGCCATCTGCCATCGTAGCAGGTTCGCTGGGCACTTTTTTGTGGCCGGTCTTGTTCTATATTAATTATAAAATCGGGCATTTCTTCCACGTGCTATTCTGGAGCTCCCCCTTTGACTTCGATTGGATAATCGACAAGCCCGTTCCAGATACAGACTATCATGAGACCGCCTGGAACCTTAGCTCGCTGGGAGATCTCGGTCTGGACTTTCTGCTCGGCTCGATCTTTAACAGTCTTGTGGGCTGTCTGGTTACCTATGCGCTGGTACGCTGGCTGCTGAAGCGGTATAAAGTTCCGATGCTCCGCCGGTTGCGCCAGAACGCAACCCAACGTTAACCGTGCAGCTCCGCCTCAAGCTTTAATCTGACGCCGCATTGCTTCGAGATTCCCTTCGATCTCGGTCATCCGTTCGCTTGCTCCAACGGGATCGAAGAAGGCGAGCTCGCCGGCCACCTGCAAGTCGTTATCCAGACTATCGAGCTGCACCTCAACCCGGGGCAGCTCCGTCTGGTGGTACAATCGGGCGTCGTCGGCCGAGGCCTTGAGGCGATGGAGCTCCTGTTGGAGCTCTTCATGCTGCAGCTTCACCCTGCTCTCCAGCTTCCGCAGCTGCGCAACCTCTGCCGCCAGCTCACGGCCGGCCCGGTCCAGCTCGGCTGCCGTACGCTCACACTGCTCCACTTCCCTGCCCTGCCGCAGTACATGACCCAACCCCAATTGCCTGCTGTTGATATGGTCCATTAAGGCTGTCACCGCCGTCGTCACATCCGTTAGTCGATCCTCCGCTTGTTGTGCCCGCTTTCTCGTTGCCCCCTGCACCAGTCCCACGAAGGTCTGCAGCTCATCGGCCTGCGACGTTAGCGTGACCCGCCGCTGCTCCAGCACGCCATGCAGATGACGTAATCGGCTCCGTCCATACCAGAGATATATCATCAGGGCGACCAACGCCACCATAAACCCAAACAGGATTAACCTCATCGTACCACCCGCTTCCTGGTATGCCGTGCCTTCCTTGCACCAGCGTACCTTTTCACTGTTCCTATATCATACGCAGACGGGTCTTGATTCGTTGCGGGTCAAGTCTGGATTTGCTCCTATTGCCTTAAAATTGTCAAACTTTCGGGCTCATGGAGGCACTCAAACCTGGTGGGTCCGGCGATACATCGAAGGGTTCATACCCTGGGATTTTTTGAAGCTTTTGCTTAAGTGATGCTCATCCGTAAATCCGCATTGCTCGGCAATCCTGGCCAGAGGCAGCGTTGTCCGGGCCAGCAGTTGTCTGACCTTGTCCATCCGCAGACCGGCTGCATAGGTGCTTGGCGATACCTGCAGCTGCTGTTGAAACAAGCGAGTTAACTGCACTTGGCTAATGCCCAACTCCTGGGCAATCGAGCGGAGAGGAATACCCGCCTCCGCCTGCGCATGCAGCAGCTGCAGCGCCTCTCTCACGACCGGGTGGTCGCTATGAACCGGTGCCGTCCGCAGGGTCTGTTGTTCAACCTGCCAGGCGAGCAGCAGATCACCCAGCAGATGATTTCGATAAGCAGCCATCTCGGAAGCCGGATGCTGCCACGCTTGCCGCAGCAGGGCCAGCGTCGAATACAATCGCGGCTGATTGATGAGTCTCAGCTTGCCGGTTTTGTGCGCGCGCTCAGACGGTCCCCTATCCTCTACCCACTGGAAGCCGAGCATATGGAAGGTCAAATGCTCTGTACGCCGGTGGAATACAACCCCGGGTGGACAGAGGACCATATCCCCGCTGCTTGCTGACTGTTCCACTTCTTCGCCCATGCGGTAATGAAAGCCGCCCTCCTCGGCAATGAACAGCGCCCAGTGGTCATATTGATCGTGCTTTTTTTGAAAGTGAAAGGCATCTTTGACATACACGTGGTACTGAAAATCAGGGAGCAGCAGCCTCATTCACGCCCACCTCTATTCCTGAAATTATATACAAGTAAATTGATCTCTACTTACATTTTATCATGAGTGATAAGATTATATAATTTTAAAAAAATACAACTTGGAGGCTGCTACGCATGACAAATCCCACCGCCCTGCCGGAGGCCATTCCGGCATACGTCCAGCAATTTCAGAAAGACGGCTATCTGGTGCTCCCTTCGGTACTCAGCGAGGATCAGGTGACGCGATTAAATGCTGCCATCGATGAAGTGCTGGCCGGTGAAGAACCTTCGCTTGCTTACAATCTGTACAATAGTGTAGACCGACATCCCGAATTTGCTTCGCTGATGGAGCAACCCGATATTCTGCCTCTGATTGTGAACTTGCTCGGCTACAATATTCAGCTTCATATCTCGCATCTTACCGTCCGCCATCCTAACCCGGATGACCTGAAGACCTCCTCCCAGAGCTTCATCGATTGGCATCAGGACGGTCCGCATCCGCAGTTCCCTGCGATTGGCGGCATCACGCCGACCTACTATATCAAAGTGTGCTATATTCTTAGCGACATGTCCGAGCCCGACCGTGGCAACACCAAGATCATTCCTGGCAGCCATAATCAATCGTACAACCCGAACAGCAAGGATGTCCGGCAGCAGGTGGATGGTGAGCTGCAAATCTGCGGCAAGCCAGGCGATGTCTTTATTTTCGCCCAGAACCTGTGGCATGCCGGCTCCCCCAACCGTTCGTCATTCACGCGCAGACAGCTGTTCCTGGGCTACAGTCCAATCTGGATGCGCCCCATTGATTATCATGTGGCATCAGCGGAGCAGCTGCGGGACGCCTCCCCGTTTCGCCGTCAGTTGCTTGGAGCGATCAGCGACAACAAATTCAACTATTACGTACCCAAGGACGAAATGGTACCGCTGAAGTCACTGCTGCTGCCCTCTTTGTAATCCAATAGCAGGCCGGGATGCCCATCTCGGCCTGCTTTTTGCGGCCATCTCAAGCTCAACCTGCCAGCTGCAATCAGCTGGCTTCTACGCTTTGCCTTAGCCCCGCAAGCGGAATAAGCGTCCCTCCGGATCCCAGCGAAAAGTCAGCGCAGCGAGCAGAGCGCACAGAACGGCAAAGGCTGTCAACACGCCCAGCGGCAGCCACAGGTCAGCAAGAATTGTATCCGAGGCAATGGAGACACGAAGTGCTTCTACCAAGTAATGAAACGGCTGCAGCTGACTCATGGTCTGTACCCAGCCCGGCGCTTGCTCCAGAGAGTAAAAGGCACCGCTGGTAAGAATCAGGGGAAGACTTACTAAGTTGCTAAAGATGCTCACCTGGGTTTCGTCGCGGGCGAGGTTGGCCAGGAGAAACCCCAGGGCTGTAAAGCCCGCCGAACCGATGGTTAGCACCACAAGCATCCACCCGGCACGGAGGGGACCGGCTGCCACGCCAAACAGACCGATACCGATGCCTACCAGTACTACACTGATCGCCATGGTCAGCACCAGGCGGGCGCCGGTCATGGCGGTCACGAAGGACAAGGTAGGCAGCGGCGTCGCCCGCAGCAGCTTGTAGACGCCCCGATGGCGCTGTGCAATCACGTAGAAGGCCGTCGCCGTTGTCGCGCCAAAGAGCAGATTGATAGCCAACGCCCCTGCCAGCAGCCTCTCGGAGTAAAGTGGATCACGGAAATACAAACCCAAACCTACCAGCATCCCGAGTGGAAATAAGATATTCCAGATCAGGGTGTGACTGTCCCGCCATAGCCCACGTATCATCGTACGCATAATGATGATCATACTCCGCGCACCTCTTCCTTTGTATCGGTGTACTTCAAATACATGTCTTCCAGACTTGATGTTCCAGAGGTCGCCAGCAGCGCCTCCGCAGTACCTTCAGCCACAATATGACCATCTTGCAGGAGCAGAATACGATCCGCCACCTGCTGAACCTCGTCCATATCGTGAGACGTCAGTACGACCGATACTCCCTCTGCCGCCAGCTCCGCAATCCATGAGCGCATCTGGCGTCGGGCCCGTGGATCGAGGGCTGCAGCGGGCTCATCGAGAAAGAGCAGTCGTGGCTGGTGGACTAGCGCAATCGCAATCGCTAGCCACTTCTGTTGGCCTCCGGACAAGTGAGCTGCGTTGGTATGAGCTGCTTCCCCCAGCCCGCACCGCTCCAGCATAGCCAGCAGTTCTGCCTTCTTGCAGCGTAGACCATAACAGGCAGCAAACATGCGCAGATTCTCCAGGACCGTGAAGCCAGCGAACAAAGGGGCGTTTTGCAGCTGCAAGCCGATCTGCCTTCTAGGCTCGGGGAGACTGTAGTGTACCTTGCCTCCATCCGGTTGCCTTAGCCCCAGGAGCAGATCCAGCAGCGTAGATTTGCCCGCCCCATTGGGTCCGATGATGGCGACCGTTTCCCCTGGCCAGATCGCAAGGTCGATTCCCCGAATAGCCTGGCGGTGACCATAGCTTTTGTGCAATCCTTCTGCCCGTACAAGTGGTGGTGGATGTTGATTCATATGATATGACCTCCTATTAGCCTTTGTTGTATATCCAATGTTGGTTATTAGGGCAAAAGTAAAGGCCGCACAGTCAAGGCGTGTCGGCCTCCCGGATAGCGATGATCCGTTTCACAAAGGTGATGTCCAGCTCCAGCAAGGCGATTGCATTGTCAAAGGACGCCTCCGCATAAGCGGATAGACCATATTCCCGCTTGATGTCCCGTCCCAGCTGCCACTCCGACAGCGTTGTCTCCAGCGCCTTCAGACTCGCGCGCAGCTGCGAGAGTGCTTCTTCCTTGGGCAGCGTCTCTATCCAATTGAGGGCCACGACCAGATCGGACTTCACGGAATGCGGCGGCGAAGCCAGTGCGTCACTCACCAACTCTAGCAAATGCACCTCTCCTGCCTCCGTTATCGCATAGATCTTGCGAAGTCGTGCGCCGGTACGCTCCTCGGCCTCCGTGACAATCAATCCATCCTTCTCCAGCTTGTTCAGCGCATAATAGATCGAGCCTGACAGCAGATTGGCCCACAGATCCATGCGACTCTGTTGAATCAACTGCTGAATCTCGTAACCATGCATCGGCTTTTGGCGCAGTAAGGCCAAGATGATCATATTCGTCATGTCTACACCTGCTCTCCTCAATAACCAACGTTGGATATACAACGTATTGTAATGGATGCAGAGGGTTTAGGTCAAGAGACAGGTGTCTAGCAGGCCACTCCAACGAAAGTTTCTTGCCTTACAGCTCCCGTACACGCCGGGTCAGGCGCTCCAACGAAAGTTTCTTGCCTTACAGCTCCCGTACACGCCGGGTCAGGCGCTCCAACGAAAGTTTTTTGCCTTACAGCACTCGCTTCGCATGAATGATAAATCGTGCATCCGTCACCTCATACGTGCAGGTGACTAAGGTGAGCAGTTGATCGTCTGACGTAACACTCACACCTGTAGCGTAGTGTGATTGTTCGATTATTTTTTGCAAATAAGCGTCGTAATGCTGTTGATCTGCAAACTCATATTCAAAAAATTGATCGTCAGGCGAATAGATATAGACCGAAAAAATCTCCCATGCCGTCGCTTCCTCGATCCCTTCAAACGTAATCGTTGGGTGCTCGCGGTAATATGCTGCGTCCTTGTACTTGGCCAACTCCCCAAACATACTGCCATCCTTCATATGATGACCATAGATTACCGTATGGATATCATCCGTTATGCTCGTATTTCGATAGTCCATGAAGATCGAGCCTCGTCTTGAGGCTTGCTTGTCCACGTTGTGCTTCAGATAGTAGTCGTTATCATCAGATTGAAGGACAGGATAATCAATGGGCGTATGATCAATTCTGAGCCAGCCCACAATATCCGAATTAATCTCATGCAGCCTGTGAAAACGTGCTTGGTATTGCTGCTTTACTTGTTCAGCCGTCAGCTCGGCTTGTTCTTCTCCGCCATTCCCGAATGAGGTGTGCGGGTCGGTCTCCACCTGCTGCCTCATCCGCTCATTCAGCTGATTGCTCTTGTATCCGTCGTACAGGTATAACGCTAATTGACAGCCGCTGTATAAGAAAAGTGCAACCAGAATAAATAAAACCGCGTTTCTCAGTTTGTTTCCCATGATATCCCTCAATCTATTTCAAACTTTACCTCATGATTATAGTCAAAAAAAAGGAATGCGTACATTCCTGATGGAACGTACGCACGCATGGTTTACGTTTGAGGCTTATTGTTTTTGAGTTCTTCTTCTGCCTGTGATCAGTAATGTGAGAATCAGCAGTCCACTACCAGCAAACAGCCACATCATTGTAGCAATCGCATCGCCTGTTCTTGGCAATTCATTGCTAGGATTGACCCCACCTACTACAGCTCCGTTGTTCCCTGTGTGCGCGCCATCTGATACAGAAGTGTTACCGCCCATACCCATGTTGCCACTTTTGACATCTGTGTCGGGATCAGACTCGCCCGAGCCTCCACCTGCTCCGTTATTCGAGCCAGTGCCCGTTCCGGTACCAGTACCGGTGCCCGTGCCAGGTGATTCTCCACCCGTGTTGCCTCCATCGGTATTACCCGATACGTCATCAGCTTTTGTATTGACTACAGTGAAGGTTTGAACCGATCCATCCACCGTAATGTTCACGGAGATTACTGCATCGGATTTCGTGTATAGCGCTGGTGCAGCCAGCTCCTTCAACTCATAAGAACCATAAGCGATATCTTGGAAGCTCGCCGTACCCGCATTATTACTTGTAGCAGTACCTACTAGCTTCCCGTTGCTATCGTATAAGCCAAACTGTGCCCCTTGAAGCGTTTCATTCTCCTCATTGACTTTAGTAACGACAATATCACCACGAATTGCTTTGTTTTCTATCGTTCCAGCATGATACGTTTTCCCGTCCTCTGTTACGGTTACAGACAGCGTAGCATTTGAAAGAATATACCCTTCCAGCGCTTCGATCTCCTTCACCACATATGGACCTTGAGGTAGATTAGCAAAGGTTGCTAAGCCCTCAGCATTTGTGGTGCTGCTAGCAACAGGAGCGGTGAAGTTAATATCGGTTGCTTGGTACAAACCGAAGGTCACGCCAGCAAGCTTCACACCTGCATCATCTACCTTTTGTACCGTTACACTGGACCAAGGCGTATCATCACTACGCTCGTTAACAATCGTCACCGATTGGAAATTTGAATTCCAGGCAATTGTAACTTGTTTCTCTTGATCGGTTTTCACGTAGTTGGCAGGAGCTTCTAGCTCTTTAATCGTATACGTGCCTTCAGCTAAGGAGTAGAAGCGAGCCATACCTGAGTTGTTCGTTACCGCTTCACCCATGAAGTGACCTCGTGCGTTGTATAGGCCGAACTTCGCTCCGGCAAGGGAATCGCCGAACTCATTCACCTTTTTCACTTCGATGGTTCCCAAAATCGTGTTAACAGGCATCGCTGTATTCTCAAAGGTTCCAAGATCATACGTTTCACCTTCTGTTGTCACAGAGACCGTTAACGTTTCATCGGATCGAAGGTAGCCGCCAGGTGCGACAATTTCCTTGATGGTGTAGTCGCCGTATTCTACATCTTCAAAACGGACCACGCCATCACGATCAGAAATGGCAACCGCCAATTCATTGGTAAATGCCGTGTCGTTCGCATCATACAGAGCAAATCTTGCATGTTGCAACAAGGCGCCGCTGTATTTAGCGATTTTCACAAATTCGATATGACCTTTAATAATGTTGTTTGTTACATACTGTGGCAGGGTTGATGCGGTGAGATACGTCACGGTAGTCCCGTGCTCTGCGGCAGTAATTTCTACCGTTGCGACATCTCCCACGATTGGATTGTAGCCAACAGGCGGTGTTTTCTCCCGAATCGTGTAGTCGCCTACCCGTACATCAACAAAGGTTACCTTACCCTCCGCATCACTCATTACCGTATCCACAACATTGTCGCCAGAGTCCACCAGCTCGAACTCCGCACCCGGCAATACCTCGCCCTTGTCATTCACTTTTACAAACTCGATATCGGCTTCAACAAGTGTGTTGGAAACTGGATCCAATGTAATCGTAGTATTATGATTACTAGCCGCAACTGTGACCGTGTGGACGTTGCCGGTTAGCGGAACGTAGCCATGCGGTGCAGCAGTTTCTCTAATGGTGTAGCTTCCCTCGCCAATATTCGTAAAGGTTACTGAACCATCCGCCAAGCTGGTTCGAGATTGCACGAGTGTATCCTGACTATTGTATAAACCAAAGGTAGCATCCGCCAGCGCTTGACCATTCTCGTCCTGCTTCACAAACGAAATATTGGCTTGAATCAGCTCGTTTGTTACGTCGCCAAGAGCTATCGTTGTGCCATGCACAGCCTCAGTAATCGCAATCGGTGTGCTGTTTATATTGCCTGTAATCGGAATATATCCAAACGGCGTACGCGTCTCACGGATATAATAGGTTCCAGCCAGCACATTCTCAAACAGCACAGCGCCAAGTGCATCCGATATATCCGTTGCGATCGCTCCATCTGAGCTATCATATAACGTGAATTCTGCCCCTGCTAGTGCAGAACCGGAATCATCCAGCTTCACCAATGAAATATCCGCACGAATTAAGCTATTGGAAACTGAACTATACGTCAAGGTGGTATCGTGGTCTGCCGCGTTAACCTCAACGGCATGAACAACGCCTGTCAACGTTCGATAGCCTTCTGGTGCTTGCAGTTCACGAATATCGTACGCACCATACACAACATCTGCAAATGCTACAACGCCCAGGCTGTTACTTGTAGCTGTAGCAAGTGGTGTGGACGTTGCATCTGCTCCGCGAGGGAACAACCCAAACTCTGCACCTGCTAACGGGTTGCCGGTTTCATTTTGCTTGATAAACTGAATATCCGCATGAATCTGTTCGTTAGCAAAAACCAGCTCCAAAACTTTTGGCGTATGTGAAGCTGCCAGTGTTAGTGGAATGGCATCTTCTACAACAGCGCCTGTTGGCGTAGCAGTTGCTGGCGTGCCGTCCACACTTACTTCTCCACTCAGAAGATAGCCTGTTGGCGCCTCTACCTCTTTAATATAGTAAGGCAGGTCGAACTTGATTCGATTGAATTCCAGTTCTCCGTCTACGGTTGCTTTCTCTTGAACCTTATTGCCATATTGATCATACAGGGCGAAGGTTGCACCGGATAATTTAACGTTAGTATTATTCAAATCTACCTTATGAACGATAAATTGACCGAGATTGCCGTAGCCCATACTTCCTGCTTGCAAGAAGGTGACTTGACGCCCATCACTGGACTGATACGCACCATCAATTGGCACCGCTACATCGTCTTTCGAACCAAACAGGTTAATGCTGTTTGTGAAGCTGGAACCCGAGGTGACCGTTTCTGTTACATACGTACGGAACGAAAGCTTGTACGCTTTATCAATCGTCTCGGTCGGGAAATTAAATCTAAATTCTCTCGTCGTCGCATCATAGACAATATGCGAGCCATCTAGTGTTATTGAAGTTCCTGCACCTAGCCCATCATTTCCGTCCGCTGGAATACTGTCAGGTACAAGAATGGCTCCACTATATTCGATGAGCTCCACGCTGGTTGTGTCTAGCTCAAGGCCTGCTTGCAGGTTATCGATCAACCAGAATTTATCGACATCCAGCAGCTGATTCAGATTAACGGCATTGGAGTTCAGATAGACAACCCAATCCACATACTTGTTACCGAAAGCAGTCGGAATGCCCTTTTTACTTACAATATGGTTCCTAATGGTTTGCGTTGCAGGATCGGTATTGGATCTTGTCGTGGAATCATGGGTTAATGTTGCTTCATTCGTCACATTGAAATTCCCATTATTCAACGCGTTATTTTGTGACGTAAATTTGGACAGATCCGTAATGGCTGTTTTGAACTCAATCGTATATTGCTCTGTAATGCTTGCATTGAAATCGAAGGTGACGACACCTGTCCCACTTTCACTAACGTTGACCAGATTGGTAACTGGATTACCGCTAAGATTACGTACGATGACGCTGTCTGGCTGGAAGGTTAGTCCGTCAGGAATCGCATCGACAATACTTACATTTGGAAGTGCAATCCGATTGTACAAACTAGCATCCGTTCCTGCTTTCGCTGCACTTGGGGTCGTTGCCCCGTTTTCATTAACAGTCAGCTTCCAAGTAATCGTACGTTCAGCTACATTTAGATCATAGCCTTCTGCATCTTTTTTCAGCACATTGCTTGTATAGTTCTGCGTGCCTGTACTCGTACGGGTAATTGTCCCACTCGAGAACGTAGCTGTATTTGAGAAGCTGCCACTGGCATTAGCCGTGATGTCTTCTGTCGAAGCTGGCTTTGTGTCAAAGGTAATGGTGTACCTGGAATTAATATCAGAACTGAACTCATAGGTGAGTGTTCTGGTTGCAGTATCATAGTCAAATGCACCGCCAGCATAAGCATTGCCTTGATGGTCCACAATGCGAGCAGACCCTTCAATATACTCTTGCGTGCTTGGGATTACATCCGTAATTGTTGGTGCATCCAAGGTAATATTGTCATTATTAATCGAAATGGACCATGAAATGACACCATTCGCCCGGTTATACCCCGCACCTGACTTGTTGAATAAGCCACTTCCAACACCTACTGAAGCCTCTTTCATGACTCCTGCTCCAGTCAGACCCTCCCAGGTAAGGACCGCTTCGTTTCTGAACGTATAGGAGCCATTTGTTTGAAAACGAGCAGGATCAATCTCTGTTTCGTACGTAATCATAACTTCGGTCGTAATATTACCCAGGTTGAAAGTAAGCTCAGAGCCGTCTACACCCGGAGTAACACTAGCACCATTTACAGTTGCTGTTCCAGTAATATAGGTGAGTCCAGATGGAAGTGTGTCCTTAATAAGGGCATTGTCAAATGCTAACTCATCTTCATTCACGACAATCGTCCAGGTAATATTTTTTGTATTATTTGTTGTCGTGGTAGAATCATAGTTTCCTGACTTGCTCAAAATATTCAGTGGAATGGTGACCGTTTTTGGGCTATCCACATTCGTTGTCTTGTCATCGTCATGCTCCAGGTAAGCGGTATTGATTACAGCAATGGATGTCTCTCCTGCCTCCAGTGCCGCAAGCAGTGCCGCTTCCTTTAATGACGTAACAAAGGTGATTTCTTGCTGGGTTGTAATGTCACCCAATGCAATCGACAAGTTATTGTCAATTACGGATACACCATCTGTAGGTGCAGCACCATTAATTCTGATTGATGACTGATCGAGAACCTGACTAGCTGGAATCTCATCCACGAGCACAGCATTGTTCACAGCAACATTCTCTTTGTTGACTGTAATGGTCCACTCAATGTCTGTTCCGTTCGTGATCGCTCCGTCCTTTTGTACCGTAACGGGGTCCGGCTCAGGCAATGGAGCTTCTTTGAAGGTGAGCGTTACGGTTTGGTTCGGAATACCAAACGAAATATCCGTCGCTGTGCCATCCTCATTAATATGGGCTTCGTCAAAATTACCCGCCAAGAAAAACGCGCCACCTACATTAGATAGCGTCTCAACACTGTTCGAAAAAACAAGCTTGATCTTGTTGTCAGCCAACAAATAAGCTGTAGCAACGAATGTGTTTTCTTCGGGAATATCCAGGGTGGTTATCTGTAATTCTTGACCTGCTGCAAGCTGGGGTAATTTAATGGCCGCAGGAACATCAAAAATAATGTAGTCATTCTCGAGGATATTATGTACATTCGGTACGGTAAACTCGTAGTACAACATAAAATCAGTATCTTTCTCTAAATCAGGTGTACCAACAAGTGTAGTCCCCGGTATGGTGCCCGTCTTTTCTCTAATGTCTACACCTGTGATGAATTGTGAAGCTACTTCACTCGTCACGTCGTTGCCAGTCCCTGCTGCGTATGTAAATAATACGTTTGAAATGGAACTGACCTGCAAGGCAACAACGAGCAAGCACATCAATAAGAATTTTGCATATTTTCGCACGGTGTTCTCTTCAACCTTTCTGTGGATAGGATGATAAAACGATTCTGACTGTATTGGTCACTCACCATGGTAAAACTTGGACCTCTACAGTTTCTGAAATTTCCGTGCGCGAGGGCGGACAGCGGCGGTTTGTCGAGCAAATAGAGGAACTTTGGTGCGTTACAGCGGACGTTCGGCGGAGTTGCGAGCAAATAGAGGAACTTTGGTGCGTTACAGCGGACGTTCGGCGGATTGCTGAGAAAATAGAGGAACTTTGGTGCGTTACAGCGGACGTTCAACGGATTGCCGAGCAAATAGAGGAACTTTGGTGCGCTACAGCGGACGTCCGGCGGAGTTGCGAGCGAATAGAGGAACTTTGGTGCGTTACAGCGGACCTCCGGCGGATTGCCGAGCAAATAGAGGAACTTTGGTGCGTTGGTGGGTAAAGTAAAACCCCTCACCAGGGCGAGGGGTTAAGTGACTTGGCATTTTTGACACAGGTGCTGTCTTCTTTCTCTAGCCCTATGCTGGCTTTGCGTCCCTGCTTTTCAATACCTCCTCAGAAGCCCATCCGCTCCAGCCAATTGCCTACCTTGCGTTCCCGCGCCTCCAGATCGCCTTCGCTCTCGTAAGGCCCCAGCTGGCACTCGTCCACCAGTCTGCCGTCGAGCATGTAGAGAATGCGCTCCGAGCGGATCGCTACCTTGGCATCATGCGTAACTAACAGAATGGCTGTACCCTGGCTATGGATTCCCTGCAGGATCTCCAGCACATCGCGGGTCGAGCTAGAGTTCAACGCACCAGTGGGCTCATCTCCGAACACGATCTCCGGCTCATTCATCAGGGCCCGGCAGATAGCAGCCCGCTGCAACTGACCCCCGGATACAGATGTCATATCCTGATGCGCCAGCTCCGCAATCCCCATGTCTGCCATTAGTGACAGCGCACGCGCTGTCAGCTGTTTACGATCGACCTTCTTCGCCGCATAGGCGGAGAGTACGATATTGTCCAGCAGGCTCAGCTGCCGCAGGAGATGGCTTTGCTGAAAAATGAAGCCCATCCGCTGCAGTCGCAGCTCGGCCCGCTGTGCCTCCGACATCGCTTCGAGCGATACACCGCAGAAACTCACTTCACCGTCAGTAGCTGGTTCCAGTCCGCTAAGCAGGTACAGTAAAGTCGACTTGCCGCAGCCGGATGGCCCCATTACGGTTACAAACTCGCCTTGCCTAACGCTCAAATCGACACGATCCAGCACCGGATGCTGCTTGCCTCCCAAAACATAACTCTTGGAGAGCTGCCTGGCTTCTATAATGGCCGGCCTTGCCACCCCCGTCACATCCACCATCCGAGTGCCTTCCTCCTTATGCCCCGCTAAATTACCGCTATCTTGAATCCCCCTCATACCCGCACTCCCTTCCGCTCCGTTATCGCTGTCCGTACCGTAAACCACGCAGCCCATGCCGTGCCCCCGGCCAGCAGCAACGTGTAGCCCAACTGGACCGCTAGCGGCAGGGGCAGCAGCCGGATGCCCGCTGCCCCAAACCTGGCCCCCATAACACCTGCCAACATATTACCGCCCACACCAGCCAGACAAGTGCCCAGGATTAGCCCTATTGTCAGCAGCAGGGTTACACGAGTCATATACTGACCCCGCATCGCCCATGCCGCGAAGCCCATACTGCGCATGATCGCAATCTGTGAAGCATCCTTGGCCAGCAGCAGCCGGTAAAAGAGCCCCGTAATCGTCGCGCCAACAATCACCGCGAGCAGAGCGGCAGCCAGCGACACCCGCTCAACCTGGCGGATCGTACCACCCAGCGTCTGCGCCAAATAATCCTGCATATCCGTTACGCGTGCTTCCGGGAATGCCTCGGCATAGGACTGCCGTTTCTGCTGCAGATTCGTCACCTCCGCCAGATTGATAGCTGCTGTCACCCAGAGGCGGTCTTCTGGCGACGCGGCGATGAGGGCCTTGGCGGTCTTGCCTCCGTTGGTGATATCCTGATAAATGCCGCTGACGGTCAGCTCCCGTTCCACGCCGCCTGCGATCGTCACCACTTGGTCTCCGACCTGCTTGCCCAGACTACTCGCCAACAGATCGGAGAGGGCCAGCTGATCCGCTTGCTCTGGTGCTCCCCCACTCGCATATTGAATGGGGAAGACACGGAAATCGCCTTGCTCGACGTAGATCGTTTCTGTCTCCCCTGCCTGATCGACGACTTGCCAGGCGCTTGTCACAAACAGCGCATAACGCTCGGTTTCGCCATCCTGTTGAATCGATACGTCCAATTCCTCTATTTGCTTGTCTGTCAGCGGCCCCGATGGCCTCAGATCCAAGCGAAGGTCACTGCGAGCCGCTCCCATGTAGGAGATAAAGTCTGGCGAATTAAAGGTGTGGAGCAGTTGTTGCGGAATCAACAACAAGATTAAGCCTAGTACGTATACCCCGCACAGCAGACTGTACATGGGCAGGCGCGATCGGATGTCTTTGGCTGCCAGCAGCAGCGATAACGGCAGTCGGCTCCGGTGAATGGCCGGTGCCCGTCCAACCCGACCAGCAGCTGGAGCCATCCCTGTCCGGATCGCGTCTACAGGACTGACCCGGCCCAGGCGGCCCAGCATCAGCCAACAGATAGCCAGCACAACCAGCCCCACCAGCACAACCGCTCCAAGTGGAACCAGATACGTAGCCGAACCTGGCGCCGTTCTCCCCATATACAAAGCCATCTGATCCGTAATCAGCCTGCCAGCTGGCAAAGCCACCCCGTAGCCCGCCAGACAGGCCAGCACTGTAATAACTGCATATTTGCCGAGATACAGCTGGCGAATCCAACGACCGGGCAGACCCAGAGCCCTCAGAATGCCAATCTCCCGGTAATCTTCCTCCAGGGTAGCGCTCATCGTGAAGCGGAGGCATAATGCGGAGATCCCTATGAGCAGCAAGCTGGCCAGGATGATGACGGCGATGACGATGCCGTCCGTCAGCAGGTGCAGCGTCCGCAGCAGTCCATAAGTAATCGACGGCCCCTGCTGCGGCAGTCCCGCTGCCCGGTAAGCCTGCTCCAGCCCGCCCGCCAGCGAGGGATCCGTCAGCCGGAACGTGATCAGGTATTCCCTCGCCTCAATGTGACCAGCCAGCGCCGTCCAGTCCTCCTCATGCAGGACAAACCGCTTGGAGCTGATTAGCGCGGGGTTCATCTGAACATCCCGTACAAAAGCGGCAATTCGCCAGGTCATCTCCCCCTGCTCCGTGACAATGCGGACGAGGTCTCCTTCTTGAAGCTTCAGTTGCTCCTTATAATAGACGGGGACGCCCACTTCCCCCGGCTCAATCTCGGCAATGCGATTATCCAGATCGAGCAAGTAGTCGAATCTGAGACTCTGTTGTACAAAAGCATTGTCCATCACCTCGGATGGACGGCCCCCGTCAGAGGAGCCAATCCGAAGCGCGCCAGCAGAGACAGGGATCATCTCCACCGTTTGCTGAAGAACGACGGACGATTGGGAGGCGGAGAAGTCATCGATGGCCGCCTGGTCTACCTCTCCCGCATGCATCTGCACGACATGCGGCACAGCCGCAGCCTCGAAAAACCGGGACACCGAGCTGCTTAACTCAGCTACCATCAGGGCGGCCGCAGCCGCTAGTGCCGCGGATGACGCAATAAACAGGAACAGGACCGCGGTAATCACTTTATTCCTGGTCAAATCCCGGACAGCCAGCTTCTTCAACATTTATCCACGCTCCCCTTCGTTATACAGCAACCTTCGAGCCCCTCCCGCCAATAGGGCCATGGCCGCGCTGACCATCAATACAACCAGATGAATCCGGCTGCCCGCACTCCGGATCACCAGTCCATACACCAGTTGTCCGAGAGGGGCTGCACATTGAGAAGCCATGGTAATGATGGCCAGGACTTTGCCCAGATGGAGCGGCGGCGTTTCCTTCTGAACCCGGCTGATGACAGCAATCGAAATCATGGTCATCAACCCGGCGACCGGCATTGCACACACCAGGAATAGTAGATACGGCATATCATGTCCTGACAGCAGACCAAGAGGCGTGAGGGACAGCGCCAGCGGTACCAGCAGAACCGCAATCACGTAGAGCCAGCGATACAATAACGGCACGGCAAAACGCTTGGCAAGCTTGCCAACCGACAGCGCGCCCACGATAACCGCTGCCTGAATGAGTCCGACCCCTAGGCCATAGCGAGTATCACTGCTCTCCATGACGACCCGGAGAATATAAGGTGCACCAACAAGAAAAAACGGCGTCAGAATGAAATTCAGCAGCGCTGCCAGAAGGACCGCCTTACGGATCAGCCCCTGGCGCGTGACATAGGCGAAGCCGTCCTTGAGGTCTTGGCCCACGGTCGGGACTGGCCCGCCGCTTCGCACACGAGGGATGCGAATGAACAACAGCAGCATCCCCGAGAGCAGAAGGGCGACGGCACTGGCTCCCGCTAGTACCGGTGCCCCAACCAGACTGTAGAGGATGCCGCCAGCAAGCGGTGCGGCTACAGCGGACAAGGCTTGCACACTGCTGACCATGCCATTGGCCTGCTCCAGACGGTCCTGTGGCACCAACTGGGGGATGCTCGCCAGCACCGTTGGTGAATAGATGGCGCTGACTACTGCCAGCAGCATCATCAGTCCGCCAATGAGCGCAACCGGCGGCTCTCCCGCCGCCATGGCCAGTAGTAGACTTAAGACAATGACGCTGCCAGTAAGGTCCAGCAGGATCATCAGCCGCCGGCGATCCATCCGGTCCGCGAGCGCCCCTCCTACAGGGGATAGCAGCAGGGGTAAATGGGATAGCGCCAGCAGTGCAGCGAACACATCGGCCCTCCCCGTCAAGTCAAGAACATACAGCGAGAGCACAAACCGCATGAGTGCTGTGCCCAGAATGGAGACGACCTGCCCTATGACCAGCAGGATAAAATGATGGGAGAAGCGTGCTTTCCCTTTTTCCACCTGAGATGCCTTCTTTCTTTTATAAATTCGTAGTTTCGTTTATAGACCGACCGTCGGTCTATAATACTCAGACGAAGGGTACAGTAGTGACTCCTCCGCTAAAAATCAAGCCGCTCCCAACCGCTCCCCTTAACCGTCACTCTCCATCGGCTGCAGGACCTGCCAGTCGCTCCAGCATGAAGTCGAAGCTTCCCTGCTCTGCGCCCAATGATTGTTCAATCATCCGCACAAAGGCTGCGGCTCTGCGCATAACTTCTTCCTGCGGCCATTGGAACAGCCCCTCGTCAAAAATGACTTGTGCCCCAGCCAGCAAAAATTCCACGGTCTCCCTGGGGTATTCGGTGCGGAACAGCCCCTCCTTTACCCCTTGCTCGACAACATCTGCCAATACCGGTCCAAGGTGCAGAATGGCCTGAACCAGGCTCTTCTGATGCATTTCCGCATTCTCCGGCTGATGAAATTGCTCGATCATCTTCTCCTTGCTTCCACCCTGTACAGGGGACTGCGCCATCAGAATCTGCAGCAGCTTGCCCAGCACCGGGATATCAGGATCTGCGGCGATTCTGCGGGCCATGGCAGCATCCGCTTCAATAATCCGCATAATGATCGCATCCATGACCTCTTCCTTGGACTTGAAGTAGTAGTAGAAGGTTCCCTTAGCAATGCCTACGGCATTCAGAATATCCATAATCGTCGTCTTGGCGTAGCCCTTGCTCGTGAAGAGCATCTCGGCCGTATCCAGGATCTCATGTTTGCGTTGTTCCGGTGCTTTGATCGTCCGCATCGTATAGCCTCCATTTATAGACTGACGGTCGGTCTTTATGTATATTACACACTACAAAAGTTAAACTGTCAAACTTTTTCATGACTTGTAACCTTACGAAAAAAATAAGCCCATTAACAGGCTGTTGAAAAAAAGAATGCCTACAGTCACGGATCGATCTTCCGATCGCTGTTGTCCCCAGATTTCTTTGATTTTACCCCTATTAGGGGTGAAATCCGGGGACAAAGGCGAACGCTTCGCTTCTCCAGATTCGATTCCGTGCCTCTCCGGCATTTATTCAACAGTCTAATCAAGGACTTAAGTCTTTAGTTAATTAAAATTTCTTTATAAGGACCCGACACATACCATAGCCTGCTTTCATCTTCGGCTATCTCTGAAGCAATATCGATGTAAACCACGTTACCATTTTCTCTTTCCCAAAAAAGTATCATGTAATCTTGTTCCTGATTGAGTAAGACTGCTGGGAAATAATCTTTGTATTGAAGAGCTGCTTCCCGCTCTTTACTAGTTAAAGCAGCATTTACAGAAAAAGCTTCCTCTTGGGAGAGCTGATTTGTAAATTTCAACCCTATGTCAGCACTACTAATTAAATTCCATTGATTAAGGTCAGCAGCTGAAAATTCCTTTGTTTGGTTCATTTTCTTCAGCGCTCTGTCCCAACTTCCGACTAGGATTTTATGCACATTCGGTTGAGACTCTGCTTGTAATTGGCCCGTGACTATATGAGCTGTGCCCTCATTTACTTTTTCAGGAATAGTTTTCTCAGGCCTCGCACTGATAAGACCTGAAAAAGCAACTATACTTATAGCCCCTATTGCAAAAAATAGTGGATTATAAATTTAGCTTCGGACAGTCCGCTACCCTATCTTCTGATTTTCTAACTCTTTGTATAAAACTTCACTCTCCAGCTCCTGCGGATAGCGCGCCTTGATCTGCTCGCACAGGGCTCTTGCTTCAAACGTCAGACGCTCCTCCTTGAGAAGCCGCGCCACCCTCATCGCATGGTAATACCAGATGATCCGCAGCTGCTGACGCCGCGATTCTGCCCACGAGTAATCCAGGCCTTCCAGATAATCCCCCCGGTACATGCCAATCAGCTCAATGTGCAGGTGCAGCGTGTGCCGGGTCAATTCTGGGGCTTTGGCTACGCCGCGCTCCCAACGCTCCACATCGGTTTGCACGCCTTCTCTGGGCACCCAATAGCCCTCATCGGCACTGAGCACCTGCAAGCCGCTCTCCCCCAACACCTTACGGAGCTGATAAACGGCTGTATACAGACGGGCGTACGCCTTGGCTTCCTCAAAGTCATCCCACAGCAGACGCGCCAGCACTTCTTTGCGGACCAATCGGCCATCTACGTGCAGCAGGTATGCACACAGCTCCTTCGTTTTCTGCGTCCGCCAAGCTGGTAGTAGCTTCTCTCCCGCGTCGGTTTCGAGCCCCAACCCGCCAAGCAATCGAATTCGCAACGTTTGATTCTGTACAGGCGTACCTGCATGGAGTTTGTCTCTTGCCCGCTCCAGCGTCTGCTTCAGCCGTTCCGATTGCAGCGGCTTGAGCAGATAGTCCAGCGTTTCCTGTTCAAACGCTGCAATCGCGTGGCGGCTATGTGCCGTCACAAAAACAATCTGAATCTGCGGCAGCAGCAAATTAATACGCTCTGCAAAAGCCAACCCATTGAGCTCCGGCATGTCAATGTCCAGGAACAACAAATCCGGCCGCAGCTGGAGCGCCGCCTGATAACCTTCCTTGGGATCCTGATACATGCCTACAATCTCCAGTCCGCCTGCTTTTCTAAGCCGGTTTTCCAATCCTTGCAACGCTAACCATTCGTCATCCACCAGCATGACTCTCATCTATTGGCGCCTCCTGCCCATTCATCAGATTCCTAAGGCGCCATTGTAACTTGTCCAGCTATACAAAATCTCCACAGCCTCACTAACACTCGTCGGTTAGGTGCCAGACCATGCCGTGTACCAAGCTACCGTGCCTGGCCCCGGCTCCTCTCCCAGCTCTTCCCGTAACAACTGTCGCATCTGCCGATATTGGCGATCCACGGCGGCCCGGTTTCCCGCAGCGGCATACAGCTGCATCAGCCCCAGATGCAACTCCTCCTCCTGCGGCTGGCGTACGCTCAGCTGATGGTAGAGGGTCAGCGCCTTATCCGGAAAGCCATGCGATGCATACCAGCGCGCCAGACGAAGACCCGTCTCCAGCCACCGCAGGCTGAGACGATGACGCTCTCCTTCGGCCCACCAATAATCATGATCCTCCAGATAGTCGCCTTCATAGGCTTCGAGCAGTGCTGCGTAACGCGCGGCAGATGCTGCATCCAGCGCCGGCAGCTCACGCAGCTCACGTTCCCATTGCTCCACATCGAGATCCACGCGATCCAGCTCCAGCCGGTAGCCGTCGGATGCACTGACGAGCTGAAACCGCTCCCCATAAGCTTCCAACGCCTTGCGAATGTGGTAGACGGTCGTGTACAGCTGCGGGTAGGCCCGCTTTAGGTCAAAATCCGGCCATAGCAGCTCGGCCAGTTCTTCCTTGCGCACCAGTCTTCCCCGGTGATGCATCAGATACAGGAAGAGCTCCTGAGCACGGGAAGTCCGCCAGTTCATGGACAACACCTCTCCGCTCGCCGATTCGACCAGCAACTGCCGGAATAACCGTACGCCGAGCGGACGATCCGCAGTGGTGACGACCGGGGGCGTCTCGGCGCTTCGTTGACGTATGCGGACCAGCGTTTTGGCCAATCGGTCCCGGCTGAACGGCTTGACGACGTAGTCGATGGCGTTCAGTTCGAATGCCTTGACCGCGTAGTCGTCATAGGCTGTAACGAATACAATGTGCAATTGGGGCCGCAGCTCCAGCAGCTGTTCGGCCAGCTCCAATCCGCTAATCTCGGGCAAATGAATATCCAGGAAGACAATGTCCGGTTGCTGCTCTGCGACAGCAGCCTTGCCCTCCAATGGATCCATATAGCTCCCCACTACTCCAATACTGACTTCCGTAATCCCGTTCAGTTGTTTCGTCAAGTAATCGAGAGCCAGACGCTCGTCATCGATCAGGATGGCTTTCATACTCAGACTCCTCTGCCGGTTCGTGATGCCTGCATGAGCGCACGTCATACAGTCTCCGGCTTCTATTATATCAGTCTTAGATGGAGTTGGCAGGTACGATGGTCGCAACATCACAAAAAGGGATGGAATCGTCACCGACTCCATCCCTTCGTGCTATGAAGGCTTGCAAAGATTAATCTTGCGACAGCAGATTGTACAAGACTTGTGCAGCTTGGGCGCGGGTTGTCAATCCCCGTGGGTCCAGCTTGCCATCGTTGCCTTGCACGATACCGCGAGCTACGAGCGCGTCGAATGCTTCACGCGCATATGGCGCGATCTGGTCTGCATCGCTATAGCTGTCAGTAGCTGCACCTGCAGCCGCTTCCGGCAGTTCGCCGAGCGTATCCAGGGCGCGGTACAGCAGTGTGAACAGTTCTTGACGGGTAATCGCGTCCTCTGGCGCGAAGCGATTGTCGCCCGAGCCTTGCGCGATACCGTACTGTTTGGCGGCAGCCAGGTAATCCGTGTAGTACTTGTTACCCGCATCAGCAAAGTTGTCAGTTGCGCCAGCCTGTGGCGTGATGCCATAACTGTTCAGCAGCAGGACGATAAATTGTCCGCGCGTCACTTGCGCACTTGGGCTATAATGATCGGCATCGGTACCGTTAGTGATGCCTCTGGCTGCCAGGAAGCTGATCGCCTGGGCATGCCACGCGGAGGAAGCCACGTCAGCGAACACAACCGGGTTGTATCCGATGATGAATTGGGAGAAATGTGTCGTATCAAAATCAACCGTACGCGTGCCGGCGACATAACGTCCGCGCAGCGTTTCCAGATCACCCTCAGCGGATACGGCGTAGACAATAATGGCTTCCGGACTTTCACCAGCAGCCAGTGTATACGGCAGGCTGACGTGAATCGTGCTGCCAGCAAACGTCTCGATTGGTGTCTCGCCAGCGAATACGCTGATATCATAAACTGGACGATCACCAAGTGCTTCTTGACCTTCCTCGGTCAGAGAGGACTTGCCGATAATGAAACTAATATCTCCATCTCCTGCCGCTGCACTGATGCTCTGAACCGCATTGGCATCTAAGAGGAGCGTACCGAGATTGCCATAAGCGAGCTTAATGGCAGCATCTGTACCCGATGCCAGAGCGTTAAATGCGGCTCTAGGAATCGTCAGCTGTACCGTAGCGGCAGAGCCTGGATTCACATTAAACTCAACCACAGCTTGCTCTCCAGCAGCCTCCACCAGTTTGGCAGTGGCGATCAGAGCTTCAACCGATTCTGCTGTAGCTGCCGCTACCGCATAACCCGTCTCCTCATCAACCGTCACCTCTACCGTAACGGAGGTAGGAGGCGTCGTTCCCGGCGTCTCTTCGCCAGGCGTTTCGGTCTCTTCTTCCTCATCTACCGGTGTCGTAGGTGGCGGCGTTGTAGGAGTAGGTCCGCTGGTTGGCGGATTTGTGGTCGAAGCAGGTACGACTACTTCTACAGCCGGTCCTGCACTGTAGTACAGGTCTGTCGGGTTCGTAGCGCCTGCGTTATAGCCTGTTTTGGCTGCATAGCGGACGTGGTATGTCCCTGGTGCTAGATCAGTTACTTGTTCATTAGTTGCACGAGTGTACGTCTCGCTGTTCGCCAGCTTGTATTCCAGCGCTGTCGTGGTACCAGTGATCCGGCCGTTCGTGGATCCGATGTAGCTTGGTGCCACGCCTGCCAGACCCGATGGGCTCAGTTCCAGACGGGAGTAGAGCAGGTCCAGGGCTTGCTGGTAGCGTGCGCGATTACCCGATTGATGCCCCTCAACAATGTTGGTCCATGTATACATCAGCTCAACATGACCAAGAATTGGTGCTGGTTGGCCTTGCGCATTTACCGCAGCCTTGTCATAGATGAACGGGTACGGGATCTGCAGACGTGTGGCTGAGACCGTTTCCCCATTCGCCTGATAGCTGATGCGTGTAGGCGGATTTTGACCTGCATTGTATGTCGTTAGATTCGGCAGATTTTCGTTAACCAGGTCCACATACAGATTGGCATACCGATGATCCGTAGTACGAATTTGGAAGTCGTTACCTCCAGTACCATAGACACCGCCGTCAAGCTTTGTATCAAAGTTGTAGATCTTCGTAATTCCTTTGTCCAGCGCCGCATCATTGATCAGACCGATGACCGGCTGGGTGTTCGGGCACCACGAGCCGCCAATAACGATGTTATGGGTGCCTTCTGTCTTGAGCAGCTCTTGCAGCTCATGGTAGGTGACATGCTCGAATACGACTTCTTTTCCGCGGAAAATCTCACGGTCGAGTTTATCGTCATACACCTTGGTAAAGTAGTCCTCGGCTGTAAAGATGTCATGCTGCGCGACCTTCTGACCGTTCGTTTCGATCGAGATTGCATCCAACACCTGATTCCAGTTCGATGAAGCAGAAGCGATGATCGGCGCTGCTTCACTCTCTACCGTGCGACCTTTCTCGTAAGCGAACAGGAATGGCGCCGTAATCTTCTTGGCTTCAACTGTCGTCTCGCCTTCCAGATACGTCACTTTGTCCTGAATGTCCGGCAGGTTCAGCAAGTATTTGTTCACCAGCTCAACATACAGCTTCTTGTCGCGGTTATCTCCTGCTTCATTCGTAATGTCGATGTTTTTACCATCCAGACGCGTGTCGAAGTTGTAGATCTTCTCCACGCCGTAGGCTTTGGCCTGTGCATTAATTTCGGCGATTTGTGCTTGCGTTGCTTCACTCCATGCCCCACCAATCAGCACCAGGTATGTACCTTCGCTATCCAACAGGGTGGACAACTCATGTGAGGTCACCGTCTCGAAGACGTGATCTGTTTGGCTCAGTGAGGGATAGACACGTTTGAAATAGTCAAACGCCTCGGTGACGATGGGTGTCTCCGCCTGAGCCGGAGGTTCGGCCGCTTGGGCCGAACCTGTAGGAATGAGGGGCAATGTCAGAACAAATGCCAGTAATAGTGCAATAAATCTGCGTGTAGATTTCAATGGTTGCATAGGGTCTCCTTTACTTAGCAAATTTCTTCTTCATCAGCTGGCGCCGGGGCTGGAGCAGGGGCTGGAGCAGGGGCTGGTGCTGGCGTTGGAGCAGGCTCAGGGGTAGGAGCCGGAGCTGGTGTTGGCGCTGGTGCCGGCGTTGGTGCTGGCGCAGCAGCTGGAGCAGGCGACGAACTCTGCGACTTCGGCGCTTCCTTCGGTTTGCTCTCTTCTTTCACAGGAGCCGGAACGGATTTAGGCTTGCTCGATTGTTGGTTGACGAAGTTTACCGATTTAGACTTTTCTTCCGTCTTGCTTGGTGCCGGAGCTGGTGTAGCTGCAGGCTCGGACTTCGCTGCTGGAGCGGTCGATGCGGCTGGTGCAGCCGTCTCTTGCTTCGGTTGGCTAGCTGCCGGTGTAGAAGCTGCAGGTGCAGTTGCCGGTTGCGTGGCCTGGCTAGTAGCCGGCTTGCTCGCTGGTTGGCTCGCTGCGGATGGCTGGGACGTCTGCTGTGCAGCAGGCGTGCTGGTTGTTGTAGTTGTAGTTGTTGCTGGGCTGGATGTCGCTGGGGCAGCTTCGGTTACGCCGTTCTTTTGAGCGGCTGGGGAAGCAGCTGCTTCAACCTGATCATTGCGGCTCTCTGATGTCTGCGTTGATGCAGCAGAAGTTGCCGCTTCCGTGTTTTCTTGGGTAGCTTCCTCTGTAGCCACTGCTGCTTCCACTTGCTCTTCAGCTGGTGCAGCTGCTTCAGCTTCTGCTGTTTCTTGCGGCTCTACCGCTTCGTTGGCGTTAGCAGCCACATTCTCTTCAATTGGAGCGGCAGCCCCTGCGAGTGGGGCAGCACTTGGCTTGTTCCCCGAGACGGCAGCATACGTGACGACAGACGCGAATAATACGACGGTTGCAGTGGAGATCGTTACTTTGGTAAATAGGCGATTCTTCATTGGGTTATCCCATCCTTTGGCTTGCAGCGCCGATCATGACCCCCGCTGCCAAGCAGTATTTGGTGAAACGAATCTTACTTCATGGAGCCGGAGCGCTCCCCCGACCTTCATCCCTCCCCTCCAACCGAGATGCTCGGAGAAAAAAAGAAAGATTCGAAGGGTGCTGGTATAACAGCACACGCTTCGAATCTCTGGTGGTCCAGTCGATTTCTCTGTTCGTCTTCTCCTCCATGACCGCTGTCATGGTTTGCTTAGTTTCCATATTATGCTGCTTTACGTTCCGTGTCAATAGTTTTCCTATGTTTTTTGTCGGAATTAAAAATCGCCCTACTCGGGTTTGAAATTATCGGCTGTCCACCGCTCCAAAATCCGCTCGATGTACGCCATAACCTCAGCAGTCATCCCATAACGACGGGCGGGTTCACCCTCCTCTGGCACGATGGAGGTCCAGAACTTGTCCGCGAGTTCCGCATTACCCTCAAACAAACGCTCGCCATAGTTCATAATTTTCAAGGCCAACAATTGCGATGCCTCCGAATCTGGCGACTCCGTGTAGTGGCTATGAATTTCCTTCAGAATCTCCGCCCATTCCCAGACGAGCGGATGATTCGGGTCATTGACAGCAATTGAATCGCGCTCTTGGGGCTGAAGCGGATGGGGACGCGAAAGGGCTTGGGGCTTGTCCAGCTGCCGAATAAATCCGGCCATCTCCTCCGCGTCCACTTTGCCTGTAACCCGCATGGCATATAAGGATGCTGTCAGCAGCTGCTCCACTTGATCCAATTGTGCTTTTCTAACTTGAACCGCCTGTAATTGAGCCTGGAGGGCTTCCTCCCAGGCAGAGACGGGCCCACTCTCATATGCTGTCTGCCGCTGCAGAAGTTCTCCAATTTCCCGAAGTGTAAAATGCATTCGCTTCATGACCGCAATCTGCTGCAACCGCAACAAATCTGCATCACCATATAGTCTGTAATTACTGGGCTCTTGGCGCTGCGGCTGAATCAAACCCAACTTCTCATAGTAATGCAGCGTGCGGATGGAGACACCTGTCATGTCAGACAACTGCCCTACCGTGTACATCGTCCCATTCCTCCTTGTGAAATCATACTGGCCCTTTACATACTAGCTGCCCTGTTGCCACGGCGGCGTCTCCGGACTATCAGCAGCGCACCTAGTACCATAGCTCCTCCCACGATGATGGAGAGAAATAGAATAAAGATTTCTCCCACACCCGCCTCGTGCTCTGCGAAGGTAAGCAGCCGTTGCTCCCGCTGTCCCACCACAAACCTAGCCATTTCCAAATAAGCGAGATGGAAGCCAATGGATGCCCCAATCGATCCTGTATAACTGCGCAAGAGTTGAAGCGTCGTACCGAAGGCAAGCAGCAGAATAATATAATCCACACTAATGGTTACGCCAAAAGGCATGCCTGCCAAGCCCTGAATCCCGTTCGCAGCAACCGGCACAAGCACAAACAGTAGGATCTGAACCACATAAGCCGCAGCGGCGGGCAGCTGCTGACGAAGTCCGCTGTACATTGCACCTCGCAGCGACAGTTCTTCGGGTAGAGCTTCATAGAATAAAGCGATACATGTATTCACTGCTATGGCCACAACCAGCTCGGTCGACAGATGCCAGGAAACGATGGTGATCATGCCTGCGTATGAGGCTACGATGAAACCCATGGTCCCTAATCCGACCACCAGTACCGCCCCCGCCAGCAGATGCATGATCCCACGGCCCGATAACGTTGGAAGCAAGCCTGTTGAGATCCGATATTTCCTCCCAATCCACAGGACTGCGGAAACGACAATTAGGGTCACGACCACCGCCTGTATTATGGATACGGCCGTGTCATTAGCCCCCGCTTCCCTTGCACTCTTGCCTGCCAGTGTAGCAAAAAACAATCCCAATGTCATGGCCAGCCAACTCAGCCCCGCCACCTTCCATCCGTTACTTCGCGGCAAGCCCTTCTTCGGTTTATCAGACATTTCTCGATCCATCATATCTCAATCCCTCCTACCCTCAGTGTAAAGCCTCTAGTATACGTGAGGGTCAAGTCAAAAATATATTTTGAAACCGGGAACAATTCAGGCATGGTATTGTCTAATGATAGAGAGGTGATGGGATGGAGGATCTGAAGAGTCTCAAGATGGCCGCGGAAGACATCCCGCTGGCGGTCGAGGAGTTAATGGAAGCGCATGGTCAGGACGTATGGAATTATGCGTTTCTCCTCACCAAGCAGCGAGAGAGTGCCGACGACATCACACAAGAGGTTTTTCTGACCGCGCTGCGCAAGCTCCATCTGTTCGAGGGCCGCAGCTCGCCGAAGACCTGGCTGCTGACAATAACCAGACATAAGGCCATCAATTGGCTCAAATCCTCCTTCTTGCGTCGTGTCCGCTTGTTTAGCACCGTGCAGCAGCGAGAGCTCCAACGCTCCGCCGAGCAGGAGGTGCTGGCCCAGATGGGGATAAGAAGGATTTGGCTCAGCGTCATGCAGCTGCCAGCCAAGCTGCGAGAGGTGCTGATTCTGCATGCGCATTACGGCTTGTCCTACGGGGACATTGCCAATGTGCTGGAGCTCTCCATCGGCACTGTCAAATCCAGGCTGTATCGTGCCCGTTCACGAATGGAACTCATGCTGAAGGAGGAAGGTGATGTCAATGAAAAAGGATAACGAACCCGCCCCCTCTTGGTATTGCGAGCTGGAGGAGACGCCCTTTGACAAGCCGCAATGGTCCATGGAGCGGCAGCGGGAGTTGCGAGAGGTGCTTCACCGACAGCATCGGAGGCGGGTCGGGAGACGTCACTGGTTATGGCAAGCTTCAGTTGGCGCTTGTCTCATGGTCTTCATGATGACAGGGATTTTGTGGGTGGCTATTACCCAACCGTCTAACCACTCGGCACCGTCGACTGCCTCCGACGTGCAGCCACCCCCGGGCCCAAACGTCACCTGGGAGGTATCGCCAGGGGGTGAGCCGGAGGTAGGTACGCGCGGGGCGAGTTGGAGAATCCTTCGTACGCTGAAGGAGCTGCGAGGCAAGGAGGTTCGTATTACGGCTACGCATGAAGACACCGGCTTCACGTTTGAGGAACTGCCGAGCACCAAGATTGATGAGACAACAGCTATTGATCTTTACTCCGTAATCTCCTCGGTTTCAAGTGACGCAACGACAACGTCTTCTTTCCGGCCACAGTTCCCTACGCTCGGGGTTCCGCAGCAAGACGGCGGTACTATGCTGGTCTCCGAGATGATCGTCCCCCTCCCTGGTACCTGGAGCTACACCCTCTATCTTGACGGCGTGCACCAAGGCAGCAAGGTGCTGGAGATTGAGGGCGCGGAGTGGACCCCAAGTCCAACCTTTCAGTCGGGTGCGTATACCTTAGAGGGCGTAGAGGGGCAGCTTGGTCTGCTGAATGGCGGGTTCCGGGCGGGACAGGTGCAGAAGCACATGTGGCACTTCTGGGGCACAGAGCAGGAGGTTACAGGTAACGTCGACGTGTATGCGGTGCAAGCCGGCAGCTCTCGCCTAGAGCACATTCTTGAGGGGGACCCAATTCAGCCTGGTCCGCTCAATGGTGCCGACGCGACATTCCCCTGCCACATGATGATCCCCGAGCCCGGCCAATGGACACTGCTGGTCACCGTCAATGACCGCCTGGTGGGAGCCGTCCCCGTTGAGGTGGAGCCAGCGGAGGAATAGTGAGGGAGTAGATGAGTCTCCAGACGCGGAGAACGCGATGGAGGAGCGCCAACCACCAACTAACCACAAGCACCCTCCACCGACCGACTACCAACTAAACCAACTAACGACCAACTAGCTGGTTCTTCGGATATGACGGATGCCGGAGCGCCAATACTAACCAACCATTAACTAACCACGAGCACCTCCACCACCACCAACTACCGACAACCGACCTCCCCAGCTGTAACGGCCATATGTGCGCTTATTTGGCCAATTTAGCGGCGGTTTCTCTTCTAACGGACACAGGTGCAGTTATTTGACCCAAATGTGGCATCATGCACCCTCAAAAGTAGAAATAACTGCGCTCATGGCCGTTAGAATTTCAAACGTGCGTTTTTGAGCCAAATAACCGCTGTGGTGGCCGTTAGAACGAGCGGCAGCGGCAAGCGGGGGTACGGGGGTGCAAGCACACGGTACACGGTGCGGTGGCCGGGGGGCAACACGGAAGCGCATTGCAAAAAAACAGCAGGCCAGCAGGGCTCCCATCTCCCCCTGCCACCTGCTGTTTCCCTGTTACTGCTGCACCTTCAGATCGACGGTGCCGACTTCGGACTTCAGCGTCACTTTGGGTCCGCCGCTGCCGAGGGTGCCGGTCAGCTTGCTGCCCGACTGCTCCTTGACGTCCAGGCCAGCGAGGTCCGAGCTCACCTTGCCCAGCTCGCTGCTTAGGCTAATCTCTGCCGCTTCGGGTTGGACCGCTAAGCCCAGGCTTACAGTGCCCACACTCGACTTGGCATTAATATCATCCGTCAACTCAATCCCGCTCAGCTTGATCTCGCCCGCTTCGGTCTGGATATCCAGCTTGCCCTGGACCTGCTCCATCACGATCTGACCGGCGTCGATCTTCGCTGTAATCTGCTCTGCCGCGACATCGCGGATATCGATTCGGCCAAAGGCATTGGTGACGTTCAGCTTGTCATACGTCTTCTCCGGAAGCGTAATGAGGAGCTTGCGCTCCCCGCGCTGATCATTGCCAATGTTGCGGCTGTTCTCCTTGACATCCAGCTGCAGCGTGCCTGACTTGACCTCGGTGCTGAACGTTACCTTGTTGCTGATATTCGAGTCCATCAGCAGTTCCACTTCGGCCTGGTCGCCCGTGCTGCGGCTGATGAAGATGGCCAGCGCCTCGCCCTTCACTTCAATGCCGTCGAACGCCTCTGCCGCATACGTGCCACTGCCCTTGCTGACCAGCTCGCCCGATCCGGAGCCCTCGCCGATCACCGACAGCTCCACCCGCTCAGGGACCTTCTCCAACAAGCCACAGCCTGTCAATGCTGTTGCCAGCACTGTCGCTGCCAGCAGCACACTTACGGTTCGTTTCGTTTTCTTCATTCGTTGTCCGCCCTCTTTCCGCCGCGTCTCACGCTAGTGTATGAGCCTCATTGTACACTAGCGCGATACCCAGCCGCCACCGACCGGGGACTATACACGACCTGGCCTCAAGTCGGGGATTTCCAGGCGCGTGGCTCGAAGCCGATTTGACGGACGAGTCGTGTGTCTTGCAACTGCTGTCATGCCGCCGATCCCCGAGCCACCTGCCCCCGCGCGCTTCCCCGCGGCCTAAGCGCTTTACGCACGCGGTAAGAGTGAGGCTCACTACGAAGCTTAAGGAGACCCAGCAGAATTATTATTCAAAAATACTGAATCCCAACCACTGACCATCAAACAGATCCTGGCCATCCATTGTCACCACGTTCTCGAATGAGAGCTTCATATTGGTCAACAGATGGAATCGGTCAGACGGGAGGAGGACCACGGCCAATCGCTCGATGCTCTCACCCGGCTTCAGCTCATCCTTTACAGACGAGCGCAAGTCAGTCGTTTCCAACACACTGGTCGTCAACGCCTCCGAACGAACCGCGATTTTAATGTCATTCACATGAATTGATTTGCTCGAGTTGTTCTTCACGGTATACTTGGCAGTCAGCTCGATGATGCCCTTGCCGCCGAAGCCGTTGAAGCTCTGCTGATGCTCCGTCTTGATGTCCACCTGCGCCCACTGATACCCGATCAGCCCCAGCTCGATCCCGTTATGGGACTCTTTGAAGTCCGGCGTTCGTTCCTTCAGCACTTCCTTGTAAGCCAACCCTTGCTCCACAAGCAGGTTCTGATACGGCGTAATCGCCTCCTTCAGGAGATAATCCCCGCCACCGATTCGCAGCATGCCGTCATTCTTGTCAGGCATGAAGAACATCCGTGACTCGGAGGATCCGTCCTTGTACCGGAACAAGATGGTGTAGCCTTGAATAGTATAGGTTCCCGATGCTGCCGATCCCGATGTAATGGTTGACGAGACCCCCGAGCCGGAGCCGCCATCCTCGGAGCCATCCGCTGTAACTCCTGTCCAGTTGCTATCGGTAAACGTGCCGTCCGGACGGAACACATACGTACTCACCCGGGCCAGTCCTGTGCCGCCAGGTGCACTCGTGTACCCACTAGCCTCATATTTACCATCCAAAACCGTCCGTCCCAGTGGAGCGTGGCGGGTATAGTCGTCGCCATCAATGACAGCATCACCACCGGGCTTGATCTCCAGCGTATAGGATTCCCCGTTGCTCAGGGTCAGCTTGCCGCCCTTGACCTCATACGTGAGGCAGCTGTCCTTGGCGCAGTCGAGTCGGTCGACGCCCGTCTCAGGAAGCTCTTGAATGACGTGACGGTCATCCACGAAGAAGAAAATATCCCAGCACACGCCACCGCAGCTCCGGCTGCCGAGCAGGTCAAGCGAATGATGCGCGTACAATCCACTCAGTCCCGAGGTGGATGCGGCTGGCGGCATATAGCCTTGGTTGACCTGGCGCTGGGCCTCTTCCTTGGTCAAGCCCAGAATGCTCTGGTACTCGGAGCTGTAGATGCTAATGGTGCGCTGCTCGGCATTCCAGCCCACTGCCGCGCCTGTGGCCTCCCCCACGAACCGCAGCGGCACCAGCGTGTGGCTCCCTGCTATTCTTCCGGGACTGTCGAGCGTCACGCGTTGCCCGTTCACCGTGGCGCTGGGGCTATCGATCACCAGCGAGAAACTTTGATTGCCTTTGCTGCCGCGCACCGTCTTGGTCGATGCATTCCAATCCAGTTTAATGTCCAGCGCCTCGAACAACGGCCGCAGTTGGACCACCGTCGATCCGTTCTGAATCTTGGGCTGAATAGAGAAAACGACCGGCTGGCGATCGACATAGACTTGAATTTTCTCCTCCGCTGCTACAGCCGAGGGTACGATAAATAGCAGGAACAAAATTAGGACACTAAACCCCGTCTTGGGCCAACTAACGACGGAAGGTGCAACCGACATAAGACATCTCCCCTTATCTGCTTTTTTTCCGATATTTGGTCGATAATAGCATACGTATATACCGGAAGGCAGGCAATAGGCTGGGAGAAGCAAACTTGACCGAGCAACGAAAAGCTTCTATTAAAACAAGGAAAATAGTCCCATGTTCACCGTCTATCCCCTTAACCTCGCACTTAAGGGAGTGGCGCAGACAACGTATAGTATCCATTCTGGGAGGCATGCTGCAGCAGCTGTCGGCCGTAATTGCCCGCCCACTGGTAGCCATGCCGGCGTTCTTCGCTAATCTGGAGGATGTCATAATACTTCTGTCCATCGCGATCCGCGAAGAATGGCGTATTGTCTTGCAGATTGTAGAATCGGTACCAGATAACGCTATTGGGGTCAGCTGTAAAATAGACCGGCCCATTGCGGTTATACCTGACGCCGTTCGAGCGGACGTGATCATACCAGGCGAGTGCACCGATTGCCGCCTCACGTACCTGTGGTGTCTGCGGGAGCGCCATCAGCAAGGCGGTAATGCCGACCGATTCACTGCCGGATTTGCCCGGCAGCTCGTAGGCTCGACCAGCTCTGGCCTCATAGGTGACCGGATCGTGCTGCTGTCCCCACACCGTGCGGGTACTGCCCATCTTAATCTGTGAATTCAGAATGTAGTCGACGCCCTTGTTCAGCGCGGTGCTTAATTGGGTGCGCTGCGCACTGGTCACGACATCATTGTCAAAGGGCGGCCGCTGGTCCACAATATCCTTGACCAGCACCATGACCCGGACCATTGCGCCGTCGTTGTAGGTGACATGGTCGGAGTAGTTGTTCCGTTTCGGGTACACTTGCGGCCATCCCCCAGACGGGTATTGCGCAGTCAGAATGAAATTCACCCCGTTTCTGACTGCATTTCGCATCGCCGTGTTGTTCGTCTTCTTGTACATATCTGCGAGGAAACGGAGTTCTTTGACCGTGGCATCGTTATCGAACATGCCCAGCTCCACGCCGCCCGCCGTCCATTCCGAGCGAGACGCACTGCCGTTCCACGGCGATGCATAGCTGATGCCTTTGGAGAACCCGCCATGGGGCATTTGCCAGCTAATCATATTCATGGCGAAGGTCGTGTCTGTGGAGAGATTGCCCGTGACGAAGCTGCTGTAGTCCCGATATCCCGTAAAAAAACTATCCATATTGAGCCCAGGCACCGCGATGGCGTCCTCCACCGCAATATCATCGTACTTCGCCGTAGTAGCATCCTGCGCGACCAGACCAATGGCTCCGTTGCTCAAGCTGCTATCTGTGGCTTCCAGCTGCAGGGTATCATTGACGAACATGCGAAGCTGAGAGCCGCTCACCTCCAGCCGGACGTTGTACCAGGTCCCTTCGCTCAGCGCATAATTTTTCTGAACCAGCGTGGTGGAGGTGCCGCCGATCTTCTTGCGGATCTCCAGCCTTCCACCCCCACTGTTGTACAGCGAGGCGGCATAATAATTGTTGCCGTCCTGGTACCTTGCGGCCAGCATAATACGCCGCGCACCCCCAAAAGAATCCGCTTTCATTTTTGCAGACACACGATAGTTCGCCCAAGACATCTGACCGGCATGAGAGTGCCCCTCGGCAGCGCCCGTCTTACGGTACACGGGAGAGCCATCGCTCACAATGCCCCACGTCCCGTGCGTTGCTGTCCATGCTGAAGCATTCCCGCTATTGAAGTTGTCCGTGAATAAGGTTGCGGCCCCTGCAGCACCTGGCGATACCACCCACGCGGCCAATACCAATAATGCTGCTAACAACAGGATAAGCCCTTTGTTCATTCGCGATCTTGCCTTCACGTCGATTCCTCCTTCATGATCATGGTCTTACCGCCTCGATCTCCGTCCCTGTTGCTCATGGCTGCCTACCGCTTGTCCGCACCACCTCCTTTCCGTTAGCCTCCGGGACCATGCCGTCCCCGCTGAGGCTTCAAGCTCCTATGACATACACGAAGCTCCGGAACCTTGCTTGTCCCGGAGCTTCATGATGGATATGCAATTGGTTTTAACCCTTAATGGAACCCAGCAGAGCCCCCTTGGCAAAATACTTCTGCAGGAACGGATACACCAACAGGATCGGTACCGTGGCAACCACGATGACGGCCATCTTGATCGTCTGCTCCGGCGGAGCGATGTAGTCAGCGTCAAATGCGCCGGACTCGTTGCTCATGCCAGTGGCCAGAATAACGATCTGCCGCAGCACGACCTGCATCGGATACATGGTCGAATCATTCAGATACAGGATGGCATGGATGTACGTGTTCCAATACGTGACCGCGTAGAACAGTGAGATGGTTGCCAGCGCTGGCATCGAGAGCGGCAGTACGATACGGAAAAGGATACCGAAGTCGTTGCACCCGTCGATTTTGGCCGACTCCTCCAGTCCCTCCGGCAGATTCTGAAAGAAGCTCCGCAGGATGATCAGATTGAACGCATTGATGGCCACAGGCAGAATGAGCGCCATGTAGTTATCAATCAGTCCCAGCTCCTTCACGACGAGGAAGGTCGGGATCATGCCGCCGTTGAACAGCATCGTGAAGACAACCATGAACATAATCGTCCGGCGGCCATCCAGGTCACGACGGGACAAGCCATACGCCATTAAGGAAGAGAGAAACATACTGATGAATGTGCCGCCCACGGTGACGCCGATGGAGATCAACATCGCACGCAGGATCGTATTGGTGGAGAAAATATAAGCATAGGCATCCAAACTGATCGTCGTCGGAAACAGAATGAATTTCTTGGCGGACATCTCCGCCGCCGTCGTCAGCGAGCCCGCCAGCACGTGGATGAACGGAAGCAGCGTAACGAGCGCGATGAGCGTGAGCAGCAGCATATTAACAGCACCGAAAATGCGGTTGCCCCAAGTTCTGTCTTCAACCATGAGAATACGCCTCCTTTACACGTGTGGAGCCGGGCATCAGTAGATGCCCTCCTCGCCGAATTTTTTGGCCAGCCAGTTCGCGAATACAATCATGATCAACCCGACAAAGGATTTGAAGAAGCCCACCGCGGTACTGTAACTGAATTGGCCGTTGCGCAGACCAGCGGTATAGACGTAGGTATCAAAAATCTCCGCCACCTCGCGATTCATCGAGTTCAGCAGCAAGTAGACATGCTCAAAGCCAAGCTCCAGCACATCGCCGATCTTCAGAATGAGCAGGATGATAATGACACTGCGGATGGCCGGCAACGTGACATGCCAGATCTGGCGGAACCGGCTGGCGCCGTCCATGCGGGCAGCTTCATACTGTTGCGGATCCACGGCAGCAATGGCGGCCAGATAGACGATCGTCCCCCAACCGGCTTCACGCCAGATGACCTGCAGGATATACATCGGTCGGAACCAGTCGCTGCTGAGCAGGAAGTTGATTTTGCTGAACCCGAAGAATACCAGCAGCTCGTTGATGATGCCCCCATCCAGCGTCAGCATGACGAAGGAGATGGAAGCGATGATGACCCACGACATGAAATGCGGGATATATACAATCGTCTGCACAATGCGCTTGAACATCAGCAGACGCACTTCATTCAACATCAGGGCAAGAATAATCGGAATCGGGAAGAAGAAGAACAGGTTGTACGCAAACAAAACGATCGTATTACGGAAGATCATCCAGAAGGTCGGTTCATTAAATAAGCGCTCGAAGTGCTTGAACCCGACCCAGTTACTGCCGGTAATGCCGAGGTACGGCTGGTAATCCTGGAAGGAGATGACCAAACCCCACATCGGAAGGTATTTGAACAAGAGAAAAAATAGGGCGCCCGGCAAGATCATTAAATAGAGATATCGGTTTTTCATAATGCGCCTCAGCCGCTCGCCTCTGTGCGAGATGACGGGGCCGGGCGTCCCGGTACGGGGGGCGGATGCGGGTTGATTCATGGCCAGTCTTCCTTTCTATGCCCGCCATGGCGGAGGAATCGGAATGATCGAACGGTTGTTGTCATCGTTACGGTACGGTTAGCGCTAGGGGAGGCCATTTGCGGGAGAAGAGCCTCCCGGCTCTCCTCCTGCCCTTCCGCTCATCTGCTTTATTGAATCGCCTGATAAGCTTCCGTGTACTCCTGGATCATCTGGTCGCCGCCTTCCGCGCGCCAGCGATCAACGGCCTTCTGGAAGCCGGCTTCGTCAATATCACCAAGCACATATTGGTACGTTGCATCCGTAATGATCTGCTGCAGCGCGCCGCCACGCTCGATGTACGTTGGCGAATCCAGCGGTGCAGACGGATCGTGAATTAGCATCTCGTCATTGGCAGCTACCAGCTCTTCAGCCAGCGCGCGTGCCGGCAGTTCGAAGTAGCCTTTCAGCATCCCTTCAATGGTGGCTGGTCCACCGATGGCCCATGCATTGTGCGGTTTGACATGGGTATTGTCTGTCACTTGATCGACGGTTTTGTTTGCCAATCCGTCCTTGATCTCATAATGCTCGCCCTCAATACCCCAAGTGAGCAGGTTCGCACTCTCGGCGCTCATCAATTCATTGTAGAAAGCCAGAATCTTATGCAGATCTTCTTCTGTTTTCACAGCCGATTTCGGGAACAAGACAACGGAGCCATAGCCTGGGATGGCCCAGATGCCTTTGCCGCGCGGCCCTTCAATGCCGTTCACAACGGTCAATTCCCCATCCGGATTCATATCGGCCAGTTGGTTGGAGAGAGTCAGTACGTCCGGCATGGAGCCGATGTAGACGCCGGCTTTACCATTGACGAGCAGGTCGATCTGGTCCGTCTTGCTGGTCACCGGGAAGTCCTGGTTCATGAAGCCTTGGCTATGAATATCTCGGAAAAAGTTCAGGGTATCCATATACGCCTCATGCATGAATTCCGGCTGGAACGTATCGCCCTCAACGGACCAATAGTTTGGTGTGCCAAAGTACGAGCTAACCGTCTTGAACGCACCGTAGATCAGGTCGCTGCGATCCGACAGGCCGATCGTATCGTCCTGGCCGTTGCCGTCGGGATCATCTTGAGTGAAGGCGCGGATCATTTCTTTGAGATCATCCGTTGTCTTCGGCTCACTCAGACCCAGGTTGTCTGCCCAGTCTTTGCGGTAGATGACACCCTGGCGGGAGAGTGGACGTTCCATGTACAAGGTATAGATTTTGCCATCCACAGCCGTGTTGTTCAGTACCTCGGGATTCAGGTTGCTCAGGTTTTCATATTCAGACAGCAGGGGACCGATTTCCCAAAATTGATCGGCGCGAATCGCATCCTTGGCAAAATCGGTGTTTTTGGCCGACACGATCATCGGCAGAGAACCGGTGGCAAAGGCTGCATTGAGCTTCTCATCATAGCTGCCGTCCGGTACCCACTGGAACTTGATCTTGGTATTGGTCTTCTCTTCAATTAATTGGGGAATGACATTGCTCGGCACCTCCGCCGAGTGCTGGGTGACCATCATGGTAATCTCGAATGGCGTGTCATCTGCTGGTGCCGTACCTTCAGCATTGGTGCCCCCCTCGCCTGCTGGTGTGTTTGTGCCAGTGCCTCCGCCGTTGTTGCCGCTCGAGCAAGCTGCCATGAGCGAGCATGTCATAATGACGGCGATGCACATGGTCAGGATCCGTAACCGTTTCTTTGTAGAATTCATCGGTGTAGACGACCTCCTTGCGGTTTTTTGTTTACGCTTTCACTTTATCCCCTCCGTGCGGTTACCGCTATAATCATCTCCTCACAAACGCAGGCATGCCAAGGGTTTCGGGCAGATGACCCCCCTTCACCTGAGGTGATGATTATCGGTGTTACGGAGGACGCAAAGAAAAAAGCGGCCACGCGTCAATGACGCTGGCCGCTTTCGCGATACTGCCCGGGGGTGACCCCCTCCTGCTTGCGGAAGGAGCGGATGAAATTCTGTGAGTTCGTGTATCTCAGCTTGGCGGCGATCTCCTTGACGGGGAGATCGGTCTCCAGCAGCCACTTCTTGGCGATCGTGAACCGGTAGCCGCTCAGGTAGTCGCTGAAGGAGACGCCCGTCTCCTTGCGGAAGACGCTGCTCAGGTAGTTGGCGTTATAGTGCAGCTGCGCTGCACATTGCTCCAGCGTGAGATCCGTATCATACTGCTCGTGGATGATCGCGATAATCTGCTCGGAAATATTGTGGTATTGCTGCTCCTGGCGATCCCGGAAGATCGTAATCAGCGGCAGCACGACCGTCTCCCAGAACCACTCCTCGATCTCGCCCGCCGTCTGTCGGCTGCGCAGCTCGCCATAGAGTGAGCCTGGCACCTGCAATTGGTGCATCGCTACGCCGGATTCCTGCATCATGGTCATCAGACTGCCCAGCAGTCGGTTGAGCGGCACTTCATACTCCTGCGGCGTCATCTCGACCTGGAAGATGGATGCGAGCAGACGGCCCAGCATTTCCCTAGCCCGTTCAGGCTCAGCCAGCTTAATGGCATCCAGCAGCTCGCCTTCCTTCTGGCGGGGATAATCCAGCTGCAGGTGGCGTCGGCCCGAGTTCACATCGCTGTATTGGATAATGACGCCTTCGCCGAGCTTCATCCGGTGTCGCAGCGCATCCAGCCCTTCCCGATAAGCGCTATGCAGCTGGGTCAGGTCCGTGAACGGGAGGCTGATGCCGATGCTCACTTGGAGACCCAGATAGGATTCGATGCGCTGCTGCAGCCGCTCGGTTAGCCCATAGATGAACGTGGCAAATGCGTCCGTATCCCGCTCCGTGTGACCGATCATCGCTACCGCTGTCGTATCAATGACGACCGGGGCGGCCAGATGCTCGGCCGGTACGCTCTCGCCCAGAATATTGTCCATGGCGTAGAGCAGCAGCTCCGTGTCCTCCCTGCCATACCGCGTCTGATCCAGCGAATCGATCTGCAGCGTAATTACGGCCGCCGTCTGCCAGCTGTCAAGCTGACTGCCATAGCCGTATTGACGCAGCCGTGCGTTCAACGACGACCGCTTGGCCTGTCCCTGGTACGCCTTGATCAAATAGAGCGTACGCACCTGGGAGAGCTGCTGATGCACCTCCTGCTCCAGCATTGTCTTGGAACGGAACAGATCCCGCACATGCTCGCTAATGTATTGGAGCTCGTCACCGCCTTGCTGCCTTCCACCAGGTGCAATCTGCGATAGCAGCTTGCCAATCGGCGAGTACATGCGGCGTGAGCCCACCCATGCAATCGCCATGGACAAGAGCAGCAGCCCCAGACAGATGTAAAGTGTGTAGCGGCCGATTTTGCCCGCCTCGCTTGTAATACTGTCGATGGAAACCACTGAGACATAGTACCAGCCGTTCAATCCAGACCGGTAGTAGCTGACAGTATACGACTCACCATCAATCTCAGTCCCTAACTGATCCGCCGACGGGCCTTCGAGCAAGGCCTCCGAGATGTAGCCGCTCTGGGAGACCGGTTGCCCGATCAGATCCAGATCGGGATGCAGGAGAATCCGCATTTGATCATCAACAATTATCAGATGCGACCCGTTCTCCTCGATCTCATACTGAATCATCTCCTGGAGACCACAAGCCGGAATATTGGCCGCCACGAAGCCGGCTTTCTCTAGCGAATTGGGCGGCAGCTTCTTCACCAGGGAGATCTGGTAAGGACAGACGGGACGGACGGAGAGTCCTTCTCCATGGAACCAGTCGCTAGGATTGAGTACCCAGGAGGTGCTGTCGGGGATGCGCAGCATGCTCATCAGCTCCTGATGATAGGGGTACTCGTCCAGCGCGTAGCGGCCGGAGTTTTTGATCATCCAGTTCATATCCTGGTTCACCAGAATGACGTCCTGAACCTTGGTATCGAAGGCTTGCAGATTGCCGAGTTCATTGCGCAGCTCATTGTAGGTAACAAAAGACTCGGCCCCCAGCGGGTCTGTAATCGCTTTCCTAACAACCGTCGAAGTAACCAGTTGATTCAAGGTATGGTTGACTGTAGACAGCACCTGCTCCACATTGGCATTGGTCTGACGCAGCAGCTGCATCTTCGAGCGGGTCACATGCTTCTCGATCTCGTTGGTCGAGGTGACATAGGAGGTCACGCCGATGAACAGCACCGGGAGCGCGCTGAGCAAAAAACCGAACAGCGTTAATCGCGCCAAGAAGCTCAAATGCCGCATAGGCTGCTCACCTCCAGGTTATTTCCAATTTTCCGGTAATTTCAATTGAAGAATCGCAGGTCGTGATGTTACACTAATCATACACGTTCTTGCTCGATTGTAAAGATTAAGGGGGGAGCTCGGCATGCGTGATTTGCGGCATCATCATTTTTTAAACCGCTTACAAAGTAGTAGATTCGGCTTGCGTTCCCTGGGATGGCTGCTCGTGCTGGCGCTAACAGCCTGCTCCGGAGTCCCAGTGGCTCAGGATCCGCCGGTACCAACCAACACCCCGCTCAGCATCATGCTGCCTCTGCATCTGATTCAGCCTCCCAGTCCGGAGCTGATGGGCGAGCTGGAGCAACTCACCGATACCAAGCTTGACCTCCACTGGGTTCCAGATGAAATCTACGCCGACAAACTGAGCTTGGCAGTGGCGAGCGCCTCCTTTATGAAGGTAACGTATGTTAATTTCCTGGAATATCAGTATATGAAAAATGCTATTCGCCTGGGCATGTTCTGGGAGATCGGGCCCTATCTCTGGGACTTCCCTAACCTGCGCAAGCTGAGCTCTCATGTGTTCGAAGAATCGGCCGTCGATGACAAGATTTACGGCTTGTATGCGGAGCGTCCGGAATCCAGACAGGGCATTGTCATCCGCAAGGATTGGCTGGACCGGCTCGGACTGAAACCTCCAGGGACGTTGGAAGAGCTCTATGAGGTGCTGCATGCCTTTACGTACAATGATCCCGACGGCAATGGCGTACAGGATACATTTGGACTAACCGACCGCAATGACCTCGTTTACGGCGCCTTTAAGACGTTGGGCTCTTATTTTGGCACGCCGAATAACTGGGGGTTGATCCAGGGCAAGATTGTGCCTGAATTCGAGACGGAGCCCTACATGGATACGATGCGATTCATGAAGCGTATCTACGACGAGGGGCTGATTAATCGGGATTTCTCAGTCACCAGCAAGCAGAATCAGCGCCATATGCTGGTCAGCGGCCAAGCAGGCGTGTACGTCGGCAGTATGGCGGATGCGCAGCGGCTGGCTGATAGCGCACAGGAGTTGAATCCCGAGGCCGAATTCACGCTGGTGAACCGTGTGCTCGGGCCCGCAGGCTACCGGGTCTGGGCTATGCCGGGCTATGGCGGGATGTTCCTGTTCTCCAAGAACGCCATCCAGACCAAGGAGGAGCTGCTCGATATTCTGGCCTTCTATGACCGCAGCATGGATGCTGATGTAAGCAATTTAATGCGCTATGGCTTCGAGGGGCGCCATCATACGCGAGTCGCTGACAAGGTCAGTCTGACACCCGAGACCGAGAGCCTCCGCATCAATGAGGTCAACGCCATCCACACGCTAATGATCGGTGAGCGCACCAATCCGAACCTGCTGCCTTTCGCACAATATCGACCATTAACGGAGCTGTCGGAGTCCCTGATCAAGGACAATACACGCTTCATCGTAAGAGATGCCACGATTAACCTGGAATCGCCCAAAGACGACGAGATCGGTCTGGAGCTCCAGAGTATCATTACGGAGGCCACCTATAATTTCATTCTCGGTAATCTCGACGAAGCCGGCTTCCGGGGCGAGGTTGCCCGCTGGAAACAGAGCGGCGGGGCCCAGATTATAGAGGAGTATAATGCCTCCTACCGCCGCTTCCGGGGAAGCCAGTGACAATCGATTGAACAGCAGCAGTGCGCAGGCTTTGCTGGTATAATGATGCTATGGACCATGTACGGGAGGTATTGGTTATGCAGCATCATGTATTCTCAACAACAGCGGGCCTGCCGCCTGTTCTCTATGCTCTGATAGATGTCCTCATCTCCCCTGTCCTGCCGGATCGGCCTGTGCAGATGACACGAGATTACCATAGCATTATTATCGTCACCTCCGGAGAAGGAACGCTGGAGTGTGGGGGCACGAGCAGTCCGATTAATGCCGGAATAATAGTCATGTCTCCTCCCGGTGCCTCGGTCAGACTCGCTTGCACAGGAGACCACGAGATGCGTCTGTGGCTGATTCGTTACCGTATTATTCCGCTGCAAGAGCACCCTCCACCGGCAGAAGCACCCGTCGAGCACTCGAGTATATATGCCTTTCCCGGCACCGAAGCGATCTTGGCGCTGGTTAGAGAGATGGACAGGCTCAAGTCCCTGGGACAGCTCCACGATCCCCTTGCCGGTACCCGTCTGCTGTATGAGATGCTGCACCAGCTCGCTCAATGCCGGCAACGTCATGAAGCCGCACAACAAGCGGATGCTGCGGAGCGGATCAGAGGCTACCTCGAGCAGCACTATAGGCATAAGATTGACAAAGAGCGGCTTGCTGCCGTTGCAGGTCGCAGCCGCAAGGCGTTGCCCGGCCTCTTCCGACAAGCCTTCGGCCAGAGCATCAGTGAATATACCAACGCCTTGCGAATTCGCCGCGCTCAGGAATTGATGCTGGGCTCCGGCCGCAAGCTGAGCGAAATTGCGCAGGCCGTCGGTTACAAGGATGAGTTCTACCTCAGCAAAACATTCAAGCGGAAGACCGGCCTCTCGCCCACGGTCTATATCAAGCGTGCCAAGAGCTTCGCTACCCTCGACCACGCCTATACGCTGGACTTTGTCGCCCTCGGGGTCTCGCCGCTCGTGGCCATGGCCGATACCTGGCTGGAGCGCAGCTACCCCCACTTGCTCAAGAGCGGTTCCTGCCATGCCATTGACTGGAGCTGGTCACGGCCTGCGCGCTATGCCCTGCTGGAGCAGATGGCGCCGGATGTGATCGTCTATGCGGAGCAGGAGGGCGACGATCTGGACCGCCTGCGTCGCATCTCCCCCGTCGTCCAGATTCCTTGGCAGGGCGTAGACTGGCGGGAGCACTTCCGCATCGTCTCCGAGTTGGCAGGCCACTTGAGCCAAGCAGAGGCGTGGCTGGTACGTTTCGAAGAGCGGGCAGCGGAAGCCCGGGAGGAGCTGACGAAGCTTCTTCAACCTGACGAAACGGTAGGCATCCTGAATATTCGGGCCGAGGGAATGATTCTCTATAGCAGTGGCTATATGGGAGCCGATCTGCTGTACCACACGCTTGGCCTAACCCGGCCTGCAATCGTATCGCAGCACAATAATGACGGCAAGGAGTGGCGGGAGGTTGCTCTGGACGACCTGGCCGTAATTGATCCCTCCCACCTCATCATAGCCATTGAATCCAGCACTGCAGGACATACACGCGCCAAGCGAACGATGCAAGACCCACTCTGGTCCACCCTTTCTTCCGTCCGCCAGGGACGCGCCTATCCCGTAGAGATGATGAAGTGGTATGGCTATGGGCCAGCGGCCATTGAGGCTCAACTGGAGGAGCTGCTGCTACTGTTGCAACAAAAAAAACAAGTCTCGCCTTCCCTTTTTGACATGGACAACGTCTTCCCGCGCTGATATATTGATGATGATAATCATTATCATTATATTCAAGGGAAGGATGACATCACGTTGCGTACAACATACGGCTACTGGCTGAGCGCAGCTTGCCTTGCGCTGCTGCTGTTGCTCAGTGCTTGCGGAAGCACGAATCAGACAGAACAGGGGACCAACCTCTCATCAGACACGGAACAGGAGACGGACGCTCCGGATACGGAGGACGTCTCACAAGAAGGAGCTACTCGGACGTATACTCATGTGTCAGGAGAAAGCAAGATTCCTGTAAAACCCCAGCGAGTCGTCTCGGACTGGTACTATGGTGAGCTGGTCGCTCTGGGCGTCAGGCCGATCGGCTTGACCAGCTATGTTCTCACTCATCACCCGTTTATTGAGCCGGAGGGCACCGAGGATATCGGTTCGACGCCGAATCTGGAGAAGGTACTCGAGCTGCAGCCGGACCTAATCCTGCTCTATGGGAACAATGAGAACTATGAGCAATTCTCCAAAATCGCGCCCACCGTGGGCCTGGAGCTGTATCCTGACCCGATTAACACGATGCAGGTATTCGGCGATCTGTTGGGAAGAGAGCAGGAAGCGAACGATTGGATCGCTAACTTTGAGGCCAAAACAGCGGCAGCCAAGGCGAAGCTCGCGGAACACATCGGCAAGGACGAGACGTTTACGATCTTCACCGTCTGGCGCAAAGAGCTGCGTGTCTATGGCGATATTAACATGGGCGGCTATATCCTCTACAACGCGCTCGGTCTGAGTCCGCAAGAGCGCGTCCTCAGTGATATTATCCAGGGCGAATCCATCAATGCGGGCCATGCAATCTCTATGGAAGAGCTGTCGTCCTTCGCTGGCGATCATATCATCCTAACCACCTTTGACGCCGATGAGCTGACCGCAGAGCTCAAGGAAAGTGGAATTTGGCAAGGGCTGGAGGCCGTCCAAAACGGTCAGGTGTATGAAATCGACTTTGACCTGATCTATAATGAGGATCCCGTAGCTATGGAACATCAGCTGGATCTCTTGACAGATCTACTGACGCAAGACAAAGCTGCAGTAACACCTTAAGCACGAAAACGACTATTCTACAACTAAATATTCAATTCTTGCGACTATGCCAGGATCTAAGAGCAAGCCCACCCTTAGCGGGTGGGCTTGCTGGCGTCCCCCGTTATATACTGGGTCCGGTCCAGTGCTATATTGGTGGTTCTCACCAGGGTCAGCTTGATCTCCCGCGTCTCTCCCGTGAGCGGATTGGCCGCTGTGCGCAAAGGGTCGAAATTGTGATATAGTAGGGAACATAAGTTTGGTATAGAAAGAGGCGTTCGTACGATGCATGAATGGATAGAGAGGCTGCCCGTCTCTGCTTCGGTCGCCTATGTGCTAGGCGCCGTCCTTGCCTTGGGGCTTGGCTGGCTGCTGCTCCGGCTATGGATTAGGGCACTGGCGAGGCGACGCCTGGCGCGTCTGGACCCTTACAAAATTACGATTCGTGACATTGACGAGATGGAGGGCAGAGAATTCGAACGGTACCTCCATCGCTTTCTCACAGAGCTGGGGTATGAGGATGTGACACGGACACAGGAGAGCAAGGATTTCGGGGCTGACCTCGTGTTCACCTGTCGCGAAGGGTACCGCCATGTGCTGCAGGCCAAGCGTTACCAGCCGAGGGCCAAGGTCGGTCTCTCTGCCGTGCAGGAGATTTACACCTCGATGCGCTACTACGAAGCCGACCGGGCCATTGTGCTGGCATCGGCGTTTTATACCGCATCTTGCATCACTCTGGCAGGCGTCAATGGCGTCAAGCTGCTGGACCGGGAGGACCTGATTGAGCTTATTGCAGACTTCAAGGCAAGAGATCATGAGGAAGCGATGGGTCGTATTGAGAGTGAGCCGGACTGGCTGGATTCACCGTGGAGTAAGGCGAGAAGCTAATAGTAATACCAAGTAATATTAAGTGATACATTGAATTACTTAGCGTCACTTAGATGCTTCCGCAGCCGCCTTCATCAGGTCATACAGCTTGCGGGTCGTATTCAAATTGCGGATGGTCATCAGCTTATACATCTTCGTACCCACCAGTTTGTTAAGCGAGCCGCGTGCAGCATGTTGACGATCTATGGCATAGAGGATCGCCCCGGCGACATAGCGTACGTCCTCCAGCTCCGGCTTCCAGACCAACTGCTCCAGTATAGACGCCTGGTTGATCTCCTCCCACAGGAACAGCACCTCGCTCTTCATCTCCTGATCGTTGGTCCAGGATGCCGGCAGCTCGCGCATGAGCGCCTCAAAATCATCCAGACTACGGATCAGCACCCGAATGCGCAGATGAAAGGTTGTGTAGATCACATCTTCCAGCAATGCAGCGAGTTCTCCGTGCGTGCGGCTCTGATCTACGAACACAATATTGCCAGAGTTGATATACGTAACGACCTGCTCCATGCCCGCCGCTTCAAACGCCTGCTTCAAGATCTTCATATCCACCTTATTGTTGCCGCCCACGTTAATGCCCCTTAACAACGCTACATAGACCATCCTGATCCTCCTGTTATCCGGCCATCGCCGCTTGGTAGAATCAGTGTATCATATGGGGCGGTCAGGCTCTACAATAGGGGTTCCCCATCAGATATCGAAGTCCGAGCGCTCGCGATTTCCGCTGGCGTTGTCTCCAGTCTGCAGCACACGATTTAGAATCAGCTGTTCAAAATGGGCAAAGCCGCTATCCTTCACCCGCGGCCGGGCCAGGGTAATTGGAATGTCGAGCGCGATACGACCCGCATCGATCAGTATGACGCGGTCGGCAAGCGCCACCGCTTCGCTGACGTCATGGGTAACCAGCACGGCGGTGAAGCCTCGCGACGTCCAGAGCGACTCGATCAGCTGCTGCATGTCAATCCGCGTCAGTGCATCCAGCGCGCCCAGCGGCTCGTCGAACAGCAGCAGATGTGGCTGCCCGACCAGTGCCCGGGCCAGGGCGACCCGCTGACGCTGACCACCGGATAGCACCGAGGGCCATTCGTTCGCGCGATCCGCCAGACCGACGAGCTCCAGCGCCGCCTCTGCCCGGCGCTGGGCTTCTGTCGCGTTCACGGAAGCCAGGCCGATCTTGACATTATCGATTACCGTCTGCCAAGGCAGCAGCCGGGCATCCTGGAACATGAAGCGCGTGTCGGCATCAATATCCTTCACCCGCTTGCCGTCCCGCGTCAGCTCGCCTTCGCTTGCCCCGTCCAATCCGGACAACAAGCGCAGCAGCGTGCTTTTGCCACAGCCGCTGCGTCCGACGATGGCAACGAAGGAGCCCGGCTCAATGTCGAGCGACAGATCGCTTAATACGTACTTGGTCCCGAAGCGCTTGGAGACCTCACGCAGACGGAGCGCTACCCCGCCTTCCCCCGATACTGCTCCCGCGGGGGCTGCCTGCCGGATGGAACGTTGCGGGGCATCTTGCTCTTGCACATGCAGTCCTTTTGCAGCTTCATGGCGTTCAGGAGCCACCCGGTACTCGGGTGTCAGGCTTTCGGCGGCGGCGCCGTTTTTGCGAAATGTGGATGCCATCTGAGCCATCTCCTCTCCAGCCACTTGGCCATCGTATCGGATAGCTTGCCCAGCAGCGCATAGATAATAATTGCGAATACAACGACGTCCAATTGGAAAAACTCCCTGGCATTCATCGCCATGTACCCAATACCCTGATCGGCCGCAATCGTCTCCGAGACGATGAGGGTCAGCCACATGATGCCTAGCGCAAAGCGCAGACCCACCAAAATCGAAGGCATGGCGCCTGGCAGAATCACCTTGCGGTAGAGCTGCCAACGGCTCAATCCATAGACCCGGCCCATCTCGATCAGCCCAGGATCCACGGAGCGAATCCCATGCAGCGTGTTCAGATAGATGGGGAACATGACGCCTAGCGCGACCAGAAAAATCTTGGCCGTCTCACCGATACCAAACCACACGATAACGAGGGGAATCATCGCCAGATGCGGAATGTTGCGGAGCATCTGCAGCGTCGAATCCGTCAGTTTGTCCGCAATACCCAGCACTCCGTTCAGGAGACCGAATACGAAGCCAATACCCCCGCCGATCAACAGTCCCGTCCCCGCCCGCATCGTACTGACGGTAATGGCTTCGAGCAGCGTGCCATCCAGTGTGAGCCTCACACCTGCCTGGAAGACGTCAACCAGCGTAGGGAGAGTGCGGTCAGAGATCATGCCTGTACTGGTTGTAAGCTGCCACATGACCAGAATGAGCAGTGGAATGAAAAGCGGCAAGGATGAAGCATAGACTCTGGACCATCTGTTCATCTGCGTCCGCCCTCCCGTCAGTGCGCCGAAGCCCGGGGGGCCGGCTTGACGTTATTGGCAATGATCTCCCCAAATGGACTGATGGAAGAAGGTCCGGGAAGTCCGTCACGACTCAGCTGAAGCAGCGGGAACAGCAGCTCGGCTACCCGGTAAGCCTCCTCCAGATGCGGATAGCCGGAGAAAATAAACGTCTCGATCCCCAGCGCCTCATACTCCCGCATCCGCTCTGCGACAATTTCGGGACTGCCTACCAGAGCCGTCCCTGCGCCGCCGCGTACCAGGCCGATCCCCGCCCACAGATTGGGGCTGATCTCCAGTTGATCGCGGCGGCCCTGATGGAGCTGCGCCATGCGCTGTTGGCCTACCGAATCGAACCGGGCAAAAATACGCTGCGCCTCGGCAATCGTTTGTTCATCGACATGCTCAATGAGCTTGTCGGCAGCCCGCCAGGCCTCTTCCTCCGTCTCCCGCACAATAACATGGAGCCGGATGCCGAAGCGCAGCTGACGGCCTTCCTTGGCGGCAAGCTCCCGCATCGCCGCAATCTTCTCACCTACGGCTGCAGGTGGCTCGCCCCAGGTCAGATACACATCGACGTGCTCCGCAGCTACCTGCTGCGCGACCTCCGAAGAACCACCGAACCAGAGCGGCGGATAGGGCTGTTGGATCGGCGGGTAGAGCACATGCCCGCCCTCAATCCGCAGATGATCGCCTTGGTAATCGACACGCTCGCCCGAGAGCTCCCTGCGCCACACGGAGAGAAACTCGCTTGTCAGATGGTACCGCTCGGTGTGATCCAGGAAGAGGCCGTCTCCAGCCAGCTCGACGGGATCGCCACCAGCCACAACATTAATGAGCAGGCGACCGCCGGAGATTCGGTCCAGCGTCGCCGACATGCGAGCTGCCAGGGTAGGAGACATTAGCCCCGGTCGCACCGCAACGAGAAATTTTAACCGTTTGGTCACAGGTACCAATGAGGAAGCGACAACCCATGGATCCTCGCAAGAGGTACCCGTTGGAATCAATACACCTTCATAGCCTAGCCGGTCTGCGGCTGCTGCGATCTGCTGCATGTACTCGGCATCCACGGCACGCGCGCCTTGGCTCGTGCCGAGATAGCGTCCGTCTCCATGTGTCGGGATAAACCAGAATACATTCATGCTACTCACCCTCGCTTCGTAGATTATGGTTCGTTTTTATTGTGTAGTGCTCTATTCCAGAATCGCCTCGCGAATATCAATCGCCTCGGGAATCAGGCCCAGGTCATGGAATGTATCGGCAATGGACTGCTGCGCGGCTATCAGCTCCTCGCTGATCTGCGTCACGCCATAGGTACGGCGTTCTGCAGCCAGGACGAGCGACTCCACGTCAATACCCAACTGCGGAGACAGCAGCTCGGCTAGCTCCTGCGTATTTTCTTTGGACCAGGTATCGATCCGGTCAGCTTCCTCGAGCAGGATGTCGATCAGATCCGGGTACTGCTCGGCAAATTCGCGGGTAGCCAGGTAGAATTCGTGGTTCGCCACAACTCCGGTGCCATCGGCAATTACCCGGCCCTCTGTAGCGGTCTCTGCTGCTGCGAGGAAAGGATCCCAGATGACCCAGGCATCGACGCTGCCACGCTCGAATGCGGCGCGGGCATCAGCTGGCGGCAGGAATTTCACATCGACATCCTCGTAGGCCACGCCTGCTTTTTCCAGCTGCTTAACCAGCAAATAGTGGACATTGGAGCCTTTGTTGAGCACAACGGTCTTGCCCTTCAGATCAGCAACCTCTTGAATATCCGAGTCCTTCGGCACAATGATGCCTTCACTGCGGGGGCTCTCAGGCTCATGGGCCAGATAGACGAGCGGCGCTCCTGCCGCCTGTGCAAATATGGGTGGTGCTTCGCCGGTATGGCCGATATCCAGACTGCCCACATTGAGCGCCTCCAGCAGCTGCGGACCGCCAGGGAACTCTATCCAATCAATGGTGATGTTGCGCTCGTCGGCCAACCGCTCGTCAAGCCCGCCATCCGCCTTCAGAATGTTGATCGTCCCATACTTCTGGTAGCCGATGCGGATCGTCAGGTCACGGGACTCCCCGCTCTCTGCGGCTGCTGTCGGCTCGCTGGCATTCGTTGTCGTACCTGCCGCCCCATTGTTGCCGCCGGAACCCCCATTACCTCCGTTGTTGCTCCCATTACCGCCATTACTGCTATTGCCGCAGGCCACCATCACCAGCATCAGAGCCGCCAACAGGGCTGCTGTTAGGCCACTACGCCATTGCTTGTGTACGTTCCGCTTCATCTCTCTACCCCTCTCCCATACCGGGACTCCCCCTGGGCAACCCATCGCCCCTTCTGACGAGCGCAATGGTCATTTCCCATTGAATACTAAGACAAAAGGCCTCCCGAACAGCAGCGCGCGGCTGCTATCTAGGAGACCTCCGGTGGACCGGTACAGTCGTTTATTTTATTAATCCGATGTATTAACTAGGATTAAAGTGAGTCTAACATTCCCACAAACTTCCGTCAAGCAGTAAATTTGGATGGCTTGGACGGTTGTTGTTATTGAACTGTGTACTTGCAAACATGAGACGGCATTTTCGTTATTTAGGTTAAAGTAAAGATTTCTTTAAACTCCGAGCATGTAGAAAGTGCTATAGTTCAAGTAAATGAAACAGAAGGAGAACGATTATGAGAAAGATATTAGGATTACTTTTGGCAATAACTTTATTAGTTTTACCAATCAGTTTTAATAAGGTCTATGCTGATATCCCAACGGAATTTGCATACACGGTGCATAATTCAATGGCGACAATAACCGGATATACGGGTAGTTCGAAAGATATCATTATTCCTGAAGAAATAGACGGATACCCCGTAACGGGCATAGGGAATGAAGCGTTCAGGTCTCTAGGGTTAACGAGTGTAACGATTCCTGAAGGTGTAATCACAATTGGTAGTAGCGCATTTCATAGTAATCAGTTAACAAGTATCACCATTCCCGACAGTGTCACATCTATCTCAGACCGTGTTTTTGCTTCGAATCATATAGGTGATCTTGTTATTCCTGATGGTGTGACGAGCATAGGAGATTATGCATTCTCTTCTAATCATTTAAATACAGTTACATTGTCCGATGATGTTACGTTTATTGGTGATGGTGCTTTTTTCTATAATCAGTTAACAAGTGTGAGTTTACCTAGTCGTTTGACGAGACTAAATCCTTCGGTTTTTATGAGTAATAAATTAACACATTTAATCATTCCTGATGGTGTAACGAGTATTGGTAATGGTGCCTTTCATGGTAATAACTTAATAAGTGTGACCCTTCCTGATCGTGTGACTACCATTGAAGAAAATGCTTTTTCGTCTAATGAACTATTGAGTGTTACTATCCCAGATAGTGTCATTAATATTGGGAGGGATGCTTTTAGTTATAATAAATTATTACATGTTACTCTACCAAATAGCCTAACCTCTATTGAAAATAGTGTTTTCTATAACAATGAATTGACGAGTATAACGATCCCTGCTAGCGTTACAAGGATCAATTCATACGCTTTTGCTTCGAACAGTCTTGATACGATTACGTTTGAAGGTAGCTTACCGTCGTTGGACGAGTCTGTGGTTGCTTCTCAAACCAAACAAAATTATACCTTTGGAAATTGGTATAGCGATGAAACATGGCAAGCAGCTTGGGATTTCACTCGTTCAATTGATGCCAATACAACCTTATATTCGCAATATATTCCTAATCAATTGACGGTAACTTTTAATAGTAATGGTGGTAGTCAGGTGGTGGATTTAAATGATGTAAGCTATGATACGACGATAACAGAACCAGTCCCTCCTACAAAATCCGGTTATGCCTTCGGAGGATGGTATGTTGATCAAGCACTTACAACAGCCTGGAATTTCAATTCGGAAAAAGTAATTGAAAATACAACATTGTTTGCAAAGTGGAATACGATTTATATTCCACCATTCGTGCCCCCGTATGTTCCACCAGTTGTTGAAGAAGCAATAGAAGAAGTAGAAGATACGGAAGACATTGAATCAGAAAATGAACCTGAAGCACCAGTAGAAAAATATTTTACGGATACAGATGGACATTGGGCTGAAAATAGTATTAACAGCTTAGCACAAAAAGGGATCTTAAAAGGATATGATACAGGTCAATTTGGTCCAAATGACTTGATCCAAAGACATCATCTTACCTTGCTAATCCATCGGTTAGTAACATTTGATCCAATAAGGGAAGGTGCAAGCTTTGAAGATGTGCCGACTAACCATTCGAGCTATAGTGCAATAGTAAACTTACAGCAAGGTGGAGTTATTGATGGTTATAAAAATTTATTTTATCCATCAGGACAGTTAACAATAGGCGAGCTTGCCAAAATATTAGTACTTGCGTTTCAGATAGAACCCGCTAAACATACAGGAGAAAATCAACATTGGAGCTATATCTATACTCAATCATTGTCAGAATTAGAGATTTTGAAGGAAGAGGATCTAGAAGATGGTGCAAATAGACCAGTAACAAGAGCTTTGTTGGCTGATATTTTATATCGATTGTTACAGTATAAGCAGTTAATATAACCTTACTCCTAAATACCTTTCTTTTATTTGACTAATAATCGAATAAGAGGAAGGTTTTTTGTATGATTTGCGATTATCGAGTGACAGTTATCTCTTAGGTTCGATCTTCGGACCCCGGGAACCAGCGCTTCGTGTGAGGCGCTTGAAGCGAAGGAGTTGTGATGCGGCAGGCAGCTACTCAATGCATGGTAAATTGGATAGCTGTAAATTAGGATCGTTTGACTCGCTAACGACAAAAATACACTTAAAACTCTGTGAAAACCCGCCACACACCTCCTTAACGTCAAAAGTACAACTAATCAGCTCATTTATGGATATATATGGGTGTTTCAGGCGGAATAACTGCACTTTTGACCTTAGCACCATAAGAATCAGCCCCAACTGCAGAAATAAGTGTATTTTTGTCCTTACTGCTATTCGAAATTACCATTTCGCGGCTTGGTTGCTTGCCGGCTATGTGATTTTGCGACTCTGCGGCTTGGCCGTTTGGTTGCTTGGGGGCTTGGGGGCTTTGCGGCTTTGCGGCTTTGCGGCTTTGCTGTTTGGCCTTTTTAATTAATTTAGCCTTTTCACACCATCGCCACACACTCGGCTACCACTCAACCATCGCCCACCCGCCTACGTCTATATAGATACCAAAGAAGACAGGAGCGAGATCCTTTTGAAACGACACGGTATTGTACTTATCCTGGTCACGGTAATTGTTGCGGGATGCCAGAGCACAGCCCAATCCCTCCCCGAGCCACCTCCACAACAGCCATCTACTGTAACGACTGAATCTGCTTCACCACTTACGCTAAACTGGCAAAAAGCTGCTGAGCCCGCCCCTCTGAAGACAATTGAAGACTGGCCGCAGCGCGCAGACCGTGTTGTGAAGACAACGTCGCTGAGCTCGCCAGAGAACGCACCGCTGACGGTTCATATTTACGCCAAAGCGGAGGATGAGGAGTGGCTCTGGGCGGCATTGACGAAGGATGATACGGTATACGACATTGGAGCAGTGGCCGGATACGGCTACGACCAAGATGACCAACTCCTAGTTGAAATGCATGACCTATTCTCAACTTCCACAGTTCGAATCACAGGTGCTGTAGGCGCTGCAGCGTCCATAACGCACTACGTGGATGTCAGTGAAGCTGAGCCCATCCTTCTGCTAATGGTGGATACAGGGCACGTGATGCATCAGGATGTTGATGGGGATGGACAAGCGGAAGTCGTTGCCAGCTCTGGGACGGCTGGTGACGCTACCGTCTATCGGCAGCATGGCGATCGGTTGGAATGGCTCTGGCTTAGTGATAGCTTACAGGCCGACTACGCACGGATTACGCCAGAGGACATTATAGAGGTTGGAACCTGGGCGAATTCCGCAGAGATTGAGCGTTATCGGCTGGGACCAGAGGGGTTGTTTAAAATCGAGGTGCACAACTAGTGACATTCTCTACTCACTCCGCAACACCAGCGAAATGATGCCAACAGACCAAGAGGAGGCTCCAATCCGTAAGGGATCGAAGCCTCCTCTTTGCCATTAGCTCTAGCTAAGAAATCCACCGCTACCCCCATCTAACTCCTCATAGCGGGCTCTCCATCACTAGCTGTTCCACCCATCCTCAGTCGATAAAATCCACCTGCTGCAGCAGCCGGTGCAGCATCACCGCGCTCTGGGCGCGGGTGGCTGGCGACTGGGCACCGAATTCCGTCTCGGTCATCCCCTGCATGAGGCCCTGACCAAGCGCTGTTGCAGCGGCGTCGCGGGCCCAGGCGGAGATGTCGCTGCGATCATCGAAGCGATCCAACGCCGCAAGGTCAGGCGTCCCGGTTGCACCGGCGTATGCCAGCGCCCGCACCAGCATCACCGCCATCTGCTCACGGGTGATCGTCTGCGCCGGACGGAAGGTGCCGTCTTCATAGCCGGTTACCAGTCCGGTGGCGGCTGCCTTCGCAACCGCATCAGCGTACCAGGCGGAGGCTTCGACATCCCCGAAATGAGGAGCCATCGCCTCCGAACCGCCCGAACCGCCTGCTCCTGCCGTAGCACCATGGCTAGACAACTGCGGGCCGTCTGACATACCACCCAAGCCTAACGCCCGCACCAGCAGCGCAGCGAATTCGGCCCGTGTGACGGCAGTTCCCGGTGAGAAATGATCCGCCGAGGTTCCCTGCACGATCAGCTTGCCTGCCAGACGTTCGACCTCGGTTTGGGCCCAGTGACCCGTCAGGTCGCCAAATGATTTCTCATAGCCAACTGCGCCATACACACTGTTATGTGGCGACTTGATCCAGAGCTCACCCTCTCCTGCCTGATGCGGGACAAAATGCGCGTGCCCCTCCGCATCCATCCAGACCGCGCTGGCCTGGTAGGCGCCCACCCCATCACTCAGACGGATGGAACGCTCCACATATACACCACCAAAATCGCGGTACGGCACCCCGTCAATTTCCAGATGGAAGACGACGGGCACTTCAACCAGTGGTCGCATGCCGGAAGCACTCAGGTAGGCTTTCCATTCCTCGGTATAAGTAGCATCGGTCTGAGCAATCGTGAGCACAACCTCGGTATCGTCTGATACCTCATAGAGCAACGGCAGCGATAGCGGCAGCCGATAACGGGCGGCAGTCGTCTGCACCTCCAGGTAGCCAGTGGCCTCTCCCTGAATGACATCCTGTAGTGCCTTGCCTGAGAGAACCACCCGGACAATCGGCTCGGCGCCGTCTGCATCCAGTATGACTGAACCCAGCGTGCCCGCCTCGGCAAAGGCACGGGTCAACGCTTCATCACGAATTGCAATGCGCTTGACCGTCCGACCATCAGCCTCCGTGGCTGTGCGGACGTCCGCATCCTGCGCAAGATCAAGCTGGACTCGCACAACTGGCGGCTCCGGCAGCTCCGGCTCTTCCTCTACTGGAGGCTCGGACGGACCGCCCGGCAGAGGCGGAATTCCGCCCCCACCATTGCCGCCACCAGAGTTTCCACCGTCACTTCCGCCAGTTCCACCACCACCGGAGTTCCCGCCATCATTTCCACCAGGTCCGCCGCCATCCCCGCCGCCTGCAGCGATAACGGTCAAGGCGTAGCTGGCCTCCAGCTCTCCATACTCTCCATAGGTTGCACGAAGCTCTGCCGCCCCTGCCTGTAGGGCCCTCACTGTGCCGTTGTCATCCACTACAGCTACACGCTCATCGCTACTTGTCAGCGACAGTTCTGACAGCTCCAGCTCGGCTGGTCCACCGTAGTCATAGAGCCCGTGCACGGTCAACTCCCGTTCCTCTCCGGCCTTCATCGCACCCAGCGATTCGAACGCCAGCCCTGCCAGACGCGACTCGGCCTCAGGAGTCCACAGCGAGATGCTGCCCGTCCGCGAGATCAGGCCGAAGTAGCCTGGGGCGTCCAGCGCCTGCTCATCCGTATCCACATAGTCGATGACGGTCTCGCCATCCACGATTAGGACAATCCGCACGCCATCCTCATGCATGGTAGTTCCCAGTTGTACCCGGTGACGCGATTGGTACGGGAGCATCGTGTTGGGAATGGCATCGCCGCCCTGGCTCTCATACCCTGCCAAATTGCCGTAGATGACGGTCCGTTTGCCATCATTGTACCGGTGCAGCTCAATGGCGCTGGCGGAGATGACAACGATGTAGTTGTCATCGTTGACATAGCCGGCCGTTGGGCTTTGTTTACCCAGCATCAGCGCATACCAGCCACCGGTGCCGTTGATCTGCATGTCAAAATCCAACAGCTCGCCGATGTATTGGCGGCCCTGATAGACGGCATGCCCCCCGCTCGGCGTTGAGATTGTGACGCTGTCCTCACCTGACTGGACATTGCCCAGGGTCGTCGGACTGACATACCAGCCCGCCTCGCCAGACGTTTCCTGTGCAAAAGCATACGCATGCAGCGTTCCCGCTCCAATGACCCGCAGCAGGTAGCGCGTGTTCACCTCTCTACCCTGGAATTCGCCTGTCAGCGTCAGGACAGTATCGCCTGCAGCCATGGCCTTGACCGTGCCATCCGCACTCACCGTCGCCACCTCCGGACGACTCGATGCATAATGCACGTCTTCTAGCTCAGTCACATTACCAAAAGCCGTATAACCACGTGCAGGCCAATTGTGCTCCTGGCCTTCCCGCAGGAACACCGTCTGTCCTGCCGTACCCTCCAGACGCACCTCGGTCAGCGTATCGCCGACAAACACATCCGTATGGAGGGTGCGCAGCATGCCGCCATTGACGATATGCACCGTCAGCCGCGCTTGACCAATAGCCACCCCGGTAACGTTGCCCTCCGCGTCTACAGTCGCCACCTCTGGCGCATCCGAGACATAGTAGATCTCACTTGTAGCCAGGGACATCGGCTGGTCTTTGCCATCCGTCGCATGCAACTGGATGCGGCCCGTATCGCCTTCGCCCAGGGTCAGCGGTTCAATGCCCCAGCGGCGCACGACCGTGTCCGCTGTTGGGTCGTAACCCGGCTGCACCCCTGCCGCAGCAATGATCTGCTGCGCCGCCTCCGGCCAATTGCCATCCGGGAACACTTGGTTGTTCTCGAAGTGGTTGTCGTAGCCATTGCTAATCGCATGCGGCTCCGTCGTATAGTTATTAATGAAGTCAACATCATGAATAGTCGGCGCCCAGATCTGTGCCCAGCGCTTGGACGAGTGCCACTCGCCGGAGTCAATTAAATCGATGACGTTGTGCTCGAACCGCCAGTACGCCGAGCCTTCATCCGTATAGAGCGGCGCCCCGATATCCATTTGGTTGCGGATATAGTTGCCCGTGACGCGGTTTTTGTCCTCCGCTGTCCCGCCCGTTGTGCCAAGACTGTAGATTGCGCCTCCATCGTAAAGACCCATGCCCATCAGATCATAAATCAGGTTGTTGCTAATGCTCATGTTGCGCGTGACCGGGTCAAAATCCTTGGCCCAGCCATAGCCCGTATGGGTCCCGCTGTACGGCAGCGAGAACATCTCATTGTGGCTGATGTCCATGTCGACCGGATACCCGGCCGAGACCGCCGAAGAGGACTTGTAATCCACGCCGATGTCATGGATGACGTTGTTCAGCACGTCATTATTCTTCATGATCAGCCGGGGATCGGCCGGGTGGAACACGTTGCGATCGTTCGAATCCGGGGATCCGATATTGAGCGCACTGCCGGACAGGTCATAGAACCGGTTGCCGTGGATCCGGCTGTTCTGCACCCCGTTCTCCATCCGGATGGCGGTCACGCCCAACTTTGCGAATTCATTGTTTACAAAAGAAACCGAGTTCGCCAGCCCCACACGAATCGCCGCATCCGGCAGCTGGTCCGGGCTGCCCGGATAGCGCAGATGGTTGTTCTGGGCATCCGCATGCCCGGCATCCGTACTCGGACGCATCCAGGTGGTATAGCGGAACGCTAGCCTGTCAAATACCACATTGCGTACCGGCTCGTCGGCAGACATTCCCCTAATGACCGCCAACTCCTCCAGGACGGGTGCAATAACCTCAGCCGTCTCCAGGTCTTCCCATGCCCGGGGCTTGTAATACAGCTCGCCTGCGGCCCGCGAGTAATACCATTCCCCCGCTTCATCGAGCAGCTCGTAGGCATTCTCATAGTAGACCGGCACAGAGGCAGACGTCAGCCCTTTATTGGTCACCGCATTCCACGCAGGCTCCTTCATGGTGAATTGTGCTTTGCCATCGACCAGAGCAATGGATGCCACACCGGCCCGCGAGTTCGTCCATTGCTCATGATAGATGAACTCCAGCTCATCTGGCTCAGCCCATGACGCCATAGCTGTATCCTCGGATGTATAGCCAGTTGCCGTCTTCGTTGGCATCGTGAGTCCGCCCTCACTGCGGGCCCGCACGGCACGAATTCCGTCCACGAACAGCTGTCTGGTCTCCAGTTCCCCTACCTCAGCCTTATAGATGCCCTGCTCTGCATCATGCAGCTGCCAGCCCCCGATCTGCTGCCCGCCGCTGATGATCGCTTCTTCCCCGGCATAGTTCCGATAGGTCACAAAATAACCATTGGTCCCCGAATCCTCCGGTCCCCAGACCAGTGCCTCTTCCAGCACATAGTTACCTCCGCGCAGATGGACGATCAGATCGCCCGTCATGCTGTCGTTTAGCGTACGTACCTCGGCTTGGGCACGGGCAATGGTCTGAAACGGATCGGCCAGCGTACCTGCGCCGTCATCGTCGCCATCTGGCGAGACATACAGCTCCTGTTGCACACCACGCAAGGTCACTGTTACCTCGGTCTCACCCCGGATCGTGCCATCGGCATTGGTAGCATAGATAGTCGCGGTGCCCGGTCCGACAGCCGTGAGCTCGCCATAACTGTCTACGGTTGCCACCTCTGGATGCTCGCTACCCCAGTACAGTCGCTCATCGGTTGTATCTTCTGGCTGGGCCGTCGCTTGCAGATACACGGTAGAGCCCGCAGGGACCGGACCGGCCAGCTCATCCACGGTAATCCCCGTCATTGGAACTTCGAACACATGTACCACCGTCGTCGCTGCACTTACTGCCTCCAACGGTTCAGCGGTAATCGTCGTCGTACCCGGCTGTAGCCCGGTGACGACGCCACTATTCGACACCGTCGCTACCTCCGGGTTACTGGAGGACCACACCGCGCTCTGAACGGTAGCGTCCACCGGCTCGAAGACGAGGGGCAGCTGCAGCTGCCGGTCCTTGGCCAGCTCATACCACGCTTGGGTGAACGCTACCCCTGTTGCCGATTTATAGGAGTAAATATTGAAGTCATCAAAATAGACCGTTCCTGCACTGTCCTTGTACATGCCCAGGTAGAAGGAAACCAATGGGCCGCCCTGTCCGCCAGGCTCCCGGGACAGCTGCAGCTGGCTGTCGATATACAGGTCGAATTCGCCAGCCTCGCTATCTAGCATAATGCGGACCTCATACCACTCGCCGCTCGCATAGGGTTGGATGTTCGTCCACGCGGACGCCCCTTCCTTCATATAGCTGAACTGCCCGCCATTCAGGGCAAACTTGACCTGCGCCCCATTATTAAAGGAGGGCAGATAAATCACCGCATCCGTCTGCTCCGCCTTCACACGGTACGTCACCAGCGTCTTCGTCGACGTCGAGGACACTGGCCGCGTAATGGAGTAGGAAGCCGCCGTCTTGCCATTCTTAATGAACCGAAGTGCCTGGTTATCTGCTTCCCCTGGTACCGGTGCCACGACCGTCTCCAGAACAAAAGGACTCGGCACCGGGGCAACCGGCGCCGGCTTGGACGGCAGGCTCCAGCCTGTCGGCGGTGAGCCGGCAGTAGCGCTATTATAGGTTTCCGCCAGAATATCTCCACTTGTACGCACCACATCTGTTACCTGAACCGTAGTCGTAACCGGCGGTAAGCCTCCTCCAAGCTGGGCCGTAATTGTCGCAGTCCCCGCTGCCACCGCTGTCACGACGCCGGTCTGGCTGACCTGGACAACCGAGGCATCACTAGTGCTCCAGGCTGCGCCCTGGACGACTGCATCAGCGGGCTCATAAATGAGCCGCAGCTGGCGGTGCTCGCCCTGCTGGAGGTCATAGCTCTCCTGCTCGAAGGCAGCCGACATCGCCACCCGGTAGCCCGTCACCAGAAAATCGTCAAAATAAGCGGTACCGATACTATCTTTGTAGATTCCGAGGTAGAATTCAGACAAAGCCGAACCGGCACCGCCCGGCTCCGAAGCCAGCAGCCCGCCCCCGTCTAGGTAGACATCATAGACGCCCTGCTCGGTATCCAGCATAATGCGGACCTCGTACCAGCGTCCTGCTTCATAGGGCTGCAGCGCAGTCCAGTTCGACTGCTGCTGCTTGGTGTAGCTGAATTGGCCGTTCACGAGTGCGAACTTGATCTGCGATGCGCCGTATTGAAGAGACGGCAGGTAGACCGCCGCGTTCGTCTGCTCCGCCATGAAACGGTAACTGAATACGACCTGGGCCGCATCGGTCTGCACCGGCCGGCGAATCGTGTAAGAGGCCGTCGACTTGGCGTTCTTCTCCAGCTTCAGCCCCTGTCCCCCGCCTGTCAGCTCGGCGACAGTGGCCTGCAGCACGTAGGGGTCCGGGACCGGGTCCACGGCTGGCGGTCGGGTCGGCAGGGTCCATCCTGCAGGCGTCTCGCCAATCGACTGTTCTTCGAAATTTTGGGAGAACAGCACGTCTGACGCCAACTCTTCGGCTCTGGCATGCCCAGCGGCAGCCGGCACCAGCAAGCTGACCAAGAGGGTTAGTCCCAGCAAGGCACTCAAGCTCTTTTTGCGCAAATGATGATTCATATTCGATATCCCGCCTCTCTGTGATAGATACTACTTGTGGGTCAGGTGGGGCCACATTGCACCTGCGAGTGCTTCACCCATGCTCATATGTCCGAATTCAGCTGGATGGATGAGGTCGCAGGTCATGGCGCTCAGATCCGTCATGATTTGGTCCCCTTCAATCAGATGCAGGTTGGGATGACGCAGCCTGCCAGCCAGCTCTCGCAGGGCCTCATTAAACCGCAGGTCCTGCGCCGTCGCCTCCATGTCCGCATAGGTCGCGAAGTTGGGATAAATGGTGATCAGGAATAACGGTTTGTCCGGATGCCGTTGAATCACTTGTTCCAGCAGGTAACGCGCACGTTCGCGGAAGCTCTCCACCGTGAAGCTATCCCGCATATTGACACCCAGTTCAAAGCTGGCGACCTCCCAGTCGTCTCGTGCTGCAATCCAATCGGCTATCTCCGGTTCACACAGGCAGGAACCGCCAAGGCCCATATTCATGATATCCAGCTGCAGCCGCCGCGCCGCTTGGGACACGTACGAGAGCTGACTGTGATCCAGCCCATGGGTAATGGAGGAACCGTAAGCCAGCCAGCGTCTCTGCGGCAGCTCCTCGGCTATCGGCGGACGAACAGGATAGTCAAAGGTATGTAACCCTGCGAACAAGGCGTTCGAGCGGCCCCAGACAATCCGCCATACCTCCGGTGCGAAGCCTGAAGCGAGCAGATGCCTCCGGTCCACCATGCCCAGACGTGCGGCCGGTTCCTCCAGCGTCAGCGTCCGGACTACGCCGGCCTGCAGGTGATGCTCCGAATGAAACAGCCCACCCTTGTAGATACGAATAATGCCGTCCTGCTCAGGGATGCCTACGCTTAGCCGGACATGTTGCGCCTCAGTGACGAACCGCAGCTCGCAGCCCGTCGCCTCCTCCGCCATCATTCGCCCACGTGGGCTGAGGTGCTGCCTCACCTCGCGGGGGTATCTTCGGAGCAGCATACCTTGCGGGTGTGGTTCCCGTTCCGTTACATTGTGATATTGAATTGCATGGTCTGTGATGCTCACCTTATGGTCCTCCTCGTCCTCGCGTCTCCCGGAACACCTTGTTACCGCTTACAATTATTTCCGGTCCATCCTGCCCTCCTCATACTGGCCTGCTGCCCTTGGCGTTCCGGCACCTGCGGGTCACTTTTCTCTCTGCCGCCTACCTTAGCACAACCTGCCTACCTGCAAAATAGACATTAATCCACGCTTAACAATCGCTCCGCCCCGCCCAAAACCCGCACTACGACTGGGTTTGAAGCGTCAATATACGATTCTTGGCGGCCATGGTTCTTGGTCACCCATCACAAAAACAGCCCTGACTGCGCGAAGGCACAGTCAGGGCTGTCTATTAAGGAACGCTTAGTTATCAATCAGGTTGGTCGTTGTGAGCAGTCTTGCGACAAGTGCTGTCACTTCGGCGCGCGTCATGCCGGCTTTTGGATCAAGCAGGCTATGACCTTGCCCTTGGATAATACCAGCTTGAATCAGCTGAGCCACGTCCGCACGCGCCCAGGCAGCTACTGCTGCGCTATCGGCAAACCCTGCCAGTTGCGCTTCAATTGTCGCTCCGGATACTGCCGCGTTGGCATCAATCAGACGATGCGCACGGGCAATAATGGCGAAGCCTTGCTCCCGGGTCAACTGCTGTTGCCCGTAGAAGTTACCGTCATCAAAGCCGCGGATCAGATCAAACTCCTGACCAATCGATACCGGCTGGCGATACCAGGCCGAAGCCGTCACGTCCGGGAATTGATGAAGCGGGGCCTGCGGATTCATCAAGCCGAGGCCGGTGACAATAATCTCTGCGAATTCAGCGCGCGTTACTTGACGGTTCGGCGAAAACGTATTGTCGCCATTACCAATCAGATCGAGACGTGCCGCAATGTTATTCACATCGACTTGACCCCAATGCGTCCGCACATCGTCAAAATCCTGCGGATTCCAGATGACGGAGTACGAACCGTAGCTTCTCAGGTCATTAATCATCGCATAGTAGCGATTGTCGATACGGGTCACGACAGTCGGCACATGATAGATGCTGCCGTCAGGATACACAATAACGCCTGTTGTAATCCGGTTGGGATCGGTGCCTTCAGGCAAAGCAATATACTTGGCTGCATACCCATTGAGCAGCTCCGAGCGAACCGTCTGACCCTCATGGCTAAAGGTCATATCCAGATCTACAGGATCGACCAGCAGCTCATAGCCAGCTGTGGTAGCAGTGGCCCGGGCACTGGCAATTAGCTCATCCGAGGAGCGGGCAATATCAATCCGAACCGCAATATCCCCTGGCTCCGCTTGATTCAGCAGTCCAGAGACAGCGGACAGATCCAGTTGACCTACTGGCACAGGGTAGATGGCCAATGGGTTGGCAATTTCCAGACTAGCTCCCTGATCTGCCAGCTCTTGCAAGGTCTCTGCTGTCAGACCTTCCACCTGCAGATTTCCCGTGGATGGAGAATGGATGGACAGCTGCTGACCGTCCGCTTCCGACAGAATGGCGCCCAGCTTGTCCAGGTCTACCAGAGCCTTGGTCTGCCCGTCTGCTGCAGTACCTGTGGCAAAGCTGTCATTGTCACCATTGACACGCGTCACCAGCCCGCCTGTCTCCGGTTCCTCTCCAGTCACTGGGGGCTCTGGTGTAACGGGCGGGATGTAGACTCCGCCCCAACTGCTGCTAGGCGCTCTAGTTACTTTTAGCGTATATTCGGTTACATTCCCTTCGGCGTCGGTGACCTTCACCACGATGGTGTTCTCCCCGACGACCAGCGTCAGCTGATCGGTCACTTCGCCGGACTCGGCATCTTCCCACTCTCCGCCGTTGACGGAGATTTCAATGGAGCCTCCAAGATCAAGAGCTTCCAGATCCAGTGTGACATACGATACGTGATTGCCTACCGAAGCCGTGTAATCCGTAGAAGCACCAGTGAAAGCAGGCGATAGCGTAACTGGATTTCCTGATGGATCATGGACCCCCAGCCCGCTCAAGGAGGACAAGTCCACCGCCAGCTCCTTGGTCTCCGTGCGGGTCTCACCATCCTTCTCCGCTGTCACCTCAAAGGTGTACTCGCCTGCAGCCAGATCGTTCTCTGGCGTGAAGGACCAGTTGCCATCCTCATCGACATCCACGATGGTGGTCTCGACTGTGCGACCATCCGCATCCTTCACCACCACGGTAACCGTTGCTTCGCTGCTGCCTACAGTTCCGACAAGCTCAGGCTTGGCCACCTTAACGATAGCGCCTGCCGGCTCTGTGATCTGCAGCTCAACGTCGACGTGTACAAGCGCTGCCCGTGCATCCTGCAGGTCTGCCAGTGCGGCGTCGATCTCCGCCTGGGTCGCCGCTTCATTGGCTATTACCGCCTGGGCCGCGTCTAGCGCATCCTCGAAGGCCTTCCAGGTAGCTGGAACGTAATTCTCTGCCTCCAGCCCGTCAGCATCTTGAACCTCTGCATTCAGGTCGACCTTGCTGACCACATCAATGGTCTTGGCCGCCGTAATCACAACCGGCTCATCATCAGGCATGCCGCCGAATTCGATGATGTAGCCCAGCACACTTGTATTGTTGGGGGCAAAGTCATTCCATTGCCCTGCGGTAGCGCCAGTGCTATAGATATGGGCTACGTATTCGCCACCTCCATAGTTGTTGGGCTCTTGATTGGCCCAGTTGTTATACCGCTCCTCTACGGGACCTTTGTCCGGCAACTGGTTGTAGCCTTTGTAGAAGGCAAGACCCTGGCCCTCATCATCGCTTTGCAGACCTTCCGGTCCCGTGACCCAGCGCCAATCGCCGGTGTTCATGGGGCCCCCTGATGACCGCTGGATATCCATTGCGCCCAGCCAGCCGATACCCTCGGTTTTTTGACGGACGAAGTTGTTCTCGCCCTCAGATGTGATGGTCGCCAAATACCCCTGCAGGCCAAAATGGGTTCTCGCTGCCGCCTGTTCCCTGGCATCTGACCAAGTAATGGGACTACGGTTATTAATGTACTCGTAATAATGGCCATTAACCTCAAAAGGCAGTGCTGTACCCAATGTGAATTTAACCGTGCGATCGCCGAGCTCCTGGGAAGAGGTGGAGAAGACAATATGCTGAAGCGCTGTCTCATAGTCCTCTACTGAAGCATCGCCGCTCAGCGTCAAAATGCCATTGCCGGCATTAAAGCTGCCAGTAATGGTTGCTGCAAAATCCTCGGGCAATTCCAATGCCAATTGATCCCCGTTTACATAGCCAGCATCAATGAGAATCGTCGCGCCATCCAACGTCTGATAGCCGACCTGGTCCAGGATTTCTTCATCCAGAGCAAGATTGGCGTCGATGACGGTTGTTGCATTCGCGCTTCCTAGCGCATAGATTGTCGTGCCCGGGGATGTCATGATCGCTACGATCTCTTCAGCCGCCAAAACCCGTTGCGGTGCTAATACCCCTGACAAACCTCCAGTGACCAATGTGCCTGCGAGCACGACGCTCAATGGCTTTTTCAATAATAAGTAATACTTGTTCACGATTATTTAACCTCCAGTTTTAATTGATTAGTTCCAATGGTTAGAAGCATTCCTCCTTTCTGGACCTTGGCTTGCCCGCATATGCGTACGCCAAGCCCCGTTCAAACCTCCCACATTAATGTAGAGGAACCACCTCTACAATTTCTCAATTTTTCCTGCTTTGAACATCAAAAAGCCGCTCCCTACAAGCAAAAAATGCTTGGGAGAGCGGCTTGCCAAGGCGGCTATTTCCTGTCTATTGTTTTCCTTAGGTTGCCCCTATTGGGCCTGCTTGCGGTAGTCGCCCGGGGTGATGCCGACTGCCTTCTTGAAGGCCCGGTTGAAGGACACCGCATGCACGTAACCGACGGACAAGCCGATCTCTTGGATAGGCGTATCGCTCTGGGCCAGCGCCTGCTTGGCATGCTCGATCCGGATTCGGGTCACGTAATCGATGAACTTCTCACCGGTCGCCTGCTTGAACGCCCGGCTGAAGCTCGTTGGGTTCATACCGAACGCTTCGCTGATGCCGTTCAGCGACAGGGTATCATCGCCATAGTACTGCTCAATATAAGCGGTTGCCCGGGCAATCAGAGCGGAGTTGCCGTTCTGCTCCCGCCACTCCAGCATGCGTGCGAATACGTCGTCCAGCACTTGCTCCGTGCCGCGCAGCAATTCTTCGACCGTATCAAAGGTATCGATGCCTTCCTGAATCTTCGCCGCTTCCCGTGCACTCCAGTACTGGCCTTTGGCCTCCGACATGTCGGTCAGCTCCGTGCCCAGCTTGTGCAGCAGGTACTCGAACAAATGCACGATGTCCTTGCGGCTCATCTGGTGCTCGCGGATACTCTCGCCGATGGCGGCCAGCCCGTCGCGCCAGCTCGCCTTGCCGGTACGGAATGACTCCGTCAGCGCGTGCACCTCCGGGAACAGCTGGTAGTAACCGACGCCAGTCATGCGCCGGACACGCGAGGCATCCAGCCACTGATTACTGCCGATGGTCGGCTTGAAGCGAATGAGGTCAAGTGTGCTGTCGTACGACTGGTACGCCTCCTCCACCCGGTCGACCCGCATCCCCTGCGCAATCGTAACCGTGAAAGAGAGGTGGGCCTGCACCCAAGCCAGGCAGGCTTCATAAAAGCCCCGCAGCCGTGCCTCATCGTCGTGTCCATCCACAGCGATCAGCGCCGCCACCTGATTGTCCGATACCCACTCGGCCCATAGCGGCAGCCCGTGCTGATCCGCCAGCTCCTTGATGACGCTGGTCAGGGCGAACTTCAGCAGCAATTGGTCCTTGCGGGAATACTCCGCCTCGAAGCTGCGGAAGTGATCCATCTCCACAAGGAGGAAGCGCCAGCCCTGCGCATCTGTGCCCGTACCGAACCCTTTGTCCTGCAGAATCGGGCCCAGCTCCTCGCTTGTCATGGACGGCGAGCCCTCCAGCAGCTCCTCGAACAGCACTTTCTCCTTGTAAGTCAGGCTCTCCGCCAGCTGCCGGTGATGGGTCTGCGCATCCTCCAGCAGGGAATGCAGCGCGTTCTCGATGAATTTGAATTCGTCGTAGTTCCCGCGCAGCTCCATCGACTTGCGCATCGAATAGCTCTCAATCTGCGTGGCCAGCGCTTCGACCGGACGATAGCTGCGACGGATCAGGTAGATCAGCCAGGCAAAACCCGCGATAATGATGGCGATGCCGGTAATGATCCAGATGCGCGAGATGAGCTGCAGCGTGCCGAACAAATAATGCTCGTTGAGCCCGGAATACAGCGTCCAGCCCGTGATTCCGGAGGTCAGCGCAACGTCCGGCTTCAGCGGCTCCGCCTCCTGCGGCGTCAGATTGCCCATCAGCCACTGGCCCGCGGCGTCCTTCACATAGGCGAAGCTCAGATCGACCCGGCCGATCTCTGCGAACCGCTGCTGCAGCGCGCTGACATTAATATTGAGCACCAGCGACCCGCGCGGCTCTCCTGTGAGGGGATAGGGTCTTTTGGAGGATACGACCGCCCGGCTGTTGGCATCCGCGAAATCCTTGAACATGCGAAAGCCGGACCAGGCTATATCCTGCTCCCCTTGCTGGGCGAATTCCCGATCCGGGTACAGCTCCGCCTCAATCATGACCGCATCCGACAGCACATTATCGTCCGATTCCCGGTACACATAGACTGAATCTACGAAGCTGCTCGACCGCACAAACGTCTGGAGCTTCTGAATCAGGGCATAGTTCAGCGAGATGTCATTCTCGTAGAAGTCATTGAAGAACAGCTGGACCTCCTGCGAGAAAAAGATATCATCCAGAAACCGCTGGTTCAGCGCATACATCTCATTATCCAGCAGCTGCAGATTCTGGGTTGCAAACTGCTCGTTGGCCCGCTTGTTCTCCTTCTCCGCGATGCTGTTGAGCGAGAAGAAGAAGATGAACACCAAGATCGAAATCATAATAAAAAACAGGGGGAGATACGAAAACATCATATTCTTGATCCATTTGCCTTTGTTTCTCATGGTGCTCCCCCTGTTTGTAAAATTGTCCTGTGTTAAAAAAGTGCCGGAGAGGGACGGAATCGTTCTGGAGAAATGGAATGCTCGCCTTTGTCCCCGGATTTCCCCCTGTACAGGGGTTAGATCATCATGAAATCTGGGGACAACAGCGATCGGAAGAACGATCCGCCCCGCGCAGGCTTATTTTTAACTCTAAGGTCTAAAAAAGACGTCCTGGGCCAGGTCATACATGTCGTTCATGAGGAAGGCTGAGTCCTTGTTGTCTCTGTACCAGTCGGCATACCATTGGTCGATTTTCTCGCCGTTGGACTTGTTCCAGGCAGCCTTGGCATCACCAATGGCCTGCTCCACGGTGTAGCCGGTGCCGCCAATGATGGCGCGGGTCAGGATGTCCTCGACGGCCTTGAAGCCGTTCTGCTGGTTGATCTGCAGATCCTCCGGAATGAGCGGCATATGCTCGCTGGAGGTGATGGCCGGATTCGGACGGTCCTGGCTGACATAAGCTTCTACCGCATCGTAGCGGATGTCCTTGTATTCCAATTGCAGCGGCGTGGCATTGCTCTCGTTGTAATTCCACCAGTCGGCGCATTCATTGGTGAAGTCGGTGGAGAACATCATCATCAGATCCGCCTTGTAGCTCAGCTGCGCCTTCACTTCGTCGGTTTCGATCAGCTTCGGACAGCCGTTCTCAACGGTATGATGCTCGCCTTCAATGCCGTAGTCAAACACTTTCTTGGTCTCTGGATCAACCATGAAGTCCACGTACTCCATAATGGCCTGCGGGTTCTTCGCCATGACGTTCACTGCGGCGACCGATTGCACCGGGTTGTAGAGCACCGGGCTGAACTGTCCGAACTCGCTCTCTGGCAGGGCAATGACCTGGATTCTCGCATCCGGATTGTTCTGCTTGAGCGTCTCATAGGCTGGGAAATCACCAATTGAGGTGCCCCAGATGCCGAGCTTGCCGTTAATGAAGTCCTGCTTGGCCTTCTCACCCTTGCTGTCGGTCAGGAAGTCACGGTCAACCAAGCCGGCGTCGAACAGACGCTTCTTATACTCGGCCGCTGCCTGCACGCGATCCCAATCATGGATCAGCTCACCATTCGCGTCCGGGTACCACGGCTGCTTCTCGAACATCGTGAACACACTGCCGTGCATGTAATCCACAATCATGCCACTGATGTAACTGAGCGCCATGCCATAGGTGTCATCGGCACCATTGCCGTCCGGGTCCTGCTCCTTGAATGCTTTGGCAACTTCGAAGAGCTCTTCCGTCGTTTGTGGAACTTCAATATTAAGCGCTTCCAACCAGTCGGCGCGGATGAACAGAGCATGGTTCGGCTGCAGGCCGATGACCCTAGCGAACTCATACATTTTGCCGTCTTCCTTGGTCGTTACCTTGCGCAGAGCCGGATATTCCTCCAGCATCGCTTTATAGTTCGTGCTGTTCTCGATCAGTTCGTCAACCGGCATGATCAGCTGCTGATTGTACAGTTGGTTGCGGTAAGCTGTATCGTATTCCATAATCAAGTCCGGCGCGGACTTGGAGGCGAACATGACGTTGAATTTCTGCTGCGATTCCCAGCGCGGAACGCTGACGAAGCTCACATCGACCGGACCATTCTCGTTAATCCACTTGGTCCAGCGGTTATTATCCATTGTGCCTTCCTCTGCAGGCACCGTGCCGCGATCATAGACGGAGACGGTAATGCTGCCCCGCTCCTTTGGCTCTTCGGCCGCGGCATTGTCCGGTGTATTCGTGCCTGGCGTTGGTGTGGCCGGTTCATTATTTTGTCCGTTGGACGAGCAGGCAGCGAAGATTACACAGGCCATAATCCCTACGAGCAGAAGGGCCAGGCGAGATTTCCATTGTTTTGTAGTCATAGTCATCCTCCATCATCTTTAGTGTACAACACCCCTGAGCAAACTTCACGACAAACCGTCATTGATGCCGGGACATCCCTCCTACGCGAAATATCAAGTGGCGTTACCCTTTGATGGCGCCAATCATGACCCCTTTGACAAAATACTTCTGAATGAACGGATATACGATCAACATGGGCAGCAGAAGCACCATCACACCAGCCGATTTCACGCCCTCTGGCGGGAACTGATTCATCTCCTCAGGGGTTACGCTGGTGAATTCGAGCAGGACCGAAGAGCTGCGCACCATCTGCTGCACGAGTACGGTCAGATTGTACTTTTGCGTGTCGTTAATATAGATCAGCACCTGAAAAAACGAGTTCCACAGGTTCACGCCGTAGAACAAAGCAATCGTCGCCAGCATCGGCAGCGAGAGCGGCAGCACGACCTTGGTAATGAACGACCACTCGCCGCAGCCGTCGATCCGGGCCGCTTCCTCCATTTCTTCAGGGAGGTGTTCGAAGTAGTTTTTCATAATGAGCATGTTGAACGGACTGACCAGAGCAGGCAGCCACAGGGCCCAGTACGTGTTCACCAGTCCCAGCCAATCTACCAGCAGGTAGTGTGGAATGATGCCGCCGGTGAACAGCATGGTGAAGACGATGGCCAGCGTAATCGGCTTCTTCAGGTAAAAGCCCCTGCGGGACAGCGGATAAGCCGCCAGCAGCGTGAACAGCATGCACAGCACCACACCGACGACGGTCAGCACCACACTGTTGCGGAACGCCTGGAACACCGGACTGCCGCTCATAAGCGCCTCATACGAATTGAGATTGAAGTCAACCGGCCAGATGCCGACCTCCCCCGACATGACCGCCCGGTTGCCACTCAGCGAGACGGCCAGAATATTGAGTAGTGGCAGCAGGCAGGTTAACGCCGCAAGGGTCAGAATCGTGTAATTGAAGCGGTAGAACCATCGTTCGCCTCGGGATATTTGCATGGTTGTCAGACTCCTTTTGTTACCACAGGGATTGATTAAACCTTCTGGCGACACCGTTGGCCGCAATGACCAGGATGAGACCGATCACAGCCTCGAACATCCCCATGGCCGTAGTAATGCTGAACTGGGCGCCTTGCAAGCCCATCCGGTAGATATAGGTGGAGATGACCTCAGATATATTGGAGACGACCGGGTTCTGCAGCATGTAGACCTGATCGAAGCCCACCTCCATCACTCGCCCCATGCCGAGGATTAGCATCAGGACGATGACCGGGGTGATGCCCGGCAGCGTGATGTGCCAGATCTGCTTGAACTTGCCTGCACCATCCAGATTCGCTGCCTCATATAGATGCGGGTCAATGTTAGCTAGCGCTGCCAGGTAGATGATCGCGCCGAAGCCTGCTTCCTTCCAGACCCCTGAACCGAGGAAAATCGTCAGCCAGGATGCCTCGTTATACAGAAACGGGTACGTGCTGCCCGTTAGCCGCTCCCACAGCGCATTGACGGCGCCTGTCTCCTGCGAGAACAGCGTAATGACCATGCCTCCAACGATGACCCAGGAAAGAAAATGTGGTAGATACAGCAGCGTTTGCAAGGATTTGCGGAACCACAGCTTACGAACTTCATTGAACATAATCGCCAGCACGATAGGAAACGGGAAACCAACGACCATCGATAGCACACTGATCATGAGCGTATTGCGAATCGTCGTAATCGTAGCGGGGTCGGTAAACAGCATCTGGAAGTTCTTCAGTCCTGCCCACTCGCTCCCCCACACCCCGTGCAGGAAGTGATAGTCCTTGAAAGCGATGACAAGACCGCCCATGGGAACGTATTTGAAGAGAATGAAATAGACAGCGACGGGTGCAAACATGATTAACCACGGAATATTCTGCTTCAGCCTGCGCCGGTTCGGCGAGGATTGCGCGGGCGTGGCGGGTGGGCTTGTGCTTGATGCGGCGGGTGTGGCTTTCATGTGGGTATCAACTCCGATTCGGACCTAATTGATCCCCGGCAGCCTGAATGCTGCGGAAGGGACACCCTTATGGAACCACAGCCGGCAACACAGCGTCTATAAACAATACTTCCGGCTTAACCAAAGCGGACGAAAATCGGCGAAATCCCTAGTGGGGACTGGGTTTGGCGGGTTTTTGAAGAGAATTGTATAGCGGCAAGGATTGTATAGTGGGGGTGGTGCGGGGTGCCTTTTGTAGCGAGAGAAAAAGCTTTGCCGTGGTGGCAAAGCCTTCTTTTGCAATGGATTAAGATTCTAATTCTCGAAGCAGAAATAGCGTCTGAATGAGTCGTTCATATTTATGTTCATCCAATCCATAGATGGAAGACCGTATAACAAATTGCTCTCCATTATGTTTAAGCTGCAGCAGAACATGATGATCTTTATCATCCGTATACTCATACGATTTTTGGTTCATAAATTTCTCTTCAATTTGCTGTGTATTATTGGCACGAGCAAAGAATACATCGTTTCCATCGAGTAAATAGTTTTTTACATCATCCTCGTTGATTTGAGATACAAGCTCATTATCAATGATCAGGATGTCCCCAGTGTACGCTGCGTCGATCTCACGGTCGACAATCATCACGCCTTGATCATTCAAGCTCTCCACGAGCTCATTGTCATTGCCGAGATAGCCGATTTCATAAGTATTCACTTTCTCCAAATCTAACTCTACCCCGGGCTTCGAACATGCGGCTGCGATTACGACCACACACAGAAGGATACAAAATCGACTGTATCTCCCGATGCTTTTCATTCGTTCCCCCCTTAACTAGTTGAAGTTATTCCCAGTTTACTATAGTTGCCTCAGGTTTGTCCTTTCGCGGGCGGTGGGGAGGAGGCCAGCCTTGATGCGCCCCACTTCTAACGTTTGCCCCGAGAGAGTGTATTTATTGGTGAGCAACCGTGGGAATGGAGCGATAATAGGATCTCCAACCAGTAAGGGAAGTGAGCGGCCTTATATTGTTTTTTCAGCATGTTTTTACATTCTAAAGGAACTCAGCGCCGTTATTTAAGGAAAATGCCAGTAAAAACGTAGGTTTTAGCCTGCTGAATTGTAAAATGTTGCCCTTAGCACTCCCTGAGTGAGTTAACCCTTCAATGCCCCTGCCATAGCTCCCGAGATGAAGTAGCGCTGCAGGAAAACGAACAGCACGATCATCGAAATGGCGGTTGTCACGACGCCGGTTAGCAGCATCGGGTAATCCGTGACGTATTCGCCCCGGAACTGGAGCAGGGCCAGGGGTAGCGTCAGCTTGTCATTGCTGCTGAGGAGCAGCAGCGGGAAGAGCAGATCGTTCCAGACGATAACGAACAAAAAGGCTGAAACGGCTGCCAGGTAGGGAGCACACAACGGAACAGCAATTCGCGCCAGGAGCGTCCAATCGCCTGCGCCATCGATCTCGCCTGCCTCCAGGATCTCGCGGGGCAGTGTCTTCATGAAGCCGCTCAGCATGAACACGGAGAGCGGGAGCAGCACGGAGGCGCTGACGACGATCAGGCCAGTGAGCGAGTTACTCCAGCCGAGCTGCCGGATGAACGTGTAGATGGGAATCATGTTGACCTGCGAAGGCACCATGAGCCCTACAGCGAACAGGGCGAAGACAACGCCGCCCAGCCGCCGTCCGGAGCGCAGAATGCCATAGGCGATGCTGACCGCCAATCCCAGAACGAGCAGTACGGTCGAAACTGTGACGATCAGCGAGTTGGCGGCGTAGCGCAGCATCGGCTGGCCCGTGAACAGCTGCTTGAAGTTATGGAACGAGAAAGACTCCGGCAGCCCAAGCGGTGAGGCATAGAACTGGGCCGTGCTCTTCATGGACGTGAATAAGACGATTAGCAGCGGCGCTGCGATGAGGATGGCAAACGCGACAAGCAGCAGCTTGCCCAAGCCTTGAAGCCACATTGGTTTCACCTGCCTGAGTACGATTATGATTACGAAGTAATTCAGAAAAGCGAATTAATAAGATATTCTGTCGGTCCGCAGTGCCCGGAACTGCAGGAAGGTAATCAGCCCGATCAGGGCCAAGAAAAATACCGAAGCTGCCGCCGCCCGGCCAAAGGTATAATTCATAAACGCTGAGTTGTAAATATACGTAGACAAAATCTCAGTCGAATACGCCGGTCCGCCGCCAGTCATAGTGAAGACCAAGTCAAATGCCTTAAAAGATTGGATGGTCGTATAGGATACGACGATCGCAGCCGCAGGCGCCAGGAGCGGCCAGGTGACGCGCAAGAACAACTGCAGCCGGGTGGCGCCATCCAGACGGGCCGATTCCACCAACTCACGGGGGATCGACTGTAGTCCGGCTACGAACAGTATGACCATTTGTCCGATATGGGCCCAGGCCTGAACGGCTGCAATGGAGAAAATAGCAATCCGCGGATTGCCAAGCCAATTGCGGTTCCAAGACGACAAGCCCATCGCCTCCAGCACTCCGTTCAGCATCCCCAGCGTCGGATCGTAGACGAATGTCCAGATGAAGCCCACGGATACCGAGGACAGAATCGTCGGCACAAAGTAAAAGGCTCTCAGCGCCACATGCAACCGGCTCTGCTTGGTTAGCTGAAGCGCCAGCAGCAAGGAAATAACCGTCTGCGCCAAAACAACAGCAAGCATGAATTTGATGTTGTTGCCAAAGGCTTTGCGGAAGACCACATCCTCAGCAACCCTAGGATAGTTGTCCAGTCCAATCACCGTATAGGACGGCGACAAGCCGTCCCAATCGGTCAGGGAATAGTAAAAGCTCGTCACCGTCAGATAGACAAACAGTGCCAGGTAGAGCAGGAGGCCCGGCAGGAAGAACGGCAGCAGTCGCCAGAACCTGCGCATGGAGTTACTGGCCGATCTGCTGATCTACGATTACCTGCGCATCCGCTGCTGCCTGGGCAGGGTCGGTGCCCGCCAGTACGGACTGAATCGAGCTCAGGACCGCTCGCTGTACCTCAGCATTGGTAATCGTGAAGCGCGGTTGGAAAAGCGTGTTCTTGTTCGTCCATTCCTCAACTACCTGCAGTTCTTCGCTGGTGTATTCTACGCCATTCACCGTCACGTTCTGTCCGGTACCATTGGCATAGGCTGAAGCCACCTCGCTGCGGCTCAGATACGTCAGGAATGCCCGGGCCTCCTCCGGATGCTTGGTCTTGCTGTTGATGGCGAGCATGAATGTTGTCGTGTGAATCCCTTCATAGACTGCTTGGTCGGCAGGTACAGTGATAGGCGCCAGCAAGCCTTGAACGAGCTCAGGATTGTTATTTTTGTTACCTAGCAGCTGGTAGGATCCGGTAGCCAGCATGGCTGCTTTGCCCTGGGCAAACAAGGCGCCGGCGGCTTCGTTTTTGGTGCAGAGTGCGTCTTTTTGGAAGTATTCCAGGTCATTCAGCTGCTTGAATTGCTCCAGCGTTGTGACCCACCACTCGTCGGTCAGCTTCGCTTCGCCTGCCTCCAGCTTCACGAAGATCTCACCATCCGGCGCGTTGTTCATCACCATCGGATTCATGAACTGGCCTGGGCCGATATCCGCCCCCGGAAAAGCAATCGGGACAATCCCTGCCTGCTTGAGCTGCTCTGCGGCTGCCAGGAAGCCTTCCCAGTCACTCGGCACCTCAATGCCTTGCTCTTCAAACAGTGTGACATTGTAAATGGGGATGTTGTAGACCAGTTGATAAGGAAGCGCCAGCTGTTGGCCGTCCTTTTGGCCCGCTTCAATTAAGGACGGGTTAAACTGGGCTACGAATTCCTCATCGCTCAGATCAGTGAACAGACCTGCTCTGGCAATGGCCTCGAATTGCGTGCCAGGGAAGGAGGTGAACACATCGCCTACCGCGCCATCCAGCAGCTTGGCCTGCGCGATTGCCTGATATTGCTCTGACGGAAAAATCTGCGACTCGACCTTGATTCCGGGATGCTCCGCTTCAAAATCCTCGATAATGCCGTCCAATACTGCCGCATCCTCGCCCCGCCAGTGAATGAAGCTGATCGTTACCGGATTACTGCCGCTATTACTTACTTGCTGCTCACTTGGTGTATTGCCGCTGCCGGTCTCCGCTGCATTGTTGCCGCCTCCGCAAGCCGCGAGCACCCCTGTGCCCGCAATCATCAGTGACAGCAGCAGTCCTCGCCAAGGTTGGCGTTTGGTTGTTTGATATCCCATGGCATAGCCCCCATTTTCTAATTAGATAATATAGCCCTGCTCAGCCAGCTTACGCTTGGCCAAGGGCAGGAGCAACTCGCCCGATCTGCGCGCCTCTTCAAGATGCGGATAGCCGGAGAGGATAAACGAGTGGACACCCGCCTCTACGAATTCGACAATTCGATCCGATACTTGCTCCGGCGTGCCAACAAAGGCTACCGCGCCGCCACCTCGAATGGCTGACAATCCGGACCATAGATTCGGTCCAATGACGTGCTTCTGATCCCTTGATGCGGCGAAAAGCTCCATCTGGCGCTTCTGATTGGTCGCGTCCGTCGAGGTGTGAGCGAGCTCTCCCAGTTTGAACACCTCAGGGCTGGCTTGACTCAGGATGTCGTGGGCTGCTGCCCAGGCCTCCTCTTCCGTTTCCCGCACAACCAATTGCGCGCGAATCCCATAGCGGAGCGTCCGGTCGAGACCCCGTTGCTCGCGCAGCTCGGTCAGGTACCCCTCCATCTCGGCAATCTGACCCTGAATCCAGGCCAGCGGCTCCGTCCACATCAGATAAACATCAGCCGTCTCGGCTGCTACACGCTTGCCGGCTACCGAGCTGCCGCCAAAATAAAGCGGCGGAACGGCCTCCAAGCCAAGCGAAGGCTTGCTCACGCCGCCCTCAATGCTGTAATGGCTGCCGTCATAATCAAAGCCACCCGCGTCACCATCCCCTGCCTGCCAGACGCCACGGACGACCTCCAGGAACTCCCGGGTTCGAGCGTACCGTTCATCATGGCTGTCATGCAGCGCATCCCCGGAAGCTTTCAAATCTGCCGGGTAGTGACCGGTTACGACATTGATCAAGGCGCGGCCCTGCGACATGCACTGCAGGGTGGACGCCATCCGGGCAGCTAGTACCGGTGTAATTAAACCAGGTCTCATTGCAATTAACGGCTTCAGGCGCCGCGTAGCTGCCGCTACCCAGGAACCGACGATCCAGCCATCCCAGCAATCCCCGCCTGCAGGAATAAGGGCAAACTCGTATCCTGCTTCTTCAGCAGCCTGTGCCACGTCGACGAAATATTGCTGCGACGGCTCACGCTCCGGCTTCACACCAATATATCTGCCATCTCCGTTAGTCGGAATAAACCAGCCGAACTCAACCTTGTTGTTGTCGCTCATGATTGCCGTCCTCTCTTCTATTGCACATGTTCTTGCCCGCTGGCCAGGCTGCGGCAAGCTAAATCTCCAGTTGACCGGTCGATAACCGATTAATATAATCGGATTAATTAGTGTATTTTGATCTTACCAGTCGTATGAGGTGTGGTAAATGTCATTTCCACGCGTGTCACATTTGTCAATTTGTGTTCCTGCAACGAACGAACACCCGTGTAATAAGGAGTTATTTCATTTCAGCATGGTATAAAGGGGGTGGACCGCTTGTTTCGAAATATGAGAGATGATGATCAGGAGTGGCTGGAAATTCACTACTTTCGCCCTTCGTCGCTGGAGAAGTCGGCTCCGGCCTGGCCCATCCGGCTCGGATCCAATCACGCCAAGCCGCACTACCGGATGGGCCCACGGTATTCTCCCTTCTATTACTTGATACTCGTTGTAGAAGGAGAGGGAACGTTCGAGCAGAACGGCGAAGTCTATCCGCTGCGCCCCCATGATCTGTTCTGTCTCTGCCCGCTTATCCGATACGAATATTACACGAATCCCCAAAATCCGCTACGCAAAGTGTTTTTCGCCTTCGACGGCAAACACGCGTTGGCTCTGTTGGAACGGGTAGGGCTCCAGCCGCAGCAGCCTTACCGGGCTGGCGGCGCTACCGTTCAAGGCATAGAAGCAATGGAACGATTCTTCTGCCTGGTCGAGTCGGAGGCCACCAAGCCGCCTAGCGATCTGGCCCGTCTGAGTGCCTTCTATGGCGTCTTCGATGCCCTCACCCCAGAAGCCCCCTCCGCCACCGGGCCGGATGCGGCCGAAGACTGGCTGTTAGGGGGCAAGACCTATCTCGACCTCCATTACGCGGACGGCATTACGGTCGAGAGCGCGGCTGCCCACATCGGGGTGAGCCGGGGCCACTTCACCAAGCGCTTCACCGCCTCTTATGGCTTGCCACCGGTCCAATATCTGCAGCAGCTGCGGTTGGTTCGGGCCCAGCACCTGCTGGCACATACCGATTCCAAGCTGGCGGAGATTGCTCACTCGGTCGGCTATCCTGACCTCTTCTCCTTCTCCAAGGCCTTCAAGAAGCATCACGGCCTGCCGCCTGGTGTGTACCGCAAGAGGGAGCAGGCGCCTTAAGGGGATGACAGCCGTGACTATTCAGATTTATGAACGCAAATAGCGACCTTCCCGTCCAACAGGACAGGAGGTCGCTATTCTAACCTTTTATATTAACCAGTAATCCGAATACCGCTCAGCCCAATGCTTCCCGAGAGCGCAATCGTTAAATCTCCGTCGGCCAAATTGTGGGGAAGTGCAACACGTACGGTTTCCCAGACTTGTTCGCCGCTAGCATCCACTTTCAACTCAGCCTCACCATTAGCAGTCCGAACGATTAACTGACCGCCCGCCGGCCCCCCACTGGCCCGCGCCTCCAGGGCAGCGGCCCCTTGCGAAAAGTCGACATCGCAAAAACGAATCCAACTCTCCAACTCCCGTTCCCCAGTTGCAGCTGCCGCCGATACCCGGATACACGTACCGCCTTCCTTGCACTCATCCAGATACACCCCTGCATAATCATCATAGTTCTCAGCACGCGTGTAGTGGGACAAGTCGCGCGGAGGGATGACCTCGCCCGCGATCTCAACGGCTGCCGTCAGACGAATGTCTGCCGAGGAAGTCCCGGCCTCGAAGGTATACTGGGCCGCTTCCAGACAGAAGCGATCCCGTGTCACATCCCAAATTGCCAGCTCCTCGGCAGGCACCGTCAGCACGACTTCCCGGGCTTCGCCTGGCTGAAGTCGTATACGAGAGAATCCAACCAGCTTCTTCAGCGGACGCTCTACCCTGGATCCGGAGACGTGTACATACAGCTGCACCACCTCATCGGCAGCAATCGCGGATAGGTTGGTCACCGTCCACCGCGCCTGGATGCTGCCCGCCAGCGGATCAGCCCCAACCTCTACGAAGTCCGTCTCAAGGGTAAGATCGTTGTATGCAAACGAACCATAGCTAAGGCCATAACCGAATGGGTACAGCGCTTCCCCATCAAAGTACTGGTAGGTGCGTTTTCCTTTGCGAATATCATAATCCAGAATATCTGTCCTCAGCTGCGACTCCGACCGGTACCAGGTCATATTGAGCCTGCCTGCTGGTGAATAGTCGCCAAATAGTACATCGGCCAGGGCATTGCCCAGCTCCTGCCCCGCATGGGAGAGGTAGAGAACTGCAGGAATGGTCTCATTCACTTCGTTCAGGGTGAACGGATAACTGCCAATGACAACGACAACCGTGCGCGGGTTGGCAGCATGTACAGCACGAATCAGCTCCTGTTGTGAAGCCGCCAGATCAAGGCCCGGACGATCGATCTCCTCCTTGCCGTTAATAAGCGGATGATTGCCCACGACAACCACTGCGGTTTCAGCCGCCTTGGCTGCTTCCACCGCTTCGGTGATTCCATCTGTGACGACGCGCTTCGTGTAGCGTTCCTCAGCGGTATGGTTAGCCTCTGCCTTCACCTGCAGCGGTGTGCCATCCCCTGGCGCTGCCACGGCTTGGCCATTCCAGGTACGGATCGACAGCTGTTCGTCATCCTGTTCCTCCAAGCGGAAGACTTCCTTGACGAACCAGCCGAAGGCTTCATCGGCCGTAACCGTCAGCTGCTCATCTCCCTGACTGGTCAGCAGCTTGCCGGACTTGACGCTATGCAGGGTGTAGCTGCCCCAGCCCCAATCGTTTACCTCGAAGATGTCGCCTTCCGCGCCGTCCGCCTCCTGCAGACCATGCGGTTCAGCTGTCGCTACCGCTAGCTCACGACCACTCGCAGCAGAGGCGAGAACAATTCGGTCGTTCCCGCTGCTGTAAGTCACCGGCGTCTCGCCGAGCTTGCGCCGAATCCCCTCAGTCGGAGTCACCGCATAGGGCAACGACCCTGAATACCAATCGCGGAACACCACATCTGCCAGCGGTCCGATGACGGCTACACTAGCCGTGTCTTTGCTTAACGGCAGCATAGCTTGCTCATTCTTCAGGAGCACGATGGACTCGCGAGCCGCCTGCAGCGACAGCAGGGCATGCTCCGGTGCGCACAGTTTGGCTTCCGGCGTGTTAGCATAGGGGTTACCTGCCTCAGGCTCAAACTCACCCAGACGGAACCGGACACGGAAGGTATTGGACAGCGCCCGGTCCAGATCGTCTTCGGTCAGCAGTCCTTCGGCCAGTGCCTCGCGAATTGCCGCACACGATTTCTCTTTATCTTCCGTGATGCTGTCAATCCCCGCCTTGATGGCGTGGGCTACGGCTTCTTTGTAATGGTCAATGTAGTGATGGTCGTTCACGATGCCCAACAGGTCGCCAGCGTCACTGACAATGAAGCCGTCCATACCCCATTCTTCCTTGACGACACGGTTCACGTCCTCGTGCAGAATCGTCGGAATCCCGTTGACCGCATTGTACGAGGTCATCATCGATTGCGCCCCGCCCTTAACAAACGCCGGTTTGAAGGCAGCCTGATAGTACTCCTTCATATTGCGCGGATCGATGCTGGCCGAGCAATGGCCGCGGTCGACCTCATTGTTGTTGCCGATAAAATGCTTCAGCGTAGCGACCGCCTTGAATACGGTCGGGTGATCGCCCTGGATGCCTTGCACGAGCGCAGCTGTCAGCTCGCCAGTCAGCTTGGGATCCTCACCGTATGCCTCTTCTGTCCGCCCCCAACGCGGATCTCTCTCCATATCCACTGTAGGCGCCCACAGGGTCAGTCCGTGCAGCGCCGGGTCGCGCTGGTAATAGACCCGGGCCTCGTCGCCAATGACGCTGCCGATCTCTCGGAGCAGCTCCGGATTCCAGGTGCAGCCCAGCCCGATGACCTGCGGAAACGTTGTGGCCTCCCCCAGCCAGGCTACGCCATGCGCGGCCTCGGTGCCATGCTTGTACGCGCCAACGCCCAGCCTATCGACGGCTGGCTGGTACTGAACCATCTGCTCGACTTTTTCCTCCAGTGTCAGACGCGACACCAGGTCGGCTACACGCTCATGGAGTGGAAGGTCCGAATTATAAAAAGGGAATTGTGGCGTTATACTCATGCTTCTTCTTCCTTTCGGGCAGGGACTTGTGTAATCAGATCACGGCAGTGGGCAGTCGAATCCCGCACAATGAGCTCCACTGGCTCAATGGCTACCGGTGGTGCATAATCGGGGTCGTCAATCATCCCAATAAGATGACCCAGGGCCCGGCTGCCCATCTGTTTGATATTCTGATTCACGGTCGTCAGGGCGGGGCGGCTCATCTCCGCGACGAACGTATTGTCATAACCGACTACGGAGACATCCTCTGGCACCCGCTTGCCTGATGCTTCAATAAGGGATATTGCCCCTGCGGCCATGACATCGGATGTGCAGATGACGGCGGTTGGGGGCTCCGGGAGTGCCAGGAGCGCAGCCATTTCCACGGCAGCCTGAGTTTTGTCATAATTGCCATAAACGATGTAACTCGACACATACGGCAGGCCGAAGGCCCGCAGCCCCTGCTGATATCCTTCGAACCGGGACCGTCCAATAATATTGTTGAGGTCCCCGGTCATGAAGGCGACACGGCGATGCCCCAGGCCATAGAGATGGGCCACCGCCAGCAGGATGCCGCGCGTATTGTCCGCTGTTATGTAGCCCGCTCGTTTGCCGATCAGGTCGGTGTCGACAAAAACGGTAGGAATCTCCGCCTTCAGCAGCGGCTGCAGATCCGGGTACTCCCGGTCGATGCCAATGACGATTAGCCCATCCACATCCCTGCTGCGGCAGTGACTGAGCATCGAGTAGTGCCGGTCCTCCGGCTTCATGGACAGATAGACCAGATCATACCCGCTTCCCCCCAGTCGCTCCTCCATTCCGGCAAACAGCTCGGTGACGAACGGACTGGTGAACAGGTTGTGCATGAACACGCCAATCAGCCTGGAGCGTTTGGTGACCAGACCACGGGCTGCCGCATTGGGCAAATAATTTAGCGCTTCTATAGACTCGGCTACCTTTAGCCTTGTCTTGCGACTGATGCTGGGGTAATTGTTAATCACCTTGGACACGGTGGCGATAGATACGCCCGCGTGCTTGGCCACATCGACAATAGATGCCATATGCCTACCCACTTTCAAAGACTTATTTGTAAGGAAAACCTTTTCCTTATCAAAAACAGAACAGCAGCCGCAGCACAGATTCCCACGACTCTGCTCTGATATTAAACGCTTTCTTGGAAACTTGTCAATCGACTTTTCACTTTGTCGGGCAGGAATGTAGGTGAAACCAGCCATTCAAGGAAAACGTTTTTCGCTCTTTCATTAAGTAGCTGCTCCAGCAGAAGAAAGGTGCGTTATTCCTTGCGGGACAAGCGGCGGGACTGCAACTGCTCGTGCAACTGTCATATATAGAATAAAGGACAAGGCACCGGTATTCTTGGGTGGCGTCCCTGTCCTCCTATTTAAGCGTATACGCGAATCTCCACCACTTGGGCATGGCTAGAGCCATTGGTCCCTTCGACAACCAGCCGAAGCCGATCAGCCGCAAGCGGCTGCTCCAGCCGGTGCACACGTTTGCGGCGGCGGTTATCTGTCTCCCGGTGCACCGTCCGCCACTCCCCATCCATGTACACCTCAAGCCGGTAATCTTTCACTAGCTCCGGGATGACCTCGAACGGGGTACGGTGATGATGCAGATTAATCAGGTCCTCATTGACATCGTCATTGAATGTCAGCTGTACCTCGGACACCGTCTGTGCCTCCGGCCACGATAGCTCCAGCCAAGCCCCATCTCCTGGGGTCAGCTCTTCCGACATCCAGATATGCGGTCCGCCATAAGGCCTGACGTAGCCGTCGATGACGGATTGCGCACCATAGGCCAAGGTGTCTGGTGACACCTTCAGACAAATCGGCGTACGATGCAGACCCTTCATCGACCAGGCCATCGTCAACTGTGATTCGTCATAGCTGGCAAAATCTGCTGAGCTCTCCACCCGGTTCTCAAAGCAGAGCACACCAAACAACGGCTCTTTACTTGTGTAGAGCGTCAGCGCTTCGTTCGCTTCAATGACGACGAAGACATTGCCCGCCTGCTCCGGCTGGTAGTCGAACGGCACCTCCACCCACTGTCCTGCTCCTTGTCGGACCTTTACGGTCCGGCTCTCCAGCTGCCGGGCCGGAATATAATTCTCGGCGCGGCCGGTCTCGTACAGTTGGACCGTCAGCTCGGTATCAGACCTCGCATCCAGCAATAGTGCCAGGCTGTCCAGCCGCTCCGAGACAGGAAAGAGAATACCGACCGGATACGTCAGCGCATGCGCCTCTACCGGATCGGCGACGGCGATTGCCCGCTGAACACTCGAAGCCGTGACCGAGGCACTGCGTGCAAGATCGTTCCCGTCTTCACTCTGCAGCCCGATCACTGCGGCATCCTGACGCAGCAACACCTGCTGCAGCTCCTGCAGATGCGCATCGTGGAGCTCGCGAGGTGATACACCCCGCCGCACGGACAAGGCCGCACCCGTGCCGGCCGCCTCGCCAATGACGGCGCATGTCGCCATAACCCGGGTCGTGCCGAAGGCGACATGAGTGGCGCTAATATTACGTCCCGCAAACATCAGATTGCCGACATTGCGGGAGTAGAGTGAGCGGAACGGGATGTGATAGATACCGTCCGCATGATAATGCTTGGAGCCACTCTCTTCAGCGTACATGCCCTGCGGTGGATGCAGATCAATCGACCAGCCGCCAAACGCCACACGATCCGCGAAGGGCTCCTGCGCAATAATATCATTCTGGTTCAGCACGTAATCCCCAACGAAGCGACGGTATTCACGCTTACCGGGCAGTGAGCCCACCCACTCCAGTGTCATATTGTCGGCCTCGAATTGGCCCGAGTTTTTGATATAATCCCAGATGCCATAGATGACCGACCACAGCTCGTCACGGATTCGCTCGTTGTCGTGCACCGTATCCCGCTCGCCGCCCCACTCGATCCACCAGTAGTGACAGCCGGAGTCGCCGCTGCGGATGACACGCCGCACCGGGATTGACGTCTCCTCGATGTTCTTGGCAAAGCTCGGCGGCACGTACTTGACGGGATGCCCGGCATCCTTGGTGTAGAACAGGATGGTGCTGCCCAGTGTGATGTCGTCGGAAACCTCAGGTGCCCACTCTTCACCATATTCACTCTGCGCTTCACGCCCCAGTCGGAAGTCCGCCTGCGCCATGAAGCCCACCAGCCCGTCTCCCGTACAATCAAGGAACATCTCGCTCTCAAAGCGGATTCGCCGCTCCGAGCCCATCATCCAGCCGGTCACCGCCGCGATCCTGCCGTCCCCTTCCTCGCCAGAGACTTCCACCTCATGTACATCCGTATTGAGGAACAGCCTAATATTGGCCTCGGCTCGTACGGTCTCCAGCACGATCAAATCCCACAGATAAGGATTACCGTCCGGATTGCGGTACTGATTCTCCACGAACATCTCGCCCATGATGCCGGTCTCCCGGGCATAGCGGTTGACGCCATGGCTCGTCGCCCCGCAAACCCACACTCGCACCTCACTGCTGGAGTTGCCCCCCAGTACCGGCCGGTTCTGCACCAGCGCCACCGTCTGACCCAGCCGAGCTGCTGCCACCGCCGCACAGACGCCAGCAAGGCCGCCACCAACAACCGTAATGTCGCTTTGTACCGTCTCTTTTTTCACTGTGTATACGCTCCTCTCTTGTTGCCCGACTGCACGTCAGCCTTTTACCGCCGAATTGGAAATTCCCTGAATGATGAATCGCTGACCAATCAGGAACACCACGATCATCGGCACAATGCCAGCCGTTGCCGCAGCCATCATCCCGTTGTAGTCGATTGTATTCTCGAGAATGAAATTCTGTAGTCCCAGCGGCACCGTGTACAGTCCTTCATCGATCAGGAATACCAAGGCGTTCTCGTAATCGTTCCAATGCCAGCTGAAATCGATGATCGCCAGTGTCGCCAGCGCGGGCTTGGCCAGGGGTAGGATGAGCCGGAAAAAGATGCGGAAGTGGCCCGCCCCGTCGATAAATGCCGACTCCGAGATTTCATACGGGATCGACAGGAAGAACTGGCGCATCATAAACACCCCGAAAATCGTAAACATACCGGGCAAAATCAACGCGTAATGCGTGTTGTAGATTCCCGCCCACTCGAACATGATGAATTTCGGTACAAACAGCACCTGAGGCGGCACCATCATCATCGACAGGTAGACGAGGAAGAGCGCATTGCGGCCCTTGAACTCCACGCGGGAGAATCCATAAGCGGCAAATGCCGACAGGAAGGTGGCGCCCACCGTGCTGATAATTGAAACCTTGAGTGAGTTCATATAATAAGTGACAAAGCTTTTGTCGCCCGTCCACACCTTGATATGGTGCTCCCAGTTCCAGGGATTGGGCAGCCACTTGACCGGATAAACGAACACATCGGCTGGCGTCTTAAACGAGGTGCTGATCATCCAGATGAACGGCACAATCATCAGGATGCCGAAAAACGTCATGACCACGGTGAGCAGCAGTTTGTTCCACTCCAGCAGCTGCAGCCAGCCGGGTGTCTTGCGCGACGCCGGGACGTTTGGGGAGGCCGCTGGTGCAGTTTTGGTTGCATTCATTGTTGTTCTCCTCCCATCAATAGTGAACCCAGCGCTTCTGACCGGCCCATTGAATCATCGTGATGACCAGGATGATGAAGAACAGCACCCAGGATATGGCCGAAGCGTAGCCCATCTCATAGTAGCGGAACGCATTTTTGTAAACGAAAAGAGATAAAATCGTCGTGCTATTGCCCGGACCGCCCTGAGTGATTGCCTGAATAATGCCGAACGTCTTGATCGTCATGATTAGGCCTGTGATAAGTAACAAAAAGGTCGTCGGACTGACCAGCGGCCAAATGATGCTGCGGATCGTCTGCCACCACTTGGCGCCGTCGATCTTGGACGCTTCCAGCAGTTCCGAGGAGATCTCCTGAAGCGCCGCCAGATAGATAATCATATTGTAGCCGAGCATGAACCAGATCCAGATGATGTCGATGGCGATCATCGACGTCTCCATCGTCGACAGCCAGCCCGGCGGATTGTCAATGCCAATGGCCCGCAGGAAACCGTTAATGGGTCCCATCTTAGGCTGGAACAGCAGCATCCATACGAAGGCGATTGCGACGCCGCTGGTGATGTAGGGCATGAAGTAGAGTGCCCGGAGCATTTTTTTCATATAGACAGACTTGTTCAGTGCCACCGCCACCACAAATGCGAGCAGGATCGAGATCGGGACGGATAGCAGGAAGATCAGCGTATTGCCTAGCGATACATAAAAGACTTCATCCTTAAACAACCGGGTAAAGTTGTCCAGCCCCACAAACGAGACGTTGGGGTTCATAAAGCGATAGTCCGTAAACATCAGGACAAAGGAAAACATGGCGGGGATAATAAAAAACAGCAGTACGCCAATCATATTGGGCGCGATAAACACATATCCCAGCAGCTGCTGCTTCTTCATCCAGTTGCCCTTCATGGTGCTCCACTCCTGTCATGACGGAGGAGAAGGCGCATACCCAAAAAGGGCCTACGTGGAGCGGATCGTTCTTCCGATCGCTGTTGTCCCCAGATTTCTTGGTAATTTAGCCCCTTTAGGGGGTGAAATCCGGGGACAAAGGCGAGCGTTTCACTTCTACAGAATCGATTCCGCACCTCTTCGGCACTTTTGAGAATAGCCTACCTTCTCCTCCTAATATATTTATTTCAATAATTCGTTGTGGCGAGCCACCATGTTCTCGATCGTTTTCTCGATCGTCTGGCCGCCCAGGAAATATTTCTCATACTCCTGCGTCCGCAGGTCAATCACCTGCTGCGAGGCACTGCGCACATAGGTTGGTGTGGTATCTTCATAAAGAACGTATTCCAGCGATTCCAGATCGTACGTGTCCGCCTGGTCGCCCAGCAGACTGTCGAGCGCTACTTGCTTGTCAACATCCTTGGATGCTGGCAGTCTGCCGCCCGCCGCCATTGGCGCCATGCCGCCGTCAGCATACCATTTGACGAACGCCCAGGCGGCATCCTTGTGCGGCGACTTGGCATTGATGGAGACCAGATCGCCCAGTCCACCGCGGGTGATGAAGTCGGCTTCAGCGTCAGCCAGACGTGGCACTGGTGCAAAAGCAATCTTGAAGTCGCGCGGGAAGTCGGTAAGATTATTGGAGCTGCGGATGAGCCACTCGCCGATGTTCAGCATGGCGGCCTGGCCGCCCAGGAAGCTGGTATCCACCGGCAGCTGCGTCGACATCTGCTCGCCGAGCGGCGGCGTCGAAGCGTCCTCGGTCATCATTGCGTTCAGCGTCTCCAGCCACTTCTGGATCAGCGGATGGTCCAGATTGGAGCTGCCGTCTGCTTTGGCATAGCCGTCCTTCTCCAGCACCGAGTCCATCGGATCATAGAACGGCTCAAGATGCTGGATCAGACCGTACCGGCCGTCCGCCGTCAGCTGCTTCGCATAATCTCGCGCCTCATCCCACGTCCAGCTTTTCGGCACCTCCAGCCCCGCCTCGTCCAGCATGTCTTTGTTCAAGGCGACGAAGAAAGCATTTTTCTTGGTCGGCACACCGTAATATTTGTCGTCGATTTTCCAGAGTGCAGCGTCCGGGCCCATTTTGTCGTCAATGTCATAGTCGCCGAACTCGCTTAGGTCGAGCGCCACGCCTGCCTCCACCCGCTTCTCGGTTTGCGAGAGTGTATAGTTGACGTAAATGTCGACGCCCTGATCAGTCAGCATCGCCGTATCCAGCTTCAGATTGCCGTCGTCATCGTTGACGAAGCGTACATATTCGACCTGAATGTCTGGATTCTCGGCATTCCACACATCTACGACCGCCTGCGGTCCCGACTCCGGCGGTACGCCGCCCCACATCGTCAGCTTGATCGGCTCCGACGCCGAAGGCGTGTTCGTGGCCGCCCCACTGTTATCCAGTGTGCTTGCTCCGTTCCCGCCAGACGATGTATTCCCTCCGCCTGCACAACCCGAGAGCAGTCCCAGCGTCATCACGCCTGCCAAAAGCGTAGGTATCCACTTTTTGTTGTTCACTTCGTTGACCTCCTGTGATCTCGTCTCTGTCCGTGCGTTGCTTCCACCGACACCTTCAGCTTATCAGGCACACTTCGGCGCGGTAATAAACAAAACTGTTCACCTGATGGAACAAAAATTCGCAATTTCGCAGGCCGGATTGGTTTTGGCGGACGTGTAGATTTGTTCTATTGGGTAGGGGGGGATGGACGGTCGTAGAATTGAAAAAAGCCGTATGAGCCCAAGGGCCATACGACTTTCATGAGTGCAGAAGTGGGCGTGAAAGTGCTCTGCATGTGGAAGAATAAACTGAGCTGGTCATAATAAAACTAAAGAAGGAGCGTTGTGACAATACGGCTCCAGTAGCACAGTAGACCGCTTCAAAGGCGGTCGGCTTCGGTGATACAATCAAAAAATAGACCGCGACCTGGTGGTTGCCGTAGACCGTCTCCACAGTGGAATCCAAGGCCAAAATGAGCGACTCGGGTAGTAAGGGAGAGGCGATCTCCAAGTTCAGTCTTCGGAGTTCGGGAGCCAGCGCTTCGTGTGAGGCGCCGAAGCGTAGGAGTTCCTTATTCAATAAGCTGTGATGCGGCAGGCGGCCTCCAAGGCATGGGCGACCAAAGCGTCGCCCTCCATCGACTTAAAATGAAACAGGCGCTCACATCCTAAGAGCCATCCGATGATGAGATACTGGAGGATGCGATGGGTAGGAAAGATAGCGTTTGTCGATTTGGCCAGACCAAGCGTGCGAAGGGCCTGATTTAGTCTTATTTTTTCCAGGAACGCGAGCAGCACCTTGCTACCTGCAAAATTTGTAGCGTTTCTCATAGAAAATTCCGTTTTCAACGACGTGATTTTTGTGGTAAAGTTCACCTTAAAGGTGCTCCTCTCTTTGGGTGATGTTGTCTTCGCAAACACCATTCTATTAAAGATTTGAGCACTTTTTTATGTTTTCATGAGACGGCACTTTCGTAATTCAGGTTTAATCTCCCTAGAGAAAATGTCTGTTGCATGGTAAAGTGTTCTGACCCTGGTCAATCAGAATATACAAAAAATGGCCAAATCTTGTATACAAGATTTGGCCATTTTTTGTGGTTTTTATTAAACCCTTTAAAACGAGCTATCAATCAGTCAGCTTTCACTGACTTTTTTGGAGGCCTAATATCTTCAAATCATTTCACAAATATTTGCATAATCGCTCCTGTTGCAGCTGCTGTTGCAAGAATAGTTCCAATTAACCAATAGATTATCTTTAATGTGGATTTTGATACAGCATTCCCTACGTAGTCTTTATTGGGTAAATCCTTAGAAAGTGAAGCAAATATTCCTGCAACATAGTCTTCACTTGCTACCTTTGCCGCTCTAATCTCTTCTGTCACTACTACTTTCATCCGATCCTCCTGAGGCAGTTTTTGCAACATTAATTCTATTTTATCCAATTTGCTACTATTTGTATCCAATTTGGAATTCATATGTTCTGATAAAGTTTCAACCTTAATGAGGCGCTCTCTAATTTCAATTAATTTCTCGCTATTTTCACTCATTTCTGCCGCCCCTCCTTCAGCCCAGGAACTCAGACCATTATAACCGCATAAAGTATCGATCTGCTTTCTAATGTGAGCAAGCTCACCTTTTATATAGTATATGTCTTCTTGAAAAGAATTGTTTCTCATTGAACTTTTAAATGAAGATCCTTCTATAATTTCATCCGAAACAAGCATCCCCTCGAATTTTTCTTCCATTATTCGCTTTATAATGCCATTAGCTTTTCGTTTAGATCTGTTATTTTTATTTAATTCATTTATGGCAAATTCATATGGATCCATGATTTGCTTATCAGGATTACGCTCCGACCTATTTAGCCAGGTAGAATCATCGACTATATATTGTTGTAAGCGATTAGTCGTCATCCTTCTCACCTAACTTGGACTTGTATTCTTCTACGAACCCCAATCCCCGTTTCAATTCTTCCTCTAGACGGTCTAATATAATGTTTGAGTCTCCCACTTTAGCTTCAATAATGTCCAACATTCTTCTTATTACAAAAATGCATGATGCAGTGTTTAGTTCATAACTTACGGATACTTCATCGGCTCGAACAAAGTGCACATCATTTCCATCTTCATAATCTACAATTGCTCTCAATGATCTTGGAGCATTTTGAAATCGTTTTATATCAAGATATGGCTCTGTAAATGTATATGATAAAGCTTTGAGCCATATTTGATGTTTGAAATCAAAGTCATTCATAAAATCGTCTATTTTCTCATAACTTACAATGCACATTATAATTACATCTCCAACAGGAGCACCGAATATTTCATTTAATACTTCATTGGGCTCTTTGGAATAGTTTCTTTTATTGCAAAACTCAGATATAATCGACCATATTAAAGACTTGCTCCCCTCTTGTTCATCCAAAATAGTGGAAAGAGTTTCGAAGGTATTTTTTAAAACGTTATGAATTTCTTCTTCATTGTTTCCTCTAGTTTCCTTATTTTCACTCATATAATCAACCGTCCCAGTTTTCTTCCATTGTACAGGTTAATACTGGTAATTTCAATAGATGCATAAAAAATAATTTGGTCCCATAGACCTATATGGAAAAGATATCGTAACAACGCTGTTTAACATCTAAAATTCCACGCATCTTGAATCAATCTAACTTTGCTACGTTGATGTTAACCTTAATTACGTGAACTGTCCATTTAATGTGACCAACTGAATACAAGAGACTCACCCGGTATAATTGAGAAAAATCATCAAATCAGGAGTGGACCGCCATGAAAACGAGTGTCTGTTTGAAAATTTTTGACCAACTGAGTATTGCAGATTATATGGTGTGTTCGAGGCTTGCCCAGGCACTCGTTTTGGATCGTGATTGAAAAAAGATTGATTTTATTTTGCCGACACGCTATGCGCTTTTCTCTATACGGGGTGTGGACAGCATCCCTATGCCCCTTTGTTGAAACTTAAACCCAAATTACGAAAGCCCATAAAATCAGGTTTTTGAGAACATCAGACTTGGAGATCGCATCCAGTTCTGGAGTCTGGGTTTGCACTTGGGCCGTCGATATGAAATTCCCCCCTCCCCACCTAAAGGGGTAAAGCGATTTCCAATACATAGGTTGGGATTATCCGTTCATTCCAATTCTGATTCTGGGTGCCGGTCTTTTTCTGGCATGCCATCGCTACATCCTCGCTCAGCTCTATTAAATGGGGCTACGGGACAAGGAGGAGGCCTGGATTATTGATTCGTTTCTGCACACCGCATGGCAGACAGTAAAAGCAGAGCGACGTTTCCACAAACGCCTTCACCTGCTTCATCATTCGCTCGACGAGAATAAATACCCCACGCCCCCGGAAGAAGAGCAAGCATTCGAACAGACCCGGAGGAAAAAGTCCCGTGCTTCCCATCCCAAGTCTCGAATCTACACGTTGCGCGACCCGGAGGCTCGGATTGGGCGAAAGAGTAAAACCGTGATGATTTGCGGTTACAAAGTCCAAGTCCTGATGAGCGAGGACGGTACCATCTTGGAGACAAGTGTCATCCCCGTGGACCGAACATGACCGTGACGCGATGGTAGAGATGGTAAACAGTATGCGCAAGAGCTGTATGTAGCCCTCCCGCCCGAGCTGTACTGGGCGATATGTTGTATGGATTAGGCGAACAGCGCGTCGCGTTAGGAGCCGAGAGGTCCGGGTTGTCTGCTCCGGTACCGGCCTCCACGAGTCCGAAGAAAGGTTTGCCGCACGAGGCGTATATATATGATTCGAAGTTTGATGCCTACCGATGCCCTCAAGGCAACCGAAGCCAAAAGAAAAACTACATTAAGCAAAGCCAGGGCTGGCAATACAAGTTTCATGCAAAAGAATGCAACGCTTGCCCCGTGCGTGAGACATGCACCACAAACGAGAATGGACGAACGGTACCGCCGAACTTCGCAGGCGCGGGCGCATCGATCGAAGAACAATGAGCTCAAGTACCACTGCGGTTTAGGGACGGTGTGGACATCCAGCAAAGAAATGGCTGCAATTAAAGTGCATCTTGCCGGCATGGTCGTCAACCTTAAAAGGTCTCCAAACGTTTTTCGCCTCACGGTTCGGGGTTGGTTCGACATGCCACTTGAACCACAACACACGCATTATTCTCTTCAAATACAGATTACCGGGGGCCTCTTCCATGCCTATTTTCCGATATTTCCGCACATACAGTCTGATTAATTATAAGAGCGCTGCCTTAATCTCTCATATGCTTGGCGGCCGCGGTCCTTATCACATCTTGTTAAACAAGCACTTTCTTAGTTTTGAAAATGCTCGTGTGGAGTTGACTCAGCCCCTCTGAACGATGGAATTTGATATACCCCGCTCGTTGATCCTTGATCTGGATTCCACTGTGGAGACCAAGCATGCTAACGAGCAGGCCGCAAGCGTGGATGCGTAGCAAAAGCCTATCAATACACCGTATGAGTTAACCTACATTCCGGTGTATTGACGCTTTACATCCCGTACTTTATAGGTTCCACATCTTCTTTCAAATTCCTTAGAAGCTGTTGAATAACTCCAACAGGTTATATACCGCCTGCGCCGTCTGGGCTCGTGTCGCTTGGGCGATCGGGTCGAACTTGTCGGTGGCGGTGCCTTGCATTAGTCCCGCCGCGACCGCCTGTGCTACTGCATCAGTGGCCCATGCTGACAGTTCGGCGCTGTCACTATATCGATCCAAGCCGCCCGGAGCATCTGGAGTCTGGCCTCCTGCCAGCTTGAAGGCGCGGACGATCATGACAGCCATCTGCTCACGCGTAATCGGCGCTTGCGGGTCAAACCGGTCCGCAGACACACCCTGAACCAAACCGGCTTCAAAAGCAGCCGCTACCTCCGCGGCATACCAGTTACTCTGCCCGACATCGCTGAATCTCATAGCCGATGCACCGACATCGCCTTCCAGCCCAAGCGCCCGGACTAGCAGCACTGTGAACTCGGCACGGGTCGTCAAGCCCGATGGTGCAAACTGAGTCTCGTTCATGCCGCTGACGATATGACGCGCTGCCAGCACCTGCAAGGTGCGGTGTGCCCAGTGCGTCTGTGGCACGTCGGCAAAACGAATCTCGCGCTGCAGGACAGCATAGAGCCCCGGCTGTCCGGTGGTCCCTGTCACAGTGGATACATCGGCATAACCGCCCGCATACACCCAAGCTCCAGCATTGACATCATATCGGTACAAGCCAAGCAGTGCGGCATCTGCCTGCGTGGCATCGTAGGCCAGCTCCAGCTGAACACCACCCACGAGAGCTGAGCGCACGAGCTCACCGCTCGTCAGAGATAAAGCAAGGTCCAGTTGTACTATCCCGCTACCCATAAGGCGGAGCTCGCTTCCCAACTGTCCGCGTTGCCCGGCAGTTAGATCCGATGCGGTCAGCTCAATTCGGAAGAAATCTGCTGCTCCCGCTGGCGTATCAGCGAGCATCGCTGCCAATGCGAGGGGATCGACGATGACTGTATCTCCTCTAGCCATACGAACGGCGATCGGATAATCGAGCTGTGCCGCGCCGATCGGCAATTTCACCGTCTGCTGCTCAGCCCCAAGACCAATCTCGGCACGACCACGATTGCCACGTACCAGCTCCTCTTCGGTTACGGTACGAACATCTGGCTCAGACTCCGACTCCTCGACACCGTCGTTCCCTCCACTATTACCGCCGGAATTACCGGGGTTACCGGGGTTGCCCGGGTTGCCTGGATTACCAGGCTCTCCTGGCTCCTCCGGCTCTTCCGGTCCTTCACCGGCAGGCACGATGTAGACGACTACAGGCCCATCGGTACTCCATCTGTCCCCTGCACCCGCCTCCACTTTGAACGAGTACAGCTCTCCCGGCGCCAAGCCGTCGATGATAAGCTCCCGCTCCGTGGTTGTCTCCGCCATCGGCTCGTTGTTCACCCAGACGCGGTACTGCGCATCCTCCACACCCTGCACTTCTCCACTCCACGCAAGCGTAAGCGAATCTCCATCAGCTTCTCGCACCTCTGCCGCTCCATCCTCCCAGACCGCATAGCCGTTCCGGTCTTCCGGCGCAAGACGCATCACGCGAACGGCATCAACCGACGTGTGGCGGTCATACGTGCGCAGCCCAATGGCACCTGAGGCAAGCGACGCATCGGTAACATCCAGGTAGCGCTCTCCGTCCACAAATGCCTGAATCCGGTCGCCCTCCACCTCGACAGCCATCGTGTACCATTGGCCGTATTCGTAGGCGAACGGCGCTTCGGCGACTTTGCTGGCTGTTCCGTCCACCCATTTGTACAGCTGGATAGTCTGTACACCAGGATCGCTTGATCGATTGTCGTCCAATCGAACGTGATAGAAGTTGGCAGGGTCGCTGTACCGGAAGATGAGTCCGGCCGAGCCGCCTGATGTGGAAGCCGCCATCATGAGGTCTGCCTCCACCCGGTAATCCCGCCAGTCTGCCGAGCCGGTATGGGTCAAGCCCCGGCCCGTCGCCCGGTATACGTCACGACCGTCCGTCTCGGACAAGCTCCAGTTGCCATTCACGATCTGCCAAGGCTCACTGCTGTCTGTGAAGTCGCTCACCAGCAGCGTGTCCTCGGTGTCCAGCTCAATCCGGACCTGCTGCACCAGCCGGATCCGGCCGTCCTTGTCTCGGCCGACGACCTGCAGACGATGCGGACCGTTTGCGAGTCTGCCCAGCGTCGTCTCCCAGGCGCCATCTGCCTGCTGCGCAATCTCTCTTACGCTGCCCTGATACCTAAGCTCCAGCTGCGTCAGCCCGCGACTGGTGCCGGAGACAACGACCGACTCTCCCGTCAACACCGCCAGAGGGGCTGGCGCCTCGATAGCCAGCGCAGGCTCCACCACCTTGATGGTCAGCCACGGCGAGTATAGGATGCCGTCGGGGCCTTGTGCCGAAACGCGCACCCGGGTCATCCCGGTCTGCAGCGGAGTCACCAAGCCAGCCTCGCTAACCGCTACGATACCCGCTTCTTCCGTCTCGTAGGCCAGCGCCAGCTCGCTCAGCTCTACAGGCTCGCCGCTGTCCGCCCTGGCTTCTACCTGCAGCGTCAGCCGTTCGCCTGCAATCAGCTCCGCAGGCTGGTCTCCCGGCAGCAGCAGCTCGGCCAGCGTGCCCTCAAAGGCGCCGCCTGTCAATTCATAATTATGGTCCGGCGTCAGCTTGAACGCGAAGGCACCTGTACGCTCATCGTAATCATAGTCGATCTCCTGACCCGAAGTCGTATCCATAATTTTAAGATTGGCGCGGTTCCAGCCGGCATTGTCGTTCACGATTGTGCTGGTAGCCTCGCCGTCAGGGTAGGTGTAGGTATAGCTCGATCCTTGATCCGCTACCGGGTAGACCTCAGCGATCAGGCTGCCGTTGTCCTCCAGCTCCTGCCTTACCAACACACCCTTGCCGCCGATGAAGACGGGGATCTTATCAATGGGCAGACTATACCGTTCGAGTGTCACAGGTCCGTTGTACTGCTTACCCGTATCATAATCGATCCAGGTCCCCTCCGGCAGATAGACGTCCCGCGCTGTTACGCTGGCATAGTCATGACCGTAGGCAGGTACCGCCAGCATGGATGGGCCGAGCATCCACTCGTACTGGCGGGTCGTCCGGTTGGCCAGTTGATACGTCTGGGGATCGTCCGGATACGCGATCGGCAGCGGCGTCATTGTATGCGGGAAGCCGGTATGATAGCTATCAACAGCTGCGCTATAGATATAAGGCGCGTACATGGAGTGGAAGTCGACTGCTTTTTTGACTGCCGCTTCGTACGTCTCATTCTCCATATGCCAAGGCCCAAGCCCCAGTGACATGGCCGGTGTCAGGGCAGCCCACATCGCATTGCGGACAAAATAAAGCTTCTGATCCTGCGTCAGCGGCAGCGTCAGATACTTGCCAGCCACGATGTCGGAGTAGACATTGGGGGCACCGCTGGCTGCATAGTTGAGTGCATTGATGATCGGACGATCCTGGTTGTAGGCATGCTGCGTATCCTCCAGCCTCAGGATGTCCCCGGGCACGGAATAGGCTGCATTGCGCACCATGACCTGATAGCCCTGCTCCATCAACCGGCCGTTCGAGAGGTTCCACAGGCCGTCCTGATACGGCTTGGTCATCATCATCGTATCTTCTTTGAAGCCGTCGACGCCCCACAGGTCAGCTCCCTGCTCATACCAGTCCAGCGCCTCCTCATTGTAGGCATCCAGCAGATGCACACTACCACTCGGGAAACTGACCGTATACTTGAGCGGCGTTCCGTTCTCATCGCTCAGGAAGTAGCCCCGCTCCAGTCCCTGCTCCGTAAACGGACCATCATGCGCCGGCGTATAGTTGCCCCCGTTGGTCGGCAGCGCCTTAAAATTCGTACGCAGTCCGATCAGCAGATTCATATCATTGTCGCGGAAGAAAGCTTTGAGCCCATCCACGTCGGGATATCTCGGATTCGGCAGCCCGTCAGCCCTCGGCGGCCCCTCCACATCATCCCACAGGCCAAAGCTGGTCGTCGCCCCCTGCGTCGGCGAGTTGCGATCACCCCTCCAGAATCCGGAGCCGACAACGCCCCATTTCAGCTTGTAGCCTTTGTCCAGATACGTCTGCAGATCCTGCATGACCGAGGTCTGGTACGTGTTCCACCCCAGTGAGCCGAACGCTTCGTATCCCACCTCGAAGAAGTCGTACTTCGGCTTGTAGACCGGATACCCCTCGGCCACTCTTACCTCCTGGTAATCCGCATAGATCTGTTCCATCGTTCCCATAAAATAATATAAACCGTCCACACTGGTGATATTGTCCGCACCCAGCTTGTTCTCCGCGCTGTTGACCGCCACACGTTTCTTGCCGGTTTCGAAGAGCACCTGTGCAAAGCCGTGGGCCGGGAAGACCGTAAAGGTCGATACAAACCGCTGATCCGCACCTTTATTGGTCAGGTCGTGATTGGAGATGCCGAACACATTGGTGCTCTGCTGATTGTGGGCGAAGTCGCCCAGTCCGTAGCCGGGACTAAGCGAGCCCGTCCGGGCATCGATGACCGCCGTCCGCGTCACCTCGCCCGTCATCCGCCACTGACCATTATGCACATTCCAGTCCTCTGTGCCCTGCCAGTCCGACTCGTCCATAAGGACTGTATCCCCCGCCGTCACAGACACATTGGCGTACTGGGTCACATCGCTGTAGATTCGCATGCCCACCGCGCCGTTCAGGAGAGGCGATTGGGTATCTGTATAATCCAGCAGGAGATTATTGTTCCAGTACGCCCGGATCCGGTTGCCTTCGGCTTCGACCTTCACCGGGTACAGCCGGGTAGAGTCGAATGTACCCGACACATTCACCTCATGGATGACGCTGAGCACGCTGCCGGTCTGTTTCTTGAGCAGCTGCAGCTTGTTCGTCGCCAGGTGATACCGGAGATGATAGAAATTGTTGTAATCCTGATACCGGACGAGCACGCCCGAGGTGCTGCTGGCGTCCCGCTTGCTCTGCTTCATCTCCAGCTCCAGCGTGTAATCGTCCCACGTCGTATCGCCCCGCCAGATCAGAGCTTCCACCCGCTCGGGCGCCTCGCCCTGGAGTGCCTGCGACCGCTCCTCGAACGGTTCGGGTTCGATCTGGAAGCGGGCATAGCGCTCATACGGCAGGATGCGGACCACCGCCTCGTCGCCATGTGTGTTTACCACACGGAAGCGGACGCTCTCCTCATCATGACTGAGCAATTCCGTCGTCTCGGCATCATACAGCGTCGCCCCTGCCGCAGACCCGAAGCGGATGCCTGACACCGGATGAGCGGGCGCGATCTCGCCGCCCCCAGCGTCCTCGAAGTTGTAGCGGAAGCCCGCCTTCTCGATTCGAATGGTGTATAATGTCGTCCTGACGACCACTTCCTCCGTCGTCTGATCCACCTGCACGCCGGCTGCAATCGTCTCCGACGCTGCTGCTGGCCCGGCTGGCAGCGCCAGTCCTCCCAGCAGCGTGGCGATTATCAGCCAGGCGATGACTCTTCGATAATGATTTACTTGCATCGCTGTCCCTCTCCCCTGCATTGATATAGCGCCGTTTAGTAAGCGCTTTAATTCCAATGCAAAGTATACGTCAAGCACAGCCGGCATTGGATAAACAGATCTTCACAGTTAATAGAACAGATCGACGTAATCCGAAGGACGGGCAGCCATAGACGCATAGATTCAATCTATTCGTCTCCCAGGCTGCCCGAATGCAGATAATCATCATGCCTTTGCTTCATATTGGCGAGCGTCTGCTCTAGCGTCTGCACGCCAAGAAAATACTTCTCATACTCCTGGGTACGCAGATCCAATACCGGCTGTGAGAGGCCGCGGACAAACGTTCGCTGCGGGTTGCCGTAGAAGACGTGCTCCAGCGATGCCATGTCATAGCGGTCCCGGTGGCCCCCCAGGAAGTAGTCCATGGCCGCCTCCAGATCGGCATCCCGCGAGGCCGGCAGCCTGCCACCCTGGGCCATCGGCACCATACCGCCGTCCGCATACCACTTGGCGAATGTCCATGCCGCCTTCACATTGGGCGAGCCGGGGTGGATCGACAATACGTCACCGAGCCCTCCACGGGGGATATAATCCTCTTCACGCTCCGTCAGGCGGGGCACCGGGGCAAAGGCAATTGTAAATCTCTGCGGATCGTCCGCTACTTGGTTGGCGCTTCGGAACAGCCATTCGCCGATATTGAGCATGGCTGCTTCGCCGCTTAAGAACATTTGCTCGACCGGCATCTTGGAGGTCAGCTGCATCCCGTACTCCGGTGTCGAACGATCCTCCGTCATCATCGCCTTCAGACTCTTCAGCCAATGCGCCACCAGCGGATGATCGAACCGGGATTGCCCATCGTCTCCCGTGTAGCCCTCATAGGTGAGTAGCGAGTCGACCGGATCATCGAAAGGCTCCAGATGCTGCAGCCATCCGTATGCATGCGATTCAGACAGCTTGCTGGCGTACATTCGCATGTCGTCCCATGTCCAGGATACGGGGATCGGCAGCTCCGCCGCCTCCAGCGCCTCTTTGTTCAGTGCCACGAAATAATAATTTTGCTTGGTCGGCAACCCATAGTACCGCCCATCAAACGCCCATGCCTCCGCATCGTCGCCCATCTTTTCCCTGAGGTCATAGTCGCCAAAGCCGTTCAGATCGAGCGCGACTCCGGCCTCTATGCGGCGCTCCAGCTGAGAGCGCGAGTAATTAAAATACAGATCGACCTGCTGGCCCGCCATCAGCGCCGTATCCAGCTTCAGATTGCCGTCGTCGTCATTGACATATCGGACATACTCAAGCACGATGTCAGAATGCGCTTCGTTCCATGCAGCCACTACACGCTCCGGACCGGCCTCGGGCGGCACGCCACCCCAGAGGGTGAGTCGGGTCCGGCCGTCGCCCGTCTGGCCGACTCCCGTAATCATTTGCGGCTCAGAGAAGTTGCCCGCACATCCACCTGCCAGAGCCACGACGACCACCCACGTCAATCCGAACCGGCTTGCCCAGCTTCGCTTGCCCACTCGTCTCTTCCCTCCCCGGACCGCCAGCCCTCTCCCTTGCGATACAGGCTCGGCGTCTGCTTTGTATGACGTTTGAAAATTTTGATGAAATAATTATCGTTGGCAAATCCCACTTTATGACCGATCTCGGAGACAGGCAGGCCGGTATGACGCAGATACCAGATCGCCTTGTCGACCCGGACCTGATGCAGATAATGAATAAGTGTGCAGCCGGTCTTCTTCTTGAACAGCGCGCTGACATAATTCTCGCCCATCATCACATGGTGGGACAAAAACTTCACGGACAGGTCCTGGTCGTAGTGGTCATGGATATAAGCAATAATCTTGCTGACCTCAGGGTGACTGACCCGGGTCCCATACCCCGCACTACTCTGACTACTCTCATCCGTCCGTTGCTCCTCAGCCGCAGGCCTCCCGGTCGCTTCGTCTGTGCGAGCCAGCTCCCGCTGACCGTCACTCTCCTTCTCCAGTTCTGCCCCAATCTTGCCAAGCGTCTCCCGCAGGTCCTTAACATTCATCGACAGCTTCAGAATATAGTTGGAGGCGCCGTACTCCATCGCCTGGCGAATATACTCAAACTCGCTCATGCAGGTCAGCATGACAAACTTAGCCCTGATCCCCGCTTCTCTCGTCTGCCTGAGCAGCTCAATGCCATCCATCTCAGGCATGATGATGTCGGCCAACACCAGATCAGGCGGCTCCCGGCGGATGAGCCGCAACGCCTCTGCACCGTTGCCCGCCTCGCCGATAACGGTGAAGCCCATGCTCTCCCAATCGATGATCTCCCGCACAGACTCCCGGACGAATACTTCATCCTCGACCAATAATACTTTCCACATGCGCATCCCCCCTGTATCTACGATGGCTGCTGCCGCGACGGTAAGATCGGCCCTGACGCATCCGGACCTCCATAGGGCACCGACACCAGCAGCGGGATCGTAATCAGCGCTTCCGTCCCCTGCTCCAACGCGGTCAGCTCAAAACCGCCCTGGCCCTTGAACAGCAGCGCCAGCCGTTCTTTCAGATTGCGGATGCCAATCCCACTGCTCCTGCGCGCCAATGGCCGTTCCCGAGCAGCTTCCAATCCGGCACCGTTGTCCCGTACCCGAATTTTGAGCTGGTAGCGTTCCCGTTCGATGACAATGTCGATCCTGCCCTCGCCCTCGATGTGCGCGATGCCGTGCTGGATCGCATTTTCAACCAGTGGCTGGATACTCAGCTTGGGCACCAGGGCGTAAGCCGTATCCGGTTCATACCGGTATCCGACATCCAGCTTGTAATTGAACCGCTTCTGCTGAATATGGACATAGGCCTGCACCAGCTCGAGCTCATCCTTCAGATGGATCATGTCGAGCTCCGAGTTCAGACTCATCTCCAGCAGCTTGCCCAGCGAGACGCAGATCTCCTCGATGTCTTCATTGCGCTGGCGGATCGCAATCCATTTCATCGTGTTCAGCGTGTTGAGGAGGAAGTGCGGGTTGATCTGCGCAAGCAGCATCTGGAAATGAACCGCCTCCTTCTGCCGCTCCTCCTCCTTGAGCCGCTGGATCAAGCCGTTCATATCGTCCAGCATCGAGTTGAATGTCCGGGTCAGATCCAATATCTCGCCGCGGTACTTGTCCTGGGGTAGACGGATTTTCAGGCTCTTGCGGACCACATCCTTCATCTTGTTCTGCAGATGAGACAGTGGTCTGGTAATCGTGGAGGCGATCATGAAGGTCATCGCGATGAACAGAGCCATAAAGGCGATCGACGTGGCAAAAAATTGCCGCTTCAGCGCATCAATTTCATTGAACAATACGCCAAGCGGCGTCCGGTTAACCATATACCAATCCAGAGTAGGAATATAGCTGTAATTGACCACCATCGTCGAAGCCTTGTCGATAAAATAGCCGTTACTCTGGGTTTGTGCAATCTGCCGGACCGCCTCGTCCGTAAGCAGGCCCTCTGCCCGGGACTGTGCGACATGCTCGCCACCTGCGGTCAGTAGGAAATATTCCTGGTCCGGGGAATAGGCATGCAGCACAGACTTGAACCAGTAGCTGTAGTCAATGCTGATCCGGGCCACGCCGTAGGGGCGGTAGCTTCGGTTTGGGTCCTTGAAGACTGTATACATGGACAACAGCCGCTGACTGGCGGACAAGTCGCTGGCGACATAGTTCTCTTCGTCGGTAACCCAGGCGGTATTCTGATTATTTGTAAGCGCTTCCTGAAAATACCTGCCTTGTATCAGCTGCTCGTAGTCGAGCGCCCGGCGGGGCTGGTATGACGTATAAGTATTGCCCTTGAGGTCCAGCAACGTGTAGTACACGACCGGATTAAGCAGGAACAAGCTGTTGTTGATGCCGATAAATTTGGCTTCCATCGCGTGCTTGTTGTCGAGGATCGTCTTGTTCTCCGGATGAAGCAGCACCTCTCGGACCGCCGCATCCTGCTCCAGCATAATCCACGTCTTGAAGGCCATGTTCATCAAGTCGTCCAGCGCACCGATGATCTGCTGCAGCTGATCGTAGCTTTTCTCGCTGAGCTTCTGCTGCATCACCGCCTCGACCCTTTGATAATTATAGAGATTCAGAATGCTGAACGGCAGCAGGATCAGCACCAGAAACGCAGTGAACAGCCGATATTTCAATTTCTGCGGGAATAGCAGACGCAACCTTTCCAGCATGCTTCAACAGCTCCTTGCGACTCAATAATGAACATTTCAGTTAAGAAGTCTCTTCATTATATCATCCCTTGCCTGCTCTCAAGTCGGCCCCCATCAATTGTGAAGTTATGTTGCATGGACAACCTCCCAGGTACACAGATTTGTTCTATTGAATCCAATCTCCGGGACGCCAATCAGCCCGGATCCCAGAAGTATCTCTACCTCCTACGATCCAGGCCTCTCTTGTATCATTCACCGGATCAGGTCCGGAACCGCTCGACCAGCTTGTCCAACTGCCTAGACGTCTGCCGCATGGCGTCTGCTGACTGGCGCGTGTCTGCAATGGCATCACTCTGCTCTTGGGAATCGGTTGCAATGGCTGTGCTCTGGTCGGCCGTGGTGTGCGTCATCCGGGCAATCTCATCGGAAGCCGCAGTCGCCTCCTCGGCCGCTGCCGCCATCTGCTGGGCGGAGGCAGAGACGCCGTGCATCTGCTCCGCCACTCGGTCGACCTCACTCATAATCGCATCAAACGTCGCATGTGCCGCCCGGATTTCCACAATGCCCTGGGCGACCTCCTGCTGCTCCTCCGCTACCGTCTGGGTCACCTTGTCCGTACCGGCCTGCATCTGGCCGATCAACTGATCAATTCGCTCCGCCGACTCGCCGGCTTCACCTGCCAGCTTGCGGATCTCCTCGGCTACGACGCTGAAGCCCCGTCCATGCTCGCCTGCCCGTGAGGCCTCAATGGCCGCGTTCAGGGCAAGAATATGCGTCTGCTTGGCAATGCCTCGAATCGTCGCAATGATCTGTCCTACCTCCTGCGAGTCCCTTGCCAATGCGGCGACGTCCGCATCAACGGTTCTGGAGGTCGCATGGATAATCTCGACCTGCCGCACAGCCTGCGAGATTGCCGTCTGGCCACGGTGTGCTGCTGTCCTGGCCGATTGCGAGGCATCCGCAACAACTGAGGAGGACTGGGCTACCCGTCCGATCCCGGCACCGACTTCCTCCATCGCCCGTGCTGCCTCTGCCGCAGCCACCCGCTGCTGACCGGCGGCGCGGCTCATCTCGTCCGTTCGCTCCGAAATACGGCTGCCCACAGCCATGGCCGTCTCGGTCCGTCCCGTCAGAAGCTCGGAGGACTCTCGCATTAAAGCCGCACTCGATTGAATGCTGCCGATCATCCCGCGCAGGTCGCCTACCATGTGGTTGAAGCCTTCGGCCATAATGGCGACCTCGTCCTTTCCCTTCACCGGTACTGTTGCCGTCAGATCACCGTCTTGAACCCTGCTCATGGCGATGGTCAGTCGTTTGAGCGGCCCGACTATCAGCCTCGCCAGCAGGGTAACTAAGCCGATTGCCACCAGTAGGACAATTCCTGTAATCAGCATGATCCGGCTGCGATTTTGCTGTAGTAAGTCATAGACATTCTCAGCATCAAAGTCCGCACCCAGCACACCGATAAGCGTCCCTCCATCCAGAATCGGAACATAGGTTGTAATGGTTGCATCATAGGTATCATCTTTGGTAAGCGAGCCGATGTACGTCTGCCCACTCTCAAACACCGGCAGCATGTCCGTTGTTTCCGTTTCCACATCTCCGAGTGCGGAGAAATCGTCGGCGTCTGTGCCTTCAGGCATGCCGTCGACCACATAATAATATTCAGGCCCCTGCGGTGTCTCCCGCACGGCCATGGTATACAAATATTTAAGACCATTCGTTTCCCGGATCTCGTTGAACTGGCCGCGCAGCTCATGATAATAGCTATCGGGTCCCGCCTCCGGTGTAATCTCCCGGTACCGCTGCAGATCAATCCGTGAGACCGCTGTCTCGGCGATTGTGCGAGCCTGCTCGCCAAGCGATTGAACAACCAGTTGCTCTGCCGAGCGGGCAATCATAAAGCTCACGATGACGCCCGTTCCTATCATCAGAATGCTAAAAAACAACACCATGCGCACCAGCATACTTCTCAAGTCGATCTCCCCCCGCTTCCATTATAAGGCTTGGATTGGAAAACGGCACGAGAAATTTCGACAAAAACCGGGTTAACTGCGCAAAAGGTCTTGCGACTATAGACTACCAATACGCTTATATCGCCAACGGACTTGGTAGAAAAGAACCCCGTTCAAGTTAGTATCTTTGACAAATGTGTCAGTGCCAGCGACGGAATGCGATGCGCCTCTGGAATATTCTCAATGATTATATGCTCCTTGCCTGCTTCGTGCATGTGCTTGCGGAGCGCGGCAATCCGCTGCTTGCCTGTATCCATGAACCGGAAATCCACTTGGCGCAGACTGTCCATTGAAGCCAGCCGGGCCAGCTCTTCGGCAGTCACGGACTTCGAGATTTCCTTGAGCAGTAGTACCTCCAGACCACTTGCGCTCCACAGACCATTCACATTCCGCAAGGACTTCATATAATCCAGCTCCAACTGTGCGAGACGGGTCAACCGTGATAGATCGCATAGTTGCTCCACCTTGGGCAACGACAGCTGCAGCGAAGTGAGATTGTGCAGGTGGCTGATTGCGTCAATCGACGTCAGGTTGCGCACGGAAGACAATCTGAGCATGGTTAGATTAGATGCTGCGAGCACTTCTAGCGGACCATTCAGTGGGACGCTGTCAATAGCCAGATAGGTGATAAACGGCAGGTCAACAAGGAAATCCAGGCTATTAACCGCAGTATTCAGGACCAAGGTGGTCAATCGAATACAATCCTCAATCGGAGACAGCTCCTCAAATTTGCCGCTGAGTGCAAGGTAGGTTAAATGCTTGTAATTGCGGATAAAGTCGATGCTCTGCTTCTTGTCCGCGCGCAGGTTCAAGTACTGCATCCCTTTCACAGCCGCCAGCTTGCTCAGATCCTGCCGCTGCCGGAGATGCAGCTGCAGCGCAGCAACATGTCGTAGGTCGGCCAGCGTATCGAGGAAATCTTCTGAGTAGCGATCTTCTTCCTGCGGGTTATCGATCTTCAGAATCAGGTCAGGACGCCGGGCGAATACGCGCCGGTCCAACTCCTGCAGATCCTCCGTGGTGTCGGACCCGACCACGAAGCTAATGGTTCCCCGATGCCGCAGCTGACTCACCGCCTGCTCCATCTTATCCGCATCCCAGGGGACGCCCCCCATCGATGCCGTCCATATCTCGCTCATGTGCATGCCTCCTGTTCAACTTTTCCAGTCTTCTCTATTGAAAGCATACCTCCTCCGCCCAAACATTTCATCCTACCCGGCTCCTACTCGGCCTGTCCCATATTAGGGTGAGTGGCCGCGCACATATTGAGAGCCGCATCCTGCTGATGGCGGGTAATGGGTTGCCAGATCTGGGGGTTTCCAGGTCTGGGGTCGGGGATCCTATTATGCGGCTGCGACGCGGGACCTTCTCGGCAGGCCAGCCGCATTGTATATGAAATTTCATATACATATGCCCACTTTTCCGTAAAACGGCGCAATAAGCTCGAAATTTCGTGTTTATTTCACGTTTTCATCGCGAAAACCAGAAATAGATATGAAATTTCGTGTTTAATTGTATTTGTTTAAACTGAACAACCTGCCATCACCTGTATCCTCCGGATCGACCAACCGTTATACACCAAGCTACAGCTATCAACGAGTGACCTAGTTGCTGCCTACAATGTAATGTAATACCGACCGCCGCTACGCCGTCTGACCCCCGGGGTCCGGAGAACTGCCTGCGGAGCACTAGTCGGCAATGGAATGCCATACTCCAGCCATACTCCAGCTGTCCCTCAGCCATCCCACCTACACCAAGTCAGGGCCTTGCAACGAGCCGATATACTCATAAGCCACTACTCGACCTGACAGTCCTTTGTCCACCGGACGAAACTTCCCTTTCTCCACCAACTGTCGGCAGTACTTTATAACGGTCATCGTGTGAATCTCCAATTCCTTCGCTGCTTCAACTGGCCGAATAACCCGATGGCGCCGGATCGCTGCCCGCATCAGCTCGCGTTCAATCTTGCAATACAAGCCCCCAGAGACTCTGACCTCGCTTTTTGCGGATAAGTAAGGGGAGAGAATGTTCCGCAGTGCATTTAGAATGAATGTAGGATTCTCCTTCAGCTCGTCCAAGGCAATGTAGAACACCTCGCAATCCTGCGCTTGCAAAAACAGACCCCGATTCAAATCTCTGCGATACTTGATGCGCTCTTTCCCGTGGGAACCAAAATCCATGATTTCGAAGATAAAGCGCCTGGCCATCACGATCCACATGAAATCCACAAAATAAGACCGTCCGCGCCAATCCTTAACCTCATACTCTGGATGCAATCCCTCAAAATGCCCAACTAATTCCCACCAAATCTTCTCTACAAACAATTGATTACCAAATCCGTGCCCACGTCTTAATGCGTCCAGACGTTCACCCCTTCTTTGTTTCATGTGGTAGTTCATCCATCGCTCCTGCTCAATTTGAAACCCCATCACCATCACCTCATCCGCTAAAATAAAAATGCCCCGGCGCCTCTCTGCTAGAGAAAGGAACCGGGGCATGCTTTGCCTCGTTTGTTGAATATTTTCCCATAAATTCAGCTTTGCTGCAACTACTATATTACTAAGTTAGCCATCACGCACCTTACAATGGAGTGGGGGAACCGAGTTAAGCTCCGGCCTATAGGAAAGTTGATATGAGCGAGCTCATCAGTTTGAACGATTATTAACTACTGGCCACTCCCACCCTGTTCAAAAGCTGCTCCGATTCCCCATTACCTGGTGAACACACACGTACTGGCTGCGCACAGGTACCAATCCCCCCTGCATCGACGGCGCAAACCATTGTATATGAAATTTCATATACATTTGCCCACTTTTCGGTGAAACGGCGCAATAAGCTCGAAATTTCGTGTTTATTTCACGATTTCATCGAGAAATCCCAAAATATATATGAAATTTCGAGTTTATTACCGGGTACGCGCATCCCCCACCAGGCTACACCAACTCTTCTACTCTGTTCCATTCTGTACCGTTCCATCTATCCACTCTGTTCAGCACTCTCAATATTCTACCATGTGCAACTCCGGTTTATTTTGTCTCGCAGCTGGCGGCTCCCAAGGTTCGGGGTGCGATAACATGGGGTTCCGCAGTTCAGCCCCACCATCTGCCTCTAACTGACTGACCTCAAAGGAGTTTTCATTAAATTACCTTTTTGTGGTACTATTTGAATGAACGTTCATTCATAACAGGGTGGTGCTTATCATCAAAAATCAATCCATACAATCGGATCAAAGTCTAGGATTGCAGCAACGGTTTTACGACAGCTTCGAAGCGGCGGCAGGCGACCCAGTCCGGCGAAAAATCATTCTACACGCAGTAGATGTGTTTTCGCACAAAGGATTTGCCGGCACCAAAATTAAGGATATTGCGGAAAGTGCCGGCTTTAGTCAGGGCTATGTATACACGTATTACAAATCCAAAGAAGAGTTGTTTGTACAAATTGTAAAGCTAACTTCAGATGGCGCTGCCAACTCAATACTGTGGGCCTCTCAACTGAAAGGCACACCGCTGGAACGAATCACTTGGTTAACCAATGCTTTCATCTCGCCAACCAGCATAGCCCTACAGCATTGGCGCTTCAATTTACTACTTGTCGTCGCTCCGGGCGGCATTCCTGAAGAGGCTCTGACAATTATGCAGCAACGGCGGGGTGAACCTTTTCAACATTTAATTCCTTTGATTGTTGAGGGTCAACGTCGTGGGGAGCTTCGACAGGAAGATCCGCTCATGTTGGCCATTACCTATTTTTCTATGCTGCAAGGTATAAGCATCACTCGCATCCAATCAGAAGGAAGCGAGGCGGAACCGCCTCTGCCGAATGCTAGAGTGCTGCTGCGCTTCATGACAGCTTCAGGGGAGGACGATGATGGAAGTGTTTAAAAGTAAGGCGTTGCGCGCGCAGGTCCTGTCCTCTTATGATGAAATATTACGAATGTGGGATACGGACGTGGAAGCTCATGACGTCTCCACAAGTTATGGCATCACACATTGCCTCACCGCCGGTGAACCCGACGCCCCACCGCTGATGCTGTTTCATGGTGTAGGTGATAATTCAGCGCTAATGTGGGCACTCAATATGAAAACACTGGCCCGCCATTTCTATTGTATAGCAGTCGATACGCTTGGCGGCCCTGGCAAAAGCAAGCCCAACACGCGATTCACGCGAGTCGAATTCGAACAGACCGTCTGGATAAACGAACTCGCCCGGCATTTTAACCTTCATAAGTTCCATCTCGCCGGTGTCTCCAATGGGGCTCATATAGCTTATCAATATACAGTGACCTGCCCGGAGCGGGTCTTGCGCACCTTATGTCTAGAGGGAGGGCCCGTGCAGCGCCCAATCAAGGCAATGATCAGCACACTAATGCTAATGTTCCCTGAAATGCTGATACCGACAGAGCGCAACCTGCGCAAAATCATCGGTAAGCTAAGTTCACCCGCGTCCGATGTATTTGACCGACATCCGCTATTAGAGGACCATCTTGTACTGCTGATGAAGAGTCACAACCAGCGGGCCATGTTTCCACATCGTCCACATCCGTACGATCGAGAAGCTGACCGAAAGGTGCGAGACAAGTTTTATTTTTTGCTGGGCGACCACTCTACCGTAGTGAGAAAAGATTTGGCTGCTCTTCTAGCCCAGGAAGGCTATCATTACAGCATCATTCCCCAGGCGGGTCACGCCATCAACCATGAACAGCCGATACGTGTGCATCAGGAGTTGATCTCCTTTTTACTGGAGAAAACCTGACGTATCAGCTTAGCTGTTGACCACTCTGGCATTTGTTCGGTACCTAAAACGTCATCGCACCAAAATTGTATATGAAATTTCATATACATTTGCCCACTTTTCCGTAAAACGGCACAATAAGCTCGAAATTTCGTGTTTATTTCACGATTTCATCGCGAAAACCAGAAATAGATATGAAATTTCGTGTTCGTTGTCGGCTAGTCGCCCCCCTCCCCGCTAACTGTATCTGTGTGCCACCCCCTTGCCTACATTCGCCCAGCATCCCTTTAACTCCATCCGTCTACCCTGGCCGTGACGCGTTGCCGCTAGGGTAGACAAATGTCTCCCTGCCGGGGGGTGAGATGTCAGATCGTCGGCCACCGGGCATACAATCAGCCTACATCCGACCCCCTGTATACGAAACCGCTTTCTATCCTGGTAGGCGTTTTCATTGTGTTACAGTTAAAGTGTCCTAAAGAACGGGCAACACACTTTCCACAGAAAGAAGGGGTGCACGATGAAGAAAAAATCAAGCTTGCTTGCGCTGGTGCTGGCCTGCTCCGTAGTGATGGGTGCTTGCAGTAACGCGGGTAACAACACACCGCCAGATCAAACCGGGACGCCGGACAATAACACGTCCGCCAACACAGAACCTGCTGATCCGTTTGGCCGCTACGAAGAAGCCGTTACTATTAATGTGGGCATCGACGTGGATCCGACGGATAACGAATTGCCGGCTGGTGACACGCCGATGGACAATCAGTACACCCGACAAATTAAAGAAGCGCTCAATGTGGACGTGAATCATCATTTCGCGGCTTCGGGCCAGAACTACCGTCAACGCATCAGCCTGGCAATTGCCAGTAACGACTTGCCCGATGCGATGGTTGTCAATGCCGTCGAGCTGCGCCAGATGGTAGAAGCTGACCAACTGGCTGATCTAACCGAAGTGTATGAGAGATATGCCTCACCGGAGATCCGGGAGATCATCGAGAGCACGAATGGCGCTGCTCTGAATGCTGTCACTTTTGACGGAAAGATCATGGGTATTCCTGGTGTTCAGGCGAATGCAGACGGCTACCATTTGATGTGGCTGCGGAAGGACTGGCTGGACAAGTTGAATCTTGAGCCGCCAACCACAATGGCTGAGCTGGAGACTGTTGCACGGGCCTTCGTCGAAGACGATCCGGATGGCAACGGTCAGCGTGATACCATCGGTATCACCGGTCCGGAGAGCGGCGGCAAGCTGTATGCCAATTTCCTGGAGTCCAAAAATAATCTCTACGGCTTTGACCCTATCTTCTCGGCCCATCATTCGTACCCAGGCTACTGGCTGGAAGGCGAGGATGGCAACCCGGTATATGGCTCGATCCTTCCCGAGACGAGAGAAGCACTTGCCAGCTTGAGAGATTTGTACGCCAAGGGTCTAATTGATCCAGAGATGGCTGTTCGCAACAAGGCGGATGAACCCATCATTGCAGGCAAATCCGGTATCTTTTTTGCACCATGGTGGATGGGTTACGGTCCACTGACTAATGCCGTACGGAATAATCCGGAAGCCAACTGGCAGGCTTATGCTCTTCCACTGGATGAGAGCGGTGTGTTCAATGCCCATATCGCTACGCCTTCCACTGATTTCGTGGTTGTCCGCAAAGGATATGAGCATCCAGAAGTTGCGATGAAGCTGTCGAACAATTTGCTGAAACAAGAGCAAGAGAATACGTTTGACCCGAGTAAGGGCGGTCCAGGCTACTATCCCCTGCGTGTCGTCCATGCCCCATCTGACGAAATTGAATTTACAGTAGAAGCTACCCGTGAATTGCTGGCGGGCAACAAGACGGCAGAGGACTATCAAGACGCCAAGACCTACAAGCTTCTTCAATCCGATCTGGCCAGCATCAAAAGCATTAAAAATGAGCCTTACGATGTCTTGGATATCGAAACCTGGAACCCGGAAGCTAACTGGGGAGCCTGGACCCGTTCGTACTCCATCATGGTCGGTGGCACCCCCTTGGTCGATACCGACATCAATGAAGTACCGAGTCTGATCTATGAGCAGACACCGATGATGGAGAGCCGCTGGGTCAACCTGCGCAAGATTGAAGACGAGACGTTCCTACGCATCATCATGGGCGCCGCGCCGCTCGAGACCTTCGACACCTTCGTCGAAGACTGGAAGCGTCAAGGCGGCGACCAGATTACACAGGAAGTAGCAGACGCGCTGGCAGAGTAATCTGAAGGGCGTATCACACACACCATAACCAGACGCCCCGGCGCCGCGCCGGGGCTCTGGAACATGCGCCGTAGGATGCGGGGAAAGGAGTGCCGTCATGCGAATGAAGGGTTTCGCCAAACATTACTATCTGATGCTGGTGCCGGGATTCCTGTGGCTGTTTGTCTTCAGTATCATCCCGATGTTCGGCATTGTCATTGCATTCCAATATTTTAATCCCGGCAGAGGGATCACCGGTTCAGACTGGGCCGGGCTTGAGCACTTCCGGTATATGTTGCTGCTTAGAGATACCCAAGAAGTTTTTATCAATACACTGGTTATTGCATCGATGAAGATTGTTGCCAATCTGATTGCGCCGCTGATGTTTGCCCTGATGCTTAACGAGCTGCGCCTGATGATTCTCAGACGCTGGATTCAAACGATTGTTTACCTGCCCCACTTCTTGTCGTGGGTTATCTTGGGGGGCATCGTCCTTGACTTGTTCTCCTATAATGGACCGGTCAATCAATTGACTGCTTTGTTCGGCGTCCAGCCGAAGCTGTTTTTTGCCGATGCGCAGCTGTTCCCATTCCTGGTTGTCACCACTGACGTCTGGAAGGAGTTCGGCTTCGGCACGATCATCTATCTGGCTGCCCTCACCGGGATCAATCCTGCGCTGTATGAGGCCGCCAATATTGATGGCGCGGGGCGCTGGAGAAGTCTCTGGCACATCACCCTGCCAGGAATCCGTACGACAGCGGTACTGCTCGCCGTGCTCAGTCTGGGCAATGTACTTAATGCAGGATTTGATCAAATCTTCAACCTGTACAATCCGCTAGTGTACTCGACAGGCGATATTATTGATACCTGGGTCTACCGGACTGGCTTGCTTAACCTGCAATATGAGCTGGCAACCGTCGTCGGTCTGTTGAAGTCCGTTATTGGCTTCCTGTTGATCTCGGTCTCGTATTATCTCGCCTACCGTTTTGTTAACTATCGCATATTCTAAAGGTTGTTCAAAGCATCGGTTTGTAATGACCTTTTCTACGTGATACAACTCATTTCAACTAGAGCAGGAGGTGCAGACCTTGGTCCGAGATCAGACGCTAGGCAACCGCGTGACCGATATTGTGCTGATTGTTATCCTGGTAGGCATTACCTTGTCATGCGTCCTGCCGATCTGGTATACGCTCTCCCTGTCGTTAAGCTCCAACTCGGCCGCTGCGGCCGGACAGGTCTGGCTATGGCCGGTGGATTTCAATCTCAACGCATACGGCCAGATTCTTAATGACAGTCAGTTTTTCCGGTCCTTTTGGATCTCGACCCAGCGCGTGCTGCTGGGAGTCTCACTCAATTTTATCATCGTTGCGCTTATGTCTTATCCGCTCTCGCGAACGGCAGCGCAATTCAAAGGCCGCAATGTATTCATGTGGATCCTGATCTTCACGATGCTGTTCAACGGCGGCTTGATCCCGCTGTATCTGACGGTCAAAGAGCTCGACCTGCTGAACAGCATCTGGGCACTCGTCCTCGTCGGCGGCGCGCAGACGCTCGTATTCAATATCATCCTGACGATGAACTTCTTCCGCAACCTGCCCAAGGAGTTGGACGAAGCGGCGCTCGTCGACGGTGCAGGACCATGGTATACGCTGTTCAAAATCTACATCCCCCTGGCTGTACCGGTGCTGGCAACCGTCTCGCTGTTCAGTATCGTCTATCACTGGAATGAATTCTTGTACGGACTGGTGTTCATGACCCGAGAGCAGTTCTATCCGCTCCAGACGTACATCCAGCAACTCGTCGTCTCCGTCGACCCTTCGACAATGTCGGAGGATCAGTATCGCCGACTGGCGGAGCTGTCTAACCGTACGCTGGATGCGGCCAAAATCTTCATCGCGATGCTGCCTGTTCTCATCGTGTATCCGTTCCTGCAGCGTTTCTTCATTCATGGCATTACACTCGGTTCAGTCAAAGAATAGTACGGACCTCCACCCCGCTTCTTCAGGAAGCGGGTTTTTTAACGTCATTTTTGGATCGACGGACCGGTTACTTTGTGAGAGAATGGCATCAGACGATTGCGCGAGCCAGCTTAGATACGTCACATGCTCGCCAGAGGAAAGGTGGCTTGCCTTATGGCTCAGTTCAAAATCTATGGCCTCAAGGATAGATTGAATCCGATTAAGGCCGAACTCTCGGATATTATTCATGCGACGGTCATTACGGCATTCCAGCTCCCGGCAGACAAACGGTTCCAGCGGTTCTTTCCAATGGACCGCGAGGACTTCTATTATCCGGAGGATCGTTCCGACGCCTACACTGTCATTGAAGTCAGTATGTTCGAGGGGCGCTCGGTGGAAACCAAAAAACAGTTCTATCGTTTGCTATTTCAAGCGATTCAGTCGCAGCTGGGTATCGATCCGCAGGATGTGGAGATCACGATTACGGAGACGCCGAGAGCGAATTGGGGGATACGCGGCTTGCCCGCCGATGAATTAAATCTGAATTACCGGGTGGATGTGTAGCATGCTCACATGCGGCCCAGGACGGGCTGCGACGCTTCGCTGAGGAAGTTGACAATGTCAATCAGGACATCCAGGCCCGCATTGACATCGGTGGTTCCCTTACCTTTGCCGATTTCTTCTTCGACGGGTTGATTGTCGACTGGGTCGTTCAGGGTCGCATCCAGGCCTCCCAGCATGAGGTGCGAAAGAAGCTCTACAAGCTCCAAAGTATTGTGAATGATCTCTTGCGCGAAGCTGGATGGGCGCAGGGACGGCTGCAAGCGGTCCAGGACAAAATCACAGCGTTGTTGGAGAATAGCTGAGATTACTGAATGATTAGCTGGTGCGGAACGATGGTACTGGCGCGGCGGGGTAACATGCTTGATAGGCAACAGTCCCCTATACTTCGTCTTTATCTACCAGCCCATACAGCACAATATTGCACATGGCCTTCATACCCGACTCAAAACTGACCTGCTGCCGCGCCGTGAACTCATAATCCAGCAGCTTCACCAGCGTCTGATCCAGCATCAGCCGAAGAATCGTCGTATCCAACTTGTGTAAGTGACCATCCGCAATCCCCTGCTCCACCAGCTCGATTAATTCATCCCATATGGAGTCGATGTAGCGCTCGGCCTTCGCCCACTGCTCGGGGTAATGGCGCTGGAAATCATCCGCATACCGCAGCAGCACACCAATATGATAGCTGTCGGGGACGTTGCGGATATACAGCTCAATTTTTTCCTTGAATGAATAGCTGTCATTTTCCAATATCGCAGCATCCGAGCGCTCCATATCTGCAAATATAAAATCAATCGTCTTGTCGATCATGTCATGCTTATTCGAAAAATAAGTGTATAGGGTGCGCTTGCTCGTGCCTAATTCCCGCGCCAGATCCTCCGTTGTAAAATGAGTACCCTTCCGGCCAAGCAGCTGCAGCAGCTTCAAATACACCTGTCTGTCAATGTCCTGCGGCATATGTCCTCCTGTAAAATCCAATTGCGTAGTGATTGTTATGCCTTCAGGTTACAACAGCTTAGCCATCCGATACAAGAAAAAAGGCTTGCGGTTGATTTTGTCCACCACCGTATACCCCAATCGTTCATACAGGCGCCGGGCGCCAATATTGGACTGCTTGACCGTAAGCGAGCTCTTGCGAAAACGCAGTTCTCTCGCTGCCTCCTCTGCATGATGAATCAGCTGCGTGCCAACGCCCAGCCCCCGGCTCTCCGGCAAAGCCGCGAGTGATGCAATATGAAATTCATCAGGCCGTCCTTCCTTCAGGTTCATCAGGTTCCATATCGTCTGAAGCTGCAAGGCAGCATGCGTGAGGAGCGGCCAGCCACGAAGACCAACCAGCGCCTTCAGCGTAGGCCATGACAGTTTATCCATCTCCGAGACCGGAAGACAAGTGACGATCCCCAGCGTCTGATCTCCCCGTCTCGCTTCATAGGCAAATCTGTAACTAAACCGGTTGTGAGGATGCTTCCACAATCCCAGCATCGTTTTCTCCATCACCGCCTCATCGGTGCTGCCCGCAAGGGTATGCGTGACTTCCTCCAGCGCTATCATGTTGAGCCTCGCGCCTACAACGGATTCCGGCTCAGCCTGCACAACCGTTAGATGTTCCATTTCCATCCGCCTCCTTGTTATATGGTACTGAATTAGTTTTATTGGTACCAGTATGACTCACGGACAGGTCTGTTGTCAATTCAGGTGAATCTGTCACTATAAATAATTCCTTTATTATGGTAACGTAATAACAAGGTAACTCAATAACGTAATAAAGGATGATGGGATGAATGATTGAAATAGAAGCGGTCGTGTTTGATTTTGACGGTCTGATTCGCGATACCGAATGGTACGAGTATCAATCCTTTTGCACCCTTTTGCAGGAATATAATGTCGAGTTGCCTTTGGACCTCTACTGCTCGCGGGTCGGAGATTACAATGGCGGCTTCGATCCGTATCAATATCTGCAAAAATGCGTGAGTAAATCGTTAGACCTAGAGATGCTACGCATACGCCGGCGAGCAGTCTATTCAGAACTGGTGCCAGACCGGTTAACCCGCCCAGGGGTTATGGAATATCTGAACCGCGCAAAACAACTTGGATTGCCCGTCGGACTGGCCTCCAGCTCACCAAGAAACTGGATCCTCACGAACCTTCAAGAATTGGGCATTACCTCGTATTTTGACTGTATTCGCGGCAACGAAGATGTCGCCTGCGTTAAACCAGACCCAGAGCTATATCAGCTTGTGACGACGACACTCCGCGTATCCCCTGAGCGTGCCATTGCATTCGAGGATTCCCCTGCTGGAGCGGCAGCAGCCCTTGCAGCCGGGATGTACTGTGTGATTGTGCCCAATGCTCTGACGTGCCATCTGTCGTTTCCAGGGTGTCATCTGCGCCTAACCACAATGACGGATCTGACCTTGGATGAGGTAATCGCACAGCTGCCTGAGACCCCGTAATTCATCAGATAAAGTCAGTAGGTCAAAATTGGTCAAAATTAAAGAAAGCATGAAATTTTAGATTTAAATTCGCCAAAAACCGGCCAGAACTGCGGATTTCGGCGTTTTTTTGCCGTTGAGCAGGGAATGATTCCAGCGCTATAATTAGAACTGTAAGCACCACTAATTCTATATAAGGAGCTGATTTTGATGTTTGATCTGATTCCATTACGCAAGCGCCAAGAGGATATGTTCGGACAAATGCTGAAATCCTTCCAGGATCTGTCCGATGATCACTGGTTGTCTCCTTTTGGCGGTCAAACCTTCCGTACCGACATCCGGGAAGAAAAAGACCGGTACCTGGTCGAAGCGGAGTTGCCCGGCATCGCCAAGGAAAATATCCACGTGGATGTGGATAACGGCTATCTCACCATACGCGCCAAGCGCGATGACTATACCGAACAAAAAGACGACGACAATCGGCTGATCCGCCGTGAACGCCGCTCCGGCGAATTCGTCCGCCGCTTCTATGTCGACCGGGTCGACGAGGACGGCATTCAGGCCAAGCTGGACCAGGGCGTTCTGAAGCTGGAGATCCCCAAACGTCCAGGCCCCGATGCCCGTCGGCAAATTCAGATCCAGTAAGCCTGGCAGAAGACGCCCAAGAAGGGCGTTCTCAACCCGCAGGATTCGGCAGCATGATGGTAGAGATCCCAGCACTTTCCCAAGGCGGGCAGTCTCAGCTCGGGGATCCAGCTGAATGATGGCGGACGTACGCCCCCATTGCGGGACGACTGCCCCCTTGCTGGCGAGACGCTACGACGACCATATAGCAGGGGGGATTCCATCTGCCTGGGGAGAGGACTATATGACCTATATGGCTAGGTTACTCACCCCGCTGGCGTGGTGCGTATGCGACCCCTATGGCTAGGTTGCTCACCACGCTGGTGTGGTGCCTATACGACCCATATGGCTGGGTTGCTCACCACGCTGGTGTGGTGCCTATACGACCCATAGGGCTGGGTTGCTCACCACGCTGGTGTGGTGCCTATACGACCCATAGGGCTGGGTAACTACCCGGCTGGCAAATGACTATACCAATCAGAGCCATCATTCCGGCAAGTTGCACCGCGGTGATGGCTCTTTTGGATAGGGAGTGACTGCTCTTGATTGCGCTGCTGCTCTAACGGCCATATAAGCACTTATTGGGGCCTTTTTTAGATACTCCCGCCTCTAACGGCCACCATCGCAGTTATTCTCACCAAAACACTCAGAAACTAGCTTCCCGAAGCAAAATAACAGCACATATGGCCGTTAGAATTCCAAACCACCAATTTAGCGCGAAATAGCGTCCGTGGTGGCCGTTACAGCCGAGGTCCGCACCCGTTACGCTCATTCATGCTCCACTGTGGCGCATCCCCGCGGAGATGCAGCACGTTGATCGGACACCTACTAGCAATCTTTCACCGGTAACCGATAATTCGCCTGCTTGGCTCACCATTTCAGCCATCCATAAGCTTCGACGCACTCCCTACAGTCCATGATTCACTTTAATCCACCAAGCTCCTAGTCGAGTGTTCGAACTGGCCATCCAGCGGATAAAAGCGATACGACACAGGCTCCCCCTCGACCTCCAAATAGATATAGTAGACATGATCTGTCATTTTTAAGAAGGTGTGATCGCCAATGCCCAGCTTTTGATAATTACCCTCAGGGAGTTGCACTTGCACTGTTTTTCCAGCCTTCCTCTCATATGCCTCCACTTTCTCGACCGCCTCTTCATACGTATAGGCTGGCAGATTTGCATAATAGTAAGCCCCAACACCCGCATAAATAATGCAGGTTGCCACAAACAAAGAAAGCAACTTTTTCTTCTTACTTCCCTCCATAAAGAAATGAATCATTAACGCACTTGCGATTATGAATAGAAAGCTTAAAACATAAAAATCATCATGATTTAAAATGTAAAGATACCTTTGATTAGGATAAATGAAAATTAACCTACCAAGTAGCAACAACACAAACATGTAGGCTGCAACCATGAAATCTAGCTTTCTGGCATCTGTCATCTACTCGCTGCCTCCCCACGTGGTGATCTTTTTTAGTACACTTGATTTGCTACCCCGCCAGAGGATGTCGATTGCCGCTTTACCTTGGTCTAGATAATTCGGTGCTCGGCCGCACTGAGAACTGTTCCAACTGCCGTTTGGCAGTTGTTTCAGCGCTTGGTCACGCTGCGGGTCAACCAGCTGCCATTTGCGTTCAATTCGATGCCGGCTGAGTGAAGGGCTGCTTGGATTGGTGTAGAATGCGCGTACCCGCCAATGAACTCGAAATTTCATATATATTTTGGGGTTTCTCGAGGAAATCGTAGAATAAACACGAAATTTCGTGCTTATTGCATCATATTACGTAAAAGTGCGCAAATAAGTATGAAATTTCATATACATTTGGGTGCCCGGTGCAGGTACAGGCTGGGCCAACTACCATTGTTGGCGCTCGGCCACAGTGCGGGCTAATCCAATTGCCATTTGGCAGTTAATTCGGCGCTCCGCCACAGTGCGAGCCGACCCAACTGCCGTTTGCAGTTATGTCGGCGCTCGATCACGGTGACAGCCGACCCAACTGCCGTTTGCAGTTATTTCGGCGGTCGGCCACAGTGCGGACTAAACCAACTGCCATATGGCAGTTAATTCGGTGCTCGGCCGCACTGAGAGCTAATCCAACTGCCGTTTGGCAGTTGTTTCAGCGCTTGGCTCAAGCAGCGAGCACCCTCCTAAATATTGTAACTCTCCTACAATCGTAACATGGATACCCTCTTTTGACGACCATGTCCCCGGACTCCACAAAGAAGCCGCGCAGCCCCATGGCTACGCGGCTTCCTCTCACGCTTCGGGCGAATCTACCTCTAAAGTTCCCGCTCCCGATGGGAGGTAAGCTGGAACGCGACGGGCTGCTGCCCGGTCAGGGACTGACTGCGGGTATCCGGCTGGGAGGTGCCGACGTAGACAGTATAGTCTCCCTCATACAGCACTCGCTTGCCTTTGTCATCATAGAGTCCGAAGGCCTCCAGCGGCAGAGTAAGCGCGAGCTCCTGCTCTTCATTCGGCTGCAGATGCACCTTGCGGAATGCCTTCAGCTGCGGGTTCGGCGTGCCCTCACGCTCTGCCTTCACATACACCTGCAGCACCTCGCCACCAGCTATGTGTCCTTCGTTGCGCAGCTTGGCCGTTACCCGGACGCCTCCCTCTCCCAGCTGGTCGCCGTCCACTCTCACATCGGACAGGCTGAACTGTGTATAGGACAGCCCGTAACCAAATGAGTACAGCGCCTCCTGCTGCATATAGCGGTACGTACGTCCCTGCATCGCATAGTCGGTGAACTCCGGCAGCTCATCAACCGAATGATACAGCGTGATCGGCAGCTTGCCCTCCGGCGAGAATTCGCCAAAGATGGCTTCCGCGATAATACGGCCGCCCTGCGATCCCGGGTACCAGCCCTGGAGGATCGCCGAGACATGCTCGTCGGCCCAGCCCAGACCCATCGCGCTGCCCGCCAGCACGACCAGAATGACCGGCTTGCCACTGGCATACGCCGTCCGCAGCACCTCTTCCTGCAAGCCCGGGAAGGCCAGATCGCGCTTATCGCCACTACCGTACTGATTGCCGGTATCGCCCTCTTCGCCCTCCAGGCTGGCATCCAGACCCAGGCAGACGACAACGACATCACTCTGCGCGCAAACGCCTTTTACTTCGGACAGCCGGTCGCCGGCAGCGCCGAGCCCTTCGACTTTGTCCTTGTACAGGTGGCAGCCCTCAGAGTAAAAGACCCGCACCTCATCGCCCACAGCATCCTGAATGCCCTCCACAACCGTAATATACCGGGAGGCCGTGCCTTCGTAGTTGCCTACAAGCGCCCGCCGGTTATTGGCATTCGGACCAATGACCCCAATCGTGCGGATAGCGGACTTATCGAGCGGCAGCAAACCGTCGTTTTTCAACAAAACCAGACTCTCCTGAGCGGCCCGGCGGTTCAACGCCTGCATCTGTACCGAATCGACGGCCTCATAGCCAATGGTGCTGTAAGGCACCCCCTCTGGTGCATCGAACATGCCTAGCTTCATACGTGTCGTGAATAGACGAGTTACGGCCCGGTCGATTGTCGCTTCGGTGACCAGTCCGCGCTCCACCGCTTCCGTCAGATGAATGAAGAGCGAGCCGCAGTTGATGTCACAGCCTTTGTTCACCGCCAGCGCGACGGACTCGACCTCATCGGCCGTTACCTTGTGATGCAGATGGAAGTCGCGGATCGCCCAGCAGTCGGACACCACATGACCGTCAAAGCCCCACTCTCCACGCAAAATCTGCTCCAACAACAGCTCACTGCCGCAGCATGGCTCGCCGTTCGTCCGGTTGTAGGCACCCATTACCGCCTCCACTTGGGCCTCTTGCACGCAAGCCTGGAACGCAGGCAAATACGTCTCATACAAATCCTGCACAAATACCTCAGCGTTGAAGCTGTGCCGGATATCCTCCGGACCGGAGTGTACGGCAAAGTGCTTGGCGCAGGCTGCGCTTTTCAGATACGCTTCGTCGTGCCCCTGCAAGCCTTGAATAAACCGCACCCCCAGCCTTCCCGACAGATACGGGTCCTCGCCGTACGTCTCGTGACCACGGCCCCAGCGCGGATCGCGAAAAATATTCACATTGGGCGCCCAGAAGGTCAGCCCCTTATAGATATCTGTGTCGCCGAATTGCTGCTGCATATTGAACTTGGCGCGTCCCTCCGTCGCCGTTGCATCGGCAACCTCCTCCAGCAGCTCCTCATTGAAGGTCGCCGCCAAGCCGATCGCCTGCGGGAACACCGTCGCCACACCTGCCCGGGCCACGCCATGCAGCGCCTCGTTCCACCAGTTGTAGGCCTTAATGCCAAGCCGGTCAATCGCCGGCGCCGCGTGCAGCATCTGGCGCACCTTCTCCTGCAGGGTCAGCTGCGCTACGAGTTCCTCCGCGCGGCGTTTGTAGGCATCAACTTTCGTTCGATTTTCCACTAATTTTGCCATCCTCTTATTGCCCCTCTCCATTCCCCATTCTGGTCCTGTATCCGATTACAATGACTGGTTTCGCCCATTCGTTGGTGTTATTATAAGCCCATGGCGACCGTTTCGCTTCCAACCCCATGCGATTTGCTCCTCAAATATTGCGATTTTTACGGTAGTCAGAAGGAGGACATGTCCTTGATTGAAAAATTGGACGGAACCCGGGAAACCGTCCTGTTCCGGGAGGGCTTCGGAATTCGTCTGTACCGGAACAGTGAGCCGGAGGACTACCCGCTGCACTGGCATACCGCTGCGGAAGTCATCCTGCCGCTGGACAATCTCTATACGGTGCGGGTCAATGACTCGACCTATACGCTTCATCCCGGGGATATCCTAATCATTCCTCCCGGTGAGCTCCATGAGATTACAGCACCAGAAACAGGCGAACGGCTGATTATGCAGTTTGATCTGTCGCTGCTGCACAGCCTGAAGCTCTTCGATGCTACCTTGCATCTGCTGCGTCCCGCCCTGCACGTCCCAGGGGAGAGCACCGGCACGGCCAGCTCCGGGCTACAAGCTCTGCTCCTCCAGCTGCGGGACGAATATCTGGGTGAAGCCCCGCTCAAAGAAGCTGCCGCTTATGGCCTGTTGATCCAATTCTTCGTCCAGGTCGGACGCGAGATCGCCTTGGAGGGCGTTCGCAGCAGACAAGCCCGGGGGACCCGGCTGCATCAGCAGATCGATACGTTCCTGAAGGTGTGCCGATACATGAATGAGCATTGCACGCGTGAGCTACGGGTGGAAGAGCTGGCAGAGCTGGCCGGTTACAGCAAGTTTCATTTTACCCGGCTGTTCAAATCAGTCATCGGTATGTCCTACTACGACTATCTGACCGGCCAGCGCATCATGCGCGCCGAGCTGTTGCTGGCTGATCCTGCGTTGTCTGTCACTGAGGTGGCGATGCGCGCAGGCTTCGGCAGTCTCGCCACCTTCAACCGTGCGTTCAAGGCGTACCGGCAATGCACCCCCACTCAGTACAGAGAATTATATGTGAATTGGCAGAGCTAGGACGGGTTTTCATTAAAGGGTACCTGACGATAAATGCGGAGAATTGTACATCGGCCTGCATTATTGTACATTGAGCCCGGCCCGGCCGGTCCGGTACAATGACGGGGACAATCCAGACAGGAGGCATGACGCATGACGGGAAACGAGCAGGAACCACAGAACACGAAGCTGAGATTCAATGACGGTTGGCAATTCGCCAAGAGCGGACTGGATGAAGAGAAGGGGCAGGCTCTCTCCTACGCACCGGTAGATCTGCCGCATGATTGGCTCATTTATAACACCAGGGCCTTGTACGAGAACAGTATTGGCTGGTATCGCAAACGCTGGACGCCCGCAGCAGCAGAGGGAGAGCGGCTGTTCCTCGCGTTCGACGGGGTGTATCAGGACAGCACGGTCTATGTGAATGGACAGCAGGTCGGTGAATGGAAAAACGGCTATTCCTCCTTTGAGTGCGAGATCACCGAGACTCTAACCACTGGCGAAAATGAAATCGTTGTCAAAGTTGTTCATCAAAGTCCAAACAGCCGATGGTATTCCGGGGCCGGCATTTACCGCAATATATGGCTCAAACGGCGCGGGAACACATTTATCGATACGGACGGCATCTATGTAGCCATCACGGAGCAAGCGGACGACTGGCTCGTGGAGATCGATACCGAACTGACGTTGACGGGTCAGGCGACCGTCACCCATACGATCAGCCGCGGCGGGGAGACACTTGGTGAGGGTTTCAGTACGGTATCCGCCGACGAGACAGGGGCAGCGCTAAGTCAGCTGCAGTTTACTGTCCGAGATCCTTTGCTATGGAGCCCCGATGACCCGCATCTTTATGAACTGACGACCCGGCTGATGCGCTTCACACAGGAAGGGGAGCAGCAGATTGTCGAAACGCTCACCCAGCGTATCGGGTTCCGTAACGTTCTAATGGATCCCGACCAGGGTCTGCTGCTGAACGGTGGTAAGTACAAGATTAACGGCGTCTGCGAGCACCATGATCTAGGCGCGCTGGGCGCAGCCTTTAATGCGTCTGCCCTGCGACGGCGCCTACAGATTCTGAAGGACATGGGCGTCAACGGCATCCGAACGGCGCATAATATGCCCGCACCTGAGCTAATGGACTTGGCGGATGAGATGGGCTTCCTGGTTGCCTCCGAGGCTTTTGATATGTGGGAGCGGTCCAAAACCACCTATGACTATGCCCGGTTCTTCCCCGAGTGGGCGGCCCGCGACGTGCGCAGCTGGGTGAGACGCGACCGCAATCATGCGAGTCTCATCATGTGGAGTATCGGCAACGAAATCTATGATACGCATGCGGATGAGCGGGGCCAGGAGGTGACACGCTTCCTGATGGTGGAGGTGCAGAAGCACGATCCCAAGGGTAATGCCCGCGTGACCATCGGCTCCAACTATATGCCTTGGCCTAATGCCCGTGCATGTGCAGATATCGTCAAGGTTGCAGGCTACAACTATGCAGAGAAATATTACCCTGCTCACCACGAAGCGTATCCAGACTGGATCATTTACGGCAGCGAGACGGCATCGGTCGTGCAGAGCCGCGGCATCTATCATTTTCCGCTGGAGGCGGCGATTCTGGCGGACGATGATGAGCAATGCTCTGCGCTGGGCAATAGCTCAACGAGCTGGGGCGCCAAGTCGGCCGAAGCTTGTATTATCGCGGAGCGTGACACCCCCTTCTCGCTTGGCCAGTTCATCTGGACCGGCTTTGACTATATCGGCGAGCCCACGCCTTACCATACGAAGAACAGCTATTTTGGCCAGATTGATACGGCGGGTTTTCCCAAGGACTCCTACTATATCTATCAAGCCGGTTGGACCGACTACCGCAAGCAGCCCATGGTCCATCTGTTTCCGTACTGGGACTTTAACCCGGGCCAGCTGATTGATGTGCGGGTCTGCTCCAATGCGCCGAAGATTGAGCTGCAGTTGAATGGGGAGACCATCGGGACCCATACGTTTGACCGCGAGAAGGACAGCCAACTGGTTGGCTGGTGGAAGGTGCCCTACGAGCCGGGTGAATTGAAGGCTATTGCCTATGATGAGGAAGGTACGGTGATTGCTACCGATGTCCGAACATCTTTTGGCGATGCGCGAAAAATCCAGCTCCACGGCGACAAGGACTCGCTCACGGCCGACGGGGTGGACCTGCTGCATGTAGAGATTACAGTGGAGGACGAGCGAGGCCGCCTGGTGGATAATGCGGTGAACCGGGTCGACGTCGAAGTAACCGGCGCTGGCCGGCTCATCGGTCTGGATAACGGGGACAGCACAGATTATGACGGATACAAAGGCGTCAGCCGGCGGCTCTTCAGCGGTAAGCTGCTGGCGATCGTGGCGCCGACGCTGGAACCGGGTACGATTACGGTAACCGTCACCGGAAAAGGGCTGGAAGCCAGCACCGCCACCTGGCCGACACTGCCGACGGACCCGGAAGCACTGGCAGGTGTCTCGGCACAGGCATACAACGTGGCGCTCCCCTGTGAGCTCGGTGACGCGGAGGAAGTGCCGCTGCGCAAAATCGAGCTGATTAGCGAATCCGGTCAGCAGCTGAACCCGTCACAGGCGGCAATTCGTGTCCGCGCCCAGTTGCACCCTGCGGATACCTCTTACCAGGATCTCGAATGGCGTGTCGTCACGGATACCGGGATCGATTCAGCGATCGCCCGCGTCGAGTCGGATGGGCCGGAAGCCACGATCACAGCACTTGGGGACGGCAGCTTTCGGTTGCGCGCCATGAGCAAGAACGGCAGCACTAAGGTGCGTCTCATTTCACAGTTGGAATTCCATGCAGATGGACTGGGCACGGCTTACAAGGATCCGTATGGCTTCATCTCGGGCGGGCTGTACGATGACTATCGCGGGGATGTGGGGAGCGGCAATGAGCGCGGTGTTGCCACCAGCCGGGATGGGGAGACGCAGGTCGGCTTCACGAATATCGACTTTGGTAGTTATGGCTCTGATAAGATAACGATGCCGATTTTTACACTCTCCAGTGAGCCCTACACGCTGCAGATTTGGGAAGGGCAGCCGGGCGAGAGGGACAGCGAGCTGGTGGCCGATTTAATCTATCAGAAGCCGTCCAAGTGGAATGTTTACCAAGAAGAGACGTACCAACTCACCAAGCGGCTGCAGGGGATTACTTCGTTATGGTTCGTCACCCGCAAGAAAATGCATCTGAAGGGCTTCACCTTCGAGGCCCAGAACCGTGCTCTGGCTCGCAATGCCGCGGCTGACGGCGACCGCATCTATGGGGATACCTATACGGTGGCCGAGGGCCGGGTCGAAGGCATTGGTAACAACGTCTCACTAGAGTTCAGTGGCATGGACTTTGGCGAGTCAGGTGTGCGGCGGCTCGTCATTCGCGGCCGAGCACCGATCAACAACACGATTCATGTCCGGTTCGCAGATGAAACCGGTGAGAGCAACCAGCTGGTGGAATTCACGACATCGGACGGTTACGAAGAGCGCAGCTTCGAGCTGGAGCCGGTTCGCGGCAATCAGCGTGTCACCTTCATCTTCCTGCCGGGCAGCAACTTTGACTTCGACTGGTTCCGGTTTGAGGGGTGAGGTGTTTATAGACGATCCACATTCACCGTTTCCTGGCCTACCAGCCCCGAAGCGAATGAATGGCGGATCGTCTTTTTTTTCGTCCCCCCCAAACGTGACACTTATTTTCCGCTATTTCATGTTTTCCTTAGTGATTCAACGCAATATGACGCTTATGTTCCGTTATATCTGCTCCACATGTGACTAACCACTGGTTACTTGAGCAATAGCGGAAAAAAGAAGCTACAATATTCAAATATCCTGGTTATTTGGGGGTTTAGCGGAATATATGCGCCTTATGGTTGTTGAGCTCGGATTAGACCATTATGAGTGTTGAATCTTGAACGAGCTATTAGAATAAACTAGACAAATATATTATATATCTATATATTAGTAATCAAAATTTAAATAAGTTTGAAAGTCGGTGTTCTAATGACAACTCCCACTACCCTTCAACAAACCCTACAGTACCAGTATGCCATCGCCTGCCAGCTGTGTGATTATCATCTGACCGACCTGACGGAGGACGAATACCACTGGCGTCCCGCACCCCCCGGACTCCATATCGCTGAACACTCAGGCGTGTGGCAGCCAGACTGGCCCACCTCGGAGGGCTATGACATTGGTCCACCCAGCAGCGCATGGCTGATGTGGCACATGACCTATTGGTGGTCCATGGTGCTCGACCACACTTTCGGCCAGGCCAGCTTGCAGCGTGAGGATATTCCCGCCTCCGGTTCCTTCGCCGAGGCCAAATCTCGCCTGCTGGACCTGCGCAACCAATGGGAAGGAGCTGTCCACAAACTCTCCCCGGAGGCATGGCTGGACACAGCGCGTACCCGCTGGCCTTTTGCAGACCGGTCCTTCGCTGATCTTGCTGCTTGGTTGAATGTGGAGCTCATGAAAAATGCATCGGAGCTGGGTTACAGCCGATTCCTTTATGGTTCTCAAGCAAACTATAAATCTCACAATTAATTAACCTTGTATGTTAAATATATTAACTTAAAGAATGAGAGAATGATTAAGAGAATACAAGACAAAACGTCAAAACAAGATATGTTTGCGCTTACTTTGACTTATTTGCTTTTGATAAGTGACATCATCTGAAATAGAATTGGAAGTAGACTGTGGGAAAATCTTCATAATTGTCACAAAACCTATCATTTACACTGACTGAAGGAGGGTAGAACCGGCGTCTATTCGTACATAATTCACATGCAATGCCTCTTGTTCCAGCGATGGACCCACGTCAAATCTGCGGATGATGTTTGGAGGAGACCTATGAAACGTATGGTTTGGAAATCATTCATGATGAAGGTATGGATATCGGCGATGCTGGTTGGCACGCTGCCGGCAGCAGCACTAAGCGCATCAGCGGAAACAACGACTCCTCCCCCTGCACAACAATCGGATCTACCCGATACGCCGGACACCGCGGAAGCGGCTGCGCCCAACGTTGTTATTGTGCCTGCGGGCTCCGAATCGGTCCTTGTCACGGGTCCGGCCACAACCAAGCAAGGCGCAACCTTCCATGCCGACGTTGCACTCTCTGGCGTCACCGGCAAGGTGGCTGCCCAGAAGTATATCGTGTCCTTCAATCCTGCCAAAACAGAGTGGGTCGGAGCAGAGGCCGTTCATGCCTCCGTTAGCATCATTGATCAGCAAGCTGCCCTGGGCGAGGCGACCATTGTGGCTACCAGCACGGGCGAAACTGCAGTAACGGGCGAGACCCTGATCCGCCTCACCTTCAAGGCCAAAGCCGCCAGCGGCATCCAGGATATCCAGGTTGGCGCGGAGCTTGGACTGGCTGACAACGGCGCGATTCAGGAAGTCCGGCAAGGTCTGCTGAGTGTACGGTCCAATCTGGTCTCCGGCGACCTCAATGGCAATGATCGCTTGGACATTGGAGACTTGGCAATCCTCGCACCCTATTATGGCATTGACTCCAGTCATGAAGCCTGGCCCCTCGTAGCGAACGCCGATTTCAACCAGAATGGAACCATCGATCTGACCGACCTCGGTACCTTGGGCAGGAAGGTACTGTATGACGACGCACCGTTTGAGCTGATGGAAGCCACGGTAACCGAGATCCAGAGTGCGATGAATGCTGGCAAAGTCACTGCCGTCGAGCTGGTCACCGCCTACCTCGCACGGATCGAGGCCTATGATCAACAGGGTCCCGAGCTAAAATCCATCATTACTGTGAATCCCAAAGCGCTAGAGGAAGCGGCAGCGCTGGACGAAGAGCGTACAGCCCAGGGACCACGCGGGCCCCTGCACGGCATTCCGGTCATCGTCAAAGATAACTTTAATACCATTGGTATGCCGACCACTGCTGGCTGTATTTGTCTGAAAGACAACTATACGCCTACGGATGCCTTTATGATTACCAAGCTCAAAGAAGCTGGTGCAATTATTCTAGCCAAGTCGAATCTGCATGAGTTTGCTTTTGGCACCTCGACCATCAGCTCGCTTGGCGGACAAACAAAAAATCCATATGTCCTCTCCACCCATCCCGGCGGCTCCAGTGGGGGCACGGGCGCAGCATTGGCTGCGAACTTCGGAGTGATTGGTCTGGGCACCGATACCGGCGGCTCCATCCGTATTCCCTCCTCGCGCAACGCGCTAGTTGGTATTCGGCCTACGATTGGCCTGACGAGCCGTGAAGGGATTATCCCGCTGGCGCTCTCACAGGATGTCGGCGGACCGATGACCCGGACCGTTGCCGATGCCGCCATTATGCTGGATGTTCTGGCGGGCTACGATCCGAATGATACGGCGACTTCCATGGCTACTGGCCACATTCCTGCCTCCTACACCGATTACCTCGATGTGGACGGGCTGTCGGGTGCGCGGATCGGCTTCGTACGTTCGCTCTCTACCGGCAACGATCCTGCCGTGGAAGCTGCACTGGCCAAGATGCGTGAGCTCGGTGCAGAGATTATCGAGATTGCGAGCTTGCCCAACCAGACTCAGATTTTGGCCTACAACAGTCTCAGCGGCACCGAATTCAAATTTGACTTAAATAATTACCTGGCTTCACTGGGAGACGCGGCTCCTTACAAGACGTTGAGCGACATTCTAGCGAATGGTGAGGTATTGCAAAGCCAGCGGAGCTCCATGGTCACACGCAACAACGTAGAGACGCTGGAAACCCTCGGTTATTACAGAGACCTCTGGCAGCGCACCAAGCTGACCCAACAGACGCTCAACAAAGTATTCACCGAGAATAAGCTGGATGCTCTCCTGTATGCCTCCACCTCGGGCAGCGCCAACCGGTTGAGTCCGTACTCCGGCTTCCCGGCCATCAGCTTCCCTGGCGGCTACATCAGCAGCGGCAATAGCGCCGGCTTGCCATTCGGACTGGAGTTTCTGGGACGCGAATACGATGAGGGCACGATTATCAAGCTGGCTTTTGCCTATGAGCAAGCCACGATGCACCGAATTGCTCCTGCATCGACGCCAGTGCTGCCGGAGCCGTCCGAGCCGCAGACCGGAGAATCCGAAGAAGTTCCGCTGGCTGCAGCATCGTAAGATCTAACTTTGGAAAGGGGGCGGATCTGAACGATGCCGCGAAAGCTGCTTTCATTGATACTATCCCTATGTCTGGCTATAACCCTGGCCCTGCCCGCAGCCACGGCTGCGGAAGCACCGGTCTTCACGCTATCCTCTTCGGCAAGCAGTGTCTCGCAGAATCAGACCTTTACTGTAGATATTCAGGGAGCGTCGCTCGCTGACTTGTATGCCTATGAGATTCAGCTACAGTACGACCCGGCCCGTCTGGAGGTCGACACCTCCAAGCCATTTACGGAGCAGAGCGGCTATGCACTGCCCCTGAAGGTGACTCAGGAAGGCGGCACAGCGTACGTGTCGCTCGTCTATACGCGGACCGGTGCATTGACCGGCCTGAATGGCTCGCTTCCGCTCGGCACCTTGACGTTCAAGGCGCTGCAGCCAGGGACGACAGAGCTTGCACTGAAGCAGGTGAAGACCAGTACAAGCTCGCTGAAGGACGTGCTGGTTCATACGCCAGATGCCAAGGCAACGGTAAGGATTACCTCGACATACGTTGACCCGGGTCCTCCACCAACAAGCGGTGGGCCTCAGCCGGGGGAGGGAACCGAGCAAGAGCCATCCACACCAACGCCTGCTGGCACAGTCACCCTTACATCAGAGCAGCTGACAGCCTCCACGGGCGGCAAAGTAACCGTCTCCCTGCCAGCCGGCTCGACAGTCGTTCAACTGCCAGCCAACGCTGCTTCGCTGCTGGACGGCGTTCCACTGGACATCCGGTCGCAAGGCGGCAGCCTGGAGCTTCCGTCCAGCGTGCTGGCTCAGCTGGCTGAGCTCGTACCGGCTCAGGAACGGGAGGGCAGCACGATTATGGTGTCCCTGCAGCCTGCAACAGCGGCTGAGCAAGCAAGCGTGACGCGACAAGCGGCTCAGCAGTTGGCGGCTGACGTGAAGGTCGGTAGTGTGATGTACGACCTGTCGCTGTCGATTACGACGGAAGCAGGACAGACCTATTCGTTGTCATCCTTCCAAGCGCCTGTAACCCTTCGCCTGCAAATGACTGCTGGCATTCAACCCCGCTTGAGCGGTATTTACTATGTGCCGGAGAGCGGTGGCTTGGACTATCTGGGCGGTACTTTTACAAACGGCGCCTTCGTGGTACAGGTGAATCACTTCAGCAGCTATACCGTGCTGGAGGTGACTAAGACCTTCACCGATGTGCCGCAGACGCACTGGGCACACGGTGTCATCCAGGAGCTGGCCGCACGGCAGATTGTCAGCGGAGTGACCGACCGGACCTTTGAGCCTTCGAGCCAGGTTACACGTGCCCAATTCACGGCACTCCTGGTGCGGGCCCTGCACTTGGATAGCGATGCGCCAGCTGCCGACTTCACGGACATCCGGCCAGCCGACTGGTTCGCCGCCGAGGTAGCCGCCGCTGTCCAAGTTGGCCTCGTCAATGGCCGCGGTGACGGAACCTTTGCCCCGCACGCGTCCATCACCCGTGAGGAGATGACGGCGATGCTGATGCGGGCTTACCCGGAGCTGCACGGTGAGCCGGTTGCGGGACTGCCCGTGACGTTCGCCGATGAATCGTCAATTGCTCCTTGGGCACTGGACGATGTCCGGATGGCAGCATCGATGGGTCTCGTGCAAGGACGCGCAAGCGGACAGTTCGTGCCCAAGGGCATCGCAACCCGCGCCGAAGCAGCCCAGATGCTGTACCGATTGATTGGTTTGTAGTAAACATCAAACATAGTCCATATAGCCGATCAAGAATTGCTTTCGGACTTCGGAGGTGCTAGAATGGTAGGTAAATTAGTAGGTAACAATGCACCAAACTTGATTCATATGTTCTGAAACGTATTTCGCTGACAATTGCCGTATATACTAAGAAAAGAGCCTCTGCCGCGTCAACGGCAAAGACTCTCCATGACACGAAAGGCTGTGGATTCACCACGGCGTGCATAGAATTTACTTCGCATGCAAAACCCACCGTCAGGCGCCAACCTTACGCGGTGGGTTTTTGCTTGCGTTTTTTACGAAACTTACGTTGTAACCAACGGTACAGCCTGCGTACACCAAACACGAGGCTTAGTGTAGCAGCGACCCATCGGAGAACGTCCAGCCACGCCACAAGTACGGCCATCGGCGTCACCCCCTTTCCGGGAGTTGTCACGCCGTGACCCCAAAAACATCCACCGCTTTTTCTTTGTCCTACCCCAGAGCATAGCACGATCTCATTCGAGCAGTAAGAGGGGTCTTGAAATCTTTCGTCTAAACTTCTTCGCGAGTCCCGTAATGAATGTCAATGGAACCCGACGTAAGGATCTCGAAGCGTTCGGACAGCTGAGCACTGCTAGGATAGTTTCCCGCACGAATCTGCTCATCCAACCATTGGATGCGATGCAAATGGCTCATCTAATTCTCCCTTCTCTACGTTCAACATTCGTCCTGTTGCGGCTTGCTTACGCACATTGCGCACTTCCATGTTAAGGGCATCACAGCCCTTAAGCGACTGGGATGATAAGCTGGGGAAAAGATACCTAAAAGGAGCGACTTCCTATGGCTGCAGGACGAAATAAAGCAAGCAAAGCCATTGTTCTGATCGTACTACACCTATTCCTCAGCGTGGGAGCGGTAATTGGGGGATTGGGCATGCTCATCAGTCCCTCAGGCCAGCTGATTGGACTGAGCTTGGAGCTGCTGGCGCACAGTCCGTTCTCCAACTACCTCCTTCCCGGGTTGCTGTTGACCCTGGTGCTGGGGGTGATGCCGTTGCTCGTTGCCGTAGGCCTTATCCGCCGCACACCCTCCCGCATCGCGGAGCGGTTCAATCTGTACCGGGACATGCACTGGGCATGGACCTTTTCGTTGTACACCGGTTATGCGCTTGTCATCTGGATCGCTGCCCAAGTGTATTTCCTACAAGCCGTTCATGCCGTCCATCTCCTGTACTGGACGCTCGGATTCGCCATTCAGATCCTCACACTGTTGCCCCGTACCCGTTCTCGATATGCCCGCTCAAGTTCTTAGGGAATGACAGCATCTATTTTGTCCTGTTCGGCTTTACTGCAGCGTTTGCAGACTTTAATGATCGTTCCTCCAGCGTTCGCTCTGGAATAGAGCAGCTTGATGCGGGTACTGTTGCAGATCGGACAGGTGCCTCTGCCACGGGAGGGCAGGCTCCAGAGCACACGTCCGCGTTTTGTTTTGGCCATCGTTAGTTTCCCTCATTTCTATCAGGTCGTGATTAATGGTGCTGTGACCCAGTATAGAGGGGATGGTCCGACATATCGTGTCGTATCACATGGGCAGGAATATATTTTTTTGAACAACATCCGATGCCAATCATCTATAAATTCTGGATGTCTATGTACGAATTCGTGGAAATAAGGTAAAATACCCCAATACCGTCATGTCGAATATTGACGATTAACCTGTGGGAGGGTCCATAGTGGAAACAGAAAAGAGAAATGTCTTGGATGGTGTAAAAACAACAATGAAAGGCGTAGACCAGCAGCAAGTCCTGCGATTGTTCAAAAATCCGCTGGAAAGCGTACGATTGACCGAGAGAGAATGGATTTATGGTGTACTGGGGGTGGCAAGCGCCTTTGTCGGGTACCTGATTTGGTCCCTGATGATCGCCAGCCGCGTCAACGGCTTCTTCGGCGGATTCCTCGGCATGGGTGGCCTTGGCGGCATGACCCGCTCGGCAACCTGGCCGATTTTCGGCCGACTCTTCCTAATCGGCCTGCTCTCCACCGCTGTGCTGCTGGCAGCCATCTGGCTCGCTGCGTGGTGGCGGAGCGGTACGAAGCCTGAACTCAAGCTGTTCGCCATCCGAATCGGCGGGACGTTCTACATTGGTGCTGCGGGGTTCCTGCTGGCTGCACTCTTCACGCTGATGAGCCTGGGCCTGGGGATGCTGCTGCTCAGCATTACCTTGCTGTCGCTCCTGCTCCTGTCTGTCCAAGCCGGTGCCGAGGCCGGTGCGGTACCACGCCATGCGCTGGCTTCGTATCTCATTCTCTCCGTCACGAGCTACTTGGTCCTGATAACTCTCATTATTCAGATTATCTTTTAATAAGCTAGCGCCGCTTGCCTTGTGCAAGCGGCGTTTTGCTTTCATGTGGTGCTAGATGACCGGCTTTGCGGAGGATCCCTGTAACGGGGGAACCCCAGACGAAGAAGACAGCCAGGAAAGCCAGCCCGCATACACGCGTCCCAGACTACGGAACATCAGGGGCTGCAGCGCCAAAGTCACCAGGCCCACCGCACTGGCAGCCAACATGACCTGGAACGGAGACAACATCGGGATAGCGATTGCATCCAAGCTGTTCAGTTCGAATGGCAGCCAGGCATTCATCAGGTAGCTAAACGGTGCCAGTGCCAGGCCAAGCGCAGCAATCGGTACAGTGGCTGCAATTGTGAAGGAAATAATCCCTATCGGCAGCTGGGCCAGACAATACACCAATCCTGTGTACGTCCGGCGCTCACCCAGCAGCGCGATCAACTCCCTCACACCGCCCCGGGGATAGCCCGTAGCATAACCGGCAGGCTTTAAGCCCGACCTCAACACTTCGGAAAAGTTGGACTGCCCACCCAGCCATGACGAACCCAGCTGCCTCTCTCGCTCCATCAAAGCCCGGCAGATTAACAGCGTTCCCACCAAGATCGGGATGCCTACCCACACAATGAGCAACGCAATCCCTATACTCACACCCGCTACCGCAATCACGAAGGTCACGATCCCTTTGGGGCAAGCGGCCAACAGCATCAACCACGACCGTACAGCTTGTTTAAACGCCATCATTATCCCTCATTTCTTGGTTTGTTCGTACTCGTCGCCCCCAGCAGCGTCATCACGGAGAGGTGTAGTCCCTCCAGCAAAGGCTCGATGTGCCTGCCAATCTCCAGCTCTGACGGGATCTCGACTTGGGCTTCGTTCAGGTACTGCTCCATCGTCGCTTCGCGAATCATGCCCGCCAGGGTGACCTGGACCAGCATCCATATTTCCTCGAGCGGCCGCAGCGGCTGGAGTTGTCCCGCCTTCTGCCAGTCCTGCCACATCGTCAGCATCTGCCCCAACATGTAGTTGTAGCCGTAGGATGGCGAGACCTCCTGCTGCGATTCGATCTGCTCGATGAACCAGGCCGCCTGGCTGGCATAGATCGCATTGAATTCAAAAGCCAGCTTGCTATACCCGCTCTCCAGCGACCGGTTCAGCTCCTCAGCGATGAAGCGGAAGATCTCACGCATGCCCTCAGATGGCTCCGGATCGGCTTGACGAAGCTGCTCGAAGCGTTCTTGAAAATCGATTTCGGCATCAAACCGGGTAGCCAGCGCCAGCCAGACCTCTTCAATTTGAGAAAAATACAGGTATACCCCGCCCTGGCTTAGACCAGACGCTCGGACAATGTCTTTCATTGTAATCTTATGCAACGGCTTGCTCCGGCTGACCGCCTGTGCTGCATCGAGAATGTGATGCCGCTTCTGCTCGGCATACCCTTCGCTAACCTTGGGAATTCTCCTCACCTCAATCAAAAAAATGACAATGTGTCATTTTCTAAATAATGACTTAAGTGTAGTTCGATTACTCCCTCCGGTCAACTGGACTGGAGTCGGGGTTGTTGGTATCATGCCAGCGCGTGCCCCTCTCCCACAGCATAGGTCTGCAGATAAATAGAGGAACAAGGGTGTGTTACAGCGGACGGAAGACGGGGTTGCGAGCAAATAGAGGAACAAAGGTGCGTTACAGCGGGCAGATGACGGGGGTACGAGCAAATAGAGGAACAAAGGTGTGTTACAGCGGGCAAATGGCGGGGGTGCGAGCAAATAGAGGAACAAAGGTGTGTTACAGCAGGCAGATGGCGGGGATGCAGGCAAATAGAGGAACAAAGGTGTGTTACAGCGGGCAGATGGCGGGGGCGAGAGTAAATAGAGGAACAAAGGTGCGTTGCAGCAGGCGAGTGGCGGGCACATCTTAACCAAAGCAAAAAAGGCACGCCGCCTGCGTTTCCGCAGGATGCGTGCCTTCTCTCTCACTATTAAAACACCTTCGTCGTCCAAGACTCACAATTCCAGGTCTCGGTCACGACATCGCGATAGAATTCCGGTTCATGGGAGATGAGCAGGATGCTGCCCTTGTACGCCTGAAGCGCGCGCTTCAGCTCGTCCTTGGCATCGACGTCGAGATGGTTAGTCGGCTCATCGAGTACCAGCAGATTGGTCTCGTTGTTAATGAGCTTGCATAGCCGCACCTTGGCCTTCTCACCGCCGCTCAGTACCGTAATCTTGCTCTCGATATGCTTGGTGGTCAGGCCGCACTTGGCCAGAGCCGCCCGCACTTCGAATTGGGAGAGCGAAGGGAACTCGCTCCAGATCTCTTCAATACAGGTGTTGTAGTTGTCGCCTTTGGACTCCTGCTCGAAGTAGCCGATCTGCAGATGCTCACCCCGCTGCACCGTGCCCGAGATCGCCTGGATTTCACCGAGGATGCTGCGCAGAAGCGTTGTTTTACCGATCCCGTTGGCACCGACAAGCGCGATCTTCTGCCCCCGCTCCATACGCAGGTCCAGCGGCCGCGACAGCGGGCTGTCATAGCCGATGACGAGCTGGTTGGTCTCGAAGATCAGCTTGCCTGAGGTGCGGCCCACTTTGAAGTTGAATTGCGGCTTCGGCTTCTCCTTGGCCAGCTCGATGACATCCATCTTGTCGAGCTTCTTCTGGCGGGACATCGCCATGTTACGTGTGGCGACGCTGGCCTTATTACGGGCCACGAAGTCCTTGAGGTCCGCAATTTCCTGCTGCTGGCGCTTGAACGCGGACTCCAGCTGCTGCTTCTTCATCTCATGTACCTGCTGGAAATGATCATAGTCGCCCACGTAGCGGGTCAACTGCTGGTTCTCCATATGGTAGATCAGGTTGATGACACTATTCAGGAACGGGATATCATGGGAGATGAGGATAAAGGCATTCTCGTACTCCTGCAAATACCGCTTCAGCCACTCGATGTGCTGCTCGTCCAGGTAGTTGGTGGGCTCGTCAAGGAGCAGGATATCCGGCTTCTCCAGCAGCAGCTTGGCCAGCAGCACCTTGGTCCGCTGTCCGCCACTGAGGTCGGTGACGTCCTTGTCCAGCCCGATATCCGTCAGACCCAGACCACGGGCGGTCTCTTCCACCTTGGCATCAATCAGGTAAAAATCCTGGTTCGTTAGTGTATCCTGAAGCGTGCCCACATCCTCAAGCAGCTGCTCCAGCTCCTCCGGCGTGACATCGCCCATCCGGGCATACATGTCGTTCATCTCTTGCTCCATGTCCAGCAGATACTGGAATGCCCCTTTGAGGATATCGCGGATACTGTTGCCTTTGCTCAGGACGGCATGCTGGTCAAGATAGCCCACGCGCATCCGCTTGGACCACTCCACCTTGCCATCGTCTGGCTGCAGCTTGCCAGTGATAATATTCATGAAGGTGGACTTGCCCTCGCCGTTGGCGCCGATCAGTCCGATATGCTCGCCCTTCAGCAAGCGAAACGATACGTCGTTGAAAATCGCGCGATCCCCAAAGCCGTGACTCAGTCGTTCTACATTCAATATACTCATGCATGACACCTTTTCTTGTAGTGTAATTTCTTGATTTCTAAGGGTTTCACCTTGCTCTATTATAAACGTTATCCGACCAGGAACGCTACCGGGAGACGTCAATCGGTGCGGAAATTTTCGAAAAAAAAAGAACGCTACTGACATACAGTTGTCAGTAGGGCACTTGTATACTCAAAGCATGCAACATCAAAAAACCTATCCACTAAGGAGGACATTATGTCAGTTATTGGACCCGACTTCATATCCCTTCAAGTAAGTAACCTTGAAAGCTCTGCTGAATTTTATCAAAACTATCTTGGTCTTGTTCGCTCCCAGGCTGGACCCCCGCATGCTGTGGTCTTTGAGACCAAGCCTATCGCATTTGCGCTTCGTGACCTCTTGCCAGGAACAGCACTCGGTTCAGGTGCGCAGCCCGGATTTGGTGTTGCTCTGTGGTTTCATGCCCCTGACACACAAGAAATCCACGACAAGCTTAGTACAGCAGGTGTCAAGATTACATCCGCACCCATAGATGGACCCTTCGGGAGAACCTTTACCTTTGCCGACCCCGACGGTTACCTGATTACGCTGCACAGTAAAGCCTAATCCCAACGTAAAAACCGCGTCTCCACTCGTGATATGCTCCCCACGCGGTAGACGGTCAACTAAAGAACCTGTTACTGTATGGGGGCTACCGGCAAAGCATATAACGCTGCAATCTCACGCATGTGCTCCAATAGCTCTGCTCTGAGCGCTGTCGGCTCCATGATGATGACCTTGGTGCCATAGCTAAGTGCAACGGAGAGCGCGTATTCGCGGCTGTAGACGACGGTGTGGACATCGATGTGCGTCTCGTGATGCTCGCAGGCTTCGCCGAATTGATCCTGGACCCGCGTCTGGGCTTCCAGACTGAACCGCAGGTGAACGTCCAGTCCTTCCGGGGTCTCAGCGTGGGTGAGCGTCAGCTCGTCCCGCGGGGTATAGCTCTCGTCGGTCAACAGCACTTGGGATAACCGGGAGACACGAAACAGCCGCAAAGCCTGCCGGGTCATGCAGTAGGCCTCCATGTACCAGATGCCCCGCTCCCAGTACAGTCTCAGCGGCTCCACCTTGCGGTCCGACTCCGTGCCTTCGGCATCCTTATAGGCAAAGGCGACCCGCTTACGCTGCCGGATGGCTTGGTACAGTGGCCGGATGACCGCCTGATCCTCCTCCCGCGTACTGAGGTCGAAAACGATCCGCTCCTGAGCTTCTCCCTTGGCGAGTGCCGGATGAAGCGTGCCCAGCTTATGCCTCAACGTGACCAGACTGCCGCCGGCGGCTTCGTCCATCTGTCGCAACAGCTGATAAATCATACTGAAATCCTCCAGCGAGAAGTGCTGCTTGGTCAGAAAATAGCCCTCCATCAGCTCAAAGCCGCCCTCTGCGCCCGTGAACGAGGCCACTGGAATTCCCGCCTGGTTGATCGTCTCAATATCCCTGTAGACGGTACGCACCGATACTTCGAACCGCTCCGCCAGGTCCGTCGCTTTGACCCGCTTGCGCATCATGAGCTCCATCGTAATGGCCAGCAGCCGATCCAGCTTCATAGTTGTGCCCCCTTGATTCAGCCAGATGTAAAGGGTGTAAATTGTGGTTGAGGTGATTACTCATGTCGGATATGCCGTCTTATCTGCAAGGCCTACTCCTTGCTTTTGGTATCCTATTCATTCTGGGCGCGGTCTTCTTCTCCATCGGGATGTTCCTGAAGCAACGCACGCGGGATTGGGATGTCACGCAAGGCATCATCATCAAACGCGGCACACTGTTCCCAGGGCTCCCCGACAAGCATCCTACCTTCGAATATGTTGTCGACGGCCAGACATATCGGAAAACATCGGCGATCTCCCAAACGCCGGGGTTCACGCCAGGCAGCAGGGTAACTGTCAAATACGATCCGTATCGCCCCGAGCGTGCTGCGATTGACTCTGTGGCCCAGGGCGGCCTCATCTTTCTTATTCTCGGGAGCGTCTTTCTAGCTGTGTCGGTGGGACTATTATTTGTACTGTTGTTCTTGCGGAACAGCCTAACCTAGGGAATCGCTCCTTCAGGACCGCTCCGGGCTGTCCTGCCTCGCGAGCTTATGGAGCTCCCAAATATAATAGTCCGGTGGCGTCTGCCCCGCATTCGTCGTAGCCAGCCAGAGCTCCCCATCCGCTTGATATAGGATATAGCCATTAAGTCTCCCCGGCTCCTTCAGGACGTACCGTTGATACGCTGGATACGTGGAGAGGTCTAGCCCCCCGGTCACTTCGATTAAAAAATCCTCTGCGAACGCCTGCCCATCTATCGTCTCGTTTGGATACGCAATGGTGTGCTGCTGCACACTCCCATCTTCCTTCGTATGAATCAAAGCATCTTCCGTCAAGGTATACGTTTCCTCGGACGGTTGGAAGCCAAACTGGGAACTGAGTGGATTCCTGTATAATAGCTCCTCCAAACGATAGGTCCCATACAAGTCTGAAACCTCGTCCGAGGCCTCCTGTGTGCACGCGCTGGCAGTCAGCACGAGTAGTAGCAGGATTAGAACCAACCATTTAATCTTCATCTGTTTCTCCTTCCATGGAGAGGGTGCGACTCGCCGTTCAATCGGACCCAACTCACCTCTAACGCTTGCCCTGGTCCAGTATCTGCACCCGGGGCCATTTGGTCTGCCATTGTTTCTTGGCCACGCGCTCGCGGTAGACGGCCATACGCTCCGGCGTGGCGGCAAAGTGCGGCGTCGGCCGTACGTTCAGCCCCCATGCATCTTCAACTCCGTAAGGCGCTGTTAGCTCGAGCCTACCCCGCTCGTCCAGCCGCACTCCGAGTGCGGTGGCGGTTTCGGGGAATTTGCTGATGGCGTCTGTGGAAGAGGCGTAAGGCGTTTCCCCGTTAACGATGTGCATGCGAGCCTGGTTTTTCACCGACCAGGGAAGCCCCGGTGCACGCTCATGCAGCCGCTGCTCCAGCTCCTTCTCCTTACTCTCCTCCAGAGAGGATGGGTCGTAATACACCACGTCAATGTCAGGCAAACTCGTCCGCTCATATCCGTGCAGCGTATCCCACATCTTGGACCGTACGAACCCCGCGCATACCCACCAGTCAGGCAGCTCCAAGGACTGCGCATGCCGGAGGATGTCCATCATCCATGCGTCCCCTGCCACTAGCTGCAAAATATCCTGATCTGTCTGAATCATCCATCGTCCACCTCCGGTTAACTGCCCCTAGTATACCACAATGCTTTCCTGTTCTTGCAGGTCGTTCCTCATGCCGCACCCCGTGCCCAACCACCCGCTATGCCACCCGTCCTACCACTCATCGTCCCATCCTCGTAACAGCCAGCACCTCGATCGGAGCTTAGACGAACCCACGCAAAAACTGCCGCACCTGTTCGGTACGGCAGTCACATTCACTCGATATGCTATTGCTCTTATGCTCGCGATGGGCGGAGCGTATGCTGTGCCCACTTGATGACATCCATCAGGATAACGGCAGCCAGTGCCAGACCGGCAGCAACCAGGAAGTCGTCAGTCCCGAAAGTCGGCGGGATCGCGAAGATGTCTCGTACACCTGGCAGTAGCGTTACACCGTACAGACAGAAGCAGACGAAAACGGCTCCCAAGACATACTTGTTGGTCAAGAAACCAACCTGCAGAATGGTCTGGATGTTCGAGCGTGCAGCAAAGGTCTGCAGCGTCCGGGCCAGAATCAACGTCGTGAAAGCCATAGCCACACTGACCTCCGCCGATTCACCCAACCCGATAAACTGCGAGACGATGACGGCTACGCCGATCAACAAGCCACGCAGGATCACGACCTGGAGGGTTCCGCCAGCGAATATCCCCTCGCTAATATTCCGGGGCTTGCGATCCATTACATCCGGCTCCGCCTTCTCGGTGCCTAGCGCAATGGCAGGGAGCGAGTCATTGACCAGGTTGATGAAGAGCAGCTGCAACGCCGTAAACGGATTGACCCAGCCGACCACCAAGGCGAACAGGATCGCCGTTATGGCTCCCAGGTTGCCTGCGAACAGGTAAGCAATCGCCTTCTTGATATTGTCGAAGACCATTCGTCCCACACTGACCGCCCGGACGATGGAGACAAAGTTGTCATCGGTCAGGATCATCGCCGAAGCATCTTTGGCAACATCCGTGCCGCTACCCATCGCTACGCCGATATCGGCCTGCTTGAGCGCCGGCGCATCATTGACACCATCGCCAGTCATCGCTGCGACCTTGCCTTTACGCTGCCAGGCCCGGACAATTCGGATTTTGTTCTCCGGTGAGACGCGGGCATAGACGGCGACCCGCTCCAGCTTGCGGTCCAGCTCATCATCCGAGAGCTTATCGAGCTCGGCGCCTGTGAGAGCCAGATCCTCATCGCCCATCAAGCCGATATCCCGACCGATCGCCTCCGCCGTCGTCTTGTGGTCGCCCGTAATCATCACGGTACGGATACCAGCCCGCTTCGACTGCTCGATGGCTTCATAGACGGCTTCACGCGGCGGATCAATCATCGCGCTCAGGCCGACCAGGATGAGATCATGTTCATCCTCGTGGCGCAGCGGGCTTTTGTCTGGCAGAGGCTTGTAAGCATACGCCAGCACCCGCAGCGCCCGCCTGGAGAAATCCTCATTCTGCTCCTTGAATTGTTCGCGAATCTCCTCCGTCAGCGGCTGTACCTCGCCATGGATGAAGACGCGGTCGCAGCGGCTGATCAAGACATCCGGACCGCCCTTGGTGAGCATCGCATACTCGCCCTCGAACTGATGCACGGTACTCATCAGCTTGCGATCAGAGTCGAAAGGCAGCTCTGCCTCGCGCGGGAATTGGTCACGGATTTCACTGTAATGCTTGTTGCGATTGTTACTGAATGCGATCAGGGCGACCTCGGTCGGATCACCAATCTCCTGACCCTCTTCATTAATGTTGGCATCGTTACAGAGGACTGCAATGTGCAGCAGTCGCCGCTCCGCTTCGCTCCACGCCTCGGGATCATCCGGAAACTCGTCCCGCTTGCCATGGGGAATGTAGTAATCGACAACCGTCATCTTGTTTTGCGTCAGCGTACCCGTCTTATCCGTGCAAATGACTCCGGCCGAGCCCAGCGCTTCAACAGCTGGCAGACGGCGAATAATCGCATGCTGACGCGCCATCTTGTTGGTGCCGATCGATAGCACAATGGTGACGATGGAGGACAGCGCCTCGGGAATCGCAGCGACAGCAACCGCAACCGCGAACATCAAGGCGTTGATCAACGATTCACCGAGGAATTCGCCATCCGCCGACACCCAGACCCGGCCCGCTTCGACTGCGAAGATGACGACGCAGAGGCATAGAATGAAGACGCCCAGCTTCTTGCTGAACGCCTCCAGCTTGCGCTGCAGCGGGGTACTCTTGGACTCCGCACTCTCGATCATCTCGGCAATCTTGCCAATCTCGGTTCCCAGCGCGGTTGCGGTCACGACCATCGTGCCGCGGCCGTAGACGACGAGCGAGCCGCTGAAGGCCATATTGCGGCGGTCACCGAGCGGCGCCTCTTCTGCAATGGCATCGGCATGCTTCTCGGCAGCCTCAGACTCGCCGGTGAGCATGCCTTCATTGATCTTCAGACTGCCAGAATCCAGGATACGGCCATCTGCCGGTACAAAATCTCCCGCATCCAGCAGCACAATGTCCCCGGGCACCAGCTCACGAGCAGGCACCGTCACCTTGGCTCCATCCCGTATAACCTTGGCCTCGGGAGCAGACATCTGCCGCAGTGCATCGAGCGAGCTCTCAGCCTTCTTGGTCTGAACGACGCTCAGTACGGCGTTCAGCACGATGACCAGGAAGATAATAAGCGACTCAATCAGATGGCCCAGTGCCACCTGAACAGCAACAACCGCCAGCAACACGATAACCATCGGGTCCTTGATATTCTCCACCAGCAGCTTCCATACAGGTGTAGCTGCCTTGGCCTGAAGCTCGTTATATCCGTGCTTTTCCCGTCTTGCCGTCGCCTCTGCGGCCGTCAGGCCTTGCGAAGAGCTCTCCACCTCTTGCAGTGTCTCTTCTGTACTGCGCCGATAATGCTCCAATCGACCCACTCCTCGCTGTTAAGCTTCACTGCTTATATCTTAACCCCGAAGCTGCCAAAGAATCAGAGATTTTGTCAGCCGATGGTACGGACGACATTGCCGTCGCTGTCTTTTATATGTGTTTGCATGACTTCGATTACCACTTGGGGAAGCGCCGACAGGCTGACCTGACCGGCCACCGGTACCAGCTTGGCGCCCAATTCCTCCACTCCAGCACGGTCCAGCCTGAACATCACGCCGCTCTCCCGCTGCTCCACCGCCGGGGTGTCGCTTGTATCGAGAACCACCTGCAGTCCTCCACTAACCAGGGATAGGGGCTGGCCGTGCAGCAGCCGGGCCCGCAGCAGTTTGGCCACGACTGCCGCTTGCTTGGCTCCCAACATGAGCTTGCCACCATCTGACTCGCCGCCGCTGCTCTCCCACCCGAGCTGATCCACATACAGGAATGCGGTACTGGAGCCCTCACGGGCACTACCTTCAGCAATGGCTTGCGCCGCTTCCGGCAGATTCAGAATGGAGTCCCTCTCCAGATCAGTGATATAAGCGGGATAAGTGCCAGCCAGCACGCGCAACACGCCAAGCGTATTCCATTCCTGCGTCGCTTGCAGCTCATCACCAGTAATCCCGACAGCCTGGACAAAGGCAACCTTGCCATGCGGCGTGTTGATTTCGCCCAACTCGGGGTCCGTAATGAAGGCCAGTGCAGTCAGTTTGGTATCCGAATCCAGCATGATTGGACCATTGGCATCCAGATGATCGCCGGAGTTGAAGACATTGCCGCTATTGAAGACATAGCGGGCCATATTCTGCAGCATGTTAATCGCCCATGCCGGCGGCTGATCCTCTTCCGGTTGTCTGGCCAGTCGCATGGTTAACTCGAAGCCATATCCGCTATATTCAGGGTCGTTGCCCTCTTTTTCATACAAGTCGGAGAAGCCGTAGGTGACCAGATGCCAGTGAGGGGATGGCTGCTCGGATCGGTAGGCGCTGATACCGTTCAGCGGATCGTTGCCTCCCAGCATCATGGGCAGCGGACTTGCATAGTGCAACGGCTCCTGATCCCCATAGATACGTGCCATGGCCTCGTCGATCGCATCCCAACCCGGTGCTTGCTCTTCTTCACTCATCATTATTCCTCCTGATCGCATAGGTATGTATGTAGCTATTGTATCATTACCACAATCACCCGGGTCAAAGCAGGGAGAATGGACCGCACTTTTGCGTTGTAATTTGGCGTGGGAATCGTTATATTTTCTGTATAGGAGGTGACTGGCCATCGATCATACTATGTTTCACCACCTTGTACCGAACGTGTTCCTATTCGTCGATCGCAGATGCTTCCCGGGATGGACCATTGAGCAGCGGAAAATCGGCTTCCACGACCTAACCTTTGTTATGGACGGCAAAGCCTGTTACGTCATTAATGGGAAGGAGCATCTGGTCGAAGCAGGAGACCTTATCTACGTCCCCGGTGGGAGCATTAGGGAAGCGTATACATTTGATAGCTCGCCTATGCATGCCTACCCCTTCAACTTTCACTGGGCGGGACCCCACAATCATCAGGCGCTGCCCTTCGATATTGTGACTAAGCGGATGATTACCAAAGAAATTGTGACGTACATCCGCGACTTCAAGCAGGTCTGGATGGACAAGCAGCCTTTCTATATGATTCGGGCCCGTGCCTTATTCGAAATGATCCTGCATCGTCTGTTAACCAACTTCTACAGGCAAGCCACGAGTCGGACCGATCCGCGAATCAAACGGGTGGTCGACTATATTACGGATCATTATGCAGAGCAGATTCAGCTGGGGGAGATGGCTGAGATGGTGCAGCTGCATCCGGTGTATCTGGGCAAGCTGTTCAAGCATCATACAGGCTCTACTTATAAAGAGTACATCAACCGCATCCGGATCAACAGTGCCGAAATGATGCTGCTCGCAGGGGACTTTACCGTAACGGAAACGGCTGCGCGCTGCGGTTTCCAGGACATCTATTATTTCAGCAATCTCTTCAAACAGATCAAAGGCTATCCCCCGTCCATGGCCAAAAAAGTACTGGAAGACACCAAAAAGGCATGGGATTGACCCCCATGCCTTCCAGACTGAATTTCAACTTATTTACTCACCTGCTGGCGAATTCCATACTTCATCGATAGCTGCTTGGAACGGCGTCTTGTACTTCTCAATCACGGTCGATACCGATACGCCGTCAACCAGCTCGTCGACCAGCTCATAATAAGGCATCGACGGGTAGTAATCACCCTGCTCAATCACCCGAATACTCTCAGCGGAATCCCTTGCATTGTTAATGTCATCCTCGTTGCTGAAGAACTTCTCCAGGTCAGCTTGCTTGGGATAATCATAAATGGACTCGATATCATAGATTTTCTCCCATAGGTACACGAGCTGCTCCGGATTCTCTACTGCCCGTGGAATGGTATAGTAGTTAGGGATCGTCACATGCGTATGGTACCTGGATGCGCTAGGGCCTTGAGGGAACGGCAGGAAGCCCAGTTCAAAATCGGCCATTTCCTCTTTAAAATCATTGGCTTCATAATCCATACCAGGGTACATGAGCGTATTGCCCTGCAGGAAGAATTGTTTCGGCTCTGTCCAGTCGCCGCCCTCTGTCGGACGGGCTACATTCTCGGTCGCCAGACGCGAAATGAAGTTTAGGGATTCCTGGGTCTGAGGAGCATCCAGGGTCTGCTGGTTGCCGTCAACCAGTCCTGTCTCATTCGAGGACAGCGCTTGAATCAGCATAGAGGCCGTGGCCAGTCCCCAACGGTCGAGATTCCCGTCATTGTCCGTGTCTTTGTTGGCTTCTTTGGCCACTTGAATGAAGGTCTCCCAGTTCCAATTGTCTTCATCGACGTATTCCTGGAGCGGCTTCATGCCGAATTCATTCATCAACGTACGGTTATAGAACACGCCCGATGCCGCGCCACTGACGCCGATTCGGAATCCATACCCCTTGCCATCGAACTGGGAGTGGTCGGTCGTGTATTGAAGGACGAACGCATTGTCGTTGATGACGTACTCATCCAGCGGCCAGAACATGTCCTGTTGGACCAGAGACGGCATCATCCAGGGTCTGGCAACACGGATAATATCGCCTAAGGGATCGCCAGCCAGCAGCGTCGAAGCAATCTTATCCCGGTACTCGCCATAATCTACAACGACATATTCCACCGTGAAATTATGCTTCTCCATCAACGCGTCGAGATTTTCTTTGCGTTGAATGTTGTCAGGGCTGTCCGTAGGGATGGCCTCGTTGTACCATGACACCAGCTTGATCGTTCTGCCGCCCAGATCAAAATCCATCTCCGGTGTCGCGTTCGGATTGGTCGCTGTCTCTTCAGCCTCCGTTGCGTTCTGCTCATTGCCCTCATTCGTCGTTTCGGCCCCCTGATTGCTGCCATTGTTCTCCTCGACTGTTCCCCCTTCTCCGCTGCTGCATGCTGCTGTGAATACCAGAATGAACACACAGAGAATTACCCACCAGTTGCGAGCCTTCATGACCTAACCCCTCCTGTTTATTAAGAAAATGTAGCGCTTTCAAAAAGTATATAAGCCATCCTTTGAACCCTCCATAGAAGATTTCAATCGGATTTATAAGAAGTCAACATTACTGTTCGACATGGTGTCGAATGGTTGTCCCGCAGCAAAGAACCTGCTGCAGTTGCAAGCAGGCTCTTGTTGGGACGGTGTTGCCACCCGTTTGCTCAAACCAAATCGAGAATCAGGGCAACCAACAAGCCCATGGAGGCAATGAATCCAACGACGGGCCCCCCCTCTTCGAATGCTTCCGGCATCATGGTCGAGCAGATCATGGCAATAATACCGCCTCCCGCGAAAGCTCCAATGCCTGCCACCAACTCTTCTGGCAGGCGCTCCAGAAACAGATAACCTCCCATAGCTGCTAGCGCGGAGAGCAACAGCACTGTTGACCACAACAAAAGAATCCCGCGGCGGCTGTATCCACTCTTGCGGAGCCCCGCGGTACTGGACAGTCCCTCTGGAAAGTTGCTGATAAAAATGGATACCAGCAGGACAATGCTTACGCTGCCGCCAGCCAGCACGCTCGCACCCAGCATGATGGATTCGGGAATTGCATCCATCACGGTACCTGCAAATATCCCTTTTGACCTCTGGGCAAGCTGGTCCTCCTCACCCTTACCGCCCCCTGACCGCTTGCGGTGGGCTCCGCCTTGTTTGGAGACGAGCACATCGAACGAGGTATAGACGAGGGCGCCTACCGTGAATCCAATCGCTGTTGCTAATACGCCGCCGCCCTCTACCGCCTCTGCTAATAGCTCGAACACGGCCGCGCCGATCAAGGTGCCCGTACCAAACGCCATGATCCAGCCCAATATTCGCTTAGGCACATGTACCATCAACGATACCAGTGCTCCCAGAAGCGCACCTGCTGCCGAGATCCCGCCCCACATCAGAGCCATCCACACGCCGCACAGCCCCCTCTTCATTCCTGGTATTCAACCCTCATTATTACCCTACAGGCGATTGAATAACACGTCCCTACAGCAGCAAAAACGCCCTCGGGTTCAGAGCCCGGGGCGCTTGAGGTGATGAGCGGCTAATCGGCGTGCCGTCTCGGCCATCTGTATGCGGAGCTGCTCTGGCTCCAGAATGGACAAGCGGGTGCCGAATGTGAGCAGATAGACGGGCAAATACTTGTGCATGGTCTGTTCATCGAGCAGAAATACAACCTCCCGGTCGTGACGCTCCGACAGATAATGCTGGAGGTGCCAATGCCCGCACAGATCGCTTAAATCCTCCGGTTCACCCGCGATGCGCAGCGGGATGAGCGGCGCCTCCGTTTCCCGGCCGCTGTCGGATTGATCCCGGAAATAACCGGCTACGGAGAAACCCGCTGGCTTGTCAAAGGCTTGCCCTGTCTCGCTCATCTCTGTGATGCGGTCGACGCGGAAGGTGCGCAGCGATTCGGCCTGATGGCAGCGGGCAACCACGTACCACTGCTGTCTCCGGTAGGCGATGCCATAGGGGTCAATCTCCCGCTCGCTGAGGGTATCTCCCTCTTTGCGGTAAGCAATGTTCACGGTGTGCCCCTCCGTCACTGCGGTCTCCAGCTGGCGCAAGACACGTGCCAACGAAGGGCCATGAGGAGGCAAAATCACCTCAAGCCCGCTGGTGCGGCGCTGCAGCTCCTCGAGCTGCTCGGGCTTCAGGCCGTGTTCAATTTTGGCGAGTGCCCGGGTCATTTCGGCTGTGTAGGGGTAGCCTGCACCGTCGGCGAACTTGGCAGCCTCTGCCATAGCCCGCAGCTCCTCGCTGTCAAAGAATATCGGCGTTTCCCGAAAGCTCTCCAGCACCTGAAATCCACCCTCATGCCCCGCTTCCGCCATAATCGGTACGCCGCTCGCGCAGAGACCGTCCACATAACGGTAAACCGTCCGCACACTAATCTCCAGCGACTCCGCGATTTCCGCCGCCGTCATTTTGCCCCTGGCCTGCAGCATCCACAGAATAGAGAGCATATTATCCCACTTGGCCATGATGTCCCCTATTCGAACTGCTCTGTGATATCCGTCCAGTTAGTCATGTCAGGCAATTGCTGTGAACCCCAGTAATTGAGGAACATCCGAATGACCTCCGCGGTATCCTCTGTCTCGTAACTGTAGTGCGTGAAGGACTCCTCGTCATGCTGCACCCGCAGCTCGACCACGATGCCACCGGGGTTGTTGGGTGCGGAGATCGCTTGCAGGTACAGCGTGTTCTGAATCATTGGCGTGGGTTCAATCACGATGAAGTCACTGTCATCGCTCACAAAATCATGGATGATATCGGTAATGACCGAGGCTTCGATCGCTTCATTGATGAACGTCGCGTGCTGCGTTCGAATCGTATAAGACACGTGCGTTTCTGACATGGTGAATCCCTCCTACAGGTAGTAAGTACATTGAGTTCATTATAGCACGGCTCGTCTTGAGGAAATGGTTGGATATAATCCGCCCCAATGACCTATGTTTTCAGGTTCTGATATTTGTTATTCTACTTTACAATATTGGGTAATTACATTTAAAACCAAGGAGGAAAACAACTGTGAATGGATCGTTATCGCTCATGAAACGTTACATACTGGCACTGATGCTGGCTATCGCTTGCAGCCTGGCCTTCTCCGCGGTGGCTTCAGCCAAGGAGGAAATCCGCGTCGTAGTCGATACGCAACCGGTACCCTTTTCCATCCATCCCTATCTTGACCGGGGGACGACCCTCGTGCAGCTGCGTCCCCTGTTCGAGTCGCTTGGCATCGAGCTCGATTGGAATGCAGCCACCAAGACCGTCTCCGGCCGCAAGGGCGATGAACGCGTGCAGTTAACGATCGGCCAGTCTACGGCCACCGTGAATGGCCAGTCCGTCTCGCTGGCCGGTCCCGGACAGATTAGGGATGGTCATACACTGGTGCCGCTGCGCTTCATTGGCGAGGCGACGGGGGCCAGCGTGGGGTGGCATGCTCCTTCGCAGACCATCCAGGTCTACAGCAGCGAATACCGGCTCATTCTTGGATTATCCAAAGAAGAAGCCGGTCAGGCCGTGCTCTTGGCTCCCCCTGCGCAGGCAGCCGGCGGGCATAAACTCCAGGGCTTTTATGCCCGCGGCTCGGCAGACCTGATGGGCACCCGTGGCTGCCGCGGGATGTGTTGGGATTACTTTTACTTTTTCAATAATCAGCAAGTGATCAAGGACCCTCCCCCGCTCACAGGGGCCAAGGTGGACTGCGAAGAGCACACCTGCCTCTCGTATGAGCTCAAGGGGGATCAGCTGATCATTGCAGGCGATCGTACCTATACGATTGGCTTTCGGGAACAGGGGATCACGTTGAACAGCAACCTCTTTGTCCGACACGATCCTCTGCTCCGGCCGAGGCTGGAAGGGACCTACGTGGCTTCCGGGTATACTGGAGGCACCGCAGGGGGCGGGTTCGCAACGACAAGCACACTTGTGTTTCGTCCGGATGGTACGTTTCTGGATGACCGTTTCCTAGGCGTTATTACCGACGGCTCACCTTCTGGGGATGGAACCGGCATCGACAGCACGCATTTAACCGAATCGGAGTCGGCTGGCCGGTATACGGTGATCAACCACACGATTCTGCTGCAGTATGAAGACGGACCGACAGAGAAGCTGCTGTTCTTCCGGCCTGATGGCAATGACCGGATGTACAAAATTGGCGGACGCGACTTCCTGTATACCGAGCGTACAGTTCCGGATCGGGACCCTACGGCTTCAGAGCCAAGCGCCAATCAGGTAACGGCCCCGTTTGCGGACCGACTGCTAACGGAGGGCTACGCCAGCAAGAACGTCTTCAAGCAGCATAACCCCCGTACCTCGAAGACGCGGAACGACGTGGATGTCCAGGTATCCGGGTACCAATGGGCCGACCTATCCATTGCGCCAGAGCATCAGAGCCTGTTCACCGGGTTCGGGGATGGACCGATTGTCGCGCTGACCGTCAAATATAACGTGACCAATAAATCCACAGAGACGATCGATCTGACGAGCTTGAAGGTCACGGTCGATGTAGCAGACGGCGTCGTCACGGAGACGCCAGCCCTTGCTCCTGCTGCGGCTGAGCGATTGAGTGCAGGTGAGCAGACAGAGCGGCTTGCGGTCCTGCTCTTCCCTGCTGACATGCTGAAGAAGTATTCGCGGTTTGACCTGGGCTTCATCGGACTGAAGACAGCAGCGGGAGCCGAAGCCTGGTCCGGTGGCAGCCTTTCATTCCGACTAAATGCCCCTTACTCATAATGGACTGGGTACTCTGCGGCAGTGGTGCCCCCAAAAGGAGATGTGATAGGAATGCCAACAGGGATCGTTACCGCCGCAGGAAGACGAGTCACGCTGGGTCTCCTCTTGATGGCTATGCTGGTAATCGGGGCTTGCAGCGGGAACAATGGACAGAATGGGGATGGAGATGGAAGCCCTCCTCCCCCTGATAAGCCTGGAAACCTCGTAAGCGGCGGTTTCTATGCGCGGGGCTCGGCTGATCTGCTGGGCACCCGGAATTGCCGCGGCATGTGCTGGGATTATTATTATTTCTTTAACGACCAGCAGGTGATCAAGGACCCTCCCCCACTCGAGGGTGCGCCTGTGAACTGCTCCGAGACCAAATGTCTGGATTACGAGGTAAAAGACGAAGAGTTGATTATAGACGGCAAATCTTATTCCCTGGACAGTGCGGACTCGGGGATGATCTTGGATGGCAACTTGTACGTCCGCCATGAACCCATGAATGAGCCGGAGCTGGAGGGTGTGTATCATCATTCCACTTCAATTCAAGATACACTTGGAAGCAACTTTGCCTCCACCAGCACCTTGATTTTCCGCCCGGACGGTACCTTCCTCGATAACCGATTCCTCGGCGTCCTCACTGACGGTTCGGAATTCGGCGATGGTACGGGCATCGACAGCTCCCATCTCTCGGAGGCCGAAGCCGCAGGCACCTACCGTGTCGAGGGCTACACCATCTATCTGGCATTCGAGGACGGCAGCACGGAGACGTTTCTCTTTTTCCGACCGGACCTGAATGACCGGATGTACAAAATCGGGGGGCGTGACTTTGTCGTCTCTGACTTATCGGAGCTGGTTGAATCCGCCGAGGAGCAGCAGGAGGAGGAGGAGCCCTCTCTCACCGGCCCCCTGCCGGATAAGCTCGTGACGGAAGGCTATGCTGAGAAAACTATCCTGGCTGAAGAGCTGCCCGATCGCACCAAGGAGCGCGGGGCCGCAGAAATCCAGCTCCATGCTTATCAATGGGCGGAGCTGGCGATTGATGAGGCGTACCAGGAGGCTTTTACGGGGTTCGGCGAGGGGCCAATTATCGCATTGACCGTGCAATACACGATAGCCAATACAGCTGCTCCGGAGCTGGACTTGACAAGTATGATCATCGGCGTTGATCTGGAGAACGGCCATGTGGCCGAGACGGCGGAGCTGGCTCCTACGCCTGCCGGGCTTCTCGCACAGGGGAACGCCGAAGAACGACTGGCCGTGTTCCTCTTCCCTGCGGAGATGGTTAAGAGGGGCGAGGACTTCACACTGGTGTTCAGCGAGCTGCTACATGAGGACGGATTGGACGCGATGGATGGCGGTCAGCTGATTTTTGATCTGCGAGCACCGGACTAAGAACATAGTCATGAACATCAAATAGCCCTGCGTTGCCGTTTCCAGGCGAAGCAGGGCTATTTGTCATTGCCCAACATTTTATTAATATTTTATATTTACCCTACGATCCTTTTAAAGAGTTTCCCTTAGCCTAGAATTAACACCAAGCTAGGGAGGCTTCACACATGAACAAATGGTACGTTTCAATTGGTATAGTGCTCATAATAGGTTGTGTCCTGAGCATCAGTATGTACTTGGGACCACATCAAACGGAACCCGCCACTGACAATTCTGAAATCACTACGATACCGGAGGATGTGCTTCTTGAAGATCGTGAACATCAACAAGCCATTGAAATCACAAAGGACGACGTGCATTCCGGCCATCTACTGCTCATTAACCAGGACTACGGGCTTGTTCCCGGAAATGAGGCTCCGGATATTATTCAGCTTTCCAAACACCCGGATTTTTCAAACCGATTTGTGCTGCTGGATCAAGCCACGGAACTATCAGAGCACGTAGCTCAACAGTTCTCCATCATGATTAATGCAGCTGCTGGGGAGGGCATCAGCAGCTTCCTCATTAGCAGTGGTTATCGGAGTGCCGAGAAACAAAACGAATTATTCGAGTCCTTGGGACCCGAACAAGCGATGCCAGGCGGTCATAGTGAGCATAATCACGGTTCCGCCATAGATGTAGGCTCCAGTCAAGGCGGTATTGAGCACTCCCCTGAAGGAAAATGGCTTAGAGAACACGCGGCACAGTATGGTTTTATCTTGAGGTACCCTAAGAACAAGACACACATTACAGGAATTCAATATGAACCCTGGCATTTTCGGTACGTCGGTTTACCACATAGTCTCATTATGTCGCAGAAAGACTTCGTGCTGGAGGAGTACCTTTCCTACTTAAAAGAGCAACCGTTCCTATCTTTTAAAACCGATGAGGAGACCTTTCATATTTACTACTATCCGGTCTCAGAGAATCAGACGATCTATGTTGGACAAGACAATACCTACACGGTCTCAGGCAATAACACCGATGGCGTCATCATCACAGAAAAGGTGGACTGAACAATGAAAACTTGGAGACCTCTCGTGTTGATCCTCTCTTTGTTCCTTTATTGCTGCGTGTTGTTCAAAATCATTGTGCTTAAATTCAAACCGTTCAATCTGTCTTATATGACCGAGCAGTTGCACTTACATTTCCTCGCCCCCGAGAGATTTGCAGCCAACATACAATCCGGCAACTTAATACCGCTGAGAGAAATTTCAAGAATATTGGATACCTTAACCCCTCACAGCCTGTACAATTTGTTTGGGAACATCCTTGTGTTTATTCCGCTTGGTCTTTTGATTTGTCAGTGGCGTTTGCCTAAAGGGACAGCCCTAGTTGCCGTACTGCTTGGCTCCTTCTCTGTAAGCCTAGGGCTGGAGCTGACACAAGCCTTTTTTTCCATCGGAACATTTGATGTCGATGATATCCTTCTGAATACGTTAGGTGGATGCATGGGATACTTGCTCTATCAGTTGTTTGTGATCATCTCATCAAATTCAGGTATACTACGTGTGAGTCTTCATTATGAACGTCATACTAGAGGTGAACAAACCGAATGATTACTGTATTAATTGCCGATGATGAGCGAGAAATTGCAGATTTGTTAGCGCTCCATTTGAAGAAAGAGGGATACCACTGCATCATCGTAGCAGACGGAATGGAGGCTGTGCGAGCCATTCAGTCGAAATCGATTGACCTGGCTATCCTCGATATTATGATGCCCGTTATGGACGGCTATGAAGCTGCGCGTTTGATAAGAGAAACACATCATCTTCCCATCATCTTTCTAAGCGCCAAATCGACCGACCTCGACAAAATTACGGGCTTGGTCAGAGGGGCCGATGATTATATCACGAAGCCATTCAACCCCATGGAAGTGGTTGCCCGGGTCAATGCACAGCTGCGTCGTGCGTTGCAGTTCAACCCTGCTGCCCCTCCTCCGCCTGCAGCCGTGCTGGATACCGGGGTGTTGGTTATGAACGCTGAACAGCGAACCGTCTCGGTCTATGGGCAACCGGTAGATCTGACACCCAAAGAATTCGACATCTTGTTTTTGTTAGCCAGCCATCCCAAGAAGGTTTTTCGTTCGGAGGATCTATTCGAGACGGTATGGAAAGAAAATTATTATGAAGGTAGCAATACCGTAATGGTTCATATTCGCTCGTTGCGAAAAAAATTAGGTGAGGACACGATGAAAGAGAAATTGATTAAGACCGTGTGGGGAGTGGGGTATACATTTAATGGGTAACATTCTTCGAAGCTTTCGGCTTAATATGGTGCTGCTTTTCGGCTTAAGCATGCTGCTTGCCGGAACAATCGTATTTGTTCTCTATCGACTGCTTCAGTTGTATTACAGTACAACAAAATATGAAGATATCTGGACCAAGCCGCGGTATTTTATTCGAGAAATAGGCGACCTCAATTTTTTCTTGTTGTTCTTTATTCCGCTCTCCATCTATTTCTTCTTTTTGCTTACGAAGCGCTACGCGCTGTACTTCCAACAAATCCGGCACGGCATCAACCAGCTCGCCAACGGTAACTTCAATAGCCGCATCGCGATTGATACGCGTGATGAATTTGGAGATATTGCTCGTGATATGAACCTTGCTGGTGAGAAACTGCAGGATGCCATTGAGCGTGGAGATTTTGCGGAAAATAGCAAGGAACAGCTTGTCTTGAATCTGGCTCATGATTTGCGTACCCCGCTCACTTCGGTCCTGGGATACCTGGATTATATAATCCAAGGGAACGAGGAACTGACGAAAGCCCAGTTACAGCATTACGCCAGCATCGCCTATACGAAGTCGCAGCGGTTGGAGAAGCTGTTGGAGGAGCTCTTCGAGATTGCCCGGATGAACTATGGCAAACTGACGCTTCACAAAACAGAGCTTGACCTTAACGAGCTCTTGATTCAATTAACCGAAGAACTGCATCCCGCCTTGGAGAAAGATGGCATACTGATACGCTTCACCCCACAATCACCGGTAATTATTCATGCTGATGGTGACCTGCTCGCGAGAGTCGTAGAGAATTTATTGACCAATGCCATGCGGTATGGGAAGGATGGGAAATTCATTGACCTTGAATGCCGCATCGTTTCGGACACGGCGATTCTTCAAGTCATAAACTATGGAAACCGTATCCCCGAGGAGGACTTGCCTCACATTTTTGATATGCTCTACACGGTAGATAAAGCACGTACCCGGCAAGAAGGCGGCGGATCGGGAATCGGGCTATTTATTGCCCGGAATATTGTAGAGCAGCACGGTGGCACCCTTACAGCGGTTAGCGATGAGATCCGGACAATCTTCGAGATACGTTTGTCTACTCGCCAACTTTAGTGCCTACTCATTCAAATACGTGGTTGCTCGGTTCTGAATTAATTCGGCCACAGCTTGGGCTGTTTTTTGGCCGTTGAAGAACGCCTGGGATTCTTCTTCAACGATCCTTAAAACGGTCACTTCCATGGGTCCGTAATAGTCCGCCTTTTCCAATAGCTCTTGGAAGCGTGTAAAATACGCCTTCTCTACGCTAGGCTTGCTCCCATCCGATAAGAGGAACGTTCCATTTTCTAGTTGTTGTTGAATATCACTCAGTTTTTGTTCATTTACAGACTTCAGAAGAGAAAAACCGTCTCTTTCCTCAAGCTCTTGCACCTCTTCTGATAACAGGAAACTCACAAATGCCCATGCTTCCTCTTTAAGGGGAGAGCTGTCTCGGATCGCGAACTGGAAGCCCGGAGAAATCTTCATCGCACCGGTTTGTCCATCGGCATGCGGTCGTTGTAATAGACTGGGTTGTTCGAAATAAGAAAAGGGAGTGTGGATGACGTCTTCCACCGAAATTAAAAAATCCGCATAGTAAGTCGATTCGCCGTCTTCAGGCACCTCTGCTGTCATGATGCCCTCTTCAAACATCTGTTTAATATCCTGCATCATTTCTTGAAAATCGGAGGAGTTAAACTTTGCCGTTTTTGCTTCCTGGTCTACAAATGCGGCATAATTATCTCTCACCATTTCATACAGCACACGGTTGGGCGGGAGATTGGCGAGCGCGTATCGCGACTTCTCCCCCTGCTGTGCTGCCTTTTGTTGAAAAGTCTGTGAGGCTTCCCTGAATTCCTTCCAGCTCCAGGTGTCATCGTTCACATCCAGTGAGCGAAGCACGTCATGGTCGCCGATGAAGGCGGATAAGTAAAAACTTACCGGAACCGTATAGAGGTCTCCGCCGGCACCCATTCCCGTCATAACATTCATGTGCAGATCATCTTTGTCCAGGTCGGTGCTACGATTTAACGCCTCAGCCATATTCATAAACATGCCTTTGTCCACATACTCTTCAATGGGAAGCATGCCAACTTCGACAAGATCCGGCCCGTTTCCGGACAACAAAGCCGTATTCAGCGTCTTCTGGTATTTCTCAAACTCGCCAGGCCCCCACTCCTCTCCCGTCCGAAACGACTGAATGTCCAGTTTGATGTGGGGATGTTTCTTTTCGAACCTGTTTTTCACAATTTCTATAAAATCACTTGGCTCTGCCACAAATAACGTTAACAGCTCATCCTCGCCACCTGCTACGTTTACGTTGCCTTCGTTGGTGTTATCCATACTGCAAGCCGTCGTGGCTAGCATCAATATACTTAGTCCTATCAGTCCTAAAATTTTCATTTTCATCTTCCACTACTCCTTTAAATGGGATGATGCGTTTACCTGCTATTGCAGCCGAATTCGATTGCCGTCCTGCAGGGGCTCACTGCTTTCCATAATGACTTGATCCCCCGGGTATAGCAGATCGGAGTGCACCACGCTGATTTCACCATCGGTTTCAAGAATCTTGAGTTGGACCTTCTGTGCGACAAAACGATTGCCCAACGGCCCTCTCGCTTCAATCACCTTATAGATAAACCTGCTCTCGCTTGCTTGATGAATCGCTTGGTTTGGAAGAACAAGCCCCTGATGTCGTGAACGCTTTTCCAGTTTAATCGTCCCTTGTTCACCTCCTTCCAGTTCATCAACCTTGACCTTTATGGTTAAATGCTTCTGTTGAACAGCCATTGGTCCTGAATCCGACTCGCCCGATAGTATCGCGGCCTTCGAGATGTGAGTAATCTCACCTTCCACAGAACGAACTTGTTGAACCTTGTCTATGATCTCCACTTGCAATTGTTGTCCCTGAGCCAGTTCCAGACTACTGGCCAAGGCGGCATCTACCGGTACTTCCATCTTGAATCCTTCGCTATAATCAGCAATGACAAGATCCGGTTGTCCTGAGGCATATGTATTTCCCTGCACGTACACGCGGGTGATATGACCGTCAAAAGGGGCTTTGATTTCGGATGAATGAGCAATTTTTTCATTCAGCGCTTCAATTTTACGTTCCTGCATGTCCAAATCTAACGTATGGGTCTGGATATCCCGTTGGATCCTCTCTTTACGCTGTCCCTCCTCCTGTATACTCGTTTCCATTTGTTCCTGGATCTCTCTTAACCTTAGTTTTTGGGTTTCCATTTCCCGTGCCACCCTGCGTATTTGTTCATCCTCCCCTTCATGGTTAGCCTGAATAAACTGCTCTTGCATACTCTTCAAGTTAAGTTCGCCCGTCTCGTGTTCTCGCTGCAAACTGCGCACGCGAAGATCAAATTCACTGGTCTCCTTCATTTGGTCTTGGATTTCTCGCTGGGCCGCGTCATCGTTGTACGACACCAGCGGTTGCCCCTTACTCACCCGCTGTCCCTCTTCTACCAAGACTTCCTGCACTTCCCACTCAGAGGGATTCATTAATTCCACTTCGACCAGTGGCTCTAACATCGCCTGAGCCTCCAGCTTATGGGTCAATGCTCCTTCGGCTATACGGTCTGTCCTGACCTTGGGCAAGGTTAGAGATTGCAGCGTATTGCTGAATAACGTGAAGAGAATGAGTGTAAGGATAAAAACAATAAAAAGGATTCGAACGAAACGTTGGCGTCCGAGGTTTGTTTCTTCCTCCTGCGATTTCATTGCCGACCCTCCTGAACCTCTACATTGCAATTCGAAACTACCCCTTGATACCGGATAACTGGACTCCCTGCACAAGATAGGACTCCGCATATAGAAAGAGCAGCACCATCGGCGCCATATAGAGCACAGAAGCCGCGAAGGCAATGCCTAGTTCCCCCTCGTTGATGCGGGACAAATAAATAGATAACGGCTGCATGAAGGGATCATCCAGAAATATAAGGGGCTGTTCAATCATGTTCCAATAATCAACAAAAAGTAGAATGACAAGCGCCGAAAAACCAGGCTTAATCATCGGGACGATAATCTTCAAGAAAATCAGCAGATGTCCGGCCCCATCCAGCTTCCCGGCCTCAATATAGGCGTAGGGGATCTGCATCATGAATTGACGAAGTAAAAATACGCCAAATGCCGCAAACACGCCGGGCCAAATAATAGCTGAAACATGATTTAAAAGGCCCATCTTATCGGCAATGAGATAGTTGGGGACTAGGGTCACTTGAAAGGGCATCAGCATGGTCAACAGGTAAACAAGAAAGATCGGTTCACGGCCGCGGAATTGAAGTTTGGAGAGTGCATACGAGGCCAGGGAGGCAACGACCGTTTGTCCGATAATAATCGGGACCACCATGAATACCGAATTCCAAAACATCAATAGGAAGCGCGGACTCTCCACAAGCAGCGTTATGTATTGTTCATATGAAACCTGATCAGGAATCAATTTGAGGTTAACAAATTCCGTGAATGCTGCCCCGCTCGAACCAGAACCCACTGAAGCATAATTCAGAGCGATTTCTTGCCTGCTTGTTAACGAGTTAACAACGGTAACGATTAAGGGAAACAGTATGACAAGACCCAGCCCAGCCATGAGCAGCGTGAGCAGGTATTTTTTCATTGAAATCAACAGAGACAAGCGATTCCACCTCACTGCTCCATGTACTGACGGTGCTTGCGTTCAATAGTGAATAGAACAAATACAAGCATAAGCATGCCACCAGCCATCAGACTCGCCGCCGCAGTCAGTTTAGGGATATCTAACGACACAAACCTGTTGTTCATGTAATGCTGGAGAAAATAAATACTGTCATGCGGGTAATCACCTGCAATCAAGTAGGTTTCACGAAACACTTTGAAGGAATGAATCAGGGACATCAGCGTTACGAAAAACATCATTGGTGTCAGATAGATCAGCGTAATGCGAAATTGGGTCCACCCACCTGCCCCTTCAATCTGTGCCGTTTCGTAATAATCTTTTGGAATCTGCTGGAGACCCGCCAAGAATAGCAGAACGTTATAGCCAAGATTCTTCCATACATAGACTAGAACGACTACATACCGGGCGGCCTCTGATTTCATCCAGTCGATTCGTTCATAGCCGAGCAGCTCCCGCAGCCCGTTCATGGTTCCATTCCAATCGAATAGAATCTGCCACATGAGAACCGTAGACGCGACAGGCACAACCAGCGGCATCACATAGGCTGTCCGAAGCCATTGTCTTAAGAAGAGGGGCTGGTTCAGCAATAGCGCAACGCCAAGTGATAGAGATAGAATAAGGGGTACGCTGACAAGGCTGAACGTAAATGTATTCATCGTTGCTTTTTTAAAGGAGTCGCTTGCCAGCAGCTCTTGGTAATTGTACATGCCTACAAATTGACCATTCACCGTCCCATCCATCAAGGAATACAGCAGGCTCATTAGGAACGGCAGCAAATAAAAAAGAGTAAACCCGATGATGCTGGGAGCCAGGAATAGGCATGCTACTGCCCAGTCCTTGCGCAGCCAATGCTGGTAGCTTGCCAATTTCACGTATCTCCTCCTCTCCTCCATGCTCACATCGTACAAAAGAAAAATAAAAAAAATCTTGGGGCGGATTTAAAGTTTTTATAAAAGAACAGGATAAAGGGGGCGAGTTGAAGGGCTTACTACTGGCTCAAACACAAAAAAGAGCTCCATCGTCTTGATGGAGCTCTAAATCCTATGATCGATGAGCCTGAGCCTTGTCTTCAAGGTTCGACAGCACAAAATTGTTCCATGTGGAACATTGTCGGCTGATGTGAAACATTAGCGAATGGTGGGTTTATTAGGTGTTGGTATCCGTGATTGCCGGTACGTTGATCTCCTTGACACAAGCCGCCGGGGAGAGACTGACTAGGCATTTAACGATGGCGACCATATCCTGCAACGGAATGCGTGTACCGTTGTACTCGGTTAGCGCCCGCTCGCTTCCCTCTGCATATGGAATCTCGGCCGCCAGCTCCCCGGGGTTAATGCAGGTCACCGCGATACCGTCCTGTCGGACATGCTCCCGCAGGGCCTCTGTAATGCCTCGGATGGCGAACTTGGAGGCCACAAAGCCGACCTGGGTGCTGTTGGCGTTCGGCAGACCCGCAGTTGAGCCAATGAGTATGATCTTGCCGGCAGCTGAGCGGCGCAGATGCGGTAACAATGCCTGTAAGCCAACAATCGCCGAGGTGATGTTCACGTGAATCAGACGGCTAATATCCTCAGGCTCGTCCTTATCGAACGTGTAATGCTCCTCGAACCCTTCCTTTTCCCAAATGCCCACGTTGTAGATGACGACGTCCAGAGGCGCTTCACCCAACCTATCTGCGATTTGCCCCGCAGCGGCAAGGTTTGCGAGATCGGCCTGGATCCATACTTGCTCCACCCCATCCTGCAGGCTCAGACTTTCCGGCTGGCTGCGGGAAACCACCCACACCTTATCTCCAGGCTCCGGCACGCCGCGGACAAACGCATCACCCAGTCCCTTGCTGGCCCCAAATACGAGATAATTCTTCAATGTTGATGCTCCTCTCCCTGCATGTCTTGGTGAGTTGACTCCTCACCGCATTATAACGCTACTGCCACTGACTGCCCAGCGCCTGATTGTTGGGCCATTCTGCTCACACACTCACCTCGTGAATGTAGCGGACCGATATTGGCAGACGATCAGCGGGTGGCCGAGCAAATAGAGGAACAAAGGTGCGTTACTGCAGACGATCGGCGGGTTGCCGAGCGAATAGAGGAACAAAGGTGCGTTACTGCAGATGATCGGCGGGTTGCCGAGCAAATAGAGGAAAAAAGGTGCGTTACTGCAGACGATCAGCGGGTTGCCGAGCAAATAGAGGAAAAAAGGTGCGTTACTGCAGACGATCGGCGGGTTGCCGAGCAAATAGAGGAACAAAGGTGCGTTACTGCAGACGATCGGCGGGTTGCCGAGCAAATAGAGGAAAAAAGGTGCGTTACTGCAGATGATCGGCGGGTTGCCCAGCAAATAGAGGAACAAAGGTGCGTTACAGGAGACGATCGGCGGGTTGCCGAGTAAATAGAGGAACAAAGGTGCGTTACTGCAGACGATCGGCGGGTTGCCGAGCAAATAGAGGAACAAAGGTGCGTTACTGCAGACGATCAGCGGGTTGCCGAGCAAATAGAGGAACAAAGGTGCGTTACAGCCGATAAACGATAAAAAAGACGGGAACATAAGTTCCCGTCGCCGTAGGTAATTCTATACTCAACATCATAACAAAATTGAAATTATAAGTCTACAGTTTTTTCGCCATTTGTGCCAAAATATAGATCTGGTCTTATGAAAGTACGATATCACGCGCATAGGCTATCCTATGCCTAAGGAGGTAAATCGCATGGAGAACAGTCCCGCCTACCGGGAAGAAGCAGGCAGGCTAGAGGAAACACAAGAGGAGATTGATCGTCAGCTAAACGGAATCGACGGCCGCTATTACGGAGATGACTTCCTGGAGCAAATCCTGGATGCGCGGCGGCTGGAGCTGCGGGACCGGCTGGAGCGTCTGCAGCAGGAGCCCTACTTCGGCAGACTGGACTTCCGGGAGGACGGCAGCGCCGAGCCTGCCAAGCTCTACATCGGCAAGCGGGGTATGGAGCACGAAGGTAGTGAGCAGCCGTATATCATCGACTGGCGCGCCCCCGTGGCGAGCTTGTTCTATGCCTTCAGCGGCGGGGAACAGCCGGTTTCCTACGAGGCCCCGGAAGGAGAGATCCACGGCGAGGTTCACCGCAAACGCAACCTATCCATTCGCGCCCAGCAGCTGCAGCGCGTCGTCGACAGCTATGAGCGGGGCGGCGACAATCTGGGGCTGAGCGATGAGTTCCTGCTCTACCGGCTGGGAGAGCGCAAGGACAACAAGCTGCGCGACATAGTCTCCACAATTCAGTCCGAGCAGGACCAGATCATTCGTGCCGAGCGAAATCTGGCGATGATTATTCAGGGAGCTGCCGGTTCAGGGAAAACAACAGTCGCGCTACACCGGCTCGCCTTCCTGCTCTATCGTTATCAGAGTCAAATCCGTGCCGAGCGAATGGTTGTTTTTGCGCCCAACGCTATGTTCCTCGACTACATCTCGGGCGTTCTTCCGGAGCTGGGGGTTGGAGACGTGCGTCAGACGACCTTTGCCGATTGGGCGCTGGAGCTGCTGGGCGGAGACGTCAAGCTGGTCGACCCAGCTGGTAGCCAGAGCGAGACCGCCGAATGGTTCGCGCTGGCGGGGAAGCGCCCGCCAACCGACGATTCGGCGCCTGGCCGGTTCAAGGGCTCCCTAGCCTTCAAAGCGTGGCTGCAGGAGCAACTACAGGCCTATGAGGCAGGGTTCCTGCCGGAGGGGGATTGGGAGGCCTGGGACGGTAAGATTCTGCGGTACCGGGAAATCGCCAACTGGTTCAATGTAGAATACCGCTACGACCCGCTGGCGCAGCGTCGCGAACGGCTGCTGGCGCGTATGAACCGCTGGCTGGAGATGGCGCTGAACGAAGTTGCCGACCCCAAACGGCGTAAGGCTCTGGCTACAACCGCCCGCGCCCGGCACCGAGCTTACGCCAAGAAGCTGCCTAATGCAGATGCCCTGACCGTCTACCGATGGATGATGGAGCAGGCGGAAGCCTCGCAAACGGCTGCCATGCCGGAGCAGATACGCCAGGCCACGCTAAAACGGCTGAAGAAGAAATCCGCAGCACCTGAAGATCTGCCGCCGCTGGCGCTGCTGCATATCAGTCTGTATGGATGGAGAGGTCCACGGTTTGACCATATCGTCATCGATGAGGCACAGGACGTCTCCCCGTTCCAGATCTCGCTGCTGAACGACTGCATGGCTGAGTCTTCTTTTACGATTCTCGGCGACTTGGCCCAGGGCATCCATGCCTATCGCGGCTTGCAGCACTGGGATGAGTTGAAGGATGTCTTCCCGCAGGAACGGCAATCGTATCACGAGCTCCGGCTCAGCTATCGGTCAACGATGGAGATTATTGCGTTCGCCAACCGGTTCATTGCCCGTACGGGGACCGGACTGCGAGAAGCCGAGCCCGTCTTCCGTAGCGGTGAACCGGTGCGTCTGGAAGTGCCGGAGGAGGGCAAGGAAGCCGACTGGCTGCTCGACTACATCCGCAAGTCTCAGGAGGCCGGTATGGAGAGTATCGCATTGATCGGCCGAACGCCGCAGGACTGTGAGGGATTGTACGAGCGGCTACAGGCGCTGGATGCAGAATTATCGCTGCATCTGATCAGTGAAGGCCAGCGCAAGTACGCGGGCGGGATTACCATTCTCCCGGCGCACCTGGCAAAAGGCCTCGAATTCGATGCCGTTGTCGTATGCGGCGTCGACAGCAAACGATACACCGACACACCCGAGGACGCCAAGCTGCTCTACGTTGCGTGTACCCGCGCATTGCACCGACTGGCACTGCTGTGCGGCAAGGACGCATCACCGCTGGTTGCCGAAGCCTAGCGCAAGGCCACACCTCGTTCCTGCCGCTGTGCCCGCCAGCAACCATTTACTCGCGGGCGGAGCATTTCCTTAACTTCCTCACACAAAAACACCGCCCAGGCATGAGCCTCTGTGGCGGTGTTTTTGGCATCCTATTTTTTTCTGCCGTACTGCTTGGCATAAGCGATAATGGTCCGGTACATGCGCTTATCCTTCAGTTGCTTCAACGGATAGAATTGGGGCCTTGTGTTCACCTCAAGGATCCACGATCTCCCTTTGCCATCCAGCGCAACGTCCAGACCCAGCTCCCGAAATCCGTTGCTATGGCCGTCAAACACGTGACCGACCGTTCGGCCCATCTTCTTCAGCTCTTGCTCTTTGCTCGTAATCCTACCCGGGCTGAAGTGCGCTTGAGCCAGCGTATGCCGGAGATAGCCGATCTTGCCGCCTTGATTGTAGTTGGTTGCGACTTTGCCGGCCTTGCCAATTTTCGTGAAGATCGCCGTGCTCTTCCAGCCGCCGCTGTTAGGCTTTTGCACCATGACCCGGATGTCAAACGGCCTCCCGCCTGCCGTCGCCAGCTGAATACCTTTTTGTAACAAATACGAGCGTCCCTTACTACGTTTCTTCAACTGAGCATAGAGTGCCTCTACAGAGGGGTAACGGGTTTTCTTCGCATTGTGCTGCAGTTGATAGCCGTCCGCCAGCCTTTTGATCCGATGGATATTGAAGCCACCTGACCCCCCGGTAGGCTTGAAAAATACCGTGGCATGCTTACCCAGCATACGGGTTAGATTGCTCCGGTTAAAAAGGACCGTATTCGGGACATATTTTCGTGTCTGTTGCTTTTTGAGCAGCCATTTGGTTTTGACCCATTTGCTTTTCACCGATGTGCTTGGATACCTCATACGTCCGAGTCCCCCTTTCCCATAATGTATGGGAGAGACCCCGGTTTGCCCGTGCTCTTGACTATAGCCGGTTGTTTTTCCTCGTGCTAGATGGCCTTCGTCATCAAGATTTCCAACGGCTCGTTTTCTAACAGCAAGCATCCTGCATCCTTATAGCCTAACTTTCTATAAAAATGCTGTGCTCCTTCATTGGCCATCGTAGAGGTCATCACCAAGATTCGGCCTTGCCGCTTCATTTCGTCCTCCCAGAACCGCACCACTTCCTGGCCAAAACCGCGATTCCGGTAGGCTTCCTCGATCCAGAGCATATTCATGAACGGGGTATTGTCCCAGAAGTAACTGTATCGCATCCATCCGATGTTCGTGCCTTCTGCATTGCGGAGGATATATATTTCGTTTTGTTCGATTTTAGGTAAAATGAGATGCGTAAGCAGATGCTTGTCGCGGTCTTTCAGATAGGTGTAATCCGTTGCTGCCGCGTGTTCGATGTTCATGATTCACTCTCCAAGGTTGCTGTGTCTGTACGGATGAGCTGCTCGGCCTGTTCGTGCAGTTCCCATACATCGCAGGATTGATTAGCTATAATAGTACAGGTTGTTGCAGGCTCAGGATAGTAAGCAAACATGACGGCCACGCCCGCGTTGGAGCCTTCTTTATGCATTCGGATCAGCTTGCCTGCTCGATCATAAGCAAAGTGAAATCCATATCCGTTGAGGACGGTTCCCCATCCATACTCCTGGACGATTGCCGTCTGCGGCTTCATTATTGCTGCGGTCATCTCGCTAGACAGCAATTGGCCATCCGCCAATGCTCGTATGAATCGATCCAAGTCACCCACAGTTGTAAAAGCTCCTCCATCGGATGTACCAATGGGGGGATACGCGTAAATATTCTTCTTCCATCTGATCGTGCCGCCCTCGTCCTGAACGCCATCGTACCCTTCGGCCACTGGTGCATCCCCGTCATCCTTGGAGATAAAGGCGGTGTGCTCCATCCCGCAGGCCCGGAAAATATGCTGCACGACATAGTCGCGGTAGCTCACCCCGGTTACTTTTTCGATGGCAAGACCAAGCAGGATAAAGGCACAATTATTGTAGCTAACATTAGACCCCGCCTTGAACCTCGGCGCCTTGTACGCAAATTGAGGCAAGAAATCCGCGCAATCTCGTATGGAATAATTGGGCTTGTCAACGAACAGCGCTTCATAACTCTCGCCCAGCTCCTCGTCTGCGTCATCGGCGATACCCGATGTGTGCGTCAGCAGATGAGCAAGCGTGACATCCGTTGGAATGGCAGTTCCGGACAAGTCGATGATATCCGTAATCCGCTCCTCCAGCCGCAGCTTGCCTTGATCGACGAGCTGCAGGACCGCCACTGCTGTGAACAGCTTCGTCACCGATGCCGTATCGAACCTCGTCGCCACTGTATTCGGCACCTTAAACCCCCGATGCGCATAGCCATAGGCCTGCTCGAAGATCGTCTGCTGCCTGCCTTGGATAAGGACGGCTCCTGCAAAATTATGTTCATTGGCATAATGGTCAAATAAGGATTCCAGCGTCTTCATTCGGATTCTCCTCTGCTGTTGGTTTAAGCCATCCGTATTCTCCTAGTTTACACTAAGGTAGGAAACTCGCTTGCCCTCCGTCGAATGCCATACCAGAATATCGCCTTGCGGCGTCCATCCGATCAACGGACCAGAGCCGATCCGATTCGCCGTCCCCTCTACCCGATCTACCAGATAGGTTCCGAACTCCCAAGCGTCGACGGCATAATAGCGGTCTTCCTCCCCCGGCTTGGGAATCGAGCGAGAATAGGACAAATCACTCCAGCCCCCAAGCTGATTGGCCAGCAGGGTCACAGCATCTTCTGGCAAGGAAGTATAGCTCGGCTCAGCCGACTGACGTCCGTCCTTAAGGTGATAGAAGGCCCTTCCCTCTCTGAAGTCCTCCTGCGAGCTATCCATGAGTGGAACGATTATCGTCTCGTCATCTTGCCACTTCACTGGATAAATCCAGTGCCAGCCTTCACTATGATTCATGTAGGCTGCGTTAGCAAAGGTCGATACGACCTGCCCCTCGGCATTGAGAATAATGAGGTCGGCAGACGGACCCAAATTCCCCTCCGCATCTACAAGCAGTGCTACATGCTTGCCATCCGGGGAAGCAGCCATCCCATATATGGCGCGATCCGAATGGTAGAGTTGCTGGTGTTCTTTCCCTGTCTCACTAAGGCTATACACGGTTTCCAGGCCCCGTGCTGCGTACAGTACCTTCTCATCTGCTGTGTGGGCAAACTGCACACGTACGCCGTCATCCGTGCTGTATCCGACCTCGTCCGCCAGCCATTCCTGGACAGTGATATCTACTACCTGACCTGTGCCGGGCGTATACAAATACGTCGTATTATCGGCATTGTAGATCAGGTACTGCGGCTCCGTGCCCCGGGACCCGGCGGGCTGAATCACTGCAGCTGCATCGAATCCGTGCTCCTGTATTACATTGCCGTTTGTCCCGTCCACGAGCTGGAGCCCGCTCCATGCCCGTCCTCCATGGATGGTGATGTAACCATCTGGTTTTGCAATGACCCGCAGGGTCTCACCCTCTGCTGCGGTGACATTGTCCATCATGAATCGAATCGTCTGGCCTTCCGTGAGTTCAGGAAATGAAACGACAGCCCGCCGATCATCCGTCCATGTCATCACTGCAGGTGGCGTCTCCCCTGCCTCTGTTCCGGCACGTAGCGCAGTGACAAAGACATCCGCCACAATGTCCCGGTCCATATCTCGATTCGCGGTCAGGATAACATTGTCACTGTCCTCATCAACCGTAACCCGAAGCACCGGTTCATCATCCGCGATAGATGGATACAGCAGGAATTGCACCCAGGCTGAGGGTAGAGACCCTACCCATGGCTGATCTTCTCCGGGCAGTGTGCCATACACCTTGGCTGTCACATCTGGGGCATTAGTATGACTAAAGTCATTTAGGGTGAGTGTAAAGGAAATACCCTCACCCGACAAAACAAGCTCATACAGTTCTCCAGATGGTTCCGGGTCATCAATTACTGCCGGCTGTGCCTCCTGCATGCCCTGAAGCAGGGAACGAATCACCTCCGGCTCCTGATGCTCGATGACGAGTGTATGGTCACGGTCAAAGACCGCGATCGACTGGATGTCTTCAGCGGTCGGCATCTCTATGGCATCGTCTTCTACTGGAAGGGGCTCTTCTGTGGTGCACGCTTGCAGCAAGACTCCGAATATGACACATAGAATAATCAACGTGAATCTGTTCGTTTTCATTCGATCCCCCTATCCGTTGGGTACGCCTAATCCTGCTCGCCCCCATCAGCCTCTTTAGGCTTTAATAAAAGGACCTATGGTCACGGATCGATCTTCCAATCGCTGTTGTCCCCAGATTTCTTGATTTTTTAACCGCTTTAGCGGTTGAAATCCGGGGACAGCGTATGCTTCCGGAGTTAGCTTTTCTGCGAAAAGCTTTTAGGCGAACGCTTCGCAGCATATGCTCCCGAAGTCGCTTTCTTTCAGAAAGCGTTGACCAGATTCGATTCCGTGCCTCTCCGGCACCTTTTCAAAGCCTACTTAAAATAACGTAGAGGAACTAGGGAGAGTTCCAAATTATTGAATTTTTTGAATGGAGTTGTTTCTACTACGCCTATAGCTCCGGCTTCCACACCATCAGGATCATCGCCGCGATTGGGGTTACGGTTGCCAGCACGCCATAGATATTCCAGCGGTGGGAGACGCGCTCGAATTCCGGTGTCAGCGTCTGTTGCTCACAGGACTGCTTGCCGTGCTTGATCATAGCCATCTGCAGCGGCAGCAGCGCCACGATCCAGATGACCCCCGACAGGATGAACAATCCGTACGAAATCCCCAGCCAGCTCCACGAGAATACGGAGTAGCCCGCGTTATGGGCAAGTACATGACCTGACGCTAGAATCATGACGATTGAGGGAAGGGTGAAAATGTAATCCAGCACCATAATGTTCTTGGCTGTCTGCAGCTTCAAGGACAGATCCTCACTGTAATCCGACCGCACCTTCCAAAAGGTCACCGTAAACGCATTTCCCAACAAGAACACAACACCCAGCACATGAATGAATAACCATAAACTCATCGCAACTTACCTCCTCTTTTTAATTAACACCGTTCATTAAAATGGCTAAAAAAATTATGACCGTAAGGCCATATAGAGCATGTCTTTGGTGTGGTTCACAAGCTTGGCTGTCCGCTCGGGGGTAAACATCGGAATCTGAATCGCCAGCGCAACGACGCCATGCAAGGACGCCCACAGCATATCGCTATAGACATAAGGATCTCCCGGCTTGACGGCTTGATGGTCTTGCGCGTACTTCACCGAATCGAACAACACTTGAAAGGCGGCCAGACGCGGTACCTCTTCCCCTTGCTTGGCCTCGAACAAGTAGTCAACCCTCCACATGAACATTAGCTGGTAATACGTCGAATACGTGAGCCCGAATTGCACGTAAGCCTCACCGATTCGATCCAGACGCTCCCACGGGTCGGAGGTGCTGCTGGACGCTTGCGCCAGTTCCTGCCGGAATCGGGTAAACCCATCATCGACGACACTGAACAGCAGATGATCTTTGTCTTTATAATACAGATATAGCGTTGCTGGAGAATAGCCGAGCATCGCCGCCAGCTTGCGCATGGAGAAGGCGCTGTACCCCTGCTCAATAAACAGCTCACTCGCCGTCTTCAGAATGAGTTCCTTGAGCTGCTCCTTCTCCTCACCCTTGCGCCGACGGCCGAATTTCCGTCCGGTTTTGTCGTCTCCATTGGTCGGTTGTGTCATAGCGCCTCCTTTTAATGAACATCGTTCATTAAATATAGCATGGTTCTGGAGCCATGACAAGATTTTCTTGTGTCTACCCTTGCGGCCCCCTCGCCTAATCCACCAATGGCCGGTTTCGAAACAGGGCTGCAGCGGAGACTAGCAGGACGACTATCATCGTCACGCCCACTAAAATGTTCAGCCAGAACAGGTCAAGCAGCTGTCCTTCGGTCAGAAGTGATGCTGCATGCGCGGTCAGTCGCGCGGGGCTCCACGTCATCCATGCCGGCAGCATGCCTGTCAGCAGCGACAAGGCAAGAACAAGCGCCAGGCTCAAAAAGGCCGCGGGGCCGGCACCCTTCAGCGTTGCACTGAAAAAGACGACCAGCGCCAAAATGACCGCAAACCAAAGCAGGTAGAGAAGACTGCCATACAACGTATCCAGCAGCGACAGGTCTCCAATAAGCAGTTCGGTATAATACCAGGCACTCAAACTGCCTAGCAGCAATGAACAGGTTACCAAGGTCATGGCACCAGCCCACTTGGCAGTAATATAGGACAGGAAGCGGACCGGCCTCACCAGCACCATCCCCGCCACGCCGCTGTTCCGTTCCCCGGACACAATCGACATCGAGGATAGGACGATCACGAGTACCCCGATCAGTCCAAAGTTGTTCAAGGTTTCCAGTAGGACCACAGACGGTACCGGCGGCGGAATCTCGATGACCGCTCCTTCCGGCAGTCCGCCCGCTGCATCTATAATCTGTGGCATCAGATGACTGGTCAGCGGCTGCATCACCCCGAGCAATACAAAGACGCAGGGAATCCAGATCCACTTGTAATTGCGCGCCATCTCCAGCAGTTCCTTGCGGTACATCAGCATCCATGTTCTCATGACGACACCACCTTCAGGAAGAGATCCTCCAGCGTCGTCTGCGCCAGCTCGAATCTGCGAATCGGGATTCGATGCTGGGCAATCTGCTGCAATAGCTGCTGCTTGACCTCATCGGGCTGTTCGACCACCAGCTTCACAATGCCATCCTGATAGCTCAACTCCGTCACATGCGCAAGACGTTCCCACTCTATGGCCCATGTCTGCAGCGCCTGCGGCACGTCCTCTTCAATGTAGATGACAGGCTGCCTGTGCGCGTTGCGAATGTCGCGCAGCGTGCCGGAGAGGACGAGCTCTCCATCCCGAATCATGAGCACGTCATCGCTGACCGCCTCGGCATCATGCAGCACATGCGTGGAAAATAAAATGGTCGCTTCCTTCCGAATCTCCTTGAGCAATTCGAGCACCTCACGGCGTCCGACCGGATCGAGAGCGGATACCGGTTCATCGAGGATGACCAGCTTGGGCTGATGAATCAGGGCCTGCGCCAACCCAAGCCGCTGTTTCATCCCGCCAGAATACCCGCCGATTTTTCGCTTACGAGCCTCCTGCAAACCGACCCGATCCAGCAAATCGTTGGTCCGCTGTACAGCCTCCTTCTTGCTCAACCCTGCAAGCTGTCCGGAATAGTGCATAAATTCGCTGCCGCTCATCCAGTTGTAATACGCTCCCTGCTGCGGGAGATAACCAATGTAGCGACGAAGATCGGCCTGTGCTGGCAAGCCGTTGAAGCGAATGCTTCCGCTTGTTGGAGCAAGCAGTCCGGCCAGCATCTGCAGCGTCGTCGTTTTGCCAGCCCCGTTTGGTCCGAGAAGCGCCACACAGCTGCCCTCGCGTATGCCGAAGGACAGGCGATGCACCGCCTGTTTGGAGCCATAGGTTTTATTGAGATCTTTAATTTCCACCAGACTCATGCCTCTCTTCTCCTTCCCACAATGAAATAGGAAACCGGACCCACCAACTGAAGAAACACAATAATCAGAATCCACATCCATCGTGGTCCCCTTGTCTGTTCACTTCGGAACAGATCGATCAGCGCAACGACGATTAGAATCACATTTAAGACGATAAAAGGCACAATGGCCCCGATTGGAATCGATTCTAAAGCCTCCTTCACTTCTTCGCCCTCCTTTTTTGTATCCACTGCCGAACGAACGGGTGCAGCACCTTGCGCACTGCAAGCAGATAAATCACAGTCGGCGTCGGAAATTGTATCAACCCCCAAATTCCCCAGAACCAAGGGTAGCTTCCGCGTTTTCGAGCATCAATGAACAGGCTTATCCCTTGCGTCAGCAGTGCCACACCAAGAATTCCCCACATGTACCAGGGTACCGCCTGCAATTCCTCAAGCGAGGGGTTCTTCATGATTCACCTGCTTTCTTCTGCGGCGGTACCGCCAGAGTAGAATCAACAAAGGAATGATCAGAAATGCACCTTGGGATATGACAAACAGTGTCGGACTGCGGAACAAGACCGTCATCACCGTACTGACAAGCAGCAACGCAATGATCAAGAACACGGCCAGCTCCCACCTCCACCTGCGCTGAAGCTGATCCTGTTCATGCCGGATGAGATCCTCCAGCCAAGGGAGGTCCGGCGCCTCCTGATCGGTCCAACTGTCCAGCCCATCCAGACCCTCACGAAACCTTGCTCCGAGCTCGTCACTCCGGGAAGTCCGGCTCCCTCTATCGTCAGATTTCTTCATCCAGCGTCAACTCCTCTCTTAACCGCCGTACGGCATGATGAATGCGGGATTTGACCGTACCTTCCGGCACTCCCACGATTTCGGCAATCTCTTCAATGGTATAGCCATAGTAATGCTTCATGACCACAGCCATTCGCATGTCGGGACTCAGACTCCCCAGCGCCTCCAGCAATTCCGGCCAGCTGTGGCCAGAGCGTTCGGCCTGGAAGCGAATCTGTCTCCTCGCTTGCTCTCCCTCCAGCCAGCGCTTTTCCCGCTTCTGCTTGCGCGTATGATCAATGTACAGCCGCCCGGCAATCGTAATCATCCAAGACGAGAACTTGGACTTGTCCTGGTACAGATGCAGCTTGCGGATACAACGCAGGATCGTTTCCTGGGTCAAATCCTCAGCTAGGGAAGGCGACAAGGTTAATTTCAACAAGTAGTTTTTGACAAAGGCATAATGCTTCTGCAGTAGCATTGCCAGCGCGCGTTGATCCCCCTTCTTTGCCTTGGTGATCAAGCTAAGCTCATCCATACGAGAGGCCTCCAAGCTATGATTCCATCCGGATTGACGTTAATAGTACGCCCAGCTCTATGTAAAGGTTCATTGAAGAAAAAAATAAGTTGCCGATACCTGTGCATGTCTGCCGAGGGCTTGCATCGCTACTTTACAGCTTGGCTCAAGTCAGAGCCAGCTCCGACTAACTTTTGCTCAGGCCGGGTTAAGCCTCAGAGTGGCTAAGGCCACCTCAGCCGTTGCCTTGTAACGGACGTTTATCTGGGCTGGCAACTGCATTTCACGCTAATCCAACTCCTTTGCAGCCTTAAGGCTTTGCAACTAGGCTTTGCAACTGGAATAGTAAGTGCAATAATACCACTATTTTAGCTACATTCATGGTCTGCTGGCTTGCTATGTGTAAATGTACAATTACCACCAACAATATTTACATTATTATCCTTAGGTTGGTGCGTAGGTTGGTGCATAGGTCAGTGTGTAGGTTGGTGCCCAGGTCGGCGCGTGGGTTGGTGCAAAGGTTGGTGGGGGGCTCAGTGCCGTTGGTCAGTGCGTAGGTTAGTGGGCAGGCTACTGGTACACTTGCACCCTTATTACACATGATCGACTCCAGCAGAACTCGCTAACCCGCAAAGCCCCTGTCCTCGAACAGTGTTCGAAGCAGGGGCTTGCATGCAGTTAGTTGTCAGTTTGCAGTTTCGGTATCCCACACGCGGAGCGAATAGGAGATCCATTCGTCCATCAGCGTCGCGGCCTGCCCTCTCAGCAGCCCTTCGCCAGGCGCGAATGTATGGTCTGCCATGCCTCGGATGATCCCTGCAGCATGTAGCGACCGCACGGCATCTACCGCCCAAGATTGGATAGCTGCGCTATCGGCGAAGCTCAATTCAACATCGTTCACCGCATTTGGAAGCGGCAAACCCGTATATTGCGCGTAACGCATCAGGATCACTGCCATCTCCTCACGAGTGACCATCCGGTTGGGCTCGAACTTCCCGTTACCCACGCCTTGAACAATCTCCGCTTCAACAGCCCACGAGATCGCCGAAGTGTACCAGGCACCCTCTCGGACATCCATAAACAGCGCCTCGCCTAATGAATGATCAGCTACACGCTCCAAATTAGCCAACATTTGCACGACCATGGCCCGGCTCATCCCAAGCCCCGGTGCGAAGCGCCCTTCGCCCGTCCCTTGCATCATGCCTCTTGCCGCAGCCAAAACCGCGCTTTCCGTGGCCCAATGCGAGCCCAGATCGACAAAGGGATTCACGGCCTGATCCAGAACCACATAGACCGATTCTCCAGCAACAAAACTTACGCCTGCTCCCGTGCGTCCGGACCACGGAATGGCCCGTTCTTCACCCGCAGCCGACAGCTCCTTCACCACCGATTCTCCGCTCTCGCCGGGCAACGTGACAAGGGCAAGGCGAGGACCCTTCACATGCTCCATGCCCTCTCTTCCATCCACCGTTGCTGCAAAGGAATAAACGGTGCGCCCATTGGCAGCTTGCGCCACACGTTCGGACAGCTCTTGCGTGGACACCATCCGCAATGTCAGCGCCAATGGTCCTTCTGTCTCACCATATAGCTTGCGGACCTCATCAACACGTAAGCGAATTTCTCCCAGAGGACTAGTCAGTAGCAGGTGAGCAACCTTCCCGTTACTCCACACACTGTCGCTCCATATCTCACACGGAATCTCAACCGTGAAGCCCTTCGCCGTCTGCCATTCCTCTTCGCTCACAGCCAACTCGATTCGAGCCGCACCGCCTTGCTCAGCCGCAGCTTCCGCTGCCCGGATGACCTCTTCCGGACGAAGCTGCAGCACATACACACCCTCCTGCCACTCCCCGGCATTTGGCGTATCCTCTACGTCCTCGTCATCCGGCGGGATCACGCCAACCTGACCGCCACCACCGGTACCCCCGCCTCCTTGCGGCAGGTACCCTCTAACCGTGATCTCGTTACGGGCATAACCGTCTTCCGTGGCAATTCTGATCTGTGCGGTGCCAGCAGCCACTATACTGACGGTCCCGCTCGAAGTAACCTCAGCAATAGACGGGTTCGAGGTTCGGAAAATCCACTTGTGGTTGAGCGCATCCGCTGGCGCTACAGCAGGCTGCAGCGTCACCTTGCCGCCAACCGGCTGATCCGCTGGCGTAGCTACAGTTACGGCTTCTGCTCGCTTCGGACGGACAGCCAACGTCAGCGTTGCTCCTAATCCAGGCCGATCGTCCCGCTCCGCTACGATGAGCGCGGTACCCACGCCAACAGTAGTAACGAGACCGTTGCCGTCAACCCGCACAACACCTTCGTCGGAGGAGCTCCAAGTCATGCCGGCTTCTCCCCCGCTCAGCTGTGCAGTGACTTGCACGGACTCGCCGGTCGTCAGCTCAACTAATCGCTTATCCAGCTCCAGCCCGTAGCCCGCTGGCTCCACATGCCGGAGACGGATGCTCCGTACATCCACAGAAGCACCCTCGGCGCCCTGCGCCATGACGTACAACATCACGCGCTGGGTCCCGCTTTTGTCAAATGCCGGGTTAAGGTCTCGCAGCGCGGAAGCCACGTCCAGCTTGACGATGCCTGCCTCCGTAGCATCCACTACCACATCCATAGGCTGCTCGTCACCTTCAAACTTCAACTGCAGCGACCAGGCCGCAGTCACCGCTGCGATATCCATCTCCAGCTCGAGCGGTTGGTCCAAATCCAGCAGGAACGGAGCCGAACGGACGGCACCGTAGTCTGCGTCAGGGTGATCCTCCGTCACGCGCGCCACCGCATGCACATACCCGATTCTTCCCGGCGATGAGGAGGACTCGAACGTTTCAATCGTGGCCTGATCCGCGGCGTAAGCCGTCCCTTCGTCTTCATAGACGATTTCAAACGACTCAACAATGAAGTAGGCGCCTTTCGCATCGGTCGCCCACAGCTCCAGCTGCGCTTCTCCGGAGCCAGACAGCGACTCGCTATGATGCTGCTCGAGGCCCTCGGCCAGATTAATGGTCTGCAAGCCGGTTTCCGTACGGTTCGCATACACATAGTAAGAGGCATCACCGTATAGAAGCTTAAGTGTATAGGTGTTGGCCTCCCCAACCTCTGCGATGTCGATGTGGAGTACCGGATTTCGTGACCAGTCGAGCGTAAATACTTCGGACAGGACTCCGCCATAGCCCTCGTTGTCCGTTCTGTTCTCGATAATCGCTTTTTTGCCGATTAATTCCGAGGTTGCAGGCGCTTCGCCCGGCACAAAATCCGCGATGTCTTCGGCTTCGAAGGCGACACTGTCCGCAGCTGCCGACGGGTCATTATAGAACAGTCGCAGAGACTTTATGCCAAAGGAGGCACCCTCCTTGCCGTTCGCCATCAAATAGACGCGGAGTGGAACCGGGCCCGTTCGCTGGGTCTGATCACCATACGTGGCTAACGCGCTGCGGAGATCAATCAGTCGTTTGCCATCCTCCATGCCGTTCGACAACACATAGTTGCCCCATTCCTCGTCTTCAAACTTGAGCTGAATGGTGTAGTAGGGATCCGGATCAACGGTCTCAATCTCCAGATAAGGACGACGGCCAAAATCCACCTCGATGGTTTCGGTCTGCACAGCCCCCCAATCGCCATCCTCATTATCCTCGGTAATGCGTGCATACCCATCCCCGCTGTCGGTTACGGCTGCTGGCATGACCTCCACCGGATCGTACAGCAATAGATCCTCAACCGCTGCCTCGTAGATGATACTGTCCACATCAGGATTACTGATGGCAAGTTTCAGGTTGGCCTTATCGACCAATCCTTCCGACTCCACCGTGACCGCGATATTGACGATCCCGTTCGGAAGCTCTGTCGTATCCAGGGTATAAGCAGGCGAGAAGTCGCCTTCATACAGCACATTGCCGTCCGCGCTCACCGTCATATGAGCACTCTCGCTTCCCGTGAGCGCCAGCTCCAGCTCGACCTCATCCGACTCGATATACGTACGCTGCTGAGATGGAGATAGTATACTCACACCGATCGCATCCTTGGCAATCGTCCGGGCCCCGACCATCCAGCTGTTGCCTTCATGGCGAATGTCAGCCTCTGCCGGCAGGACGATCACATTCAGCGAGGACATCGCCGGAATCGTTACGTGGTGCGTGCCGGATACATTCGTGGCCAGGGTTGTCTTGGCTGCTGCATCGAACAGCTGGGACGAATCGTCCAGTTCAATCGCTACGCTGCGCTCCTCCGGATAGGGATTGTAGTACAAGTAATGAGGGAAGCTCCCTTCCTCACGGAAATAATCGGTTGCATTCAAATCAAGCTGAAGAATCCGCTCAACCTCCGTAGGCTCGATAACAGCTCCAAACACGCCGACCAACCCCGAACCATAAATCCCGTAGTCGGTCTGGCCCCAGCCATAACGTACGGGATCACCGCTGGCATACGGCGTTTGACCGTCGACCGTGTGACGGACGCCTTCGTAACCGAGGACACCCTCCGGATCATGCTCGAACGCGCCCCCATGAATCTGATTGGCCGCTGGCAGCTCGTTCGGATACATAAGCCTCACGCTGTTGGATGCGCTCAGATACCATTTGCCGATGGCATCGGAGTAGCGCGGATCATATTTGGCCAGCGGCGCCAACACCGCACCGAGATGGTACGTATTCATCAGGAAGCCGAAGCCGCCGCTGTCGCGGTCTGAACCTACCAAGCCGTCGGCTTGATAGCCTCCCCACTCGCCTGCCATGACCCCCCAGCCGGTCCGGACATCACTATCTGCATCGAAAATCCAATTGATCATTTTGTCCACATCATACTGCTCACCAAATCGAAAATTCATCATGGCGGCCATCAACGCACTGTAATCCTGGGTGACCTCATAATAAGGATTGTTAGCGCTATCATTCAGCTCATCCATGACCAGCGCCATTGCATCCAAATACTTCTGTTCGCCCGTCGTCTCATAGGCGGAATAGAATATGTACGCAAGAGATCCACCAGGCGGTTCTGTCCATCGCCCGTTGCGAACTGGCTCCCCTCGCTTCATATCGTAGGAGGTGAAGTCAAACGACAATCTTCCATCGCTATCCTTAAAATTTGGTAACGCTTCCAACCATCTGTCTGCACCTTCCACAATAATCTCGCGCATGGAATCGATGTCTTGCCCGTATTGACGCTTGGCTGTCTCATAGAGCTGAATGTACAGCAGCTGAGGATACAATTCATACCAGAACGATTGCCCAGTCGAAGTATCTACATGGTTGAGCACCATATGCTCGCCGTTGGCTACATTGTGAAATTCGTTCATCATTTCCACCAGATTGTAGCCATGCTGCTGGGTCTTATCGATGCCGACAAGCATGCCGGACAATACCGGTGCCATCGTGGAGATCGCCTCCTGAGACCCCGGCACCAGCGTTCCTTCTCCTGCCTCATTGATTTGGCCGATGTAAGAGGGAAAACCAAATGTTCGGCCGTAGCCATTGACGTTGTTGTCATCCCAGTACCCAATCGGCAGGTAAGAGTCCGTGTCGACAGGCACATAGTCAGGATTAGCAGCAAACGAAAATACGAGTTCATCGAATTGCCGCGCCATTTGCTCGAAATCCATATAGCGGTAATTGCTTGGCGAGTCTGTCATTTGTTCCTCCTTACGCACGGTTTTGGTAGCGACGGCAATGTCACCATTGTCGCCATTCGAACTTGTCGCCCGAGCGGGGCCTGCGTACGCCACATTGCCAAATACGGTGATCGCCACCAGCGCGACCGCGGCCCGCTTCATCTTTTTTACCATGAACAGAAAACCTCCCTGTTGTGTTTTCGGCAGCCTACTCCCAGTACCCAACCTACAGCAGGTTGAAACCGGGAGGATTTGGAAGCCATTAAAACAACACGGAATTGAGGCACGGACTGGATGGCCGGCAATGGGTGAATTTGCGAGCCATAGCACGTGGTCGTCCAACCACCGTCATGCCGCTGGCCCCGCTGGCCCCCGCTGCTGGGAGCTGCCCTCCCCTACTCCACCCTTCCCTCTTCCCTCAGCACAATATCCTCCCCTTGTGATTGTCTCCGCTTAATATTGTCCGTTCCCCACGCACACATGACATCTACAATCCGGTTGGCGGTCAGGCCATAGTCCGTTAGGCGATAGTCCACCTTGGGCGGCATCTGCTCATAAACCGTGCGTAGCACGAGGCCGTCCCGCTCCAGCTCCCGCAGCTGTTGAATCAAGACTTTTTGCGTAATTCCAGTGATCCCACGTTCCAGCTCGCTGGTCCGTTTGGGGCCGGTCATCAGTAGACAGATGATCAAGGCTTTCCATTTACCGCCAATAATTTCGAGCGTCGCTTCAATACCAAGGTGATACTGTTTCATATCCGTTCATCCCCCATTTCTCATGGTTGGAAGATCTTCTTTAAACCTCAATCTTGCCATATCGATTCGTTACCGTCCAGTACGCACTTTGAGGTAAGCACCTTACTTCAAAGTGTGTATTTTCATTAAACCTTTTCTGTATGATAATGACCCTATTCCGACACGCAGAAGAAAAGGGAAGGGGTTATGGAGACATGAACACACTGGTTATCCTTGCACATCCGCATTTGGAGACATCCCGGGTCAACCGCCGCTGGAAGGCCGAGCTGCTCAAGCATCCTGGTATATGCACGCTTCATGAGTTGTACCATGACTATCCCGACGGGCAGATTGACGTGCCGAGAGAACAACGACTGCTGGAAGAGCACGACCGGACCATTTTGCAATTTCCATTCTACTGGTACAGTTACCCGCCCCTGCTGAAAAAATGGTTCGACGATGTGTTTACCTACGGCTGGGCCTACGGATCACGAGGCGACAAGCTCAAGGGAAAAGCGATGGGGCTGGCCATGTCCATTGGCGACAAAGAGCAGCATTACCGGGCGGACGGTCCCATCTCGTTTACGGTCGATCAGCTCACGGCTCCCTTTCAAGCCAGTCTCCGACATGTCGGGGCCATCGCTCTTCCCCACTTCGCGGTGTACGGGGCTTCTTTTCAGATGACCGATGAACAGATCGATCGCAGTGCCGAGGCTTACGTGCGCTACTTGAAAAAATGATATAATCGAAAGCAACCAATTCAAACCAATCACTAGCCGCTTACTCTACCGAGGGGGGACCATGCCAATGAATCGAGCCGTGAAATGGATGCAAAAGCTCAAGGATCGCGATACCGAGAATCAGCTGCAAGCCTATCAAGCCCAAGCGGCGCTCATCCGGGCGCGGAGTTATGTCGCATGGGACGATGGACAGCTTCAAGCGGAGTCCCGCAGGCTGCAACAAGAAGCCAAGTCAGGCACGTCGCTGGATGAGCTGCTCGTTGATGCGTATGCACTAGTCTGCGAAGTCGCGAAGCGAACACTCGGACTGCAGCCGTACGAGGTCCAGATTATGGCGGCCATCGCGCTACACGAAGGGAAGCTAATCGAGCAGCATACGGGTGAAGGAAAAACCCTGTCGGCCGTCATGCCTGCGTATCTCAATGCGCTTACCGTCGAGGGTGTTCATGTCCTGACGTTCAACGATTACTTGGCTCACCGGGACGCAGAGTGGATGGGACCGATCTATCGCTTCCTTGGCTTAACCGCAAGCTCGGTTCAAGCGGGCATGCCCTTGCCTGAGAAGCAGGAAGCTTACGCCGCAGATATTACCTATGTGACAGCCAAGGAGGCGGGGTTCGACTATCTGCGCGACACGATTGCCCTGGATGTGGAGGACACCGTGCATCGCCCCTTCCACTATGTCATCGTTGACGAGGCGGATTCCCTGCTGCTCGACGAAGCGCGGGTGCCCTTAGTCATTGCCGGCGAGTCGGGCACATCCGGGAGCAGCGACCTGAATCTAGCAGAGATTGCCCGCCAGCTAGAGCCTCTGGAGCATTACGACTTCGACGAGTCCAAGCGGAACGTGTACTTGAATGAAGCCGGCTCTGCCACAGTAGAAGCTCTGCTGGAATGCGGCAATCTGTACGAAACGCATAATAGTTCGTTGTTATCTGCCCTCAATTGCGCGCTGCATGTGGAAGCCTTGTTGAAAAAAGACGTGGATTACATCGTCCGGGATGACCGTATCGAGCTAATCGATGAATATACGGGCCGCGTAGCGGAGAACAGGCACCTGCCGGATCGGCTGCAGGCTGCCTTGGCGGCCAAAGAAGGGCTGCAGTCACAAACGGGCGGCACTATTCTCGGAACCATCACCCTGCACCACTTCATCGATTTGTATCCGCGGATGTGCGGCATGACGGCTACCGCACACGCCGCTGCCCTGGAATTCGCAGATGGGTATGAGCTGGAGGTCGTGCAGATTCCACCTAACCGGCCCAACATTCGAATCGATCATCCGCGCCGGATCTATACCCACAAAGCCGCCAAGCTTAAGGCGCTTGCACACGAAATCTCGTCCATTCATAGGACCGGACGTCCCATTCTCATTGGTACATCAAGCGTTGAGGAGTCGGACACGCTGGCAGAAGCACTCGCCGCTGCCGATGTCCCTTGCCATGTGCTGAATGCCAAGAACGATGCCGAAGAAGCTGGAATCATTGCCAGAGCGGGAGAAATCGGCGCCGTGACGGTGTCCACGAATATGGCGGGACGCGGCGTCGACATCCGGCTGGGTGGTGGGGAACCTACCCAAGCCGAAGCAGTTGCCAAGCTCGGTGGGTTGTATGTCATTGGCACCCATGTGAACGAAAGCGTGCGGATCGATGACCAGCTGCGCGGCCGCGCAGGCCGCCAGGGTGATCCGGGTGCTTCCGTGTTTTTTGTCAGCCTGGAGGACGAGCTGCCGGTTCAATATGGTATCGATACGTGGGTGCGTGGTCTCAAGCAAGCGGAGGCATTGGAAGACCCTGCACTACAGAATAAAATCTCGCATATCCAGCGCGTGGCCATGACTCAAAACTTCGAAATCCGCAAGGAGCTCAATAGCTATTCGGACATGGTAGAGGATCAGAGACGGCTCCTCTATGCCGAGCGGCTGGCCATTCTGCATGGTAGGCAGTCGATGAGTCCTACAGAGCAGCGGGTCCGGCTGTTTTATATCGATGCGTGCTGGGCTGACCATCTCGCCTATGTCTCTTACCTTCGCGAGGGCATCCACTTGGAGAGTCTGGCAAGCCGCAATCCGATTGATGAATTCCATGCACAGATAACCGAAGCCTACGAGCAAATACCGGATACCATACAGCAGGAATCAGAGGCCATGCTCAACAAGCTAGGCGGTTCTACAGATCCGGCGGATTGGGAAGCCTTTGGCCTGAAGAGCCCTACCTCCACCCGGACGTATATTATTAGTGATCAATACCTCCAGAACAAGCGCAGCTCATGGACACCCATGACCGTCATGGCGTACTGGATGCGCAAGATTGCCCGGCCAATTTTCAATCTGTCGAAGTATTGATACCGTGCAGCTTGTAATGCCGTAACCCAGAGCCTTACCTTGGTAGTATAAAAACTTGCCATTAGTGAAATCGTTGAGACAAACTAATCCATTAGAGTTAATAAGACGAAACGGCGTTCGCTGTTGAGCGCAGTGACGTGCATCGACAAGGAGAGGTGACCATGCTATACTTGGTTCGTTTGTCGTAGTCCACAAGTAGGATACATAGCGAACGAATTCAAGCAAAAGGAGTGTCACCTCATCCATGAGCAACAAGATGACATGGAAGCATCCCATGGGGATAGCGGTCTTATTGTACATCATTGGTTCCCTTTTCTACGTAACGACGGTAACCGCTGCAATCTCGGATAAGGCGGAGAACCATGGGTTTACTGCCGTGTTCCACCCGAACCACACCATATCCGTTGAGGGAACGGCTGAATCGCATGCTAATGGAAAAATTCAGCTGCAATTCGACAGCCATGAGTCGCTGCCGTTTGAACAAATCATCGTGGAAGTCACAGTAGATGCCCGCGGCTTCTTCACGTACACAACGGCGCCGATGGTTTCCGATCGGGTGAGCGTATTTGTAAATACCAATCAGAATATCTCCTATTACTTGGGCGTGCGTGCGCCGCATACGCTTGTGCAGGAATCCCCTGGTGATAGCCGTGAGCAATTAACAGCGGGTGACTCCCGGTTGACTGCGAAGGTGGGCGATGCCGGCATCGCTGAAATCCGGGCCAAATGGAAGCAGTACGCACCTGTGTCTACTTATACTGGGAGCATGTTCTTACAGGAGCCGCAGACCTCCTCTCCTTATCGGGCCGGCAAGCTCCAGGAACAGGTGTTAACGGATGCCCTGAACATGACCAAATTTGTACGGTACCTTGGCGGGGTGTCCGAGACCGTGCAGCTGGATCCGCTACTAAATGAATCTGCCCAGCACAAAACAGTTGTACTCGAGCAGACCTATAACCCGCGAGATCCTCATTGGCCGGCCAAGCCGGCCGACATGGATGACTCATTCTTCAAAATCTCAGAAGGCTGGCTACGTTCAGAAGGCAGAGGCTTTGAAAATTTGCATTATGGTCTCATCCCAAGCGATGCGGTACGTTCCTTCATGGATGATTGGGGTAGCCAGAACCGTTACAATGTAGGCCACCGCAAAGCGATCCTGCAATTTGGCTTAGAGAAAGTGGGCTTCGGATATACGAATAATTATATGCTGATGCATCTGAACAGCACCCAGCATGCGCCGTGGCCGGATGGCAGAGATTATGTCGCTTGGCCAGCTCCAGGCAATTTCCCGACACTGCTTTCTAGATTTGAAATGTTCTCTATCCACTTGAATCCGTCCAGGTACGCTCCTATTGACCAAGAGCATCTGCGTATTGAAGTCATTGATAAAAGAAATGCAGTCAAATGGCTGTTTTACGACACTGCCAAGTACCAGAGTGCGGGACTGATGTATGTATCCAGCGAGTATAACGCAGGAAATCGAAGTGATTTTTTAACCTTTGGTCACACCCAGCTGAACATCAAGCACGGAGATGAGTTCAGCATCCGGATTACCGGTCTTCAAGATCGCCAGGGTCAAGATACGTCCATTGCGTATGATATCCGGTTCTTTGAATTGGATGAGCAGAAGCAACAGGAAGAAGAGCGCCGGGCCGAGGAGGAAAAGCAGCGGAATGAGCAGAACACGCAACCGGAAGTCCCAGCCTTCCGCGACATCGCTGGCCACTGGGCGGCAGAAGCAATTAAATGGGCTGTAGCTGAGGGCCTCGCACGGGGCTACGAGGACAACACCTTCCGCCCGAATCGCACCGTTAGTGAAGCGGAGTTCCTTGCCTTCTTCTACAGACCACGCATGGAGCTATCCGAGGAAAATCTGGCACCCAACGGTCATTGGGCGGATGAGCTCTATGCCTTGGCCACGCTGCGCCGAGCGCCTGTCCAAGGCACCGAGGATTACAAATTGCGCAGCGCAGCTATCACTCGCGTACGGGTAGCCGAGATTATCGCCGCTGCAGCCGGAAAAGATTATTCAGGCGATGCGGCGATTGCTTATCTTCTGGAGCAGGGTTATTCCAAGGGCAAAACGGGCAACTCGATTGCAGGCTATGCCGGGAACGATCTGCTGACGCGTGCGGAAGCCCTGACCTTTAGTTATGTGCTGAGGGAGACCATCACCGAAATTCGTACAAGAGGCGAATAAAGCGAACAAGAGCGCTATGAAAACAGGAATAGGTAGCATGCAAGTTAGGCATGAGTCCGGTACGGTACCGGGCTCATGCCTTTTTGACCCTCTAGTCAGCCTAAATCAGGGTGGGCGAGTTTAGTAGCTACACGGACAGCCCAATAAATCCGATAAAGTAAGAATAGCGGTATGGGGCATCCAATCTTCTCATTCTGCATGAATACCATCTAAAGGAGATGTCTGTGAATGAAATACCAATTTTGCCAACAGGTCACGATAGTGGATATGGACGAAGAGATTCTTTCGGAAGTGTTGTTCGAGCATGGGGAGTTCGAAACGGCTGCCTTGTCGCTCGGGTCCTCCGTTCTGATTCAACAACTAGGATTGAAGGAATTCAATGTCGTGTACGATAAAAGGGAAGGCAAAATCGCTCGTTATAAAATCGCGGATATCGAAATCGATCTTGTCGCCCAACCAACGCTCACCCGGGTTTACCTCGAGCCGGTGAAGCTTATCGTCGGCCAGCATGACATCGGAGCAATCATTTAAACGGCTTAGCCAAGTTGGGCTGCTACAGATATGTAGCAGCCCTTCAACCGTTTGCGGACGATTCCACATGGATGAACATTTATTTCGGGGATGGTTGCTGCCTAGAATTGGCGCAAAAAAAAATGTGAATGGCCGGGTAACGAGCGGGTTGGGTATAGTGGAGCCAAGATAGCACTCGGAAATATGAAAGCGTTTGCCACCTAACTCATTCTGTTCATAGGGCTGATCGAAAGACTTCGTACATGAATACTCCCACCACTTGCCAAAGCGGTCGCTTCGGCTGAAGTGTGGGTTTCGAAGGTCTCAACCTGACGTTCGCAGGATGCTTAACCTCCGGGGAGTTGACACGTTGACGGACTGGTTACCATCCAACCCCTCTATCCCATTCGTGTGTTTGGCCGTCACGTTTGGGAATACTTTGCGCATGATATTGGCGGCTCCGTTCACATCGGCGTTGATTAGACCAGCCGGACTCGCATACAACCCGCGATGAATTCGCTTGCCGGAGAAGGCTGCGGGCGTTTGCTCATCGAACCGAGGCAAAGGATCTTGATCCAGAAAACTCGCTTTCGATGTGTAGGCTTCTTCCGTCAGGATCACCGTGATTCCTTTCTCTTCGGCCTTGTACTGTATCATCGAGATGAGATGGAGATGCGGGAGGTGGCCGAACGTCTGATTGGTTTGCCGCCCCATACCGGATGCTTGCTTCCATCCCTTGTTTTGACCGATGATGAGGGTGCCAATCCCTTGTTTCTCAGCCAGCTTGACGATGTGGTAACTGGTCTTGTGAAACAGGTCCTTGATGCGGCAATACCGCTTTCTGTGCAAGCGTTCCAATCGCTTGGACGTATGCAGGCCTTCCTGCGGCGCCTTGCCTTGGCGAAGAATGCCGGTATAGTAAGCTTTCATCTTGTTGTAATACTGATTGGTCGCTTTGGCCATCCCGCCCTTCACGATCAACGGCTGTGCGCCGGTTGTCGTGACGATGGTTGCAAGATTGTTCACGCCCAAATCAATCGCCATGCATGCATCAGCAGGCCTCGCGTTTAGCCGTAATTCCGTCTCGGATGCCTGCTGCCTCTGCGGACAAGCGAAGACAAGTTCAACAAGGTAGTGTCCGTGACGAGGAAGCACGCGCACCTGCATTAGTTTGCCATCCGCAGCGCCCAATTTGCCAATGTTCAGTTGCAGCTTGGTTCGGGGAAGCTTGAGATATCTACCCTTTTTGATGACACAGTCCTGATTGGAGAACACCACGTCCTTCACCTGGCCGCGCGCGTAGCCTGGAAGGTTCGGCTTGCCGGTATACTTCTCAGGATGCTTGCGGTAGTCCTTCATACTCGCGAAAAAGGAGGCCCAGTTCTGGAAGACCAACTGCAAGATCCCTTGACTGCTCTGGGCAGCAAGCGAGCGATAATCCGGCTGCTCCATCACTTTGAACAAGGCATCCAGGAAAGCATAGGAGAGAAAGGGCTGCTCGGGCGTAGGCAGCACAAAGGGACGGGAACGATTTCTTGCACGTCGCCGTTCGTTCATTGTATCCAGATGCGCGGAGAGGGTAGCCATGACGAGTTGCTGCAGCGGTTGTCCCCCGGTCTGCTGTCCCTTTGCCGTGAACACTTGCCGGAGATAAAAGTTCGCCGTATTATACAAGTTCTTGGCGCACTGACAAGCTTCATCCAGGTAGGCAAACAACCGATGCCCCGGTTTAATCCACACGTGATAGGTTCGATACATAAGCAGGGGATCGGACATGCGTTCACCTCCTTGCCAAAACGGGAATATATGTTCCTATCCAGTATACCGCTACATCGAGAAAAACAAAAGCCTTTTGTTGGGCTCAAACAGGAAGTCGCCGATTCACCTCACCACTTGAAGAAGTGGGAGTACTCTCGGCGAGTGCTGATAGAAATGACCATATCAATGAAAAGAGGGATGTTACACATGGCAAGGCATCGGAGAATGTTAAGGAAATCGGGTTTGCTGTTGCTCATTGTATCTCTGGCAGCTGGTTTGCTGCCCGGCTTGGTCGGCATGGCGCTTGCAGAGGAAGCACCTTATGTGAATACCGATTCAACTACATCCGGAAACTGGGTTGGCGCTTACGGATCAGATGGCTACATCCTGCCCTACTTCACGTCGAATCGATCCGACGGGCGAGATGATCCGCCCGCTGCCGATGTGGCGCTGCTGCCCTCCTATGTGGATAGCTACAGCAAGAGCGGCAATGTGAACTACTGGCAGTCTAACCCTGCGGGTCCAAGCGCCCTGCAGCTGCCAGACGCAAGCGGCAGGAAACGAATTGAGGTTTATACAGGCGGCAACTTCACCTATTCCTTTGTACTAAATGATACCCAGCAGCATTTGTTTTCCGTGTATACGACTGATTTCGGAGTAGGTTCAGCCGACAAAGCGCGGTTCGAAATTTTAAATTCGTCGAATCAGGTGCTACAATCCCGGGAAGTGGATAACGTGGGTAGCGGCAAATATCTCTGCTTCGCCGTCCAAGGCAGCTTCAAGCTCAAGGTGACAAGGGTGAGCGGTACGCGCGCGTTTGCGCAAGGGTTTTTCTTTGATGCCCCCGTGCCTTTGACGGCCCAGGACCTGACCGTTGTTCCGCTGCCCGCTCGCAGCGTTGAGTTGCAGTGGACAGATAGCACTTCGGGCCCCGTTGCCGTCCTTAGAAGGCTGCAAGGAGAAACCGATTTTGTAAAAATCGCAGAAACCGCTGGGGGTATCGACAGCTACATCGACGAAAACTTGATACCCGGTCAGCACTATGAGTATGCCCTGCAAAGCAAGTCCGGGGCGTTGTATTCCTTGCCGTCCGCTCCAGTGTCTTATCTGGCGGAGAGCTATGATTCCACCAGCCTAACATTTCTTCAGAGCCCCTATTCGGTCGAAGCTCCGGGTCAGCCGGTAGCGCTGACAGCTGTTTTGACGGATGAGGACGATGAACCGATTGAGGGGTATACCATAACCTTTGAGCTGCAAGGGGACTATGTAGGCACCTACATTGATTCGGAAATTGGCCAAGGCGTAACCGATGCCAATGGTGTCGCTTCCGTGAATTACACACCGCCTTACGCAGGTCAATTCAACGTTAGGGCTTGGACAGAGCCGAATGATGACGATCTGCTGGATGGAGCTGAAGCAATCACTGCATTGGATGTCCAGCAGCCGCAGTGGGAACTGCCTCCTCTGTTGATGCGCGTGACGGATGCCGTGAAGCCCGGCATGCTGTTTCAGCTGAGCGGGCACGCCATGCAAGCTGACGATTGGGATGATGTGAAGGCGGTGATTGAGCCGCTTAGTACCTCCGGAATGACGCCGTCTTCCGCAGCAGTCGAGCTTGACATTATTCAAAGAGATGAACTGCGCGGGCAATTCCTGCAGTTGGCCTTCCCCGACTCCAGCTCACCGGGCGCCTACCGATTGTGGGTGAGCAATGAAGAGGGCTGGAGCGAGCCAATCGATTTGAATAAGCCGCGCCCATTGTTTATGTCCGAATATGAAGTGTATGAAGGGTTGTCCATCGACGTCTCAGGCCGTAATTTCCAGGCACGGGAATTTGACGCAACTGCGGAGACCAAAGTCCGGCTGACCCAGGGAACGAGCGCGTATGCGGTGCCGATTACGGAGCTGACCCCCTACTCTGTGCGCTTTCTCGTGGAGGATGTGCCGCTAGGGGAATATGAGGTGGAAGTGTCCAATGACAGCGGGCAGACCTGGATTACACTGCAGAGCGAGCAGACGCTGACCGTCGTTGCCCCGGGCCAAGATCCGCTGGGACTCGGCGTGGCATGGGCCGATCATTTTGACTGGGACAATGTGTTTGATGTGACGGATTACGGAGCGATTGCGGACGATGATCTGGACGATACGGCCGCGATTCAAGCGACCATTGCAGCTGCCAAGAGTGACGGAGGCGGTGTCGTGTATCTGCCACCCGGCACATTCCATGCGACCCTCGTGCAGTTGCCTAGTGGCATCGTCTTGATGGGTGATGGACCAGACAGCACGTTCCTCTATCATACTGGCAGCAGCCAGAACTTTATTCAGGCGTCGGGCGACGGCAAAACAGTAGGCCGCACAGGCGTTGCCAGAATCGCCATTCGCGCAGCAGACGATACGATGTACCCGGATGCCTTCATCTGGCTGGGTCAGGATTGGGGCGCTGCTGTTGAAGATGTGACCCTGCGGACGGCCAGTGAGCTGTTTGTCGTTGAAACGAGCATTGAATACCCGGTGCTGGTTCCTGTAGATCGGTCACAGGGCGGCGGTCGCGGACAAGGCGTACTGTTTGTTGGGGATGAGCGTATCGTCATCAAGGACAATCGCATGGTAGGCTGGGTAGCGCAATATAACCGTACCTATATGAACCGTTATGTCCAGTCTACAGGCAATTATGTGGAGTACGGCTTTAGCCAAATGCCGATCACGGCAGACTACACTTTTATTTGGGATAATGAATTCGTGATGCGCGGCGAAATGGACGTTGAGGTGCATGGGATCAGCATCAAGTCGAACAGCCATGTTGAGAACAATATTGTACGCACGACCGGGGCTGACCTGAAAACCACGTATAACAATGACGGCGAGTCCATTATGGCGGAGATGCCAGGCGCTTACTTCTCTGTAGGTGAGGTGCTGGGAGCGACAGCTGATACGATCACCTTGGCACCTACGCAACCGCTGCCGGAGCCGATCCGGTTGCGCAGAGGTACGTTAAGTGTCGTCATTGTAGACGGCACGGGACTCGGGCAGTATCGCGAGGTGCAATATACATCGGGCACGACGTATGCGCTGACGGAGGACTGGGACGTAATCCCGGACCGCACGAGCAAATTCTCGCTAATTGCACCCAATGACAATGTTACGGTGTATCGCAATGAACTGACAGACAATCAACGCGGCGTCTGGCTGTATGGCAATGCCATCGACGCCGTGGTTGCGGATAATACCCTGACGAATACCGATGGCATCTATATCTCTTCCACAGCCGCGGTGCCGACGGGCCGATATACCCCAGCCTATTTTGTGAATGTAAAAGGCAATCAATTGATCGGCACGCCGGGTACCGGACATGCGGCAGGCATCATTGCGGTGTCGAATCGCAGAAACGTGGGCGGGCTGTTCTATGCGACGGGCGTGTACGGTGTTGAAATCAGAGACAATTATCTGTACGGCAGCCAAGAGCCGATCTCCACGCCGCGGCATCAGAAGTTCTCGGGCATCGTCTCCTCGGCGGCGACGCTGTCCAGCGATGGCAATCCGATCTTTACGCTGGAGGACCGTGACAACCTGAATGTCATCATCGAGAACAATCAATTGGAGCATATGGCTGACGGGCTGGTCATGATGAGCGGCCTGTATGGCCATACGACTCGGGGCAATCAGTTCACCGATGTGCTGCGGGAGCTCTATGAGCGATTCGGGCCAGGCACGTCGCGCCTGCTCCAGCTGCCGGGCGCCTTTGCCGACCAGAGAGCACCGTATTGGCCGACAAGGAGCGCACTCCAGACCGAGCTGGGAACGAGCGTTCAAGCTGAGCTGAGTTGGAATCCCGCGGAGGACATCATCGGCGTCACGCAATACCGAATCTATCAAAACGGCGTTCTGCTGGACACCGTCAGTGGCGGAATAACTACCTACGAAACCGCCCCCCTGCCAGCAGGCAACACGTACCACTTCCAGGTGACCGCGCTGGATGCGGCAGGTAATGAGAGCTATTCTGCGTTGGGTGCAACGATCATAACGCCGAGTGGTCCTTGATTTCAACCCGATCCAGGACAGGGACCAGGGCCGGGAGTTGGTATCATTCATGGCACAGCCGAGGATACGTTTATGCCCCATGCTCCCATCAACATAAGACTTGCTTCTGACGCTTATGCGTCTGCTGAGGGCTGCTGGCGAGGCAAGTGAGCCATTTGTGGATATTGATTCTGACACTTAATAGGCCCCAATTAACGACAATGGCACCGCCCCAGGCCTCAGCCTGCGTGGCGGTGTCGTTGTGCTCTATATGCTGTATACGTTTTATCCAATCTCACAAAAGTTACACACTTAGCCCACCGTCTACAGGCAGCACGACCCCTGTAACGAAAGAAGCATAATCACTAAGCAACCAAGCAGCTGCGTTAGCGATTTCGATAGGCTCAGCTGGCCTTCGGAGGGGGGTCTTTGAGCTAATTTGTTCAATGATTTCTGGGTTGATAGAGACCCACTGCTGTATCATATCCGTCATCGTGGTTCCTGGAGCAATGGCATTGACGCGGATACCCGCTGGCCCATATTCGACTGCAGCCGTCTGAGTCAAGCTGTTGACCGCTCGTTTAGATGCCCCGTACGCTCCCAATCCCGGATTTCCCTTGAGACTTCCCACGCTGCTAGTGTTAACAATCGATCCCGATCCGGCACTCTCCAGCATGGCCTTAATTTGAGCTTTCATGCACAACCAGACGCCTTTATAGTTAACGGACTGAATTAAGTCGAAATCCTCTTCTCTTTCATCCGCAAGCGGAGATACAGTTACTCCGAGTCCTGCATTATTAAAAGCAGCATCAAGACGACCGAATCTTGCTACCGTAGCTTTAACAGCCTCTTCCGCACTGCTTGCGTATGACAGATCGGCTGTAACATAGGCTGCCTCTCCGCCAGACATCGTAATTTCATCCCTAACTTTTCTGAGCTCAGACTCTGTTCTTGCGACGAGCATCACTGAAGCTCCTTGTTTGGCAAACAGCCTTGCTGCCTCAGCCCCAATGCCTCGCCCCGCACCTGTAATCATCACGATCTTACCCGCCAACAGCGTTCCTGCCATGGTTTCCATATTCATTCTCCTTACCCTTGGAATTGTTGATCTCATCAACTGCCTTGAGTATACTTTGACTATGAAATGATAACGATAACCTGCTTTATGGTGGGATTGTGAGTGATAGGATAAGGGGGATTTAAAAGGTGAATGACAGTGAGCGCCGAGCAGCACTGGGTAATTTCTTGCGGGATCTGCGATCCTCTCTTACTCCCCTGGATGTTGGCCTTCTGCCCAGCAATCGTCGCCGCACACGAGGCCTGAGGCGGGAAGAGGTCGCCGGGATTGCCAACATTGGACTCTCCTGGTATACCCGGCTGGAGCAAGGTCGCGATATTCGTCCGTCGGTGGGTGTATTGGAAAGCTTGGCTTCCGCGCTCAAACTGACTCCAAATGAACGCCGACATCTCTTTGTGCTTGCTGGAGAATCGCCGCCTCCTTCATCGACAATTGCGGAAGAGAGGATCAGCTCTTCTATCCAGGACATGCTACATGCATTGGATCCGAATCCAGCCTATGTCATCGGAAAGAAATGGGACTTTCTAGCTTGGAACAAGGCGGCCGCGGCTGTTTTTACCATTCATAAGTTGTCGCCCCCGCACGATTATAATCTCATGTGGCGTCAATTTACCGATCCGGTGTGGAAGGAAGGCACAGAGGATTGGGAGCTTGTCTCTCGAAGAATGTTGGCCGAGTTTCGAACGGCTAGAGCGCGTTATCTGAACGACGCTTCATTTGATATATTAATCGAGGATCTAAAGAGAACGAGTGCCGATTTTACGATGATGTGGCAGGATCACGAAGTGCCAAGCTCCCTTGACGGCTACAAGAAGCTGATTCACCCTGCTCTAGGCGCAATTGAATTTGAGCATATCACGCTTCAATTTCCGAATGAACCCGATCAGCGGATCATGGTTTATATAGCTCTTTCCGAAACAAAAGTTCGCTTAGAGCATTACCTTACGCAGCCTCACACAGAAAAATAAAGTAACTTGTCCACGCATTTGCCATAAAAAAACACACCGCCGTGGCGCATACCACTTTGCGGTGTATTTTAGATTGAAGCAAATGTTATTCTTCCCCCGTAGCCACCGGATTCTCGCTGTAGGAGATCCAGTCGCTCCAGCTCCCGGCATACAGCCGTACTTTCGTAAAGCCCGCTTCCTGTAGGGCAATGATGTTCGGGGTGGCGGTGACGCCAGAGCCACAGTAAACAATCACTTCGCTATCGCGGTCCAGGTCGGCGAACCGGTCCGTCTGAGCGGCCGCGTCCTTCCAAGCGCCACCCTCCGTCAAGCCGTCCTTCCAGAAACGGTTGATTGCGCCCGGGATGTGGCCTGCGGCCTTGTCGAGCGGCTCGACCTCGCCCCGGTAACGGGGCGCTTCCCGTGAGTCGATCAGCGTCAGCGACTCATCGTCCAAACGCTCCTGAATTTCGGCCATCTCTGCCAGCATGGAGTGTCGGACCTCAGCCAGGTACTTCGACGGAATCAGCACCTGCTGCTCCGAGGATACCGGGAACCCCGCCTCGACCCAAGCCGTATAGCCTTCATCCAGCACATACACCTGGTCGTGCCCGAGATATTTGAGCAGCCACCAGAACCGCGAAGCCATCGCCCCACCTTGATCGTCGTAAGCCACCACACGTGATTCTTTCTTGATGCCGACACGGCTCATGGTCACCGTCAGATCAAAGATATCCGGCAGCGGATGCCGTCCGCCATGCCCATCCTCTTCCACAGGAGCCGACAGATCCTTCTCCAAATCCATATAGACCGCACCTGGAATATGCGATGCCTCATATAACTCCCGTCCTGCGTCCGGCTTACCCATCAGAAAACGACAGTCTACAATCACAATATCCGGTTCATACATCCGGGCCAACAGCCATTTCAACGATACAATATTGTCCATCCTTGTTTCCGCCTCTCTTGCGTGTATGCGTCCTATTATACGGAATTTATGCCCTGACCGAAAGGAGCAATCCTATCCTGCGCCTCTCCTCGCTTCCGCAGATTTGCGTTTTTATCCGGGATGAAGAGGGTAAGCTGTAATAGGTAGCTCGCGCCTCCAGACCTCCACAACACCGTCACCCTTGCTCCTTAAAAGCAAAAGTACACTTATTTCCGCCATTTCTCTTGAGTTTCATGTGGTTAAGTGCAAAAATGCATTTACCACCGCCCAAACCCCCTGATTCTGGGTAATACATAAGATATAATTGTATTTTTGCACTTACGATACTACTATCACTTTGTAGTCCGATATTAAGTGTACTTTTCAGACTATTGAAAACCGCCGGAGAGGCACGGAATCGAATCTGGAGAAGCGAAGCGTTCGCCTTTGTCCCCGGATTTCAACCGCTGAAGCGGTTAAAAATTCAAGAAATCTGGGGGACAACAGCGATCGTAAGATCGATCCGTGACTGTAGGCATTCTTTTTCAACAGCCTGACTTTTGCACTTAATCAACTTTCCAAACGAAACCAAAGCAAAGGAGGCCACGCTATGCTCCAACACTACATATCACCGGTGACCCAAGCGTTTCTGACGTTTCCGTTCGCCGCGATGCTATTCACGCTGCCATTTTTAATTGTGCAATACCGGCGGCATGGTTATATTAACAAGTGGCGCGGGTTTTTGCTCTATTTGTTCCTGCTGTATCTGATGAATGCCTTCTTTCTGGTCTTGCTGCCGATGCCCCCGACACGGCACAATGAGCCGCCCCAGCAGGTGATGCAGCTTATTCCATTTATCTTCATCCAGGACATTCTGCGTGAGACGAATGTGGATTTCAGCAAGCCAAGCCAATATATTAACCTGCTGAGGGAGAGAGCCGTTCTCCAGAACCTTTTCAATGTCATGTTGACGATCCCTTTTGGCATGTTCATGCGCTATTACTTCCGCCTGCGTTGGTTTAGCTGTCTGGCAGCCGCCTTCGCCCTGTCGCTGTTCTTCGAAGTGACGCAGGTGACTGGCATCTATGGCTACTTTGATCATCCGTACCGCTTGTTCGACATAGATGATATCATGACCAACACACTGGGCGGCATGGTCGGCTATCTGATCGCCCAAGTGCTCTCCGTGAAGCTGCCGCGGATGGATCGGCTGGACGACTCGCTTGATTTGTCTGCCAAACGGGTTAGCTATACGAGACGATTGCTCGCTTTTGGGATCGATGGCTTGCTCATGCTACCGGTTATGCTGATCTTCGGCGTGGTGTTCCATCCCGTGATCGGTCTGCTGATGGTCGTGGCCTATCATAGCCTTGTCCCATACTGGACGAACGGACGGACCGTCGGCCGTGCCATCGTTCGGATTGAGTTGCAAGGCAAGGGAGAACGGCTGCGGCTAGGTGAGGTCGCATTGCGCCAGTCGTTGTTGTATGGCTTTCTGGGCTGGAACGTCCTCGTGGCGCCACTGCCGCCATCGCCCTTATCCCTGATCTTCAACGTGGCTACGCTGGTGCTCAACATTGCCGTCTTCATTCACGCCATGCGCTGCCTGTTCAATCATCAGCTTCAGCTCTGGCATGAGAAGCTGAGCGGAACTCGCTACCGCATCACCGGTGCGCGGCAGCCTGCAAGTCAGCCGCCACCGGCGAATGGCGAAATATAAGCCAAGTAGATGGGAACATATACTTTCTTATATTTTAAAAAGAAGGGAGAGGGACTTACACCAAAGTAAGTCCCTCTCCTTTTTTCAACATCTACCTTAATTCAGTCTCAGGAGCACTATAGCCCCGCTCAGACCGCCTTCATCCCATTCCGCCTCCTGGCCACTACAAGCATGCCCGCCATCAGGAGGAACATCAGCACGGCCATCCCGACATACATGCTAAGTGTCGCAGGCGCGCCGGAATTATCCATCAGCGATCCGGAGAACCGGGGGAACAACGCCCCGCCCAGACCGCCGCAGGCGACGAGCAAGCTCGTCGTCCGCTCGGTCATGCCTGGCAGCTGACCATTGATGTAAACCAGGCCGATCGCGAACACACCCGACCAGATCAGGCCGCTGAGCGCGATGAACAAGAGACTCCACGTCACACTGGCCGAGAACAGCAGGAACACGAACATCATCGTACCCGCAGCCGTGGAGATAATCAGATACCGTCCATGTCCAATACCATCTGCAAGACGCCCTGCGAACAAACGTCCCACCACCATGAGCCCCCAGAACAGACTCATCGTCATCGCCGCGCTGGATTGGTCCATGCCCGTCTGATTAATCATGATCGATGGCAGATAATTGGAGAAGCCCATCTCCATTCCGACATAGAACAGGAAGTAGGCCACACCCATCAGTAGGAATGGCAGCATGGCTCGGCTGTAACCCGGTTGCTGCGTAGCTGCCTGCTGCAGCTCCTCACGTTTGTGCGAGAGCAGCGACTCCGCCTGTCCCATCGGCAGCCTCGCCCAGAGCAGCACGGTCAATAACGCCAGCACCATGACGATTGGAAAAGACCACTGCCACAGCCCTTGCTTGATCAGCAGGGCCGCGAGGGCCGGCATCGCCAGTGCGCCCAGACCGAAGAAGGCCTCAATCCGTGTCATGGCCGATGCTTTTTTGTCCTGAACCGCATCAATAATGACCGCTCCGATAATCGTCTCTGTCATCCCGAAGCCGAAGCCCGCAATCGGTGCAATCGCCAGCATCCACGCCCACGGCAGCAAGAGACTATATAAAGCCTGAATTCCCGTCAGCATCCCCAGTGCCAGCAGCAGTCCCCGCCGCTTGCCCACTCTGCGCGTCAGCCAGGGGGTGATCAGTACGCCGCCTAGAAAACCTAGAAATTGGTTCATAATAAACTGTCCGCCATCGCCGTAGCTCAGTCCGTACGAAGCCATCATGGGCTCCAGAACGGCACCCGCGACTACGTGCGCCATCCCGATGACCATATACGAGAGGCAGCTCAGCCATATCAAATTACGCATCATAACTCCTATCTCATGTTGTCCCTACATGCTGAAAATTGTACCGTCCCCCATCATATCATGAGTCCCTGACGGTTTGATATACTAAAAACTTAAGAGTTTATCAGGGAGATGACAGCCTATGACTGGACAGAGCAGCCAGAACAACGAGCCCGCTGGCAAAATGGACAAGCTGACGTTACATCCGGACGCCATGCACATCGTTCCGATGACGGTCGAGCATGCCCGCGAGATTTCCACCTGGCGGTACGAGCCGCCTTATGACGTGTTCGACTGGCCCGCCTGGGACGTCATGCTCGCGAGCAGCTCCGACGCTGCCGATCCCGAGGTGCGTGAACGTCAATTTGCCACCGTCGTGGATGACCGTGACCGTCTCGTCGGCTTCGCTCAATTTTTTCCTCTGCTTGGGGTCACGCGTCTGGGGCTTGGACTCCATCCTGGCTTATGCAGCCGAGGAATAGGAACGGTTTTTACACGAATGATTGCCAATGAAGCAATCCGCCGCGCACCAGGGGATGAGATCGACCTGGAGGTGCTCACCTGGAACCAGCGTGCTATCCGGGTCTACGAAAAAGCAGGCTTTGTCATTACCGATTCGTACAGACGCAACACCCCGTCAGGCCTGGCAAAATTCTATTGTATGGTCTACCAAACGGTCGATCAAAAGGACCAAATTTCAGATTCATAGTTTACATTTCATGTAACATCCTTATACTTAGGGGAGAGCTTGTCACAATTTTTTATTCCCAAGGAGGACGACATGACAACCACGATCAAAGTCGGTATCGTAGGCTACGGCAACTTAGGAAAAGGCGTTCAAAAGGCCATCACTCAAAACCCGGACCTGGAACTGGTAGCGGTATTTACCCGCCGTGAGCCATCCCAGGTAGGTCAAGATAGCAGCATTAAATTCGAATCCATCTCGGCAGCTGAACAATATAAAGGCATCATCGATGTTATGATCCTCTGTGGCGGTTCGGCAACAGACCTGCCGGAGCAAACCCCGGTCATCGCGTCGATGTTCAATACCGTCGACAGCTTCGACACGCATGCCAACATCCCGGCGTTCTATGATAGTGTGGATGCTGCGGCCAAGCGTGCGGATACCATCAGCGTCATCTCTACCGGCTGGGACCCGGGCCTGTTCTCCATGAACCGTCTGTTGGCCCAGTCCATTCTGCCTGAAGGCAAAGAGTACACGTTCTGGGGCAAAGGCGTCAGCCAAGGCCACTCCGATGCCATCCGCCGCGTGCCTGGCGTGAAGGCCGGCGTTCAGTATACTGTGCCACAGCAAGAGGTGATCGACCGCATCCGTTCTGGTGAGACGCCAGAACTGCCGACCCGCGCCAAGCATTTGCGCGCATGCTATGTCGTAGCCGAGGAAGGCGCAGACCAAGCGCAAATTCGCGAGACGATCGTGAATATGCCGAACTATTTTGCGGATTATGACACGACAGTCGACTTCATCTCGGAGGAGCAGCTGCGTGAGGAGCACAGCGGCATGCCGCATGGCGGCTTCGTCATTCGCAGTGGCGTGACTGGCGAAGGCAACCGTCAGATTATTGAGTTTGGACTGAAGCTAGACAGCAATCCAGAATTCACAGCAAGTGTGCTTGTCGCCTATGCGAGAGCAGCCTACCGTCTGCACCGCGAAGGTCAGACGGGTGCACGTACCGTATTTGATATCGCGCTGGGCTACCTGTCCCCTAAGTCACCAGAAGAGCTGCGCCGCGATTTGCTGTAAATCGAAGCCGAGAATCGTCTCTTTTCAAAAAAACTTTTCCCATGCTTACAAGCCTTGTCACCTATGAGTGGCAAGGCTTTTTCCGGTGCCATTTAATTTTCTTGGCCGGGCGATAAATTTTTTTTATTAGCTATTCCATGTTAGATTCGATAAAATCCATGATTAAGTGCAAAGAAACGTCAGAAAGTGCAAATTCACCTTGAGGGAGTGTTTTTATTGACAGCGGTGATCACCGAACATGAGACACGGGCAGCGGAGTATATCCGGTCCGTATACGAAGGCGTCGTGCGGCGTAACCCCCACGAGCCCGAATTCCATCAGGCTGTGAAGGAGTTTACGGATACTCTGCTTCCCGTTCTCGCCAAGCAACCCCGTTATATCGATCATGCTATTCTTGAGCGTATGGTAGAACCGGAGCGTTTGGTTTCGTTTCGCGTACCCTGGGTGGATGACCAAGGCAAAGTTCAGGTCAACCGGGGCTTTCGCGTGCAATTCAACAGTACACTCGGGCCATACAAAGGCGGTCTGCGCTTTCACCCGTCGGTGAATGCCAACATCGTCAAGTTCCTTGGCTTCGAGCAGATTTATAAAAATGCCTTGACCGGCCTGCCAATTGGCGGCGGCAAGGGCGGCTCCGACTTTGATCCCAAAGGCAAATCGGACCTGGAGATTATGCGGTTCACGCAGAGTTTTATGACGGAACTGTATAAATATCTTGGCGAGGATACGGACGTGCCTGCCGGGGATATCGGCGTAGGTGCAAGAGAGATCGGCTATATGTTCGGCCAATATAAGCGGATCCGCGGCGGCAATGAATCCGGGGTACTCACAGGCAAAGGTGTACTCTACGGAGGCAGCCTCGGACGTACGGAAGCAACAGGCTACGGGTGTGTATATTTCGTGCAGGAAATGTTGAAATTCGCAGGACTGAGCTTCGAGGGCAGCAAAGTGGTTGTCTCGGGTTCAGGCAATGTGGCGATTTATGCTATTGAGAAGGCTCAAGAGTTGGGTGCGACTGTCATAGCTTGCAGTGACTCCTCCGGCTACATTTACGATCCAGAAGGCATTGACTTGGCATTGCTGAAGCAGCTCAAAGAGCGCGACCGCAAACGGATCAGCGAATATACCGCTACCCATCCTCGGGCATCTTATGTGTCGGGTTGGGAGGGCATCTGGACGCTTCCTTGTGATATCGCATTGCCATGCGCCACTCAGAACGAGATTGATGGTCAAGCTGCGGCAACGTTGGTGAAAAACGGTGTGAAAGCTGTCGGCGAAGGCGCCAACATGCCTTCAACGCTGGAGGCGATTGACCACTTCCTGGAGCACGGCGTCCTGTTCGGACCAGCCAAAGCCGCCAATGCAGGTGGCGTAGCTGTATCTGCACTCGAAATGTCGCAAAACAGCATGCGGATGTCCTGGACGTTCGAAGAAGTCGATGCCAAGCTGCACCAGATCATGAAACAGATCTATGAGCGGGCGGTTGTCGCCTCTGAAGAGTATGGCTGCTCCGGCAATCTTGTAGCGGGCGCCAACATCTCAGCCTTCGTCCACGTGGCGGATGCGATGATTGCTCAAGGTGTCGTATAAGAGAAAATCATGACGGGGAAAAGACGATGAAACGGCTGCTGCCGTCTTGTGGGTGAGAGCCTACGATGTCAGTTGGTTCCGCAAGCTGCGTGATGCGGCACGTGTCATCGGGGGACCTTAAAGCGGCGAGCTTCGTCGCGAATCATGGGGGTTCATGCGGCTTGGTGTGGAGGATGGGTTATCCCGAGGGTGCTCGAGTATATGAGCTGATGGTATGCCGGGCAATGCCGAGGGTGCACGAGGCTGCTGAAGGATGCGCAAGTATTTGCGAAGTTATCACGGTATGCCAGAAGTGCGCGAGCATTTCGGAGCCTACATGAGAACGCGAGATTGCTGGATAACGCCGATGGTGGGCGAGGATACGTCCAGTGATTCCAAGGTTGCTAGAGAGTTCAAAAGGTAGAGAATGCAGGTGGGTGTACAAAGAAACGTGTAGATGCAAGGTACTGCAGGTTGGTCCGCGAGGATACGTGTGAATGTAGGGAATGGACAAGGTTAGACTAGGGTTTGTGAGAATGCCAAAGGACTATGGAGATGCGCAAAAATGCCGGGGTTTTCCAGAGAAGCACTCGAACTAGAGCGAGGTTTCCGGAGGATTCTCAAAGATACGCTAGCACAGGCCAATCCGAAGTAATCTGAGGTCTCATGAGCCTTGGCTAACCTTCGCTAACCTTCGCTAACCTCCACAAACCCAACCTCAGCCCTCCCGAGCCTTGCGATACGCCACTTATTTTCCTTTATTCCAGGCCTAGAGGGACTTTAGGAGATGATACGCCGCATTTGTTCCCTTATTCTCGAATGTGGCACAACTAACCAATGGTTACCAGCGAGATAAGGGAAAATAAGCGCCCCTTTATCTCGAATCCAGCTAAGATACGGGATATAGCGGAACATATATTCCTCAATCCTACTTTCTCCGTCGCATCACAGCTCTAACGCCTGCCACACAGCTTATTTGATCTTTTTCGGCCCCATTATCATTCTTACGCTTGCCATCTGACCTTAGCGGCCGTTTTTTTGCCTTTAACGCTTCGTGGCAAGCGTTACAACCACGAGTAGGCCAAAATAGGCCGCTAAGTGCTTCCTGCGAGAGCGTCGATTGAAGCTGTATCGGTATCGCCTATCACAGAGAAGGTGGTTGTCCAGCCGCCGACCTACTGCTAGGCGTCGCCTCCTACCCTGCGCGTCCTTGCTGCCCTGCGCGTCCTCCCTGTCCTCCCAGCTAACGGCCATATATACGCTTATTTGCCCTGAAAAGGTAGCTCTCATTTCTAACGGCCATATATGCGCCTATTGTGGCCAAACAGACCGTTGGAGCCTCGAAAACCCTCCAATAACTGCGCTGGTGGCCGTTAGAATTCAAAGTGACTCGATTTGGGCGAAATAGCGGCTGTGGTGGCCGTTAGAGCAGAGGAGGGTGGTTGTCCAGCCGCCGACCTACTGCTAGGCGTCGCCTACCCTGCGCGTCCTTGCTGCCCTCCCGGCTAATGGCCATATATGCGCTTATTTGCCCTGAAAAGGTAGCTCATCATTTCTAACGGCCATATATGCGCCTATTGTGGCCAAACAGACCGTTGGAGCCTCGAAAACCCTCCAATAACTGCGCTGGTGGCCGTTAGAATTCAAAGTGACTCGATTTAGGCGAAATAGCGGCTGTGGTGGCCGTTACAAAATTTCTAGTTTTAGAGCTAATAAGCGCGTATGTGTCCGTTAGCACGTTCCAACTGGGATTGGCAATTAATCGATACTCTTCCTGCAAGCTCCCCCATCCTTCGCACGTGCGCGCCGAACGCCACAGCTGCGACGCTAGCCGACGAGCCACGCGGTGCCCACGCCACAGCTGCCACGCTAGCCGCCAGGCTACGTCGCTGGACGCCTCAGTTGCGGCGCTGGTTGCAGCGCAAGTTCCCTCTGCCGAAACGCTCCCCCAGCATCGCTGCACCGCCAGCCACCTTGGCCGCGATGCGGGCCGCCCAGCTACGACGCTGGCCCCAGCTGCATTACCCCACACGCACCGCTCCACCTGCGTGCACACGCCACAGCTACCACGCTACGCTAGCGACGGGCTACGACGCTGGCCCTAGGCTGCGACGTGTGCCGCACTGCCCCACACGCACCGCTCCACCTGCGTGCCCACGCCACAGCTACCACGCTACGCTAGCAACGGGCTACGACGCTGGCCTCAGGCCGCGATGTGAGCCGACACTGCCCCACGCGCACCGCCTCACACGCTGTACGCCCGCGTCAGCCCCCGTGCACCGCTGTCGGGTCCAGCATGTCTACGAACAGGACGCGGCCTTCGCCGAGCTGGATGGAGACCGAGCGGATCCGCATCTTGGTCTCCAGATCGGTATATGTGAGCGAGACGCCGGCCTCGCCCCGGCGTTTCATCGCCAGCAGACTGGCGATGAAGTACGGACGCCAGCTCCAATTGGCGCCCTGGTACTGGGTCTGTCTGCACCATCCGGTCTCTTCGCGCCTGTAATTGGAAGAGAGCTGCAGTCCACTCTCCTGGCAGATGTAGACCCGGATACAGCTATCATCCAGGCCGTCCAGCAGGCGCTCGATGCCCGTATCATCCGGAAGGCTCCCATCCGCCACCCCCGCGGTCCGGTCCACCAGTTCCTGCAAGAGGCAGCTCTGCGACTGCCAGTAATGCTCGACCGAATAGAGACGCTGCCTGTGGGCATGCAGCTCCTCCTCGATCAGCACCGAGTAGCTGTCAGCCGCCCGGAAGGCAGGCTCTGCCGGAGCGAACAGATACCCCTGGACATAACGAGCCCCAATCTCGACCGCCCGCTGCAGGTCTTCCCGGGTCTCTACACCTTCGATGAGAAGGGAGGCCCCGATCTGCTCGGCTAACGTAGAGAACGAGCGCAGGACGCCAAAGTACCCGCTGTGACTGGCGCTCTTCTTCATGACGTGAATATCCACCTTGAGCAGGCTGGGTCCGATCTGCGCAATTCGGTCGGCATTGTTGAAGCCTGTCCCGACGTCATCTATCGCGATCTGGCAGCCGGCCTGCCGATAGACATCAATGACTTCACTCAGCGAAACCATCGATCCCCGAAAAGCCTCTTCCGTCACTTCAATGACAATCCGTGCGGGATCAACACCATATCGCTTCAGCAGCTGAAGCGTCAGCAACTCTCCAGTTTCCTGAAACGATTGATACATCCAGGAAGGCTTCAAGTTAAGGAATAGCAGCGACGTATCGTCTGTCCGGCTGAGCGTGGCCAATGCCTGCTCACGGATATGTCGGTCAATTCGAATCTGATCGGCTGCCGGCACACGGGGGTCGGTGAAGAAAGGTCCGAGCGTCTCCAGACGCCCCACCCTCTGCCGTCGTCCCAACACCTCATAGCCGACAATTTGGCGGGTATCGAGAGCTAGCACCGGCTGATAGCAAGCCACGGCTTCTTGTTCGGATGGAGTGACGGGTATTGGTTGGTTGTCCACGTAGTTGTACATGCGCTCTCCCTCAGCCACTGAAATGTCAACTAATTTGACATCTTATTATGATACGATTGTAAGGGAGAGAACCGGGATTGTAAAGCGTCTGTAAGCCAAATTCAGGAATATCTATTGCAGGGCAGCATCAAAACGACCGGCCGCTTCCAGATCAAGCGCAGTCAGTCCGCTGGCGTCATGCGTCGTCAAACGCAGCGTAAGCTTCTTATAATCAATGATGATTTGTGGGTGATGCTGCATCGCTTCCGCGATAGCCGCAATCTCACCAACAGCCTGCACCGCCTCGGGAAAAGACGGCCGCTCCCAGGTCCGTTCCATCCAGTCGCCCTCGCGCCGCCATTCTGGCAGGCTGGCCATGCCAGTCTCCAGCTCCTGTTCACTCAGCTTTTTCGGTGCCATAGGATCGCCTCCATAGATAGGAATGTTAGGCGGCACTCCTGCCGCCTATTCCTCATTACACCAATCGGACGATTCGAACCTCAGTGCCGTCGACCGCTACTTCAATCACATGGAATTTGGGCCGATGCGTAATCGTACCTGAACCCACCTGGATGCTCTCCTGCTCGCCAAGTCCGTAGAACACATCGTCCGCGAGCGCCTCCATCACTTCCTTGCGCTCCCCCTCGCCCAGCGCGACCCAATCCTCCTGAGACATATCAAAAAATTCATAACTATTGTCGATTGCACCCACCGCATCGGTCAGTTCTGAGAGGATGTCGGCATATTCTCTGGCATGCTTAACGCCCATTTGCGCTTCTCCACCTTCCTTAATTACAGCTGTATACAGCCATTATAGTTTATTTATGCACGTTTCGCTCACAAATCAGACGTTTACCTCTAATCTCAATCCCCTTTTTGTCGATATATAGATAGAGAGTGTTGTCGAATACGATCAGAAGCATCCAGTTTGGCTGTTGTTCGCTCTCCTACATATTCTCTGGACGGGGTGTCTTATGGAAAAATCAACGCTTATCGGTATTGGACTTGGAATCGTGGCTGTCGTGGGCGGGATGTTCTTGAAGCATGCACCGCTTTCTAACCTATACAACCCTGCCGCCTTCGTCATCATCCTCGTCGGCACGGCCGCTTCCCTGTTCGTAGGCTTCCCCATGTCGGAAGTCAAGAAGTTCCCCAAGCTAATCAAGCTGGTCTTCAGCGCCCAACAGCTGGTACCGCGCAGTGAGTTGATCCGGCTCTTCATGGACTGGGCGACCATCACTCGCCGCGAAGGGTTGCTGGCACTGGAAACGCAGGTAGACGATATTAAAGATCCGTTTCTGCGCAACGGCATGCGCATGATCATCGACGGCAACGACCAGGATTTTGTGCGTGACGTGCTGCTAGAAGATATTGCAGCTACCGAGGAGCGCCATAAGGCCGGTGCCTTGCTCTTCTCCCAGGCTGGGATGTATGCACCGACGCTCGGGGTACTCGGGGCCGTTATCGGTCTGATCGCTGCCCTGGCAGATATGAGTGATATGAACAAACTCGCCGCAGCGATCGCCGCTGCCTTTATCGCAACCCTGCTCGGTATCTTCACCGGCTACGTACTCTGGCATCCGATTGCCAACAAGCTGAAGCGGTTGTCCAAGCGGGAGATGGAGATTCGGGTGATGATGGTCGAGGGACTGCTGTCTATCCAGTCAGGCGTGTCCACGATCGCAATCAGCCAGAAGCTGTCTGTCTTCCTCACGCCGACCGAGCGGTTGCAGCTGAGTGAGAAAGAAGGTGCAGTAAGTGAGCAAACGGCACAAGCATAACGATCACGAAGAACATGCAGACGAGTCGTGGCTGATTCCCTACGCGGACTTGATGACGCTGCTGCTGGCGCTATTCATCGTTCTATATTCCATGAGTTCTGTTGATGCCAAGAAATTCGAAGAAATGGCTGAAGCCTTCACCATTGCCTTCAATACCGGCAGCGGCGTCTTGGATTCGCCAGCGATTATACGTACCGGCCCACAGATGGATCTCCCGACTGGCAAGGCGCCCTCCGACGGACCGGAGAACCGCACGGTGGAGGAGCAGCGTCAGGCACTGATGCAAAAGGAGCAAGAGGATCTGGAGGAGCTCAAGCGCCAGCTCGACGAGTACATTCGTGATCATGGGTTGACCACTCAGCTCGAGACCCAGCTCAATCTGGCGCAGCTGATGCTCGTAATCAGCGATAACGCCCTCTTTGCCTCCGGCAGCGCCTCAGTCAAGGACGAGTCGCGCGAGCTGGGACTCGCCATCGGCAAGATGCTGCAGCAATACCCCGATTACGAAGTGGTCGTAACGGGCCATACCGATACCGAGCCTATCGCAACGTATCAATTCGAATCCAACTGGGATCTCAGCGGGACCCGCGCCAGCCGTTTCCTTGGTGTCATCCTGTCAGTACCCGGTCTGGAGCCTGAACGGTTCAGCGCCGTCGGTCGGGGGGAGCAACAACCAATTGCTACCAATGAGACCGTCGAAGGACGGGCCAAGAACCGCCGGGTTGAAGTTTCCATCATCCGCAAATATGTTGATATGGACAATACGCAAGAAATTTCCACGGCGTCCACAACACCATAAGACGTACCCTTTGTCAGCCGTCCCGCAGCCGCGGGGCGGCTGTTTGCCTTGCCTGGCCGCCACCCCTCGTTTCAACCGCTCAAGATTGCGGTATGTATGTCGTAACAGAATAATCAGGGAGGAGGAACGATATGCGCTGCCAGGTATTCATATCCGGCGGCGGCGTAGCCGGCCTGACGCTGGGTTTGATCCTGGCGAGGGAAGGCATTGATACCGTCGTCGCTGAACGGAGTCCCGGTGGAGGTCTCATGTACAAGGGAGAATTATTACAACCTAAAAGTCTGAAAATTCTGGATAATTTAGGTCTGCTGGGGCATCTGCGGCGAGAAAGCTTCACCGTTCGGACGATTCGAATGCAGGAGCAGCCGGTCGATCCTCCGCCTGACGGCGAACCCCGCCGGAGCTCTCGCGATATCGTCTTCGATTACGGCAAGCTGGCCTCCCCTTACGACTATGCCCTGATGCATCCGCATGAAGAGTTGAAGCAACTGCTGCTGGATGAGGCGCAGGCGCTTCCTTCCTTCCGCTGGATTCAGCCTGGTTCATTCACCGGACTGAATCGTGATGCGGATGGCCGCGCTGTCTCCGCCACCGTCGATACACCGGATGGTCCGCTAACGGTTACTGCTGATCTCTTCGTCGGTGCAGAGGGACGGGTCTCGCGAATGCGTGAGGAAATGAACACCGTAGCCAAACGCACCGACTACAATCATCACTTCCTCACCGTATCCTTCGGCCGACCCGATACGCTTGATGAAGCTACCATCATCTCACAGGGTTCCCGCTTCCTCGGCCTGTTCCCGTTGCCTGATCAACAGGTGCGGACCGTCTTCCTGATCAAGCCGGAGGAGTTCAAGCAAATGCGCCGGGAGGGGCTGGAGCGCTTCTATCGGGAATATCGGGAGATGCGTCCGGATCTGGAGGGTTATGTCGATGAAATTCAGCGGTGGAAGGATATCCAATTGATGATTCCGTTCCGCCATAATGCGAATCGCTACATCCGGCACAATATCGCCATCATGGGCGACGCTGCCCACAATGTCCATCCGATGGCCGGGGAGGGCATGAATATGGCGATTCAGGATGCAGATATTCTCGGTCACCTAATCAGTTGGAGCTACCGCGAGCAGCGGGATATTGAAGACAGTCTGCCCTGGTATGAGCGGGTCCGCCGCCAGCGCGCCCAGTTCATCTCTGAGCTGAGTCATCTCTCAGCCTTGGCTTATTCTTTTGATCAAGACGTGGTCCGTCGTGCGCGCAGCCATGTGCTGAAGCGTATCGAGCAGTCGGATTATCTCCACTTCAAATATATGCTGAACATTTCCGGTTTGGGTGAATGGCCGGAGAACCTGTTTGACCGTTTCAGGCAGCTGGGAGTGCTCCCTGGAGGCAGCTCGCTCTCGAAGGCAGAACGGCTGGCCCGACGTTTCCGAGAGGAAGAAGATTACCCCTGGCTCTCCAAGGTTGGCAGCCTTGCCGCGCCCGGAACAATGAATGGAGGAGAGAAGGATGCTTGAGACAATTAAAGAGTGGAGAAGATTATTGCAAGCCCGTAAGTGGATGAAGCAAAATGCGTCCTTTCTTCCGGCGTGGCACGCCTACGTAGGGTATGAATCGGATCTGTTCGATGCCTTCGCCGAGGGCGAAGAAGCTGCAACCGTGGCCGCCAATCGCGGATTGGATCCACAGCTGCTGCAGAATTGGATAGATACGGGATTGGTGCTCGGTCATCTGAGTCGCCAGGAGGAGCGAATCCAGACGGCACCGACGATGCTGCAATATGTGTCCAAGTCCAGCCCCCAGTCTGTCGGTGCGCTGCTGCATGAGATGATGGAGCTGCACATTCCAACGCTGCTGCGGTTTCCCGAGCTGCTGAAGGGGGAGCAAAAGCCTTCCTTTGAGAATGAGAAATTCGGCTCGACCGTCGCGGCTACCTCGTCCCTGTTGGAGAAGCTGGCTTTCCCCAAGGTCTCCCATTGGGTCAAGAACAGCCATGCTCAATCGGTTCTGGATATTGGTTGCGGCCATGGCGGCTATCTGCTCAAGCTGGCCACGAAGATCGAGGGTCTCAAGCTGATCGGCATCGAACAGAACGAGGATGTCGTCCTGCAGGCACGCAAAGACACCAGCAGCAGTCCCGATGTGAGCATCGAGTTCGTCCACGGCGACTTCCGTCAATGGGAAGGACCGGGCGAGCCGGTTGATCTAATCATGATGAATAATATTCTGCACTATTTTAGTCCGGACCAACGCGGCGTCCTGTTGGACCGGGCGCGTCAGCTGCTCAGCAAGAACGGCTCCGTGTCCATGATTACGCCCTTATATATGACCAGCAGCGGGAAAGCCTTCTCAGCTGCCTTCAACAACTTCATGTCTTCTCATGAGAATCTATATGGGTTCCCAACAGAAGCCGAGCTCGAGACCATTGCGGGCGAGCATGGGTTCCGGGTGAAAGAGAAGCATCCGGTAATCCGGGAGGGCAGCTGGTATTTCGTCGGTCTGGAGCAGGCCTAGCAGGGAAGAGGGACTGCTAAGTGAACGTCCCTACCTCCTCGCGCCTCTGCTGCCTTGATGACCTGCCTGAACGCTGAGCGACGCCCCCGGGTCCACATGGACCCGGGGGCGTCGCTTGTGCATTATCCTGCTTCCAACGAACCTATTGCGGCTGGTAATTCAGCTTACCGAACAGCTCGTTGCGCTCCTCGGAGGTCAGGTCCCGCCATTGTCCGTTCGGCAGCTCGCCAAGACGGATATTCATGATGCGCACCCGCTGCAGCCGCCGCACCTGATAGCCGAAGGCTGCGCACATCCGCCGTATCTGGCGGTTGCGTCCTTCGGTCAACGTAATGCGGAAGGTCCGCTGTGACATGGACTCCACCCGGCAGGGGAGCGTCATGCTCCCCAGCACCCGTACGCCTTCACTCATCCCCTTCACAAAGGCTGGCGTGATCGGCCGGTCCACAGTAACCACGTACTCTTTTTCATGCTCGCCCTCGGCGCGCAGAATCCGATTGACGATGTCTCCGTCATTGGTCATGAGAATTAGCCCTTCCGAGTCTTTGTCCAGGCGGCCAATCGGGAAGATCCGTTCCCGGTGTCCGACATAGTCCACAATGTTGCCCGCGATATGCTGCTCGGTCGTACTTGTAATGCCTACCGGTTTGTTGAGCGCCAGATAGACATGCTGCTTGTGCGCACCCAGCGGATTCCCGTCGACACGGACATCGTCACCGGGTTCTGCCTGACTGCCCAGCTCCGCAGGCTTGCCATTAATCGTCACACGGCCGCTCTCCACCAGCTTGTCAGCCTCACGGCGCGAGCAGTAGCCGCTCTCGCTAATAAATTTGTTGATCCGCATGATGGTTCCTCCTGCTCTTGATGTCTGCCCTATGGCTCCTATTGTACCTCATTTTCGCTTGCTTCGCCTGCATTGGCCCGCCAGGCCGGCAGCGTCAGCTTCACGGTGGTCCCTTCCCCGACAGTGCTGGCGATCTGCATTGTACCATGGTGACTATGGATAATGCGCTGACTCACCATGATGCCCAGACCTGTACCGGTTTCCTTGCCGGTGAAGAAGGGGTCACCCAGCTTGGGGATCATTTCTTCGGGAATGCCAATACCCTGATCCTGAATGGCAATGGTGATATAATCCAGGGCGTTCCGTGTAACAGAGATGATAATCTCGCCACCCTGAGGCATCGATTCCATGGCATTCTTGAGTAGATTGATGAACACCTGCTTCAGTTGATTTTCTTCGCAAGAAATCTCGCACGGCTCCTCGCTGAAGCGCTCCTGGAATACGACATTGCACAGATGCGCCTGACTATCGAGCAGGGAGATGACATCGCCCAAGACATAACGGACGTCCTTGACATGAAACTTGCTCGCCTGCGGCTTTGCAAGAATAAGGAATTCACTGACGATCAGGTTGATCCGGTCTAGCTCCGAGAGCATCAGATCATTATGTCTCATATTCAGATTCCCCGTCTGCTGCTGCAGCTGCAGGAAACCCCGGAGCGTCGTCAGCGGGTTGCGGATCTCATGAGCGACACCCGCAGCCAGCTGTCCGACGGTGGTCAGCTTCTCGGATTGGCGCAGCAGCTCCTCCATCTTGTTGCGACTGGTCATATCGCGTGAGATGCTGGCTATCGCGCCAATGGCACCGCTCCGGTCCCGGATCGGCGAGGTGGTCACGCTCACGGCGATTTCCTCGCCGTATTTGTTGCGGCGGATGACTTCGCGTGCATCCAGCAGCTTGCCGCTGCGCAGCGCCTCCATGGCAGCTTGCTCCTCTTTCTGCTGAGAGGCAGGAATGAGGGGCAGCACATGGCCGACCGCTTCCTCCGCCGTCCAGCCAAACATCTTTTCAAATGCCCGATTGACCTGGGTGACACGCCCGTCCAGATCTACCACGTGGATGGCATCGATTGTATGGTTAATGAAGGACTCCAGGTACTCTTTCATGGAGCGGTTCTCTTCAAAAGCTTGTTTGAGCTTCGTCGTGTAAATGGCGAGATTTTTGGACATCGCATTGATACGCGTGGCCAGTTGGCCGAATTCATCCTTGCGCGTCACCAGGAGCGACTCGTCAAACCGGCCCGATGCAACCTCGCTCACCTTCCACAGTATCGAGCGAATGGGCCGGAGAATCCACCCGGATATCCAGTAGCTGAAGATGATCACGATTAGCCAAGCAATGCTTGATACCAATAAGCGCTGATCCCGCTCCGCCCGCACCTTATCGTAGATGGCTAGCTGCTTGTCCATGACGATTCCCAGAATGTAGGGACTGCCGTCCGTGAATGGAACATAGCTCTTGAGCAGTTCCTTGCCCCCCAAGACGGCCTCGTGGTACAAGATACCCTGTTTCATTGCAACTTGCGCCCGCTCATAATCTCTCCCTGGCTCTGCATAGGTGCCCGTACCAAACACGCGAGAATTCCCGTATTGTGTGAACCACATTTTGTCCAGCTGCCGCATGGTCGTCTCCAGGTGATCTGTCTCATCCTCAGGAGTCATATTGAACAGCATGATTTCGACCAGTGCATCTATGGACTCGATCGCTTTGGCATAGACAGGGGCTGGCCCTACCACCGACACGGCGTCGGTGAGGTTCGTATTATCCAGGGAGACAGCCAACATATAATCCAGTCCTTCGCGGGTATAATACCCCCACTTGTCTGGATTGATGCCCCCGGTCGCCATCGTCTCATAAGGCGGTGACCAATACCCGGACGGATTGTCGTTCATGACCGAGGCGAGCCAGGACATTCGCTCACGCCAGCGGGCGCTGTTCAGGTTCGGAAGCTCGGTATCGGAGGTCAGTACAGGTTCGGGTGTCAATTGCTCACGCGAGAGCACCACCACCTGCTTCAATCCGAGCTCATGCGCCATCTCGTTGAGCTGACTTGCTGTAATCTGTTCCCTGCTCGGACCCAGCCTGTCCGCAGCAGCAATCGATGCCAATCGCAGACGCTCTTCCCATTCCCTGTCGATATAAGCCACGCCATGGCGATAACTAACGATCGACAGCATGAGCTGCTCTGCGACGGTGCTCATATCTTGCTCAGCTTGCGCCCGCAGATCATCTCTTGTCATATAATCATGCAGGAGAACATTAAGGATGAGCAGAATAAAGACGATGGAGGATAGGATGAATGCTAGCTTGGCTTTGACCGACAACAGCTGACACACCCTTTGTCTAGTGATGCTTGCTTTACTTTCGATGATAACACAACTACCAAAAAATTCTAGCGTTAAAAGTACTATACGTAAGTAAACTTTACGTAACTCGTCGACTTATACACAAGTTATCCTAGTTACTCACAGCAAAATCGAATAAATGTGTATAATAATGTGTACAACGATGCATTTATCCACAATTATATCCACACGCTGTTAACAACGAATATTTGTTCGTGGCACAATTCGCTATTTATCGACAGCCTATCAACAAAAAAAGGCTGTCCTTCTGACTACATCAGTAATGGAGGCCCCTTGGTACATGAATGAAATGAAAGATAATGAATACTGGATGCAAGCAGCAATTGAAGAGGCACTGAAGGCCGAAGCGTTAATGGAAGTTCCGATTGGTGCGGTGGTTGTCAAAGACGGTGAGATCATAGGCAGGGGATACAATCTGCGGGAGACCAGTCATGACCCGACCGCACACGCGGAAATGGTAGCGATCCGGGAGGCTAGTCGTCACTTGGACGCCTGGAGACTGTTGGACTGTTCATTATATGTAACCTTGGAGCCGTGCCCGATGTGTGCTGGCGCCATCGTCCAATCCCGGATTGCACGTGTTATCTATGGCACCCCGGATCCAAAGGCGGGATGTGCGGGTACCTTGATGAATCTGCTGCAAGATGATCGGTTCAATCATACAACCGAGCTCATTAGCGGCATACATCAAGAACGATGTGCGGCACTGCTCACGCAATTCTTCCGGCGCTTACGCTCTAGATCATCCTAGGGCGCGCTACTCGCCGGCAGACGTGACACTGCCGCTCATCTCAGATTTTTGAAGATGCTGGAGGATCACGATCAAACGGTCCGCCTCTTCACTGATGGCTATGACGTCGGGGTCGGTTAAGCTTCCACGTGCTTCGGCCAGTTCATGCAGTTGGAGACGAAGTCGTTGAAGCTGGTCAAGAAGTTTGGATTTATCGAATACTCGCCCCAAGAAGCTCGCTCCTATCCTAGACATTACTAGCTGTAAGTATAGTATACGCGCTTCTTGGTAAGGAATTTGTAAAAACCTGTCGACAACTTACATGCATTTTCCCAAAATATTCGACAAACTTCTACAAATTCTGCAGTTGATTATTCTTATTATTCGGACGCTTTGAGGATATGCATGCCCGAGCCTTTGATAGCATTTGGAGCCTCTTCCGGCAATTTCTCGGGCTCCTCGCTCCCGATTTCAACAATGCGGTGCTTCTGCTCATAATGAGCCTCAATTTGACGCTTGAGAATGAAGGCTCTGAGCCTGCTGGCTTGCTCTTGGGGCATCCCCCGGAACGAAGCACCATAGTAGAAGCTGCTTGCCGATCGGTCAATTCGGATAATCTCCAGCCCGCAAGGAAGCACGAAGCCCAGATCGAGCTGCACGTCGAGCTGCCAGGTGCGGCTGATTCCCAGGTCAACAGTCAACATCAGGCCCAGCCCGCCCATACTCATATTATCTATTGTGAACTCAACTGGGGAAGGCATCAGCCACTCTTGCCGGCTGGATGGATTCAACATGGCATGGAGTGTGCCCGTGCAGGCCACCTCTACTCGCGGATGCTCGCGTTTGTCATTGAACCGCCGTCTGTTCTCTGGGGGATTGAGAATCATCAGCGCTCCATTATGCTTGGCTATGACCGTCGATTCGAAGACAAACATCCCGCCTCTGGAGTAGATCATCAACTTTACCTGCTCCCCCAGTCCGAATTCATCGAATTGGGGTAGCTCAACTTCGATGATTTCGCCGAGCACATAGGTGACAATACCGGTGGCGACGAAACTCCGCTTCTCCACCGCTACCTTGGCATCGACCAAGACGCTTACATCATTCCCCTCCTTGCTGCCGTAGAGGGAAAGCTTTTGTACTTTCCTTGACTGTTGATTCATCTGGGCATCCGCACCTTCCCACCGTTAGTTTCTCTATGGACAAGTATACCAGTTTTCCACACATCCTACCATTTTCCTATAATTAAAAACAGGCCCATAGACACCCCATTAGGTCAAAAGTTAGGATAATGACGATGCGGCTCAGCGTATGCTATAATGGATATTGCTGTGGCCCCGTAGCTCAGCGGATAGAGCACACGTTTCCTAAACGTGGTGTCGGATGTTCGATTCATCTCGGGGCCGCTTTTTTTGTGCTGTTCTGTGCTCCCCGCTCACAGACAAAACAGACGCAGCGGAGTTCCACTGCGTCTGGGGTCATGCTATGATTCAGTTATCGCTCATCTTAAAGGGCAGAGCCCTTCTCTTCGAACGTCTGCAGGTATTCATTATAAGCTGGGAGCTTCTGATCCAGCATCTGCTCCAGGGTCCAGAAGATGACCTGGGAGAAGTGACCGTTGGTCTCCACAACAGTAATCATATAGCCTACTTTCACTTTCTCTACTGCGCCTGTCAGCGTGAATTGCAAACCAGCATTACCGTTGACAGTCACAGATTGCGGATCAGACATCTGCGCCCCCTCAATGGCTTCCAGCATGCCGTTTTGCAGTACGAGATCCAGGTAATCCTCCAGAGCTGTACCGTCGGAGAAGGTTGATTTGGATTCAGTGATGATTGCTACATAGTCTTCCTGAGCCATCCGTGCCGCTTGGATATCGGCCCCTGGCGTCAGAGTCGTCTCTTCGGTCCAATCCGAAGGCAGCATGATCTGGAAGTTGCCGCTTGTGCCTTCGTAAGCTTGCAGGTCTGCCGATCCTCCTCCGTCATTGCCTACCGAAGCTTCGAGTGGTTTAAGGACCTGCAGGCTGTGGGACATAGCATCAAACTCTTCCTTATGGTCGGGGAACTGAGCCTGGGTAGACCAAGAAATGACTTGATAGAAGGCATCGTCCTTCTCAACGAATGTGGCCAGGTAGTGGACTTTGATTCGTTGAACTTCACCGGTGATTTCAATTTGCTTGGCCGGTGCACCATCAATTGTCGTATCGGTGGCCTCAGTTGCATCGAAGTTCTCTACGGAAGGCGTTGTATTCTCTTTGAAGATGTTGATGTAATCATCCAATCCCGCGCCTTCTGCAAGGTCTTGCTTGGATGTAGCTAGAACCATGATGTATTTCTCTTTTGCACGGTTAGAAGCGCTCAGACGGGCAACAGGATTGAGCTCATTATCTTCACGCCAGCCATCCGGCAGTGTAATTTGAATATCTTCGTTTGCGCTGGCCAGCGCCGTTCCATCCAGGGCAGGCGTTTCACTTCCCTGTTCATTATCGACGACCGGCTCCGCATTTCCATTTGCATTGGCATTTGCGTTGTTGTTAGCCGGAGGCGGCGGTGGTGTTTCGTTATTGCCGTTGCTTGCGCAACCTGCCAGAATCATACTGCTGATCAGCCCAGCTGCTGCAAGCTTGTAGATGGATGATTTCATGTTCATTATGGACCTCTCCCTTTATCTTGTAAATTGGATGCTTTTGTAAATCATTGCTTACTTACCCGTTTATACGTGACCAGAAACGTAGGGGTCGCAGAGTTTGTTGTTTCTTTAACTTATCTTTAGACTCCGCCCACCCGCATGAGAGGGGCTGCCCTGCCCTCATCGATTGATGAAGCGCAGGGACAGCCCCTCTACCTGGTGGGAATGATTATAGACCTTGCATCGATGAACCCATGTTCTGGAGCTCTTCGATCGGAATAGCATCCGTTGGAATCTCAAGCTCAAATTCGATGTCTTCATTAATGTTGTTGTACTCGCTCGTCGTGAAGAAGCCAATCGTTACGGTTTGTCCTTGTTCATCCGTAATGTCAACGTTCACGTTGATCTCCTGGTAACGGATATAGTCATCCTCAATGGCGGCAATGGTGTTGATCTCGTTGATGACCAGCGATTCCTTCATCTCGTCCAGGCCGCGCTGTAGCTCTTCGCCTTGAACCTCGGCCAGCTCGCTGCGAGCGGACTCGATCTCGGCGTCCGAGAGTTGAAGTGTAGCCTTGTACTCTTCATTGGCTGCAATGACATCCAGAATCTCTGGCGCCACTTGCTGAATGAGGGTTGTGACGAAATCATCAATATTGTCCTGCGTGACCGAGAACTTGACGATCTGATCCGAGGACAGGTTCTCCGGCTTCGCCTTCAGCTCGTCTTCACTAGCTGCGGTGAAGTAGACTCCTTCTTCATAATGCTTGAGCACAACAGAAGCCAGGTCTTGTGCCATCTTGCGGAACGACTCGACGTTCATGTCCGTCATTGGCGAGAAGCCTTCCTCCTCTGGAAGCTCGTTCAGATCCACCACGATGAATTGACCAGCCAGTCCCTCCATCGGAACCATTGGAATCGACGGAATCTTAACATACATCTTGTCTTCCGTCATAATCATCGGCACGGAGATATTCATGGAGAAGTCGCCTTGCAGCGCCAGGTTCATGGTCATCTCCATCCGCATCGGATTCTCTTGATACGCGCCTGTTACCGAAATTTCAGCGCCTTTGAGCGTATTAATAATTGCTGCAGCTTCGGGGCCGTTCGCTCCCATTGCTTCTGGCGGAACGTTCAACTGATCGAGCTGCATGGAGCCGCTGAACGTGTAGGATTTCATCAGCATGGAATTAGCAAATGCATTGGTGACCGCCTCTTTGGGCTCTTTTGTGCTGCACCCTAGCATTGCCAGAGACAGAACCACCAGGAGAAGCATCAGCTTCACGGTTTTCTTGTGTGTGTTGTACAAATGGTATCCCTCCTCTTTCTCTGTAAGTTTCTGACGCACAACATACCCATTCTATTACAACTTACCCAGACAGGAAAGAACTGTAACATTAAAAAACTCCCATAAATTGAGACGAGCTGTCTCAATTTATGGGAGTTCTCTTAGCCACGAGATTGATTATCCTTGCGGATTATGATGGTCCACATGGTTGGCTTGCTTGGTGTCTTTGGAGCCTGAATTCGGCTCTTGCTGACGATTGCGACGGGGCTCCTTGTGCTGCTGTGGTGTCGCCTCCGGTACGGGCTGGCTCTTCGGCTTACTCATCGATATGGGCCTCCTCTGAAGGGATGACTAGCTGCGCTGATGCTCCAAGTCCGTGGGTTCATCATGATTCAGCGCGTCCTGATGACGGCGGTCATTCTTGTCCTGTTGCAATTGCTGCGCCTGGTGGCCATTGACTGGGGTCTGCGCCAGATCGGCTGCTACACCTTCCAGGTTCTCGTCTGGCTTCGCTTTGTGAGTCATCTTCAATCCCTCCAATCAAGCATGCGTGAGATGATGAAGCGCCTGTGCGCACTCATGCAGGTGACGCTTATAATCCTGGATCAACTGTTGAATGGTGTCGGTCCGTTCGTCAACGGACACGCCTGCTTTCTCGACATCGACCAGACTGACATGAACCTCCCGGCTATCTACATAAGTAACGAGGAAGTCGAAGTCATATTCCTGGTGGCCTGCCGTCCGGATCGTAACCCGGATACTTCGGGCATCTGCCTCATCCGCCTTCACGTCCGCATGGTCACCATGCTTGATCCGCTCCGGCAGCGTGGTTTGCCATGCTTCGACCAACCGCTGCTGATCTAGCTGCAGCTCATCTTTCTTACTCATGGGCTTTGCCACCTCCATGAGGTTACTATGGCATACGGCAGCTCTTTTTATGCGGCGTTTCCCTTCCCGAGAACAATAAAAAAACCGCCGAGAAAAGCTCGGCAGTTTAGTCGCGTTGGTTAGATAAAGTGGCGGAGAGAGTGGGATTCGAACCCACGTGGGCTTGCACCCTAACGGTTTTCAAGACCGCCCCGTTATGACCGCTTCGGTATCTCTCCTCATTCTATAACAAATCACGTAACAGAATGTATTTTACCATATGGCTCAAGGCAAAACAAGCTCTTTATCTTGGATACGCTGACAGCAGATGCTACTGACTTCCCAGCATCCCTTCTTGGAAGGTGCCCAACATGGTCTCCAGAGAGATCGGATCGCTGTAAGTGGAAGCTTCCAAGTCGATTGTAATAACACGGTCATTTTGCACAGCAGGAATGCTCTTCCATACTTCTGTATCCATATAGCTGGTTTCGCTGGCTGCTGGACGGCTGAGGATAATGAAATCTCCCGCATAATCCGGGATGACTTCCAGAGACAAATTATAATAGCCCACATCAAGCGTATCTGTCCGGGCTTTCTCTGGCATGCTCAGACCCATCGCCTGATACAAAATCTCGGTTCCACGCGCCCAATTCGCGCCAAAGACAGAGAAGTTTTTGCTGTCTGTCTCGAAGACCGATACACTGACATCTTCTCCAAATTCGCCTTTGACCTCTTCACCGACTGCCGCGGCACGTGCAGTGAAATCATCGATCCACTCCTGTGTTTCTTGCTCTTTGTTCAACAATTTGCCGATCTCTAGCTGCTGCTCAAGGTAGTCCAGCTTGCCCCATGTGTAAACCACGGTCGGCGCGATTTTTTCTAACTCTGCAATCGTCTCCATATGGGAGCCCGCAATGATTAGATCCGGATCCAGATCCAGAATCTCTTCGAAGTCTGCTTCAGATACAACCTTCACGCCTTCCAAGCGCTCAGTGAACAACGGATTGGCTTGAGTCCACTGATCCACCCCTACGACGTGGCCTTCGAGGGATAGGACATTAGGCGCATTCGTCAGCGCAACAATCCGCTGTGGGTTAGCCGGAATTTCAACAGGGCCTGTCTCCGATTGGTAGGTAATCGTGTCGCCCTCCGTTGCCGCTTCTTCATTCGTGTCAGGCGCTTCAGTCCCGCTGCCTGTGTTGGGTGCGGCAGGTACGGATTCTTCATTGTTCGTATTGCTGCCACAAGCAGCCAACAGCATAATAAGCAGGAATAGACCTGCAAAATAAACCACTTTCTTCATGATAGAAAACCCCTCATCTGTCATATGGTATGATAATGATTATCACAATCAATGTAAATATATAGCTCGGCCAGCACTTTGTCAATGACTAATCTATGACATCTGTCCAAGGCAAAAAAAGAGCCACCGTACGCACAAGGCGTACAGTGGCTCTACCCGCGTCTAACGGGCCTGGATGGACTCCAGGTTGCCCATATACGGACGCAGTGCCTCAGGAATGATCACCGAGCCGTCTGCCTGCTGGCCATTCTCCAGAATGGCTGCAACCGTACGTCCGACGGCAAGGCCGGACCCATTCAGCGTATGCACAAACTCCGGCTTGGCCTTAGGCTCGGAGCGATAGCGAATCGCTGCTCGACGAGCCTGGAAGTCCTCACAGTTGGAGCAAGATGAAATCTCGCGGTACATCCCGCTCTCTGGCAGCCAAACCTCAAGATCGTAGGTCTTGGCAGCGGTAAAGCCCATGTCACCGGTACACAATGTCAGCACGCGGTAAGGCAGCCCCAACAGCTGCAGTACGCGCTCGGCGTCCGCCGTCATCGCCTCAAGCTCGCGGTAGGAATCCTCCGGCTTGACGACCTTGATTAGCTCGACTTTGTTGAACTGATGCTGACGGATCAAGCCCCGCGTGTCGCGGCCCGCTGAACCCGCTTCGGAGCGAAAACAAGCGGAATAAGCGACATAGTGCTTCGGCAGCTCTTCCCCGGACAGGATTTCATCACGGTGAATATTGGTGACCGGCACCTCAGCGGTAGGAATCATGTAATACTCGGTATCCGCCAGCTTGAAGAGGTCCTCTTCAAACTTGGGCAGCTGACCTGTGCCTACCAGGCTGTCGCGATTTACGATTTGTGGCGGCAACAGCTCCTCATAACCGTGACGGTCGCTGTGCAGGTCCATCATGAAGTTAATGAGGGCCCGCTCCAGACGTGCGCCCAAGCCTTTGTAGAAGACGAAGCGCGATCCCGTTACTTTACCTGCTGCTTCAAAATCGAGGATCCCCAGCCCTTGGGCGATATCCCAATGTGCTTTGGGCTCGAATTCGAAGGTCCGCGGCTCGCCGACCCGGCGAATCTCAACATTGTCCTCTTCCGAGCTTCCCACCGGTACGCTTTCATGCGGCAGGTTGGGCACGGACAACATCAGTTCGTCGATCTGCACTTCCAATCCACGGATCTCTTCATCTAGTGCCTTGATCCGATCGCCTACTTCGCGCATCTCCAGGATAAGCGCATCTGCATCGCCGCCCGATTTTTTGAGCTTGGCGACCTCCTGCGATACCGTATTGCGGCGGCTTTTCAGCTGCTCGGTTTCTTGCAGCATATCACGGCGCTTCGTGTCCAGGTCAGTGAACCCGGCCAAGACATCAGCGGCTGTACCGCCTCGTTTGACCAGGGTTTCCTGTACGCCGGAGAAGTCCGCTCTGAGTCGTTTGATATCTAACACGAGTGGAAGTCATCCTCTCTGCAACCTTTGTTTCTGTTCATGCTATAGGGAGCTATTCAGTCTAGACTTGCGCTTCTCTGGCCATATCCAAGAAGTAGCTATGCATCCGGTAGTCATGCGTCAGCTCTGGATGATACGAACACGCCAGTAGATGGCCTTGCCGTGCCATGACAATCTCGTCCTTGTACGTCGACAGCACGTCGACCTCGGATCCGACCTCAGTAACGAGAGGTGCTCGGATAAACACCGCACGAACCGCCTCGTCGACGCCCTTGACGTCCAGATCCGTCTCGAAGCTCTCGCGCTGACGACCGAAGGCATTACGCGCTACCGTCATATCCATGAGCCTCAGATGCGCGTCATCCTGGCCTTCAATCCTCTCGGCCAATACGATCATGCCGGCGCAGGTGCCGAACATCGGCTTGCCTTGGGCAGAGAAGTCGCGCAGCGCATCGATGAACTCATACTTGCGCATCAGCCGGCCGATAACGGTGCTCTCCCCGCCGGGGATGATTAATCCGTGCAGCTCCTGCAGTTGCTCCGTCCGCTTGATAGCGACCGGCTCGCCGCCGGCCAGCGTGATGCTCTTCATATGCTCAGCCACGGCGCCTTGCAGCGCCAGTACACCTATCTTCATGCGAATCCTTCTTTCTTCACTTGCTGATGAATCAGCGATTACAAGCTGCGGTCTTGCATCCGGTCGGAGCCGACCAGCTTGGAGATCTCGATACCCTTCATCGGCGTACCCAGGTTCTTGGATACTTCGGCGATGAGCTTGTAGTCTTCATAGTGAGTCGTTGCTTCTACGATGGCGCGTGCGAATTTCTCCGGGCTGTCGGACTTGAAAATACCCGAGCCAACGAATACGCCGTCTGCGCCCAGATGCATCATCAAGGCAGCATCCGAAGGCGTAGCTACGCCACCAGCGGCAAAGTTAACGACTGGCAGCTTGCCACTCTCGTGAACAGCCAACAGCAGATCGTAAGCAACGCCAAGTGTTTTTGCCTCATGGTAGAGCTCGTCCTTGGACAGGTTCTGAATTTTACGGATTTGACCGTTGATCAAACGCAGGTGGCGTACCGCTTCGACGATGTTTCCAGTTCCTGGCTCGCCTTTGGTCCGCAGCATCGAGGCACCCTCGCCGATCCGGCGGAGGGCTTCGCCCAGGTCCTTGGCACCGCAAACGAATGGTACCGTGAAGCCGGTCTTGTCGATATGGAAGACTTCGTCAGCCGGTGTCAGCACTTCACTCTCATCGATGTAGTCCACACCCATCGACTCCAGTACTTTGGCTTCAACGAAATGGCCAATTCTGGCTTTCGCCATAACCGGAATCGATACGGCTTGAAGCACTTGCTCAGTTACAGTCGGGTCAGCCATACGGGCAACGCCGCCGGCTGCGCGGATATCGGAAGGCACGCGCTCCAGCGCCATAACGGCTGTTGCACCTGCCGCTTCAGCGATTTTAGCTTGCTCGGCGTTCATAACGTCCATGATGACGCCGCCTTTTTGCATTTCGGCCATGCCGCGTTTTACACGTGAAGTACCTGTTTCCATTGCTTTTCTTCCTCCTAGACTGTGCTTATAGTACTTAATCTAACCTTTTATAATAAATGAATCCATGAATGGACCGCTTAAGCTAGAATAATCCGACGATTCCGTTGAACAGATCAACGAAGAAATCCTTGATTGCCCGGAACATCAGCCGCCACCAGCTGCCCTTTTTCACTTCTTCATCCGTTACCAGATTGACCGTCTTCTGTACCGTGTCGCCTTCTGGATCAGTATACTGATAGGTTGCCGTACCGACGACCGTCGCTGCTTCCAACGGTGCCACCAGCTCGTCCGGCTCTTTCAGGCTTGTCTCCAGCAGCTCGATCTGCGGCTCAACATTGCGCTTCACCAGGAAGCTGACATCATTCTGCGTGAAAATCGGCACACTTGTCTGGACGCCCTTCTTGACCTTGACCGTTTCGGCGGTCTCCACGACACTCTTCGGCTGAACGACCGTCTTCATCTCAAAATTGTTGAAGCCGTAATCCAGCAGCTTGGCCGTTTCCAGGAAGCGTCCACCCTGACTGTCTGCGCCCATGACAACGCCGATCAGACGCATACCGTCTCTCTCGGCCGTACCGGTGAAGCAGTATCCTGCCGCCCGGGTATGACCGGTCTTCATGCCATCCAGTCCCTCGTATGCATAACGACGGAACGCTTGGACGTCCTTGTTGCCCTCCAACATCCAGTTGTAGTTAATGAGAGGCTCTTGATCCCGCTCACGGAACTGATAGGAAGGAATACTGGAATATTTCAAAAACTCATCATGCTCGCTCAGGATGTGGTAGGCCAGCATCGCTGCGTCGCGGGCTGACATCACAGTCTCGCCACTGATCGACGCCGGTTGGAACTTAGCACTCATGTCATCACGACCCAATCCTGTCGCATTGATGAAATGAGCGGTTGTAAGACCCAAGCGCTTGGCTGTCTCGTTCATCCGCTGAGCAAAGGCTTCTTCTGTGCCCGACACCCGCTCAGCAAGCGCAATCGAAGCGTCATTGGCCGAACCAACAGCCATTGCAATGAACAACTCTTCTACTGTATGTTTGTCACCCTGCGCCAGAAAGACATGGGAGCCTTGGCGGGTCGTGGTCGCCGCATTCTCCCCGACGGTCACCTCTTCGTCCCAACGCAGGTTACCATTGGCTATCTCTTCCAAAACGATATACTCGGTCATCATCTTCGACATACTGGCTGGGGGCAGGGCTTCATCCGCTTGGATATCGACCAATACTTGTCCGGTCGCAACATCCATCAGAAAAGCAGACCTCACTTGCAATCCCAATTCATTGGCTGACTGTACTTCTGCGTTTACATGGGCTGCCGTTGCCAGCAATGTCATCCAGATGGCCATAAAAGCGGCCAATACCTGCTTCCAGGGCCTCGCCTTCCGGCTGTTTACCACAGCACTCCTCTCCCTCTCTACCTGTACTTAATCCGTTTATCATTGTACCACAAGAATAGCGGGGAGCGTTAGAGCTAGACACAAGAAAACAGACAGGAATATCGGGGAATGAAATCCCCTTCCTGTCTGAGGTCTAACGTTTTATTAAAGGGAGTAGTTCGGCGCTTCTTTGGTAATCTGAACATCATGCGGATGGCTCTCGCGCAGACCAGCTCCGGTAATCCGGACGAATTGCGTGTCGTTCTTGAGCTCCTCAATCGTGTTCGTACCGCAGTACCCCATACCAGAGCGCAATCCGCCCATCAGCTGGTGTACGGTATCGGCAAGTGGTCCCTTGTAAGGCACGCGGCCTTCAATGCCTTCAGGAACAAGCTTGTTCTCATTCTCCTGGAAGTACCGGTCTTTACTTCCTTCCTTCATCGCACCCAGCGAACCCATACCGCGATAGACCTTGAACCGGCGGCCTTGGTAGATCTCCGATTCGCCCGGGCTCTCTTCCGTACCGGCGAAAAGGCTGCCGACCATGATCGCACTTGCTCCAGCAGCGATCGCTTTGGTAATATCACCAGAGTACTTGATGCCTCCGTCAGCAATGACCGGAATGCCATACTCCCGTGCCACCGAAGCACAATCGTAGATGGCCGTAATCTGAGGCACGCCAATACCTGCAATTACACGAGTCGTACAGATCGATCCCGGACCGATTCCAACCTTGACGACAGATGCTCCGGCTTCAATCAGATCGCGGGTGGCTTCGCCAGTTGCAACATTGCCGGCGACGATGGTCAGCTCAGGATAAGCTTCTCTCAGCTTGCGTACCGTCTCGAGAATGTTAATATGATGGCCATGCGCCGAATCCACGACCAGCACATCCACGCCAGCCTTGGTTAGCGCTTCGGCACGCTCAAAGGTATCCTTGGAAATGCCAACCGCTGCGCCGCATAGCAATCTGCCCTGCTGATCCTTGGCTGCGTTCGGGAATTGAATGGCCTTCTCGATATCCTTGATCGTAATCAGACCCTTGAGGGTATTGTTCTCGTCAACCAGAGGCAATTTCTCAATCTTATGCTTCTGCAGCAGCACTTCAGCTTCCTGCAGTGTTGTACCCACAGGCGCTGTCACAAGCGCTTCGTGAGTCATCACTTCGCTGATTTTCATGGAATAGTCGTGCACAAACCGCAAGTCGCGGTTCGTAATAATACCAACCAGTTTATCTTCACCATCGACTACAGGCACGCCCGAGATCCGATACTTGCCCATGAGCTCCTCAGCATCATAGACATGATGGTCCGGAGTAAGGGAGAACGGATTGGTAATAACACCGCTCTCTGACCGTTTAACCCGGTCTACCTCTTCCGCTTGCTCTGCAACAGACATATTCTTATGAATGATGCCGACCCCGCCTTCTCTGGCAATAGCAATGGCCAGCGCCGCCTCCGTGACGGTATCCATACCTGCGCTGATGACCGGCATATTCAGCTTCACCGTCTTGCTCAGGCTTACTGACAGACTCACATTACGAGGCAGTACTTCGGATTTACGAGGGACGAGCAGCACATCGTCAAACGTCAATCCTTCTTTGGCGAACTTGGTTTCCCACACGAGTATAGTTCCTCCTTGTCCAATATCTATCCGTCTATTCTCTGCTGTTGGCTGGTGGAGGTCTCTGCTGCCTGGTCTATACCAAGTATTATTCCCGGTTAACCAGGCTGATTCTGCTTGTCGCTCATCTGCCTCACAGCACCGTCTGGGCAGGACTTGGCATGCATGTTCGCCCCTCGCCCAGATCGATATTATTGCAATATTAGCAGAGGGGTATAGGGCTGTCAAGCTTTCTCCCGCAAGCTTACATTTCATTTTCATACCATTCGGGGAGAGCGGCTGTACGCCGACTGCCAACGCAGGGATACCCTGGTACGGAAGGGCTTCGGCAGGATATAATAAAGCGTTTTTTATGGAAGACGGTGGTAAGCTTGGAGTGTTCGCAGGGCTTGAAGCGTCAGGATTCCCTTCCACTCTTCTCTTGCCTGCTCCCATTCCTGCTCATACTGATGCCAAGTCCAGTTAGGCGACCAAGCTCCATCCTCGCCTTGCTCGTCGATCAACTTATTCAGTTCGTCAGGAAGATGCGCGGCATATCGGGCAGCGTATCGTGAGTTGGGGGAGTCAGCCACTTGGAGCGGTCTGGCTCCGTAACCTTGCTGTTCGCCAGTCATGACACATTGGTCAAGAAATTGGAGCAGCTTGTGTTGGATCGCCAATTGCTCCTGTTCACTTAATCGTTCATTCAAGTTCAAGTAGCACAGCATCTCGTGCATTTCTGTCAGCTCGGACTCGTGGAGCAGATAATGAAGGGCTTGGCGTTTGACGGTCTCTAACCGTTCATAAGGGAAGGTGGTCTGGTAAGCTATAAAATAAGCCACGATATCCGCATTCGGGTTGCCCCAGTAGGCGTCAAAGCCGTTGTAAGTCCACCAGACAGCACGCGGTGCTTCTTCGGCCTCCTTGGGGATGATCTCCCAGCCGACGCGATCCGCTTGGTACGTATCAGCCAGGAAACCAAGCGCTTGATGTGCCATCTTCAATGCCTCTTCATGGGAAGGCAGGTTTTTGAGAATAGCCAGCGTGTTAGTTGTGGCCAATGCCGAAGAATGCGGCGTCCGCAGATCAGGCTCCAGGCCATGACCAAATCCACCATCCGGATTCTGAAAAGTTAGTAGCTCGCGAACTACTGCTTCCGCTGCTCCTCCTTCAAAGCTATGCTCATAGATCGCTCGTTCTAGTGGTCTGGCTTTCTCCTTCATATAGGTTATCGCTTCCTCGTACCGTTGCTTGTCCAATGTTTTCATGCATCATCTCTCCTTTACGACCAGTATCCGTCATTCCTGCCTTACGGTCTTGTAAAAAACGGCCATCCGTTATCCCTCCGGCTCCGCTCGCAGCGTTCGCGGGGAAGAGAGTATGGCTCCGGGGGCCATGCCATAATAACGCTGGAACAGGTGAATCAGATGGGGCTGATCGTAGAGCCCGTGGCTGTACGCGGCATCGGTCATCCTGGTTTCCCTCCGCAGCTGCCGAAGCACGCTCTGGAACCGAATAACGCCGGACAGTCCTTTGGGTCCGAGTCCCAACTCCTCGTTGAATACCCGGCGCAGCGTCCGTTCGCTGCAGCCCAGTTGCGCCGCAAGCTCCCGCATCGGTAGCATCCCCCGGCTTTCATACATGATCCGCATACCCGACAGCACCAGTTGGCTTGTTGCTCCTCCCCGGCTAGTCTTGGATTCCTGCCTTGCCACTCGGCGCATTAGCCAGGTCTCCATCTGCCGAATCAGAAAGGCCGGTGAGGGTGAACGATCAGGCTCAACACCCGCATCAAGCGTAGCAACCGTGAGTTCATCCATTAACGCAGACGCTTCCGCCCGGTTCCACAGCTCCTCCAGCATGACGCGGCCATCACCGAACGCGGCCACCGGGTAACCTGTCACCTGCGGAACCGCGTCGAGATACATCCGAATACCCAACGTGAGGGAGTGCTCCGCCAGCGGCATGGTTCGGTAATGGGTCATTAACCCAGCGGTGAACGCCAACAGATTCGACGACAATCCGTTCATGCTGACAATAATATCTACACAACCATCAGGCAAAATCCGATGCAGCACTGGTTGATCAGAAGAGCGCAGTACCTCCAGCGACCAGTAACAGGCAACCATGTCGGCCAATTGCGGGTGGGGCGCATATTCACGATAGCGATATCCCGGCTCGGTATGGGTGCCCTGCACGACAGGGGCCTGCAACGGGCGAAAGCGTCTCACACCACTCACCTCTTCCTCTCTTGGTCTGTTAATCTCAAACCTATCCTAACGCCGCTTATTCGTCAACTATGACAATACTAGTAGCAACAAGGTAGGTGCAGGTGCTTAAGGGGATGAGATTCAGGTTGCGGATTGAGGTTGGGATTGAGATTGAATTGGGTTTGATGCGTTACCTTCATGGTCCCAAAACCTGCGCGCTGGCTGCGTACAGACAAAAGTACACCTTAATCCTCGTATCTGGCTCAATATGGAGTCGATACCGACAAATGTACACTTAAATGCACCACATCATCCTAGAACCTTCCAAATTCCAACGAACTAGCTGTATTTTTGTCCTTAAGGGCCTACTTCTCCAGATTACAGGAGACTTTAGAGGTACTTTTGTCGTTGTGGCTGCTGTACAGTGGCAGGCGTGCGAGGCTGCTGTCTTTGTGATGGTAAAGGATATTGGATTCTTCAATTTGATACTGCTCTGGTGGTGAGGTGCAGTTTTTGTTGATGCGTGAGGAGAGGGGAGGGGTTGCGTTGCAGTAGTTTGATTGGAAATGATTTATGATGCTGAAAGCTGGTGAGAGGCGGTGTATTGGGATAGTTGAGGGGGTTGTTTATGGCTAAACACGATTTTTCGCATTTATTTCGGCCTTTTAGCGGATTTTCCCCGAATAGATATGATTTTTCGAGCTTATTTGAGACATTATGGCCAAAATCGTTCCAATATGTATGAAATTTCGTGTTTATTGGCTGTGGGCTTGCGGACGTAGGTGGGGTGATCATCGTTTGATGCTCATGGCCCGGCTAAACTTCGTAACTCCTTCCTCAGCTATAAACAACCGAGGGGCCTAACCACTCCTCTAGTTAGTTAACATCGCCACCCGCCCTATCCTTCTTCTCCAAACGTGCACCCGTCCCCTCTTCCCACCTCCAATCCACGCACTAACTGCAAAAATACCACTATTTCAAACTAATCGGCTATATTCTCTTCTCCTAGTTGCAAAAATACACTTAGCAGCTCCATTTCCTTCTAGTAAATCCCAATTTGGGATGAGTTAATTGTATTTTTGCACTTAAGGATGGATCGCTCTGCTTTGTAGCAGATGCTAATTGTATTTTCGCACTTAGGGTAAAAACGCAGGGAATCTGGAGCGACCTGCAGCTTCAGGGCGAGTTGACTGGGGTGCAGCGGGTGTGGAAGTGGCGTGGTTTCATGGATGTTATCGAACATCCTTAACCCCAATTACAGCAACAAAAAACCCACAATCATCAGATCGTGGGTTCATCGTGCTTGGCGACGTCCTACTCTTCCAGGACCCTGCGGTCCAAGTACCATCGGCGCTGAAGGGCTTAACGGTCGTGTTCGGGATGGGAACGCGTGGTTCCCCTTCGCCATCATCACCAAACGTGGCTGTG